>NZ_JBFNXL010000005.1:147500-2995000 GCF_040812195.1 Shinella sp. S4-D37 | reverse complement strand
CGAATGGCTGTGCGCCTGTTCTGCATACATTGTGAAGAGAAGATTGATCTGGAGGCTTCCAGGTGTTTTGGGTTTTTGACCCAAGGCGTCCGAGACCTTTCCCGGTGAACCTTTCGATGGCCTAGCCGGCCGGAGATTGGTGAGGGATTGGAGGAGGAAGGAAGCTTGTCGCTCTAGATCGTTCGTTGTTGGCAGCCTTGTGCTGCTTCTGACGGGTGATCGGATTACTGTTGTCTAACCGCACGGTACCGGATTTGATCTCGAGAAGCTGGTCTTAATGACAGGCTGCAAGCGAGCTGCTCGGCGTAGCTCCAATAAAGCGGTCTGTCGAACACGTCGATGGCATCATTGATCGGATTGGGTTGTAAAAGGTAGCCCGATCTTTGGGTCTGGCACATGCGGCTTGTCCGTATGGTCAGATTTGGAACCCCCTGAGCGCAAGCGAAGGGGCAAGGAATTCCAAATCCAATAGATGGTGAGCATAGACAATGAGAACGATTAAGTGTCGTAAGGGCAATTGGTGGATGCCTTGGCATGCACAGGCGATGAAGGACGTGATACGCTGCGATAAGCCGTGGGGAGCTGCGAATAAGCTTTGATCCATGGATTTCCGAATGGGGAAACCCACCTTAAATGCTTGGAGAATTTAAGTTGTACTTCGGTACGGCTTAGGTTTCCAAGCATTGAAATAAGGTATCTTATCCTGAATACATAGGGGTAAGAAGCGAACGCAGGGAACTGAAACATCTAAGTACCTGCAGGAAAGGACATCAACCGAGACTCCGTAAGTAGTGGCGAGCGAACGCGGACCAGGCCAGTGGCAATGCTGAATAAAGTGGAACGGAATGGAAAGTCCGGCCTCAGCGGGTGATAGCCCCGTACACGTAGAACAGGCATTGTCCTTGAGTAGGGCGGGACACGTGAAATCCTGTCTGAACATGGGGAGACCACTCTCCAAGCCTAAGTACTCGTGCATGACCGATAGCGAACAAGTACCGTGAGGGAAAGGTGAAAAGCACCCCGACAAGGGGAGTGAAATAGAACCTGAAACCGGTTGCCTACAAGCAGTTGGAGGGCGCAAGCCTGACAGCGTACCTTTTGTATAATGGGTCAACGACTTAGTGTGTCGAGCAAGCTTAAGCCGGTAGGTGTAGGCGCAGCGAAAGCGAGTCTGAACAGGGCGTTCAGTTCGACGCATTAGACCCGAAACCGAGTGATCTAGCCATGAGCAGGTTGAAGGTTGGGTAACACCAACTGGAGGACCGAACCCATATCTGTTGCAATAGATCGGGATGACTTGTGGCTAGGGGTGAAAGGCCAATCAAACTCGGAGATAGCTGGTTCTCCGCGAAATCTATTTAGGTAGAGCGTCGACCGAATACCCTCGGGGGTAGAGCACTGGATGGGCTATGGGGACTCACCGTCTTACTGATCCTAACCAAACTCCGAATACCGAGGAGTACTAGTCGGCAGACACACGGCGGGTGCTAACGTCCGTCGTGAAAAGGGCAACAACCCTGACCTCCAGCTAAGGTCCCCAAGTCATGGCTAAGTGGGAAAGGATGTGAGGATCCCAAAACAACCAGGATGTTGGCTTAGAAGCAGCCATCATTTAAAGAAAGCGTAACAGCTCACTGGTCTAAATAAGGGTCTTTGCGCCGAAAATGTAACGGGGCTAAAGCCATGCACCGAAGCTGAGGATTTGCAGTTTACTGCAAGTGGTAGCGGAGCGTTCCGTAAGCCTGCGAAGGGGTATCCGTGAGGAGCCCTGGAGGTATCGGAAGTGCGAATGTTGACATGAGTAACGATAAAGAGGGTGAGAGACCCTCTCGCCGAAAGACCAAGGGTTCCTGCTTAAAGTTAATCTGAGCAGGGTTAGCCGGCCCCTAAGACGAGGCGGACACGCGTAGTCGATGGGAACCACGTTAATATTCGTGGGCCTGGTGGTAGTGACGGATCTCGTATGTCGTACATCCTTATTGGATTGGTTGTGCGGCGAAGAGGTTCCAGGAAATAGCTCCACCGTATAGACCGTACCCGAAACCGACACAGGTGGTCAGGTAGAGCATACCAAGGCGCTTGAGAGAACTCTGCTGAAGGAACTCGGCAAATTGCACGCGTAACTTCGGAAGAAGCGTGACCCCATTTTACGCAAGTGGAGTGGGGTGGCACAGACCAGGGGGTAGCGACTGTTTATCAAAAACACAGGGCTCTGCGAAGTCGCAAGACGACGTATAGGGTCTGACGCCTGCCCGGTGCTGGAAGGTTAAGAGGAGAGGTGCAAGCTTTGAATCGAAGCCCCAGTAAACGGCGGCCGTAACTATAACGGTCCTAAGGTAGCGAAATTCCTTGTCGGGTAAGTTCCGACCTGCACGAATGGCGTAACGACTTCCCCGCTGTCTCCAGCAGAGACTCAGTGAAATTGAATTCCCCGTGAAGATGCGGGGTTCCTGCGGTTAGACGGAAAGACCCCGTGCACCTTTACTATAGCTTTACACTGGCATTCGTGTCGGCATGTGTAGGATAGGTGGTAGGCTTTGAAGCGCGGACGCCAGTTTGCGTGGAGCCATCCTTGAAATACCACCCTTATCGTCATGGATGTCTAACCGCGGCCCGTCATCCGGGTCCGGGACAGTGTATGGTGGGTAGTTTGACTGGGGCGGTCGCCTCCGAAAGAGTAACGGAGGCGCGCGATGGTGGGCTCAGACCGGTCGGAAATCGGTCGTCGAGTGCAATGGCATAAGCCCGCCTGACTGCGAGACTGACAAGTCGAGCAGAGACGAAAGTCGGTCATAGTGATCCGGTGGTCCCGCGTGGAAGGGCCATCGCTCAACGGATAAAAGGTACGCCGGGGATAACAGGCTGATGACCCCCAAGAGTCCATATCGACGGGGTTGTTTGGCACCTCGATGTCGGCTCATCGCATCCTGGGGCTGGAGCAGGTCCCAAGGGTTTGGCTGTTCGCCAATTAAAGCGGTACGTGAGCTGGGTTCAGAACGTCGTGAGACAGTTCGGTCCCTATCTGCCGTGGGTGTAGGAATATTGACAGGATCTGTCCCTAGTACGAGAGGACCGGGATGGACATATCTCTGGTGGACCTGTTGTCCTGCCAAGGGCATAGCAGGGTAGCTATATATGGAATGGATAACCGCTGAAGGCATCTAAGCGGGAAACCAACCTGAAAACGAGTATTCCCTTGAGAGCCGTGGAAGACGACCACGTTGATAGGCCGGGTGTGGAAGCGCAGCAATGTGTGAAGCTTACCGGTACTAATAGCTCGATTGGCTTGATCGTTCTCATTGTTCATGCTCATCAGCGCAGCATCGCTGCACTGATGATGCCGATCTTATGTCCTCACGGGCGCACCGCGATCTCACGATCGCTGCCCTGCGGACGGCGCGCCAGACGATTGGCGACGCGCTCTGCGCTTGCGGCCCCCGGCCGAAGGCGTCTGGCAAGGTCAAACAAGACGTGTTCACAAAATTAAGACAAACGAAGGCTCTGCCTTCTACCAGCTTCTCAATTGATTGCCCTTAGCCGACCTGGTGGTCATGGCGGGGTGGCCGCACCCGTTCCCATTCCGAACACGGCCGTGAAACGCCCCAGCGCCAATGGTACTTCGTCTCAAGACGCGGGAGAGTAGGTCGCTGCCAGGTCTGCTAAAGGCAATCAACAATCTTCTCCAAACAAACGTCGGCCCAAGCCGAAAGCGGGCCGCCCTCAAAGCGGCCCTTTTGCGTGATAAGCAAAAACAAAACAATAACGCGGGGTGGAGCAGCCCGGTAGCTCGTCAGGCTCATAACCTGAAGGCCGCAGGTTCAAATCCTGCCCCCGCAACCAGCTTTACTTGCGACTTGCCCGCCCCTTGGGCGGGCTTTTGCGTTTTTACCGATAGCGTCAGGATCCCAGCGAGATCGCCACGAACGTCGATTTCGATCTTTCCGTCGACCGGCGTCAGGATGATGGTCTTGACCAGCGTGCGCAGAACCTCGGCCGCCTCGGTCCTCGTCGCCCCGCAAGGCTTCGTGGAGCTGCTGGACGCGCTTACGATATTGCAGCGCCATGTTCGGATGCAGAAGGGGAGGCGGTTCATCCGCTTCGGCGACGAACAGCACAAATTCCTTTTTACGCTGTTCCAGCGTCACCATTTTCGCGTTGATCGCGTCGGCCGCGCTGCCCTTGAGGATCAGGTTGAGTAAGGTGTCGAGTTCCCGGTCGATCTTCGCAATCTGGGCCTCGGCCGACGCGATGCTGGCGTCGCTTTTTGCCATGCTCGTCTCATATTGGTCCAATGGCAGATTCACTGACACCCGAACAACGTAGTGTGGGTGAGGCGAGGTCGCTGTGGGCTCTTGTGCCGATTACGCTATCGCGATCAGGGCGCGAGTCAGATTGAAGCACCTCATTCTCCTGATCCCATGCTGGGAGGGCCATAGAGCCGATCCCGACGAGAAGCGCGGACCCGCGAACGATGTCAAATTCCGATGACGTTGGAAGCTCGATGGCGCTTGACCTCAAGGCGCCGAATAGAGAAGAGCGCCATTTTTACCCAGCCCGTCCAATCTTCATGAGATCCATGAGGCGTTGCGGGTCGATCGCCCTGCAGACCCGGCTGTTGCGCGGTTTGAGGCAGGTCATGTCCTCCGCGGCCAGCATGGCGTTGAGGACGGCTTCGTTGACCGCGTTGACGGTGGCGAGATAGACGGGGTCGAGCCAGTTGTCCGGGATCGCGGTCATGGTGCGGGGTGCGGCGGCGAGGGCGCGGCGGGTGAAGCTGTTGGCGGTGCTGAAGGCGAGGAAGATGTCGCCGGAATTGTTGCCGCCGGGGCTGCCGCTGCGGCAGATGCCAATGCCGCCGCGCTGGGCGAGCCGTTCGAGCTGGTTGGGCAGAAGCGGAATGTCCGTGGCGATGATGGCGATGATCGAGCCTTGCTCGCCATCGAACATCCGGTCTTCCCGAAGATGCCGGCCGATCGGAACGCCAAGCACCGTCAGCCAGTCGCGCAGGCCATAATTGGCCTGGACCAGAACGCCTACGGTGTATTCCCTGCCGCCGAGCTGTACGATCTGCGAGGCAGTGCCCGTGCCGCCCTTGAATTCATAGGCGATCATGCCGGTTCCGCCGCCGACATTGCCCTCCGCAATCGGCCCTGAGATCGCGGTCGTGATGGCCTGCATGGTGTGCTCTTCTCGCACGTGCTGGCCATTGATGTCGTTTAACAGGCCGTCATAGGTCTCGGCGACCACGGGCATGGCCCAGACATGATCAGGCAAAAAATCCTCGGCATGGTGACGGATCATCCATTTGGTGGCGGCAGCGTGTACCGCGCCGACGCTGTGGGTGTTGGTTAGGCAGATCGGGCCGGAGAAATGGCCGGCATGGCGGATCCAATGGCTGCCGGTCATCTCACCATTGCCATTGAGTGCGTGGATGCCCGCCCAGACGGGCCGCAGTTCCCGCGAATGTCCGCGCGGTAGGATTGCAGTCACGCCGGTCCGTACCGGACCTTCGCCGACCTTGAGCGGCCCATCGCCTGACATCAACGTCGTATACCCCACAGCAACACCCGGAACGTCGGTGATCGCATTCCAGGCGCCAGTCCGCCCCTGGAATTGTAGCCCGAGTGCGCGACCGCGCTGCTTTGTACCCTGTGTCTCCATCGCGTCTTCCTTTCGTAAAGATAATTTTATAACATTGATTGACACAAACGTTATAAATACACCAGTATTAAATTCGCCGGCCGGAAAGGCCGTGCCCAAAGGGGGAAATCACATGAAACGGAACTCCATCACCTTGGCTTGCACACTTGTTGCCGCGCTGTTGTCGCATCCAGTTGACGCAGCCGATCTCATCCGCATCGGGTCGCCCTACGTCACGACGACCCTCGACCCCGTCCGCTCGACGGCCGCGGGCAATATCGAAGCCTTCGGCCAGCTCTATGCCCGGCTTCTGCGCCGCGACGAGACCGGTGTCGTCCAGCCGGGCCTTGCCAGCGAATGGACCATTTCCGAGGATGGGCTGGAACTGGTCTTCAAGTTGCGTGCCGCGAAGTTCTCCAACGGCACGCCGATAACCGCCGAGGACGTGGCCTTCAGCCTGACGCGGGCGATGAAGGATGAGAAATCCGTCTACGGTGCAACGCTTGCCGCTGTCGAAAGCGTGAGCGCCGAGGATCCCGGCACGATCAGGGTCAAACTGAAGCATCGCTTTGCCCCGATCCTCGACAATCTCGAAGTCTTCAATGCCGGCATCGTTTCCAAGGCCGATGTCGAGGGGCGGGGAGAAAAGGCTTTCAGCGACAATCCGGTCAGCTCCGGCCCCTATCAGGTGCGCGAATGGCGGCCGAACGATCGGTTGATCCTTGAACCGAACCCGAATTACTGGCGGGAAGGGTATCCGAAGAACGACGGCGCCGAGTTTATCGAGGTCGCGAACTCGAATACCCGCGTGTCCATGCTGATGGCCGGCGAACTCGATGCGATGCGTGAGGTGCCGTGGGCGCAGCTCGAAAGCGTCGGCGCGCACGAGAAGCTGCGCATGGCGCTGGAGCCCTCGACCGTCATCTACATGACGTTGCTTAACGAACGCCGCCCGCCCTTTGACAATATCAAGGTGCGGCAGGCCGCTGCCCATGCGCTGAACGTGCCTGCCATCACCAAGGCAATGACCGAAGGCCACGCCGCGCCGGCCAACACGACGCTGCCCGCCGCCCTCGACCATCACGCCAGGGACCTGCCCGCCATCACCTACGACCCGGCGCTGGCACAGACGCTGCTTGCCGAGGGTGGCTATGACGGCAAGGAGCTGACCATGCTGATCTCCTCCAATGCCGATGCGGAAAAGCTCGCGACGCTGCTTCAGGCGCAATGGGCAGCGGTCGGCCTCAAGACGAAGATCGAGAAGGTCGATCGCGGCGTGTGGTGGGAGCGCGTGCCGGCAGGCGAATACGACCTGGCGCCGAGCTGGTGGTACAACGAGACCTCCGATCCGGACCTTGCCGTGCGCTGGGCCGTATGCGGAACGTGCGGCACGCACAGTTTCCACACCTACTATGACAATGCGACGGTGAACGAATTGACCGAGCAGGCCGTTCGCGAACTCGATCCGACCAAGCGCGGCGCACTCTACCGCGAGATTCAGAAGATCTCGACCGAAGAGGTCGCGCAGATCCCGCTCTACTACCCGCCCTATGCCAACGCCTATGCCAACGCGGTCGACGGGCTGACGCTCAGCCCGTCGCTGCAATGGTCGCTGGAAGAGGCCGTTCTCTCGAAATAGAGCACTTCCAGCCGGGGCGGCAGCGCTTCGGCGTAGGATGATGCACGAAAAACAACAAGCTAGGGCGATTTCGGTGAAACAGGGTTCACCGAAATCGCCCCAGGTCGCATGGCAACGACTCGATGGAGATCGCATGGCCTTCCTTGCCGTATTTGCAAGACGGCTGGTTTCGACCATCCCAGTGATGATCGGTATCAGCCTCGTCAGCTTCCTGCTGGTGCGCCTGTCGCCGGGCGATCCGGCCCGGCTGCTGCTCGGCGACCGGGCGAGCGAGGCGGCAGTGGCGCAATTGCGCGACCAGCTCGGCCTCAACGATGGCCTGATCGAACAATACACCGGCTATCTCGGCAATCTCGTGAGCGGCGACCTCGGTCATTCCCTGCGTTTCCAAAAGCCGGTGGTCGACCTTATCGGTCAGTTCCTGCCGCCGACATTGTTCCTCGTAGGCTATGTGCTGGCGATCAGCATTCCTTTGACGCTGGCGCTTGCCGTGCTTGCGGCGCGCTATCACAACCACTGGCTCGACCAGTTGATCCGCTTCGGCGCCATTGTCGGCATGACCTTTCCTGTTTTCTGGCTGGCGCTGATGATGGCGCGGTATTTCGGCGTGGAACTCGGCTGGTTCCCGGTCAGCGGCTATGGCGAGGGTTTCCTCGGCCATCTAAGGCATCTCTTCCTGCCCGCCGTCAGCACCGCCATCTGGCTCGTGCCGTTGCTTTTGCGCAACCTGCGCGCCACGCTGATCCAAGAAATGGAGGCCGACTATGTCGTCGCCGGCCGCTCGAAGGGCCTGCCGGAGGGCACGAATTTCGTGCGCCATGTGCTGATGAACTCGCTGATCCCGACGCTGAACCTGCTCGGCGTCATGCTGGCCTATCTGATCGGCGGGGCGGTGGTGGTGGAGATCGTCTACGCGGTGCCCGGCATCGGTACGCTGATGGTCAACGCCGTGCTCGGGCGCGATTTCGCCGTCATCCAGGGCCTCACCATCGTCTATGCGTTGCTGACAGTATCGATCACGCTGCTCGTCGATGTGCTCTCCTCGCTGATCGACCCGAGGTTCAAGCTATGACGGCCGCCGCCTTCCTCGCCCGCAATGGCGCGCTCGAACTCACGCTCGGGCTCTTCGTTCTATCGCTTTTGCTCGTGCTGGCAGTTGCCGCCCCGCATGTCTCGCCGTTCGATCCGAACGCTATCGATTTCGAGGCACTGTTGGCCGCGCCCTCCGGCCAGCACCCGTTCGGAACGGATCATCTCGGCCGCGACGTCTTCAGCCGCACGATCCATGCGATCCGCATCGACCTGTGGATGGGGGTCGCGGGGGTTGCCGCCCCGCTGGTTTTCGGCACGCTCGCTGGCCTGGCTGCGGGCTATTTCGGCGGATGGACGGATGCGATCCTCGCGCGCCTCATCGACGTGACGGTCGCCTTCCCGTTCTTCGTGCTCGTCATCGCCATCGTCGGCATCATGGGGCCTGGGCTGACCAACTATTTCATCGCCCTGGCGCTGGTCGGCTGGGTGTCCTATGCGCGGCTGGTGCGTGCGCAAGCCGCGATCCTGCGCGACAAGGATTATGTGCAGGCGGCAAGGGTCCTCGGCTACTCCACGCCTGTCATCCTTCTGCGCCACGTCATGCCCGCCACGCTGTCGGTGGTTCTGGTTTATGCCACCACGGATATCGTGATGATCGTTCTGGCCGGGGCGAGCCTCGGGTTCCTCGGTCTCGGCGTCCAGCCGCCGACGCCGGAATGGGGGGCGATGATCGCCGAAGGTCAGCCCTATGTGGTGGATGCGTGGTGGATCTGCCTTTTCCCCGGCCTTGCTGCGATCCTCATGGGCTTTGGCTTCGTTCTTGTCAGTGATGGGCTCGGAAGGATGTTGAAATCATGAGCGATACGACCATTCCCCTGCTGTCCGTCGAAGGGCTCGGCGTTTCCTTCGGGGCGCTGCGCGTCGTGCGCGATGTTGCCTTCACGCTGATGGCGGGCGAAGTGCTCGGTATCGTCGGCGAAAGCGGTTCCGGCAAGTCGTTGACCTGCCGGGCGCTGCTCGGCCTCCTGCCGGACCAGGCTAGAGTTTCGGGGCGCGTGCTTTTCGGCGGCCGAGATCTCCTTGCCTGCACGCCGCAGGAGATGCGCGCCGTGCGCGGGCGGGAGATGTCGATGATCTTCCAAAATCCCGCCTCCCACCTCGATCCGCTGCGCACCGTCGGCCATCACGTCGCCGAGCCGATCCGCCTGCATGGCGCGGCGCGCGACATCGAGGCGCGTGCCCTGGAGATCCTGCGCACCGTCGAGATCAACGAGCCGGAAAAGCGCCTGCGCGCCTATCCGCACGAACTTTCCGGCGGCATGAAGCAACGGGTGATGATCGGTGGGGCCATCGCCTGTGCGCCGCGCATCCTGCTCGCCGATGAGCCGACGACGGCGCTCGACGTGACCGTGCAGGCCCGCATCCTTGATGTGCTGCGCGATCTCAACCGCCGGCTCGGCCTCGGCGTGATCCTTGTTTCGCACGACCTGGCGGTGGTTGCGGAAATGTGCGACCGGGTCGTGGTCATGCGGCAGGGCGAGATCGTCGAAGCAGGGTCGACCCGCGACGTTCTTCACGCGCCGCGTCATGATTATACGCGGCTGCTCATCGCCTCGCAGCCGAGCCGGCTCGATCTGCCGGCAATGCCGGGACCGACGGCTGCCGCGACGCCGCTTTTTTCCATCCTCGCCCTCAGTGTCACCTACCATCCAGGCGGCGTGCTGCAACGCCGCAATGGCGCGGTGCAGGCGCTCTCGGACGTGTCGCTCGATATCCACCGGGGCGAATGTTTCGGCATCGTCGGCGAAAGCGGCTCTGGAAAGAGCACCATGGCCAAAGCGCTGATGCGGCTTGTCACGCCGTCGGCGGGGCAGATGTCGTTTGCCGGCGAGGATATCCACCGTATGAAGGGGGGCGCGCTTGCCGCCTATCGCCGCCGGGTGCAGATGGTCTTCCAGAACCCGTTCGATTCCCTCAATCCGGCGATGACCGTCGTCGACGCTATCGCCGAACCCTTGCGCCGGCACGGCATTGCCGGTGCGGCGGAGGCGCGGCGCCGCGCGCTCGACATGATGCGACAAGTGGAATTGCCGGAAACATTCGCCCACCGTCGCCCTCGGCAGCTTTCGGGTGGCCAGTGCCAGCGGGTCGGCATCGCCCGAGCGCTGATCCTCGATCCCGAAGTGCTGGTGGCCGATGAGATCACCTCGGCACTTGATGTGACGATCCAGGCGCAGATTATCCGCCTCCTCGTCCGCCTGCGGCGTGAGCGCAACCTGACGGTGATCTACATTTCGCATGATCTCGACGTGGTACGCAAATTGTGTGACCGCATCGCCGTCTTCCGCGCGGCGCGCCTCGTGGAGGTTGGCGAGACGGCGCGCGTTCTCGATCGTCCGGAAAGCGAATATACAGCGTTGCTCCGTGATTCCGTACCACGTATGCAGGTCAAGGACGGAGCGGATGCATAACCTCCGATGGCAGAGCGACCGGGAGAAGAGCATGGGTGCCGATGATGGCGAACGCTCCGGCAAGGGCGGCCGGGAAACGGATCTCAACACGTTCCTCGAACGTGGCCTTGCTGGCGAGGACATGGGGTGGTCGCGGTCCGGCCGCATGATCGCCTCGCACTTGCGCGACAACTGGGACCGCCTGCCCTACGAGACCGGCGCCTCGCTTGCCGCTGCGCTCGGACTGAGCGAAATGACGGTCATTCGCTTCATTCGCCAGCTCGGCTATGCAAACCTCAAGGATTTCAAGGAGGCGCTGAAGCCGACGGCCGGCGCGGAGGCGGCGAGCATGGGCAACGTCTTCAAGCGCCTGCAACTCGATCCGCTGGAGGAGCGCACGCTGGAGAAGAGCCTCAAGCGGGAACTGGAAGCCGTCACCGAGGCCTACAAGCTGACGACGCTGCCGCGTTGGCGCCATTGCGTCGAGACGATTGCCGATCCGCAGTTCGTCAGCGTCGTCGGTTTCCAGGCTTCGCGTGGCCTTGCCATCGATTTTTCGAGCCGCCTGCAATATGTCCGCCCGAAGGTACGGTTTTCCGAGGACCATGCTGGCGTCTTCGCTGAAATCCTTGATATGTCCGGCGAGAGCCATTGCCTCGTGCTGGTCGATACCCATTCCTATGCGCGCAAGGGCGTACTGCTTGCCGAGAAGGCGCGGGATGCGGGCATGCCACTCGTCATCGTCACCGACAAGTTCTCCAACTGGGCATATGAATATACCGACCTAGTGCTTCAGGGCGAGACCTTCGTCGAGACGTTCTGGGATTCCTCGGCGAGCCTGACGGTCATCCTTAACTTGCTGATCGATTCCATTGCCCAGCGGCACAGCAAGACCGTGCAGTCGCGCACCGAGCGCATGCGGGAGCGCGGGCAACATTTTGGCGAGTTTGATCAGCGCACCTCGCAGCACAGGGCAAGTCCCGGCCGGAATTGACGGCTATCGCTCCAGAGGATGGGTGCTTCATCGATCACCTCGCCGACGGTCCGGTGATCATTCAAAGACGAATACGGCACCTGGAACACATATTGCAACGCCCGGCACCGTCATCAAGCGCGTGCACACTACATCGTCCCGCGCAATATCGAGAACCTTCCGGTGCAGTCATGAGAACTCCTCGCGCAGCTTCCGCCTGGCGGCAAGCAGCGGATCCATGATGATGGCCAGATCAGACATATCCTCCACCAGCTCGTGAATGCGGTCTTCGAACCTGGCGGCTCCGACTACGCCGACCTTCAAACCGAAGTTGCGCAGCAGGCCACGGATGTCGTTTTCTCTGCGCCCGATAGACATGATGGGCCAGGGTTGGGTTTCGAGCTTTCGCCAGGCGTGGCAGCAGTGATGGACGATGTCTTCGCAGGACTGTCGCGCATGAAGTGCCAGAGGTTTTCGACCGGGTTCAGCTCCGGTGACTCGGGGAGGCCATCGCCGGCTTCACCCTTCCCTTCGGCTTCAACGAAGTCCTTTGCGGCCTGCCGTGCAAGCACGCGAACGAGTTCGACAAGGCGGGGATCGGGCTTCGTCGGATCGTGGACTACGGCGCGCGGCTCGCCGTGTTCTCCGGCATGGGCCTGGCTGATCAGCGTGCCACGGCTGGCAAGTTGATGAGCGGATCATCGCTCATCTGACTGATGGTTTCCAGCGTCATGTATCTGGCCCGCTGCACCGCCCATTCATCGTTCTGTTCGAGCAGCAGCGCGCCGACGAGACGGACGATGCGCCGTCGTTGGGAAAGATGCCGACGACCTCCGTGCGCCGCTTGATCTCGCCGTTAAGGCGCTCGATGGGGTTCGGCTCCGCCTCGGATGTGCCGATCTCCATGCCCAGCCCCTCGCGCCGGCCGTCTGCGTTGACGCCGACGGCGAGGATGACGGCGACCGAGACGATGCGCCCGCCGCGGCGCACCTTCAGATAAGCAGCGTCGATCCAGGCCAGTCGCCTTCGATGGGCCGCGTGGCTTCCTCCAGCCAGGCGATGGCGGTCTTCAGCCTGGTATCGTCGGTGGTGCTGTCGCGCTCGAACTCTTGCGCGGCTTCTTCCCGCACGATCTCGCCCGGTGTGGCGACGACGGCGCCGCGATGCTTCGCCCGCGTAT
Source organism: Shinella sp. S4-D37 (assembly GCF_040812195.1). Classification (NCBI taxonomy): domain Bacteria; kingdom Pseudomonadati; phylum Pseudomonadota; class Alphaproteobacteria; order Hyphomicrobiales; family Rhizobiaceae; genus Shinella; species Shinella sp. S4-D37. The sequence continues at coordinate 2,982,086 of NZ_JBFNXL010000005.1, read as the reverse complement.
CCAGCCGGCGCAACGTCGGGCGAGATCAGCACCAGGGCCGCGTCGCCCATGCGGATCTGGTCGAGCGCGGCATGGCGCTCCGGCAGCGAGAGAAGCCCGTTGGTCGTCACGCAGCCGCTGATCCCGTGGCGTGCAAGGCTGCGCATCAGGGATGTGAAGCCTTGTCGAACTCCAACAGGCAGCATTCCTACGGCGCGGAAATAATGTATGGCTCGCCCGTTGTCTGGTCGAGGTCAGCCGGCCGGCCGGAGCATCCGTGCCATGACGTTGTTCTTCAGGACGATGTGGTGGAAGGGCACCGCCAGCATGTGGAGAACGATCAGGGCGAGAAGCGCCACCTTCAGGACGTTGTGGGCCAGCGCCGCGCCATGGATAGCGCCGAACCAGGCGGCAAGGCCGCTGATGGAGAGGGCGGCGAGCACCGCATAGAAGCTCCAATGCGCCACCTGCGAGACGACCTTCAACGGGCCGGGCTCGTTTTCCGGCGGCGGCGGTGCGCCGTGCCTGAGGCGCAGCAGCACGCGCCAGGCGACGAGGACGAGGATCAGCCCGCCGACGGCGATATGGGCGAGGATCAGCGGCTCGAAGGCGAAGGCCTGGCCCTGCCGGACGAGCCCCCATGCGCGCGAGATCGCATCGTTGAAAAGATACTGCCCGGCCACAAGAACGGCGACGGCCCAGTGCAGCACGATCTGTGTCGGTGAATAGCCCCTCGGCTCGTTCATTTTCCTGTCCTTTCCCATTGTCGGGGCGGGAGCCGGCGCGGCTCCCGTCTCTGGTTCCGTCACGGCTTCGGCCCGTCTTCGGGGGCGGCATCCCGCCAGGCCCGCATATGCGCCATCATCTTCACCGGAAACGCCATTTCCTCGGCGCTGATCGCCTTGTCGCCGTCCGCGTCGAGCATGGCGAACGGCCGCGCGGCGAACCCCTTGCTCACCTCGGCAAGCAGTGCCTCGAATTCCGTCGCGGAAAGCTTGCCGTCGCCGTCGGCGTCGTGCTTGCCGTGCAGCGCGGCGATGCCGGCTTCGGCTTCCGTCGTCGTCACGGTGCCGTTGCCGTCGGCGTCGAACGACTTGTAGACGGGGTTCTCGCGCAGGGCCTGCATGCCCATCGGCCCCATGGGGCCATGGCCGCCCATCCGCATGCCGTGGCAGCCCCAGGGGCCGGGGCCGCCGGCGAGGGCGGGAATGGCGAATGCGGCGGCCGTCGCGGTCAAGGCCACGGCGCTCAGGGTCAGGATCGTCTTGCGTTTCATCTTGTCGCCTCATCGGTTCGGTGTTTCGATGGGGCGAGGATGGACGGACCGTGTCGCAGAAGGTTGCCGGAGGATGCGCCGATTGTATCGGTCTGTCGCAGAAGCCGGTGCGTGCGACGGGCTGCGACCGAATAGTTTTCACGCCGCCCGCTTCCCGCGCTATAGGGACTCATGAGCGAACTGGGCCGAACTCCGCACATCCTCGTCGTCGACGACCATCGCGAGATACGCGATGCTGTGACGCGCTATCTTCAGAAGAACGGACTGCGCGCGAGCGCCGCTCGCGATGCGGCCGACATGGAGGCCCAGCTGAAGACGGGCCGGTTCGATCTCGTCGTTCTCGATGTGATGATGCCGGGCGAGGACGGCCTTTCGGCCGCGCGCCGCCTTTCAACATCCGGCGGGCCGCCGATCCTGATGCTGAGCGCGCTCGGCGAGGAGACCGACCGGATCGTCGGGCTTGAGATCGGCGCGGACGACTATCTCGAGAAGCCGTTCAACCCGCGCGAGCTCCTGGCGCGCATCAAGGCGATCCTGCGTCGCGCCGACAGGCCCGAGCCGCTCGCCGGCCAGGTCGGCGGCCGCAGGCTCGCCTTCGCCGGCTGGATCCTCGACACGGATACGCGGGTGCTCGCGCGCGCCACCGACGGCGGGAAGGTCGCGCTGACGACCGCCGAGTTCAAGCTGCTGACCGCCTTCCTCGAACGCCCGCGCTTCGTTCTCACCCGCGACCAACTGCTCGACATCACCAGCGGGCGCAGCGCCGATGTCTTCGACCGGACGATCGACAACCAGGTGAGCCGCCTGCGCCGGAAGATCGAGGACGATCCCGCCCGCCCGCAGATCATCGCCACCGTCCGCGCCGGCGGCTACAGCCTTGCCGCCGACGTCCGCGAGGTGACGTGATGCGCCTTGCTCCTCGCAGCCTGCTCGGGCAACTGGCCCTGCTCATTCTCGGTGCCTTCGTCACGGCGCAGGTCATGAGCCTCTGGCTGTTCGCCGACGAGCGGGGTGCGGCGTTGCGCGCGGCAAATCGCTTCGAGACAGCCGACAGGACGGCCGCAGTCGCCCGCGCGCTCAAGGACACGACGCAAGCCGGTGCGGGGAGCATCCTTGCGGCGGTCAATTCCCGTCTCGTGCGCTTCGACCTCGGCGAGAGGCCGTTGGTCGATGGGCAGGGGACCACCCAGGAAACGGTCCGCAGCCGGATTGTCGAGCGCCTCGACAATCCGCTGGAGGTGCGCGTCGAGGATGTCTTCGTCCCCGTGCATGGCCACCGGCCGATGCCGGCCCCCTGGCTGCGGGAGCGTATGCTGGCGGCCGGCATCGGTCCCCTCGAACTCAGGATTTCCGTGCGCCTCGCCGAGGGCCGCTGGCTCAACGTCCGCTCCCGTTTCGAGCGGCCGAGGCTGCAGGTGCCGCCGGTCGTCCTCGGCACCATGGTGCTCTCGCTGTCGCTGCTGATGGCCGCCCTGTGGCTCGGGATCAGGCGGATCACGGGGCCGCTGCGCAGGCTCGCCGCCACGGCCGACGCCTTCGGCCTCGATGGTGCGCCGCCCGCCATGCCGCCCGAGGGCCCGCGCGAGGTGCGCGCACTTTGCGAGGCGCTGGCAAGGATGCAGGGGCGACTGTCGGACATGATCGCCGACCGGACCCGCATGCTGGTGGCGCTCGGCCATGACCTGCGCTCGCCGATCACCGCGCTCAGGGTCCGCGCCGAGATGGTGGACGACGAGGAGACGCGCGAGCGGATGGTCGCGACGCTGGACGAGATGCGGGAAATGGTGGAGGCGACGCTGGCCTTCGCCCGCGGCGTCTCGCGGGACCAGCCGATGGAGGAGACGGATCTTGCCGCGCTTCTGGCGGATATCGCGGGCGAGCTTTCCGAGACCGGCCCGCCCGTCGTCTTCACCGGCTCCGGGCCGGCGGTGACGGCCGTGCGCCGCATGCCGTTTCGGCGGGCGCTGCGCAATCTTATGGAAAACGCCCAGCGCTACGGCCGCGGCGCGCGTGTCGGTGTGAACGGCGGCGGCCGGACGCTTGAGATCACGATCGACGACGACGGGCCGGGTATCCCCCCCGGGGACCTGGAGCATGTCTTCGATCCCTTCGCCCGCCTGGAGACGTCGCGCTCGCGCGAGACGGGCGGCATCGGGCTCGGGCTTTCCATCGCCCGGGCGATCGTCAGGGCGCATGGCGGCGAGATCGGCCTGTCGAACCGGCCCGAAGGCGGCCTGCGCGCCACGGTCACGCTGCCGCTTGAGAGAAACTTTGTCGGCATAGGCTCGGTGAACGCTTGAAGATCAATGGGTAAAGCGGCAAAGTCAGCGCCTATCGACCCGATCTGAAAGAGACCCTATGCCAGCCGGAAGCCCGAACCTTTCCTTTATCATAAAGACGAACGCAAATCCTCTCCCGGAGGCGGAGCGCGAAGCAGCCTTTGCAAATCTTGGCTTCGGCACGCTCTTCACCGACCATATGGCGATCATCCGCTGGAGCGCCGACAAGGGGTGGCATGGAGCCGAGATCGTGGCGCGTGGCCCGATTGCGATGGATCCTGCCTCCAGCGTCCTCCACTATGCCCAGGAGATATTCGAGGGGATGAAGGCCTACCGCACGCAAGACGGTCACGCGGTGCTGTTTCGCCCGGAGGAGAACGCGCGTCGCTTCAGGGAGTCGGCGCAGCGCATGGCGATGCCGGAACTGCCCGAGGCCGATTTCATCGCGGCGGTCGACGAGCTTGTCCGCATCGACGCGAAGTGGATACCGCAGGGCGACGGGAGCCTCTATCTGCGTCCCTTCATGTTCGCCAGCGAAACCTTCCTCGGCGTGCGTTCGTCGAGAGAATACATCTTCTGTGTGATCGCCTCGCCGGTCGGCCCCTATTTCAAGGGCGGCGCGAAGGCGGTGAAGATCTGGGTTTCGCAGAACTACACCCGCGCGGCCCAGGGCGGCACGGGCGTCGCCAAATGCGGCGGCAACTATGCGGCAAGCCTTGTCGCACAGGCGGAAGCGAGCGCCGAGGGTTGCGACCAGGTCGTCTTCCTCGATGCGGCCGAGCATCGCTGGGTGGAAGAGCTCGGCGGCATGAACATCTTCTTCGTCATGGATGACGGCTCGCTCCTGACCCCGCCGCTCGGCGGGACCATCCTCCCCGGCGTCACCCGCAAGTCGCTGATCGCGCTTGCCCGCGACAAGGGGCTGACGGTGAGGGAAGAGCTCTATTCCTTCGACCAGTGGAAGGCGGATGCCGCCTCCGGCCGCATGAGGGAGGCCTTCGCCTGCGGTACGGCGGCGGTTGTCGCCGGCATCGGCACGGTGAAGTTCACCGGGGGCGAATTCATGATCGGGAGCGGTGAGACGGGGCCTGTCACGTCCGAGATGCGCGAGGCGCTCGTCGGTATCCAGAAAGGCCAGCGCGACGATCCCCACGGTTGGGTCCACACCGTTACGAAGGCCTGACGTAAAAGGGTATGCGGGACTGCTTCGGGATGGCTGGCGGATATCTCCGCCAGCCATCGCCGTTTAGAGAATGCCGGCGAGGATGCCGATCCCGGCCACGGCCGCCGCGTTCACCCGCGGTGCCGGAGAAACTGCCGTGACGAGCGCTCGTTTCGAAGGCGGGAAGTGCAGTCGGATAGACTGGGGATTTTCTGTTCATTTCGGTTTGCGTTCGCCGAAGAATTATCCAGGGCAACGGGCTTGGCCGCCCCGCGCCTTTCTCATAACCTAGCCATGCCGACATGGAAATTCCACGTCTCGTGGATCGCTTCGTAATACGCTTTCGAGCTGGGGCCTGGAGGCGTGTCGTACCTTATGCGATAAGGCGTAGCCTCGGCTGACCTGCCGACCCGTGCATCGTGGTGTCGCCAAGGGGCATCTCAAATTCACCTACCAATTGCGCGAGTGCCGCCGATTCAGCCGAGAGGCGATGCGTGACGGCGGTGCTTTCCTCGACCATGGCGGCGTTTGAAAGGCCGGGAAAGAGATGAAAGTCCTGCATCACGAGGCCGATATGGGCCGCGCGGAAGGCATCGCGCCTGCCGGTGGAAAGGGAGCTGAGATCGGTCTTTCCCCAGGAGGCGGAGCCGCTTGTCGCGGTTTCGAGCCCGGTGACGTGACGGCGAGCCGTCCGCCTGCCGGAAGGTGCGGGCGGGGAATGGAGAGCACCGGCGCGGCAAGGCCGGGAAAACGCATTTCCAGGGCGGAGATTTCGAGCGCCAGCATGGTCAGACCGTATCGAACGCGGCGTCGCGAAGCCGCAACTGGCTGCGGAAGCCGGTCTGCGGATCGGTCCAGGCGCCGTATTCCAGCACGCCATGCGCCTCGATCGGCGCGTTGTACTGCACGAAGGTCTGCCCTTCGGCGAGATAGACGACGAGGATGTTGTCCGGCCAGTCCGCATCCGAGGAGCAGAACGGGCAGAGCGACATTGGGATTTCCGTCAGGGCGATGCCCTTGCCCGTGATGTCGAAAGCCGAGCCGTGGATCGGCTCGAACATCGAGGGGAAGCGGGCTGATCCCGCGGCTTTTGGCCGGCAACCTCGATCTGGCGCTGGTCCGCCCGGGCGTGCGCCCGTTCCGCCGGCGCCTTGCCGGGCATCTGCTGCTGCATGAGACGCCGGTGGGCGTCCTATGGGCGAAGGATGCGCGCGACGCCACGCGCGACAGCGTTACCGCCATCGTGACGGCCATGGCCCGGACCTATGCCGAGACCGCCTGAACGTGGAACCCGCCGGCCGTATTGACACCGGCAAATTTTCACAATTAATATTGCAGTCGATTGACGGCTGCAATTTTTGATCTGCGCTTGCGGCTCGCCGTGCCCGGGGAGGGGTGGGGCGAGCGCGACGGCGGCTGCCGCCAGACCGGTTTTCAGGCATCGGGGAGGATTTCGATGAACGATATAGCCGCGGCGATCGACCTTGCGCAATTCCGGCGTCAGGTGGAGACCGGAACGACGATGGCGATGTGCCCGACGGCGATCGCCATCGAGAAGAACATCCCCATCTATGACGGCGCATCGGTCGACGATGCCATCGGCCCGGAATGGGCCTCGGTCATCGGCGAGGGGCCGGGCGTCTTCGTCGTCAAGCGCGCTTTCACCGATCCCGGCGCCATCGACGCGGCAAGCGAGGTCTTCCGGAAGATCATCGCCGACGAACGGGCCGCGGGCACGGCGGCTGGCGACCATTTCGCCAAGGCGGGTGCCAACGACCGCATCTGGAACAGCTTGCAGAAACTCTGCCTGCGCGATCCCGCCGTCTATGCCCGCTACATGGCCAATCCGGTGATCGACATCGCCTGCCGCGCCTGGCTCGGCCCGGGCTATCAGATCGCCACCCAGGTCAATCAGGTGCGCCCCGGCGGCAAGGCGCAGGCGCCGCACCGCGACTATCACCTCGGCTTCATGAAGCCCGAGCAGATGGCGCAGTACCCGAGCCATATCCACGCCACCGGCCCGACGCTCATCCTGCAGGGCGGCGTCGCCCATTGCGACATGCCGGCGGAAAGCGGCACGACGAAGCTCCTGCCCCATTCGCAGCGCTACCTGCCAGGCTATGTCGCCGCCACGCGGCCGGAGTTCCGGGATTATTTCGAGGAGAACTGCGTTCAGCTTCCCCTGGAAAAGGGCGACGCGATCTTCTTCTCCCCGGCGCTGTTCCATGCGGCCGGCGAGAACCGCACGGCCGATGTCGTGCGCATGGTCAACCTCATCCAGACGGCTTCGGCCTTCGCCCGCCACATGGAAAGCCTCGACCGCACCGCGATGGTCCGTGCGGTCTATCCGCATCTGGCGGCGCTGTCGCCGGCCGGGCGGCGGGCGGCGATCGCCGCCACGGCGGACGGCTATCCGTTCCCGACCAATCTCGACACCGATCCGCCGCTCGGCGGCCTCGCGCCGGAAAGCCAGCAGGACCTCGTCGCCCGGGCCGTCGAGGAAGGCTGGGACCAGGGGCGCCTCGACGCGGCCCTGGTCGCGCAGGGCGCCAAGCGCGCGGCCTGACGCATGCTTTTACCCGCAAAGGCTTCGGGCGGGGAGCGAACAGGAAGCCAACTTCGGGAGGACGTTAAGCATGAAGAAAATCCTGCAATCCCTGGCCCTCGGTGCGCTGCTGGCGACGACGGCGCTTTCCGGCGCTGCCCATGCGGATGGCGAGAAATTCGTCTGGATCAGCCACGGCCCGGACAGCGACAGCTGGTTCAACGTCATCAAGAACGCGATCAAGGTGACGAACGAGCAGATGGGCGTGACGACCGAGTACCGCAACCCGCCGACGGGCGACCTTGCCGACATGGCGCGCATCGTCCAGCAGAGCTCGGCCGCCGGCGTCGACGGCATCATCGTCACCATCGCCGATTTCAACGTGCTGGAAGGGCCGATCAAGGATGCCGTCGCCAAGGGCATTCCGGTCGTCACCGTCAATTCGGGCACGGTGGAGCAGAGCCAGAAGCTCGGCGCGCTGATGCATGTCGGCCAGCCGGAATACGAGGCGGGCCTCGGCGCGGGCAAGCGCGCGAAGGAGGCCGGCATCAAGAGCTTCCTGTGCGTCAACCACTACATCACCAACCCGGCCTCGGTGGAGCGGTGCCGCGGCTTTGCCGAGGGCATCGGCGTCGAGCTCGGCAACCAGATGGTCGATTCCGGCATCGACCCGTCGGAAGTGCTGAACAAGGTAAAGGCCTATCTCACCGCCAATCCCGATACCGGCGCCATCCTGACGCTCGGCCCCAATTCGGCCGAACCGTCGATCCGCGCGGTGAAGGACATGGGCCTCGACGGCGACATCTATTTCGGCACCTTCGACCTCTCGGCGGAGATCTCCGCCGCCATCAAGGACGGCACGATCAACTTCGCGATCGACCAGCAGCCGTTCCTGCAGGGCTCGATCCCGATCCAGGTGCTGACGAGCTATGTGCGCTACGGCGTCGCCCCGGCCAATTCCATCTTCACCGGCCCGGGCTTCGTGACGAAGGACAATATCGCGCTGGTCGAGTCCCTGGCGGGCCAGTACCGTTGATCTGACGGTTTTCGCAGGCGCGGGCGGGCAGCCGTCCGCGCCCCGGTCTTGCGAGGCCCGGTCTTTCGAGGGAGGAGACTGCATTCATGACGGACGTCATTCCAGACGCGCTGAAGGACGAGCGCATCAAGCCCGTCTCGCGGCTCCGGCGCGCGCTGATCCGGCCGGAGCTCGGCGGCATCTGCGGCACCATCCTGGTCTTCCTGCTCTTTGCGGTGGTGGCCGGCGACAGCGGCATGTTCGCCGCCGAGGGCGTGCTGAACTGGACGGTGGTGTCGGCCCAGTTCATGGTCATCGCGGTCGGCGCCTGCCTCCTGATGATCGCCGGCGAGTTCGACCTCTCCACCGGCTCGATGATCGGTTTTTCCGGCGTCATGATGGCGATCCTGTCGGTCCATATCGGCGTGCCGCTCTGGCTCGCCATCATCGCGACCTTCGTCTTCTGCGTCCTTGTCGGCGGCGTCAACGGCTGGCTGGTCATCCGCACAGGCCTGCCGTCCTTCATCGTCACGCTCGCCTTCCTCTACATCCTGCGCGGCCTGACGATCTGGGGCTCGGTCTACTTCACCCGCCAGACGATTATCGGCGGCGTGGCGGAAAAGGCGGCCGACGACTGGCTGGCGCCGCTCTTCGGCGGCAAGATCCTCGGCGGCCTCTTCACCTGGATGGGCGAGATGGGCTGGATCGCCACCTTCACCCGCGGCAACCGCGCCGGACAGCCGGTCATCGACGGCATCCCCATGCTCGTCGTCTGGGCGATCGTGCTCGTCGTCTTCGGCCACTGGCTGCTCACGCGCACCAAGTTCGGCAATTGGATCTTCGCGGCCGGCGGCGATGCGCTCGCCGCGCGCTATGTCGGCGTGCCGGTCAACCGGGTGAAGATCCTCATGTTCATGTTCTCCGCCTTCTGCGCCTGCGTCTTCGCCACCTGCCAGGTGATGGAGTTCGGCTCGGCGGCGGCCGACCGCGGCATGCTCAAGGAGTTCGAGGCGATCATCTGCGTCGTCATCGGCGGGGCGCTGCTCACCGGCGGCTACGGCTCGGTCATCGGCGCGGCGCTCGGGGCCATCATCTTCGGCGTGGTGCAGCAGGGGCTGTTCTTCGCCAATGCGGAAAGCTCACTCTTCCGGGTGTTCCTCGGCCTCATCCTGCTCACTGCCGTGATCATGAACACCTACATCCGCCGCATCATCACGGGAGAACGCTGATGTCCGCCATCGTGGAGATGAGAAACATCACGAAGCACTTCGGCCATGTCATCGCGCTGGCCGGCGTCTCCTTCGACATAAGGGCGGGCGAATGCCATTGCCTGCTCGGCGACAACGGCGCGGGCAAGTCGACCTTCATCAAGATCATGTCGGGCGTCTACAAGCCAAGCGGCGGCGAGGTGCTGGTGGAGGGCACGCCGACGCTCTTCCACAGCCCGCGCGACGCCATGAACGCCGGCATCGCCACCGTCTACCAGGACCTCGCGATGATCCCGCTGATGAGCGTCAGCCGCAATTTCTGGATGGGCCGCGAGCCGGAGCGGGGCATCTGGCCGTTCAAGACCTTCGACACCGCCAAGGCCGACGAGATCACGGTCACGGAGATGCGCAAGATGGGCATCAACCTGCGCGGGCCGGACCAGGCGGTGGGCACGCTCTCGGGCGGCGAGCGCCAGACCGTCGCCATCGCCCGCGCGGTCTATTTCGGCGCCAAGGTGCTGATCCTCGACGAGCCGACCTCGGCGCTCGGCGTGCGCCAGACGGCGAACGTGCTCAGCACCATCGACCGGGTGCGCAAGCAGGGCATCGGCGTCGTCTTCATCACCCACAACGTGCGCCACGCGCTCGCCGTCGGCGACCGTTTCACGGTGCTCAACCGCGGCCAGACGCTGGGCACGGCCGAGCGCGGCACGGTGGATGCGGCGGCCCTGCAGGACATGATGGCGGGCGGGCAGGAACTGGCGCTGCTGGAGGCCTCGCTCGGCGGCACGATCTGACGGAGGCGGAGCGAATCCGGACCGCGCGGCGACTTCGCAATAATCGATGCAAGCATGGGCGTTACGGAAAAATCCGTGCGCCATCATCCAGGGAACAGAGAGCATGAAGAAGACGCTTCGCCTTGGCCTCATCGGGTCGGGTTTCATGGGCAAGACGCATGTCTTCGGCTTTGCGGCCGCCGCGCGGGTGTTCGACCTGCCCTACGAGGTGGAGCCGGCCGCCATCGCCGACGTGACGCTCGCACAGGCGGAGGCCGCCCGCGCGGCGCTCGGCTTCCGGCGCGCCACGGACGATTGGCGCAGCTTGGTGGCGGATCCCGAAATCGACGTGGTCGACATCACGGCCCCCAATGCCCTGCACAAGGAAATGGCGCTCGCCGCCATCGCAGCCGGCAAGCATGTCTATTGCGAGAAGCCGCTCGCCCCGCTGGCGCGCGATGCCCGGGAAATGGCCGAGGCGGCGGAACGTGCGGGCGTGCGCACGCAGGTCGGCTTCAACTATCTCTGCAACCCGATGCTGAATCTTGCCCGGGAGATGATCGCGGGCGGGGAGCTCGGCGAGATCCGCTTCTATCGCGGCCTTCATGCCGAGGACTACATGGCGGACGCCGCCGCGCCCTTCACCTTCCGCCACGATCCGGCCGGCGGCGGGGCGCTGGCCGATCTCGGCAGCCACGCGCTGGCGACCGCCGAATTCCTGCTCGGCCCGATCGAGAGGGTGATGGGCGATTGCGTGACGATGATCGCCAGCCGCCCGGACGGCCGGGGCGGCATGCGCAGCGTGGAGACGGACGATGTCGGCCGCGCCTTCCTGCGCTTTGAAAATGGCGCCATCGGCTCCGTCGAGGGCAACTGGATCGCCACCGGTCGCAAGATGCAGCACGATTTCGAGGTCCACGGCACCAGGGGCGCGCTCGCCTTCTCGCAGGAGCGCTTCAACGAGCTGCATTTCTATTCCACGGACGACCGGAGGGGCCGGCAGGGTTTCCGCCGCATCGAGGCGGGGCCGGATCACGTGCCCTACGGCCGCTTCTGCGTCGCGCCCGGCCACCAGCTCGGCTTCAACGACCTGAAGGCGATCGAGGTCGCCGGCTATCTGGAGGCGATTGCGGGCCTTCGGCCCGAGCCGTTCAATTTCCGCGCCGGCCTGCGCATCCAGACGCTCGTCGAGACGATCCACGCATCCGCGCGCGCCGGCACCTGGCGTGCCGTGGACGGCGGCTGAAACGAAGGAGGAGGGAACGATGAAGACGGTTGGAGTGGGCGTCATCGGCGCGGGCGTGATGGGGGCGGAGCATGCACGCATCCTTGCCGGCGATGTCGCGGGGGCGCATCTCGTCGCCGTGGCGGATGCCGACCTGTCGCGGGCCGAGGCGGCCGCGCAGGGCGCGCGGGCGACGACGGATGCGCTGGCGCTGATCGCCGATCCCGCGGTCGAGGCGGTCCTCGTCGCCTCGCCCGATGCCACGCATCACCGGCTGGTGCTGGCGGCGATCGCCGCAGGCAAGCCGGTTCTGTGCGAAAAGCCGCTCGCCACGAGCACTGCCGAATGCCTGGAGATCGTCGCGGCCGAACGGCGCGCGGGCCGGCAACTGGTGCAGACCGGCTTCATGCGCCGCTTCGATCCGGCCTACCGCGAGATGAAGGCGACGCTCGACAGCAAGGCGCTCGGCGCGCTGCGCATCCTGCATTGCCGGCACCGCAACGCCGCGGCGCCCGCCTGGTTCACCGGCGCGATGGCGATCACCAATTCGCTGGTGCACGAGATCGACGTCTGCCGCTGGCTGCTGGCGACGGAATACAGCGCCGTCACCGTCATTCCCTGCGCGTCGGAGGCCGGAAGCAGCGGCGACCCTGCGATGTTCGTCTTCGAGACGGAGGCCGGCAGCCTCGTGTCCGTCGAGGTCTTCATAAACGCCGCCTACGGCTATCACGTCCATGCCGAGGCCGTCTGCGCGGGCGGCACGATCGGCATGGCGCATCCGGCGCTCACCCGCACGCGGCGCAGCGGCGCGCAGGAGGGCGCCTTTCCGGAAAACTGGGTTCCCCGCTTCCGCGATGCCTACCGCCTGCAGAACCAGGCCTGGATCGACGGCATTCGCAGCGGAACGCCACCCGCCGACGGCTCGACGGCCTGGGACGGTCTCGTCGCCACCTGCCTTGCCGACCAGATCGTCGAGGCGCTGGCGACGCGCCGGCGCACGCCGCTCGTGCTGCCGGAACGGCCGCGGTGAACTGCGGACGACCGGGCTTGCACCAAACGTTGCGGATTGTTCTTGACTTGCAATAAAAATTGCCTTTCTTCTGGTTCTGGAAATACGCTTGCGGGCGCCCCTGCATGGAGGAGACAGCATGTACGGTTCCTACGGTTTGTTCATCGACGGCGTCTGGTCGGGCCCCGCGCAGGGCGCTTCGACGGAGGTCGCCGATCCCGGCAACGGTGCGGTTCTCGGCAGCGTGCCGGCGGCGGGTGTCGAGGATACGGAGCGCGCGATTTCCGTCGCGCAGCGGGCCTTTCGCGGCTGGAAGGCGACGCCCGCCTGGGCGCGCGCGGACCTGCTGCACAAGGTCGCCGACGCCATGGCCGCCCGCGCGGCGGAGGCCGCCCGCCGGATCACGCTGGAGACCGGCAAGCCGCTCGCCCAGTCCGGCCGCGAATGGGGCCTCGCCGTCGAGCAGTTCCGCTGGTATGCCGAGGAGGCGCGCCGCATCTACGGCCGCATCGTCGAGAGCCGCGCGCCGGGCGGCCGGCTGGAAGTGTCGCATGAACCCGTCGGCGTCGTCGCCGCCTTCACCGCCTGGAATTTCCCGGCGGCGCTGATCGCCCGCAAGGTCGCCCCCGCGCTTGCCGCGGGCTGCGCCGTCATCGTCCGCCCCTCCGTCGAGGTGCCGGGCGTCGCGATGATCCTGTTCGATTGCCTGCGCGAGGCCGGGCTTCCCGCCGGCGTCGCCAATCTCCTGATTGGCCCCACCGCCGCCACCTACAAGCCCATCATGGCCGCGGCCGCCGTGCGCAAGGTGTCGCTCACCGGCTCCACCCGCGTCGGCCAAGAGATGATCCGCGACAGCGCCGAGACGGTGAAGCGCATCAGCATGGAGCTTGGCGGCAATGCGCCGATGATCGTCTTCGACGATGCCGATCTCGACCGCGCGCTCGATCTTGCCGTGCCGACGAAATACGCCAATGCCGGCCAGGTCTGCGTCACTCCCGACCGCTTCTACGTGCACGAGGCGCTGCACGACCGCTTCGCGGAGGGCTTTGCCGCCCGCGTCAGGGCGCTGAAGCTCGGTCACGGTCTCGACGAGGCGACGCAGATGGGGCCGCTGATCAACCAGCGCCGCATCGCCGCCATCGAGGAGATCGTCGCGGATGCCCGCGAGCGCGGCGGCAGGATCCTTGCCGGCGGGGGGCGCCCGGCGGAGATGAATGCCGGTTTCTTCTTCGAGCCCACCGTCATCACCGGCCTGCCGGACGATGCGAAGGCCATCGCGGAGGAGAATTTCGGTCCCATCGCCGCCATCACGCCCTTCGCCGCGGCCGACGAGGTGTTCGACCGCGCCAACGCCTCGGAAATGGGCCTTTCCGCCTATGTCTTCACCCGCGATGCCGGCCGCGCCCGCGAGGCGGCGGCGCGGCTGGAGGCGGGCATGGTCGGCGTCAACAGCTTTGCCCTGGCCGCGGCCGAGGCGCCTTTCGGCGGCATCAAGGCGAGCGGCATGGGCCGCGAAGGCGGCACCGAGGGCATTCTCGACTATTCCAACGTCAAGCTCGCGCAGATGACGGTCTGAGGGAGGCATCCATGATCAGGAACGGTGTCAAGCAGCGCTGGGCGGAAGGCAGGCCGGTGCTCAACGGCTGGCTCTCCATCGCCAGTTCCTTCAGCGCGGAGATCATGGCCGCGCAGGGCTATGATTCCCTCACCATCGACCTGCAGCACGGCATCGTCGGCTATGACGGCGCGGTGCCGATGCTGCAGGCCATGCGGGCAAGCGGCGTGACGCCGCTGGTGCGCGTGCCCTGGCTCGATCCGGCCGACATCATGAAGGCGCTGGATGCCGGCGCCTACGGCGTCATCTGCCCGATGATCAACACCCGCGCCGAGGCCGAGCGCCTCGTCTCCTATGTGCGCTACCCGCCCGCCGGCGTGCGCAGCTTCGGCCCGAGCCGCGCCCTGTTTTCCGCCGGTCCCGGCTATGCCGCCGAGGCCGACGACGAGATCGTCTGCCTTGCCATGATCGAGACCGCGCAGGCCTACGAGAACCTCGAGGATATCCTCGCCACGCCCGGTCTCGACGGCGTCTATATCGGTCCCGCCGACCTGACGCTCGGCCTGCAGGGCAAGCGCTACGCGCCCGGCTTCGACCGCCGCGAGCCCGAGATGATCGAGGCGATCAGGACGATCCTCCAGGCCGCCCACCGGGCCGGCAAGCGGGCGGCGCTGCACAACGGCACGGCCGACTATGCCGCCGAGGCGGTGGGTTGGGGCTTCGATCTCGTGACCGTCTCCAACGACGTACGCCTCCTCGCCGGCGCCGCCGAGGCGAGCGTCCGGGCCTTCCGCGAGCGCGTGCAGCAGGTCGCTCCCGCCGACACGATAGACAGGGGAGGATATTGAATGCCGAGGATCCTGGTGGCCGGCAAGATCCACGCGGACGGCCTTGCCGCGCTCGAATCCGCGCCCGGCGTGACGCTCGACTATGTCGAGGAGGTCTCCGCGGCAAGCTACGAGCCCTTCCTGGCAGCGGCCGATGCGCTGCTCATCCGCACCCAGCCGCTCCCCGCCGCCTTCATCGCCGCGGCGCCGCGGCTGAAGATGGTCTCGCGCCACGGCGTCGGCTACGATTCCGTCGATGTCGCGGCGCTGAACGGCCGCGGCATCCCGCTCGCCGTGGTCGGCGACGTGAATTCCCGCGCGGTGGCCGAGCACGCCGTCATGCTGATGCTCTCGGCCGCGCGGCGCACCGTGCTCTTCGACCGCAGGATGCGGCAGGGCGACTGGAACCATCGCAACAGCCTCGACGCCGACGAGCTCGACGGGCGCTCGCTGCTGATCGTCGGCTTCGGGCGCATCGGCCGGCGGCTGGCGCAGATCGGGACGGCGCTCGGCATGGCGGTGCTCGCCTATGACAAGTACCAGGATGCCGCGGAGATTGCCGCGGCGGGCGTAACGCCGGTCGACGACCTCATGGACGGTCTGCGCCGCGCCGACGTCGTGTCGCTGCATGTGCCGAAATCCGGTGCCGAGCCGCTGATCGGCGCGGCGGAGCTGGCGGCGATGAAGCGCTCGGCCATTCTCGTCAACACGGCGCGCGGCGGCCTGATCGACGAGAAGGCGCTGCTGGCGGCGCTGGAGGAGGGGCGGCTTTCGGCGGCGGGGCTCGACGTGCTCGATTGCGAGCCGCCGGCCGGCGACGACCCGATGCTCGCCTGCGAGCGGGTAGTGCTCTCCCCGCACAATGCCGGGCTCACCGAGGCCTGCGCCCGGCGCATGGCGATGGCCGCAGCGGCGAACATCCTCGATTTCTTCGAGGGCACGCTCGATCCGGCGCTCGTCGTCAACCGCACGGAGATCGCCGCGCGACCTACCCTGACGGTCGGGGCCTGAAGGCGTGCTCCGGGCGAGCGTTGCAGACGCCGGCCTTATGCAATAGTGCAAATATGGACCGGCACCGGCTCATCCCGGGTCCGAAACGAGAATCCGGGAGTAGGCCCTATGCCGAGGGTAAAGCAGTCCAACCAGCCGCCGCCGAAGACGGCGAATTACGAGACCTTCGTCAACATCGTCACCGAGGCCTATCCGAACCTTTCCGATCGTTTCCAGCAGGTCGCCCGCTTCATCACGCAGAACCCCAATATCGTGGCGATGCAGTCGATCAACGCGATTGCCGAACAGTGCGGCGCGCATCCCTCCATCCTCGTGCGCTTCGCCCAGAGTTTCGGCTTTTCCGGCTTCAAGCAGCTCCAGTCGGTGTTCCAGAGCCGCTTGTCGACGGCCGCGCCCGGCTATCGCGAGCGCATCAGCGCGCTCGACGTCGACCTGGAGAAGACCAAGCGCAAGGGCAATCTCGGCTTCCTGCACGATCTCGTCGTGCGCGATATCGCTACCTTGCAGGAGCTGTTGAACACCACGACGGAGGAGAGCCTGTCGCAGGCGGCGCGGGCGCTGAAGGCGGCCGACACGATCTTCATCGCCGGCCAGCTTCGCTCCGAGCCGATCGCCAAGTTCCTGCGCTACGTGCTGTCCATGCTGCAATGCCGGGTCATCCTGCTCGATCCGGCCGGCGGCCTTGCGCCCGAGATGGCCAAGGTGATGGGCAGGAACGACGTCTTGGTCGCCATCGCCTTCCGCCACTATGCCAAGGAGGTGGTGACGATCGCCGACGTCGCGGCCGAGAACGGCACGCCCATCGTCGCGATCACCGACAGCCAGCTCTCGCCGCTCGCCAAGAACGCGGCCGTGCTCTTCACCATCCCGGAAGACGAATATTCCTTCTCGCGCTCGCTCGCCGCGCCGATGTGCCTGACGCAGACCATCGCCGTGGCGCTCGCTGCCCTGCTGCAGGAAGACAAGAAGGGCTCGCCCGAGATCCCGACCGTCACGGGCAAACAGCGGCGCAAAGGGTAGGGACGCGCGCCGCTCGGCGTCCTGTCGCCGTGAAATGCAATAAGTATTGCAACGATTAAGAATATGAAATAAAATTTCTGAACGATGGCCGGTGCGAAAAGGCCGCTGAGGGAGGTTTACCATGTCCACCATCCGCCTGACCATGGCGCAAGCCCTGGTGCGTTACCTGTGCAACCAGTTCACCGAAATCGACGGCAAGCGCGCGCCGCTGTTTCCCGGCGTCTTCGCCATTTTCGGCCACGGCAATGTGACATGTCTTTCCGAGGCACTGGAGGCGGTGAAGGACACGCTGCCCACCTGGCGCGGCCAGAACGAGCAGTCGATGGCGCTTGCCGCCATCGGCTTTGCCAAGGCGACGCGCCGCCGGCAGATCATGGTGGCGACCAGTTCCATCGGTCCCGGCGCGCTGAACATGGTGACGGCGGCGGGCGTCGCGCATACCAACCGCCTGCCGGTGCTGCTTCTGGCCGGCGACAGCTTCGTCAACCGCCGGCCCGACCCGGTGATGCAGCAGGTCGAGCATTTCGGCAATCCGACCATCACCGTCAACGATGCCTTCAAGGCCGTGACGCGCTACTGGGACCGCATTACCCATCCCGAGCAGATCATCGCCTCGCTGCCGCAGGCCGTCGCCGTCATGCTGGACCCGGCCGATTGCGGCCCGGCCTTCCTGGCCCTGCCGCAGGACGTGCAGGAGATCGCCTGGGACTATCCCGAGAGCTTCTTCGCCCCGACCGTCCACAGGATCCCGCGTTCGCGGCCGGACCGCGACAGCCTCGCGGAAGCCGTCCGCGTCCTCAAGGCGGCGAAGCGTCCGCTGATCATTTCCGGCGGCGGCGTGCGCTATTCGGGCGCGGAAACGGCGCTCGCCGCCTTTGCCGAAAAGCACGGCATCCCGCTCTGCGAGACCATCGCCGGCAAGGGCACGGTCACCCATGACCATCCGGCCCATGTCGGCCCCATCGGCATCGTCGGCTCCACCTCGGCCAATGCGCTGGCGGGCGAGGCCGACGTGGTGCTCGCCGTCGGCACGCGCCTCATGGATTTCACCACCGGTTCCTGGACGGCGTTTTCGCCCGACGCCCGCTTCGTCTCGATCAACGCGGCGCGCTGGGATGCCAACAAGCACCGCGCCGTCGCCGTCGTCGGCGATGCGCTGGAGACGGTCGGCGAACTGGAAGCCGCCATCGGCGACTACAAGGCAGACAGTGCCTGGACGAAAAAGGGCAAACTGGAATTCGCCAAGTGGAACGAGGCGCTCGACGGCTACCAGAAGCCGACCAACGCGCCGGTGCCGACCTATGCCCAGGTCGTCGGCATCGTCAATGCGAAGGCCGGGGAGCGCGACCTCCTCATCACCGCCGCCGGCGGCCTGCCGGGCGAGGTGATGAAGAACTGGCGCGTCAAGGCGCCGAACACCTTCGACTGCGAATTCGGCTTCTCCTGCATGGGCTACGAGATCGCCGCCGGCTGGGGCGCCGCCATGGCCGATCCCACCCGCACGCCCATCGTCATGGTCGGCGACGGCACCTACATGATGATGAACTCGGACATCTATTCGACCGTGCTTTCCGGCCACAAGATGATCCTCATCGTCTGCGACAACGGCGGCTACGCGGTCATCAACCGCCTGCAGAACGCCAAGGGCACGCCGGCCTTCAACAACCTCCTGAAGGATTGCCGCGTCAAGGAGCCCTTCGCCGTCGATTTTGCCAAGCATGCCGAGGCGATGGGCGCGCTGACGCGCCGCGTCGAAAGCCTTGCCGATCTCGGCGATGCCGTCGAATGGGCGCAGGGCACCGACCGCACCACGGTCCTCACCATCGTCTCCGACGCCTTCACCTGGACCCCGGGCGATGCCTGGTGGGATGTCGGCGTGCCGCAGGTGAGCGCGCGGGCCGAGGTCAATGCCGCCAGTGCCGACCAGCAGGCCGGCCGCAGGAAGCAGCGCGTCGGCGTCTAGAGCATTTCCGGCGAACTCCGGTTCACCGGAAATGCTCTAGATTATTGTTTTTACCGCATTATCCGACGCCGAAGCGATCTCGCTTCGGCTGGAAATGCTCTCGCCTGCCTTGAAGGCGGCGCAGGTCTCCATCGCCATTCTTGCCAGGTCAAGCGTCCGGGTCTATCGACGGTTCCGGGAAACCATGATGTACGAGGACGACCATGCATGAGATCGGGAAGATCGAGGCGGCGGACAAGCCCGCCTTCTACCGCGAACTGCTCGCCCAGGCCGAGGGGCTGCTGCATGGCGAGCGCGACGCCATCGCCAATGCCGCCAACCTCTCGGCGCTGATCTACGACGCGGTCGACGATCTCAACTGGGCGGGCTTCTACTTCCTCAAAAGCCCGCAGGAGCTGGTGCTCGGCCCGTTCCAGGGCAAGGTCGCCTGCGTGCGCATTCCGGTCGGCAAGGGCGTCTGCGGCGCCGCCGTGGCGGAGGGGAAAAGCCAGCTCGTGCCGGATGTATATGCCTTTCCGGGACACATCGCCTGCGACGCGGCCTCGCGCTCCGAGCTCGTCACGCCGCTCGTGCGCGACGGCGTCGTGTTCGGGGTTCTCGATCTCGACAGCCCGTCGCCCGGCCGCTTCACGGCGGAAGACCAGGCCGGTTTCGAGGCGCTCGCCGCGCTCTACGTCTCGGCAAGCGACGCCTGAAACGGCGAACGCCCGGCTTTCCCCGGGCGTTCCTCTGATCTTGCCGGGGGCGGCCTTACGCCGCCTTCTTGCCGGCGTCGAAGGGGATCTCGATATCCACGGCGAGCGTCGAGACCTGCGCGCCGCGTTCCATCTTGATGGAGACCTTCTCGTCATCCACCTGCATGTGCTTGGAGATCGCCTTCAGGATCTCGTCGCGCAGCTTGTTGACGAGGTCGCTGTCGCCGGTGGCGGCCCGCTCGTGGGCGAGCAGCACCTGCAGGCGCTCGCGCGCTGCCGGCGCCGACTGGGCGCGGGAGAAGAAACGGAACAGGTTCATGCCGCCTTCCTTCCGAAAATCTTGCCGAGGAACGAGCGCTTGTCGCCGGGAATGGTGACCGGCAGGCTTTCGCCCTTGAGGCGACGGACAGCTTCGAAATAGGCGAGCGCCGGGGCCGAGCGTCCGTCGGCGAGCGTCACCGGGGCGCCGACATTCGAGGCGCGCAGCACGTCCATGCTCTCGGGGATGATGCCGAGCAGCGGGATCGAGAGGATTTCCAGGACGTCGTCGACCTTCAGCATGTCGCCGCGCTCTGCGCGGACGGCGTCGTAGCGCGTCAAAAGCAGGTGCTTTTCGACACGCTCGCCGTTCTCCGCCTTCAGCGTCTTGGAATCGAGGAGACCGATGATGCGGTCCGAATCGCGCACGGACGAGACTTCCGGATTGGTGACGACGATCGCCACGTCCGCATGGCGCATGGCAAGGGTCGCGCCGCGCTCGATGCCGGCCGGGCTGTCGCAGATCACCCAGTCGAAAGCGTTCTTCAGGGCGGCGATGACCTGCTCGACGCCCTCGGGCGTAAGATTGTCCTTGTCGCGGGTCTGGGACGCCGGCAGCAGGTAGAGCGTCTCGACGCGCTTGTCGCGGATCAGCGCCTGCGTCAGCTTGGCCTCGCCCTGGATGACGTTGACGAGGTCGTAGACGACGCGGCGTTCCGCGCCCATGACGAGATCGAGATTGCGCAGGCCGACGTCGAAATCCACGACCACGACCTTCTCGCCGTTTTGCGCCAGCGCGGCGCCGAGCGCGGCAGACGACGTCGTCTTGCCGACGCCGCCCTTGCCCGATGTGACCACGATTACCTTGCCCATTGACCTCTCCGTTGTTTGAACCGTCCTCGGTTCAGCCGAGTGTTGCTGCCTTGATCGTTTCGCCTTCCAGCCAGATCTGCACGGGTTTGCCGCGCAGGTCCGGTTCCATGTCGTCGGCGGTCTTGTAGAAGCCGTCGATGGCGATCAGTTCCGCTTCGAGCTTGCGGCAGAAGATGCGCGCCGAAGCATTGCCCATTGTGCCGGCCATGGCCCGGCCGCGCAGCGGGCCATAGACGTGGATCGAGCCGCCGGCGACGATTTCCGCGCCCGATGCGACCGAGCCGATGATGGTGACATCGCCTTCGGGAAAGAAAATGGACTGGCCCGAGCGGATAGGCCGGGCGACGACCATAGAGGGCACCGTGTGGATTGCCGGCGGGCTTGCGGGCGCGGCGGCCGTCTCGACGGGCTCGGCCTTGGCGGCCTTGCCGCTCTTCTTCGCAGGCTCCTCCGCGGCGGGCGCCTCGATGTCGCCGGCCGGGCGGCCGTCGGTCATCGCCGGGGGCATGTCCGCGCCGAGCAGCGAGGAGCGCGCGCCTTCGATGCCCATGACGCGCACATTGCGGGCATTGAGCTGGCTGACGAGTTCGCGAAGCTCCGCCTTCTCGATATCGAGCCCGTCGACGTCGAGGATCACCGGCCGCCGCAGGAAGAACCCGGCGGAGCGCGCGGCCAGATCGTCGAGCCGCACCAGCCAGTCCTCGAAGGGCAGCTCCGGGGTCAGCGCAAGCGCAAGGAAAGAGCGCCCCTTGAGGCGGATCGGCCGTGGTTGGGTTAACACGTCAGTCATCTTCGTTAATTTTCGGTTGCTTCGGTGTACCGATGGAATGGTTAACAAAGGGTTAACTTGCAGGTCTGGCTGGCGCGAGGCATGCGCCCTGAGGCGGCCGTGCAACGGTTCGCGCGAGGCGGGAAAGATTGGGGTTTTCGCGCGGTGTCACCCCCTCTGCCTGCCGGCATCTCTCCCACAAGGACGCCGTGCTCGATCGCCGGCAGAAAATCCCCCGGGAGGATCCGTTGGAAAGCGTCAGGCCGCTGCTTCCTGCACGAAATGCCCCGGCGATACTTCGCGATAGGTGCGCGCCGGCGGCACATAGCCGTGCGGGCGCAGCGGGCTCTTGATCTCCTCGTCGAGCGGCGGGTTGAGCTGCCCGCGCCGTGCGGGATCGGGGACCGGCACGGCGGAGATGAGGCGGCGCGTATAGGCGTGCTGCGGATTGTCGAAGATCGCCGCGCGCGGGCCGATCTCGACGATCTCGCCGAGGAACATGACGGCGACGCGATGGCTGACGCGCTCCACCACTGCCATGTCGTGCGAGATGAAGAGATAGGCGAGGCGGTGCTGTTCCTGCAGATCGAGCAGGAGGTTGGAGACCTGCGCCTTCACCGACACGTCGAGCGCGGAGACCGCCTCGTCGGCGACGATGAGCTTCGGCTGCAGCGCGATCGCCCGGGCGATCGAGATGCGCTGGCGCTGGCCGCCGGAGAATTCGTGCGGGTGCCGGTCGGCCATCGCGGCGGACAGCCCGACCTGTTGCAGGAGTTCGGTGACCCGTTCCTTCGCCTCGCGCCGGCCCATCAGGCCGTGCGCCAGCATGGGTTCGGCAATCGCCGAGCCGATGGTGATGCGCGGGTTGAGCGAGGCGAACGGGTCCTGGAAGATCATCTGCGAGGTGCGGCGCATGGCGCGCAGCGCCCCGGAACGGGCCTTCGCCACATCCTGCCCGTCGACGGTGATCGACCCGGCGCTCGGATCGACGAGGCGCATGATGGCGCGGCCCGTGGTGGACTTGCCGCAGCCCGATTCGCCGACCAGCGCCAGCGTCTCGCCGGGCTTCAGGTCGAAGGAAACGCCCTCGACCGCATGGATCTGCCCCTGCGGCAGCGCGAAGCGCACGGCGAGTTTTTCTACCTTCAGGATCGGCGCGACGCCATCGGGGACGGGCGATGTCACGCGGCCGTCGCTGGCCTTCCCGGTGGCGGGGTCGACATCCGGGAAACGGCGGGGCGCGGCGGCGTCGCCCATCGTGCCGAGGCGCGGGATGGAGGCGAGCAGCGCCTTCGTATAGACCGCCTTCGGCGCGGCGAAGATCTGCGGCGTCGGGCCGGACTCGACCATGTCGCCGCGGAACATAACGAGGGTGCGGTCCGCCACCTCGGCGACCACGCCCATGTCATGGGTGATGAACAGCACGCCCATGTTCTCCTCGCGTTGCAATTCACGCAGGAGGTGGAGGATCTCGGCCTGCACCGTCACGTCGAGCGCCGTCGTCGGCTCGTCGGCGATGAGCAGTTTCGGGCGGCAGGCGAGCGCCATGGCGATCATCACGCGCTGGCGCATGCCGCCGGAGAACTTGTGCGGATATTCGCCGAGCCGGCTCCTGGCGGCGGGGATGCGCACGCGCTCCATCAGCCGCAGGGCCTCGGCCTCCGCCGCCTTCCAGGAGAGGTCGCGGTGCAGCACCAGCGCCTCGGCGACCTGGTTGCCGATGGTGAAGACCGGGTTGAGCGAGGTCATCGGCTCCTGGAAGATCATGCCGATCGTGCCGCCGCGCACCGAGCGCATCTCCGCCTCGCTCGCTTTCAGGAGATCGCGCCCTTCGAGCAGGATGCGGCCCTCGCAGCGTGCCCGGCCGGCGGGCAAAAGGCGCATGGTGGAGAGCGCGGTGACGCTCTTGCCCGAGCCCGATTCGCCGACGATGGCGACGGTCTCGCCGGCATTCACCTCGACGTTGATGTCGCGGATGACGGCGCGCCAGCCCTCGGCGGTCTTGAAGGAGGTCGTCAGGTTCTCGATCGAGAGCACCGGCCGCTTTGCAGTGTCCGTCATGGTCAGCTTTCCTTCGCAAGGCGCGGATCGACGAGATCGCGCAGCCCGTCGCCGACGAGTTGCAGCGCGAGGACCGAGAAGACGATGGCAAGGCCCGGAAACACCATCAGCCAGGGCGCGTTGTTCATGTATTCGCGGCCGGAGGCCAGCATGGTGCCCCAGGTCGGCATGTCGGTGGAGACGCCGACGCCGAGGAAGGAGAGGCTCGCTTCCGCCAGCATCGCCGAGGCGAAGACGAAGGTCGCCTGCACGAGGATGGGCGAGGCGAGGTTGAGGAGGACGTGACGCGTCAGGATCTGCCAGGTCGGCAGGCCCATGGCGACGGCGGCCTCGATATAGGGCAGTTCGCGCAGCACCAGCGTCGAGCCGCGCACGATGCGGGCAAGGCGCGGCGCATAGGTGATGCCGAGCGCCAGGATGACCGTCGTCAGCGACGGCCCGAGCGCGGCGACCAGCGCGATGGCGAGCAAAATGTCCGGGAAGGACATCATGGCGTCGAGCAGCCGGGAGATCGGCGCATCGAGCTTGCGGAAGAAGCCGGCGGCGACCCCCATGACGACCCCGAGCACCGTGGAGATGCAGACGACGCCGAGGCTGACGAGCAGCGAGATCCTTCCTGCATAGATGGCGCGGGAGAAGATGTCGCGGCCGAACTCGTCGGTGCCGAAGAGATGGGCGAAGGACGGCGCCTTCAGCTTGTTGACGATCGACAGCTTGTTGGGCGCATAGGGCGCAACCCACGGCGCGAGGACCGCCGCCACGAGCACGACGGCAAGGATGATCGCGCCGATGAGGATGGCCTTGTTGCGGAAGAGCCGCCGCAGGCCGGCAACGAGCGGCAGGGAAAGGGAAGCGGTCATCATAGGCGCACCCGCGGATCGACGAGGATGTAGAGCATGTCGACGATGAAGTTGATCAGCACGTAGATCGCCGCGACGACGAGCAGCGTGCCCTGGATGACGGGATAGTCGCGGCGCAGGACGGCCGAGACCACGAGATTGCCGACGCCCGGCAGGCCGAACACCGTCTCCGTCACCACCGCGCCGGCGACCAGCATGGCGATGGACAGGCCGATGACGGTGATGATCGGGATCAGCGCGTTCTTCAGCGCATGCTTCAGGATGACGCGCCGTTCGCTCGCCCCTTTGGCGCGGGCGGTGCGCACATAGTCGTCGCCGAGCACGTCCAGCATGGCGGCGCGGGTGAAGCGGGTGATCAGCGCGGAATTGACGACGCCGAGCGCCACGGCCGGCAGCACGAGATGGTGCAGCCGCTCGAGGAAGGTCGTGTCCGGCCCGCCATAGCCGGAGGCCGGGAACCAGCCCTGGCCGACGGCGAAGACCTGGATGAGCATGAGGCCGAGCCAGAAGCTAGGCACGCTTGCCGCCACCATGGTCAGCGTTACCACGACCTGGTCGAACAGCGTGCCGCGCTTGACGGCCGACAGGATGCCGACCGGCAGCGCGATCGCCACCGCGATCAGGATGGAGAACAGCGTGAGGAAGAAGGTCGGCTCGGCTCGTGCGGCGAGCGCCGTCGTCACCGGCTGGTCGAGGAAGATCGACTGGCCGAGGTCGCCCTTGAAGATGCCCAGCACGAACTGGCCGTACTGGGCGATCAGCGGCGCATCGAGCCCCATTTTCGTGCGCAGTTGCGCAATGTCTTCCGGGGTCGCATCCGACCCCAGCATCACGGCGGCGGGATCGCCCGGCGTCACGCGGACGATGACGAAAACCACCGTCACGACGAGGGCGAGCACGATGGCCATGCCCCCCAGCCGGTTCAACAGTGCCCGCGCGATCCTTGCCATGATGTCCCCCTTACTTCTTGGGCGTGACGTTCCAGAAATGCGGCCAGTAGGTCGGCGTGTAGTCGGAAATGCCGGCGCCGGTGCCCGTGACCGCGTTGAAGTTGCCGACCTTGAAGAGCGGCGCATCGTCGTAGATCGCGGTCTGGATGCCCTCCCAGGCCTTCTGCTTGTCCGGGTCGGACACCGCGTCCATGTAGGCGGCGACGGCGGCCGTCTTCTGGTCGGAGACGTACCAGCCCGGATAGGTGTCGGTGATCGTGTTGATCGTCGTCGGGTCGCCGGGGAAGTTGGAATGGGTGATGAAGATGTCCCATTCCTTCGGGTCGGCGCGGCGGGTCGTCAGGGTCGCCCAGTCCACCACCTGCAGGTCGACCTTGAAGCCGGCGGCTTCGAGATAGGCTTTCGCGACCTCGCCGATCTTGTAGTGGAACTCGTACTGGCGGCTGGTCATCAGGCGCAGCGGCGTACCGTCATAGCCGGCATCGGCCAGCAGCTTGCCGGCCTCTTCCGGGTCGCCCTCGCCGTAGCGCGCGACGCCCGCCTCGGTGTACCAGAGCGAGCCCTTCGGGAAGATCGAGCCATCGACGCTGAAGAAGCGCTCGTCGGAGAAGGCGGCGAGCATCATGTCGTTGGGGTTGAGCGCGGCCTGCACGGCCTGGCGCAGCTCTTTCTTGATGAGCAGGCCTTCCTTCATGTTCATGTTGAGCGAGGCCCAGCCGGTGTTCTCGTAGATCACGGCCTTCGCCTTGCCGCTCGCCTCGATGCGCTCATAGGCGCTGACGGGCAGCGAATCGGCAAAGTCGAACTGGCCGGAGATCAGGCCCTCGACGCGGGTATTGGCGTCGGGAACCGGCACGAAGCGGATCTCCTTGGCGATGGCCACGCGCTTGCCGGCATAGTTGCTGGGCTCGCCCTCGGGGGATTTGTAGCCGTCGAAGCGCACGAGCTGGGTATACTGGTCGGGCTTGCGCTCCTTCAGCGCATAGGGGCCGGTGCCGACGAATTCGGTCAGCGTATCGGCGATCTTCTCCGAGGGCATGATGACGGAGGCCTGCGAGAAGGTGGCGAGCAGCGGCGCATAGCGCGACTTCAGCTTGACGACGACGGTGTTCGGCCCGTCCTCCGAAAGGCTCTCGACCACTTCGGCCACCTGCTTGCCCTTGGAGTTGACGGCCATCCAGCGCGTCAGCGAGGCGGTGACGTCCTTGGCGTCGAGCGCGCTGCCGTCGTGGAACGTCACGCCCTCGCGCAGCGGAATGCGATAGGTCAGGCCGTCCTCGGAAATCTCCGGCTGGGCGAGCGCCAGCAGCGGCACGGAGCGCCATTCGTTGTCATAGGTGTAGAGCGTCTCGAAAATGTGCTGGTCGATGGTCAAGACGATATCGGTCGCCGTCTGCATGACGTCGAGCGTCGGCGGCTCGCCGATGGTGGCGACGGTCAGCACGCCGTCGCTCGTCTGAGCGATGGCGAGGCTGCTGGTGCTGGCAAGCGCCGCGGCCAGCGTCATCATGGCAAATGCGTTTTTCATCTTAAATCCCTCCGGTATTCCATGGTTCGTGTGCACGCCGGCTCCCGTCCGGCGGGTGGTTCAGCTTTCAAGCCCGAGCGGATCGTCGACGCGTGGCCAGAGTTTCAGGCTGGCCTTGCGATAGGCGGTTGTTGCCGGATCGGTCGGGTAGGAGGTCGGTGCGGCGACGTAGACGATCTCGGAGGAGACCGGCTGGAAGCCCGCATGAAAATGGTTGGTGGATTTCACGAGAAGGAAGGCCTTCTGCGTGAAGTCGATGCCCTGGTTGGTGAAGATGTCGGGCTCGTAGGTCTGCGTGCGGCTGGTGATGAGCACGATGTCGATGGTCGTGCCGAGCGGGCGCACCACGGCGGCGGGCCCGAGCGTCACCCGGCTGTTGCGGAAGCTCTGCCAGCCGGCGTCGAACACGGTCTCGACCGTGACGCGGAGGTCGAGCGGCTCGCCGCCCTCCGGTCCCGACTTGCCGCCGAGCCTCAGCGCTAGCTCCGCGCCGCCCCCCGCCGCATGGCAGAAGGAGACGGCGATGGGGTCCCAGATCGTCGCCACCGCGATGTTTTCGAGGCCGCGCGCCATCATGCGGCGCAGGATATAGGTCGCGTCGCCCGCCACCCCGCCGCCCGGATTGTCCCAGACGTCGGCGATGACGACGGGCGCGTCCGGCCGCTCCGCGCGCACGGCAAGCGCCCGGTCGAGCCCGGCCTCCGTGTCGAACATCGGCATCGCCGCCTTGCGGCGCAGGCCGTAGAGTTCATGGCCGAGCCTTTGCGCCAGCGCGTCGCCCTTCGCCTTGTCGCCGTCGGTGACGACGAGGATGCGCGTGCCCATATCCGGCACGTCGCCGGCCATGAAGCCGTGGATGACGGAGATGGAGAGGATGCCGTCCTGGCCTTCCATCGTCTTCAGCCGGTCGACGAAGGAGCGCATCGGCTCGCGGCTCGTCGGGTAGAGGGTGATCATGCGGCAGTCGAAGGTGGAGATGACGGGGCGGATCTCGCCGCGCAGCGTGCGCAGCGCCAGTTCGACGACATGTTCGCCGCGCTCCTCGAAATCGGTGTGCGGGAATTCGAGGAAGGTCGCCATCAGGTCGAGATTGGCGACGCGCTTGGCGGTGAGGTGGCTGTGCGGGTCGAACTCGGCGGCGACGAGCACGTCCGGCCCGACGAGCGCGCGGATCCGCTCCAGGAGATCGCCCTCCGGATCGTCATAGCCCTGCGCCACCATGGCGCCGTGCAGGCCGAGCACGACGGCATCGACCGGCAGGGCGGCCTGCAATTCGCCGAGGATGCGGTCGCGCAGGGTCTCGTAGGTCCGGCGCTGGATGAGGCCGGCGGGCTCGGCCCAGCAGGACGTGCCCTCGATGACGGCAAAGCCTTCCGCCCGGCCGCGCCGCCGCAGGATCGGCACGACGGAGGAGCAGAGCGTCGGCGTATCGGGATGTTCGCCCGGGCCGGCATAGAACGCGGCCTTGAAGGCGTTCATGTCCGTGGGGACCGGCGAGAAGGTGTTGGTCTCGGTGGCAAGCGAGGCCGTGAAGATGCGCATGGGCGTCCGTTCCGATACGTCCAGGCCGGCCGCTGCCCGGCCGGCATCGCCCGCCGCGTGCCGCGCCGGTGTGCCTGGCCGAACGGCGCGCGCGCCGTGCTCTGGATCTAAAAAGTTCCCGTCGATGTCATCGCTGGAGCGATGTAATTTGTTTTCTCGATAATGCGATAATTTCACGTAAAGTCAATGGATGGCGGGCTTCTGGCGTGTCTTTGCGTAATCTGTTTTCTTGCGGTGCAATAAGGTGGGAAATTTTCATGGCATGCGTCCGGGCGAGAACGGCCGGCGCGCCGTCGCAGTTTCGATTCCCGCATCGATTTCAACATGTTCCAGCGCGGGCGGGAGCGGGCGGAAAGCCCGGGAAAGCGGCAGGTCATGAAAACGAGGATGCACCTGGGAGGTCTGATTTTCAGGGATCGCCGGCTTCCGTTCGATGCCGCATGCCGATTTGCGAGCGATACGTAAAATTTTTTCTGAAAACCGGGCGTGCCGGCCTGAAAATCCCTGTCTCGAAACCGGCCCGATCCCTCCTTTCGCGAAAGGATCGTCCGTGCTGCGGCGCGCGAATTGCCTGTACGGGCCATCGGACCCATTGATGCCGGCCGGCACTGTGTTATGACTGGGCGAAGAAGAAATTTATTTTCATTCAGGCGCCGGGCCGGCGCGCCGCGCAGGGGAAGGTGGGAGCCGATGGACCTTTTTCATGCCTTGTCGGATGAGGACGGCCGGCTATCGGGGCTCGACCGCAAGCTGGCGCAGCTCGCCCTCGACGATGTCGATTTCGTCGTCAACTCGTCGATCGGCGAATTGGCCGACCGGGCCGGCGTGTCGCCGCCGACCGTCACGCGGTTCTGTCGCCGGCTCGGCTGCAAGGGCTATCCGGACTTCAAGGTGCAGCTTGCCAGGCTGACTTTCGTGGGCCTGCGCTACGTCAAGCCGGAAGTGCCGACCGAAACGCCGGAGGAAGTGGCCGAGGATATCATCGCCAAGGCGCAGAATGCGCTGTTCCAGCTGCATCGCCAGCTCGATTTCGCCTCGCTCGACATGGCGGCCCGCCTGCTGCGCGGCGCCGATTTCATCCAGGCCTTCGGGGCGAGCGGCAATTCGGCGATGATCGTCAACGAGCTGCACAACCGGCTCTTCCGCCTCGGCTGCCGCATCAACGCGTCGAACGACCACAACATGAACGCGATGATCTCCGCGGCCGCCCAGCCGGGCACGGTGGTGTTCGGCTCCTCCTTCACCGGCCGCGACACGGCCCTCGTCCATTGCCTCGAACTTTTGCGCCGGCGCGGCATTCCCACCATCGTCCTCACCCAGGGCGGCTCGCCCGTGGCGGCGGCGGCGGATGTGGTGATCGCCGTCGAGATGCCGGAGGGCAAGAACATCTTCCGGCCCACCTCGACGCGCTATGCCTATCTCGCGGTCATCGACATGCTGGCCAATCTCGTCGCCTATGCCGACCGGACCAAGGCGATGAAGACGCTGCGCAGCATCAAGGAGGAACTGGTCAGTCGCCGCGACGGCGACGACCGCCAGCTTCTCGGCGACTGACGCGGCCGGTCCTCGCTCTATCGTGAGGGTTTCGGCGCGGTGTTGGAGAGTACTTCGACGCGCTGCGCGCCGACCGTCCCGTCGGCCTCCACGACGGCCTGCCAGCGGCGGTTGCCGCAGCGGACCGAAAGCCGCCAGCGCCCGGCATCCTCGCCTTCGCCGCGCTCGACGCGCGAGGCGACGAGGCCGCGGCGCATGTAATCCTGCAGCGTCTGCGTCGGCCAGCCGAAGCGCGCGGCCAGCAATTCGGCTGGCAGGAGGAATTCCCCCGCCTCGTCCCGGTGGAGGACGAGAGGATCGGCCGCGGCCGCGCTCATGGCAGCGTCTCCCGTGAGATCGGCGCGATCGCCAGGGAATCCTCGCCGCGGCTGAAGGCGATGGCGAGGCGGAAGGAATGGGCGATGCGCAGCGCCCGGTCGAGGAAGAGATCGGCGACCTCCGGCGGGCACAGCCTCTCCACGGTCGCGCGGAACAGCGTGAGCCAGCGATGGAAGTGCTGTTCCTGAAGCTCCGGTATGGCGAGATGCGGCGGCAGGGGCCGGCCGTCGTAGCGGCCGGTGCGCAGCAGCGTCGCGGACCAGAAGTCGCACATCTTCGCAAGATGCACCGGCCATTCCTCCGGCGGGATCGCGCCGTTGAAGATCGGGCCGAGCAGCGCATCCTTGCGGATCTCGTCGTAGAAGCCGTGTACCACGGCATGGATCATCGTCTCGTCGAGCACCTCCGGCAGGGGCTTGCCGTCGATGACGATGGTGCGTTCGGGGGCGGCGCGGCCTCTCATCGGATCGCCCTGTAGCTGTGCCAGGTGCCGTGACCGAGCAGCGGGAAGATGACGACGAGGCCGAGGAAGCCGGTCGCGATGGCAAGGACGGTGAGCGCCAGCACGATGGCGCCCCAGGCGAGCATGACGGGCAGGTTGCGGAAGGTGAGCGAGATGCTCGTGCCCATGGCGGTGAAGGCGTCCGTCTTCTCCGCCAGCAGCATGGGGATGGCGAAGGTGCTGATGGCGAAGGAGAAGGCGGCGAAGAGCCCTCCGACCGCCGTGCCGACGACGAGCATGCCGAGCCCTTCCGGCGTGGAGACCAGCATGGCGACGACATGGTCGAGGCCGGGGAAGGGGCGGAGCCCGACGAAGAGCGCATAGATGATGACGGCGGCGCGCATCCAAACGAGCATGAGCAGGCCGAGGATGGCGCCGGTATACCAGACCTGAGCGCCCGAGGCGGTTTTCACGAAGATCATGCGCGCAAGGCTCGGCGCGATGCCGTCCTCGAGGTCGCGGCTCTTGCGGTAGAGGCCTATCGCCACCAGCGGGCCGACCACCATGAAGCCGGCGAGCGCCGGAAAGAGGATGTAGTCGAGTTCCAGGCGGAAGAGGCCCCAGACCACCGCCAGCGACAGGAGGAAGACGGCGAAGCCGTAGGCGAGGCTCGGCAGCGGGTTGTGCCAGAGGTCGTGCCAGCCGGCGGCAAGCCAGCCGAGCGCCGCGCCGGCCGGCAGGTGGCGGCGGCGCTGTTCGGCGAGCGGCACGGGCGCGCTACCGGTCTTTTCGGTCGTTCCCATGATTATCCTTCCTCTCTTCAGCAGGAGGGCCTTGCGGCGCGATACGCGCCGTCCCGGCCTTCCGTCTTCAGGTGTTGCACGCAATCGGGCTGCGATGTCAGCGCGACATGGACGAGATGCGCATTGGCGCCGGCAAAGACCGCAAGGCCCGCCGCGACGATGAGGATCGCGGCGATCCGCCAGTTGATGCGCCCGGGCCGGGGCGCCTCGCTTGCCGCGCCGCTCATGGGCTGCCCTCCGCCAGCGTGCCGACATAGAGCGTCAGGAGCTTGATATCGACCGGCGAGAGGCGGCCGTCCCAATGGGGCATATGGCCCTGCCGCCCCGAATAGATCGAGGTGAAGACGGTCTGCGCGCTGTTGCCGTAGATCCAGGCGGCGTCGGTGAGGTCGGGCGCGCCGGCCTCCGTGCTGCCGCGGCCGTCCTCGCCATGGCAGGCCACGCAGTTGTCGGCGAAGACCTGCCCGCCGGCCTCGACCTCGGCCGTGGCGGCCGCGCTCATCGGCAGGTCGGAAAGCGAGCGCACATAGGCGGCGACGGCGCGCACCTGCTTGTCGTCGAGGATGCCGTCGCGGCCGAAGGCCATCATCTGCGAGATGCGCGTCTCGTCATTGGTGGAGTTGATGCCGATGCGGATCGTCTCGGCGACGGTTTCCGGTTCGCCGCCCCACAGCCGGGCTTTCGCCGTAAGGTCCGGGAAGCCCGGGCCGCCGGTGCCGCGCGTGCCGTGGCAGGCGGCGCAATTGTCGATGAAGAGCGTGCGGCCCGTCTCGCGCACATGCTGCATCAGGCTGTCGTCCGCGGCGATCTCCTCAAGGCTCGCCTCGGCGATGCGGCCGGTCCAGGCGGCGCGCGCCGTCGCGGCGTCCTCGACCTGCCGGGTCACGACGTTGCGCTGGTCGATGCCGAGCAGGCCCTTCGTATAGGAGACGCCGAGCGGCCAGGCCGGCATCAGGACCCAGTAGACGACGGCAAAGAGCGTCGTGACGGCAAGGAAGAACAGGACGACGCGCGGGATCGGCGTGTCCAGTTCCTCGATGCCGTTCCATTCGTGCCCGGTGGTGACCCGTCCGGTGGTGGGATCGTGTCTTTCGGTTGCCATGTCTAGTCGTCCCCCGGCCGGTCGTCTTTGTCGAGAATGCTCGTCTTGGCGCGATCGAAGCGCTTCCGGTTGCCCGGCCACAGCGCGTAGATCAGGACGCCCGCGGCGAGCGCGACGAGATAGAAAAGCCCCCAGCTCTTGGCGAAGGCGACGACGCTGTTGTGATCGACGTCCATCGCCTCACTCCGCCGTTGCCGTCTGCTGGTGCGCGGCCTGCGTCAGCTGGCCGACGATCTGGAGATAGGCGACCAGCGCGTCCATCTCGGTCAGCAGGCCCGGATTGCCGTCGAAGGCGCGCACATTCGTCGCCTCGCCGTAGCGCTCGCCGACGCCGGAGGCGCCTGCATCGTCGGGATTGGCCTGCGCGCGGGCGTCGGCGGTGGCGTTCTCGATCATCGCATCCGTATAGGGCACGCCGACGGCGCGCTGGGCGGCCAGGTGCTCGCCGAGGTCGTCGATCCGCAGCGCGTTGCGTTTCAGCCAGCCGTAGCGCGGCATCACCGATTCCGGCACCACGTCGCGCGGGTTGACGAGATGGGCGACGTGCCAGGCGTCGGAATACTTGCCGCCGAGGCGGGCGAGGTCCGGGCCGGTGCGCTTGGAGCCCCAGAGCATCGGGTGGTCGTATTTCGATTCCACGGCCAGCGAATAGGGGCCGTAGCGCTCCACCTCGTCGCGCAGCGTGCGGATCATCTGCGAATGGCAGGCATAGCAGCCCTCGCGGATGTAGAGGTTGCGGCCGGCAAGCTCCAGCGGCGTGTAGAGCCGCATGTCCGGCGCCTCCTCCACCGTCTCGTGGATGGTGAAGAGCGGCGCGATCTCGACGAGGCCGCCGATCGAGGCGACGCCGACGATGGCCAGAACGAAGCCGATGGCGTTGCGTTCGAGCTTGCGATGGAAGAATTCCTTCATCGTCATTCTCCTGCCGGCGCCGTGCCGGCCTTGCCGTAGAGGGGAACGTCGCCGGCGGGTTCCGTCGCGCGCGCCTGCCGCGCCATGCGGATCGTCATCCAGACGTTGAACGAGCAGACGACGGCGCCGGAGAGGAACAGGAGCCCCCCGAAGGCGCGGGCGATGTAGTAGGGATGCATGGCGACGAGGCTGTCGATGAAGGAATAGGCGAGCGTGCCGCTGTCGTTGTAGGTGCGCCACATCAGGCCCTGGATGATGCCTGAATTCCACATGGCGAAGACGTAGACGACGGTGCCGGCAAGCGCGAGCCAGAAGTGCACCTCGATCAGCTTGGGCGAATACATGCGTTCCTGCTTCCACATCCACGGCACGAGGGCGTAGAGCGAGCCGAAGGTGATCATCGCCACCCAGCCGAGCGCGCCGGCATGCACATGGCCGACGGTCCAGTCGGTATAGTGCGAGAGCGAGTTGACGGCGCGGATCGCCATGAAGGAGCCTTCGAAGGTGGAAAGCCCGTAGAACACGGCGGCGACCATCATGAAGCGCAGGGTCGCGTCGTCGCGCACCTTGTGCCAGGCGCCGTTGAGCGTGGCGAGCGCGTTGCCGGCGGACGCCCAGGACGGTACCAGGAGCACGATGGAGAAGGTCATGCCGAGGGTCTGCACCCATTGCGGCAGGGCGGTGTAGTGCAGGTGGTGCGCGCCCGCCCACATATACATGAAGGTGATGCCCCAGAAGCTGATGATGGAAAGGCGATAGGAGAAGATCGGCCGCTCGGCGCGCTTCGGCAGATAGTAGTACATCATGCCGAGGAAGCCGGCCGTCAGGAAGAAGGCGACGGCGTTGTGGCCGTACCACCATTGCGTCATGGCGTCCTGCACGCCGGAAAACAGCGAATAGCTCTTGGCATGGCCGAAGGAGACGGGCACGGCGAGGTTGTTGACGATGTGCAGCACCGCCACGACCAGGATGAAGGCCATGTAGTACCAGTTGGCGACGTAGATATGCGGCTCCTTGCGGCGCTGCAGCGTGCGGATGTAGATCAGGAAATAGACGACCCAGACGACGACCAGCCAGATATCGGCATACCATTCCGGCTCGGCATATTCCTTCGACTGGGTCATGCCCATCAGGTAGCCGGTGGCCGCGACAAGACAGAAGAGATTGTAGCCGATCAGCACGAACCACGGGCTGAACTGGTCCGGCAGGCGGGCGCGACAGGTGCGCTGGAGCACATGGAAGGACGTGGCGATCAGCGCATTGCCGCCGAAGCCGAAGATGACGCCGGAGGTGTGCACGGGGCGCAGGCGCCCGAAGCTCGCCCAGGCGCTGTCGACGAAGGTCAGTTCCGGCCAGGCGAGGAGCGCCGCCACCCAGACGCCGACGAACATGCCGGCGACCGCCCAGGCGAGCGACAGGATGATGCCGACCCGCGTCGGGTCGTCGTAATATTCGGAAAGCCTGCCTTCCGGCGGTTCCGGCGCAAACAGCGCGGACAGCACCACGAAGCCGAGGCCGACGCTGAAGACGAGCACGATATAGCCGTGCACGGCGAGCGGATCGCCCCGCCCGGCCACCGCCATGGCAAGCCCGGCAAGGGCGAGCGCGCCGAGCACGAAGAGGGCCAGATGGCGCTCCGAAACCGTCAATCCGGATATCATCGATACCTTCCTTTCGTATCTCACGCCGCAGCGCCGATGCCGAGCAGCGGCCCGAGCGCTGCCCTGTTGTGGACAATATCTGCAAGCGTGTATTTGTCGAGGACTGCAAGGAATGCGGCAAGCGCTTCGTGCAGCATCCCCTTCAGCCGACAGGCCGGCGAGATCGCGCAGGCGCGGCCTCCCGCCTGCATGCATTCGGCGAGCGAGAACTCCTCCTCCGTCGCCCGCACCAGTGCGCCGACGGCGATCGCGTCCGGCGTCTTCGCCAGCCGGATGCCGCCTGCCCGCCCGCGCGTCGTCTCGATGAGGCCGAGGCCGCGCAGGGTCTGCGCCACCTTGAGGAGATGGTTGCGCGAAAGCCCGTAGGCCTCGGCGACGTCGTTGACCGTGCACACGCCCTCCGGCCGCGTCGCCACATAGATCAGCATGCGCAGGGCATAGTCCGTGTGAAGCGTCATCCGCATGCTGTCGTCTCCCGGCCGGGTCGCAAAAAAGTATTCTCGATACCACTTTTAGCGCAAGCGATATCCGGCCGAAAGTGCAATAGCGTCGCAGGCGTGCGCGGGCCTTGCGCAGGTCAGGCGGAGCCGGTGAGGCGCTTCGTCCAGTCCTCCACCCGGTTGCTTTCCAGCCGGCGCGCGGCATGGGCGCGCCAGCCGTCGGCAAGAGGCTCGAGCGCGGCGATGCCGACCAGTTCCGCCCGGTTGAGCGGATCGATGTAGAAGGCGCGCCAGATGCGCGAAAGCGTCCATTCCGGCGCGCGCCGCTCGCGCAGGACGAGGCGGTCGGCGGGCGAGACGGTGCCGGGCGTGAGGACCCGGTAGTACCAGCCGGTCCGCCCGGACGCCTGCACCAGGCGCGCCATCTCCGTCCGTCCGAGGCGCTCGTTCAGCTTCCAGCAGGGTTGGCGCCCCTGGCTGACCTCGATGACCGCGGTGCCGAGTTCGAACACGTCGCCGATCGCCACCATGCTCTCCGTCAGCCCGGCCGTCGAGAGGTTCTCGCCGAAGGCGCCGGGGCTGGCGAAGAGCGGATGCGAACCGAGATCGCGGGCCCAGTCGCCATAGTGCTCGACGGGATAGTGGTGCACGGCCTTTTCCGGCCCGCCATGCCGCACCGTGTCGCCCTGCATGTCGCCGGCAAAACCGCTTTCGGAAAGACGGAGCGCGTGGTCGACGGGCGATTTGACGATGCCGCTCGGCACGCCGTGCGCGCCGAGCGGCGCGACCGTGCCGATGCGCAGGCTGAGCAAGGCAACCGCCGTCATGGTGTGGCCGCCGGCGCCGCGGCGGATCTCGGCGGGGGCGCGGACAGTGCCATGGCGATCCTCGCCCCGACGGCGATATCGTCCTCGACGCCGAAGGCCTGGTGCAGGATCGTGCCGTCCCGGCCGATCAGCACGCAGGAGGGCGTTCCGCGCCACCCGAAGCGCTGCATCGTCACCGGAATGTCCGAGCCGTCTTCCTTGAGGTCGACGCCGACCGGGGATTTCAGCTTGTATTCGTGCAGGAAAGCCCGCAGCGTCACCGGCGACATTGCCGCATGATGCTCGAAGACCGTGTGGATGCCGACGACCTGCAGATCCGTATGGGCGAAGACGCGCTCGATGCGCTGGACCTGCGGAATGGCCTGCGCCACGCAGCCGGGGCAGAGGAGCTGGAAGCTGTGCAGGAGGACGGGTCGTCCGCGCAGGCCGGCGAGCGTCAGCGGGGCGGGCGTGTTGAACCATTCGCTGACGGCGAGTTCCGGAGCAAGCGGCGTTTCAGGCAAGGTCATGGTCGTCTCCGGGTGGCGTGGCGGTGCCCGTTGCATGACAGGGGCAGGTAGGGGTAAATCTCGGCATGTTCTTTCCTTTCATTTGCCTGGAGGGGAGGAATGGCCGATCCGGCAATGGCAGTTGCCGGATCGGCGCCGGATCATTCGGCCGGCACGACCTTGCCGGGCAGGCTGAGATCGCCCGAGGCGACCTTGAACACGTTGCCGACGCACAGCAGCGGCGCATGCAGGTTGCCGTTGACCTTGAGGCCCGCCGTCACGCCGTCGAAGGACGCGCCCTTGATACCGCCGATCAGCGACAGGGGAATGGCGACGTCCACCGTATCGCCCTTGAAGCTGGTCGGGTATTCCGGGCTGTCGATGAGGAGCGGTACGCCGGGCCAGGTTTCCGGCACCTTCGGCTTGGCGCCCTCGGGAATGTCGACAACCTTGAGGCCGGCGCCGCAAGCCTTGTCCTCGGCCAGCACCACCCAGTGCGGATGCCAGACGTGGCGGTTCTTGCCGCCCTTGGCCGCGTCGTCGAAATCGGGATGGAAGGTGACGGCGAGCGCGACGATGCCCTGGCCCTTGTCGAAGCCGATCTCCGCGCTGTCGAGGCTTGTCGGCCAGACATAGGCGTAGACGCTGGAACCCTCGAACCTGCCCGTCGCATCGGGCTTGTCCTTGCCCGCCTCGCCGCGCACGCGGGTGGTGAAGATTGCGCTGTCGCCCCTGGTGACGATCGTCGTCTCGATGATGTCGAAGGCGGCCTGGACCGCTTCCGCAGGCTCGGCCTTGATGGAATGGGCGGAGGCTGTCGTCAGCCAAAGCAGGGCTGTTCCGGCGGTAAGCGCGCCGGTTGCAAATCTGCCGAACATGTTGGTCTTCCTTTCGTTTGCCTGGAGGGATGGAACTATCCCGCTTGAAAGGCATCCCAGGTGGCAGCCCGGGATGCGGGATCGGCTTCATCGTGATCGCGGCAATCGACGCGCAGCGCGCGCTGGCCGAAGGCGGCATCGACGAAATGACAGTGATGGGGGCGCGCGGCGTCCGCATGCGCGAAGGGGGAGAAATGGCGACAGGTCACGCACATGCGCTGGACGGGAATCGCTTCCGCCTCCTGCAGATGCCGGATCATCTTGACGAGGGTGAGAAGCAGGGCCTCCTGCTCGCCGTCATCGAGCGCGCCGAGGGCTTCGGCGGCAAGGCCGTCGCCGGCATCCGAGGCCGCAAGGACCGCAAGGCCCGCGGCGGTCGGCACCACGCGCACCGCGCGCCGGTCGCCCGCCTCCGGGCGCTTCTCCAGATAGGCCTTGCGCTCCAGCGCACTGATCGAATCCGTCGCCGTCGGCTGCGAGACGCCGAGATGGGCGGCGATCTCGCGCACGCCGAGGCCGCCCCTCCCGCGCCCTTCCAGGAGGGTCAGGATGGCGAGTTGCGTGGGGTTCAGTCCGCTCGCCTTCGAGCGGTTCCACTCGTCGATGCGCATGACCATGCCGACGCGGGAAAGGCCTTCGCGAAGGCGCTCGGTGATCGAATGGGGGTTGCGGGGCGTTTCCATGCGCAAAATATATAGGACTCCTATATATTTTCAAGGGCGCGGAAAAAGCATGGCGCAGGCGAGGATGTTGCGCGGTTAACACCGCGTCAGAACGATGCTTTCACCTGTCCGCCGATGTTCCAGTCCGGCTTGTCGTTCTCGCGGAATGTCGCGGAAACCGCGGTGTCGATCTGCCAGCGTTCGTCGAATTTCCAGCCGACGCGTCCGCCGAGCGTCGCGAAGTTCTGGTCGTCCGCGTTGCCCGTGGCGTCGCCCACCCAGTCGACGGAGGCCTTCGCGCCGTTCTTGCCGGCAAAGGTACGGCCGACCGCGCCGAGGATCGTGTAGTCCAGCTTCTCGTCCAGCCTGCGGCTCCAGGCGAATTCCGCGCTCACCGTGTCCGAGGTCGAGCGGCCGCCCCTGATATGGCCCGCGAAGAGGTTGTCGCCGGAGGCATCCTCGTCATAGCCGTCGAGATCCAGCCAGGCGCGGGTGAAGCGGGTGGAGAGCGCGAATTCGTTCGCCGCGTCCGGCGCATAGATCACGCCGGCCCGGCCATAGGCGCTGAACAGCGAGCCGGAGGCGGTGCCGCCGGCAAAGACGATCGAATCGAGGTTCTGGTAGCTGCGCGAGAACGATGCCGAGATGTCGGGCGATCCCCAGGCGCCGACTTCGCCGAAGGCGCGCCAGGTGGCCTGCGCGCTCGTATAGCGCACCGCGCCGGCGAAAAGGCCGAGCGTGTCGAGTGCGGCATCGGTTCGGTTGGCATGAACCATCGCCGCGCCGCCGAGAACGCTGACGCCGTTGCCGGCCTCCCAGCGCCCGTTGAAGCCGGCCGCCGCGTCGGAGCTCGCGAAGGCGGCGACATAGCTGCCCTCGTCGAAACGGGCCTGCTGGCCGAGCAGGTTCTGCGCGGTGTCCATGAGGTCGAGCGCGATGGACTGGCGCTGGCGGGCGATCTGGTCGAGCGAGGCGACCACCGAGGCCGTGGTGGTGTAGCCGATGCGGGCGAAATCGATGGAATCGATCGCCAGCGTGGATTCGAAGCCGGTCTCGTCGAGCGGGCCGGTCGCGCCGAGGATCACGGCGAGATCGAGCGTGTCCGAGCCCGACACGCCGACCCTGTCGGAAACGGCGACATCGTCCTGCAGGGGGCCCTTGATCTCGTATCGCAGGATCGTCTTGCCGTCCTTAGTGGTGCGAAGGGAGGCGGTCTGGCCGTCCTCGGTCATCGCGAAGCCGCGGTAGTCCACGGCATAGACGGTGTGCCCGCCCGGCTGGGTGACCGGCACGGAGAGCTTGCAGGTCGTCGCCGTGCGCGTCCGGCCCGAAGCGCCGCCCGCCATCGCGGAAAAATCGTCGAAGAGGATGCTCGTCGCGTTGCCGTCGGGCGAATGCGTTGCGGAAAACGTTCCGTCCGCACAGCCGTTCGCCGCCTGGGCAAGCCCCGGAAGCTGGACCGAGGCGGCGGCGAGGAGGGCGAGGCGGATCGGAAGACGCATACGAAAATTCCCTGGATAGAGGCCGGGCGGCCAGCGCGCCGCCCGGTTCATGAAGGCGTAGGATAGGACGTTTTCCGTTTCAGGAAACGCTCTGTGCCGGATTTAGCGGCACTTGCGCCATTGCAGGCGATAGACGATCGCGGCCTTCACGTCCTGCGTATCGACCGTCGCCATGGCTTCCTGGCCGCGCGTCGTGTTGACGCGGATGCTGGAATTGGTGCGCAGGTTGACGTCCTCGCCGCAGGCCGACCAGATCAGCGATTCGGCCACCAGCTTGTTGGAGATCAGGTAGTCCTTTTCCCGCGGGCCGGTGAAGGTCTGGCGGAAAGCCGGGCCGCGCGTTCCGGCGAAGAAATACTCGACGTTGAACTGCGAGCGGGCGCCGCGCGGCAGCTGGTTGAAGCCGCGATAGTCGATGGCGAGCACCGAGACGCTGCGGCCCTGCGGCACATGGACCGGGATCGCGACGTTGCAGGTCTTGCGGTCGAAGGACTTGCCGGTCGCCCCGCCGGCTTCCACGACATATTCGTCGAACAGCAGGCTCAGCGCCTTGCCGTCCGGGCTCAGCGTCGCCGAGACGCTGTTGGCCGGGCAGCCGCTGCCGCCGTAGCCGGGCTTGCCGAGCGAGATGTCGTCTGCCTGGGCAGCCGTGGCGAGAAGGAGGGATGCAAGCAGGATACCAGCGGTTTTCATGGAATTTCCTCGATTTCGAACCGAACCTGATGTTCGTTTCAATGAATGGCAGCGGTGACCTGAACCATCTCTGAGCACTGTGTTCATCCTGGAGTCATCCGGCTTGTG
This sequence comes from Shinella sp. S4-D37, assembly GCF_040812195.1. Lineage (NCBI taxonomy): Bacteria > Pseudomonadati > Pseudomonadota > Alphaproteobacteria > Hyphomicrobiales > Rhizobiaceae > Shinella > Shinella sp. S4-D37. The sequence goes on along the minus strand of NZ_JBFNXL010000005.1, from coordinate 2,941,310 downwards.
GCAATCTGTACGCTGCGCAGTTAACAGCATTTTAAAGAAAAATGTCCGCAAAAGAGCCTTTGAAAGGCAAAACCGTGGCAGATCGCCTGCCGGTCCCCTTCGCAGGCAAGGAGAAGCGAAATGCGCATTGTCCCGGCCCTTCCGAAAGTATTGCTGGTCGTGCTGGCGGCCGGCGCCACGCTTGCCGGCTGCACCACGGAACGGGCGCCGGATGTTCGCCCCGGCTATTCCGCAGACGTCTCGCCGGCGCTGCGGGCACACCGGCGGCGCCAGGCGATCCGCGCCGAGGAGGGCGGCTACCGGCGGCTCTACCGGCCGCGGGACTGCCGCTACGGCGCGCGCGATTGCGGCGGCTATTCGACGTTCGATCCGTCCTGACCGCCCGAATTCCGGCGTCGGTCAGGCGAGGCCCTCGGCCGCCGCGTAGGCGCTGAGCACATCCTTGATGTTGCGGTCGTCCTCGCGCGGCAGCAGGGCGCGCGTGGTGATGGAATCGAGGTGGTGCGTCATCAGCTTCGAGGCCTCCTCGGCCTTGCCGGCGATCAGGCTGTCGAGCAGTTCCTGATGCTCGGAGACGGCGCAATCGGAGGAGTGCGGGCGGCCGTAGAGCGCCAGGATCAGCGAGCTGCGGGCGACGAGTTCGTTGACGTAGCGGATCAGGCTGGCATTGCTCGTCATCTGCGCCAGGAGGGTGTGGAACTCGCCGGCGAGGCGGATGGAGGTCGCGTGCTCCTTCTTGGCCTCGTCCTCGGCCCCGATATGGGCGGAAAGCGTCTCGATCTGGTCCTGCGTCAGCCTGCCGGCGAGGGTCTCGACGACGAGGCGTTCCAGCGCGGCGCGCGTCAGGAACAGGTTGCGGCCCTCCTCGAGCGTCGGCCGCGCCACGGTCGCGCCCTTGTTCGGCCTGAGGTCGACGAGGCCTTCCTCGCTGAGCCGCACCAGCGCCTCGCGCACCAGCGTGCGGCTGACGCCGAGCCGCTCGCCGATCGAATCCTCCGGCAGCTTCGCGCCGGGCGACAGCGCCTGGTCGAGAATGGCGCGCTTCAAGGCCCGGTGAACGGCCTGCGAACGACCGCGGCCGGAATCGCCAACTGTCTTTGCCATGCGGCAGTCTCCAGAATCGCAAAAGTAACACGAAAATTGCACACAAATGTCGGGCCTGTCCACCGGCCAGCGCTTCAATACTGCGCGCGGGGCTGCGCGCGGGCCGGTCGAAAACCGTCCACGGCGTCCGGCCGTCGCTCGGCGGGTGCCGGTTTTTTTGCAAATGATGGGGTGCGGACATATTGCATACAATAATTGCATCCTATAAATAAAAAATATTGCATGCGTGCTTGGGCCGGCGAGCCGCCGTCTCCGGCGCCGGAGGAGCGAAAGCGGGAGAGGAGCGCCGATGGATACCTGCAGCACCGAGATCGGGATGGGCGAGAGGACCGCCTTCGACTTCACAGAGCTTACCGCGCGCGAGCGCTACAAGCTGATGATCGGCACGATCATCCCGCGGCCCATCGCGCTGGTGACGACGGTCGACGAGCATGGCGGCTACAACGCCGCCCCCTTCAGCTTCTTCAATTGCCTCTCGGCCGACCCGCCGATCCTGGCCATCGGCGTCGAGAACAATCCGGACATGTCCTTCAAGGACACCGGCCACAATATCCGCATGACCGAGGTCTTCACCGTCAACATCGTCTCCCACGCCATCGCCGAGGCGATGCATGTCTGCGGCACGAAGTATCCGCGCGGCAGGGACGAGCTGAAGGAGGCGGGCCTGACCGCCATGCCCGGCGAGAGGATCGCCGCGCCCTGGATCAAGGAGGCGCCGGCGGCCTTCGAATGTCGTCGCCACCTCACGCTGGAACTCGGCAAGTCGCGCCAGATCATCATGGGCGAGATCGTCTTCGCGCATTACCGGGAGGGTGCGGTGGACGGCGCCATGCATGTCGATCCGAACGTCATCGACGCCATCGCGCGCCTGGGAGGAGATACCTGCTCGACCATCCGCGACCGGTTCGAGATGCTGACGCCCAAGTTCGGCTGATCGGCGCGCGGCCGCCGGGGCATCCCATTCTTCAATTGTCAGTCGACCGGCAAAGAATCGTATACGTCGGAAAGCCTACACCTTCTCCAGAGCGGATCGCTGCCTATGTCCTTGACAGATCGCCCCGACAAAGACGTGCTTGTTCTCGGTGCCGGCATCATCGGCGTCAGCGTGGCGCTGCATCTGCAAAAGCGCGGCAGATCCGTGCTGCTTGTCGACCGCCGCGCGCCGGGCGAGGAGACGAGCTACGGCAATGCCGGCCTCATCGAGCGGGCCAGCGTCGTCCCCTACGGCTTTCCGCGCGAGATCGCGACGCTGCTGAAATATGCGACGAACCGCTCCGCGGACGTGCGGTTCCGCTGGGGCTTCCTGCCGAGGCTCTTGCCCTGGATCGCCCGGTTCTGGTTCGAATCCTCCCCCCGCCGCCTGCGCCGGGCGGCGATCGACATGCTGCCGCTGGTCGAGCGTTCCGTCGTCGAGCACACGGAGCTGATGGCCGAGGCGGGCGTCCTGCACCACGCCCGCCGCACCGGCTGGATCGAGGCCTACCGCACGCAAAAGGCCTTTGCCGCCGCCCGGGACGCCGCCCGCGCGCTGGACGCCTTCGCCATCCGCTACGATTTTCTCGGGCCGGAGGAGTTTCGCGCGCGCGAGCCGCATCTGGCGGGTTGCTTCGCGGGCGCCGTGCACTGGCTCGATCCGGTGACGGTCGCCGATCCCGGCGGGCTGGTGAAGGACTATGCCGGTCTTTTCCTGCGCAAGGGCGGCGAGATCGTAAAGGCCGATGCGGCGAGCCTTGCCGGGGGCGAGGGCGGCTGGAGCATCCGCACGAAGGACGGCACGCGGCGCGCCCGCGAGGCCGTGGTGGCGCTCGGCCCCTGGTCGGATACGGTCTACCGGCGGCTCGGCTACCGTGTCCCCCTCGCCGTCAAGCGCGGCTACCATGTGCATATCGAGCCGGCGGGCGACGCCGTGCTCAACCATCCCGTCGTCGATGTCGAGCGCGGCTACCTGCTGGCGCCGATGACGAAGGGCATCCGCCTCACCACCGGCATCGAGTTTGCCGGGCGCGACGAGGCCCCGACCCCGGTGCAGGTCGACCGCACCGAGCCCCATGCCCGCGCGGTCTTTCCGCTCGGCCGGCGCGTCGAGCCGGCGCCGTGGATGGGCGCGCGGCCCTGCCTGCCCGACATGCGACCGATCATCGGCCCGGCGCCGCGCCACGAGGGCCTGTGGTTCGCCTTCGGCCACAATCACCACGGCCTGACGCTCGGCCCGGTCACCGGGCGGCTCCTGGCGGAAATGATGACGGGCGAAAAGCCCTTCGCCGACCCGGCGCCTTACGCCATGAGCCGGTTCGGCTGAGGAACGGCCCGACAACCGGCCGGGCCATGCAGGTTTCCGGGGCCGCGCGCGGCTTCGGCAGGATCGAGGAAAGGACAGGACGCCTCATGACGACACTTCCCGCATCCGGCCGCATCGACGGCCCGGTCCTTCTCACCGCCCGCTGGGTCGTCGGCCATCGCGACGGCCGCCATGTGATCCATGACGACGGCGTCGTCGTCTTCGAGGGCGACAGGGTGGTCTTCGTCGGGCACGACTATCCGGGCGAGGTCGCAGAACGCATCGACTACGGCAATGCGATCCTGTCGCCCGGCTTCGTCGATCTCGACGCGCTTTCCGACCTCGACACGACGGTGCTCGCCTTCGACAACCAGCCGTCCTGGAAGAAGGGCAGGGTCTGGCCGAAAAGCTACATGGACCGCGCCTACGAAATGTACACGCAGGACGAACTCGCCTTCCAGAAGCGCTACGCCTTCGCCCAGCTCATCCGCAACGGCGTCACCACCGCGCTGCCCATCGCCTCGCTGTTCTACCGCGAATGGGGCGAGACGGACGCCGAATTCTCCGCCGCCGCCGATGCCGCGCATGAACTCGGCCTGCGCGTCTATCTCGGCCCGGCCTATCGCGCCGGCAACAGCTATGTTGAGGAGGACGGCCGGATCGCCTTCTTCCACGACGAGGAGCGGGGGCTGCGCAGCCTTGCCGGCGCGCTCGCCTTCGCCGAGCGCATCGAGGGACTGGCCTCACCGCTGGTGCGCGCCATGCTGGCGCCCGACCGTCTCGAAACCAACACGCCGGACCTCCTGCGCCGCACGGCGGATGCCGGCCGCGACCTCGATATCCCGATCCGCCAGCATTGCTGCCAGTCGGCGCTGGAATTCGACCGCATCACCGGCGCCTACGACATGACGCCGCTGGAATGGATGGATTCGCTGGGCGTGCTGAACGAGCGCATGCTGCTGCCGCACGGCGAATATGTCGCGGGCACACGCAATGTCGACCGGCCGGGACGCGACCTCGATATCCTGAAGAATGCCGGCGCGACGCTGGTGCATTGCCCGGTCGTCTCGGCCCGCCACGGCGGCTTCATGGACAGTTTCTCGAAATTCCGCGCCATGGGCGTGCGCATCGGCCTCGGCACGGATACCTGGCCGCCGGATGTCATCCAGAACATGCAGGTCGGCATCCTGCTGTCGCGCGTGAGGGACGGCGCGATCGATACCGTGCGCTCCGAGCACTATTTCGACGCCGCGACGCTGGGCGGTGCGGACGCCCTGCGCCGGCCCGATCTCGGCCGGCTGCAACCCGGTTCGAAGGCGGACATCATCGTCATCGACATGGGCCACGACCGCATCGGCCATGTCATCGATCCGATCCAGACCCTGATGATGGCAAGCTCCGGCCGCGACGTCACCGATGTGATCATCGACGGCCGCTTCGTCATGGTCGACGGCCGGATCCCCGGCTTCGACGCCAAGGCGGAGCAGGCACGGGCGCAGCGCCAGTTCGACGGCCTCGTCGCCCGCTATCCCGAGCGCACCTACGGCCATCCCCCCGTCGAGGAAATCTTCTCCTCGGCCTATCCGCGCCTTACCCGGTAAGGCGGGCAACCGGTTCCGGCGGCAACGAGCCATCGGAACCTGCGCCGCATCCCGGTCGTTTCCTACTGCGAACGATGGTTGATAATAGTCTATAGATTTAATAGAAAAATCTCGCTAGAGTGTCGGCACGATCTTCGCAGGAGGAATGCATGACGCTGGAAACGGATGTGGCCATCATCGGCTCGGGCTATTCGGCGGTCGCGCTGGCGCTGAACCTCGTCGACCTCCTGCCGCCGGCCGCCAGGGTCAGCCTCGTCGGCAGGGCGGCCGGGCAGGGGCGCGGCATCGCCTACGCCACCCGGGCGGAATGCCACCTCCTCAACGTGCCGGCCGGCCGCATGAGCCTTTTCGCCGACCGGCCGAACCATTTCCTCGCCTGGCTCGCCGGGCAGGGCTTTCCCTGGTCGGCCGACGATTTCGTGCCGCGCCGCATCTATGGCAGCTATGTGCGCGACTGCCTCGACGAGGCGATGAAGCGCACCGGCAACCGCGCCGCGCTCACCCTCGTCGATGCCGAGGCGCTGGGCGCCGAGGCCGGGCAGGACGGCGGCCTCGTCTTCGCGCTTTCCGGCGGCGGGCGGCTTTCCGCCCGCGTCTCGGCGCTCTGCACGGGCGCCGGCACGCGCCGCCTGCCGCTGCCGGAGGATGCGGTCCCGTCCGCGGCGCGCGCCTTCGTGGTGGAGGATCCCTGGGCCGACGCCTGGTGGGAGCGCCTGCCGGCGGACGCGGACGTGCTCTTCGTCGGCACGGGCCTCACCACTATCGACCAGATGCTGCTGCTCAGGCGCCGCGGCTTCCGCGGCACGATGCATGCCCTGTCGCGCCACGGCCTGCTGCCGCAGCCGCACCTCGCCCGCCGGGCCGACCCGGTGGAGACGGTGCTCGTTCCGGGCGAAGGCGAGGTGAGCGCGATGCTCGCGACCCTGCGCCGGCAGGCCGCAGCCGCGCCGGACTGGCGCGCCGTCATGGATGGCCTGCGGCCGGTCACGCAGGATCTCTGGAAGGGCTGGAGCGCCAGCCAGCGTGGCCGCTTCCTGCGCCACGTCGCCGCCTTCTGGAACGTTCACCGCCACCGCATGGCCCCGGCCGTCGCCGAGGAGATCGCGGCGCTGCGCCGGTCCGGCCAGCTCGTCGTCCACCGCGGCCGTCTGGAGGCGCTGCGCCTCGCGGACGGCGGGCTCGCCGCCGTTCTTCGCGACGGCCGGACGCTGGCGACCCGTCTGGTGGTCAACTGCACCGGCCTCGACCGATGTACGGTCGCCGCCTCGCCGCTGCTGGCGAGCCTTGCCGGTCGCGGCCTCGTGCAGCCCGATCCGCACGGCCTCGGCATCCGCGTCGACGACAGGGCGGCGGTTCTCGCCGGCGAGGGCGTCGGCCGCGCGCGCCTCTACGCCCTCGGCCCGCTCACCGCCGGGCATTTCTTCGAGATCACGGCCGTTCCCGATATCCGCGTCCAGGCGCGCGCGGTCGCGGCAAGCATCCATGCCGAGATCGCCGCCGGAGGACGAAAGGCTTGGATGTCATGAGTATTCCATTAAAAAGGTAGAAAATTATCGCGCGCCGCGCTATGATGGCGACCGGACGCCTCGGATCATCGGAAGAAAGGACAGCGCATGTTCTTCGAAAGAGCCGTCGGGCAAGAGGGCGCGCGGCCGGCAGGCCTGTCCGCCATGCGCATCGCGGTGATCGGCGCCGGACCGTCCGGCCTTGCCACGGCCATCGCGCTGATGCGGCGCTTCCACCGCCCCTTCGAGGCCTGGCTGATCGATGCCGAGGATGCGCCCGGCGCTTTCGCCGACGGCGCGGCCGGCCGGGCGCCGACGACGGAGCCGGCGCGAGACCTCTCCGTCGTGCCGGATCGCCCGGAGGACTTTTGCGACTGGCTGAAAGCCGGCCTGCTTGCCGGCGGATCCGTCGCGGCGCTGCGCGGGGCGCAGGACCTGCATGTGCCGCGCGGCCTGTTCCGGGATTACGTCATGGCCCGCTTCGGCGAGGCGCTCAGCCTGCGCCGAGATGTGCGCATCCGCACCTTCCGCGGGGCGGTGCGCCATGTCGGTCCTTGCGCCGAGGGGCTGCGCATCGGCTTTCGCGACGGCGAATGCGCGGATTTCGACCATGTCGTCGTCGCCACCGGTTTCGGCATCGCCCAGCGCGAGGCGGCCTCCTGGCGCGCGGCGCGGGCGGCGGCCGAACGGCTGTCGCAGGAAGAGGCCCCGCCGCCGCTGACGCTGGTCGGTAACGGCCCGCGCCTTGCCGCCATCCTGCTCGATCTGAGGGCCGGCGGCTATGCCGGCGACATCCATGTCGCCGCCGCCGCGGGCCGCCTGCCGCCGTCGCATGGCCGGGGTGAGGGCGCGGGCGGCATGACGTTCGGCGCGCCGCCCGCCACCCGCTCCCTGAAGGACGCCTTCCGCTATATCCGCCGGGCGTGTCGCGCGGCGGACGCACAGGGCGGCGACTGGCAGGGCGTCGTCGATGCCGCCTCCGCCCGCCTTGCCGCCGTCTGGCGCCATCTGCCCCAGGCCGAGCGCAACCGCTACCGGCGCCATCTTCTCGGCCTGCACCGGCACTTTTCCATCCGCATCGCCGGCGACATCCATCGCCGCCTTGCCGGCGCGTTCGAGGCCGGCCGCACCCGCTTCGTGTCGCCCCGCGATCCGGGATCGTCCGGCCAGAACACTGTCGATTGCCGCGAGATGCCCTCCGCCCGCGCGCTTGCCGGCCTTGTCGGCCGCGATGCCGCAGCGCTCAGCGTCGATGATTGCGGCCGTCTCTTAAGCCATGAGGAGGTGCTGTGCGGCCTGTCCGTGGTGGGTGCCGCCGCCTCCAGCCTCAGGCCCGGCCCCTTCACCTTCGCCGAAACGGTGCGGCAGGCCTACCGGGCCGTGCTCGATATCCAGACGCAGGGCCTTGCCAGCGTCTCGCAGCGCTGAAGGCAGCATTCGCTGCGAAGAAAGATCGGAAGAGGTGTGGAATCCGGCGTTTTCGCGCGGATGTATTTTGCGCGCGAAGACGGATGAGCTGGATGAAACGTGCGCCTTGTGCCGCCATCCGCAGGGCGTCCGTTGCGCGCTTCCGGCCCGTTTGAAACCCGTTTTGCGAGTTGCAGGGGTATTGTTGACTAACTCTACTAATTCACTAGGGTTTGTGTGGGTTAGACATCCAAGGAGGTTGACATGTCGATATTGGCCAAACGGTTCGGGGCTTTGATCGTGGGTGCCGGGCTTGCGCTCGGCGGGGTGACGGGGGCGTTCGCACAAACGACGCTGCTCAATGTCTCCTACGATCCGACACGCGAACTCTACAAGGAATACAACGACGCCTTCGCCAAGCACTGGAAGGCAGAGACGGGCGAGGACGTCACGATCCAGCAGTCGCACGGCGGCTCGGGCAAGCAGGCCCGCGGCGTGATCGACGGGCTGGAGGCCGACGTGGTGACGCTGGCCCTCGAAAGCGACATCAACGCGATCGTCGAGAAGACCGGCAAGATCAACAAGGACTGGCGCACGCGCCTTGCGAACAATTCCTCGCCCTACACCTCGACCATCGTCTTCCTGGTGCGCAAGGGCAATCCGAAGGGCATCCGCAACTGGGGCGACCTGGTGAAGGGCGACGTACAGATCGTCACGCCGAACCCGAAGACCTCGGGCGGCGCGCGCTGGAACTACCTTGCCGCCTGGGCCTGGGCGAACGAGGAGTTTGCCGGCGACCAGGACAAGATCAAGGCGTATATCAGTGAACTTTTCAAGCGCGCGCCGGTGCTCGACACGGGCGCCCGCGGCTCGCTGACCACCTTCGCCCAGCGCCAGATCGGCGACGTGCTGCTCGCCTGGGAGAACGAGGCCTATCTCGCCGGTGCCGAATTCGGCGCCGATTCCTTCGATATCGTCGTCCCGCCGATCTCGATCCTCGCCGAGCCGCCGGTCGCCGTCGTCGACGGCAATGTCGATGCCAAGGGCACGCGCAAGCAGGCCGAGGCCTATCTGGCCTACCTCTATTCCGAGGAAGGCCAGAACATCGCGGCGAAACACTTCTACCGGCCCTCCAAGCGCGAGGTGGTCAAGCCGGAGTTGCTGCAACAGCTTCCCGACATTAAGCTGGTGACGATCGACGACCCGATCTTCGGCGGCTGGGTGAAGGCACAGCCCGAGCATTTCGGCGACGGCGGGGTCTTCGACCAGATCTACAAGCCGGGGAACTGAGAGCCTTGACGACTTCTGCTGCCTCCTCCGGGCGGTGGCGACTGAGGCAGCCGAGCGTCATTCCGGGTTTCGGACTGACGCTCGGCTTTTCGCTCGCCTACCTGACCCTCATCATCCTCATTCCGCTCGCTGGCCTCGTCTGGCGCTCGGCCTCGCTGTCCGGCGCTGAATTCCTCGCAATCCTCGCCGACGAGCGCACCCTCAACGCGCTGAAGGTCTCCTTCGGCACCGCCTTCATCGCCGCCCTCGTCAATGTCGTCTTCGGCGTCATCGTCGCCTGGGTCATCGTGCGCTACGAGTTCCCCGGCCGGCGCATCGTCGATGCCATCGTCGACCTGCCCTTCGCCCTGCCGACGGCCGTCGCCGGCATCTCGCTTGCCGCGCTCTATGCGCCGAACGGCTGGATCGGGCAGATCCTCAACCTCTTCGGCATCAAGGCGGCCTTCAACCCGACCGGCATCGTCATCGCGCTCGTCTTCATCGGCCTGCCCTTCGTGGTGCGCACGGTGCAGCCGATCATGGAGGAGATCGACCGCGAGGTGGAGGAGGCGGCCGCGACGCTCGGCGCGGACCGCTTCCAGACCGTTTCCCGGATCCTGCTGCCCGGCCTCGCGCCGGCGATCCTCACGGGCTTCGCGCTCGCCTTCGCGCGCGGCGTCGGCGAATACGGCTCGGTCATCTTCATCGCCGGCAACATCCCCTATGTCTCGGAGATCGCGCCGCTGCTCATCGTCATCCGCCTGGAGGAGTTCAACTACGGCGCCGCGACGGCGATCGCCACGATCATGCTGGGGATTTCCTTCGCCATGCTGCTCGTCATCAACCTCATCCAGGCCTGGAACCGCCGGAGGTACGGCCATGGCGCATAAGCACCATTCCCCGACGACGGAAGCGCCCCTGGCCCGGTACACGCTGATGGCGCTCGCCTTCCTGTTCCTGGCGCTGTTCCTCATCCTGCCGCTCGTCGCCGTCTTCATCGAGGCCTTCCGCAAGGGGGCGGGCGAGTTCCTCGCCTCGCTCGGCGATCCCGATACGATGGCCGCCATCCGCCTGACGCTGATCGTGGCCGGCATCGCGGTGCCGCTCAACCTCGCCTTCGGCGTGGCGGCGGCCTGGGCCATCGCCAAGTTCGAGTTCAAGGGCAAGGCGTTCCTCACGACGCTGATCGACCTGCCGTTCTCCGTCTCGCCGGTCATTTCGGGCCTCGTCTACGTGCTGCTCTTCGGCGCCGGCAGCGTGCTCGGGCCCTGGCTCAAGAGCCACGGCATCGAGGTCCTGTTCGCCGTGCCGGGCATCGTGCTGGCCACCGTCTTCGTCACCTTCCCCTTCGTCGCGCGCGAACTGATCCCGCTGATGCAGGAGCAGGGCACGGGCGACGAGGAGGCGGCCTTGTCGCTCGGCGCCTCCGGCTGGCAGACCTTCTGGTACGTCACGCTGCCCAATATCAAATGGGGCCTGCTCTACGGCGTGTTGCTGTGCAATGCGCGCGCCATGGGCGAGTTCGGCGCGGTCTCGGTGGTCTCCGGCCACATCCGGGGGCTCACCAACACGATGCCGCTGCATGTCGAGATCCTGTACAACGAGTACAATTTCGTCGCCGCCTTCGCGGTCGCCTCGTTGCTCGCCGCGCTCGCCCTCGTCACGCTCGTCGTCAAGACGGCGCTCGAACTTCACTACGGCGCGGAAATCGCCGCCGGCCGCAAGCATTGACCTGAAAGGCACGCCCGTATGGACGTCAGTGTAAAAAACATCCGCAAGGAATTCGATCGATACCCCGCGCTCAACGATGTCTCGCTCGACATCCGTTCCGGCGAGCTGATCGCGCTTCTCGGTCCCTCCGGCTCCGGCAAGACGACGCTCCTGCGCCTCATCGCCGGCCTTGAGCAGCCGACCCTCGGGAAAATCTATTTCGGTGCCGAGGACGCCTCGGCGAAGACGGTGCAGGAGCGCCATGTCGGCTTCGTCTTCCAGCATTACGCGCTCTTCCGTCACATGACGGTCGCCGACAACATCGCCTTCGGCCTCACGGTGCGCCCGCGCGGGCAGCGGCCGGACAAGGCGGAGATCCGCCGCCGCGTCGGCGAACTTCTGGAGATGGTGCAGCTCTCGGGCCTCGAAAAGCGCTATCCGAACCAGCTTTCCGGCGGCCAGCGCCAGCGCGTGGCGCTCGCCCGCGCCATGGCGATCGAGCCGAAGGTGCTGCTGCTCGACGAGCCTTTTGGCGCGCTTGACGCAAAAGTGCGCAAGGAGCTGCGCCGCTGGCTGCGCGAGTTTCACGACCGCACGGGCCACACCACGGTCTTCGTCACCCACGATCAGGAAGAAGCGCTCGAACTTGCCGACCGCGTGGTGGTGATGAGCCAGGGTGCGATCGAGCAGGTCGGCTCGTCGGACGACGTCTACGACCGTCCCAACTCGCCCTTCGTCTTCTCCTTCATCGGCGACAGCGCCAGCCTGCCGGTGGAGGTGGCGGACGGCGCGATCCGCTTCTGGGATACGCCGATCGGCATCGCCCCGCGCGCCGGCGACATCGCCTCCGGCGCCGGTACGCTCTTCTTCCGCCCGCAGGATGTCGTCCTCGTCGAGGACGGGACCGCGCCGGCGCTCGAAGGTCGCGTCGCCACCTCGCGCCGGCTTGCCGGCACCCGCATCGCCGACCTCGATATCGGCCGGCCCGGCGCCCCGCACCATGTCGAGATCGAGGTGCCGCTGGAAGCGACCGCCGCCACCGGCACCACCGTCCGCTTCCGCCCGACGCGCTGGAAGACCTTCGCGCAATGAGAAAGGCCGGCGTCGCGCCGGCCTTGCCCCCTGAAGCGCCCGTGCCCCCGGCGCGGTTCGCGCGATCAGGCCTTCCCCACGCCGCCCGAAACCAGGCGTCCCTTGTGGAACGTCGCGGTGCGCTCCGTCACCCGGGCGACGGCCTCGGCCGAGCAGCTTGCCGGCGTCAGCGAGAAGCCGGCTTCGTCGCCGGCCTTCGGCCAGGCGCGGTCGCCGTCCTGGTCGAGCGGCAGCACGCCGCCGGTCGAGATGGCGAGCGAGCGCGACAGGTGGTATTCGTCCGAGCCGCGATAGAGCTGGGCGTAGAGATAGGCCTTTTCCAGCATGTCGCCGCTGCCGAAGGGCGACCAGTGGTCGATCACGCTGTCGGTGCCGGTCATGACGAAGACGCCGGCCGCGGAAAGCTGCGGCAGCGGCATCATCAGCCCCCCGATCGGCACGGTCGAGGCGATGGTCATGCCGCTCGCCGCAAGCCGGGCCGCCGTCTCCTCCAGCTTTTCCGGCGACAGCGTCGTCAGCGCGAAGGCGTGGCTGATCGTCACCTTGTCCTTCAGCGCGGGGTTCTTCTCCACCGTGTCGATCATGTAGTCGACCGCCGCGACGCCCGCCGGGCTCGTCTCATGCAGGTGGATGTCGATGCCCTTGCCGGTGTCGAGCGCGATCTGGAACATGGCGTCGAGCGACTTTTCCATGGCGCCGTCGACATTGGTCGGGTCGAGGCCGCCGACATAGTCGACGCCCATCTGCATCGCCTCGCGCATCAGCCCGTCTACCTTGGAATGCAGGAGCCCGTGCTGCGGGAAGGCGACGATCTCGCAGGCGAAGTCCTCCTTGTGCTTGTCCAGCGCCAGCTTCAGGTGTTCGAGGCTTTTCAGGCCGCTCACCGGATCGATGTTGCAATGGCTGCGGGCGACCGTGCTGCCCTTGGACTGCAGGAGGGCGATGAGGCCTTCGGCGCGTTCGACGGAGGTCGGCAGCAATTGCGGCAGCAGCGTCTCTTCGAGCGCGATCATGTCCATGATCGTCTTGCCCTGGCGCGGGCGCGGCGCCTGCCACGGGCCGCCATAGAAGGTCTTGTCGAGGTGGATGTGCATGTCGCGCATGGCGGGCAGCGCCAGCTGGCCGTTCGCCTGGTAGGTCGGCAGGCCTGCCGGCAGGCTTGCGCCCGCGCCATGCAGGGCGGCGATGCGGCCGTCCTTGATCTCCAGCGTGTGGAGCGCCGTCCGCGTGGCGACGATGACGTCGCCGTCCTTTTCGAAACCTTCCTCCAGCCGCACGCCGGCAAGAAGGTAGTGGCTGTCCTTCACGGTCGTCACGGCATCCTCCGGGGCGCAATCGGTGGTTTGGGCGGCGGCCGGGCCGGTGGTGAGGCCGGCAAGCGCGGCGGCGGTGGTGAACTGGCCGGTGCGGCTCAGGAAGGCCCGGCGGCTGTGCGATACGGCGTGCTGCAACATCGTCTCCTCGTCTGGAATGGATGGCGCCATTCTAGGAAAGGCGGGCGTCCGTTGGCAGCGACATTTGAAAATGCTGGCTATTCGATTTCCGAATGGCGACGCTCAGCGCGCCAACCCGCAGAAGGCGATAAGCCGTTCGGCGAGATCCAGCGCCACCGGCGGGGCCGTATCGCGGTAGAACAGCGCGAGCTCGAAATCCTCGACCGGCGGCAGGTGCTCGGCGGCGCCGAGGACGCGATGCGCAGGCAGGCGGCAGCTTGCCGGCAGCAGGCTGATGCCGAGCCCCGCGGCGGACGCCGCGGCCAGTGCCGCAAGGCCCCCGCCGCTGTAGCTGACGCGCCAGCGGATGCCGAGCCTGTCGAGCGCACCGCACAGTTCCTCGCGGTAGAGGCCGTTCACCGGGAAGACGGCGATCGGCACCGGCGACTGCTCGATGGCGGGATGCGCCTTGCTGTCGAGCCAGAGCAGCGGCTCCGGCCGGGCGGCGCGCGGCAGGTGCACCCGGCGCTGCTTGACGAGCACCAGGTCTAGCTCTTCCTGCCGGTAGGCGCGGTGGAGATCGGGGCTGAGCCCGCTCGTCACGTCGAGCCGCAGATGCGGATGCTCGCGCTTGAAGGCGGCGAGCAGGTCCACGGTCGGCACGGTGAAATCCTCGGGCATGCCGAGCCGCAGCACCCCGTCGCGCCACGGCCCCGTCAGTGCGTCATGCGCCTCCTCGTTGAGCGCGATGATGCGGCGGGCATAGCTGAGCAGCTTGATGCCTTCCTCGGTGAGATGCACTTCATGCGAGGTGCGCTCGAACAGGGCCCTGCCGAGCAGTTCCTCCAGCCGGCGCACCTGCTGGCTGACGGTCGATTGCGACAGCGATACCCGGTCGGCCGCGCGCGTGAAGCTCGCCGTCTCGCAGACCGCCACGAAGCTGATCAGAAGCTGCGGGCTGAACATGGGGTAACGATTCATTCTTCCGCCGCGGCCGGTTGGTCCTGGCTCTTCGTAGCCGGTCGGCGCGCGTTCCACAACGAGCGGGTCGTGCGGAAGAGGGCCGGCCGCGCGCAGGACGCGGCCGGCCTTTATGCTTAGAAGCTGACGGCGCGGTCGCCGTCCTCGTCCTTTATGCGGGTCGGCAGGCCGATCCGGTTCAGGAGGTTGATGAAGGGCTTCGGCGGCAGTTCTTCCACGTTCGCCATCTTCTTCACGTCCCATTCGCCGGTGGCCACGAGCATCGCGGCGGCGACCGGCGGAACGCCGGCGGTGTACGAGATGCCCTGCGAACCGACTTCCTCATAGGCTTGCCTGTGGTCGGCCACGTTGTAGATGAAGACGGTCTTCTCCTTGCCGTCCTTCAGGCCCTTCACATAGTCGCCGATGCAGGTCTTGCCTTCGTAGCCGGGAGCGAGCGATGCCGGATCCGGCAGCACGGCCTTGACGACCTTGAGCGGCACGACTTCCTGTCCTTCGGCGGTCTTGACCGGCTGCTCGGAGAGCAGGCCGAGGCTCTTCAGCACGGTGAAGACGTTGATGTAGTGGTCGCCGAAGCCCATCCAGAAGCGCACGTTCGCGCCGTCCATGTTCTTGGCCAGCGAATGCACCTCGTCATGGCCGCAGAGATAGGCCCGGCGCGTGCCGACGACCGGCAGGTCGTAGTCCTTGCCGATCTCGAACATCTTGTTGGTCTGCCACCCGCCGTTCTGCCAGGAATAGACGACGCCGGTGAATTCGCGGAAGTTGATTTCCGGGTCGAAGTTCGTGGCAAAATACTTGCCGTGGCTGCCGGCATTGATGTCGACGATGTCGACGTCCGTCACCGTGTCGAGATATTCGTCCTTGGCCAGCTTGGCATAAGCGTTGACGACGCCCGGGTCGAAGCCCGCGCCGAGGATGGCGGTGATGCCCTTCTCCTCGCATTCGGCGGCGCGCTTCCACTCGTAGTTTCCGTACCACGGCGGGGTCTCGCAGATCTTGCCCGGCTCCTCGTGGATCGCGGTGTCGATATAGGCGACGCCCGTATCCATGCAGGCGCGCAGCACCGACATGTTGAGGAAGGCGGTGCCGACATTGATGACGATCTCGGATTTGGTGGAGGCGATCAGCGCCTTGGTCGCTTCGATATCGAGGGCGTCGAGCGCGTGGCCTTCGAGCACGCCGGCCTGTTTCATCGCCTTCTTCTCATGGACCGACGCGACGATCTTGTCGCACTTCGCCTTGGTGCGCGACGCGATATGGATGTCGCCGAGCACGTCGTTGTTCTGGGCGCATTTGTGCGCCACGACCTGTGCGACGCCGCCGGCGCCGATGATGAGCACGTTCTTCTTCATTGGGGGGATATCTCCTTCTACCCGTTCAGGACGCCTCAGGAGAGGCTTTCTTCGTAGTCCGCGTAGGTGAATTCGCGGACGGTCTTGATCTCGCCGTCCAGTTCGCGG
Source organism: Shinella sp. S4-D37 (assembly GCF_040812195.1). NCBI lineage: Bacteria > Pseudomonadati > Pseudomonadota > Alphaproteobacteria > Hyphomicrobiales > Rhizobiaceae > Shinella > Shinella sp. S4-D37. Next base: position 2,925,467 of record NZ_JBFNXL010000005.1, on the reverse strand, counting down.
ATGGCGATCGCCGGCATCTTCACGCCATTGAACCAGTTCTTCTTGACCATCGTGTAGCCGGCCGCATCCTGGATGGAGATGCGGTCGCCGACCTTCAGCTCATTCTCGAAATCGAACTCGCCGAAGATGTCGCCGGCCAGGCACGACTTGCCGCAGATCATGTAGCGGTGCGGCCCGGTGTTCGGAGAAAGCTTGGCCTTCTCCCGGTAGATCAGCAGGTCCAGCATGTGCGCCTCGATCGAACTGTCGACGATGGCGAGGTCCTTGCCGTTGTTCAGAAGGTCGAGCACCGTCGTTTCGAGCGTGGTCGACTTGGTGATCGAGGCTTCGCCCGGCTCCAGATAGACCTCGACGCCGTATTCGCCGGCAAAGCGCTTCAGCCGCTCGGCGAATTTTTCCAGCGGATAGTTTTCGCCGGTAAAGTGGATGCCGCCGCCAAGGCTCACCCATTCGGCCTTCTTCAGGAGCGGCGCGAATTTCTCCTCGATCACGCCGAGCATGCGGTCGAAGAGGTCGAAATCGCCGTTCTCGCAGTTGTTGTGGATCATGAAGCCGGAAATGCGGTCCATGACTGGCTCGACTTTTTTCACATCCCATTCGCCGAGGCGCGAGAAGGGGCGGGCCGGATCGGCGAGGTCGAAGCTTGAGGAGGAGATGCCGGGATTGAGCCTGAGGCCCCGGACGATGCCGGCGGCCTTGCCCGCAAAACGGTCGAGCTGGGCGATCGAGTTGAAGATGATCTTGTCGGCGTGGCTGACGACCTCGTCGATCTCGTAGTCCGCATAGGCGACGGAATAGGCGTGCGTCTCCTTGCCGAAGCGCTCGTGGCCGAGGCGCACTTCGTTGAGCGAGGAGGAGGTCGTGCCGTCCATGTAGTCGCGCATGAAGTCGAAGACCGACCAGGTGGCGAAGCACTTCAGCGCCAGCAGCGCCTTGGCGCCGGAGATTTCGCGAAGAAGCGCGATCTTTTCCATGTTGGCGAGCAGCTTGGACTTGTCGATCAGATAATAGGGTGTCGTCAGGGACATGCTGGACCTGTCTTGTTGGGGTGTGCCGGCCGCCGGCAGAAGCCGGCAACGCGATAGGAACGCGAGGCGAGGGAGGCGCAGGCCCCCCGCTCTTGCGTGGATTTCAGAAAGGGAAACCGGAAATTACGGTATCGTCGTGCGGACACGGCGATGTGACAGCGCTTTTTCGCTTTTGCCCCGCGCGCGGTGTCTCATCGGGAAAAGAGCAGGCAGGCGCGGTGTCCTGACCGGCCGCAGGGGGCCGGTGGGCATAACGGCGTCAGAGCCAGAGTGTGCCGCCGGGGCACACATCGAAAAGCGTTCTTCCGTTCGGGGGGCGTCGACCGAGCCCATCCCCGATTGGAAGAGGGCGTCGCAAGACATGGCGTCCTCCCCAACCAGCAGATGAAACCTGCAATAAGTGGGCGCTCTCTAGCACAGCGTGGCCATGGATTTCAATGCACCTCTTTTTGCGGAATTTTCCATTTTTCGCTCTTGCACCTCTAGTCGCTAGAGGTCGTAGAACCTCTTCACCAGACGAAAGAGGAATGGACGATGTCCGAAGTGAAAGAGAGCCGGTTCCGGGTGGGCGGCATGGATTGCGCCTCCTGCGCCAGCAAGATCGACACCGCCGTGCGCCGCATGCCGGGGGTTTTCGAGGTTTCCGTTTCCGTCACCGCCGGCACCATGCGCGTGCGGCACGATGCGGCGAGCGACCTGGAGGCGATCGCCCGCAAGGTTTCCGGCCTCGGCTATTCGGTGACGCCGGCTGCGGCTGCCGCGGAAAAGCCCGCGGCGGAACATGTGCACGGTCCCGGTTGCAGCCATGACCACGGCCATGGCCATGACCATGGTCACGCGCACGACCGCTCGCCGAAGGCGGCGGCCGTCGAGGGGCTGCACGGCCACGACCATGGCCCGTCCGAGGGGCCTTGGTGGAAGGGCAGGAAGGGGCGGCTGACCATCCTTGCCGGCGCGGCGCTGGTCGTCGCCTACGCCATCGGCCATCTCTTCCCGGCCGTCGAGACCTATGCCTTCGTCGTCGCCATGGTCCTCGGCCTCGTGCCGATCGCCCGCCGCGCCGTCATGGCGGCGTTCGCCGGCACGCCGTTTTCCATCGAGATGCTGATGACCATCGCCGCCGTCGGCGCGGTGATCATCAATGCGAGCGAGGAGGCGGCCGCGGTGGTCTTCCTCTTCCTCGTCGGCGAACTGCTGGAGGGCGTTGCCGCCGGCAAGGCGCGTGACAGCATACGCTCGCTCTCCGCCCTCGTGCCGAAGACCGCGCTTGTCGAAGAGGGCGGCCGGACGACGGAGGTGCCGGCCGAAACGCTTGCCGTCGGCGCGGTCATCCTCGTGCGCCCCGGCGACCGTATTTCCGCCGACGGCACGATCGTCGACGGCGAGAGCGCCATCGACGAGGCGCCCGTGACCGGGGAAAGCACGCCCGTGCGCAAGGCGGTCGGCGACACCGTCTTCGCCGGCACGGTGAACGGCGAGGCGGCGCTGCGCGTGCGCGTCACCGCGGCGGCGGCGGACAACACCATCGCCCGCGTCGTCAAGCTGGTCGAGGAGGCCCAGGAATCCAAGGCCCCGACCGAGCGCTTCATCGACCGCTTCTCCAAATATTACACGCCCGGGGTCGTCGTCGTCGCCGCGCTCGTCGCGATCATCCCGCCGCTCTTCTTCGGCGCCGTGTGGAGCGAGTGGGTCTACAAGGGCCTTGCCGTTCTGCTGATCGGCTGCCCCTGCGCGCTCGTCATCTCGACGCCGGCGGCGATCGCCGCCGCGCTTTCCGCCGGCGCCCGCCGCGGCCTTCTCATGAAGGGCGGCGCGGTGCTGGAAGGCCTCGGCAAGCTCACCGCCGTCGCCTTCGACAAGACCGGTACGCTGACCGAGGGCAAGCCCGTCGTCACCGACGTCATCGCCTTCTCGGCCCCGGCCGGCGAGCTGCTGCGCCTCGCCGCCGCGCTGGAAGCCGGCTCCAGCCATCCGCTGGCGCTCGCCATCCTCGGCAAGGCCGCGGCGGAGGGCATCGTGCCGCCGGTCGCGAGCGGCTCGCGGGCGCTCGGCGGCAAGGGCGTCGCCGCCACCGTCGAGGGCCGGGAGGTCTTCCTCGGCTCGCCGAAGGCGGTTGCCGATACGGTGACGCTTTCCGACGAGGTGAAGGCCGCCATCGCCACGCTCAACGACGAGGGCAAGACCGTCTCCATGCTGGTGGTTGACGGCGTGCTTTCCGGTGCCGTCGCCATGCGCGACGAGCCGCGTCCCGATGCCGCCGCCGGCCTCAAGGCGCTGAAGGATGCCGGCATCAAGACGGTCATGCTGACGGGCGACAATGCCCGCACGGCAAAGGCCGTCGGTGCGAAGCTGGGCATCGAGGTGCGCGCCGAGCTGATGCCCGAGGACAAGCAGCGCATCGTCGGCGAATTGCAGCGCGAGGGCCATGTCGTCGGCAAGGTCGGCGACGGCATCAACGACGCCCCGGCGCTCGCCGCCGCCAATGTCGGCATCGCCATGGGCGGCGGCACCGACGTGGCGCTGGAGACGGCGGATGCCGCCATCCTGCACGGCCGCGTCGGCGACATCGCGCTGATGACGGACCTTTCCAAGCGCACCATGCGCAACATCTTCGAGAACATCGCCCTCTCGCTCGGCCTCAAGGGCGTGTTCCTGGTGACGACCGTCATGGGCATTACCGGCCTCTGGCCGGCGATCCTCGCCGATACCGGCGCCACCGTGCTCGTCACGCTGAATGCCCTGCGTCTCCTGCGGCCGATCAGGGGATGACGGCCTTGGGCGGGATTGCCGCGGCGGGCCGAAGGTCTCAGTCGTGCTCGTCGTGGCAGAGGTCGTGGTTGGCGAGGGCCCGGATGACGTAGCAGTCGCGGATCTGGTCGGAATGGCAATGGCTGGTGATGCGCTCCAGCTCGGCCTCCAGCTTGCGCAGCCGGGCGATCTTGCGCCGCACGGTGTCGAGCTGCTCGGCGGCGATGCGGTCGGCATCGCGGCAGGGGCGTTCGGGATGCTGGCTGAGGTCGATCAGCGCGCGGATGGCATCGATGGTCAGGCCGAGGTCGCGCGCATGGCGGATGAAGGCGAGGCGATCGCGCTCCTCGCCGGAATAGCGCCGCTGGTTGCCCTCCGAGCGCTCGGCAGGGGAGATGAGGCCCATCTGCTCGTAGTAGCGGATGGTCGGAACCTTGACGCCCGTGGCCCTGGAAAGATCGCCGATCGTCAGCATCGCCTCTGCCTCATCGAGAATATTCATGCCACAGATGTGCCGGGCGCGGCGGCAAATCAAGTCTTCCTTGTCGTCCGCTCCGGAAAACGCCTGCTGACGATTTGTTGTTTGCCCCGTGAACGGCGCGCCGCGAAAATCGCCGGACCGGGCCTTGATGCTTGAGCCGCTTGAGGATTTATGCTTCGCCGCGCTTCGGATTCGGTGCGCCCGGTGGCGCATGATGCCGCTTGCGCCACAAGATTAACGAAGTTCTAAGCAATCGCTTGGAATCTGTACCCCGAGATGCGCGGCCTTGACGACGCGCCCGGACCTCTAGCAACCGAAAACGATCCATGTTTGCGCTTCGCCACCGTCTTTTCCGTGAAACCGCCCGCCTGCGCCTGCCGCTTTTCGCGCGGCTCGCCGCCGTCACCGTCGCCGGCGGCCTGCTTGCCGGCTGCATGGCCATGGACCTCGCCTCGCTGGCCGAGGCGCCGCAGCTTTCCAGCAAGGTGAAGGCGGAGATGGCGAAGAAGAAGATGCGGCCGGAAAGCCCCGTGCTGGTGCGCATCTTCAAGCAGGAGAGCGAGCTGGAGGTCTGGAAGGTCGATGCGGGCGGCCAGTACGCGCTGTTCAAGACCTATCCGATGTGCCGCTGGTCCGGCAAGCTCGGCCCCAAGACGAAGAGCGGCGACCGCCAGGCGCCGGAGGGCTTCTACCATGTCTCGGCCGGCATGCTGAACCCGAATTCGCAATATTACGTCTCGTTCAACCTCGGCTATCCGAACCGGCTGGAATCGGCGCTCGGCTATACCGGCGAGGCGCTGATGGTGCATGGCGCCTGCTCCTCCTCGGGCTGCTATGCCATGACCGACCAGGGCGTCGGCGAGATCTACGCCATCGTGCAGCGGGCGCTGGAGGGCGGGCAGCAGCGCTTCCAGGTGCAGGCCTATCCCTTCCGCATGACGACGCAGAACATGGCCAGGCATCGCGGCGATCCGAACATGCCCTTCTGGCGCATGCTGAAGGAGGGCTATGACGCCTTCGCCTTCACGCGCAAGCAGCCGAAGGTCTCCGTCTGCGGCGGCCGCTACGTCTTCAACAAGGAATTCGCGGACGGCGAGCCGAGCGATCCGCTGGCGCAATGCCCCGCGGCGCTGGGCGAGCCGGCGGGCGATCTCGTCGCCAAGCTCGGCGCGGAGCAGAGGAAGCTGGATGCCGCGCTCGTCGGCGCGGCGCCCGTGTCTGGCTTTGCCTATATGGACGGCGGCATGCATGCGAGCTTCCGCACGCTCCTCAAGCAGCAGGGCGCGAAGGGCATGGCCGCCCGCATCTCGCGCACGAAATATCCGGTCAGCCGGCCCGATGCCGCGCTGGCCGATCCCTATGACGATTGACGCGAGGACATGTATTGACTGGTGAAAGCGTAAGCCGCCGATCCTTCCTGTTATGCGGGGCGGGATTGGCAACCGCCGTTCTGGCCGGCTGCACGACGCCGGCGCGCGAGCGGGTCGCTGTCGAACCCGAACCGGTCGACACCAGCATCTATGCCGCCATGTACGGGCCGAAGCCCGACGAGCAGTTCCCCCTGCCGGCCATTCCCTACCAGAAGATCGACCGGCGCTTCTATCGCCAGATGGTGCCGAACCCGACGGGCGAGCGTCCCGGCGTCATCGTCGTCGATACGGCGAACCACTTCCTCTACCTCACCTACGAGGACGGCCAGGCCATGCGCTACGGCGTCGGCCTCGGCCGCGCCGGCTTCGAATGGGCCGGCCGCGGCGTCATCCAGTACAAGCGGGAATGGCCGCGCTGGACGCCGCCGGACGAGATGGTTGCCCGCCAACCGGAGCTGGAACCCTACAGCATCGCGAACGGCGGCATGGAGCCGGGCCTGAAAAACCCGCTCGGCGCCCGCGCGCTCTATATCTTCCAGAACAACGAGGACACGCTCTACCGCATCCACGGGTCCCCGGAATGGTGGACGATCGGCAAGTCGGTCTCGTCCGGCTGCGTGCGCATGCTGAACCAGGACGTCGTCGACCTCCACAGCCGCGTGCAGAACGGCACGCCGGTCGTCGTTCTCGGCAACGCTGCCGTCGCGGCTGCGGGTAACGGCGTGACGTCGTTCTGAGACCGGCGGTTTTAACCTCTCTTCCGTCATGGTCGGGCTTGACCCGACCACCCACGCCTCACGCGCCGCCTGGATCCTCGGCTCACGACCGAGGATGACGGGGAGGGGGCGCGGTTTGTCAACAAAAGGGGCCGGCAGCCCCGTCGTTTGACGGGGCGGCGTCTTACGTGCGCGGCTTCAGGTTTTCGGGATCATACAGCGGCTTGTAGCCGATGCCGACCACCTCGACCGGATAGGTCTCGTCGAAATATTCGATGGCGAGCTTGCGGCCCTCCTGGCAATAGGCCTGCGGCAGGTAGGCCAGCGCGATGTTCTTGCCGATGGTCGGGCCGAAGGCGATGGAGGTCGTGTAGGAGCGGCGGCCGAGGTCGTCGACCAGCACCTCGCCGGTCGCGGGGTCGACCACCGGCAGGTTGCCGAGCGGATAGCGCCTGACGCCGTTCCTGTCGGTGTTCTGCGTCATGACGAGCGTGCAGAGCATGGCAGGCTGGTGGTCGCGCGCCTTGTATTCCAGGTGCTTCGCCTTGCCGCGGAAATCCGCTTCCTTGACCTTCGGGCGGGCAAGGTCCGCCTCGATGAGGTTGTACTGGGTGAGAAGGTCGGCGTTCTGCAGGCGCAGGCTCTTTTCCATGCGGCGCGAATTGGCGTAGGTCTCCACGCCGAAGGCCATGACGCCCGTGGCGCGCAGCGCATCCCAGACGGCAAGGCCGTCCTCGTATTTCATGTGCAGCTCCCAGCCCTGCTCGCCGACATAGGAGATGCGGAAGGCAGTGACCGGCTTGCCGGCGATCTCGATCGGCTTGATCGCGGCGAAGGGGAAGTTCTCGATGTCGAGCCCGGCCGGGTCCGCGACCACCTTCTTCAGGGTTTCGCGGGCGTTCGGGCCCCAGATGCCGATGGTGATGAACTTCTCCGAGACGTCGGTGACGGTGACGTCGAGGCCGCGGTCCTCGGCGACGCGCTTCATGTAGTGGAAGTCGCGCGGGCCGGCATCGGCGCCGTTGACGAGGCGGCAGCGGTCGGCCATGCGGAAGACGGTGAAGTCGGCGCGCACCATGCCCTCGTCGTCGAGGAAGTGGGTGTAGACGCCCTTGCCGATATTGCCGTCGCCGCCGATCTTGGCCGCGCACAGCCATTCCAGCAGCTCGACATGGTCGGGGCCTTCGATATCCACCATGTGGAAATGCGAGAGGTTGACGATGCCGCAATCCTCGCTCATCGCCAGGTGCTCGGCATTGGAGACGCGCCAGAAATGGCGGCTGTCCCATTCGTTCTCGCGCACGGGAACGCGGTCGCCGTATTTCTCCAGGAGATGTTCGTTGGCCTTGTAGCCGTGCGCACGCTCCCAGCCGCCGAGCTCCATGAAGTAGCCGCCGAGCTCGACCTCGCGCTCGTAGAAGGGCGAGCGCTTGACGCCGCGGCCGCTCGCATAGGGTTCGCGGGTGTGCACGGCGGGGAAATAGATCTTCTGGGCGGCCTCGTAGGTGCGGCTCTCGATGAACGTCTCTTCGAGCTGGTGCGGGTAGAAGCGGGCATAGTCGATCGAGTTGTGGTCGATCCCGGTGCGGCCGTCCGTCATCCAGTCGGCGATCAGCTTGCCGTAGCCGGGGCCGTCCTTCACCCAGATGGCGACGCAGTACCACAGGCCCCGCACCTTCTGGCTCTCGCCGCAGGAGGGGCCGCCGGCGGCGGAGACCTGCAGGAGGCCGTTGAAGGAATGGCCCTCGTTATAGCCGAGCTCGCCGAGGATCGGCGTCAGTTCCATGGCCTTTTCCAGCGGTTCGAGGATCTGCTCCATGTCGAGGTCGCGCTGCGAGGGGGAAAGGCGCGCCTCGTGCTTTTCGAGGATGTCGCGCGGGTGGCAGAGGCGCGGATTGGTGGCTTCGTAGTAGCCCCACTCGATCTGGCCGCCCTCGGTGGTCTTCGGGTCGCCCGTATCGCGCATATAGGCGGAGTTGCCCTGGTCGCGCAAAAGCGGGAAGCCGATCTCCTTGCCGGTGCCTTCGAACTCGTTGTACGGGCCGAAGAAGGTGAGGGGATGGTCGACCGGCATGACCGGCAGGTCCTCGCCGACCATCTCGGCGATCAGGCGGCCCCAGATGCCGGCGCAGACGATGACATGGTCGGCCATGATCGTGCCGCGATGGGTGACGACGCCCTTGATGCGCCCGCCCTCGACGATCAGCGACTGTGCCGGCGTGTTGCCGTAGACCTGCAGCTTGCCGGATTTCTCGGCGGCGTCCACCAGCTTGCCGGCGACGGTCTGCGAGCGCGGCACGACGAGGCCGGCATCGGGATCGAACAGGCCGCCCATCACCTGGTCTTCCTCGATCAGCGGGAATTTCTCCTTGATCTCGGCCGGCGAGACATAGTGCGCGCGCGTGCCGAAAGCCCGGGCGGAGGAAAGCTTGCGCTTGATCTCTTCCATCCAGGCATCGTCGCCGGTGCGCGCGACTTCCAGGCCGCCGATGCGGGCGTAGTGGCCCATCTTCTCGTAGAAATCGATGGAATACTGCGTCGTCCAGACCGAGAGATAGTCGTGGCTCGTCGTGTAGCAGAAGTCCGAGGCATGCGCCGTCGAACCGATGTCGGTCGGGATGCCCGACTTGTCGATGCCCACGATATCGTCCCATCCCCGCTCGATGAGATGGTGGGCGATCGATGCGCCCACGATGCCACCCAAACCGATGATGACGACCTTCGCCTGTTGCGGAAACTCTGCCATTTGCTGGACCCCGATGAAATATTGCGGCCGATTTTAGGGCCTGCCCGCCCGCCAGTGCAGCCTGTCTGCGACGGGACCGCGACCAGTTCCGACAGTCTTCGGACAAGGCCGCGTCCGCGCTGGCCGGCATGGCGTGGATGCTGGCGGCGGGCGGAGGGTCAGGAGACCACGTTGCGCACGAAGCGCACCGGCACCGTGCCGGGATTGGCATAGGCATAGGCCTGGTCCGTCGCATAGACGGTGAAGCTGCCCGCCGCAAAATCCCGGATGACGCCCGAAAGCTCGAGCCGCAGCGTGCCCTCGGTCACGAACAGCATTTCGTGCCAGCCGGACGGATCGGGCTCGGCCGTGTAGCGCTCGCCCGGGCCGAGCGACCAGAGCCACATCTGTGCCTCCATCGTCGCCGCCGCCGTGCCCAGCAGCACCGCGGCGCTTTCCGCCCCGGCCCCCCGCCACGTCACCGCGTTGATCTCCGCCGAGGGCGCGCGGGCCGGATCGCGCACGAGATCGACGAAGCGCAGGCCCATGGCAGCGGCCAGCTTGTCGAGGCTCGACAGGCTGATATTGGCGTCGCCCCCCTCGAGCGCCACGATCATGCGCCGGCTGATGCCGGAAGCCTGCGCCAGCGCCGCCTGGCTGAGCCCGGCCGCCTGGCGAAGGCGGCGCAGATTGCCGGAGACATGGGCAAGCACGTCGCCCCGTTCTTGATCCTGCCGATTGTCGCTCATGTCGTTCCATCATCGAAAGGGCGGCGCCGCCGCGGAACGCCTTCTTAGAGCAAGTCCGGCAAAAGTGCGAAACGCTTTTGCCGCGCCCGCCCGGCCCGCAACCTTAACGGAAGATGACCAGACCCATGCATCGGTTGCATGGGTGACGTGCCAGCTTCGCGCTGTTCTGCAATGCAGCATAGCCCTATAAGACGGCTATCCAAAGACGCGGCGCCACGGACCGGTGCCGAACAGAGAGCCTCCGGAAAGGGCATCATCATGAACATGGCACGTTCCTTCAGCAATTGGCGCAAATACCGTCAGACCGTCAACGAACTCGATCGCATGACCGCCCGCGAACTGAGCGATCTCGGCATCGAGCGTTCGCAGATCAAGGTCGTCGCCCGCGCTGCCGTCGGCTTCTGACCGATACGCCGCCAACCGGCAGAATTTCCAAGACACCCGCTTCCGGCGGGTGTTTTTGCATGTGCGAACAAAACGCGCTGCGACGGGCCGTCTTGACAGTTTCAAGACATACGCTGCGCGCATCGCGCATAGCTGCCCTGCAAAACGATGCCTATCAAATAATCAAGAATCAGATATAGTCATACTTATCGAAGCAACGTACCTCCTCCCACGACGCTTCGATGATTGCAGAAGGCCCACTCCTCCTCCCAGGGCCGACTGCGGGAATGGCGACACTCCTCCTCCCAGTCGCCATTCGGTTCTATCGGAAAGCCTGCCGCACCTCCTCCCGCGGCGGGCTTTTCTGCTTCAGGGCCTTCCTTTCCTCCCCCGGACACCGGCATGCGCCGCCAGGCGCCTTTGCCCGAAATGCAAAAAGGCCCGCCGGCGGAACCGGCGGACCTTTTTCGAAAGATGGAGGTCGATCAGGCCTGCGACGTCGTGTTGTCTTCGACGGGCGCGCCCGGGCCGTTCTTCTTGATCGAGTCGATGGCGTTCTGCGCGCTGGCCTTGCTGGAATAGCCTTCCGTGGAGAACATCACTTCGCTGTTGTACTTGAAGCGGACACGAAACTCTCCGGCCTTGTCCTTGTAGATCTCAAACTTGTGCGCCATGGGCTCTCCTCCACGCAGATGGGAATCAGACACAAGCAACGTGCCAGCCCGCAAAACCGCTGGCAAGAGGCCCCCGGCCACCATCCGCCAGAAAGCGTCATCCGGCGAGGGGGCGACCGCCGCCGGCAGTCCGGAACGAGAGTTCGTCGCAAGCGGGTGATTTCATCGTCGGTAAGAATAGGAATTGCGCGGGCTCTCCCGAAAAGTTTTTCGGTGAGCCGATACAGTTCGTCCGCCCGCAGCCGCGCTGTCCTGGGGGAACAGGCTCCCAACGTGCGCACGAACGCGCGTCGTTTCAGCCCGTCGCGCAAATCGGCGGGAACGACTCTTCGGAAATGAAACATGCGCCCGCGACGGACGACGTTGGAAGGAACTGCCAAGCCGCTTCGCTCGCCTTTGTAGCGGCGGTTTGTAACAAAGCGCTTCATCCCGCCGGAGGCGGCGCGATGTCTGCAAATGATTTCAATGCGTTAGGAGAAGATTGGCTGGGGAACCTGGATTCGAACCAAGATTAACGGAGTCAGAGTCCGTCGTTCTACCGTTGAACTATTCCCCAGCAGAGGCGATGCCGGCTTGGCCGGCGCCTGTGAGGCGGGCTTATAAACAAACGGCGGCGAGATGCAAATGGTTTTTTCGGGAAAAATGCACCGGCCCGGCTTGAGCGATTTTCCGGCGTGGCGTGTCGCCGGCCCGTCATAAAAAGAATTTGGCGAACGGGCCGGGCGCTGGTAATGTCGCGGCAACGAAGATCGAGAGAGCGCCTGCTTGCAGCTTTGAAGCTTTGCGCGGCGCCATAGGCAGTAACGTGAACGACCCCGACAGCGGCGTGAAGCCGCCCGTTTCCGGGGCGCGAGATGCGGATGACGCGGGGCGGCCGAAGCGGTCGCGCCGCCGCAAGGGCAAGCAGAAGGGCGCGACAGGTCCCTCTGCCGCTTCCCTGTCCGCAGGCCAGGCGGCCGGTTCGTCCGGATCGGCTGAGCGCCCCAAGGCCACCGACGGTGGCGATACCGCGCGCAGGAACAAGCGTCGCCGACGCGGCAAGGGTGCCGGCGGCGAGAACGTGCGCCCCCTCGCGCCCGTCGGCCAGCGGGAAGCCGACCGCGACGACCAGCGCCAGGCGGAAGGCCGCAGGAAACGCCGCAAGCATCGCGGCAAGAAGGCGGGCGCGCCCGCCGCGCCGGCCCCCGCCGAGGCGGTCGTCCTCGATCCGGCGGCCGAACAGGCCGTGGACCTGCCGTCCGTTGCCCATGCCCCCGAACCGCGCCGCGAGGTGTACTTCCCGCCGCGGCCGGCCGAGCGCGATGGATACGACGCGCCGCTCTACGCCGCGCTCGACCTCGGCACAAACAATTGCCGCCTCCTCATCGCCCAGCCGACGCGGCCCGGCCAGTTCCGCGTCGTCGACGCCTTTTCGCGCATCGTGCGGCTCGGCGAAGGGCTTGCGGCGAGCGGCCGGCTCTCCGACGAGGCGATGGACCGCTCCGTCGAGGCGCTGAAGATCTGCGCGGCCAAGCTGAAGAACCGCAACATCCGCCGCGCCCGGCTGATCGCCACCGAGGCCTGCCGCGCAGCCTCCAATGGCGAGGCGTTCCTGGAGCGGGTGCGCCAGGAGACGGGGCTCGACCTGGAGATCATCAACCGCGAGACCGAGGCGCGGCTTGCGGTCTCCGGCTGCTCCTCGCTGGTCGGGCGCGAGGCGAAATCGGTCGTGCTCTTCGATATCGGCGGCGGCTCCTCGGAGATCGCGGTCATCCGCATCGGCGAGAACCGCTCCAGCCGGCTCGCCAACCACATCACGCACTGGACCTCGCTGCCGGTCGGCGTCGTCACGCTGTCCGAGCGCCATGGCGGGCGCGACGTGACGCCGGAGAGCTTCGCGGGCATGGTGTCGGAGGTCGAGACCATGCTGGCCGGCTTCGATTGCCCGGGCGATGTCGCGCGCATGGCGCCGGAGGATTTCCACCTCATCGGCACGTCGGGCACGGTGACGACGCTCGCCGGCGTGCATCTCGACCTGCCGCGCTACGACCGGCGCCGGGTGGACGGCGTCTGGCTTTCGGACGACGAGGTGACGGCCATGCAGGCGCGGCTCCTGTCCTGGGATTTCTCCGCCCGCGCGGCCAATCCCTGCATCGGGCCGGACAGGGCGGACCTGGTGCTCGCCGGCTGCGCCATCCTGGAGGCGATCCGCAAGCGTTGGCCCTCGCGCCGGATGCGCGTGGCCGACCGGGGCCTGCGCGAAGGCCTGCTCACCGACATGATGGCCGATGACGGCGTCTGGCGCCGCGGCCGCCACCGCCGCAACCAGCGCGGCGGCCCCCGCAACCCGGCAAAGCCCGAAGGACAGGCGTCATGACCAAGCCCCCGATCGGGCGCAAGCTCGGCCAGAAGGTCAAGAAGGGCAAGCTGAAGGCTTCCTCGCGCCGCTGGCTCGAACGCCATATCAACGATCCCTATGTGCAGCGCGCCAAGCTGGAAGGCTATCGCGCCCGCGCGGCCTTCAAGCTCCTGGAGATCGACGAGAAGCACAATATCCTTGCCGGCGCGCGGCGCATCATCGACCTTGGCGCGGCGCCCGGAAGCTGGTCGCAGATCGCCGCCAAGGTGACCGGTTCGAGCGATGCCGATCCGCGCGTGGCGGCCATCGACTTCCTGGAGATGGACCCGCTGCCGGGCGTCGCCATCCTCCAGATGGACTTTCTGGACGACGACGCGCCGCAAAAACTCATCGAAGCGGTCGGCGGCACGCCCAACCTCGTCATCTCCGACATGGCCGCGCCGACGACCGGCCATCGCCAGACCGACCACCTGCGCACCATGCATCTGTGCGAGGTCGCCGCCCATTTCGCCGTCGAGGTGCTGGCCGAGGGCGGCCATTTCCTGGCCAAGACCTTCCAGGGCGGCACGGAGCGCGAACTCTTGAACATGCTCAAGCAGAATTTCAGGCAGGTCATCCATGTGAAGCCCGGCGCCTCGCGGGCCGAATCGGTGGAGATGTTCCTGCTCGCCAAGGGCTTCAAGGGCCGCAAGGCGAGGGACGAGGCGGCGGAAGAGGACGCGGACGCCTGATGCTGCTCTACGCCACCGTCGGGACGAACGACCTTGCCCGTGCCGGCCGTTTCTATGACGCGGTGCTGCCGCTGCTCGGCTATGGCCGGCAGAAGCAGGCGCCGGGCGAGATCGGCTATGCGGGGGAGGACGACGTGCGCTGCCGCTTCTGGGTGGTGGAGCCGTTCAACCGCCAGCCCGCCACCTTCGGCAACGGCGTGACCGTCGCGCTCGTCGCCCCGACCCGTGCGTCCGTCGACGCCTTCCACACCGCCGCGCTCGCGGCGGGCGGCACGGACGAGGGCGCCCCGGGCCTCCGGCCGTTCCATGCGAATTTCTACGCCGCCTTCATCCGCGACCCCGACGGCAACAAGCTCGCCGCCGTGTGCGAGAGAGCGGAATAGGTTGCGCCCGGCCGGAGTGAACCCTCCGGCCGCGACGCCACCGTGGCGTGCCGAAAAGCCGTCCTGGACCGCAGCCCCGAAGAACTGCAGCAGTGTCGCTGGGATGTTTCATTCCGCGCCTCCGCGAGGAGGCAATCATGAGCCGCGTCTCCTGCCGCTTCTGCATCATGTCGTTTCGACCCACGCCTCCGTGAAGGAGGCGACCCCTCGGCATCGCGGCATGCCGGCGGTTTCAATCCGCGCCTCCGTGAAGGAGGCGACCCGCCCATCGGGCATGGCCCGTCCAGGCCGCGAGGTTTCAACCCACGCTTCCGCGATGGGGTAGGTGTAGTGCATTGTTCGCGCGGGCAAAAGTGTGAACGGGTGCGCACGGGCCGGTGGGGCATACCTTTCAGAGCATGTTGCGGTTTCCCGGTACGGGGCCGGGCGAGGGGTTTCAGGGGGATATCGCTGGTGCGAGCCGAGCTGGGATTTGCGCAGGCTTGGGATTCGCGCCGATTCGCGAGAGGAGTGAGGCGGGGTTATTTCACCGCGACGGTTTCCTCTTCCTGCGTCCTCATGCGGTGGCCGGAGACCGAGGCGCCGGCGTTCTTGGCCATGGTGAGGAAGGGCAGCACGGCGGCCAGCGTCAGGGCGGAGATGATCATGAAGGCGATCTGGAAATCGCGAAGCTCCAGCGGCGAGCCGGTCAGCGAGGTCTCGATCTCCAGGATGGCGCCGGCGACGGCCACGCCCAGCGCCAGGCTGATCTGCTGAAGCACGGCGCTCATCGAGGTCGCCTTGCTGGCGTCCGCGTCGGGGATATCGGCGAAGGACAGCGCGTTGACGCTGGTGAAGAAGAAGGACCGGGCAAAGCCGGCGATGAGGAGAACGCCGGCCATGAGCCAGAAGGACGTTTCGGGCGTGAAGAAGCCGTTCGCGAAGGTGAGGATCGCCCCGCAGACGCTGGCGACGATCAGCGTCGTGCGGAAGCCGGCGAAGGTCAGCACGCGCTTGGCGATGAATTTCGTGGTGATGGCACCGATCGCCCCGGTGAAGGTGACGAGGCCCGACTGGAAGGGCGAGAGGCCGAAGCCGACCTGCAGCATCAGCGGCATCAGGAAGGGCACCGCACCGACGGAAATGCGGAACAGCGTGCCGCCGATGGCCGCGGCCCGGAAGGCACTGTCGCGGAAGAGGCGGAGGTCGAGCAGCGGCGTGGGGTGGCGGCGGGCGTGGCGCACATAGAGCACGCCGCAGAGGAGGCCGGCCAGGGTGGCGACGATACCGATGACCGGCGGCAGGGCGGGCAGGCTGACGACCGAAAGGCCGAACATCGTGCCGGACGCGGCCACCGCGCTCAGGAAGAAACCAAGCCAGTCGAGCGGCGGCGGCGCGGCGGCGCGAATATCCGGCAGGTGAATGCCGGAGAGCACATAGCCGGCGATGCCGACCGGCACGTTGATCAGGAAGATCCAGTGCCAGGAGAAATAGGTGGTGATGAAGCCGCCGAGCGGCGGGCCGGCGAGCGGGCCGACGAGCGCGGGGATCGACAGCAGCGCCATGGCGGAGACGAGTTCGGCGCGCGAGGTGCTGCGCACCAGGACGAGGCGCGCGACGGGCGTCATCATCGCTCCGCCCATGCCCTGCAGGAAGCGCGCCACGACGAAGGCCAGAAGGCTGCCGGAAACCGCGCAGAGGATGGAGCCGACGACGAAGACGAGAATGGCGAGGCGGAAGACGCGCTTTGCGCCGAACCGGTCGGCCATCCAGCCGCTGAGCGGAATGAAGGTCGCCAGCGACACCATGTAGGAGGTGAGCGCCAGCTTGAGCGTGATCGGCCCCACGCCGAGATCGGCAGCGATGGCCGGCAGCGAGGTGGCGATGACGGTGGAATCCATCTGCTCCATGAAGAGCGCGATGGCAAGGATGAGCGGGACGATACGGTTCATCGGCAGATCGGGTTCGGAGGTCCTCTTGCGGGCCTGCCCGTCTTCTGCGCTTCCCGCCGCCGTCTGTCAAATCGCAAGACTTGCCTGCAGAACATCACCGGGCCGAAGGCTGCCCCGCGCCCGGTCATCACAAGCCCGTGATGCCGCGTGGCCGGATCGTGACAGCGGGCCGGAGGGCCCCATGTCATCTTCATGCCGATGCCGGGCGCTACACCGGCAAGGCAATCTTTCACCGAAGAGGAAGATCCATGGGACACCATTCGACACTCTCGCGCCGGTCCTTGTTTCTCGCCGCCGGCATCGGCACATTGGCCGCCCCCCTGGTGCTGAACCGCGCCGCCGTGCTTGCCCAATCGGAAAGCGATGCCACCGACATGCGTGTGAGCCCCCTTGAGACGCGCAGCCTGAAGCTCGGCAGCTTCCGCGTGCTGACGGTGCGCGACGGCATGCGCGCCTCGGGCGCGCCGAGCGAGACGTTCGGCACAGACCAGCCCGCCGAGGCCGTCGGCGCGCTGCTTGCCGAGAACTTCCTGCCGGCCGACAGCTTCGTCAACAGCTTCACCCCGACGCTGGTCGATACCGGATCGGAGGTCGTGCTGTTCGACACCGGCATGGGCGAGGGTGGCCGCGGGGCGGGCATGGGGCGCCTTCTCGAAGGGTTGAACTATGCCGGCTACACGCCGGACCAGGTCTCCGTGGTCGTCATCACCCATATGCACGGCGACCATATCGGCGGCCTGATGGAGGGCGACAAGCCGGCCTTCCCCAATGCGCGCTACGTCACCGGCCGCACGGAATACGATTTCTGGGTCAATCCCGAGCGTATGGGCACGCCGGCCGAGCAGGGCCACCAGGGCGTGCTCGCCAAGGTGCAGCCGCTCGCCGAAAAGCTGACCTTCATCGAGGACGAGGGCGAGGTCGTGCCCGGCATAAGCGGGCTCGACGCCTTCGGCCATTCGCCGGGGCACATGATCTTCCGCGTCGAATCGGAGGGCAAGGCGCTGCTCCTGACGGCCGACACGGCCAACCATTTCGTGCTCTCGCTGCAGCGGCCCGACTGGGAGGTGCGCTTCGACATGGACAAGGCGCAGGCCGCCGCGACGCGCAAGAAGGTCTTCGACATGATCGCCACCGACAGGCTCGCCTTCATCGGCTATCACATGCCGTTCCCGGCCGCCGGCTTCGTCGAGAAGGCCGGCGAGGGCTACCGCTTCGTGCCGGTGAGCTACCAGTTCGATCTCTAGAGCATTTCCAGCCGAAACGAGATCGCTTCGGCGTCGAATAATGCGGTAAAAACAATATTCTAGGATCGGAAACGAGGACGGCCCGCCGCGTCACGGGCGGGCCGTCTGGTAAAACGGGATCGCTCAGTAGCCGCGCATGTCCCGGGCGACGTCCTTCAGCATCACGACCATGCGGTCGCGCAGCTCTTCGTCGGGACAATCGACGCCCGCCGAGCGGAAATCGGCGCGGAGGCGGTTGAAGGCGCCGTCCGGCGCGCCCACGTCGGCGACCACCAGCTCGCGGGCATAGGCTTCGCCATCGGGGCGATGCATGGTGTTGGCGGCCCACAGGCCGAGCAAGGCGTTGCGGCGGGCCTGCGCCTTGAACAGGAGTTCCTGCTGATAGGCGAATTCGTTCTGGAGAGCGTCGGCCCTCTTCTTCAATGCGGACATCGTTATTCCCCCGTTTGCTTTGTTGCTGTTTTGCGCGGCCCTTTCTGTCCTGGCCACGAGACCTGTTATACACGCGAAGATTTAAAGGACCGCCAGCAGACACGGCTAAGAATCGGTCAATGCGTCAGTGCGGCAATGCGGTGGACCGGCCGCTTTTGCTATTCCCAATCCGTCATGAACGTGTTACCAGCCCTCGCCAACTTCCAAGAATTTCTTGCAAGCGACCGAGGCGGACAACTCCCAATGTTCCCCTTGGTGCGTAAGCTTTACCCTCAAAGGAACTTGGCCCATGGCGCGCATCATTGAAACGGCAACCGGTCTCGAAGCTCTGACCTTCGACGACGTCCTCCTGCAACCCGGTCACTCCGAGGTCATGCCGGGCCAGACGAACATCGCCACCCGCATCGCGCATGATTTCGAACTCAACCTGCCGATCCTCTCCTCCGCCATGGACACGGTGACGGAGAGCCGCCTTGCCATCGCCATGGCCCAGGCCGGCGGCCTCGGCGTCATCCACCGCAACCTGACGCCGGTCGAGCAGGCTGAGGAAGTCCGCCAGGTCAAGAAGTTCGAGAGCGGCATGGTCGTCAACCCCGTGACGATCGGCCCGGACGCGACGCTCGCCGATGCGCTGTCGCTGATGAAGGCGCATGGCATTTCCGGCATTCCGGTCGTCGAGAACGGCGGCAACGCCAAGGCCGGCCGGCTTGTCGGCATCCTGACGAACCGCGACGTACGCTTTGCCTCCGACCAGAGCCAGAAGATCTACGAACTGATGACCCGTGAGAACCTGATCACGGTGAAGGAAAGCGTCGACCAGCAGGAAGCCAAGCGCCTGCTTCACACGCACCGCATCGAGAAGCTGCTGGTGGTCGACGGCGACGGCCGCTGCGTCGGCCTCATCACGGTGAAGGACATCGAGAAGTCGCAGCTCAACCCGAACGCCTCGAAGGACGTGCAGGGCCGGCTTCGCGCCGCCGCCGCCATCTCCGTCGGCGATGACGGCTTCGAGCGCGCCGAGCGCCTGATCGAGGCGGGCGTCGACCTCATCGTCGTCGATACCGCGCACGGCCATTCGCAGCGGGTGCTGGACGCCGTCGCCCGCGTGAAGAAGCTGTCGAACTCCGTGCGCATCATGGCCGGCAACGTCGCGACGTCGGACGGCACCAAGGCGCTCATCGATGCCGGCGCGGACGCCGTCAAGGTCGGCATCGGCCCGGGCTCGATCTGCACCACCCGCATCGTCGCCGGCGTCGGCGTGCCGCAGCTTGCCGCCATCATGGCCTCCGTCGAGGCGGCGCAGGCCGCCGACATCCCGGTCGTCGCCGATGGCGGCATCAAGTTCTCCGGCGACCTTGCGAAAGCGATCGCCGCCGGCGCCTCGGCCGTCATGGTCGGCTCGCTGCTCGCCGGCACGGATGAAAGCCCGGGCGAGGTCTTCCTCTACCAGGGCCGCTCCTTCAAGGCCTATCGCGGCATGGGTTCGGTGGGCGCCATGGCGCGCGGCTCGGCCGACCGCTACTTCCAGGCGGAAGTGCGCGACACGCTGAAGCTGGTGCCGGAAGGCATCGAGGGCCAGGTGCCCTACAAGGGCCCGGTCTCGGGCGTGCTGCACCAGCTTGCCGGCGGCCTCAAGGCCTCCATGGGCTATGTCGGCGGCAAGGACCTCAAGGACTACCAGGACAAGGCGACCTTCGTGCGCATCTCCGGCGCGGGCCTTCGCGAAAGCCATGCGCATGACGTGACGATCACCCGCGAAAGCCCGAACTATCCCGGCGCCGTCTGATCGTTCACCGCTTGCTGATATGCCTTTGAATGCCCGGCCTTGCCGGGCATTTTCGTCTTCGGAGCCCCGCGCGAATCCTGTTTCGTTTTTCCACGCATGCGCTAGGATCGGCCGCCGGCAATCTCGCCGGTTTCACTGGGGGACAACATGAAGAAGATATTGGCTGGCGCCCTTCTGGGCCTGGGACTGGTCGTGCCTGCGCATGCGCAGACGGTCAATGCCGGCACCTACAATGTCGAAGGCACGAATCTCGACGGCTCAGCCTATGAGGGCACGGCGACGATCGAACTGACGAGCGAGACGACCTGCTCGATCGAGTGGCACACCGGTTCGACCACCTCGAACGGCATCTGCATGCTCTACGGCGATTCCTTCGCCGCCGGCTATGTGCTGGGCGATGCGGTCGGCCTCATCGTTTATCAGGTGAAGGGCGACGGGTCGCTCGACGGCGCCTGGACGATCAGCGGAAAGGACGGTTCGGGCACCGAGATCCTGACCCCGCAGTAATCGCCTCCGCCTTCGGCTTGTCGCAATGGCCCTTTCCGGTTGAGGCCTCGGCCGCAAACCCCTAAACCGGTTCGAAACGACAAGCCGAAGGATCGCCATGTCTCCCACGGAAGCCACGATCTGGCCGATGATCGCGCATGTCGCGCTCGTCTTCTGCCTCTATCTCCTGCTCTCCACGCGCCGGATGCGCGCCGTCCGGCAGGGGCATGCCCGGCCGGAGCAGTTCCGCGACAACCGCGAGGAGCCGGTCGAGAGCCTTGTCGTCAAGAATGCCATCGCCAACCAGTTCGAACTGCCGGTGCTGTTCTATGCGGTCAGCATCCTCATCTACCTCGTCGACGCCGACAATCCGGCGACCGTCGCCGGCGGCTGGCTGTTCGTGGCGCTGCGCTATGCCCATGCCTATGTGCACGTCACCGGCAATCGCCTGCGCCATCGCCGTCCGCTCTTCATCGCGGGACTGGCGGTGCTCGGCCTGTTGTGGGTCTGGCTCGGCGTCTGGCTCGCCTTGACCTGACCGGCCGGTAACGCAGTTGTGTTCGGCAGGTTTTCGCGCGGGGCCTATCTTATTTCGCGCAGAACCAGCCGGAGGATCCGCCGTGGACAAGTCGCAGATCACGCAGGCGATGATCGACGCCTATGACGAATATACCCACCTGACGCTCGATCGCCGCCGTTTCATGGAGCGCCTGACGGCGCTTGCCGGCTCGGGAGCGGCGGCCGCGGCCATCGCCCCGTTGCTGGCGGCGAATTCCGCGAGCGCCGAGATCATCGCTTCCGATGACGGGCGTCTTGCCGCCAAGGATGTCGTCTATGGCGGCAGTTCCGGTGAGATGAAGGGCTATCTGGTGCGGCCGAAGGAGGCGACGGCCCCGCTCGGCGCCGTCATCGTCATCCACGAGAACCGCGGGCTCAATCCGCATACCCGCGATGTCGCGCGCCGCATGGCGCTGGAAGGCTTCATCGCGCTCGCGCCGGATTTCCTGTCGCCTGCGGGCGGCACGCCGGACGACGAGGACAAGGCGCGCGAAATGATCGGCACGCTCGATCCGGCGGCGACGGCGGCCAATGCGGAGGCGAGCCTGCAGTTCCTCGCCAAGCTCGA
This sequence comes from Shinella sp. S4-D37, assembly GCF_040812195.1. Taxonomy (NCBI): domain Bacteria; kingdom Pseudomonadati; phylum Pseudomonadota; class Alphaproteobacteria; order Hyphomicrobiales; family Rhizobiaceae; genus Shinella; species Shinella sp. S4-D37. The sequence goes on along the minus strand of NZ_JBFNXL010000005.1, from coordinate 2,904,135 downwards.
CGGGGCGAACGGCAAGGTCGGCGCCGTCGGCTTCTGCTGGGGCGGCGGCCTCGTCAACCGCTTCGCCACCCGCTCGCCGGAGCTGAAGGCGGGCGTCGCCTACTACGGATCGCAGGCCGCGGCGGAGGACGTGCCCGCCATCAAGGCGGCGCTGATGCTGCACTATGCCGGCCTCGACGAGCGCATCAATGTCGGTATCGACGCCTACCGCAAGGCGCTGGAGGAGAACGGCAAGACCTTCGAGATCCACGTTTACGACGGCGTCAATCACGCCTTCAACAACGACACCTCGGCCGCGCGCTACGACAAGGCCGCGGCCGACCTCGCCTGGCAGCGCACGGTGGACTTCCTGAAGAAGACCCTCGCCTGAGCGGCCCCGCAGGGAGGCCAGGTCACCATCCGGGCAGGATGTTTCCGGATCGGTGCCGCGGCACGCGCGGAAACAGCTTTACCTCCGCCTCCGGCAGGTCGTCGACGGCGGCCAGCGGCGTGATGTTGTCGAGACAGGCGCTGATATGGCTGGTGATGGCATTGGACAGCGAGGGCGAGAGGCCCGGCCGCCGCATGATGCCGATCTGAACCGGCGCGAGCGGGGGGAAGCCGTCCGCCTGCGTCAGCACCTTCATGCCGGGGCGCAGCGCCGATTCCGGCAGGACCGAAACGGCCATGCCCGCCATGACGGCGGCGGCGACGACGGTCGACGACCAGCTCGTGAACAGCACCTGGTAGTCGCGCCCGACGGAATCGAGCGCGGCGCAGGCGATCTGCCGCCACTGGCAGTCGCGCCGGCCGACGGCGAGCGGCACCGGCGCGTTCTCCGGCAGCGGATGGTTGGCCGACATCACCCAGCAGAGCGGCTCCGTGCGCACCACGTCGGACTGGCGCTGGCGCGGGTTGTGGGTGACGAGCGCGATATCGAGCTCGCCCTTGGCCATCTTCTCGGCGAGGTCCACCGAGGGCTCGCAGACGATGAAGAGCTCGACATTCGGATGGGTCTTGGCGAACCGCATGATGATCTCGGGCATGTAGCGGTCGGCATAGTCGTCCGGCGTGCCGATGCGCAACAGGCCCTCGAGGCGGTTGTCGTCGAAGGCGGCGATGGCCTCGTTGTTGAGGCGCAGCATCCGGCGGGCATAGTTGAGCAGGCGCTCGCCCTCCGCCGTCAGCCGGTTGCCGCGGCCGTCCTTCATGAAGAGCTGCTTGCCGATGCGCTCCTCGAGGCGCCGCATCTGCATGGAGACGGCCGACTGGGTCTTGAAGACCCGTTCCGCGGCCCGGGTGAAACTGCCGGTATCGGCGATCGCCACGAAGGTCTGGAGCTGGTCTATGTCTAGCGGAGCGGACATAACGATATCCATAAGATTGTTTGATTGATACTATTAGAAACATTCGTTGGACTGATCAATGGCTTTCTGCGAAAAAGCAAGTGTCGAACGCATGACCTTTCCGCCAGGCATCGTTCGGCAGGATCTGCCGCCTCCCTCGACCTCCCGGTGACGGCTCTTCTTGAAAAGCGACTTTTGAACCGCCACCCGACCCTTGCGGGCGGCGAACGATCACGGGCGCCGTGCGAAACCCCATCGAAGGACGATGGATCGCCGGGCCGGAAAGGAGAAATGCCATGCGCATGATCGACCGCAGACTGGAAATCGACAGCCTCGCAACGCGCCGCCCGGGCCAGAGCCTCTTCGCCCGCCTCCGCTATGCCGCCTACAAGCTCGTCCGCGCCTGGCAGAACCGCCGCGTGGTCAACCGGTTGAACGAGCTCGACGATCATCAGCTCTTCGACATGGGGCTGTGCCGGGGCGACGTGCAGAGCGTCCGCACCGCGTCCTTCTTCACCGATGCGGGCCTGCATCTGACGATCGCCGCGCGCGAGCGCGCCCGTCGTCACCTGCGCAGCGGCCGCATGGATTGATTTCCGATGGCGTCGCCCTATCTCCCCGGTCGACACCTGACTTCCCCGCAGGGTGAGAGCCAATAACCCTGCCGCTTGCCCGGCGTGCGACTCCCAAGGTCCGCGTCGGGCTTTTTCAAAGGATTTTCCGCCCGGCCGCTCCCGGCCTCAGGACTTGCCGCCGCCCTCCGGCTGCATGCCGCCGCGAATGGTCTCGAAGATCGCTTCGACGTTGCGTTGATAGTCCTTCTGCATTTCCAGCCCGGTATCGAACATCGTGTTGACGGCGGCTTTCAGCGAATCGGCCGGGGAGGCCGCTTGTTCACTCGGCTTGCTGCCTTCCGCCGGCTGGCCGGCCATGCCCGCCATCATGTCCTGGAAGGCCTTGGCGAAGGGATTGTCGGCAAAGGGATTGGCCGGCGCTTCCTTCTTCGTGCCGAAAAAGTCCCGGGCGGCCTGCGCGAAGGGATTGTCGGTGAAAGGGTTCGCCGGTTCGGGCTTGGGGGCCATGCCGGTCGCCTCGGCCCATTGCCGCATCATGTCGGCAAAGGGATTGGCCGGCGTCTTGCCCGCATCGGCGCCGGGAAAGAAGGGGGCGAAGGATTGCTTGAAGAGGCCGCCCATCAGCGCGCTCGCCATGACGGGCAGCATCTGCTTGTAGATGTCCTGGCCGATGCCGGTCATCTGCGCCGCCTGCGCGGCGATGGCGCGCGAGACCTCCTTGTTGCCGAAGAGATGGCCGAGAATGCCGTTGCCCTCGGCAAGCCCCTGCGGCGTGAAGGCCTTGCTGATGTCCTCGAAATATTTCGCGTGGTCGCCGGTGGTCAGCGCCGTCATGAAGGCGGCGAGATCGTAGGGATTGGCGGCGTTGCGCTTGAAACCCTCGGAGAAGGCCGGCATCAGCGCGGCGACGGCCTTGGCCGCCTGCTCCTGCGCCAGCCCGTATTGCCGCGCCATGGTCTCGACGGCATTGCCGTTCTGCGCCTGCATCATCATGTCGTAGAGCGAAAGCATAACGAACCCTTTCCCGTTGGCAGGCATGTGCCTGCACTATAACGGGAATTTCGGCCGCGCAAACCGCTTTTTGGCGTCGTGCCTCAGTACTGGTAGTCGGTGAAGACCGGCTCGACGGAACCGTTCCAGCGGCCGTTGTAGAGCGCCAGCATGTCTTCGGCGAGCGTCGCCTTCTTCGCCAGCACCTCGTCGAGCGGCGCAAGGAAGATCGCCTCGTCGATGCCGTCGCCGTTGAGCCGCGCCCGGGCGGCAAGGCCCTGGCGGGAGATCGCGACCACCTCGCGGGCGACGTCGAGCAGCGGCTTGCCGCGGAAATCGGCTCTCAGTCCTTCGGCCGGCACGGCATTGCGCAGCGCCGTCACCTCCTCGACCGTCCAGTCGCGCGTCAGGGCCTCGGCGGCATCGAGCGCGCCGTCGTCATAGAGCAGGCCCACCCAGAAGGCGGGCAGCGCACAGATGCGCCGCCACGGGCCGCCGTCGGCGCCGCGCATTTCCAGGAAGCGTTTGAGGCGCACGTCGGGGAACAGCGTGGAAAGGTGGTTCGTCCAGTCGCCGAGGTTCGGCTCCCAGTCGGCGATCTCGCCCTTCAGCGCGCCGGCCATGAACTGGCGGAAGGTGATGTGCGTGCAGTCGTGGTACTTGCCGTCGCGCACGACGAAATACATCGGCACGTCGAGCGCCCATTCGACATAGTCGATGAAGCCGAAATCCGGCTTGAAGGCGAAGGGGATGAGGCCGGCGCGGTTGTTGTCCGTGTCGCGCCAGATGTCGCCGCGCCAGGAGAGCAGCCCGTTCGGCTTGCCTTCCGCGAAGGGCGAGGAGGCGAAGAGGGCGGTCGCCATGGATTGCAGCTTCAGCGAGGCCTGCATCTTGCGGCGCATGTCGGCTTCCGAGGAGAAGTCGAGATTCACCTGGATCGTGCAGGTGCGGTACATCATGTCCAGACCCTGCGTGCCGACCTTCGGCATGTAGCGGGTCATGATGTCGTAGCGGCTTTTTGGCATGCGCGGCGTTTCCGCGAAGGTCCATTTCGGGCTGCCGCCCATGCCGAGGAAGCGGATACCGAGCGGTTCGGCGATCTCGCGCAGCGTGGCGAGGTGCTGGTTGGATTCCTTGCAGGTCTGGTGCAGGTTCTCCAGCGGCGCGCCGGAAAGCTCGAACTGGCCGCCGGGCTCCAGCGAGATGGCGCCCATGCCGGACGGTTCGGCAAGGCCGATGATGTTGCCGGCATCCATGATCGGATCCCAGCCGGTCTTGGCCTGCATGCCGTTCAGCAGCGCCGAAATGCTGGCCTCGCCGAAATAGGGCACGGGGCTGTTGTCGGCCGTAAAGAAGACGAATTTCTCGTGCTCGGTGCCGATACGGAACTTCTCCTTCGGCTTGTTGCCGTCGGCGAGGTAATCCGCCATGTCCGCGACGGTGCGGATCGGCGTCTGGTCGGTGGTATCACGGGCCATGGGCGTCTTCTTCTGAACGGATGGCGCCCGGGCGGAGTGCCGGGCCTTGGGAGGGTGCTTGGACCGGAATTAGATGCGGTGCAAGCGAATTCCTTTCAAGGCAGATTCAAAAAAACCCATTCGACTTTTTTCGAAAAAGCGCTTTCTTGCGTTCCCGCAAATCCGTGCCGGTCCGCTCAGCGCCAGTCGCCGATCGCCGCCTGGATGACGGCCATCGCCGCGACCGCCGCCGTGTCGGCGCGCAGGATGCGCGGGCCGAGCGGAATGGGCGTCACGAAGTCGAGATTGCGCAGGAGCGTGCGCTCCTCGTCGGAAAAGCCGCCTTCCGGGCCGACGAGCAGCGCGAGCTTGCGCTCCTCGATGGCCTCAAGCGCTGCAAGCGGGTTCTGGCTGCCATGGCCCTCGTCGCAGAAGACGATGCGCCGCTCGTGCGGCCAGGCGGAGAGCAGGTCGTCGAGCTTTTTCGGCGGCATCACCTCGGGGATCACCAGGATGCCGCACTGTTCCGCCGCCTCGACGGCATTGGCCTGCAGCCGCTCCAGGCTGGTGATCCTGCCCTGCACATGCTGGGTCATAACGGGTTGCAGCACGCCGGCGCCCATCTCCACCGCTTTCTGCACGATATAGTCGAGCCGGCCGACCTTCAGCGGCGCGAAGAGGTAGTGGAGGTCGGGCGGCGCCGGCTGCGGCCGGGTCTGCTCGACGGGGATGAGCAGCAGGCGCTTGCGGGTGGGGAAGGAGAGGGTGGCGTGCCATTCCCCGTCACGGCCGTTGAAGAGCAGCACGGCGTCGCCGTCGGCCATGCGCAGCACGTTGGAAAGGTAGTGGAAATGGTCCTTCGACGCCTCGAAGGGTAATCCCGCGGCAAGGGCGTCGCCGACGAAGAGGCGCTGCATCCGGTAATTGGCACGCATGGTCGTATCTCAGGTGAAAAGCGCGTTGAAGGCGAGGAAGACGGCGGCCGAAAGGGCCGCCGAAACGGGCAGCGTCACGATCCAGGCCGAGACGATCGTCATGAAGTGGGAGCGCCGCACGAGATAGCGCCGGCGCGTCTCGTCGAGATTGGCCGGCTCCTCTTCCTCGGACGCGATGCGGTTGCCGCGGCTGCGGATATAGTCGATGCGGCGCTTCGAATTGCGCGTGTACCATTCGCGAAACAGGCCGACGCCGAAGACGGCGCCGACGGCGATATGCGTCGAGGAGACGGGGATCGCAAAGGCCGACGCTGTCAGAACCGCGACGGCGGAGGACAGCGCCACGCAGAAGGCACGCATCGGGTTGAGCTTGGTGATCTCGCTGCCGACGATGCGGATGAGGCGCGGGCCGAAGAGCAGGAGGCCGAGCGAGATGCCGAAGGCGCCGATGACCATCACCCAGAGCGGGATTACCGCTCCGCCCTCGACGCCCGAACGCAGCGCCGAGACCACGCCGTAGAGCGGGCCGACGGCATTCGACACGTCGTTGGCGCCGTGGGCGAAGGAGAGCAGCGCCGCCGAACAGATCAGCGGGATGCGGAACAGGGTGCGCAGCGACTGGTTGCGGTTGTCGAGCCCTTCCGCATGGCGCCGGACGATCGGCCGCGTGACGACATAGGTGGCAAGGCCGAAGCCGACGCCGATGAGCAGTGCCGCGCGGAGGGAAAGGTCGACCGCGCCGTTGGTGCCGCCATTGGCGATGAAGGCCGCGAAGGCGCCGGCCATGACCGCCACCAGCACCGGCACCCAGGTTTTCGCCGCGCCGATCTTGTCCTCGCGGTAGATGATGAATTCCTTGATGAAGAAGAGGAATGCCGCGGCGATCACGCCGCCGAGGATCGGCGAGACGGTCCAGCTGACGACGATGACGGCGATGGCATCCCATTGCACGCTGTGGAAGCCGCTTGCCGCCGCGCCCGCGCCGATCACCCCGCCGACGATGGCGTGGGTGGTGGAGATCGGCGCATTGGCGAGCGTGGCGAGGTTGATCCAGAGCGCGGCGGAGACGAGGGCCGCCATCATCGCCCAGGCATAGGTCTCGGGGCTGGGGAAGATCGAGCGGTCGACGATGCCGAAGGCGACCGTCGCCGCCACGCCCTGGCCGGCGAGCAGCGCCCCGGCGATTTCGAAGATCGCGGCGATGACAAGGGCGACGCCCATGCTCATGGCGCGCGCGCCGACGGCCGCGCCCACATTGTTCGTCACGTCGTTGGCGCCGATGTTCATGGCCATATAGGCGGCGAGCGCCGCCGTGATGGCGACGATGAGCACGCCGGGCGTGCCGGTGGCGAACGAGCCGGCGACGGCCATGGCGACGAGGAGGAAGACCAGCGCGATGCCGACACCCGTCCACGAGCGCAGCACGAAATGCGTCGCCTGTTCGGTGAAGGTGAACTTTTCCAGGTCCTTGTCCAGCGTCGGCTTGTGTCGCTGAACCTGTGAATTGGCCATTCCTGCTGCTCCGTTGCGGAGCCCCAAGGGGCTCTCGGCCGACAGGCACTATCGCCTCAAGGCACCGGCGGCAATACGACAAGGGCCGATAGGGACGTTATCAGGCGTCGGGCGTGCCGTTCGGGGCGATTTCGGCCAGCATCGTGCGCTCGAAGGCGAGAATGAGGTTCTTGAGGCCCGGTTCCTGCACGCGGCCGGCGGCTTCCGGGCAGCTCACCCATTCGGCGCGCCGCTCGTCCTTCTCGGGGAAATTCTTGCTGAGGTCGTCGACGGCGAGCGGGAAGACGCGTACCCGGCACTCGACCTTCAGCCCGTGCGGCAGGCCCTTGAGATAGTTGTAGCTGCCGACCGGCGTGTTGCGGATGGTCCCCTTCACGCCCGCCTCCTCCCAGGCCTCGCGCGCGGCGGCCGCCGCGGCGCTCTTGCCGTCCATCGGCCAGCCCTTGGGAATGACCCAGCGTCCGGTGTCGCGGCTGGTGATGAGGAGGATCTCGATCGCCGGCTGCTGCTTCCTCACCCGATAGCACAGCGCACCATACTGCTCGCGGACGGGCCGGCGGAACATCAGATGGACGTCGCTGACGATGCGGTTGAGAATGTTCAAGGTCTTCTTCATTCCTTTGTCGGGATATGCCGTTCGAGTCGGTCTAGCCCATCTTGCTTGCGCGGGATTTGCGGCGCAAGTCAGGCTTGTGGCGGAAGCCCGCGCTTTTGCATGCGCAATTGCGAGATCCGCTGCCATTCGCCGCTGCGCTCGGCGTCGCGGATGGCGGTTGCGATATAGTCCATATGCGCCTGGGCCGCCTTTCGCGCCGCGGCCCCGTCGCCGGCCATGATCGCGGCATAGATCGCCTCGTGCTGGGCGAGCAGGTGGCCGCGCGCTTCCTCGGAGGAGAAGACGAGGTGGCGGTGGAAAAAGATCCCCTGGGCGAGCAGGCGGTAGCAGGCGCGCAGCGTGTGCAGGAGCACGATGTTGTGCGCCGCCTCGCCGATCGCGTTGTGCAGCTCCACGTCGGTTTCCAGCTCCGCATCGAAGGAGTCCCCCGCATGGGCCGCGCGCATCGCCTCCATGATGCGCGTCAGCATCTGCCGGTCGTATTCCGTGGCGCGGCGGGCGGCGAGCTCGGCGGTGATGCCCTCCAGCTCGCGGCGATACTCGACATAATCCTCCGTCGCGCGCTGGTGGCGGGCGATGAGGTCGACGACCGGGCGGGAGAACACCTGGCCGATGATGTCGGCGACATAGGTGCCGCCGCCGTGCTGGCTGACCAGCAGGCCGCGGGTCTCCAGCTCCTTCAGCGCCTCGCGCAGGATGGGGCGGGAGACGTCGAGCCGCTTGGAAAGCTCGCGCTCGCCGGGCAGCCGGTCGCCGTCGCGCAGCACGCCCTCCAGCAACAGGAGTTCGATCTGCCGCACGACCTCGTCGGAGGTGCGGCTGTGGCTGATGCGGGCGAAAAGGTCGAAGGCGGTGTCGGTCACGCTCGGAACACTAGCAATGCGCAGCGAAACTGGTCAACAATCTTGTCCAGTCGGTATGTGTGGACCTGCGTCAATGCGCCCTATCTCCAGGGGCCTGACATTTGTTAAGACTATGCTGTTGCACACGAGGGGGCAGTGCAGGACATGGCAAAGGGCAGCTTCGCCTTTCCGCAGGCGGCCGCGCGTGCGCAGGCGCTGGGGGAAATTCACGCAAGACCGTATGCGCTGGTGTCGTCGCCGCGCGTCATCTTCCAGCTCGCCTTCCTGACGGAGGGCGGCTCGGCGGTCGATCACGCCGTGATGGGGGAATTGTCGCGCTCGCGCGGCATTTCCCCGCCGGGGCGCGATGCCAGCCACCATGCGCTGAGCTGGGGGCAGGGCACGCTGCGCTGGGAGCGGCACACCGAGTTCTCGACCTATTTCTGGGACGCGCCGGCGCCGGACAAATTCGGCGGCGAGGTTCCGGTCCATCCGTTCGGCGACAGCTTCTCGCCGCCCGGCACGCTGATCTCGGGCATCCGCCTGGAGATCCGGCCCGACACGCCGGAAACCCGCGAGGCGATCTCCACCTTCGATCCGACCAGCCTCTGTTACAGCGAGATCAAGAACGGTCAGGGCGCGATCCTCACCGACTTCCGCCAGAACGGCGACGGGCTGACGCAGATCCTCATCATCGACCGCAGCATGACGGAGGCCGGGCGCGGCGCGCTCGTCCAGCGCCTGCTCGACATCGAGACCTACCGCACGCTCGCCATGATGGGCCTGCCGCTCGCCCAGTCGCTGTCGCCGGATATCCGCCGCATCGAGGACGGGCTGACCGGCATCACCAATTCCATGAAGCAGCACGCCCGCGACAGGGCCGATACGCTGCTGACCGAGATCACCCGGCTCGCCGCCGAGCTGGAGGCCAATGCGGCGCTCAGCCTCTACCGCTTCGGCGCCAGCCGCGCCTATTACGGCATCGTGCAGGAGCGCATCCGCATGCTCGCCGAAACGGCGGTGTCGGGCTACGAGACGCTCGGCTTCTTCCTGGAGCGGCGCCTGGCGCCGGCCATGCGCACCTGCCAGTCGGTGGAGGAGCGCCAGGCGAACCTTTCGCGCAAGCTCGCCCGCGCCACCGCGCTCCTCAGAAGCTGGATCGACGTGGAGCTGGAACAGCTCAATACCGGCCTGCTCAATTCCATGGACCGCCGCGCCAAGCTGCAACTGCGCCTGCAGCAGACCGTCGAGGGCCTGTCGGTCGCCGCCATCTCCTATTATGTCGTCGGCCTGTTCGGCTATGTCGCCAAGGCGGCGCACGGGCTCGGCCTGCCGATGAAGCCGGAAACGCTGACCGGCATCGCCGTGCCCTTCGTCATCGTCGGCATGTGGCTGCTCGTGCGCGCCATCCGCCATCGCCACGCGGAAGAGGACAAGCACTGAGGGGATACCTGCTGCTCAGGTCGACAGGTCGCACTGGTAGCGCGGCACGCCGTCGGTGACGACAAAGCCGGTGTCCCAGCCGAAGCCGGTCTCGTCCTGCTCTTCAAGCTTCCGCTTCGCCGCAAGGCCGCGCTGCGAGAACGCCGCCTCGGCGGCCTTCAGCGCGTCGGCGGGAAAGATCACGGCCTGATAGCTGAAGCCGCTGGCAAGCGCGGTGATATAGATTTCGATCTCCCTGACCGGCACGTCGCGCCAGGTGCCGTCGGTCACGGGCAGCACGATGTGCAGGTACTCGTCCTGCGGCCGGACGATGGGCTGACCGAAGACGGCCTCATAGCCGGCGGGAATGGCGATGGCGCCTTCCTGGCGCGCGAAGGCGTAGCTGGATTGCAGGAGGCCCGCCAGCGCGTCGCCGTAGTCGCAGGCGTCGTCGACCCCCTGGAGCAGGTCGTCGAGCGGCCGTGCGCTCGCCGCCGCCGGGAGCGCCAGCCCGATCGTCGCCGCCATCATCGCCGTCCTGCCGATCATCGCCGTTCTCTCCTCATCATGCCTCAGCGCTCCCAATAGGGCACGGGGCCGTAGAGGTCGGCGAGGTAGTCGATGAAAAGCCGCACCTTGACGGGCAGGAACTGCCGGCTCGGATAGACCGCCGAGAGCACCACGTTGCGCGAGCCCTCGTATTGCGGCAGCACCTGGGTGAGTTCCCCGCTCTTCAGCGCCGGGCCGACGTCCCAGGTCGAGCGCAGCGCGATCCCCAGGCCGGAGAACACGGCCTCGCGGACCACTTCGCTGGAATTGGTATAGAGTTGCCCCTGCGGGCGATAGGTGACGTTGCCCTCCGGCCCTTCCAGCCGCCAGACGTCCTGGGTATGCGGCGGCAGGCAGGCATGGGCGGGAAGGTCGTCGAGCGAGGCCGGCATGCCGTGGCGGGCGATGTAGTCCGGCGATGCGCACAGAACGCGCCGCACCGGGGCGAACCTGCGGGCGACCAGCGAGGAATCGGACAGTTCGCCGATACGGATGGCAAGGTCGAAGCCGCCGCCGACGATATCGGAAAAGTCGTCGGTCAGCATCAGGTTGACGACGAGTTCCGGATAGGCATCCATGAAGCCCTTGAGATTGGGGGCGATATGCATGCGGCCGAAGGAGGTGGGAGCGGAAATCCTCAGCGTGCCGCGCACCGCGCCGGAGCGGCCCGAGACGAAGGCCTCGGCCTCCTCGATGCCGGAAAGGATGCCGACGATGCGGTCGTAGAAGCCCTGGCCGGCCTCGGTCAGCGAGATCTGCCGCGTCGTGCGCTGGAAGAGGCGGCTGCCGAGGCGCTCCTCCAGCCGTTTCACCCGCTTGGAGACGACGGCGGGCGAAAGGCCGAGCGCCCGGCCGGCCGCCGACATGCTGCCCATGGCGATGACGCGGGAGAAGATTTCGAGATCGCCGAGATTGGTCATTCCATCGAGTCCATTCTTGCCGAAGCGGAGAAAATGCTTAGCATTTGCACCCTGCAATAGGAAGTGGTAAACAAAACAGACCACTTGATGCGGGAGGTGAAGAGATGGATCAGATCGGTTTCCTGGAGCCGCGGCCGGCGGTGCTGGCGCGCCGCCGCGAGATCGTCGCCGACCTGCTCGATCTCCTGCCGGAAGGCTGCCTGGTGCACGAGCCGCGCGAGCTGGTGCCCTTCGAGACGGATGCCTTCGTCTCCTATCGCCGCCTGCCGCTCGCCGTGGCCCTGCCGGAAACGACCCAGCAGGTGGCCGCCGTCCTCAAATACTGCCATCGCTACGGCGTGCCCGTCGTGCCGCGCGGGGCGGGCACCTCGCTGTCGGGCGGCGCCATCCCGCAGGAGGACGCCGTCGTCGTCGGCCTTTCCAAGATGGCGAAGATCCTGGAGGTGGATTTCGCCAACCGCACCGCCACCGTGCAGGCCGGCGTCACCAACCTTGCCATTTCCGATGCGGTCTCCGCCGACGGCTATTTCTACGCGCCCGATCCCAGTTCGCAGCTCGCCTGCACGATCGGCGGCAATATCGGCATGAATTCCGGCGGCGCGCACTGTCTGAAATACGGCGTGACGACGAACAACCTGCTCGGCGTCAAGCTCGTGCTGATCGACGGCACGGTCGTCGAACTCGGCGGCAAGGCGCTGGATGCCGGCGGGCTCGACCTTCTCGGCGTGATCTGCGGCGGCGAGGGCCAGCTCGGCATCGTCACCGAGGCGACGGTTCGCCTCATCGCCAGGCCCGAGGGCGCGCGCCCGGTGCTCTTCGGCTTCGACACATCGGAGGCGGCGGGCGCCTGCGTCGCCGACGTCATCGGCGCCGGCATCATCCCGGTCGCCATCGAATTCATGGACAAGCCCGCCATCGAGATCTGCGAGGCCTTCGCCCATGCCGGCTATCCGATGGACGTCGAGGCGCTCTTGATCGTCGAGGTCGAGGGCTCCGAGGCGGAGATGGACGCGATGCTCGCCAGCATCATCGAGATCGCCGGCCGCCACGGCGTCAAGGTCGTCAAGGAAAGCCAGTCGGCGACGGAGGCGGCGCTGATCTGGAAGGGCCGCAAGTCGGCCTTCGGCGCCACCGGCCGCATCGCCGACTATATCTGTATGGACGGCACGGTGCCGCTCGGCCAGTTGTCGCATGTGCTGCGCGGAACGGCGGAGATCGTCGAGAAATACGGCCTGCGCGTCGCAAACGTCTTCCATGCCGGCGACGGCAACATGCATCCGCTCATCCTCTTCAACGCCAACGACCCGCAGGACGCGGCCCGCGCCGAGGCGGCGGGCAACGACATCCTGAGGCTCTGCGTCGATGCCGGCGGGTGCCTGACGGGCGAGCACGGCGTCGGCATCGAGAAGCGCGACCTGATGCGCCATCAATATGCCGAGGTCGACCTTGCCCAGCAGATGGCGGTGCGCGCCGCCTTCGATCCGCAATGGCTGCTCAACCCGTCGAAAGTCTTCCCGCTCGAAGGGCGCCCCGCCGCATGACACCGATCCACGAACCGCTTTCCGAAGAGGCCGCCGCGCGCCTCGTCCAGGTCGCCGCCCTGTCCCGCACGCCGCTTGCCATCCGCGGCGGCGGCACGCGCAGCCTCGCCGACGTGCCGGAGGGGGCCGAAACGCTCTCGACCCGCGGCCTTGCCGGCATCGTCGCCTACAGCCCCGCCGAGATGACCATGACCGTGCGCGCCGGCACGCCGCTGGAGGTCGTCGAGACGGCGCTTGCCGAAAAGCGCCAGATGCTTGCCTTCGAGCCCTGCGACCTGCGCGCCGCGCTCGGCTCCTCCGGCATCCCCACCATCGGCGGCGTCTTCGCCGCCAACGCCTCCGGCCCGCGCCGCTTCGTCGCCGGCGCCGCGCGCGACAGCCTCATCGGTGTGCGCTTCGTCAACGGCAGGGGCGAGGTGGTGAAGGCCGGCGGCCGGGTGATGAAGAACGTCACCGGCCTCGACCTCGCAAAGCTGCTCGCCGGCTCGCACGGTTCGCTGGCCCTTCTGACGGAGGTCACCTTCCGCCTGCTGCCGGTGCCGGAAACGGCGGCGACCATCGTCGTCTCCGGCCTCAACGACGCGGAGGCCGCCGCCGCCATGGCGACGGCCATGTCCATGTCCGTCGAGGTCTCCGGTGCCGCCCATCTGCCGGAAAGCGTGCGCGGCCGGTTTGCCGGCGGCGCGCTGCCGGACGGGGCGGCCAGCGTGCTGCGCCTCGAAGGGCTTTCGGCCTCCGTCGCGGTGCGCAGCGAGAAGCTGGCGGCGGCCATGGGCCGCTTCGGCGCCGTGACGCGCCTCGATGCGGAGACGGCGGCCCGTCTCTGGCGCGAGATCCGCGACGCCGCGCCCTATGCCGACGGCACGCCGCGCCCGCTCTGGCGCGTTTCGGTCGCGCCCACCGCCGGCCATCAGCTCGTCGCCGCGCTGCGCCTCGAAACGGGCGTCGACGCCTTCTACGACTGGCAGGGCGGCCTCGTCTGGCTGCGCATGGAGGCCGATCCCGAGGCCGCGCTCCTGCGCCGCTACGTCAAGGCCGTCGGCGGCGGGCACGCGACGCTGCTCAGGGCCCGGCCGGAGGTGTTGGCGGCGACGGAAGCGTTCGCGCCGCAGCCGGACGCCGTCGTGGCGCTCTCGGCGCGCGTCAAGGCGAGCTTCGATCCGGCGGGACTTTTCGTGTCGCGGCTGGTGGGGTGATCGGGAAATGATCGATTTTGTCGCGGCCCCTCATCCCCCTGCCGGGACCTTCTCCCCGCAGGCGGGGAGAAGGAGGAAAACGGTGAGCCTATCCTTCCTCGCCCCGTCTACGGGGAGAGGATGCCGACAGGCAGGTGAGGGGCTGCGCCACACAGGCCGGCATGAGAAGGACTCCCGCTGATGCAGACCAACTTCACCGCCGAGCAGCTTGCCGACCCGCATGTCGCGACGTCCGAAAAGATCCTGCGCAAATGCGTGCATTGCGGCTTCTGCACGGCCACCTGCCCCACCTATGTGACGCTGGGCAACGAGCTCGACAGCCCGCGCGGCCGCATCTACCTCATCAAGGACATGCTGGAGAACGGCCGCCCCGCGGACAAGGAGGTCGTGACCCATATCGACCGCTGCCTTTCCTGCCTCGCCTGCACGACGACCTGTCCCTCCGGCGTCGACTACATGCATCTCGTCGACCATGCACGCATGCATATCGAGGCGACCTATAAACGCCCGTTCTGGAACCGGCTGACACGGGGCGTCCTCGCCGCCGTGCTGCCTTATCCCGGCCGCTTCCGCCTGGCGCTGAAGGTGGCAAGCCTCGGCCGCCCCTTCGCCGGCCTCCTCAAGCGCTTCAAGCCGCTCGAGCCCTTCGGCGCCATGCTGGACCTTGCCCCGCGCAGCCTGCCGAAGATGCCGGACAGCGCAAGACCGGGCACGCATCCGGCGGAAGGCGTGCGCCGCGGGCGGGTCGCGATCCTCTCCGGCTGCGCCCAGCCGGTGCTGAAGCCGGAGATCAACGAAGCGACGATCCGCCTCCTCACCCGCCTCGGCGTCGAGGTCGTGGCGCCGGCGGGGGAGGTCTGCTGCGGCTCGCTCGTCCACCATATGGGTCGCGAGGCGCAGGCGCTGGAGGCGGCGCGGCGCAATGTCGACGTCTGGCTCGGCGAGGTCGAGAAGGGCGGGCTCGACGCGATCATCGTCACGGCATCGGGCTGCGGCACGACGATCAAGGACTACGGCTTCATGCTGCGCCTCGATCCTGCCTATGCGGACAAGGCCGCGCGGGTCTCGGCGCTTGCCAAGGACGTGACGGAATATCTTTCGACGCTCGACCTGCCGCAGCAGGAGGCGAAGGGGCTTACGGTCGCCTATCATTCGGCCTGCTCCATGCAGCACGGCCAGAAGATCACCATGCTGCCGAAGACGCTTTTGAAGAAGGCGGGCTTCGCCGTGCGCGATCCGGCGGAAGGGCATCTTTGCTGCGGCTCGGCCGGCACCTACAACATCCTCCAGCCGGAAATCTCCGGCAAGCTGAAGGCGCGCAAGGTGAAGAACATCGAGGCGACGAAGCCGGATATCATCGCCACCGGCAATATCGGCTGCATCACCCAGATCGCGACGGGTACGGCAATCCCGATCCTGCACACGGTGGAACTCATCGACTGGGCCTACGGCGGGGAAAAGCCGGCCGTGCTTTCCTGAGGCTGTCACGCGCGGAACAGCCGCTTCGTCCCGGGATTGCTAGACAGGCGGCATTCCAGCCCCATCGGAGATGTCCATGCGCCGCCTCATGCTTTCGCTCGCCGTCCTGGCCGCCCTTTCGTCGCCCGCCTTCGCCACCGGCGGCTTCGACTGCGCGGTGAAGGACAAGAATGTCGCTTTCGAAGGGGAGGCAGGCTTCAGCTACAGCCTCGGCGGTATCCTGAATTTCCGCGGCTCGATCGAGCTGCCGAGGGATATCGCCCAGAAGGGGCTCGATAGGAAGATTGCGCTTGATCAGTCCTTCCTCACGCATCACTGGCTGCACGACGGCGAACTGCGCCTTCTCGTGCATGTCGAATCCGGCGAAGACGAGCCCTTCGCCGCCCTCGATTTCGTCATGCTGACGGTGGTCGACGCCGAGGGGTTGAACTACGAGGGCACCTATACGCTGAAGATCGAAGGCGCCGCCCTCGACGAGCCGATCCGGCGCGGCGGAAAGATCGCCTGCTCCATCGGCTGAAGACGAGGACGCCGGCGCAAGGCCGGCGTCCGGAATATCTACGGCGAGCGGCGACTCAGCCGCCGAAGCCGAAGAGGTTGCCGAAGAAATCGACGCCCCTGTCGTTGTAGCTCACGCTGCCCTGGCGGTTGCCGGGGCCGACCACGATGACCTTGGTGCCGATGTCGGCTCGGGCATAGAGATGCTCGACGTCCTTGTTCATCATGCGGATGCAGCCCGACGACATGTTCTGGCCGATCGTCCAGGGCTGGTTCGTGCCGTGGATGCGGAAGATCGTGTCGCGGCCGCCCTTGAAGAGGTAGAGCGCGCGCGCGCCGAGCGGGTTGTCCTCGCCGCCGGCCTGGGTGGCGGGCAGGATGCGGCCCTTCTTGGCCTCGCGGCGGCGCATCTCGGCGGGCGGCGTCCAGCTCGGCCATTCGGCCTTGCGGCCGACCTTCACCACGCCCGACCAGCCGAAGCCGTCGCGGCCGACGCCGATGCCGTAGCGCGTCGCCCGGTTCTTGCCCTCGACATAGTAGAGGAACTTGTTGTTCGTATCGACGATGACGGTGCCCGGCGCCTGGTCGGTGACGAAGCGCACCTTGGTGCGCTTGTACTTCGCCGCGACCTGCTTCTTGCTCGGCTGGGCGACGAGCGTCACGTCGCTGACCGTCTCGATCCGGTCGCCCGTGCGGGCCGCGGGGAAGGCATTGGCCGCCGAGACCGGCATGATCGCCGTGGCCGCGACGGTCGCGGCCAGCAAGATCGATGCGTATTTCCGCATGATATAGTCCCTCTCACTCCTGTAATTCTGCGAGGCTAACCGACTCTTGACCGATTTCAAGTCGGCTCCCGCGCAGTAAGACGATCGTGAGGGTGGATTTCTTCGATCCCTTGTGGCCCCGATACCACAAAATCAGATCACGATGACCTTCGTGCCCACCTTCACGCGCTCGTAGAGATCGACGACATCCTCGTTGCGCATGCGGATGCAGCCGGAGGAAACCGCGTAGCCGATCGTCCAGGGCGCATTGGTGCCGTGGATGCGATAGAGCGTCGAACCGAGATACATGGCGCGCGAGCCGAGCGGGTTTTCCGGCCCGCCTTCCATGAAGGCCGGCAGGTAGTGGCCCTTGGCGGCCTCGCGGGCGACCATCTCCTTCGGCGGGGTCCAGCTCGGCCATTCGGCCTTGCGGGTGATCGCGTGGGCGCCGGCCCATTCGAAGCCCGGCTTGCCGACGCCGACGCCGTAGCGCCGCGCCTTGCCGCCGGCCATGACGAGGTAGAGGAAGCGGTTGTTGGTGTCGATGACGATGGTGCCCGGCCTGTGCCCGCTCTCATAGTCGACGAGCTGCGGCAGGTACATGGGGTCGAATTTCGACTTGATGGGATTGCGCGCCGTGCCGGCCGCCGAGACCTGCTCGACGCGGACCGCGCCCTCGCGGCGGATGACGCGGCGCTGCTGCACCTTCTGGCGCTGGAGGATGCGGCGGGTGTTGACGGCCGGCTGCACGCCCTCGCCGGTGAGCTGCATCAGCCAGGGCGCGGTGAGGTCGGGGCTGACGATGATCGGCGGACGGCTCATGTAGCGGTCATTCGCCTGTGCCGCGGTGGTGGTGCACAGAAGGGTCGTTGCAAGAAGGATTCGTATCAACATCGGACGTACTCGCTACTGATCGTGCCGGGATGCGCCGCGGGACCTGGAATGCAGCGCCGGTTCGAGGAGGATGCTTGCACCGCGCGATGAAGCGAATGGTAAACGGGCGTTCATTCGATATAGACGATGCGGATAAAGCTTTGGGTAGGGTTATTGCCGGCTTTCCAAAAGTGGTTGATAAGGAGTAAATCGGAACAAAAAGGAAACGGAGGGCGCGATGGCGGCGAAGGGACTTCTGGAAGGCGACGACGGGCAGGTGCGCTGCGCCTGGCACGGCAATCTCGATGATTATCGCCGCTACCACGATGCGGAATGGGGCCGCCCCGTCGTCAGCGACCAGCGGCTGTTCGAGAAGATCTGCCTGGAAGGCTTCCAGTCCGGCCTGTCCTGGCTCACCATCCTGCGCAAGCGCGAGGGGTTCCGTGCCGCCTTCGCCGGCTTCGATTTCGACAGGGTGGCGGCGTTCGGCGAGGACGACATCGCCCGCTGCCTCGCCGATCCCGGCATCGTGCGCCACCGCGGCAAGATCGTCTCGACGATCAACAACGCCCGCCGCGCGCAGGCACTGCGCGACGAGTTCGGCACGCTCGCCCGCTACTTCTGGAGCTTCGAGCCGGGGCCGGACGAACGGCCGGCGCGGGTGGACTGGGAGACGATCGCCGCCAACCCGACGACGCCCACCTCCGTCCGGCTGTCGAAGGACCTGAAGAAGCGCGGCTGGACTTTCGTCGGCCCCACCACCGTCTATGCCTTCATGCAGGCCATGGGCCTCGTCAACGACCATGTGGAGGGATGTTTCTGCCGCGCGGACGTGGAGGAGAAGAGAAATCGGCTCGAACGGCCATAATTCGGGGCTTGCCGTCACAAATATATCTTTGATTCTACAGCGAATCATGTAGCTTCAGGTTGAGCGGCAAAATCATAGATGGCAGGTTTCGGGGTCGGCATACGCGTGCGTAGTCGCCGCGCGCCGCGTTGTGCTGAATGATCTGGCATGAGGGGGCAAATGGCGGCGAGCACATCTGAGACAGGCGATTTGCAACTGGAAGGCTGGGCCTGCGACAAGGCGCAGGAGATCATGCTGCGCGAGGGCTTCCTCCTGATCCGGTCGGCACGAAGCGGCAGCAACACCGAAATCCGCGAAACGACGCTGCTGATGGCCCGGGCCATCGCGGCCTCGCTGGTCGAGGCCTCGGCGGTTCACAGGCATCCGGCGGCCGAATAGCCGCACTGTCATGGAATGACAGAGGCCCGCCGGGAATGCCGACAGGCCTCTGTCGTTCTGGCGGCGCGTTTACTTCGCGTTCTTCGCCAGCCAGTCTTCCATCGTCCTGATCTCGCCCTCCTGGGCTGCGATAATCTCTTCGGCGAGCTTGCGAAGGCTTTCGTCCCTGCCGTATTGAAGCTCGATCCTCGCCATGTCGATCGCCCCCTGGTGATGGGCGATCATGCCGCGCACGAAATCCTCGTCCGCATTGCCGGTGAAGTCGATCGCCATGCCCTCATGCATTTTCGCATTGGCCGCGATGAAGGCCGTGGTGGAAGGGCTCTCCCCGGCCGTCCCCTGATGGGCGGAATGATCCGCCTCCTGGGCGAGGGCGGGCAGGGTGAAGGCGAGCGCGATGGCCGCGCCGAGAAACAGCGTCTTTGCGTTCATGGTCTTTTCCAGTTCTGAAAGATTGTCGAGGCCCGGACGCAAGGCGTCCGGATGATCGCGCGTCAGGACCGGGGAGGGGGATCGAGCGGCCGCAGCGCAAGACCGGCAAGCTGCCGCACGGCGGCCGTGAACCGATGGGACAGGCCGATCCTGCTTTGAAGCGGCTGCGGCCCTGCCGTCTCGATGGCGAAACAGGCCGAGCAGGCCATGGGATGCACGGCGGGATTCGTCCTGTCCTGCTCCGCCTTGCCGTGCGCCGCGCCGGCCACCGGATGGCCTGCATGCATGCCGGTCTGCGCGGCATGCTGGGTTGCAGCGATCGCCGGCACCCAGCCGGAAAGCACGGCGCCCAGAATGGCGAGGACGAACAGGAACTGTCTCATGGGGCTAGAGATAGGCAGGCGCGCGGCAAAAGAAAAGGGTCAGTTCAGGCTGCCCGGCCGCGTCGTGCCCATCTCGACGCACAGGCGCGCCACCGCGAAGGTGCCGTTTATCGCGCCGCCGCTTGCGCCGGCCGTTTCCGACTGGCCGAAGCAGAAGACCTGCCGGTAGAGGCCGGGCGCCGGGCGGATCGTCGTGGCGTAGCTGAAGGTGACCGGTGCCGTCGCCGCGTCCTCCAGCGCCTGCAGCACCGTCGCCCAGTCGGCGGGATCGTAAAGCCGGATCAGGTCCATGACGCCGCAGGGCACGCCGCCGGTGCCGTGAAGGAACGACGTCTCGGCCCCGAGGCGCAGGAGCCCGGTCGCCAGTTCCGCGCTCCACGCCTCGCAAACGAAGACGGATTCGACCTCCCGGCTGTCGATGCCGGCGAGCGCCGCCACCGAGGCGAGGCGTGCGGCGGTCAGGGGCGGTTTCAGGGTCATGCGGGGTCCGGTCCGAAAGAATGTCGATGCCGGTGGGCACCGGGGAATCGGTGCCATTCGGCCGTCGCCGGTCGGAAAACGGGCATGCGGTGCCGCTGGCCGCTTGCCAAACGGTCGGCATGGACGTTTACCTTGGCTTGAGGGTAACCGACATCGGCTTTGCCAGAAAGCAGGCCCGCTGGTCGTTTACTCGATTATAGAATGTGCGATCTTGAATTTTGCTTTCATAGGTTGAATTTGGCCGATTTCGCCCTTTCCACCGGCCATGACCTCGTCGACCAGCTTCGCGCCTATCGCCTCAAGGTCGCGCTGACGCAGGACGACATCGCCTGGAAGCTGGGCTTCTCGCCGACGACCGTCTCGCGCTGGGAGCGCGGCGTCGCGGTGCCGGATTTGCGCGCCACCGGCGCCATCGTCGATTTCCTGCGCCGCGCCGATGCGCAGACCGAGCGCCGCCTCTTGAAGGCGATCCTCAGCGCGCGCGACAGCCGCAACCTCTGGCAGGGCCGGGACATCCGCTATCTCGGCGGCTCGCAGCAGGAATACCGCGAAAGCCCTGAGATGCGCGCCGTCGTCGGCACCAGCATCCGCCGCTATCTCACCGGCTCCTATCGCGACTGCCTGGAGGACCGGGCGCTGGTGGCCGGCCTTTATGCCCGCGAGATCGCCAGCATCGAGATCTATGGCGGCACGGCGCTGTCCGTCACCTCCATCCCGGAAGGCTATGTGCAGATGAAGCGGCTTTCCTTCCAGTCGGAGATGCGCGGCATCATCCGCGGCGACACCCATTCGATCCTCATCCCCACCGCCGAGGCGCCGACGGCCTCCGCCGTCATCGTGCACAGTTGGGACGCGCTGTCGCGCCGGCCGTGACGCCGGGGCGCTTCCGCCCTTGCCGCTGCCCGCCCAATCCGCTAGGGAAACCGCAACGGAAATACAGGAATTTCGGGTATCCCGATGAGCGAAAAGCAGAAAAAACCGCAGAAGCTGAAGGCCCGCCTGCCGCGCGGCTTCGTCGATCGTGATGCCGCGGACATCCGCGCCCTCACCGAAATGACCGCGAAGATCCGCGCGGTCTATGAGCATTACGGCTTCGACCCGGTCGAAACCCCGCTCTTCGAATATACCGACGCGCTCGGCAAGTTCCTGCCGGACAGCGACCGCCCGAACGAGGGCGTCTTCTCGTTGCAGGACGACGACGACCAGTGGATGTCGCTCCGCTACGACCTGACGGCGCCGCTCGCCCGCCATGTCGCGGAGAATTTCAACGAGATCCAGCTACCCTACCGCACCTACCGCGCCGGCTACGTCTTCCGCAACGAGAAGCCGGGCCCGGGCCGCTTCCGCCAGTTCATGCAGTTCGACGCCGATACGGTGGGCGCGGCCGGCGTGCAGGCGGATGCCGAGATGTGCATGATGTTCGCCGATACGATGGAAGCCCTCGGCATCGCCCGCGGCGACTACGTCATCCGCGTCAACAACCGCAAGGTTCTCGACGGCATGCTGGAGGTCGTGGGCCTTGGCGGCGAGGAAAATGCGGCGCGCCGGCTGAACGCCCTGCGCGCGCTCGACAAGTTCGACAAGTTCGGCATTCCCGGCGTCCGCGAGCTTCTCGGCGCGGGCCGCAAGGACGAGAGCGGCGACTTCACCAAGGGCGTCGGCCTCGATCCCGCCGGCATCGAACTGCTGGTCGGCGTGCTCGACACCTCCTCCTTCGGCGATAACCTTGAGACCGTCGCTTCGCTCGACCTACGTTTTGGACGAAATGACCGCGCCCGCGAGGGCGTCGAGGAACTGGAGCAGATCGCCAAACTCGTCGCCAGCGCCGGCTACGATGCCGGCCGCGTCAGGGTCGATCCCTCCTGCGTGCGGGGCCTCGAATATTACACCGGCCCCGTCTTCGAGGCAGAGCTGCAGTTCGCCGTTACCAACGAGAAGGGCGAGAAGGTCGTCTTCGGCTCGGTCGGCGGCGGCGGTCGTTACGATGGCCTCGTCTCCCGCTTCATGGGCCAGCCGGTGCCGGCCACCGGCTTCTCCATCGGCGTCTCGCGCCTCATGACGGCGCTGAAGAACCTCGGCAAGCTCGGCCAGGACGATATCGTCGCCCCCGTGCTCGTCACGGTCATGGACGGCGATATCGAGAGCATGGGCAGCTACCAGCGCTTCACGCAGGCGCTGCGCGCCGCCGGCATCCGCGCCGAAATGTACCAGGGTAACTGGAAGAAGTTCGGCAACCAGCTCAAATATGCCGACCGCCGCGGCGCCCCCGTTGCGATCATCCAGGGCGGCGACGAGCGCGCCGAAGGCCTCGTGCAGATCAAGGACCTCATCGAGGGCAAGCGCCTTTCCGGCGAGATCGAGGACAACGCCTCCTGGCGCGAGGCGCGCGTGGCGCAGGTCTCCGTGCCGGAGGCCGAGCTGGTCGCCAAGGTCCGCGAAATCCTCGACGCGCAGGCCGAAGACCGGGCGCGCCAAGGGTGATGGGCGCCGTGCTGCAAGCCCCCCTCATCCGACCCTTCGGGCCACCTTCTCCCCGTCGGGGAGAAGGGCGGAGGGGATGCGACCTCTCGTTTTCCCCCTTCTCCCCTTGGGGAGAAGGTGCCGGCAGGCGGATGAGGGGGAGCACGACCCGCCGACCGGAGCGTTTCCCATGCCCCTGATCAACCTCCCCGCCTTCGCCCCCGATCTCATCGCCGACCTCGAACGCCTCGGCACGGAGCGGGTCGACACGCCGGTCATCCAGCCGGCCGAGCCCTTTCTCGACATGGCGGGCGAGGATCTGCGCCGGCGCATCTTCCTGACGGAGAGCGAGACCGGCAGGAGCCTGTGCCTCCGGCCCGAATTCACCATTCCCGTCTGCCTGCGCCATATCGAGACGGCCACGGGCACGCCGAAGCGCTACGCCTATCTCGGCGAGGTGTTCCGCCAGCGCCGCGAGGGTTCGAACGAGTTCTACCAGGCCGGCATCGAGGATCTCGGCGAGCCGGACGTCGCGCGCGCGGATGCGCGCGCCGTGCATGACGCGCTGACCGTCCTCATGAACCGCCTGCCGGGCGTGGCCTTCTCCGTCGTGCTCGGCGACCAGTCCGTCTTCGAGGCGGTGGTGGCGGCCTGCGGCCTGCCGGTCGGGTGGCAGAAGCGGCTCGTCCATGCCTTCGGCAACCAGGCGCAGTTGCAGCGGCTGATGGCCGACCTCTCCAATCCGGCGCGCGACGGCGTCTTCGGCCCGGAGGTCGACCGCCTCGCCATCCTCGGCAAGCTCGACGACGAGGCGACGCTGATCGCCCATATCGACGCGACCATGGAGGCGACCGGCTATTCCACCAATGCCAGCCGCAGCCCGGCCGATATCGCCCGGCGCCTGCGCGAGAAGATGGAGCTGGCCAACACGCGGCTCGATGCCCGCACGCTGGCGCTCCTCCGGGAGTTCCTGGCGCTGGAGCTGAGCCTTGCCGAGGCCCCCGGGGCGCTCGCCGCCTTCGCCGGAAAGGCCGGCCTCTCGCTCGGCGCCGCGCTCGCGCGCTTCGAAAGCCGCGTCGCGGCGCTAAGCGCGACGGGCGTCGATCCCGCGACGATCACCTATCGCGCCGCCTTCGGCCGTCCGCTCGACTATTATACCGGCCTCGTCTTCGAGATCGCGCCGGCCGGGGAGAGCCTGGTGCTTGCCGGCGGCGGCCGCTTCGACCGGCTTTTGACCCTGCTCGGCGCGAAGGAGCGCATCCCGGCCGTCGGCTTCTCGCTCTGGCTCGACCGGATCGCGGGCGTGAACGGAGCTGCCGCATGACGATCACCATCGGCCTTCCCTCCAAGGGACGCATGAAGGAGGACAGTTCGGCCGCGCTCGCCCGCGCCGGCTTCTCCGTCGTCGCCGTCGGCAACGACCGCTCCTATCGCGGCCGTATCGAGGGGCGCGACGATATCGAGATCGCCTTCCTCTCGGCCTCCGAGATCTCCCGCGAGATCGCCAACGGCACCGTCGATTTCGGCGTGACCGGCGAGGACCTCGTGCGCGAGGGACTGGCGGAGGCGGATGCCCGCGTCGAGTTCTGCGCCCGCCTCGGCTTCGGCCATGCGGATGTCGTCGTCGCCGTGCCGGAAATCTGGCTCGACGTCGACACGATGGCCGATCTCGGCGACGTCGCCCAGGATTTCCGCGCTCGCCACGGCCGGCGGCTCACCATCGCCACGAAATACTGGCGCCTCACGCAGCAGTTCTTCTCCGGCAACCACGGCATCCAGCTCTACCGTATCGTCGAGAGCCTCGGGGCGACCGAGGGCGCGCCGGCCTCCGGCTCGGCCGATATCATCGTCGACATCACCTCGACCGGCTCGACGCTGACGGCGAACCACCTGAAGATCCTCTCCGATGGCGTGATCCTGAAGTCCGAGGCCTGCCTCGTGCGTGCCCGCAAGAAGGAGCACGAGGGCGATGCGGTCGTGGCGGAGATCGTTTCGCGGGTGCGCGGCGCGCTCTGATGCGCGTCGCCCCTCACCGGAAAATTCCCGCGCCGCCCTGACATTGCCCGGCGATCCGTCCTATCTATGAGGACCCACCCGCAAGGAGTCCCCATGGCAGACCTGTCGTCCTTCCCCATCACCCAGAAATGGCCCGCAAAGAACCCCGGCATCATCCAGCTCTATTCGCTGCCGACGCCGAACGGCGTGAAGGTATCGATCGCGCTGGAGGAACTCGGCCTGCCCTATGAGGCGCACCGGATCGAGTTCGGCCCCGAGGGCGTCAAGTCGCCGGAATTCGTCTCGCTGAATCCGAACGGCCGCATTCCGGCGATCATCGATCCGGACGGCCCCGGCGGCAAGCCGATCGGCCTCTTCGAATCGGGCGCGATCCTCGTCTACCTCGCCGAAAAGACCGGCAGGCTGATTCCGGCCGATGCCGCCGGGCGCTACGAGACGCTCGCCTGGGTCATGTTCCAGATGAGCGGCATCGGGCCGATGTTCGGCCAGTTCGGCCATTTCCACAAATTCGCCGCCGACAAGGTCGCCAACAATCCCTATCCCGCCGAGCGCTACCGCGACGAGGCGAAACGCCTGCTCTCGATCCTGGAAGACCGGCTGAAGGACCGCCGCTGGATCATGGGCGACGAATACACCATTGCCGATATCACGACTTTCCCGTGGATCCGCGGCGCGGATGTCTTCTACGGCGGGCGCGAGGCGCTGGACTATGCGGGCTTCCCGGCCGTGATGGCCTGGCTGGAACGCTGCCTTGCGCGCCCGGCCGCGCTAAAGGGCCTCGAAATCCCCGCCTAGTCCTGACGCAAACGAAGAATCCGGCGGCGCGGCGATGAGTTGACGCCGCCGGTTGCGGCGCGCTACCTCTCGGGAAACAAGGACGGGGTGGAAGCATCGTGACGGGAAGACTGGTTGTTGCGGGCGGCGGTCAGGCGGCCTTTGCCCTGGTTGCCAAATTGCGCGCGCTGAAGGACGAGCGGCCGATCACCATCGTCGCCGCCGAGGCGAGCCATCCCTACCAGCGCCCGCCGCTCTCCAAGAAATATCTGCTCGGCGAGGCCGATCTTTCCCGGCTGATGTTCCGCCCGGAGACCTGGTATGCGGACAACAATGTCGAGATCCGCCTTGCGACCGAGGCCACTGCCATCGACCGCGCCGCGAAGACGGTGGCGCTCAGCGATGGCGCGACGCTGCATTACGGCGTGCTGGCGCTTGCCACCGGCGCTACGCCGCGCCGCCTGCCGGCCGAGATCGGCGGCGATCTCGACGGCGTCTTCACCGTGCGCGACTACCGCGATGCCGATCGCCTCGGCCAGGAAATGCAGGAGGGGCGCCGGGCGCTCGTCGTCGGCGGCGGCTATATCGGCCTGGAGGCGGCGGCGGTCGCGCGGGGCAGGGGGCTGCATGTCACGGTCATCGAGATGGCCGACCGCATCCTCGCCCGCGTCGCCTCGCCGGCAACCGCCACGATCCTCAAGGCCATCCACACGGCGCGCGGCGTCGACGTGCGCGAGAAGACCGGCCTCGTGCGCCTCATCGGCGAGAACGGCCGCGTCACCGGCGCGGAACTCTCCGACGGCTTCGTGCTGCCCGTCGACGTGGTGATCGCCGGCATCGGCGTCGCGGCGAATGACCAGCTTGCGCGCGATGCCGGGCTGGAGGTCGCGAATGGCATCGTCGTCGACAGCCATGCCCGCACCTCCGATCCGGCCATTTTCGCCATGGGCGACTGCGCCGTCCTGCCCTTCGAGGGCAGCCGTGTGCGGCTCGAATCGGTACAGAACGCCGTCGACCAGGCCGAGGCCGCCGCCGCCGTCATCGCCGGCGGCGATGCGGCCTATGTGCCAAAACCCTGGTTCTGGTCCGACCAGTACGACGTCAAGCTGCAGATCGCCGGCTTCTGCATGGGCTTCGACGACACCTTCGTTCGCCCAGGCCCGCGCGAAGGCAGCGTCTCCGTGTGGTATTTCCGGGGCGGCAGGCTGATCGCCGTCGATGCGGTCAACGATGCCAAGTCCTATGTGGTTGGCAAGAAGCTGATCGAGATGGGCCGCACGCCCGCGCGCGCCGCACTGGAGGATCCGGCGACCGACCTCAAGGCCCTGACGCTCTGAAACCGGCCATGCGCGAAGGTTGAGCGAGCTTTTGCCATTGGTCGTCGAGGTTGAGTCGTTTTGACTTCTGTTAAGCATGAACCCATGCCCCGGCCGCCCTTCCGGTTTAGCCGTCTCTAAATTTAGGCATTCTTTAGAGTTCTCCGGCTGAGTGGGGGCACTTCGCAGCCCATTCCGGTGATCCTTCATGCTCCGCATCCTGACCTGCCTGACCGTCGAGCACGACCTTCGTCTTGTCCTGCTCGCGGCCCTCATCTGCTTCCTGTCCTGCTATGTCGCGGTCACGCTGACGCAGAGGGCGCAAGCTGCCGGCGGCATGGCGCGCAATCTCTGGCTGGGGGCGGCCGGCACGTCGAGCGGCTTCGGCATATGGGCGACGCATTTCATCGCCATGCTGGCCTACGATCCCGGCGTCGTCATGGGCTTCGACATGGAACTGACGCTGATTTCGCTCGGCGTCGCCATCGTCGTTACCTCGATCGGCCTTGCGGTCGCCACCTACATTGCCGGGAGACGCGCCGCCATCGCGGGCGGCCTGCTGCTCGGTGCCGGCATCACCGCCATGCACTATCTCGGCATGGCGGCGCTTGAGGTGCCGGGAACCCTCCATTGGGATATCGCCTATGTGGCGGCATCGGTCGTCAGCGCCGGCCTCTTCGGGGCGCTGTCGCTGGTCTTCTGCAAGCGTCCGCCGGCGCGGGTGCGTGACCGGGCGCTCGCCACGCTGCTGATGGCGCTCGGCGTCGTCGCGCTGCATTTCACGGGCATGGCCGCGGTGACGGTCACGCCCGGCCCGGTTCCGGTGAGCGGCGACACGATCCTGTCGGTGGGCCTGATGGCGCCGCTGATCGCCGTCGTCGCCTTCTCGCTGCTCTTCACGGGGCTGACGGCCGCCGTCTTCGCCCGGCAGGCCGAGCTTGCCGCCAGCGAGAGCATGCGCCAGTTCGCCATGCTGGTGCAGGGCGTCAAGGATTACGCCATCTACATGCTCGACCCGGACGGCCGTGTCGCCAACTGGAACGAGGGCGCCGAGCGCAACAAGGGCTATAAGGCGCACGAGATCGTCGGCCGGCATTTCTCCAGCTTCTACGGCGAGGAGGACCGGGCGACCGGCCTGCCGGAACGAGCGCTGGCCACGGCCCGGCAGGAGGGCAAGTTCGAGACCGAGGGCTGGCGCTACCGCAAGGACGGCTCGCGCTTCTGGGCCAATGTGGTGCTGGATGCCATCTACGACACGAGCGGAATGCTGGTCGGCTTTGCCAAGATCACCAAGGACGTGACGAAGGAAAAGACGGATGCCGACCGCCTCGCCGAGGTGACGAAGAACCTCGATCTCGCGCTGGAGAACATGTCGCAGGGCCTCTGCCTGTTCGACAAGGACGAGCGCCTCTTGCTCGCCAACAAGCGCTACAGCGAGCTCTTCGGCTTCCCGGAAGGCCGCATCCGCCCCGGCATGACGCTGCGCGAGATCGTCGACCAGGGCGTCGCCGACGTCTTCGTCGATCCGGAGGTCTGGAAGCCGCGGGCGCGCGACATGTATGCCCGCCGCCGCGCCGCCATCCTGGCCAATGACGGCGGCGTGATCGTCGAGAAGCTGTCGAACGGCATCTCGGTGCAATTGCGCTACCGCACGCTGCCGGACGGCGCCTGGGTCGCCACCTACGAGGACATTTCCGAGCGCCTGCGCTCGGAGGAGCAGATTTCCTTCCTCGCCCGCCACGACAGCCTGACGGGCCTGCCGAACCGCGCGAGCTTCAACAACCGCCTCGAGACCGACCTGGATTCGGCGCGCCGGTTCGGCAGCAAGGTCGCGGCGATCGGCATCGACCTCGACAAGTTCAAGGAAATCAACGACACGCGCGGCCATGCGGCGGGCGACGAGGTGCTGACGACCCTGGCGAAGCGCATGCAGGCCTGCCTTCAGGCGGACGAGACGGTGGCCCGCTTCGGCGGCGACGAGTTCGCGGCCGCCAAGCGCTTCGAGGATGTCGGCGACCTGCACGACTTCATCCAGCGGCTGGAAGCCGGCCTGCACGAGGAGATCCGTATCGACGGCTACGATATCAAGCCGGGCGCGAGCCTGGGCGTCGCGATCTATCCGCAGGATGCCGACAATCTCGAAGCCCTCCTCAACAATGCCGACCTTGCCATGTACCGCGCCAAGGAGGCGCTGACGGAGCGGGTCTGCTTCTACGAGGTCTCGATGGACGAGGCCGCCCGCAGCCGCCGCCTCATCGCCAACGACCTGTGGCAGGCGGTCGAGCGCAACGAACTGCAATTGCATTACCAGGTGCAGAAGGCGGTCAATTCCGGCGACACGATCGGCTATGAAGTGCTGCTGCGCTGGCACCATCCCGTGCGCGGCACCATTCCGCCGAGCGACTTCATCCCGATCGCGGAAGAGTGCGGCGCCATCCTGCCGATCGGCGAATGGGTGCTGCGCGAAGCCTGCCGCGAGGCCGCCACCTGGAACAAC
This sequence comes from Shinella sp. S4-D37, assembly GCF_040812195.1. Taxonomy (NCBI): domain Bacteria; kingdom Pseudomonadati; phylum Pseudomonadota; class Alphaproteobacteria; order Hyphomicrobiales; family Rhizobiaceae; genus Shinella; species Shinella sp. S4-D37. The sequence goes on along the minus strand of NZ_JBFNXL010000005.1, from coordinate 2,875,037 downwards.
GAGCACAAGATCGCCGTCAACCTGTCGCCGGTGCAGCTCGGCAATGCCGACGTCGCCGACCTCGTGCACCGGGTGCTCCTGGATACGGGCCTCAGCCCGCACCGGCTGGAGCTGGAAATCACCGAATCGACCATCATCGGCGACAAGGAGCGCGCCCTCCAGACGCTCCGCCGCATCAAGGCCTTCGGCGTCACCATCGCCATCGACGATTTCGGCACGGGCTATTCGTCGCTCGAAACCCTGCGCGCCTTCCCCTTCGACAAGATCAAGCTCGACCGCAGCTTCATGAGCGAGGTGGAGGCGAGCCCCGAGGCGAAGGCCATCATCCGCGCCATCCTGGCGCTCGGCCAGACGCTGCGCGTGCCGGTGCTGGCGGAAGGCGTGGAAACCCGCAGCCAGCTCGATATCCTGCTCGACGAGGGTTGCGACGAGGCCCAGGGCTATTTCCTCGGCCGCCCGATGCCGGTGGAGAACATCCGCCCGGGTTCGGAGACGAGCGAGGCGGCATAAGCCGCCCTACTGCCGCTTGAAGCGCCGCCCGGCGAGGTCGATCTGGAAGCGGGGGAAGATGAAGACGCCGATGATGGAGCCGGCGTACTTCTCCTCAAGGCCCGTCGATTCCCCGACGCAGAACACCGGCTGGCGCGGCGCGCCGTCGAGGTGGATGGTCGTGGAGAAGCAGAAGGACGAGGAGGAGGCCGCGGCCTGCTCGAAGAGCTCCAGCACGCGCGCGCGGTCGAGCGGCTCGTAGCAGCGGATGAGGTTCAGAAGGCCGCAGGCGCGCTGCGGCAGGCCGTGCGCCAGCGCCGCCTTGTCGCCCAGCGTGAAGAGGCCGTTGGAGAGATCGCCGGTCCAGCGCTCCGTCACGCAATATTGCGTGAGCAGTTCGTTGTCCGTCTCGTCGAATCCCATCGAGCCCGGCAGAAAGGGCGACGAGAGATCAGTCTTGATTATCTTGAACACCTACGACCTCAGGCAGTTGCTCGAATTTGGCCGACATGTCCCGCCCATGACGGCGCAGGACATGCTAAAAAGCAGTCCCGGCTGGCAACCCTCGAAGCCCGCCGAACCACTTTCTCATGTACTGAACTGCGTCCGGCTCCGGCGTTGCTATCGGATCGGACGTACGCGTGAAGACCGCCGCTGACCTTCCTTGAGATCTACCGGCGGTTTCTCTGGAATGCTTGGAGATATCCGGCTGTACGAAAAATCGGCTGTAAATCCGCCCAGTTCCAGCGCCTGACCCCCTCGTGAATCTTTAAAGTTCACTTGGAGCGTCTTTATAGTTGGTTTTTTGATGCCATCAACGGCTTTTTGATAATTATTGCATAAATGAAAAAATTCTTTTCGCGGTAACGATACAGGTCCGCCGCCGCCGGAACGCAAAAGGGGCGGTCCGAAGACCGCCCCTTCCGAACTGAACCGGATGGCTCAGATGTAAGGACCCGAAGGTCTTACATCATGTCCATGCCGCCCATTCCGCCCATGCCGCCAGGCATGCCGCCCGGTGCATCCTTCTTCGGCAGTTCGGCGATCATGGCTTCCGTCGTGATCAGCAGCGAGGCAACCGAAGCGGCGTTCTGCAGAGCCGTGCGGACGACCTTGACCGGGTCGACGATGCCGAGTGCGATCAGGTCGCCGTATTCGCCGGTCTGGGCGTTGTAGCCGTAGTTGTCTTCGTTCTTGTCGAGGATCTTGCCGACGACGATCGAAGCTTCGTCGCCTGCGTTTTCCGCGATCTGGCGAACGAGGGACTGCAGAGCCTTGCGAACGATGTTGATGCCGGCTTCCTGGTCGTCGTTTTCACCCTTGGAGGTGATCTTGACGGAGGAACGCAGCAGGGCAACGCCGCCGCCCGGTACGATGCCTTCCTGAACGGCAGCGCGCGTCGCGTTGAGGGCGTCGTCGATGCGGTCCTTCTTTTCCTTGACTTCGACTTCCGTCGAGCCGCCGACGCGGATGACGGCAACGCCGCCGGCGAGCTTGGCAAGACGTTCCTGCAGCTTCTCGCGGTCGTAGTCGGAGGTGGTTTCCTCGATCTGGGCCTTGATCTGCGCGACGCGGCCTTCGATCTCGGCCTTCTGGCCGGCACCGTCGACGATCGTCGTGTTTTCCTTGGTGATCGAGACCTTCTTCGCACGGCCGAGCATGTCGAGCGTGACGTTTTCGAGCTTGATGCCGAGGTCTTCGGAGATGACCGTGCCGCCCGTCAGGATGGCGAGGTCTTCGAGCATGGCCTTGCGGCGGTCGCCGAAGCCCGGAGCCTTGACGGCAGCGATCTTGAGGCCGCCACGCAGCTTGTTGACGACGAGGGTCGCAAGCGCTTCGCCTTCGACGTCTTCAGCGATGATGACCAGCGGCTTGCCGGTCTGGACGACGGCTTCGAGAACCGGGAGCATCGCCTGGAGGTTCGAGAGCTTCTTCTCGTGCAGCAGCACGTAAGCGTCTTCGAGGTCGGCGACCATCTTTTCCGGGTTGGTCACGAAGTAGGGCGACAGGTAGCCGCGGTCGAACTGCATGCCTTCGACGACTTCGAGTTCGGTTTCGGCGGTCTTGGCTTCTTCAACCGTGATGACGCCTTCGTTGCCGACCTTCTGCATGGCTTCGGCAATGTCGAGACCGACCTGCTTGTCGCCGTTTGCGGAGATCGTGCCGACCTGGGCGACTTCTTCCGACGTGTTGATCTTCTTGGCCTTGGCCTGGAGATCCTTGACGACTTCGGCAACGGCGAGGTCGATGCCGCGCTTCAGGTCCATCGGGTTCATGCCGGCGGCAACGGCCTTGTTGCCTTCGCGAACGATGGCCTGGGCAAGAACGGTTGCGGTCGTGGTGCCGTCGCCGGCGATGTCGTTGGTCTTGGAAGCGACTTCACGGACGAGCTGGGCGCCCATGTTCTCGAACTTGTCTTCCAGTTCGATTTCCTTGGCGACGGAAACGCCGTCCTTGGTGATGCGCGGAGCGCCGAAGGACTTGTCGATAACGACGTTGCGACCCTTCGGGCCGAGCGTTACCTTGACTGCGTCTGCGAGGACGTCGACGCCACGCAGCATCTTTTCGCGCGCGGTGCGGCCGAATTTGACTTCTTTGGCTGCCATTGTGAGAACTCCTGAAGAGGTGTCAGCTGAATTGGGAAAGGGTTATCGGCGAGAAATCAGCCGATGACGCCCATGATGTCGGCTTCCTTCATGATCAGAAGGTCTTCGCCGTCGAGCTTGACTTCGGTGCCCGACCACTTGCCGAACAGGACGCGGTCGCCGGCCTTGACGTCCAGCGGCGTGACCTTGCCGGATTCGTCACGGGTGCCGGAACCGACGGCGACGATTTCGCCTTCCTGCGGCTTTTCCTTGGCGGTATCCGGAATGATGATGCCGCCCTTGGTCTTGGCTTCGGACTCGACGCGACGAACGACGACGCGATCGTGAAGCGGGCGGAAGGTGGTGCTTGCCATTGTCTTATCCCTCGATCGAATGACATTGCGGATCACGATGTGGATCCGTTGGATTGATGTTAGCACTCCTTTGTCATGAGTGCTAGCGATGCCGAGATAGGCGGTGGTGGGTTTGGAGTCAAGAACGGCGCCTCCAAAATATTTCGCCCCGAATGGTTACCGCAGTCGCCAGATGGGAGCGCCATCGCACGCCATCAAGACGAGGCGATGAATTTTCATCCCTTTGCCGGTGCATGGGGCAAAATTGTGGGAAGAGGCTTGTTTTCTTGGCCTCGCTTTGCAATGTCAGCCGGGCTCGACCTCAAACGGGAATCCCTGATGGCTCACCGCATCCAATCCTTCCGCGACATCACGCAGCACTATGACGTGGTCCTCTGTGACGTCTGGGGCGTCCTGCACAATGGCGTCGAAGCTTTTTCCTATGCATCCGAAGCGCTCGCCGCGGCCCGCGCCGCCGGCCTTGCGGTCGTGCTGATCACCAATTCCCCGCGTCCGCATCCGGGCGTGAAAGTGCAGATCCGCGGCCTCGGCGTCACCGACGATGCCTATGACCGCATCGTCACCTCCGGCGACGTCACCCGCGCGCTGATCGCCGAGGGGCCGAAGAAGATCTATTTCATCGGTGCGGAAAAGGACCTGCCGCTGCTCGACGGCCTCGACGTCGAGCCGGTCGGCCTCGACGAGGCGGCCATCGTCGTCTGCGCGGGCCTGCGCAGCGACGAGACGGAAACCGTCGAGGATTATCGCGCCGAACTGACGGCGCTTGCGGCGCGGAAGCTCCCCTTCATCTGCGCCAACCCGGACCTCGTTGTCGAGCGCGGCCACCGCCTCATTCCCTGCGCTGGCGAGATCGCCAGGCTTTACGAGGACCTGGGCGGCACGAGCCGGATCGCCGGCAAGCCGCATCGGCCGATCTACGAGAAATCCATCGCCGAGGCGCGCGAGGTTCACGGCGATTTCGACCTTTCGCGGGTGATCGCCGTCGGCGACGGCATGCCGACCGACGTGCGCGGCGCCGAAGCCTTCGGCCTCGACGTGCTCTATATTTCGGGCGGCATCCACGCGCAGCACTATGTCGAGGCCGGCCGCACCGACGAGGCGAAGCTGGAGGCCTTCCTGAAGGATGAGGGCGCCCACCCGAAATGGTGGATGCCGCGGCTGCAGTGACGGGGAAGGGCGTCATGACGGTGTTTCACAGGAACGAGACGAGGGAGGCGCTGCCGGAGCACCTGCGCGGCGGCGTCATCGCCATCGGCAATTTCGACGGCGTGCACCGTGGCCACCAGGCGGTTCTGCAACGCGCGCTGGAGATCGCGGAGGCCCGCGGCATCCCCGCGCTGGTGCTGACCTTCGAGCCGCATCCGCGGACCGTCTTCCGCCCGGAAAGCCCGGTCTTCCGCCTGACGCCGGCGCCGCTCAAGGCGCGCATCCTGGAAGGCATGGGCTTTTCCGCCGTCATCGAATATCCGTTCGACCGCTCCTTCTCCGAAATGTCGGCGCACGATTTCATCGGCGCCGTGCTGATGGACTGGCTGCACGCCTCCGAAGTCGTCACCGGCTTCGATTTCCATTTCGGCAAGGGCAGGGAAGGCGGCCCGGCCTTCCTGATGGCCGCCGGCGAGGGCAACGGCTTCGGCGTGACGCTGGTCGATGCCTTCCGCGACGAGAACGCCTCGGTCATCTCCTCCAGCTTCATCCGCAAGCTGCTCGGCGAGGGCGCGGTGGCCGAGGCCGCCGGCCAGCTCGGCTACCGCTACACGGTGGAAGCCGAGGTCATCGACGGCCAGAAGCTCGGCCGCACGCTCGGCTATCCGACCGCCAACATGCAGCTTCCGCGGGAGGTGGAATTGCGCAGCGGCATCTACACCGTGCGCTTCCGCCGCCCCGACGGCAGCCTGCACGACGGCGTCGCCAGCTACGGCCGCCGCCCGACCGTCACCTCGAACGGCGCCCCGCTGCTCGAAACCTTCCTCTTCGACTTCTCCGGCGATCTCTACGGCGAAATCTCCGCCGTCTCCTTCTTCGGGCACCTGCGCGACGAACTGAAATTCGACGGCCTCGATGCGCTGGTCGTGCAGATGAAGCGCGACGAGGAGGAGGCGCGGGCGCTGCTGTCCGGCGTTTCGCCGCTCGGGGACATCGACCGGCGGCTCTGTTTCTGAGCGCGAACGGCGGCCTTGTCGCCGGTAAGTCGTCGGTAGTAGCCGGCAATATGTCGTCAAACCTCGCCCCACTCTCCACCGTCATGGTCGGGTCAGGCCCGACCATGACGGTGGAGGGGTTTGCGATTTGTCGATAGCCAGCGACGGCTTTGCCGCTGGTTATGTCTTTTCAAACGAACGAAAACGCCGTAAGACCGCGCGCATGATGCTCCACCGGCCGACCATCGCTCTGCGAATTACTGGCCCGGCCTTCCGCGCGCTCTGAGCGAGGCCGGAAGGTCCGGGATTTCGGGCGTTTCCCAAGGCGCCCCCGCCGTCAGTGCCTGACACCATTCCGCGCGAAAAAGACGATAACCCTACCCATGACCGATACGCCCGAAAAAGTCGATTACTCGTCCACCCTCTACCTGCCGCAGACGGATTTCCCGATGCGCGCCGGCCTGCCGACGAAGGAGCCGGAAACGGTGGCCCGCTGGCAGAAGATGGGCCTTTACAAGAAGCTGCGCGCCTCCGCCGCGGGCCGCGAAAAGTTCGTGCTGCACGACGGCCCGCCCTATGCCAACGGCAACATCCATATCGGCCACGCGCTGAACAAGATCCTGAAGGACGTCATCACCCGCTCGTTCCAGATGCGCGGCTACGATTCCAACTATGTGCCCGGCTGGGACTGCCACGGCCTGCCGATCGAATGGAAGATCGAGGAGAAGTACCGCGAGAAGGGCAAGAACAAGGACGAGGTCCCGGTCAACGAATTCCGCCGGGAATGCCGCGACTTCGCGGCCGGCTGGATCAAGATCCAGGCCGACGAGTTCAAGCGCCTCGGCATCGAGGGCGACTTCGACAATCCCTACACGACGATGAACTTCCATGCCGAGGCCCGCATCGCCGGCGAACTGCTGAAGATCGCGAAAAGCGGCCAGCTCTACCGCGGCTCCAAGCCCGTCATGTGGTCGGTGGTCGAGCGCACGGCGCTGGCGGAAGCCGAAGTCGAATATGCCGACGTCGAGAGCGACATGATCTGGGTGAAGTTCCCGATCGTTGACTGGAAACGTCACGTCTCAACTCATGCAGGCCCTCTGGAAACCGGCAAGCAAATGCCAGTCATGAAAGAGGTTGTTGATCTTGAGGGTGCCTTCGTCGTCATCTGGACGACCACGCCCTGGACCATCCCCGGCAACCGCGGCATCGCCTTCTCGTCGCGCTATCCCTACGGCCTCTACGAGGTGGAAAGCGCGCAGAACGATTTCGGCCCGCAGCCGGGTGAAAAGCTGATCTTCGCCACTCGCCTTGCCGATGAAGCTGCGGCCAAGGCGAAGCTCACCTTCAAGTTCGTCCGCGACGTTACGCCGGAAGAGCTGGAGGCGGTCGTCTGCGCCCATCCGCTGGCCTCGCTCGGCTACGACTTCAAGGTGCCGCTGCTCGATGGCGATCACGTCACCGACGATGCCGGCACCGGCTTCGTGCACACCGCACCCGGCCACGGCCGCGAGGACTTTGACGCCTGGACGGCGGCGGCCCGCGCGCTCGAAGCCCGCGGCATCTCGTCGAAAATCCCGTTCACCGTCGACGATGCCGGCTTCTACACCGCCGACGCCCCCGGCTTCGATGGCGCCCGCGTCATGGATGACAACGGCAAGAAGGGCGATGCCAACGAGCGCGTCATCAAGGCGCTGATCGCTGCCAGCAACCTGTTTGCCCGCGGCCGCATCAAGCACTCCTATCCGCATTCCTGGCGCTCCAAGAAGCCGGTCATCTTCCGCAACACGCCGCAATGGTTCGTCTACATGGACAAGGAACTGGGCGACGGCACCACGCTGCGCTCGCGTTCGCTTTCGGCCATCGACGACACCCGCTTCGTGCCCGCCGCCGGCCAGAACCGCCTGCGCGCCATGATCGAAAGCCGCCCGGACTGGGTGCTTTCCCGCCAGCGCGCCTGGGGCGTGCCGATCGCCGTCTTCGCCGACGAGAACGGCGAGGTGCTCATCGACGACGCCGTCAATGCCCGCATCCTCGAAGCCTTCGAAGAGGAGGGCGCCGACGCCTGGTTCGCCGAAGGCGCGCGCGAGCGCTTCCTGGGCAGCCGCACCGGCGAAGGCTGGACGCAAGTCATGGACATCCTCGACGTTTGGTTCGATTCGGGCTCGACGCACACCTTCACGCTGGAGGACCGCCCGGACCTGAAATGGCCGGCCGACGTCTATCTCGAAGGCTCCGACCAGCATCGCGGCTGGTTCCACTCCTCGCTGCTGGAAAGCTGCGCGACTCGCGGCCGCGCGCCCTACGACGCCGTCGTCACCCATGGCTTCACCATGGACGAGAAGGGCGAGAAGATGTCGAAGTCGAAGGGCAACGTCGTCTCGCCGCAGGATGTGATGAAGGAATCGGGCGCCGATATCCTGCGCCTCTGGGTCATGACCACCGACTACTGGGAAGACCAGCGCCTCGGCAAGACGATCATCCAGACCAATATCGACGCCTACCGCAAGCTGCGCAACACGGTGCGCTGGATGCTGGGCACGCTGGCGCACGACACGGGCGAGGAGATTGCCCATGCCGACATGCCGGAGCTGGAAAAGCTGATGCTGCACCGGCTCTCGGAACTCGATGCGCTCGTGCGCGAAGGCTACGACGCCTTCGACTTCAAGAAGATCGCCCGCGCGCTGATCGACTTCTCCAATGTGGAGCTCTCGGCCTTCTACTTCGACGTCCGCAAGGATGCGCTCTACTGCGACGCGCCGTCCTCGCTGAAGCGCCGCGCCTCGCTTTGCGTCATCCGCAAGCTGTTCGAATGCCTCGTTACCTGGCTCGCGCCCATGCTGCCCTTCACCATGGAAGAGGCCTGGCTGTCGCGGAAGCCCGATGCGGTCTCGGTGCACCTGGAACAGTTCCCGGAAGTCCCGGCCGAATGGCGCGACGACGCGCTGGAAGCCAAGTGGGAGAAGATCCGCGCCGTGCGCTCCGTCGTCACCGGCGCGCTGGAAATCGAACGCCGCGAGAAGCGCATCGGCGCGTCGCTGGAGGCCGCCCCGGTCGTCTCCATCGCCGATCCGGAGCTGCTTGCCGCGCTCGAAAGCCAGGATTTCGCGGAAATCTGCATCACCTCGGCCATCGCCGTGGTTGCCGGCGACGGCCCGGCCGAGGCCTTCCGCCTCGCCGATGTCGCCAGGGTCGCGGTCGAGCCGAAGCTTGCCGACGGGCAGAAATGCGCCCGCTCCTGGCGCATCACGACGGATGTCGGGACCGATCCGGACTATCCGGACGTCTCGGCCCGCGATGCCGCGGCGCTACGCGAGATCGGTTTTCGACGCGCGGCGTAAACGCCGCCACTTGTTGACGGCCGGCGCTTTCCGGCCGTCGACGGATGCGGATGAATTGCGCTTGCGGCCGTCATCGGCTAATGCTGCCTGAAATTGGCCGGATTTTTCCGCCATGGGACGGCGGCCGTGCCCGGGCCTTGGGGCGCCGGCCCTGCTGGAAGGGTATTCATGGGAATGACGCGAAATATTCGGGTGCGTACCGGCCTGTTCGGCCTCTTGGGCGCAAGCTTCGTTCTGACCGGCTGCATGGGGCCGACCTACGGCACGGGCAAGTCCGTCGGCGAGCAGCTGGTCGAGGATGTCGGGAACGCCGTCATGGTCAGGCCTGACAACAAGGAAGCGAAGAGCATCCGCTACCAGCCGCGCGGCGGCCTCGTCGTGCCGAAGGACGAGCTCGCGCTGACCACGCCGCAGCCGTCCGTCGCCGGCAAGGACAACCCGCAGTGGCTGGAAAGCCCCGAGGACATGCGCGAGCGCCTGCGCACCGAGGCGGACGAGAACCGCAACGACACGAACTACCGCTCGCCGCTCGCCTCGCAGGGCACGACGAACCGCAAGCTTTCGGCCGCAGAACAGACGGCCGCCTATCGCGAGGCGCGCCGCCTGCAGATGGGCGCCTATGCCGACAAGCGCCGTTACCTCAGCGATCCGCCGCTCGACTACCGCCGCCTGCCCGAGGAGGCCCAGGCCGATCTCGGCGAGCCGGAAAAGGTGAAGGAGCGCCGCCGCAAGAAGGAAGCCAAGGCGGCCAAGCAGAGCGGCTCCGCCTGGTGGCCGTTCTAAACCGATGACCCCCTATCGCATTCGTCCGGCGTCGGTCCTCGACGCCGCGACCATCCTGCGCTTCATCCGCGAACTGGCCGATTACGAGAAGGCCCTCGATGCGGTCGAGGCGACGGAAGAGACCATCGCCTCCTCGCTGTTCGGCGAAGGGTCCGTCACCCGCGCGGTGATCGGCGAGACGGCAGCGGGCGAGCCGGCCGGCTCGGCCATCTTCTTCAAGTCCTATTCGACCTGGCAGGCGAGGAACGGGCTCTATCTCGAGGACCTCTATGTGACGCCCGCCCATCGCGGCGCCGGCGTCGGCAAGATGCTGCTGCGCCATCTCGCGCGCATCGCGGTGGAAGAGGGCTGCGGGCGCTTCGAATGGAGCGTGCTCGACTGGAACACCCCGGCCATCCGCGTCTATGACGCGCTCGGCGCCGCGCCGCAGTCGGAATGGATCCGCTATCGGCTCGACGGCGACAGGCTGAAGACGTTCGCGGCGGGCTGATCAGCGCCGCTCGGCAAAGAAATCCTTCAGGATCTCCGCCGCTTCCACGCCGCTGATGCCGGAATAGACATCCGGCGCGTGGTGGCAGGTCGGCTGGGCGAAGAAGCGCACGCCGTTGTCCACCGCGCCGCCCTTCGGGTCCTCCGCCCCGTAATAGAGCCGGCGGATGCGGGCGAAGGAGATGGCGGCGGCGCAGAGCGTGCAGGGCTCCAGCGTCACGTAGAGATCGGCGCCGGCAAGGCGCTCCTGCCCGAGCTTTCCGGCGGCCGCGCGGATGACGGCGACCTCGGCATGGGCGGTCACGTCGTTGTCCGCCCGCGTGCGGTTGCCGGCGCTGGCGACGACCGCGCCGTCCATGACCAGCACGGCCCCGACCGGCACTTCGCCCCGCGCGCCGGCCGCGCGGGCTTCCGCGAGCGCGATCTCCATGAAGCGATTTGTCATCGGCGGCACGAATTCCTCTTAACCCCGGACGCCTGACCTGATAGGACACGGCAAAACGCAGGCAACACAAATGACATCCAAAGACAAGCCAAAACGGCCGGGCGCCAAGCCCGCGGGCCGCGAGAACAAGCCGCGTGGCGCCGCATCGGCCGTCGCGGGCAAGAAATCCTTTTCCGCCGGCAAGCCGTCGGGCGGCAAGAAACCGTTCGCGGACAAGCCCGCGCCGCGCGACGGCAAGCCCGTGCGCGCTGCCAAGCCGGCACCGGCCGCACCCGCCGCCGGCGCCGATCTCGCGCCGGAGCGTATCTCCAAGCTCCTGGCGCGCGCCGGCGTCGCCTCGCGCCGCGACGTCGAGCGCATGATCATGGAGGGCCGCATCCGCGTGAACGGCACGGTGCTGGATACGCCCGTGCTCAACGCCACGCTTGCCGACCATATCGAAGTGGACGGCGTGCCGATCCGCGGCATCGAGCGCACGCGCCTCTGGCTCTACCACAAGCCCGCCGGCCTGGTGACGACCAATGCCGACCCGGAGGGTCGCCCGACGGTCTTCGAGAACCTGCCGGAAGAGCTGCCGCGCGTCATGTCCGTCGGCCGCCTCGACATCAACACCGAAGGCCTCCTGCTCTTGACCAATGACGGCGGCCTCGCCCGCATGCTGGAGCTGCCGACCACGGGCTGGCTGCGCCGCTACCGCGTGCGCGCCCACGGCAAGATCGAGCAGGCCGATCTCGACAAGCTGAAGGAAGGCATCGCCGTTGACGGCGTGCTCTACGGCGCGATCGATGCGACGCTGGACAAGACGCAGGGCACCAATGTCTGGCTGACGCTGGGGCTTCGCGAGGGCAAGAACCGGGAGGTCAAGAACGTGCTCGGCGCGCTCGGCCTCGACGTGAACCGCCTGATCCGCATCTCCTACGGCCCCTTCCAGCTCGGCGAGCTGCCGGAAGGCCATGCCCAGGAGATCCGCGGCCGCACGCTGCGCGATCAGCTCGGCCCGCGCCTCATCGAGGAATCCAGGGCGAATTTCGACGCGCCGCTGTTCGACCACGCCTCCGTCGATGCCGAAGAGAAGCCGGCGCCGAAGAGCCGATCCGAGGCTCCGGCCTGGGGCGAGAAGCCCGCCGGCCGGCGCGAGAAGCCGGAAGACCGCCGCGAGCAGGCCCGCGCCCGCCTCGACACCCGCCGGGACGACCGTTTCGCCGACAAGCCGCGGGACGGCGGCCGCGACCGCGACCGCGACGAGGGCCGTTTCGACGGCAAGCCGAAGCGCGAACCGGCCGTGCGCGCCCGCAAGTCGAATGTCTGGATGGCGCCCGGCGCCCGTCCCCTTGCCGAGAAGAAGGCGGAGGCCGCCGAGGGCGTGAAGCGCGAGCCGCGCGAACGCCCTGAAGGCGCGCCGAAGACCAAGCGCTACGGCCGCACCGCCGAAGGCGCGCTGACGCGCTCGACCAAGAAGTTCGACCCGGATCGCAAGGGCCCGGCCCGCGGCCGGCCCGGCGACGACCGGGCGGAAAAGCCGCGCATCCTGAAGACGCGCGACGAGGACGGCGAATGGATTCGCGCCAGCGAGCCAGAGGCGGGCGATCGCGGCGACGGCGGCTTCGGCCGCAGGCGCTCCGGCGCCGGCGACGAGCGCGCTCCCCGCGATTTCGGCGACCGTCCGCCGCGCGGCGATCGTCGCCCGCGCGCGGAAGGCGAGCGTTCCTTCGGGGACCGCCCGGCCCGCGGCGATCGCAAGCCGCGTGCCGAAGGCGAACGGTCCTTCTCGGATCGCCCGCCGCGCCGCGACGGCGGCAAGCCGTTCGGCGGAAAACCCGGCGGCAAGTCCTTCGGCGGCAAACCGGGGGGGCGTCCCTCCGGCGGCAAGCCCGGCGGTGGCCGTCCGGCCGGCGGCAGCCGCCCGCGCGGCAAGGGGAAGTAAGCCGCCGTGCGCATCGTCGGCGGTGAATTCCGCGGCCGCGCGCTCGCAACGCCGAAGTCGGACGATATCCGCCCGACGACGGACCGCACGCGCGAAAGCCTGTTCAACATCCTCTCGCACGCCTATCCCGAGGCGCTCGACGGCACCCGCGTGCTCGATCTCTTCGCCGGCACCGGCGCCGTCGGCCTCGAATCCCTGTCGCGCGGCGCGCGCGCGGCGCTCTTCGTCGAGCAGGGCGTCGAGGGCAGGGGGCTGCTGCATTCCAATATCGAGGCGCTCGGCGTGATCGGCCGCGCGAAGATCTTCCGACGCGACGCCACGTCGCTGGGCGGCGTCGGCACGATGGAGCCGTTCCACCTGCTCTTCGCCGATCCGCCCTATGCCAGGGGCCTTGGCGAGCGGGCGCTCGATGCGGCGGCCCGCGGCGGCTGGCTGGTCGAGGGCGCCCTTGCGATCCTCGAGGAGCGTGCCGATATTCAACCTGTCGCCGTCGACGGTTTCGACCTGCTTGAGGTCCGCACCTTCGGCGAAACGCGCATGCATTTCTACCGCTACCGTCCCGGCTGATCCCTTCGCCGGCGCTGCCGAAACGAACCGGAGACCCGAGCCATGACCGACGCCCTCGTTTCCGCAACCCGGCCGCAGGCGCACGGTCCGACCGTCGCCGTCGCGCTCGGCGGCGGCGGCGCGCGGGGGCTCGCCCATATCCATGTCATCGAGGTGCTGGACGAACTCGGCATCCGCCCGGTGCTGATCTCCGGCGCCTCGATCGGCGCCGTCATGGGCGCGGCCATGGCCGCCGGCATGTCTGGCAGGGAGATCCGCGAGCATACGCTCGCCGCCATCGGCCATCCGAGCCGCATCATGAACCGCCTTTGGAGCCTCAGACCCGCCCGCTTCGCCGACGTCGTCGCCGGCGGCTTCCGCGTCGGGCAGTTCAATCTGGAACGGATCCTGAAAGCCTTCCTGCCGGAGCGGTTGCCGGAAACCTTCGAGGACCTTTCGATCCCGCTGAAGATCGTCGCGGCCGACTACTACGCCCAGTGCGAATGCGTCTGCGACAGCGGCCCGCTCTTTCCGGCGATCGCCGCCTCCGCCGCGCTGCCCGCCGTCTTCCGCCCGGTGGTGATAAACGGCCGGGTGATGATCGACGGCGGCCTGTGGAATCCCGTGCCCTTCGATCATCTCCTCGGCAAGGCCGACCTCACCATCGGCGTCGACGTCATCGGCCGCCCGCCAGCGGGCACCGCCGACGTGCCCAACAGCATCGACAGCCTCTACGGCGCCACCCAGCTCACCATGCGCTCCATCGTCACGCTGAAGCTTGAAAAAGGCGCGCCGGACATCTTTCTCCGCCCCGACGTCGGCCGCTTCCGGGTGCTCGATTTCGTCAAGGCCGAGGAGGTCCTGGCCGCCTCCGCGGGGGTCCGCGACGAGTTGAAGCGGGCGCTGGAGGAGAAGCTGTCTGCGGTTTGAGGCGGCGGTCTGCGGTGGATGTACCCCCCTCTCAGGCGCTCTCCTGTTCGTCCACATCGCTTACCGCCAGTTTCTTCGGCTTGACCAGCGGCTCCGGCTTCACCGGCTTGGTGTGCAGCATGTGCCGGCCGGCGGCGAGGCCCTCGACGGCCTGCAGTTCCAGCCGGGCGAGGTCGCGGCGGCGGATGTCGTCGCCGATGGCCTGGGCGTCGTCGGGCTCCACGCCGAGTCCCTCCAGCGTCTCCCGGCCGAAGACGAGGGCGGATTCGAATGTCTCGCGCACGTCGTGCTGCACGCCGCGCCCGCGCAGCGACAGCGTGTGCACCCGGTCGTAGGAGCGCACGAAGAGCGTGGCATTGGGATATTCCGACTGCACGAGGGCGACGATGCGGTCCGTTGCCGCCTTGCCCTGGGTGCAGATGGCGACGATCTTGGCGCGCTCGATGCCGGCGGCGCGCAGCACGTCCTTGCGCGTGCCGTCGCCGAAATAGATGCGGAAGCCGAAGGCCGCCGCCTGGCGCACGCGGTCGGTCGAATGGTCGATGACGGTGACCTCGCGCCCGCCGGCCAGAAGGATCTGCGCGGCGATCTGGCCGAAGCGCGAGAAGCCGATCATCAGCACGTCCGCGCCCGCCCCCTCGAAGTCCTCCTCCATCTCCTCCTCGATGTCCTCGACGATGAGGAAGCGCGAGAGCGCGGCGGCGATCGGCGTCAGCGCCATGGAGATGGTGACGATGGCGATCAGCAGCGAGGCGAGGCCGCCGGAGAAGATGCCGGCCGCGGACGCCGCGGTGAACAGCACGAAGCCGAATTCACCGCCCTGCGGCAGGACGAGCGCGATGCGCACCGCATCGTTGTGCGAGGAGCCGGTGAAGCGGCAGAGGCCGTAGATGACGAGGCTCTTCACCAGCATCAGGGCGGGCGTGGCGATGAGGATCGTCAGCCAGCGGGAAAACACCACGTCGAGATGCAGCGACAGGCCGACGGCCATGAAGAACAGGCCGAGCAGGATGCCGCGGAAGGGCTCCACGTCCGCCTGCAACTCATGGCGATAGGAGGAATCGGCAAGCAGCACGCCGGCGAGGAAAGCGCCCATGGCCATGGAGAGCCCGGCCATCTGCAAGAGCATGGCGGCGGCCAGCACGACGAAGAGCGCCGCGGCGATCATCGCCTCGCGCGCGCCGGTGCGGGCGATCACCTGGAACAGCGGGTTGAGCAGGTAGCGGCCGGCGGCAAACAGCGCCGCGATGGCGCCGATGGCGATGAGGAAGTCCTCGAAGGCCGTCGTGGTGTCGTGCGGCGCCTGCTCGGCGAGCAGCGGGATCACCGCCAGCAGCGGCACGATGGCGAGGTCCTGCAGGAGCAGCATGGAAAAGGCCCGCTGGCCGTAGCGCGTGTTGATGTCGCCCCGCTCGTCGAGGATCTGCATGGCGAAGGCGGTGGAGGAGAGCGCGAGGCCGAAGCCGATGATCAGCGCCCCGTCCCACCGTTCGAGGCCGCAGGCGAGGGTCAGGCCGGCGAGCGCAAGCCCGGTGAGAACGACCTGCGCCATGCCGAGCCCGAATATGTCGTGCCGCATTGCCCACAGGCGCGAGGGCTTCAGCTCCAGCCCGATCAGGAAGAGCAGGAAGACGACGCCGAGTTCGGCGACGCCCAGCAGTTCCTCGCCGTCGCGGATCTGGTGCAGGATCGGGCCGATCACCACCCCGGCGGCGAGATAGCCGAGGATGGTGCCGAGGCCCAGCCGCTTGAAGATCGGCGCGGCCAGCAGCGCCCCGCCGAGCATCATGAGGACCTCGTTGTACGGGCTGTGGGTATAGGCCATGCGGTGGGCTTTCTTCTGGTGGGGCAAGGGCGATGCGGCAAAAAAGGAGCGACCTCCCTTGATGCCCGTGCCACTGCACAATAAATGGGGCAGCAAAGAAAGGCCAAGTCATGTCAGAGACAATCGATTCCGCAAGCCTTCTCGCGCGTGCCGGTGAACTCATCGACCGCGCCGTTCAAGCGGGGGCGGATGCGGCCGATGCCGTCGTCGTCCGGGGCCGCTCCTCCTCCGTCAGCGTGCGGCTCGGCAAGGTCGAGGGCACGGAAGCCTCCGAGAGCGACGATTTCTCGCTGCGCGTCTTCGTCGGCCGGCGCGTCGCCAGCGTCTCGGCCAATCCCGGCTTCGACCTGAAGGTGCTGGCCGAGCGCGCCGTCGCAATGGCCAAGGCCTCGCCGGAAGACCCCTATGCGACGCTTGCCGGTGAGGCGGATCTCGCGAAGGACTGGCCGGACCTCGAACTCTTCGACCCGACCGCGGTCTCCACCGAGCAGTTGACCGAGGCGGCACTCGCCGCGGAAGCCGCCGCGCTCGCCGTTCCGGGCATCACCAATTCCGGCGGCGGCGGTGCCTCGGCCGGCATGGGCGGCCTGGTGCTCGCCACCTCGCACGGCTTTTCCGGCGCCTACAGCGCCAGCCGCTTCGGCCGCTCCGTCAGCGTCATCGCCGGCGAGGGCACGAAGATGGAGCGCGACTACGACTTCGATTCGAGCCTCTATTTCGCCGATCTGCGCGATGCCGAGGAGATCGGTCGCGAGGCCGCCGCCCGCGCCGTGCGCCGGCTCAATCCGCGTCAGGTGCCGACGGCGAAGAACGTCACGGTCGTCTTCGATCCGCGCGTGGCGCGCGGCATCGCCGGCCATATCGCCGGCGCGATCAACGGCGCCGCCGTCGCCCGCAAGACGAGCTTCCTGCGCGACCGCATGGGCCAGCAGGTGCTGAAGGCGGGGCTGTCCGTCACCGACGATCCGCTGGTCGTGCGCGGCTCGTCCTCGCGCCCCTTCGACGGCGAGGGCATCCGGGGCGAACGCCTCACGATGGTCGAGGACGGCGTGCTGAAACACTGGTTCCTCTCCACCTCCACCGCCAACGAACTCGGCCTGAAAACCAACGGGCGCGGCGTGCGCGGCGGCACGGCAGTCAACCCGGCCTCGACGAACCTCGCGCTGGAACCCGGCGACATCGCGCCGGAGGAGCTGATCCGCTCCGTCGGCACCGGCTTCTACGTCACGGAATTGATCGGCCAGGGCGTCAACATGGTGACGGGCGAATATTCGCGCGGCGCCTCCGGCTACTGGATCGAGAACGGCGAACTGACCTTCGCGGTCTCGGAGGTGACGATCGCCTCCAACCTCGTCGACATGTTCCAGCGCATCACGCCGGCGAGCGACATCGACCGCTCGTTCGGCACCGCCGCGCCGACGCTCGCCATCGAAGGCATGACGCTTGCCGGGACGTGAGACCATGCCGAGCCCCGCCGCCGCCTGGACCGCCGACCTCGATCTCCTCGTCGGCGCCGCGCGGCTCGCGGGCGCCCGGGCGCTCGATTTCTTCCGCAAGGGACCGGAAGTCTGGTGGAAGAACGGCGGTCGCTCGCCGGTGAGCGCGGCCGATTTCGCGGCCAACGACATCCTCAAGAAGGAACTGCTCTGCGCCCGGCCGAACTACGGCTGGCTGTCGGAGGAGACCGACGACGACGCCGGCCGGCTCGACTGCGAGACCGTCTTCGTCATCGACCCGATCGACGGCACGCGCGCCTTCATCGCCGGCAAGGACGTGTGGTGCGTCAGCGCCGCCGTGGTGCATCGGGGCCGTCCGGTCGCCGGCGTCCTCTTCGCGCCGGCGCTCGACGAACTCTTCACCGCGGCGGCGGGCGGCCCGGCGCTGAAGAACGGCCAGCCGATCCGCGCGAGCGCTCCCGACGCCGCCCGCCCGACGCGCATCGCCGCGCCGGAGGACATGGCGCACGGCATCGACCGGGGCATGATCGGCGGCGTGCAGCGCATCCCGCATGTGCCCTCGCTCGCCTACCGGATCGCCATGGTGGCCGACGGGCGCATCGACGCGACCCTGGTGA
This sequence comes from Shinella sp. S4-D37, assembly GCF_040812195.1. Lineage (NCBI taxonomy): Bacteria > Pseudomonadati > Pseudomonadota > Alphaproteobacteria > Hyphomicrobiales > Rhizobiaceae > Shinella > Shinella sp. S4-D37. Next base: position 2,857,094 of record NZ_JBFNXL010000005.1, on the reverse strand, counting down.
AGCGCAATGCGCACGACTGGGACCTGGCGGCCGCCGATCTCATCCTGGCAGAGGCCGGCGGCGCGCTCGTCATGCTCGACGGCGAGGCGCTGTCCTACAACCGGCCGGCCGTCAGCCACGAGACGCTGGCGGCGGCCGGACTGTCCCGGCTTTCCGGACTTGTGGAAGCCTCGCGGCATCTTGCCGGCCATTGACCTTTGGTGCGGAATACCGCAAACCCGTTGCCGAAATCGGCGTCATAAAAAGAGAGAAGACATGACCGAAAGCAAAGAACCGAAACAGCTCCTCCATCTGGTCTTCGGCGGCGAGCTGACGACGCTGGCGGACATGCAGTTCCGCGATCTCAACGCCCTCGATATCGTCGGCATCTTCCCCGACTATGCCACCGCGCTCACCGCCTGGAAATCGAAGGCCCAGCAGACCGTGGACAATGCGCATATGCGCTATTTCATCGTGCACATGCACCGGCTTCTGGATCCGCAGCAGAACTGAGGCGCGTTTCCCGACACCGTTCCGCGCGGCAGAAGCTCGCGCCGAACCAGAGCCCGGACCTTCCATGATCCCGACCGAGACGAGAGCCGCAACCAAGGTCACCTGCGCATGAGCCGGCGCCTCGCCCGTCTCGCGCTTTCGCTCTATCGCTGGGGCGGCGTCGCGCTCTATCCGATCGTCAGCCCCTATCTCACCTTCCGCGCCGCCAAGGGCAAGGAAGACCGCTCCCGCCGCCGCGAGCGCTACGGCTATGCCGGCGTGCCGCGCCCGGCCGGGCCGCTCGTCTGGTTCCATGCGGCGAGCGTCGGCGAGACCAATGCGGTGATCCCGCTCATCAAGGAAGTGCGACGCCGCGGCATCGCCGTGCTCCTGACGACGGGCACGATCACCTCGGCCAAGGTCGTGCGCGCGCGGCTCGGCACGGACGTCATCCACCAGTATGTGCCGCTCGACATGAAGCCGGCGATCAGCCGGTTCCTGGAATATTGGCATCCCGATCTCGCCATCATGGCGGAATCGGAGATCTGGCCGATGACCATCCTGGAGCTCGGCAAGCGCCACATCCCACAGGTCCTGGTCAACGGCCGCATCTCGGATCGCTCCTTCCCGCGCTGGAAGCGGCGCCATGCCGTTGCCGACGCCATCTTCGAGAATTTCGCGCTCGTCATCGCCCAGTCGGAACTCGATGCCGACCGGTTCAGCACGCTCGGCGCCTTGCCGGTGCTGGTCTCCGGCAACCTCAAGGTCGACACGGACGCGCCGCCGGCCGATTCCGCCGTGCTGCGCGGCTATCTCGACCAGATCCAGGGCCGGCGCACCTGGGCGGCGATCTCCACCTTCGATGGCGAGGAGGCGGCCGCCGGCGAGGTGCACCGGCTGCTGAAGGAGCGCACGGGCCTGCTCACCATCGTCGTGCCGCGCCATCCCGAGCGCGGCGACGCCATTGCCGACATGCTGGAGGCGAAGGGCCTGAAGGTCGCCCGCCGCACGCGCGGCGACGCTCTGACGCCGCAGACCGACATCTTCCTCGGCGACACGATCGGCGAGATGGGCCTCTACCTGCGCATGACGGAGATCGCCTTCGTCGGCCGCTCGCTGTTCGCCGAGGGCGGGCAGAACCCGCTGGAGCCGGCCATGCTCGGCTGCGCAATCCTGTCGGGCGGCAATGTGCAGAATTTCCGCGAGGCCTACCAGCAGCTCGCCCGCAACGGCAGCGCCAAGATGGTGCGCGACACCGAGATGCTGGCCAAGGGCGTGCACTATCTCCTGATGAACGACGAGATGCGCAAGCAGATGATCGAGGCGGGGCAGGAGACCGTGCACGAGATGCGCGGGGCCCTGCGCGCCACGATCAAGGGGCTGGAGCCCTATATCAACCCGCTCACCGTGAAGGCGCGGCTGCACCCGCGCCAGACGTCCTGACGAAAGGCGCGCCATGTCCAGGCCAGAGACCATTTCCGGCATCCTCTTCGACAAGGACGGGACGCTGCTCGACTATGCCAGGAGCTGGGTGCCGGTGAACTACGAGCTGGCGCGCATCGCTGCCGCCGGCGACGAGGCGCTGGCCCGCACGCTGCTTCTGGCCGGCGGCATGGATCCCGACACCGGCTATGTCACGCCTGACAGCCTGCTGGCCGCCGGCAACACGGTGGAGATCGCCGAGGGCCTGGTCGCCGCCGGCGCGCCCTTCACGGTCGAGGCGCTGGCGACGCATTTCGACGGGCTCTTCGCCAATTCGGCGCAGCTGGCCGTCGCCGTCACGGACCTTGCCCAGTTCTTCGCCACCATGCATGCCCGCGGCTACTGGCTCGGCGTCGCCTCCAGCGACAACGAGGCCTCGATCCGCGCGACGGCGAAGCACTTCGGCTTCGAGGATTACCTGCACTATGTCGCCGGCTATGACAGCGGCTTCGGCACCAAGCCGCAGCCGGGCATGGTGCTCGGCTTCTGCGCCGCGACGGGTCTCGAACCGCACCAGGTCGCCGTCGTCGGCGACAACAACCACGACATGCATATGGGCCGCAACGCCGGCGCGGGCCTCACCGTCGCGGTGCTGACGGGCACCGGCTCGCGGGAATCGCTGTCGGATGCCTCCGACTATTGCCTCGCCGACATCACCGAACTCGTCCCGCTCTTCCCCGAGGCGGCGGCCGCGCGCCCGGCGGCGTGAGCTTTGAGGGTGGTCCCTCATCCCGCTGCCGCAACCTTCTCCCCGCAAGCGGGGAGAAGGGGCTTGTGGCAAGGCCGTGCAAAACTGTCCTTCTCCCCGCTTGCGGGGAGAAGGTGCCGGCAGGCGGATGAGGGGCGGGCCACGCTCCCACAACGCCGATGCAAATCCCCCCGGTTGATTTTCCGCAACTTCTCGCGTTTGCTGCGGGAAACCGGGTCGGGACGCCCGCGGGGGACGTGATGGTAAGTGAAGCGCCGCCTTTCTGGTGGATGAAACCCGACTGGCGGGCCTATGCGCTCTGGCCGGTCTCGCGCCTCTACGGCCTGATCGCCGGCCGGCGCATGCGCAAGGGCCGGCGCGCCGAGGTGGCGGTGCCCGTCATCTGCGTCGGCAATTTCACCGTGGGCGGCGCCGGCAAGACGCCGACGGCGATCGCACTCGCCCGTGCCGCCAAGGCGCGGGGGCTGAAGCCCGGCTTCCTGTCGCGCGGCTATGGCGGCTCGCTCGACGTGACGACCGTCGTCGATCCGCATCATCACCGCGCCCGCGCCGTCGGCGACGAGCCGCTGCTGCTCGCCCGCGAGGCGCTGACCGTGATCGCCCGCCGGCGCATCAAGGGCGCGCGCAAGCTGGTGGAGGAGGGCGCCGACCTCATCATCATGGACGACGGCTTCCAGAGCGCGCAGCTCGCCTTCGATTATGCGCTGCTCGTCATCGACAGCCGCCGCGGCATCGGCAACGGCCATCTCGTGCCGGGGGGCCCGGTGCGCGCGCCGCTCGCCGAGCAGATGCGCCAGGCGAACGCGCTTCTGGCGATCGGCAACGGCAATGCCGCCGATGCGCTGATCCGCCAGGCGGCGCGGGCCGGCAAGGCGATCCATTCCGCCACCCTTACCACCGTCGGTGCCGAGGACCTTGTCGACAAGGTCGTCATGGCCTGGTCGGGCATTGCCGACAACGAGAAATTCTTCCGCACCGTCACCGAGACGGGCGCGCATCTCTACGTGACGCGCAGCTTCCCCGATCACCATCACCTCTCCGAGGACGAGGTCGCGGAACTCCTCGACCATGCCGAGGGAGTCGGCTACCAGCTCGTCACCACGGCGAAGGACAGCGTGCGCCTTGCCGGCGAGCACGGCCGCGCGCAGGAGCTGAAGGAAAAGAGCCGGGTGATCGAGGTGGAAATCCGCTTCGACGACCCCAAGGGCCCGGACGCGATCATCGATGCGGCGATTGTCAGCGCAAGGCGGCGCAAGCTGCACCGGCTGGCCGCGAAAGAGCGGGAAGGGGGTAGGCATTAGGCAATAGAGCCAATAGGGAATTGACGGTACCGCGTCCCCAGTAGTCTCTACTGCCTACTGCCTACTGCCTACTGCCTACTGCCTACTGCCTACTGCCTACTGCCTACTGCCTCTTCTGCGTCGGCAGCGCCCCGGCGCGCTTTTCGGCCTCCAGCGAGGCTTTCGCGCTGACATAGGGCTCCTGCCGCGCGACGCTCCAGTAGCGCAGTTCGTCGACGGGCACCGTCTCGCCGGTCATCGCGCAGATGACGTGCGAGCCGGGCATCAGGATCTGGAAATCGCCGTCGAGATAGCGGATCTTCGCTTCGCGGCCGCCGCGTCCTTCAAAACGGTTCATCATCGATCTCAATATCCGTCTCATCGAGGGGCACGCGCCGACCGCGCGGCCAATACCGTGCCATATCCCGGCAGGGGTGACAATTCCAGCTTTTTCGCCGGCGCGCGACCGTCGGCAGGATGGCGATGCATGGCTCCAGATTCTTGTTTTACCGCATTATCCGACGCCGCCGCGATTTTGCTTCCGCTGGAAATGCTCTAGCTCCGCCCGAACAGCCGCTCGATGTCGGAAAGCTTCAATTCGATATAGGTCGGCCGGCCGTGGTTGCACTGGCCGGAGCCGGGCGTCGCCTCCATCTGGCGCAGCAGCGCGTTCATCTCCTCCGGACGCATGCGCCGGCCCGAGCGCACGGACCCGTGGCAGGCCATGGTCGCGGCGAGGTATTCCAGCTTGTTCTTCAGGCCGCTTGCCGTGTCCCATTCGGCAAGCTCGTCGGCAAGCTGGCGCACGAGCCCGGCGGCGTCCATCTCGCCGAGCATCGCCGGCGTCTCGCGAATGGCGACGGCGCCCGGCCCGAAGCGCTCGATGCCGAGGCCGAGGCGGGAGAATTCCCCGGCATGGGAGACCAGCCGGTCGCAATCGTCCTCGGGAAGATCGACGATCTCGGGGATGAGCAGCGCCTGCGCCGCCACCGGCCGGGCATGCAGGGCGTTGCGCATCGCCTCGAAGACCAGCCGCTCGTGCGCGGCATGCTGGTCGACGATGACGAGCCCGTCCTCGGTCTGGGCGACGATGTAGTTCTCGTGCAGCTGCGCGCGCGCCGCGCCGAGCGGGTGGCGCTGCGGCTCCTCGTCGCGCGGCGCGGCGGGGGAAGGGACATAGGCCGGCTCGCTGCGCGCTGAGGGCGCGGCGAAATCGGCAAAGCCTGTCTGCCGCTCGCTGAAATGCGGCGCCGCGGCGCCCGCCGTCTCGAAGGGGCGGTAGGGCGAAGCGGCCGGGCTCCAGGGCGCCGGCGGGTGCTGCGCTTCCGGCCGGAAGGCGCGCATCAGGCCGCTTGCGCCCGTGGTCGACGCCCGGTCGCCCTCGCGGGCCAGCGCCTCGCGGATCGCGCCGATGACGAGGCCGCGCACCAGGCCCGGATCGCGGAAGCGCACGTCGGATTTCGCCGGATGCACGTTGACGTCGACCAGCGCCGGGTCGATCTCGATCGAGAGCACCGCGACGGGATAGCGCCCGTGCGGGATGGTCTCGGCATAGGCCGCGCGCAGCGCCGACCAGATCAGCTTGTCCTGCACCGGCCGGCCGTTGACGAAGGCGAACTGGTTGAGGCTGTTGCCGCGGTTGAAGGTCGGCACGCCGGCAAAGCCGGTGAGCCGCACGCCCTCGCGCGCCGCATCGATCTCGATGGCGTTGTCGCGGAAGTCGCGGCCGAGCACCTGGGCGATGCGGGCGAGTCGGTCGCTGCCCGTTGCGGGAAATTCCAGCGTCGCGCGGTCGGAGCCCGACAGCACGAAGCGCACATGCGGAAAGGCGATCGCCATGCGCCGCACGACGTCGGAGATCGCGGCGGCCTCCGCCTTCTCGCTCTTCAGGAATTTCAGGCGGGCGGGCGTGGCGAAGAACAGGTCGCGCACCTCGACCACGGTGCCGCGGTTGGCCGCGGCCGGCCGCACGGGCTCCACCCTGCCGCCGGTCACGCTGATCTCGGCGCCCTCGCTCGCCTGCGCCCTGCGGCTGAGCAGCGAGAGCCTCGCCACCGAGCCGATGGAGGGCAGCGCCTCGCCGCGGAAGCCGAGGGTGCGGATGTCGGTGAGGTCCTTGTCGAGCTTGGAGGTGCAGTGGCGGCGGATCGCCAGTTCCAGGTCGGCGGGCGCCATGCCGCCGCCATTGTCGGTGACGCGCAGCAGCGTCTTGCCGCCGCCGGCCGTCGCGATCTCGATGCGCGTCGCCCCCGCATCCAGCGCGTTCTCGATCAACTCCTTGGCGGCGCTGGCCGGCCGTTCGATCACCTCGCCTGCGGCAATCTGGTTGATGAGGGTTTCGGAAAGCTGCCTGATCGTCATGCCGCCATTTTCGCGGATTCGGCGGGGGCATGAAAGGGGCAAATCCGCTTATCCCGCCCTGCGGCGCGAGGCGGCGGAAAACCGTTTAATCAGGCTTTAATAAAATGCTGCCAACGTGCGGGGCATGCTTGTATGAACACAAGCCGGCCGGTTTCCCGGTGGACGATTTCAGCGTCGCTGGCCGCTGTCATTCCCCTAGTCCCAAGGTGCAAGACGCACCGATCAGCATGTCTCCGGGAATGCCAGACAGGCGAGGTCTGCCACAATGAATGATGTAGCGTCGTCAGACGCGAACATCCGGCTGGGTATGTTTGAGGCCGCGTGCGATATCCTCGCCGCCGCGGTGATCGTCTACGACAAGAACGATTGCCTCGTCTTCGCCAGCCGCCAGGTCCCGCGCCACTTCCCCATTCCCGCCGATGTGCTGCAGCCGGGCACGCGGCTGCGCGACGTGCTCGGCGCCATCTTCGACAGCGGCGTGCGCTACGGCATTGCGCCCGAGCAGCGCCACAAGGCCGTCAACCGCGAGGAGTGGATCTCCTCGCGCATCTCCGCCCATTGGCGCGAGCAGCACGACGCCGTCGAGCGGCTCGGCCGCGACCGCTGGATCCATTTCCGCAAGCGCCGCCTGCCGAGCGGCTACAACATCTCCACGCTCGTCGACGTCTCCGAGCAGAAGAAGCAGGAAGAGCAGTGGCGCTCGGACCTCGAGCGCATCGCGCTCACCGAGGAGATCCTCGAGACCCTGCCGTCGCCGATCGTCGTGAAGGACCGCAACCTCACCTATATCGCGGCCAACAGCGCCTTCTGCGCGATCTACAATGCCAATGCCGACGGCATTCTCGGCCGCTCGGTCTGGGACCTGGCGGATGCGGAGAATGCCGAGCGCATCGAGCGCTCCGACCGTTCGGTGCTGGAAACGGGCGAGCCCTGCAGCCTGGCGGAGCATGTCATCCGCGCCGATGGCTCCGATCTCTATGCGATAACCCGCAAGTACCGGATCGGCGCACCCGGCCACCATGCCGTCGTGACGGTGATGGACGACGTGTCGGCGCTCGCCGCCGGCAACAGGGCGGTTTCGGACGAGGGCGACGCGCTCCTTCGCGTGCCGGGCGGCTTCGTGGAGGCGCAGAACTGCTTCGATCCGGTGCGCGACGCGGAGCGCCGGCTGCTGCTGGAGCAATTGAACGCCGACGAATTGCGGGCGCTTTCCGGCCGGCGCGTCCTGGTCGCCACGCCCAATCCGCGCATCGAGGAGATCCTGGTCGGCGAGTTCAAGGCGCGCGGGGCGGATTGCTGCGCGGTGCGCAGCCTGCGCGAACACGACGCCTTCCTCGCCCTTGCCGCCCGCGAGGGCCTTTCGGTCGACCTCGTGGTGATCGACGACAACCTGCCGGACCACGCGCGCCTCCTTTCGGGCGCTCACGGCATTGCAACGCGGGTGATCGCGCCCGACGGCATCGGACCGGATTTCATGCGCACGCTGGTCGAGGAACACGAACTGCTCTCGCAGAACGCCTCGCCGCTCGGCGACATCCTCACGCCGGTGTCGCTGTCGGACGACTGGTACATCGCGACGGACATTTCCGTCATACTGCCCGGCGCCATTGGCGATATCGAGGTGCTGGTGGCCGAGGACAACCAGATCAACCAGTTCGTCTTCTCGCAGATCCTCGAGGGCATGGGTATCTCGCACCGCATCGCCGAGAATGGCGAGGAGGCCGTGATGCTCTGGCGCAAGCACCAGCCGCGCCTCGTGCTGATGGACATTTCCATGCCCGTGATGAACGGCGTCGACGCGGCGAAGGAGATCCGCGAGGCGGAGAAGCTGACGGGCACCCGCACGCCCATCGTCGCCGTCACCGCCCAGGCGCTCAATGTCGACATGCAGAACTGCATGGACGCCGGCATGGACGACTACATTACCAAGCCGGTCAGCCCCGACATGATCGAGGCGATCTATCGCCGCTATGCCGGCACGCAGCCGGAGAAATCTGTCGCATAGATTGAACGGGGCCGGTCAACCCCCCAGAATTGGGGAGGCCGGTGGGCAGGAGTGACGATCGTTTGCTATGTTTTTGTTAACGGTCATGCCTCATCGTGGGACTATCCTCGGAGGTCGCGTGCAAGTACGGGAAATCATTGATGAAGTCTGCTAATCCTGCAGCGCTGGATGTTTCCCAGACCGACCTCCATGCGATGGCCTATACGGACCCGCTGACCGGGCTCGGCAATCTCTACCGGCTGCGCGACAAGGTGCGCCAGATCGCCAAGGAGCGCGAGGAGGACCCCGCGCCGTTCGCCGTCGGCATCGCCAATCTCGACGGCTTCAAGCCGATCAACGACCTTTTCGGCCCGCGCGCCGGCGACGAGATCCTGTGCCAGGTGGCCCATCGCCTGAAGGCCTGCGTTCCCGACGGCGCCACCGTCACCCGCCATGGCGGCGACGAGTTCGCCTTCGTGCTGCCGCTGGTCTTCGAGCGCAAGGGCGCGGAAAAGATCGGCCAGATGCTGCGCGAGGTGCTTTCGGCCCCCTTCGATCTCGGCGACCGCAACGTGCGCCTGTCGGCCTCCTTTGGTTTCGCCATCTTCCCCTTCGCCGGCGAGGATTTCACCGAGCTCCTGAAGAGCGCCGACACGGCCCTCTACCGCTCCAAGCGCCGCGGCCGCGGGCAGATCACCGTCTATTCGCAGGAAATCGCCCAGGAGATGAAGCGCGCCACGCAGCTCGAGCAGGCGCTGCGCAATGCCATCATCGCCAACGAGGTGGATGTGCATTTCCAGCCGATCGTCAGCCTGCGCGACGATACGGTCGTCGGCTTCGAGGCGCTGGCGCGCTGGTGCGACGCCGATCTCGGCTATGTCTCGCCCGCCACCTTCGTGCCGCTCGCCGAGGAACGCGGCTTCATCGACGCGCTGTCCGACACGCTGCTGCGCAAGGCGGCCGAGACGGCGCTGTCCTGGCCGAAGGAGCTTTTCCTCTCCTTCAACCTTTCCTCAGCCCAGTTGATGGATCCGAAGACCGCCTTCAACACGCTGGCGATCCTCAACCGCGCGGGGCTCGATCCGCGCCGGCTGGAGCTGGAGATCACCGAGACCGCCGTCATGACGGATGCCGACACGGCGCAGAAGATCGTCGCGGAACTGCGCGGGGCGGGCGTGCGTATCTCGCTCGACGATTTCGGCACCGGCCAGTCGAGCCTCGGGCGCCTGCGCGACTTCACCTTCGACAAGGTGAAGATCGACCGCGCCTTCGTCTCGCGCATTTCCAACGACAAGGCCTCCGAGCACATCATCAAGGCGATCGTCGCCATGTGCGAGGGCCTCGATCTTGCCGTGGTCGCCGAGGGCATCGAGGATTTCTCCGAGGCGTTGAAGCTGAAGGCGCTCGGCTGCGGCATGGGGCAGGGCTATTTCTACGGCAAGCCGCAGGATGCCGTGGCCACCATGCGCTTCCTCTCCGATCGCTATGTCAGCGTCGAGAGCCGCGCCGTTTCCTGAGGCGTCTCCAAACAGGGCACTTCGCTAAAATTGTCGGCATTGGTTTAGCCGGGTGGCAAACAGCACGCGCTATGGTGGGCTCCACAGTGAATGTTCGTGAGGGAGCCACGGATGGCCAGCGTCAAGGATATGCCCGTCAGGGCGAACAACCGGTCCAATGTGCGTATTTTCGCGACGGTGCGGGTGATGCACCAGGCGACGCGGGCGCGCGTCATCGACCTGTCGCCCAACGGCATGGCCTTCGACGTGGAAAAGCCCATCCAGGCCATGCCCGGCCAGATGGTGACGGTCGAGAGCGAGGAACTGGGCCGTCTCGGCGGCACGGTGCGCTGGTATTCCAACGGCCGCCTCGGCATCGAATACAAGCTGTCGACCAATGCGCTCGCGCAGATCGCCTCCTATTTCCGCTTCTTCCACCGGGAGGTTCAGCCGGTCCTGCGCCGCTGACGCTCAGGCCTCGCCGGCGCGGCCCAGCCGGCCTTCCTCCACAAGCCAGTCCCGCACCCGCCGGGCCGGGCCGTTGAGCTCGCGCGAGCGCGGCCAGACGACATAGAAGGCGCCCTCCGTCTCCAGCACATGGCCGCCGACGGCGACGAGCGCGCCCGAGCGCACCTGCCCGTCGATGAGGTGCCGCCAGCCGAGCGCGACGCCTTCCCCCGCCAGCACCGCCTGGATCACCAGCACGTAATCGTTGATGGCGAGCCGGCGGGCCTGCGCCGGATAGCGCACGCCGGCGCTCGCGAACCATTCCGGCCAGTCGCAGGCCGATCGCACCGGCTCCTCCAGATGGATGAGCGGCAGCTTCAGAAGGTCTTCCGGCGTTGCCGGATGCCCGCGGCTCTCCACGAAGGCGGGGCTCGCCACCACGGTGATCACCTCCGGCGCCAGCAGCGCGGCGTGATAGCGCGGCCATTTCGCCGGATCGCCGCCGCGAATGCCGAGCGGGATCGGCTCCTCGTCGAGGTCGAGGTCGCGCACGCTCGTCTGGATGCGCAGGTCGATGTCGGGAAGGTCGGCGCGCAGCTTGGCGAGCCGCGGCAGCATCCACATCGAGGCGAAGGCGGTGGAGGCGGCGAGCGTCACATTCGCCTCCCGCCCCTTGGCGCGGATGTCCTCCGCCGATTTCTGGATGCGCGACAGGCCGAGCGTCACGTCCGCATGGAAGCGCTCGCCCGCATCGGTCAGTTCCACGGCGCGGTGGACGCGGTGGAACAGCGCCACGCCCAACTGTTCCTCCAGATTGCGCACCGCATAGGAGACGGCGGCCTGCGTCATGCCTAGCTCGGCCGCCGCACGGGTGAAGTTCTGGTGCCGCCCGGCAGCCTCGAAGATGATGAGGCTGGAGGCGGAGGGCAGCAGGCGGCGCAAGGTTTCCATAAATACAGCTTATAGTGTTCGCAAGTTTTTTCCAGCGTTACAAGGTGACCGATCCCGCCTAGCCTCGCTCAGGATTATGGAGGCGGTAATGGCAGACGCAGCGACGATCGAAGCACCGGCACGCAGGGGCAGGGTGCGCCCGGCCCGGCGGGAGGGCGCTGCCAAGGCGCTCGGCGTGCCCTATATCGTGCGGGGCATCCCGACCTACGACGTGTTGTCGGAGGAGAACCTGCAGAAGATCGAGCGGGCGGCGGACCGTATCCTGGCCGAAGTCGGCATCGAGTTCCGCGACGACCCCGCCGCCCTCGACCACTGGAAGCGCGCCGGGGCAAAGGTCGAGGGCCTGCTCGTGCGCTTCGAGCCCGGCATGCTGCGCGAGATCGTCTCCTCCGCGCCCGCCGAATTCACCCAGCACGCCCGCAACCCGGCCAACAATGTCCGGATCGGCGGCGACAAGGTGGTCTTTTCGCCGGCCTATGGCTCGCCCTTCGTCATGGATCTCGACAAGGGCCGGCGCTACGGCACGCTGGAGGACTTCCGCAATTTCATCAAGCTCGCCCAGTCGAGCCCCTGGCTGCACCATTCCGGCGGCACGATCTGCGAGCCGGTCGACATCCCCGTCAACAAGCGCCATCTCGACATGGTCTACAGCCATATCAAATATTCCGACCGTCCCTTCATGGGCTCGATCACCGCGGAGGAGCGCGCGGAGGATTCCATCGACATGGCGCGCATCCTGTTCGGCACCGATTTCGTCGACCGGAACTGCGTCATCCTCGGCAATGTCAACGTCAACTCGCCGCTCGTCTGGGACGGCACGATGACGAGGTCGCTGCGCACCTATGCCCGCGCCAACCAGGCCGCCGTCATCGTACCCTTCATCCTCGGCGGCGCCATGGGGCCGGTGACGAATGCCGGCGCCATCGCCCAGTCCTTCGCCGAGACGCTGGCCGGCTGCGCGCTGACGCAGCTTGAGAGGAAGGGCGCGCCGGTCATCTTCGGCAATTTCCTCTCCTCCATGTCGCTGCGCTCCGGCTCGCCGACCTTCGGCACGCCGGAGCCGGCCATCGGCTCGATGGTCGTCGGCCAGCTCGCCCGGCGCCTGAAGCTACCGCTGCGCTGCGCCGGCAACTTCTCCAATTCCAAGCTGCCGGACGGCCAGGCCATGCAGGAAGGGCTGATGTCCATGCTGTCGGCGGTGCATTGCGGCGCCAACTTCATCCTGCATTCCGCCGGCTTCCTCGACGGCCTGCTCTCCATGTCCTATGAAAAATTCGTGATGGATGCGGATCTGTGCGGCGCGCTGCATTCCTATCTCGCCGGCGTCACCGTCGACGACAACACGCTGGCCATGGATGCCTTCCTTCAGGTCGGCCCCGGCAGCCACTTCCTCGGCTGCGACCACACGATGCGCAACTACCAGACCGCCTTCTGGGACGCGGCGCTGTCCGACAACGAGCCCTTCGAGAAATGGAGCCAGGAGGGCGGCTCGACCGACATGGCGACCCGCGCCAACCGCCAGTGGAAGAAGACGCTCGCCGAATACGAGGCGCCCCCGCTGGACGCCGCCGTCGAGGAGGCGCTCCTCGACTACATGGACCGAAAGAAGGCCGCCATGGCCGACGCGTGGTACTGAGGCGTTCCGACAACGCAAAGAAAAACCCGGTGGCGCAGGGATGTGCCACCGGGCTGGAGATCAGAGGGAACCTGCCGGATTATTCGACCGGCTGGGTGGTGGCCGGAGCCGTGCCCGTATCGGTCGTCGACGAGGTCGTCGAGGTGTCGACCGGGGTGTTGGCCTGGCGTTCGGCGACCTGCTGGGCCGTCGTCTTGAATTCCGGCGCGGCCTGCAGGCTTTCGGCGGTTTCGCTCGTCGTCAGCTTGACGTCGTCGGAATCCGGAACCTGCGTGATCGCGATCTTCTCGAACGGTACGGCGACCCACTTCTCGCCGATGCCCAGGAAGCCGCCGACACCGACTACGGCCGCGGCGATGCCGCCGTCCTTCTCCATGATCAGGTCGGAAATCTTGCCGATGCTTTCGTCCGCGCTGTTGTAGACGGCCTGGCCGAGATAGGTGTTGGCGCTGATCTGTTCCGGCGACTGGGCCGTCAGATAGTCACCGCCGGCGGCCGGAGCCTGGGCCGTATCCTCGGTCGGGGTCGTTGCCGGGGTCTGAGCCGTGTCTTCGGTCGCCGTACCGGTTTCCGGCGTCTGGGCCGTATCCTCGGTTGCAGGGGTCGTCGGGGTCTGGGCGGTGTCGCCGGGCGTGGTGCCCGTGGCGTCATCGCCGGTCATGCCCGGCTGCTGCTCCATGGTCTGGGTCTCGCCGGCGGCGGGCTGGCTGGTGTCCTGCGCGTAGGCTGCCGGGGCGATGGCCGCGCCGAGGAAAAGTGCACCAGCGGCAACGGAAGTGAGAAATTTATTGGTCATCGTGAACCTGCCTTTCGTCTCGTTGGCATCAAGGCACGGCAGGCTTGAAAGGGCCGTCCGCACCGTCTGATGGACAAGGAACGGCGACCCCGGACTTTGGTTCCGATTAAAATTGCCTTCTTTTTGATTGCGGCCATGCATTTTTGACGCAGGGAGCGGACGCAGGATGCCCGGCCGCTGCCGGCCGGGCCCGTCTTCAGAGCGCGAATGCCGGCTCGAAGCGCCCCTTCACCGCAAGGCCGAGTTCGAAGGTCTGGCCGGCATGCGGATCGGCAAGGCGCCCGGCCGCATCCATGCCCTGCCAGGCGGACGTCACCAGGAGCCGGTCGGCCTTCTCGCCGATGAAGGCCGGGCAGCTCGCCTGTGACGCCGGCACCAGGTGGCGGGCGATCCTCGTGCCGTCGGGGGTGTAGACGTCGACGGCATTGGCGCCCCAGCGCGCGTTCCAGATCAGCCCTTCCGCATCGCAGACCGCGCCGTCGATGCCGCCGGGCGTGCCCGTCTCGTCGCTGAGTATTTCGGGCGTGCCGGTGGGCAGGCCGGTCTTCGGGTCGAGGGCGACGCGCATCAGGTGGTTGACGTCCGTATCGGTGAAATAGCCGATGCTGCCGTCCGGCGAGAAGCAGATGGCGTTGGGGATGGTGATGTCGGAGAACAGCTTCGTCACCGTCGTGCCGGCAATATGGTAGATCGCGCCGGAATGCTTCTCGGCGCTGCGGCCCATCGTGCTTGCCCAGAGCGCGCCGGACGGATGCACGCGCCCGTCGTTGGAGCGGTTCTGCGCCTTGTCCTCCAGCGTCACGAAGGAGGTGAGCTTTCCATCGGCGACAGTGCGCAGGAAAAGCCCCTGGTCGGACACGATGAGCTGGCGCTCGGCATCGACGACGGCGAGCACGCTGCCGAGGAAGGGCAGGGCATGGGTTGCCTTCGTCATGGTCGCCAGATGCAGTTCATGCAGGATGCGGCCCTTGATGTCGAACCAGTAGGCCTTGCCCGTCGCCGGGTCGTAGGTCGGGCCTTCGCCGAGTTCCGAGGTCACCGCGCACAGGATGCGGCCGTTGAAGGCGTGGGTCTCGCTCATTTTTCGCCTCCATAGACGCCGTCATAGGCTTCGATCGTCGCGCGGGCGCGGGCGCGCACCTCGTCGGCGCCCATACCGGCCTTGTAGAGGCTGGAGCCGAGGCCGAAGCTGCGGATGCCGATGGCGGCATAGTCGGCGAAGTTCTTCTCCGAGACGCCGCCGACGGCGGCGATCTCCAGTTCGGCCGGCAGTACGGCGCGGATCGCCTGGATGCCGGCCGGGCCGAGCACGCTGGCGGGGAAGAATTTCAGCCCCGTCGCCCCGGCGCGGGCGGCCGCGAGCGCTTCCGTCGGCGTGAAGACGCCGGGCATCGTCACCATGCCCTTGGCGGCGGCGGCGGAGATGACGTCGGGCTCGACATTCGGGCTTACCATCAGCCGCCCGCCGACATCGGCCAGCCGCGCGACATCCGCGACGGTGAGCACGGTGCCGGCGCCGATCAGGCACCCCTCCGGCGCCATCTTCACGGCGGCCTCGATGGAGGTGAAGGGATCGGGCGAGTTCAGCGGAATCTCGATGGCGGTGAAGCCGGTCTCGATCAGCGCGCCGACGACGGCCTCCGTCTCGCTCGGCTTGAGGCCGCGCAGGATGGCGATCAGCGGGTGTTTCATCGGGGGGAAGGGGATGCGGGTCATCGGTTCAGCTTTCTCGGGAGCGGGCGGATTTGGTTGCGGGTATGTTCAGAGGGACCAGAGCGCCTTGGCGCCCGCGGCAAGGCCTTTGCGCACGGCGGCGTCTGCATCGACGACGACGGGCGAGAGGCCGGCGGCGGCAAGAGCCTTCTCGTAGAGCGCGCCGAGCCCGCCGGACACGACGAGCGTGACGGGCGTGCCCTCGGCGACGAGCGAGAGGGCGCCGGCGATCTCCAGGCCGATCAGCGTGCCGGAAAGGCGCGCCTTGGCATCCACGGGCGAAAGCCCGGCGATCAGCGAACCGGCGCGCACGGAGAACATCTGGCTGGTGGCGAGCGCCGGATTGGCCACCATGCGCGCGACTGCGGCGCGGAAGGCGTCGTTGCCGCCGGCAATCGCCCCGGCATCGGCAAGCGCGTGGCTGAGGATCGTGTGCGTGGCGATCGCCTCGAACAGCTCGCCGGTCATGAAGGTTGAGAAACCGGTGACCCTGCCGCCGGAAAGGCGCACCCACTTGCTGTGCGTGCCGGGCATGCAGACGAGATGGTCGCCGTCGCCGAGCTCAGCGGCCGCGCCGAGAAGCTGGGTCTCCTCGCCGCGCATGACGTCGGGCGCGGCGGCGTCGCGCTGGGCAAGGCCGGGCAGGATGCGGATATCGGCCGGAAGGCCGGGAACCCGCACGGCGGCGGCGGGAATGTCGGCGAGCGCGGCGGGCGTGTCGAGATAGCCGGCCTCGACCCAGCCCTGTCTGGCGCCGGCCATGCCGCAGACGAGGACCGGAAGGCCGGCGGGCGCCGAGACGGCGGCAAGGTGGCTTTGCAGCACCTCGGCAAAGCCGGTGCGCGCAGCGGTCGTCATGCCTTCGCCGCTGCGGCGCTCGGCAAGCACGACGCCGTCCGTGCCGATCAGCCAGAGGCGGAAGCTGGAGGTTCCCCAGTCGACCGCGACATAGGCGGGGGCGGATACGGGTGCGGTCATCAGAGCATGCCTCCATCGACGATGAGCGTTTGTGCGGTTATGGCGGCGGCGGCGTCCGACGCCAGGAAAAGACAGGGGCCGACCATGTCGCCGGCGACGAGCGAGCGCTTCAGGCACTGGCGGGCGATGCCGCCGGCCACCGCCGCCTCGTCGATCCACAGGCGCTTTTGCCGCTCGGTCAGCACCATGCCGGGCAGGATGGCGTTGACGCGGATATTGTCCGGCCCGAGCCGGCCGGCAAGCGACTTGGTGAGGCCGACAATGCCGGCCTTGGCGGTGGCATAGCCGGGAAACTCGCCCATGTTGAGAAGATAGGCGATGGAGGAGAAGTTGACGATCGCCCCGCCGCCGGCCGCGCGCATGTGCGGCACGACCGCCTGGGCGGCGAAGAAATGGTGGCGCAGGTTCACCGCCTGGTTCTCGTCCCAGGCGTCGGGCTCCATGGTCTCGATCGCATGCCGGTCGTCGCGCGCCGCATTGTTGACGAGCACGCGAAGGCCGCCGAGCGCGCCGGCGGCCTCCTCGACCGCCCCGCGCAGCGCGGCGATGTCGCGCAGGTCCGTCCTTATATAAAGGGGCGTGTGCTCGACCGTGCCTTCAAGCGCGCAGACGAGGTCGCGGCTTTCCGCCTCGGCAATGTCGAGGAAGGCGACGCGCGCCCCGGCCGCCGCGAAGCCGCCCACCAGCGCCGCGCCGATGCCCGAGCCGCCGCCGGTGACGAGAACGCCCCGTCCCGCAATGTCCGGATAGGAACCCGCCATCGCCACTCTCCCGCAAGATATTCCATTATTTGGAACTGAGTTTGATTATTCGGAATTATTCCGTTACCCTGCCGGCCTGTCAAGGGATCACCGGGGGCTGCGGCAATGGCGAACGAACGGGACGAGGCGGGCGGCACCGGCACGCTCGGCAAGGCGATGGCCGTGCTTGAGACGGTGGCGCTGGCCGAGCGGCCGATGCGCTTCACCGAGGTGCTCGCCGTCAGCGGCCAGCCGCGCGGCACGCTGCACCGCCAGCTCTCCCATCTGGTTGAGGAGGGGCTGCTGGAGCTGCGTCCCGACCACGCCTATGTGCCGGGCCTGCGCCTGCTCAAGCTCGCCTCCGCAAGCTGGGCGCGCAACGAGTTCCGCGCCGTCGCCGCCCCCTTTCTGGAGGCGCTGCACCGGGAGACCGGCGAGACCGTGCATCTCGGCGTGCTGCGCGGGCGCGAGATCATCTATCTCGACAAGGTGGAGAGCCGGCAGGCGGTGCGCATGAATTCGCAGATCGGCAATGCCTCGCCGGTCTATTGCACCGGCGTCGGCAAGGCGGCGCTCGCCGTGCTGGATGCCGAAGCGCTCGACGTCGTCCTGTCGGGCCTGGAGTTCCGCCGTTTCACGCCGCAGACCGTCGCCGGCCGGGCGGCGCTTCTTGCGGAACTGGCGGAGATCCGCGCCAGCGGCATCGCCTTCGACCGGGAGGAGCACGAGCCGGGCATCCGCTGCGTCGCCGCGCCGGTCTTCGATGCCGGCCGGACGCTGGTGGCCGGCGTTTCCGTGACGGGACCGGCCTATCGCGTCGGCGAGGCCGAGCTCGACGACTGGGCGCCGCGCGTGCGTCATGCGGCCGGCGCCATCATGGCGGAATTGGCGGCCCGGCTCGGACCGCAACGGTAAGTCGAGGGGGAAGGCCCGCAAATGATGGCATGGTTGTCTTATGGCCCCATTTTACGGTAAATTAGAAAATCGCGCTGGACGCGGGGTGGGGGCATCATTAGCTTCCCTGACGACCAGCTGAAACGTTGCGTCGCCCGCCGCGAACTTGAGGCGCGGTTCATCGAACATACTTGCACTGGGATACGGGGGTTCCTGAGGCAAGCAGTGCATTGTGACGGCAGTTTCTTGCCGTACGGGCGCGTGCGTGCTGAAGGAAGATGACTATGGCGGATCGATTTCACACGGCTTCTGCACAGCTCCGGCACCGGTGGGAGCCGGGTTCTGCGGGCCTCGCCTCGCAGGAGGATGTCGCCGAGACGCTGAGCGGCCTTGCCCGGCACTACGGCTTTCGCGGCTATCTTCTGATCAATGTGCCGTCGGAAACCTCGACCGACTTCTCCTCCAACGTGCTCCTGACGTCCTGGCCGGACGAAATGCTCAAGACCTACGACCATGCCGGGCTGATCTTCGGCAGTCCTGTCATCGAGCATCTGCGCCAGAGCACCAATCCCTTCGCCTATGACGCGGAACGCACGAACCGCCGCAGGGTCGACGGCAAGGCGGCGATCGCGGCGGGCCTGTTCGAGCGGCACGGCCTGTCGCGCGGGGCCTATTTTCCAGCGCACAATTCGGCAGGCCTGCGCGGCGCGCTCGCCTTCGGCGGCACGCGCGAGGCGCTCAACCCGCGCGAAATGGCCGAACTCAACGCGGTGGCGAACCTCATTTTCACCGAGGTGATCGACCTGCGCGCCGGCCGCCGGCAGAACGTCTCGCTCTCACGCCGCGAGATCGAGTGCCTGTCCTGGGCGTCGGCCGGCAAGACGAGCGTGGAAATGTCGGAAATCCTCGGTCTTTCGGAATATACGGTCAATCATTATCTCAACCGGGCGACGCGCAAGCTCGATGCCGTCAACCGGGTCCAGGCGGTCGCCAAGGCGATTCGCGCCGGGCTTTTGAACTGATGCATAAAAAAACCTTGCGACTTTCTGGATTGTGTGCGGTTCGGCTCCAATTGCTCAAGGCCAAGAACAAAATTGCGGGGAACCATGACGGCTGACGAAACAGGCAGCGCCGACAACCAGCTACGGGACGAAGGCAGCGAGATCGCCGCTCTCGAAACGCAGTTCGATATCGTGCGCTATATGCGACGCAAATGCGAGGAATACGGGCTCAAGTTCTTCATCGTTTTCAACCTGCCGGGGTTCGAGGCGGAAAAGCTGTCGGCCTATTCCATCGTCAGCAACTGGCCGCAGGAGATCCTGGCGAAATACGATGCCCTGCGCATGGTCCGCCACAGCGCCGGCATCCGCAAGCTCAGGCTCACCACGGTGCCGTTCTCCTACGACATGCGCGAATGGATCGGCGAATCGTCCGAACAGCTGGATTTCGCCGAACTGCTCGACGTCATGAACGGCCACGGCATGCTGACCGGCCACTTCTTTCCCGTGCACGACGCGCTCGGCAACCGCGGCGCCATCGTCTGGGGCGGCGAGAGCCCGACGCTGGAGCGCGACGAGCGGCTGATGCTGCAGATGATCTCCGTCCACCTCTTCAACCGGCTCGCCGAGATCGGCGCGGCCTGGAAATCCGGCCAGGTCGTGCTCACCGAACGCGAGATCCAGTGCCTGAGCTGGACGGCGGCGGGCAAGACGAGCCTGGAGATCGCCGAGATCCTCGGCCTTTCCGAGCATACGGTGAACCACTACCTCAACCAGGTTACCCGCAAGCTGGAGGCGGTCAACCGTACCCAGGCGGTGGTCAAGGCCATCCGCCGCGGGCTGATCGCCTGAGCGCCAGCCGAGGCTTTCGGTCGCGGCGAATTCGTTTGGCGCGCGCCTTTCCGTGCACTATCTACGGGATATAGGGCGGCGGCCTGACGCCGCGACAGGGTGATCGAGGGTTTCATGACGGACGTAAGCAAGGAACAGGTGCTGGAACAGCTTCGCACGGTGCGCGGCCCCGACATGGACGGCAACATCGTCGACCTCGGCCTCGTGTCGGATGTCTTCATTTCCGACGGCAAGGCCTATTTCTCCATCACCGTGCCGGCCGAGCGGGCCCGCGAACTCGACCCGATGCGGGCCGCCGCCGAGCGCGTCGTCAAGGAGATCCCCGGCATCAAGGCCGCCATGGTGGCGCTGACCGCGGACAAGCGCACCGCGACCGGCCCGGCTGCCGCCCGCGCGCCGAGCCCGCCGCCGCCCGGCCGCGGCGAGGCGCACGGCCATGCCGGCCATGCCCATGCCGCCCCCGGCCAGCCGGCGCAGCGCGCAAAATCCGGCATTCCCGGCGTCGGTGCCATCATCGCCGTCGCGTCCGGCAAGGGCGGCGTCGGCAAGTCCACCACCTCCGTCAACCTCGCCCTGGCGCTGAAGGCGAACGGCCTTCGCGTCGGCATCCTCGATGCCGATATCTACGGTCCCTCCATGCCGCGCCTCCTGAAGATCTCCGGCCGGCCGCAGCAGCTCGAGGGCCGCACGATCAAGCCGATGGAGAACTACGGCATCAAGGTCATGTCCATGGGCTTCCTCGTCGATGAGGAGGTAGCGATGATCTGGCGCGGGCCGATGATCCAGTCGGCGCTGATGCAGATGCTGCGCGAAGTCGCCTGGGGCGATCTCGACGTGCTCGTCGTCGACATGCCGCCCGGCACGGGCGACGCCCAGCTCACCATGGCCCAGCAGGTGCCGCTCGCCGGCGCCGTCATCGTCTCCACCCCTCAGGACCTTGCCCTCATCGATGCGCGCAAGGGCCTCAACATGTTCTCGAAGGTCGAGGTGCCGGTGCTCGGCATCGTGGAGAACATGAGCTATTTCATCGCGCCCGACACCGGCAACCGCTACGACATCTTCGGCCACGGCGGCGCGCGCAAGGAGGCCGAGCGCATCGGCGTGCCCTTCCTCGGCGAAGTGCCGCTGACCATGGATATCCGCGAGACCTCGGATGCCGGCACGCCCGTCGTCGTGTCCAATCCGGAAGGGGCGGCGGCCAAGACCTACCGGGCGATCGCCACCCGCGTCTGGCAGGAGCTCAAGGCGCTAGAGGGCAAGGGCGCCCGCGGCGCCCCGGCCATCGTCTTCGAATAGCCGGACCGTTCGTTCCCATCGCCGTGATCTTGATTTTTATGTTGCGCCGCGCAATATGCGCGGCCGACCGCTGAGGGCGGCATACAGTCAGGAGTGTGAGCGATGGTCCTTCCCGGAGCCATGCGCCGGTGATCACGGCTTTCCGCCCCAACGGCGAGGCACGCGCCCTGCCGGCAGAGACCGATCCCGCGGCTGGCGATATCCTTGCCGGCGCCGTATGGGTCGATTTGCTCGAACCCACCCGCGCGGACGAGGCGCTGATCGAGCGCATCCTGTCGATCGACGTGCCGACGCGCGACGAACTGAAGGACATCGAGCCGTCGAGCCGCCTCTATACCGACGGCAATGCCGCCTACATGACGGCCTCGCTGATGGTGAAGGCGGAAAGCGACCTGCCGCACCTGACGGATATCGCCTTCATCCTCACGCCCGAGCGGCTGCTGACCGTGCGCTATGCCGAGCCGCGCTCGTTCTCCCTGTTCAGGAGTGCGATGCACCGCATTCCCGGCGGCTGCTCCTCGCCGACGGTGATGATCACCCGGCTCCTGGAGACCGTCGCCGACCGCACGGCCGAAATCCTCGAAATCGCCGTTTCGCGCGCCGACACGCTCTCGCTCGAAGTGTTCGGCGACAAGCGGCATCTCGCCCGCCGCCCGCCGCACTATCTGGAAGACCGCGTCATGCAGGTCTCCGCGCTCCACCGCCTCGTCGCCAAGACGCGCGACAGCCTGACGTCGCTCTTACGCGTCCTGACCTTCCTGCACGGCCTGCCGGCACTGCAGGCCGACGGGGAAAGCCTGGAACTGTGCCGCACGGTGACGCGGGACGTGCAGTCGCTCTCCGAGCATGCCAATTTCGTCGCCGGCAACATCACCTTCCTGCTCGACGCCTCGCTCGGCCTCATCAATCTCGAGCAGAACGCCATCATCAAGATCTTCTCGATCGCTTCCGTCGTGCTGCTGCCGCCGACGCTGATCGCCTCCATCTACGGCATGAACTTCGAGTTCATGCCGGAACTGCATTTCGCCTACGCCTATCCGCTGACGCTGGCGGCCATGGTGCTGTCGGCGGTCCTCCCGTTCTTCGTCTTCCGCTGGAAAGGCTGGCTCTAGGCCTGATCGTCCCATGCAAGCACATGCCGGCAGCGCTCCGCATTCCCGCAGCAGGGCGCACACGCTGTTTCTTCTCGCCCTCGGTTCCGTCGGCGTCGTCTATGGCGACATCGGCACCAGCCCGCTCTATGCGTTCCGCGAGGCGCTGCGCCCGGTCGCCGGCAACGGCCTGGTGCGCGCGGAGGTCGTCGGCCTCATCTCGCTGATGATCTGGACGCTGACGGTCATCGTCACGCTGAAATACGTGCTCTTCCTGCTGCGCGCCGACAATCACGGGGAGGGCGGCACGCTCTCCCTCCTGGCGCTGCTGACGAAGACGGCGGGGCGGCACGCCGCCGTGCTCTTCTTCCTGGGGGCCGCCGGTGCGGCGCTCTTCATCGGCGATGCGATGATCACGCCGGCGCTTTCCGTCCTGTCGACCGTTGAGGGCCTGAAGCTGGTGACGCCGACGCTCGGCGACTATATCGTGCCGATCTCCGTCGTCATCCTCGTCATGCTGTTTGCCGTGCAATCCTGGGGCACGGCGGCGGTGTCGAAGTTCTTCGGGCCGATCACCGCCCTGTGGTTCATCGTCATGGGCCTCGGCGGCGTCAACCATATCAGCGACGACCTCGGCATCCTGCCCGCCTTCAACCCCTATTACGCCGTGCTCTTCATATACAATGAGGGCTATGTCGGCCTCGTCGTGCTGGGCGCGGTCTTCCTGACGGTGACGGGCGCCGAGGCGCTCTATGCGGACCTCGGCCATTTCGGCCGGCGGCCGATCCAGTGGGCCTGGTTCTGTCTGGTTTTCCCGGCGCTGACGCTGAACTATCTCGGCCAGGGCGCGCTGGTGCTCGCCCATCCCGAGACGATCGCCAACCCGTTCTTCCTGATGTTCCCGAAATGGGCGCTGCTGCCGGTCGTCATCCTCGCGACCTTCGCGACGATCATCGCCAGCCAGGCCGTCATCACCGGCGCCTTCTCGCTGACGCGCCAGGCGATCCATCTCGGCTTCCTGCCGCGCATGGAGATCTTCCACACCTCCGAGACCCAGACAGGCCAGATCTACCTGCCGGGCGTCAACACGGTGCTGCTCTTCGGCGTGGTGCTGCTCGTCTTCATCTTCGGCTCCTCCGAGGCGCTGGCGACCGCCTACGGCATATCCGTCACCGGCGCGATGGTGGTGACGACGGTGCTGGCCTTCGAATTCCTGCGCAGGCGCTGGCGCTGGACGCTGCCAGCCACCGTCGCCGTGCTGCTGCCGCTCTTCCTGCTCGAACTGACCTTCCTCGGCGCCAACCTGCTCAAGGTGCACGACGGCGGCTATGTGCCGGTGATGATCGCCGGCGCCGTCGTCCTTCTGATGTGGACCTGGACGCGCGGCACGAAGATCCTGCGCGAGAAGACCCGGCGCATCGAGGTGCCGCTGCCGGCCTTCATCAAGTCGCTGGAAAAGCAGAGCGCGCATGCGCCCGTGCAGGTCGCCGGCACGGCGATCTTCCTCACCAGCGATCCCGATTTCGCCCCCGCCGCGCTGCTGCACAACATCAAGCACAACCATGTCCTGCACGAGCGCAACTTCATCCTGACGATCAAGACCGCCAACACGCCGCGCGTCATTCCGGCCGAGCGCTTCTCGGTCGAGAAGCTCTCGGAGCGCTTCTCGCGCATAGAAATGCATTTCGGCTTCATGGAGACGCAGAACGTGTCCCATGCGCTCGGCCTGATGCGCAAGGCGGGACACAAGTTCGACATCATGTCGACCTCGTTCTATCTCGGCCGCCGCAAGCTGGTGCCCGATGCGCAATCGGGCATGCCCATGTGGCAGGACCGGCTGTTCATCGGGCTCGCCAACATCGCCACCGACCCCTCCGACTATTTCCGCCTGCCGACCAACCGCGTGGTCGAACTCGGCTCGCATGTGGTGATCTGACGAAAACGTGAAGGGGGAGTGTGGTTTTGAAAGCACCCCTCCCCAAAGGGCGGAGGGACTTAACGGGCGGCACGCTCAGCATCCAAAATTGATGGAAAAGCAAGCTGCCGGCAGAGAGGGTCTTGCAGGCGGGCGGTGCCTTCGCATGCTCCGATCGCAATCCTGCTCCCCGATCCCCGTTTACCAGCATTAACCAACCATCAAGGTTAATGCTTCATTTTACCCTGACACGAGCCGCTTCGGGCCCGTGCTTCGGCGCGGCAGGCTCCCATACAGTCAGTTTCGGGCAGGAGGACACGCCATCCACAAGGGCGGTGCGCCTGCGCATGCGTGCGGAGTAAAAAGTTGCGTAAGCGTAGCATTCGTCATGCCGGGTTCGGACGCTTCCTCGCGTCTCTGAAGCGGGAGTGGAAAATCCCCCTTGCCATCGGCCTCGGCCTCGTCGCCACCTTTCCCACCCCGGCCGCCCATTCCGATCTTGCCGCCTATCTCGCCGGCCTCAACCGCAAGGGCGGCAACCAGACCCTGGTTCTGACCCGCTCGCCCGCCGGCTCCATCCACGAGGTCGAGATCGCCTTCGCCGACGCCATGACGACCGGCGGCATCGAAAGCGGCGCGGGCGTGGAACTGCCGGGCGGCGTGACGGCGGCGCTGCGCAGCGAGCACAAGGGCAAGGGCGGCATTCCCGACGAGGACCGCGTCAACCGCCGCGACAAGAAGGGCCGCATCGTCGCCGTCCTGCCGGTGACGCCGCCGAAGGGCTTTGCCGCCGGCTCCATCCTGGAGCGCACCAGCTTCCTGCTTTCGCCGGCCTTCGACACCGGCCAGCGCATGGCCTTCGCCAAGCCGAGGATAAAGGGCAAGGAAATCGAGATCGCCACCGCCTTCTACAAAAAAGAGCCGGTGCGCGAGAATGCCGGCGTCTCGCCGATGATCGCAAGCCTCGTGACCAACGACAATGCCGACGTGCTGGCCACCGCCTATGCCCGCGTCGAGCCGGACTATGCCCGGGAATCGCCGTTCGATTCCATCATGAAGCCGAAGAAGGAAGCCGGTCGCTTCGTGCCGGACATCGCGCCGGACGATCACGCCTGGGCCGCCACCGCGCTGCCGGCGACGGTCTTCACCGCCAAGGAGCAGAAGTGCCTTGCCGAAGGCATCTATTTCGAGGCGCGCGGCGAGGAACTGAAGGGCCAGGCCGCCGTCGCGCAGGTCATCCTCAATCGCGTGCGCAACCCCGCCTATCCGAGCACGATCTGCGGCGTCGTCTACCAGAACGAGAACTGGCGCAACCGCTGCCAGTTCTCGTTTGCCTGCGACCGCATTCCCGACCTGATCCTCTCGCCACGGCACTGGAAGGCCGCCAAGGAAATCGCCATGGCCGTCACCGCCGGAAAGATCTGGTTCGACGACGTCGGCTCCGCCACGCACTACCACGCGACCTACGTGAACCCGCCCTGGGGCCGCACGATGAAGCGCATGGTCAAGATCGGCAAGCACATCTTCTACCGCACCTATGGCGGCGGCTGGAGCTGAGGGCGGCTGTGGTGAGTCCGCGCCACGGTCCTCGCGATTCCCGGCGCGAACGATCACGCTGATGCGAGATTCCGGCTAGCCTATTGATTTTCCATTAAAAAAATGGTGCTGCGCAAAGCTTCGCCATGCCTTGACTATGCCGGCACCTAAAACTATGTTGCGGCCGACTTCGAAAGGGGTCGGATGTGGCTCGAATCCTAGCCTGCAATATGTCCGCAATGGGGCGAAAGCCCCGCGGAAGAAAGACAGGAGCATGCCATGGCCGACGATCGAAAGACAAGTCTGGAAGATCGGCTGAAGCGGCTGGACGCGGAACTCGCGGAACGGCGCAAGGACGACGGGGCGGAAAAGGCCGCCGAGGCACGGGCATCCGAGAGTCGCAAGGGCTACGCGGTCGCCATGAAGCTCTCGAGCGAGTTCATCGCCGCCGTCATCGTCGGGGCGCTTCTGGGCTATCTTTTGGACCATTTTGCGGGTACAGGGCCGTGGGGGATGATCGTTCTTCTGCTCCTCGGCTTCTGCGCCGGCGTTCTGAACGTCATGCGCGCGGCCGGCATGGTGGCATCGCCCCATCCGGTCGACAGGCTGGCAGGGCGGGAGCCCGGCAAGGCCGGCGGCGGGCGGGACGAGACCAAACCGAGGGACGGCGCCTGACGGCGCGGTCCCGCCCATGGGTGACTTCCGCCGCAAGGCGGGCAAGCGAGAGAGATAAGCGGTGTCCAACGATCCGACCCATCAGTTCCTGGTCAACAAGATTGTTCCGATCGAAATCGGCGGCATCGATTTCTCGTTCACCAACGCCTCGCTGTTCATGGTCGCCACCGTCGCGGCCGCAGTCGGCTTCCTCTATTTCACGACCGGCCAGCGCGGCCTCGTTCCGAGCCGCATGCAGTCGGTCTCGGAAATGTCCTACGAATTCGTCGCCTCGATGCTTCGCGAAGGGGCGGGCAGCCACGGGATGAAGTTCTTCCCGCTCGTCTTCTCGCTCTTCATGTTCGTGCTGACGGCGAACCTGCTCGGCATGGTGCCCTACTTCTTCACGGTCACCAGCCAGATCATCGTCACCTTCGCGCTGGCCATCCTCGTCATCGGCACCGTGATCGTCTACGGTTTCTACAAGCACGGCTTCGGCTTCCTCAAGCTCTTCGTGCCGTCGGGCGTGCCCGGCGCGCTTCTGCCGCTGGTCGTCTCGATCGAGGTCATTTCGTTCCTCTCGCGCCCGATCAGCCTCTCGATCCGTCTCTTCGCCAACATGCTGGCGGGTCACATCACGCTGAAGGTCTTCGCCGGCTTCGTCACCTCGCTGAGCGCCCTCGGCGCCCTCGGTGTCGCCGGTGCGATCCTGCCCCTTCTCATGACCGTCGCCCTGACCGGTCTCGAATTCCTCGTGTCGTTCCTGCAGGCCTATGTCTTCGCAGTTCTGACATGCATGTACCTCAACGATGCCGTGCATCCGGGTGGTCACTAAGGAAACAGTCGCCGGCGCCCTCGGGCGTCGCTCATAAGCCGCAACAACCCATTCAAGGAGTTCAACATGGAAGCGGAAGCAGCAAAGTTCATCGGCGCAGGTCTTGCCACGTTCGGTCTCGCCGGCACGGCTCTCGGCCTCGGCAACATCTTCGGCAGCTACCTGGCCGGCGCTCTGCGCAATCCGTCTGCTGCCGACAGCCAGTTCGGCCGTCTCGTATTCGGCTTCGCCGTTACGGAAGCTCTGGGCATCTTCTCGCTGCTCATCGCTCTCCTCCTCCTCTTCGCCGTCTGATATCGGCCGAGGACTGGACCATGGCCTGCGGGCCGTGGTCCATCGTACGTTCCGTACAAGATCTGAGAGTGCCCCCTGGAGGTGAGCATGTCCGTGACCCCGGCATCGGCCGAGTCCACCCCTTTCGAAATCGCCCAGGCGGAAACCCCTGCGACGTCGCATGAGACGGATACGCATGCGGCCCAGCCGGCTGGCGAGGTGCACACCGAAACGGGTGTGGCACATGGCGACGAGCACGCTTCGGGCGTCTTCCCGCCGTTCGATCAGACCACGTTCGCATCGCAGGTCCTGTGGCTGGCGATCACCTTCGGTCTGTTCTACCTTCTCATGTCGAAGGTCGTCATCCCGCGCATCGGCGGCATCCTGGAGACGCGTCACGACCGCATCGCACAGGATCTCGACGAAGCCTCCCGCCTGAAGGCGGAAGCCGACGCCGCGATCGCCGCCTACGAACAGGATCTCGCGACCGCCCGCGCCAAGGGCAACGCGATCGCCTCGACCGCCCGCGACGAAGCCAAGGCCAAGGCCGACGCCGAGCGCGCCAAGATCGAAGCCTCGCTGCAGGACAAGATCGCCGGTGCCGAGACCCGCATCGCCGAGATCAAGGCCAAGGCCCTTGCCGATGTCGGCGCGATCGCCGAGGAAACCACGGCAGCCCTCGTCGAGCAGCTCATCGGCGCCAAGGCCACCAAGGCCGAGATCGCTTCCGCCGTGAAGACGGCCGCGGGCGAATAAGGAGGACACCATGGCATTCGACGCAACATTCTATGCCTTTGTCGGCCTCTTGCTGTTCCTTGCCCTCATCGCCTACCTCAAGGTTCCGGGCATGATGGCAAAGGGCCTCGACGCCCGCGCGGAGAAGATCCAGAACGAGCTGGCGGAAGCCAAGCGTCTTCGCGAGGAGGCCCAGCACCTGCTCGCCGAATACCAGCGCAAGCGCAAGGATGCCGAGGCGGAAGCCGCAAGCATCGTCGCGGCCGCTGAACGCGAGGCGAGCGCGCTGACGGCGGAAGCCAAGCAGAAGACCGAGGAATACGTCGCCCGTCGCACGGTGCTCTCCGAGCAGAAGATCCGCCAGGCCGAGGCCGACGCGATCAACGCCGTGCGCGCCGCCGCCGTCGACCTCGCGGTTGCCGCCGCCGAGAAGGTCATCGCCGCCAAGGCCGATGCCGCCACCGGCAAGGCGCTCTTCGACAACGCGATCAGCGAAGTCAAGACCCGCCTGAACTGAGCCTTCGGCACAGCATGATTTGAGAAAGCCGGGCGAAAGCCCGGCTTTTTCGTTTGTCCGCTTGCGGCGACAAAGGTCCGGTCAATCCTGCCGGAGCGGCCGGAAGCTCATGCGGTGCAGCCGGCAGGGGCCGATGGCGGCAATGGCCTTGCGGTGCACCTCGGTGGCATAGCCGGCATGGACGGCGAAGCCGTAGCCGGGGTAGGTCTCCTCGGCGCGCGCCATCATGCGGTCGCGCATCACCTTGGCGACGATGGAGGCGGCGGCGATGGAGAGCGAGCGGGCATCGCCCTTGACGACGGCGCGGCCCTCGCAGGCAAGGCCCGGCGGCACGTCGCGGCCGTCGGCCAGGACGAGCTTCGGCGCGATCTCCAGGCCGGCGACGGCGCGGCGCATCGCGTCGAGGCTCGCCTTGCGGATGTCGATGGCATCGATGCGGCGCGACGAACTGGACGCGACGGAGACGAAGGCCGACTGCATGATCCGCGCGAAGAGCGCCTCGCGCCGGAGGGCGCTGAGCTGCTTGGAATCGTTGAGCCCGTCCGGGATATCGTCGGGATCGAGTATCACGGCGGCGGCGACGACGGGACCTGCCAGCGGGCCGCGGCCGGCCTCGTCCGTGCCGGCCACCGGCCAGATGCCGCGCGCGCGCGCGGCGGCCTCCATCTGGAAATCGGGGGCCTCGGGCAGGTCGAAGAGAAGGCGGGAATCGGAGGATGGACGGGACATGCGGCGAACCTCGCACATCCATCCGATTCCCTGCAAGTCCCCCGGCAGGAGGCGGACGCCGGAGGATTGCCGGCATGCCCCGGGGAAAGGCAGACCGGAAGGACGGGCCGGGCACGGATGCCCGGCGGGATTACCAAAGCCCTACAGCAGCGAGAGCTGCACGCCGCTGCCCGAAGGCGGCACGAACTGGTCGCAGGCAAGGCTGCGGCGGG
Organism: Shinella sp. S4-D37; assembly: GCF_040812195.1. Classification (NCBI taxonomy): domain Bacteria; kingdom Pseudomonadati; phylum Pseudomonadota; class Alphaproteobacteria; order Hyphomicrobiales; family Rhizobiaceae; genus Shinella; species Shinella sp. S4-D37. Next base: position 2,827,513 of record NZ_JBFNXL010000005.1, on the reverse strand, counting down.
TGCGGGTCAGCTCCAGCCGCTTGGCCGCCATCTCGAAGCGGCGGGCGATCTGCCAGGCATAGGGACCGGCGCCCTTCATGCGCTTGCCGAACTCGGCGTCGTAATCCTTGCCGCCGCGCATGGAGCGCACCAGCGACATGACGTGGCGATAGCGGTCCGGGTAGTGGCGCAGCAGCCAGTCGCGAAAGAGGGGGCTCACCTCCAGCGGCAGGCGCAGCAGCACGTAGCTCGCCTCCAGCGCCCCGGCCGCCTTGCCCGAATCGAGCACGCGCTCGATCTCGTGGTCGTTGAGGCCGGGAATGATCGGCGCCATCATGATCGCAACGGGAATGCCGGCCGCAGAAAGCGTGCGGATGGCCTCCAGCCGGCGCGGCGGGGTCGCGGCGCGCGGCTCCATGGTGCGGGCGAGCTTGCGGTCGAGCGTGGTGACGGAAAGCCCCACCCAGGCAAGGCCGCGCGCCGCCATGCGCGCGAGGATGTCGATGTCGCGCAGCACGAGCGCCGACTTGGTGACGATCGAGACCGGATGGTTGGCCGCATCCAGCACGTCGAGGATCTGCCGCATGATGCGCCATTCCTTCTCGATCGGCTGGTAGGGATCGGTGTTGGTGCCGATCGCGATGACGCGCGGCTTGTAGCCGGGTTTGGAAAGCTCGCGCTCCAGCAGCTTCGGCGCATCGGGCTTGGCAAACAGCCGCGCCTCGAAATCCAGGCCGGCGGACAGGCCCATGAAGGCATGGGTCGGCCGGGCGAAGCAATAGATGCAGCCGTGTTCGCAGCCGCGATAGGGATTGATCGAGCGGTCGAAGGGAATATCGGGCGATTCGTTGCGCGTGATGATGCTGCGCGGCTTTTCCACCTGCACCTCGGTGCGGAAGGGCGGCAGTTCCTCCAGCGTCTGCCAGCCGTCGTCGAAGGTCTCCCGCGTCACCGGCTCGAAGCGGCCGGTGAAGTTGAGGCCGGCGCCACGGCCACGCCGGCGCTCGCTCTCCACGCGCATGCCCGTCTCGGCCATCAGCGCTTCGGCAACGTCTTTCGCATGGCCGGGCGCAAGGGCGCCCTGCCTGAGGCTGGCTAGATCGTTCATGGCTGTCTCCGCCGGGGGCAGGCCCCGATTCAATGACTATATTCCTATCGCGCAAATGAGAACATTGCAAGAACAAAATTCGGAGCGCCTCCACCGCGAGTGCGGGCCGGCTTGGCTGCGGGAGGCAGTGGAATTCGATGTTGCGATGCGGTATGGGAAGGCATGCTGACAGTCATCCTGGAATGCCGCGACAACGAGGCGGAGCTTGCACAGACATTCGCGGCGCTCGTCTCCGGCGCGGTCGAGGGTATCGTGCGCGATGTGATCGTGCTCGATCACGGCTCGCGCGACGGTTCCTCGACGGTGGCCGATGCCGCCGGCTGCCGCTTTCTGACGGAGTGGGACATGAAGGATGTGCTGGGCTCGGCCCGCGGCGACTGGCTCCTGTTGCTGGAGCCCGGCGCCCGGCCCATGGTGGGGTGGGTGGATGCCGTCGTCGACCATGTGGCCGTTAACCGCAATCCGGCGCGCTTCCTCGGCTCGCGCAGCCATCGCCGGCCCTTCCTCCAGCGCCTTCTGCACCGTCCGGCGCCGCTGGAGCAGGGCTATCTCGTCAGCAAGCGCCAGGCCCTTGCGGCGCTCAGCCCCGGCATGGCGCTCGCCGGCATCGCCACGGGCGCCGGCGTTCGCCGCCTCGCGGTGGAGATGGTGCCGGCCTGGGCCGTGAAGGCCATGCGGGCGGAAGCCGGTTGAACGCTTCCGCCTGACGCCGTCAGAGCAGGAAATCGCCGCGGAAGGCGCTGGTGAGGCCGGAAAGCGCGATCTCGAAATCCGCCGCGCCGTCACCGTTGGTGTCGCCGGCGACGATGCCGCCCGAAAAGCGCAATTCGCCCGCCGTTCCGGAAAAGCCGTTCGCGCCGATGAAGTCGAAGGCCTGGTTGCCGCCGCGGCCGGCATCGGCGTCGATGTCGCGCAGGTCCACGCGGTCGCCTTCGCCGCGGTCGAAGTCGAGGATGACGTCGCGGCGCGCGCCGACGGCCGATTCGAGCCGGCCGTTGAAGTCGAAACGGTCGGCGCCGCTGCCGCCCTGCAACAGGTCCATGCCGCGCCCGCCGACGAGCACGTCGTTGCCGCCGCGCCCGGCGATCTCGTCGTCGCCCCCAAGGCCCTTGAGGACGTTTCCGACGCCGGAGCCGGCAATGGCGTCGGCGACGGCCGTGCCGGCGGCGTTCTCGATGCTGATCAGGCGTTCGAAGCGGTTGGCGCCGGTCTGCGCCAGGCCCGCGCCGAGATCGATGGCGACGCCCGAACCGCCGAGCACGTTGTCGTCGTCGCGCGCGATATAGCTGATCGAATCGGTGCCCGAGCCGCCGTGAAAGGTGTTCTGCTGGCCGACGGAGAAGAAGCTGTCCTTGCCGCTCTCGCCGAAATAGCTGCTCTTGAAGGTGCTGACGGCGATCTTGTCGTTGCCCGAGCCGGCCTTGACGATATCGGCGCGCTCGTTGGCGAAGGAGCCGAAGCCGGTGCCCACATAGGTGTCGTTGCCGGCGCCGAGCAGGATGACGTTGCCGTCCTCCTTCATGTTGACGACGCTGTCGTTGCCCTTGCCGGCATCCACCTGGTTGCGGCCGCCGAAATCGTCGGTGCGGTTGAGGATGATGGTGTCCGCGCCGCCGCGGGCGAAGATCGTCAGTTCGGTATTGTTGATGCTGCCGCCCTGGACGATGCGGTCCGCGCCGTTGGTGCCGGTGATCGTGCGTGCCATTGTCCTCTCCTCAAATCCGTCGGGGTGGGAAAGTCATAGAGGCGGTGCGGGCGGGGCGCAGTCTCCCGGGGAACAGGTCAGCCGGCCGTGCGCTTCAGGTGCTCGTCCAGCCGCGGCATGATCTCCACGAAATTGCAGGGCATGTGGCGATAGTCGAGCTGCGCCTTCAGGATGCCGTCCCAGGCGTCCTTGCAGGCACCGGGCGAGCCCGGCAGCGCGAAGATGAAGGTGGCGTTGAGGACGCCGCCGGTCGCGCGCGACTGGATCGTCGAGGTGCCGATCTTGTCGTAGGAGATGCGGTGGAAGACTTCGGAAAAGCCGTCCATGCGCTTTTCGAACAGCGGCTCCAGCGCTTCCGGCGTCACGTCGCGGCCGGTGAAGCCCGTGCCGCCCGTGGTGATGACGACGTCCACCGCGTCGTCGCGCGTCCAGGCCTCCACCGTCGCGCGGATCGCGGCCACGTCGTCCGTCACGATGGCGCGGCCGGCAAGGCGGTGCCCGGCCTCCGTGATGCGCGCGACGAGCGTGTCGCCGGAGCGGTCCGTGTCGAGGCTGCGCGTGTCGGACACGGTGAGCACGGCGATGCCGACCGGAATGAAAGGCCTCGTCTCGTCAATATGCGCCATTGTCGGTTCCTTCAAGCGTGCGCGTGGCGGCGAAAAACCAGTGCGGATGCCGGCACGCGAGTGCCGCAGCCGCGGTCCCGGCGGCCGCGTCCGTCTCGTATAGCGCAAAGCAGGTCGCGCCGGAACCGGACATGCGCACGAGGGCGGGACCTGTTGTCGCAAGGCTCTCGGCGATGACGGCGATTTGCGGGCAGAGTCGGCGGGCAGCGGGCTCCAGGTCGTTGCGAAGGCCCGAAAGCGCATCCGCCCAGCCGGCGGCGCCCGCAAGGGCAAGCGGCGGGTTGTTGCGCGAAGCGAGCGCCTGGAAGACAGCGGGCGTCGAAACGCCGACGAGCGGATTGGCCAGCACCATGGCAAGGGCCGGCAGGGCGACGGGGGTGATTTCCTCGCCGACGCCGCGCGCCAGCAGCGGCCGGCCGGCAAGGCACATCGGCACATCCGCGCCGAGGCCGAGGGCGAGCGCCTCCAGCGCATCGCCGGGCAGCGCCGCCCGCCACAGCCTAAGGAGGCCGCGCAGCGTCGCGGCGGCATCCGCCGAGCCGCCGCCGATGCCCGATGCGATGGGCAGGTTCTTTTCGAGATGGATGTGCACCGGCGGCGCCGCCTGCCCGGTCGTGGCGAGCGCCGCGCGCAGCCGGTCGCGGGCGCGGGTGACGAGGTTGTCGGCGCCGGCCGAAAGCGCCCCGCCGAAGCGGCCGCTGAGGGTGAAGCGGTCCTCGGCCGCCGGCGCAAGGCCGATGCGGTCGCCGACGGCGGTGAAGGTCACGAGGCTGTCGAGGAGGTGGTAGCCATCCTCGCGCCGGCCGGTGACGGCGAGCGCGAGGTTGATCTTGGCCGGGGCCGGCTCGACGACCGCGAACCGCGACAATGCGTCGGCGTCAGCCATGCGGCGTCAGGACTTGCGGTCGGCCGCCGTGCCCTCGGGCGAGGGGTTCTGCACCGGCTTTTCGTCCTTGGCTTCGGCGGAGGCCGGCTCGGTCTTCTTCAGTTCGGGCAGGCCGTTCTCGATCTTCAGCTTGATCTTCGGGATCTCGGCCTCTTCCGGCTTCAGGCCGAGCGCACGGTTCCACTGGAAGGTGGCCTCCAGCTTGCGGCCGACGCGCCAGTAGGCGTCGCCGAGGTGGTCGTTGATCGTCGGGTCGCCGGCCTTCAGCTCCGCCGCGCGTTCCAGCTCCGCCACCGCGTCGGAGAAGCGGTCGAGGCGATAATAGGCCCAGCCGAGCGAATCGACGATGTAGCCGTCGTCCGGCTTGATGCTGACGGCCCGGCGGATCATGTCCAGGCCCTCGTCGAGATTGATGTTCATGTCGACCCAGGAATAGCCGAGATAGTTCAGCACCTGCGGCTGTTCCGGGTTCAGCTCCAGCGCCTTGCGGAAGTTCGGTTCGGCCTTCTCCCATTCCTTCAGCCGCTCATAGGCAATGGCGCGCTGGAAGAAGATGCTCCAGTGGTTGCGCGTGGGAACCGGGCCGATGGCCGCGACGGCGCGATCGTAGAGCGCGGCCATCTCCTTGTAGTCCTTGGCATCCGACAGCACGCTGCCGAGCGCGAGATAGGAGCGCAGGTCCGCCGGATCGGCCTCGATCAGCTCCTGCAGGTGCTTCTTGGCTTCCGGCACCTTGCCCGTATCGGCGAGGTTCAGGCCGAGCTGCAGCTCGGAAATGCGCCGCATCGGCGATTTTTCCGGCACGGCGCGGTAATATTCGATCGCCCGCTCCGGCTTCTTCTGGTTCTCGGCGAGCCCGCCCAGCAGAACCAGCATGTCGTCGCTGTCGGGGTCGAGCGCGCGGGCGGCCTGGAGATAGAGCGAGACGATGTCTTCGGCGCCGTCACGGTTGAGCGCGCCGCCGATCGAGAAGAGCACGGCGGCGGCGCCCTGCGCGGCGGTGCGCACCTGCTGCTCCTGCTTCTCGCCGGCCTCGATGCTCTGGCGCAGCGCTTTCAGCGGCGCATAGCTGGTGATGAAGCTGTCGCCGACCGAGATGGCGTCGAGCGCCTTCTGCTTGTTGCCCTCATGGGCTTCGAGCCGGGCGAGCGCCATCACGGCGCGGATGAAGGTGTCCGGCGCCGCGCTCGCGCCGTTGCGGTCGAGGACGGCGTCGTTGAGCCGGGCGCGCGCCGTCGCCTTGTCACCGGCCGCGGCGGCCAGCGCCCCGGCATGGTAGTTCTTGAAGATGGCGAGCCAGTCCGGCCCCTCCATGCCGCCGATCAGCTTGAGCGCTTCCTTCGGCTTGCCGTCGCCGAACTTGGCCCAGGCGAGCAGGAGGTCGTTCATCATGCGGTCGAGGTCGTTCGGGCCGTTATAGACGAGGATCTTCTCGGCGCTCTTGTATTCGCGCTTGCGGATCGCCTCCATGCCGCGCACCACGGCGGTGATGCGCTCGACCGCGGGGTCGTTGCGCAGCGCGTCGGCGAGCTTCACGCCCTCCTCGAAATCGCCGTTCATCAGCTGCGTCACCATCAGGCGCTGCTTGACGTCCTTGTTGGTGGGGTCGAACTGCAGGGCGATCTTGTAGAGCGCGACGGCGGTCTCGTATTCCTTGTCGAAATCGGCCGTGCGGGCGGCGAGGAATGCACCGGAGAAGGTGTTGACGCTGAGCGGGTCGAACGGCGTCTCCTCGGCGGCGGCGGTCGCAGGCTTTTCCTCCGCGTAAGCCGCGGGAGGGCCGGCGAACGCGATGCCGGCCGCGATGATCGCCACGCCGGAGAGAAGCCGAAGGAGAAGGGAATGCCGCATTAAAATGCCTTTCGCCGGAAACTTTGCCGAAGCCCTGTGTGGGGAATGCCGTGACCAATCCGGTCGCGCTCGCGCCCAAATCAATCACGGACTCATGACGGCAGAGAATGGCTTTTTTGGCGCGGTGCGGCAAGAAAATCCTGCCGCCCCGATTTCGCGGCTACGGTCAGCTGACGCGGGCGATGGAGAAGTCGATGACTTCGAGCAGCGCGTTCTTCCAGGGCGAGGCCGGCAGGGGCGCCAGCGCGTCGCGCGCGATCATGCCGTAGTGCTGGGCGCGGGCGATGGTGTCCGAAAGCCCGCCATAGCGGGTGATGAGGCCGAGGGCGCGTTCGAGGTTCGCGTCGTCGCTCTTGCCGCCCTCGATGGCCTCGCGCCAGAAGGCGCGGTCTTCCGTCGTGCCGCGGCGCCAGGCGAGTATGACGGGCAGGGTGATCTTGCCCTCCCGGAAATCGTCGCCGGTGTTCTTGCCGAGGTCGGCCGCCTTGCCGCCGTAGTCGAGCGCATCGTCGACGAGCTGGAAGGCGAGGCCCAGATTCATGCCGTAGGATTTCAGCGCGTTGCGCTCGGCCCGGCCGACATTGGCGATGATGGGACCCACTTCGGCGGCCGCGGCGAAGAGTGCCGCCGTCTTGGCGCGGATGACTTCCAGATAGTCGTCCTCGGTCGTCTCCATGTTCTTGGCGACGGAGAGCTGCAGCACCTCGCCCTCGGCGATCACGGTGGCGGCGGTGGACAGCACGTCCAGCGCCTCCAGCGAGCCGACCTCGACCATCATCTTGAAGGCCTGGCCGAGCAGGAAATCGCCGACGAGCACGCTCGCCTGGTTGCCCCAGATCATGCGGGCGGTGGATTTGCCGCGGCGCATGTCGCTCTCGTCCACCACGTCGTCGTGCAGCAGCGTTGCCGTGTGCATGAACTCGACGCTGGTGGCGAGCTTGACGTGCTGGTCGCCGTCATAGCCGAACAGCGCCGCGGCGGCGAGTGTCAGCATGGGGCGCAGGCGCTTGCCGCCGGAGGAGATCAGGTGGTTGGCGACCTCCGGGATCATCGCGACGTCGGAGCCGGCCTTCGACAGGATGAGCTGGTTCACCCGCTCCATGTCGGCCTTCGTGAGATCGACGAGCGGCTTCACCGATGCCTGTTTGTTTTTGCCTTCTTCAAGCGGTATCACGACGCCCAAATGCCCGGACTCCTGTTCATTTTTATTGAAAGACAATAGAAAGCGGGGCTTCCTGCGGCAAGAGGCGAATTGTCCCGCCTTACCAATTATGGCTGGAAAACGACCGGAATGATCGAATTGATCCGCACCAACGACGCCGTCCTGCTTTCCTTTGCGGAAAGCCTGATGAAGGAGGCGGGAATCCATTGCCTGATCGCCGATCAGGCGATGAGCATCCTCGAAGGCTCCCTCGGCATGCTGCCCCGCCGTTTCCTGGTCGAGAGCGACCGGGAGGACGAGGCGCGGCGGATCCTCAAGGATGCGGGGCTGGCGGCGGAGCTGCGGGCGTGAGGGCAATGGTTTTCGCAGTGAAGGCTGCATTCGGAGCACCCCCCTCTGCCCTGCCGGGCATCTCCCTCACAGGGGGGGAGATCGACTTGGGGCAGAGTGGTGCCACGATCCAATCTCCCCCCCTGTGGGGGAGATGCCCGGCAGGGCAGAGGGGGGTAGGCCAAGCCCGCCCCCACACGCGAAGGACGGCCCGCCCATGATCGTCACCGAAACCATCGACGCCTTCCACCGCGGCCGTTTCCACGTCGTCCAACCGAAGGGCATCGGCCATCGCTCGGGCATGGACGCCATGCTGCTCGCCGCGCTGGTGGCGGGCGAGGGGCCGATGCGCGTCGCCGATCTCGGCGCGGGGGCGGGGGCTGCCGGCCTTGCCGTCGCCGCATGCAACGAGAAGGCCGAGGTGCTGCTCGTCGAGCGCTCGCCGCTGATGGCCGGTTTCGCCCGCAAGTCGGCGGGGCTTGCGGAGAACGCGGCCTTCTCGGCCCGCGTCGAGGTGCTGGAGGCCGATGTGGGTCTGGCGGGCGCGGCGCGCGTGGCGGCGGGCCTTGCCGACGAGGTCTTCGACCACGTCATCATGAACCCGCCCTTCAACGACCGCATCGGCAGCCGCACGCCGGACGCGCTGAAGGCCGAGGCCCATGCGATGGAGCACGACCTCTTCGAGCGCTGGATCCGTACGGCCGGCGCGATCCTGAAGCCGGGCGGCCAGCTCTCGCTCATCGCCCGGCCGCAATCGATCGCCGAGATCATCGCCGCCTGCGGCCGCCGCTTCGGCGGCATCGAGGTCACCGGCCTCCATCCCCGCCCGGGTGAGCCGGCGCTGCGCATCCTCGTCACCGCCATCAAGGGCTCGCGCGCGGGGCTCGCGCTGCGCATGCCCCTCGTCATGCACGAGCCCGGCCGCCACGCCTTCACCCCCTTCGTCGACGACCTCAACAACGGCCGGGCACGCTATCCGCGCCTGTCGCAACCCTGAATATTCCGTGATTGCCTTGCGTTTTCGCCCGCCATGCATACATCAGCCGGGCAGACGAACAGGAGACAGGATCGCGCGATGGCCGGATTTTTGAAGACGCTGGTGCCCAAGAGGTTCCGCAAGGAGGGGGTCGCGATCCCGGTCGTCCGGCTGCAGGGGGCGATCATGGCGGCGGGCAGCCAGTTCCGGCCGGCGCTCAATCTCGCCAGCGCCGCGCCCGCGCTGGAAAAGGCCTTCGCCTACAAGGAGGCCCCGGCCGTCGCCATCTCCATCAATTCGCCGGGCGGCTCGCCCGTGCAGTCGCGGCTGATCTTCCAGCGCATCCGCGAGCTTGCAACGGAGAAGAACAAGCGCGTGCTGGTCTTCGTCGAGGACGTGGCGGCCTCCGGCGGCTACATGATCGCTCTTGCCGGCGACGAGATCTTTGCCGACCCGACCTCGATCGTTGGCTCTATCGGCGTCGTCTCGGGCGGCTTCGGCTTTCCGGAAATGCTGAAGAAGATCGGCGTCGAGCGGCGCGTCTACACGGCCGGTACGAACAAGGCGATCCTCGATCCCTTCCAGCCCGAGCGCGAGAGCGAGATCGAATATCTCAAATCCCTGCAGCTCGAGATCCACCAGGTGTTCATCGACATGGTGAAGGAGCGGCGCGGCGCGAAACTGGCCGACGACCCCGATCTCTTCTCCGGCCTGTTTTGGACCGGCGGGCGCGGCGTGGCGCTCGGCCTCGTCGACGGCCTTGCCGACATGCGCGCGGAACTGAAGAAGCGCTATGGCGAAAAGACGCGGCTGGAGCTGGTTTCCGCGCCCAAGGGGCTGTTCGGTCGCAGGGCGCCCGGCATCGGGGGGCTTCCCGGCGACATGGCGGAGCGTATAGGCTCTGCGGGCGTGGCCGCCGTGGCGGGCCTTGCGGAAGAAAAGGCGCTGTGGGGCCGCTTCGGCCTTTCCGGATAGGGCGCCGGGAAAACAAGGGGAGGGGCGATGGCCCAGATCATCTTTCTGCTGCTGGTCGTCGGTCTTGCCTGGTACGGCTATCGCAAGTTCGTGGCCGATGCCGAGCGCTTGAGCCGGTTGCGCAAGCGTTCGGAAGAGGAACGCCGCACCGGCGCGACGGGCACGCTCGTCAAGGACCCGGAGACCGGCGAATATCGCCTGCGCCGCGACGACGACTAGGGCGATTCGCGGCAATGTCGACAGGCCGGGGACAAGGCACGGCTGTGTGCCAGCGCGGGACCGGACGGCGGGCCGCGGCGTGCGGCTCCGGCACATTAACCATGCTGCGTAAGGTTAACGCCGGATATAAGCCTTGCGGCCGCCGGCCGGCGTTGCCGCCGCGGGTGGGAAGGCCGATCTAGCGGTCAGGGGCGCCACGAGGGCGGCCCGGCAGTGAACGGAGAATACCCAATGGCCTCGCTCGACCTCGACCGGATCCGCACCATCGTCGTGACGGGCGGTGCCGGCTTCGTCGGTTCGCATATCGTCGACGACCTCATCGCCCACTGCCCGAATGCGCGCATCCGCGTGCTCGACGCCTTCACCTATGCCGCCGACATGTCGCATCTCGACGCCGCCTTCCGCACCGGCCGCGTGACCTTGCAGGAGGGCGATGTCGGCAATCTCGACCTCGTCACGGAAATCCTGAAGGATGCGGACCTCGTCGTGCATGCGGCCGGCGAGAGCCATGTCGAGCGCGCCCTGTCGGTGCCGGAGCGGTTCACGCTGGCCAATGCGCTGGGCACGCAGGTCCTGGTCGAGGCGATGGGCCGCCGCCGCGTGCCGCTGATGATCCATGTCAGCTCCGCCGAGGTTTACGGTGCCGGCAACGGCCAGCCGGTCGGCGAGATGGCGCCGCTCCTGCCCGACAATCCGCTCGGCGCCTCCAAGGCCGCCGCCGAGATGCTGATCGCCGGCCTTCGCCGCTCTTTCGGCCTCGATATCCGCGTGCTGCGCCCGGCCAACATCGTCGGCACGCGCCAGAACACCGAAAAGCTGCTGCCGCGCTTCCTCGAGCTTGCCGCCGTCGGCCGGCCGCTGCCGGTGCATGGCGACGGCCGGCAGAGGCGCGGTTTCGTCGCCATGGCGGATTTCTGCTCGGCGCTGCGCGCGGTGGTGAGGCGCGGGGCGGAGAACGCCACCTACAATGTCGCCGGCGAGGATTTTCTCGATATCCTCTCGATCACCCGCCTCGTGCTCGATGCCGTGCAGGACCCGGTCTCCGGCGTCAGCCTCACCGCCGGCCGGCCGGACAATGTCAGCCGTCCGCCGCTCGACACGCGGGCGCTGGAGGGGCTCGGCTGGCAGGCGGAGAGCACGCTCGGCCGCGAGCTTCCGAGACTCGCCGCCTGGTACGGCGCGCGCATCCCGGGCGGGCTTCGCCGCCAGGTGCGGCCGGTGCCGGGCCTTGCCCCGCAGCGCGTGCAGGCCGTCACCCAGGCCGCCGGCTCCGGCCTCTTCCGCTCGCTCGAACGGCATTGATGCATTGAGGGGGCCGGGGGCTGAAACCCTTGACCCCCAAGGCGCATCGTGGCACCAGTCCGGCACCTTTCCAAGAATGCCCGGACGAAACCGATGACCCCTGCCGCCCTGCCTGACCACATGAACCCGACGCGCTCCTTCCAGGCGCTCATCCTGACGCTGCACAACTACTGGGCGGACAAGGGCTGCGCGGTGCTCCAGCCCTACGACATGGAGGTGGGCGCCGGCACGTTCCATCCGGCGACCACGCTGCGCGCGCTCGGCCCCCGCCCGTGGCGCGCCGCCTATGTGCAGCCCTCGCGCCGCCCGTCCGACGGCCGCTACGGCGAGAACCCGAACCGCCTGCAGCACTATTACCAGTACCAGGTCATCCTGAAGCCCAACCCGTCGAACCTGCAGGAGCTCTATCTCGGCTCGCTCGCCGCCATCGGCCTCGATCCGCTGCTGCATGACGTGCGCTTCGTGGAGGACGACTGGGAAAGCCCGACGCTCGGCGCCTGGGGCCTCGGCTGGGAATGCTGGTGCGACGGCATGGAGGTCTCACAGTTCACCTATTTCCAGCAGGTCTGCGGCATCGAATGCTCCCCCGTCGCGGGCGAATTGACCTACGGCCTGGAGCGCCTCGCCATGTATGTGCAGGGCGTCGACAACGTCTACGACCTCAATTTCAACGGCCGCGAGGGCGCGGAAAAGATCACCTATGGCGACGTCTTCCTGCAGGCCGAGCAGGAATATTCCCGCCACAATTTCGAGTTCGCCGACACCGCCATGCTGCACCGCCATTTCATCGATGCGGAGAAGGAGTGCCAGGCGCTGCTTGCCGCCGGCGCGCCGGGCGACGGCAATGCCTTGCACAAATGCGTGCTGCCGGCCTACGACCAGTGCATCAAGGCCAGCCATGTCTTCAACCTGCTCGACGCCCGCGGCGTCATCTCCGTCACCGAGCGCCAGAGCTACATCCTGCGCGTGCGCACGCTGGCCAAAGCCTGCGGCGAGGCCTTCCTTCTGACGGATGCCGGCGGCGCGAACTGGGCCGGCAACGCGGCTTGAATCCAACCGGGAGGAACGACATGGAAAAGGTAGCGATCATCACGGCGGGCGGCAGCGGCATGGGCGCTGCGGCGGCGAAGCGGCTGGCGGCGGACGGCTTCAGGATCGCCGTCCTGTCCTCCTCCGGCAAGGGCGAGGCGCTGGCGGCCGAGAGCGGCGGCTTCGGCGTCACCGGCTCCAACCAGTCGAACGACGACCTGAAGCGCCTCGTCGACGGCGCGCTGGAGCGCTGGGGCCGCATCGACGTGCTGGTCAACAGCGCCGGCCACGGCCCCCGCAAGCCGATCCTCGATCTTACCGACGAGGACTGGCATACGGGCATCGACGTCTATTTCCTCAATGCCGTTCGCCCGACGCGCCTCGTCACCCCGGTCATGCAGAAGCAGAAGTCCGGCGTCATCATCAACATCTCCACCGCCTGGGCCTTCGAGCCGAGTTCGATGTTCCCGACCTCGGCGGTCGCCCGCGCGGGCCTCGCCTCGTTCACCAAGATCTTCGCCGACACCTATGCGGCCGACAACATCCGCATGAACAACGTGCTGCCCGGCTGGATCGACAGCCTGCCGGCGACCGAGGAGCGGCGCGACGGCGTGCCGATGAAGCGCTACGGCACGAGCGAGGAGATCGCCGCCACCGTGGCCTTCCTCGCCTCCGACGGCGCCGCCTACATCACCGGCCAGAACATCCGCGTCGACGGCGGCATCACCCGCTCGATCTGAAATTTGCCCCTCACTCTAACCCTCTCCCCGCAAGCGGGGCGAGGGGACTTGCCTTGCAAACGTGCATTGGTTGGGGAAACCGGCGCGGCACATCCCCTTCGCCCCGCAGCCAAGGAGAAGGTGGCCGGCAGGCCGGATGAGGAGCTTGGTATCCGCTCAAGCCAGCGTCGAAACCTTCACGCCGAGTTCCCAGACGGGCTTCAGCGTCGGCATCGCGCCGGTGGGAAGCTGGCCGGCATAGGTCTGGAGCGCCCGGCGCACACCCGACGGACGGTCGACCGCGGCGCCCATCGTATAGGCGAGGAAGAGGGCGGTGAAACCGAGGACGTTGATGGTGAGGACGAGGGCTTTCATGGCGGTTGCTTCGAGGTTCGCGTTGTTGGTGACGCGACTATCGGCCAGAACGCGCCGCCGCGCGGTTCCCCGGGTGACAGGGGTGCTTCGGGTGGACAGACGCCCTCCATCGTCCGGCAACCCTTGACCTTTCGGCCCCGTCCCCTTAACCCGCCAGCAACGAAGGACGGATCGAGGGTATGGGCATGAAGGTTCTGTTGATCGGATCGGGCGGACGCGAGCACGCCCTTGCCTGGAAGCTCGCGCAATCGCCTCTGCTGGAGCGGCTCTATGCCGCCCCCGGCAATCCCGGCATCGCCGCCTGCGCGACGCTCGTTACGCTCGACCTCGACGATCACGCCGCGGTCGCCGCCTTCTGCCGCGAGAACGGCGTCACCTTCGTGGTGGTCGGGCCGGAAGCCCCGCTCGTCGCCGGCATGGCCGACGTGCTGCGCGCCGCCGGCATCGACGTCTTCGGCCCCTCGGCCGCCGCCGCGCAACTCGAAGGCTCCAAGGGCTTCACCAAGGACCTGTGCGCCAAGTACGACATCCCCACCGGCGCCTACCGGCGCTTCACCGATGCCGCCGCCGCCAAGGCCTATGTCGAGCGCGAGGGCGCGCCGATCGTCATCAAGGCGGACGGGCTTGCCGCCGGCAAGGGCGTGACCGTCGCCATGACGCTTAACGAGGCGCTGGCCGCCGTGGACGACTGCTTCGACGGCGCCTTCGGCGCGGCGGGCGCGGAAGTCGTGGTGGAAGCCTTCCTCGACGGCGAGGAGGCGAGCTTCTTCTGCCTGTGCGACGGCGTGAACGCCCTGCCGCTCGCCTCCGCGCAGGACCACAAGCGCGTCGGCGACGGCGACACCGGCCCCAATACCGGCGGCATGGGCGCCTATTCGCCCGCCCCGGTGATGACGCCGGAGATGGTCGCGCGCACCATGAAGGAGATCATCGAGCCGACGATCCGCGGCATGGCCGCCGACGGCCACCCCTTCCAGGGCGTGCTCTTCGCCGGGCTGATGATCACGGCCAAGGGCCCCGAACTCATCGAATACAATGTGCGTTTCGGCGATCCGGAATGCCAGGTGCTGATGATGCGGCTGGAAAGCGACCTGCTGCCGATCCTGCATGCGGCCGCGACCGGCCGGCTCGACACGGTCACCGCCGCCTGGCGCGATGCGCCGGCGCTCACCGTCGTCATGGCCTCGAAGGGCTATCCGGGCGCCTATGAGAAGAACACGCCGATCCGCTCGCTGCCGGCCGACGACGCGGCCAGCATGGTGTTTCATGCCGGCACAGCGCTGAAGGACGGCCAGCTGGTGGCGACGGGCGGGCGCGTGCTCAACGTCACGGCCGTCGCAAGGACCGTCGCGGAGGCGCAAAAGGCGGCCTACCAGGCGCTCGATCGGGTGGAATGGGACAACGGCTTCTGCCGCCGCGACATCGGCTGGCGCGCCGTCGCGCGCGAAAAGGCGTAAGGCCGGGCGGGAAAAACGCCGGATCGTTCAAATTTTACCATTTCCCCTGACGGGGCCGTAACCGGCAGGCGCTATTCTCCCTACAACCATAAGGGAGACCGTTGATGCGTACCCTGCTGCCGACCTTCGCCGTCATGCTTCTTGCCGCCCCCGCCTTCGCGGGTTCGATCGAGCCCCTCGCCGCGGCATCGTCCGGCGGCTCCAGCATTTCGGCGGTCCGCTGCGACGATTGCCCGGCGCTGAAGCCGAAGCCGAAACACGCCACCTACCATGTCGATGCCATCGACCCCGGCACGCAGAAGGTGGAGATCCGCGAGGAGAACGGCGAGCGCAAGATCTTCCGCACGGAAGCCTGGATGGGCGGTTCGCCCGTGCTCTTCGTCAGCAAGGCGCCGGCGGAGGTCCATCAGGCCGCCGAGGCCGAGAAGCCGGCGAACGAGAAGGCCACGAGCCTGGAAACCGTCGATGCCGGCGCCCGCACCGGCGCGCTGGACGAGGCTGCGGCCCACCCGACGGTTACGGCCGGCATGGCGACTTCACGGGAGTTTGATCCGGCAGGGTTTGAACTTCGGCTCAACTGACCCCATATTGAGGACGCCCTGCCTCTCAGTCCCTCCAGGCTGACAGGAATCCGCGAAAGCGGACGTTTTGCGCCCCTGACCTCAAGCGGGGGCGCAAGCGTATGTGCTCCCCTCCTCAAGGCCCGACCTATCCCGCGATCCTGGAGAAATCCGCGACCGTGCCCGTTGCCGCCCGGATGGCGGAGAGGAGGGCGAGGCGGTTGGCGCGGATGGCGGGATCCTCGTCGTTGACCAGCACGTCGTTGAAGAACTGGTCGACCGGCGCGCGCAGCATCGACAGGGCTTCCATGGCGAAGCGGAAATCCTCCCCGGCGACGGCGGCAGCGGCGTCCTTCGTCGCGGTCTCCACGGCGGCGTGGAGGGCCTTTTCGGCGTCGAGTTTCAGAAGGTCGGCCGAGACGGCGCCTTCGACGACGGTGCCCTTCTTCTCCTCGGCGGCCAGAAGCTGCGTGGCGCGCTTGGTGCCGGCGAGAAGGTTGCGGCCGTCTTCCGAGGTGATGAAGGCCGTCAGCGCCTCGACGCGGCGGGCCACCATCAGGAGATCGTCGGCCTCGGGCGTCAGCACGGCGTCGATCAGGTCGTGGCGCGCGCCCAAGTCGCGCAGATAGACCTTCAGGCGGTCGTGGAAGAAGGCGACGAGGTCCGCATCCTTGACGACGGAGCCGAGCGGCAGGCGGATGTTCTTTTCGAGCAGCATGCGGATGACGCCGAGGGCGGCGCGGCGCAGCGCATAGGGGTCCTTCGAGCCGGTCGGCTTCTCGTCGATCGCCCAGAAGCCGATCAGCGTGTCGAGCTTGTCGGCGAGCGCCACGGTGAGGCCCACCTTGCCCGCCGGCACGCGGTCGGAAGGGCCTTGCGGCTTGTAGTGGTCCTCGATTGCCTCGGCGACGGCGGCGTCCTCGCCCTGGAGCGCGGCATATTTGCGGCCCATGATGCCCTGAAGTTCCGGGAATTCGCCGACGGCCTCGGTGCGCAGGTCCGCCTTGGCGAGCACGACGGCCCGGTCGACCAGCGCCGCATCGGCGCCGATGATGGGGGCGAGTTCGGAGGCCAGCTTGCGGATGCGCTCCACGCGCTGCCCCTGCGTCCCGAGCTTGGCATGGAAGGTGACGTTCAGCGCGTCGAGCTTGGCCATGCGCTGGTCGAGCGGCTTTGCGAGGTCGAGGCCGAATTTCTCGGCCGGGGCCTTCAGCGTGTCGAGGTCCGGCAGGTCGCGCTGGTCGCGCAGCCAGAAGTGCTTGGCGTCCGACAGGCGGGCGCGCACGACCTTGCCGTTGCCGTGCACGATCTCCTTGCCGCCGTCCTTCGCCTCGATGTTCGAGATGAGGATGAAGTGGTTGGAGAGCGTTTCGGCGCCCGGCTTGCGGGTGACGAAGCATTTCTGGTTCGTCTTGATGGTGAGGCGGATGATCTCCGAGGGGATCGCCAGGAATTCCTCCTCGAAGGTGCCCATCAGCACCTGTGGCCATTCGACGAGGCCGCAGACCTCTTCTAGCAGGCCCTCGTCCTCGACCAGTTCGAGGCCGCTCGCAAAGGCGATGTTGTTGGCGTCGGTGGCGATGATCTGCTTGCGGCGCTCGGCGTCGAGCACGACCCTGGCCTTCTCCAGATTGGCGACATAGTCCGCGAAGCGGCGCACGGTGATCGCCTCCGGCGCATGGAAGCGGTGGCCGTAGGTGACGTTGCCGGCGACGAGGCCGTCGACCTCGAAGGGCACGATACGGGTTTCCTCGGTCTCAGAGCCGAAAGTGCAGACGATCGACTGCAGCGGGCGCACCCAGCGCAAGGCGCCGGGCTTTGCCGAGGCGACGCCGGAGCGCATCGATTTCGGCCAGGGGAAGTTGCGGATGATGCCCGGCATCACCCCGGCGATGATCTCGTCGGCGGGGCGGCCCGGCTTGACGATGTGGGCGACGTAGTAATCGCCCTTCTTCGGGTCCGAATGGACATGAGCCTCGGAAACCGAGGCGAGGCCCGCCTTGCGCAGGAAACCCTGGATCGCCTGTTCGGGGGCGGAGGTCGTCGGGCCCCTGATATCCTCGCGCACGTCGCTCGATCGGGCGTTGAGGCCGCGGATATCGAGCGTCAGGCGGCGCGGCGTCCAGTATTCGCGCGCGCCCTCATAGGTCAGTCCCGCATCCACCAGCGCGTCGGTGACGAGCTTCTTCAGATCGCCCGCCGCCTTGCGCTGCATGCGGGCGGGGATTTCCTCGGAGCGGAGTTCAAGCAGAAGATCGGGCATGGGGGTCACTGACTGATGGATTTTTCGACTGGCGGGGACTTAGCAAGCCTCAAGCCAAATGTCATCCGCCCAAACCCGAAAAGTCGGGCCGAAGCGGCGATCGCCTACCAGCCGCCGCCTCCGCCGCCGCCCCCGCCGCCGCCGGAGGAGCCGCCGCCACCGCCCGAGGAGAAACCGGAGGAGGAGCTTTTCGGCGGATCGGGCAGGGAGGCGGTCATGGTGCCCGCCATGGAGCCGGCAAAGCCGCCCATGCGATCGGAGAAGCGGCCGGAGGAAAAGCCCTCGCCATGATACCAGGCGGGCTGGTAGGCGGCGGCGGCACCACCGGCCGCCGCGGCGGCGGCGAGCCAGCGGCCGAAGGTCTCCGACCAGGGCTTTTCGACGCCGAGCGCCACGGCGTAGGGCAGCAGGGTCTCGTAATGGCGCGGCGACATGTCCGGCGCGCCGGCCATGTTCATGCGGTCCTTCTCGGCAAGCGTCAGATATTGCCGCAGGCCCTCGATGCCGTCCATCATCTTGCGGCCGAGCGGCGTCGGCGCGCCCATCAGGAAGAAGAAGACGAGATTGGTAACGACGATGCCGCCGACGGCGGCAAAGAGCGGCACCTGGCCGGCCGCCGCGCTGGTGACGAACAGAGTGACGAGGACGCCGCCGAAAACCGTGAGGAAGACGAAGCCGACAAAGGCGATCATCGCGACGGCGAGGATGCGCGCGCCGAGCGTTTTCGCCCGGCGGAAGTTCTGCCCGAGCGCCAGCGCGAAGATCGACACGAAGACCGAGGCGAAGACCGGCAGGATGACGAGCACGATGCCTTCCTCCGGCAGCGAGCCGAAGATCAGCAGCGCCGCGAGGCAGGCGAGCGAGAGCAGGATGCCGCCGATCACCTGCGGCCAGTTGGCGAGGTAGTATTTGTAGCGGTGCTCCTTCTCCATCGCCTGGCTGAAATCGTGGCCCAGCGACTGCACGCGCTTGCCGTTCGACTTGTCGATGACGAAGGTGCTGCCCGCCGCGCCCATGGTCTTGAGGAGCGCCGCCTCGCCGGTCGGCAGGGGCCTTTCGGGCGGCTTTTGCGTGCGGGTGACGGTGATGGAATTCTTCAGGTCCTTCAGTTCGACGAGGCCCTTGACGGCAAGATTGAGGAAGGCGGCGGAAATCGCCGTCCAGCCCTGCCGGCCGAACCCCTTCTCGTCGATATAGTTGACCAGCGCCGGCGATATGCCCTCCGGCGCATCCCAGCGCGGCACGACGACGCCGCGCGCCGGGTCGCGGCCGACGGAGAGCCAGGCCCACAGATAGTAGCCGACGACCAGCACGAGGCCGCCGAAGGCGAGGAAGAGGTTGCGGTTGTCCTTGAGGAACAGCGCGCGCTCCTCCGCCGGGCTCGGCCGGCTAATGCTGCCGGCCGGCATCTTCACGCCGATCGTCAGGCCCTCGTTCGGGCCCAGCGCGCGCGTCGTCTCGAAGGTCGCCCGGTTGCCGCCGTTCTCGCCGCGCGCATCCTTGCCCGTGGCGCCGAGCGGGCCGGTGAAGACGGTCAGGTCCTGCGCCCGCACGCCCGCCGGCAGCGTCACCGTCGCCGTCGCCTTCTCGATCGGAAAGGCCCATTCGGTGCCGGTGACGTTCCAGAACAGTTCGTCATGCGCGTCGAAGAAGCGGATCTGCCGCGTCGTCTCGTAAGTCAGGCGGTACTCGTGGAAACCCGGGTCGAGCAGCACGTCGGCCGAGCCGAAATAGATGCGGATGCCGCGGCGGATGGTTTCCGTGCGGTAGGGTTCCGGCCGCCCGTCGCGCTCGACGCTCAGGATCGTGAAGCCCACCTCGCGCTCGCGCCCGCCGGCATCGACGAAGGTCAGCGGGAAATCGCGATAGATGCCGCGGCGGATCCGGTTGCCCTCGGCATGGACGCGGATCGTCTCCGTCACGGTCAGGGTGCCGTTCTTCGCGACGGCGATGTCGGAATGGTAGCGGTCGAAATATTCCTCCGCCCGGGCCGCGCCTCCGACCAGAAGGCAGAGCCACAGCGCCAGGAGGGCGGCAATCCGCATCATGAAGGGGCTCCGGAATGAGAGCGTTTCCGGGAAAAGTGGATACCGGTTTTCCGTTCGGAAATGCGACAAAACAAAATGCTCTAGAATTTTACGGTGGGCACGGCCCGGTCGGCCGGGTTCTCGATCTCGAAATAGGGCGCTTTCAGGAATTTGAAGAGGCTGGCGACGAGGTTGGAGGGGAAGCTCTCGACCTTGACGTTGAGGTCGCGCGCCGCGCCGTTATAGTAGCGGCGCGACATCTGGATCTCGTTTTCCAGCGTCTCCAGCGTCTCCTGCAGTTCGGCGAAGTTCTGGTTGGCCTTGAGGTCCGGATAGGCCTCGGCGAGCGCGAAGATGCGGCCGAGCGCCTGGCTGAGCAGGCCTTCGGCCTGCGCCCTGCCGGCGACATCGCCGGCAGGGACGGCCTGTGCCCGGTTGCGCAGTTCCACCACCTTTTCCAGCGTGTCCTTCTCGTGCGCGGCGTAGCCCTTCACGGTCTCGATGAGGTTGGGGATGAGGTCGGCGCGGCGCTTCAACTGCACGTCGATGCCGGACCAGGCCTCCTCCTTCACCTGACGCGCCTTGACGAGGCTATTGTAGATAACGATGGCGTAGAGGACGACCACCGCCGCGATTGCCAGACCGATCATGAAAGTCTCCGCTCCTTCTTTGTCCCGGGAGCGACCTTAGCATTCGCATCGCCGCAGGAAAGCCCCCGCGGCGGACAATCGGTTCTCCTGAAACGCCGCGCATCTACAGCGTGGCGGCGCCCTTTTCCTCGACGGTGCGGCCGAGCGTCTCAAGCTCGGTGTCGATCAGGTGCACGTCCTCGTACCAGCCGTCGTCCTCCACCATGGCGCTTTCGGTGGCGGCGCGCTGGAGGGCGCGGGCCTCGGTGCGCAGCTTCTCCAGCTTTGCGATCTTCTCCTCGCGCGAAAGGCCGGTGTCGTTGCGGATTGCCTGCAGCTTCAGTTCCATCGTGCTGACGGTCATCGGGAAACTCCTTGTTCGTTCCCCCGCAAAACGCCGGCAAGGCCGATTCGTTCCTCGTCACCACCTAGCGGATGGTTAGCAAAGCGGTAATGAAACGCGGCTAATGTTCGCGCAATCGAAGGTTTCGGCAGCCCGCGGCGGGCCTGCCGGTGAAGCGAGGATTTTGGTTTTGCGTATCCGTGTCTCGACCGCAATGACTGCGGCCGCCCTCCTTGTCGCGCCCGTTTCCGCCCTTGCGGGCGAGGGCGGTCATTTCTGGTCCGGCGACTGGTATCTGAAGGTCGGCGCCGCCGGCTTCGCCGCGCCGCGCTACGAAGGGGCGAAAAAGTACCTGTTCCAGGTCACGCCGATGATCTCGCTCGGCAAGGCGGGCAGCACCGTCCGCTTCTCCTCGCGCAACGACAACCCGTCCTTCGCGCTGATCGACAATGGCGGCTTTCGCGCCGGCGCGACGGGAAAGCTCGTCATGCCGCGCGACGACGACGATTCGAAGGACCTGCGCGGCCTGACGCCGGTGAAGTTCGGCGGCGAACTCGGCGCCTTTGCCGAAGCCTATCCGACGGACTGGCTGCGCGTGCGCGGCGAGGTGCGCCACGGCATCCGCAGCCATGACGGCATCGTCGCCGATATTGCGGCCGACGCCTTCGTCGACGTTCGCCCGGACGTGCGCGTCTCGGCCGGCCCGCGCGTGACGCTCGCCTCCAACGACTACATGGACACCTATTACGGCGTGAAGCCGAACCAGGTCGCCAAGTCCGGCCTTGCCGCCTACGATCCGGGCGGCGGCATCCACTCGGTGGGCGCGGGCGCGGCGATCACCTGGCAGGTCAACGAGAAGATCGAGACGAGCGCCTTTGCAGAATACAAGCGCCTCGTCGGCGACGCGGCGAAGTCGAGCCTCGTCAAGCAACGCGGCGACCGCGACCAGGTGCTCATCGGCCTTTCGGCCACCTACCGGTTCGATTTCACGCTGCCGTGAATCCTTTCGACCTGCGCGGATGCTCCTGCGGCGCGGTGCCGGCTTGACCGGCACCCTGCCGCTTGCGATCAAGGCATATGATCAGTTCTCCGTCCGATTCCGGCCGCGTCGCCGACGCGCCGTCCCGAAACTGGGTCTATCGCGTGCTGCCGCGCGCGGCCTGGCCCTATGCGCAACTCGCCCGCTGGGACCGGCCGATCGGCTGGCAGTTGCTGCTGCTCCCCTGCCTCTGGTCGGCGGCGCTGGCGGCCAATGTCTCGGCGGCCATCGGCACCTTCGATCTTGCGCGCTTCGTCACGCAGCTTTTCCTGTTCTTCGTCGGGGCCGTCGCGATGCGCGGCGCCGGATGCACCTATAACGACCTCGTCGACCACGAGATCGACCAGGCGGTGGCCCGCACCCGCTCGCGCCCGCTGCCCTCCGGCCGCGTCAGCCGCCGGCAGGCGAAGGTGTTCATGGCGCTGCAGGCGCTCGTCGGCCTCCTCGTGCTCCTGCAGTTCAATCTCTTCACCGTCGTGCTCGGCATCGCCTCGCTGGCCATCGTCGCGATCTATCCCTTCGCCAAGCGCTTCACCGACTGGCCGCAATTCTTCCTCGGCATGGCCTTTTCCTGGGGCGCGCTGATGGGCTGGGCGGCGGAGTTCTCGGAAGTTTCGGGCGCCTCGCTGGCGCTCTACGTCGCCGCCATCGCCTGGACCATCGGCTACGACACGATCTACGCCCACCAGGACAAGGAAGACGACGCGCTGATCGGCGTGCGCTCCACCGCGCGCCTTTTCGGCGAGCGGACGGGACAATGGCTGATCGGCCTCTACGGCCTGACGGTCGCGCTGGTCGCGCTTTCCTTCTGGCTCGCCGGCATCGGCATCGTCGCCTGGCTCGGCCTTGTCGCCGCCGCCGCCATGCTCGCCTGGCAGATCGCCACGCTCGACATCGACGATCCGGAACAGTGCCTGGCGCTCTTCAAGTTCAACGGCGTCGTCGGCCTCTGCCTGTTCCTCGCGCTGGTCCTCGCCATCCCCTTCGCCTGATCAGCGGTGGCGCGGCCCGCGCGAGCCGGTCTGCGGGCGGTCTTCGCCGCGGCGCGGCGTCGTCGGGTGGAGTGCGATCTCGAAGCCGCGACGCGGCGGGCGGACGCGATCGACGGTCGTGCTGTCGACGGTGCGGATGCGGCCGAGGAGGGTGGTGAAGAACTTTGCCATCGTGATCGGTCCCTTGCTGTGCGTTCCCCGGTTCGAACCCGGTGTGTTGAACGCTGTTTCCCATGCCGGGCGCGGGAAAAGTGTTCCGGAGGGAACAGGCAAGGGCATACGAAAAAGCCGGCCGCAGGGAACGGCCGGCTTTTCCGGAGGTCATGCTGTCGTCGCAGGCTCAACGCCGGGCGATGATCTCCCGGCCGTCGATCTTCATCTGCACGCCGAGCTTGCCCGTGGTGCGGCGCACGAGGAAGCGCGGGCGGCGGTCGGCGAAGTAGGAATGGCGGCGGCGCGGCTTTGCCGGGCGGCTGCCGACCGTCAGGTTGTCGTCGAGCGGCCGGGCGATGCCGTCGGCCTCGACCATCAGCATGGGGATGCGGTAGGCCTCGGCCCAGCTGCGCCAGTCGGCGGCGATGTCGCACAGGTCGTGCGCCACGAGCAGCGGGATGCACAGGTCCGGGTCGTCATGGTGCAGTTCGAGGGTGACGGTCACGTCGCCGTTGCCATGGTCGATGGCGCGGGCGGCGACGCCCTTGAAGGCGCGGGCCGGCAGGGCGATCGAGAGCGGCAGGCCGCTTGCGGGCAGGACCTTGCGCAGCACGGCGCCGCGCTCGTCGAGCGTGATGGTGGCGTCGGTTCCCTCGGCGCGCAGCTCGAAGGTCACCTGCTGCGGGAAGCGCCTGGGATCGAGCCGGAGCGTGGTGCCGGCCCAGGCCGGCTTGGAAACGGTATTCAGCATGTCTTTCGCCCTTGTTTTCCTTGAGAGCCGGTGTCCGGTCTTCCCATCGGGACTTTTCGTCCTCTGAGGGCGAGAATAGGCGTGCCCCCTTCCGAGCCGCTTAAAAATTGCGGTTAAGAAAACTTTGCGGTTCCTGATGGTTAGCAAAACCGCACGGGCTAGGGTTTAGGAGAGGTGAACGCTTGCGACAGGCCGGGACAAGCCTCGCGCGCGAGAGTGACCCCGATCGGCCCGCCCGTTTTGTCGAAAGAGACCTCTCCCATGCTGTCCACCTTTACGAGCTACAACCTCATCACGCGCGACATGCTGGTGTCGCTGGATCGCACGGCGAACGAGACGGTCACGGCCCGCGAGGCCGCGTACTACAAGGAAAACATCGGCAAGGTGACCACGGTCGACGCGTTCCTCGACGACTACCGGCTCTATTCCTACGCCATGAAGGCCTATGGCCTGGAAGACATGAGCTATGCCACGGCCTTCATGCGCAAGGTCTTGGAAAGCGACCCGTCGGACGAGAGCAGCTTCGTCAACATGCTGACGGATTCGCGCTACCGCGAGTTCGCCAACGCCTTCAGCTTCGAGGCGTCCACCGCCTCGGCGCAGACCGAGGTGCAGCTCGACGAGGTCATCGGCCTCTATTCGGCGACGGCGGCCAATGCGGGCGCGGCGATCAAGGAGGAGACGCGCTACTACAATGCCGTCATCGACACGGTGACGAGCGTCGACCAGCTCCTGAACAACGACCGGCTGCGCAGCTACGTCTTCACCGCCTTCGGCATCGATCCCACGACCTGGTCGCGCCAGACGATCCGCGGCGTGCTGACGAGCGACCTCGACGATCCGGGCAGCTACTTCAACACGCAGTTCACCGACAAGGCGACGGCCGCCCAGGCGGCCATCACGACCGCCAATGCCGAGCTGGCGACGCTGGATGCCGACGCCGACGCGGCCCGCATCGCCGTCCTCAAGGCGGAAATCTCCCGCCAGAACGCCGTCATCGCCAATGTCGAGAAATACGGCACGCTCGTCAGCGCCTTCAATTTCTCCACCGATGGCACGGCGGCGGCCGGCACGGTGCAGACCGCCGCCCAGAAGACCAGCACGAGCGAGCTCTACACGCTCTCCAATCCGCGCGTGACGACGGCCGCCGCGGTGATCCACAGGGACTATTTCGAAGGCCGGATAAGCAGCATCACGACGGCGAGCCAGCTTGCCGCCGATCCGCGCATGGTCAGCTATCTCAAGGTCGCCTTCGGGCTCGACAAGCTGTCGGTCGTCAGCTCCACCATCACCAACATCCTGACCAGCGATCCCGACCCGGCCAATCCCGACAGCTACATCAACAGGTTCGGCGGGGCGGACAAGGAGGCCTATTTCGCCATGCAGGCCGCCTTCAACTTCCAGGAGGACGGCACGCTGGCCGCGGGCGACGCGGCGCAGACCGCATCGCAGACCGCATCGGTCACGGCGGGCTACCTGACCCGCTACAACGACAAGGACGACGAGGCGGACGAACTGGCCATCAAGCGCTTCAAGGGCCAGATCGGCGCGGTGAAGACCGTGAGCGACTTCGTCGGCGAGGCCACTGTCTACGACTTCGCGTTGAAGGCCTTCGGCCTCGATCCGTCCGCGGTCTCGGCGCTGACGATCAAGAACGTCCTGAAGAGCGACCTCAACGATCCCAAGAGCTATGTGTATCAGTTGAAGGACGAGCGCTTCGTCGAGCTCGCCAAGGCGTTCAATTTCGGGGCGGACGGCAATATCACGGCGCCGAAGCTGGCGCAGTCCGAATCCGAGATCCTCGTCATGTCGCGCGCCTATGTGACGGCCAAGTCCCGTTTCGGAACGGAAGATGACAAGACCCTGGCGGAGGAGGAGGCGAAATATTACTCCATCCAGATGCAGACAGTCGAGAATGTCGAGGAATTCCTGTCCGACCCGCGCCTCGTCGCCTTCGTGCTGACGGCCAACGGCATCGACCCGGAAAGCGTCGATGCGGAGTTCATGGCGAAGATCTTCACCTCCGATCTCGACGATCCCGACAGCTTCGCCAACCAGCAGCCCGACCGCGCCTATCGCAAGATCGTCGCCGCGTTCAACTTCAACGCCGAGGGGCAGGTCGTGCGGCAGGACGATGCCGACATCCAGTCGCGCCGCGGCATCTACCAGACGATCGACAGCTACCTGCGACAGAAACTGGAAGAGGACGCCGGCAACGACAATGCCGGCGTGCGCCTGGCGCTCTATTTCGAGCGCAAGGCGGAAACGGTGATCAGCCCCTACGACCTCATCGCCGACGAGGCGCTCTTCGAGGTCTTCAAGGTGCTCTACGAACTGCCTGACGAGATCGCCAGCGCCGACATCGACGCCCAGGCCGACATGATCGAGCGCTATCTCGACCTGGAGGACCTGCAGGATTCGGAAAAGGTCTCCAAGATGATCGTGAAGTTCTCCGTGCTCTACGACCTGGAGAACCAGACCGTGACGGACCCGGCCCTTTCGGTGCTCACCAGTTCGGGCTCGGCCGGCATCAGCGCCGATCTCATGATGTCGCTGGCGCAGTTGCGCACCGGCGGCTGAAAGCTCAGCCCCTGACGACCTTGCCGGGATTCATGATGCCGGCGGGGTCGAAGGCGCGCTTGACCCTTGCCATCAGGTCCATCTCGATCGGCGCGCGCACCGCCGCAAGCTCGTCGCGCTTCAACTGGCCGATGCCGTGCTCGGCCGAGATCGATCCGCCGTAGGCGAGCACGATGGCGTGCACGAGATCGTTGATCTCGCGCCAGCGGCCGAGGAAGGCGTCCTTGTCGGCGCCGACGGGCTGGGAGATGTTGTAGTGGATGTTGCCGTCGCCCATATGGCCGAAGGAGCAGATGCGCGCCCCGTCTATGGCCTTCAGGACCGCCGCGTCCGCCTCCGCCATGAAGGCCGGGATGGCCGAGACCGGCACGGAGACGTCGTGCTTGATCGAGCCGCCCTCCGGCTTCTGTGCCGGCGACATGCTCTCGCGCATGTGCCAGAGCGCCCGGCGCTGCTCCTCGCTTGCGGCGATCACCGCGTCCTCGACCAGCCCCGCCTCGATGCCCTCGGCCAGCAGCGCCTCCATCATGCGCGTCGCCGTCTCGGGCGCGTCGGACGTCGAGATGTCGACCAGCACGTACCAGGCGTGCCGGCCGGCGAGCGGATCGCGCACGCCCGGGATGTGCCGCGTGGTGAAATCGACGCCGAGGCGCGGCATCAGTTCGAAGCCGGTCAGCGCGGTGCCGCAGCGGCTTGAGGCGCGCTCGAAGAGGGCAAGCGCGTCCTGGACGGATTTGAGCCCGGCGAAGGCCACCTCGTGGCCGAGCGGCCGCGGAAAGAGTTTCAGCACCGCGCCGGTGATGACGCCGAGCGTGCCTTCCGCGCCGATGAAGAGGTCGCGCAGGTCGTAGCCGGTATTGTCCTTCTTCAGCCGGCGCAGGCCGTTCCAGACCTCACCGGTCGGCAGCACGACCTCGAGGCCGAGGCAGAGCTGGCGCATGTTGCCATAGGCCAGCACCGCCGTGCCGCCGGCATTGGTGGAAAGGTTGCCGCCGATCTGGCAGGAGCCTTCCGAGCCGAGCGACAGCGGGAACAACCGCTCCACCGCCTCCGCCGCGCTCTGGATCTCCGCCAGCACGCAGCCGCCGTCGGCCACGATCACATTGCCGACCGGGTCGACGTCGCGGATGCGGTTGAGCCGGGACAGCGACAGGACGACGTCCGTCGCCCCCTCACGCGGCGCCGCGCCCCCGACATGGCCGGTATTGCCGCCCTGCGGCACGATGGCGGTGCGCGTTTCGGTGGCGAGCGCCAGGATCTGCGAGACCTCCTCCACCGAGCCCGGCCGCAGCACGAGCGGCGACGTGCCGTGATAGAGCCCCCGGCTTTCGACGAGATAGGGCGCGATGTCGCGGTCCGCCGTCAGCGCGTGGGCCGCGCCGGTAATGGCGGCGAAGCGGTCGATGAGGTCGGGGGAAAGCGTCGCCGGGGTCATGGCTCTGTCCTCGTTGGCGCAGTGCCGCAAGGGGCGGAAGCGCTTGGATATAGTCGGAGCGCGTCAGCCGCGCGGCGCGGCGGCGCGCTGCAGGCGGTCGTTGATCGCCTCGCCGAGGCCGTGCGCGGGGATCGGCGAGAAGGCGATGGAGCGGGCGCCGGTCGCGTCCGCCCGTTTCATGTAGCCGAAGAGATTGGCGGCCGCCTCCGCGAGGTCGCCGCCGGGGCTGAGGTCCAGCACCAGCGCCGCGTCGGCCTCGCCGGGCAGCGCCGCGCCGCCGAAGCGGATCAGAACCTCGCCGGGCGCCACGTCGCGTGCGTCGAGCCGCACCGGCGCATCGGGCGCATAGTGCGAGGCGAGCATGCCCGGCGCCTCGATCGCCGCGCCCGCCTTCTCGCTGCGCACCACCTTCAGGCCGGTGACGCGCTCGACCTCGGCGGCATCGAGCCCGCCCGGCCTCAGCAGCCGGATCGTCCCGCCCTCGACCTTGAGGATGGTGGATTCCAGCCCGACGACCGCCGGACCTGCATCGAGCACGAGTTCCAGCTTCTCGCCGAAATCCTCCGCGACATGGCAGGCGGCGGTGGGGCTGATGCGGCCGGACGTGTTGGCGCTGGGGGCGGCGAGCGGCCGGCCGAAGGCCGACAGCAGGCGGCTGGCAAAGCCCCTCGGCACGCGGATGCCGATCGTGTCGAGCCCGGCGCGGGCGAGCGGATGGATGGTGCTTTCGGGCCGGATCGGCAACACGAGCGTGAGCGGCCCCGGCCAGAAGGCCTCGGCGAGCGCGCGCGACACGGGATCGAAGACCGCGTGTTCCTCCGCCATGGCAAGGTCCGCCATGTGGCAGATCAGCGGATTGAAGCGCGGCCGGCCCTTCATCTCGTAGATGCGGGTGATGGCGAGCGGGTTGGTGGCGTCGGCGGCAAGGCCGTAGACCGTCTCGGTGGGGATGGCGACGGGCACCCCCCGGCGAAGCGTCTCGCAGGCCCGGGCCAGCGCCGTTTCCGCATCCGTGCGCGTATCCACGATATCCGCCATGTCGTCCTTCCTTGTCCGGGCTTCCTTTACAGGGCTTTGCCGGCAAAAGCCAAGGGTCGCCGTTTGCCTAAAATGCGAGCGAACGGATTAGACCGGCCGAAAGCGGCGGCTGCTATGAGAGGTTGAAAAATCACGCAGCGGGTCCGCATTGATGGCGCACAAGAAATCCTCGACGACCGATATCGCCCTGCGCGTGGCGACGGCGATGAAGCAGATGGGCATCGACGGCCTGCCGCGCAATTACGAGCTGGTCTACGAGGCCTATGCCGGCTGCAATCCCGACCTGGTGCGCGACTTCATCGCGCTCGGCAAGTACAAGACGCAGGCCGCGCTCGACGAACTGGGGCGCAAATACCTGCCGCACCAGCACGAGGCGGGCGTGCTGCAACGCTCGGCCGGCGCCATCAGCAACGAGATGGCCAATTTCATGGACCTGCTCGGCCAGGAGCGCACCTCTCTGTCGGACTACGGCCGGCTGATCGGCGAGGCCTCGCAGGTCATCCGCGATGCCGGCAGCCTCGGGGAGGGCGCGCTCGGCTCCTCGCTGGAGGCGCTGCAGCGCGCGACGGAACTGCGCGTTACCCACACGGCGGAAATGGCCGAGAAGGTCGCCGCGCAATCGGCCGTCATGGACGGCATCCGGAAGGAGATGGCGGAATTCGAGGCGATGAAGTTCATCGACCCGCCGACGCGGCTCGCCAACCGCCGCGCCTTCAACAAGGCGCTGGCCCGGGTCTATGCCAATCCCGGCCTGCCGATGCTGTGCGGCGTCGCGATTGCCGAGGTGGATGCCGAGCGGCGCTTCTCCGCCGGGCAGATCGAGGCCCTGTCGGACCACCTCGTCACCTTCTACGGCGGCCTCATCCGCCAGGCCTTCCCGGCGGGCGAGCTTGCCGTGCGCTTCGACGGCCTGCGCTTCGGCTTCCTGTTCCACACCGCCGACGAGGGCGAGGTGACGCGGCTGATCGACCTCCTGCGCGCCGCCTTCCAGACGGTGGCGCTGCGCGATCCGCGCACCGGCCGCAATCTCGGCCACCTGACGCTTTCGGCCGGGGTCTGCATGGCGGACCGCGCCGACAGCGCGCTCGACCTTGCCTCGGCCTGCGAGCGGGCGCTGGCGGAGGCGCGGGGCGCGGGCGGCGACCAGGTCGTCGTCTATGGCCGCGGCGACGAGGTGCCGGCCGGCAAGGAATGGCTGATCTACCGGGCGTCCGGGGCCTAGAGCGCCCGGATGACCTTGCGCAGCGCCTCGTTGCGCGCGCCGAGCATCAGCACGTTCTTCATGGCGAGCTTCGGATCGTCGGTGCGGAAGAGCACGCCGTTGCCGCGCACCTTGCGGTCGATCCGCAGCCGGCCTTCCTCTTCGGCCGGCGTGATGGCGACGGCGAAATACATGCGCCCCGCCTTCTTCGATATATCGGCGAAGAACTGCTCGTCCTCGCCGATCTCGGCGAAGAAATTGGCCATGTAGAAGGCCCATTGCACATTCTCGAATTCCGCGAAGCGGGAATTGGCGACGGTGATGTGGCAATAGCCGAGATGCGGCGTGCGGGCGAGCGTGCGGTGGAAGATCAGCCTGGGAAAGCGGATCGACCGATGGAAGCCGTTGATGCGGTCATGCGTGACGTTGCCGGCGCTTTCCAGCTTGCGTCCGGTGCGCTCGGCCACCTCCTGATAGCTGAGATACCGCTTCTCCGTCGGGCTCCAGGTGGTGTTCCGGTCGATGCGGCCGGTGCGTAGGAATTCGGTATGGGCGGCCGGCTTCGGCTGGTTTGCGCGCTTGTAGGCGACCGCGTCGTAATAACGGAACTTGGTTTGCTGCACGCGCCGGCACTCCATCCTCGCGACCCGATGCGATGAAGTTTATGGAAACGGCGTTAAGCATTCCTTTCCGGGCGCCCGCCGTTTTCCGTGGGGCCCGGCCCGCACGGGGCCTCAGAAATCCTGGTAGTTCAGCGGCGTGACCTCGACCAGGCGACGGCCGAGCGCGGTGGTCGTCGTGCCGTTCGCCATGATGCCCGCGTGCACCTCGGCCGTCACGGCGAGGGGGAACGACGCCGCGCCGGCGGAGGCGAACGTGACGGCGCCGGCCGTCTGCGCCCCGGTGCCGGCTTCCGCTTCGGCCCTCACCGTCGCCTTGAAGGCGCCGCCCGCCGGAATGGAGGCCGTGAGCATCCCGTCGACCGCCTCGAAGGGTTTTTCGGGCAGGAGGTCGCCGAAGGCCCAGCTCCGGGCGAGCGCCGCCTTCGTCATCGGCGCCACGTTGACGTCGATGTCGGTCAGCGCGCCCTTCACCCGGTAGGGGCAGCGCCGCTTCGAGCAGTTGACGCCGGCGGAGAACTGCCAGAGCGCGTAATTGTCCCAGTTGCCCATCGGGAAGGTATCCTCGATGCCGGGCTTGTAGCGGGCGTACCAGAGCGGCAGGCGCGAGAGGATGCGGTACTTGTCGCGGTTGAGCGCGATGAAGCGGGCGGTCGAATGGTTGGTATAGAGCACGGGATAGCGGCCCGTGCGCGTCTTGATATGGCCGGCGAAGACCTGCGCGTCCTCCAGCGACATGTAGGCGTCGGGATCGATCCCCTCGATGTCGAGCACCATCATCTCGTCGTCCTGCGGATTGGCATAGTCGAGGAAATGGTTGGCCTGGTCGACCGGATTGCCCGGTCGGGCGAGGTGATAGGCGCCCCAGAGCAGGCCCTTCGAGCGGGCGAGCAGCCGGCGCGTCTCGTAGAGTTCGCGGCTCACCGCATATTTGCGCCACATGGTCTTGCAATGGGCCACCGTGTCGCCGCCATGCTCGCCCTTGCAGCTGAAGCTTTCCGGCAGGCCGTCGGAGGCCTTGGAGATGAAGCCGGCGATGCGCGTGTCGGAGAGCATCTCGGACCAGTCGATCTCGTTCAGCTCGTAGGCGTCGATGACGATGGCGTTTTCGGGCTTCTTCCACGGCTCCACGCTGGCCGCGCCCGCGGGGAAGGGCAGGGTCGCAAGAAGAAGAAGGGCGGCCAGGCCGGAAAGATGCTTCGGGTTCATGGACGCTCCTCGTTCTGCCGCGCCTGCGCAAGCGCGCATGGTGGGCCGAACATGGTTAACGGAAGGCTAACGCGCACAAAACCCGGCGCGGAACATTGAATCGCCCGCGATGAGACCGCATATGGAACGAAAGGGACTCTGGTGCGTTTCGCGTTCAAATTGCCATTCGAGCAACAGTCGAAAGGCACCGTTAGGGAGAAATGTCATGAGACTTGTCAACAAATGCCTGGCCGTGGCCCTGTCGGCGCTCTTCGCCGCCACGCCGGTCGTTCCGGCGGGCGCCATGCCGCTTGGCGCGGCGAAGGTGCAGGCGAATGCCGCCGTCGGCAACGACGTGCAGCTGGTTCGCGACGGCGACCGCCCGTTCTGGCTGAAGCGCAATTTCCGCTTCGACGGCAATTCGCGCGACGTGCGGCGCAACTACAACCGCATGAGCACGCGCGAGCGCAATCGCCGCATCGAGCGGACCTGGAGCGGCGACGACCGGCGCTACCGCCCTCGCGACCGGGATGTCGGCTGGCGTGACCGCGACGACCGTCGCGGCTGGTATCGCGGCCATCGCGGCTACCGCTACCAGCGCCCGGGCTACCGCTACCATGACGGTTTCTGGTTCCCGCTGGCCGCCTTCGGCGTCGGCACCATCATCGGCGGCGCGATCGCCAACGACCGGACCTATGTCGGCGGCGGCAGCGCGCATGTGAACTGGTGCGCCAACCGCTACCGGTCCTACAGGGCCTACGACAACACGTTCCAGCCCTATAACGGGCCGCGGCGCCAGTGCAACTCGCCCTATAACTGACGGGCGTGACGATGAACGTGCCGGACGGTCCCCCCGGCACCTGGAGCGGGCTGACCGGTCGACGACCGGCCGGCCCGTTTCCGTTTCGGCTGCGCAAGCCGCGTTGACGTTTACGTAAAAATCAATACTCTGTCCGCCAGCACATCGCCCCGCCGAAGCGGCGGCCTTGAGGAGGATAGAGATGTACAAGGCGCCGGTCGAGGAGATTGCGTTCACGCTGAAGCATGTGGCAGGCCTTGCGCCCGCGCTCGAAGCCGGCCGCCTCGGCGATCTCTCCGACGACCTCGTCGACGCCATCCTTTCCGAGGCCGGGCGTTTCGCCAGCGAGGAGGTGGCCCCGCTCGCCGCGATCGGCGACCGGCAGGGCGCCCGCCTCGTCGACGGCGCGGTGAAGATGCCCGACGGCTGGCCGGCGCTCTACAGGGCCTGGGCGGACGGCGGCTGGAATGCGCTGACGGCCTCGCCGGATTTCGGCGGCCAGGGTCTTCCGCACATGCTGCATGTCGCCGCGCTCGAAATGTGGAACGGCGGCTCCATGGCCTTCGCGATCGGCCCGACGCTGACGATCGGCGCCGTCGAGGCGCTGGCGGCGCACGGCTCGGATCACCTGAAATCCACCTACCTGCCGAAGATGGTGTCGGGCGAATGGATGGGCTCGATGAACCTCACGGAGCCCCATGCCGGCTCGGACCTCGGCGTGATGAAGACCCGCGCCGAACGGCGCGACGACGGCACCTACCGGCTCTTCGGCCAGAAAATCTTCATCACCTATGGCGAGCACGATTTCACCGACAACATCGTGCATCTGGTGCTCGCCCGCCTGCCGGACGCGCCGCCCGGCACGCGCGGCATCTCGCTGTTCCTCGTGCCCAAATTCCTCATCAATGCGGATGGGTCGCTCGGGCCCCGCAACGATGCCTACTGCCATTCCATCGAGCACAAGCTCGGCATCCATGGCTCCCCCACCTGCACGATGATCTACGGCGACGGGCGCTTCGGCGACGAACCGGGCGCCATCGGCTGGCTGGTCGGCGAGGAGAACCGGGGCCTTGCCTGCATGTTCACCATGATGAACAATGCGCGCCTTGCCGTCGGCATGCAGGGCGTGGCGATCGCGGAGGCTGCGACGCAGAAGGCGGTCGCCTATGCGAAGGAGCGCCGGCAGGGCAAGGCGCCCGACTGGCAGGGGGGCGATATGAGCCCGATCATCGCGCACCCCGACGTCGCCCGCATGCTCCTGACCATGAAGGTGCTGACGCAGGGCGCCCGCGCCATCGCCTATGCCTGCGCCCACGCCGTCGACATGAGCCACGGCGCGGAGGCGAAGCACTGGGCCGAGCGCGCCAGCCTGCTCACGCCCGTCGCCAAGAGTTTTGCCACCGATGCCGGCGTCGACGTCGCCTCGCTCGGCGTGCAGGTGCATGGCGGCATGGGCTTCATCGAGGAGACGGGCGCCGCCCGGCTTTACCGCGACGCCCGCATCGCGCCGATCTACGAAGGCACCAACGGCATCCAGGCCATCGACCTCGTCACGCGCAAGCTGCCGCTCTCGGACGGCGACCACCTGCGCGGCTTCATCGCGGAACTGCGGGAGATCGCCGCGACGGCGAACGCGCCGGCGCTCGGCGAGACCTGCCCCCGCCTCGAAGCCGCCATCGCGGACCTCGAAGCGGCGAGCGAATGGCTGCTCGCCACGCTGGCGGAAGGCCGGCAGGCCGAAGCGCTTTCCGGCGCCACGCCCTACCAGCGCCTCTTCGGCCTGGTGCTCACCGGCGCCTACCTCGCCAAGGGCGCGCTCGCCGACGGCGGCGACGGCCGCAACGGCGAACGCGCCGCCCTCTGCCGCTTCGCCGCGGAAAACATCCTCGGCGAGACGGCGGCGCTGCGCGACCGGGTGGTCTGCGGCGCGGGGAGCCTGGAGGCGGCGCGCGTGGTGCTGGGGTAGGGGACCTGCCCGACGAGACGACGGCGATTCAGCAAACCGGCGCCGCATGTCCCTTCGCCCCGCTTGCGGGGAGAAGGTGCCGGCAGGCGGATGAGGGGCAGATGCCCGAGGAGACGACCATGACCGACCACATCCTGATCGAGCGTCCCGAAGCGGCCGCCGGCGTCCAGGTGATCCGCCTCGACCGCCCCGACAAGAAGAACGCCATCACCCGCGCCATGTACCGGGCGATGACCGAGGTGCTCGTCGCCGGCGATGCGGACGAGGCGGTGCGCGCCACCGTCTTCCTCGGCGGCGAGGGTTGCTTTTCCGCCGGCAACGACCTCAACGATTTTCTCGCCTTCGCGCAGGGCGGCACGATGGGCCGCGAGGTGATCGATTTCCTCCATGCGCTCGCCGCCCACGGCAAGCCGCTCCTTTCGGGCGTCGACGGCCTGGCGATCGGCATCGGCACGACGATCCACCTGCATTGCGACCTCACCTATGCCTCGATCCGCACCGAGTTCCGCACGCCCTTCGTCGACCTGGCGCTGGTGCCGGAGGCGGCCTCCAGCCTTCTCGCCCCGCGCCTGATGGGGCACCAGCGCGCTTTCGCGCTGCTGGCGGCCGGCGAGGGTTTTTCCGCTACGGCCGCGCGGGAGGCGGGCCTCGTCTATGCGGTCGTCGAGCCCGCCGCGGTGGAGCGCGACACGCTCGCCGCCGCCGCGCGCCTCGCCGCCAAGCCGCCGAA
This sequence comes from Shinella sp. S4-D37, assembly GCF_040812195.1. NCBI lineage: Bacteria > Pseudomonadati > Pseudomonadota > Alphaproteobacteria > Hyphomicrobiales > Rhizobiaceae > Shinella > Shinella sp. S4-D37. The sequence continues at coordinate 2,792,500 of NZ_JBFNXL010000005.1, read as the reverse complement.
AGCCCTCGCCATCGCCCGCGCCCTCATCCGGGGAAACAGGGCTGAGGTGGCGGCGCGCATCGACGAGGAGGCGGCGCATTTCGCGGCACAGTTGAAGAGCCCGGAAGCGCGCGCCGCCTTCGAGGCCTTCATGGCCAGGTGACGCTCCGCGCTTGCCGGAAGCCACCCGGAAAGGCCCCCGGTTGTGCACCATTTATGGTCTGTCAATTTTAAGAGTACCTTAAACACGCTTTCCTACTGTGCGGCATCTCCGGCTTTCGCCCGGCGGCCGCATGATGCGGCCGATCTCTGCCTTCCGGCATGCCGTTCAGCATCACGCGCCCGCCCTTTCCGGCGCGCGCCCTCGGGACACCGTTCCATGGCCAAGCGCTCCAATCTGATGACGCGCATCCTCGTCGTCGCATCCCTCGTCGTCGTCGCCGCCTTCACCGGCTTCTCCCTCTATATCGACAGCCTGCAGCGCGGCGTCTTGACGAACGCCGTCGAGGAGAGCATCGACAGTTCCGGCAAGCAGGCCGCCCAGAGCATCGCCAACTGGCTGAACGCGCGCGTCTCGCTGACCGAGATGGCCGGCAACGCCGCCGGCAAGGCGGTCGATGCCGCCGGCATCGAGGCGGTGCTGCAGAACGACGTGCTCGTCGGCCAGTTCATGACCACCTATGTCGGCGACGAGACGGGTCTGTTTACCATGTGGCCGCAGTCGCAGATGCCCGAGGGCTACGATCCGCGCCAGCGCCCGTGGTATCAGGGCGCCGTCAAGGCGAACGGCAGCGTCCTGACCGAGCCCTATATCGACGCCTCCACCAACGACCTGATCATCAGCGCCGCGACGCCCGTCAGGCATGACGGCAAGCTGCTCGGCGTCGCCGGCAGCGACTTCTCGCTGAAATCGCTGGTCGACATGGTCAATTCGGTCGATCTCGGCGGCGCCGGCTTCGCCTTCCTCGTCAGCAAGAAGGGCGAGATCCTCGTGCACCAGGACAAGGCGCTCGTCACCAAGACGCTCGCCGACGCCTTCCCGAAGGCGACGCCGGGTATCGGCGGCGGCATCACGCACACGACCTATGCCGGCAGGCCGGTGCTCGTCTCCTTCGTGCCGGTCACCGGCCTGCCGTCGGTCGAATGGTATCTCGGCTTCACCATCGACAGTGGCGTCGCCTATGCGGCGATCGGCCAGTTCCGCATCGCCGCGACGATCGCGACCATCCTCGCCGTCGTCGTCATGATGGGCTTCCTCGCCACCGTGCTTTCCCGCCTCGTCGTGCGCCCGGTCAAGGACATGACCGCCGCCATGGACAAGCTCGCCGCGGGCGACGTGCGCACGGACATTCCCGGCGAGAACCGCAGCGACGAGATCGGCCGCATGGCCGCCGCCGTCGCCGTCTTCCGCGACAACGCCATCGAGCGCACCCGTCTTGAAAACGCCGCGGAGGAGGGGCGCGTGCTCTCCGAAAGCGAGCGCCGCGAGCGCGAGGCCGTCAAGGCGCGCGAGGCCGGCGAGATCCACCATGCCGTCGAGGCGCTGGCGGACGGCCTCGGCCGGCTTGCCGAGGGCGATCTCGCCCACCGTATCGACGCGCCCTTCGCCGGCCATCTCGACCGCCTGCGCACGGACTTCAACCACTCGCTCACCAAGCTGCACACGGCGATGACGACGGTCGGCCAGAACGCCCGCGCCATCGACGCCGGCGCCACGGAAATCCGCTCGGCCGCCGACGACCTCGCCCGCCGCACGGAGCAGCAGGCCGCCTCCGTCGAGGAGACCGCCGCCGCGCTGGAGGAGATCACCACGACCGTCAAGGATTCGACCCGCCGCGCCGAGGAGGTCGGCTCGCTCGTGGCGCGCACCCGCCAGGGCGCGGAAAAGTCCGGCGAGGTGGTGCGCCGCGCCGTTACGGCCATGCAGGGCATCGAAAAATCCTCGCACGAGATCTCCAACATCATCGGCGTCATCGACGACATCGCCTTCCAGACCAACCTTCTCGCCCTCAATGCCGGCGTCGAAGCGGCCCGCGCCGGGGAGGCCGGCAAGGGATTCGCGGTCGTGGCGCAGGAAGTGCGCGAACTCGCTCAGCGCTCGGCCAATGCCGCCAAGGAGATCAAGGCGCTGATCACCACGTCGGGCGAGCAGGTCCATGCCGGCGTTTCGCTCGTCGGCGAGACGGGGGCCGCGCTGGAGGCCATCGTGCGCGAGGTGCAGGAGATCAACGGCCATGTGAACGCCATCGTCACGGCCGCCCGCGAGCAGTCGACGGGCCTGCAGGAGATCAACACTGCCGTCAACACGATGGACCAGGGCACCCAGCAGAACGCCGCCATGGTTGAGGAACAGACGGCGGCCAGCCACGGCCTTGCCAGCGAGGCCGGCGCCCTCAACGCGCTGCTCGCCCAGTTCAAGCTCGGGCAGGGGGCCGGCCACGCCGCCACACCGTCACGCCGCGCGGCATAAGAATTCCAATCGGCATGTTCCCGCGCCGGCCTCCTTCGGAGGCCGGCGTTGTCATGCGGAGCGTATTGTTCTAATGTGTCAACAAACATCCGTTGACGAGGTGCCGTCATGACGATCACCACCCTATCGAGCCGGGAATTCCAGCAGAACGCCAACAGGGCGCAGAAAGCCGCGCAGGACGGTCCCGTCTTCATTACCAACCGGGGGCGGACGGCCCATGTCCTTCTGAGCTATGAGGAATACCGCCAGATCACCGGCGGTCGCCGAAGCCTTGTCGAGGCGCTTTCCATGCCCGGTCTCGGCGAGACGGAACTGGATATTCCCCGTAGCGGGGCGCGGCCGCGTCCGGCCGACCTGTCCTGATGTTCCTGCTCGACACGAATGTCCTCTCCGAATCGCGCAAGATCGGCGCCGGAAAGGCGAACGCCAATGTCGTCGCCTGGCTCTCCGCGCAGGATGCGGCGAGCTGTTTCGTCTCCGCCATCACGCTGATGGAACTGGATCTCGCGATCCTGCTGATGGAGCGGCGTGATCCGGTGCAGGGCGCGCGTCTGCGCGCCTGGATGGAGAACCATGTGCTCCCCGAGTTCTCCGATCGCACCGTGCCCGTGGACAGGAGCGTCGCGCTTGCCTGCGCGCGCCTGCATGTGCCCGATCCGCGGCCGGAGCGGGATGCCTTCATTGCGGCGAGCGCGCTCGTCCATGGCATGCGGCTCGTCACGCGCAACGTTCCGGATTTCGCGCCGATGGGGGTCGCGCTGATCAATCCCTGGGATCCGATCTGGGCGCCTACTTCTCCAGCACCGCCACCGCCTCCACATGGGCCGACCAGAGGAACTGGTCGATGGGCGTGACGAGGCGGATGCGGTAGCCGGCGGCAGTGAGGATGGCAAGGTCGCGGGCAAGGCTCACGGGGTTGCACGAGACGGCGACGATGGTCTTGACGCCGGAGCGGGCGAGTTCCTTGCACTGGTCCTCCGCGCCGGCGCGCGGCGGGTCGAAGACCACGGCGTCGAAGACCTTCAGTTCCGAGGCCATCAGCGGGCGGCGGAAGAGGTCGCGCCGTTCCACCGTCACCGGCTTCAGCCCCTGCGTGTTGCGCGCGGCCTGGTCGAGCGCCTTCAGCGCCTTCTCCTCGCCCTCCACCGCGTGCACCTTGGCCTGCCGCGCGATGCGCAGCGCGAAGGTGCCGGAGCCGGCGAAGAGGTCGGCGACGCGCCTGGCCTTGCCGAGCGCCGCCAGCACCAGCTCGGCCATGGCGTCCTCGGCGGGCTTCGTCGCCTGGGTGAAGCTGCCAGCGGGCGGCAGGACGCGCACGCCGGAAAAGTCGATCACCGGCTTCTGCGGCTCGATGAGGATCTCCCCGTCGCTGGAGACGCGGGCGATGCCGCGCAGCGACAGGATGCACTGGGTGACGGCGCGCCGCTCTTTGTCCCCCACCTTCTTCACGCCCTCGAAGGCGAGGTCGAGGCCGGAAAGGGTTTCGAGCACGGTGACGCGGAACGGCTCGGCCGAGGTGGCGATGGCGGCGGCCACGCGGCGGATCGCCTCCAGCATCGAGACGATGCCGTCGCTGGCGATCGGACAGTGGTCGATGGAGACGATGTGGTGGCTGCCGGCCTGGTTGAAGCCGAGCAGCAGGCCCTTTTCCGTCCGGCGCGCAGTGAAGACGACGCGGCGGCGTTCGCCCGGCCGGGCGATGACGAGCGGGGCGACCTCGGGCGCAAGACCCTTGGCCTTCAGCGCGTTGACGACGAGGCTCCGCTTGAAGCCGTGGTAGAGCGCATCGGCGGCGTGCTGCAGCGTGCAGCCGCCGCAGGTGCCGTTCCTGCCGTCCGGGCCGAAATGCACGCAGGGCGGCACCACCCGCTCGGGCGAGGCGACCGACATGGACATGACCGTGCCGTGGTTCTTGACCCGCGCGACGGCGACCGTCTCGCCGGGTAGCGTGAAGGGCACGTAGACAGGGCCGCCGGCCGCCTCAGCGATGCCGTCGCCGCCGCTGCCGAGCCGTGCGATGGTGAGGGTTTCCGTCGTCATGGCTTTCGGCCTCCCAGAAGAAATTCGTGATTGCCGTCGCCGCCGGTGATCGGCGAGGGGACGAGGCCGAGGCTTTGCCAGCCCATCTCCTCGACAAGCCAGCGTTCCAGCTCCGCCGCGACCGCGGGTGCGCTCTCGGGGTCCTTCAGCAGCCCCGCCTTGCTGATCGCCTCGCGCCCCGCCTCGAATTGCGGCTTGACGAGCAGGACGCAGAAGGCGCCGGGCTCGGCGAGCGACAGGGCCGGCGGCAGCGCCAGCTTCAGCGAGATGAAGGAGACGTCGGAGACGACGGCGCCGATGGCGCGCCCGTCGAGATGACCGGCATCCAGCACGCGGGCGTTCAGGCCCTCATGGCTGGTGACGCGCGCATCCGCCATGAGCCGCGGGTGAAGCTGGTCATGGCCCACATCGACCGCGACGACATGGCTGGCGCCGCGCTCCAGCAGGATTTCCGTGAAGCCGCCGGTGGAGGCGCCGATGTCGAGACAGTCGAGGCCCGCGGGATCGAGCCCGAACGCATCCAGCGCGGCCTTGAGCTTCAGCGCCGCGCGCGAGACATAGGCTTGCGCGGGATCGTCGATCTCGATGACGGCGGAGGGCGGGAAGCTCGAACTCGGCTTGGTGACGACGCGGCCGTTGACGCGCACGGTGCCGCGCGCGATGGCATCGCGCGCCCGCGAGCGGCTGGCGACGAGGCCGGCGTTCAGGAGAAGCTGGTCGAGGCGGAGGGTTTCACTGGTCTGGGACATGCGCCTCTCATGACGCTTCGGCGGCAAAGAGGCAAGCCCCGGCTGTGTGAAGCAGGCGATAGAGAGGCCCCTCATCCCCCTGCCGGGACCTTCTCCCCGCAGGCAGGAAGCAAGGATTTTCGCTCGGAATATCCCCTCATCGGACCCGTTGGGTCACCGCTGGACGTTTACCCCGCCGCGCCGACCCCGACGGCCTTCTGTCCCAGCGCGTTGAACACGGTGGAGACGATGCCGGCGCGGTCGAGGCCGGCCTTGACATACATGGCCTCGGGCTTGGCCTGTTCCATCCAGATGTCCGGCAGCACCATGGGGCGCACCTTCAGGCCGTGGTCGAGCAGGCCTTCCAGCGCCAGGAACTGCAGCACATGGCTGCCGAAGCCGCCGATCGCGCCTTCCTCGATGGTGATCAGCACCTCGTGGTGGCGGGCAAGCTGGCGGATGAGGTCGTGGTCGAGCGGCTTGGCGAAGCGCGCATCGGCGACCGTGGTGGAAAGCCCGGCCGCATCGAGGTCCTCGGCCGCGAGCAGACAATCGGCCAGCCGCGTGCCGAAGGAGAGGAGCGCCACCTTGGAGCCCTGCTTGACGACGCGGCCCTTGCCGATCTGAAGGATTTCGCCGCGCGCCGGCATGTCGACGCCGACGCCCTCGCCGCGCGGATAGCGGAAGGAGAGCGGCCCGTCGTCATAGGCGCTAGCGGTGCGCACCATGTGCTTCAGTTCCGCCTCGTCGGCCGCCGCCATCACCACGAAGCCGGGCAGGGTGGCAAGGTAGGTCGTGTCGAACGAGCCGGCATGGGTCGGCCCGTCGGCGCCGACGAAGCCGGCGCGGTCGATGGGAAAGCGCACCGGCAGGCCCTGGATGGCGACGTCGTGCACCACCTGGTCGTAGCCGCGCTGCAGGAAGGTGGAATAGAGCGCGCAGAACGGCTTGTAGCCTTCCGAGGCGAGGCCGGCGGCGAAGGTCACCGCATGCTGCTCGGCGATGCCGACGTCGAAGGTGCGGGCCGGATAGGCCTTGGCGAACTTGTCGAGCCCGGTGCCCGACGGCATGGCGGCGGTGATGGCGAGGATCTTCTCGTCGAAGCCGGCTTCCTGCACCAGCGCCTCGGCGAAGACGGAGGTATAGGCGGGCGCATTGGGCTTGGCCTTCGCCTGCGCGCCGGTGATGACGTCGAAGGTGTTGACGCCGTGATACTTGTCGGCGGCGGCTTCGGCCGGCGGATAGCCCTTGCCCTTCTGGGTGACGACGTGGATCAGCACCGGCCCCCTGGAATTGTCGCGAACGTTGCGCAGCACGGGCAGGAGATGCTCGAAGGAATGGCCGTCGATCGGGCCGATATGGTAGAAGCCCATCTCCTCGAACAGCGTGCCGCCGGTGACATAGCCGCGCGCATGCTCCACCGCGCGGGTGATCGCCCGGTCGACCGTCTTGCCGAGATAGGCCGTCAGCTTCTTGCCGAGATCGCGGAAGCCCATATAGGTGCGCCCGGAGGCGAGGCGCGCAAGATAGGCGCTCATCGCGCCCGTCGGCGGGGCGATCGACATGTCGTTGTCGTTGAGGATGACGATGAGGCGCGCATCGAGCGCGCCGGCATTGTTCAGCGCCTCATAGGCCATGCCGGCCGACAGGGCGCCGTCGCCGATGACGGCGATGACGTTGCGGTGCTCGCCGGAAAGATCGGCCGCCACCGCCATGCCGAGGCCGGCGGAGATCGAGGTCGAGGAATGGGCGGCGCCGAAGGGATCGTATTCGCTTTCCGCGCGGCGGGTGAAGCCGGAAAGCCCGTCCTCCTGGCGCAGCGTGCGGATGCGCTCGCGCCGGCCGGTGAGGATCTTGTGCGGGTAGCACTGGTGGCCGACGTCGAAGATCAGCCGGTCCTTCGGCGTGTCGAAGACCTTGTGGATGGCAATGGTCAGTTCCACCACGCCCAGCCCCGCGCCCAGATGCCCGCCGGTGCGCGAGACGGCGTCGATCATTTCGGCGCGCAGTTCGCCGGCCAGTTGCGGCAGGTCGCGATCGTCCACGGCCTTCAGGTCCGCGGGGACGTGGACCTTGTCGAGCAGGGGGGTGGCGGGTGCTTGGGTCACTCTCATGCCTCGTGTTCTCGCCCGCGTGCCCAGGCTCCGCTGCGGAACCCGGCCCGGACATGCGGTCTCGTGCCGCGCTAGCCTGTCACATGCAGAATGCGGCGCGCGATTTCAACCGTTTCAGCAAGTCTAGAGCGTATTTCGCCGGATTGATACCGCGCAATCCGACGCATTTGCGCGTTTGTTCCGGGCAATTGGGGCAATTTGCAGACCCTGGCGCGCGCATGCACATTGCCGTGATTCCCGCCGCAAGGCGCGGCTATGCCGTCTTCGAACGCGATTTTGGGCGCGCGGTTCCGTTCAGCGCCACGGCGACCGTCTTGTCCATCGTCGTCTTCTCCTTCGTCACATGCGCTCGCCCGGCAGCCGGCTCGCCTGGCGGATCCAGTCGGCAAGCGGCGCCGTGTCGAGGTCGTCGCCCTCGTGGATGTGGAAATAGCGCGTTTCCGCGGTTTTCGAGGCGACGGGCGGCACGGGATCGAGCGAAGTGCCGCGGAAGAAGGTCAGCTTGATGTATTTGGCAAAGCAATGGTAGCTGAGGAACCAGCCGTCGTCCTTCATGCCGTAGAACGGCGAGTTCCACTTCACCGCCTTCTGGACATCCGGCACCGTCTCGACGATCAGCGCGTCGAGCCTGCGGCCGACATCGCTCTTCCAGCCCGGCATCGCCGCGATATAGGCCTGGATCGGCCCGTCGCCGTAGCCCTTGGCGATCTGCGGATTGCCGCCCGAAAGCAGCACGGGTTGCGCCTTCGCGCCGGCGGGCGGCCTGGTTGCCGCCGTCTTCGCTGCCGTCTCGGACGTCTCGTCGGCCATCGCTCCGCTCCCTGTCATGCCATTTCCGCCAGAACCCGTTCAAGGTTGGTGAAATGCTGCTCCCAGCCATGACGCGCGCCGCCAAAGGCCTGTTTCTGCTCCGGCCGGAAGCCGGTCTGCTCCATGCGCAGCAGCGTTCCCGAGGCCGTCGGCGTGAGCGTGAAGCTTACCACGCTCCTGAGGTCGTAAAGCGGGTCGTCGTGTACATGGTTCCAGGTGTAGGTGAGCGTTTTTTCCGGCTCGACGGCAAGGACATCGCATTCCACGCTGCCCCAGTCGCCGCTGAGGGTGAAGCTGTGGCCGACGACCGGCTTGAAATCGTTGCGCATCAGCCATTCCGCGATGAGGTGCGGCTGCGTCAGCGCCCGCCAGAGCTTTTCCGGCGGATGGGCGATCTCGCGCTCGACGACGACGCTGCGTGTCTGGGGGCTGGCGATGGTCATTGGTCCATTCTCCTGAGCAAATTTTCAAGATCGTCGAAGCGCGACTCCCAGAACCGGGCCATCTGGCCGGTCCAGTCGACGAGCGGTGCGAGGGCGCCGAGCTGCGCGCTGTAATGGGTCTGCCGGCCCTCGTGCCGGTCGCGCACGAGGCCGGCCTGCTTGAGGAGGCCGAGATGTTTCGAGACGACCGGCTGCGAGACGCCGGCCTGCGCCGTCAGCGCCCCCACGGTCTTCTCCCCCTCGCGGCAGAGCCGTTCGAAAAGGGCGCGCCGGGTCGGGTCCGCCAGCGTGCGGAACAGGATGTCATGGGCTTCGGCCACGTCTATTCATACCTCATTGGCTATGGATAAACGTATAGCCGAATGGCTATGAATAAGTCAAGATACGAAAAGGCAGCCGAATCGATCGGCTGCCCGGTCCTGCTCTCATGTCTTCCGGCCTATGCGTCAGCCGGCCGGCAACGGCACGAACTCCTCCTCGTCGCCGGGCACGATATCGAAGCGGCCGCTGCGCCATTCCTCCTTGGCCTGTTCGATTCGCTCCTTGGAGGAGGAGACGAAGTTCCACCAGATATGGCGCCTGGAGCCGAGCGGCGCGCCGCCGAAGAGCATGATGTGACAGCCCTCGGGCCCGGCCTTCAGCGTGATCGCATCGCCGGGGCGGAAGACGAGAAGCTGGTCGGGTGCAAAGACGTCGCCGGCGACGTCGAGCGTGCCGGACAGCACGTAGACCGCGCGTTCCTCCCAGTCCGCCGCCAGCGGCGCGGATGCGCCGGGCGCCAGCGTCAGGTCGGTGTAGAGCGTCTGCGTCGGCACGCCGACCGGGGAGGTATAGCCCTCGTAGGAGCCGATGATGGTGCGCCCGGTGATGCCGTCCGCCGAGAAGGCCGGAAGGTCGGCCCGCGTCGTGTGGGCGAAGACGGGCGCCATCTCCTCGTGGCTGTCAGGCAGCGCCAGCCAGGTCTGCAGGCCGGAGATCGACTGCGGCCTGCCGCGCAGGTTCTCCGGCGAGCGCTCCGAATGCACGATGCCGCGGCCCGCCGTCATCAGGTTGACGTCGCCCGGTGCGATGACCATCTCGGTGCCGAGGCTGTCGCGGTGCTTGATCTCGCCATCGAAGAGATAGGTGACGGTGGACAGCCCGATATGCGGATGCGGCTTGACGTCGATGGCTTCGCCCGCGCGCAGCAGCGCCGGCCCCATCCGGTCGAAGAAGATGAACGGCCCGACGAGCCGGCGCTTGGCCGTCGGCAGCGCCCGCCGCACCTCCAGCCCGCCGATATCGCTCGTGCGCGGAATGATCAGATGCTCCAGCGCATCGCACGCCGCCGCATCGCCGGCCTCCGGGTCCTTTCCGGGAAAGAAACTCATATCGCCCTCCTGTCGTTGCTTCGTTCGCGGATGCTAGCGGGCGGGCAGGGGCGTGGATAGGGCGGCGGGCGTTGACGGTGTGTCGTCGGGTTGGGCTGCTTGCCGCTATCAGGTGTCGTCGGGAAGCTGTGCAGCAGCGCGCTCGGCGTCAAGTATCAACGTGGGCAAGCGCTCGATCACGATCGACCAGACGATTTCCTCATCGACATTGTCATAGGCGTGGCGAAGGAGGTTGCCGAGGTCGCGAATTTGCCGCCATGGATGGTTTGGAAGCAGCGTTTCGGCGGTTCCACCAAGCTTGCTGGCCGCCTCGGATATCCGCTCCAGGCACCGTTCCACGGCGTCGCGGACCAAGTTGTTGCGTGCGAAAGCTTCTCGATCCATGCCGACGGTATAGGTGAGGATGCTTGTCGCATTCTCGACGATATCGTGAAGTCGGGACTTGGGTCGTTCAGTAGGCAACGACGCGCTCCCGCTCCACGTTTTGCCGGAGCCTTTCCTTCTGGATCGGCTCGGGAAGTACGTCCACGGGTCGCCCAGTGAGGTTCTCGATCATCTCCTTGAGATCGACAAGGGCTCCGAAGTAGCCGAAGCCGGATTGCCGGATCGGTTCGGAAAGCTTGACGAGGACGTCGATGTCGGACTGGGCGGTATCGGTTCCGCGCGCCACCGAGCCGAACAGCGAAATATGTTCCGCCCCCGCGGCCTCAAGTTCGGCACGGTGTTCCAGAAGCTTCGCGATGATCTCGTCCCTGGTCATGGTAAAATTCTACCACGACGCGAGAAGGCCGTCGAGTTGGGGGCTTAGGCCCCGTCGAGCGGTTCCGTGCCCTGCGGCTTGCCGGCGCGGTCGAGGCGGATCTTCTCGATGCGGTTCTCGGCGGCCGAGAGCAGCGTCTCGCAATGCTTCTTCAGCGCCTCGCCGCGCTCGTAGATCTCGATGGAGCGGTCGAGCGGCACGTCGCCGCGTTCGAGGGCGGCGACGATCTTCTCCAGTTCCTCCACGGCCTGTTCGAAGGAGAGGGCGGAGACGTCGGGGGCAGCGGCGATGGCGGTGTTCATGGTCAGCCTCTCATCAGGCGAAAGATATGGGTGGCGGCGGATTCGGCGAGGCCCGTGAGGTCGTAGCCGCCTTCCAGCAGGCTGACCACCCGGTTGTTCGCCGATTTCTCGGAAAGTTCCATCAGCTTGGCGGTCGCCCAGTCGAAATCCTCGGCGACGAGGTTGATCTGCGCCAGGGGATCGCGGTGGTGGGCGTCGAAGCCGGCGGAGATGATGATCACGTCCGGCCGGAAATCGGCGACGCGCGGCAGCACGCGCGAGCGGAAGGCGTCGCGGAAATGGTCGCTGCCGTCGTTCATCGAGAGCGGCGCGTTGACGATATTGCCGGCGCCCGTCTCGTCCTTGGCGCCGCTGCCGGGATAGAGCGGCATCTGGTGCGTCGAGCAGAACAGCACCGAGGGGTCGTCGTAGAAGATGTCCTGCGTGCCGTTGCCGTGGTGCACGTCCCAGTCGACGATGGCGACGCGCTCGGCGCCGTGCGCCTTCTGCGCATGGCGCGCGGCGATGGCGGCGTTGTTGAAGAAGCAGAAGCCCATCGCCCTGTCGCGCTCGGCATGGTGGCCGGGCGGGCGGGCGGCGACGAAGGCATTGTCCGCCTTGCCGGTGAAGACAGCGTCGATCGCGGCGATGGCGCCGCCGATGCCGGTCAGCGCCGCCTGCAGCGTCGCGGGGCTGGCATAGGTGTCGGCCTCGACCTGGGCGATGTCCTCCTCGGGCATGGCGGACATGACGGCGGCAAGGTGGCGCTCGGGATGGGCGAGCAGCACGAAATCCTCGTTCGCCTGCGGCGCCTTCTCGCGCAGGAGCGGCGAGAAGCGCTCGTGCTCCAGCGCGAGGTTGATCGCCCGGATGCGGTCAGACCGCTCCGGGTGGCCCTCCGGCGTATGGTGATCGAGGAAGATCGGGTTCTCGAAGAGACACGTCGTCATGGCCGGAAGCTACCCATTGCGGTTCGTAAGGTCCACGGGAAATGGGCCGTGTCCACGGCTTTTCAACCGTCAGGGGGCGAGAAGCAGTTTTCCCGCGCGCGCCGGATCGTCCTGCCGGGCGAGCGCGGCGGGAAGGTCGGAAAGCGCAAAGACGCCGTCGACCGCCGAGGCCAGAAATCCGGCGCGGATGCCGGCAAAGCTGCGCGCGAAGGCCGCCTCGATCGCCGCGCGCGGCGCTGAATGCACCCAGTTGCGCAGCCAGAGGAAGGAGAAGGTCACCGTCTCGCGCCGGCTCGCCACCATTGCGGCATCGAGCTGCGCCCCGCTCAGCGCGCCGTACTGGATGAAGGCGCCGCCGTCGCGGACCTGCCGGAACAGCGCATTGCCGGGCTCCCCGCCGACCGCATCGAGCACCGCGTCGAGCGGCGGGGCGGCATTCGGCACGATCTCGCCGGCGAATGTCTGCGCCAGCCGCGCCGCGCTCGCCGCGCTGCGCACGAGGGCGACGGGCCGGAAGCCGGCCTCGGCAAGCAGCACCAGCAGCATGCGTCCGATGGCCGAGGCCGCGGCCGTCACCCCGACGCGCTGGCCTCCCGATGCGCCGAAATGCGCGCGGGCGGCCTCGACCAGCCGGAAGGCGGTCAGCGGGTTCACATAGGCCATGGCGGCGGCTTCGTCGGAAAGGTCGTCCCGCACGGCAAAGCACCGGTCGGCCGGGCGCAGGAGGAAGGGCTGCCACAGCCCGCTCGCGCCGATGGGCAGAACGCGCTGGCCGACGGAAAGCCCGGTGACGCCCGCGCCGAGCGTGGCGATCTCCCCGACGCCCTCGAAGCCGGGCACGAAGGGCAGGATCGTGCGGCTGCGATAGGCGCCGGTGACGGGGATGAGGTCGGACGGGTTGATCGCCGCGCGGCGGATGCGGATCTCAACCTCGCCGGGGCCGGGCGCGATGCGCTCGGCTTGCTCCAGGCCGATCACTTGCCGGGGATCGCCGAACGCTCTAACAACGGCACGAAGCATGGTTTACCCCGGGGCAGGACGTGGAACAGGCGGCAGACATCACGGTCAGCGAGGTCCGGATACCCTTCCGCGATATAGACATGCACGGCCACATGCACAATGCCGCCTATTATGCCCATGCCGAGGCGGCCGTCGCCGGGCTCTGGCGGCACCGGCCGCAGGGCGTCGGGGATCCCGTCTATTTCGTACGCAAGTCCGCCTGCACCTTCCATCGCGGCCTGAGGCTCGACGACCTTGCCCGCTTCAAGGTCTCCGTCACCCGCATCGGCGCGACCTCGCTGAGCTTCGCCGTCGGAATTTCTGCCGATGGCGCGCCGGTCGCCGACCTGGAGATCGTCTGGGTCGCCGCCGATCCGGCAAGCCGCCAGCCCGTCAACGTGCCGCAGCCGGTGCGCGACTGGCTGAAGCCGTTCCTCGCCTGACTGTCCGCTCACAGTTTCCGGAAAAGCGTGACGATCCCCATGCCGCCGCCGATGCCCATCATGGCGAGCGCCTCGGTGCCCGCTTCCGCCGTCCGCATCTGCGCGAACAGCCGCGTGACGAGGATGGCGCCGGAAGCGCCGTAGGGGTGGCCGAACGCCAGCGCGCCGCCGTCGCGGTTGACGGCGGCGGGATCGATGCCGAGCGCATCGAGGCTGGCGAGAACCTGCGCGGCGAAGGCCTCGTTGAACTCGACGAAGGGAACGTTTGCGGCGTCAAGGCCGGGATGGCGCGCGGCGAGTTTTCGCATCGCCGGCACGGGGCCGAGGCCGAGCAGGCTCGGATCGACGCCGCAAACCGCGCTGTCGACGATCTCCAGCAGCACCGTCAGCCCCAGGCCTTGCGCTTCGGCGCGCGAGGTGACGAGCACGACGGCGGCGCCGTCATTGACCGGGCAGGCATTGCCGGCCGTCACGGTGCCGTCCGGGCGGAAGACGGGCTTCAGCGCGGCGAGCTTTTCCAGCGTGGTGTTTTCGCGCGGGCATTCGTCGTGAAGGACGGGGCCGGCGGGCGTGTCGAGCGGCACGATCTCGCCGGTAAAGCGCCCGGCCTTCCGCGCCGCCACGGCGCGGCAATGGCTTTCGAGCGCGAAGCGGTCCTGCCGCTCCCGGCTTATCCCGGCATGGGCGGCGACATTCTCGGCGGCGATGCCCATGTCCGGGTCGCCGATGAAATCCGGCGCCATGCGGGCGCGGCGAAGCGGCTCCGGCGCGCCGCCCGGCGTTGTCGGCGGGCGGAAGCGCAGATGGGCGCGGCTGCTGCTCTCGGTGCCGCCGGCAAGGTAGAAGCGTCCGGCGCCCGCCTGCACCAGCCGCCCGGCAAGCGTGATCGCCTCCAGCCCCGAGCCGCATTGCCGGTCGACGGTCATGCCGGGCACGCCGACGGGCAGGCCCGCTTCCAGTGCGGCGAGGCGTGCGAGATTGCCGGCGCTGTTGGCGGCGTTGCCGAGGATCACGTCGTCGACGGCATCCGGCGCAAGCCCGGTCTCGTCGAGGATTTTCCGGATGAGCGGCACGGCGAGGCTGGCGGGTTCGACGGCCGAAAGCGTGCCGCCGATGCGGCCGACCGGCGTGCGGAAGGCCGCGGCGACGACGGGGATGCGGTCAGAGGAAACGGCGGAGCGCATCGCTCTCCTCCGCCACCCATTGCCGCACGGTCTTCGCCGCCACCTTGCCGGAAGGCGTCACCGGCAGGGCGCGGCACAGCCAGATGCGGCGCGGCTGCTTGTAGCGCGGCAGGAATTCCGACAGCGCCGCCGTGAGGGCCTGCGGCGTCAGGCCCGGCCGTTCCGGCTCGATCACCGCGACGAGCTCGATGCCGAGATCGGCATGGTCGAGGCCGAAGACATGGGCGGCGCGCACGAGGCCGGTGTCGTGCAGCGCCGCCTCCACTTCCGAAGGATAGATGTTGTTGCCGCCCGAAAGCACCATGCCGCCGGCCCGACCGAGGAGGTGCAGCGTGCCGTCCGTCGTAAGGAAGCCGAGGTCGCCGACCGTTGCGAGCCTTCCGAAGCGGGCAAGCCCGGCCCCGTCGCCCTCTCCAAGATAGCCGGTCGCGACCAGCGGGCTCTCGACGAAGACCGTGCCCGTCTCGCCCGCCGGCAATGGCCCGCCGGCGTCGTCGAGAACGGCGATCGAGACGCCCGGAAAGGCCCTGCCGACCGCCGTGGAGGAGGCGGGATCGCCCGGTGCGGTGACGGTAACGAAGCCGAGTTCGGACGCGCCGTAATATTCGCGCAGCGCCGCCTTCGGAAAATGCGCCGCGCACAGCGCATGGTCGGCCGCCGTCAGCTTCGCGCCGGCAATCGTGATGGCCGCAACGCCGGCCGTCGCCCCGTCCGCGCAGATCCGGCGCAGCATGGTCGGCACCAGGACGAGGCGGCGGATCGCGTGCGCCCGGATCGTCGTGAGCGCCGCATCCGGATCGAAATGCATGGCGGAGTGGAAGGCGCCGCCGGCCAGCAGCGTCTCGGTCATCGCATAGAGCGCGAGGCCATGGGCGAGGGGGCCGGGGGCATAGGTGCTCACCGTTTCGTCAATGCCGAAGAAGGGTGCGCCCGTGGCAAGGCTGGTCCGCCAGGAGCGCCGGTCGCGGATGATCGGTTTCGGATCGGCCGTCGTGCCAGAGGTGAAGACGATGAGGAACGGATCGTCGGCTGCCCCTTCCGGCAGGGGCGGCGCGTCCAGCGCGGCGCTTTCGGCGATCACGTCCCACGCATCGCCGTGCCGGCTCTCGACGACGAGGTCCGCTTCGTGGGCCGTGACAAGAAGGTCGGGATCGATTTTCCGGATCAGGCGCTCGCGCGTCGCCTCCGGCAGGTGCGGATCGATCAGCGCGGCGCAATTGGCGCCGGCCGTCGCGGCGGCGAAGGCGGCGGGAAAGAGCGCATGGTTGCCGGTCGCAATGGCGGCCAGCCGGCATTTCGGCCCGATGGCGCTGCGGCCTTCCGGGACGAGGGCGTCGAAAGCGGCATGGAACCGCCGGGCCGTCGCCGTGAGCGCGGCGTAGGAAAGAACCCGGTCCTCCAGGTGGAAGGCCGGGTTCCCCGGGCGTTCGGCGGCGTGCCGTTCGAGGGCGCCGGAAAGCGGCATCGGCTCAGGCGCGCTGCGGCAGCAGCGGATAGCCGGCAAGCACCGCGCGGCCGGCCAGCATGGCGATGAAGGCCTTGATGAGGTCGCCGGGCATGAAGACGAGGGCGGCGAGTGTCGTTTCGAGGAAGGCCTTGCCGCTCATATAGGCGAGCCACGGAATGCCGAAGAGGTAGACGACCAGGATGCCGCCGACGACTGCGGCGCTCAGGAACGTGAGGAACTGCGCCAGCTCGGCCTGGTCCTCCTTCACGAAGCGCTGGGCGATCAGGCCGCAGACATAGGCGCCGGGAACGAAGCCGACGAGATAGCCGGCCGTCGGGCCGGCGAAGACCGCAAGGCCGCCGCGCCCGCCCGACAGAACCGGCAGGCCGATGGCCACCAGCAGCAGCACGAGCAGCACGGCGGCCGCGCCGCGCCTTGCGCCGAGAATGCAGCCGGCCAGCATGACGCCGAGCGACTGCGCGGTGATCGGCACCGGAATGAAGCCGAGCGTGACGGGCGGCAGCAGGCCCAGCACCACGATGATCGCGGCGAAGAGGGCGACGAGGACGATGTCTCTGGTGGTCATGTCGGGTTTCCCGGTGGACAAAATTGGGTCGAATGCTTAGTGCCGCCGAAAGCCGCGCGCGTCAATCGCCATGGCGATCGTGTCGGCGTCCTTCAGCGTCAGGATGATGAGCGGCACGAGCGTGGTCATCGGCCGCACAGGCAGGCCGCGGGCCCGGTGGGCATCGGCTATCTCGCCGTAGCGCGCGAAGATCTCCGGCACGAAGCGTATGACGAGGCCGACCGCAAGACTCACGTCGGCCGCGCGCACGAAGCCGAATCGTTCGAGCGGCGTCAGGAGCCGGGTGATCTCGTCCATGAAGGCGGAGATCGCGGTCGTGGCGGTGACGGCGGCGGCGATGAGAACCAGCGCGCCGAGCCGGCAGAAGACGACCAGCGCCTCGTGCAGCGAGTGGAAGGCATAGTTCGCGGCCGCCACGAGCAGCACGGTGAAAAGCACGAAGCGCACGCGCCGGAAGGCCTCGCCGGGGCCGATGCCGGTCGAAAGATAGAGGACGGCGGAAAGCCCGAGCGCCGGCACGAGGATGCGCAGGTCCGAAACGAGGAAGAGCCCGATCGCGGCGGTAAAGAGCAGGGCCAGCTTGCCGCGCACGGGCATCCGGTGCAGCGGCGAGGAGCCCTCGATGTCGAGCCCGTTCAGCATGCCGCGATCTCCCGGTAGGCGCTAATCGCCTCCGCCGGCCGGCCGTCGGCCGCAAGCCGGCCCTCGTGGAACACCAGCACCCGGTCGAAACCGTCGAGCAGCGCGAGGTCGTGCGTGATGACGAGCACCTGTTCGGTGAGGTCCGCCACCGTGCGCTCGATGAGCGCGCGGTTCTTCAGGTCGAGCTGGTTGGTCGGCTCGTCGAGGATCAGGAGGTCCGGGCCGGTGACGAGCACGCTGGCGATCGCCCCGAGCTGCGTCTCGCCGCCGGAAAGCTCGTGCACGCGCCGCCGGGCGAGGTGGGATATGCCGAATCGCGCGAGCACCGCCTCGGTCCGCTCGGCGATCTCCGCCTTGCCGAAGCCGCGGTTCTTGAGGCCGAAGGCGATGTCCTCGGCCAGGATCGGCAGGATCATCTGGTGCTGCGGGTTCTGGAAGATGAAGCCGGTTTTCCCGCGCGCGGCGGTCTCGTCCTTCACGGTGTCGAGCCCGTCGACCGTCACCGTGCCGCCCGTCGGCTTGACGAGGCCGTTGATCAGCCGCGCCATGGTGGTCTTGCCCGAGCCGTTGAGCCCGACCACGCCGATGCGCCGTTCGCCGAGCGCAAGCGTCAGCGGGTGCAGCGCGGCGCGTCCGGCATAGGTCACCGTGGCGGCGGAGAAGACGATATCCAAAAGCGGGATCCCGTTTCGTGATGGTGGGGGAGCTATAGGCAATTCTACCGCATGTGCGAAGAGGTTTTCACGGGAACGCGCCTTCTTCCCGGGATAAGTCGGAAACGGGTGGAACAAACCGGGAATATGTGCCTATCATCATTCATGACGATTCTCCTCTCCAACGCCGAGGCCCGGCGTATCTTCCTCGCGCGGCAGGGCCTCAGCGCGCCGCCCGGGCGCCTCCTCGGCAAGGCGGACCTGCTGGCCCTCATCCACGACATCGGCTTCGTGCAGGTCGACAGCATCGCCACGGTGGAGCGTGCGCATCACCAGATCCTGTTCTCGCGCAACCAGACCTACAAGCGCGAGCACCTGGCGGCGCTGCTGGAGGAGGACGGCGAGCTCTTCGAGCACTGGACGCACGACGCCTCCATCATCCCGAGCGCCTTCTTCCGCTACTGGAAGCACCGGTTCCGCCGCAAGGAGGCCTCGATCGCCGAGCGCTGGCGCAAATGGCAGGGGGAGGGCTTCGACAAGGCCTTCGACGAGACCTATGCGCGCATCGCCTCCGGCGGCGCCGTGCTGTCGCGCGACCTGAAGGCCGACGACCACAAGTCGGGCGGCTGGTGGAACTGGCATCCGAACAAGACGGCGCTGGAATATCTCTGGCACACCGGTAAGCTGGCCATCGCCCGGCGCGAGAATTTCCAGAAGGTCTACGATCTCGCCGAGCGGGTCGTGCCGCCCCACCATCACGAGCCCGCCGTCGAGCACGATGCCTTCATCGACTGGGCCTGCCGCAGCGCGCTGGAGCGGCTGGGCTTTGCCACCCATGGCGAGATCGCCGCCTTCTGGGCGCTGATCACGCCGGAGGAGGCGAAGGCCTGGGTCGAGGCGCACCGCGCGGAACTGCGCCCCGTCCTGGTCGCGCCTTCGGACGGCGGCAAGCCGCGCGCCTCGCACGCCTTCGCCGATTTTCCGGCCTGCCTCGGCGACGTGCCCGAGCCGCCCGCCCGCCTGCGCGTGCTCTCGCCCTTCGATCCGCTGATCCGCGACCGCAACCGCACCGAACGGCTGTTCGGCTATTTCTACCGCATCGAGATCTTCGTGCCGGAGCCCAAGCGGCAATACGGCTACTACGTCTTCCCGCTGCTGGAGGGGGATCGCCTCGTCGGCCGCATCGACATGAAGGCCGACCGCAAGGCCGGCACGCTCGACGTCAAGCGGCTATGGTGGGAACCGAAGGTCCGCGCCTCCGCCGGCCGGCAGGAGAAGTTGGAGGCGGAGCTGGCGCGCGTGGCGCGGTTCGCCGGCGTGGAGACGGTGCGTTATCTCGACGGGTGGCGGGGGGAATAGGATCCTATCGAAAGTGCGGGCGTTGTCGCCGCATACCCCCCCTCTGTCCTGCCGGACAAGCCGGTGAGGATCAGCACAAGTCCGTCCCGCTGATCTGGATGCCAAAACCTTCCAGGCCGACATAGTGGCGCTCGCGCGAGGCCATCAGGCGGATCGAGGTGATGCCGAGATCCTTCAGGATCTGCGCGCCGAGGCCGATTTCCAGCCATTCGCTCTCGCGTGCCTGTGCCTCGTCATGGCCTTCGCGGTCGTGCTTGCCCTTGCGGGCGGTCGAGGACTGGCCGACGCCGACGGAGCCCTCGCGCAGGTAGACGATCACGCCGCGCCCCTGTTCGGCGATGCGCTTCATGATGCCGTCGATCTGCCGCCCTGCGCCGAAGACGTCGCCGCCGACATTTTCGAGATGCAGGCGCACCGGGATGTCCACGCCGTCGCGGATGTCGCCGAAGACGACGGCAAGGTGCTGCATGGGGTCCCAGGGCAGCGTGTAGGTCAGCGCCTTCGCCTTGCCGTAGGGCGTGTCGATGTCGAAGCCGTCGACCTGCTCGATCAGGGTCTCCTTGCGCTGGCGATAGGCGATGAGATCGGCGACGGAGACCTGCTTCAGGCCGTTCGTCTCGGCGAAGCTCGCCACCTGCGGCCCGCGCATGACGGTGCCGTCGTCGTTGACGAGTTCGCAGATCACGCCGATCGGCGGCAGGCTGGCGAGCCTGCAGAGGTCGACCGCGGCCTCCGTATGGCCGGAGCGCATGAGCACGCCGCCTTCGCGGGCGACGAGCGGGAAGATGTGGCCGGGGCGCACGAAATCCGTCGGGCCGACATTGGGATTGGCGAGGTTGCGCACCGTCAGCGTGCGGTCGTCGGCGGAAATGCCCGTCGTCGTGCCGTGCTTGAAGTCGACGGAGACGGTGAAGGCGGTGGTGTGGGCCGAATCGTTTTCCGCCACCATGGCGTTGAGGTTGAGGCGCTTGGCCTCCTCGCGCGGCATGGGCGTGCAGACGATGCCCGACGTGTGGCGCACGATGAAGGCCATCTTCTCCGGCGTGCAGTGTACGGCGGCGACGATGAGGTCGCCCTCGTTCTCGCGGCCGTCGTCGTCGGTGACGACGACGATCTCGCCGGCCTCGAAGGCGCGGATGGCATCGACGACACGCTTCTGGTCGTAGCTCATGGCAGTGTTCCTATTTCAAACGGCCGGTCTGGCCGCGGTCGCGGAGATAATGGTCGGCAATGGCGCAGGCAACCATCGCCTCGCCGATCGGCACGGCGCGGATGCCGACGCAGGGATCGTGCCGGCCCTTGGTGCGCACGTCGACATTGTTGCCGTCGGCATCGATCGAGCGGCGCTCGGTGAGGATCGAGGAGGTCGGCTTGATGGCGAAGCGGGCGACGACCGGCTGGCCGGTGGAAATGCCGCCGAGAATGCCGCCGGCATGGTTGGAGAGGAAGATCGGGTTGCCGTCGTTGCCCATGCGCATCTCGTCGGCGTTCTCCTCGCCGGTCAGTTCCGCGCTCGCAAAGCCTTCGCCGATCTCCACGCCCTTGACGGCGTTGATCGACATCAGCAGCGATGAAATGTCCTGGTCGAGCTTGCCGTAGATCGGCGCGCCGATGCCGGCGGGAACGCCCTCGGCGACGACCTCCACGACCGCGCCGATGGAGGAGCCGGCCTTGCGGATGCCGTCGAGATAGTCTTCCCAGACCGGCACGATGGCGGGGTCGGGGGCGAAGAACGGGTTGTTGCCCACCTCGTTCCAGTCCCAGTTGGCGCGGTCGATCCTGTGCTTGCCGATCTGCACCAGCGCGGCGCGCACGGAAAGGCCCGGCACGACCTTGCGGGCAAGGCCGCCGGCGGCCACGCGCGCCGCCGTCTCGCGGGCCGAGGAGCGTCCGCCGCCGCGATAGTCGCGGATGCCGTACTTGGCGTCGTAGGTGTAGTCGGCATGGCCGGGGCGGTAGCGCCTTGCGATCTCGCCGTAATCCTTGGAGCGCTGGTCGGTGTTCTCGATCAGCATGGAAACGGGCGTGCCCGTCGTGATCATCGTCTCGCCGTCGTCGTCCAGCATCACGCCGGAGAGGACCTTGACCAGGTCGTCCTCGCGGCGCTGGGTGACGAAGCGCGACTGGCCGGGCTTGCGCTTGTCCAGCCAGGCCTGCAGTTCGGCGAGCGTGAAGCGGATGCCGGGCGGGCAGCCGTCCACCACGCAGCCGAGCGCCGGCCCATGGCTTTCGCCCCAGGTGGTGACGCGGAAGAGATGACCGAAGGTGTTGTGCGACATGAGCGGAACCGGACCCCACAGGAAAGTGCGATCTCTCTTAGTGGAAAAGTGAGGGGAGGGACAAGGGTTTCGCGCTTTTACCATCAGGATGCCCGGGCGATCCAGGCCCTACGACGCCAGCTTCCAGCGCATCTCGGTGCCGAAGGCGAGGAAGGCGTCGCGGGAGAGGGGTTTTGCGAAGGCATAACCCTGCAGGAGGTCGCAGCCGAGCAGGCCGAGCATTTCGGCATGCGCCATCGTCTCCACGCCCTCCGCGACGATCTCGATGCCGAGCGACCGGCCGATCTCGATGATCGAGCGCACCAGCGCCTGCTCGTTGCGTGCGGTGAGGATGGGGGCGACGAGCTGGCGGTCGATCTTCAGCCGCTTGGGCTTCAGCTTCAGGAGGCTGACGATGGAGGTGTGGCCGGTGCCGAAATCGTCGATTTCGATGTCGATGCCGAGCGCCTTGATGCGCGCCAGGTTGGAGAGCACCACGTCGTCGCTCTCGTCGAGGAAGATCGATTCGACCAGTTCGAAGGCGATCTGGCCGGGCTGGATGGACAGGCCCGTCAGGCTTTCGATCAGGCTCTCGTCCCTGAGGCGCCGGGCCGAGACGTTGACCGAGATCTTCGGCATGATCAGGCCCTGCGCCGTCCAGCGGGCGCAATCGAGCAGCGCCTTTTCCAGGACGATGCGGTCGAGCGTCGCCATCACGTTGAGGTCTTCGGCGATCTTCAGGAAGTGGGCGGGCGTCAGCACGCCCTCGCGCGGATGGTTCCAGCGGATGAGCGCCTCGGCGCCGACGAGCTTGAGGCTGCTCGCATCGACCTGGGGCTGGTAGTAGGGCACGAATTCGTTGTTCTCGATGCCGGCCAGGATATCGTCGGCGATGCGCTTGTTCGAGATGATCTCGGCCTGCAGCGCCTCGGTGAAGAATTCATGCCGGTTCCGCCCGAGCGCCTTGGCGCGATAGAGCGCGATATCGGCGTTGACCAGCAGTTTTGCCGTGTCGATCGACCGGCCTCCGGCAAGGGCGATGCCGATGCTGACGCCGAAGCGGCAAAGATGGCCCTCATATTCGACGGGCTGCTGCATCAGGCTGATGATGCGGCGCGACAGCGCGCTGAGATCGGCCTGGTTCGTCGTGTTGGTCACCACGACGACGAATTCGTCGCCGCCGATGCGCGCCACGAGGTCGCCGGCCTGCACGCAGGCGCGCAGCACCTGCGAGGCGTGCACCAGAAGCGCATCGCCCGCGGCATGGCCGAGCGTGTCGTTGATCTGCTTGAAGCGGTCGAGGTCGATATGCAGGATGCCGACGCGGGCGTCCGCCGTCTCGCTGAGCGCCGCGATGCCGGTCAGTTCGTCGTCGAGCCTGCGGCGGTTGCCGAGCCCGGTCAGCGGGTCGTGCAGCGCATTGTGCTCGATGCGGACCCTGGCCTGTTCCAGTTCGATGTTCTTGGCGTCCGCCTGCTCCTTGGCCGTCTTCAGGCGCTCCTTCAGGATCACGTCCTGCGTGACGTCGAAGGCAAGGCCGATGAGCTTGCGGCCGCCGTCCTGGTCGTGGTGGACCTTGCCGACGGAGCGGACGTGGCGGATGTCGCCGTCCGGCAGCATCACGCGGATCTCGTGCACATAGGGCAGGTCGTGCTCGACGCAGTGGTTGACGGTCTCCACCGTCGCCGTCCGGTCGTCCGGATGCATGGCGGCGAGCCAGTCCTCGTGCGGCACGATGCCGTCGGTGAAGACGAGGCCGTAAAGCTGGTGCATGCGCTCGTCCCAATAGGTCCGGCCGCTGTCGAGATCGGCCTCCCACAGGCCGCATTCGTACGAATCGAGCGCCAGGTCCAGGCGCTGCGTCAGCCTGGCCAGTTCGGCATTCTGCACCTCGGCGTGTTCCTTCGCGCGCTGCAGCGCCTGGTTCAGCAGCACGTCCTCGGTCACGTCCCAGCTGATGCCGGTCAGCTTGTTCTCGCCGTTCGGGCCGGTGAGGCGCGAGCCGACATTGCGGATATAGTGCCAGCTGCCGTCGGGCATGAGGATGCGGTATTGCGACTTGTAGTCGTTGCCGCCGGCGCGGATCCGGTCCATCTCGCCCCCGGCGATCGCCACGTCCTCGGGATGCAGCACGGAGCGCCAGGCGTGATCGTTCGGCGTCTCGTTTTCCGGGAAGCCGTGCAGGCGGTGCATCTGCTCGTCCCAGTTGCGCGCGCCGGTGGACAGTTCGACCTCCCAGATGCCGATCTTGGAGGCATCGAGCGCGATGTCGAGGCGCTGGGACAGCGAGCGCACCTGCCGCTCGCGCGCCCGCAGGCGGGCGATGTTGCGCTGGCGTTCGCTGACGAGGCCGCCGGTCAGGAAGATCGGCACGATGATGATGAGGGCGGCGGCGGCGATGATCAGCCGGATCTCGGTGAGGTTTTCCGGCGGATGCTGCCAGCCCCTGGACGGTATGGCCGCCAGTTGCCAGCGGCCGCCCGGGAAATCCAGTGCCTGCACGACCGGGTCCTTCTCGAAGACCTCGGCATCGCCGAAGAACGGGTCGACGATGTTGTCGGGCACGCTGACATCGCGGATCGCCAGCCGGATGTCGGCCTCTTGGTGCTGGGCGCCGCCCTGCAGCGCCGGGTGGTCGGCATCGTAGAGGCCGGCATCGGTGAAGAGCTTGCGCTCGTCGATCAGGCCGTCGATGTAGCCCCAGAAATAGTGCCGCGCGTCCACATTGGTGAAGACCGGTATGAAGAGGTTGAAGCCGCGGCCGCCCCTGGCGAACTGCACCGGCCCGAACATCAGCGGGCGCCCGCGCGAGCGGTCCGTCTGGGCGGCCCGGCGGAAGGAGGGGAAGCGGTTGAAGTCGGTGTCGAGATAGTGCTGGTTGCCGTCCGGCGGGAAGGCCTGCCGGACCTTGCCGTCGGGCGCGACGCCGACACGGCGGAAATGGCTGTTCTGCAGCATCAGTTTGCGGGCGAAGACGTCGAACTGCACGGCCGCCTGCTCCGGCGCCACGGCGAACATGTTGGCCACGCTGCGCAGGGCCGCCACGTTGCTGCTCACCTGGCTCTGCAGCCGGGCGCCGACCAGCGCCAGGTCGCCCGCGACGTGGTTCTGCAACTCGTTGCGGTAGATGCGCTCGTTCTGCCGCTCGTAGACGATGCCCGCCGTCAGGATGACGCTGCCGGCGATCGCCGCCGGAACGAGGGAGGGTTTCGCCCATTCTGCTATGGACGTCAGGGCGTGGCGAAGGGCGGTCATGACGTGCAAGAAGAAGATCCCCGATGGTGGCAAAACGGTACGGGGGGCTCCTTAAGATTGCCTTTATAAGCAACTGAAATACTTGCACTTCCGTACCGTTACGGGAGGCCGGCGCAAACCCGCCCGGCGCGGGCGCGACGATATGTCCGACAATTCGGGGGATGAGCGGGCGGCGCGCCTTGATTCGTATGATCTTTCCGGCCATCCATTTCACCAGCGCTCGCGGGGGCGGGCGAATTTCGCCATATTTGGGGGGCATCTGACATGACCAGCAAAAAGACTGATTCATTTCCAGGGATTCGCAAGATGCGCCTTCTGATCGCCGTGCTGATGGCCACGGCCGTTTTCCTTTCGCCGCTCGCCGCCTCGGCCGAAAGCGCCGATGTGGAAGCCGTGATCACGAATGTCGACACGACGAGCCTCAGCCTCTCGCTCGACGACGGCAAGAAGTACCAGGCGCCGGAGGAGTTCAATTTCGACGGGCTGGAGCCGGGCGTGAAGGTGCTGGTGTTCTACACCGAGGTCGACGGCAAGCGCGTCATCAACGACCTGGAGATCATCCAGTAGGAAGCGGGGAGAAGGGGGAAACGGCGAGCCCATCGCTCCTCGCCCCGGTTGCACGGAGAGGATGCCGGCAGGCAGGTGCGGGGCCTTCGCTCCTTAAAGCCAGTGCATCCCGCTCGCATCGATCCGCAGCAGGCGGTCCTGGTGGATGGGCGTGTTGGCCGCCTCTTCCTCGTCCATGCCGTTGAGCCGGAAGGCCGCGCGGAAGACGCCGCCATGGCTGACGCAGACGGTGGGCCCGCTGACGTCGGCGAGCCAGGAGGCGATCCGCCAGGAGAGGATCTCGTAGCTTTCCGCCGCCTCTCCGGGCGGGATGAAGTTCCACTTGGCGCGGCTGCGCTCCTCGACCCGCGCCGGCGACCCGGCCGTCAGTTCGGGCAGCGTATGGCCCTCCCAGTCGCCGAAGGAGAGTTCGACGAGGCGGGCGTCGGTGCGGTAGGCGAGGGGATCGAGGCCCATGGCGCCGCGCAGGATCTCCATCGTCTCGCGCGTGCGCCCGAGCGGGCTTGCGACGAAATCGAAACCGGCCACCGTGGCGCCGAGGATGCCCTTGAGGGCGGCGCCGTTG
This sequence comes from Shinella sp. S4-D37, assembly GCF_040812195.1. Lineage (NCBI taxonomy): Bacteria > Pseudomonadati > Pseudomonadota > Alphaproteobacteria > Hyphomicrobiales > Rhizobiaceae > Shinella > Shinella sp. S4-D37. Next base: position 2,766,597 of record NZ_JBFNXL010000005.1, on the reverse strand, counting down.
CCGGCCGCCTGGCGGCGACCGGTCTCGTTCAGCGGAATGTCCTTCTGGCCCTGCAGCCTGCCTTCTGCATTCCACGCGGTCTGGCCATGACGGATCATGTAGATAAGCAAGGCGGGAACCTCGGCAGGAAGGCCTGTATCAGTCCTTGACGACGGAGATGTCGGGTGCGTCGACGGCCTTCATGCCGACGACGTGGTAGCCGCTGTCCGCATGGTGGGTCTCGCCGGTCACCGAGCGCGACAGGTCGGACAGGAGGTAGAGGCCGACGTCGCCGACTTCCTCGATGGTGACGGTGCGGCGCAGCGGCGCGTTGTACTCGTTCCACTTGAGGATATAGCGGAAGTCGCCGATGCCGGAAGCCGCCAGCGTCTTGATGGGGCCTGCCGAGATGGCGTTGACGCGGATGTTCTGCGGGCCGAGGTCGACGGCGAGATACTTCACGCTCGCCTCCAGCGCCGCCTTGGCGACGCCCATGACGTTGTAGTTCGGCATGACCTTCTCGGCGCCGTAATAGGTCAGCGTCAGCATCGAGCCGCCGTCGGTCATCAGCTTCTCCGCGCGGCGCGCGACGGAGGTGAAGGAATAGACCGAGATCTGCATGGTCTTGGCGAAATTCCCCGGCGTCGTGTCGACATAGCGGCCGGTCAGCTCGTCCTTGTCGGAAAAGCCGATGGCATGCACGAGGAAGTCGATCTTGCCCCAGGTCTTCTCGATGGTCTCGAAGACGGCGTCGATCGAGGCCTCGTCGGAAACATCGCAATCGCCGGCCAGCACCGCGCCGATCTCGGCGGCCAGCGGCTCCACGCGCTTCTTCAGCGCGTCGCCCTGGTAGGTCAGGGCGATCTCGCCGCCCTGTGCGTGGATGGCCTTGGCGATGCCCCAGGCGATGGAACGGTTGTTGGCGACGCCCATGATGACGCCGCGCTTGCCCTTCATCAGACCAGATGCCTGAACCATGGTTTGCCCCCTGATACGTAAGTCAGGCTTGCCTATGGCATAGGCGGCAATGGGGTTCAAGCGCGCGGGGGTTCAGGAACTGTTAGCATCCGTAACAATGGGTGCATGTTTTATGTAAGCGCCCCAATCGATTTAAAGATAGAGGCCTTCGCGCAGGCTGCGCATCAGGTCGATCATCTTGTCGTCGGGCTTTTCCCACAGGAGAAGGCGGATCTCGGCGATGAGGTCGCCCCGCTCGCCGTTCTCCGTGAGAAGGCCTTCGCCCGGAATGCGGATCTTCTGGTCGGAGCCCGACCAGGCCGGCACCGTCACCGGCAGCGGGCCGAGCGGCCCCTCGACGGTCGTCTCCCAGCCGAGCACGGCGTTCTCGATCGTCACCGGCAGGTCGACCATCAGGTCGAACCCGTCCACCCGGAAGCGGCCGGGGGCGACGCGCAGGGTGATGACGGCATCGCCTCGCCTCAGGCCCTCGATGCGGTATCCGGCCTCCTTGAGGCGGATCACCTTGCCGTCCGTCGAGCCGGCGCCGACCGGCACGCGCAGCGTCTGCCCGTCGGGCGTCTCGAGCGTCGGGCGCACCTTGTTGAGGATGTCCTCGACGCTGACGGCGACGTCGGTCACGAAGTCCGGCGCCGCTTCCGCCCTGGCGCGGCCGCCGCGGATGCGGCGGATGATGGCGGAGATGAGGTTGGCCGCCGGGGCGATGGCGCGGCCGGGCGCGGCCTCCTCCGCCTCCGGCTCGTCGGCCGCCTTGCGGGCGTCCTGCCCGGTGGCGGCGCCGTTCGCCTGCGCCTGCTGCTGCGGGCGGGGCGGGGTCTGCGATTGTGCCTGGGCCTTCGGTTCCGCCGGCTGGCCGCGCGAGTCGACGCCGAAGATGCGGGCGATCATGTCCTCGGCATCCTCGTTCGACATGCGCGCCGAGGGCTCGCTCCGCGCCTTGCGCTCGGCCTGCTGGCGGCGCATCTGCTCCATGCGGCGAAGCTCGGCCTCGCGCTGCTGGCGGTCGTAGCGGCTGCGCTTGTCGGGATCGCGCAGGATATCGTAGGCGCGGCCGGCCTCCGTGAAACGCACGGTCGCATTGGGGTCGTCATGGTTCTGGTCGGGATGCACGGCTTTCGCCAGCGAGCGCCAGGCCGCCTTGATTTCCTCCTGCCCGGCATTTTTCTTCACGCCGAGCACCGAATAGGGGTCACGCATAACTTCCACCCGTTGCCGTTTTGCCGACCATGATAGCGGGGAACGTCCTAATCACTGGTTACGGGCCAGAGTTGAAAAAGTGCAAAGAGCGCGCCTCTTCAACCCTTGAGGTCGAAGGCGAGCAGCAGCCATTCGCCGGAATTGCCAAGGCAGGTGCGGCCGGAATAGTTCGCGATGCCCTGGTAGGAGTGGCGCGTCGTCACGAAGTCGCGGCAGGGCCGCCCGGCATCGTCGCGATTCTCCGCGATGCTGCTGATGACGCCGGCGCTGCCGGAAGCGGAATTCGCCCAGGGGATGGCGCTGCCGCCGGTGCGCGCGAGGTCGGCGGAGGAGACGGCGTTGCGCACGGTGATCTCGTCGGTCAGCCGTTCCGCGCTCGCCGGCACGGAGCTGGTGCGCACGGCATCGACCTTGCTGCCGTCGAAGAGGTCGAGACCGCCCATGCAGCCCGAAAGAGAGGCGCCGCACAGGGTCACGACAACAACCGCAAGGCAATGTGCCCCGTATGGCTTTGTCTGCGCTCGCGACTTTGCTATGACGTCCACTCCACTCTGCCTCATGCAGCCAATAGATCGGCATTGAATCGAATATGAGCGAAAATGCGTTAACAAGCGGTGACTTCACCGAGCAAAACGAACCCTACGCCCTCTTCGGCACATGGCTGGAGGAGGCGGGAAAGACCGAGCCGAACGACCCGAACGCGGTGGCGCTCGCCACCGTCGACGAGGCGGGCCTGCCGAATGTGCGCATGGTCCTGCTCAAGGGGTTCGATGCGCGCGGCTTCGTCTTCTACACGAATTTCGAGAGCCGGAAGGGCGTGGAGATCCTCGGTGCGCTGAAGGCCGCCATGTGCTTCCACTGGAAGTCGCTGCGCCGCCAGGTGCGCATCCGCGGCGAGGTGGAGATCGTCAGCGATGCCGAGGCGGACGAATATTACGCCTCGCGCCCGCGCGGCAGCCGCATCGGCGCCTGGGCGTCGAAGCAGTCGCGCCCGCTGGAAGGCCGTTTCGCGCTGGAAAAGGCCGTCGCCGAATATACCGCCCGCTATGCCATCGGCGACATCCCCCGCCCGCCGCACTGGTCCGGCTTCCGCATCAGGCCCGTCTCCATCGAATTCTGGCACGACCGCCCCTTCCGCCTGCACGACCGCGTGGAATTCCGCCGCTCGCAAGACGGTGAAGGGTGGACGAAGGTCAGGATGTATCCGTGAACGGTCAGCGATAGACGGATTTCCGGTCGCCGATGCTGTATTTCGCAGACCGACGCCGGCCCAAGTTCAGCGCCGCATCAGCCGGAAGGGAATGCCGGAGGCCAGCGCGCCGACATATTTCGGCTTCTGGTAGTGCCCGTTCAGCGAGATGCGGGGCAGCGTCGTCGGCGCGTCGAAGGAGCGGGCGGAAAGCGTGCCCGGATCCGTCGTGACGGCGACGCGGAAGCCGAGGTCCTTTGCAAGCCTGTGCTCGCGCGGCGCGACGGCGGCGCGGTCGCCATAGGGATAGGCCAGCGTGTCCGGTCGGTGGCCGATGATGTCGGCGATGCGCGCTGCCGACTGGTCCATCTCGTGGCGCGCCTCCGCGTCGCCGAGGCGCGCGAGGGCCCGGTGGCTCACCGTATGGGCGCCGATCGAGGCAAGCGGGTTGACGACGAGGCTCTTCAGCTCCGGCTCGCGCATGACGAGCCGTTCGGTGATCATCAGCGGGTCGATGCCGTGGGCCTTCGCCGCCGCGTCTAGCCGTTCGATTGCCGCGGCCTCCTCCGTCTCGCTCTGGATGAAGCGGGCGAAGCGCGCATAGGCGGCCTGCTTCTGGAACGGGGTGGCGAGCGGCATGGTGACCGCGCCGGAACCGAAATCGAACTCCAGATGCGGCGCGGCGCGCAGAAGCTCCGTCAGCGTCTCCCACCAGATGCCGTGCGTCTTGCAGGCGAAGCCCGGCGCGACGAAGACGGTGAACGGCACCTTGTGCCGCGTGAAGACCGGCTGGGCATGGACCGCATTGTTGCGGTAGCCGTCGTCGAGCGTGAAGGCGGCGAAGCGCTCGCCGGCGCGCGCGATGGCGAGCCGCGCCGGCATGTCGGCCAGTGCCACGAACTGGTAGCCTTCTTCCGTGAGGTATTCGATTGCCGCATCGAGAAATTCCGGCGTGACCTCCAGATGCGCATTCGGATCGAAGGCCTGATGGACCTTCGGCCGCACATGGTGCAGCGTGAAGATCGCGCCCATGCCGCGGGCGGACGCCATCAGCCCGACGCGCTCTGCCAGATGCGCGAACTCCAGCCCGCCGGTGATCACGGCGCGCCTCAGTCCCTGTCGCATGACACTGCGGATCGGCATGTCGTCTTCGTCTTCCCTGTTCGTTTCCCAGGCGCCGTTATCGCACCCGGCCGGTATCCGAGTGGTTAACAACGGCTTTCCGACGCGCGGGGAACGGCGCCGGCGCCGCAGCGCGGCGGCGAAGGGAGGGGAAAGAGGTCAGGCCCGGGTGCCGCCCACGGTCACCTGGTCCATGCGCAGGTGCGGCTGGCCGACGCCGACCGGCACCCATTGGCCGGCCTTGCCGCAATTGCCGATGCCGGTGTCGAGCCTGGTGTCGTTGCCGACCATCGAGACGCGGCGCATGGCGTCCGGCCCGTTGCCGATCAGCATGGCGCCCTTGACCGGCGCCGTCACCTTGCCGTTCTCGATGAGATAGGCCTCCGTGCAGCCGAAGACGAATTTTCCGGAGGTGATGTCCACCTGGCCGCCGCCGAAGGAGACGGCATAGAGGCCGTTCTTCACCGAGGCGATGATCTCCTCCGGCGTCCTGTCGCCCGAGAGCATGTAGGTATTGGTCATGCGCGGCATGGGGCGATAGGCATAGCCCTGGCGGCGGCCGTTGCCGGTCGCCTTCATGCCCATCAGGCGGGCGTTCTGCCGGTCCTGCATGTAGCCGACGAGTTTGCCGTCCTCGATCAGCACGTTATAGGCCGACGGCGTGCCCTCGTCGTCGACGGTGATCGAGCCGCGGCGGTTGTCGATCGTGCCGTCGTCGACGACGGTGACGCCCCTGGCTGCCACCTGCTCGCCCATCAGCCCGGCAAAGGCTGAGGATTTCTTGCGGTTGTAGTCGCCTTCCAGCCCGTGGCCGACCGCCTCGTGCAGCATGACGCCCGGCCAGCCGGAGGAGAGCACGACATCCATCGTGCCCGCCGGCGCCTCGACGGCTTCAAGGTTGACCAGTGCCTGGCGCAGCGCCTCGTCGGCGCCGAAACGCCAGCTCTCCTCGGTGAGGAAGGCATCGAAGGTGGTGCGCCCGCCGACGCCGTAGCTGCCGGTCTCCTGCCGGTCGCCCTCGCCGGCGACGACGGAGATGTTGACGCGGGTCATCGGCCGGATGTCGGTGACGCGGTGCCCGTCGGCGCGCAGGATGTTGACCACCTGCCAGCTCGCGGCGATCGAGGCCGTCACCTGCCGCACCTTCGGGTCCTTGGCGCGCAGATACGCGTCGATTTCGGTGAGGAGGGCGACCTTCTGCTCGAAGCTCGGCGTGCCGATCGGGTTGTCCGGCGTATAGAGCCGGCGGTTGGTGCCCTGCGGCGCGGCGGCATAGTCGCCGGAATAGCCGCGTGTGACGGCGCCGGCCGCATCGGCCGCGCGCTTCAGCGCGGCGAGCGTCATCTCGCCGGAATGCGCATAGCCCACCGCCTCGCCGGCGACGGCCCTAAGGCCGAAGCCCTGGTCTGTATTGAAGCTGCCGCCCTTGAGGCGGCCGTTGTCGAAGGAGAGGGATTCGGCCTGCGCATGTTCGAGGAAGAGTTCGCCGTCGTCGGCGCCCTTCAGCGTCTCCTTCAACGCCGCCTGCACGGACGCCTCGTCGGCATCGAAGAGGGAGAGGAGATCGGTGTTCATGGCTGGCTCCGCGCGCATTGGACTTCGGGGTTCATGTAAGTCCCCGGGCGGCGGGCGGCAAGCCCGCCGGAAGACTGCTCACGGCAGCGCGTCGTAGCCTTCGCCGAAACCCTTGAGGTCGACGGGGATGCCGATGCCTTCCTCGGGCGACTGGAAAACGATGAAGGTCGCCGTCGCGCCGGAGCGGAAGGTTTTCAAAAGCTCGTCCTCAAGCACCACTTCGGCATAGCAGCCGTCGGAGAAGCAGCGCACGAAATAGGCGCGGCCGATGTCCTTGCCGTCGACATTGAGGCCGAGGCCGTTCGGCAGGAGAACGCCGAGCGGTGCGAGAACGCGCAGGATCTTCGCCTTGCGGTCGGCGGTCTTCAGCACGACGACGGAAAGGCCGAGTTCCGGCCGGTCCTCGGCCAGCACGTTCTGCATCAGCGCGCACTGTTCGCCGGAGGCGCCGGCCGGCTGGTCGCAGACGATCGACCATGCGCCGTGGTTCGATTTCACCGTGCCGGGCTGCTGGGCTGCCGAAAGGGAAGGGAGCGCGAGCGCGCCGAGCCCGAGCGCGCCGAGCCCGAGCGCGGCAAGGCCAAATGTCGCGCGGGACAGCCGGGAAAGGGGAGCAAAACCCATGAAAACCTCGGAATCTCGAATCAGTCGGGCTATCTTTGAAGGGGCAGGGGTGAAATGAAAAGCCCCGAGCGCTCATTTCCAATTGATTGAAGGCGGAAATTGGACCGCCGCCGCACTCATTATAATAGGGGGCGCACAGGGCCGGCGAGGGGCCTTCCGGCGGGATCGCCGCAACCAAGCCTTTCATGCTATAGGGAATTATGAAGAAACTGTGGGGAGCGGGGCGATGCTTTTGCTTTTGCGCAAAAATGCCGCACGGCCTGTCCCCCATGGCGGTTGCGGCGAGCATGAAACTGTGGTTTTAAGCACTCAGTATAGCAGGGATTCTGCGCGTCTGTTTGATCCCGATCAAACGCCTTGGGGAGATACGTTGTGAAAAACAAAGCTTTTGCAGTTCTGGCCGCGATCGGCTGTCTGCTCTTTGCTTCCACCGCTTTCGCTGATCAGCCGTTCGACTGGCAGAAGGGCCTCCAGCCCGCCGCGACCTCGATGATGGAAGAGATCCGCTGGTTCGAGCAGTATACACTGTGGTTCATCGTCCCTATCACCCTGTTCGTTCTCGTGCTGCTCGTCGTCGTCGTCGTGAAGTTCCGCGAAAGCAAGAACCCGGTCCCGTCCAAGACCAGCCACAACACGGCGATCGAGGTCGTCTGGACGCTCGGCCCGGTCATCGTTCTCCTGTTCCTCGCCGTTCCCTCCTTCCAGCTCCTGACCAAGCAGCTCGCCCCCACGGAAGAGCCGGAACTGACGATCAAGGCCACCGGCTACCAGTGGTACTGGGGGTATGAATACCAGGTCGGCGAGAGCCCGCTCTCCTTCGACAGCATCCTGCTTGCGGACGGCGATCGTGCCGCCGCCGGCAAGGAAGACAAGGGCGTCTATCCGCGCCTCCTGGCCGTCGACAACGAAGTCGTCGTTCCCGTCGGCAAGCATGTCCGCCTCCTCGTCACCGGCGCCGACGTGATCCACGCCTTCGCCATGCCCTCCTTCGGCGTGAAGATCGACGCCGTGCCGGGCCGCCTCAACGAGACCTGGTTCAAGGCCGACCGCGAAGGCCTGTTCTACGGCCAGTGTTCCGAGCTGTGCGGCAAGGACCATGCGTACATGCCGATCGCCATCCGCGTCGTCTCGCAGGAGAAGTACGATACGTGGCTTGCAGCCGCCGCGACGAATCTCGGCGACGCAAACAAAGCCCTGATGGCGTCGGTCGACGGTGCGGCGAAGTCCGTCAACGTCGCCGAAAACGCCGCGCAGTAATCCCAAGGGAGAGAGACCATGGCCGGAACATCCGCTGCCCACGGCGATCACCACGATCACCACGAACACAAGCCGCTCACCTTCTTCCAGCGTTGGTTTCTGTCGACCAACCACAAGGACATCGGCACCCTCTACCTGATCTTCGCGATCTGTGCGGGCATCATCGGCGGCACGCTGTCGGTGGTGATGCGCATGGAACTGCAGGAGCCGGGCATCCAGATCTTCCACGGTCTCGCCCAGATGGTCTACGGCTTCGAGGGCGATGCCGCCATCGACGGCGGCAAGCACATGTTCAACGTCTTCACGACGGCGCATGCGCTCATCATGATCTTCTTCATGGTCATGCCGGCCCTCATCGGCGGCTTCGCCAACTGGATGGTGCCGATCATGATCGGCGCGCCGGACATGGCCTTCCCGCGCATGAACAACATCTCGTTCTGGCTGATCGTCCCGGCCTTCCTGCTGGTGCTGCTGTCGATGTTCGTCGAAGGCCCGGCAGGAGCCTACGGCGCGGGCGGCGGCTGGACGGTCTACCCGCCGTTCTCGACATCCGGCCAGCCGGGTCCGGCCATGGACTTCGTGATCCTCGGCCTGCATATCGCCGGCGCGTCCTCGATCCTCGGGGCGATCAACTTCATCACCACGATCCTCAACATGCGCGCGCCGGGCATGACGCTGCACAAGATGCCGCTCTTCGCCTGGTCGGTTCTGATCACCGCCTTCCTGCTCCTGCTCTCGCTGCCGGTCCTGGCAGGCGGCATCACCATGCTGCTCACCGACCGCAACTTCGGCACGGCCTTCTTCGCGCCGGAAAACGGCGGTGACCCGATCCTCTTCCAGCACCTGTTCTGGTTCTTCGGTCACCCGGAAGTGTACATCCTGATCCTGCCCGGCTTCGGCATCGTCAGCCACATCGTGTCGACCTTCTCGCGCAAGCCGATCTTCGGCTATCTCGGCATGGCCTATGCCATGGTCGCCATCGGCGCCGTCGGCTTCATCGTGTGGGCGCACCACATGTACACGGTCGGCATGTCGCTCGACACGCAGCGCTACTTCGTCTTCGCCACGATGGTCATCGCGGTTCCGACGGGCGTGAAGATCTTCTCCTGGATCGCGACGATGTGGGGCGGCTCGATCCGCTTCACCACGCCGATGGTCTGGGCGATCGGCTTCATCTTCCTGTTCACGGTCGGCGGCGTCACGGGTGTCCAGCTCGCAAACGCCGGCCTCGACCGCGCCCTGCACGACACCTACTACGTGGTCGCCCACTTCCACTACGTGCTGTCGCTCGGCGCCGTCTTCGCCATCTTCGCGGCCTGGTACTACTGGTTCCCGAAGATGACCGGCTACATGTATTCGGAATTCCTCGGCAAGCTGCACTTCTGGGTCATGTTCATCGGCGTGAACCTGATCTTCTTCCCGCAGCACTTCCTCGGCCTTGCCGGCATGCCGCGCCGCTACATCGACTATCCGGATGCCTTCGCCGGCTGGAACGCGGTCTCGTCCTACGGCTCGTACATCTCGGCCTTCGCCGTGCTGATCTTCCTCTTCGGCGTCTTCGAAGCCTTCTCCAAGAAGCGCGTCGCCGGCGACAATCCGTGGGGCGAAGGCGCGAACACGCTGGAATGGCAGCTTTCTTCGCCGCCGCCGTTCCACCAGTGGGAACAGCTCCCGAAGATCAAGTAGGATCTTCAAGACTTGGGGCCGCCGGCAACGGCGGCCTCAGTACTGAGAATGCCGGCGGAGGTCGGACGGTTCGTTGGATAGTCCGACGCTTACCCCATCCTCGGGCTTGACCCGAGGATGACGATGGAGAGGGAAGGGCATGAGGCCATCTCTCCCGGACAGTAGAACGGAAAGAACATGACGGTCATCGAGCATCACGAAACGGTTCCGGGCGGCGGCGAGGTCTATCTCTCCGAAGCGTCGCCGCGTGATTTCTTCGAGCTTCTCAAGCCGCGCGTCATGTCGCTCGTCGTCTTCACGGCCCTTGCCGGCCTCGTCGTCGCGCCGGGCGAAATCAACCCGTTCATCGCCGCCATAGCGATCCTCTGTATCGCCGTGGGCGCCGGCGCTTCCGGTGCCCTCAACATGTGGTACGACGCGGATATCGACGCGGTCATGAGCCGCACCGCAAAGCGTCCCATCCCCTCCGGCCGCATCCGCCCGGAAGAAGCGCTCGCCTTCGGCCTGACGCTGTCGGCCTTCTCGGTCGCGATCCTCGGCCTTGCGGTCAACTGGCTTTCGGCGGGCCTGCTCGCCTTCACCATCTTCTTCTACGCCGTCGTCTACACGATTTGGCTCAAGCGCTCGACGCCGCAGAACATCGTCATCGGCGGCGCGGCCGGCGCCTTCCCGCCGATGATCGGCTGGGCCTGTGTCACGGGCGGCGTCTCCATCGAGAGCATCGTGCTCTTCCTCATCACCTTCCTGTGGACCCCGCCGCATTTCTGGGCGCTCGCCCTCTTCAAGATGCGCGACTACGGCGCCGTCGGCGTGCCGATGCTGCCGAATGTCGCCGGCGAGCGGACCACCAAGGTGCAGATCCTCGTCTATGCGGTGCTGACCGCCGTCATCGCCGTCGTGCCGACCTTCCTGGGCCTTGCCAGCTTCGGCTACGGTCTCTTTGCCGCAGCCCTCGGCCTCGGCTTCGTGTGGTACTCTGTCGGCGTGTTGCGCATGCCGGAGGGCGACGTCGCGATGGTGCCGGCCAAGAAGCTCTTCGCCTTCTCCATCGTCTATCTGTTCGCGGTCTTCTCCGGCCTGATGGTCGACCACATGATCGCCTCGTTCGGATGGGTGCTGTAATGGAAACCGTAAACCTCACGGAAAACCAGAGGAAGGCCCGCCGCGGCCGCAACATCGCGCTCGGCGCGGTGCTGCTCGGCCTCGTCGTGCTGTTCTACGTCGTAACGCTGGTAAAATTCTCCGGCGGAATGGCAGGCTGACGATGAGCGAGACGCAAAAGACCGAGAAAAGCGGCCCCGAGAAAAGCGGAGTGGGCAACGGCACCATCGTCGCCATCTGCTGCTCCTTCGTCATCGGCATGGTCGGCATGGCCTATGCCGCGGTGCCGCTCTACGAGATGTTCTGCCAGGTGACGGGCTACGGCGGCACGACGCAGCGCGTCGAGCAGGCCTCCGACGTGATCCTCGACAAGAAGATCAAGGTACGCTTCGACGCCAATACCGGACCCGGCCTTGCCTGGAGCTTCGAGCCGGTGCAGCGCGAGGTCGAGCTGAGGATCGGCGAGACCGTGCAGATCATGTACCGGGCGCGCAACAACGCCTCCGTGCCGACGACCGGCCAGGCGACGTTCAACGTCACGCCCCAGGCCGCCGGCGCCTATTTCAACAAGGTCCAGTGCTTCTGCTTCACCGAAACCACGCTGAAGCCGGGCGAGGAACTGATCATGCCCGTCGTCTTCTTCGTCGATCCGGCGATCGTCGAGCCGGTCGAGACGAAGGGCATCCACACGCTCACGCTGTCCTATACCTTCTATCCGCATGAGGCGTCGAAGCCGGTGGCTTCGGCTGCGGAGGTGAAGGCGGACGACGCGAACAAGCTTTGAATACCATGCGTTTCCGGCTATGCCGGGAACGGAACGCGATACATTGGGGATAAGTCAGATGGCCGATGCGCATCAGAAGAAACACGATTACCACATCATCGACCCCAGCCCGTGGCCGCTGCTTGCCTCCATCGGCGCCTTCATCCTGGCGCTCGGCGGCATCGGCTACATGCGCTACCTCTCGGGCGGGGCTTTCCACCTGTTCGGCGTCAATCTCGCCACGCCGTGGATCTTCTTCATCGGCCTCGCCATCACGCTCTACACCATGTACGCCTGGTGGGCCGATACGGTGAAGGAAGCCCATGAGGGCCACCACACCCGCGTCGTCTCGCTGCACCTGCGCTACGGCATGATCATGTTCATCGCTTCGGAAGTGATGTTCTTCGTCGCCTGGTTCTGGGCCTTCTTCGATGCCAGCCTCTTCCCGGGCGAACTCATCCAGGCCGCCCGCGTCGAGCATACCGGCGGCGTCTGGCCGCCGAAGGGCATCGAGGTCCTCGATCCCTGGCACCTGCCGCTCTACAACACGGTCATCCTGCTGCTCTCGGGCACCTGCGTGACCTGGGCGCACCACGCGCTGCTGCACAACGACCGCAAGGGCCTCGTCAACGGCCTGGCGCTGACGGTCGCGCTCGGCGTGCTGTTCTCCTTCGTGCAGGGATACGAATATGCCCATGCCCCGTTCGCCTTCAAGGAATCCATCTACGGCGCCACCTTCTTCATGGCGACCGGCTTCCACGGCTTCCACGTCCTGGTCGGCACGATCTTCCTGATCGTCTGCCTCATCCGCGCCATGCGCGGCGACTTCACCCCGAAGCAGCATTTCGGCTTCGAGGCTGCCGCCTGGTACTGGCACTTCGTCGACGTCGTCTGGCTGTTCCTCTTCTTCTCCATCTACATCTGGGGTGGCTGGGGCGCGCCGATCGCGCATATGTAAGCGAGCCTCGACCGCTTTTTCGAAACGGCCGCAGCGATGCGGCCGTTTCCCGTTCCAGGCGCCTTTGTCGCGGCCTTTCGGTTGGACGGGCGGCGGGCAGGGCGGTATAGGAATGTATGCGTCGGTTTGGCCCCTCATCCCCCTGCGGGGAGAGGATGCCGGCAGGCAGGCGAGGGGCCTTGCCGCCTGAACCATGAGCCCGCGGCACCCCCCGGGCGTGAACACACGGACAAGACCATGCACGAGGACAAGGCACTCTATCCCCCCGTAGACCCCTTCAGCACAGGGGTGCGCGGCTGCTGCCCGCGCTGCGGCCAGGGCAAGCTGTTCGACGGGCTGCTCAAGGTGAAGCCGGCCTGCGCCAGTTGCGGGCTCGACTATTCCTTCGCCGATTCGGGCGACGGCCCGGTCGTCTTCGTGCTGCTCATCGTCGGCTTCATCGTCGTCGGGGCGGCGCTGTGGATGGAGGTGAACGTCAATCCGCCGCTCTGGGTGCACTTCCTCCTGTGGATCCCGCTCGTCATCGTCCTCGGCCTCGGGCTGACGCGCGTTCTCAAGGGCCTTTTGATCGCGCTGCAATACCGCAACAATGCCCGCCCCGGCGAAATCGACCGTGGCTGAGGTGCCGGCCGGCGCCCTGCCGCGCAAGGGCAGGGGCAAGGCGATCCTCACCGGCATCGCCTTCCTCCTCGCCCTCGCCATCCTGCTGTCGCTCGGCACCTGGCAGGTTCAGCGCCTCCACTGGAAGGAACAGCTTCTGGCCGACATGGCCGCCCGCCGCGTCGCTGCGCCGGTGGCGCTCGCCGATATCGAGGCGATGGCGAAACGGGGCGAGGATATCGAGTACCGCCCCGTCACGGTTTCCGGCATCTTCGCCAACAACAAGGAGCGCCACTTCTTCGCCACCTGGCGCGGCCGGACCGGCTACCACGTCTATACCCCGCTCCAGCTTGCCGATGGCCGCTTCCTCTTCGTCAACCGGGGTTTCACGCCCTTCGAGGCGAAGGAGCCGGAAATGCGCAAGCAGGGCCAGCTTACCGGCGTGCAGAGCGTGACGGGCCTTGCCCGCGCCCGCCTTGCCGAAAAGCCGTCCTCCATCGTGCCGGAGAACGATCTCGCCAAGAACATCTTCTACTGGAAGGACCTCGACGCGATGGCGGCGAGTACCGGCATTGCCGCCGACAGGCTGGTGCCCTTCTTCGTCGATGCGGGCGATGCGCCGAACCCCAAGGGCCTGCCGATCGGCGCCGTCACGCAGTTCGACCTGCCGAACAACCACCTGCAATATGCCGTCACCTGGTATGGCCTCGCCGCCGCCCTTTCCGGCGTCGGCCTCTTTGCCGTGCTGCGGCGCAAGGGTGCCTGAAAGCGCGATCACGCTGTTTTCGCTTGGCGCGGCGGCGCTCGCCGGCCTATATGGGGCGCAAGGCTCCCGACCATCGCCGGATACTGATACGCATGATTGATACCCGACCGGACTTGACCATCAGGCTGTGTGGCCCGCGCGGCTTCTGCGCCGGCGTCGACCGCGCCATCCAGATCGTCGTCCTGGCGCTGAAGGCCTATGGCGCGCCGGTCTATGTGCGCCACGAGATCGTGCACAACCGCTATGTCGTGGAGGGGCTGGAGGCCAAGGGCGCGATCTTCGTGGAGGAGCTCGACGAGATCCCGGAAGAGCATCGCCAGCAGCCGGTCGTCTTCTCCGCCCATGGCGTGCCGAAATCCGTGCCCGCCGATGCCGAGGCGCGCAACCTCTTCTATCTCGACGCGACCTGCCCGCTGGTCTCCAAGGTGCACAAGCAGGCGATGCGCCACCAGCGCCTCGGCCGCCATGTCGTGCTGATCGGCCATGCCGGGCATCCCGAGGTGATCGGCACGATGGGCCAGTTGCCGGAAGGCTCCGTCTCGCTGGTCGAGACCGTCGAGGACGCCGACAGATATGTGCCGCCGGACCCGGACAATCTCGGCTTCGTCACCCAGACGACGCTCTCGGTGGACGACACGGCCGGCGTCATCAAGCGCCTGCACGAGCGCTTCCCGAACCTCACCGCGCCCGCCGCCGATTCGATCTGCTACGCCACCACCAACCGGCAGGAGGCCGTGAAGCAGGCCGCGCCCGGCTGCGACCTCTTCCTCGTCGTCGGCGCGCCGAACTCGTCCAATTCCAAGCGCCTCGTCGAAGTGGCGCTGCGCGCCGGCGCGACGAAATCCGTGCTCGTGCAGCGCGCCGCCGAGATCGACTGGGAGACCATCGGCGACATCCGCACGGTGGGCCTTTCGGCCGGCGCCTCGGCGCCCGAGGTCATCGTCAACGAGATCATCGAGGCTTTCCGCGCTCGCTACAATGCCGTCGTGGAGCTTGCCGATACGGTCGAGGAGAACGAGCACTTCCTCGTCAACCGCGAACTGCGCGCCATCGAACTCACGCCCGCCGACATGGCCTTCGTCAATGGGGAATAGGGTGGTGCAGGTCCTGCCGCGGATTGCCCCTCATCCCCCTGCCGGGACCTTCTCCCCGCAAGCGGGGCGAAGGGACAGGACGGCGCGCCCAGCGTTCCTCGCCCCGCCTGCGGGGAGAGGATGCCGGCAGGCAGGTGAGGGGCAGCAACCCGCTCGTTCGTCAATTGATTCCACCCCGCAAACCTGAGACCCGCCGTGGCCGTCTATACCGATATCACCGAAGACGATCTGTCCCGCTTCCTCACCGCCTACGATGCGGGCACGCTGCTCTCCTACAAGGGTATCGCCGAGGGCGTGGAGAATTCCAACTTCCTGCTGCACACCACGAAGGGCGCGTTCATCCTGACGCTCTACGAAAAGCGCGTCGATCCGGGCGACCTGCCGTTCTTCCTCGGCCTGATGCACCATCTGGCCGAACGGGGCCTGTCCTGCCCGCTGCCGCTGCCGCGCAATGACGGCGCGCTGCTCGGCGAACTGTCGGGCCGCCCCGCCGCGATGATCTCGTTCCTGGAAGGCATGTGGCTGCGCAAGCCCGCGGCGAAGCATTGCCGCGAGGTCGGCCGGGCGCTGGCCGAGATGCACCTGGCCGGCGACGGTTTCGAGATCACCCGCGCGAATGCGCTCTCCGTCGGCGGCTGGCGGCCGCTCTGGGAAAAATCCGCCGACCGGGCCGACGAGGTGGAGGCGGGCCTGCAGGACGAGATCGCCGGCGAACTCGCCTTCCTGGAGGCGAACTGGCCGAAGGACCTGCCGTCGGGCGTCATCCATGCCGATCTCTTCCAGGACAATGTCTTCTTCATCGGCGATGCGCTGTCGGGGCTGATCGACTTCTACTTCGCCTGCAACGACCTCTTCGCCTACGACGTCGCCATCTGCCTCAATGCCTGGTGCTTCGAGAAGGACGGCGCGTTCAACCTGACCAAGGGCATGGCGCTGCTGGAGGGCTACGAGAGCGTTCGCCCGTTGTCCCGTGAGGAAGCCGCCGCCCTGCCGCTGCTGGCACGCGGCTCGGCGCTGCGCTTCTTCCTGACGCGGCTCTACGATTGGCTGATGACGCCGCCCGGCGCGCTGGTCGTCAAGAAGGACCCGCTGGAATATCTGCGCAAGCTGCGCTTCCACCGCCAGATCGGCAACCCCGTGGAATACGGTCTGCCGCGATGAAGCATGTCGATATCTTCACGGACGGCGCCTGCTCGGGCAATCCCGGTCCCGGCGGCTGGGGCGCGGTGCTGCGCTACGGCGAGGTCGAGAAGGACATGTGCGGCGGCGAGGCCGAGACCACCAACAACCGCATGGAACTGACGGCCGCCCTCTCGGCCCTCGCCGCCCTCAAACTACCGTGCGAGGTCGATCTCTACACGGATTCGAAATACGTCATGGACGGCATTTCGAAATGGATCTTCGGCTGGAAGAAGAACGGCTGGAAGACCGCCGACAAGAAGCCGGTGAAGAACGGCGACCTCTGGCAGGCGCTCGACGCGGAGCGGGCGCGTCACAAGGTGGAATGGCACTGGGTCAAGGGCCATGCCGGGCACCCGGAGAACGAACGCGCCGACGAGCTTGCCCGCAAGGGCATGGCGCCGTTCAAGGCGGCAGGCAGTAGGCAATAGGCAGTAGGGGAAGCCGGGTTCCCTAACCCCCTACTGCCTAATTCCTCTTCAAAGCTGCTCGATCATCGCCGCTGCGCCGGAAACGGTCGCCTGGCCGGGGCTTTCCTCGATGTTCAGCGCCTTCACCACGCCGTCCTCGACGAGCATGGAATAGCGCTTGGAGCGCACGCCCAGCGTGCCGGCGGAAAGGTCGATATCCATGCCGAGCGCCTTGGTGAAGCCGGCGTCCCAGTCGGCAAGGAAGCGCAGCTTGCCGCCGCCGCCCGTGGAATTCGCCCAGGCGCCCATCACATGATGATCGTTGACCGCGACGACGGCGATGTCGTCGACGCCCTTGGCGAGGATCGCGTCGCGGTTTTCCAGATAGCCGGGCAGATGGTTCAGCGAGCAGGTCGGCGTGAAGGCGCCCGGCACGGCGAAGAGCACGACGCGCTTGCCGGCGAAAAGGTCGGCGGTCGAGATGTCGGCGGGACCGTCCGGCGTGCGTTCCTTGATCTTGAGGTCGGGCAGCTTGTCTCCAACGGAAATGGTCACGGCGTCTCTCCTGTCTGGTATGGGATGGCGAAGGGCCTGCCGGCCCGCCGGCGGCACTATAAGCAGCGCCGGCGAAAGTGCGAAACGGTTTTCCGCGCGAAGCGGACGGCGCGCTCACTCCACCTTGAGCGGAGCTTCCATCGTCTTTTCGCCGGCCCGGAGCGTCAGCAGGATCGGATTCTTCTCCAGGTCGAACGCCTTCGGCCGGTGCAGCACCGGCACGTCGGCGACGAAGGCGTCGCCGTCCCGCCGCACCGGGCCGGCCGCGCCGAATTCGAACGGGGCGCCGGAGAGGAAGACGTCGGCGGGGGCTGCGCCCGCCGGGGCCTCGAAGCGCACGGAGATCGTCTTGCCGTCCGCCGACCAGCGGCCGTCGAGCGGCCGGAAGCCGTCGCCGGCCGCGCCGGGAAGCGTCGCCTCGGCGGCACTGATCGCGGTCTCCTCGAGCGGATTGGTGAAGCCTTCGCCGCCGGTCTCCACGGTCAGGTCGGCCTGCACGGGAATACAGATGTCCTTGCACACGCCGAGGAAGACCGTGGCGGTCACCGGCCCGCCCGCCGCCCCGCCGAGCGTCATCGGCAGGCGCACCGGCGCATCGTAGCCGATATAGTGGTTGGCATCGTCGCCAAGCCGATGCGGCGCGGGAAAGCCGATCGCCGTCAGCCTCGCGCCGGAGACGGTGATCGACGGCGGGATGCCGCTGCCGCCGGGGTCGCGCCAGTAGGTCTTCCAGCCGTCGTGCAGGCGGATGTCGAGCATGGCGCGCGCCGCGCCGCCGGCATCTGCCGGAAGCACCACGAGGCGCACGTCGCCGCCCGGCGTTTCCACCCAGGGCGAGGTCGCCGCCATAGCGGCGGAGGGCAGCAAAAGCAGCGCGATTGCAGCGGTTTGCAGGCGTTTCATGGCTCAACATCTAGCGCCGGGGGCGCGGGCTTTCCAGCAACAAAAGCGTATGAGGCGATCATAAAAGCTTGATCGCCCGGCCCGGCACCATACCTTTGTTGCAGGGCTGGCGCGCCGTGCCGGCGAAAAGAACGCTTTTCATTTGATGGCGAATTGGTAGGCTAGACACGCTATGGCTATTTCGGTTCTGAAAAACAAGCGAGAGCGCGGCTTCCTTGACGGTCAGTTCCTGATCGCCATGCCGGGCATGGCCGATGCCAATTTCACCCGTACCGTCGTCTATATCTGCGCCCATTCGGACGACGGTGCCATGGGCTTCGTCATCAACCGGTCGCAGCAGTTGAATTTCTCCGACGTGCTGCTGCATCTCGACCTGCTCGGCGAGGACGAGGTGATCCGCCTGCCGGGCGCGACGCTGGATTTCCCCATCCGCTGCGGCGGGCCGGTGGAGAGCGGGCGCGGCTTCGTCTTGCATTCGGACGACTACATGTCCGAATCCTCCATTCCCGTCAGCGACGATATCTGCCTCACCGCGACGCTCGATATCGTGCGCGCCATCTCCCGCGGGCGCGGCCCCGAGAAGGGCCTGATGATGCTCGGCTATGCCGGCTGGGGCGCGGGCCAGATCGAGAACGAGATCGGCGCCAACGGCTGGCTGTCCTGCCCCGCGCACGAAGAGCTGATCTTCGACACCAATCTCGACAGCAAATACGAGCGGGCGCTCGGTCTGATGGGCATCACGCCCGCCATGCTCTCCGCCGAGGCCGGCCACGCCTGAGCGGCACGGCAAATTTTCTCTTGCGCCACCGGAACCTGTTGCAGCGCACGCCGTTAAATTAGCGCGTCAACAACTACGCTTGCTGAAGGAGAAATACAGTGGGTAGCACGAGCGACAAGATCAAGGGCACGGCCAACGAAGTGGCGGGCAAGGCAAAGCAGGCCGCGGGCAAGGCCGCCGATAGCCCGAAGCTGCGCGCCGAAGGCGCCGCACAGGAGACCAAGGGCAAAACCCAGAAGGCAGTCGGCAAGGCGAAGGCCGCCGTGAAGGGCGCGGTCGACCGCCTCTGATCGCAGGGGGCGGGGCGCGGTGCGCCACCCCCTCTGCCCGGTAGGGCAGAGGGGGTACGCCTCTTCCGACCGGACGTATGCCCGGGAAAATCGCGATACCCATATCACCAGGCCGGGGGCCTCATGAAACTCTTCACCTGCGCGACATGCGGCCAGACCACCCATTTCGACAACCGCGCCTGCGTGCGCTGCGGCTCCACGCTCGGCTTTCTTGCAGAGGACATGGTGCTGCATGCCCTGGTGCCGGACGGCGAGGGATTCTGGAGGATCGCGCCGGGCGAGGGCGTCTACCGCTTCTGCGACAATGCCGTGCACGATGTCTGCAACTGGCTGCTGCCGGCCGACAGCCCGCACGCCTTCTGTGAAGCCTGCCGCCACAACCGCATCGTGCCCACCACGGACCCGAAGGGGCTGGCGCGCTGGCGGCGCATCGGCGCGGCACAGCGCCATCTCTTCTATTCCATCCTGCGCTGGAAGCTGCCGCATCCCACGCGCGAGGAGGACCCGGCCGGCGGCCTGGTCTTCGATTTCCTCGCCGACGCGGTGGATGCCGGCGGCAATGTCGTCCAGGCTGCGATGACCGGCCATGAGGACGGCCTCGTCAGCCTGCGAGCCGCCGAGGCCGACGACGCGGTGCGCGAGGGCGTGCGCGTCTCGATGGGCGAACCCTATCGCTCGCTGCTCGGCCACTTCCGCCACGAGATCGGCCATTTCTACTGGACCCGCCTCGTGCGCAACGAGGCGACGCTGGAGGAGGCCCGCCGCCTCTTCGGCGACGAGCGCGCGGACTATGCCGCCGCCCTCCAGCGCAACTACGAGCAGGGCCCGCCCGCCGATTGGCAGCAATATTTCATCAGCACCTATGCAAGCTGCCATCCGGCCGAGGATTTCGCCGAATGCTGGGCGCATTTCTTCCACATCGTCGACACGCTGGAAACCGCCCGCGCCTTCGGCCTCATCACCGACCCGAAGGGCCATGAGGAACTGGAGGCCGAGGTCACCTTCGATCCCTACCGCGCCCCCGATGCCGGCCGCCTCGTCGAAGCCTGGATCCCGCTCAGCGTCGCCATGAACGCCATCCAGCGCTCGATGGGCCAGCCCGACAGCTACCCCTTCGTCCTGCCGCCGCCGGTTCTGGAGAAGCTGGATTTCATCAACGGGCTGGTGAGGGAAGCAGGCAATAGGAATTAGCCAATAGGCAGTAGGGGTTGGCCTATTGGCTACTGCCTAATCCCTCCTCACGCCCGCTTCATCAGCGGAAAGCGTTCCTTCAGCAGCCGCAGCACGGAATCGTAGCCGATCGGCGGGCCGAAGAGGTAGCTCTGGCCGAATTCGCAGCCCATGTTGCCAAGCTCGATCGCGTCCTCCTCGGACTCGATGCCCTCGGCGACGACCTGCATTTCGAGTTCCCGCGCCATCGAGATGACGGAGCGCAGGAGGACGGTGCGCTTGTCCGAACCGTCGCGCACCAGCGCCTTGTCGATCTTGATCGTGTCGAAGGGGAAGCGGGTGAGATAGGAGAGGGAGGAATGGCCCGTGCCGAAATCGTCGAGCGCGAGGCCGAGGCCGACATCCTTCAATTTGGTGAGGATCAGGCGGGCCTGTTCCGGGTTCTCCATCACGACGGATTCGGTGAGTTCCAGCTTCAGCTTCTGCGGTTCGCAGCGCGTCTTGGCGAGCGCCGCGCGCACGTCGTTGTAAAGCTCGTTGTTGATGAGCTGGGCGCTGGAGAGATTGACCGAGACGAAGACGGGCAGGTCGCCGGTCTGCAGCTGCCAGTCCATCAGGTCGCTCGCCGCCTTGTCGAAGGCGAAGAGGCCGAGCTGGTTGATGAGGTCGGAGCTTTCCGCGATCGGGATGAATTCCGTCGGCGAGATGTTGCCGCGCTTGGGATGGTCCCAGCGCATCAGCGCCTCGAAGCCGGCAATCTCGGCATCCGAGAGGCGCACGATCGGCTGGTAGACGAGCGAGAGTTCCTTGCGCTCGATGGCGCGGCGCAGGTCCGTCTCGATCTGCAGGCGGTCCGCGCCGAAGGTGCGGAAGGCGGGGCGGAAGGGCTCGACGCGGTTGCCGCCGCCCTTCTTGGCGCGGTACATGGCCAGTTCCGCGTCGTTGAGCAGGCCCGGCGCGTCCTCCTGCTGGTCGACCCAGGAGACGAGGCCGATCGAGGCCGTCAGGATGATCTCGCGCCCGCCGAAATTGATCGGCACCATGATCGCCTTGCTGACCGCGTCGGCGAAATCGGCGACCTTGGCGGGGTCCCGTTCCGACATCAGGATAAGGCCGAACTGGTCGCCGGCAAGCCGCGCCAGCGTGTCCTGCGGCTTCAGGAGGCGCCGCAGGCGCCGCGTCAGCGCGATGAGGATATTGTCGCCGGCGGCGATGCCCAGCGCGTCGTTGACCTGCTTGTAGCGGTCGATGTCGATGGTCAGCACCGTCGGGCGCACATTGTCGGAGCTTGCGGTCAGCGACAGGATCGCCTGCAGGCGGTCGAGGAAGACCTGGCGGTTCGGCAGGCCCGTCAGGTTGTCGTGCAGCGCGTCCTGCAAAAGCCGGTCGACGGAGTTCTTCTGCTCGGTGATGTCGATGATCGTGCCGACGCAGCGGATGATCTCGCCATTGGCGCCGAGCACCGGCCGGGCGCGGATGGCGAGCCAGTGATAATGGCCGTCCTCGGCGCGCACGCGGAACTGATGGTTGAGGCGGCCCTTGCGGTGCTCCAAAAGCACGTCGAGCGTCGCGCGAAAACGGTCGCGGTCGTCGGGGTGGAGGCGCGGCAGCCAGTTGCGCGCAGGGCCGTGCATGACGCCGGGGGCGAGGCCGAGCTGGATGGAAATGTCAGGGATGGTGACGACGCGGTCGCGCGCCACGTCCCAGTCCCAGACCGTATCGCCCGAACCCGTCAGCGCCAGCGACTGGCGCTCGAGATCGGAGAACAGGCCCTGGCTGTAGGCGCCGCCGGCGAAGGCGTGCTGCATCACCGTGAAGCCGATGAGAAGCACGATGAGAACGAGGCCGCCGCCGAGCGCCGGCTGGATGATGTCGTTGTTGAGCTGTCCCGTCACCGTCAGCCAGGCGCCGAACAGCCAGACGAGGATCAGCGCCCAGGCGGGCACGAGCAGGATCGCGCGGTCGTAGCGGTTGAAGCCGAGATAGGCGATCAGCACGATGCCGACCGTGCCGGTCAGCGCGAAGGAGAGGCGGGCGATGCCCGAGGCGATCGGCGGATCGTAGATCGCGACGCCGAAGAGCAGGCCGAGGCCGAGAATCCAGGCGAGCGTCGCATAGGAGAGATGCGCGTGCCAGCGGTTGAGGTTGAGATAGGTGAAGAGGAAGACGACGAGGCCGGCGGCGAGGAACACCTCCGTGCCGGCGCGCCAGATGCGCTCGTCGCCCGCCGTGATGCTGATGAGTTTCGACAGGAAGCCGAAATCGACGCAGATATAGCCGAGCACCGCCCAGGCGAGCGCCGCCGTCGCCGGCAGCATGGAGGTGCCCTTCACCACGAAGAGGATGGTGAGGAAGACGGCGAGCAGGCCGGCGATGCCGAGCACGATGCCGCGATAGAGCGTGAAGGCGTTGACCGTGTCCTTGTAGGCGTCCGGCGCCCAGAGATAGATCTGGGGCAGGTCGGGCGTCGCCAGTTCCGCGACGAAGGTGACGACCGTGCCGGGGTTCAGCGTGATGCGGAAGACGTCCGCCTCGTCGCTCGGCTGGCGGTCGAGCGCAAAACCCTCGCTCGGCGTGATCGAGATGATGCGTTTCGCCCCGAGATCCGGCCAGAAGAGCTTCGACTGCACGAGGCGGAAATGCGGGGCGACGATCAGGCGGTCGATCTGCTCTTCCGAAACGTTGGCGAGCGCGAAGACGGCCCAGTCGCCCTGGTGGTCCTCGGACGTGGCGCGCACCTCGATGCGGCGCACGATGCCGTCCGTGCCGGGCGCCGTGGAGACCTGGAAGGCCTCGCCCCGGCCCGTATAGATCTCCGTGGTGGCGGTGAGGTCGAGGGCGGTGTCGTCACGGGAGATCTTGACGGGTTCGACGGCGAAGGCACGCCCCGTCATCATGCCGGCGAGGAGCATCGTGGCGAGGAGGATGAGGGCGAGCAACCGGCTGGCATGCAGCGTTTGCGGCACGGATAAAGACTTCATTGAAACTGCATGGTCCTTAGATCTGCCTGTCCTGCCGCGCCCGGTGCCGCCTAGGGCCGCCCGTCGGCCGCCAGAAGCGAAAACATCAGGTGGTCGCGCCACTCCCCGTTTATCTTCAGATACTCCCGAAGGTAGCCTTCCTGTCGAAAGCCGGCCTTTTCAAGGAGACGGATGCTTCTTTGATTGTCAGGAATACAGGCTGCCTCGATACGGTGCAACTGAAGGCTGGAAAAGATATACGGTATGACGAGTTTCAGGGCGCCGTGCATGTGGCCCTGGCCGGCATGGCGCTCGCCCATCCAGTAGCCGATCATGCAGCATTGCGCCGCCCCGCGCCTGATATAGCCGATGGTCAGCCCGCCGAGCAGCGCCTTCTCCTCGCGCGTGAAGACGAAGAGCGGCACGGCCTGGCCGGAGGAAAATTCCTGTTCGTTTCTCAGAACGCGGGCGCGAAAGGCGCTTTCCGTCAGTTCGTCGTTGCGCCAGGTCGGCTCCCAGGGTTCCAGGAAGCGCCGGCTTTCCGAGCGCAGCTGATACCATTGCCGGTAATCGTGGAAACGGGGCAGGCGCAGGACGTGCCGGTCGCCGGCAAGTTCCACGGTGTCGGGCTGCCGGGACAGAAACCGAAAAACCGACCGTGCCATTCGCCCTCCGCGCACGCCGATCCGTGGCGTGCCTTGTCCGGCAAGATTATGCCGAGAGGCTCGCCGGCGTCAAATGGTCCTGAGGGCGGGCGGCGAGCCTCTCCGGCGGCAAAAGCCCCGAAAAAACAAAACCCGCCTTGCGGCGGGTTGCGTCGTGAAAAGCGGTGAGCGTGCTGCTCCTGCCGGTCGTCTCAGCCGAAAACGAGGAAGCCCTTGACGGCGGACTTGATGTTCGCGCGCGAGATGCCGAGGTCCTGCAGGGCGCGGTCGTCGAGGGCGCCGAGTTCACGGACGGCACGGCGGTCGGCGGCGTTCTTCTTGAGCTTTGCGATGATGTTCATGGGTCAACTCCTTTGGGTTGCCCATGATATAAACAATCCCTTGCCCGGAAAAAATGCATATGCTTGCAGCGGAGGCATGCGTTTAATGCATGACGGCGGCCGAGGGGCACGAAGCCCCCTCAGCTTGCCGCGCGGTCGGGCAGGGCCTGGCGCGACAGCGAGCGCGTGATGTCGCCGGTCGGGACCAGGTGATCCAGCGGGCCGATGGCCGAGATGGTCGGCACCGTGTCGAAGAACAGGCGGCCGGCAAGGTCCGTCAGGCGCTCGATGGTGATGCCGGCGAGGCGCTCCATCAGTTCCTCGTTGGGGATCGGGCGGCCGTAGAGCATCATCTGGCGGGCGATCTGGCCGGCGCGGGCGGCCGGGCTTTCCTGGCCCATCAGCAGCTGGGCGCGGATCTGCGCGCGGGCGCGCTCGATTTCCTGCTGGTCGATCGTCTCGGACGACTTTCTCAGTTCGTCGAAGATGACGGGCATCAGCTCGGGCAGGTTCTCGCCGCCGGTCGCGGCGTGGATGCCGAAGATGCCGGTGTCCGAAAAGCCCCAGTGGAAGGCGTAGATCGAGTAGCACAGGCCGCGATGCTCGCGCACCTCCTGGAAGAGGCGGGAGGACATGCCGCCGCCGAGGATGTTGGCGAGGATCTGCGAACAGTAGAAGTCGCGGGCGTGATAGGCCTTGCCCTCGAAGCCGAGGAGGACCTGGGCGTCCATCAGGTCGCGCGTCTCGCGCACGTCGCCGCCGGTATAGCGGGCGGGCTCGAAGACCGGGGAGATTTTTGGCGCGGTGGGGAGCCGGGAGAAGCGATCCTCCACCTGGCGCACGAATTCCTGGTGGTCGACGGCGCCGGCCGCCACGACGAACATGCGGTCCGTCGTGTAGTTGCGGTCGAGATAGGAGCGGATCTCGCCCGGCGTGAAGGAGAGCACGGTGTCGGGCGTGCCGAGGATGGCGCGGCCGATGATCTGGTCGCGATAGGCGACCTCGGAGAACCTGTCGAAGACCACGTCGTCGGGCGTGTCGTTCGCCGCGCCGATCTCCTGCAGGATGACGTGCTTCTCGCGGCGAAGCTCGTCCTCGTCGAAGACGGATTCCGTCAGGATGTCGGCGAGGATATCGACCGCGAGCGGGACGTGGTCCTTCAGCACGCGGGCGTAGTAGGAGGTGGTCTCCGTCGAGGTGGCGGCGTTGACCTCGCCGCCGACATTCTCGATTTCCTCGGCGATCTGGCGGGCGGAGCGGCGCTCCGTGCCCTTGAAGGCCATGTGTTCGAGGAGATGGGCGATGCCGTGCTCGTCCGTGGTTTCGTTGCGCGACCCCGACTTAATCCACACGCCGAGAGCGACGCTCTCGAGATGCGGCATGTTTTCGGTCACCACGGTCAACCCGGACGCGAGCCGGGTGCACTCAACTTTCATCATGCGCACTTTCTGCGTTTCTAGCCTCGAACCCGCGTGTGTTTCCCGATGAAGTCTTCGACCGCATCGAGCTTCGCATCCAGGACGTCGAACCGCTCCTCCCTTTGCATGAGGTCAGCAAGCCACGTCGGAAGCGCCGGGTCAATACCGCTGGCCGATTTTACTGCGGCGGGGAATTTCGCCGGATGGGCGGTGGCGAGGGTGACCATCGGCGCGCCGGGCTTCTCGTGCCTGGCGGCGACGAAGACGCCGATCGCCGAATGCGGATCGAGCAGGTAGCCGGTCTCCTTCAGCGTATCGCGGATGGTCGCGGCCACCTGCTTTTCGGACGCGCGGCCGGCGCGAAAATCCTTGCGGATCGCCTTCAGCGCCTTTTCCTCTATGTCGAAGGCGCTGGATTGCTTGAGGCTTTCCATGGCCCGGCGCACCGCGCCGGCATCCCGGCCATGGGCCTCGAACAGGAGGCGTTCGAAGTTGGAGGAGATCTGGATGTCCATCGAGGGCGAGGTGGTGGCCTTCACCTCCTTCATCTCGTAGCGGCCGGTCTTCAGCGTGCGTGCGAGGATGTCGTTCTCGTTGGTGGCGACGACCAGCTTGTCGATCGGCAGGCCCATGCGCTTGGCGGCGTAGCCGGCGAAGATGTCGCCGAAATTGCCCGTCGGCACGGTGAAGGAGATCTTGCGGTCCGGCCCGCCCAGCGTCACGGCGCTGGTGAAGTAGTAGACGATCTGGGCCATGATGCGCGCCCAGTTGATCGAGTTGACGCCCGAAAGCTGCACCCGGTCGCGGAACTTCGCATCGTTGAACATCGCTTTGACGAGGTTCTGGCAATCGTCGAAATTGCCCTTGACGGCGAGCGCGTGGACGTTCCCCTCCCTGGAGGTGGTCATCTGGCGCTGCTGCACCGGCGAGACCTTGCCTTCGGGGAAGAGGATGAAGATGTCGGTGCGCTCGCGGCCGGCAAAGGCGTCGATCGCCGCCCCGCCGGTATCGCCCGACGTGGCGCCGACGATGGTGGCGCGTTCGCCGCGGGTGGCCAGCGCATGGTCCATCAGGCGGGCGAGAAGCTGCATCGCCACGTCCTTGAAGGCGAGCGTCGTGCCGTGGAAGAGCTCCATGACGAAGGCGTTCGGCCCGGTCTGCACCAGCGGCGCGATCGCCGGATGGCGGAAGGTCGCATAGGCCTCGTCGATCATCGCGCGGAACGTGTCGGAGGGTATGTCGCCCTTGACGAAGGGCGAGAGCACCGTGAAGGCGATCTCCTGGTAGGACTTGCCGCGCAGCGCCCGGATCTCCTTCTTGGAGAAGGTCGGCCATTCACGCGGCACATAGAGGCCGCCGTCGCGGGCAAGACCCGCCAGAAGCGCATCGGAGAAGCCGAGGGAAGGGGCCTCGCCCCGGGTCGAAACATAGTCCACGTTGAAACGTCCTTGGGAGGGTTGATGACTTTGAGCGACGGAAATCGCGAGAAACGGCTGTCGCTTCGTACCAATGCTCCGCCGCCCCGTCTAGAGCGCCGCGCGTGCGCACGAAGGCATGGGAATGCCGTATCGAAATTCTGCGGGCGGATCCAATCGACAATCGATTTTTCGCCACGTCGCTGCTATAGACCATCGCCTGGGGTCGTGAGAAGGCCCGCCAGAAGAGTTCCGAAAGGCTTGCACGCCGGGGGCGGAGCCTGATCGCAGGGGTTACAGTATCGTGTTTGGAATGACTATCCGCCGCTTTCTCGGCCTATCCCTTCTCGCCGCCGCCGCCGGCTGCTCGCAGACAGACAAGCCCGCCGATCTCGGCGTGACGAGCGACCCGTCGGGCGTGCAGACGACCGCCCAGCAGCAGACGGGCACCGCCGTCGTACAGGGCTCGTGCCCGCAGGTCTACCTGCGCGACGGCACGGCCGTGCTGCGCCGCTACGCCAAGGGCGCCAAGGACGATCCGCAGAAGCTGCTCTACCAGGTGACGCTCGCCGACTCGACCCGCCAGTGCGTTCTGAACCAGAGCCAGCTCGTCATGACCGTGATGGTGCAGGGCCGCGTGGTGACGGGCCCGGCCGGCAGCGGCGGCTCGGTCAACGTGCCGATCCGCGTCGCCGCCACGGACGGCAAGACGACGCTCTATTCCGAACTCGTCCAGCAGGCCGTCGACACGGACGCCGGCCAGTTCGTCTTCACCAAGGGCGACGTCGCCCTGCCGGGCGGCTCCGGCGGCTTCACGAAGGTCTATGTCGGCTTCGACGAGGGGCCGTACAACACGAAGTGACGGCTTTTGCCGAGCAAATGAAAAAGGCCGCGGGAGCATGCTTCCGCGGCCTTCTTGTTCCTGGGGGCAATCGGCTCAGATCGCTTCCTGCCACTCCGCCAGCGCCGCGATGACGCCCGGCAGTTCGCTCATGCGCGAGATCACGGTCTCGGCGCCGGCTTCCGTCAGGCGGTCGGCGTGGGAGGGGTAGGTGTGCGAGGCGCCGGTGAAGCCGACGACGCGCATGCCGGCGGCGCGCGCGCCGGCGATGCCGTGCACGGAATCCTCGATGACCAGCGTGTTGGCCGGGTCCGCGCCGAACTGCTTTGCACCATGCAGGAAGATGTCCGGCTTCGGCTTGACGCGATCGGGGCCGAGGTCCTTGGCCGAATAGACATAGGGGCCGAAGACCTCGCGCAGGCCGACCTTCGAGAGCATCATGTCGAGGCGGTGTGCGGCGGAGTTCGAGCAGATGCAATAGGGCTTGCGGATGCGCGAGAGCATCGACTTGACGCCCTCGATGACCTTCACCTCCTGGGCGAGGCGGGCGTCGAGCAGCTTTTCCGACTTGTCGAGCAGCGAGGCGGAGAGCGGGATGGCGGCCTCGCGCTCGACGGCGAGCAGGATGTTCTGCCAGGTCATGCCGGCGAAGCGCTCGCCCATCTCCTCCACGCCGATCGGATAGCCCGCATCGGTCAGCAGCGCCGATTCGACCTCGGCCGCGATGATTTCCGAATCGACCAGGACCCCGTCGCAGTCGAAGATGATGAGATCGAAACCGTCCATGACAAACCGTCTTTCAATGGCGCAATTGCCCGCAAGGGGCGGGACGCGGGCAGGCGTCGGGAATTGCGGATGGAACGAAGGGGCGGGATCGCCCGTAAAGCCGCGGTCTGCCTACACGAAACGACGCGTTGCGACAATTGCCGATTCCGGGGGCGAGCCATGCGGTGGTTCGTGGGAAGGCAGCGGGATGAGGGTGGCTACTCCGGAAACAGTGCCAGGAACCGCCGCTCGCCCTCGGCGGTGAAGCGGATGGCGCGGCTGTCCTTCTCGCGCTTGGCCCAGCCGTCGGCGATGAAGCGGGCGAGCAGCGCCTCGCCGAGCGAGCCGGCAAGGTGCGAGCGCCGTTCACTCCAGTCGAGGCAGGTGCGGCAGAGTGGGCGGCGCTGGGTCTTCAGCGCGGCAAGGTCGATGCCGATCCCGGCGATGCGCGCCTCGCCTGAGGGCGTCAGCGCCGCCTCCTCGCCGTCGAGCGTCACGGCGCCGTCGGCCACCAGACGGTCGAACATGCGCACGCCGAAATCGCCGGCAAGGTGGTTGTAGCACACGCGCGCCTTGCGCAGCGCCGGATCCTTCGGGCCGGGGCGGGTGCGCATCAGGCCGCGGTCCGCCGCAAAGCCCATGATGTTTTCCAGCAGCAGCCCCACCCCGTCGTCGGCGAGCGCGAAATAGCGATGGCGGCCCTGCTTGCGCTGGACGATGAGCCCGCCGCCCTCCAGCCGCGAGAGATGGGTGCTGGCGGTCTGCAGCGTGACGCCGGCCGCGCCCGCAAGCTCGCTCGCCGTCAGCGCCTGCCCGCCCATCAGCGCGGTCAGCATGTTGGCGCGGGCGGGGTCGCCGATCAGCGCGCCGATCCGGGAAATGTCGGGGCCTTCTTTCATACTTCGATGGTAGTCGAAGCATCTGCGTTCGGCAATGTGGAAAATGGGGCATCGCAAACACGAGGAGACGACGATGATCACCTGCTTCATCCGCTACGAGATAGATCCGTTCCGCAAGGACGCCTTTGCCGCCTATGCCCGCAACTGGGGCGAGGCGATCCCGCGCTGCGGGGCCGATCTCATCGGTTATTTCGGTCCGCACGAGGGTTCCGCCACCACCGCCTACGGCGTCTACACTATCGAAAGCCTCGCCGCCTACGAGGCCTATCGCGCCCGTCTTGCCGCCGATCCGCTCGGCCGGGAAAACTACGAATTCGCCCGCGCCGAGCGCTTCATCCTCAAGGAGGACCGCATCTTCCTGAAGAACGTCTCGCAGCCGCACGCGCCGAGGGTGACGCCATGATCGCCGTCATCTTCGAGGTGGTCCCGGCGCCCGGCCGCATCGACCTCTATCTCGACACGGCAAGGGACCTGCGCCCGCTGCTCGACGATATCGACGGCTTCATCTCGATCGAGCGCTTCCGCAGCCTCACCGACCCGACGCGCCTCCTGTCGCTCTCCTTCTGGCGCGACGAGGCGGCGGTGAAGGCCTGGCGGACCAGCGAGCAGCACCGCGCCGCCCAGGCCCTCGGCCGCGCCGGCGTCTTCGACAGCTACCGGCTGCGCATCGCCAGCGTCGTCAGGGACTACGGCCTCAACGACCGCGACGAGGCGCCGGACGACAGCCGGGCGTTTCATGCGGCGTGAGCGGGCGGGGAGGGGCAAGCTGCGGACGCGGCATCCGTGCAGGGCAGAGGGGGGTTCCGTCATATGCCGCCGTTTGCCGAAAACACCATTTCCCGGCCTACTGCACCGCCACCTCCGAGCGCTCCCCGGCCTTCACCGTCGCCGTGGCCTCCTTCGGCGCGAGGTCGCCCTCGTATTTCACCGCCACGACATAGTCGCCCGGCGGCAGCGTGTCCTGCCATTCCGTGCCGTAAGCGTAGGACATGGACTTCCGCTTGCCCTGGATGTCCTTGGCGGCGGTAAGGATCTCGATGAAGTTCGCGCCGGGCGCCGTGATGGCGAGGACCCCGGCATTGATGTTGACGGTGATGTCCTTCGTCTCGCCCGCCTTGACGGAAAAGGGAATCTCGCCTGTTGCTGAGCCTAGCTTGGCCGTCAGCACATGGTCGCCCGGCGGCACGTCCAGCTTCGTGCCGGTGCCGTAGGTATAGGCGATGCTCTT
The DNA here is from genome assembly GCF_040812195.1 of Shinella sp. S4-D37. Taxonomy (NCBI): domain Bacteria; kingdom Pseudomonadati; phylum Pseudomonadota; class Alphaproteobacteria; order Hyphomicrobiales; family Rhizobiaceae; genus Shinella; species Shinella sp. S4-D37. Next base: position 2,735,912 of record NZ_JBFNXL010000005.1, on the reverse strand, counting down.
GCGGGTGCCGTCGATGTTCTTGCTGGCGGCGACGACCTCGAAGAAGACGCTGCCGGAATCGACCTCCGGCCCGCCCTCGCCATAGACCGCCTTGTTGAACACGACGCCCGAGCCGATGACGAGGTCGCGCTCGATCGTCCCGCCCGCCTTGACGGCCACCGTTTCCTCGACGATGGCCGGGCCGATCCTGCCGGTCAGCTTGACGTCGCCGGCCGAGGCGTAGAATTTCGCCGTGCCGTAATAGGTGGTGGAATGGTCGCCGAAGGCGATCTCGACGCCCGCATTGGCGTCGTCCTCGGCATCCTGCGGCGTGCGCTTGGGGTGGATCGTCACATGGCCGGCGTCGAAATTGACGAAGGGCTTTGCGACCGCGCCGTCCTTCACCTCGAAGGGCGCTTCGCGCTTGATCGCGCTTTGCAGCGCCGCGACGGCGACATATTTGCCCGGCGGGTAGTTGCCGGAGAACGCGCCCTTGTACTGGCTTTCCAGGGGGGCGCCGGCCGACTTGCCGCCCGCATCCGCCTTGTAGATCCGCCAGAACACGCTGTCGTTGTCGCCGAGCGAGGGGCCGCCCTCGGCAAGGACGCTGTCGAACTCCGTGTTGAATTCGGCGACGGGCTCCGGTTCGGGCTCGGCTTGCGCCACCTCCTCGGCCGGCTTTGCCATCGGCGCTTCCGCCACCGTCTCCGTCAGCGCGGCGACGAGCTGGGTCGCGTCGGACGCCTGGAAATACTTGCCGCCGGTGTTTTCGGCAAGGCAGGCGACCTGCCTGCCTTCCTCCTCCGTCAGGCCGAAGCCGACGACATGGGTGGTGAAGTCGACACCCTTCCCCTCGAGCGCCGAGGCGAGCGCGCAGGGATCCGCCTCGCAGGTCTCCAGCCCGTCCGTCACCAGCACGACGGTCGCCTTGTCCTCGGTATATTTCAGAATGTCGGCCGCCTGCTCGACGGATTGCGTCAGCGGCGTCTTGCCCTTCGGGTTCAGCCCCGAGACGAAGGCGGTGATCGCCTCTCCGGTGCCCGCGCCCGGCGGCACGGCCAGCTCGATATCGCTGCACGAGCCCTTCTCGCGGTGGCCGTAGACCATCAGGCCGAGTTCGGTGCCGGCGGGCACGGATTTCAGCACCGTGCCCAGCGTCTCGCGGGCGATCTCGATCTTGCTGCGCCCGCCTATCTGGCCCCACATGGAGCCGGACGCATCCAGCACGATCATCGTCTTGTCGGCGGCACTCGTCCCGGTGGCGGCCAGAAGCCCCGCCAGAAGCATGAAGGCGGCTTTCAATCGCACGTCTTTCCTCCCCGTATCCTTCAAAAAATGCCGACCATCCACGCCGGCAGGGCTCAGCGATGCTGTTTCATGACGGGCGAGGCGGAGCGTCTATTCGATCTTGCGGGCAAGCGTCTCGAGCGCGGCTCGCAGGGGCGGCAGGTCGCGCACGACGACGGTCCAGATCATGTCGTCGGCAATGCGATGATATTCATGGCGCAGGATGTTGCCGATGCCGCGGATCGCGCGCCACGGAATGTCCGGGGCATGGGGCAGGAGTTCGTCGGGAATGTGCCGGCTGGCCTCGGAGAGGATTTCGATGGCCCGCTGGATCGCCAGCCGCAAAATGTCGTCCTTGCCGAAATCCGCCCGCGTTTTTCCGGAAAGGGCCGTCTCGATCAGGGTGATCGTGTCGAGCATGTCCCGCAGAACCGGTTCGACATCCCGCGCCATCAGAAGATGCGGATCGCCGATCGCTCGATCCGATCCCTCAACCGCGGATGCAGGCTGTTGCGCGTCGTGACGTCGACGTCGCCGCCGAATTCGTCCTCCAGCAGCAGCTTGATGCGGGCAAGGTCGATCAGCGAGAAGCTGTCCCCGTTGTCGTGGTCGATGAAGAGGTCGAGATCGCTTGCCGGGCCGGCTTCGTTCCGCGCCACGGAGCCGAAGAGGTAGAGCGACGTCGCGCCGAGCGCCCGGACGGCGTCGGCCCGCTGTTTCAGCCTCGCGATTGTTTCGCTCCTCGTCATATTGGCATTCTAGAGCAATTCCGGTGAAAGCGCGAAGCGGTTTTGCACCCGGTGCAGCCGTCGATGCAACGCCATGTCCGGAAAATTTCCCGAAACCGTTCAGCGGGTTCAGCCTTTGGTAACCATCTTCGGTAACCATAAGCGTCAGTCCCGTTCAGAGTCAGCGTATCAGCGAGTATCCCATGCCATCTGTCCTTTCGCTTGCAGACGTCTCCCGTTCGCCCCGCAAGAGCGGCTGGCTCGACACGATCATCAAGGGGGACTGCGTCGCCGCGCTCGAAGCGCTGCCGGACCAGTCCGTCGACGTCATCTTCGCCGATCCGCCCTATAACCTCCAGCTCGGCGGCGCCCTGCACCGTCCCGACCAGAGCCTGGTCGATGCGTGCGACGACGCATGGGACCAGTTCGCCTCCTTCGAGGCCTATGACGCCTTCACGCGGGCCTGGCTGCTCGCCTGCCGCCGCGTGCTGAAGCCGTCGGGCACGATCTGGGTCATCGGCTCCTACCACAACATCTTCCGCGTCGGCGCGAGCCTGCAGGATCTCAACTTCTGGATCCTCAACGACATCGTCTGGCGCAAGACGAACCCGATGCCGAACTTCAAGGGCCGCCGCTTCCAGAACGCGCACGAGACGATGATCTGGGCGACGCGCGACCCCAAGGCCAAGGGCTACACCTTCAACTACGACGCCATGAAGGCCGCCAACGACGACGTGCAGATGCGCTCGGACTGGCTGTTCCCGATCTGCAACGGCGGCGAGCGCCTGAAGGGCGAGGACGGCAAGAAGGTGCATCCGACGCAGAAGCCGGAAGCGCTGCTCGCCCGCGTCCTGATGGCCTCCTCCAGGCCGGGCGACGTGGTGCTCGATCCGTTCTTCGGTTCCGGCACGACCGGCGCGGTGGCAAAGCGCCTCGGCCGCCATTTCGTCGGCATCGAGCGCGAGCAGGCCTATATCGACGCCGCCCGCGCGCGCATCGACGCGGTCGAGCCGCTGGGCAGCGGAACCCTGTCCGTCATGAGCGGCAAGAAGGCCGAGCCGCGCGTCGCCTTCAACACGCTGATCGAAAGCGGGCTGATCGCGCCCGGCACGGTGCTCACCGATGCCCGCCGCCGCCACAGCGCCATCGTGCGCGCCGACGGCACGCTCGCCTCGGGCAGCGATGCCGGCTCCATCCACCGCCTCGGCGCGAAGGTCCAGGGGCTCGACGCCTGCAACGGCTGGACCTTCTGGCACTATGCCGACGGCGCCGAGCTGAAGCCGATCGACGCGCTGCGCGCCGTCGTGCGCGCCGGCATGGCGGGCCTCGAATAGGCCGACGGGCGATATCACCGTTTCTCCAGCTGCGGCCTCCGGTGTTCCCTGCACCGGGGGCTGTGGCTTTCAGGGGGGCGGGTTTTTCGCGGCCGCGCCTCCCGATTTTCCAGCGGCGCGATTCAGGTGATGTTAACCATCAACGGCTTAGTGTGACCTCGAAAGTACATCAGGCCAAGCAACGGAAATCGTTGTGGAAAGCCAGGGCCGATCAACCGGCCGGGCAGGCCGGATATCGCCTTTCCGGTTTTCGTACCTTCAGTCCCGGAAATGCGAAAACGCCCGGAGCCCTGCGGCTCCGGGCGTTTCGGTTTCAGGTACCGTTCAAAGCGCGATGCCGTGCGCGGCAAGGTCCGCCTTCAGCTTTTCCGGGTCGGTGAACTGCACTGCGTTCCAGCCGGCAAGCCGCGCGCCCTCGACATTGGCTGGAGCATCGTCGATGAAGAGCGTGTGGCCCGGCGAAAGGTCGAAATCGCGCGTGTGCTTCTCGTAGATCGCAGGGTCCGGCTTGATGAGGCCGATCTCGCCCGAAACGGTCACGCCGCGCGGCATGTCGAGGAAGGGATAGAGTTTTCGCGCCTCCTTGAACGTGTCGGCGGCGAAATTGGTGAGCATGGTCACGTCGCGGCCGTCGGCGATCAGCGTCTCCATGATCGCCACGCTTTCCACATAGGCGTGCGAGACCATCTCGTGCCAGTGCTTGCGGAAGGCACGGATGTGTTCGCTGCGGTCGGGATGGATGTCGATCAGCAGCGCCTCGGCCTCCTCCCAGGCGCGGCCGCGGTCCTGCTCCAGGTTCCAGTCATGGGTGCAGACATTGGTGAAGAACCAGTTGCGCTCGGCGTCGTCGGGAATGAGGCGGGCATAGGGAATGTGCGGATCGTAGTGGATCAGCACCCTGCCGATGTCGAAGACGATGTGTCGGATGTCGATGCTGTTCATGCTTTCCTCGCTTGTGTCGGGCAGTAGGAATTAAGCAACAGGCAGTAAGGAAAAGCAGAGCAGGCGGACGCTAGAACATTTCCGGTGAACTCCGGTTCGCCGGAAATGTTCTAGATTCTTGTTTTTGCCGCATTATCCGACGCCGAAGCGACTTCGCTTCAGCTGGAAATGCTCTAGCCCGCTCGCTTGTCTTCTCGACTGCCGCTCCTTTTCCCTACTGCCTGTTGCTTAATTCCTGCTGCCTCGAAAACGCATCCGGTACGGCCTGCCTTATCGCCTTCTTCATGACGGTCGGCAGCGCCTCGCCGTCGAGCGTTTCCTTCGCCTGCCACCAGCCGTCGCCGGCCTCGGCACGGTGCGGCACCATGGAACGGTAGATGGAGAGGCGCAACTCGAAATGCGTGAAGACGTGGGTGACGGTGCCGCAGGCCTGCCAGTCGGCCGCAAAGGGCGCGGCGGCAGGGCCGGTCTCGCCGTCGATGCGCGCCGTCCAGCCGCTGCCGGGCACCTCGGTCATGCCGCCGAGAAGGCCGGTCTCGCCGCGCTTGCGCAGGAAGATCGCACCCGTCTCGTCCTCGGCGACGAAGGCGGCGCCAAGCCGCACGGGCTTCTCCTTCTTCGCGGCCTTGCGCGGATAGAGTTCCGGGTCCTCGCGTCCGAGCACGCGGCAGGTCCCGTTGAGCGGACAGAGCGCGCAGGCCGGCCGGCGCGGCGTGCAGATCGTCGCGCCGAGATCCATCATGGCCTGGGCGAAATCGCCCGGCCGGTCCGCCGGCGTCATGGCGTCGACCAGCGCCCGCATCCCGGGCTTTGCCGCGGGCAGGGGCGTCTCGATGGCGTGGAGGCGGGAGATGACGCGCTCGACATTGCCGTCCAGCACCGCGCTCTTCCGGTTGAAGGCGATGGCGGCGATCGCCGCGGCGGTATAGTCGCCGATGCCCGGCAGGGCCTTCAGCCCCGCCTCGCTGTCGGGAAACACCCCGCCATGCTCGAAGGCGACGGCCTCGGCGCATTTCTTCAGGTTGCGCGCGCGGGCATAGTAGCCGAGGCCCGCCCAGGACTTCATCACGTCCTCCGTCGCGGCCTTCGCAAGGTCCGTGACCGTCGGCCAGCGACCGGTGAAGAGCGCGAAATAGGCCTTGACCGCCTGCACCGTCGTCTGCTGCAGCATCACCTCGGAAAGCCAGACGCGGTAGGGATCGGGCCTGATGCCGCGGGCGGCCATCGGGGGGCTTACCCGCCAGGGCAGGTCGCGGTGGTGCCGGTCGTACCAGGCAAGGACGAGATCGGCAGGCGCCGCGATGCGAGGAGCTTGGGTCATGGTTTGCCTGGACGGGGTCGATGCGACCCGTGGTGCGAGCGCGGCCTGATGCAGAACGCGCGCACATTTCTGCTGGAATCGTTCTATAACTGGCGAAGCAGGCGACGATCTTCAAGTCGGTTTTCGCCGGAACAGGACTATTTCCCCGATCGGGAGAGGCATGTGAACACCATCAAGGCGCCCCGGCGCGGCCCAAGACGCGGCATCGTCCAGATCAGCGAAGTGGCCAACGGCCTCATCGATCCGGTGCTGGCAAAGCGCGCCGGCATCAACACGATGCTGCTCGGCTCGTGGGACGAGATCGCGGGCGCGGAATTCGCCGAATGCACCCGGCCGGAGCGCATCACCTGGCCGCGCCGCGCCTCGGAGATGACGGGCGAGGGCGGCGGGCACCAGCCGGGCGTCCTGACGATCGCCTGCGAGGGCGCCCGCGCGCTCTTCCTCAGCCACCAGCAGGGCGAGATCATCCAGCGCATCAACGGCTTCTTCGGCTATCCCGCCGTCAGCCAGATGAAGATCGTGCAGAAGCCCGTCAGTTCCCATGCCAGCCGCCGGCCGAAACCCCGCCCGCTGACGGGCGAGGCCGCCCGGCATCTCGACGACCTCGTCGACGGCATCGAGGGCGACGCGCTGAAGGCGGCGCTGAAACGGCTCGGCACGGCGGTGCTCGGCCGGCGCCGGTAAGGGGCGGCCGAGCACCGCCGCCCACCATGGAACGGTCACATTTCTTTGAAGTTACTCGCCTCAACTCCGCTTGTTCCCGCCCCAAAGCAGGTATAACGGGTGGGTCCGAAGCAAGACCGGGGAATGCGCGAAGCAGCCTTCCCGGGACGCGCCCACGGATCCCAGAATTCCCATCCCGACAGGAGAGACCATGTCCCTTTCCGAAATGAGCCTGATGAAGCGCCTTGCGACCGGCGTCGCCGTTGCGGCGCTCGCCGTGACGCTGGCCGCCTGCTCCGACGAGAAGAAGGAGGAGGCCGCCAAGGCGCCCGAAACCGGCCAGACGACGACGGGCTCGACGACGGCCACCTCCTCCGAGACGACGGCCGCCACCACGACGAGCGAGACGGCCCAGGCGCCGGCCGCCGAGGCGAAGTCCGTCGAGCTGCCCACCGCCGACGGCGACGTGGACATGGCCGAAGTGCTGAAGGCCGGCGCGCTGCCGGAAATGGCGCTCGGCGAGGAAAGCGCCCCGGTCACCATCGTCGAATACATGTCGACGACCTGCCCGCATTGCGCCGCCTTCCACAACAACACCTTCGACGCGATCAAGACGAAGTATGTCGACAGCGGCAAGGTCCGTTTCGTCATGCGCGAATTCCCGTTCGATCCGCGCGCGGCGGCCGCCTTCATGCTGGCGCGCTGCAAGCCGCAGAACCCGGCCGAGCTTTCGGACGCCGCGCAGTATTTCCCGATGATCTCCATGCTGATGAAGCAGCAGGAGACCTGGGCCGCCGCGCAGGACGGCCGCGAGGCGCTGCTGCAGATGTCGAAACTCGCCGGTTTTACACAGGAGAGCTTCCAGGCCTGCTTGACGAACCAGAAGCTTCTGGATGATGTGAACGCGGTGCGCGAGCGCGGCGCCAAGGAATTCGGCGTCGCGGCGACGCCGACCTTCCTGATCAACGGCAAGCGTTATTCGGGGGACATGTCGGTTGACACCATGTCGGCCCTCATCGACAGCATGCTCTGATCCTTCGACCGGCTTTACGGCGGGCGACGGCGGAAGCCGTGCGCCCGCTTTCCGCCTTCGGGCTGATTGGGTTGCGCTGCCCCTCATCCCCCTGCCGGGACCTTCTCCCCGCAGGCGGGGAGAAGGGGCAGAGCGGCGCGCCCAGCGCTCCTCGCCCCGCTTTCGGGGAGAGGATGCCGGCAGGCAGGTGAGGGGCATACCGCGCCGCAGGGGCGCCGCATGAAGTTCACAAAACTCCGCCTCCTCGGCTTCAAGTCCTTCGTCGAGCCCACCGAGTTCATCATCGAGCGGGGCCTGACCGGCGTCGTCGGGCCGAACGGCTGCGGCAAGTCGAACCTCGTCGAGGCGCTGCGCTGGGTGATGGGGGAGAATTCCTACAAGAACATGCGCGCGTCCGGCATGGACGACGTCATCTTCTCCGGTTCCGGCAACCGCCCGGCGCGCAACACCGCCGAAGTCGGCCTCTTTCTCGACAATTCCGACCGCACGGCGCCCGCCGCCTTCAACGGCGAGGACGAGATCCAGGTCACCCGCCGCATCGAGCGGGAAAACGGCTCGATCTACCGCATCAACGGCAAGGAAGCGCGCGCGAAAGACGTGCAGCTGCTCTTCGCCGACGCCTCCACCGGCGCGCGCTCGCCCTCCATGGTCGGGCAGGGCCGCATCGGCGAGCTCATCCAGGCAAAGCCCCAGGCCCGCCGCCAGCTTCTCGAAGAGGCCGCCGGCATTTCCGGCCTGCATTCCCGCCGCCACGAGGCGGAACTGCGCCTGCGCGCCGCCGAGACCAATCTGGAGCGGCTCGACGACGTCACCTCGCAGCTCGAAAGCCAGATCGAGAGCCTGAAGCGCCAGTCGCGCCAGGCGAACCGCTTCAAGGCGCTCTCCGCCGATATCCGCCGCCACGAGGCGATGCTGCTGCACATCCGCTGGGCGCAGGCCAAGGAGGCCGAGGCCGAGGCGGACAGCCACCTCAACCAGGCGACCTCGCTCGTCGCCGAGCGCGCCAACGCCCAGATGCAGGCAGCCAAGGAACAGGCCGTCGCCAGCCTGAAAATTCCCGAGCTGCGCGAGAACGAGGCGAAGCTTGCCGCCGTGCTGCAGCGCCTGCAGATCGCCCGCGCGCAACTCGAAGAGGATTCCGCCCGGCTGCTGCGCCGCCGCGACGAACTTACCCGCCGCCTCGCCCAGCTTGCTGAGGACATCTCCCGCGAGGAGCGCATGGTGGCCGACAATGCCGCCGTGCTGGAGCGCCTGACGGCCGAGGAGGAGGAGATCGGCGAGATCCTCGCCGAGGCCGACGAGCGCGCAGAGGGCGCGCGCGAGACGATGGAGGCGGCCGCCGCCAGGCTTTCCGAAAGCGAAGCCGCGCTCGCCGCGGTCACCGCCGAGCGCGCCGAAGCGCAGGCGTCGCGCAACCAGCTCGAAAAGGCGATCCGCGACCTTGCCGAACGCCACCTGCGCCTCGGCCAGCAGCACGCCGCGCAGGCCCGCGAGCTTGCGGAGATGGACGCCCGCATCGCCGCGCTGCCCGACCCGGAAGAGCGCCGCGCCGCCGTTTTGTCCGCCGAGGAAGCGCTGGAGGCGGCCGGCGAAATGCTTGTCGCAGTGGAAGAGGCGCTGGAGGAGGCCCGCTTTGCCGAATCCGCCCTGCGCGGCCCGGTCGATACCGCCCGCGCCCGCCTTGCCGGCATCGAGACGGAGGCCCGCACGATCCGGCGCATGCTGGAGGCCGGCGGCAGCGGCGGCGCCTTCGCGCCCGTCGTCGAGGATGTCGATGTCGACCGTGGCTACGAGACGGCGCTCGGCGCGGCGCTCGGCGACGACCTCGATTCGCCCGCCGACAGTTCCGCCCCCGTGCATTGGCGCCTGTCCGGTGACGCCTCCGGCGACGCCTCCCTGCCGCAGGGCGTTCCGGCGCTGATCGACCATGTCCGCGCGCCCGCCGTGCTCGCCCGTCGCCTGGCGCAGATCGGCATTGCCGCCAGCGTCGAGGAAGGGCTGTCCCTGCTGCCGAAGCTCAAGGCCGGCCAGCGGCTCGTCACCCGCGAGGGCGCGGTCTTCCGCTGGGACGGCCATGTCACCGGTGCCGATGCGCCGAGCGCCGCCGCGCTCCGCCTCGAACAGAAGAACCGCCTCTCCGAGCTGGAGATCGAGCTGGAGGGCGCCCGCGCCGCGCTCGGCGATGCGGAGGCCGACCTTGCCCGCGCCGGCGAAACCATCCGCGCCGAGACGCAGCGCCAGCAGCAGGCGCGCGAGGCCCAGCGCGCCGCCGCCCGGAGCCTTGCCGCGGCGCGCGAGGGGCTGGAGGCGGCCGAACGGGCCTCCGGCGATCTCATCCGCCGCCGCGCCGTCCTTTCCGAAACCGGGGCGCAGATCGAGGCGCAGGTGGAAGAGGCCGCCGTCTCGCTGGAGGATGCCCGCGCCGCGCTGGAAGAGGCGCCCGACCTTGCCGGTCTCGACCTCAGCCTTCGCACCCACACGATGGAGGTTGCGACCGACCGCGCGACGCTGGCCGAGACGCGCGCCGCCCATGACGGCCTTGCCCGCGAAATGGCCGACCGCCGCCGCCGGCTGATGGCCATTTCGGCCGAACGCGAGACGTGGACGAGCCGGGCCGCCAATGCCGCGACCCATATCGCCACCCTGCGCGAGCGCGCCGCCGAAGCGCAGGAGGAGATGGAGGAACTGGCCGAGGCGCCCGACGAGATCGAGGACAAGCGCCGCGAACTCCTGACCGGCCTCAGCAATGCCGAGGCCGCCCGCCGCGAGGCCGCCGATGCCCTTCAGGCGGCGGAGAACCGCCAGCGCGAGGCCGATCATGCCGCCGCCACCGCGCTGTCGCAGCTTGCCGAGGCGCGCGAGACGCGGGGCCGGGCGGAAGAACGTCTCGTCTCCGCCCGCGAGCGCCGCGTCGAGGGCGAGGCGCGCATCCGCGAGGCGCTGAACTGCGCGCCGCACGAGGCGCTGCGGCTGACCGGCCACCCTGCGGGCAGCCCGCTGCCCGATCCGCGCGAGCGCGAACGTGAGCTCGACCGGCTGAGGATGGAGCGCGAACGGCTCGGCGCGGTGAACCTGCGCGCCGAGGAGGAGCAGCGGGAACTGACGGAGAAGCGCGACGCGCTCGTCGCCGAACGCGAGGACATCATCGAGGCGGTGCGCAAGCTGCGCTCGGCGATCCAGAGCCTCAACCGCGAGGGCCGCGAGCGGCTGCTCGCCGCCTTCGACGTGGTCAACGTGCAGTTCCAGCGCCTGTTCACCCATCTCTTCGGCGGCGGCACGGCGGAACTGCAGCTGATCGAGAGCGAGGACCCGCTCGACGCCGGCCTCGAAATCCTCGCCCGCCCGCCGGGCAAGAAGCCGCAGACCATGACGCTCCTGTCGGGCGGCGAGCAGGCGCTGACGGCCATGGCCCTCATCTTTGCCGTCTTCCTCACCAATCCGGCGCCGATCTGCGTGCTGGACGAGGTGGACGCCCCGCTCGACGACCACAATGTCGAGCGCTACTGCAACCTGATGGACGAGATGGCCGCCTCCACCGAGACCCGCTTCGTCATCATCACGCACAATCCCATCACCATGGCCCGCATGAACCGCCTCTTCGGCGTCACCATGGCCGAACAGGGCGTCTCCCAGCTCGTCTCCGTCGACCTGCAGACCGCCGAGCAGCTGCGTGAGGCGTCGTAGCGATCCCGCGCCGGCCGTGCTAGAATTCCGCGATGCCGGAGGCACGGAATGAAGCTGTCGATTGCCAAAGAACTGGAGGACTACATCGCCGGAGAGGTCGAGAGCGGCCGCTTCACGGATGCCAGCGCCGTGGTCAACGATGCGCTGCGCCTGCATGAAGCCTATCTGGCCGCCATTCGCGAGGACGTGCGCAAGGGGCTCGGCGATCTCTCCGCCGGCCACCATCGGCCCGTGACGGCGGAGGAGTTCCTGGCCAGGGCCCGGGCTTCGGCATCCTGATCGTGCGCGCCTTCCGTTTTACGGACAGCGCCGAGAAGGATGTGGACGCGATCCTCGCCTATACGATAACGACGTGGGGAGACGCCCAGGCGGAAGCCTATATCGGCGGCCTCTATCAAGTGCTCGCACTGATCGCCGAAAAGCCAGCCATCGGCCGCCTGCGCCCTGAATTGGCGCCGGGTCTGCGCAGCTTTCCCTATCGCGAGCATCTCGTCTTCTACATGCTTTTCGAAGATGCCGTTCTGGTGATCCGGGTACTGGCGGCGCGGCAAGATATCGGAACAGGCCTTCTCGAAACATAGGAACAAATCCCCCTCTCGCGCATTGAACAGCGCCTGCCGTTTCCGCAGGCAATTCGTCGCAATTGGGGATCGACTGTGAGAAGAGACGCACTTTACATGATCATCGGCGCCCTCGTCGTCGTGGTGGCCGGGTTTTCCTACTATGCCTGGCAAGAAGAGAAGAAGCCTGACGGCGTCGAGATCCGCCTCGACCAGCAGGGGCTTTCCATCGAGGGGAATTGAAGGCCGTTCGAACGCGCTTTTGCCGGAATTGCTCCAGGCCGTGTTCCCGCTAGGGGCACGGCTTTTATTCGGCTCTCGTAATGTTGCGTCGCAGTCACAAAATTGATGCATTGCAGCAAGAAACCGGTGATGCCGCGTTTTCAACAGGATGCAGTTCATGTAGATTGCGCGGACGCATAGGGAGGCGTGCATGGACAAGTGGGTCTATACCTTTGGGGGAGGCCGTGCCGAGGGCAGCGCGGGCGATCGCAACACGCTCGGCGGCAAGGGCGCGAACCTTGCCGAAATGTGCAATCTCGGCCTGCCGGTGCCGCCCGGGCTCACCATCGTCACCGCCGCCTGCAACCACTATTACGACAGCGGCCGCCGGCTGCCGGAAGACCTGAAGGATCAGGTCCGCGCGGGGCTGCGCCAGATGGAGGGCATCACCGGCCGCCTCTTCGGCGATACGGCAAAGCCGCTCCTGCTGTCCGTGCGCTCCGGCGCGCGCGCCTCCATGCCCGGCATGATGGACACCGTCCTCAATCTCGGCCTCAACGACCGCACGGTGGAAGCGCTCGGCCAGGATGCCGGCGATGCGCGCTTCGCCTGGGACAGCTACCGCCGCTTCATCCAGATGTACGGCGACGTCGTCATGGGGCTCGACCACGAGGTCTTCGAGGAAATCCTGGAAGACGAGAAGGGCCGGCTCGGCCACGAGCAGGATACCGAGCTCTCCGCCGCCGAATGGCAGCACGTCATCGCCCGCTACAAGGAGACGATCAGGGAGGAGCTTGGCGAGGAATTCCCGCAGGATCCCGAAGTCCAGCTCTGGGGCGCCGTCGGCGCCGTCTTCGCGAGCTGGATGAACGCCCGCGCCATCACCTATCGCACGCTGCACAACATCCCCGCCGTCTGGGGCACGGCCGTCAACGTCCAGGCCATGGTCTTCGGCAATCTCGGCAATTCGTCGGCCACCGGCGTCGCCTTCACGCGCAATCCCTCGACGGGCGAGAACACGCTCTACGGCGAATTCCTCGTCAACGCGCAGGGCGAGGATGTCGTGGCCGGCATCCGCACGCCGCAGAACATCACCGAGGAGGCGCGCATCGCGTCCGGCTCCGACCGGCCGTCGCTGGAAAAGCTGATGCCGGAGGCCTTTGCCGAATTCCGCGGCATCTGCGACCGGCTGGAGCGGCACTACCGCGACATGCAGGACCTCGAATTCACCATCGAGCGCGGAAAGCTCTGGATGCTCCAGACCCGCTCGGGCAAGCGCACCGCGAAAGCCGCGCTGAAGATCGCCGTCGACATGGCGACGGAAGGGCTGATCAGCGAGGGCGAGGCCGTCGCGCGCATCGATCCCGCCTCGCTCGACCAGCTCCTGCACCCGACCATCGATCCGCGCGCGCGCCGCGACGTCATCGGCTCCGGCCTGCCGGCCTCGCCGGGCGCGGCGACGGGCGCGATCGTCTTCACCTCGGAAGATGCCGTTCAGGCGGAGGAGGAGGGCCGCAGGGTCATCCTCGTGCGCATCGAGACGAGCCCGGAGGATATCCACGGCATGCACGCCGCCGAGGGCATCCTGACGACCCGCGGCGGCATGACCAGCCATGCGGCCGTCGTCGCGCGCGGCATGGGCACTCCTTGCGTTTCCGGCGCGGGCACGCTGCGCGTCGACCTGCGCAACGAGCTTCTCATCGCGCAAGGGGTGACGCTGAAGAAGGGGGACGTCATCACCATCGACGGTTCTTCCGGCCAGGTGCTGAAGGGCGAGATCCCCATGCTCCAGCCGGAACTGTCGGGCGATTTCGGCCGCATCATGGAATGGGCGGACCGCACGCGGCGCATGAAGGTGCGCACCAATGCCGAGACGCCGGCGGATGCCCGCGCGGCGCGCTCCTTCGGCGCGGAAGGCATCGGCCTCTGCCGCACCGAGCACATGTTCTTCGAAGGCAGCCGCATCAATGTGATGCGCGAGATGATCCTTGCGGAGGATGAGGCCGGCCGCCGCGCCTCGCTGGCAAAGCTGCTGCCGATGCAGCGCTCCGACTTCGCGGAGCTTTTCGAGATCATGCACGGCCTGCCGGTGACGATCCGCCTGCTCGATCCGCCGCTGCACGAATTCCTGCCGAAGAGCGACGAGGAGATCGCCGAGGTCGCCGCCGCCCTTGCCATCGAGGAGGCGGCGCTGCGCCGGCGCGTCGATACGCTGCACGAGTTCAACCCCATGCTCGGCCATCGCGGCTGCCGCCTCGCCATCTCCTATCCGGAGATCGCGGAGATGCAGGCGCGCGCCATCTTCGAGGCCGCGGCCGAGGCGGCCAAGACGACGGGCGCGGCCGTCGAGCCGGAGATCATGGTGCCGCTCGTCGGCCTCAAGGCGGAGCTGGATTACGTGAAGGCGCGCATCGAGGCGGTCGCAAAGGCGGTGATCGCGGAAAGCGGCGTGCCGATCAGCTATCTCGTCGGCACGATGATCGAGCTGCCGCGCGCTGCCCTTCGCGCCCATGTCATCGCCGAATCGGCCGAGTTCTTCTCCTTCGGCACCAACGACCTGACGCAGACCACCTTCGGCATTTCGCGCGACGACGCCTCGGCGTTCCTGTCGACCTATATCCAGAAGGGCATCGTCGAGCAGGACCCGTTCGTCCAGCTCGATTTCGACGGGGTCGGCGAACTCATCCGCATCGCCGCCGAGCGCGGCCGCCGCACGCGGGGCGACTTGAAGCTCGGCATCTGCGGCGAGCACGGCGGCGACCCGGCCTCGATCCATTTCTGCGAGGAGGTCGGGCTCGACTACGTCTCCTGCTCGCCCTTCCGCGTGCCGATCGCACGGCTCGCGGCAGCGCAGGCGGCGTTCAACGGTAAGGCCTGAGGCGACCGGGCCTAGCGCCGCCGGACGGGCACGTAGACATAGGTCGGCCGGTCCCAGAACGGCGATTGCACGCGCGCCGCGCGGAAATCGGCGCGCCGGTCGAGATCGATGCGCTGCAGGCATTCGGCAAAGGCGTCCGTGCCCATGCGGAAACCGTAGGACCGGCACCTGGCCTCGTCACTGGCGCGCACGTCGGCGGCCGTCTGGCAGCCGGCAAGCAGGAGGGCGGTGGCGGCGAGGGCGGCAAAACGAACAGGCATCTTGGACATGCGGGCTCCGGCGAACTGTTGCGCGCCATGGATAGGCCCGACGGCGCGCCGCGGCAAGGTCTCGTCAGATGCGCTGCAGCACATCCACGAAGGCGTCGGCGAAGCGCTTGAGGTCCTGCATCGCCGCGTCGGGCGTTTCCACGCGGATCGCCGCGCCCTCGGCGTCGAGCAGCGCGAAGACCACGGCAAGCGCGCCGTCCTCGCCCTGCGGCACGCGCAACGCCGCGATGCGCCGGCAATCCTCGGCAAGGCCGGAGGCGGGCAGGTCGAAGAGGAAGTCGCCGCCGATCTTGCCGGCGGCCGCGCGCACGGCCTCGGCAAAGCCCGCCTCGTCGCCGGAAAAGCCGTCGAGCGAGAGTTCGAGTTCCAGAAGCTCCAGGGGGAGGGCGGGCTCGGCCGCGGGCGCGGCGATAGCGGTGTCGGCAGCCGTCTGCGTCGGCAACATCATCTTGCTCCTTGCTCTACCCCCGTTCGTGAACCGTCGTTAACGAGCGTGGCGAATTTGCGGCGCACAAGGATTTTTACGGCGCACGATCCCCTTGTCCCCGGCCATGATGCCGCACCGGGCAAGGGGGCGGTTGAGGCTCCGGTGAAAGCTCAACCGCGCGCCGCAATGTCTTAAAACGATTCCGGTTTCGGCGAATTTGCAGTAGGAGAAGGATGCGGCACGAAGCGCCGCGGGCGCATCCGGTGAGGCCATGGCAATCACGATCCAGTACGAACGGCCCGTTTCCCATGCGGCGCACTGGGCGCGGCGCATGGCGCTGTTCTCCTGCCTGCTGTTCGTCGCCGCCGTGCTGTCGCATCGCTTCGGCCCGCTGACCACGCCGCATTTCCTGGCGCTGGCCGGCTTTGCCGCGGCCGTGGCGGGCGCGGCGGTGCTCCTGGCGGTCATCGGCCTTGCGCGGCTGTGGCAGGTCGGCGCGCGCGGCGGCAAGGCGGCGCTTGCGGCGCTGCTGCTCTGCCTGCTGCCGCTCGGTTTTGCGGGCGCGGCGGCCTATGCCTATTTCGACAGGCCCGCGCTCTACGACGTGACGACGGACACCGCCGCCGCCCCGCCCTGGCTTGCAGAGCCCGCCGCCGGGCAGGACTGGCTGCCGCGCATCGGCCCGGTCGGCGCGCGTGACCGCGCGGTGCAGATCGCCGCCTATCCCGGCCTGTCCGGCCGGCGCTACGACGGCGCGCTCGACCGCGTCTACCAGGGCGTGCGCAAGGTCGCCGCCGCCTACGGCATCACGATCACCGCCGAGGACGGCCTCGACAACATTCTCGCCGACCTGGAGGACCTCGTCATCGACCCCGCCAAGGTGGCGCAGAGCCAGGAAGCGCTCGGCGACGTGCCGATCCCCGAGGCGCGTCCGCTGGAGACGCCGCTCATTCCCCGCATCGGCGGCGCGGGCGACGTGCTGCTGCAGGGCGAATGGCGCTCGCCCGTCTTCGGCTTCCGCTTCGACGTGGTCATCCGCCTGCGCGAGGAGGCGGAGACGACGCTGGTCGACATGCGCGCCGCCTCGCGCTACGGCCCGCACGATCTCGGCTTCGGCGCGGCGCTGGTCGAAGGCTACCTGAAGGCGCTCGACGCGGAACTGTTGGGCATCGCCGGCGATTGATCCTACGCGCCCGGCGCGGGGAAATAGAGCCCCTTCAGCGCGGGCGGCCCCTCGGTCACCACCTCGCCGCGCGCGACGAGGTCCTCCAGATGCGCCAGCACCGAAAGCGCCGCCGCGCCGTGCAGGCGCGGGTCCGTCTCGCGGTAGATCACCTTCACCATGTCGGCGATCGTCCGGTCGCCGGCGCGCACGCGCTCGCGCACCGCCCGTTCGCGCATGCGCCGGTGCGTCCTGAGGCCGCGCAGGAAGGCGGCCGGCTCGGTGACGGGTCCGCCATGGCCGGGCAGGTAGAGCCGGTCGTCGCGCTCCAGCAGCCGGTCGAGCGAGGCCATGTAGTCCGCCATGGCGCCGTCGGGCGGGGCGACGATGGTCGTCGCCCAGGCCATGACATGATCGGCGGAAAAGACGATGCCTTCCGGCCCGTCGAGCGCGAAGGCGGCGTGGTTGGCGGTGTGGCCGGGGGTGAGCAGCGCTGTCAGCGCCCAGCCGTCGCCGGCAACCGTCTCGCCATGGCCGAGCGTGATGTCGGGCACGAAGTCCACATCCGAACTTTCCGCGAAGGGATTGCTCTCGCCGGCATGCAGCGGCCGCGCCGCCCGGTGCGGACCCTCCGCGACGATGGTCGCGCCCGTCTCGGCCTTCAGCCGGCGGGCGAGCGGCGAGTGGTCGCGGTGGGTGTGGCTGACGGCGATATGGGTCACCTCGCGCCCGGCGAGCGCGCGCATCAGCGCGGAAAAATGCGCCTCGTCCTCGGGCCCGGGGTCGATCACCGCCACCGAGCGGTCGCCGACGATGTAACTGTTGGTGCCGTGGAAGGTGAAAGGGCCCGGATTGTTGACGGTGATGCGCTCGACGCGCGGCGCCACCGGCACGGCCTCGCCATGGGCGGGCTTGAATTCGAGGCTGAACTGCGGGGCTTCCCGGCCGGTGTCGCTTGCGGTGGTCACTTGCATTCGATCTCGATGAGGCTCATGGGCGCGACGAATTGGGGCATGGCGGCTCCTCGTTGGAAAGGGCAGGGCGGGCGCCCGGGCCGGACCCTATCGCCCCGGCGTGTCCCTGCCAAGCGCCCCCTGCGAGACCGCCGCGGCCGGAGAATAATGGCCCCGGGCGGAACTTAAGCATTGTCCGCGCTGCCCGCCTTTGCTATCAGGCTCCGGCCGTGTTGGGGCGTCGCCAAGCGGTAAGGCACCGGTTTTTGGTACCGGCATTCCCAGGTTCGAATCCTGGCGCCCCAGCCAGCTCCTCCTTCTTCAAGCCAGAATCGCGGTTTTCCAGCACTTCCGACTTAGCTGGGAATCGAATTCGGGGCACTGTCGTACAGGATTGTCTTACACGACTGTCGTACACGGCTGTCTTACGGGAAGGCGAACAAGGTCCTGCTCACCCTTTCAGAAAGGGTTCAGCATGACGGCAATTCAGCACGTTTTCAGACGCGGTTCGGTCTACTGGTGGCGACGGCGTTTACCGAATGGAATCGGCGCGCGTGCTTGGATGCGGCTCGAACTGAGCCTCAACACCAAGGAGATGGAACTGGCGAGGAGGATTGCGCCCGAGCTTGCGCTCGCCAGCGATCGTCTTTTGCCAGCCTTGAAGAGCAAGATGATTTCCCCCGAAGACGCCAAGAGGATACTGATTCAGGTTGCGACGGAGCACAGCAATTATCTCGACGCCATAACGTCCGGCCGTGACGCCCAGAAATCCCGCAGGAGCGAGGCCGTGTCGGCATGGGCCATTCGGCTCTATGCGGCCCAAGGGGAGAACGCTGCCATAGGTCCGATCGAGGAGCGCGCGTTGCACGCGGCCGGTCTCGACGACAGCATGATTGACGAGGTCAGGAATAGTCTTGAATTCCACAGGACATCCGGCTTCGCCCGCCCCGGCAGACAGAAACTCGAAGGTATCCTGAAGCAGTACGACATCCCACTTGTCGACGGTCATTTCCGGGAGGCAGAATCAATCTACATGCGCGGTATGGCGGCAGCGCTCCTCAACACGGAGCGGCGTTGGTCCGGCATGCGGGAAGACGATCTTGCACTTGTGCAGGCCGCGCTGTCCGCTCAGGTCGTGTTACCGACCGCGACAGCCGCGTTAGCGCCCTCTGCACGGCCGGTCCCCGAGCAATTTCCGCTGGCTGCGCAGGCTCCGGCCACAGCCTGCCCGGTGGCCCGGCAACCCGGCGGGACGGCAGCCGCACAGCCTGCCGCGGCACAAGAAGTTCAGGGGGATGATGCCGACGATGTCGACCTCGAAGAGGAGATGTTCGGCACGGAAGGCCGTGGCCTTGTCGAACTTGTGACAAGGGCAGCGGATGAGCGGCTGGCATCGGGCGACTGGAACGACAAGACCTGCAAGCAGCATATAGCCCTCGCAAATCTATTCGTCCGATTCATCGGACATGATGATCCTCGAAGAATGCGGCAATCGCACATCGCCGATTTCAAGAGTATTTTCTACAGAATGCCGAAGCACTACGGCAAATCTCCGAAGGATTTTGATCGTAGTGTCGCTGAAATCCTCAAGCGCGCGGAGGATTTGTCCGCCGATGAAAGAGGATTTTCCACCAGCACGATCAACAGACATATGACGCAGATGGGAAATATCGTCGGTATCTGCAAGCATGCAGGTTACCCCTTTGGTCACTATGAAGGTGTCGCAGGATTGCGATCGAAGAGGAAGGGAGACATTCGCGACGAGCGAGGCCGGTTCAGTACTGATGAACTCTCGGCTTTATTTAGTCTTCCTATCTGGAACGGCTCGGCAAGCGAGAGCGAACGACTGGATAACGGTGAGACTGTTTTCCATGATGCGGCCTATTGGTTGCCGCTTATGGCGGTTTATAACGGCGCGCGGCGTGAGGAGAATTGCGGGCTCTTGCTTAGTGAAATTGACGACGATGGCGAACTGCCGTGTTTTCGCATCGAAAACAATTGGATTCGCAAGTTGAAGAATCCCCAATCAAAGCGCCGTACCCCGATTCACCCGGAACTCGTTCGACTGGGTTTTCTCGAATATGTGGCCACGATGCGTAACTCTGGCCACCAACTGCTGTTTCCCGAACTGCGGGCGGCAAATGCCGCGACGCCGATGGGAGACGTCTTCGACGACAGCTGGCAGAGAATGCGCGCCGCCGCGCTGCCGGATGCCAAGGAGGAGGGGAAGGTGCTTCATTCCCTGCGGCATTGGTGCAACAACGAAATGAAGCAGGAGGGTGTTCTGCCGGAGATCAGGAGGGATATCCTCGGTCATTCCAACGAAGACATGAACGAAGGCCGCTATACCGACCCGGCGCGGTTGAAGGTCATGGCGCGGGCTTTGTCCGTGCTTCCCCTTCCATCCGCCAACCTGTCGCGGCATCCGATCCGGCTGATCGGACAGGTCGTCAATCATGAGGCACGCCCCGGGAGGTCGAAGAAGCCGAGCTCCTGATCGTTTTGCGGTAGGAGCCGACACCGCGAACCAATCGGGTCGGGTCGGTCGACGTGACCGAGTTCTCCTTCAAAGTGCGGGCGTGCGTGCCGTTGCGAACGAACGCTGATTTCAGGTGACGGTTCGATCAGCAGCTGTCGTCGAACACAATCGGTGTTTTATCGACTGCCTTGTCCAGGATCCTGTTTATCGCGGTGCGGAAAGCTTCCTCTTTCTTCACCGTGTCCTGAGCGCCGGGCATCGTCCACCATCTGGTGGCAAGCTGTGGGCCGAGTGCATTCATCAATTCCGGATACAGTATCTTTTTCGGACGCCGGTCGGGAATGCCTCGCGGAAAGCATTGTCTAAGTCGAGCGACAATCAGTGACTTGTAGCCCGGCTCGATTTCGATTTTCGCCTTCCACGGAAAAATCCGGCAGGGGTTCGGCCGCAGGATGATGTTGCCTGAATAGAACTTCAAAAGCCCCTGCGACCTGAACGATATCTTCTGATAGAAGACGTTACGTTTGGTGCGCAAACGTGGGCCGACCGCCCCGGTCAGATCGAACGTCGCGGATTCCCATTCTTCCGGTCTTATATCGCGGCGCTCGAAATACAGTGATGCCTCGAGTTCGCCAGTGGCTGTTATCTCGCCCTGCTTCAGATGCTTCTGCAATTTTGGGAAGAACGTTTCCAACCGTGGAAAGTGCTTGGTTTCCCCGTCGAAATCCACATAGCTGTCGCCGAAATACGTGTCCTGCAACACATGCAGGCCGTAACACTGTATGGCATCTGCCGGCTTCCGCTTGTCCCAGTCCCAATATGAGCTGTCGTTCTCAGCCGAATAGTATTTGTTTGTCTTGCCCCAGACGCGCTTGCCGGCGTAAGACGGGTAGTAATGCCGATGCACCGCCTCGGCGAGAAGCGTGTCGATCCAGGTCGCCGTCATTTCCAGCGTCCAGAAATCCATTTCTTCGGTGAAGGCGCTCAGGTCTCCCAACCGGCTTGCCAAAGGGCCTATCTTGCCTTCCAGCGCTTCCTGTTCTGCCTGCTCCGGGGTTAGAAGGCCTTTTTCGACCTTCTCAACCAGAGCATCTCTCCGCTTTTTCTGCATTTCGAGAGCATAGGCCTCCGTTGCCTCGTAGGGGATTGGGTCCGCGTCTTCGGGCGTATTGCACGGCCGTACCGGCAGTAGGGCCATGACACTGAAGTCAAATGGTTTCGTGGGCGGTGTTTCGGATTTATCGGCCATTCGCCTCCTCCTGCGGGTTCCTTGTCTACGGCCTCGGAAGCTAAAAAAAGCGAAACCGAAAACGTTAGGAAAGTCTCAATGCCGGGTGACGCGGCGGATGGGCGTCGTTATCAGGTTTGTCAATTAATGATTGTGTTGATCTGTTATATTTCTCGTATTGGATGCATTCCGTACATATAGCCATGTAAGTCATTGGCAAATATGAGAGCACGAGTACAACTATAGGGGGTGATCAATTTTCTGGGAGGGTGCATTGTAGCGTCGTGTCCAACCAGGACGGCAACTCTGATCGTTGCCGCACAACACGAAAAGGAAACGACATGCAGACCTTGAGCAACGAAGAGATCGAATGCATCGCGGCAGTGCGATCCTTCAAGGAGCGCTTCGACACCACCTTCGTTCCCGCCCATCCGTTCATGGACGGCTATGCGCTGGCCGTCTTCGCGGACTGCGCGAAGGTGGTGCCCGTGACGCAGGTCCTGCGCGGCGGGCCGAACTTCAACCGCATCTTCCTCGACCCCGGCTATTCGAGCCTCATCGTCTCGCAGGCGATCGACCTCGGGGGCGAGAGCGATCTGGTCACGATCATGCGCGTGATCCGCCGCACCAACGATCAGGCGCTGCCGTCGCAGAAGGAGGTGAAGCGTGCCACCAAGGCCTCCGTGACCTTCATTCACCGCGTCGAGGATCTCCAGACCGAATGGCTGCTTCGTGGTCTTTCGTCGACGCACCACTGATCGCGCTTCGGACGCGGGCCGGGACCACGGCCCGCCGTTCCACCGTTTTCCAGATACAGGCATTGAAGGAGACAGCCATGTACGACCATCGCATCGAACCGACCCAGGCCGCTATCGACTGCATCCTGGCATGGCGCCAGCACCTGAACAGCCTCCGGCCCTGCGTCGTGCTGGCGGCGGACTTCCTGCCCGACCGTGTCGAAACGCATGTTTTCCTCGACAGGGTCACGCCGGGTTCGATCCGTCTTTCCCTGAACGGCGACGGGCGGCCGGTCACCGCGGCCAATATCGCGGCGGCGCTCGGGCCGCGTGACGTCGCCCGCGCCGCCGCTTGCCTGGTGGACGCTGCCGCCGGGTGTGAAGAGCACGACCCGGTCCACCTGTGCCGCTACATCGGCGCCGTCCTCTTCGGTCAGGTCGCCCGCTACCCGCTCGACCGGCCGGATACCAGCGCGCCGCCGAGGCGCGGTCCGTCGTGACCCGCTGACGCCGGTCTTCCTGCCGCGACGGTCCGACCTGATCGTCGGCTGCCGCGGCAGGAAGACCGGCCCTTCCACCCATGGTGCTTCATCGTGACGCCGCCGTGCTCCGGCGGCGTGAGGAGGAAGCATTGTCCCGATGTTTCCGGCATCGAATCGTAAAGGAGTAAAACGATGCGCAAGACCATGAAAGCAAACCCCAAGCCGAAGAAGGCGCCCGCCGTCGTCATTCCGGCGGAGCACGAACCGCTCCTCACCGAGGTCCATGACGCGATCAAGGCGATGGGCCGCCGGACCACGGGCCAGGCCTTCGAGCTGGGCCACCAGCTCGCCCGCGCCAAGGCCGTTCTTCCGGAGAAGATGTTCGGCCGCTGGACGAGCACGGTTTGCGGCTACACGCCGCGCCAGGGCCGCAACTACGTCGCCATCCACGAGCACCTGCAGGAGCACCGCGCGCGGCTGGAGGCGGCGGCCGTCGTGCCGACGGTCCTGTTCGTGCTGGCAAGCGCGAAGCCCGAGAAGATCGAGGCGGTCCTGGCCGTCGTCGAGAGCGGCGAGCGCCTGACCGTCGGCCAGGTGAAGAACCTGGTCAAGGACGGTGACGATGTCCAGCCGGAACGGAAGACCGCGATCGGCGGCTTGGCGGGCCTGCGTCGCGCCGCGGAGGCCAAGCTGAAGGATGAGCTCACGCAGTTCACGGAACTGAGCAAGCGCATCCTCAAGGCCGTCGAGCCGGTCGCGGAACTGCTGGCAAACGGGAAGCACGTCTCCAAGAAGTCGCTCGCCGACAAGGTCGAGGTGGACGCGTACAAGGCGTCCAGTCTCCTGCGTTCGGCGATCTTCCCGGAGCGGGTCGATGCCGGCCGGGCCACCAATCGCGGGGCGGATGATGCTCTGGTCGGCTGGGGCGGCGCCCCGGCCCTGTTCGGCCGTCTGGGCGATTCTCCCCGCTGGCCGGGCAAGGACGAGTTCCCGACCTGGGTGACCGGCACGGTGCTGCCCATGCTGCGCTTCGTCGTACATGGCGATCCGCTGCCGGGCATGCACCAGGAGGCCACTCCCACTCCGGCGGACGATGCAGCAGGGGAAGCCGCCCCCGAAGACCGTCTGACGCTGGAAGACATTCCCGCGCTGGAGGGACCGTCTGAAGAGGACGACGGCGATGCTGCTGACGACCCGGTCGCTTCGGATGCGGAGGTGCCCGTCGTGGAGGCGGAGCCGCAGGCACCCGGGAAGCGTCGTGCGATGAAGGAGAGCCTGACCGGTGTCTAGGCCGACACCCAACGGTCCCGCCGGTGCGATGTCGCCGGCGGGATCGAACGCGCGCGGTCTCACGGGGAGTTCAAGTCGAGCCGGGTTGCCATGCCGTGCGCCGACATCGGTTCGATGTGCGGGCACCTCATCGCAAATCGGGGCAAATCGGGACACATCATCTCAATTTACCCTGACGCGATTCCGATGTCGGGCTTGGCGATTCCGGTTTCCGAAGCCGCGATTCCTATGCAAACGGCGTTTGTTTTCGCTGGAGAAGCGCACCGCGAACGCCACCCGTGCCAGCGGACCACCGACTGGCTTCCCGTTTATCAACATAGCGGCAGGGCGTGGGCGAGGGGCCTTATGGCGATGCCGCAAATGAAGGAGAGAGTGATGGCCAGAAAGCCCAAAAAACAACGCAACGCCGAGCAGGTGGTCCGCCAGCAACGGGTGAGGGACGCGGCGCGCACGAAACGCCGTCCCTCCCGCGACGACATCGCCCGCATGTTCCTCTGGCAGATGGTTGCCGGGGTTCAAGGCAAACGGTCCGATGCGCGTGCGGTCCTCGACAAGATGCGCGACGAGATTGTCGAGGGCCTCGAGCGGCAGGGCTTCGATGTCAGGCAGAGCGAGGACGTCTTCGAGGCGCTTGTCGACAAATACGCCGACGGCCTGTTCCCGTTTCGGCCGAAGTGGCATCTGGGTCCTGAAGGCGGGCCTTCTCCGTTTTGATGACTGGGACTTATCTCAATCTCGATCATGGCGCTTTCTTTCCCCGTCTACTCGCCCTTCCATTCCCCGTTGTCGTGGAAAGCTCTTCCATTGCCGACTGGACTATCCATTTCTGCAAACGGCGTTCGCCAAAATCAACGTATTCCCCCCGTTACTCCCGATAACGACGTTTGCGGTGGAATCGCTTTTCCTGAACGGCGGCGAGTTGGCAACGGCCGTCAGGCAGGCGCTGCCAACCCGCCTGTCGCAAGGGCTGGATGCGGAAATGATTTCCGCATCGGCGGCCTCTACGAGGGCCTGGCTGCCGCATTGCCGATCATGGCGCGCAGTTCGTCACCCGAGACGACACCGGTCGCGCTGAGACGTGTTGCGATCTCGAGGTGGAGATCACGATGCTCCTCCAGCAGTGTCCGGGCGATGGCCTCGGCGGCGATGAGGCGCGTATTGACGCGATCGGCAAGCTCACGATCGAGGGCCAGATCGCTCATCGTGATGCCGGGCGAGCGATAGACAAGCGGCTGATGGCAGGAGAAGCCGAGCCTTGTCTCGGCGGCGAGCGCCATTTCCGTTGCCCGCGCCAGGTCGCTTTCATCGGCGCCGCCGGCTCCGGCAAGCGTCTCGCCGATCACCAGCACCTCCGCCGTGCGTCCCGCCAATAGCGCGGCCATGGTGTTCATCAACCAGGCCTCGTTCTGCGGCAAGCGGCTGTTTGCAACGGTCGCAACCATGCCGAGGCCATGAAGCCCGACGCTCGCGGCCTTCACCTCTGCAATCCCGGTCAGCATGTAGGCCAGCGCGTGGCCCGCCTCGTGAACACTTGCCCGCCAGCGCAGATCGTCGGACATCGCCGCCTGCCCATTGCGCAGGGAGGTTTCCAGATCGGCCCACGTCATCGTGCGCCCCTCACGCCGCAGCTTGCGCCGCACGTCCCGGACCAGCCGTTCGATATCGGCTCCGGTTCTGCCCAGCGCCAACATCGCAAGCGGGCGCAGGCCGTTCAGGGATGAAGAATGATCGGTAGCATTAGTCATGGCGAGGTCCTTTCTCTGCCTGCGGCTTCGGGGCAGATTTGCGCCGCACGGACGGTTTCCCGTTGATCGGTGGCGGTGGGCGAAGACGCCGTGGCGTGGTTGTGGCAGGCGCGGAAGCCAGCACCGCGTCGAGATCTGTCCCGAGGTGATGGCCAAGGATGCTGATCAATGTTTCCGCATCCGGCATCGGAATGCGAACATGGGTTTCCAGCCGCCCCGAGCGCAGCAAGGCCGGATCGATCTTCTCCGGGAGATTGGTCGCGCCGACGACGATGATGCCTTCCGACCTCGAAGCACCGTCCAACAGTTCCAGCATGCGATTGATCAGCGACGCCCAATAGTCATCGTAGTTCCGGCTTCCTGCTCCCTGCCGCGTGCCGATATTGTCGATTTCATCGATGAACAGGATGGCAGGCGCCCGATCCCTGGCGATGGTGAAGGCGCCCGACATTCGCTTCAGCACGTCGCCGAGATAGCCGGGTTCAAGCCAGTGCGCGACAGAGGTGGCGAGCAGCGGTACCTGTAGCGTATTGCATAGCGCGCGGGCGAAGGTCGTCTTGCCGGTTCCGGGCGGGCCGGACAACAGCAGTTTCGTGCTCATCTCGTCCCAGCGCAGCTTCCCGTCCCGCCAGAGCGACAGGTCGGCCTTGAGGTCGAGCGCCCAGTCGCTTGCCGGCCCGTAGCCGGCGAGCGTCTCGACGGACAACAGGCGCTCTTTCGCCGTCGGCTTTCCCGCCGCCACTGCTTTCGCCCCTTCATCACCGCCGACGGCATTGATTGCGACCGGCTCGACCACCTCGACGCCGACATCCTGCCGCTTCTTCTTTGCAGCCTCCTTACTGTGCCATGTCGTTTCGCTGGCTCGCCCTTTGCCGGATCGCTGCTTTCGGCCTGTTGCGCTTCGGCCGTCCTTCCGGTCTTCGTCCTCCTCCGTTGCGAGCCGCTCGACAAGCATCGCCAGGATCGACAGCGTCTGCTCGGCATTTCGCCCGGGGCGGACGGCAAGGGCGACGTCATCGATCGTCAGCGCCGCCGGATCGAAAGCCATGTCGTCCATGACAGCAAAGCTCTGCTTCGGGGGGATGCCGGCACAGACATGCAGCAGCTCCGCGACCATGGCACGATCGATCCCTGTGCATTCGAGCACGAGATCGGCTGTCTCGGTCACGACGGGTGTCAGGGCGAACGGCGTTTCGTCGACAAGAAAGATCGGCGCGGGTTCGTCGAGAAGCGTCTGGCGGAGATACTGGCGAATGTCCTTGTCGTCCGTGAACCCGACCGTAATGCCGGACAGCGTCTTCAGCTTGCGCCGGCTCAACACCGACTGCTGCTGCCTGTAGCGGCCGGACAGCGGATTGTCGCGGAGAACGTCCTCGAGGGCTGCCCGGAACGGCAGGAGCAATCCGTCCTCGAGCATCATGCCGACGCACAGCTCGAAACGCGGCACGGGCGCCTTCAGCAGGACGAATGGCGCCGCCGGGCGCAGCGCCTCGATCAGCGCGGCGGTGTCGGGCAGGCTGGAGCCGACGGCGCGGGCGACGAGAAGGGCGACGGCCGCATGGACCGGGTTCGGCGGCGGCAGGTGTTCGCGCAGCAGGGCGGCGACATAGGGAAAGTCGATACCGGATGCAGCACCCACTGTCCTGCCGCCTACCTTCACGCGTCGTGCTTTCCTGGTTTTCCCGGTCTGCTGTTCGTCGGGTGCTCCGATCGTCCGGCACTCGAATGTCACCATTCCATCGGCCGCATCCTCGTCCGGCACGATAAAGGTGACGGGTTCGTCACCACGACGGCGAAGCGCGCCACTCGCACCCATCATCCGTGCGACGGTCTTGCGGTCCAGCGCAGGGGTGCCGGTCAGAACATGCCGTGCCTGGTCGGCAATCTGCCAGACGGTACCCTTCCGCTCCTCGCCGCCGACGAAGGCGGAGGTCAGCAATCCCGCATCGACCGCCCGTTCATAGAGCGTCAGCACGGCGCGGCGACGAAGGCGTTTCAGGAGATGGCGCGTCATGCGATCGGTCAGCGTCTCCATCATGCATCCTCCCCGGATAGTGGCGTGCAGAACCGGCGGTTTCCCGTCAGCCAGTCGTGCACCACGCGGCAGGTCGGATCGCCCTTGTCGCAGAGATCGAGCAGCCATGTCCGCAACTGCGGTGGCAGGCTGTCGAGACGAATGCCCTTGCGACACGCAAAGCGGATCGTGGTTCCCACGACGGATGCGACATGTGCGGCATGGTCTTCAGCGGAAACAGCGTGCTCGTCGTGGGATGCGACGGCGGTGATCTCGGATACGGACCCGGACGGCGTCGGGAACGTCATCACCGGCAGACGCTGCGGGATCGGGAAGGGAAGGATGTTGGAAGTCGGTTGCGTCATGGCAGACGTCTCCTCATTGCCTGTCCAAGGGATCAGGCGCAAACAGTTCAAAACGGAAGGAAGGCAGAGCCGGACCGGCTACGGACTGGCGGCCCGTGGCGCGCGTGCGAAGCCGATCGACACGGGAGACCGTGTCGAGCCGCAGACATCGTCGTCATCGCAGTGAAGCGTCCGCGCTTTCCTGGCCTTGCCGTCGGTATTCATCGCCGTGCCGGCATCCCGTCGACCGGTCAGCGCCGCCGACCAGTTCTCCTCGACCCGGCGCCGGAAGAGTTCGCGCAGCCGCGCCATGGCCTCACCTGCTCCGCTGACTTCAAGAAGATGGTCAAGGTGCGAGATCGGCCAGACACCGCCGTCGATATCTGCCTTTTGGTTTGCTGCGTTGAGGATCACGACGCGCACTTCCTTCGCACGAAGACGACGATGCTCCTTGTAGAGCAGATCGGGAACGACGAGTGCCGCCGCCAGCATGCGATGCTTCAGTTCGGCGATGCGGGAGAGCTCGTAGGAGCCGAGGCTTCGCTTCACGTCGACGAGATGCGCGATCTCGCTTCGGCGGTTCAAGATCAATAGATCGGGCGTATAGCTTTTGCGCCCGCCGCTGTCGGCGTCGAGGCTGAGCGAACGGTACAATGCCGGATCGTTCATCTCGACCAGTTCGCTCGCCGCCTTCGTGACCGGCAGACGAAGATTCTGCGTCAATACGACAAGGTCTGGATTGCGGCCGGCGACGAGGCCGATGCCGCGCTCCAGCAATCTGCCTTCGGTGGCCGGCACGGCGCGAAGCACGGAGGTCACCTCCGTCATGCCGGTATCGAGCGCACGGCCGAGCGTATCGCGCGCCAGGCCGGATGCGACGACCTCATCGACGAGGGCTTCGAGGGAAGGCAGCAGGACCGCGAGGTCTGCGGCGTGGGGATAGGTCGGCGTCGAGGCGCCGCTGTCGGTGTTCAGGGTCATGATGTCTCTCCTGTCGAGGATCAGGATCGCCAGTGCGGCAGACGGCGGACGCAGGTCCGCGCATGCGGAAATGATTTCCGCATCGGCCGCAGAACTGACGATCGGTTGCGATCAGCCGCGGGTACGCGACAGCGGTGCGGAACGGCAGGTTTCGACAGAAGGACGGAGAGAAGATGCTTCCCCATGGGAAGCGAAGCATTTAAGGGTCGACATAGCCGGTAGCCTTTCACGAGAAGGTTTCTGGTCAGGCCCTCGGCGGATGCTCCAACATCCTCGGGGGCCGCTAAGTGTCTGCAGGGGTTTCAGTATTGGCAGACCCGACTGGCATAGCCCGGAGAAGTCGATCCGGCAAGCGATCGGAACGCACCCGGAACAGACAGAGCTCCGGTATGGTTAACGCTATGCGGAACCCGACACCTGGGTTTCGATGAGCGCTGTATAGGAAGAGGGAAGCACCAATCTCCCCGCTCGCTGCAACTTCCTTCAAGGAGTTGCAAGGCTGATCATAGCGCCTGTAAAATGCGGCGCCCGAATTTCACCTCGGCTTCCACGACGCGCATACATGCGTCGGCAGTAGCTTCAAGCGGCTTCTCGCAAAAGACCGGTTTGCTGGACGCAATCGCCTTCATAACATATTGCTCGTGATTTTCGCCGGCCGTAGCCAAGGCGACGGCTTGCACGGATTTCTCTCCGATGAGTTAAAGTCTGAAGAGTACACTGCGGCCCTCTCGCGATGGCGGCCATATATGACATGTCGCAAGCCGAACGGCCGCGTCCGTCAAGTTGGTGTAATTTCGGGTGGGTTCCGGGCCGTCATGATCAGGCGGCTCTGGGTGTAATTTGAAGTGTAGTTTCCTCCTCGATTGTTGGTGGATTTAGCTCGGCCATCGCCTCGACCTGCATGTATCGGCTCAGGAGCTGCCATTCGTCGTTGGCTTCGAGCAACACCGCGCCGATGAGGCGAACGATGCTGTCCTCGTTGGGGAAGATGCCGACGACATCGGCACGGCGCTTCACTTCCTTGTTCAGCCTCTCCAGCGGATTGGTGCTGTGGAGCTTGGTGCGGTGTTGAGCGGGAAACGCCATGTAGGCCAGCACGTCGGCCTCGGCGTTGTCCATGAAGGTGCCGAGCTTGGGCCATCTGGCGCGGAGCTGGTCGGCGACATGCCGCCAGGTCTGGACGGCATTGTCGTGGTCGGGCTGTATGAAGGCCTGGCGGATTGCGGCGGCGACCATGGTGTGCTGCCCCTTGGGAACATAGGCCAGCGCGTTGCGCATCGCATGCACGCGGCACCTCTGCCATGTTGCGCTGAGGATGCGGGTGATGGCGGCCTTCAGCCCCTCATGAGCATCGGAGATCACCAGCTTGACGCCGGTGAGGCCCCGGCGCACCAGATCGCGCAGGAAGCTCGTCCAGAACGGCTCGGCTTCGGAGGGGCCGATGTGCAGACCGACGATTTCCCTTTTCCCGTCCGTGTTGACGGCCACCGCGATTATCGCCGCCACCGACACGATGCGACAGAGCTGGCTCGGGAAATCTGCACAGCGGGGATAAGTGGAGTTTCTGCCTGACTTCGGCTTAGATGCCGGGAACAGGAGAGACCATGACGAGACGACCGCGCCGGAACCATAGCCCGGCTTTCAAGGCGAAGGTGGCACTTGCCGCCATCCGAGGTGAGCAGACGCTGGTGGAGTTGTCCCAGCAGTTCGATGTGCACGCCAACCAGATCAAGCAATGGAAAGACCAGCTCCTTGAGGGGGCGACAGGTGTGTTCGGCGATGAAACGAAAGCGGAGCCGTCGGGTCCGACCATCGATGTCAAAACGCTGCACGCGAAAATCGGCGAACTGACACAGGAGAACGATTTTTTATCCGGTGCGCTCGGCAAGGCGGGATTGCTGGGCGGAAAGAAATGATCGACCGCGAGCACAAGCTATCCGTCGTGCGCCAGGCGAAGCTTCTCGGCTTCAGCCGTGGCAGCGTCTACTATCTGCCTCGTCCGGTGTCTGACGGCGATCTGGCCCTTATGCGCCGGATTGACGAATTGCATCTCGACTACCCCTTTGCCGGAAGTCGGATGTTGCAAGGGCTCTTGAGAGGAGAAGGTCTGGAGACCGGGCGGCGACACGTCGCCACGCTGATGAAGAAGATGGGCATCGAGGCGATCTACCGCCGCCCGAACACCTCGAAACCAGCGCCAGGGCACAAAATTTATCCCTACCTCCTACGAAAGCTGGCAGTCACCCGGCCCAATCAGGTGTGGGCAATGGACCTGACCTACATCCCCATGGCGCGGGGATTTGTCTATCTGTGCGCCGTCGTGGACTGGTTCAGCCGGAAGGTCTTGTCATGGCGGTTGTCGATCACGATGGAAGCAGCCTTCTGCATCGAGGCGGTGGAGGAGGCACTTGCCCGTCATGGCAGGCCGGAAATCTTCAATACCGACCAGGGATCGCAGTTCACCTCCATCGACTTCACCGCCGTGCTGAAGAGGTCACAGATCGCCATCTCGATGGATGGCAAGGGTGCGTGGCGAGACAATGTCTTCGTCGAGCGGCTCTGGCGTTCGATCAAATACGAGGAAGTCTACCTCCATGCCTACAAGACTGTGTCCGAGGCACGCGCTGGCATCGCCCGATATCTGAACTTCTACAACACCAGACGCCCACATTCATCCCTTGACCGGCGGACGCCGGATCAGGCCTACTTCAACGCGCTGACACCATTGATGGTGGCGGCATAATCGAGGCGGAAATCCACTTAGCGAAACGCCCGAAGCTGTTCAGACAAACCGAGCCACCTCTAGCGGCAGGCAAACTTGATATCGTTTTCAAGGTTGTTCTGCTTATTTGCCGCGTTTATCGATCGATGGCACTCGCTAACTTCCGCCGCGCTTGTGGTCGTCGGTCAAAATGCTGTCCACACTGGTAAAAACCGTAGTTGCCGGGCTGGACCCGCTTCACGCTTTCCGCCTAGTCTCCCCGGATGACCGCCACAAGGGCGTCATTCATGACCGTTGGTTCGCTGGGAGGTAAAACATGCAATTCTTTTCGTTCAAGGCAATGGCTGGTGCGGCGCTCGCCGTCGGCATGATGATGCAGGGGGCGGTTGCCCAGGATATGCAGTTCTTCCGCATAGGCACTGGGGGTACGGCCGGCACCTACTATCCGATCGGTGGCCTGATTGCGAACGCTATCTCCAACCCGCCCGGCTCGCGCGCCTGCGACGAAGGTGGCTCCTGCGGCGTGCCTGGTCTTGTCGCCACCGCCGTCGCCTCGAACGGCTCGGTTGGCAATGTCAACTCGATCAACGGCGGCACGCTTGAGGCCGGCTTCAGCCAGTCGGACGTCGCATACTGGGCGCAGACCGGGACCGGCCTGTGGGAAGGCCAGCCCGCAGTCGAGAAGCTGCGGCTGATCGCCAACCTCTATCCCGAGAGCATCCATCTGGTCGCGCGCAAGGATGCGGGCATCGCCTCGGTTGCCGATCTCAAGGGCAAGAAGGTCTCGCTCGACGAGCCGGGCTCGGGCACGCTGGTCGATGCCAAGATCATCCTCGAAGCCTTCGGCCTCACGGAATCCGACATCTCTCCCGAGTATTTGAAGCCCGACCAGGCCGCCGACCGCATGCGTGACGGTGCGATGGACGCCTTCTTCTTCGTCGGCGGCTATCCGGCGGGCGCCATCGCCGAACTGTCCAGCCAGCACGATGTCGTGCTGGTGCCGATCACCGGCCCCGAAGTGGACAAGCTGCGCGAGACCTACACGTTCTTCGCGACCGACAACTTCCCGGCCGGCACCTACAATGGCCAAGAAGCGGATGTTCCGACGATCTCGGTGGGTGCGCAGCTCGTGACTTCGGCCGACCTGTCGGAGGATCTGGTCTACGGCATCACCAAGGCGCTGTTCAACGACACCACGCAGAAATTGTTCGCCGCCGGCCATGCCAAGGGCAAGAATATCACGCTGGACAATGCCGTGCAGGGTGCGGGCATTCCGTTCCATCCCGGCGCGGAGAAATTCTACCGCGAGGCTGGCAAGCTGAAATAAGAGGCTAGGGCTCTTCGGGGACGCGGTCCGGCCGCGTCCCTTTCTCAATCACGAAAATCCCGGGGAATTGCATGACCGAACAGACCCGCCAGCTGTCCGAGCAGGAATTGAGGGCAATAGAGGAGGAGTTCGACCCCGAGGCCCGGTTCCGCACTCTGCTTCGGCCCGTGGCGATCCTGGCCGGGATCATCATGTTCCTGCTGTCATGCTATCATTTCTACACCGCCGGCTTCGGCATTCCGCGTGCGACCGTGCATCGTGGCCTGCATATGGGAGTCACGCTGTTCCTGGTCTTCCTCAGCTTCGCGGCCTTCAATTCAGGGCGGAACCGGACGACCGGTTTCGTGATCCTCGGCCTGCCGGTCGTCGACTGGCTCTTCGCCATCGGGGGAGCGGTCAGCGCCTTTTATGTACCTTGGATCTACGACCAGTTGCAGTTCCGCATCGGCAATCCCAATTCGCTCGATATCGCCATGGGGACGATCCTGCTGGTGATACTGCTTGAGGCGGTGCGCCGCTCGATGGGTTGGCCGCTGCCCGTCATCGCGATCCTGTTCATCTGCTATGCCTGGTTCGGGCGATGGATGCCGGGGATATTCGTCCATCCCGGCGCAGATTGGTCGGGAATCGTCAATCACCTCTATCTGTCCTCGCAGGGCATCTACGGCACCGCGCTCGGCGTGATCGCGACCTATGTATTCCATTTCGTGCTGTTCGGCGTGATGGCGCAGAAAATCGGGCTTGGGCAACTGTTCATCGACCTCGCCACGGCGGTGACCGGACGCTTCGCGGGCGGGCCGGCCAAGGTCTCGGTGATTTCCTCCGCGCTTCTGGGAACGATCTCCGGCTCCTCCATCGCCAATACGGTGACGACGGGCGCACTGACCATCCCGGCGATGATCAAGATCGGCTTCAAGCGCCATTTTGCCGCCGCCGTCGAGGCCGCCTCGTCCACCGGCGGCCAGATCACCCCGCCGGTGATGGGAGCCGTCGCGTTCCTCATGGTCGAGTATCTCGGCGTTCCGCTCCGCACCATCCTGATTGCGGCGATCGTACCCGCCTTCATGCATTTCTTCGGCGTGCTGGTGCAGGTGCATCTGGAGGCCAAGCGTCTCGGCATCCGCGGCCTCAGGCAGGAAGAGCTGCCGAAGGCCTGGAAGGTGCTGCGCGAGGGCTGGCTGTCGATGTTCCCGCTGCTGCTTCTGGTCTGGATGCTGATGTCGGGCCGCACGCCCTTCCTGTCGGCCTTCTGGGCGATCACCGCCTGCATGGCCGTCTATGCGATCCAGACGGTCCGGGCCTCCGGCCTTGTCGCCGGTGCGAAGGAATGGGCCGCCGGTATCTATGAAGGCTTCGTCTCGGGCGCGAAGAGTTCGCTGTCCGTTACCGCCGCCGCGGCGCTGGTCGGGGTGGTGATCGGCGTGGTGACGCTGACGGGTATCGGCTTCAAGATCGCCTTCATGGTCACCAGCATCGCACAGGATTGGGCCGGCTCGGTGCATGGCTTCCTCGCGTTCCTGCCTTTCGAGCTGTTCAGCCTTGAGACGCTGGCGCTGCTGTTCACGCTGATGATGACCGCCGTTGTCTGCATCCTGATGGGCTGCGGCATCCCGACGACGGCAAACTACATCATCATGGTCGCGGTGGCGGCCCCCGTGCTCGGCATGATGAACGTGGAGCCGCTGGTAGCGCATTTCTTCGTCTTCTATTACGGCGTGCTGGCAGACGTCACGCCGCCGGTGGCGCTGGCGGCCTATGCGGCTTCCGGGATAGCCGGTGCCAATGCGTTCAAGGCGGGCAACACTGCCTTCCGGCTGTCGATGGGCAAGGCGCTGGTGCCGTTCATGTTCGTCTTCTCCCCTTCGCTGCTGCTGGTCACGCAGGGTTTCACCTGGAGCGCCTTCGTGCTGACCTTTACCGGGGCAGTGCTCGGGATCGTCGCACTGTCGGCGGCAATCACCAACTGGCTGATCGGCCCGCTGCTGTGGGTCGAGCGTGTGCTTCTGGCGGTCGCGGCCCTGCTGATGATCGCGCCCGAGCTGATCTCGACACTGATCGGTGTCGTCATCCTGGGGCTGATCACGCTGCGGCAGGTGCTGACGGGCGGCGCGCCCGCATCGAACGCAACGTGAAGAAAAAAAGAGGCAGATGTCGATGTACCGCGTCTGGAGTTATGTCGCCGACTATTCGCTGCTGCTGGTCAGCGGTGCGGCAATCGCATTGTTCTGGGCCAATCTCTCGCCCGGCAGTTACCATGCCCTGGTGCATTTTCCCCTGTGGAGCGGCGGCCCTGTCGGGGCGCTGGAAAGCCACGGCGGGCATTCCCTCCGGGTGATGACGCTGCATTTCCTGTTCAACGACGTGCTGATGGCTTTCTTCTTCGCCATGGCCGCCAAGGAGGTCTGGGAGGCCGTGGCGCTCAGGGACGGCTCCCTGCGCGGCCGCAGGGCGCTGACACCGCTGATCGCGACCGTCGGCGGCATGGCCGGCCCGGTCGTCGTCTATCTCCTCCTCGCATCGGCTCTCGGTGTGCTCGGCGACGTGTCGCGCGGCTGGGCCATTCCCACGGCCACCGATATCGCCTTCTCCTATCTCGTCGGGCGGGTGGTCTTCGGCGCGCGGCATCCGGCCATCGGCTTCCTCCTGCTCCTTGCCATCGCCGACGACGCCGGCGGGCTGGCGATCCTCGCCGTCTTCTATCCCTCGGGCGAGGTGGCGCCGGCCTGGCTGCTGCTGTCGCTCGCCGCGGCGCTCGGCGTCTATTTCCTGGCCAATGCGCTGCCGCGCCGGCTGGACAGGGGAGACCAGGACCGGCCCCATTCCACCTGGCTGCGCAAGACGCTCGGCTTCTGGCCCTGGGCCTTGGCCGGCGCGATGAGCTGGTACGGCTTCCAGATGGCCGGCCTGCATCCGGCGCTCGGGCTGCTGCCCATCGTGCCGACCATTCCCCATGCGGAGCGGGAATTCGGCATCTTCGCCGAGGAGGAGCGCTACCAGACCGACCTGCTCAACGTCATCGAGCATGCCCTCAAGGTGCCGGTGCAGTTCGTGCTGTTCGGCTTCGGGCTGCTCAATGCCGGCGTCGAGTTCTCGGCGATCTCCGAGCCGACATGGCTGGTGCTCCTCGGCCTCGTCATCGGCAAGCCGCTGGGCATCACCCTGTTCGGCTGGCTTGCGGCCTATCCGCTGCGGCTCGGCCTGCCGGAGGGCATGGCCGTGCGCGACCTGCCGGTCGTCGGCTGCGTGGCGGCCATCGGCTTCACGGTGGCGCTGTTCGTCGCCTCGGTCGCCTTCCCGGCCGGTCCCGTGCAGGACGCGGCCAAGATGGGGGCCTTGCTCAGCCTCGGCAGCGCCGTCATCGCCATCGCCGCAGGCCGCCTCTTCGGCGTGCGCAAGAAGGCGTAGGTTTCTGGAACGCGGCAGGTCGGAGCGATACTCCCGACACGCCTTTCGAAAGCGGAGCATTCGGCGACAATCGCGGGAACATCCCCCGCGCTACCATCACGCTTCTTCTTCTCCCGCTCGCAGCCCGTTTATCTGATCGAAGTTACGGCCGAGACCAGATCGAATGCTCGATCTTGCCCTTCAATTCCGGATAGGCTTCCGGATCGAAGCGCGGCTCGTGCGTCTTCTTCTGGTCGAAGTAGTCCTTTGTCAGCTTGGCGACCGTTCCGGAGAGCAGCACGATGGCGACCAGGTTGACCGACGCCATCAGGCCCATCGCCGCGTCGGCCATGTTGAACACGACCGCCACCGTCGTATAGGCACCCCAGATCACCATGAGCAGGACGGCCACCCGGAGCCCGCTGATCGCCCCCCTGTTGTCGAGATTCAGGAAGACCATCGCGTTCTCGGAATAGGCGTAATTGCCGATGATGGAGGTGAAGGCGAAGAAGAAGATGGCGATGGCGATGAAGTAGCGGCCGGCCTCGCCGATATGGGCGACCATGGCTTCCTGCGTCAGCGGCGTTCCGGTGAGCTCCGAGCCGGGCGTCATGACGCCGGAGAGCAGGATCATGATGCCGGTGGCCGTGCAGATCAGGATCGTGTCGATGAAGACGCCGAGCGCCTGTACGAAGCCCTGGCTGGACGGGTGGTGCGGGGAGGGCGTGGCAACGGCGGCGATGTTCGGCGCGGAACCCATGCCGGCCTCGTTGGAGAACAGGCCGCGCTTGACGCCGTTCAGCATGGCCCCGGCGATGCCGCCCGCCGCCTGCTCGATGCCGAAGGCGCTCTTGACGATCAGTGCGATAACGCCGGGCACTTCGGTGATGTTGGCGACGACCACGTAGAGAGCCATGCCGAGATAGGCGACGGCCATGAACGGGACGACATATTCCGCCACCTGCGCGATCTGCCGGATACCGCCGAAGATCACGATACCGGTCAGTACCGCGAGCGCGACGCCGACCCAGATCTTGTCGACGCCGAACGCGCCCTGCATGGCGTCGGCGATGGAATTCGCCTGCACCGCGTTGAAGACGAGACCGAAGGCGATGATGAGGCAGACCGAGAAGATCATGCCTGCCCAGGGCGCGTTGAGCCCACGGGCAATGTAGAAGGCCGGACCGCCGCGATACTGGCCGTTGTGATCCGTGACCTTGTAGAGCTGTGCGAGCGCGCTTTCGGAATAGGCCGTCGCCATGCCGACCGCTGCGACGACCCACATCCAGAACAGCGCCCCCGGCCCGCCGAGGAAGAGGGCGACAGCTACGCCTGCGAGATTGCCCGTGCCGACGCGTGAGGCGAGGCTGGTGCAGAGCGCCTGGAATGGTGTGATGCCGCTGGCGTCACTCGCTGGCGCCCGCATCACCGACCGGAACAGTTCCGGGAAATGCCGGAACTGGATGAAGCCCAGCCGCAGCGTGAAATAGATGCCGACGGCGATCAGCCCGTAGATGAGGACATAACCCCAGAAGATCGTGTTCAGGAAGTCGATGATGGCGTTCAGAACGGTCACGGCGGCCCTCTCCGAAAGGAATGCTCATTGACACCCATCGCCAACCGGGCGCGCGACGCCCTGGTTGTCTCGGTAACCGGATCGTTGCACGGGAGTTGTGAAACCGCAAGTTTGAACGCGCGCTTCAGCGCTCTTTGGCTACCTCTTCCTTACGCCCGGCAAACCAGTTGGCCAGAAGCGCGCCGGAGATGTTGTGCCAGACGCTGAAGATGGCGCTGGGAACGGCGGCGATCGGCGAGAAATAGGCGGTCGCCAGCGCCGCGCCGAGGCCTGAATTCTGCATGCCGACCTCAATGGCGATCGCCTTGCTCTTGGCGAGCGACAACCCTGCGGCGCGCGCTGCGAAGAAGCCGAGCAGGTAGCCGAGCCCGTTGTGCAGGATGACAATGGCGAAGATCATCAGGCCGGACTGGACGATCGACGTCTTCGACGCGCCGACCACGGCCGAAACGATGAGGACGATACCGATGACGCTCACGAGGGGAAGTGCGGGCACCGCCGCCTTGACGACGCCGGGCAGCAGCTTCTGAAGGAGCGCACCGAGCGCGAGCGGCACGAGGACGACCTTGACGATGCTGAGGAACATCGCCCAGCCGTCGACCGGAAGATACTGGCTGGCGAACAGCCAGACGAGGAAGGGCGTGATGAGCGGCGCGGCCAGCGTGGTGACCGAGGTGCAGGCGACCGACAGCGCGACATCGCCCTTCGACAAATAGGTCATGACGTTCGAAGACGTGCCGCCGGGGCAGCAACCGACGAGGATGACGCCGGCGGCCACCTCGGGCGGCATCGGAATGATCCGCGTCAACAGCACGGCGAGAAGCGGCATGATGAGGAACTGGCCGAGCACACCGATTGCGACATCGAAGGGACGTTTCACCACTTCGCGGAAATCGTCCACCGACAGGGTCAGGCCCATCCCGAACATGATGATCGCCAGAAGCGTGACGATCCACGGGACGAACTGCTTGAAGGTTTCGGGGAAAAAGAAGCCGAGGACCGCGAAGAGGATGACCCAGCCGGCGAAGGTCTTGCCGACGAAGGCCGAAACGGATGCCAATGCTTTCACAATGCTTGCTCCAACCGGAAATATCTGCCGCGGGTCTATACGCACTTGTCCTTCTGTCAAGCCGGCAAACCGTTGCCGATGCCAATGGAAGCGGTTATCTGCCCGCCGGGCAGTCGCTCGGCGAGGTCTCGCCTTCCCCGGCAGATGCCGCATTTCTGGCGGAGGGTGCGAACCGTTTCTCTATGAGACGGCGGGAGGCATGACGCCGAGCGGACGGCTGTGACCATTCCCGGCCTGCTCTAATCCGCCCTGCTTGCGGCTTTTGCTGTGACCCCGCCAAGCCTGCGATATACGCCCCGAACGCAGGTTCCAATTGAATGGATTTTGCTGACCCTTGGTGCCAGGCCGCCGCCAGAGGATTCTGAGGGAGCAGAAAGACGGCGGCCTGGACTTTGCCGGCATGTCATAGCCGCACAAGGTGCCACTAATTGTCAACTGATAAACAGACGTTGTGCAGGTGAGCGTAAGAAAGATTTTCAGGTTGAATATTTGTACCGTGTGGAACTACTATTCTATTATTCTTTGCTAATGTTTCCGTTCAGGCCAGAGGGCGCTTTCCTGCGCGACTTATTTTCTTAAGCTCGCTGAATCTTCGAATTCCTCGCGCGGCGAGGATCGACTTGAGCTTTACGAAAACCTCCGCCGTCGCGGCGGCGTCGCCCATGGCCGTGTGGCGTAGCGCTTCCGGCAGATGCATGGAAAGTCGGCGTGTGATAGCGTCCAGTGTATGGGACTCCTGCGGGCCGAAGATCATGATGGAGAGATGTCCCGTATCCAATACGGGATTGTCGAACTGGATGCCGAGAGCGTTCTCGTGCCGATAGAGAAACGCCATGTCGAAGGGAGCATTGTGGGCAACGAGAACGGCGTTTCCGACAAACCTGTGGAAGCGCTCCACGACGTCGAGTACGCTTGGCGCGCCGGTCACCATCGTGTCCGTCACCCGATGGATGGCCGATGCAGCCGCGGGAATGGGGCGGCCCGGATTGACGAGCGTCTCGAATGTCTCGCCCTGCACGATCCTGCCGTTGACGATTCTCACGGCGGCGATCTGAACCAGTTCGTCTCCTTGCTCCGGTAGCAGGCCTGTTGTTTCCGTATCGAAGACGACATAGGTGAGATCGTCAAGCAATGCGTCGGCGAGCTTGTCGTAGCTGGCGCGGGAGAGCAAGTCGAAGTCATACGTGACCGTGCGGGGCAATTTCGCGGCGGACGGCTCCAACGACTGCAGCGGTGTTTCACTTTCCCTGATGCCGGCAAAGGGGGAAGGCCAACCGGCTGTCTGGCAAGCCTCGAATCGATGTTCCAGCTCCTGCATTGTCCTGTCGAGGCCGGCGAAATCATGATCGAGACGCAGAGCCGCTCCGTCCCTCGATGTCTCGGCGGCTGACTTGAGGGCCGCGACCACTGGTCGGATGACGACGAAGATATCGTTCAAGAGAATGTCACGACGGGCAAAGGCGGTGATCTCTGCGGTCACATCGCGAAGCGTCATCACATAGGCGCCGACGTCGCCGTCATTGTCGCCGGCAAGGCGTATGCGGCCTGCCAGCCGGCGCCCACCGGTTGGAAGTGAACAGACGAACTCGATGATCGCATCCGGCATGGCCGCTTCGAGCAGACGTCGATGCGCATGGCGGATCGCGCCATCGTCGAGATAGTCGAACAGGCTGCGATCCAGGCAAACGGGAATATCCGGGCTGCCCAGCAGGTGCTGGGCGACGCTGTTGTAGAAAACGAGATGGTGGCGGCCGGTGCACAGCAGCACGGCAGGGGGAACATCGGACAGCATCTGCTCCAGTTTGCCCTTGTCCGCCAGCAGCCGAGAGGTTTCCCGTGCAACCGTCTCTGCGAGATTGTTGCGTGCACGGTCCAAAGTAGCAGCAGCAGCGGCGGCGGCGGTGGACAGATCGCCGAGATGGGGAGTCTCTGGAATCTCCATTCTCTCGGTGACGTCGGCATGTGCGCGCACGCGCATTGCCGCCGCGATCTGCTCGACCGGCCTTGCGACATGTTTGTCGAATAGAAGCCACGCTCCGACGAGAAGGCCGATGAGACC
The DNA here is from genome assembly GCF_040812195.1 of Shinella sp. S4-D37. Lineage (NCBI taxonomy): Bacteria > Pseudomonadati > Pseudomonadota > Alphaproteobacteria > Hyphomicrobiales > Rhizobiaceae > Shinella > Shinella sp. S4-D37. The sequence continues at coordinate 2,695,033 of NZ_JBFNXL010000005.1, read as the reverse complement.
GAAGCCGGTGGCGATGCCCGTCCGCAGGAGTGCGCCGAGAACTTGCGGTTCCGTGTTGCGGTGGTAACCGAACCAGAGGCCAACCGCGAGAACCGTGAGGCTGCCTGCTGTAATCGCGGCGAAGAAAGCCAGAATTCGCTTGCGTGGTCCCGATCTCAACGGTCTGCCTCCTGAATAGTCGCGGGTTCCCGTACCTAGCCGCAGGCGATGTTCAGGACCGTGTCGTCAGGCGCGAGCTCTCTCCAGCTTACTCCCGTCAACTCGCCGCTTTCCGCTATCGAGACGCTTTCACCCACGAGATCGGCCCGCCTGTGTGTCGAGCAGTCGAATGCGACCTTGACCAGGGTGCCCGGTTGCCAGCGGGCTGCGAAGAGGAGGTCGACGATGACCTGGGCAGGGAAATCCGGGTGGCGCTGGATGGTGCGGGTATCGAGCGCGGTATAGCGCGTGACGACAGGCGCGATATAGGACCAAGGCCGCCACGGGGCGCTCTCCTCATTGTGCCAGGCGGCGACCACGCCATCAGGCTGAGCAGCGAGGGAGCGTGAGAACCAGCTATATTCGCTCCAGACGGAAAAGCCCAGGATGCCGATGCCGGCGGCGGCCGGTACGAGCCATTTCGGGAGGAACCCCCGGCTCAGATGGCGCAGGGCCATGGCGACGCCGGCCAGCGCGATGCCGGCGACGATGGCCGCGATCAATTCATAGAGCATGACGGTCCTCCTATACCGGCGCGCTTCCCCGGTGGGCGAGGGCGGATTGCATCGTTCTGACCACGACGAAGGCGTCGCGCAGATGGGAACGCTCGAAGTCGCCGAACTCATAAGGTCCCAGATAGTTGTCGGGCTTGCGTCCGGCCTTGATCTGGGCTGCCTGGTTGCGTAGCCGGAATTCGGCGATAAGGTCGTACGCCGCGACGAGATCGCGCGCCCCGGCTCCGGAAATCACCCCGGTTTCCTCGGCTGCCAGAAGGCGCGCGCGCGTATTGGCGGGTGTGAGGCGTCCGATCAGGGCATAGACACGGCCGAGATCGACGACGGGGATCACACCGCTGTGCTTCATGTCGATCTGGTTGCGGTGCTCGCCGCTGCGCAGCGTCGCGAAACCGCGCAGAAGGCCGAGCGGCGGAGTGTGCTTCAGCGAGTTGCTCGTCATGTGGGCGACGAAGATCGAGTTGCGGCTTGCCTGCTCCAGCGTCTCCGCTTGAAGGCTGCTGTAGAGTGCAGCGTCGCCCGCGATCGGGCGCAGATCGAACATGACGCTGGCCAGCATCTGCGCCATCGGATCGGGCGTGGTGATCCAGCTCTGGAAGTAGGTGCGCCAGACGCGCACCGGCTGGCACCAGCGGGGATTGGTCGCCATCATGTCGCCGGGGCAATAGACATATCCGCATGCATTGAGGCCGTCGCTGACGAAGCGCGCGAGGGTATCGAACCACGGCCGCTGTTCTTCGACGAAGCTGTCATCGATGAAGAGGCAATTGTCCTGGTCGCTGACGCCGGTCTGCTCCTGCCGTCCCTGGCTGCCGCAGGCAAGCCAGACATAGGGAACCGGCGCCGGCCCCAAGTTCTCTTCGGCGAGCTGTATGAGCCTGCGTGTGACCGCGTCGGCGATATTCGTGATCAGCCGCGTCACGATCTCATGGGCATTGTTGCCGCCGACGAGTTGGACGAGGAGGGCCGGGATACGCGCAGTCGCGGCGCGCAATGTCGGGATGCCGTCCGCCTCCGCGATCTCGCGGATGATATGGGCTGAGGAGAGCGCCTGGAACCGGGTGAGGTCGGTTTGTGTGATCATGCCGACGAGCATGCCGCCGTCGACGACGGGAAGGTGGCCGATGCGATGCTCGAGCATGAGGTTGAGCACGTCCGAGCCGAGCGCGTCGATCGGCAGGCCGATCGGGTCGCGTGTCATGACGGCGGAGACGGGCGTGGTGGTGGGGTCTCGTTCCTCCGCCAAGACCCGCATCGCAAGATCGCGTATGGTGAGCAACCCGACCAGACGTCGATCCTCGATCACGCCGAGAGAGGATACCTTGTGCTCGCGCATGAGCCGTGCGGCGTCGCGCACGTTGTCGGCGGGCCCGCAGGAATGGGCAGGACTGGACATCAGTTCACCGACCTTGCGGATCGCCATGTCGCTGCGACGCGGCTCGGCGTGGCGGCCACGGGCGAAAAAGCGCCGGAAGACGGGCTGTTCCACCATCAGCCGGCTGAAATCGCCTGCTGGCAAGATCAGGATCAGGGTTTCGGTGAGTGCGACGGCGGTGGTTGCCGCTTGCCCTTCCGCCATCAGGCCGCGCTCGCCGAAGGAATTGCGCGCGGACAGACGGGAGATCACGCCGCCTGTCGGGTCGATGATCTCGACGTTGCCGTCCATGATCAGGCAAAGGCCGGGGAGCGGTTCCCCGTGCCGATAAATGGTGTCGCCTGCGGTAAAGGACTGACAGGAGAAGCTTGCTGCGATCCGGTCGAATTCCGGCCGTGGCAAGCTGTCATAGGGATGGACGGATTCAAGGAATTTCGCGACGTTCGCCGGCATTGAGGCCATGACAGTCCTGACAGGTCCGCGGTTGCGATCGGCGTTACGGATGGTTTGAAGGCGGGCGGCGCAAGCCGCCCACCTTCAGGCTCGTGCATTATCAGTGGCCGGTCGCTGCTCCCGCGCCGCGTGGAACACGAATGGATTCGACGAGATCCTGAACGTGCTTCGGCGGAGCGGCTGTTGCGGCCGAGATGACATATGCCACCGCGAAGTTGATCAGGGCGCCGATGGGGCCGAAGGCCGTCGGCGGAATGCCGAACAGGTAGTTCGACGGCACGTTCTCCAGCATGTTCGTCCCGGCGACGAAGAACCAGCCGAGATAGGTGAACAGGTAGAGGCAGGTGACGACGAGGCCGACGACCATGCCGACGGTCGCTCCGGTCGAGTTGATGCGCTTGGAGAAGATGCCCATCATCAGCGCCGGGAAGATCGTGGCGGCGGCAAGGCCGAAGGCCAGAGCAACCGTCTGGGCGGCGAAGCCCGGAGGATGGAGGCCAAGCAGCGTTGCGATCAGGATGGCGCCGGCCATGGCAATGCGGGCGGCCATCAGCTCGTTCTTCTCCGAGATGTCCGGCTTGAGCCAGTCCTTGATCAGGTCGTGACTGATCGCCGAGGAGATGGCGAGCAGGAGACCGGCGGCCGTCGAAAGTGCCGCGGCGAGACCACCGGCGGCGATAAGGCCGATGACCCAGCCCGGCAGTTGCGCGATTTCCGGGTTCGCCAGAACGAGGATGTCGTTGTTGATCGTCAGCTCGTTGCCGGACCAGCCACGCTCGGCAGCCTTGGCCGCGAAGCCCTCGGACGCATCGTTGTAGTACTGGATGCGGCCATCGCCGTTCTTGTCCTCGAATTTCAGAAGGCCGGTGACTTCCCAGTTCTTCATCCAGTCAGGACGCTCGTCATAGAGTACGGCTTCCTGTTCGGTGCCGCCAGGGAAGATCGTGCTGATGATGTTGAGGCGGGCCATCGCGCCGACGGCCGGTGCGGTGAGATAGAGGAGGGCGATGAAGACCAGCGCCCAACCGGCGGACCAGCGCGCATCGGCCACCTTCGGAACGGTGAAGAAGCGAATGATGACGTGGGGCAGGCCTGCGGTGCCGATCATCAGCGAGAGCGTGAACAGGGTCATGTTCAGCATGGAACCCTGGCCCGTATAGGCATTGAAGCCGAGGTCGGTGACGACTTGATCGAGCTTCTGCAGCAGCGGCAGGCCCGATTCGGTATGGGTACCGAACAGGCCGAACCACGGGATCGGATTGCCGGTGAGCTGCAGCGAGATGAATACCGCCGGGATGGTGTAGGCGATGATCAGGACGACATACTGGGCGACCTGCGTGTAAGTGATGCCTTTCATGCCGCCGAGAACGGCGTAGACGAAGACCACCGCCGCCGCGATCCATAGGCCGGTCGAGGATTCCACTTCGAGGAAGCGCGAGAAAGCGACGCCGGCACCCGTCATCTGGCCGATGACGTAGGTCACGGAGATGATGATGAGGCAGACGACGGCCACGAGGCGGGCCGACTGACTGTAGAAGCGGTCGCCGATGAATTGCGGCACGGTGAACTTGCCGAATTTGCGCAGGTAAGGCGCAAGCAGCAGCGCGAGCAGTACATAGCCGCCGGTCCAGCCCATCAGATAGGTCGAGTTGATGTATCCGCCGCCGGCGATGATGCCGGCCATGGAGATGAAGGAAGCGGCCGACATCCAGTCGGCGGCCGTGGCCATGCCGTTCATGACCGGGTTGACGCCCCGATTGGCGGTGTAGAATTCGGCTGTGGAACCCGCTCGGCTCCAAATGGCGATGCCGATGTAGAGTACGAAGGACGCACCCACGATCAACAGGTTAAGCGTATATTGATCCATGTGCCTGTCTCACTCTTCATCAACGCCGTGTGCACGGTCGATCTTGTTCATGTATGTGGCGTAGTAGAAGATCAGCGCGATGAAGATCACGATCGATCCCTGTTGCGCGAACCAGAAGCCAAGATCGGTGCCGCCTACGGGAATAGCGGATAGAGCGGGCCGCAGCAGGATGCCGAACCCGTAAGAGACGATTGCCCATATCGCGAGGCAGATATAGATGATGCGAATATTCGCTGACCAATAGGCGTTGGACGAAGAGTTTTCCGTCACGACTGTTCCTCCCTTTTATTGATAAGGCGCGCGTTGGGCGCGCCTTCCCCAGTTCCCCCCGGTACTCCCATAGCAGGAGGATCAACCGTTAACGCATACCCTTTCCGAAACGGTCAGTATATTCGCCGTTAGTAGGGGTAATCTTGTTCCCTATATTCAACGTTTTGCTTATGTTGGAGCTTTTCAAGCGAGAACGTGGAATTTGTTCCAGGCTGGCTGCGGAACGCTCCTGGACTATGGTTTTCTCATACGTGCGACGATCATCTCGGCAATGGGAATGGCCGAGGTGGCAGCGGGTGAGGGGGCGTTGCAGACATGCAGCATGCGATCCGTCCCGGCGAAGAGGAAATCGTGGATGAGCGCGCCGTCGCTCCGCACGGCCTGGGCGCGGATGCCGGCCTCGCAGGGCAGGAGGTCCGAGAGGGTGAGGCTTGGACAGTATTTGCGGCACTCCTCGAGATACCCCCGCTTCCACAGCGAGTTGCGCAGTTCCACCATGGCGGATTTGCGATTGGCGAACACGGTTTTCCAGAAGCCGGGAAAGAGGGCGTAGTCGACTATGTCGGCAAGGTTGAAGGAGAGATGCGGATAGCCTTCGCGGGCGAAGCCGATCACCGCATTGGGACCGACCGTCACGCCGCCGTCGATCATGCGCGTCAGGTGGACGCCGAGGAAGGGAAGGGCCGGATCCGGGATCGGATAGACGAGATGGCGCACGATATCGTTGCGGGTCGCGGGCAGGCGGAAATACTCGCCGCGGAAGGGCACGATGCGATGCTCGATGGAGAGGCCGGCGAGGATCGCCAGCCGGTCCGATTGCAGGCCTGCGCAGGCGACCAGCTTTCGCGCCCGCCAGCTTTCGTTCTTAGCGGCGATGTCGACGGCGTCGACGCTCTCGCGGATGCCGGTGACGCGGGTGGACAGGCGGATATCGCCGTCGAGCGCCCCGATGCGCCGTCCCATGGCTTGGCAGATTTCGGCATAGCTGACGATGCCTGTCGAGGGGACGAAGAGCGCGCCCCGGCCGCTGATGTTCGGCTCGCGCTCCCTCAACTCGTCTTCGCCGATGCGATGGACCTCGATGGTATTCTGCCTGGATCGCTCATACAGCATGTCCATGCGCTGCATTTCGACGTCGGACGTGGCGACCAGCAGCTTTCCGCAGGTCTCGAAACGAATACCGTTTTCGACGCAGAAGGTCTTGGTGGCCTCGGCGCCCCTGCGGCACAGCTCGCCTTTCAGGCTGCCGGGCGGATAGTAGATGCCGGCATGGATAACGCCGCTGTTGTGGGCGGTCTGGTGCCTGCCGAGCGCGTCTTCCTTCTCGATGAGGATCAGGCTGCTGCCGGGCCTGTCCTCAAGAAGGCGCATGGCGGTCGCGAGCCCGACGATGCCGCCGCCGATGATGCAATAGTCGAAAATCATCAGACTGTCCTATGCGTTCCCGTGCTTCTTTCGAAAACCTGTAAGGCCGCGCCGAGACATCTTTTCGTTGAGCGTGCGCAGGGGAATGCCGAGGCTTGCCGCTGCCCGCGCGGTGTTGCCGCCGTTCCTGTCCAGCGCCTCGGCGATGGCATGGGCCTCGTAGGCCGCGAGGCGATCCGGTAGGGCAAGCGTATCGGAGGAAAGCGGTGCGTCCGCTGCGGCCGGGGTTGGCTCGTCCAGGCCGAGGGCAAAGCGCTCGGCCTGTGCCTTGAGCTCGCGTACATTGCCGCGCCATTCCTGCTGCTCGAGCACGGCGATCCGGCTGGCGGGAACCGTGCGGACGGGGCGGCCGTAGCGCTGCGCCGCGAGAGCGGCGAAATGCCCGAACAGGAGGCCGATGTCGTCGCGCCGCTGGCGCAGCGGCGGAATGCGGATGTCCACGGTCGCCAGACGGTAGAAGAGGTCCTCGCGAAAGCGCCCCGCGGCAATGTCTGCCGCAAGGTCGCTCTTGGCGGCCGCGACGATCCTCACGTCGACGGGGCGCAGGCGGTTCTCGCCGAGCCGCTCGATGGTGCGCTCCTGCAGCACGCGCAGGATCTTGGCCTGCAGGCCGAGCGGCATGGACTCGATCTCGTCGAGGAAGACGGTGCCACCGGCGGCATGCTCGAACTTGCCCTCGCGGTCGGCGAGCGCGCCAGTGAAGGCCCCTTTCACATGGCCGAAGATCTCGCTCTCGAAGATGCTTTCCGGCAGCGCGCCGCAATTGATCGCCACGAAGGGCGCCCCGGTGCGGCGACTGAGCCGGTGAAGGGCCTGGGCGACGAGCTCCTTGCCCGTGCCCGTTTCGCCGATGACGAGGACGTCGATGTCCACGTCGGCGAGCGTCTCGACGCGGCTGCGAAGGTCGCGGATTGCCGGACTGTCGCCGATGATGGCGTTCGCCTCGCCTTCGCCGCCGACGAGGCTCCGCAGGCGCGATATCTCCTGCTTCATGCGCCGCTTCTCCACCGCCTTGTCGAGCACGGAAAGAAGGCGGTCGGCATCGTAGGGCTTTTCCAGGAAATCCTCGGCGCCCTGCTTCATCGCCTGGACGGCAAGGCTGACATCGCCATGGGCGGTGATCAGCACGACGGGGATGTCGCCCTTCTGGCGGACGACCGAGTTGAGGAGGGTCATGCCGTCTATGCAGGGCATGCGCACATCCGTCACCACGACATCCGGCGCCTGGCGCGACAGGGTCGTGAAGGCCTCTTCCGGACTGTGGAACGCATCGACGGAGAAGCCGCTGACGGTGAGCCAGTCCGTGGCCGCCTTCAGCAGGTCGCGGTCGTCATCGATGAGAAGAATGCGGCCACGGCTCACTGCGCTGCCTCCAGCCGGCCGGCGCCGCGCCTGCCGAGCGGCACGGAGATCGTGGCGCGGGTGCCTCCGCCCGCCACCTCGGCGAAGCGGATCTCGCCGCCGCATTCCCGAACGATGGTTGTGGCGATCGAAAGCCCAAGGCCGAGGCCTTCGCCGGTTAGCTTGGTGGTGAAGAAGGGCTCGACGATGCGGTCGCGATGCTCGGGCGCGATGCCCGATCCATTGTCGGTGATCGTTACTTCCACGCGCCCGTGATCCTGCGAGCGGCGGATGACGATGGACGGATCGGGACGGCCCTCGACCGCATCCAGCGCGTTCAGGAGCAGGTTGAGCATCGCCTGCTCGAGCTTCAGCGCGACGGCGATCACCACGGGCGAGGGGGTCTCCGCCTCGATGACCGGGGTGACGCCGAGTGTCTTCGCACGCGGTGCCGCAAGGTCCGCTACGTTGCGGATGACCGTGTCGATGGAGACATCCTCCAGCTCCGAGGCATCCTTGCGGGCGAAGGTCTTCAGGTGCTTGACGGTGCGCTGCATGCGCCGAACGAGGGAGCGCGCGTCGATGATGCGTTCGCCGGCGGCCCCGGCCTCCTGCTTGCCGGCCAGCACGCCGGCTGTCGCGAGCGTGGCGTCGAGTGCCGCGAGCGGCTGGCTCACCTCATGCACGATCGCCGCCGACATGCGGCCGAGCGCCGCCATCTTCTCGGAATGGATGAGGCCTTCCTGCGCGTGGCGTAGCTCCTCCTCGGTCTTCCGGCGCATATCGATCTCGCAGGCGAGGTCCCGCGTGCGCTCGGTTACCATACGCTCCAGCATCTCGCCCTGCCGCAGCCGTATGCGGATGAGTTGGGCGCGCTGGTGGAGGAAGTAGAGCGCTCCGGTTGCCAGTAGGCCGGCGATCAGCGTCGCGAGCGCCCAGAAGCCGGCGAGCTTCGCCGTGTCGGCGGTGCCGGTTGCCGCCAGCACGCGCCAGCCATCCGACTCGATGGTTGAGAAGCGGGCGAGCAAGCGGCTATTGCCTTCATGAAGGCTGAGCGCCGGGTCTTCCGCCGTTCCGGCGGGCAGCACCACGCCATCCGGCAGAATCGGCCTGCGCGCCGAGAAGTCGGCGCCCACATAGGTGCGTTCCTCGGAAAGCCGTGCCGAGGCCTCCGCCCCTAGAGGGGCCAGCGGCCGGTACTTCCAGTCCGGGTTGCCCGAGAGGAAGACGATCCCCCATCGGTCGGCGATGGCGGTCTGCACGCCTGCCGCTTCCCAAGCCGATTCCATGAGCGAAAGGTCCGCCTTGGCCACGACCACGATGGGCGGTTCGCCCGCGATGTCGATGCGCGTGGCGAGGAAGTAGCCGGGTTTCCCGGTCGTCACGCCGATCGCATAGTAGCGCCCGTCACCTTCGCGCATCGCGTTGCGGAAATAGGGGCGGAAGCTGTAGTCCTGCCCGACGAAACTCTCTGATGTCGCATGGTTGCTGGCCGCGAGCGTGATGCCGCGTTCATCGAGAACGTAGAGTTCCGCCGGGCCTGCCTGCTTGACGATGGTCTCTAGGTAGCGATTGGCGGCGGCAAGCGAGGCTTCGCTGTGCTCTCGGTCGGCCAAGGCGCGGATGCGCGCATCCTCGCCGACCACCGCCGGCAGGTAGCGGAAACGCCCGATCTCCGTCTCGATGGCGCGATTGGTCAGAACGAGGCTGCGCTGGAGCTGGACTTCCAGCGTGGCGAGCGCCACGCCGTTGGCGAGATGATAGGCGACAAAGGGCACGATGCATGTCGCAATGAGCATTGCTATCGTCATGCGGCCGATGGTGCGCGTCATTCTCGGGCCGATCCGTGCCTTGGTCCTCGTATCCATGACCTTAACGCCATATGTGGAACGGCCCGATTAGCAAGATGGTTTCTGCGTAAATCCCCGTCGGACGGTGCAGTCATATGTCCGGCCTGTCAGCGCGGTCATAGCCGCTGGCCACGATGATATCCGCGATGCCGATCGCCTAATCACTTTCACGCGCTCGAAGCGCATTGCGTCAGACGGTCTGATCGGTATCGAGGTGTCGCCCCTCGGGTTCATCACTCATTTGGCACCTTGCTTGATCCGACGGCGAACCGCCGGAGCCTCTCCTGTCCTATACTCTGGTCATGCTTCCCGGCGCTTGGTAGGTGCCGCCCTTGACGAGAAGCGCCCATATCGTGCGCGCGATCTTATTCGCCAAAGCGACAGCAGCAACTTTGTACGCTTTGCGCGCCAGTAACGAAACGACCCAGGCTGGCAGCTTGACCCCACGGCGAGCCTGCTTCAGGACCGAGGTTGCCCCCACGATGAGTAAGGTGCGCAACTGCTTATTACCTTGCTTTGAGATCTTACCCAGCCGCTCCTTTCCTCCGCTGGAATTCGCCCTTGGTGTAATGCCGATCCAGGCCGCCAAATCTCGCCCTGTGCGGAAGGCTTCGGGATCATGGACAGCGGCGCGAACGCTTGCCGCGATGATTGGCCCTACGCCGGGGATGGTAGTCAGCCGACGAGCCGCTTCATCGGTTTTCACGGCCGCGATAATCTTGGCGTCGAGCGCCTCGATCCTGGCCGTCAGCTTTTCTATTTGCTCGGCCATTTCAAGGAGCGCTACCCTGGCCGAGTTTGGCAGACGGCCGTCACGATCGTCGCGCAAAATGGCAATGAGTTTGGCAATGCTTGTCATTCCGGTGGCAGCGACAACCCCAAGCTCAGCCATATGGGCACGCATGGCGTTTGCAGTCTGGCTTCGCTGACGCACGAATAGCTCTCGCGTTTTCAAGACCATGCTTGCAGCCTGCTCCTCAGGTGATTTGACGGGCACAAAGCGCATTGTTGGCCGCGTGACCGCCTCGCAGATTGCCTCAGCATCAGCCGCGTCGGTCTTGTTGCGTTTGACGTAGGGCTTCACATAGGCGGGCGGCATCAACCGCACAGTATGACCCAATTCACCAATCGCGTTGGCCCAGTAGTGGGCGCTCCCGCATGCTTCCATTCCGACAAGGCATGGTGAGATTTGGCGAAAGAACTCCAAGACCTGTGATCGCCGCAAAGCACGTCGGACAGCGACATGTCCATCTTCCGTAATGGCATGAACCTGAAAGATGGACTTGGCCAAATCCAGTCCGACTATGGTAATCTTTTCCATGGAACGGTCCCTTCTATCTTGTGGCGATTGGCGTCACCACATTAGGCATCCTCGATGCCGGTGCGAAGGGCCGTTCCACACCATCACTTGCACACGGAAAGAACAGGAGAATGGCGTCGCGCGCGCGTTTTGCCGGCCGAAGTCATTTGCCGCCGTGCGCGGCGAGGCAGGGACGCAGCACGAGCGGCCGGCCCTCGATGCGGCCGAGTTCCCGGCAACCACCCGCATCGCAGAGCGTCCAGCCGGAAACAGTGGCGCCGGATGCGGCGAGCACGAGCTCGGGGAGTGGCGGCATTTTCGGCTCCCACACCCACCAGCCGTCCATGCGGCGCGCGCCTTCGCCCGGCTCCATCCCTGCGCCCGATCCTTTGACTCGCGCCTGCCGGAGCACCAGCCCCGCAGGGGTCGCCATCCAGCTTTCCTGCCATGCGATCTTCTCCACCGAATGGGTCCAACTGAGGGTGAAGAGGCCAGCGGCAACGGCGATGGCCTTGCCGCTGGCGATGCAGACGAGCGTGCTCATGCCGTGCGCGGCGCGTCCGCCTCACGGGCCTTGCGCCAGACGAGGACGGCGAAGACCGCTCCGAGGGCGAAGCCTACCTCGTCCGTCAAAGGTAGTGCGGCGAGCATGGAGAAGGACGCGGCCGTCGCCAGCACGCGCTCGAAGAGCGAGAGGCGGACGGCGGCGAAGCCGATCACCGCCGCGCCCCACAGGGCGATGGCGAAGCCCGTCTTGAAGACGATATAGGCGACCGCCACCGGATAGCCGAGGGTGAAGGCGAGCGCTCCGCCGTCCTGCAGCATGAGCGCCGGGGAATAGACCGCCATGAATGGAATGACGAAGCCCGCCGCGGCCACCTTGATGGCTTCGAAGGATATCTTCAGGCCGCTCTCGCGGGCGATCGGCGCGGCGGCGAAGCAGGCGAGCGCCACCGGCGGCGTCAGGTCGGCAAGAATGCCGAAATAGAACACGAACATGTGGCTGACGATCAGCGGCACGCCGAGTTCCAGGAGTGCGGGCCCGGCGATCGACGACGTGATGATGTAGTTGGGGATCGTCGGGATGCCCATGCCGAGCACCAGGCACGTCACCATGGTCAGCAGCAGCGACAGGAACAGACTCTTGCCGCCGACCGAAACGATGAACTGGCCGAAGGTGTTGGCCGCGCCGGTCAGCGTCATCGTGCCGATGATGATGCCGACGAGCGCGCAGGCTATGGCCACCGGCAGCGCGGTCTTGGCGCCGTCCGCCAGCGCGTCGCGGCAGATCATGAGCGTCTCGCGCCCGCCTTTCCAGACGGCATTGGCGACGATCAGCACGGCCAGGGCGACCACCACGACCTTTATGCCGAACTTGAAAAAGGCGGCGGCGACGAGACCGAGGCCGATCCAGAAGATGACCTTAACGACAGTCGAGGGAAGGCCGCGGGCGATCGAGCTGCCGAGAATGAGCAGTAGGGTGAAGCCGAGGCCCACCGTGCCCGCGAAAAGCGGCGTGTAACCGGAGAAAAGCAGCCAGACGAGCGCGGCAAGTGGAAGGATCAGGTACCAGCCTTTGGCGATGGCCGCGCGCGCCGACGGCAATTCGTTCCTGGGCAGGCCCAGCAGACCGCGCTTTCCTGCTTCCAGATGCACCATCCAGAAGGCGGAGGCGAAGTAGAGGATGGCCGGGATGAGGGCCGCCTTGACGATCTCATGGTATTCGACCCCGAGCGTCTCGGCCATGATGAAGGCGACGGCTCCCATGACGGGCGGCATGATCTGGCCACCCATGGAGGCGGTCGCCTCTACGCCACCGGCAAAGGCTGGGCGGTAGCCGAACCGCTTCATCAGCGGGATCGTGAACTGGCCCGTGGTGACGACATTGGCGACGCCCGAGCCGGAGATCGTACCCATCAGCGCGGAAGAGATGATCGAGACCTTCGCGGCCCCGCCGCGCCGTGCGCCGACGAGGCTGAGCGAGACGTCGTTGAAGAGCTGGATCATGCCCGCCTTTTCGAGGAAGGCTCCGAACAGGATGAAGAGGAAGATATAGCTCGACGATACCAGCGTCGGAATGCCGTAGATGCCCTCCGTCCCGTAGGCCATGTGGTCGATGACCTGGGAGAAGCCGTAGCCGCGATGATCGACCGGAGCGGGCAGGTACTCGCCGAAAAGGCAATAGGCGAGGAAGACGCCTGAGATGATCGGCAGCGCCGGCCCCATCAGGGCCCAGGCGGCAGCGAAGACAATGCCGATCCCCAGCACCCCGAAGACGATGTCCTGCGGTAGCGGGTCGCCCGCACGCACCAGAAGGTCGGCATATTCGTAGCACTGGTAGGCGGCCACGGCCGCCCCGAGCGCCGAAAGAGCCCAGGCGACGATGCGCACTGCCCCGCCGCGGCCGGACATGGCGGTGAGCAGCGGGAAGATCAGGACGGTGACGAAGCCGACATGCACCGCGCGCACGAGCTGGCTCGGCGGGTCGATGAGATGGGCGGCCGTCGCGATCTGGAAGACGGAGAACAGGAAGGCGATCGCGAAAAGTAGGCGTCCTTCCGGCGAGGCGGGAAATACGCCCGCGAGCGCGTCATGCTTGCTGAGGTCGGCGGCGGCGCCATCGACCGTTCCTTGGGTATCGTGCATCGGTTCCTCCCGGGCGGCGTGTGGCGAAGAGCGACCATGCGGCGATCATCCCCGCCGCATGGTCGCGTCCCGAAACCTCAGAGCAGCCCTTTCTCCTTATAGAAGCGCTCGGCACCCGGATGCAGGGGGATCGGCATACCCTTCAGGGCCTCCTTGAGATCGATCTGCTCGGCCGCCTTGTGCGCAGCGATCATGGCCGGCAGGTTCTCGAAGAGCTGCTTGGTCATCTGGTAGGCGGTTTCGTCCGAAACCTCGGAATGCGTGACGAGGAAGTTGACGACGGCGACCGTCGAGACATCCTTGTCCTGGCCCTGGTAGGTGCCGGCCGGAACGGTGGCCGCGATATAGGGCGCGCCGAGTTTGGCGGCGATGTCTTCCGGAACGGCCACCATCTGGACGTCGAGCGAGGTGGCGAGGTCCTTGAAGGACGAGACGCCGAGGCCGGCTGATTGCAGCGTGGCGTCGAGCTGGCGGTTCTTCATCAGTTCCACGGATTCGGCAAAGGGCAGGTATTCCGTCTTGCCGAGGTCGTCATAGCTCATGCCGGCGGCCGTCAGGATGGCGCGGGCGTTGAGTTCCGTGCCGGATTTCGGCGCGCCGACCGAAAGGCTCTTGCCCTTGAAGTCGGCAAGCGTGGCGATGCCCGATTCCTTGGACGCCATGATCTGGATGTAATTGGGATAGATGGCGGCGATGCCGCGCAGCTTGTCGAGCTTAGCCTTGAACCCGGCCTCTGCGTCGCCTTCCCAGGCGAGCTTGACGGAATCGCCGAGTGCGAAGGCGATCTCGCCGCGGCCCTGCTGCAGCAGGTTCAGGTTCTCGACCGACGCCTTGGTCGCCTGGACCTGGACGCGCGAGCCTTCGATCTTGTCACCGTAGATTTTGGACAAGGCGACGCCGAGCGGATAATAGACCCCGGACGTGCCGCCGGTCAGGACGTTGATGAACTCGTCGGATCTCGCCGAAGTGATGGACGCGGCCATGGTCAGGGTGGCGACAGCCGCGATGGCGGCGCGTTTGACGGCTTTCTTCATGGAAAACTCCTCCCGTTGTAGAATGGACGCGGTTTTCTCCTACCGCGCCATCCTCCATTCGTTGCAAAAGCCGGGCCAAATCTAAACCGTTGTATTTTCTCGCAGCGAGCCATGGATCGAGGATCGATCAGGCAGGAAATTGCCAGACCCTGACTTGGTTCGGCAATAACATGCCGAAACAAAACTCCCGAATCGATGTTTCCGGCGGTCAGCACGATCGCCTTTTAAAGTTGGAGTGTCGATTTCCGCTTGCCGTCCAGACGATGGCGGGGATGGCGGATACATCGTGTATGCATCGATGCAAAGGCGTGCGGGAATCAGTTCGATGCCTGCCGGATTTTCTTCAAACGTCAGCGGTTGAGGTCAGATCCTTCGGCAGCGAGGCCGAGCGTTGTGCATGAGTCCGAAGCCTGTTCAATAAACCAGGTGCGCGAATTTTTTTTCCACTAGAGAATTTATGTAGAAACACGATTTCTGTTTGATTGAATCGTGGCGACTTGTCTGAATGTACATACGTATACGCTCATATGTAGAAGAGATAGATTTACACGAAATATAAGTGTATCCTGTAGGAATTTGACATGATATTTCATGGTTGATAGCCTTAATCCATTGAAATGAATGGATGGGGTTATGTATGCTTAGAAAATCGTGTGTCGCTACCGCTCTGGTGGGCCTTTCCTTTCTCCCTGCTGGCGTGATTTCTGCCGCTTCTACGAGTGCAAATGCTAACGCGCAGGACGCTGCTGCATGTGGCACCGAGAAGAAGATCGACATAGCCGAGATGACCTGGCCATCGGCGGCGGCGCTTGCGCATATCCATGCGATCATCCTGGAGCACGGTTACGGTTGCTCGGTCGAGATCGTGACGGGAGACACCGTTCCGACCTCCGCATCGATGATTTCGCGCGGCACGCCTGCCGTTGCACCGGAGCTGTGGACCAGCACGGTCGAGGAAGCCTGGGAGAAGGGCATTGCGGACGGTATCGTCGTCAAGCTCGGCGATGCCATCACGGACGGCACGGTCGAGGGCTGGTTCATTCCGCGCTACATGCAGGAAAAGCATCCTGAACTGAAGACCGCCGAAGCGGTGATCGCCCGGCCCGATCTCTTCCCGGACCCGGAGAACGGCGACAAGGGACGGCTGTATTCGTGCCCTCCCGGCTGGGCGTGTGAGCTGTCGACCTCGGCGCTCTATGAAGCCTTCGATATGTCCGGCAAGGGATGGAACCTGTTCTCGCCAGGCTCCGGCGGGGCTCTCGATGCCTCGATCGCGCGCGCCTTCACCCGCGAGGAGCCGATCCTGTTCTATTACTGGGGGCCAACCTCGATCCTCGGTAAATTCGATGCGGTCCAGCTCGACCTTGGCCCGGCGAAGCCGGACGTCTACGCCTGCAATACGGACACCGACTGCACGGACGCCCCGGGCATCACCGCTTACCCGTCTTCCCCGGCGATTATCGGCGCTGCGTCCTGGTTGCCGAAGGAAGCGCCGGCCGTCGCCACCTATATGGCCAAGGCCGGCCTGAGCAATGCCCAGATCAGCAAGCTCCTCGTTTATGGCGATGAGAACAAGGCCGATGCGGACGAAACCGCTCGCAACTTCCTCAAGACGGAGCAGGACGTTTGGACGGGCTGGGTTCCGGCCGAGGTTGCCGAGAAGGTACGAGCCTTCCTGAAGTGATGGCGGCGCGGCCATCTCCACGTCTGCAAGCGACCGGGCCATCTGCCCGGTCGCATTTTCTTCTGGCGGGTTTTTCAATCGTACATTTTAAGGGGAGCGTATGTTTCCGGAACTGATCGACACAAAGCCGCTCAGGCGCGCCGTCGACGACGGGTTGAGTTGGGTGGTGCGCAACTGGGGCGGCGAGCTTGAGACTGCGGCCTATCCGTTGCTGATGCTGCTGAACTGGATCGAACGACTGCTCATCGCGACGCCGTGGTGGCTGTTCATCGCCTTCTTCGTCGGCCTCGCCTTCATGGCGACACGCAATTGGCGACTGCCGCTTGTCGTCTTCCTGGGACTGGTTTTCCTCGGCCTGATGCAATTGTGGCGTGACGCGATGATAACCACGGCGCTGATGATTGCCGCCACGCTGACGGCGATCGTCATCTCCATTCCGGTCGGCGTGTGGATGTCGCGTTCGGACCGTGTCCGCCAGATGGTGACGCCCGTACTCGACCTGATGCAGACCCTGCCGAGCTTCGTCTATCTCATCCCGACGGTGATGATCTTCGGGCCGGGCAAGATACCGGCATTGCTCGCCACCATCGTCTATGCATCGCCGCCCCTGATCCGGTTGACGGATCTTGGCCTGCGCAATGTGGATCCGGCGGTAATGGAGGCGAGCCGCGCGTTCGGCACCTCGGCCACGCAACGTCTGTTCGGGGTACAGATCCCGCTCGCATTGCCTACCATCCTCGCCGGCATCAACCAGACGACGATGATGGCGCTCGCCATGGTGGTCATCGCCTCGATGATCGGTGCGGGCGGTCTCGGCTATCAGGTGCTTCAGGGCATCGGCCGGCTTGAGGTCAGCCGCGGGCTGTTCGCCGGTCTCGGTATTGTCGCGCTCGCCATCGTGTTCGATCGCATCACCCAGGCCTATGGCCGGCGCCTCCAGGAGCGGATCGGCGTCGGGGAGGTTCGCTTATGACGGAACACGCTCAGTTTCATGATCCCGCTTCTGCGGCCGGATCGGACGACCTCGCCATCATCATGCGGGGCGTCACCAAGATTTTCGGCCCCGATCCGCAGGCGGCGCTGGCGCTGCTGCAGCGGGGGAGATCCAAGGCCGATGTGCAGTCCGAGACCGGCCACGTCGTCGGTCTCGACAATGTCTCGCTCGATATCGAGAAAGGGCAAATATATGTTGTGATGGGCCTCTCAGGCTCCGGCAAGTCGACGCTGATCCGCCATGTCAACCGGCTGATCGAGCCGACGGCGGGCGAAATCGTCGTCAATGGCGAAAAGGTGCTCGACATGACGATGGCGCAGCTCGGCGGTTTCCGGCGCACCCGCATCGCAATGGTATTCCAGAAGTTTGGATTGCTGCCGCATCGTTCCGTCATCGAAAATGTCGCCTATGGCCTGGAAACACGTGGCGTGGGCAAGGCCGAGCGACTGGAAAAGGCTGCTCACTGGATCGGGATCGTCGGACTTTCCGGCTACGAGAAGTCACGTCCGCGCCAGCTCTCCGGCGGTCAGCAGCAGCGTGTCGGTCTTGCCCGGGCGCTGGCCATGGACACCGATATCCTGCTGATGGATGAAGCTTTCTCCGCACTCGATCCCTTGATCCGTTCGGGCATGCAGGAACAGCTTCTCGAGCTGCAATCCTCTTTGAACAAGACCATCCTGTTCATCACGCATGATTTCGACGAAGCTCTGAAGATCGGCAACCGGATCGCCGTGCTCAAGGACGGGGCCGTGCAGCAGGTGGGCAAGCCGGAAGAGATCGTGCTCAGCCCGGCGAACGCCCATATCGAGGAGTTCGTGCGTGATGTGAACAAGGCGCGGGCGATCCATATCCGCACGATCATGGAGAAGGGCACATTCGAGCCTTGCGAAATGGCGATGCCGGCCGATGCGCGGTGCGAAGACGTGCTGCCCTGTTTTGACCAGCATGAATGGGTGGGGGTTCTCGATGAGGCAGGCAGGCAGATCGGACGTGTCAGGGCGCGACACGTGATCAAGGCGCTGGCGCGCTATGCGCCGTCGAATGGGTCGTTGTAAAAAGTGCTGTTCGGCCCGGCGCCGCGACGCTGAATTGGAAGGCCCGGCCGAAGCCGGGCCTTTCTATGTTTCGGAATGAATCCGTGGTGGGACTGCGTCGGAATTTGAAGACGAGCGCTTTCCAATGGAAGCGAGTCCCGAGCGGCTGCGGAATCGGGCCTACTGGTCCGCTCCTGCGGACAGGGCTGCATGCTCCTTGTCGTGCAGAGCGAAGCGGTCGAGCATGTGCGCGCTCGCCTCGTTGACGCCGGCGACCGTGACGTCGACGCCCTGGCGGCGGTATTTGAGGACGATCTTGTCGAGCGCGCCGACGGCGGTGATGTCCCACAGATGGGCCTGCGAGACGTCGATCGTGACCTTGCGCAGCGTCTCGCCGAAATCGAAGGCGGCGACGAAGCTCTCGGCCGAAGCGAAGAAGACTTGCCCGTCGACCTGATAGGTGCGCTCGGCGCGGATGTGTCACATTGATGCCGAGGGTAACTGGTTGAGCGCAATCCGGCCCATACGGGAGGCTCTTGCGATTGGAAAACCGGCCTCGGTTTGCTAGAAGAGATTCGGGTGTCACCGCATGGAGTGGGTAGGCAGGTTTTATGCGCAGGTCGGGCCGCCGCGCGGAGAGACCGTATCCATGAAACGCACTTATCCTGCGCAGAAGCGCCGCCATGCCCAGATTCTCACCGAACGCGCGCTCGCGTCCCTCGAGCGCTTCCTGCATATCGAGGCGGTCAGCGGCGCGGTCCTGATGGTCGCGGCGGCCGTCGCCCTCGTCTGGGCGAACTCCGCCTTCTCGGAAAGCTACCATCTCCTCTGGCACATGTCCTTCTCGGTGGGGCTGGGGGAATTCGTTTTCGACCGGCCTCTCCATTTCTGGATCAACGACGCGCTGATGACCGTGTTCTTCCTCGTCGTCGGCATGGAGATCCGGCGGGAGATGCACGAGGGCGCACTGAGCGACCTGCGTCAGGCGTTCCTCCCTATTGCGGCGGCTATGGGCGGCGTGGTTGTGCCGGCGTTGGTCTACCTAACCCTGAACAGTTCCGGCTCGCAGGCGCAAGGCTGGGCCATTCCAACGGCCACGGATATCGCCTTCGCCGTCGGCGTTCTGGCGTTGCTCGGCAAATCCATACCGGGCAATGTACGTGTGTTCCTTCTGACGCTGGCGATCATCGACGATATCGTCGCCGTCCTCATCATCGCCTTCTTCTATTCCGGCGGTCTGGAATATAGCGGCTTTGCCGTTGCCGCCCTTGGCATCATCATGGTGCTCGCCCTCCAGAGAATGGGCGTCGGGTCGGCCTATGTCTATGTGGTGCCGGGAGCGGTCATCTGGTCCGGCCTGCTGATGACCGGCGCGCATCCGACGCTGGCGGGCGTCGTGCTGGGGTTGATGACGCCGGTTACCTCCGTGAGCCTGCGTGAAAAGCCGCTGGACGCCCTGTCGCGCATCGCCAACGAGCTGCTGGGGCTGGAGCAGAACGGAAAAACTGATCATATGGCCGGTCCGCTCAAGGAACTGCGCCGCACCCAGCGGGAACTCCTTCCGCCCGTCGTGCGCGTGCAGGCGGCCCTGCATCCGTGGGTGGCCTATGGGGTGATGCCGCTGTTCGCGCTGGCCAATGCCGGAGTCAGTTTCGCCGGTGTCGACCTTGCCAGTGGCGCTCCGCTCTGGGTGATGGCCGGTGTCGGAATCGCCCTCGTTCTGGGCAAGCCGCTCGGCGTCGTTTCGGTAAGCTGGCTGCTGGTGCGCCTCGGCCTGTGCCGTTTGCCGCCCGGCATGGGGTGGGGCGGCATCTTGCTCATCGGGCTGCTGGGAGGCATCGGCTTCACCATGTCCATCTTTGTCTCGATGCTGGCATTCACCGACGAGGGCATGCTCGCCGCCGCGAAGCTGGGCGTGCTTGCGGGGTCGGTCGTCTCGGCGCTGCTGGGGCTGGGATGGGGCTACCTCTATGCCCGCAAGGACCGACAGAGGGCATAGCCTCCGTTGATATCCTGCCAAGCCGGAATTTCGAGCCATCTCTCATGGGAGTTCGGCGCCGTCGGAGGGGCCTATACGCAAGCCGGTTCGTTCACGCGGACATCTTTGAGAGCGCTTGAAGGTCGCTGCCGGTGGGGTTCTGGAACACGCGCAGGCCGAACTCCGGCAGGATCGCCAGGAGATGATCGAATATGTCCGACTGGATGCCCTCGTAGACGGCCCAGGCTGTCGTGTTGGTGAAGCAGTAAATCTCCAGCGGCAAGCCTTCCGGCTCCGGTGGGAGTTGGCGCACCATGATCGTCATGCCCTGATGGACACCCGGATGGCTGCGCAGGTAATTCTCCACATAGGCGCGGAAGGTGCCGATGTTAGTGGCGCGGCGCGTGTTGGCGGGGATGCGGGCACGCTCGCCGAGCTTGCCGTTCCATTCGGCCAGTTCTTCCTGCTTGTGCCTCAGGTAGGTTTCCAGCCGGTCGAGCCTGGAGAGGTTTTGCTCTTCATCCGCCGTCAGAAAGCGGATGCTGGTCTGATCGAGATGGAGCGCGCGCTTGATGCGCCGGCCGCCCGATTCCTGCATGCCGCGCCAGTTCTTCACCGGCTCGGTGACGAGCTTGCGGATCGGGATGGTGGTGACGGTCTTGTCGAAGTTCTGGACCTTGACGGTGTGAAGAGCGATCTCGACGATATCGCCGTCGGCGTTCTGGCCGGGCATTTCGATCCAGTCGCCGACACGTACCATGTCGGTGGAGGAAATCTGGATGCCGGCGACAAGCGACAGCAGCGTGTCCTGGAAAACCAGAATGAGGACGGCGGCCATCGCGCCGAGACCGGATAGCAGGATCAGCGGCGAGCGGTCGATCAGCGTGGCGATCATCAGCAGCGCCGCGATGACGTAGACCGCGATCTTGAAGACCTGGATATAGCCTTTGATGGGTTTGAGCCGCGCATCGGGCCGGCGGTGATAGATTGTGTCGACGATGTTGAGGGCCGCGCTGATGGCCATGGCGACCGTCAGGATCATGAAGGCGCTGGAGACGTTGCGCACCACGACGACGACGAAGGCGGGCAGGTTGGGCACGAGCGCGATGCCTGCCGAGATGACGAGTGCCGGCATGATATTCGCAAGCCTCTCGATCAGGCCGTGCCGGCGCAATTCCGGATCGCGGCCGTAGGCGGTGAAGGCCAGCACGCGATTGAGCGCACGCACCAGCAGCGCCTTGACCACATAATTGGCGAACAGCGCGGCAAATGCGAGAACGAGGAGGGCCATCCCGGTCGTCAGGATTGGGTGGATATTGGCAAAGTTCGAGATCATTGGTAGCCCTGAATGTCTGAGCGACGCCCCTTGTGGGATCTGCCGCCAAAAGGAACGGTGGCCGGCGGCGAGCCCTATGGCTGCGCGCCGTCTTCGTCTTCGAGGCGCGATGCGATCTGGCGCATGCGCCTGTTGAGCGCTTCGATATCTTCTTCAGCCTGACGGACTGCCCGGCGCAACTCGGCTGGATCATCATCGGGCCTTTGTTCCGAGAGGCCGGCCCCAAGGCCGGTCAGGAGCCAGGAGGGGCTGACGCCGAGAATGCCCGCCATCATCGCGAGCCTGTTGGCGCGCGGGACGTCGCGGTCGCGTTCCCAGGCATTCCAGCTTGCCGGAAGAACGCCGAGACGCTCAGCGGCCTCCTCGGCGGAAAGGCGGCATGCCTCTCGGGCCATTGAGATACGGCCGCCGAGGGTGTCGTCGCAATCGGAAGCAATATTGTTGCCAAACATGGTTCATTCTCCAATCTGTCGGAATGGAAAACAGCGGGAACAGTCCCCGAGCGGGTCGGGGACGTTCGCGAGGACGTAACGAGGACAGTCCTAAGCAGCCTGCAGCTTTTCTCTCTCGGTGGAGAGACCCTTCTAGATCGCCACGCACATGCCGAGCAGCACGAGCGCAAACGGTATGCCGGTCGTCAGGGCGGCGGCCTGCAATGCGGCAAGACCTCCGGCCAGCAGCAGGACGATTGCCACCAGCCCTTCGAAGATCGCCCAGAACACACGCTGCGGAACCGGCGCGTCGACCTTGCCGCCGGCCGTGATCGTATCGATCACCAGTGAGCCGGAATCCGAGGAGGTGACGAAAAATACGACGACCAGCACGATTCCGAGGAACGATGTGATCGCCGAGAGCGGAAGTCCCTCCAGCATTACAAAGAGCTGCAGTTCGAGCGCGGCATCGGCAACGGCGCTCGATCCCTGTTCGATCACCTGGTTGAGCGCTGCCGTCCCGAACGCCGTCATCCATAGTACGCAGACCGCCGATGGGATCAGCAGCACGCAGACCAGGAACTCCCGCACCGTCCTGCCGCGCGAAACACGGGCGATGAACATGCCGACGAAGGGCGACCAGGATATCCACCAGGCCCAATAAAAGGCGGTCCAGCCGTCGAAGAAATGCTGGTCGGTCCTGCCGACCGGATTCGAGAGGGCCGGCAGGTTCACGAGATAGGCGGTAAGATAGTCGAAGAAGCCGGTCACGATGGCGAAGGTCGGCCCGACGAGGATGACGAAGAGCAGCAGGAGAGCGGCCAGCGCCATGTTGATCTCGCTCAGCCGCTTCACGCCGGCGTCGAGGCCGGCGACCACCGAGAACAGGGCAATCCCGGTGATGCCGATGATGAGCAGAACCTTGGAGGTGTCCGTGATCGGCATCCCGAAGAGATGGTTGAGGCCGGCATTGGCCTGCCCGGCGCCAATGCCGAGAGAGGTTGCGAGGCCAAACAGGGTCGCGAAGACCGCCAGCACGTCGATGACATGGCCGGGCCAGCCCCAGACACGCTCGCCGAGCAATGGATGGAAGACGGAGCGCACGGTCAGTGGCAGGCCGCGATTGTAGGCGAAGAAGGCAAGGCCCAGTCCGACGACGGCATACATCGCCCAGGGATGCAGGCCCCAGTGATATATCGTCGCCGCCATGGCAAGGCGCCGCGCCGCGTCGGCGTCGCCCGGCGCTCCGCCCAGTGGCGCCCAGCTATCGGGCGTTCCCGCATCGGCTGCAAAGGAAGACGTGAAATGCGAAACCGGCTCCGAAACGCCGTAGAACATCAGGCCTATGCCCATGCCTGCGGCGAACAGCATGGCGAACCAGCCGGTGTAGGAAAAGTCAGGCGTGGCGTCCTTGCCGCCCAGCCGGATGCTGCCGAAAGGCGTGAAGATCAATACGATGCAGAACAGGACGAAGACGTTGCCCGCTATGACGAGGAACCAGTCGAAAGAGTCCGTGACCGCCGGTCGAAGCCAGCCGAGAAACTCCGTTACGGGACCCTGGAAGATTGCGGCGATGAAGACGAAAAGAACGATGATGCCACCGGAGACGAAGAAAACCGGGTTGTGTATGTCGAGGCCGAATATCTCGATGTTGTCTTGGCCGACCTCATAGTCGGTTTCGTTCAACTCGCTCATTGGCAATTCCTTTCGCTTTGGTCCGAAGGCCTATTCGGACACAATTCCTCCAGTTGGAATGAAGTGTCGTTATTCCACGAATGGCCGGGCATGGCAAATCTGTGGCAAAAAAGCGGCGGCATTCTTGGCGCGGGAAGCCAATCGTTCTCTTGCTCGTAGAGCGCTCGTCCGGTCCCGGCCGATGGATGGTCGGCTATGGGCTTGCGGAATGAAGCGGGGTAGGCTTGTATAATCTTGGACCCCGAAAAGGCACGATGCGTGTGCCTTCATTACAACTTCATCAGTCACGAGGATAGCGGATGAGCTCAGTCGAAACAAAAGTGGAGCGCATCGCAAATGTTGCCGCAAACGTCGCTTGCGTGATTATTTCGTTCCTTCTGATCTTTCCGCTGATCGCTCGCTTCGTTTGAATGAGGGACTTTGCGTCTCGACGGGATTGCTTGGCGGCTTGAATGGATAGTAGACGCAAGGTGCTCCCTGCCGGACCGGATCGAATGCTCGATCTTGCCCTTCAGTTCCCGATAGGCATCGGGATCAAAGCGTGGCTCATGGGTCTTCCTCTGGTCGAAGCTGCCCACGTAAGTGTCGGGAGATGAGCGAGGTTCCATCCGATCGGATACTGGTTTTAGCCCTCGGATCAATCGTGTCATCGACCGGATCGGTGGCGTCGGTTTGGTGGTTGTCGACTTCTACCGCGCCGCGCGGATAGGCACGCCAAGTGCTGGAACAGGCATTTTTCCGGTCTTGCCGGCGGGAAGGCGAACCAGCGCCTCCCCCCCACGCAGCCATGTCGCGTGCGTGCGGCGGAGTGCATAGAGTGTGATCCATGCGCTCCGTCTGTTTTGTCTTGAGCTTTCCGGCCCATGAATATCGACCGGGCGCACCTCAACTAGGCGGAAATTATTTCCGCATTTTCGCTTGCCGCTGATGGAGGGTATCTTATTTAGAATTTTCCACCGGACTGTCGTACCGGATTGTAGTACAAGACTGTCGTAACGGTATATTAGGTGAAAGGGATTTGTTAACCTTCTCAAAGGCTTGCAAATGAGCTGGATTCCTTAGCTGGGAATCCTGGCGCCCCAGCCACGGCTGTTTTTATCAATAAAATCAAAAATTTGGGAAATCCTGGCGGAAGCTGGGCGTTGCCGCCTCGTGGATGCTCCCCATAGGACCTACCTTGGGGTGCGCACCGACCACGCCATCCAGCACTTCACGGCTCGGAGCATCGGTGTTGCCGACAAGTCCATCATGCCGGTGCTCCTCGGCGGCAACACCAATGCGCCGACCATGATGATCGGCGAGAAAGCCGCGGATATGATCAGGCGCGGGACGGACAGGCGCACCGGCACGCCGGGAGGCGGTCCCGCCCGGTGATGCAGGACTGCCCGTCATGTATTTGTGCCTGTCCATCGCACAGGCCTCATTGAAATGATGAGCAATGCCTCTATTTTGGTCTTGCCGTGTGAGAGCCGGCAGAGATCAACAGGGAGTAAGACATGGGTATCTTCAGTTCCATCAAGGAAAAGCTTTTCGGCAAGGCGGAGGAGAAGCCGGCGCAGACCGTTACGGCCGAGGCCGTGAAGCCGGTGACGGCGGATATGTCCGCGACGCCGACCGTCAGCAACGAGGCGGTGGCGACGTCGACCGGAAGCCAGCCCGTTGCCGCTACTGCGAGCCAGCCGGTGGACGTCGCCGCGATCCTCGACGCGGCCGTCGCCAAGAACGGCCAGAAGCTCGACTGGCGCCGCTCCATCGTGGACATGATGAAGGCCCTCGGCATGGATGCCAGCCTTCAGGAGCGCAAGGAACTGGCCGACGAACTCGGCTATACCGGCGACAAGAGCGATTCCGCCAGCATGAACATCTGGCTGCACAAGGCCCTCATGAAGGCCCTCGCCGACAACGGCGGCAAGGTGCCCGCCGACCTGCTCGACTGATCAAAAGCGCAATGCCCGCCGGATGCGCCGGCGGGTCTTGCGGCCGCATCGCGCGGCACTTTTCAGGCGAACGTTCCCACCGGTTTTCCAGGTCGTAGAAATCGGCAAGCACGCGGCCCTCGCGAAGTCTGCCGGGCCGCGGCTTACGAGGCCGCGTCGAGCACCTTCTCGCAATGGGTCGGGCCGCCCTTCGGATCGACGCGGTCGGCGACGGCGCGGATGGTGTTGATCCGGTAGGCCTCGTTCACCGTCAGCTCCACGGTGCAGGACTTGCCCTTCGCAAAGCCGCCGCGCCACTTGTAGAGCGTCGTGCCGCCCATGCCGGCCGTGTCGGAGATCGGCGGGCCGTAGGCCGCAAAGAAGCTGCCGGCGGTCTTGCCGTTCCAGCGGGCCTGCAGCGGGTTGGACGCGATGACGGCGGTGGTGCATCCGGCGAGGGCAAGCGCGACGCCTGCCAGAATTGCAATGCGGGAGTTCATGGGTGCCATTTCCTTGGGGCTTCGGTGCGGCCGCGACTGCGGGCCTGGCATCGCCATAGCGCAGCGCGCCGGAAAGGGGAATCGCCGCCGCGCGAACTTTGCCGCCCTCCCGCGCGAAGACGCGTCAAACGTGCGGATTTGCAACAGTTCGCATCGCGGCCCGTGCGCGGCGGAGGCCCGGCGGCGGATGCCGGGCCGCCTTCGCGTCACAGGATGAAATCCGCCTTGTCGAGATTGTCGAGGTCGAATTTCTTGAGGATCAGGACGTCGTTGCCGCCGAGCTCGATATGCACGTCGCTGCCGACCTGGTCGGCCTTCGCCAGCACCTTCTTGACGCTGGAGAAATCGTAGGAGCGCAGGTCGATGTCGTCGACATTGTTCTTGAAGTCGGTGATCGTGTCGCGGCCGTAGCCTTTCTTGAAGATGAAGTCGTCGGCGCCCTTGCCGCCGGTCAGCGTGTCGTTGCCCGTGCCGCCGTTGAGCTTGTCATTGCCGAGCATGCCGCCGAGCTTGTCGTTGCCGCCGTTGCCGATCAGGTGGTTCTTGGCCTGGTTGCCGAAGATCGTATCGTTGCCCGCGCCGCCCTTGGCATTCTCGATGAGCGAGCGCAGATCGCCCCTGAAGACGAGCGCGTTGAAGATGTTGCCGCGGGCGAAGCCGTCGTTCGGCCCGCCGCCGAGATTGGCAAGCTGGATATCGCTGAACACCGAATAGGAGCCCGGCCGAAGGTCTATCTCGACTCCGGTCTTGTAGGCGGAAAGGTCGTAGGTGTCCTTGCCGCCGCCGTCCCATATGGTGGCGAAGATGCGGTTGCCGCCGGCGTCGATCGCGACCTTGCCGTTGACGAACGTATCGCCGGTGCCCGGCTTCCACTTGTAGACGGTCGTGCCCTTGTTCGTCGAGTAATCCGCGCCGTACATGTGCTGGAGCGCGTAGATATCGGCCATCATGAAGGTCTGCGGGGCGCCGAACTCCTCGTATTTGTACGGGCCGCCGCTATCGCCGACGAAGGCGTTGTAGGTCATCAGCGTGTATTCGGGCGTGTTCCATTCCGGCTGTATGGCGCCGAAGCCGCCGGTCTCGTGGGCGTGCTTGAGGCCGAGGGCATGGCCGAGTTCGTGCAGCATGGTGTGCCAGGCATAGTTGCCGGCCTTCGGCGTGCGGTAGTCGTTGACCGTGCCGATATATTGCGTGCCGAACCAGATGTCGCCGCCCGTCTCGTGCCCGGTGGGCAGATAGGCATAGGCCGTCGGGGGCACGTCCGACTGGGCGAAGCGCAGCGTCGCCGTGCCGGTCGAGCCGGCCTTGAAGTTCAGGTTGGTGAAGCCCTCGACGGAAAAGCCGTCATTGGCCTTGTTGCCGAAGCTCGTTTCCATGGCGAAGAGCGCGGCCTTCTTCTGCATGGCCGAGATCGTGCCGAAATTGCTGCTGCTTTCCCTTGTGTAGGAATAGCTGCCCGGCGAGGTTGGAAACGCATAGGTGATCGTCGTGCCGCCCCAGGCCGTGCCGTAGAGCACGGAATCGATGAATTGCGATCCCGTCGCGAAGACCGTCTTGGTCGTCTTGCCTGTTCCCGTCATTGTCCGTGTCCCTTCGATAAACGTGCCGGATCGGTGCTGTCGGTGGTCTGGTATCCTGCTGTCGGGCCGCGCCGGCATGACCGGCTCGAGAGTATCCCATTGCCGGGGAAACGTTCATGCAAGAAGGCTTATTCACGCGTGGAAGAACAAATTTGGTTATTTCGCGCTTCTCGCCGGGAAGGGGACCGGGCGGCCGCGCCGTCAATGGGTCGTCGGCACGTCGTCCTCTTCGAGGAACGAGGCGATGCCGTCGCGCGCCACGGTCGCGAGGAATTCGTCGAAGGCCTCCCGGTCGGTCGCGAAGGGCTCGTCCCACTCGAAGAGGTCTTCCTTCTCCGTGACGACCTCCAGCTTCCAGTCTCCCTGCGTTCCGGCCGGCCGGAAGATGTCGACGAGAACGGTGACGCTGTCCTCGGTATATTCGCCGGACAGTTCGGAATGTTCGAGCTTGGGTTTCTTGGCCATGGTCTTCCTCGACGGATGCAGGCGGCGGTCGCCGCAAAGGCACGGTTATCCTATCTTCGCGAGGAGCGCAAAGCCACAGGACGCTGCCGGCGCGGTCACCCGGCAGCGTCGGCTCTTGCGCGCTAGCCCAGCATCGGCCAGGTGTCGGACAGCTTGTAGCCGCCCGGATAGGGGTCGGACGGGTCGAGCATCAGCTGCGAGGTCCCGCTGATCCAGGCGCGGCCGGTGATCGAGGGGACGATCGCCTTCTGCCCGCCGATCGTCGTTTCGCTGACGATCCTGCCGACGAATTTCGAACCGATGATGGAAATGCCCGTCAGCGTCTCGCCTTCCTTGAGTTCGCCGCGGGCATGGAGGATCGCCATCCGCGCCGACACCGCCGTGCCGGTGGGAGAACGGTCGATCTTGCCGGGCTGGATGGCCACGACCGACTTGGCCGTAAGCCCGCCATCCTCGCGGTGGAGGGGGCCGGCGAAGAGGCAGAAGGAGATATGGTTCCAGCCGGTGTCTTCCGGATGCGAGAAGCCGAGTTGCCGGTTGGCGGCATTGGTGATCCCGATCCCGGTCTCGGCGATCAGGCGTGCATTCTCGGGCGAAAGATCAAGGCCGATCTCCGCGGGATCGACCACCACGAAGCTGTCGCCGCCATAGGCCGTGTCGACGGTGATCGTGCCGAGGCCGGGAACGTCCAGCCTGGCGCCGAGCTTCTGCGCGAAGCTCTTGACGTTGGTGACGGTGATCTTCTCGGCCTTGCCGTTGCGGCACTCCGCCACGACCTCGACAAGGCCCGCCGGGGCTTCCAGCACCATGCGGGTCTCCGGCTCGGTCATCGGGATGATGCCGCTGTCGAGGAGAACCGTCGCCACGCAGATCGAGTTGGAGCCGGACATCGGCGGCGTGTCCTCCGGCTCCATGATGATCCAGCCCATCTGCGCCCTGGGGTTCTTCGGCGGCACCAGCAGGTTGACATGGCGGAAGACCCCGCCGCGCGGCTCGTTGAGCACGAAGTTGCGCAGCGTCTGGTCCTCGGCGATCCAGCGCGACTGTTCCCAGACGGTATTGCCGGGCGGCGGCGCGATGCCGCCGACGATGACGTCGCCGACCTCGCCTTCCGCGTGGCAACTGACGATATGGACGATCTTGGAGGAACGCATGGTCTTGTCCTTCTTGCGCGCTGCGGCGCACCGGCTGTATATTGTCTTTGGTCCAAAAAACGTATACGATCTACGAAATACGTCAAGGGCCGCTTCCCCGCGCAAGCGGATTGGACATTGAGATCGTCCATGATAATCGCTACCTCGATTTCCGTCTTTCGATGACGACCCGGAGTTCGAAATGCCGCTTGTGACCGCGAAGGTGCCGAACCTGGGCAAGGCGCCCAGCGCATCCGACATCATCCTGACCTTCCTTCGCGACGCGATCACCGACGGTTCGCTCGACCAGGGCGAGCCGATCCGCCAGGACGAAGTGGCCCGCCTGTTCACCGTCAGCAAGATCCCGGTGCGCGAGGCGCTGAAGCGCCTGGAGGCGGAGGGCTTGGTCGAGTTCCATCGCAATCGCGGCGCAGTGGTCACCAGCGTCTCCGATCCGGAACTGGCGCAGATCTTCGAGGTGCGGGCCATCCTGGAAGCGTCGGCGATCCGGTTCTCGATCCCGCACATGGGGGACGAGACGTTCGCGCGCGCGCGCGCCTTCTGCGAGGCTTTCGCCGCGGAAACGGACGTCGCGCGGTGGGCGCAGCTCAACTGGCAATTCCACAGCTGCCTGTACGAGGACGCGCAGAGACCGTTCCTCGTCACCACCATCCGCTCGGTCAACGACCGGCTGGAGCGGTTTCTTCGCATCCAGCTCACCCTTTCGCGCGGAAAGGAGATCGCCGACAGGGAGCACCGGGAAATCCTCGATGCCTGCGAGGCGCGCGACGCCGAACGGGCGGGCCGGCTCGTTCACGAGCACATCATGGGGGCCTGCCGTTCCCTCCTGGAGCACCTGCCGAAAACCAGGATGCCGTAGCGGCCTACGCCGCGCCGTCCTCGCGCCAAAGCGAGACGAGCGGGCCGGCGGAGCCGTAGACCGGATCGCTTTGCG
Source organism: Shinella sp. S4-D37 (assembly GCF_040812195.1). Taxonomy (NCBI): domain Bacteria; kingdom Pseudomonadati; phylum Pseudomonadota; class Alphaproteobacteria; order Hyphomicrobiales; family Rhizobiaceae; genus Shinella; species Shinella sp. S4-D37. Next base: position 2,665,058 of record NZ_JBFNXL010000005.1, on the reverse strand, counting down.
GAACGGGCAGGGTGGCGATGATCTTCCGCTCGCCGTCGGTCGGGGCGGCCGTCTCGATATCGGCATACTGGCCGGGCGGATAGCCGCCGATCACGAGGAAGTCGCCGCTTGCCGAATTGCGCTTGTGGCCGGTGCCGGCCGGCAGCACCAGGCAATCGCCGCCGCGCACCTGCAGCACCGCGCCCTCCGGCCCGCCGATCAGGAGTTCGGCGCTCCCTTCCGCGATGCCGAGCACCTCATGGGCGCCGACATGGTAGTGCTGGTAGGAGAAGACGCCGTTGCGCCAGAGGCCCTGCCAGCCCGCGTCCCGGAACAGCCGCTCGAAGGCGGCCGCGCGATCCGCCGCCCCTGCCGCCAGCACGTCGCGATAGACCAGCACCGGCAGGAACGGATGGTTCGGCACCCATTCGCTGGCGGGAAAGAACAGCGTTTCCGGTTGTTTCACCATCGTCTCACGAGGCCTCCTCGCCGGGATAGGGTCTCTCCTTCAGGAGACGGGCGGCGTGCACCGTGTTGCGGGCGACGAGATCGAGCGTCGAGCGCACGACGTCGGGAATGTCCTCAAGATCGACGAAATTGACCGAGCCCATCGCCTCGCCCACCCAATAGGTCACGGCATTGGCGGGAATGGTGAAGCCCACGTCGTTCAGCGCCTGGAAAAGCTCGGCCGAGACGTGATGCGCCCCATCCTCGTTGCCGACGACGGCGACCGCGGCGACCCGGCCGTAGGAGACCATGCGGCCCTTGTCGTCCTTCTCCTCCAGGAAGGCGTCCATGCGCTCCAGCGCCCGCTTGCAGACGCTCGACGGCTGGCCCATCCAGATCGGCGTGCCCATGACGAGGATGTCGGCGTCGAGGATCTTGTGGCGGATGCCCGGCCAGTCGTCGCCGTTGCCCTCGTCCGAGGTCACGCCCGGCTTGATGTCGAAATCGGCGAGCTGCAGGAAATCCGTGGTCACGCCGAGCGGTTCCATGGCGGCGGCAAGCAGCTTCAGCATGCGGTCGGTGGAGGAGGGAGCCTCGGCGCTCCTCGTCTTGAGGGTGCAGTTGAGCGCCAGCGCTGTCAGGGTCATGTTCGCCTCGCCATGGTTGGATCGAGTACGAACCGCTCCGTCCGCCGATTGTTCCGGGAACCGATGCGCCAATGCCGCATTAGGCCTCCAGATATCCGGTTCCGGAGGTTTCCATGGACAACAAGGACAGACTGATCCTGGCACTGGCGGCGCTGCTGCGCGCCGAGCGCGAGACGCGCGGCGCGCTGATGGACGCGCTGGAGGAGAACGAGATCTCGCGCGAGACGCTGCTCGCCATCCTCTCCGATCCCATCCCCGTCGTCACGCAGGATGACATAGCCTTCGCCGAGCGCTTCGCCCTGTCGAAACACCTGCCGCTCGAAGGGAAGGGCTGATGGCGCCGCGCGCCTTCTGGAAGGGCTATCTCAAGCTCTCGCTCGTCACCTGCCCGGTCGCCATGTCGCCGGCGATCTCGCAGGAGGACAAGGTCCGTTTCCGCACGCTCAACGGCAGGACGGGCAACCCGGTCGTCAGCCGCTATGTCGATGCCGTCACCGGCAAGGCGGTGGACGAGGACGACGAGGTGAAGGGCTATCCGCGCGGCGAGGACGACTATGTGATGCTGGAGGACGAGGAGATCGAGGCGGTGGCGCTGGAAAGCACGCGCACCATCGACATCGAGACCTTCGTGCCGCGCGAGACCATCGAATGGATCTGGTACGATTCCCCGCATTACCTGGTGCCGAACGACACGGTGGGCGAGGAGGCGTTTTCCGTCATCCGCGAGGCGATGGCCGTAACGGGCACGGTCGGCATCTCGCGGCTGGTGCTCTACCGGCGCGAGCGCGCGGTGATGCTGGAGCCCCGCGGCAAGGGCATCGTCGTCTGGACGCTGCGCTACGGCGACGAGGTGCGCGAGCAGGAGGATTACTTTTCGGGATTGAAGGCGGCGAAGCCGGGCTCGAAGGCCCTGGCGCTGGTCAAGACGCTGATTAAGGAACGCACCAAGGCCTGGGACCCGAAGATGGCGGACGATCCGGTGCAGGACCGGCTGCTCGACATCATCGCGGCCAAGAAGAAGGGCCGCAAACGTCCGGCAAAGCCGAAGACGCCGCCGCCGACGTCGGGCAATGTCATCAACATCATGGATGCCCTGCGCAGGAGCATCAAGGCGGAAGGCAAGGGGAAATAGCTCAGCCCTTCGCCTTGCCGGTCTTCAGCGGCTCGGCGGCCTTGTCGAAGTCCGCCCAGGGGTCGGCGGCCAGCGCCTGAAGGCGCGTCGGCGCGTTCTCCACCGTGAAATAGGCCGGGCCGATATCGGCGCTGAGCTCGCTCCAGGCGAGCGGCATGGAGACGGCCGCACCGGGGCGGGCGCGCGTCGAATAGGGGGCGACCGCCGTCATGCCGCGCTGGTTGCGCAGGTAGTCGATGAGGATCTTGCCGCGGCGCTTCGACTTGGTGATGGTCGAGACGTATTTCTCCGGGGCGTCCTTCGCCATCGCATCGGCGATGCCCTTGCAGAAGGCCTTGACCGCCGGCCAGCGTGCCGAGGGCTTCAGGGGCGCGCAGACATGCAGGCCCTTGCCGCCGGAGGTCTTGACGAAGGTGTTGAGCCCGGCCGCCTCAAGGCGCCGGCGCGTCTCCTCGGCCGCCTCGACGACCGCCTGCCATTCAACGCCCTCGCCGGGATCGAGGTCCATGACGATGCGGTCCGGCCGCTCCCAGTCGGCGAGCGTCGAGCCCCAGGGATGGATCTCCAGCACCGCCGACTGCACGAGGCCCATCAGGCCGTCGAGATCCTCGATGGCGACATAGGGCTCGTCGTCCTTCTCGGCGGGATCCTGCACCGCGACGATATTGGCATCGATCCCCTTCCAGGCGTGCTTCTGGAAGAAGGCCTGGCCCTCGATGCCGGCGGGCGCGCGCAGCAGCGCCAGCGGCCGGCCGACGATATGCGGGGCGATATGGCGCCAGACCTCGGTATAGTAGTCCGCAAGCCCTTCCTTGGTGACGCCCTCGCCGGGCCAGTAGACGCGGTCGGGATGGGTGAGGCGCACGGTGCGGCGCGGCGGCTTTTCCGCTTTCGGTGCGGTCGATGTCCCGGATTTCGGCATTTCGGCGACGACCTCCCTTGCCGGCTTGTCTTCCCTGAGGCCACGGAACGAGGCATGGCGCAGATGGCCGTCGGCGGTCCAGGCGCGGAACTCCACCTCGGCCACCAGCTCGGGCCGCACGTAGCGGGCCTGGCGCGCCTCCTCCGCCGTCAGCTTCCGGCCGAACGGGCTCTCGTCCGTGCGCATGCGCGAAAGGCGCTTGAAGAGATCGGCGGCCACAAGCGCGCTGAAGCCGGTGCCGACGCGGCCGACCGGCTTCAGCGCGCCGTTTTCATAGACGCCGAGCACCAGCGAGCCGATCGCCTGGCGCGAGACGGTGGAGGGCACATAGGCGCCGATCACGAATTCCTGCCGGGCCGAGCATTTCGACTTCACCCAGCCCTTGCTGCGGCCTTGCCGGTAGGGCGCGTCGCGCAGCTTGGAGACGACGCCTTCGAGGCTCAGGCGGCAGGCATGGCGCAGCACCAGTGCGCCGTTCTCGTCGAAATGGCCGCTATAGCGCAGGATGCCGTCCGTCGCCGGCACCAGCTTTTCGAGGAGCGCCTTGCGCGTCTCGAGGGGCAGGCGGGTCAGATCGTAGCCGTCGAGATGGAGAAGGTCGAAGACGTAGAAGGTGAAGCGGTCGTCGCGCCCGGCGCTGAGATCGGCCTGGAGGGCGGAGAAGTCGGACGCGCCGGCGCCCGTCTCGACCACCAGTTCGCCGTCGATCAGCGCCGTTCCGGCCGGAAGGGCCGCCAGCGCCGCGCTCACGGCCTTGCCGAACTTCTTCGTCCAGTCCAGCCCGCTGCGCGTGAGGAGTTTTACCCGGCCCGCCTCGATGCGCGCCTGAAGCCGGTAGCCGTCGAACTTGATCTCGTGCAGCCAGCGTTCGCCCGCCGGCGGCGCGCTCGCGAGCGTGGCGAGCGTCGGCGGCAGGAAGTCCGGCAGCTTCGCCTTGCGCGCGCCCTCAAGGCCGCTCGCGTCCGGCGCTTCCGGCTCCGGCCCGGCCTTCTTCGGCTCCGCCTTCTTCCGCGCGGACTTGCGGATGCGGCCCGTCTTCGAGGACCAGCCGGGCGCTTCTCCCGCGACATCGGCGATGCCCCGGCCGGTCTTCACCGATTCCGGGCGTTCGTCGAGCAGGTCGTCCTCGTCTTCCGGCACGGCGAACTCGTCGTCGCCCTTGATCAGCAGCCAGTTCTCGCGCTTCTCGCCCGGCTTGCCCTGCATGCGCACGAGGTGCCAGCGGCCGTGCAGCTTCTCGCCGTCGAGCGTGAATTCCAGGTGTCCCTTGGCATAGGCCTTTCGCGCATCGCCGATCGGCTCCCAGGTGCCGCGGTCCCAGACGATGACGGTGCCGCCGCCATATTCGCCCTTGGGGATCGTGCCCTCGAAGTCGCCATAGGCGAGGGGGTGGTCCTCCACATGCACGGCCAGCCGTTTCTCGCCCGGCACCAGGCTCGGGCCGCGCGTCACGGCCCAGCTCTTCAGCACGCCGTCCATTTCGAGGCGGAAATCGTAGTGCAGCCGTGTCGCATCGTGCTTCTGGACGACGAAGCTGTGGCCGCCCTTGCGGGCCTTCCTGCCGCGCGGCTCGGCCGTGGCCTTGAAATCCCGCTTCTGCCGGTAGACGTCCAGCGTCGCCATCGTCACCCTGCCTTGCGGCGGCTTGCCGCCGTCTTGCGTGCAGCCGGGGCCTTCTTCGCCTTGCGCCTCGCGGGCTTCCCGTCCTTCCCGGCGCTCTGGCGCAGGGCGTCCATCAGGTCGATGACCTTGCCCTCGGCCTTCGGCCTGACGGGCTTGATCTTCCGGCCCTCGATCTTCGCCTTGACGACCTCGGCCAGCGCCGCGTCGTAGCGGTCGTCGAAGCTTTTCGGGTCGAAGCGGCCGCTCTTCGTCCTGATGATATGTTCGGCAAGCTCCAGCATCTCGCCCTTCAGCCTGATGGCGGGGATGTCGGAAAAGGCCTCCTCGGCCGAGCGGACCTCGTAGTCGTAGTTGAGCGTGGTGGCGACGAGGCCGTCGCCGGCGGGGCGGATGAGGAGGGTGCGCACGCGGCGGAAGAGCACGGTCTGGGCCAGCGCCGCCACCTTCCTCGCCTTCATGCCCTCGCGGATGAGCGCGAAAGCCTCCGCGCCGTGCCGGTCGGAGGGCGCGAGATAATAGGGCTTGTCGAAATAGAGGTCGTCGATCTCGTCGCAGGCGATGAAGGCCTCTATCTCCAGCGTCTTGTCGCTTTCGGGCACCGCGGCGGCGATTTCCTCCGGGTCGAGCGCGATATAATCGTTCTCGCCGGTTTCGTAGCCTTTCACCTGGTCCTCGCGCTCCACGACCTTGCCTGTTTCGCTGTCGATGAACTCGCGGTGCAGCCGGTGCCCGGTCTTGCGGTTGAGCATGTGGAAGGCGATGCGCTCGCCGGTCGATGCGGCGGTATGGAGCGCCACCGGACAGACCAGTTCGCCCACCTTCAGGAAGCCTTTCCAGTTCGCTCTCGGCGCCACGCGCATTCTCCCGTTCCAAAGCGGAGGCAATGCCGGCCGGGCCGGAATGTTCCCCGCAGAGGGGCGCCGGCCTCAGGGCGTCGGGTTGCGGCCGGCGAAATAGGCGGCGAGGGCGGCAATGTCGTCCGCTTCGAGATTGGCGGCGGCTTTCGTCATCACCTCGCGGAACGGACCGCCGCCGCGCACCTTGGCCGTGAAGAGCGTCAACTGGTTTTCGAGATAGGCGCCCGGCTGGCCGGAAAGGCGGGGAAAGGCGGGATTGGCGTCCGCCTTGTCGTGACAGGAGAGGCAGGCGGGAATGCGCCGCTCCGCGTCGCCCGTGAGGGCCAGCATCTCGCCGCGCGACGTGTCGCCGGAGGCTGGTTGCGCAACGCCTGCGGGCCGGGCGGCGAAATGGCGGGCGAGGGCGCGGTAGTCCCCGTCGTCCAGCTTTTCCATCGCGACGGCCATGACGCCGCTTGCCCTCCCTCCCTCCGCATAGGCGGCGAGCGCCTGTTCGAGATAGGCGGCGGACTGGCCGGCAAGGCGCGGGATGAGGCTTTGCGCGTCGAGCCGCCCCGGCGCATGGCAGCCCTCGCATGTCGCGGCGACGCCCTCGGCCCCGGCCGGCCGCCCCGCGGCAAGGCCCGCGAGATCGCTGTAAGCCGCCGCGTCGAGTTCCGGGTAGCGGCGCAGGAAGGCGACCATGGCCCAGGCCTCGTCCGCGCGCCCGGCGACCGGCCAGGCCGGCATGCCGGTGAAGCGCACGCCGTGCTGGACAATCCGGAACAGTTCGGCATCGCTCCAGGTGGGGATCTTGTCCGTGAGGTCCGGCGGGGCGGGCAGCATGTGGCGAACGCTCTCCGGCCGCGGCCGGGCCGGCGAGCCGTGGCAGATGGCGCAGCCCGCCTCGAAATGCCCCGCCGCCATCGGCAGCATGCCCGCAGTGAAGGCCGGGACCGGCGTCCCGATCGCCGCGGTCCGGACCGAGGAGCGCATCACCCAGTGCAGGAGCCAGTCCGTCGCCTTCCAGTGGCCGGTGCTCGCGCCGACGCCGATGATGCCGGACCAGGCGACGATGAGCGCACCCAGGGCGCCCGCGACGACGAGGCCGGCGACATGTCTCCAGCCGATTAGCATCGCGGTTTCTCCGCCGGCAGGCCCGCATCGTCCCGCAGGATGCCGGCAAGCAGCAGGATGCCGCCCGAAAGATAGGCGAGCGCCCCGACCATCAGCATGACGACCCCGCCGATCTGCTGGTCCGCGGCGGCCGTAAGGGAAATGCCGAGGCAGGTGACGCCGCCCTCGCCGTAGAGGGGGCGGGGCGCGAGCGCCAGCAGAACGCCGAGAAGGGTCATGTGCATGGAGGTGAAGAGGAGCCCGACCGTGCCGGCAAGCCGGCCTTCCCCCGGCCGGAAGCAGGCATGCCAGAGCAGGACGCCCGCCGCAAGGAAGCTTGCCTGCTCGGCGAGGGTCACGGCGAGGCTCGCCTCGGCGATCTCCCGCAGGACGGGCAGGTGCCAGAACCAGACGACCGCAAGCTCGATGAGCGAGGCGAGCATCGGGCCGATCCGGCTCGTGCCCGGCGGCGGATCGAACCGCGTGCCGCGCAGTCCATAGGCGATGAGCGGCGCGGCGACCGCCACGGTGCCCATATGGACGATCATGTGGGCCGTGAACGAGCCGCTGCCGAAGCTGGCAACGAGCGCCGTGCCGAAAAGGGCGAGGAGGCCGAGGCCGAGGATGCGCGCGAGGGTCGTCATGGCTGGCAGGTCCCGATGAAGACGAGCGGCACGGCGACGAAGAGCACGGCCACGAAGCTGAGGCCGGAGAGGAGCAGGGTTGCGAACCCCTGGAAGAGCAGGCGGTCCCTGCGGGTCGGCTCGTCGTGCGGCGGATCGCCCGAGCCGAAGCCCCATTGCCGCCAGGCGAGGAAGGCGGAGAGCACGATGCCGGCAAGGGCGGCCGCGGTGACGAGGCCGAGCGCAAGGCGCATCGCCTCGAAGGAGAAGGGGGCGGCGTCCGCCCTGGCGCAGGTCACCGCGACTGTGACGTAGCAGGCGAGGAAATGCAGCGCCCAGATGGTCGGCGCCGTGAAGAGGGTCCAGAGGCTTTCGATTTCCTTCGGGATCAGGCGCATGGGCATCACCTGGATCCCGGAAACAGGCCGATGACGCCGAAGGACGTGATCGCGGTGATGACGAGGAAGTGCCAGTAGAGCACGACATTGACGAGATCCATGTCGTGGCGCGCGTCCATCCGGCCGGCAAGGCTGCGCGCAAGGCAATAGAGCTGCATGACGACGCCGACGCCGCCATGCGCCACGGTCCACAGGGCGACGACCCAGACGATGGCCGGATAGACATGGGCGGTCGGGTCCATGCCGGTGAGATAGGGCCCGGCAAGGCCGGCGCAACCCGCCGCGAGCGTCAGCACCAGGGAGATGACGAGCCAAAGGCGCGTGAGGGCCGGCCGGTCGCGTCCATTGGCCCCTCGCGCCAGCAGCATGGCGAGCCAGGCCAGCGTGAAGAGGCCGGCGGCCACGAGCGGCCACAGCATGCCGGGCCCGGCATGGCCGGCCGTGAAATCCTTGTGGATGGTCCAGTAGAAGAAATAGCCGAACATCAGGCTGGCATAGGCGGTGCCGTCGCCCGCCATGGTGATGAACATGGCCCACCAGCCGACCGATTGCGGCCCGGACGTATAGAGCGGCAGCGTCGTGCCGAGCCCGACGTCGCGCATCTCCTGCCGGGGGATGACGGCGGTGCCTGTCCAGAGCCAGGCGATAAGGGCCGCAAGGGTCGCCAGCGCGCAGACGATCGTCACGATCCACCAGTGGAAGGTGAGCGCGATGAAGACGCCGCCCAGCGAGAAGGCGGCAAGGATGCTGAGGACCGAGGTGCCGCCGACGCGCAGGCACTGCACGGGCTCGGCATCGAGCACAGAGGTGACGAGCGTCTCGCGCGCGCCGTCCTTCGCGTCGGGCAGGTAGAAGCGGCCGGCCTTGATGTCGTCGATGATGCCGGGCTGATCCCAGATGGGATAGCGGCTTTTTATGACCGGGATGGAGCGCACGCCCCACTTTTCCTCCGGCTCGCTGATCCATTCCAGCGTGCCGGCGTTCCACGGGTTCTGCTCGCCCTTCGGCTGGCGGTGCCTGGGCCTGACGACATCGATCGCCACGAGGGCGACGCCGGCGGCGAAGACGAAGGCGCCGATGGTGGACAGGAGGTTGAACCAGTCCCAGCCGATCCCGGCCGGATAGGTGAAGACCCGCCGCGGCATGCCGCGCAGCCCGGCGAGATGCATCGGGAAGAAGGCGAGGTTGAAGCCGGAGAACATCAGCCAGAAGGCGATCTTGCCCAGCCTGTCGGAGAGTTTCTTGGCGCCCAGCAGGGGATAGTAATAGTAGATGCCGGCGACGACCGGGAAGAGCATGCCGCCGATCAGCACGTAGTGCAGGTGGGCGACGATGAAATAGGTGTCGTGCGCCTGCCAGTCGAAGGGCACGAGCGCCACCATGACGCCCGTCAGGCCGCCGATGATGAAGATCGCCAGCCCCCCGGCGCCGAACAGCATCGGCACGGAGAAGATAACGCGGCCGGCGAGCATGGTGGCGATGAACACGAAGATCTGCACGCCGGTCGGGATCGCGACCGCCTGCGAGGCGGCGGAGAAGAAGGCGAGCGAGATCTGCGGCAGGCCCGTCGTGAACATGTGGTGCACCCACAGGCCGAAGCTTAGGAAACCGGTGCCGACGGCGGCGAGCACGATCCACGAATAGCCGACGATGGGGCGCTGCGAGAAGGTCGGCACGATCATCGCCATCAGCGCGATGGCCGGCAGGAAGATGATGTAGACCTCCGGATGGCCGAAGATCCAGAAGAGGTGCTGCCAGAGCAGGGGATCGCCGCCGCGCGCCGCATCGAAGAATGGCCAGTCGAACATCCGCTCCATCTCGAACAGGATGTCGCCGGCGATCAGCGGCGGGAAGGCGAAGAGGATCATGCCGGCGACGATGAGGAGATACCAGGAAAAGAGCGGCATCATGTTGATGCGCATGCCCGGCGCCCGGCACTTCATGATGCCGACGATCAGTTCCACCGCCGCGGCGATCGAGGCGACCTCGATGAAGGAGAGGCCGAGCAGCCAGATGTCGGCGCCGATGCCGGACGTGTCCTTGTCGGTGGCGAGCGGCGGATACATGAACCAGCCGCCATTGGGCGCCGCGCCGAAGAAGATGGAGCCGCAGACGAAGACGCCGCCGAGCGCGAAGCTCCAGAAGCCGAAGGCCGAGAGGCGGGGGAAGGGCAGCTCCCGCGCGCCGAGCATGGAGGGCAGGAGGAAGATCGCCACCGCCTCGAAGATCGGCACGGCGAAGAGGAACATCATGACCGTGCCGTGCAGGGTGAAGGCCTGGTTGAACGTGTCGGCGGAGAGGAAGTCGTTGTCCGGCACGGCAAGCTGCACGCGCACCAGAAGGGCCAGCACCCCGGCGAACAGCATGAAGAGGAAGGCCGCCGCGCCGTACCACAGGCCGATCTCGGTGTTGTTGACCGAGGTCCAGTAGCGCCAGCCCGACGGCGTGCGCCAGACCGCGCGAAGCTCGGCCTCCTGCGCCGCCCGCTCCTGTTTCGAGAGTTCCGGTCTTGCCGCGTCGGTCATTCGAGCTCCACGAGATAGTCGGCGATGGCGGCGATCTCCTCGTCCGGCAGCATGTCGAAGGCCGGCATCTGCACGCCGGGCTTGAGGGCCTGCGGATTGCGGATGAAGCGCGCGACGTTTTCGGCCGTGTTGGCGAGCGTGCCGGCACCGACCGTCCCGCGCTGCCCGAAGAGGGTGAGGTCCGGGCCGAGGCTCGCGGTTCCCGCCACGCCGCGCAGGCCATGGCAGCCCGCGCAGCCGTGGCGGGTGAAAAGCCGTTCGCCTTCGCTCTCCGTTGCCGGCGTCCCGCGCGCCTGCGCCCGGCGCCATTCAGCATAGGCTTCCGGCTCCATCACCACGACGGAAAAGGCCATCAGCGTGTGGGAGGCGCCGCAGAATTCCGCGCAGGGCGCGCGGAAGACGCCGGTCCGTGTGGGCAGCAGCGAGAGCGTGTTGGTGCGGCCGGGGATCATGTCCATCTTGCCGCCGAGCGCCGGTATCCAGAAGGAATGGATGACGTCCCGCGCCGTGAGCGTGAAGACGGCGCGCGCGCCGACGGGAAGGCGCAGTTCATTGGCGGTCTCGAAGGCGGGCATGTCCTTTTCGGCGGGATAGCGGATGCGCCACCAGAATTGCTCGCCCGTCACCGCGATCGGCCCGGCCCCCGGCGCCGAATGCGCCATCCAAGGCCTGATCGCCGGCATCAGCCAGACCGCGTAGGAGAGCAGCGCCAGCAGCACGGCGACGGGAAAGGCGACCCCGCCCCAGACGATCAGCCGCCCGGCGGCCGCCTCGCTCCAGGGCGCCTCCCGCCGCCGCGCGGCGTAAAGGAGAAGGCCGACGACGGCAAGCCAGACGAGCGCGCCGCCGGCGACCATGACGAGGAAGAGCGCGTAGATGTCCGCCGCCTCCGCGCCCGCAGGGTCGAGCGCCGACTGTATGCCGGAACAGCCGCTCAGCGGGATCGGCAGGAAGGGCAGGGCGCGTCGAAGAATGGCGGTGCTCCAGACGAGGTTTCCTCAGGGGCGATATGGCTCGCCGCGCGGGGTCGGCAAGGGTCAATCAAGCGTCAATGCAGGGTGATGGCGATATTCGCGTCGTGCGCGGCCGCCAGAAACGCGTCGCGCACGTCCGCGTCGGCCACCTCGCCGTCGAGCGCGTCCGCGCAAAGACGAATGGCCTGGTAGAAGGCGGAGCCGTGCTGCTTGGGCCAGAAATCCAAAAGATAGGCGGCCGCCTCGAGAGAGTTGCGCACCACCACGAACGCTTCCGCCTCCGGATTGGCCAGAACGACGGGCATCGGCCAGTCATGAGCGCTTTCCATGTCGAAACCCCGCGCGATTGCCTTCCTCCCTCCCACAATCAGGAATGGCGAAAATTGTTCCATCCGCTTTGGGGAGCCGGCTGGACAGGCGGACACCGCCGACGGGATCGGCGGTGCCTGTCGCGCGCAGGATCGGGGCTTTCGAGCAGGGCCGCGCCAGAGGTGGTCCGCTACGCAACCCTCTCACACGATCGAACGACCTGCTTGCGGGGCAGAGGCTGGCTTTTGCAGTGGCGCTGCAGGTTCAGGCCGGGGACAAGAAGAACTTGTCTAAGCGTGTCAATTTCTTCGTTTAAGCCGATGGTTTCCGCGGGCATGCTCCAAGGTGCCTCATGGGGATCGTGTAATGACGAAAGCACTTGTCACGGGGGCGACGCGGGCTCCCGGGCGTGCGGTCGCCACGATGCTTGCAAAAGAAGGCTGGGAAGTGCACGCGCTAGGTCGTGACCGCATCGCGCTCGACGAGATGCGCGGTGAACACGGGATCGTGCCTCTGGCGATGGACCTGACGGATCGCGAATATGTGCGCGCCGTCGCGGAGGGGCTGGAACCCGATGTCCTCATCCATGCGGCGCTTCGCTGGCCAGAGGAGACCAGATTTCTGGGCCTGGCCGAGGCCGATATCGATATGGCTCTCGAAGTGAACCTGTCGGCCACGCTGCATGTCACCCGTGCCATCCTGCCTTCGATGATCGAACGGGGCCGCGGGACGCTCGTGATGCTATCCCTTGACGATGCGGACGCGAAAAGCGCGATCGAGCGGGCCGCTGCAGGAGCGATCGACGGCTTTGCGCGCGCTCTTGCCGAGGAGATCCGTGGCAGCGGGGTTTTCGTCCACCGTCTCTCTTCGGGAAAGCCGCCATTCCGGCATATGGGTTTGCAGGTCCTCTCGTTGCTATCGGCATCCGGTTTTCAATCTCACATCATCGAACGACAGGAACATGGATATGGAACGTAATGGGGGGCAGTTGCTCGTCGAGTGCCTTTTGGCGCTCGGGGCGACGAAAAGCTTCGGCGTGCCAGGGGAAAGCTATCTCGCGGTCCTCGATGCGCTGCACGATACCGGCGGACGCCTCGACTATGTCCTGTGCCGCAATGAAGGCGGTGCCGCGTTCATGGCGGCGGCCTACGGCAAGCTGACCCGCCAGCCGGGTATCTGCTTCGTGACCCGCGGCCCCGGCGCCACCAATGCCTCGATCGGCGTACACACCGCCATGCAGGATTCCGCGCCGATGATCCTGTTCGTCGGGCAGGTCGGAACCGATATGAAGGGCCGGGAAGCGTTTCAGGAGGTGGACTACAAGGCCGTTTTCGGCACCATGGCCAAATGGGCGGTCGAGATCGATCACGTCGCGCGCATCCCGGAAATCCTTTCCCGTGCCTGGACGCTTGCGGTTTCGGGCCGTCCCGGCCCGATCGTGATCGCGCTGCCCGAGGACATGCTGACGTCGCTCACCGGGGCTGCGCCGCTTTCCGGCCCTGTCGAGATCGCCGAGCCCGCGCCGTCGGCTGCAGCCATGCAGCGCCTGCGCGGGATTCTGGAGGGTGCGAGACGTCCCGTTGTTCTCTATGGCGGCTGCAACTGGGCCGAGGGTTCGATGGACGCCGTCCGGCATTTCGCCGAGGCGTCCGACATTCCGGTCGTCTCCGTCTTCCGCTACCAGGACCAGTATGACAACGCGTCGCCGACCTTTTGCGGCGAGGCCGGCGTCGGCATGGTCGCCTCCGTCAAGGAATTGTTGCGCGAGGCCGATGTCATCCTTGCGGTCAACAACCGCTTCGGGGAGAATTCCACGGACGGTTACACGCTGTTCGACGTGCCGCAGCCCCGCCAGCAGATCGTTCATGTCCATGGTTCGGATCTGGAGATCGGCAAGGTCTACCGGCCGGCGCTCGGCATCCATGCCGGCCCGAATGCGTTTGCGCAGGCGCTGGGCGCGCTCGAACCGGTCAGGGGAGAGTGGGGACAGTGGCGGGCCAAGGGGCGCGCGGCTTACGAAAAGGGCTTCGATCTCCCGGACCTGCCGTCCCCGGTGGACATGGGCAAGGTCACGGCGCTCCTGAACGACGTGTTGCCTGACGATGTGATCCTGACCAATGGCGCAGGCAATTTCACGGTCTGGCCCAACAAGTTCTTCAAATTCGGGCCGAAGGCCCGGCTTCTCGCCCCGCAATCGGGCGCGATGGGCTATGGGGTTCCGGCGGCCGTGGCCGCCAAGGTGGCCCATCCCGAGCGCACCGTCGTCTGCTTTGCCGGCGACGGCGACTTCCAGATGAACTGCCAGGAGCTGGCGACCGCCCTCCAGCATGGGGCGCAGCCGATTATCCTGCTCGTCAACAACGGCATCTACGGCACGATCCGCGCCCATCAGGAGCGGTATTACCCGCAACGCGTTTCCGCCACGACGATGGTCAATCCGGATTTCGTGGCGCTGGCGAAGTCCTACGGCTTCCATGCCGAGCGCGTGGAAGCCACAGTGGACTTCGCGGCCGCCTTCGAGCGCGCGCGCGCATCGAAGACCGGCGCCCTTCTCGACCTTGATATTTCTCCCGAGGCGTTGACCCCGCGCCAAACGCTGAGCCAGATGCGCAAGGCCGCTCTTTCTGCAAAGGAAACCGCATGACACAGCGTCACGACATCCGCCTCGGCGCCGATATCGGCGGCACCTTTACCGACATCGCGCTCGATGTGCGGGGCAAACTCTTCTCGACGAAGGTGCTGACCAGTTATTCGGCACCCGAGCAGGCGATTCTCGACGGTATCGAGATCGTCGTCCGGGATGCGGGCATTTCGCCCGGCGATATCGACATCGTCATCCACGGCACGACGCTCGCCACCAACGCGCTCATCGAGCGCCGCGGCGCGCGGACCGCGCTCGTCACGACAGAAGGTTTTCGTGATGTCATCGAGATGCGTACGGAAAACCGTTTCGAGCAATACGATCTCGGCCTCGTGCTGCCGAAGCCGCTGATCCCGCGCGAGGATCGTTTCCCGGTCAAGGGCCGCATCGATGCGCAGGGCAGGGAGCTGCAGCCGCTCGATGAAGCCGCGCTGGAGGCTTTGGCGGATGTCATCGCGGAGCGCGGCTTCGCGGCCGTCGCCATCGGCTTCATCCATTCCTACATGAACCCGGCGCATGAGGAGCGCGCCCGCGAGATCCTGTCGAGGAAACTCTCGATCCCGATCTCGATCTCGGCGGAAGTCTCGCCGCAGATGCGCGAGTTCGAACGGTTCAACACGGTCTCAGCCAATGCCTATGTGCGCCCGCAGATGGCGGACTACCTGTCGCGCCTGCAGGTGCGGCTGAAGGCGATGGGCGCGGAGTGCCCGGTCTTCATGATCCATTCCGGCGGCGGCCTCATCTCGGTGGAGACGGCGTCCGAATTCCCGGTGCGTCTCGTGGAGTCCGGTCCGGCCGGCGGGGCGATCTTCGCCGCCGACATCGCCCGCCGTTTCGGCCTCGACCGCGTCGTCTCCTATGACATGGGCGGCACGACGGCGAAGATCTGCCTCATCGAGGACTACCAGCCGCACACGGCGCGCACCTTCGAGGTCGCCCGCACCTATCGCTTTTGCAAGGGTTCGGGCATGCCGATCTCCATTCCGGTGATCGAGATGATCGAGATCGGCGCGGGCGGCGGGTCCATCGCCTGGGTCGATGCCATGGGCCGTATCCAGGCAGGCCCCGAATCTGCCGCCTCGGAGCCGGGTCCCGCCTGCTACCAGCGCGGCGGAGAGCGCCCGGCGATCACCGATGCGGATCTGGTGCTCGGCAAGCTCGATCCCGGCAATTTCGCGGGCGGCAAGATCAGGCTTTCGCTCGACAATGCCAGCGCGGCGATCGCACGCGATGTCGGCGAAAAGCTGAAGCTCGCCACCGAGGCCGCCGCCTTCGGCATCGTCGAGGTGGTGGATGAGAACATGGCCAATGCGGCGCGCGTCCATGCGGTCGAGAACGGCAAGAATATTTCCGAGAACATCATGATCGCCTTTGGCGGCGCCGCGCCCCTGCATGCCGCCCGCCTTTGCGAAAAACTCGGCGTTGACCAGTGCCTCATTCCGCAGGGCGCGGGTGTGGGCTCGGCCATCGGTTTCCTCAGGGCGCCGTTCGGCTACGAGGCGCTGGCCTCCAAGATCATGGGCTTGTCGAAGTTCGACGCCGGCGCGATCAACGCCATGCTCGACGAGCTGAAGGCGACCGCCGAGAGGTTCGTGCGTGCCGGAACGGACGGGGCGATCGTGCGCGAGATTACCGCCTTCATGCGCTATGCGGGGCAGGGCTGGGAAATTCCCGTGGCTCTGCCCGACCGCGCCTTCACCGCGGCGGATACCGTCATGATCGAGGCGGCCTTCAAGGAGCGCTACGCCCAGTTCTTCGGCCGTGCCGTCGAAGGCCCGGAAATCGAGTTCGTCACCTGGTCGGTCAAGGCGCAGGACGTTCGCCCGGAAGGTGAACGCTTCGTGCTTGAAACCGATGGTGCTGCAACCTCCGCGCCCGTGACGAGGGCCGTGTTCGATCCCGCCTCCGGCAAGACGCTGGAAACGGCGATCGTGCCGCGCGATGCGCTGTCGCCCGGCGCGCGGGTGACAGGCCCCGCCGTCATCGTCGAGCGCGAAACGTCCACCATCGTCACCTCGCCGTTCGATGCCGTCATCCAGGTCGACGGCACCATCCTTCTCGTGCGCAAGGGTCACTGATCATGAGCGATATCAATGAAATCCGCATGCAGGTCATGTGGAACCGCCTGATCTCGGTGGTCGAGGAACAGGCGCTGACGCTGCTGCGCACCGCGTTTTCCACCTCCGTCCGCGAGGCGGGCGACCTTTCGGCCGGCGTCTACAACGCCAGGGGCGAGATGCTGGCGCAGGCCGTCACCGGCACGCCCGGCCACGTCAACACCATGGCCGAGGCGGTGCTGCACTTCATCGCCGAAATCCCGCGCGAAGAGATGTATCCGGGCGACACCTACGTCACCAACGATCCGTGGAAGGGCACCGGCCACCTGCACGACATCACCATGGTCTCGCCTTCCTTCAAGGGCGACGAGCTGATCGGCTTCTTTGCCTGCACGGCCCATGTGGTCGATATCGGCGGGCGCGGCTTCGGGGCGGACGGCAAGTCGGTGTATGAGGAAGGCATCCAGATCCCGATCATGAAGTTCGCCGAGCGCGGCACGGTGAACAAGGACCTGCTGAAGATCCTGCGCCTCAACGTGCGCGAGCCGAACCAGGTGATCGGCGACTTCTATTCGCTCGCCGCCTGCAACGACGTCGGCCACAAGCGGCTGATCGAGATGCTGGAGGAGGTCGGCTACGACAATCTCGAAACGATCGGCGATTTCATCCTGTCGCGCACCCACACGGCCACGATGGAGCGCATCGCCGGACTGCCGAAGGGCGTGTGGTCGAACGACATGCTGACGGACGGCTATGACGAGCCGATCCGGCTCGTGGCCGAGGTGTCCATCACTGATACGGGCGTCACTGTCGATTTCTCCGGCACGGATGCAATGAGCCGCTGGGGCATCAACGTGCCGCTGATCTACACCAAGGCCTATGCCTGCTACGCGCTGAAATGTGTGGTTGCTCCGGATATCCCGAACAACGCCGCCTCGCTCGCCGTCTTCAACGTCTCCTCGCCGGTCAATATCCTCAATGCCGAGCGGCCAGCTCCCGTCTCGGTGCGCCACGTCATCGGCCATATGGTGCCGGACCTGGTTCTCGGTGCGCTCGCCAAGGCGATGCCCGGCCAGATCCTTGCCGAAGGCGCGGCCGCGCTGTGGAACATCCATATTTCCGTCCGCCCGGTCGCAGGCTTCGCCGGCCGGCGCGCGGAGGTGCTGATGTTCAACTCCGGCGGCATGGGTGCGCGTCCGGGCATTGACGGCTTGTCCTCGACGGCCTTCCCCTCCGGGGTTCATACCATGCCGATCGAGGCGACGGAGCAGACCGGCCCCATCGTCGTCTGGCGCAAGGAGCTGCGCCCCGATTCCGGCGGCGCTGGCAGGTATCGCGGCGGCCTCGGCCAGATCATCGAGATCGCGCCGGCCGAAGGTCATGAATTCGACTTTTCGGCGATGTTCGACCGCATCGCGACACCGCCACGCGGTCGCGATGGCGGCGGGGACGGTGCGCCCGGTTCTGTGACGCTCGATGACGGGACCAAGCTGCGCCCGAAGGGCTGGCAGCATGTGCCGGCCGGCCGCCGGCTGGTGCTGGAGCTGCCGGGCGGCGGCGGGTTCGGCAACCCGGCCGAGCGCTCGGCCGAAGCCACGGGAGAGGATGTCTCCAAGGGCTACGTGACGGAGAAGAAACGATGAGCCATATTGCCAGCCGGCTTTCCGCCGTCAAACCCTCGGCCTCCATGGCCGTCTCGCAGGCCGCCAAGGATCTGGCGGCGACCGGGATCGACGTGATCGACCTCGGCCTCGGCGAGCCGGACTTTCCGGCGCCCGCCCACATCACCGAGGCCGCCTTTGCGGCGGCGCGCAAGGAGCGCATGCTCTACACCGCCTCGCTCGGCACCCCCGATCTGCGTAACGCCATCGCCGCCAAATTCAAACGGGAGAACGGCCTCGACTACGCCATCGACGAGATTGCGGTCGCCAATGGCGCCAAACAGATCATCTTCAACGCCCTGATGGCGACGGTGGAGGAGGGCGACGAAGCGATCCTGCCGGCGCCTTACTTCGTCTCCTATCCGGAAATGGTCAAACTCTTCGGCGGCGTTCCGGTCACCCCGGCCTGCCCGGCCGAGAACGGCTTTCGTCTGACGCCCGAAGTGCTGGAAGCGGCGCTGACGGAAAAGACCCGCTGGCTGTTCCTCAATATGCCGGGCAATCCGTCGGGCACGGTCTATACCGAGGCGCAGCTGAAGGCGCTCGGCGCGGTGCTTGCCCGGTATCCCAGGGTCATGATCCTGTCGGACGAGATCTACGAGCACATCATCTTCGACGGGCGCAAATTCGTCTCCTTCGGCGCGGCCTGCCCGGAACTGCGTGATCGTTCGCTGATCGTCAACGGCATGTCCAAGGCCTATGCCATGACCGGCTGGCGCGTCGGCTATGCCGCCGGCCCGAAGGACCTGATCAAGGCGATGGCGACGATCCAGAGCCAGTCCTGCACCTCCGTTTCCGCCCCGGCGCAGATCGCGGCCAAGGCGGCGCTGGAAGGACCGCAGGATTGCGTCGCCGAATTCCGCGCGGCGTTCGAGCGGCGCCGCGACCTCGTGGTCGCCGGCATCGCGAAGATCGAGGCGCTCAGCCTCGACCCGCCGGAGGGCGCTTTCTACGCCTATATCGGCTGCGCAGCGTTGATCGATGCGAAGACGCCGGACGGAAAGACGCTGGGGGACGATGTCGCGGTCGCAAAATACCTTCTCGACGAGGGGCATGTCGCGGCCGTTCCGGGCGCGGCCTACGGCCTGTCGCCCTTCTTCCGCATCTCCACCGCGACGTCCGACGCGGTCCTGGCCGAGGCGGTGAAGCGCATCGGCGCAGCCGTTTCCAAACTCGAATTCTGATTGGGCATGTGATGGCAAAAGATTACGATACGATCCTGATAACCGGCGCCGCAGGACGCCTTGGCTCGGAACTGCGCAAGGGGCTTGCTCCGCTTGCAAACAAGATCCGGCTGGCCGACCGCACCGGGATCGCCGACCTTGCGGATCATGAGGAAGCGTTTGCCTTCGACCTCTCGGACGCTGAAGCGGTCGAGAACGCCGTGAAAGGCGTAGACGCCATCGTGCATTTCGGCGGTGCGCCCTTGGAAACGGCATGGAAAACTATCCTCGCCTCCAATATCGAAGGCTCCTACAATATCTATGAGGCGGCCCGTCGCAACGGCGTCAGACGTGTCGTATACGCATCCTCCGTTCACGCGATCGGCTACCATGATCTGGGGGGCCGCATCGATGAGGCCGCCCCCGTTCGTCCCGACAGTCTCTACGGCGTGTCGAAATGCTTCGTGGAAGCGCTGGCCAACCTTTACTGGGATAAGTTCGGTATGGAGAGCGTGTGTCTGCGCATCTTCTCGTCCTTCCCCGAGCCCCCGGAACGGCGCATGTTGTGGTCGTGGCTGTCTTTCGACGATTGCGTGAGGCTAGTTTCCGCGTCGCTGACCGCGCCGTATGTCGGCTGCACCATTGCCTATGGCATTTCGAAGAATAAGGTCTGCCCGGTCGACACGGGCAATTGGGGCCTGCTCGGCTACCAGCCGCAGGACGACACCGAATTCGTCCGCGAGAAGGTCGAGGCGGCGGTGCCGCCGCTCGACCCGCACGCACAGGCAACCCGGTACCTCGGCGGCTGGTTCGTCGATCTTCCCCATCCCGATGACGAGGCAAGGCGATGAAGGATACATATGACGTCGTCATCGTCGGCGGCGCGGTGATCGGTTCCGCCGTCGCCTATTATCTCGCGGCCAATCCCGATTTCGGCGGGTCCGTGCTCGTCGTCGAGCGCGATCCGACCTATCTGAAGGCGGCGACCTCGCTGTCGTCGTCCTCGATCCGCACGCAGTTTTCCAATCCGATCAACGTGAAGATCAGCCAGTACGGCTCGGAGGTCATCCGCAATTTCGGCGAGACGATGCAGGTCGGCGATGACAAGCCGGATCTTGCCTTCCACTCGGGCGGCTATCTGTTCCTCGCCAACATGCCGGAGCAGGTGCAGGTTCTCAAGGAGAACCATGAAGCGCAGATCTCCTGTGGCGCCGACGTCGTGCTCTGGAACCGCGACGAACTGGCAAGCGCCTTCCCGCATCTCAACGTGGCGGATATCGAGCTGGCTTCCTACGGCCGTTCGGGCGAGGGCTGGTTCAACAATACGGGCCTGATGTACGGCTTCAGGAACAAGGCCCGCTCGCTGGGCGTCGATTATGTCACGGATGAAGCCGTGGCCATCGGCCGGGACGGCGATGCCGTGACGTCGGTGACGTTGAAATCGGGCGCGGTCGTCAAGGCCGGCACGATCGTCAACGCCTCCGGTCCCCGCGCGGCGCTGACGGCCCGCATGGCCGGCCTCGATATTCCGGTCGAGCCGCGCAAGCGCACCCTGTTCGTCTTCGATTGCGCCCGCACGCCGGAGGGAACCGCCACCGTCAACCAGGGGCGGCTCCCGCTGATGATCGATCCGTCCGGCGTGTTCTGCCGGCCCGAGGGCCGCTTCTTCCTGACGGGCTGCCCGCCGGTGGAGGACCCGGCCACGGATTGGGACGATTTCGAGCCGCGCTACGAGGAGTTCGAGGAGATCATCTGGCCGGCGCTGGCCGAACGGTCGCCTCAGTTCGAAGCGATCAAGGTGGTGAACCAGTGGGCGGGACATTACGACTTCAACACGCTCGATCACAACCTGGTCGTCGGCCGCCATCCGGTGGTGCGCAATTTCGTGTTCGCCAACGGCTTTTCCGGCCATGGCCTGCAGCAGGGTCCGGCGACGGGACGGGGCGTGTCCGAGTTGATCACCTACGGCGAATATCGCACACTGGACCTGACGGAGGTCGGCTACGAGCGGATCGTGGAGAATCGCCCGTTCCTCGAAAAAGCCGTGATATAACCGCGACCGGCTCCGTCGACGGGCGGAGCCGGCCGCAACGTGAATCGACGACCGGAGGGTGAATTGGCTGGACAACATACGCGGCTTCCCCCTCTCAATGCGTTGCGCGCCTTCTGGGCGGTCATGCGCCAGGGAACGTTCCGCAGCGCAGCGGACGAGCTTCTCGTCACCCCGCAGGCCATCAGCCAGCAGATCAAGCTGCTGGAAGATACCCTGCACGTCCCCCTGTTCGAGCGGAAGGCGCGGGTCATCGAGCCGACGGAGCATGCGATCATCCTCTCGCATTTCGTCCAGGCGGGCTTCGACGAGTTTACAGAAGGCATCCGCCGGGTCACCAATTCGACCTACCGCAACCGCATCAACATCAATGTCAGCCCGTACTTCGCCACGCGCTACCTGATGGAGCGGCTGGAGCGCTTTCGCCAGCGCCTGCCCGGTGCCGATATCCGCCTGACGACGATGGTGAACGTCCGCGATTTCGCGGCCGACGACGTGGACGTTTCCATCCAGTGGGGTTTCGGCAACTGGAAGGAATATGACGTCAAGCTCTTGATGCACGACCCGAAGATCATCTGCTGCTCGCCGGAACTGGCCGGGCAGATCTCTTCGCCCGCCGATCTCGGCCGCATGACGCTTCTCCATCCCGTCATGGCGCGCGATCTCTGGCGCAAGGTGCTGGCGCATCTCGGCCTGCCTTCGCTGGAAATGGCCGGTGAGATCGAATTCCAGGATGCCGCGACGATGCGCAGGGGCGCGATTTCCGGCATCGGCGTCGGGCTCGTGTCGAAGCTCGATGCCCTTGCCGATATCAAGGCCGGCACGCTCGTCGCGCCGCTGGGGGTCGATATACTCGATACGATGGAAAAGAAGGACGTTCCCGGCTTCTATCTCGTCGTTCCGAGAGCCCACAAGCGCGTCAAGATCATCTCCGCCTTTTGCGACTGGATCACCGCGGAGCAATGGTGAAGGGGAGATGCGGAAGGTGAGGCAGGCAGGCATAGGCCGCCGGCATCCTGCCGAGACTGGATCCATGTGACGGGTTCTCGTGGCGATACAGGCCTTGCCAGCTGGTGTTCCCGCCAGTTGGTGAAGAGGCTAGCGCCCATCACGATGAGCGCGCCGGCGATCATGTCGAGCGCCTTATGGCATGGCGTTCGAGGACGCCGGAACGCGACCAGGCCGGCAGGGCGGTCTTGGCGGCCTTCGTATCCCCGGCGCTGGCGCGGGCATTGTCGCCGACGACGTCGCTGGTGTTGGAGGGGTTGATGTTCGCCGAAGCGTCGCCGCAGACCCATTCGCCGGCAATCAGGTTCTTGTGCAGCATTGTCTTTTCCGTTCAGTGCAGGCCGAGATAGGCTTTGCGGACGTCTTCGTTGTCGAGAAGGGCGGCGCTGTCTCCGGAGAGGTGGATACGCCCATTGACCATGACATAGGCGCGTCTCGACAGTTTCAGCGCGTGGTTGGCGTTCTGCTCGACGAGGAAGATCGTCTTGCCCATGGCGGCGATCTCGCGCAGCACCTCGAAGACGCGCTTGACGACGAGCGGCGCAAGCCCGAGCGAGGGTTCGTCGAACAGGATCAGCTCGGGCCGGGCCATCATGGCGCGGGCGATGGCCAGCATCTGCTGCTCGCCGCCCGACATGGTGCCGGCGGTCTGGTTGCGCCGTTCCTTCAGGCGGGGAAAGAGGTCGAACATGGTGGTCCGGTCCTCCTCGAAATGCCCCATGCCGATGGGCGTCGTACCCATCATCATGTTCTCCTCGACGCTCATGTCCTGATAGATCTGCCGGCCCTCCGGCACGAGCGCGATGCCGCGCCGCGAAATCCGGTTGGTGGGAAACCCGGAAATGTCCTCGCCCTTGTGCAGGACCTTCCCGGCCGTGGCGCGCGGCGCGCCAAAAATCGAGGAGAGCAGCGTCGTCTTGCCGGCGCCGTTTGCGCCGATCAGGCTGACGATCTCGCCCTTGAAGATATGGACGTTCACATTCTTCAGCGCCTCGATGGGCCCGTAGTGGGCGTGAACGCCGGAAAACTCCAGCAGGGGGGCCTCGCTCATGCCTCAACCTCTTCTTCGCTGACGCCGAGATAGGCGGCGATAACGGCGGGATCGTTCGCCACATGCTCCGGCGCGCCGTCGGAAATCACCTCGCCGTGGTCGAGCACGACGACGTGGTCGGAAATGCGCATCACCAGCCCCATGTCGTGCTCGATGACGAGCACGGTCTGGCCATGCTCCTTGCAGAGCCGCTGGATGACCTCGGAGAGCTCGCGCGTTTCCGACGGATTGAGGCCGGCGGCCGGTTCGTCGAGGCAGATGAGTTTCGGTCCGGTGCACATGGCGCGGGCGATCTCAAGGCGGCGCTGGCGGCCATAGGGCAGTTCGCCCGCCAGCCGGTTGGCGTCGTCGATGAGGTTCATCTCGCCCAGCCAGTGATAGGCGCGGTCGACGGCCTCGCGCTCGGCCCGGCGGAATGCGGGTGTGCGCAGCACGCCGCTGACGAGATTGTTGGCCGTCACCAGATGCTGGGCGACCAGCAGATTTTCGACGACAGACATTTCCTTGAACAGGCGGATGTTCTGGAAGGTCCGGGCGATGCCGGCGCGGGTGACGAGATGCGAACCGCCGGTGACCGGCCTGGTGATCAGCACGCCGATATCCTGCGGCCCATCGGGACCGTTGAGCAGGATCTGGCCCTCGCTGGCGCGATAGAAGCCGGTGATGCAGTTGAACATCGTCGTCTTGCCGGCGCCGTTCGGGCCGATCAGGGCCGTGACGCGGCCGGGCTCGACGGCGAAGCTCACATTGCGGTTCGCAACGATGCCGCCGAAGCGCATGGTCACATTTCGGACCTTGAGGAGGGGCGCGGTCATCGGGCGGCCTCCGGGCTTGCTGAAAGCGGCGCCGGATCGCTGCCCTTGGGCGCAGCGCTCGGGAAGAAGGCCGGGCGCTGGATGCGCACGAGACCACGGGGCTTCCAGATCATCATGACAACCATCAGGATGCCGAAGATCAGCACGCGGTATTCGGCGAAATCGCGCAGCAGCTCCGGCAGGATCGTCAGGATGAGGGCGGCGGCGATGACGCCGACGGTGGAGCCGAGGCCGCCGAGCACGACGATGGCGAGGATCAGGGCGGATTCGAAGAAGGTGAAGGAGGTGGGGTTCACGAAGCCCTGGTGGACGGCGAAGAACACGCCGGCAAGGCCCCCGGTCGAGGCGCCGAGCATGAAGGCGGTGAGCTTGGTGAAGACGTGGTTCACGCCGAGCGAGCGGCAGGCGATCTCGTCCTCGCGCAGCGCTTCCCACATGCGGCCGAGCGGCATGACGCGCAGGCGCTCGACGGCGTAGATGACGAGGCAGACGACGATGAACAGCACGAAATAGATGAACCAGAACTTGTAGTCGGCGCTGTAGGCTATGCCGAGATAGTCGTGCAGCGGCACGCCGCCCTGCTTGGCCGTGCGGGTGAATTCGAGGCCGAGAAGGGTCGGTGGCGGCACGGGAGCGCCGTTCGGCCCGCCGGTGAAACCCAGCCAGTTGTTGAGCACGAGGCGGATGATCTCGCCGAAGCCGAGCGTGACGATGGCAAGGTAATCGCCGTGCATCTTGAGGACCGGGAAGGCCAGGATCATGCCACAGAGGCCGGCGAAGAAGGGGGCGATGATCAGCGCGCTCCAGAAGCCGAGGCCGAGATATTGCGCGCCGAGTGCCAGGAGATAAGCGCCGACCGCATAGAAGGCGACGAAGCCGAGATCGAGCAGGCCGGCAAGGCCGACGACGATGTTGAGGCCGAGGCCGAGCAGACAGTAGATCAGCGCGAGAATGGCGATGCCGAGGAAGTATTTGTCGGCGAAGAAAGGGAGGGTGAGACCGGCGAGGAAGATCAGCACGAGGACGACAACGGGTGACTTTTCCTTGCCGGTCATGACGGTCACGCCGCTGCCGTTGCCGGCCGCTTTGCCGGCGATCTTTCGACCGATGGCCGTCATGCCGACCAGCGACAAGGCAATCCGTCCGGCAGCGACGATCGCGGCGAGCAGCACGGCGCGCGTCAGTTCGTTGCGGAACGAAAACCCTTCCAGCACAAGGCCGGAGATCGGGCCGAAGAGGATCAGAGAAACGGTGAAGGTGAGGAGCGCCTGCTTGGCGAGTGTGAGAACGCGGTTCTGTTCCATGGTCCCGTCCTCACACTTTCTGGATTTCCGGCCGGCCGAGCAGGCCATAGGGACGGAAGAACAAGAGGGTGATAAGCAGTGTGAAGGCGAAGACGTCCTTGTAGTCGGTGCTGACATAGCCGGCGAACAGCGCCTCCGTCAGGCCGAGCAGCATGCCGCCGAGAACGGCGCCGGGCAGCGAACCGATGCCGCCGAGAACGGCCGCGGTGAAGGCCTTGATGCCCATGACGAAGCCGATGAAGAAATTGAACGAGCCGTAGTTGAAGGTGACGAGCACGCCGCCGACGGCGGCCGTCGCGGCGCCGATCACGAAGACGGTGGAGATGATGCGGTCGGTGTTGACGCCGAGCACGGCCGAGATGCGAATGTTCTGCTGCACTGCGCGGCATTCGCGGCCGATGCGCGTGTGATTGATGACATAGGTGAGGATACCCATGGCGATCAGGGAGGCGAAGAGGATCACCGTCTGCATATAGGTGATCTGGGCGAAATGCACGCCGTCGCCGAAGCGGAACGCGCCGCTGATGAGGGTGGGGACACCCTGGTCGCGGGCGCCCTGGGCGATCTGCACATAGCTCTGCAGCATCAGCGAAATGCCGATGGCCGAGATCAGGGGGGCGAGTTTGGTGGAGCCGCGCAGGGGCCGATAGGCGACGCGCTCGATGGCCCAGCCGTAGACGGCGGTGATGGCGCAGGTGACGACCAGCACCGAGATCAGTGCGAAGGGTACGGACTGGATGCCGAAGAAGGTGAGCACGGCAAGGGTGATGGCGGCGATGTAGGCCGAGACCATGTAGACGTCGCCATGGGCGAAGTTGATCATGCGGATGACGCCGTAGACCATGGTGTAGCCGACCGCGATCAGGCCGTAGATCGTGCCGAGCGTGATGCCGTTGAACAATTGCTGGATGAGGATGTAGACATCCATACGCGGACCCCCTGAGATTTGGGTACGGAGAGCCGGTCGGACAGCGGTCCGACCGGCATGGACGGATCGTCCCTACTTGACGAGAACGGGGGTTCCCTTGTCGTCGAAGTTATAGAAGACGAACTTGAAGTCCTTGATGTCGCCCTTCTCGTCCCAGGTGATCTTGCCGATGGCGGAATCGACCGTGTTGCCGCGCAGCCAGGCGGCCTGGGCATCGAGGTCCTCGCCGGCCTTCAGCGCCGCGACGACGGCCTGCGCATTGGCGTAGCCGTAGAGGACGTAGTTCGCCGGCGTGATGTTGGCCTTGGTCAGCGCGTCCTGCACGTCCTTGGTCGAGGGATCGGCAAGCGGATCCGGTGTCGCGGAATAGTAGACGTCCTTCAGGTTGACCGGGCCGCCGGCAGCGGCGACCAGTTCAGCCTGGGCGAAGGCGTCGCCCGTGACGAAGACGACGTCGACACCCTGTTCCTTCAACTGGCGCACCAGCGGGCCGCCTTCCGGAATGAGGCCGCCGAAATAGACGGCGTTGGCGCCGGTGCTCTTGATCTTGGTGACGAGGGCGTTGAAGTCACGTTCGCCGCGCGTCAGGCCTTCATAGAGAACGGGCTGCACGCCGCGCTCTTCCATGGTCTTCTTGACGGCATCGACGAGGCCCTGGCCATAGGTGTCCTTGTCGTGGATGAGGGCGACCTTGTCCCGCTTCAGCGTGTCGAGGATGAAGCCGGCGGCGACAACGGCCTGCTGGTCGTCACGGCCGCAGCCGCGGAAGAGATTGTCGAAGCCGCGGTCGGTCACGGTCGGGTTGGTGGAGGACGGCGTCATTTCGAGGATGCCGGCGTCGTTGTAGATTTCCGAGGCCGGGATCGTGCTCGACGAGCAGAAGTGGCCAATCACGGCCTGCACCTTGTCCTGGTCGACGAAACGGTTGGCGACGGCCACGGCCTGCTTGGGTTCGCAGGCGTCGTCGCCCTTCACCAGCTCGACCTGCTTGCCGTTGATGCCGCCGGCCGCATTCACTTCGTTCACATAGGCGAAGACGCCGTTATAGACCTGCTCGCCAAAGGTGGCATTGGCGCCGGTATAAGGGCCAGCGACACCGATCTTGATGGTGTCGGCGGCAAAGGCCGGCGCGAGAAGCAGGGCGGAGGCGATGGCAGTCGCCGCCAGGAATTTCGAAATCTGGGTCATGTGCGGGGCTTCCCTCTGGTTAAGCCATGAAACTCTTCAGTGGGATGCGGTTCGGTCCACATCTCTTGTCGTTGCAGGGGCGAGTGCCGGTCTTGTGCTCCGCGCTCATCCCTGGAACGGCGGGAAAACAGGAGATCATGGTGTTTCCACCCTGATCTGCGCCCCACACGCTCGCCGTATGGAGATCGCCTGCAAGTTTCGTCGCCACTGAAAAGAGTATATGGCTGCCCCAGCCACGGGCCTGCGTAAGAAATTCCGTCGATCGGCAAGCTATCCTTGACGAATGGATGCCATCGAGAGCATCGAACGGCGGGCAAAAACGCGGGAAGTCCCGCGGCGGATGATCGCGCGCGAGTGCGGTCCGTCAAAGGATGCCTTTTCCTTCAACCGGCAGGGTAGGGGTCAGGTCTTCGCCTTGGTGCCCGCAGGTTCGGCCAGCATGGCGCGATAGCGGCTGAGGCTTTCCTCCAGATGTGCGGCCAGCGCCTGTTTCGCGGCCTTGGCGTCGCCCTGCGTGATGGCGGCGAGAATGGCGGCGTGCTCCTTGTTGATCTTCTTCAAGTAGGCGTTGTAGGAGCGGCCGGACTGGCTGTGCTTCAGCACGAGATCGAAGTTGATCTCGCCCATGACGGCTTCCAGAAAACGCGAGAAATGCGGGTTGCGCGTCGCCTTGGCGATGGCGAGGTGGAACTCGAAATCGGCGCGCGCTTCGATCTCGGCATCGCTGGTGTCCAGGTTTTCGATGTGGTCGAAGGCCCGGGCGATTTCGGCAAGCGCTTCCGGCGTTCGCCGCTGGGCGGCAAGCGCCACCGATTGCAATTCCACGCCGAGGCGCAGTTCGAGGATCTGCATCGCCGAGCGAATGTCGTCGATCCGGCTGATCTCGAAGTTCAGCGTTCTTGCGTCCTTCTCCGTCACGTAGACGCCGGCTCCCTGCCGGGCGATCACGCGGCCGGCAACCTTGAGCGAGGCCAGCGCCTCGCGGATGACGGTGCGGGAAACGCCGAACTCCTCGCAGAGCTGCGCACTCGACGGAATCTTCTCGCCCGGAGCGTAAAGCCCGGAATCGATGCGCTCGCTAAGCTTGGCGACGACGATCTCGCCGAGATTGCCGCGTTGCGTGATAACCGACATTCCCATACAGCCTTTGCGTTAATTCTTCTGAATTGTCACATATCATACGTCGCATCTCCACCCAAGGAAAGTGTGGGGTTCTCCTGGAGGGCGGCTCGGATGGCCTGAATCGGATGGGGAAGTCTTACGCCGTCCATGAGCTTGACCTGCGATCGGCAGGAATAACCCGTCGCCATCACCAGCTCCGCCCGGTCCGGCGTGGCCAGGGCGGGCTGCCAGCTCATCGCGTAGAGCGTTTCGGAAAGTGCACGGTTGCGCACCTCATGACCGAAGGTGCCTGCCATGCCGCAGCACCCGACTTCGCCGACGACGAGCTCCATGCCCAGTTTCGCGAACACAGCCTTCCACTGGGCGGTCGCCACCGGCGCATTGGTGCGCTCGGTGCAGTGGGCCATGAGTTGGACGCGCTTGCGCTCTCCGCCGGCCGGCGAGGGGAGGCGGTCGAGGACGGTGGCCAGCCATTCCTGCGGCAGGAGGACACGCGCTCTCATCCCGGTGCCGGAATATTCGCTGCGGAAGGCAAGGGTCATGGACGGATCGATGCCGACCAGCGGCACGCCGGCCTCCGCCATCCTGTCGATGGTTGCCGCGGTGCGGCGGGCGGTTTTCTCGAAGGCGCCGAGATAGCCGTGCACATGCAGCGCCTTGCCGTTGACCAGCGGCGGCGCGATGAAGGGTGTCAGCCCGAGCAGCCGCGCCAATTCCACCGCATCGAGGAGCACGTACGGATCGAAATGCTCGGTAAAGGCATCCGGCAGGAAAACGACGGCCCGGGCGCGCGCCGCCGCATCGAGGCGTGCCAGCCGCGCCGGGGTGGCGACGGATACGTTCTGACGGGCGAGCGTTCGGCGCACCGATATCGACGGGAGCGCGGGCAGCGCCGTGAGGCCGGCGCGCCGCATCGCGGCCTGTCCTGCCGAGGAACCGGCAACGAGATTGTAGAGCGGCCGCACTCGCGCCATCAGCGGCAAGGTGGTTTCGATGGCGGCGACCAAAGGATCCTTCAACGGCCGCAGATAGCGTTTGTAGTAGAGCGCGAGGAACTTGGAGCGGAAGGCGGGTACGCTCACCTTGACGGGACATTGCCCGGCGCAGGCCTTGCAGGCAAGGCAGGTATCCATCGCCGCGCGCACCTCATGGGAAAAGTCGTCACGATTGGCGGGATTGAGGCTGTTCCATAGACGGTTCACGAAGCCAAGCGGTTGCGGGCGCGTGGCTTCGCGGCGCGGGTCGATACCCTTCTCGGCAAGGCGCCGCAACCATTCGCGCATCAGCGAGGCGCGGCCTTTTGGCGAGAAGCGCCGGTCGCGCGTCGCCTTGTAGGAGGGACACATCAGCCCGTCCGCATCGAAATCGAAACAGGCGCCGTTGCCGTTGCAATAGGCGGCCTTGTCGAAGGCGGCGCGGATGTCGTTGCCGATGTCACGGTCGAGCGTGCCGCGCAGCGGGATGGCGTCGATCTTAGGCAAGGTGCGGCCGGCCGGCGCGACGATCTTGCCGGGATTGAGCTGGCCGAGCGGATCGAAAGCGGCCTTGATCTCCTGCAGGCGCGGGTAGAGCGGCCCGAAAAACGCCGGCACATATTCCGAGCGCACGCCCTTGCCGTGCTCGCCCCAGAGAACGCCGCCGTGTTTGCGCGTCAATGCCACGACGGCATCGCTGATCCGGCGCACCAGCGCCGCATGTTCGGGGCGGGTGAGGTCGAGCGCCGGGCGCACATGCAGCACGCCGGCATCGACATGGCCGAACATGCCGTATGTGAGGCCTTCGCTGTCGAGCAACGCCCGGAACTCCCGGATATAGGCGGCGAGGTTTTCCGGCGGAACGGCAGTATCCTCGACGAAAGGCACCGGCCGGACCGGACCCTCGACATTGCCGAGCAGGCCGACCGCGCGCTTGCGCATCGTCCAGACGGCCTCGATCTCGGCCTTGCCATGGGTCGTCGTGAAACCCTTGCGGCCGGGAAATGGATTGTTTTCCAGCGCCGTCGTGACCGCCGAAAGCTTTTCCGCCAGCTCCTGCGGCGTATCCGCCAGGATTTCGGCGATGTTGATGCCGTTTGACGGACCGCCGGCATCGTCGGGGAAAAAGGCGGCGATACGGGGCCAGACGATATCGCCCTTGGCAAGCCGCAGCACCGTTTCATCGATCGTCTCGACCGAGGCGACATCGAGCGCCACGAGATTGCGCGCATCCTCGAGCGCGGCGTTGAAATTGTCGTAGCGGATGTTGACCAGTGCCGCGCAAGCCGGGATCGGCAGCAGGTTCAACTCCGCCTCGGCAATCATCGCCAGCGTGCCTTCCGACCCGCAGAGCACCGCGTTGAGGTCGAAAAAACCATCGCCGCGTTGCACATGGGCGAGGTTGTAACCCGTCATGAAGCGGTTGAGCTTCGGGAAGATTCGTTCGATCTCGGCGCGATCGTTGCTGGTGATGCGGGCGAGGGTGCGGTGGATATCGCCGATCCGGTCGCGCCGCGCCTGGAGCGCGCGCAATTCCTCCGCGCGCACGGGGCGGGAGAGGAAGTCGGTGCCGTCGGTCAGCACGACGCGCAAGGCCAGCACATGGTTGCTCGTCTTTCCATAAAGGCAG
The DNA here is from genome assembly GCF_040812195.1 of Shinella sp. S4-D37. NCBI lineage: Bacteria > Pseudomonadati > Pseudomonadota > Alphaproteobacteria > Hyphomicrobiales > Rhizobiaceae > Shinella > Shinella sp. S4-D37. The sequence continues at coordinate 2,633,935 of NZ_JBFNXL010000005.1, read as the reverse complement.
GAGCCCTGGCCGCAAGCGTCGGTCGAGATCATGCCGCCGATCGTTGCCCGGTTTGAGGTCGAGAGTTCGGGGGCAAAAAACAGGCCGTGCGGTGCCAGCGCCTTGTTCAACTGGTCCTTGACGACGCCTGCCTCCACCCGCGCGACGCGGCGTACGGGATCGATCTCGAGAATGCGGTTCATATGGCGCGAGCAATCGATGACGATGCCCGATGTCAGCGACTGGCCGTTGGTCCCCGTGCCGCCGCCGCGCGGAGCGACGCTGATCCCGGCGAATTCCTTTCGGGCCAAGGCCTTGGCTATGCGCTTGAGGTCGTCAGCGTTTCTGGGGAACAGAATGGCCGCCGGTTCGACCTGATAGATGGAATTGTCAGTGGCAAAGACATTGCGCTCTGCCGCGGATCGGCCGATCTCTCCTTCGAAGCCCGCGCTTGCGAGATACGACAGGAACGCCTCGGTCGGTGACGCGGTGCGGTGTTCTGCGACAAGGCGAGGGATCATTTCGAAGTCCAAAAAGGGGCTTGTGCTTCATATAAGTTGGCATATAAGTGATAACATGCCAATATGGCGGTGCAACCCGAAATCGCGAGGTCGGAACATGAAGAGCCAGTCTGTTGTCATCGTCGGCGGCGCTTCGGGGCTGGGGCTGGTGACCGCCCGGCTGATGGTCGCCCACGGCGCGACGAAGATCGGCCTTGTCGATCGCAATGAGGCGCTGCTGGCCTCTTCCGCCGCGGAACTCGAAGCGCTCGGCGCCGAAGTGGCGACGGCCGTTGCCGATATTTCCCGCGCCGAGACGGCCCATGGCGGCTTTGCGGCCGTGGCCGCGAAGCTCGGCCGCATCCACGCGCTGGTCAACAGCGCCGCGATCTACCCGCGCAAGCCCATCCTTGAAATCTCCGACGAGGACTGGGACCTCGAAAACGCCATCAACGTGAAGGGTACCTATCACATGATGGTCGCGGCGGTGCGCCATATGCGCCAGTTCGTCAACGCGCCCGAGGTGACCGGCCGCATTGTCAACGTCACCTCCGTGGATGCGTTCAAGGCGCATCCGCAGAATGCCCACTATGCCGCCACCAAGGCCGCCGTCGTCAGCCTCACCAAGTCTTTCGCGCAGGAATGCGCCGCAGACCAGATTCTGGTGAACTCGGTCGCGCCCGCCGGCTTTGCCACCGACCGGGCCAAGGAACTCGGCTTCCTGCCGGAGCTTGCCAAGGCAAGCGCGCTCGGCCGCGCCGCCGAGCCCGTCGAAATGGCCGAATGGATCGTGATGATGGCATCCAGCCGCAACACCTATGCCACCGGCGAGAATGTCGTGATCAGCGGAGGCTACATCTATGTCTGACGCCTATCGCGTTGCCGTCGTCACCGGCGCCACCAGCGGCATCGGCAAGGCTATCGTGCCGGTGCTGCGCGCCCGCGGCCTCGCCGTCTATGCGGTCGGCCGCAACGCGGCGCAGCTTGCCGAACTTGCCGACGCGACCGGTGCGATCCCGGTGCAGGCGGATGTGCGCGATACGGCCCGCATCGCCGCCGCGCTCGACGGCGTCGAGGTCGACGTCCTCGTCAACAATGCAGGCATCCTCTCGACCCGCGCGGCGTTCCAGGACATCGATCCGGCCGAGATCGACGCGATGATCGACGTCAACCTCAAGGCGCCGCTGCACCTGACGCGCGTCATGCTCCCGGGCATGGTGGCGCGCAAGCGCGGCCACCTCATCTATATCGGCTCCAGCGGTGGTCAGGCGCCTTACCCGAGCATGGGTGCCTACGGCGCTTCGAAGGCGGGCCTCAGCCTGTTCTGCGACAACCTGCGCTGCGACCTGCTCGGCACGTCCGTCCGCGTCAGCGAGATCGTCCCCGGCCGTGTGCAGACGGAGCTCTACCGTACCTCCATCGCCGACAACCAGGCGCAGGCAGCGCTGTATGACGGCTACCGGCCGATCCAGCCGGAACACATCGCCCGGATCGTCGACGATGTTATCGCGTTGCCGGTCTATGTGGACGTCGCCCGCGTCGAGGTCTTCCCGACCGATCAGGCGACCGGCGGCGGAACGATGGTGAAATTCGAGGCACAGTGACCTCAAGCGGGAGGAGAGGCCATGAACGACAAGACGTCCGGGGAGGAGCGCCGGCCGGACCTCGTCCGCAACTATCGTCCCGTTGCGATCCGCTCCGTCATCGCGGCGCATGCGATGATCGCGAAGCCGCGGCCGGACGCCAACGTGGAACCGCTGGCACCCGCAGCGGGCTTCACCCTTCCGGCCGGTTTCCACAATCCCGCAGGGGATTGACGTTTCATGGCGCCACCAAAATCCCGGCTTGGCTTCATAGGCACCGGTACGATCACGGAAGCAATCGTCACGGGTATCGTCTCCCGGGCGGAGCCGTCCGGCCGAATGTCGCCGAAGAGGTCGTGCGCCCTCCGGTTCCGGCCCGGCGGGTCGGGCTGGAAGTCCTCAACTGTCTTGTAACCGATGTGCGGACGCAACGAATGTTGCGCCCGTTTTCTGCTCGAAGATGCCGTCCTTGCCGTTGCGGACGATCACGCTGACCGCGGTGATCGTCTGTCCGGCGAACTCTTCTCGCAGCCTCCCGAAAGGAGGAGCTGGCGAAGATGCATCGCAAGCTGCCGTCGTGTAGGTAAGGGTCAGGAACTGCGTGTGCAGTTTCCATTTTATTCGGCCGCCTTCGAAATCGGCGATACCGTGTCTGCCATCACCGGTTTTGGACGCGGCCGCCAGTTGCTGAAGGCGCTCCGGAACGGCTGGAGCGGTATCGCCATCCACGATCGCGAGATGCCACACATCGATATCGCCGTCGAAATAAAGGGATGGCCGAGCGTGGAACTCGTTGTGGAGCTTGCGCCTGAGGGAATGTTCCGGACCGATGAGGTGCGTATCCATGTCCATCATGCCGGAACATTCCGCGGTGTTAGTGGGCTGACACCATTGCGGATGCCACCCTTGCAAGATTCACCTCGCCGACAGGGTTGCCTCGTGGGTCGACGACGACGATGTCCTGAACATCGCCGCGGGCGAAGATTTTCAGCACGTCTTCGATCTTGGTTTCCCCGCGCACCGTCGCGCCGTTCGCAATTCGCCCGGGTCTCACCGGGGTCATGACCGCATCGACCTGGATCACGCGGCCGCGGTTCACTTCCTTCACGAAATTCGCGATGTAGTCGTCGGCGGGTCGCATGACGATATCCTGGCTGGAGCCCTGCTGGATGACCTCGCCGTCGCGCAGGATGGCAATCTGGTCACCGAGACGCAGCGCCTCGTCGAGATCGTGGGTGATGAAGACGACGGTTTTCTTGATCTCCTTCTGGAGGTCGAGCAGAACCGTCTGCATGTCCATGCGGATCAACGGGTCGAGGGCAGAATAGGCTTCATCCATCAAGAGGACCGGCGCGTCGTTGGAGAGCGCGCGGGCAAGGCCGACACGCTGCTGCATGCCACCCGAGAGCTGGTTGGGATACTTTTCCTCGAAACCCTTCAGGCCAACGCGCTCGATCCACCGCATGGCGATGTCGACGCTCTTCGGCCGATCGAGGCCTTGTACCTCAAGGCCGTAAAGCGTGTTGTCGAGCACATTGCGATGCGGGAGCAGGGCGAACTTCTGGAATACCATTGCGGTCTGATGACGCCGAAACTCGCGCAGGTCCGCTTCTGCCATTTTGACGACATCGACGCCGTCGACGAGAACCTCGCCGGCCGTCGGGTCGATCAGCCGGTTTATGTGACGGATAAGCGTCGACTTGCCGGAGCCGGACAGGCCCATGATGACCTGGATCGAGCCGGAGGGCATTTCGATGTTGATGTCCTTCAGGCCGAGGACATGGCCGAACCTATCGTTCAGCTCCGCCTTCGACAGACCGTTCTTGACAGCGTCGACGTGAGCCGCCTCGCTGGAGCCGAAAATCTTGTAGAGGTTGCGGATCTTGATGCCGGCAAAAGCGTGATCAGCCATGGACGATCTCCCGGTGCTTCTGGAGGCGCTGGCCGTAGGCCTGGCTGACGCGGTCGAAGATGACGGCGATGCCGACGATGGCGAGGCCGTTGAATATGCCCAGCGTGAAATACTGGTTGGCGATGGCCTTCAGCACCGGCTGGCCGAGGCCCTGCACGCCGATCATGGATGCAATGACGACCATGGCGAGCGCCATCATGATCGTCTGGTTGATGCCGGCCATGATGGTGGGGAGGGCGAGCGGCAACTGCACCTTCGTGAGTTTCTGCCACGGTGACGAGCCGAAGGCGTCGGCGGCTTCGAGTACATCCTTGTCAACGAGGCGCACCCCGAGGTCCGTCAGGCGGATCATCGGCGGAATGGCATAGATGACGACGGCGATCAGCCCCGGCACCTTGCCGATGCCGAGCAGCATGACGACAGGGATGAGATAGACGAAGCTCGGCATGGTCTGCATCACGTCGAGGATCGGGTTCATAACGCTCCGCAGCCCATCGGAGCGGGACATGGCAATGCCGATCGGGATGCCGATGGTAATGGAGAGAATGGTCGAAACGAAGATCATCGACACGGTGCGCATCGTGTCTTCCCACATGTCGAAGTATCCAATGACGAGAAGGGTCACAAGACAGCCCACGACGATACGCCAGCTTCGGCTCGCGCCCCAGGCAAGTGCGAGTACAAGAAGAACCATGATCGGCCATGGCGTCTTGAGCATGAACCGTTCCGCATAGATGAGAAACTGCTGAAGTGGATAGAAAAAGGTTTCGAGCGCGTCGCCATAAGCGCGCGTGAAGGCGCGAAACGCGTCGTCGATGCCCTTCTTGAGGTCGCGCAGGGCGTTGTCGTCCATATGTGGAAACGTGTAAAACCAGTCCATACTGTTCCCCGCCTTTCCGGCCGATTGGTCTTGTTGCCAACGCAACAAGGCGGCACGCGAGAACGCGCCGCCGGAGTTGCCTCAGAGCGAAGCCTTGATCTTCTCGGCAGCTTCCGCAGAAACCCATTTCGTCCAGAGATCGGGATTTTCTGACAGGAAGTGCTTGGCGCCTTCTTCACCGGAGGCCTGGTTGTCGGTCATCCAGGCCATGAGCTTGCCGACGGTGTCGTTGCTCCAGGCACGCTTGTTGAGATAGTCCATAATGTCGGCGCCGGCGCGGCCCGAAAATTCGGTCGAGACGAGCGTGTAGACGTGGTCGACCGGCCAGGCGCTGAGCTTCGGGTTCGGGCAGTCCGCCGTGGTGATGCACTTCCAGGCTTCCGCATCGTAGGGAGCGTCGAAGTCGAGTTTGACCATCTCGTACTTGCCGAGGAGCGCCGTTGGCGCCCAGTAGAAGCCGAGCCAGCCCTTCTTCTGCTCATAGGCCTTGATCAGCGAGGCGTCGTGGCCTGCCGCCGAACCGGTGTCGAGCAGCGTGAAGCCCTTCTTTTCGGCTTCGTAGGCCTTGTAGAGCTGCGCGGAGATCACAGTGGCGCCCCAGCCCTGCGGACCGCCGGCGATGGTCCCCTTGCTCGGATCTTCCGCGTCCGGGAAGAGTTCGGGATGCTTCAACGCGTCGCTGATCGTCTTGATATCGGGATGGGCGTCGGCCAGGTATTTCGGGATCCACCAGCCGTTCACACCGCCTTCGGGAAGCGCATTCGCCGCCTGGACGAGTTTCTTCTCCTCGACGCCCTTCTTGACGACCTCGGGAAGCATGTCCACCCAGGCTTCCGGAGCGATGTCGGGCTGGCCCTTTTCGGCCATCGAGGTGATCGTCGGCACGGTATCGCCGATCGTGATCTCGGCGTCGCAACCGTATCCCTCGGAGAGGATGATCTTGTCGATGTTGGAAAGGACTTCGGCACTCTGCCAGTTCATGCTGGCGATCGTGACGGAGCCGCAATCGGCGGCGCTGGCGATCGACGGGCCGACGAGCAGGCCGTAAGCGAGACAAGATGATGCGAGCAGTTTCTTCATTCTCGTTCCCTCAATATTGGCGGCAGGACGATGCGAAGCTGGACGCCGCGAGATCCAGCTTCGAAGCTCTAGGAGGTGTTCTGGAGGCTGCGCGCCCGCTCCAGCGCCGCGTCGATGCCGCGGCCGACGACGGCAGACAGCGGTGCATCGCGCATGGACTGGAGCGCTGCCGCTGTCATGCCCGCATAGTCGATGAATTCGGCAACGACGTCGGAAACCGGGCGGCCATCGTGCTCCATGAGTTTCGCCGATCCGAGCAGGAGCGTCGTCGTTGCGCGCGCTGCGACATCGGGGGCGATCCCCCTTGCGATCGCATCACGCCGCAAGGTGTCGGCGAGAAGCGCGTGGTAAGCGGGTCCTGTGCCCGTCAGCGCCGCGAAGTAATCGAGCTGGCCTTCACTTCCGACCTCATCCGCGACGCCGCACACTCTGAAAAGGGTGGAGACAAGCGCCCGGTCATCGGCGGTGCATGCCTCGCCCGGATACCAGGGCGTATAGGAGGCGCGAACGGATGCCGCGGCATTGGGCATCGATCGCACCACCCGCGCCGCACCGAGGTGCGATTCGAGCTGATCGAGCGGCACGCCGGCCATCACGGAGATGACGAGCTTGCCCTCGGCCGAGAGGCGAAGCGCCGGAAAGTCCTCTGGCCTGACCGAGACGATGACCACGTCCGATCGATCGACAAGCTCCTGGTTGTCCGTCGTCCAGTGCGCGCCGGCGGGGCCTTCGGGCTGCCGGTTGCGATAGGAGAGGGTAAGGTCTTCCGGCCGCCGGTAGCCGGCATCGAGGATGGCTGCGACGATTGCGCCGCCAAGCCATCCCCGCGCCCCGATGACACCCATACGCGCGAGTTCACTCATGGGCGGCCTCCATCTGCTCCCTGGTGATGCCGTGGCGGGCAAAGAAGCGATCGAGGTCCTTCTGCTTGGGAGGTTTTCCGGTGAAACCCTTCAGGTACTCGGGCATGCGCTTCATGCGCAGCGCGATATCCTCCTTCATCTGCATCGAGATGTAGCCGATCTGAAGAAGGTAGATGTTGCGGGCGCGTACGTCGGCCGCAAAGGGTTCTTCGCCGAAACGCGCGAACATCTCCGCGATCGCACCGATCCGGGCGCGGTCCGCAGCGTGGACCTCGGCCAGGATTTCGGGAGATTGCATTGCCCAGCTTCGCACGGCGAATTCGAACCTCGAGTCAAAGATGTCGTTGTTGAACCAGCAGTCGCTGACGTTCAGGATCGCTTCGACCAGCGTGTCCGCGTAGGCGCTTGCCTGCTTGAGGACGTTGCCGGTGTTCTTCTCCCGCCATCTGGCAAGGAGGGCGGCCAGCAGTTCCTCCCGATCCTCGAAGGATCGATAGAAACTCGTGCGCGCCAGGTTGAGCTTCTTCGATAGCGTCTGGATGCGAACCGCATCGACCCCGGATTCCAGGAGGGTTTCGTATGCGGCGGCAAGCCAGACATCCGGTGAACCTCGCCATCCGCTATCGGCCAAAGTCTGTTCCATGGTTTTCTCCTAACAGAGCAAAAACGCGGGCGCAACTAAAAAGGTACACCCTTGTCACAAATTTGAGACGTGCATGAACTGTTATGTTGACATTTATGTACCTTTCCCATTATCGATTGATGCACAATTCCTACATTGGAGCTTCGCTGATGTCGAACGATCCCCTGCTGCAGCCCTTCAAGCTCAAGCACTTAACGCTCCGCAACCGCCTGATGACGACATCCCACGAGCCGGCCTATCCCGAGGATGGCATGCCGAAGGGCCGGTATCGCGCCTATCATGTCGAAAGGGCGAAGGCCGGTCTTGCGCTGACCATGACCGCGGGATCGGCGGCCGTATCGCGTGACAGTCCGCCCGTGTTCAACAACGTCCTCGCCTACAAGGACGAGGTTGTGAAATGGATGCGCGAGCTCACCGACGAATGTCACGAGCACGGTGCAGCCGTGATGATCCAGCTGACCCATCTCGGGCGCCGCACCCGCTGGGACAAGGCGGACTGGCTGCCCGTCGCCGCGCCGACCCAGGAGCGCGAACCATCTCACCGCGCGTTTCCGAAGCTTATCGAAAAGTGGGACATCGAGCGGATCAAGAAGGACTTCGCCGATGCGAGCGAACGCATGAAGGCAGCCGGCGTCGACGGCGTGGAATTCGAATCCTTCGGCCATCTCCTGTCGCAATTCTGGTCGCCGATGAGCAACCACCTGAACAACGAATATGGCGGTTCGCTGGAAAACCGGATGCGGTTCTCCCTCGAAGTGCTGGCGGCGGTGCGCGAACGCGTCGGACCCGACTTCATCCTGGGCGTCCGCTATGTCGCGGACGAAGACACGCCGGTCGGCTACGGCAAGGAAGAGGGGCTGGAAATCTCCCGGCGCCTGAAGAACAGCGGACTTATCGACTTCCTCAACGTCACGAAGGGCCATATCGAGACGGATGCCGGCTTGACCGACCAGATTCCGATCATGGGCATGGCCAGCGCGCCTCACCTCGAACTCGCCGGCGAGGTCCGGGCGACCACCAAGTTTCCGGTCTTCCATGCAACGCGCATCCAGGATGTCGCAACGGCGCGCTTCGCGATCGCGGAAGGCAAGGTCGACATGATCGGCATGACGCGCGCGCATCTCGCCGACCCCCATATCGTGCGCAAGATCCTCGAAAAGCGCGAGCACGACATCCGGCCGTGCGTCGGCGCCAACTACTGTCTCGACAGAATTTACCAGGGCGGCATGGCGCTCTGCATCCATAATCCCGCGACCGGCCGCGAAGAGACGATGCCGCACGTCGTTCCGAAGGCGCCCGCGAAGAAGAAGGTCGTGGTCGTCGGTGCAGGCCCCGGCGGTCTCGAAGCGGCGCGTGTCGCCGGCGAGCGCGGGCATGAGGTCGTTGTCCTCGAGGCGGCGGCGAAAGCCGGCGGCCAGATTCTCCTGACCGCGCAGAGCCCGCGGCGGCGCGAGATGTTGGGTATCACCGACTGGAGGCTCGCTCAGTGCGAGGCGCTGGGCGTGGAAGTCCGCTACAACGCATGGGCGGATGCGGATATGGTTCTCGTCGAAAACCCTGATGTCGTTATTGTCGCGACCGGCGGCTTGCCGCACACCGAGGTGCTCAGCCAGGGTAACGAGCTGGTGTGCTCGGCCTGGGACGTCATTGCCGGCGACGTGAAGCCGGGGACCGACGTCCTGATCTACGATGACGCCGGCGACCATGCCGCGCTGCAGGCCGCCGAAATTATTGCCACGACCGGCGCGAAGGTCGAGATCATGACGCGCGACCGTGCATTCTCTCCCGAGGTCATGGCCATGAACCTCGTTCCTTATATGCGCGCGCTGCAGAACAAGGACGTGAAGTTCACGGTGACCTATCTTCTCGAAGAGGTTCGCAAGGACGGCAACCAGCTCATCGCGACGATCGGCAGCGACTATGGCGGTATCCGCAAGGAGCAGCGCCACGACCAGATCATCGTCAACCATGGGACGCGATCCAACGACGACCTCTACTTCGAACTGCAGCCGCATTCCGCCAATGGGGGGGCCGTCGACTATGCCGACCTCATCGACGGCCGGCCGCAGCAACGGGAGGACAATCCGGAAGGTAAGTTCAAGCTGTTCCGGATCGGCGATGCGGTCGCTGCTCGCAACACGCATGCGGCTATCTATGACGCATTGCGGCTCGTAAAAGACATCTGAGGGTAATGCTGCCTCGGCGGCCGGAGAGGGAACGATGACGGAAAGACCTGCTGCGCTCGGCGCATTGATTGATGCGGCCCGGGATGCCTATTCGGAGTTTGCCACCGATCCGCGGTCGCGGGCATCGATTACCAGGATTTTCGATGCCCTCCATCGATCGACCGGCGCGATCGAGGCGGAGAGGATGAGGCTTCCCGTCTGCTCGTATCTTCCCAGTGTGGCCGCCAATCAGCCGAAGCAGGCTACGCTCCGTACTTTGGTCGATGCCTTTGTGTCTCTGGAACCGCAATTGAGCTGGCGGCGGCGCTCGACCTGGGATGCGGCAACCGCCAGTGACAACTTCCATGACGGTCATGGGAACTGCATGATCATCGGACCTGGTGGTTTCGAAAATCGTTCGGACCTTGGGCTGGGGGTTTCGCTTCTGGCGCCCAACGTTCGCTATCCTGACCACGACCATGCGCCCGAGGAGACCTATCTCGTGCTTTCCGAAGGGCTCTTTCGGCAAGGGGATGGGAACTGGTTTTCCCCTGGTGTCGGGGGGTCGTTTCACAATGTGCCGATGATCCGTCATGCCATGCGCTCGGGAGGCAAGCCGCTCCTTGCATTTTGGGCGCTGTGGATGGGCTAATCGCCGCCGTCCTCCCTTCAAGACCGAGGTCAAGGACGACCACTTCCTGCTGCTCGGCCGGCCGGCTCCGTGCGCCTGCCGAATGCCTTCATGCCGCCGCTGATGAACAACCACGGCAACTACATCGTCTCGCTCGGCAATGTCTGTCGGTGGCTCGCGACCAAGGCAGCTCGGCGTCGAGATCTATCCCGGCTTTGCCGCGACCGAAGTGCTCTACAACGACGAGGGCGTCGCCACCGGCGACATGGGCATCGAGCGCAATGGCGAGCCCGGTGCCGACATCCGCGGCATTGTGGTATACTGAAGCCGGTTCAAGACCGCCTGCACCTCGCAATCCGTTCATTGCACCGCCGCGTCAGCGCTGGCGGCGCCTGTTATCGGCCGCGCATACCGCGCCGGCCATGAAGGAGGAGAAGCCCATGCCAAGCATCGCGATACATCCATCCATCGACAACGGGTTCAAAGCGACCGATGCCGCCTTTTCCGGCGGCGTGCTCGTCTGTAACTGCGCGAGCAATCCGGTCAAAGTCCGCATCAAGGGCGACATCGCCCACAACCATGCGTGCGGCTGCACCAAGTGCTGGAAGCCGGAAGGTGCCGTCTTCTCGGTTGTCGCCGTCGCGCCGACGGACACTGTCGAGGTCGTCGAAAACGGCGACAAGCTCGCAGTCGTCGACGCGGCTGCCCTCATCCAGCGTCATGCCTGCAAGGAGTGCGGCGTGCATCTCTACGGCCCGGTCGAGCGCGATCATCCGTTCAAGGGCCTGTCCTTCGTGCATCCGGAACGCTTCCAGGAGCAGGGCTGGGCGAAACCGGGCTTTGCCGCCTTCGTCTCCTCGATCATCGAGAGTGGCTGCGACCCGGCGAAGATGGACGGCGTGCGTGCGCGCCTGCGCGAACTCGATCTTGAACCCTATGACTGCCTCAACCCCGGCCTGATGGATTATATCGCCACCTGGACGGCCAAGAAGAGCGGCGCGCTGCCAGCGTAGTCAACGCACACAGCGCTAAAGATCGGCCGGCGGCAAATTGCCGGCCGTTTCGCGCTTGCTTCAATTCGGAGGTTTTTCAGAAGATACCTGCACGCGATGCAATCGCGGACGTATTCGATCCTCATTCGTCGTGGCTTCTTCAGTCCCAGTTCCCGTCGGTCGATCGCGAAAGCGCCCGCCACTGGTTGATCGAGTTGCCGAGCCGAAGAAGCTTCGCGGAGACCGCCTCCTCGATGGTCCCTTCATGGCCGGATGAACCGCGGGCAGCGCCATCCCGAGCGATGCCGCGCTGGTCTTGGATCGTCCCGTGCCGAGAACCTTATGGTTTGCCGCCGACGCGGCTTTCGCGATCGCGAAAACCAGTCCCGAGTTCGCGCTTGTCACAAAGAAGGTCTTGGACATCTCAATTTCCCAAGCGTTTCACCGAGGCGTGGCAGCGGACGATATGGGCGCCATCCGGCACGCGTCATTGCCTCGCTGCGCTCGCGCACATGCGAGGGAAAGGTGTTCAGGCAGAGGCGTCTTTTTGCTTTTCCGAGAGCAACTGCCCACCAAATGCCCAGTTTTCCGCAGTGACGTCGTTGAACACGATGCTAACGGATTCCGGTGTGCAGCCACAGAACTCGACAATGGCGTCGGTGACGGCCCTTGCCGTCTTGCTCTTCTGCTCTTCGCTTCGCCCGGCGGAAAGATCGATACGAACCCACGGCATTGAAAACCTCTTCTCGTTTCGAATTGCGCATGACACTGGATCAAGCGGGGAGTTTCACGGATTTATACAAATCTATATGATTGTATAAATCCGTGAAACTCTAAATTCATTTCGCACAAATTGGCAAGAGTGACCGCATCGGAATTTTCTGTTTCTGCGGTGGCCGATTGCAAGGGAGGTGGGTCGGGGAAAAGCAGCCAGGACCTCTGAGACACGCTTTGTCGGTCAAAGAGCTGTGGTTGTGCGCGAGGCCTTGTTGACAAATTTATACAAAGCACGGCGATCTTAATCCAACGGTTGAGTGAGGAGATGGCAGAATGGCCCCCAGGACAGGCGAAGTGCGCAAATCGGCGCCCGATCTCGTCCGCGACGGTTTGCGCGAGGCGATACTTGCCGGACAATACGGCGAAGGTCAGCAACTTCGCCAGGACGAGTTGGCTGAACAGTTCGGGACCTCGCGAATCCCGGTTCGTGAAGCTTTGCGTCAGCTTGAAAGCGAAGGGCTCGTGGAGATCCAGACCAACAAGGGCGCAGTCGTCAAAGGCATATCGATCGACGATGTCTTTGAACTTCTTGATATCAGGATCGCGCTGGAATGCCGCGCGCTGAAGCTGGCGATCCCCAACATGGCGATCGAGGATCTCGATGTCGCCGAAGAGGTTCTGGCCGAATACGACCGGGCGCCTGATCCGGCGCTCTGGGGCGAGATGAACTGGCGCTTCCACTGGACGCTCTATAGCCCGTGCAATCGTCCCCGCTTGCTTGCCATGATCGAAGCGAATTACGGCCATGTCAGCCGGTTTATCCGCCGGCAGGTTTCCAGCGCGACCGGCAAGACGAAACCGCAGCAGGATCACGTCGAGCTCCTGCGCCTGTGCCGGGAAAATGAAGTCGATGCTGCGGTCGCCTTGCTCGAAAAACACATCGAGCAGACCCAGAAATCTCTGCGCGCGACGTTGCGACACCGCTGAGGACGCAAGAACGTGGCGGCTCGAGCCGCCCCGTCGTCATTCAAATGATGCCGCGTTCCGGCAAAGGCGTGCCATCCAACAGGCGCTGCCAGCCGAAGCGGGTCAGATCGATCGTCTCGTAGCGCCCCTTCAGCAGCAGTTCCGCCATCGCCAGACCGCAGCCCGGCGCATGCATCAGGCCGTGGCCCGAAAAGCCCGCCAGCATGTGAAAGTTCCCGAGGCCATCGGCGCCTGGGCCGATGATCACGTTGCCGTCGAAGTCATTCTGATCATACAGGCCGGGAAGCGTGTTCTTGCACTTCGTTTTCTCGAACTGCGGGAAGCGATGCGCAAGCGCCGGCCAGACCACGTTCTCGAAATAGTCGTGATCGACCTCGAAATTGTAGCCGCGGGGTTCGGCGAGCGTCGGCACGCCGCCGGAATAGCCTTTTCCTTCGGGCCGGAACGCGAGACGTTCTGGATCCTTGAGGTAGGGCAGGGGCTCGATCGGATCTTCGGACTCGAAATAGTGTTCGAAGCGCCGCAACGGTTCGATCGGCGCCTTGAAGCCGAGCATTTGGCAGATGTCTTTGGCCCAAGCGCCGGCGGCGTTGACGAAATGATCCGCCTCGATCGTCTCGCCGGACTTCAGCTTGACACGCTGTACCGTGCCGCTCTGGCGATCAAGGCCAACCACTTCGTCGGCGATGAATTCTGCCCCCATGGAACGGGCCTTCTTGCGGAAGCCCATCAATACGCTGTGTGGGTCGAGCCAGCCGTCATCGGGAGAATGGACTGCCGCTCCGAGGTCGGAGACATTCATCGACGGGAACGTGTGTTTCAGCTCATCCGGCTCGAGCCAGACGACGTTGCAGCCCATGTCGAGCTCGGTATCATAGTTGGCCTTGAGCATGTCTCGGCTCGTCGGCGGAACGATGAAGAGATAGCCGTTCTTCTTCAGGCCGATATCTGCGGGAACGCCGTCGAATGCCATCGTCTGCGCGAAGGTATCGAAGAACGGAATGCTGTAGTTCGATAGCGCAATGTTCTCCGGCAGCGAGAAGAGCCTGCGAACGCCGCCCGAGGCGCGCGGCGTGGAAGCGAGATTGTAGGTCGGATCGCGCTCGATTACGGCGACGGATACGCTTGGATCCATCTTGCGAAGGAAGTAGGCGACAGCAGCGCCGATTGCGCCTCCGCCAATGATGACGATGTCTTTCTTCACTTATTTCTCCATCATTCGTGGAGATCGGCAAGGTGCGGCCGCGCCGCCTTCCCGATCGATATTTAGAGATGTCCGCGGCTAGCCTGCGCTTTCAGTTCCGCCATGATGTTCGAATCGGCGTAACGCGAGGGGGCGAGCATGTGGGCGTAGGGCGCTTTCGGCTTGTCGACCATCCAGTCCGCGCAAAGTTCGCCGCTGATGCAGGCCGCCATTGTGCCGAAGCCCGACAGGGCACCGGCAACGAACATGCCGGGCGTCCGCATCGGACCAATCAGGGGCCAGTTTTCCTCAGTCATCGCATAGTAGCCACCATAGTGGTGGGCGCCGCGCGGAAGCTTGCCGATATAGGTGGCCAAGCCCGGCTGGAGGCGGCTCGCACCGCGCAGGACGATGTCGGGAAACTGGGTGTCGATCGGCTCCGGGCCATGCGGATCGGAGGGCTTGTGATTGAAGGCCCAGCCTAGTTTGATCCACTTCCCATCCTCGGCGCCATCGGGGCGGCAGTGGATGCCACCTTGCATCATCTGCGTCAGCCGGGCCGTCTCCGGGTCCTCTGACAGGATTTCACGCTCCTCGTCCGTCCAGGAAAGTGTCTGTTCGTCGAGATCGATGGTGAAGGGCAGGTCGCGCGGAACGATACCTTCCCGGTCCTCGAAGGCGATCTTCTGCTGATAGACGCAGGAGACTCCGAGATTCTCGCCCACCATATCGGCAACATCCTTCAGGAATGGTCCGGCCGCATTGACGACTTTTTCCGCCGAGAGTGTTTTGTGACCTTCCGGAGTCGCTATGCGCAGGGTCAACGGTGAGCCCGTTTCGATCGCGGTGACATCCCCCCGGATCAGCCGCCCGCCGTTGGCCTTGATGTATTCGAGCATGAACTGCCCGAGTTGCTGGCCGCTGATCGAACCGGCGCGCCGGACATGAAGGATCGTGGCGACGTCATCGGCATAAGCCGGAAAGGTCTGTCGAATAAGCGCCTTGTCCTGGAGGACGTCAATGCCGCCAGGCGCGCCTTCCCAGGCCGAAGATGCCGGCGGCTGATACATGGAATGTGAGCCGGCTCCGGTGTGGAACCGGACAAGCTGTTCCGCTTCCGACCCATAGCCGCGGAAAAGATCCTCGATGAGATCGTCCGGCTGCGAACGGCGCGTGATCAGTGCATAGCCGCGCCGTGTCATATTGATCCGATTTCCCGTCTCCGACGCGATGTCTTCCAACAGCGCGATGCTGTCGTCTGTGAACGCCGTCATGACCGGATGCGGCCACCAGTTGCGGTAGTTTTCCCCCGACTGGGCCGAGGTAAGGCTCATGGGATCGCGCGGGTCGATGATGACGATGTTCCGGCAGCCATGCTTGCGAGCCAGATAATAGGCCACGGCAATGCCGACACTTCCGGCCCCGATGACAGCCACTTCCGTTGATATATCTACAGTCGGCATTGGTGTGTTCTGCCCTATAATCTTATACAATGAAGAATAATTGCATACATGATGTTATTGGTTTATACAATGGCCTAAACGAACCCGTGTCGCAGCCGCGCCGAGAAAGAGGAACGATCATGTACGCCGAGAAACTTGAGATGCTCATCGATGGCGAGTGGGTGCAGGCAAGCAACGGGAAAACGGGTTCCCTCGTCAATCCCGCAGACGAGATGGAGATCGGCCGGGTTCCCCATGCGACGACGGACGACCTCGATCGCGCTCTCGCCGGAGCAGGCCGTGCTTTTCGCAGCTGGAAGACGATGACGGCTGCGTATCGCTGGGACATTCTCAGCAAGGCCGCGGATCTCATCGAAGCGAGAAAGGGTGATATCGCAAGAACACTGACGCTCGAAAACGGTAAGTCGCTCACCGAAGCTGCCGGCGAGGTCCAGTTCTGCGCCGATGCGACCCGCTGGTATGCCGAAGAGGCAAAGCGCGCCTATGGCCGTATCATTCCAGCGCGCGTGGCCGGCGTCCGCCAACTGGTCATGAAGGAGCCCGTCGGCCCCGCGCTCGGGTTTGCGGCATGGAATTTTCCGGCGGGCAACGTCACGCTGAAAATCGCCGGAGCCCTGGCCGCGGGTTGTAGCATAATCGTCAAGCCGAGCGACGAGACCCCGGGCACGGCGGTCGCGATCGGCCGATGCTTCCAGGATGCGGGCGTCCCGGCGGGCGCACTCAATATCGTGTTCGGGCCTTCGGCCGCGATCTCCGAGCATCTGATTGCCTCGCCAATCCCGCGCAAGGTCTCCTTGACCGGCTCGACGCCGGTCGGAAAGCTTCTGCAACGCTTGGCTTCGGAGAGCCTCAAGCGCTGTACGATGGAGCTTGGTGGCCATGCACCGGTGCTCGTTTTCAGCGATGCAAATCTCGACAAGGCGCTCGACGTCCTGATCGCCGCGAAGTTCCGCAATGCCGGCCAGGTCTGCACCTCGCCGACGCGCTTCTATGTCCAGAAGGACGTCTATGAGCGGTTCATCGCCGGTTTCGTGGAACGCAGTCGCAAGGTCGTCGTCGGCAATGGCGTCGATATGGGCACGGTTATGGGTCCGCTGATCACCGGCCGCCGGCTCGACCTCATGGACGAATATGTGAAAGACGCGGTGGCAAAGGGCGCCTCGATTTCGCTTGGTGGCGAACGACTCGATCGCAAGGGGTTCTTCTATGCGCCGACCGTGTTGCGCGATGTCACCGACGACGCTCTCGTGATGACGGAAGAGCCGTTCGGCCCGCTGGCGCAGATCGCGCCGTTCGACACGTTCGATGAGGTTGTCGAGCGGGCCAACTCGCTTGCCTTCGGTCTTGCCGCCTACGCTTTCACCAGCAGCATGTCGACGGCTGCGAATGTCGGCGAAGCCCTGGATGCCGGTGTCGTCGGCATAAATCACACGTCGGTGCACGAGGCGGAGACGCCTTTCGGGGGCGTAAACGAATCCGGCTATGGTGCTGAAAGCGGGGCTGAAGGTCTCGAAGCCTATCTCCGGACGAAGATGGTTTCGGAGAAGCGCGTTTAGCGCTGCAGATATCGGGACGAGGTTAGAGACACTCACCTCGTCCCGGTCTTTGGTGCGGTCGCTGCCCGTTTCCTGACTGTTCGGCATGGAGGTGAGTGCGCTCGCCAATTCGTCAGGCTACCCATGACGCGATGGCTTTATCCGGTCCGTCATAATTTTATACAATAAGTTGTTGATTTATAGAATTTTACGTGATTGTATGCATAGGCAATCGGTGGGGACATGCCTACCGCAAAGAAGCGACCATGGGACCTTACGGCCCTGACAACGGAAAAATGGGGAACAATCGAAATGAAGAGACGCGCATTTCTAGCTGCGGTCGTCGTCGCGGCCGCATTCGCAAACGCCGCCCACGCGCAGGAGAAGACGATCGTCGTCGGCACCAGCATCGACTCCAAGCCGTTCGATTTCGTGCAGGACGGCAAGTATGTCGGCTTCGACCAGGATCTTCTCGCCGAAATCGCGAAGGAAGCGGGCTTCAAGTACACCGTGAACCCGATGGACTTCGGCGCCCTTATCCCGGCGCTCCAGACGGCCAACATCGACCTGGCGATCTCCAGCATCTTCATGACCGACGCCCGAAAGCAGGTCGTCGATTTCTCCGACGTCTACTATACGAGCGCGCTCGGCATTCTCGTCGCGGCTGACAATTCGGCGATCAATACCGGTGAGGATCTCGCTGGCAAGAAGGTCGCGTCCGTGACGGGTGCTGCCTCGACGACATGGTTGAAGGGCAACGCGCCGACGGCGGAGGTGACGCTGTTCCCGCAGGTCACCAACATGTTCATGGAGCTGCAGGCCGGACGCGCCGACGCGGTTGTCTATGACTATCCCTTCCTCGCCTACTACGCCCAGGTCGAAGGCGACGGGAAGGTGAAGGTGGTCGAGAAGCCGGTCGGCGACGGCATTCCCGTCGGCATCGCCTTCCCCAAGGGCAGCGAACTGGTCGGTCAGGTCAACGAGGCCCTCAAGAAGGTGAAGGCCGACGGCCGCTACGACGCCATCTACAAGAAGTGGTTCGGCAAGGCCGCCGAGTAACTCGGCGCTCACGGCTAACCGGAACCAACAATCAAGGGGAGCTGTCATGACCTTCGAATGGTCGGCAATCATCGACGCTCTTCCCGCACTGCTGCGCGGCGCGGCCGTAACCGTCATGGTTGCTGCCGCGTCGCTTACGGCGGGAATGATCCTGGGAACGGTGATCGGCGTTGTCAGGACCTACGCGCCAAGACCCGTGTCACTCATAATGCAGGTCTATGTCGGACTGATCCGCGGCACCCCCATGGTGGTGCAGATCATGTTCATCTACTTCGCGCTGCCCTCGCTGCTCGGCATCAAGCTGACGGCGCTGACGGCAGGCATGATCGCGCTCACCGTTAACTCATCGGCATATCTCTCGGAGATCGTCCGCGGCGGATTTCTGGCGGTTCCGAACGGGCTTCGCGAAGCCGGCCTTGCCATGGGCCTGCCGCTCCATCGGGTGCTTCTCTACATCATCGGCCCCGTTGCCTTCAGGCGCATGGTGCCGGCATTGGGCAATCAGTTCATCATCGGCCTGAAAGATACGTCGCTGCTCATCGTCATCGGCGTGGCCGAACTGACGCGCACCGGCCAGGAAATTATGACGGAGAACTACCGTGCCGTCGAAATCTGGACGGCGGTCGGAGCCATCTATCTGGTGATCATCTCCATCATGGCGATCATTTTCCGCCTTGTCGAAAAGCGAGCGCACCTCACATGAGCATCGTCGAATTTCGCAAAGTCGTGAAAAGCTTCGGAACGCTCGACGTTCTGAAGGGTGTCGACCTTTTTATCGAGCCCGGCGAGATCGTTTTCCTGATCGGGCCTTCGGGCTCGGGCAAGTCGACGCTGCTGCGCTGTATCAACGCGCTTGAAACGATCCAGGGCGGCGACCTCATCGTCGACGGGATCAGCGCCAAGGGCACGGCCGGCGAAATCCGTCGGATCCGGCTCGAGGCCGGCATGGTCTTCCAGCAGTTCAACCTGTTCCCGCATATGACGGCATTGCAGAACGTCATGTTCGGCCCGCTGAAGGTCAGGCGATCGACGAAGGTCGAGGCTGAACGGATCGCCCGCGACCTGCTCGAAAAGGTCGGGCTGAAGGAGCGGGCCGATCACTATCCGAGCCAGCTTTCCGGCGGCCAGCAGCAGCGCGTCGCCATCGCGCGCGCGCTCGCCATCCGCCCCAAGCTGATGCTCTTCGACGAGCCGACATCGGCGCTCGATCCCGAACTTCGCCATGAGGTGCTGCAAGTCATGCGCCAGCTCGCGGACGAGGGCATGACGATGGTCGTGGTCACGCATGAGATCGGCTTTGCACGCGATGTCGGAAGCCGGCTTCTGTTCATCGACAAGGGCCACATCCTGCACGACGGTGATCCGAAGGCGCTTCTGGCAAATCCGCCGAGCGAGCGACTGGCTACCTTCCTCCAGCATATCCGATAGCACGTCGCGCCGTTCGGTGTCGGGAAACGAGGGACATGGCCGTTCGAGTGTTGTCCCCTCGCGTCGCGGGAATTCTCCTGAGTACGGCTCCCGCCATGTCCGCAGCCGTCGGTGCGCCCTGTCGTCGCGCGGCGGCAAGAAAGGTTAGACCATGGAGACCAAGCGATCTGCGCCTGAAATGGTGCGCGACGGACTGCGAGACGCCATTCTCGGCGGCGTCCTTGGCGAAGGCACGCAGCTTCGGCAGGACCAATTGGCCGAGCAGTACGGGACGAGCCGCATTCCGGTGCGGGAAGCATTGCGTCAACTCGAAGCAGAGGGTCTCGTGCGGATCGAGCCGAACAAGGGCGCGATCGTCACGTCGTTGTCTGTCGATGATGTTCTCGAAATGCTCGATATCCGCATCGCCCTTGAATGTCATGCTTTGCGGTTTGCCATACCGGAAATGGTCGACGAGGATTTCGAGCTCGCCGAGCGGATTCTGGACGACTATAATCGCGAACCTGATCCTGCCCATTGGGGCAAGATGAACTGGCAGTTCCACTGGACGATCTACGCGCCATGCCATAGGCCACGGCTTCTCGCGATGATCGAAGCCAACTACGGTCACGTAAACCGCTTTGTCAGGGCGCAAGTCTCGCTGGCCGCTGGCAAGGACAGGCCACAGCAAGAGCATGAGCAGCTTCTCGATCTATGCCGACGCGCCATGACCGATGAGGCGATCGCCCTCCTTGTCAGTCATATCGAGCAAACGAAGAAGTCCGTGCACGCGACCCGCAGGCATCGGATTTAGGCGAGGCTTTCGGAAGTTTCGGGGGCCGCCGGCGCGTCATTTCGCCCGACTCGGCAATTTCTATTTGACATTATTTTATACATTTTAATAAGATCGTATCCAAAGATGGTGTTGTGAATGCTGAAGCGCATTTCGAAGGTTCGCGGCGAACACTAAGGGGACGCAACGTGAAATATGACTATGTCGTCGTTGGCGCCGGATCTGCGGGCTGCATCGTCGCGGCGCGTTTGAGCGAGGATCCGGCAATCCGGGTGCTGCTTGTCGAGGCTGGCGGCTCGGACGGCGGTCTCATGCTTTCGATGCCTGCGGCGCTTCCTTTCGTCTATCAGAATTCGAAGATAGGCTGGGGCTACCAGTCTGGACCGGAGCCGCATCTCGACGGTCGGACGATTGACGAAAAGCGCGGTCGGCTCATCGGCGGCTCCTCGTCCATCAACGCCATGATCTACAATCGCGGCAACCCCATGGATTTTGACGGCTGGGCGGAGAGCGGCCTGACGGAATGGGATTTCGCGCATTGCCTTGCGTATTTCCGGAAGATGGAAAGCTTCGAGGGCGGCGCAGACGAATGGCGCGGGGGCGATGGCCCCATGCGGATCAGCAGATGCAAGGCCGAGCACAAGCTGTACGATGCGTTCCTTCGCGGTGGCGAGCAGGCCGGTTTTTCCGTTACGCCTGACCACAACGGCTACCGCCAGGAAGGGCTGCATGTCGCGCAGTCGTTTATCCACGACGGCAAGCGCTGGTCGAGCGCGCGCGGCTATCTGCATCCCGCCGAGCGTCGGGAAAACCTCCACATCCTGAAGAATGCGATGGTGAACCGCGTCGTAATCGAAAACGGCGCTGCCGTAGGCATCGAGGTGCTTGAGAACGGAATGAAACGGCAGGTCATATGCGAGCGGGAGGTCGTTCTATGCGCAGGCGCCTTCAACAGCCCGCAATTGCTCATGCTGTCCGGGGTCGGCGATCCGGACGAGCTTCGCCGGCACGGAATTCCTCTCAAGGCGGAGGCGCGGCAAGTCGGCAAGAACCTCGAAAACCATCCTGGCGTCAACCTGCAGTACGCCACGAAATATGAGGATTCTCTTGTTTCCGATCTCAACCTGTTTGGCCGCGCGAAATTGGGCGTTGAGTGGTTGCTGATGAAAAAGGGGCTCGGCGCGACCAATTTCTTCGAGACCGGTGCCTTTTTGCGCACCCGCGAGGACGTGTCGTTTCCCAACATGCAGTTCGAGTTTCTGCCCCTTACGCGGCATGTGAAGAACGGCAAGCTCGTCGCCATCCCGGGTTTTCAGTTCTGGATGGACCTGTCGCGCCCGGAAAGCCGCGGCGCGGTAACGCTCCGCTCGGCCAGGCCCGATGACGCTCCTTCGATCGTTTTCAATCACCTCCGGTCTCGTCAGGACATGCAGGATCTCGTCGACGGTGTGCGGCTCGCCCGTGAGCTCATCCGACAGCCGGCCTGGGACAAGTTCCGCGGCCAGGAGCTTGCACCTGGTGCCGACACACAAAGCGACGCGGATCTTGAAAGGTTCGTTCGCGCCAATCTCGGATCTTCCTACCATCCCGCCGGCACCTGCCGCATGGGTGTCGACGACGAGGCCGTGGTCGATAGCGATGGACGTGTGAAAGCCGTGCGGCGGATGCGTATCGTTGATGCCTCCATCATGCCCCGGATCGTTACGGCCAATCTCAGTGCGGCGATCATGATGATGGCCGAAAAGATCTCTGACCGCATTCTCAATAGACCGGCTCTGGCGCCATCGAATGCGGCCTACCACAAAGCGGCGTAACGCCGACCAGACCAACGCAACGAGGATCACTCGATGAAACTGCTTGTACCCATCAAACGCGTCGTCGACTACAACGTCAAAATTCGCGTGAAGTCCGACGGCTCGGGTGTCGAGCTTGCGAACGTCAAGATGTCGATGAACCCGTTCGACGAGATTTCCGTGGAAGAGGCGCTGCGGCTGAAGGAAGCCGGCAAGGCGTCGGAAGTGGTCGTCGTGTCGATCGGCCCGGCCAAGGCCGAGGAGACGCTGCGCACGGCCCTTGCCATGGGCGCCGACCGCGCCGTGCTGGTCGAGACGGACGACGCCGTCGAGCCGCTCGCCGTCGCCAAGATCCTCAAGGGCGTGGCCGAGGCCGAACAGCCGGGACTGATCATCGTCGGCAAGCAGGCGATCGACGACGACAGCAACCAGACCGGCCAGATGCTCTCGGCCCTGCTCGGCTGGGCGCAGGCGACGTTTGCCTCCAAGGTCGAGATCGGCGACGGTAGCGCACAGGTCACCCGCGAGGTCGACGGCGGTCTCCAGACCATTTCGGTGAAGCTGCCGGCCGTGGTGACCACCGACCTTCGCCTCAACGAGCCGCGCTATGCCTCGCTGCCGAACATCATGAAGGCGAAGAAGAAGCCGCTCGACAAGAAGACGCCCGGCGATTTCGGCGTCGACACCAGCCCGCGCCTGAAGGTGCTGAAGACCGAGGAGCCGTCGGGCCGCAAGGCGGGCGTCAAGGTCAAGTCGGTCGCGGAACTGGTCGACAAGCTGAAAAACGAAGCCGGCGTGCTCTGAGACCGGAAAGGGAGAACATAATCATGGCCATTCTTCTTCTGGCAGATCACGACAACGCACACCTTTCCGACCAGACGGCGAAAGCCCTGACGGCGGCAAGCAAGATCGGTTCGGACGTGCATGTGCTCGTCGCCGGCAGCAATGCGAAGGCCGCCGCCGAGCAGGCGGCGAAGCTGGCAGGCGTCTCGAAGGTGCTGCTCGCCGACGACCAAACCCTTGCCAACAACCTCGCCGAACCGCTGGCAGCGCTCATCGTCTCGCTGGCCGGCAGCTATGACGCCATCGTCTCGGCGGCAACCTCGGTGGGCAAGAACGTGCTGCCGCGCGTGGCCGCGCTGCTCGACGTCGCGCAGGTGTCGGAGATCGTCGAGGTGGTCTCTTCCGACACGTTCAAGCGTCCGATCTATGCGGGCAATGCCATCCAGACGGTTCAGTCCACCGATGCGAAGAAGGTGATCACCGTCCGCACGGCCTCCTTCGCTGCGGCAGGTGAGGGCGGCAAAGCCTCGGTCGAGACCATCGCGGCCGCAGCGAACCCGGGCCTGTCGACCCACGTCAAGGATGCGCTGTCCTCGTCGGACCGCCCGGAACTGACCTCTGCCAAGATCATCATCTCGGGTGGTCGTGCGCTTGGTTCGTCGGAGAAGTTCCAGGAAGTGATCCTCCCGGTCGCCGACAAGCTCGGTGCCGCCGTCGGCGCGTCCCGCGCTGCCGTCGATGCGGGTTACGCTCCGAACGACTGGCAGGTCGGGCAGACGGGCAAGGTGGTCGCGCCGCAGCTCTACATCGCCTGCGGCATCTCCGGTGCGATCCAGCACCTTGCCGGCATGAAGGACAGTAAGGTCATCGTCGCGATCAACAAGGACGAGGAAGCCCCGATCTTCCAGGTCGCCGACTACGGTCTCGTCGGCGATCTCTTCGAGGCCCTGCCGGAATTGCAGAAGGCCATCTAGATATACTGGGTTTCTTCGCGTCTGGAGGGTAGTTCGGCACTCCATCATCTGTTGTCATGGTGGCCAAGTAGCGCCTGGTCAGCGTGGCGCTTGGGGCTTGGGAAGAATCCCCGGCTTTGGCGGAGGGCACGGAAGACTTGCGAATCCTGGAAACCGTTATTTCAAACCAAGGATGACATGATGTCGAAGCTTGCACTGGTCGGTGCCGGGAATATGGGATTTGCGCTGCTCAGCAGATGGGTCGTCGCACTCGGGCATGAGGTCATCGTGATCGAGCCGAATGATGATCTTCGGGCGCGCGCTTTGGGGCTGGGTGTCGAAGCATATGCCTCGCCAGATGAATTGCCCTTCGGATACCGTATCGATATCCTTGTTATCGCTACCAAACCGCAGACGGTCGGGGATGTTGCGGCTCGATATGGTGCGCTGCTGTCCACGGAGGCGCTGATCATTTCCGTTGCTGCTGGCGTTTGCCTGGATGAAATCAGCAATCGTGTCGGACGCTCCGTCGCAGTCATCCGCGCCATGCCGAACACTCCGGCTTCGATAGGGGAAGGCATGATCGTCTGTTGCCCCAACGAACTTGCTCGGCTGCCAGACTTCGTCTTAACAACAGAGCGCCTGTTATCGACGGTCGGGCGCGTGGCGTTTGTCGACGATGAGGGGTTGATGGATACCGTTACTGCGGTCTCTGGATCCGGACCCGCTTATGTCTTCTATTTTATCGAAGCTCTTGCAGCAGCCGGCACCAGCGCCGGGCTGAACGCCGAGTTGGCGCTGGTTCTGGCAAAACAGACAGTGTTCGGTGCGGCGAAGCTCGCGTTGGACAGTGAAATGGCGCCCTCGGCCCTGCGCGAACAAGTAACAAGTCCAAACGGCACCACGGCAGCAGCGCTCAGCGTATTGATGGCCGAAGATGGTGGGCTGGCATCACGAGTGAGTGTGGCTGTAGAGGCTGCGCGCAAAAGATCGATTGAGTTAGGTGCTCTTAGTCGTTCCAGGCGGGCCGATTAGTCAGGAAAGGCTCTCCTTGGAGGGCCTTTTCGATTCGATCGCCACGGGCTTGTGAGGGGGGTTCTGTCAGCCCTCGGGATGGCTGAAAGTCCTTACGTTAGACGGACTTAGCTGGTCGGAGTGGAGTGATTCGAACACTCGACCCCCACGTCCCGAACGTGGTGCGCTACCAGACTGCGCTACACTCCGTGACCAGCGGCGCCTCTATAGAACAGGCTTTTCGTTTCGACAAGCGCAAAACATCAAAAAAAATCGTGTGGTTGGGGAAAGTGCCGGAAGGCCGGGGAAAAATTGTTTTCGGGGGGGGCGGGGGAACTGGGGCGGGGTTTGCGCGTTTGGCGAGCCATGGACCAGATCATCGCCGACCTCTTTCCCCGCACCGCCGTGCCCTATCCCGTGCTCCTCGCCCGCCTGACGGGGGCGATCGTGCTCGGGGCGGTGATCGGCGCGGAGCGGGAATACCGCGCCCATGCCGCGGGGCTGCGCACCCATATCCTCGTGGCGCTGGCGGCCTGCGTCTTCGCCATCCTCTCCATCGAGAGCGTGCACATGGCGGGCTTTGCCGAAGAGCAGGTGCGCATCGATCCGCTGCGCGTCATCGAGGCCGTCACCTCGGGCGTCGCCTTCCTCGCCGCCGGCATGATCGTCTTCTCGCGCGGCGAGGTGAAGGGGCTGACGACGGGGGCGGGCATGTGGCTGGCCGGCGCCGTCGGGCTTTCCGTCGGCCTCGGCCACTGGTTCGTCGCGGTCGTGGCGACGCTCGCCTGCTTCATCGTGCTCTTCATCCTCGCCAAGATCGATATCAAGAGCGACGAGGCGGAAAAGGCAAAGTCCGACACAAAAACATGACTTTAACGGTTATGTTTCGAGTATTTCGGCGGAATTCTGTTGATTTGCGAATAAACCGGGCCCTATACCGTCTTCTAACGAGGACGCGTGCCTGGATGCGCGCGGCCCCCGCATCCGGCCGGTCGCGGCGGGGCGGTCGAGTGGCCCTTCGCCGCTCGGAGGCGACCGGTCCGCCGGCCGGGCTCCGGCGGCGATCTTTGAAGAGACAGTTTCATGCGTCCATCGGGCAAGGCCGGTACAGAGGAACTCAGAGCCGTGCTGTCGTCGAGCGCCGCGGGCTTCCTCGCCATCGGCCTCTTCAGCTTCTTCGTGAACCTGCTGGTGCTGACCGGGCCGCTCTTCATGCTGCAGATTTACGACCGGGTGCTCTCTTCGCGCTCGGAGGCGACGCTGGTGGCGCTGACGGGGCTGATCATCGGCCTCTATCTCGTCATGGGCGTGCTCGACCATATCCGCAGCCGCGTCGCCGCGCGCATCGGCGCCCGCTTCCAGGCCCGCTTCGACAAGCGCGTCTTCAACGCCGTGCTCGACCGCACGCACCTGCATGCCCAGGGCATCTCCACCGTCACCGGCATGCGCGATCTCGACGCGATCCAGAAGGTGCTGTCCTCGCCCGCGCTGTTCACCGTCTTCGACATTCCCTGGACGCCCTTCTTCCTCTTCATCATCTTCACCTTCCATCCCTGGATGGGCGTGCTCGGCATCGTCGGCGGCCTCATCCTCGTCGGCCTCACCTGGCTCAACCAGAACGGCACGAAGGACGACCAGGAGCGGGCGATGATCGCCGGCCGGCTCAGCGACGAGATGACCCAGACGCTGCAGAAGGAGAGCGACACGGTGCGGGCGCTCGGCATGCGCCGCGCGGTCGCCGGCCGCTGGCAGATGCTGCGCGACAAGGCGCTCGAGGCCAATATCCGCTATTCCGACAGCAACGGCTTCTATTCCATCACCTCCAAGACCTTCCGCGTCTTCCTGCAATCGGCGATCCTGGCGCTCGGCGCCTACCTGGTGCTGCAGAACGAGATCACCGCCGGCGCGATGATCGCCAGTTCCATCATCATCGGCCGGGCGCTGGCGCCCATCGAGGGGGCGATCGGCCAGTGGTCGCTCATCCAGCGCGCCGGGCAGGGCTGGCACAACCTTTCCCAGCTTCTCGCGCGCGTTCCGGAGGAGGACCCGCGCACCGCGCTGCCCAAGCCCCGCGCCATCCTGGAGGTGGAGCAGGTCACGGTCGTGCCTCCCGGCGAGCAGGTCGCCACGGTGCGCATGCTGAACCTGGAGCTGCATCCGGGCCAGGCGCTCGGCGTCATCGGCCAGAGCGCGTCGGGCAAGTCGACGCTCGCCCGCGTGCTGACGGGCATCTGGCCGCCGGCCGCCGGCAAGGTGCGCCTCGACGGCGCCTCGCTGGAGCAGTACGGCACGGACGGCCTTGCCGAGCATGTCGGCTACCTGCCGCAGGATGTCGTGCTGTTCGAGGGCACGGTCGCGGAGAACATCGCCCGCATGGCGCTCGATCCCGATCCGGCCAAGGTGGTGGAGGCGGCAAGAAAGGCCGGCGCGCATGACATGATCCTGCGCCTGCCGGACGGCTACGACACGAAGCTGCCGGCCATGGGCGGGCGGCTGTCGGGCGGCCAGAAGCAGCGCGTCGGCCTTGCCCGCGCGCTCTACGGCGACCCGGTGCTGGTCGTGCTCGACGAGCCGAACTCCAACCTCGACGCCGAGGGCTCGATGGCGCTCAACCTCGCCATCCGCAACCTGAAGGCGGAGGGCAGGTCCGTCGTCATCATGGCGCACCGGCCGGCGGCGATCGAGGAATGCGAGCTCATCCTCATCATGGAAGGCGGCCAGCGCCTGGCCTTCGGCCCGCGCGACGACGTGTTGCGCGCGCATCTGCGCAACCACACCCAGGTCGTCGCCGGCAGCGGCGGCAGCAACAAGTAAGGGGTCGGCCATGGTTCGGGAAACGGGCGCAAGGGACAGGAAGTGGACGAGCCGCGGCTATGCGATCGCCGGCTACGCGACGGTCTTCGTGCTGCTCGGCGGCATGGGCGCCTGGGCCGCGCTGACGCGCATCAACGGTGCGGTCGTCGCCGGCGGCATCATCGAGGTCGCCAGCAACCGCCAGATCGTGCAGCACCTGACGGGCGGCGTCGTCGGCGATATCCGCGTCAAGGACGGCGACGTGGTGAAGGCGGGCGACGTGCTGATGCGGCTCGACGACATGTTCGACCGTTCCGAGCTCGCCGTCATCGAGGGCCAGCTCTTCAGCCTGCTCGGCACCGCCGCGCGTCTTCAGGCCGAGCAGGACGAGAAGGCCGAGATCACTTTCGACGCCGAACTCCTGACGGCCGCCGCGACCGATCCGGAAGCCGCCGAGATCGTCGCCGGACAGAAGCGGCTGATGGCGGCGCGCGCCGAGACGCGCGGCAAGCAGGCCGCCCAGCTCGACGAGAAGAAGGCGCAGATCGCCAAGCAGAACGAGGGCCTGGAAAGCCGCATCAAGGCGCTGGAGACCCAGCTCGCCCTGATCGGCCGGGAACTGGAGGCCCAGAACAAGCTGCTCGCCCAGTCGCTGACCAATGCCAGCCGCGTGCTGGCGCTGCAGCGCGAGGAGGCGGAGATCCTCGGCACGATCAGCCAGGCGCGCGCCAGCATCGCGGAGAATGCCGGCCGCGTCGCCGAGATCGAGATCGCCATCCTCAACATCCATTCGACGGTGCGGGAAGAGGCGACGACGGCGCTGCGCGAGATCGAGGCGAAGATCGCCGAGCTCAAGGAGAACCGCAACGCCAAGCTGGAGACGCTGAGCCGCATGGACATCACCGCGCCGATGGGCGGCGTCGTGCTCGGCATGCAGGTCCACGCGCTGCGCTCGGTCATCCGCCCGGCCGATCCGCTGCTCTACATCATCCCGCAGGAGCAGGACCTCGTCATCACCACGCAGATCTCGCCGACGCAGATCGACCAGGTCCATGTCGGCCAGATGGCGCATATCCGCTTCGCCGCCTTCGATCACCGCTCGACGCCGGAGATCTTCGGCCATGTGACGAAGGTCGCCGCGGACGTGCTGGCCGACCAGCGCACCGGCGCCACCTATTACAAGGCCGAGATCAAGCCGGACAGCGGCGAGATGGCCAAGCTCGGCGACAAGCACGTCATGCCCGGCATGCCCGTCGAGACCTTCATCCAGACCACCGAGCGCTCGCCGCTGGAATACCTGATCAAGCCGCTCGCCGACTATTTTTCCAAGGCGTTCCGCGAGCGGTGAGGGGGGTGTTTCACCAACCCCTGATGGAACAATTCGGCGTCCCGGCCATTTCCCGATCGACACAACGGTTTGGGAAAGGAAATTCCGATGGCTCGGGCTTTGATCCTCTGGTTGATGGGCGTTCCGCTCTTCGTCGTGCTCCTGCTCTGGTACTTCTTCTTCTGAGCGCACGACACAGGAAAAGGGGCCGTTCGGCCCCTTTTTTGTTCTCGAAGCTGACGGGCCTCTTACGCCAAACCCTACTCGTCCAGATCCGCCAAAATCTCCGCCGCCCGCCCGGCATTCGTGTGGCGCACGTCCACGTCCTGGCGGCGGCTTGCGAAGAGTTCGGTCGCCATGATCTTCTCGGCGAGGTCGGCCGGCAGCGAGAGGAGCACGCGCTGGTCGTCCTTGTGGATGCCGCCGATATCCGAGCGGCGGCCGGTGATCATGCCGCCGGCCACCGTGTTGTTGGTGTCGGGGTCGATCAGGATGAAGGCGCCCGTCGTGCGGTTCTGCTCGTAGCTGTCGAAGATCGCCTGCTCGTCGAAGGTGAGGTGCACCTTGCCGATGGCGTTCATGCCGAGCTTCTCGGCCGCGTTCCACTTCGAGGTCTTCAGGTCGAGCTGGCTCACCGGATCGATGCTGACGCGCTGGCGGCGCGCGCCGCTCTTCAGCCAGTAGCGCTTGCCCGGCTCGATGCCTTCGGGCTGGAGAGCGACGAGCTGCGCGTCGAAGCCGCGGCCGGTCATCGGCTGGCTGTCGATGGCGACGATCATGTCGCCGCGCGCGACGTCCACCTGGCGGTCGAGCACGAGCGTGATCGCGTCGCCCGCCACGGCCGCGTTGCGCACGAGGTCGAAGGTGACGATCTTGGTGACGTTCGCGACCATGCCGGAGGGCAGGACGACGACCGAGTCGCCCGGCTTGACCGAGCCGCCTGCGACCGTGCCCTGATAGCCGCGAAAACTTTCGCCGGGGCGCGAGACGCGCTGCACCGGCAGGCGGAAGCCGACCGTCTGGTTGGAGCGGGTGGTGGCCTTTTCCAGCGTCTCGACCAGCGTCGGGCCGTCATACCAGGGCATGGCCTTGCTGCCCTCATAGACGACGTTCTCGCCCTTCAGCGCCGACATGGGGATGGCGGTGATCTGCTTGACGCCGAGCGTCAGGGCGAATTCCCTGAAGTCGTGCGTGATCCCCTCGAAACGGGCGCGGTCGTAGTTCGTCAGGTCGATCTTGTTGACCGCGAGCACGAACTGGCGGATGCCCATCAGCGCGGCGATGGTGGCATGGCGGCGCGTCTGTTCCAGGATGCCGGCGCGGGCGTCGACCAGCAGCACGGCGAGGTCCGCCGTGGAGGCGCCGGTCGCCATGTTGCGGGTATACTGCTCGTGGCCGGGCGTGTCGGCGACGATGAAGGAGCGGCGGTCCGTCGAGAAGTAGCGGTAGGCGACGTCGATGGTGATGCCCTGCTCGCGCTCGGCCTGCAGGCCGTCGAGCAGCAGCGCGAAATCGGGCAGGCCGAGATCGTTCTGCCTGCCGGAACTGTCGCGCTCCAGCGTCGCGGCCTGGTCTTCCTTGACGGCCTTGGTGTCCCAGAGCAGGCGGCCGATCAGCGTCGACTTGCCGTCGTCGACCGAGCCGCAGGTGATGAGGCGAAGCGGGCGGGAATCGCGGATCGCCCGAACCTGATCAATGGCCGGCTCTTCGACGGGGACGAGAACCTCGGCGGTTGCGGTGGCGGAAACGGTCATCTCAGAAATACCCTTCGCGTTTCTTCTTTTCCATGGAGCCGGACTGGTCGCGGTCGATCGCGCGGCCCTGGCGTTCGGAGACGGTGGCCGTCTCCAGCTCGGCGATGATGTCGTCGAGCGTGGTGGCCTGCGAGCGGATGGCGCCGGTCAGCGGGAAGCAGCCGAGCGTGCGGAAGCGGATGACGCCTTCCTGCTTGACTTCGCCGGGCAGCAGTTCGAGGCGCGGGTCCTCGGCGAGGATCATCATGCCGTCGCGCTCCACATAGGGCCGCTTTTCCGCGAAGTAGAGCGGCACGATCGGGATGTCCTCGGCCTGGATGTAGCGCCAGATATCGACCTCGGTCCAGTTGGACAGCGGGAAGGCGCGCACGCTCTCGCCGTTGCGGATCATGCCGTTATAGATGTTCCACAGTTCCGGGCGCTGGTTGCGCGGGTCCCAGCGGTGGTCCGGCGTGCGGAAGGAATAGATGCGCTCCTTGGCGCGCGAGGCTTCCTCGTCGCGCCGCGCGCCGCCGAAGGCCGCGTCGAATTTGCCGGTGTCCAGCGCATGGCGCAGCGCCTCGGTCTTCATGATGTCGGTATAGAGCGCCGAGCCGTGCGTGAAGGGCGTGACGTTTTCCGCCGCGCCGCGCGGGTTAATGTGCTCGATCAGGTCGAGATCATAGTCCGCGACCACCTTGTCGCGGAAGGCGATCATCTCGGCGAACTTCCAGCCCGTATTGACGTGCAGGAGCGGGAAGGGCACGCGGCCGGGATAGAAGGCCTTGCGCGCCAGATGCAGCAGCACGGACGAATCCTTGCCGATCGAATAGAGCATGACCGGCCGCTCGAATTCGGCGGCGACCTCGCGGAAGATGTGGATCGCTTCGTTTTCCAGCGCCTTCAGATGCGGATCGAGCGGCGGCTTGTGCGTTGCGCTGGGCTTCGCTTCCGCTTCGTGACGGATATCGGACATGAAAGGGGGTACTCCGGATGACTGCGCCTCTTCGGGCGGATGATCTTTAAAGGGCGCTCGATTCGAGGGAGGGGATCGCCGATTCCGGCACATGCAGGCCGCATTCGCGCTTCTCGTCGTTCTCCCACCACCAGCGGCCGGCCCGTTCGGGCTCGCCCGGCTTGATGGCGCGCGTACAGGGCTCGCAGCCGATCGAGGGATAGCCGCGCCCGTGCATCGGGTTCACCGGAACCGCATTGTCGGCCACATAGGCCTTGATGCGCTCGATGTCCCAGTCGGCGAGCGGGTTGATCTTGATCAGGTTACGTTCCGCGTCGAACTCCGCGAAGGGCGTGTCGGCGCGGTTGCCGGACTGGCCGCGGCGCAGGCCGGTGATCCAGAAGGATGCCCCTTCGAGTGCGCGCGCAAGCGGCTTCAGCTTGCGCACGCCGCAACAGGCGTGGCGGGCCTCGACGCTCTCGTAGAAGCCGTTGAGGCCGTATTGCGCGGCATAGGCGTCGATATCCTCCTTGCGGGGACGATAACGCTCGATGGCGATGCCGTACTGGTCCTCGGTCTCGTCGATGAGGTCGACGGTCTCCTTGAAGAGCCGGCCGGTCTCCAGCGTCACGACGTCGATGCCGAGACGCTCGGTGCCGATGGCGGCCGTGATCACCTGGTCCTCGATGCCGAGGCTGGTGGTGAAGACGGAACGCCCGCCGAGCCCGGCCACCAGCGCGAGGCGCCCGGCAAGGTCGAGTTCGGCGAGTTTGTCGTTCAGGGCCTGCGCGGTCCCGTTTCCGGTGAGAGCAGTCATTCCAATCCATGCCTTTGCGAGAATTTGCCGGATTATCGCAGCCTTGTGCCGCGCGAGACAGCAAAACGGATTTCTGAAAGACCGGCGCAGGAGCAAATATCTCTCCAAGTCGCGCCAAGGGCAGAAATCCTGCCGCCTTCGCCGGGCGATCAAAAAACTTGACAGCAAAATTCAGATTTAATAGCTGAGCATGGTAGTCAAGTTTTATGCGCGGGCCCGGTGGCCCGCCGGGGGAAGGACGAAATCATGGCCATCACCATCACCGCCAGCGATGCGAACAAGGACGGCAAGGGCATCAACGTCGCCGCCTTTCTGGCGAATTACGACAAGAGCTTCACGCGTGCGGGATACGGCTCCTTCAACAGCACCGACCCGATGGCGATGAGCGGCACGCAATATTCGGTCAACGACGCCAAGACGTTCGGCATCGTGGCGTCGTCCGGCAAGTCGCCTTGGAAATACGACATGGTCACGCACAAGATCACGGGCTCGCTGAGCACGGTCGATTTCGGCAGCGGCATCGACCTGAACGAGAAGACGGGCAAGTTCGCCCTCAAGTCGGACCTCAAGATCTCCGGCCTGGGCGTGACGGATGCCAAGCTGGCCGGCGAGATCCTCGGCGACCTCATGGCCGGCAAGCTCACCACGGACGGCGCGACGAGCAGCCTTCTGGCCGTCCTGAAGAAGAACGCCATCGTCTTCAACGGCAGCACCGGTTCGGACAGCTTCACCGGCTTCGGCAAGGCTGACAAGCTTTCCGGCGGCAACGGCAACGACACGCTGAAGGGCGCCGGCGGCAACGACACGCTTTGGGGCGGCAAGGGCAATGACAAGCTCTACGGCGATGCCGGCAACGACAAGCTCGACGGCGGCGCGGGCAACGACAAGCTCTATGGCGGCAAGGGCAACGACAAGCTCGACGGCGGTGCCGGCAACGACACGCTGAGCGGCGGTTCGGGCAGCGACCAGTTCGTCTTCAAGAAGGGCCAGGGCAACGACACGATCACCGACTTCCAGGCCGGCAAGGCCAAGTCGGACGTCATCCACCTCGACAAGGCCGTGATCTACAACTTCTCCGACCTTCTCGCCCACGCCACCGACACGGCCGACGGCGCCGTCATCGAATACGGCGACAACACGATCAAGCTTGCCGGCGTCGACAAGGCGGATCTCAACTCGAACGACTTCTCGTTCTATTTCTTCTAACCCTCCGGTCGGAAGAGCATGCGGAAAGGCCGGACCCATGCCCGGCCTTTCTGTTTCTGGAACCTTTTATCGGTCGCTCAGCGCCGCGCGCGGGTTCGTCCAGGGCTCCTGGTTGGAGCGGGCGAGGGGCTGCCTGCCGAGGATGTGGTCGGCCGCCTTCTCGCCGGTCATGATCGAGGGGGCGTTGAGGTTGCCGTAGGTGACGTGGGGGAAGATCGAGGAGTCCGCGACGCGCAGGGCCTCCACGCCGATGACGCGGGTCTGAGGATCGACGACCGCCATCGGGTCGCTCGCCGCGCCCATGCGGCAGGTGCCGCAGGGATGGTAGGCGCTTTCCAGGTGCTGGCGCAGGAAGGCGTCGATCTGATCGTCGCTCTCGACCGCCTCGCCCGGCTGGATCTCCGGCCCGCGGAACTCGTCGAAGGCCTTCTGGCCGAAGATCTCGCGGGTGAGGCGCACGCAGTGGCGGAACTTCACCCAGTCCTCCTCGTGGCTCATGTAGTTGAAGCGGATGACCGGGTCCGCCGTCGGATCGGCCGAGCGCAGCGTCACGCTGCCGCGCGATTTCGACAGGTTGTAGCCGACATGCACCTGGAAGCCGTGGCTCTTGGCCGCCGCCTTGCCGTCATAGGAAATGGCGACGGGCAGGAAGTGGTACTGGATGTCCGGCTGCTTCAGCCCCGGCGCCGAGCGCAGGAACGCGCAGGCCTCGAACTGGTTGGAGGCGCCGAGCCCGCCCTTGGAGAACAGCCACTGCGCACCCGCCACCCCCTGCCAGAACCACGGCAGCCAGGAATAGAGCGAGACCGGCTTGGTCGAGATCTGCTGGAAGTAGAACTCCATGTGGTCCTGCAGGTTGGCGCCGACGCCCGGCCGGTCGACCTTCACCTCGATCCCCATGTCCTTCAGGTGCTGTGCGGGGCCGATGCCGGAGAGCATCAGCAGTTTCGGCGAATTGAACGAGGAGGCCGAGACGATGACCTCGCGGTTCGCCCGCACCACCTCGATCGCGCCGCCCCGCTCGATCTCCACGCCGACCGCCCGGCCGTTCTCGATGACGATCTTGCGCGCGAAGCAGCGCACGAGCGAGACGTTCGGCCGCTTCATCGCCGGGCGCAGATAGGCGTTGGCCGCCGACCAGCGCCGGCCGTTGTGGATCGTCTGCTCCATCAGGCCGAAGCCCTCCTGCTTGGAGCCGTTATAGTCGTCCGTCAGTTCGAACCCGGCCTGCTGCCCGGCCTGGATGAAGGCGTGGAAGAGCGGATTGGTCACCGGCCCGCGCCGCACATGCAGCGGCCCGTCGGTGCCGCGCCAGCCGGCTTCCCCGCCATGGGAGGTCTCCATGCGCTTGTAGTAGGGCAGCACGTCCGCATAGGCCCAGCCCTGCGCGCCGAGTTCCTCCCAGCGGTTGAAGTCCTCCGCATGGCCGCGCACATAGACGAGGCCGTTGATGGAGGACGACCCGCCGATCACCTTTCCCCGCGGCGCGGTGATGCGCCGGTTGTCGAGGTTCGGCTCGGGCTCGGAGAGATAGCCCCAGTTGTAGCGCTTCATGCTCATCGGCCAGGCGAGCGCCGCCGGCATCTGGATGAACGGCCCGATATCCGACCCGCCATATTCCAGCACCATGACCGTATGCTTGCCGTCCTCGGAAAGACGGTAGGCCAGCGCCGAGCCGGCGGAACCGGAGCCGATGACGATGTAGTCTGCGTTCTGCATGGTGGTGTTCTCTTTTCCCTGGATGCCCCTCATCCGGCTGCCGCCACCTTCTCCCCGCAAGCGGGGAGAAGGGATATGCCGCGCCGGCTTCCCCAAGCGATGGTCGTTCGTCTGGCACGTCCCCTCTCCCCGCTTGCGGGGAGAGGGCTAGGGTGAGGGGCAAGCCCTCAATACGGCGCCTCGACCTTGCCCATCGCGACATACACCGTCTTCAGCTCCGAATAGTGCTCCAGCGCGGCGAGCGAGTTCTCGCGCCCGAAGCCGGATTGCTTGGAGCCGCCGAAGGGGATTTCCACGGGGGCGAGGTTGTAGGTGTTGATCCACAGCGTGCCGGCCTCCAGCCGGTCCACCACCCGGTGCGCGCGGGTGAGGTCCGTCGTGAAGACGCCGCCGGACAGGCCGAATTCCGTGGCGTTGCCGCGGGCGATCACCTCGTCCTCATGCTCGAAATCGAGCACGCACATGACCGGCCCGAAGATTTCTTCGCGCGCGATCGTCATGTCGTCGGTGACACCGGCAAAGACGGTCGGCTGGATATAGTAGCCGTCGCCCGAGACGTCGTTCGGAATGCCGCCGCCGGTCAGCAGCGTCGCGCCCTCGGCCTTGCCCTTCTCGATATAGTCGAGGACCTTGTCGCGCTGGGCCTTGGAAACCATCGGCCCGAGCTGCGTTATCTCGTCCATTGGGTCGCCGATGATAATCTTCTCCGTCCGTGCCTTGAGGCGCGACAGGAACCTGTCCCTGATGCCCTTCTGCACGAAGACGCGGGTGCCGTTCGAGCAGACCTGGCCGGTCGAATAGAAGTTGCCCAGCATCGCCCCGCCGATGGCGCTTTCGAGGTCGGCGTCGTCGAAGACGATCAAGGGCGACTTGCCGCCGAGTTCCATCGTCACATGCTTGAGATCGGAGGCTGCCGCCCCGGCGACCTTCTTGCCCGTCGGCACGGAGCCGGTCAGCGAGACCTTGGCGACGTCCGTGTGGTTGACGAGCAGCGGCCCCGTCGTCCGGTCGCCCTGGATGACGTTGTAGAGCCCCTTCGGCAGGCCGGCCTCGATGAGGATCTCGGCGATCTTCAGCGCGCCGAGCGGCGTGTTCTCCGACGGCTTGAACACCATGGCATTGCCGCAGACGAGGGCCGGGGCGCCCTTCCAGCAGGCGATCTGCTGCGGATAGTTCCACGCGCCGATGCCCACGCACACGCCGAGCGGCACGCGCTTGGTGAAGGCGAAATCCTGGCCGAGCGGGATGTAGTCGCCGTTGAGGCCCGCCGCCGCGATGCCGCCGAAGAATTCGAAGGCGTCCGCGCCCGAGGTCGGGTCGGCGACGATGGTCTCCTGGATCGGCTTGCCGGTGTCGAGCGTCTCCAGTTCGGAGAGTTCGCGGTTCCTCTCGCGCATGATCTCGGCAGCGCGCTTGAGGATGCGGCCGCGCGCCGTCGGGCTCATCGCCGCCCATTCCTTCTGGGCGCGCTTGGCGGAGGCGATCGCCTTTTCGACGATGGCCGGCGTTGCGGCATAGAGGCGCGCGATCACTTCGCCGGTGGCGGGGTAGAGGCTCTCGAAGGGCGTGCCGGCCGTGTCTTCCACATACGCGCCGTCGATGAAGTGCGAGGCTTTCGGTTGGGCTTTCATCTCATTCTCCCCGCGGGTAGCGTTTGGAATCCTCAAGGTTGTCGAGGTTCATGTGGTTGCGCATGTAGCGTTCGGAGGCCTTCTGCAGCGGCTGGTGGTCCCAGGGATAATAGGCGCCGTTGCGCAGCGCCTCGTAGACCACCCAGCGCCGCGCCTGGCTCTCGCGCACTGCGGCGTCGAAGGCGGCCATGTCCCAGCGCGCCTCGCGCATCTGCCGGAAGGCCGTGAGCGTCGCCTTGACGACGGGATCGTCCGAGGTCGCAAGGTTGCTGAGTTCGAGCGGATCGGCATCGAGATCGTAGAGCTGTTCCGGGTCGAGTTCGCAGTGGATGTACTTCCACTTGCCCTCGCGGATGCCGACGAGCGGCGCATAGGAGGATTCGGCCGCATATTCCATCAGCACGGGCGCAGTGCGTTCCGCGCCGTTGATGACCGGCAGCAGGCTCTCGCCGTCCGTCCAGGGCATCACCTCCTCCATGGAGATGCCGGCGAGGTCGCAGAGCGTCGGCGTCACGTCGAGGTTCGACGTCGGCGCGCGGTGCAGGCCGGGCGTGACGCCGGGGCCGGCCACCATCAGCGGCACGCGGGCCGAGCCCTCGAAGAAGTTCATCTTGAACCACAGGCCGCGCTCGCCGAGCATGTCGCCGTGATCCGAGCAGAACAGGATCAGCGTGTCGTCCAGCATGCGCGTGCGGGTCAGCGTGTCGACGAGTTCGCCGACCTTCTCGTCGAGATAGGAGATGTTGGCGAAATAGGCCTGGCGCGAGCGGCGCACGTCCTCGCCGCTGATGGCGAACTTTGCGTAGTCGCAGGAGGCGAGGATGCGGGCCGAATGCGGATCCTGTTCCTCCAGCATGCCGACCTCCGGCAGAAGATGCTCGCAGTCCTCGTAGAGGTCCCAGAATTTCTTGCGCGCCACATAGGGGTCGTGCGGATGGGTGAAGGAAACGGTGAGGCACCAGGGGCGGCGGGCCGCGTCGTCGTTCTCGCGGGAGAGGTGATAGAGCTTCTGGTTCGCGAGGAACGCCACCTCGTCGTCATACTCCATCTGGTTGGTGATCTCGGCGACGCCCGCGCCCCTCACCGAACCCATATTGTGATACCACCAGTCGATGCGCTCGCCCGGCTTGCGGTAGTCCGGCGTCCAGCCGAAATCGGCGGGATAGATGTCCGTCGTCAGCCGCTCCTCGAAGCCGTGCAGCTGGTCGGGGCCCACGAAGTGCATCTTGCCCGACAGCGCCGTGTAATAGCCGGCGCGGCGCAGGTGGTGCGCGAAGGTCGGGATCGAGGAGACGTATTCGGCGGCATTGTCGTAGACCCGCGTGCGGCTCGGCAATTGCCCGGCCATGAAGGAGGCGCGGGCGGGCGCGCAGAGCGGCGAGGAGGTGTAGTTGTTGCAAAACCGCGCCGAGCGGGCGGCAAGCGCCTTCATGTGCGGTGCATGCAGGAAGTCCGCCGGCCCGTCCGGGAAGAACTTTCCGTTGAGCTGGTCGACCATGATGATCAGGATGTTCGGCTTGTTGGCGGTCATGGGCGGGTTCCTGAAGTTGCGATTGTGTGCGGGGCTTCACCCCCCTGTGCCCTGCCGGGCATCTCCCCCACAAAGGGGGAGATCGAATCGTGGCACGGCCCTGCCACCAGCCGATCTCCCCCCGTGCGGGGGAGGTGCCCGGCAGGGCACAGGGGGGTATCTCCCGCCCCGTTCATTCCGCGTGCCCCCTCGGGCAGGCCGCGAGCTGCGCAGTCAAATAGCTCTCCGTCAGCGCGATGGAGGATTCGATGCTGACGGGGGCAGAGCGCAGGCCCTGCCGCAGGTAGAGCCCGTCGATCATCGCCGCCGCGCCGTCCGCGATGGCGGAGGCCTTTTTAGCGGGGCACAGCGGCTTGAGGCTCGACAGGAGGTTGGAATTGAGCCGCCGGGCATAGACGACGAGGAGGCGGCGCACGGCCTCGGACCGCTGCGCCTCGGTGTAGAAGGCCAGCCACGCCGCCACCGTCTCGGGCGCGAACTGGTGTGCCTGGAAATTGACGCGGATGATCGCCGACAGCCGTTCGCGCGGCGTCGCCGCCGCCGTCAGCGCCGCCACGGCGTCGGCGCGAAGCTGGCGCAAGAGGCTGCGGATCGTCTCGATGACGAGCTGTTCCTTGGAGCCGAAATAGTGGTGCGCGAGGGCAGGGGAGACGCCGGCGTGGCGGGCGATCTCCGACATGGTCACGGTCAGCGAGCCATGATCGCCGACCGCCCGCAGCGTCGCGTCCACCAGCGCCTTGCGGCGCACCGGTTCCATTCCGACCTTCGGCATGCTCCCTCCCTGATTTTCCGCAAGCGTATTTTTAATTGAGCGATCAATCAATAAAAATCTTCGCGGTCGTACAGGGGCTTGCGCCGGGGTTTCGGTCGGGGCTGTGCACAAAGTGGCAAGGCCCGAAGACGGGCGTCAGGCGACCGCTTTGGCGACAAGGTCCGGATGCCGGCCGATCACCCTCACATAGGCGATGGCGAAATCCGGCGCCGTCGCCCGGGCCTGTTCCCAATCGCGCAGGGTCCCGACGGGCACGCGGAAGCGCTCGGCGAATTCGGTCTGCGACAGGCCGAGCCCTGTTCTGGTCTTTCGGATGAGCCGGGCCCGCTGGCCGCGGTCCATGGCCTCGGCGGTCACGTCGAAATCCTCTGCATCCTCGGGGTCAGAGGGAAGAACGATAGGACTTTTCTTCACCCTTGTTGCTCCTTCTTACGGAAATGAACCGGGGCAGCTCGTCCCGCCACACAAAAACGCCGGTAAACAGCTTCTCTTCCACAAGGCCAATCACCTTGAAGCGCACCTCGCCGTCCTCGACGCGAAACGAGGGGAGGACAAGATGATCGTCATCCTCGAAAAGCCGGTCGCCAAAAGCGAGAGGCAGCTTGTGCTTCTCCCGGTTGACGGCGTCCTTTGTCGGATCGAACCTGTTTCCCATACCAGAATCATACGGAAATTCCGTATATCGGGCAAGGTGCCATACGGGATTTCCGCACCAACGGATGTGAAGGCAACGGACAATGAACTATCTGATCGTCTTTCTCGGCGCGGGCATCGGCGGGGCCGGGCGCCATGGGGTGAACGTGCTGGCCGCGCGGCTGTTCGGCACGGCCTTTCCCGCCGGCACGCTTGCCGTCAACGTGCTCGGCTGCCTGGTGATGGGGCTGGTCGCCGGCACCTTCGCCTTCCGCGGCCACCTGCCGCAGGAAATGCGGCTGTTCCTTGCGACCGGCGTGCTCGGCGGCTTCACCACCTTTTCCGCCTTCTCGCTCGACGCGGCGCTGCTCTGGGAGCGCGGCGAAATGGGCCTGGCCGCGCTTTATGTCGGGGCGTCGGTTGTTTTTTCGCTGCTCGCCGTGGCGGCGGGACTTGTCGTTTCGCGCCTCATGCTCGCGGGAGGTGCAGTGTGAAAGGGCGTGCGACATGCCGGCAGGCCCGTGACCCGGCCGTCGTCAGGGTCGGCGGCGCGCCTTTTCCATATGAGCGGCACATTTTTCAACTTCTTGTAGTTGCTGAAGTTTCATGAAATTGTCATACAATAGAAACGGAATTTTCAGGTCTCGGCGGAGAAACTTCGCGGCAACGTACACCTTTCGGAGCCCCGCATGTCCGCCGCCGAATTGCTTGCCCTTCGCCGCTTCGGAGACGGCGAGATCGTCACGCTCGCCAAGCTGGTGATCGAAACGGCCTTCCAGCCGATCGTCGAGGCCGCGACGGGAGCGGTCTTCGGCTACGAATCGTTGATGCGCGGCTTCGACCGCCTCGGCTTCCACTCACCGCTCGACCTGATCGACCGGGCGCATGAGGCCGGCCAGCTTCTGGCGCTGGAGCACATGGTCAACAGCCGCGCCATCGCCGCCTTCGCCGCGCTGCCGGATTTCCGCTCGCGCACGCTCTTCATCAACCTCGATTCGCGCCTGGTGCCCGAAGGGGCCGACCTCGTCGAGCGCCTTGCCGGCCATCTCGCCCGCGCCGGCATTCCGGCCTCCTCGCTCTGTTTCGAGATATCCGAGCGCTTCGACAACGACACGCAGCCGGAATTCGCCCAGCTTGTGCGGAAACTGCGCCTTGCCGGCTTCAAGCTCGCCATCGACGATTTCGGCGTCGGCCATAACGGGCTGAAGCTGCTCTGCGACCATCCGGTCGATTACCTCAAGATCGACCGCCACTTCATCTCGGGCATGGAGGCGGACGCCCGCAAGCGCCACCTGGTGCGCAACACCGTCAACGCCGCCCATGTGCTCGGCATCCGCGTCATCGCGGAAGGCGTGGAGAGCGAGGCGGAGTTCATCGCCTGCCGCGATGCCGGCTGCGATCTGGTGCAGGGCTGGTTCGTCTCGCGCCCTGTCACGGATTTCTCCGCGCTGAGCCCGGTCTATGCGCAGGTCGCGCGGGCCGGCGGGCGCCGCCGCTCCTCGCGCACGCTGGACAGCATCCTCATCCGCCGCGAGATCGAGCAGGTCGCGGTGCTGCGCGAGAACGAGAGCCTGGAATCGGTCTTCGAGTTCTTCCGGCGCGATCCCAAGCGCACCTTCTTCCCGGTGCTGAATGCCAATGACGAGCCGCGCGGCATCCTGCACGAATACCACGTCAAGGAACTCTCCTATCATCCCTTCGGCCGCGACCTCCTGAAGAACAGGCTCTACCAGAAGAGCCTGTCGCATTTCGTCACCATGGCGCCGATCGCCGACCTCGACACGCCCGCCGAGCAGTTGCTCGACGTCTTCACCGGCATGGGCGGCAACGAATGCGTGATCCTGACGGAGAACATGCGCTATGCCGGCATCCTGTCGGCCTCCTCGCTGCTGAAGATCATCAACGAGAAGCGGCTGAAGACGGCGGAGGACCAGAACCCGCTGACAGGGCTGCCCGGCAACCGCTCGATCCGCGACTACCTGCAGGACAAGGCGCTCGACGGCGACCAGGCCCGCTGCCTGTGCTATTTCGATTTCGACAATTTCAAGCCGTTCAACGATCACTACGGCTTCCACAAGGGGGACCTGGCGCTCTCGCTCTTCGCCTCGCTGATGCGCCGCGACTTCGTCGGCGAGGATGTCTTCATCGGCCATGTCGGGGGCGACGATTTCTTCGCCGGCATTTCCGGCCGGCCCGTCGAGGCGGTGCGCCAGGCGCTGGAGCGCCTGCTGGCCGATTTCTCCCGCGAGGTGCGCTCGCTCTATTCGCCGGAGGACCGGCTTGCCGGGGAGATCCGCGGCCGCGACCGCGCCGGCCAGGAGACGACCTTCCCGATGATGCGCTGCTCGGCCGTCGTCCTCGTCCTGCCGGAGGGCGAGGTGATCGGCGAGGCGGAGCTGATCAGCAGCCGTATCGCCGGCCTGAAGGCGGACGCCAAGGGCAGCGACGGCGGGCTCGTCCTGTCCTCGGCATCGGCAGGGCAGGACGAGCCTGCCGCCGCGCACAGGCTCGCACCTCCGGGCTCCGATTTTTCGCCTGCCGCGCAAAACCGCTGCGCACTTTCGCGCGACATGCTTTAGACTCGGCGCAGGACAACGCCACCTTACCCGCGCAGGGAGATAACCCCATGTCACTTCCCTCATCCATGGCCTATGTCGGGCTCACCGAGCATGGCGGCCCCGACAATCTCGTGGTGATGGAGGGCCGCACGCCGCAGCCGCGGCGCGGCGAGATCCTGGTGCGCGTGGCGGCCGCCGGCATCAACCGGCCGGACGTGCTCCAGCGCAAGGGCGACTATCCGCCGCCGCCCGACGCCAGCCCCGTCCTGGGCCTGGAAGTGGCCGGCGAGGTGGTGGCCATCGGCGAGGATGTCACGGGCTACGCGCTCGGCGACCGGGTCTGCGCGCTGGCGAACGGCGGCGGCTATGCGCAATATTGCGCGGTGCCGGCCGGCCAGGCGCTGCCCTTCCCGAAGGGTTTCGACGCGGTGCGGGCCGCAGCCCTGCCGGAGACCTTCTTCACCGTCTGGGCGAACCTCTTCATGATGGCGGGCCTGAAGCCCGGCGAGAGCGTGCTGATCCACGGCGGCACCAGCGGCATCGGCACGGCGGCGATCCAGCTTGCCGACGCCTTCGGCGCGCGCGTCTTCACGACCGCGGGCACGGCGGAGAAATGCGCCGCCTGCCTTACGCTCGGCGCCAGCCGCGCGATCAACTACCGCAGCGAGGATTTCTGCGCCGTCATCGCCGAGGAGACGGGCCGGGCCGGCGTCGACGTCATCCTCGACATGATCGGCGCGGCCTATTTCGAGCGGAACCTGAAGTCGCTTTCCCGCGACGGGCGCCTGTCGATCATCGCCTTCCTCGGCGGCACCTTCGCGGAGAAGGTGAGCCTCGCGCCCATCCTGCTGAAGCGCCTGCGCCTGATGGGCTCGGCCATGCGCCCGCGCACGGCGGCGGAAAAACAGGAGATCCGCGACGCGCTGCTGGAAAAGGCCTGGCCGCTCTTGGAGGAGGGGCGCGTCGCCCCCGTCATCCACGCCGTCCTGCCGTTCGGCGAGGCGGCGGCCGGCCATCGCATGATGGAGCACGGCGATCATATCGGCAAGATCGTGCTGACCTTCGACTGAGGCGCCGGCGTCAGGGCGCCTGTTCGATCCGGTCGCGGCCGAGGCGCTTGGCGCTGTAGAGCGCCCGGTCGGCGCGCTCGAACAGGTCTTCCATCGCATTGCCGCAATATTCCGCGACGCCGGCGGACATGGTGTAGGTGCAGCCGAGGGAGGCGCGGTGTTCCGCCTGCGCCACATGGCGGCGCAGCCGCTCCACGGCGCGCGTCGCCTCCCGCAGGCCGGCGCCGGGCATCAGCATGAGGAATTCCTCCCCGCCGATGCGCGCGAAGACGTCGCCGCCGCGGATCTGCTGGCGCCCGGCGGCGGCGAAGTGCCGGAGCACCTCGTCGCCCCGCGCATGGCCGTAGCGGTCGTTGATCGCCTTGAAGTGATCGAGGTCGATGAGCGCCAGCGAGAGCTGCGTGCCGTTGCGGCGGGCGATCCGCATCTCCGCATCGAGCCGGGCCATGGCCGCGCGGCGGTTGAGCAGGCCCGTGAGCGGGTCCGTGTTGGCGGCGAGCTGGGCCGCGTCGCGGGCGACCTGCAGCATGCGCTCGTTGGATTTGAGCATGGTGATGTCGGTGAAGGCGCTCCACAGCCAGCCGCCGGCAAGCACCGTCTCGTTCACCAGGAACCAGCGGTCGTCGCGAAGGTCGATCTCGAAGCTGCGC
Source organism: Shinella sp. S4-D37 (assembly GCF_040812195.1). Taxonomy (NCBI): domain Bacteria; kingdom Pseudomonadati; phylum Pseudomonadota; class Alphaproteobacteria; order Hyphomicrobiales; family Rhizobiaceae; genus Shinella; species Shinella sp. S4-D37. The sequence continues at coordinate 2,589,625 of NZ_JBFNXL010000005.1, read as the reverse complement.
TGCGGGTTGCTGCGCCGCCGGGCGTGGGCCCTGGCGAGGAAGGCGTCGATGGGGCCGCTCACCTTCGGCCCGACGTCCTCGGCATGGCAGTGCTGCAGGATGTCGGCGAAGGTGCGCGCGCCTGGCTGCACGTCGAAAAGCGCGCGGAAGGCCAGCGAGCCGTAGGACAGTTCGTCATCGGGCGTAAACAGCGCGACGGCGACGCCGGAGGCGTCGAGCCCTGCGAGGATGAGATCGGTCGTCGCCCGGTCCCGGATGAGCGCCAGCGGCAGGATGGCGTCGGCATGCGCCATGCCGCTCCCGTCCGGCCACCTCTGCCCGTCGCCTCGTCTCACCCGTCGCGTTCCTTTCGAAGACAGAATCGCCGGGCATCGCGCCGGTCGATCCTCATCTTTTGTGGCAGAAGGCGGCCGGGTCGCAATGAAGACCGTCGGTTTCCGTTAACAAATCGTCAATCCGGCGCCGCGCCCCTTCCGGCCGGAAGGCGGATGGCGAGCAGCACCGCCAGCCCCGCCGGCAGGGCGAGCAGCACATAGAGCCAGCGCGCCGCCGACAGCGCGCCGTCGATGCCGCCGGGGGCGAGAAGGCCCGTCGCGTTGACGACGATGCCGGCGAGCGCCGCCCCGAAGGCGGCGCCGAGCGCCTGCATGGTGGTGATGGCCGCCGAGGCCTTGTCCGTCTCGCCGGCCGGCGCCAGGTGCAGCACATGGGTGACGAGATGGGCCCAGCCCATGCCGATGCCGAAGCCCATCAGGAAGATGAAGGCCGTGGCGGCGGCGAGCGGCAGGAGGCCGCCCGCCGGATCGTGCCGGGCGAGCGTGACGGCGAGGAGGGCGGTCGCCAGCGCCTCCACCAGCGCGCCGGCGACGATCGTCCGGTTGGCGCGCCGTCCCTTCAGGCCGGCGGTGGCGAAGGCCGCGGCCGTCCAGCCGAGCGCCAGCAGCGCCACGAGATAGCCCGAGACGAGCGGGCTCACGCCATGCAGCACCTGCAGGAAATACGGGATGTAGATATCCGAGCAGACCGTCACCAGCAGCATCAGCATGATGAGGTAGATGCGGGCGAGCGGCGAGGAGAGGCGCGCCGTGCCGGCCGGCAGCAGCCGCCCCTCCGCCCGCCGCTCGATGGCGACCGCCGCAAGGACGGCGGCCACGGCTGCCGCGGCGAGGGCGCCGCGCAGCATAGGCGCGGCGACCGAGCTTGCCAGCGACAGCACCAGCACGGCGGCGACGAGCAGCACGATCTGCGGGAACGGCGTCCTCGTCGTCACCCGCTCGCCTTCACCCGACGGCAGCAGCCTCGGCGCGCAGACGGCCATCAGCACCGACAGCGGCACGAGCAGCGCGAAGGCCTCGCGCCAGGCGCTGCCGGCCGCGAAGACGCCGCCGATCGTCGGGCCGAGGAAGGTGGCGATGCCCCAGACGGCGGCATAGAGCGTCGAGGCCGTGCTCCACAGCGGCTCGGGATAGACGTGGCGGATGAAGGCATAGCCGAGCGCTACGAGAAACCCCGCGCCGAGCCCCTGGACCGCCCGGCCGACGAGCACCGTCTCCATGGTCGGCGCGATGGCGCAGACGAGGCTGCCGAGGCCGAAGAGCAGCGCGCCGGCCCGGTAGCAATGGTTGAGCGTCACCTTGCGCGGCCGCACCGCCACGAAGGTGGAGCCGAGCACGGAGGCCGCCACATAGACCGTCGTCGCCCAGGCGAAGAGCGGCAGGCCGCCGATGTCGCGCACGATGGAGGGCATCAGCGTGGCGGTGATGTAGGTCTCCACCGCATGCAGCATGATGCCGCCGCCGAGCATCAGCGTGCCGAACAGGTAGGCGCGGGAGAACAGGCTGGAAAGCCGCGGCGCGGCATCCTTCGGGATCGTGACACTGTCGGACATGGGAAAACCTTGCGAATTCGAGGCCGAAGACCTCGCACGGGGCATACGGCAGTTCAAGCCGTGACTTTTGGTTGGAAGGCGGCCGTTTGCGCGCGCGCCCTCATCCCCGCCGTCGGGCCGGCGGCGCACGGCCTACAGGCAGCGCAGGATCAGGAAGCCGGAAACGACCGCAAGTGCGATTGCCGCGCTGGCTCGCCTCGACCCTGGCTTTGTCTTCAGCATCGCGGCTTTCGAGGTGGCGCTACACGCCGATCCGCCCGATCGCCGGGATCTTGATCGCGGGGCGCACGAAATCCACGCCGGCGACGAGGCCCATGATGTGCAGCTCCAGCCCGGAGCGCAGGCCGGCGGAGATGCCGAGGAGGCCGTAGAGCGTCACATGAACGTCCCTGCCGTCGGGATCGACCGCGAAGATCCGGCCCTCCGGCAGGTAGTCGCGGCCTACCGCGTCGGGCGGCAGCACCACGCCGAGGTCCGGCACCGAGCGCAGCACATGGGCGACGAAGGTGTTGGAGTTCGGCCCCGGCCAGATGCGGTAGCCGCCGGGTTTGGAATAGGGATAGGCGGCGATGGCCGCCTCGATCTTCGGGATCAGCCGCGCCGCCTCCTCGCCGCTGACGCTGACCACCACGCGCGGCGTGTTGGAATACCAGAAGGCATCCGGCGCATAGCCGTTCCTGCGCACCGGCGTGCCCCAGCCCACCTTGTCGTAGCGGTTGTAGCTGCCGTTCGCCGCCTTGGTGACGATCCAGGCATGGCTCGCCACCGCGCCCTTCAGGCCCCCCGTCGCGGCGGAGAAGACGTGGATCGTCGCCTGCGGCGTGTCTTCCGCCCTCGGCAGGATGCCGGCGGATTGCCAGTTCGCCTCGCGCCAGCTCTGCGGCCGGTCCCTGATGTACCAATAGCCCGCCGAGGCGAGGGCCGGCATGAGGTAGATCACCAGGAAGAGAACGAGGACGTTCCTCAACAGTTTCATGCGCGGCGTCTCCGAAATCGCGTGTGCGGACCCAGCTTTTCGGATAATACCGCATCCGAAACCGGAAATTTGAGGGCATGAACATGGCAAACCCCGTCCTTGTCGAGGTCACCCGCGGCGATCTCGTCGAAAGCCGCCATCGCGGCATGGTCGTCGCGGTCGATGGCGACGGCAAGGTGGTGTTCTCGCAAGGCGAGATCGAGGGGGCCGTCTTCCCGCGCTCGGCCTGCAAGGCCATGCAGGGCCTGCCGCTCGTCGAAAGCGGCGCGGCGGATGCCTACGGCTTCGGCAACCGGGAACTGGCGCTCGCCTGCTCCTCGCACAGCGGCGAGCCGGAACATGCGAGCCTTGCCGGCGCCATGCTGGCCGCCGCCGGCGTCGACGAGAGCGTGCTGGAATGCGGCGCCCACTGGTCGTTCGAGCAGCCGGTGCTGATCGGTCAGGCGCGCGGCCTCGAGCGGCCGTCCGCGCTGCACAACAACTGCTCGGGCAAGCATGCCGGCTTCGTCTGCGCCGCCTGCCATACCGGCAAGGACCTCAAGGGTTACGTGCGCTACGAGCACCCCGTCCAGGCGGAGATCCGCGGCGTCATGGAAAGCCTGACGGGCGCGGCGCTCGCCACCGACAATTGCGGCGTCGACGGCTGCTCGATCCCCACCTATGCCGTGCCGCTGAAGGGCCTCGCCCACGGTTTCGCGAAGATGGCGACCGGCACCGGCCTTGCGCCCGAACGCGCCAAGGCCGCGCGCCGGCTGATGGAGGCCTGCATGGCCGAGCCCTTCTACGTCGCCGGCACCGGGCGCGCCTGCACGCGGCTGATGAAGATGGCGCCCGGCCGCATCTTCGCCAAGACCGGCGCCGAGGGCGTCTTCTGCGCCGCCATCCCGGAAAAGGGCATCGCCATCGCGCTCAAATGCGAGGACGGCACGACCCGCGCCGCCGAAAGCATGGTGGCCGCCACGCTCGCCCGCTTCTTCGCCGACGAGCCCGACCTCCACGCCGCCCTGATGGCCGGCGCCAACCGCTCCATGTCCAACTGGAACGGCATCCATGTTGGCGACATCCGCGTCACGGACGCCTTCGCCGCCTGATCGGGCCCGCCGCCGCGGCAGCGGGATGAGGGGCGTCCGATAAGGGGAGGATCAGAGCGGACGGGTGCAGCTCTCGGCCCTGAGCGCGGGAGTACGGAAGAGCCCGAAGGGCAGGTCGCCGAGGGCGCGGGAATCCATCGCCTCGATCTCGGGATGGGCCAGCGGGTCGCGCAGCCAGACGGGCGTCTGCGCCACGTCGATCTCGGCGCGAAGGGCTTCTGCGGCTCTGGAGAAAATCTTGAACATTGCCTTCTCCTTGCGGTTCGTTATCATTGTGTATGGCTGATAATCGCGCCGGAAGACCGTTTCGGCAATCGAGTAGTTCAGGACCGCATTGTAGAAAAGCTATATGAGAAACCTCAACCGCGTGCATCTCAACGGCCTGCGGGCGCTGGAGGCGGTGGGCCGGCTCGGCTCGCTGCAGGCGGCGGCCGAAGAGCTCGGCGTGACGGTCGGCGCGGTGAGCCAGCAGGTCATCAAGGCGGAGGACCAGCTCGGCCGGGCGATCTTCGAGCGCACCGCCCGCGGCCTGCGGCGGACGGCCTTCGGCACGCCGTTCCTGGCGCGGCTCTCGGCGGGCTTCGGCCAGCTTTCCGAGGCGGTCGCCACAACGCAGCGCCGCGACGACGCCATCCTGACGATCTCGGTCGCGCCGATCTTCGCCTCGCGCTGGCTCATCCACCGCATCGACCGCTTCGCCGCCGCCCATCCCGATATCAGCCTGCGCATCGAGGCCTCGACGGCGCTGGTCGATCTTGCGCGCTCGGATGTCGACCTGTGCATCCGCGTCGGCCCCGGCACCTGGCCGGACGTGGCGGCGGAGTTCCTGGTGCCGCAGGTCGTCTTCCCGGTCTGCGCGCCGGCGCTGGCGGCGGGGATCAGGACGCCGCGGGATCTCTCCGCGCAGCCGGCGGTGATCGACGGCAACGACGCCTTCACCTGGGAGCGCTGGCTGGCGCTTGCCGGTTTCGACGTGCCGCCGCCGCGCGCGCGGCACGTCTTCTCCGATGCCTCGCTCTGCCTCGATGCGGCGCTGGCGGGGCAGGGGGTGCTGCTCGCCTATCCGGTGCTCGCCTCCTGGGCGCTGAAGGAAGGGCGGCTCGTCGCGCCGTTCCCCATCCGCGTGGAGACCGGCATGGGCTACTATTTCGTGACGGCGCCGGGCGTGCCGGAGCCGCGCAAGGTCTCGCTGTTCAAGCGCTGGCTGCGCGCGGCGCTGGCCGAGGACGAGGACGGCTTTGCCGGCGCGGTCATTCCGGCTCGCCCTGCCGCGCCGCCATCATCGCCTTGAAGGCCGGGCGCGCCTGGCAGGCCGCAAGCCAGGCCGCAACGTTCGGCGCCGCCTCGAAGAGCTGCTTCTGGCTCATCGCATAGCGGAACACTTCCGCGACGTTGAGGTCGGCGACGGTGAACCGGTCGCCGACGACATGGCCGGTGGCCGCAAGATGGGCGTCGAGCCGCGCGAAACAGGTCGCCAGCGCTTCGGCCGCGCCGCGGATGGTGCGGTGGCCTTCCTCGCTCTCGGCGGATTTCGCATTGTGCAGCAGGACGATCTTCACGGCGTGCGGCTCGACCTGCGTCGCCGCCCACATCGTCCATTGCAGCATCTCCGCCTCCTCGGTGACGGTCCGGCCGGAGAGCGGGCCGCCGTGCTTGCGGGCGAGGTAGAGGTTGATCGCCAGCGATTCCGTCATGACGAAGCCGCCGTCGTCGATGCAGGGAACGAGGCCGGTCGGGTTGACGGACAGGAATTCCGGCGAGCGGGTGTTGAGCGGCGCGTCGGCCGCCTGTCGATCGTCGAGGCGGTAGGCCTGGATGACCGGCACGCTGGCAAACGGCAGGCCGAGTTCGCCGGCGAGCCAGTAGTTGCGCGAGGCGCGCGAGCGGTAGACGCCGTAGATGGTGAGCATGGATCCTCCCTTCGCGCCCGGACGGGCGCGGGTTTGCGCCGGAACAAGGAGCCGCGGCAGCCCCTCTGCTAGAAGGGGGGCGAAACTGCTCGGGGCCTTGCCGGCACCATAGGCGGCGGTTCGGCGCGAAGGTAGAGCGCCGGCCTGATCGATCGATGAATTGTCGTGATGATCCGGGACCGCTTTGCCGCATTGACCTTGCGCCGGCATGGGCCTAAGGGCGAAGGGTCCGCGCGGATCGCGGACGGGGACGACCGATGACACGACGCACGCAACGCTGGGCCGCCTGCCTGCGCATTCTCTGCGCGGTCGCCCTGCTGTTCGTCGGTTTCGCCCACCGCCCGGCCTCCGCCACCGCGCCGACCGCGCTGGAACTCACGCAATACGTCCTTCCTGACGGCACCCTGCCGGACATCTGCCTCAACGACATGGTCGACGGCAAGACGAAGCATGTGACGCCGGTGAAGTGCGAGGCCTGCCGCATCGCGGGGGCCATGCTGATGTCCGCGCCGGCCGATCTCGACGGCGCCGTGATCGCCTTCCGCCGTTTCGCCGCGCTCCCCCTCGTCGAGGAGGCGCTCCGCCCGCGCCGCGAGCGTCCCGGCGCGCCGCCCCGCGCGCCGCCCTTCCTGTCCGCCTGATCGACGCGCCCGCACGCCGGCTTTCCGTCGTGCCCTTCATGACGGGCGTCGTCATCCGCTTCGTGCCGCCGCTGCGGCGCCTGTTTCCTGAACCACAAGCCAGAAAGGACTGTTTCCATGAAACGCATTCTCGCCTCCCTCGTCGCGCTGGCGCTCTCGGCCTCGGCCGCGTTCGCGCACGATTTCACCCTCGGCAGCCTGGAGATCGGTCATCCGGCCTCCAAGGCGACGCTGCCCGGCCAGCCCGTCGGCGGCGGCTTCATGACCATCACCAACAAGGGCGGCGAGGCCGACCGCCTCCTCGCCATCGCCGCGCCCGACGTGTCCGACGACGTGCAGCTGCACGAGATGGCCATCGAGAACGACGTGATGAAGATGCGCCAGTTGCCGGACGGCATCGAGATCCCGGCCGGCGCGACGGTCGAGCTGAAGTCGGGCGGCCTGCATGTCATGTTCATGCGCATCAAGCACCCCTTCAAGGAGGGGGAGACCTTCAAGGCGACGCTGACCTTCGAGAAGGCCGGCGCGGTCGAGGTGGATTTCAAGATCGGGGCCGCAAAGCCGGGTGCCGCCGCGCACGGCGACGATGCCGCCGCCGACCATGGCGGCCACGGCGGCTGACGGGAAGCGGATGAGGGGGCGGTGGCCGTGCCGCCCCCTCATCCACCATGGCGCCTCTCCGTTCGGACAGAAGGAGAGACGCGTCGCGGGACGGGCTCAGCCCGTCCGGTTCCGTTCGATCGTCAGGTGCGCGAAGCTCGATCCTTCGGTCGCAAGGTCCCCGGTGACGCGCTCGTTCCAGCGGTAGCCGGCGATGGCGCCGTCCGGGGTCTCCTCGAAGAGATTGCCGGAGATCAGCGCCGAGCCCGCCTCCTCCACCACGGTCACGGCGCAGCCGACCGGGCTGCGGCGCACCAGGTTGCCGCTGACGACGAGGCCGCGCATGTAAGGCCCCCAGCCGAGCATCAGGCCCCATCTTGCGGCGTTCTCCACCGTATTGCCCGAGACGACCGTGTCGGCCTCCACCGCGATGCCGAAGCCGAAGCCGGCGCCGTCGTGGACATAGGGCCCGTCGAGCCTCAGGTTGCGCACGAGGTTGCCGGTGACGGTGGCAAGCCGCCCGCCCTCGTTGAAATTGACGATGACGATGCCGTTGGCCGCGCCGTCGACGAGGTTGCCGGTAACCAGCGCGCCCTCGAAGCCGAATTCGGAGTAGATCGCCGTCTCGCCGCTGTCGAGGCAGGTATTGCCCGAGATCTGCACGTTCGAGCCGGCATTGGCCCGGATGGCGGAGAAGGCGCAGCCGGAAATATGGTTGTCGCTTATCATCACGCCGTCGGCGCGAAAGACGTTGATGCCGTTGCCGTACTGGCCGGTGCCGCCGAGGGTGGCCGAAATGCGGGCGATGCGGTTGCCCGAGACGATCGTGCCGTCGCGGCCCTTTTCCCAGCGGTGGATGAGGATGCCGCCGTTGCCGCAGTCGAAGACGCGGTTGCCGGTGACCGAGAGGTCGCGGCTCTCGACGGCGTAGAGCGCGTATTCCGCCGCGCCCGAAAGCCGGTTGCGCTCGATGCGCCCGCCGCAGCGCTGCAGGCTGACGGCCGTCTTGGAGGAGCCCTGGATCTCGCAGTTCTCGATCGTCACGTCGGCGACATTGCTGAAATGCACGAGGCCGTCGACCGTGTCGCCGAGCCAGCGGTTCGCCCCGTCGATGACGAGATCGGCAAGCGCGATCCGCCCCGCGCCGTCGGCGGCGAAGAGGTGGCCGTCGCCGCCATAGACGATGCGGGTGGCGCCCGGCACGCCGGTGATGCGCGTCCCGTCGGGCAGCGTGACGTTGGAGACGACATAGTCGCCCGGCGGCAGGAAGACGGGCGTGTTCTTCGCCGCCGCCTGCTTCACCAGCTTTTCGAAGGCCCTGCTCTTGCGGTCGTCCGCGCCGGGGCGCACGCCGTGCGCCGAGGCGTCGATGCTGCCGCGAAGATCGACGTCGACGACCGGCATCCGCTGCGCGCGGGCGAGCGCCGGGACGGCGGCGGCCGCCGCGCCGAGACCGAGGCTTGAGAGAAACAACCGTCTGCTAACCATGAAAGCTCCTTGCCGGCAGGGGAGCAGGAACCGTGCCAGGCGAAACTGTGCCGGAACGGGACGGCCGGGCCGCTGCGCGCCAGGGTTGCCGAAAAGGACGGAAAGGTCCGGATCGGCGGCATTTCTCCGGTTTCCTTTAGGGTTGGATAACGACTCCAGGTGTAGCTTCGGGCATTGCGAAAGGGGAGGCGGCCGGCATTGTCCTTCCCTGCCTTTGGGGCTTGCAGGGATTCATGTCGACGAAACTGTCTCACCTTGGCAATGACGAGGCCGATCCGACGGCGCGATTGATGTCCGCCAGCCAGCGCCTCATCTGCGAGGCGGCGCGGCTCTTCCCGCTCGCCTCCGGGCAGGACGAGCGCACCTTCTGGCTGGAAGCCATGATCGACGAGGTGCCGGACTACCTCTATTTCAAGGACAGGAACAGCCGCTTCGTCGTCGCCAACCGGGCGATCGTCAACGACAACCGCCGCGAGGGGCTGGACGGCCTGGAAGGCCTCTCGGATTTCGATATCCACCCCGAACATGTCGCGCGCGGCTTCTTCGAGATCGAGCAGGAGATCGTCTGCACCGGCCGGCCCATGCTGGACATGGAGGAACTGGTCCGCGATTCCACCGGCCGGCTCAAGTGGCTGCTCACCTCGAAGCTGCCGGTGCGCAATCGCGAGGGTGAGGTGATCGGCATCGTCGGCATCGCGCGCGACATCACCGAGCGCAAGCGCTCCGAGAGCCTGCATGTCGGCCAGGCGCATCTGCTCAAGATGATCGCGCTCGGCGCGCCGCTGCCCGATGTCTTCTCCGCGCTGATCCTGCTGATCGAGGCGCATGTGCCGGATGTCCTCGGCTCCATCCTGACGCTCGCGCCCGACGGCAGGCGCATGCTCAGCGGCGCCGCCCCCAATCTCGATCCCGCCTATTGCAAGCTGATCGACGGCATCGAGATCGGCCCGAAGGTCGGCTCCTGCGGCACGGCGATGTGGCGCGCCGAGCCCGTCATCGTCTCCGACATCCAGGCCGATCCGCTGTGGGAGGACTTCAAGGCCTTCGTCGCGCCCTACGGCTTCCGCGCCTGCTGGTCCGCGCCCATCCAGTCCTACCAGGGCAAGGTGCTGGGCTCCTTCGCGCTCTATTCGCGCAAGACCGGCGAACCCAGCCCCGAATGCATGAAGCTCGTCGGCATGGCGACGCACATCGCCGGCATCGCCATCGAGCGCAAGGAGGCGGAAGACAGCATCCAGTTCATGGCCCATCACGACACGCTGACGGGCCTGCCGAACCGCAGCATGCTGGACGAGCGCGTCGCCTCGGCCATCGAGGCGGCGGACGAGCGCGGCGGCTCGATGACGCTCGCCTTCCTCGACCTCGACAATTTCAAGCTGGTCAACGACAGCCTCGGCCACCATGCCGGCGACGAACTGCTGAAGATCGTCGCGGCGCGCATGCTGCAATGCGTGTGGGCGAGCGACAGCATCGTGCGGCTGGGCGGCGACGAGTTCGTCGTGCTCATCAACGGCGAGATGCGCAAGGGCGAGAGCGTGGAGGACCGGCTGCGCGCCGTGCGCGAGGCGGTGGCCGAGCCCGTGCTCATCGAGGGCCGCTCGTTCCAGATCACCTGCAGCATGGGCGTCGCCGCCTATCCCGAGCACGGCCGCAACGCGACGGAGCTGATGGCCCGCGCCGATGCGGCCATGTACCGGGCCAAGGAGATCGGCCGCGACGCCATGCAGGTCTTCACCGCCGAGCTTGCCAACCGGGCGCACGAGAAGCTGGAGCGCCAGGAGGAACTGCGCCGCGCGCTCGCCCAGGGCGAGCTCTTCCTGCAATACCAGCCGCAGATGGATCTTGCGACCGGCCGCATCTTCGCCGTCGAGGCGCTGATCCGCTGGCGCCATCCCGAGCGCGGGCTGATCGGCCCGGGCGATTTCATCCCGCTCGCCGAGGAGACCGGGCTTATCGGCCCGATCGGCGACTGGACCCTGCACGCCGCCTGCCGGCAGAACAAGGCCTGGCAGGAAAGCGGCCTGCCGGCCATCGTCGTCAGCGTCAACGTGTCGGCCCGCCAGTTCCAGGAGAAGGACTGGGTCGAGCGCGTCGCCGCCGCCCTTGCCGAAAGCGGGCTGGAGGCGCGCTATCTCGAACTGGAACTCACCGAAAGCCTGATCATGCAGGACGTGCAGCAGGCGGTGGAGACCATGCACCGCCTCGAAACGCTCGGCGTGCACCTTGCCATCGACGATTTCGGCACCGGCTATTCCAGCCTTTCCTCGCTGAAGCGCTTTCCCGTCGGCCGCCTCAAGATCGACCGCTCCTTCGTGCAGGACCTGCCCGACGACGGCGACGACGCGGCCATCGCCCGCGCCATCATCTCGCTCGCCCATACGCTGCAATTGCGGGTGATCGCCGAGGGCGTGGAGACGCGCGAGCAGATCGACTTCCTGCGCGAGGCCGGCTGCGACGAGATCCAGGGCTACTACCTCTCCCGCCCCATCGACGCACGCGCCCTCCAGGCGATCCTCTGCATTCCCAATCTCTGAAAATCCCTGCCGTCCGGGCATTTTTCTCTCTTGACAAGGCTATGTTGATATCAACAGTGAATGCCATGCCTGACGATGCCCTGATTCCCTACGAGACGACCCTTTTCGTGCGCGACCATTGCCTGTGCCTGCATGCGCAGCGCGCGGCGCGGGCGCTGGCCCGGCGTTTCGACGATGCGCTTCGCCCCCTCGGCCTCACCAACGGCCAGTTCTCGCTGCTGATGGCGCTGAACCGGCCGGAGCCGCCGCCGATGGGCCCGGTCGCCGCCGTGCTCGCCATGGACCGCACGACGCTGACGGCCGCCCTGAAGCCGCTGGAGCGTCGCGGCCTCGTCGCCGTCGAGGCCGACCCGCGCGACCGGCGCGGCCGGCTGCTGCGCCTGACGGGCGAGGGCCGCCGCCGCCTGACGGCCGCCTTCCCGGTCTGGAAGGAGACGCACGAGAAGGTCGACCGCCAGCTCGCCGCCGTCGACATGGCCACGCTGCGCGCCGGCATGCTGGCGATCGCCTGAGCGGACGCAGGGCAGCCGCGAACGGTCGCCACTGGCAGAGCGCGCGAAAGCCACTATCTTTTCCGCCATGAAGCCAGACCAGCTCCTCCATCCGGCGCCCGCCGGCCTCTATTGCCCCGCCGGCGATTTCTACATAGATCCCGTCCGCCCCGTGGCAAGGGCGCTGATCACCCACGGCCATTCCGACCATGCAAGGGCCGGCCACGGCGCCGTGCTGGCGACGCGCGAGACGCTCGACATCATGGAGATCCGCTACGGCGCGGATTTCTGCGGCACGCGGCAGGCGGCCGCCTTCGGCGAGCGCATCGATCTTTCCGGCGTCACGGTCTCCTTCCACCCCGCCGGCCATGTGCTCGGCTCGGCGCAGATCGCCGTGGAGAAGGCGGGCCTCACCATCGTCGCCTCCGGCGACTACAAGCGCGGCGCGGACCCCACCGTGGTCCCCTACGAGCCGGTGCCCTGCGACGTCTTCATCACCGAGGCGACCTTCGGCCTGCCGGTCTTCCACCACCCCGAGCCGAAGGGCGAGATGGGCAAGCTGCTGACCTCGCTCCGCCAGTTCCCCGAGCGCAGCCATCTGCTCGGCGCCTATTCGCTCGGCAAGGCGCAGCGCGTCATCCGCCTGCTGCGCGATTGCGGCTACGATGCGCCGGTCTATATCCACGGTTCGCTCGCCCGCCTGTGCGACTACTATGTCAGCCGCGGCATCGCGCTCGGCGACCTGCGATCGGCGACGACCGAGGGAAGCCGGCCGGCCGATTTCCGCGGCGCCGTCGTTGTCGGCCCGCCCTCGGCCTTCGCCGACCGCTGGGCGCGCCGCTTCAACGAACCGCTCGTTGCCTTCGCCTCCGGCTGGATGATGGTGCGCCAGCGGGCGAAACAGGGCGGCGTCGAGCTGCCGCTCGTCATCTCCGACCATTGCGACTGGCCGGAACTGACCGAGACGATCCGCGAACTCGCGCCGCGCGAGGTCTGGGTGACGCATGGCCGCGAGGAGGCGCTGATGCGCTGGTGCGAGCTTGCCGGCATCCCGGCTAGGCCGCTGCATCTCGTGGGCTATGAGGACGAGGGGGATTGAGGGTGGAAACGGTTCGTCCTTCGCCGGGTCCGTCTTCGGGGCCGCAACACCCCCCTCTGCCCTGCCGGGCAGAGGGGGGTGCCGCAGGCCCGTCGCATGCAGGCGGAGGACTCTACCGATGAAAGCCTTCGCCACGCTCCTCGATCGCCTCGTCCTCACCCCCTCGCGGGGCGGCAAGCTGACGCTGCTCGCCGACTATTTCCGCGATACGCCCGATCCCGACCGCGGCTATGGCCTTGCCGCCATCGCCGGCACGCTGGACCTGAAGAGCGTCAAGCCGGCGCTGCTTCGCGAGCTCGTGCTGGAGCGCATGGACGAGGTGCTGTTCCGCTATTCCTACGACTATGTCGGGGACCTTGCCGAAACCATCGCGCTCGTCTGGGACCAGGAGCGCAAGGAGCGCGTGCCGGACGACACGCAGCCGCGGCTCGGCGCCGTCGTCGCGCGCATGAACGCGCTCGGCCGCACGGAGGTGCGCGGCGCGGTGCGCGATCTCCTCGACCGGCTCGATCCCTCCACGCGCTTCGCCTTCCTGAAGCTTGCGACCGGCGGCCTGCGCATCGGCGTCTCCGCCCGCCTCGCCAAGCAGGCGCTCGCCGATTTCTCCGGCGGCCGGGACGTCACGGAGATCGAGACGCTGTGGCACGGGCTCTCGCCGCCCTACGAGCCGCTCTTCGCCTGGCTGGAGGGAAGGGCGGAGCGCCCGGTGCTCGCCACCCCCGCCATCTTCCATTCCGTCATGCTCGCCAATCCGGTGGGCGAGGGGGATCTCGACGCGCTCGACCCGGCCGATTTCGCCGCCGAATGGAAATGGGACGGCATTCGCGTGCAGCTTTCGGCCGCCGGCAGCACGCGCCGCCTCTATTCCCGCTCCGGCGACGACATCTCCGCCGCCTTCCCGGATGTGCTGGCGGCGATCGACTTCGAAGGGGTGGTGGACGGCGAACTGCTCGTCGGCGGCACCGCGCGCACGAACAGCCCGACGCGCACCTTCTCCGATCTCCAGCAGCGCCTCAACCGCAAGACCGTCACCGCGCGCATGCTGGAGGATTTTCCCGCCTTCGTGCGCGCCTATGACCTCCTCTTCGAGGGCGACAGGGACGTGCGTCCCGAAGGATTTTCCGACCGCCGCGCCCGTCTCGGCCACCTCATCGAAAAGGCGCCGCACGACCGTTTCGACCTGTCGCCGCTGGTCCCCTTTGCCTCCTGGGAGGAGCTGGAGCAAATCCGCCGCGATCCGCCCGACCCGGTCATCGAGGGAGTGATGCTCAAGCGGCGCGACAGCCCCTACCAGGCCGGCCGCATGAAGGGCCCGTGGTTCAAGTGGAAGCGCGATCCGTTCAACATCGATGCCGTCATGATGTATGCCCAGCGCGGCCACGGCAAGCGCTCGAGCTACTATTCCGACTTCACCTTCGGCGTGTGGACCGACGGCCCGGACGGCCCGATGCTGGTGCCCGTCGGCAAGGCCTATTTCGGCTTCACCGACGCCGAGCTCGACGTGCTCGACCGCTTCGTGCGCAACAACACGACCGACCGCTTCGGCCCCGTGCGCGCCGTTCGGGCCGAGCCCGGCTACGGCTTCGTGCTGGAGGTCGCCTTCGAGGGCATCAACCGCTCCACCCGCCACAAATCCGGCGTCGCCATGCGCTTCCCCCGCATCGCCCGCCTGCGCCAGGACAAGCTGCCCGCCGACGCCGACCGGCTGGAGACGCTGATGGCGATGGTGGAAGCGAAGGAGGCCTGAAGCCGTATCCGAAAGGGAGCCTCCGAAGCTCGATTGCCTTCTAGTCGCCTATAGGCTACCTTTTCATCCATGATCATCAAGGAAGCGCCTGCATTTACGAAATGGCTCTGAGAGACGCAAACGCCCATGCCCGGATCGTCCGCCGGGTTCAGCGTTTGCAGCAAGGCAATCCCGGCCAGGTGAAGGATGTCGGGCGAGGCGTGTCGGAACTGAAGATCGATTGTGGACCGGGCTATCGCGTCTATTTCGCTCAACGCGGCCCGGTCCTGATCCTTTTGCTTTGCGGCGGCGATAAATCGACGCAACGCCGCGATATCAAGCGGGCGATCGAGATCGCCGCGCAATGGAGTGAATGAGATGGCCAAGACGAAGATCGCTGACCTGCCCACCTTCGACGCGGCGGCGCACCTGGATACGCCGGAGCGGCAGGCGGCCTATATCGCGGCGGTTCTCGAAGAGGGCGATATGGCGGAAATCCGCGATGCCATCGGAACGGTTGCGCGCGCGCGCGGCATGGCGGAAATCGCCGCGGCTGCGAACCTCAATCCGAAGAGCATCTATCGTGCGCTCGGCAGCAGTGGAAATCCCGAATTCGCCACCGTTTTCAAGGTTCTTTCCGCCATGGGATACACGCTGACGATCAAACGGCAGGACGCGGCATAGGCGCTCAAAGCCCCAGCGCCGAAAGATCGGGTCCGAGCGGCACGATGCCGTTCGGGTTCAGCGACTTTACCGAATAGTAACCGTGCTTGATATGGTCGATGCTGACCGTATCGCGCACGCCCGTGAGGTCGAGAACGCGCTTCGTATAGGCCGAGAGCGCCGGATAGTCGGCAAGCCGTCGCAGGTTGCACTTGAAGAGGCCGTAATAGGCGGCGTCGAAGCGGACGAGGGTGACGAAGAGGCGGATGTCGGCTTCCGTGAAGGCCGTGCCGGTGAGAAACGGCCCGCCGGCGGCAAGGCGCGCCTCCAGCTCGTCCAGCATCGAAAAGACGCCGTGGAAGGCTTCTTCATAGGCGACCTGCGTGGTGGCGAAGCCGGCGCGGTAGACGCCGTTGTTGAGCGCGGGATAGATGCGTTCGTTGAGCGCGTCGATCTCGCCGCGCAGGGCCTCCGGGTAGAGGTCGACGCTCTCGTCCGCCAGCGCGCCGAAGCCGCTGTTCAGCATGCGCACGATATCGGCGGATTCGTTGTTGACGATCGTCTTCGATCTCTTGTCCCAGAGCACCGGAACGGTGGCGCGGCCGGTGAAGGCGGGGTCGGCGCGGGTATAGAGCTCGTGCATGTAGGTCGCGCCGTTGAGGGCGTCGCGGTTCGCGCCCGGATAGTCGCCGAAGCGCCAGCCCCGGTCGGTCAGCACCGGCTCGACGACGGAGACGGAGATCGCGTCCTGAAGCCCCTTCAGCCGGCGGGCGATCAGCGTGCGCGAGGCCCAGGGGCAGATCAGCGCGACATAGAGCTGGTAGCGCCCGGCCTCGGCGGCAAAGCCGCCTTCGCCCGTCGGGCCGGCGGTGCCGTCGGGCGTCACCCAGTTGCGGAAGCTCGAAACCTGGCGCACGAAGCCGCCCTTGGCATCCTTTGCCTGGACGGGCTGCCAGTCTTCCGTCCATTCGCCGTTGACGAGCATCGCATCACCTCATTCCGGTTGAACCTGCCCTTCGGCATAACGCCCGTGCGCGAAAACGGCAACTCGCCGGGCGGTTGACACAGCGTTCACAAAGTGGCCGGGCGGTGACAGGAGCGGCGAAAAGGCGGCGCGCAAGCCTGAGGCCAGCCGCGATTGCCACAATTGCGGCAGGGTTATGGACCTAATTTGCCGTTCGTTAGTTAGTGATTCAGCCTCTCGCCCCATTCTACGCTTCCGCATAACGGATTTTGACGATCTCCATGACCGATACCGCGCTCTCCCGCCGCCGCTTCCTGCAGTTTTCCGGGCTCGCCATGGCGAGCGGCCTTGCCGGCTGCACCTCCTCGATGAACACGGACCGGTTCCGCGACGAGACCCGGCCCTATTTCCGCAATCCCGCGCTGGAGGGCAGGCCGGAATATATCGACGGCCGGCAGCCGACGAGCCTCTACGGCCAGACCCCGCCCTCGGGCCTCCTGCCGGAATCCTCCCGTTACGCGGCGATCTACGGACAGGTCTTCGACGGCGGCTACCAGGTGCCGGCGGTGCCCTACCAGCAGATCGACGCGCGCTACTATCGCCAGGAGGTCGAAAGCCCGTTCGGCGAGCGGCCGGGCACGATCATCGTCGATACGGGCAACCGCTTCCTCTATCTCATCCTGCCGAACGGCCGCGCCATGCGCTACGGCGTCGGCATCGGCCGGCAGGGCTTTTCCTGGTCGGGCCGCGGCGTCATCCAGTGGAAGCAGGCCTGGCCGAAATGGACGCCGCCGGACGAGATGGTCTCGCGCCAGCCGGAACTGGTGAAATATTCCGCGTCCAACGGCGGTATGCCCGGCGGCCTCAACAATCCGCTCGGCGCGCGCGCGCTCTACATCTTCCAGAACGGCCAGGACACGCTCTACCGCCTGCACGGCTCGCCGGAATGGAAATCCATCGGCAAGGCCGTCTCCTCCGGCTGCGTGCGCATGCTCAACCAGGATGTGATGGATCTCTACGACCGCGTGAAGGGCAAGGCGCCGATCCTGGTGATCTGAGCGCAAACCGTCTCCCGCCAACCTCTCTTCCGCAAACCTCTCTTTCGTCATGGTCGGGTCAGGCCCGACCATGACGGAGGAGAGGTTTGCGGGCCTTTACAGGTCGGGTCTAATCCGCCGTTGGCGAAATCAGGTGCGCGCCGTCGATCCGCGGCAGGTCGCCCGAAGAGACGGCCTTGCCGCCCTCCATGCGCACCTTGCCTTCGGCAACGAGCCGCAGCGCCAGCGGATAGCTCCGGTGCTCCACCGTCAGCACCCGTGCGGCGAGCGTGTCTGATGTATCGTCCGGCAGCACCGGCACGGCGGCCTGCACGATGGCCGGACCTTCGTCCATGCCCTCGGTCACGAAATGCACCGTGCAGCCGGCGATGCGCATGCCCGCGTCGAGGGCGCGCCGGTGCGTGTCGAGGCCCGGAAAGAGCGGCAGCAGGGATGGGTGGATGTTGAGGATGCGGCCTTCATAGCGGCTGACGAAGGCGCCGGAGATGAGGCGCATGTAGCCGGCAAGGCAGATGAGATCGGGCGAGAGCGCGTCGAGCGCTTCGAGGATGGCCGCCTCATGGGCCTCCTTGCTGGCGAAATCCTTGCGCAGGAAGGCGCGGGCCGGAATGCCGAGCGCTTCCGCTTTGGCAAGCCCGCCGGCCTCCGCCTTGTCGGAGAAGACGGCGACGATCTCCGCCGGGAAATCCGGGTCCTCCGCGGCCTTCGCCAAAGCCAGCATGTTGGAGCCGCCGCCGGAGATGAAGACGACGACGCGCTTGCGGGATCGGCTCATAGGGCGAGCGTGCCCTTGTAGATCGTGCCGGCGGCGCCCTCTTCGCGCGCGACCATGCGGCCGAGGCGGAAGACGCTTTCGCCCTCGCGGGTGAGGACAGCGGCAACCTCGTCGGCCTTGTCGGCCGGCACCACGGCGATCATGCCGACGCCGCAGTTGAAGGTGCGCAGCATTTCCGTCGCCGCCACGCCGCCGGTCTTGGCGAGCCAGGAGAAGACGGCCGGCGCCTTGACGGCGGCAAGGTCGATCTCGGCGGCAAGATGCTTCGGCAGCACGCGCGGAATGTTTTCCGGGAAGCCGCCGCCGGTGATGTGCGCCAGTGCCTTGATCGACCCCGTCTCGCGGATCGCCTTCAGGAGCGGCTTCACATAGATCTTCGTCGGCGCCAGCAGCGCCTCGCCGAGGCTCTTCGCAGCGTCGAACGGGGCAGGCGCGCCCCAGGCGAGGCCCGAGAGCGTGACGATCTTGCGCACCAGCGAATAGCCGTTGGAATGGACGCCCGAGGAGGCAAGGCCGAGGATGACGTCGCCCTCGGCGATGTCGCCGGCGGGCAGCAGCTGGCCGCGTTCGGCCGCGCCGACGGCAAAGCCGGCAAGGTCGTAGTCGCCATGCGAATACATGCCCGGCATTTCCGCCGTCTCGCCGCCGATAAGCGCGCAGCCGGCCTGCCGGCAGCCTTCGGCGATGCCCTCGACGATGGCCGCGCCCTGGTCGGGGTCGAGCTTGCCGGTGGCGAAATAGTCGAGGAAGAAGAGGGGTTCCGCGCCCTGCACCACGAGGTCGTTGACGCACATGGCGACGAGGTCGATGCCGACCGTGTCGTGGCGGTCCGCGTCGATGGCGATCTTCAGCTTGGTGCCGACGCCGTCATTGGCGGCGACCAGCACCGGATCCTTGAAGCCGGCGGCCTTCAGGTCGAACAGGCCGCCGAAGCCGCCGATCTCGCCGTCCGCGCCCGGGCGGCGCGTCGAGCGCACGGCCGGCTTGATCTTCTCCACCATCAGGTTGCCCGCGTCGATGTCGACGCCCGCATCGCTATAGGTCAGACCGTTCTTTCCCGACTGGCTCATGGCTCTCGTCTCCGGCTTGAGGCCTCTCGCGGCCTGCTTGGGGCTTGTCGCGCCCGATTGGCATGGCGGGGGATGAAGTGCAAGCGGAATGCCGGGAATGCGGGGATTTTTTCACCGGTTTGCGAATGAAAGCGGGCCGCAAACTCGTCCGCACAATGGGGAAACCGAGGAAAACCCTGCGGCATTACCCGGTTGCCCCGCCGAGCCTTGACCTTTCTTGCCCCCGCATCCTATCTCCTCATGCGATACGGCGAAACACGAGGAAGAAACGCGATGGCAGCCCATATCAGCGGCGCGGGACTGAAGCGGCAGGTGGTCTTCTGGCTCATCGCGCTCGGCTTCCTCCTCCTCTTCCTCCTGGTGTTCAGCGATATCCTGCTGCCCTTCATCGCCGGCATGGCGCTCGCCTATTTCCTCGATCCGGTGGCCGACCGGCTGGAGCGCATCGGCCTCAGCCGCCTGATGGCGACGGTGGTCATCCTCGTCGCCTTCGTCATCCTCTTCGCGCTGTCCTTGATGATCGTCATCCCGCTGCTCGCCACGCAGGCGGCGGATTTCCTGGAGAAGCTGCCGGGCTACGTCACCCAGTTGCAGGAGCTGGTGGCGAGCTTCAACCCCGATCTCCTGCCCACCTGGATCAGCAGCCAGATGGGCACGATCAAGCAGAGCTTCTCCTCCATCCTCGCCGAAGGCGCGGGCTTCCTCGGCACGGTGTTCAAGCAGCTGTGGAACTCCGGCATGGCGCTGGTCAACATCGTCTCGCTGTTCGTCATCACGCCCGTCGTCGCCTTCTATCTCCTGCTCGACTGGGACCGCATGATCGCCAAGGTGGACAGCTGGGTGCCGCGCGACCATGTCGCAAACGTGCGCCAGATCGCCGCCGAGATGGATGCCGCGATCGCCGGCTTCGTGCGCGGGCAGGGCTCCATCTGCATCATCCTCGGCCTGTTCTACGGCATCGGGCTCTCCTTCGCCGGACTCAATTTCGGCCTGCTGATCGGCCTCTTCGCCGGCCTCATCAGCTTTATCCCCTATGTCGGCTCGCTGGTCGGGCTGGTGCTGGCGGTGGGCGTCGCCGTCGTGCAGTTCTGGCCGGATTACTGGATGGTCGTGCTGGTCGCCGTCATCTTCTTCGCCGGCCAGTTCGTCGAGGGCAACATCCTGCAGCCCAAGCTCGTCGGCTCGCGCGTCGGCCTGCATCCGGTCTGGCTGATGTTCGCGCTGGTCGCCTTCGGCGCGCTGTTTGGCTTCGTCGGCCTGATGATCGCCGTGCCGGCCGCCGCCGCCGTCGGCGTGCTTGTCCGCTTCGGCCTCAAGCGCTACCTTGACAGCGATCTTTACTACGGGGCGAGCAAGCCCGTCCTGCTCGAAGAGAGCACGCCGGAAGAATGAACGGCAGCATATAGTATCCGAGTAGCACCATGACCTCGCGCAAGACCGCCGAACAGTTGCCGCTGGCCTTCGGGCACGACCCCGCGACGGGCCGGGAGGACCTGCTCGTCGCCGCGCCGGTCGATGCCGCCGTGGCGATGATCGACGCCTGGCCGCACTGGCCCTCGCCGGTGGTCGTCATCGCCGGGCCGGTCGGCTCGGGAAAGTCGCATCTCGCCGCCATCTGGCGCGAGCGGACGGGGGCGCAGATCATCGAGGCGAAGGCGGGCAGGGGCGCCGAACAGGCCGCGGAACGCGGGCCCGTGCTCATAGAGGACGCCGACCGCGCCGGCTTCGACGACCGCACGCTCTTCCACATCATCAACAATGTGCGCCAGAACGGCCATACGCTGATGATCACCAGCCGGCTCTGGCCGATGTCCTGGCCGGTCGAGCTGGCGGACCTGCGCTCGCGCCTGAAGGCGGCCACGGTGGTGGAGATCGGCGAGCCGGACGACGAACTGCTCTCGCAGGTCATCATAAAGCTCTTCGCCGACCGCCAGCTCTTCGTGGACGATCGGCTCGTCGCCTATATCGTCGCGCGCATGGAACGCTCGCTGGAGGCCGCCCAGACCCTCGTCGAGCGCCTCGACCGGCTGGCGCTCGCCCGCGGCAGCCGCATCACCCGCACGCTGGCGCAGGAGGTGCTGGGAGAAATGGTCGGCGGGGAGGAGTAGAGGGCGTATCCCGTGGCATCCCCCTCTGCCCGTAAATTCCACCTCCCCGGATTGACTGTCACAGTTCCGTCGTCAAACTGGGATAGGAGCCGGGTGACGGTCAAACGGGCGGAATGCGAAATGGATACAGCGACTTCGGACCTCTCTCAGGAAAAGCCCGCCGGCCGTGCGGCCCCGGAGGGCGTGACGGTCGACGTCGACGCCCTGATGGCAAGCCCCGAACGCTTCATCAACCGCGAATTCTCGTGGCTGCAGTTCAATCGCCGCGTCCTTGAAGAGACGCTGAACACCGCCCATCCGCTCTTGGAGCGCGTGCGCTTCCTGTCGATCTCGGCGGGCAATCTCGACGAGTTCTTCATGGTGCGCGTCGCCGGCCTCGAAGGCCAGGTGCGCCAGGGCGTCGGCATCCGCAGCCCCGACGGCAAGACCGCGGCCGAACAGCTCGACGATATCCTCAAGGAGATCGACAATCTCCAGATGGAGCAGCAGGCCTCGCTCGCCGTGCTCCAGCAATATCTCGCCAAGGAGGATATCCTCATCGTCAGGCCGACGGCGCTGTCCAGCGAGGACAAGGTCTGGCTGCAGCAGGAATTCACCCAGTCGATCTTCCCGGTCCTGACGCCGCTGTCGATCGACCCGGCCCACCCGTTCCCCTTCATCCCCAACCTCGGCTTCTCGATCGGCCTGCAACTGGAAAGCACGACGGGCAAGGAGCCGATGACGGCGCTGCTCCGCCTGCCGGTCGCGCTCGACCGCTTCATCCGCCTGCCCGATGCCAAGGGCGCGATCCGCTACATCACGCTGGAAGACGCCGTCGGCCTCTTCATCGGCAGGCTCTTTCCCGGCTACATCGTGCGCGGCTCGGGCACCTTCCGCATCATCCGCGACAGCGATATCGAAGTGGAGGAAGAGGCCGAAGACCTCGTGCGCTTCTTCGAGACGGCGCTGAAGCGCCGCCGCCGCGGCTCGGTGATCCGCATCGAGACCGATTCGGAAATGCCCGATACGCTGCGCCGCTTCGTCGTCGGCGAGCTGAACGTGCCCGACAACCGCGTCGCCGTCCTGCCCGGCCTGCTTGCCCTCAACACGCTGTCGGAAATCGCCAAGGCGCCGCGCAACGACCTGAGGTTCGAGCCCTACAATGCCCGATTTCCCGAGCGCGTCCGCGAGCACGCCGGAGACTGCTTCGCCGCCATCCGCGAAAAGGACATGGTCGTCCACCACCCCTACGAAAGCTTCGACGTGGTGGTCCAGTTCCTTCTCCAGGCTGCGCGCGATCCTGACGTCCTGGCGATAAAGCAGACGCTCTACCGCACCTCCAACGACAGCCCCATCGTGCGCGCGCTGATCGACGCGGCCGAGGCCGGCAAGTCGGTGACGGCGCTGGTGGAACTGAAGGCCCGCTTCGACGAGGAGGCGAACATCCGCTGGGCGCGCGACCTGGAGCGCGCCGGCGTGCAGGTCGTCTTCGGCTTCATCGAACTGAAGACCCATTCCAAGATGTCGATGGTCGTGCGCCGCGAGGAGGGCAGGCTTCGCACCTACTGCCATCTCGGCACCGGCAACTACCACCCGGTCACGGCGAAGATCTACACGGACCTGTCCTTCTTCACCTGCAACCCGACCATCGCCAGCGACATGGCGAACATCTTCAACTTCATCACCGGCTACGGCGAGCCGGAAGCCGGCATGAAGCTCGCCTTCTCGCCCTATACGCTACGCCCGCGCATCCTGCGCCACATCGAGGAGGAGATCGCCCACGCCAAGAACGGCGCGCCGGCGGCGATCTGGATGAAGATGAACTCGCTGGTCGATCCCGAGATCATCGACGCGCTCTACCGCGCGAGCCAGGCGGGCGTGGAGATCGACCTCGTCGTGCGCGGCATCTGCTGCCTGCGCCCGCAGGTTTCCGGCCTTTCCGACAACATCCATGTGAAATCCATCGTCGGGCGCTTCCTCGAACATTCCCGCATCTTCTGCTTCGGCAACGGCCACGGGCTTCCCTCGGACAAGGCGCTGGTCTATATAAGCTCCGCGGACATGATGCCGCGCAACCTGGACCGGCGAGTCGAGACACTCGTGCCCTTGATCAACCGGACGGTGCATGAGCAGGTTCTCTCGCAGATCATGCTGGGCAATCTCATCGATAACCAGCAGAGCTACGAGATTCTTGCGGACGGAACGTCCCGGCGCATGGAAGTGCAGCCCGGCGCCGAGCCGTTCAACGCTCAGCACTACTTCATGACCAATCCCAGCCTGTCGGGCCGGGGTGAGGCCCTGAAGTCCTCGGCACCCAAGGCGATCGCGGGCTGGAAAGGCCGGCGGAAGAAGTAAACTGGATATGCATGGTTGAGTCTGAAGCCCAGGGGCGTTTGCCTGGAATTGCCCCGGTGTCAGTCGTGGATATCGGTTCCAACTCGATTCGCCTCGTCATCTACGAGGGCATGAGCCGTTCGCCGGCCATCCTGTTCAACGAGAAGGTCATGTGCGGCCTCGGCAAGGGGCTCGCCAAGACCGGCCGCATGGACCCGGCGAGCGTCGAGCGGGCGCTGGCCGCCCTCCACCGCTTCAAGGCGCTCTCCTGGCAGGCGCGCGCCTCCACCATGTTCGCGCTGGCGACCGCCGCCGCGCGCGAGGCGCAGAACGGCCCCGATTTCATCCACCAGGCGGAAATGATCCTCCGCCAGAAGGTCCGCGTGCTGACCGGCGAGGAGGAGGCCTATTTCTCCGCGCTTGGCATCGTCAGCGGCTTTCACGATCCCGACGGCATCGTCGGCGACCTCGGCGGCGGCTCGCTGGAGCTGATCGACGTGGCGGGCGCCATGATCGACAAGGGCATCACGCTGCCGCTCGGCGGCATCCGGCTTTCGGAATCCTCCGGCGGCTCGCCCGCCCAGGCGCGCATCGTCGCGCGCAAGTACCTGCGCACCGCCAACCTCCTGAAGAACGGCACCGGCCGCGCCTTCTACGCCGTCGGCGGCACCTGGCGCGCCATCGGGGCGCTGCATATGGAGGTGCAGAGCTATCCGCTGCACATGATCCAGGGCTACGAACTCGGCTTTTCCGACGCCATGGACTTTTTGACCGATATCGTGACGGCGAAGGACCAGAAGGACGCCGCCTATGCGACGATCTCCAAGGGCCGCCGCAACCTCTTGCCCTTCGGCGCCGTCGCGCTGCAGGAGACGATCGCCATCATGAAGCCCTCGCGGGTCTTCTTCTCCGCCCAGGGCGTGCGCGAGGGCTTTCTCTATTCGCTGCTGCCGGACCGGGAGAAGGCGCGCGACCCGCTCATCGCCGCCGCAGGCGAACTCGCCATCCTGCGCGCCCGCTCGCCGGAGCATGCGCGCGAGCTTGCCGAATGGACCGGCCGCATGATGCCGCTCTTCGGCATCGTCGAGACGCAGGAGGAGCGCCGCTACCGCGAGGCCGCCTGCCTGCTCGCCGATATCAGCTGGCGCGCCCATCCCGATTACCGCGGTCTTCAGGCGCTGAACCTCATCGCCCACGGCACCTTCATCGGCATCACCCATCCCGGCCGCGCCTTCATCGCGCTCAGCAACTACTATCGCTTCGAAGGGCTCAACGACGACGCCGTCAGCAGTTCGCTGGCCGGTATCGCCACGCCCCGGCTGCGCGAACTTGCCAAGCTCGTCGGCGGCCTGCTGCGCGTCGTCTACCTGTTCTCCGCCTCCATGCCCGGCGTCGTGCCGCAGCTCGGCTTCCGCAAGGCGGCCGGGTCGGATGTCGACCTCGAATTCGTCGTGCCCGCCGATTGTTCGGAACTTGCCGGCGAACGGCTCGACGGCCGCCTGCAGCAGCTTGCCAGGCTGACCGGCAGGAAGCTCGCCTTCCGGTTCCTGTGAGGCCGGTCATGAGAGGCGCACTCCTTCTCGCCGCCCTGCTCTTTGCCGCAAGCGCGTCCGCGCAGGACTGGCAGGCGGTGGAGCGCGTCGAGCCCTACGACGTCACGGGATCGACCGGCCTCGACATCTACCGGTCGATCGGCGCGCGCGGCCCGAAGCTGGGCGTCGCCCGCGTCATCGCCCATACCGGCTTCAAGCTGACCTGGACGCGCAAATACGAGCGCCATGGCTATGCCTGCACCATCACGGTCAACCGGCCGAAGCTGATCATCACCTACACGCTGCCTCGCCTGAAGACCAAGCTTTCCGGCCCGCTGAAGAGCCGCTGGGACGCCTTCATCGCCGGCGTGACCGCCCATGAGAAGGTGCACGGCGATTTCATCAGGGACATGGTGAGGGAGATCGAGGCGGCAAGCGTCGGCATGACCGTCGAGAACGACCCGAC
The DNA here is from genome assembly GCF_040812195.1 of Shinella sp. S4-D37. Classification (NCBI taxonomy): domain Bacteria; kingdom Pseudomonadati; phylum Pseudomonadota; class Alphaproteobacteria; order Hyphomicrobiales; family Rhizobiaceae; genus Shinella; species Shinella sp. S4-D37. Next base: position 2,564,232 of record NZ_JBFNXL010000005.1, on the reverse strand, counting down.
CTGCCGCAAGATCCGCCCGCAGCTCCAGGCCAAACTCGGCGAACTTTCCGACGCCCAGCGCGCCCGCAGCCGCGCCTTCGACGCGGTCGAACTGACCGACGGCGGCAACGTGCACCGGCTTATCCTGCAGTTGGTCGATCCCCGCTGAACGGCCTGTTGCCAGGCACCCGTTTTTAGCGCAGTCTCAAGTAGCGTTGCTGAAAACGCTTGGGAGTTCGGCGCGGCGCCTCCCATCGTCAATCGGGAGGGGATGGGCATGGGGACCATAACGTCGAACTACAGCGCGAAGCTCGATGGAAAGACGAGTGTCAAGGTTGGCGAGGATACGTATGCCTGGAATGAAAGGCAGCAACTTTACGCGATCGATATCCTGTCGGATTTCGAAGGCCCCACGCTGACAGCCCGCCTGACGCTGACCGGCAAATCCTGGTTCCTCGACCACATCCACTTCGGCGACAGGATAGACGCGGTCATCGACGACAAGGCGACGGGAACGGCAGACAGCGGCCTCGTGACCATCGGGGTGATTTCCGCGCGGGGACTGGGGACGAACACCATCACCTTGAGGAACGCGGAGGCGGATGTCATCCGCGGCGGCCAGGGACGCGAGAACGTGAGCGTCGGCTACTGGGTCGCCCAGATATATCTCGGCACCGGCGACGACAAGGTGTCCCTGACGGGGGCCGGCGAAGTCGGCAGCATCGATCTCGGGCGCGGCAACGACGTGGTGAAGACCGCCAGCGGCCTGCTCGGCACGGTCTATGCCGGCAGGCAGTCCGATACCGTTCTGCTCGGCAAGGGCGGGGCCGATTTCATCGATCTCGGCCGCGACGCCGATACCGTCAAGCTCAGCATGCTGGCCGACAAGGGGCAGGCCGTGGTGCTGAGCGGCGGCGAAGGCGTTTCGTCATCGACGGACAAGGATTCCGACACCGTCGATTTCTCCGCCTTCTCCAGCAAGCTGACCGTCGATCTCAACGGCCAGGCCACCGTGAAGAGCGGGCACGGCAATTTCTACATCCGCAACTTCGAGAACGCCTTCGGCGGTAGCGGCAAGGACGTGCTCGTCGCCAATACGGACGCCAATCTCCTCAAGGGCAACGGCGGCGCGGACCATTTCGTCTTCAAGTCGGCGAAGGCCGCGGCGGGCGACACGATCCTCGATTTCTCCCGGTCGCAGAAGGACAAGATCGATCTCGGCGCTATGGACGCCAGCACGAAGAGCGGCGGCGACCAGGATTTCACCTTCATCGGCACCGCCGGGTTCCACAAGAAGGCCGGCGAATTGCGCTACGAGAAGAAGGGCGGCGACACGCTCGTCCACGGCGACGTGAACGGCGATGGCAAGGCGGATTTTTCCTTTACCATCGACGCCAGCCTCAGCCTCAAGGCGAGCGACTTCATCCTTTGATCGCGGCTTTCGCGGGAGGGCGAGGGGATCCGGGAACCAGACGGACTCCGGGTTTCTCTGTTTTCGTTTGTCTTTTCGGAAAGCCGGTTCCCGCTTTTCCCTGACAAACTCCAGACGGTGAGCGCCGCGAAGCGCCCGGGCGTCGTGCCGCAGCTCGCCTTCCGGTTCCTGTGAGGCCCGGTGTGCTCCTCCTTGCCGCCCTGCTTTTTGCCGCAAGCGCGTCCGCGCAGGACTGGCAGGCGGTGGAGCGCGTCGAGCCCTACGACGTCACGGGATCGGCAGGCCTTGGCATCTATCGGTCGATCGGCGCGCGCGGCCCGAAACTCGGAGAACTTTCCGACGCCCAGCGCGCCCGCAGCCGCGCCTTCGACGCGGTCGAACTGACCGACGGCGGCAACGTGCACCGGCTCGTGCTCGGACTGGTTGATTCGAAGTAGGAAAACGCCTCCCTGTTGTCTTGTCCGGCGGCTTCCGCTAGCTTCCCGGGCATCGAGCCAGGAATGCATTTGCGGGGAGGATGGATATGGCGATTTTCAAGACGAAGGCATTCGGGGGAGCCGGTGTCGAGTTCGCGGCGCTCGATATCGAGGCGCTTGCCGGCTACGATTTCTGGAGGGCGACGTCCAAGTCGGTCAGGCTCTACGACAATGCCGAGAACTACACGCTCTTCAGCGGCAGCGGCCTCAAGTTCAAGCAGTCGGGCAGCGCGCTCACGGATGTCACCGCCGGAACGGTCAACGGGCTGGACGTCGTGGTGAGCGGCACGAAGATGCTCTCCGTCACCCACCTCTCGCTCAAGGCCGCGAAGATCTACGATTATTTCGACGCCAACGATGCCAGGGGCGCACTGGACTATCTCCTGTCCGGCAACGACACGATCAGCGGCACGAAATATGCCGACGCGCTTTTCGGCGGTGCCGGCAGGGACACGATCAATGGCGGCGCGGGCAAGGATACGCTGAAGGGTGACGCCGGCAACGACAAGCTCTACGGCGGTGCCGGCAAGGACACGCTCCATGGCGGTTCGGGCGCCGACACCTTCGTCTTCAAGTCGCTCAAGGATTCGACCGTTGCCGCCTCCGGCCGCGACACGATCAAGGATTTTTCGCACAAGGCCGGCGACACGGTCGACCTGAAGGCGATCGACGCCAGCACGAAATCCAGCGGCAACCAGGCCTTCAAGTTCATCGAAGATGACGCCTTCCACAAGAAGGCCGGCGAATTGCGCTACGAGAAGACGGGCGGCAAGACCCTCGTCGAGGGCGACGTCAACGGGGACGGCAAGGCCGACTTCTCGATCCTCTTCAATGCGAAGATCGATTTCGCGAAGGGTGACTTCATCCTCTGAAGGTCCCTTCTCGCGGGCGCGTGAATGCGGCGCGCGCGAAATCTCTACAGTTCAACCGCTTCGATCTTCCTGTCGACGAAGCGTAGCGCCACCTTGCCGCCGATGAGGTGGAGGGCCGTCTCGCCGAAAAGCTCGCGGCGCCAGCCGGAGAGCGCGGCGACCTCGGCCGTCTCGCCATCGGCGGCGATCTTTTCCAGGTCGTCGCTGTTGGCGATGATCTTGGCCGCGACGCCTTCCTTCTCCGAGACGATCTTCAAAAGCACCTTCAGCATTTCGCTGGCGGCGGCGGCGCCCTCCGGCACATGGGTCTGGCGCGGCAGGCGCGGCAGGTCGGCCTTCGGGATGGCGAGCGCCTCGTTGATCGCCTCCAGGAGGGCCGCGCCCGATTGCGAGCGCTCCCAGCCCTTGGGAATGGTGCGCAGGCGCCCCAGCGCCTCGGCGTCGGCCGGCTGCTGCTGGGCGATCTCGTAGATCGTGTCGTCCTTCAGGATGCGCGAGCGCGGCACGTTGCGGCCTCGCGCCTCGCGCTCGCGCCAGGCGGCGACCTTCTGCAGCACGGCCAGCTCGACCGGCTTCTTGACGCGCATCTTCAGCCGCCGCCAGGCGTCGTCCGGATGCAGGTCGTAGGTCTCGCGCGATTCCAGCACCGCCATTTCCTCGGTCAGCCACAGCGAGCGGCCGGCGGCCTCCAGCTTCTCCTTGAGCGCGAGATAGACGTCGCGCAGATGCGTGACGTCGGCCAGCGCGTATTCGAGCTGCTTTTCGCTGAGCGGGCGGCGGCTCCAGTCGGTGAAGCGCGAGGACTTGTCGATATGCACGCTTTTGATCTTCTGGACGAGCTGGTCGTAGGACACGCTGTCGCCGAAGCCGCAGACCATGGCGGCGACCTGGGTGTCGAAGATCGGATGCGGGATGAGGTCGCCGCGGTTGACGATGATCTCGATGTCCTGCCGGGCGGCGTGGAACACCTTCAGCACCGCCGGGTTCGCCATCAGGGCGAAGAAGGGGGCAAGGTCGAGCCCCTTGGCGAGCGGATCGACGATCACCTCGGTCTCGGGGCCCGCGAGCTGGATCAGGCAGAGTTCCGGCCAGAAGGTGGTTTCCCGCAGGAACTCCGTGTCGATGGTCAGATACTCGGAACGGGCGAGTGTCTCACAGGCTTCGGCAAGGGCCGCGGTGGTCTCGATGATCTGCATGGGGGCTCGGGCGGACTTTCTCGTTTTGGATCGGGCAGCTTTAGACGTTCCACGGTTTTGCCACAATCGAAAACTTGAGCGGGAGGGGCAAGGCACGCCCTCTCCTGCGTCATCCTCGGGCCCGACCCGAGGATCCACAGCCGCAGGGCAGGGCCTTTCGGCCGTCCTCACGTCACCCGCACATAGCTCGTCATGCCGGTCTTCTGGTGCTCGATGATGTGGCAATGGAACACCCAGTCGCCCGGATTGTCGGCGACGAGGGCGAGCTGCACCTTCTCGTCCGGCAGGATGAGGTAGGTGTCGGAGAAATGCGGGCGGAGCGCCTGCTTGCTGGAATTCATCGGCCGGAAGACGAGGCCGTGCAGGTGGAGGGGGTGGACCTGCGGCGTCGGGTTCTCGACGTTGAGGATATAGGTCCTGCCCGCCTTCATCTCGGCGAGGGGGGCGGTGGGGTCGCCCGTGTCGTCCGCCCACGGCACCTTGTTGATGGCCCAGAAATTGTAGCCGAGCGAGCCGCAGATGCCGTCCTTCGGCCGTTCCTCCGCCGAGGCGCTGAGGACGAAGGGGATCTCGGTGGCGGCGGAAAGGTCCGGCTCGGGCAGCGGATTTTGCGCAAGCGGCGGCAGGTCGCGAACATCGCGCTTCAGCGAGGTGCCGGTGGCGCGGAAGGTGGCGAGCGCCGCAGGCTTGGTGCCGCGCAGGTCCTTCAGCGCCGCGACGGCGCCCTCCGCGTCGGGCATGCGCAGCGCGAGGTCGAGCCGCTGGCCGGGGCCGATCATCAGGTGGTCGAGCGTAAAGCGCGTCCCTGCCGGGTTGCCGTCGAGGGCGATGACGGTCGCCTCCGCGCCCTCCACCTGGAGCGCGAGGATGCGGGTGACGTCGGTCGCGGCAAGGCGCAGGCGCACGAGGCCGCCGGCCGGCGCGTCGTATTGCGGCGCCTGGCGCCAGTTGGCGGTGCGCACCGTGCCGAAGGTGCCGGCGCGGGCGGCGTCGCGTGGCTTGAACTGCGCGATGAACTGGCCGTCGCCGCCGAGCCGCCAGTCGCGCAGGTTGAGCACGATCTCGGCGTCGAAGACGGGATCTGCCGGGTCCTCCACGACGATGAGGCCGGCAAGGCCGCGGCCCATCTGCGTGAGCGTGTTGCAATGGGGGTGATACCAGAAGGTGCCGGCATCGGGCGGGGTGAAGGCATAGTCGAACCCGTCGCCGCCATAGACATAGGGCTGGGTCAGGAAGGGCACGCCGTCCATCGCATTGTCGATGCGCAGCCCGTGCCAGTGGATCGTCGTCGGCTCGTCGAGCCGGTTGTCGAGGCGCAGCGCAAAAGCCTCGCCGCGCCGCATGCGCAGCACCGGCGGCACTTCCGCATCGCCATAGGTCATGACGCCCTTCGTCGGGCCCTTGTCGGTGAGCATCGCCTCGCCGGGGCGGGCGACAAGCGTCGTCGCCGCGTGCGCTCTCGCCGGCCCGCCGAAGCGGCCCGCAAGGCCGACGCCGCCGGCATAGGCCCCGGCGACGAGTGCGCCCTTCATCAGCGTGCGGCGTGTCAGCATGGCGGTCCCTCCGGTGCGTCCCCTCGCTTCTAAACCTGAGCGCAGGGCTCAGCAATAAGCCGTGCCCGACCAGATCGCCGCAGGCTCACGTCTCGCCGTTGCGGTCCTTGTCGGCGAGCTTGTTGAAGAAGAAGGAGGTGCGCAAGAGGTTGCGGAAGCGGCTGCGCCGTTTCCCGGCGGGCACGCCGGGGCGCGCGCCCATGCGCAGCGCCGTATAGGCCATGAAGGCGACGAGGACGACGGCGGTGTAGAAGAACAGCGCCTGCGGGCCGAAGAACTGCAGCAGCACGGAGGCGAAGAGCGGGCCGATGATCGCCCCGCAGGACCAGAAGAACAGCATGCCGGCGGAAACCAGCGCGTGCTCGCCCTCGCCCGCATGGTCGTTGGCATGGGCCGAGCAGAGCGAATAGAGCGGCATGGCGAAGGCGCCGAAGACGAAGATGCCGACGAGGTTCTTCCATTCGTCGCTGCCGGCGAGGAAGGCGAGGTAGAGCGCGGCGAGCGCCGAGCCGAGCGTGGCGACGAGGATGATCAGGCGCCGGTCGAGCCGGTCGGAATAGAGGCCGAGCGGATATTGCAGCACCACGCCGCCGACGATGCCGGCGCTCATGAAGCTGGCGATCGCCGTCACCGTCAGGCCGATGTCATGGGCGTAGATCGGCCCGAGATTGCGGAAGGCGGCATTGGTGAGGCCGACGACGATGCAGCCGACGGTGGCGAGCGGCGAGATGTTCCAGAGCTTCTTCACGTCGAAGCGGATCGCTTCGGGCACCGTCGGGCTGGAACGGTCGGCCAGCGAGATCGGCACCAGCGACAGCGACAGCGCCATGGTGACGACGGCGAACAGCTCGAAGCCGCCGATGCCGATGCCGGGAATGGCATATTGCGCGGCGGTGACGGAGCCGAGGTCGACGACGCGGTAGATGGAGAGCGTGCGCGCCCGGTTGGAATTGGTGACCGCGGCGTTCAGCCAGCTTTCCACGGTGGCGAAGAGGCTGGCGAAGCAGATGCCGGAGACGAGCCGCATGGCGAACCAGAAGACCGGGTCGATGACCAGCAGCATGGCGATCGCCGAGGCCGAGGCGATGGCCGCCATGGCCGAGAAGGTGCGGATATGGCCGATGGCGCGCAGCATGCGCGTCACATAGATGCAGCCGATGGCGAAGCCGACGGAATAGCCCGCGCCGATAATGCCGATCACCGGGGTGGAGAACCCCTCGTGCGAGGCGCGCAGCGCGATGAACGTGCCCTGCAGTCCGTTCCCCCCGATCAGGATGCCTGCGGTGACGAGAAGGGGAATCAGGGGGCGAATCGTGGACATGCGGCCACTATGGCGAAGGATTTGGTGAATGGGAGAGGGAAAGCGGAGCGGGGGCTGAAATGTAGGGCTTGCACCGCGACCGCACCTACTCGTCCAGCAATTCCCCCATGATGCGCAGGTGGTCGGACTGCAGGGGCTTTTCGAAATAGCTCTTCACGAAACTGTACCGCATCGCCCGCTCGCGGTCCTTGCCGAGATGGGAGCTCGTCAGCATGGCGACGACGGGGGCGTGCACCTCGAATTCCTCGGCATAGCGGTCGAGGAACTCGAAGCCGTTCATCACGGGCATGTTGATGTCGAGGATGATGGCGTCCGGCGTCTCGCGATGCAGGATGTCGAGCGCCTGCGCGCCGTCGAACGCCTTCAGGATGCGGATCGACGGATCGTATTTGCGGATGATGTATTCGCAGATGAACTGGTCGTTCTCGTCGTCGTCGACGACCAGGATCGAATGGATATTCATGCTTGATCCCCGTGGGGCAGTTCCAGGATGAACCGGCTGCCCTTGTCTCTAGCTTCGTAGAGCGCCGTGCCGCCGAGGGCCTCCGCGCTCTTTCTCAATATATAGAGGCCGAGCCCGCTGCCGAAGGACCGGTTCGGGTGCAGCCGTTTGAACATCTTGAACAACAAATGGCGGCTTGCGGGCGGAACGCCCAGGCCGTTGTCCTCCACCGACAGCCGCAGCTTGCCGGCATAGCGGAAGGCGCGGATGTCGATCGCCGGCGTCTCTTCCTTCGGATCGTGATACTTGACCGCGTTGGAAAGCATGTTGCCGACGATGACCTGGAATTTCGACGGCTTGCTGACGATTGTCAATTCTTCCGGCACATGATTCTCGATGCGGATCCGCGCGGAATCCTCAAGATGCGACAGCGCCTCGATGGCCTCGGAAACCAGCGCCCTCAGCGCGATGGGCCGGGCTTCCTCCTCCATCAGCCGGTTGCGGGTGATGGTGATGATGTTCTGGATCAGGTGGTCGAGGCGGCGGAAGTTCTGCTCCATGCGCTGCAGCGTCTGGCCGAGCGCGGCAAGTTCTCCCTCCGCCAGCATGTCCCTGGAGATGGTGAGCAGGCCGAGCGAGGAGGCGATCGGCGAGCGCAGGTCGTGCGAGGTGCGGTAGGCGAATTCCTCCAGCTCGGCATTGGCCTCGATCAGCGCCTGCTCGCTCGCCTTGCGCTCGGAAATGTCGCGCACGATGCCGCTGTAGATGACCGCGCCGTCGAGCTCCAGCTTGGCGACGGCAAGGTCGAGCGGGAAGACGGAGCCGTCCTTGCGCCGGCCCTCCACCTCGCGGCCGATGCCGATGACCTTTGCCTCGCCGCTGCGGTTGTAGTTGGCGATGTAGCCGTCGTGCTCGCCGTGATAGGGCTCGGGCATCAGCATCTTGACGTTGCGGCCGACCATCTCCTCCGGGGGGAAGCCGAAGATGCGCGTGGAGGCGGGGTTGGCCGACAGGATGATGCCGCGGTCGTCGATGGCGATGATGCCGTCCACCGCATTGTCGATGATGGCGCCGAGGCGGGCGCGGCTTTCGGCAAGGTCCGCCGCCATGCGCCGCGCGCGGCGCGAGGAGACGTAGAGATGGGCGACGAGGCCGCCATAGAGCGCGCCGGAGATCAGCACCAGCGAGGAGAGCGTCGAGCGGGCGGCCGAGCCGCTGCTGGAGAAGGTGATGCCGAACGCCGCCTCGTAGCGCGCCAGCTCGTAGTAGCTCATGGCGAGCAGCAGCAGGTAGGTGGCAAGGCCGAGCATGGCGGCGAGCGTCACCCGCTGGTAGCCGGTCGCTTCCGTGCCGACGAAGATGATCGCGATGCTGACGGCCACGAAGCAGCTGGCGCTCTGGAAGGACATGCGCGTGAAGCGGATCCAGTCATGGGCGAAATCCAGCGAGATCGCATAGCCGATCAGCGCGGCGGCGGCGATGATGAAGGTGACGAAGCCGAGCGCCACCTGCACCATGCCGTTCCGGCCGGCGAGCGCCCGCAGCGCCAGCGCCAGGCTGACCAGCATCAGGCAGAGCGACGTGTTGGGGGCGATGCGCCCCGGCAGGCTGGTGCCGATATCGACGAAGGGCGTGTGGAGCAGCGTGTCGATGCCCACGTCGATGCCGAAGAGATGCTGGGAGAGCGCGAGCGCGCCGTAGAGGAAGACCGGCGCCATCATCAGCGCCGGCAGGCGGCCATATCGGCGCGCGACAAGGCCGAGCGCCGTTCCGACGACGAGGAAGGCGAGCGCCGCGTTGAACTTCATGCCGAACAGCGAGGGGTGGCGCGCCGCAAGGCCGGCGGGCTCGGACAGCCAGAGCGTCATCATGGCGATGCCCACGGCGATGCACCAAAGGCTCGCCGCGACGTTCGCCCTCTGCCAGGACCATGCAAATGCCAAGAATGCCCCCTTCGCGGTTCGCCCGCCGCGCGCACTCTAGCGCGATGGTTGAATCGCGAACAGATGAGGGGATGAGAAAATCCGCCTTTTTAGGCGGCGTCGTCCTGCGCCGCGCCGGTGTCGAGCCGTCCGGCGAGCGTCTGGAGGTCGGCGGTCAGCGCCTGCAGGGCCTCGAGCGAGCAGCCGGTCGCCTCGCCGATCGCAAGGCGGATGGCCACGGCCTCGCGCTTCATCGCCCGGCCCTTGTCGGTGAGGGTGACGAGCACCTGCCGCTCGTCGCTCCTGTCGCGGGCGCGGCGGATGTAGCCGGCCCCCTCCAGCCGCTTGAGGAGCGGGGAGAGCGTGCCGGAATCAAGGCCGAGCCTTGCGCCGAGCGCCTTCACCGTGCGCCCGTCCTCCTCCCACAGCGTCATCAGCGCGATATATTGCGGGTAGGTGAGGCCGTAGGGGTCGAGCAGGGGCTTGTAGGCGCGGTTCAGCGCATGGGCGGCCGAATAGACGGCGAAACAGAGCTGCCGGTCCAGCGCCAGCATGCCCGCCGGGATATCGTCCGTCTCAGCTTCGTCACGTTTGTCGATCATGCTGCCATTGTCGCACAAATGGCCGAAATTGCAATTTGCAAAATCATATTGCACGCAATCTAATTTTGCGCTATGCAGATAACACCATCAACGAAACCAGGAAGGAGACATTCCATGCCCATTCTCTACAGGACCAAGGCCTCTGCAACCGGCGGCCGCGCCGGCCATGGCGCCACCGAAGACGGCACCGTCGACGTCACGCTCACCGTGCCGACGGAACTCGGCGGCGACGGCGCGACCGGCGCCAACCCGGAAAAGCTGTTCGCCGTCGGCTATTCGGCCTGCTTCCTCGGCGCGCTGAAATTCGTCGCCGGCAAGGAAAAGGTAAAGATCCCCGATGACGCCAGGGTCACCGCGACCGTCGGCATCGGCCCGCGCGAGGACGGCGGCGGCTTCGGCCTCGACGCGGCGCTCGAAATCTCCGTGCCCGGCGTCGACAAGGCCGTGGTCGAGGACCTCGCGAAGAAGGCCCATGTCGTGTGCCCCTACAGCCACGCCACCCGCGGCAATCTCGACGTCAAGACCACCATCGTCTGACCGGTCCTGCCGGGATCGACAAAGGCCGTCCGGAAAATCCTCCGGGCGGCCTTTTTCGTGTTCCATCCGGAACAGCGGCGGGCAGGGCGGTGTGCGATCTTCTGATCACCGGATGAGAGAGGCTCATCCCCAACAACACAGATCAGGAGAGACCCCATGCGCAAGATCATCGTTTCCGCCACCGTTGCCCTCGTTGCCGCCATCTCCTTCGCCGCCCCCTCGCAGGCCGGCTATTACAGCTACGGCTACCAGCCCCATTGCTTCATCAAGAAGGTGAAGGCCTATGACTACTACGGCAACATCATCATCAAGAAGATCAAGGTCTGCAAGTAGGCGTCCCCGGCACAGACCTTTGAGCGAAAGGCCCGGAGCCCCAGCCTCCAGGCCTTTTGTCGCGCGTCCGCACGGCAATCGATCTTGTCATAAGAAAAAGGAGTGCTATATTCTTTCTCATGAAAGGAGAAAGGCCATGCAGCGCAAACCAGTCGTCGAGGCCAATGCCGAAGGCGTCGTGCTCACCAAGGCGGCCGTCAATGCGGCGGAGCGGCTTGGGCTGACGGCGCGCGTCCTCTCGGCCGTCATCGGCGTCTCGGAGGCGACGGTCTCCCGGCTGAAGCGGCAGGACGTTCTGCTGGAGCGCGGCACCAAGCCGTTCGAGCTGGCGGTGCTGCTCGTGCGCCTCTTCCGCTCGCTCGATGCCGTCACCGGCGGCGACGAGGGCGTCGCGCGCGCCTGGATGACGGCGGACAACAGCGTGCTCGGCGCGCGCCCCGTCGAGCGCATCGTTTCCATTTCCGGCCTTGTCGATGTCCTTGCCTATCTGGACGCCCGCCGCGCTCTCGTCTGAGGCGCGGCCCTTCTCGGGCCCCGTCTGGCGTTTCGTCGAGGCGCAGCACCGCGTCTCGACGCTGAAGCTCGTCGATACGCTGGACGAGCAGGCGCTGCTGGAGGAGCTTCTGGAGGAGAGCAAGCCGGTGCTGCCGCCCGAATGCGCCGGCCTCGACTATCTGCTCGCAACCCCCTTCCGCTACGGCGCGGTCTATCCGCACGGCTCGCGCTTTCGCCGCGCCGGGCGCACGCTCGGCGTCTACTATGCGGGGCTTTCCGTCGAGACGGCGCTTGCCGAAATGGCCTTCTACCGGCTGCTGTTCTTCGCCGAATCGCCCGCAACGCCGCTGCCGGCCAATGCCGCCGACTACACCGCCTTTTCCGCCCGCGTCGAGACCGGCGCGGCGCTCGACCTCACCGCCCCGCCGCTCGACAGGGACGCCGCCCTCTGGACGCACCCGACCGACTATGCCGCCTGCCAGTCGCTGGCCGACGGCGCGCGGGCGGCCGGCCTTGCCGCCATCCTCTACCGCTCGGTGCGCGATCCGGCCGGCGGCGCCAACATGGCGCTCCTCACCGCGTCGGCCTTCGCCGCGCCGAAACCGCTGGAGCGCCAGACCTGGCGCATCCGGCTCTCCCGGCTCGGCGTGCAGGCGCTGTGCGACCACCCGCCGCGCCGCATCGGCTTCTCCCGCGAGGATTTTCGCGCCGACCCGCGCATCGGCTGACGCCGCCATTTCCGGGTGAGGGGCGTGCATATGGAACTCGACGGTGCCTTTCTCCCCTTCTCCCCGGTGGCGAGAAGGGGATGGGGCGACGGTTTCCTTCTATCGGCAAGGAGAGATGCCGGAAGGCCACGGACGGCTCACCCCGACAAGGCCGCCTCGGCGAAAAACGCCTCGGGCCCGTCCGCCTCGATGAGCCGCCGCTTCTCGATCACCCAGAAGCGGTTGGCCACCGCCCGCACGAAGGCGCGGTCGTGCGAGACGAAGAGGCAGCTCGCCCCGTTGGCCGTCAGCTCGCGCTCCAGCGCCTCCTGGCCCTCGATGTCGAGATGGTTGGTCGGCTCGTCGAGCAGGTAGACGTTCGGGTCGGTCAGCCGCAGCACCAGCATGCCGAGCCGCGCCTTCTGCCCGCCGGAAAGCTGCCCCACCGGCCGCCCCTGCATCTCGATGGAAAGCCCGGCGCCGGCAAGCAGGCTGCGCGCCCGCTGGTCGCCGACATCGAAGCGGCGGATGATCGTGCCGTGCGGCGTCTCGGCGTCGGAAAGGTCCGACAGCGCCTGGTCGCCGTAGCCGAGCACCAGCGAGGGCGTCGCCTTGATGCCCCCCTGATGATCGGCGCCCGCCGCCGTGATCGCCGCGTGCAGCCGCCGCACGAGCCGCGTCTTGCCGGCCCCGTTGAGCCCGAGCAGCACGATGCGGTCGCCCTGGCAGATGAATTTCCGGCCGGTGCGGAAGAGCAGCGCGCCGTCGGGCGTCTCGATGGCGGCGTCCTCCAGCGTCACCAGCACCTTGGCATGGGTGCCGCGGTTGGCAAGGCGGATGGCGCCGGCCGAGCGTTCCTGGTGGGCGGCGCGCGCGGCGTCCTCGATCCGCCCGGCCCGTTCCTTCAGCTGTTTGGTCTTGACCACCAGGAGGTCGCTGCCGGAATTGATGCCGATATTGTTGAGCTTGGCCGCCTGCTGGCGCAGGTGCTGAGCCGCCTTCATGTCCTTCTCGAAGCGCCGCGCCTCGGCCGCGTCCGCCTCGTCGAGCGCCGCGCGGGCGCGCGAATAGGCAAGCGCGAACACCTGTGAGCGCTCGGGGCGCAGGAACAGCGTGCGGTTGGTCACGGCGTCGAGGAAGGCGCGGTCGTGGCTGGAGATGACGACCGGCATGTCGCGCGGCAGGCTGGCGAGCCACCCCTCCAGCCGGGCGATCTTCGACAGGTCGAGATGGTTGGTCGGCTCGTCGAGGAGCAGCACGTCCGGCTCGCCGACCCGCATCCGGGCGATCAGCGCGATGCGCTGCCAGCCGCCGCTGAGCTGGCCGAGCGGGCGCTCGCGCAGCGCCTCGGGCACTTCCAGCTCCTCCAGCGTGACATCGGCCCGCCAGCCTTCGCTCTCCTGCTGTTCGGGGGAAAGGGCGCTCAGCACGGCCTCGCGGAAGGTCAGCGCCTCCAGGCCGGCGGGAAGGTTCTGCTCCATATGCCCGACGGTGAGGCCGCGGGCGCGAAAAATCTCGCCGGTCGTCGGCTCGAAAGCGCCGGTGATGCATTTGAGCAGGGTGGATTTTCCCCGCCCGTTGGCGGCGACGAGGCCGATCCGGTCGCCGGCGGCGACGGAGAGGCTGAGATCGGCGAAAAGCGGGGTGGAAAGGGTGACGCCGAGGGCGCGGATGTTGATGAGCGACATGGAACGATCTCTGGTCTTCAAAGCCCCGCGGCGCGGCATCGGCCGTCGGTCACGCGGAATGGCTCTAGGGACAGGGATGCGGCCAAAGCCGCATCCGCCGGTAAGGCGGACCAGAAGAAGAGGTGTTCGTTCCGATCAGCCCTGCAAACGCATCTGCAGGGCAAGATCAGGACCATGCGTGCGGTTCGGCAGGAAGTCGGTCTTCACGCGCAGCCCTCTGTTGCGTGTTGCGAACGGGGAAGGGATAGCATCGGCTTGCGGGGTTTGGCAAGCGGGCGGAGCCGCCCGCAGCCCTACCGCCGCAAGCTGCCGAGGATGCCGCGCACCAGCGCGCGGCCGAGCGAGGAGGCGACGGTGCGGGCGACGGACTTCATCGCCGCTTCCGCCACGGTCTCGCGCTGGTAGCCGGAGCGGGCCTTCGGCTGTTTGGGCGCGGGCTGGGCGGCGGGTTCGTCGTCGCCGAAGCCGGGCAGGGTCCAGCGGCTGCCGCCGGAGGACTGCGGGCTCGCCTCCGCCTGTTCCTGCGCGGCGGCGGCATCGGCCGCCTTCTTGGCGCGCGCGGTCAGCATCTCGTAGGCGGATTCGCGGTCGAAATCCTCGTCATAGAGGCCGGCGACGGGGCTGACGCCCATGATCTCCTTGCGCTCGGCCTCGGTGACCGGGCCGAGGCGCGAGGCCGGCGGGCGGACCAGCGTGCGCTCCACCATGGAAGGCGCGCCCTTGCCCTCCAGCGTCGAGACGAGCGCCTCGCCGGTGCCGAGATTGGTGATGACCTCGGCGCAGTTGAAGTCCGGGTTGGGGCGGAAGGTGTCGGCGGCGGTCTTCACGGCCTTCTGCTCGCGCGGCGTATAGGCGCGCAGCGCATGCTGCACGCGGTTGCCGAGCTGGGCGAGCACGGTTTCCGGCACGTCGAGCGGGTTCTGGGTGACGAAATAGACGCCGACGCCCTTGGAGCGGATGAGGCGCACGACCTGCTCGACGCGCTCGGTGAGCACCTTCGGCGCGTCGTTGAAGAGCAGGTGCGCCTCGTCGAAGAAGAAGACGAGCTTCGGCTTGTCGGGATCGCCCACTTCCGGCAGCACCTCGAACAGTTCCGAGAGCATCCAGAGCAGGAACGTGCCGTAGAGGCGCGGGTTCATCATCAACTTGTCGGCGGCGAGCACCGAGATCGCGCCGCGCCCGTCATTGGTGGTGCGCATGATGTCGGAGATCTTCAGCGCCGGCTCGCCGAAGAACTGCTCGGCGCCCTGCTGTTCGAGGATCAGCAATTCGCGCTGGATCGAGCCGACCGAGGCCTTGGAGATGAAGCCGAACTGATTGGAGAGCGCCGAGGCATTCTCGCCCATATAGTTGAGCAGCGCCTGGAGGTCCTTCAGGTCGAGCAGCGGCAGGCCGCCCTGGTCGGCGATCTTGAAGGCGATGTTGATGACGCCTTCCTGCGCGTCCGTCGCGTTCATCAGGCGCGACAGCAGGAGCGGGCCCATCTCGGAAATGGTGGTGCGGACGCGGTGGCCCTTCTCGCCGTAGAGATCCCAGAAGATCACCGGGAACTGCTGGAACTCGTAGGGCGTCAGGCCGATCTGGTCGGCGCGCTTCTGCAAAAAGTCCTTGGCCTCGCCGATGGCGCCGATGCCCGACAGGTCCCCCTTCACGTCGGCGCAGAACACCGGCACGCCGGCATTGGAAAAGCCCTCGGCGAGGATCTGCAGCGTCACCGTCTTGCCGGTGCCGGTGGCGCCCGTCACGAGGCCGTGGCGGTTGCCGAACTTCAAATCCAGGTATTCCGGCTTGTTGTTGCTGTCGTCCGGCTTGCGGCTGGTGCCGATATAGAGTTTTCCGTCCTGAAGAATGGATTCCGTCACGTTGAAACTCCCTCGAAAGCCGTTCCGAACCGGTCGCCGCCCGTGGGCGCATCGCCGCGCCGGGCAGGTTTTCATTGAATCGTCTCAGGCAGGTTATAAGGATAGTCCGGCACGGGAACAACACGCTTTCAAAGGGGGCCCGCCCGGCCGTGGGGCCTCGTGCGGCCGGCTTGAGTTTGCCGGGCAATTCATTTACCTTGACGTTAACGTCAATTCTTTTCGGAGGATATTCCATGAACGAACTCGTCACCCGCGTTGCCGATGCCGTCGGCATCGAGGCGGCCCTCGCGGAAAAGGCCATCGGCATGATGCTCGGCTTCCTGCAGCGCGAGGCCGCCGACGGCCCGGTCGCCCGCATGATCGAGGCCATTCCGGGCGCCTCCGAACTGGTCGCCCGGTACAATGGCGAAGGCGAGGGCGGGGGCCTGCTGGGCGGGCTGATGAGCGCCATCGGCGGCGGCGGCGTCATGGGCCTCGGCCAGCAGCTGATGAGCCAGGGTCTCGGCATGGGCGAGATCACCGGCCTTGCCAGGGAAACCATGGCGGTTGCCCGCGAGCATGCCGGTGCCGAGGTGGTCGACGAAGTCGTCGCCTCCGTCCCGGGCCTCAGCCAGTTCGTCTGAGCGGGCCACTGTAAGCCCGGACAGACAAGGGTAGGCAGGAATGTCACCTGTGCCGGCAGATAGAGGAAATGCCCCTACCGCCGCCGCGCCAGCATCAGCGCGGCGGTGAAGAGCGTCAGGCCGATACCGACGGCGAGCGGCCCCGCCTTCGGTCCGCCGGCCTCCATGATCGCGCCCGTCAGGGCCGAGCCCGCCCCGCTGCCGGCCGCATAGGCGAGGGCGAAGGCGGCGGCGCCGGCCACCAGCATGGCGCTGCTGTAGCGCTCGCCGAGCATGGTCAGCGCGCAGGTATAGAGCGAGAAGGTGGCCGTGCCCATCAGCGCGAAGACCGAAAGGATGGCGATCTCCGACTGCATCGAGGGCAGGATGAGATAGCTCGCCGCCGCGGTGCTGACGGCCGCCATGGCGACGCGCTCGCGCGGCAGCTTGTCGAGCAGGAGGCCGATGAAGGGCTGGGCGATGGCCGTCGGCAGCGCCAGCACCGTCACGCTGATCGCCGCGAAGGCCTCCGTATGCCCCGTCTTCACGAAATAGACCGGCATGGCGGAAATCGCCGCGATGTCGGCGAAGCCGAAGACGAAGACCATGCCGACGAGCAGCGGCGCGGCCCTGAAGAAGCGGAAGACGTCGCCCGTGGACGAGGGTTCCGGCACGGTCCGGGTCGAGAACATCAGCATGGCGGTGGCGAAGGCGACGATGGCAAGGTAGACGGCGGTCAGCGCGAAGCCGAGCCCGCCCTCGCTGCCGAGCAGCGGAATGGCGAGCGGCCCGGCGGCAAAGCCCGCGCACATGCCGGCGCCGTAGATGCCGGAGACCCGGCCGCGCAGCCGGTCCGGGCAGGCCGCGCTCAGCCAGGCTTCGCCGAGCATGAAGATGAGGCTGGCGAAGAAGCCGAGCAGGAAGCGGGCGACGAACCAGACGGCAAAGGAGGACGACGCCGCGAAGGTGGCAAGGCACAGCGAGCAGCCGACGAGGCTGGCGATGATCAGCCGGTCGGCCCGCCAGCGCGCCGTCAGGCTGCCGAGCAGCAGCGTCGAGGCGGCAAGGCCGGCGGCGAAGGCGAGCGCGTTGACGCCGATCAGCGCCGGCGAGAAGCCGCGCGCCTCCAGCGTCAGCGAGATCAGCGGATAGGTGAGTCCCTGCGCCACGGAAAAGGCGGTGACGCCGAGGATGACGGCGGCAATGGCCGGCCAGTCCGGCAAGAAGACGGTTGACGACGAGGACGGCATGAAGGGCTCCCGGCGCCGCATCGGCGCGCGCTCCTCCATATCGGATGAGGGGCCTGTTTGGGAAGGGGCGGTTCAGGCGATGGTGCGGAGCAGGGCGTGCAGGATGCTGCCCATATGTGCATGGCTGATCCCCTTGTCGACATCCGCCGCCCGGTGCACCACGACGAGGTCGAGCGCCTGTATAACGATGATATATTGCCCGCCCGCGCCGCTGGCATAGACGATCGGCCAGTCCGTCGCGAGGGCGTCGCCCAGCGCGTTCGCCGCCGCCGACCACCAGAGATAGCCGTAGCCGCGCCCGCCGCCGAGATCGGTTAGCGGCCGCGTGCTCTCCGCCACCCACGCCTGCGGCACGACCTGCCGGCCCTCCCAGCGGCCGCCTTCAAGGACCAGCACGCCGACACGCGCGAGATCCCGGCCGGAAAGGCGCATCTTGTAGACGGGATGGCGCGATTGCGGGCCGGCAACGTCGGAAATGTCCTCGACGGCGAAATCCTGCATCCGGAGGGGATCGGCGACGTATTCGCGGAAGGCCGCCGCGAGCGTGCGGCCAGTCTCCTGCCGGTAGATCGTGCCGAGCGCGTTGAAATCCCAGTTGTTGTAGTACCAGAACGTCCCGGGCGCGTGGCTGCCGCGCGCCGGCCGGCCCGGCTCCATGCCGTAGACGCAAGGGTGGTAGACGCCGGAGCGCGATGCCAGGAGGTCGGCGACCGTCGCCTGCCTCTCCTCTGCCGTCAGCGGCGAGAGATCGTTGATGCCGAGGTCCGCCAGCGTGGCGCTCATGTCGATTTCGCCGGCCTCGACGGCGATGCCGTAGAGGAGGCCGATCAGCGATTTGCGCACCGAGGCGACGCTGGAGCGATGGGCATGGAAGCCGCGCGCGAAAACCACCTCGCGGCCCCTGACGGCGAGCAGCGCCGTGGAGCCGCCAGCGGCAAGCAGGGTGTCGAGGTCGTTCAACGGGGCCTCCGGCGGCTGGGGAATCGGTCGCCAAGTTTGGCATGGAGGTGCCTTCGAAAGAAAGTCCGGGGGCGAGAAGGCGGGACTATTCCTGCCCGGCCTCGTCTACCGTCTTGTCGTCGCCCGTCTTCGCCCGTTCGGCGGCGGCCGCCTCGCGCTCGCTTTCGCGCACGACATGCAGGAACTCGGCGGCGATGGGCGGCGAGACCTCGACCGTCCTCTTCTGCTTGTCGTAGACGCACAGATAGGTGATCTGGCTCTTCGATTCCGGCGAGAGCCCCTCGATCGCGGCAAGGCCGAAGGACTGGGTGCCGGTCGGCTCCACGAAGACGTTCGGCGTGCCGAGCGTTTCCGGCAGGCCCGCAAGGCAGCGCTTCTCCACGTCGGCGCGGAATTCCTCCCAGGCATCGGGCGAGGAGGCATGGGCGAGGGGTGCGGCGAACGGGGCGGCAAGGACGAGGGGGAGGGCGCAAAGGAGGCGAAGATGCATGTGAAGCTCCGTATCGGGGATATCGGACAAAATGTCCGAAATCGCATCCGGTTCCGCTTGTCGTTGAAAGAGCAGGGGAATCGGGAATGATTTTGTCGCATGCCAGGAAAAATTGGAACCCGGGCGGTTGCCTCTTCCCCTTGCCGCTCCTATGTTTCGCTCACGGATTTCATTGAAAAAATTCCGTCGCCAAGAGGAGACACCACGATGGCTTTCGAACTTCCGCCGCTTCCCTACGATTACGATGCGCTCGCGCCCTTCATGTCGCGCGAAACGCTCGAATATCACCACGACAAGCACCACAAGGCCTATGTCGACAACGGCAACAAGCTGGCGGAGGAAGCGGGCCTTGCGGACCTCTCGCTGGAAGAGATCGTCAAGAAGTCCTACGGCACCAACCAGGGCCTCTTCAACAATGCCGGCCAGCACTACAACCACGTCCATTTCTGGAAGTGGATGAAGAAGGGCGGCGGCGGCAAGAGCCTGCCGGGCGCCCTTGCGAAGGCGATCGACAGCGACCTGGGCGGCTATGACAAGTTCAAGGCCGATTTCGTCGCCGCCGGCACCACGCAGTTCGGCTCCGGCTGGGCCTGGCTCTCCGTCAAGGACGGCAAGCTCGCCATCTCCAAGACCCCGAACGGCGAGAACCCGCTGGTGCACGGCGCAAGCCCGATCCTCGGCGTCGACGTCTGGGAGCACTCCTACTACATCGACTACCGCAACGCCCGCCCGAAATACCTCGAGGCCTTCGTCGACAGCCTGATCAACTGGGACTACGTCCTGGAACGCTACGAGGCGGCCACGAAGTAAGGCGTTTTGCGCTTTCGAATTCAGGAGACCCCGGCCGGGAACGGCCGGGGTTTTTCTTTCATCGACAAGAGGAATGAGGGTGGCGCGGATGCCGACACGACGGCCCCGGCCCTGAATGAAAGGCACCCGCATTCAGGTCCGCAGCGTCGGTCCCCCCGCATCCCGCCGGCCAGCCGGTCGCGGCAGGCCATCGGCCCGATAGAGCAGACCGAGCCAGGCGGCCAGGATGACGGCGGGGGCGACCGGCCAGCCGAGCAGGCCGAGGCCCGGCATGATCATCGCAATGAGGGAAAGGCCGATGAGGGTGCGGCGCCATGACGGGTGGAGCGGCCCGCGCTCCGTCCAGAGCACGGCGGCGATGATGAGCGCGACGAGATCGTAGTTCAAGAGATAGGGCACGGCGAGCGTGGTGGCGAACAGCGTGCTCGCCGCGCGCATGTCCGGTCGGGCAAGACGGGGCAGGCTGGCGCCGTAGAGTGCGAGCATCGCCACGGCGAAAGGCAGGTGCGCCGTGAACGCCGATGCGGCGTCCCCCCCCAGGCTGCGCACCGAGCCGTAGACTGTCGGCATCATGTGCAGGAAGATTCCCTCCGCTTCCCGCATGACGGCGGTCTGGTAGGGGATGATCTGGTCGATGTAGCCGGTCCATGCCTCGACGCCGAACACGGCGGCGGAAAGAGCGACAAGCGCCAAGGCGGTGAAGCTGGCACTGGCGATCACCACCCACTGACGCTCCCAGAGCAACAGCAGCGGAAGCAGGACACCAAGCTGCGGCTTGACGGTGAGCAGCCCGAAGCACAGTCCCGCCACGATTGGCCGCCGGTCGCGCAACGCAAGCCCCGCCAGCATCAAGGCGCTGAGCAGGAAGCCGTTCTGCGTGGCGATGCCGTTGGTGAGGATCGGGGGAAGCAGCAGCAGGAGCTGCCACCATCGCGGCCGGGGGCAGGCAAGGCGCGCGGCCGCACACAGGAAGAGGAAGGTCGCGGTCACGAAGGAAAGCAGCGCCGCCTTGTAGGGCAGAAGCCCAAGCGGCAGCATCAGCAGAAGGTAGTGCGGCGGATAGCTCCAGGCATGCCAGGGATAGTCCGCGCCGAAAAGCGACCGCATATGCGCAAGGTAAGCCGCCTGCGGGCCGAAGACCTCACCGATGCGCCCCTCCAGCGCCAGCCCGGCGGCGACCCAGTAGTTGGCAAAGTCCTTGTCCGTCCATCGAAGGCTCGGGGCACCCGGTTCGAGCGCGACCGCCATGATGGCGATCGCGCCGGCGATGGCCGCGAGGATGAAGACGGCAAGGAAGGGATCGGCAACTCGTTTCATGGGCCGGGGCGCTTTCGGGCAAGGATCGCCGAAACCCTGCCACGGCAAGGTAAAGGAACGTTTCAAGCGCCTTGCCGGCGGGCCATCAAAAAGATTTTACTGTGTGGAATCGCCCAAAATGCAAATATGCCCATGCATCGTAAACCGGCGGCGCGGAGGAAACCGCCCGCCAGCAACCGGGAGAACCCGATGAAGTTCAGGACTTTGGCAGCCGCGGCCGCGCTTGCGGTCATCGGCGCGGGGGCCGTCGTGGCGGCGGACGAGCCGCAGGTCGTCCGCCAGGAGATGATGAAGAAGGTCGGCGGCGCCATGGGCGGGCTTGCCGGCATCGCCAAGGGCGAGAAGCCCTATGACGCGGAGATCGTCAAGGCCTCGCTGACCACCATGAGCGACGTGGCCAAGGCCTTCCCGGACCAGTTCCCGGCCGGTTCCGAGGCGGGCCATGAAACCGAGGCCAGCCCGAAGATCTGGGAGGCGATGGACGACTTCAAGGCGAAGGCCGCCAAGTTCGGCGCCGATGCCGATGCGGTGCTTGCCGCCGGCGTGCCGGCCGACCAGGCGGCCGTCGGCGCCGCGCTCGGGGCGATCGGCCCCAATTGCGGCGGCTGTCACGAGGTCTACCGCGTCAAGAAGTGACCGCGGTAGGCCATTCCACCCGAAACGAAGAGAGATCGTCCCGGCGCGCCGCCGGGGCGGCGATCCATGTCCGGATGCCGCGATGACGGGCTCGCGCGGCCGGCGAGGGGGAATTGCCATGGCACTCGGGAAACTTCTCGGCGGCATCGTCGTGCTCGGCGCGATCGGTGCGGGCGCCTTCCTGTTCATCACCGCGCCCGGCCGGCTGCCGGCCGAGGCCTGGGCTTCGGCGGGCGCGCCGGACCTTGCGAACGGCGAGCGCATCTTCCATGCCGGCGGCTGTACGAGCTGTCATGCCGCGCCGGGCGCGGCGGACGAGCAGAAGCTGGTGCTGGCGGGCGGCCTTGCGCTGAAGAGCCCGTTCGGCACCTTCCATGTGCCCAACATCTCGCCCGACGAGACGGCCGGCATCGGCGCCTGGACGCTGGCGGAATTCGGCGACGCGATGAAGCGCGGCACCGGCCGCGACGGCGAGCACCTCTACCCCTCCTTCCCCTACGCCTCCTATGCGCACATGACGGTCAAGGACATCGCCGACCTCTACGGTTACCTGAAGACGCTGCCGAAGAGCGGCAACGTGGCGCCCGGCCATGACCTGCCGTTCCCGTTCAACCTGCGCCTGGCGCTCGGCGGCTGGAAGTTCCTCTATCTCGACGAGGCGCCGCGCGTCGCGCTGCAAGATGCCGACGAGGCCGTCAGGCGCGGACAGTACCTCGTGGAAGGCCCGGGCCATTGCGGCGAGTGCCACACGCCGCGCGACGTCATCGGCGGGCTGAAGACCGACCTGTGGCTCGCCGGCGGGCCGAACCCGGAAGGCGAGGGCCGCGTGCCCAACATCACGCCGGCCGGGGGCGGCTTCGGCAGCTGGAGCGCGGGCGATATCGTGAGTTACCTCGAAACCGGCTTCACGCCCGACTTCGACAGCGTCGGCGGCGCCATGGTGTCGGTGCAGAAGAACCTGGCGCTGCTGCCGAAGGAAGACCGCGAGGCGATCGCGGCCTATTTGAAGGCGATCCCGGCGCATTGAGGCGGAGTGGCCCGGGCCTGAGAAGACGGGATAAGGTATGAAACGTTGCCCATCCCCTTCTCCCCCGCGGGGAGAAGGTGGCCCGAAGGGTCGGATGAGGGGGTGGCTCTACCGGATCGTTTGTGTGCCGACATCCCCCTCATCCGCCTGCCGGCACCTTCTCCCCGCTGGGGAGAAGGGAATGGGGCAACGCCGCATTTCATAGGCTATGGACCTGAGGCCGAAGGCGATCACCCTGCCGCCTTGCGGTGCTCGTCGCCATGCATCGCAAGTTCGTCGAACAGGTCGGCGGAGCCGAGGCCGATGGCGTCGAGGATCTCGCGGGCGAAGGAGACGGGGGCGGCGCCCGAGGCGGTGATGACGGCGCGGTCGCGGACGGCCTGCGGCTGGTCGCGGTAGAGCGCCGCGCCACGGTAGCCGGGCACGGCCTGCGGCAACTGCCCGCGATAGTTGCCGGTATGCGCCCGGTCGTCGAGCAGGCCGAGGCGGCCGAGGGCCAGCGTCGCGTCGCAGATGCCGGCGACCGGCTTGCCGGCCGCAACGAAGCGCGCGACCGGCGCCGAAAGATCGGGCGCCGCGCCGGATTGCCAGATCGTGCCGCCGCACAGCACCAAGACGTCGAAATCGCCGGGCGCGGCGTCCTCCGCCCGGCCGGCGGACCTTATGGAGACGCCGCCGAGCGAGGTCACGTCCGCGCCGCCGGGCGTCAGGACCACGGTCTCCGCCCCGCATTCGTGGCGCGCCGTCGCCATCAGCAGGCCGCATTCCCAGTCGGCGTAACCCTCGGTCAGCACGATGGCCAGTCGCTTCGCCATGTCGGTCTCCTCTTCGAATAGATCAGCCCAGGGACTGGACGTAGCGCATGCCCGTGACGGGGCCGGCGCGGAAGTTCATCTCCTCGTAGAAGCGGTGCGCGCCGAAATTGCCCGTCGCCGCGCTCACCGAAAGGTAGCCGCAGCCGGCGATGCGGGCGTGCTCGCGGGCGCGCGAGACGAGGTGGCGGCCGATGCCCTGGCCACGGTGGTCCTTGCGCACGAAGATCTGGTGCAGTTCCATGCCGCGCAGGCCTTCGAGCGCGCGGTACATCGGCACGAGCAGCGCGTAGCCGAGGAGCCGGCCGCCGGCTTCGGCGACGAGGGCGGTGATCCAGGGATGGGCGCCGAAAAGGTCGCGGTCAAGGTCGGCGGCGGAGAGCTTCGCCGTGTCGCCGTGGCATTCGGCATGCAGGGCGATCATGTCGAGGATCTGCTGGAGGTCGCCCGGGCGCGCGGCGCGGATGGTCAGCATCGGCGGGCGGTCGAGGGCGGCGGGGTCGAGTTTGATGACGGTGTTGTGCATTTCGGGCTCCTGGTTTTCGTGCCATCAGGTGCCAGAAACAACAAAGCCGCCTGATGGCGGCTTGTTGACATGATCGAACAGCCGCTCCTTATCGGAACAGCCAAAAATACGTCGCGGCGATGGGTGCGTTCGTGATCATGGACGCGATATTCTCGAAATTGCGCCCGTTGTCAATCGGGCCTCGCAAGAAAAAGGGGATGAAAGCGGAGGTGGTCAGACCTCCGCTTCCTCCTGGCCGGCGCTGGCGGCTTGCCCTTCCGCCCCGCCGGCGGTCTCGTCGACGCCGAGCTGTTCCTTGATGGCGCGGCGGATCTCCTCCTCGATCGCCGAGCGCGTCTCCGGAGGAAGCTGCGCCAGGCTCTCCTCGGTGAGGCCCATCGCCTCCAGCAGTTCCTTGCGCAGCCGCTCCACCGGCGTCATCTTGGAAAGCGCCATGAACTCGGCGACGAGCCCGTCCGCTTCGACCTCCGTCTTGTCGAGTTTCGCCTGGGTCAGCCAGAGCGCGTTGGCAAAGCTGGAGGAGAGGGAGGTGACGGGGGCGACGGTCGGCACGTTGCGGGCCGAGGCGTTGCCGCCCGCCCCGTTGCCGCCGGCCTCGTTGTAGAGGCTGTCCTCGCTCGTCGCGCGCGGCTTGCTGAAGGCGTAGGCGGTGTAGAGGCTACCGTCGATCTTCATGAAAGGGCTCCCTGAAATGATTTTCAGGCAACCCTATCCGCCACAGCTTTTGCGAGACTTGCGCCCCTGCGACTCGCCTTTGGTGCGCTCCGCAGGGATGGCCAGGCCCTCCCTGCCTGCCGGCATCTCCCCCACGAGGGGGCAGAAGGCCGGCGGCTTCGATGCTGCTACGGCAGCGTATAGGCGATGACGTAGTCGCCGGGCTTGGTGCCGACCGAGCCGTGGCCGCCGGCGACGATCAGCACATATTGCCTGTCGCCGGCCGTGTAGGTCATCGGCGTGGCCTGGCCGCCGGCGGGAAGGCGGGCTTCCCAGAGCTGGCGGCCGCTCGTCAGGTCGTAGGCGCGCAGGTAGTCGTCCACCGCCGCGCCGAGGAAGGCGACGCCGCCCCTGGTGATCATCGGCCCGCCGATGCCGGGCACGCCGACCTTGAAGGGCAGCGGCAGCGGCGTCATGTCCATGACCGTGCCGTTCTTGTGCTTCCAGGCGATCTTGCCGGTGGCAAGGTCCGCGCCCGCGACATAGCCCCATGGCGGCGCCTGGCAGGGAATGCCGAGCGGGCCGAGGAACGGGCCCATGAAGACGCCGTAGGGTGCGCCGTCGTTGCGGTTGAGGCCCTGCTCGGAACCCTTCTCGTCCTGGCCCTTTGGCGGGATCTGGTCGCGCGGCACGAGGCGGGAGGTGAAGGCGAGGTAGGTCGGCATGCCGAACATCACCTGCCGCTCCGGATCGACCGCGACCGAGCCCCAGTTGAACGTGCCGAAATTGCCGGGATAGACGATCGTGCCCTCCAGCGAGGGCGGCGTGTAGCGGCCCTCGTATTTCATCGACAGGAAATCGATGCGGCAGGCGAGCTGGTCGAACATGGTCACGCCCCACATGTCCTTTTCCGTCAGCGGCGGCGGCGAGAAGGTGAGGTCGGAAATCGGCTGGGTGGGCGCGGTGAAATCTTCCGGGATCGCCCCGGTCGGCGCCGGTATCTCCTCGATGGGGACGATCGGCTCGCCGGTGCGCCGGTCGAGCACGTAGATGTCGCCCTGCTTGGTCGGCCCGACGAGGGCGGGGATGGTCGCGCCGTCCTTCGTGATGTCGATCAGCGCCGGCTGGGCCGGCACGTCCATGTCCCACAGGTCGTGATGCACCGTCTGGCGCACCCAGCGCACGGCGCCCGTCTTGATGTCGAGCGCGACGATGGAGGAGGAATATTTCTCGACATGCTCGCTGCGGCCCATGCCGAGCTGGTCGGGCACGCGGTTGCCGAGCGGGATATAGACGAGGCCGAGCGCGTCGTCATAGCTGAAGACGGACCAGGAGTTCGGCGAGTTCACCGTATAGACCTGCCCCTCGGGCAGCGGCGTCGTGACGTCCGGGTTGCCGGAATCCCAGTTCCAGACGAGGGCGCCCGTATCGACGTCGAAGGCGCGGATGACGCCCGATTGCGACTGGGTGGAGTAGTTGTCGTTCACCGCGCCGCCGATGATGATCTTGCCGTCGGTGATGACGGGCGGGGAAGTGGAATAGTAGTAGCCGGCCGGGTTGTAGGGCATGCCCTGTTCGAGCTGCAGCACGCCGTTCTCGGCGAAGCTCGTGCAGACGTCGCCGGTCGCCGCGTCGAGCGCGATCAGCCGGGCGTCCGAGGTCGGCAGGTAGACGCGGGCGGCGCAGGCGGTGCCGGCCGTCGCGGCCGGATCGGCATAGTAGGTAACGCCGCGGCAGGTCTGGTGCTGGCGGTCCGGGTTCATGCCGGAATTGGAATCGTATTTCCACTTCTCCTTGCCGGTCGCCGCGTCGAGCGCGATCGCCCAGTTGTGCGGCGTGCACAGGTAGAGCGTGTCGCCGATCTTGAGCGGCGTCACCTGGTAGGTGGTCTCGCCGACGTCGTCGGGCAGCTTCACGTCGCCGGTCTGGTACTGCCAGGCGACCTTGAGCGTACCGACATTGTCCGTGTTGATCTGGTCGAGCGGCGAATAGCGCTGGCCGTATGGCGTGCGGCCGTACTGGTGCCATTCGCCGGCCGGCACGTCGCCGCCGAGGGCGGGCGTGGCGTTGGCGGCCTCGGTCGGCAGGCTGCCGGCAATGTCGTGCGGGTCCTGCGTCATCGCAAAGCCGGCAACGCCGATGGAGACGAGGACGGCGACGGCGAGCGGCAGCGCCGAGGCCGGGTAGGGCGTGCCGGTGGGGCTGGAAAAGCCGAGCGGGCGGCGGATGGCCGGCAGCATCAGCCACAGGCCGAGGAGCACGATGACGCCGCCGCGCGGGCCGAGCTGCCACCAGTCGAAGCCCACCTCGAAGACCGCCCAGCCGAGCGAACCGAGGATGACGAGGGCATAAAGCCAGAGCGCCGCGCCGGAGCGGCGCACGAGCAGCACGGCCGTGGCGAGGAAGGCAAGGCCCGTGACGAGATAGTAGGGGCTGCCGCCGAGCGACAGCAGCCACCCGCCTCCGCCCGTCAGCACCAACCCGATGATGGCGATGAGGGCGGCGGTCAGCGTGAGCAACATGGGGATCTCCGTTGGTGCTGCCGGCCGGGGAGGAGGCCGACAAGACGTCCGGCTCAAGGAGGGACACGGGAGAGAATAGGGCGAATTCGTGACGCTTCAATGCCGCGGAAGGGAGATGAAAAAATTATACTTTTTTACTCATGTTTTTGCGGGCGCGGCTGTCGTGGAAGGAGCTTGCCCCTCACGTCCCGCAGAAGGTCGCGGTGATCTCCTCGCCGGGCTTCGGCGGCACGGCGTAGGCCGAAAAGGCGGGCTGGTCCTCGTAGGGCCGGGCCAGCACGTCGTTCAGCGCCGAAAACAGCGAGAAGTCGCCATGGTCGACCGCCGCTGCCAGCGCCTCCTCCACCTTGTGGTTGCGCGCAATGAAGGCGGGGTTGACGCGGCGCATCGCCGTAGCGCGCGCCCCGGGCGTCCCGGCCTCCCGCGCCAGCCGCGCGCGCCATTGGGAGAGCCAGGGCGCAAGCGCACCGGGCGTTTCGAGGAGCGCCTGCAGCGCGTCGTCCGCCGCCGGGCCCTCGGCCGCGTCGGCAAGGCGCCGGAAGGCGAGCGTATAGTCGGCCTTCTGCTCGTAGAGCGTGACGAGCAGGTCGCGGATCAGGCCCTGGTCCTCGTCTGCCTCGTCCGCCTTGTCCGCGCCAAGGCCGATCTTCGCCCGGATCACCGCCTTCCAGTGCTCCTGGAAGCGCTCCATGAAGCGGCCGACCGCTTCGTTGGCCATCTCCACCGCCCTGTCCTGGTCGTCGGAAAGAAGGGCCAGCAGCGCCTCGGCGAGCCGGGCGATGTTCCACTGGCCGATCATCGGCTGGTTGCCGAAGGCATAGCGCCCGTTGCGGTCGATGGACGAATAGACGGTGCGCGGATCGTAGCGGTCCATGAAGGCGCAGGGGCCGAAATCGATCGTCTCGCCCGAGATCGTCATGTTGTCGGTATTCATCACGCCGTGGATGAAGCCGACGCCGAGCCATTTCGCGATCAGCGCGGCCTGCCGGTCGGCGACGGCGTCCAGCAGCGCGAGATAGCGGTTCTCCGCGCCCTTCAATTCCGGATAGTGCCGGTCGACGACGTGGTCGGCGAGCACGCGCACATTCTGCGTGTCGCCGCGCGCGGCGAAGAACTGGAAGGTGCCGACGCGGACATGGCTGGCCGCGACGCGGGTGAAGACGGCGCCGGGCAGCGGGCGCTCGCGATAGACCGGCTGGCCGGTGGCGACGGCTGCCAGCGCCCGAGTCGTCGGGATGCCGAGCGCATGCATGGCCTCGCTGACGATATATTCGCGCAGCACCGGCCCGAGCGCCGCCCGCCCGTCGCCGCGGCGCGAATAGGGCGTCTGGCCGGCGCCCTTCAGCTGGATGTCGCGCCGCCGGCCGGCGCGGTCGATCACCTCGCCGAGGAGGATCGCCCGCCCGTCGCCGAGTTGCGGCACGAACTGGCCGAACTGGTGGCCGGCATAGGCCATGGCGAGCGGCAGCGAGCCGGGCAGCGGCACGTTGCCGGAGAAATAGCCCGCGCCGTGCCGCTCCAGCCGGTCCGCGTCGAGGCCGAGGTCTTCGGCCAGCGCCCGGTTGAACGCGATGAGCCGCGGCGCCTCCGCCGGGCTCGGATCGACCGGGGCGAAGAACAGGTCCGGCAGGCGCGCATAGCTGTTGTCGAAGGCGGGCGGCCAGCCGGCCTCGCTGCGCTGCGGATCGGTGGCGTTGCTCATGGCGTCCTCTTGCGGCGTTCTCGTCTCTTCTGCCTATAGGTAGCGATAAGCGGCCGGAATGAAAGGGCCGGCGCAAGGACGCTTGCTTGCCGGCCCTCCGGCACGGTGCTAGCGTTATGGGACAAGCCGTGCGGGTTCAACATGTCGGGGTCCTGCCAGATGCGTGCGCTCGCCGTCCTTTTGCTGTTCCCGTCCATCGCCTTCGCGGAAACCTGCGGCGCCTGGAGCGCCGGCATTTCCGAGGAGGAAGAAGGGCCCGTCATGGTCGCCTCGGTCTGCGTGGGGGCCGGGTCGACGGAGAGCAACCTCTTCCTGAAATGCGGCCCGGAAGACCGGCTGAGCCTGCGCTTCCTTGCCGCTGCGGCGCTGGATTTCCCGCCCGGCGACGGCGGGGATTTTTCGAGCCCGCTGCGCCTTTCCGTCGATGGCGAGGCCTTCGACCGGCCGGCGCATTTCGAGGCGATGGACGGTGCGATGGTCAGCGAGTTCCCGATCGCGGGCCCGCTGGTCGATCGGCTGAAGGCGGGCAGGGCGCTCACCGTCGCCTATCCCGGGACGGCATTCAAGCCGCTCGCCCTTCCCCTCACGGGCTCGCGGGCGGCGATCGACACGCTGGTGGCTGCCTGCGCCGGTTCCTGACGCCGCCGCGCCCTGCCGGATGGAATTTCACCGCCAGCTGAATAAGCGGGCGGCGCCGTCCGTCCCCTTCTTCAGGCATGCAGTGGGTGCGCGGATGCCGGTGCCGGCGGGCCGCGATCATGCTTCGGGAGGGTATCGTGCAGCGGAATGTCCATCGGTTTCTCGGGGCGCTTGCCGCCTGTCTTCTTCTCCTCTTCGCGCCCGCCGCGCTCGCCGCCGAGCGCTACGCGCTCCTCATCGGCAATGCCGACTACGAGGATGCCGAGCCGCTGGAGAACCCGCTGAACGACATCGACCTCGTCGGCGAGGCGCTGGAGCGGGTGGAGTTCGACGTGACGCGCGTCACCGATGCCGACCATCTCGGCATGCTCTCCGCGCTCAACAATTTCACCCGGCTGGCGGAGAAGGCGGAGGACCCGGTGCTCTTCGTCTATTTCTCCGGCTATGCGGTGCAGATCGACGGGGACAATTTCCTGCTGCCGGTCGATGCCTCCGGCCGCACCGTGACGGGTCTTCGCAACCGCTCGCTGCCCGTCTCCGAGATCACGAAGACGCTGCGCGGGCTCGGCAAGGGCCTGAAGGTCGTGCTCTTCGACGCCGCGCACGAAAACCCGTTCCTCACGCTGCGCGACATCCCGGACGGGCTTGCCGAGCCGAAGGACGCCGAGGGCGTGCACTATGCCTATGCCGCCGCGCCCGGCACCGCCTACGACTACGAGGGAACGCCGATAAGCCCCTTCGCCTCGGCCTTCGTCGATGCGGTCAGCATTCCCGGCATCGTGCTGGAGGAGGCCTTCCGCAAGGTGAGCGAGATCGTCAAGGAGCGCAGCAAGGGCCGGCAGGAGACCTGGCAGAGCGATGCGGACTACGGAAAATTCGCCCTGAGCCCGAAGGACGACAAGGTCGACGAGGCCGAGATCGCCTTCTACGAATTCGCCGCGCTCGCCGACAACCGCGAGGCCTATGACCGCTATCTCGGCCGTTATCCGGAAGGCATCTTTGCCTCTGTCGCCAAGCGCAAGATCGACCTCCTCGGCAAGCGTTTCTCGCGCGAGCACGAGGACGGCGGGGAGATGCCCTACCTTTCGATCGCCAACGACCGGCGCGATCCCTGCGGGCGCATCGCCTTCGGCGACTACGCGCAGGACCGCCGCCTTTCCGACCTCTACAAGGACGGACAGCTCGTGCTGATCGACGTCCGCTTCTGGTATCCGCCGGAAGGCTGCGACTATGTCTCCTATTTCTCGACCGTCTATTCGCACGAGCGGCTGCGCAACGTCATCACCTCGGCGAGCATTCCCGAGCGCCGCATCCATGTGGCGAGCCGGGACGATCTCAGCCCCAGCGAGGAGCGCGCGATCTACGACTATTTCGACGAGGACCGCCGCGGCTACGCGCAATCCCTGATGTTCCGCGCGATCAACGAGGAACGCCGCCACAGCCTCGGCATCGCGATCAAGACGCCGGACGACAGCGCCCGCGAATATGTCGACGAGGTGGAGTGCGGCGACGGGTGTCTTCGCGTGCGCGGCCTGGTGCGCCTGCGCGACAACAGCGTGCGGGCGCTGGAGGATTACGAGTTCGACTTCGTCGACGTGCGCCGCCTCGGGCTCTACGACAAGTATCGCGACGCGCTGCGCGACTTCCCGGAGGACGAGCATGCGACGAGCAGCGATGCCGCCCTGGGTGTGAAGGCGGACGAGTATGCGGCGGCGGGCGGCGCCGTGAGCCACGAGGCGAACGCCTATGGCGAAACGGCCGCCTCCGGCCATGACGACGGTTACGGCAAGGACGCCGACCCCTACCGCGCCGCGCGCACGGTCGGCGGTTGGGAGGTCCTCGCCGACTTCTCCGGCGACGACCGCTTCCTCAACTGCCGCGCCACCCGCGGCGGCGAGGCCGGCCGCCACGCCGCCTTCCGCTGGTACGACGACGGCCACGTCACCTTCGGCTTCCAGGACGCGTCCTACGACTACCGCGACGACTACACGAACGATGCGAAATACTGGATCGACGACAGCGAGGGCTACGACGTCACGGGCAAGGCCTACGGCCGCGGCGAGATCGCCTACGACCTCGGCCGCGACCACCGGGTGATCGACGCCTTGAAGCGGGGCAACCACATCCGCATGGGCGACGTGCGCACGAGCCTGAAGGGATCGAGCGCCATGCTGAGCGATTTGCAGGCCTGCGTGGCGGCGTTCCGGTAGGGACGAAGCTGCAACCGCCCCTCATCCGCCTGCCGGCACCTTCTCCCCGCAGGCGGGGAGAAGGGATTTGCTGCACTGGTTTCCCACCAGGAGGAGATGGTCAAATGCAGGAAAGCCTCACGGCTTGCTTCCTTCTCCCCGCTTGCGGGGAGAAGGTCGCGGCAGCGGGATGAGGGGCTAAACCTCCGCCCGCGGGCCGCCGTCACATCTTCCCCGCCACCTTGATCGCGAAGGCATATTCGAAGGCGATCTCCTCCAGGCGCTGGAAGCGGCCCGAGGCGCCGCCGTGGCCGGCGCCCATATTGGTCTTGAGGAGGATCGGCTCGGTGCCGGTGGTTTTTTCGCGCAGCCGGGCGACCCATTTGGTCGGCTCCCAGTAGGTGACGCGCGGGTCGGTGAGGCCGGAAAGGGCGAGGATGGCGGGATAGGCTTTCGCGTCCACATTGTCGTAGGGCGAGTAGCTGGCCATGAGCTGGTAGAAATCCTTGCTGTCGATCGGGTTGCCCCATTCGGGCCATTCCGGCGGGGTCAGCGGCAGCGTGTCGTCCAGCATCGTGTTGAGCACGTCGACGAAGGGCACGGCGGCGATGATGCCGCCGAACTTTTCCGGCGCCATGTTGGCGATCGCGCCCATGAGCATGCCGCCGGCCGAGCCGCCCTCGGCGACGATCTTCGCGTAGGACGTGAACTTCTCTTGATTCAGATAGTCGGCCGCGGCGATGAAGTCCTTGAACGTATTGGTCTTCCTGTCCATCTTGCCGTTCTCGTACCAGGCAAAACCCTTGTCCTTGCCGCCGCGGATATGGGCGATGGCATAGACGAAGCCGCGGTCGACCAGCGACAGGCAATTGGTGTTGAAGGAGGCGGGGATGGTGATGCCGTAGGCGCCGTAGCCGTAGAGCAGGCAGGGCGCGGAGCCGTCGAGCGGCGTGTCCTTGCGGTAGAGCAGGGTGACGGGCACGCTCTCGCCGTCCGGTGCCGGCGCGAAGACCCGGCGGGTGACGTAGTCGTCGATCGTGTGGCCGGACGGCACTTCCTGCGTCTTCAGCAGCGTGCGCTCGCGCGTCGCCATGTCGTAATCGAAGAGTTGCGAGGGCGTCGTCATCGAGGAATAGGAGAAGCGGATGACGTCGGTGTCGTATTCCGCCGCGCCGGAAAGGCCGAGCGAATAGGCCTCTTCCGCAAAGGCGATGGCGTGCTCCTCGCCGCTTTGCCGGTCGCGCACGACGATGCGCGGCAGGCCTTCGTGGCGCTCCAGCCAGACGAGGTGGCGGGCAAAGGCCATGTGGCTGAGGACGAGCGTGCCCGGGCGATGCGGCACGACCTCGGTCCAGTTCTCCCGGCCCGGCGCCGTCACCGGCGTCTGCATGATCTTGAAGTCCTTGGCGCCGTCGGCATTGGTGAGGATGTAGAAGACGTCGCCGCCCTCCGTCATCGAATATTCGAGGCCCGTCTGGCGCGGGGCGACGACGACCGGGTTGGCGAGCAGGTCCCTGGTGGAGATCAGGCGGTATTCGCTCGTCTCGTGGTCGTGGATGTCGATATAGATGAAGTCGTCGATCAGCGAGCCGCCGACCGACATGAAGAAGCCGGCATCCTTCTCCTCGTAGACGAGGCGGTCGTTCTCCTGCCGCTCGCCGAGGATGTGATGGAAGATCTTCGACGGGCGGTGGTTCTCGTCAAGCGCGGTGTAGAAGAAGCTTCTCGCATCCGGCGCCCAGACGCCGTCGCCGCCGGTGTTGGCGAGCTCGTCGCCGCGGTCCTCGCCGCTTGCAAGGTCGCGCACCCTCAGCGTGAAATATTCAGACCCCTTGTCGTCATAGCCCCAGATGCCGAGCGAATGGTCGGTGGAAGGGTCGATGCCGGCGAGGCGGAAATAGTCCTTGCCTTCCGCCTCCTTGTCGCCGTCGAGCAGGACGGTGCGTTCGCCGCCCGCGCGCGGCTCGCGGAAATAGCGCGGCTGCTCGCCGCCGGTGACATAGGCGGTGCCGTAGGCGAAGGGGCCGTCCTTCATCGGCACGGAGCTGTCGTCCTCCTTGATGCGGCCGCGCATCTCGGCAAACAGCGCCTTCTGCAGCGCTTCCGTGTCGGCCATGGCGGCCGTCATATAGGCGTTCTCCGCCTCCAGATGCGCGCGGATCTCCGGCTGGAGGATCGAGGGGTCCTTGAACATCGCCTGCCAGTTCTCGTCGCGGAACCAGGCGTAGTCGTCGGTGCGGGTGATGCCGTGGCGGGTATCGGAGACCGGCTTCCTGGCGGCGACGGGGGCGGTGGGCAGGTTGTTGAAGACGGGCAAGGGATCACTCCGGCAAATCGATAGGCGGGACCAGAGAGATAGAGAGCCGGGGCGCTCGCATCAAGCGGAGGTTCTTGCGTCTCGTGCGGTTTATCCCGGCAGGCTCCGCTTCGCCTTGCGCTTGGCGGGGCGCAGCTCGTCGGCGATGGTCATGCCGATGATGGAGAGGGGCAGCGCCAGCATGGCGCCGGCCGCGCCCCACATCCAGGTCCAGAAGATGATGGCGGTGAAGATGATGAAGGCGTTGACCTCCAGCCGCTTGCCCATCACGGCCGGCATGACGAGGTTCTCCATGGCAAGGTGCACGAGGAAGAAGGCGAGCGCCGGCAGGAGACCCATCATCAGCGTCTCGTGGGTGAGGAGGCCGGCGGTGGCGAGCGCGATGGTCATCACCGTCACGCCGAGGAAGGGCACGAAGGAGGAGAGGAAGGCGAAGAGCCCCCAGAGCACCGGCATGGCGAGCCCGCCGCTCCAGGTGATGAGGGCGGTGACCACGCCGAGCGCGGCATAGACCAGCGCCGCGGTGGCGAAATAATAGCCGAGCGAGCTGTCGATGGCGTTCATGACGCGGATGGCGGCGAGCCGCTGGCCGCGGCGCGGAAAGGCCATGATGAGCATCTGCCGCAGCTTCAGCCGGGCGGAGAGGAAGAGCACCAGCGCGGCGAAGAAGATCATGGCCTGCAGCAGCGCGGGGGTGAGGCTGGCCGAGAGGATGCCGAGGATGCTGCCGGTGTTCTCCAGCACCTTCTCCATCGACATCTGGCCGCTCTCGAAGGTCTGCGGGCTGATGTTCAGCCAGCCGAGGCGGGAAAAGAGCGGCGTGATGCGGTCATAGGCGCCGCGCACGAGGTCCGGCGCGTTGGCGGCGAGCTGGGTGATCGGCTCGGCCAGCAGGCCGGCGATGAAGAACAGGCCGACGCCGAAGGCGCCGGCGAGCAGCAGCGCCGTCGGCAGCGGCGGGATGCCGAGTTCGGTGAGCTTTTCCGCCGCCACGCCGAAGATGAGGCCGGTGACGACCGCCAGCGACAGCGGAATGAGGATCGGCGCCATGAGATAGACGACGGCCATGGCCATGATGGCGAAGATGCCGATCGCCGCCCAGGCGGCGGCGATGTCGAGCCCGTAGCGGCGCGGCGTCTCCTCCGCAAGGCCCTTCTCGATATCGATACCGCCCCGCAGGAGCCGCCGTTCGGCAGGTTTTCCGGAAATGTCGTGCATGGCAGAACCCCTCTTTGGCGCCGGAAACGCGCGAGGCGCAGGGAAGTTCCGCGGCGGGCGGCTTGAAACCTCAGGTGGGTTGCCAGCGCCGCGAAATCGACATATTGCCCGTTAACCCCGAATTAAGGTGTCGCACGGACGCCACGAAGAGGAGGCCGACAGTTGAAACGGCAGGCAGGCGGGCGCATCGCCCTTTGCATCCTGGCGCTCGCGCCGCTCTGTTCATCGCCCGCGCTGGCGATCGACGCGCGCATCCGCAGCCAGCTTCAGAAGCTGACGCCGGAAGAGCGGCTGGAACAGCGCTGCGATATCGAGGCGATGGACAAGATCAGCGGCGCCAAGGGCGGCTTCCGCCCGGACAAGGTGATCGCCTATGCCTTCGGCGATCCCAAGCTGGAGGGCACGACGATCCGCACGAAGGGCGCCGTCTTCCGCAGCGGCGGCGAGTGGTATCGCCTGTCCTACAAATGCGAGGGAACCGCCGACCGGCTGGAGGTCAACGCCTTCAAGTACCGCATCGGCGACGTGGTGCCGCGCAAGGACTGGGCCGAGCACTATCTCTACGATTGAGGGTGCGCGCGGCCGGCAGGGCAGAGGGGGGTATGGCCCCGATGCTCCGCCTCTCTGTACCGCGTCGGCTCAGGCCGAGAGCCTGAGGCCGATGCCCCAGGGGTCGACCAGCGAGACGGTGTCGCCGTTGCGGGTCGTCGCGATCGACAGGTCGTCCAGCTTCTTCAGCACCGTCTCCAGCTTCGCCGCGTCGTTGAAGCGGATCGTGTAGTCGGCAAGGCCCGTCATGCCGGACTGGCGTTTCGGCTGGCCGCGCGAATTCCACACATTGGCCGCGACATGGTGGTGGTATTTACCCGTCGCGAAGAAGCTTGCGCCGGGATAGGTCGCCATGATGTCGAGGCCGAGCACGTCGCGGAAGAAGGCGTCCGCCTGCGGGATGTCCGAGACCTGGAGGTGGATATGGCCGATGAGGGTGCCGGCCTCCTCGGCGCTCCAGGCCTCCTTCGGCGCGGCGTCGTAGAGCGCCTGCAGGTCGAGCCGGTGCGTCGCCATCTTCACCGTGCCGTCGGGCGCGTAGGTCCATTCGGCGCGGTCGCGGTCGCGATAGATCTCGATGCCGTTGCCTTCCGGATCGTCGAGATAGATCGCCTCGCTGACGAGGTGGTCGGAGGCGCCGGTGAGCGGCACGTCGTTATGCGCCGCATGGGCGAGCCAGCGGCCGAGTTCCCGGCGGTCCGGCACGAGGAAGGCGGTGTGGAACAGGCCCGGCGCATTGCGCGGCGCGCGGGCGGTGTTGCTGCCCGTCGTCAGCGTCAGGAGCGGCCGGCCGGCAACGCCCAGCGTTTCGCCCGAGGCGGATCTATCGAGCACCGAAAGGCCCATCACCTGCTGGTAGAAGGCCGAAAGCATCGGCAGGTCGATTACCGTCAGGTGCGAATGATCGACGAAGGCCGGCATGTCGACGGCGTGGCTGGTCGTGGTGGTCGCATCGTTCATCGGGGCGGTCTCCGCGCGGCTGGGGCCGGCCCTGGCGGCGGCGATCCCCGCGGCGGCGGCGCCGAGGAATGTCCGTCTGTCGAGGTCCGTCATGGTTTGATCCCTGTTCCGGCTTCTTCAGGCAAGCCGTTGTGTCGGAGGGAATATGGCAGAGCGGCGGCGTTCACGAAAGATGGCGTTTCGGCGATTTACCGTCAATGCCACGTTGACGATGCGGCTGGGCTTCCGTTTATACACCTAAAAAGTGCATTATGACGAGATATACCCTATGGTGGATTATTGCAATCTATGGTTATATTAATCCGCCTACACACAGGAGGGTAGAATGCAAATCGCAGCATCGACAATCAACACAATGGCATCGGCTGCATCGCCCGAGGATGCGGCGCGGATCTTCATCGGGACGGTCAGCCAGGCACTGGCGCAGGTGATGGCCGACGCCTTGTCCAATGCCCTGAACGCCGCGGTTCCCGCGACGGCGGGAAATCCGGCGATCCAGGGATGGCAAAGCATGGTCGGCGGCCTTGCCGTGGCAATGGACTGGAGCAGCGCGACGATCATCAGGCCCCAGCCGATGGCCAGGGTCGCGAACTTCTGCGCCTACACGGGGACGGCCGCCGGCTACAATCCGCTCGGGGTCAACATCAGTGCGGGGGTCAATATCACCGCATCGTTCTGATCCTGGACGGCAACGGCGCTCCCAAGGGGGCGCCGTTGCAGCAGGCGCATTTCCGGGATGCGTAATGAGCCTTGCGATTGCCACATGAAACGACCACCATGGCCGGAGCGATAAGCCAGGACCGGATGCGGTGGAGATCAAGGGCGTCAAGTGGAACTATGACCGGGGCGAGGTGATCGCCGACGGCATCGTGCATGGCGTCGGCGTGGTTCTCGCGCTGGTCGGGGTGACGGCGCTGATCTTCTACGCCACCGTCTGGGCGACGAGCGGGCAGCTTGCGGCGGCCTGGGTCTACGGCGTCGGGCTCGTCGTCGCGCTCGCCACCTCCTTCGCCTACAATCTCTGGCCGGTCTCCAGGGTCAAGTGGCACCTGCGCCGCTTCGACCATGCGGCGATCTTCGTTTTGATCGCCGCCACCTATACGCCCTTCCTCCAGCGCGGCATCGACGATCCGCTGCTGGCCGGCATGCTCGTCGGCATCTGGCTGATGGCGGGGGCGGGCATCGCGCTGAAATTCCTGTTTCCCGGCCGCTATGACCGGCTGGCGATCCTCGTCTACCTCGCCATGGGCTGGAGCGGCGTGCTTGCCGCCGGGCCGCTGGCCACGCGCCTTTCCGCCGCCACGCTGGCGCTGATCGTTACCGGCGGGGTGCTCTATTCGGTCGGCGTCCTCTTCCATATCCGCGAGAAACTGCGCTTCCAGAACGCCATCTGGCACGCTTTCGTCGTCGCCGCCGCCGCCGTGCATTACTCGGCGGTGCTGACCAGCGTCGTTTCGGGCGTCTGACGGCCGGCCGTCACTCGGCCGGCGGGGCGGCGCCCTGCGCGCTCGCGCAGCCCTCGGCCGGCCGCAGCGATTTCACCAGCTTCCCGACGAAGGGCGAGATCTCCGCCTTCATCGCCTGCGGATATTCCAGCACGAAGGCGGCGGCCGCGCCGTCGCACAGCGCGATGATGCGGTGATAGAGGATCGTCCCGGCGCGCGTGCCCGAAAGGCTCGCCCAGCCGGTCGTCTCCCGGTCGTAGCTGAGGTCCCAGCCCTCCTGCCGATAGGCCGTGCGCCGGCCGGCGACCTCCTCCTCGAACGGTCCGGTCGCCAGATGGTTCGCCCAGACGGAGAGCTTGGCTTCGCCCTTCGCATAGGTCCGCCCGTCGCCGTTGCCGGCTTCCTGCACGAGCGCGAAGCCGGGCGGGATCTCCACCGTAAAGCCGAAGCGGGCGTTGACATAGGGCTCCCATCCCTGCGCGAGGGCGGCGGCGGGGAGGGCGAGGAAAAGAAGGAGGAGAAAACGGTGCACGGTCGGTCCCTCGTGGATGGCGTCCTGCGGGGAACGGACGACGGCGGGCGTTTCATCGCGTGGCGCTTTCGAACGGCCGTGGCACCCCGGGCGCGTCGCGTTTGCCGTTCGGTTCCGCAAAGCGGGCTGGACAGATTTCCCGCTCCTCCTGTATGGCATGAGGCGGAGCCGGGGGAAACCATGGACATCACGATACGCGACGCCGTGGAGGCGGATCTTCCCGGCATCATGGACATCTACAACGACGCCGTCGCCAACACGACGGCGATCTGGAACGAGGCGGTCGTCGATCTTGACAACCGCAAGGCCTGGTTCACCGCCCGCCGCGAGCGCGACTTTCCGGTGCTCGTCGCCGCGCGCGGCAAGCAGGTGATCGGCTATGCCTCCTACGGCGACTGGCGGGCCTTCGACGGCTACCGCCACACGGTCGAGCATTCCGTCTATGTGCGCGGCGATTGCCGCGGCACCGGCACGGGCAAGCGCCTGCTCAAGGCGCTGATCGACCGGGCCAGCTTCAACGGCGTCCATGTGATGATCGCCGGGATCGAGGCGGAGAACGCCGCCTCGATCAAGCTGCACGAGAAGCTCGGCTTCCGGGTGGTCGGCAGGTTCAGCGAAGTCGGCATCAAGTTCGGCCGCTGGCTGGACCTGACCTGCATGGAACTCAAGGTGCCCAAGCGCTAGACCCACCCGGTCCGGAGAAGCTCAATCCGGATCGAAGCGGAGCGCCACGCCGTTCATGCAGAAGCGCAGGCCCGTCGGCGGCGGGCCGTCCGGGAAGACGTGGCCGAGATGGGCGTCGCAGTCCGTGCAGCGGATCTCCGTGCGCGTCATGCCGTAGGAATAGTCGGAATGGTCGCTCACCGCGCCGGCTTCGATCGGCTCGTAGAAGCTCGGCCAGCCGGTGCCGGAGTCGAACTTCGCCTCCGACCGGTAGAGCGCCCTGTCGCAGCAGATGCAGCGATAGGTGCCCTTCCTGGAAAGGTCGAAATCCGGGCTGGAAAAGGCGCGTTCCGTGCCGTGTTCGCGCGTGATGCGGAACTGCTCCGGCGTCAGGATCTCCCGCCACTCGTCCTTCGTCCTGTTGACCTTCAATGTCTTCGTGTCGCTCATGGCGTCCTCCTGTCGGAGCCATAGATAGGGTGCCGGGGGCGGCAAGACAATCGGCGGCCGGTTCCGATGGGCATTGGCGATCCTGCCGCTTGCATGGTAGGGTAATACTGGTTTTCACATGGGTATTACCGAGGATTTCATGAGCACGACGGTAACGAGCAAAGGGCAGGTGACGATCCCGAAGGCCGTGCGGGATCTTCTCGGCATCGGCCCCGGCAGCAGGGTCGAGTTCCGCCGGGCGGGGGATGGCAGCGTGGTCGTCGTGCCCGTGGACGAGGCGCGGCCGCAAAGCCGGTTCGCCCGCCTGCGCGGGCAGGCCGGTCAGGGCATGACGACGGACGAGATCATGGCGCTGACCCGCGGCGAAGATTGACCATGTTCCTGGTCGACACGAACGTCCTGCTGGATCTCGTGACGGAAGACCCGGCCTGGGCCGCGTGGTCGCAGGCAGAGCTTGAGGCCGCCGCGCTGCTCGGCCCCCTCGCGATCAACGATGTCGTCTATGCCGAACTGTCGGTGCGCTACAGGGACATCGCCGATCTCGACGCGATGATCGCGCTTGCGGAACTGGAGCACCTGCCTATTCCACGACAGGGGCTTTTTCTTGCGGGAAAGGCCTTCCGGGCCTACCGGAGTTCCGGCGGCAGCCGCACGGGCGTGCTTCCGGATTTTTTCATCGGCGCCCATGCCGCGATTGCCGGCCTGACCCTGATCACGCGCGATGCCGCGCGATATCGCACCTATTTCCCGAACCTGGCCTTGCGCACGCCCGACCTGCGTGAAGGTGGGTAAAACGACGCGCCCTTGCTGTTCAAGGGTAGCGATTTCCGGCATACCGACATACAACCGGCGATCTGAGAAAAACACGGCGCGACGGGCAAAGCCCGCGCATGAGGGAGAGGGGATGCTACCGGACACGATGGGCTTGACCTTCCTTGCCTTCTGTCTGCCGTTTCTCGGCGCGCTGGTCGCGCCCGCGCTCACGCGGCTCCTCGGGCACAATGCCGCCTGGCCGCTGGCCCTGGTGCCGGCGGCGATCTTCCTGCACTTCCTCGGCTTCAACGCGGAGGTCGCGCGCGGCGAGATCGTCACGGGCGGCTATGCCTGGGTGCCGTCCTACAATGTCAGCTTCTCCTGGCTGATCGACGGCCTGTCGCTTGCCTTCCTGCTGCTGATCTCCGGCATCGGCACGCTGATCATGCTCTATGCCGGCGGCTACCTGAAGGGGCATGCGCACCAGGGGCGGTTCTTCTCCTTCATCCTGATGTTCATGGGCGCGATGCTCGGCCTCGTCGCCTCCGACAGCTTCCTGATGCTCTTCGTCTTCTGGGAACTGACCTCGATCACCTCCTTCCTTCTGATCGGCTTCGACCATGCGCGGGAGGCCGCGCGCCGCGCCGCGCTGCAGGCGCTGGTCGTTACCGGCGGGGGCGGGCTCTTCCTTCTGGCGGGGCTGCTGCTGCTGTGGAACGTCACCGACGTCACGCAGCTTTCGCTGCTCATGTCCTTCGGCGCGGAGGTGCGGGCGAGCCCCTTCTACCTGCCGCTGCTCTTCCTCGTCCTCGGCGGCGCCTTCACCAAGTCGGCGCAGTTCCCGTTCCATTTCTGGCTGCCCAACGCCATGGAGGCGCCGACGCCCGTCTCGGCCTATCTCCATTCGGCCACCATGGTGAAGGCCGGCGTCTATCTGCTGATGCGGCTCAACCCCGTGATGGGCGGCACGCCCGCCTGGGAGACGATCCTGCCGGCCTTCGGCGGGCTGACGCTGCTCGTCGGCGCGGTGCTCGCCATCCGCCAGACGGACCTGAAGCTGATGCTGGCCTATACGACGGTCGCCTCGCTCGGCCTTCTCGTGATGCTGACCGGCTTCGGTTCCGAGCATGCGGTGGCCGCCGCCGCGCTCTATCTCGTCGCCCATTCGCTCTTCAAGGGCGCGCTCTTCATGGTCGCCGGCCTCGTCGACCACGAGGCGGGCACGCGCGACATCACCCGGCTCGGCGGGCTCAGGCGGGCGATGCCCGTCACCTTCCTTGCCGCTCTTTTCGCCGCGCTCTCCATGGCCGGCCTGCCGCCCTTCTTCGGCTTCCTGGCCAAGGAGGAGGTCTATGCGGCGCTTGCCGGCGGCAGCCTGCGCGCCGTCGCGTTCACCGTCGCGGCCGTCATCGGCAACGGGCTGATGTTCGCCGTCGCCTTCGCCGTGGCGCTGAAGCCGTTCCTCGGCCCGCCGGCCAAGACGCCGAAGCATGCGCATGAGGGGCCGGCCCTCCTGTGGATCGGCCCGATGCTGCTCGCCGTCCTGGGGCTGGTCAGTGGCCTCTTCTCCGCCGTCACCCATGGCCTGCTGACCGCGC
This sequence comes from Shinella sp. S4-D37, assembly GCF_040812195.1. Taxonomy (NCBI): domain Bacteria; kingdom Pseudomonadati; phylum Pseudomonadota; class Alphaproteobacteria; order Hyphomicrobiales; family Rhizobiaceae; genus Shinella; species Shinella sp. S4-D37. The sequence goes on along the minus strand of NZ_JBFNXL010000005.1, from coordinate 2,522,194 downwards.
CGCTCGCCTCCGCCATCGCCGGCAGGCCGGAGACGGTCACCGTCTCGGCCATGCCGCATGCCGGCCTCGCGCTCGTGCTGTCCGTCGTCACCATTGTCTTCGGCATCGCCGTCTTCCTGTTCATCGACAAGGCGCGCGCGGCGGCGAACCGGCTGATCGAGGATATCGGCTGGGGGCCGGACCGCGGCTTCGACCAGGCGATGGCCGGCCTCGTGCGCGCCGCCGCGGCAGTCACCCGGCTTGTCCAGTCCGGCCGCATGGAGATCTACATGACGGCGACCTTCGCGGCGATCGCGCTGGCGCTGCTCGTGCCGCCGGCCGTCTATGGCGAATGGCCGCGCCTGCCGGTCTGGCCGGCCGACATGCCGTTCCATGAACTGGCCGTCATGGCGCTCGCCGTCCTCGGCATCGGCGCGGTGCTGACGGCGAGCAACCGCCTGACGGCCATCGTCGCGCTCGGCATCCAGGGCTTTTGCGTCGCCATGCTCTTCCTGCTCTTCGGCGCGCCGGACCTCGCCTTCACCCAGTTCATGATCGAGACGCTCTCGGTCGTCATCCTCGCCCTCGTCATGACGCGGCTGAAGCTGACGCCGCGCGACCACCGGCCGCTCGCCGAGAAGATCGCGGACGCCGTCATCGCCATCGCCTGCGGCCTCGGCTTCTCGCTCTATCTCCTGAAGGTCACGCAGGGCCGCTTCGACACGGCGCTCACCGATTTCTTCAACCTCTATTCCAAGACGATCGCGCACGGCGCCAATGTGGTGAACGTCATCATCGTCGATTTCCGCGGCACGGACACGCTGGGCGAGATCACCGTCGTCATGGTGACGGGCCTGGCGATCCTGTCGATCATCCGTATCCGCAAGGGGAGGGCGTGATGGGCCGGGTCTTTGGTCGCCGCCCCCAGGGGCAGGGCAATGCCGCTACCCCGCACGCCCCCGCGAAAGGCCGTCCGCCGATGAACACGCTCATCTTCCGCACCGTCGCCCCCTTCCTCACCGCGCTCATGGTGCTGTTCTCGCTCTTCGTGCTGCTGCGCGGCCACAACGAGCCGGGGGGCGGCTTCATCGGCGGGCTGATCGCGGTGTCGGCCTTTGCGATCCTCGGCATCGCCAACGGCATTGCCGCCGTGCGCAGGGCGCTGTGGTTCCACCCGATGGCGATCTCGGCCTTCGGGCTCTTCATCGCGGCGATCGCCGGCCTCCTGTCGATCTTCTTCGCCGTGCCCTTCATGACGGGGCTGTGGATCTATCCCACCGTCCTCGGCGTCGAGATCCCGCTGTCCAGCGTGATGCTGTTCGATACCGGCGTCTATCTCGTCGTGGTGGGCGCGATCACCTCGATCGCGCTGGCGCTGGAAGCGGAGGACGACGCCTGATGGACGTGCCCTTCGTGCTCCTCGTGGGCCTGTTCTTTGCCGCCGCCGTCTACCTGATGCTGTCGAAGTTCCTGGTGCGCGTGCTGCTCGGCGTCGTGCTGCTCGGCAATGCGGTGAACCTTCTCCTCTTCACCAGCGGCCGCATCCTGCGCGAGGTGCCGCCGATCATCCCGGCCGGCCATGACGTGCCGCAGGCGCTCACCGCCAATCCGCTGCCGCAGGCCCTCATCCTGACGGCGATCGTCATTTCCTTCTCCTTCTTCGCCTTCCTCATGGTTCTCGTCTACCGTGCCTACCAGGATCTCGGCACCGACAACGGCAACGAGATGCGGCTGGCGGAACCGGAGAACGAGCCCCTTCCGCCGACCGGCTACTGACAGGAACCGACCCGCCAATGGCCGCAACGCCGACCGATCTTACCGCAGCCCTCGTCATGACGCCGGTCGCCACCGCCGACTGGCTGGTCGTGCTGCCGCCCGCCTGGTGCATTCTTGCCGGCGCGGTGCTCCTGATGGCCCGCAAGGCGCTGCGCCTGCAGGGCCTCCTTGCCGTTCCCGCGCTGGCCGTGCTGGTGCTGCTCGATGCGCTGCTCTTCGCCCATGTCTTCGCGAACGGTCCCGTGACGATGGTGATGGGCCGCTGGCTGCCGCCCTTCGGCATCGCGTTTACCGCGGACCTGACGGGCGTGCTCTTCGCCCTTGCCGGCGCCGTCGTGGCCCTTGCGGGCGCGGTGCATGCGCTCGGCGATATCGACGCGAGCGGCCGGCGCTACGGCTTCTATCCCTTCCTGCTCCTGCTGATGGCCGGCGTTTCCGGCGCCTTCCTGACGGGCGACATCTTCAACCTCTATGTCTGGTTCGAGGTGCTGCTGATCTCGTCCTTCGGCCTCGTCACGCTCGGCTCGGAGCCGCGGCAGATCGACGGCGCGATCAAGTATGCCTTCCTCAACCTCGTCGCGACCACGCTGTTCCTCATCGCGACCGGCTATCTCTACGGCATCTTCGGCACGCTCAACATGGCCGACATCGCCACCAAGGCGGCGGCGGGCCGCGCCGAACTGCCGCTGATGACGCTTGCCATGCTCTATTTCACCGCCTTCGGCATGAAAGCCGCGGCCTTCCCGGTGAATTTCTGGTTGCCGGCCTCCTACCACACGCCGCGCGTCGTGGTGTCGGCGCTGTTTGCGGGCCTGCTCACCAAGGTCGGCATCTATGCGCTGCTGCGCACGCTGATCATGCTCTTCCCGGTCGAGCGGGAGGAACTGAGCTTCGTCATCGCGCTCACCGGCGCGGCCACCATGCTCCTCGGGGCGCTCGGCGCGCTCGGGCAGGCCGATATCCGCCGGTTGCTCGGCTATCTCGTCATCTCGGGCATCGGCGTCATGCTGGCTGGCCTGTCGCTGGGCAGCCCCGGCGGCACCGGCGGGGCGATCTTCTATGCGCTGCATTCCATGGTGGTGATGACGGCGCTCTACATGGCCGCGGGCCTTGCCGGGCGGCTTGCCGGCACGTTCGACCTTGCCCGCCTCGGCGGGCTCTATACGCGCTCTGCGCTGTTCTCCGCCCTGTCTCTTGTGCTGTTCTTCGCCGTCTCCGGCCTGCCGCCCTTCTCCGGCTTCTGGCCGAAGGTCATGGTGGCCAAGGCGGCGATGGATATCGGCGCCTGGTGGCTGGCGGCGACGGTCCTCCTCACCGGGTTTCTGACGACCATCGCGGTCGGCCGGGTGTTCCTTCTGGCCTACTGGCGGCCGGCCGCCGGCTCCATGGCAGCGGAAGCCATTCCGGCGAGCGCGCTCGTGCCGCTTGCCGCGCTCACCGCGCTGACGGTGGGCTTCGGCCTCTTCCCGGATGCGCTGCTGTCGACCATCCAGCTTGCCGCGCAGGGGCTGGCCGATCCCAGGGCCTATATCGGCTCCGTCTTTCCGGGAGGCAACTGACATGCGGCCCGCCTTCACCGTCGCCCTCTTCGCGCTCGCCTGGCTCGCCGTCTCCGGCAGCTTCACGCTTCCCAACCTCGTGCTCGGCCTTGCCGCGGGCGCGCTGTCGCTCGTCTTGATCCGCGATCACATCCAGCCGGACGGAAGGCGCATCCGGCCCTTGAAGGTGCTGTCGCTCACCCTGCTGTTCGTCAAGGAACTGGCGCTGTCGGCCTGGAAGGTGGCGGTGCTGGTGGCGAGCCCGAAAATGGCGCTGAAACCCGGCATCTTCGCCTTTCCGCTGACGGTCGACCGGGATTTCGAGATCACGCTGCTCGCCAACCTCATCACCCTGACGCCGGGCACGCTGTCCGTCGACGTCTCCGCCGACCGCAAGGTGCTCTATGTGCACGCGCTCGACTGCTCCGATCCCGTCGGCACCCGACGGGACATCGCGACCGGCTTCGAGAAGAAGATCCTGGAGGCCTTCCGCTGATGAGCGCCGAAACCGTCATCTCCACGGCCGCCACGATCGCGCTTTTCCTGATGTGCGCGGCTTTCTTCCTGACGGCCTATAGGGTCGTCAAGGGGCCGACGCTACCGGACCGCGTCGTCGCGCTCGACATGCTGGTGGCCATCGCCATCGGCTTCATCGCCGTCCTCGCCATCAGGACCGGCTTCAACCTCTATATCGACATCGCCATCGCGCTCGGCCTCGTCGGTTTCCTCGCCACCGTCGCCTTCGCGCGCTTCGTGCTGCGCCAGGGCATGGAAGCGGACGAGGCGGGGGCCGGGAACGAAAGCCCGGTGCACAGGGGCGTGCGCCACGGCAAGGCGGCCAGCACCAGGAGGCGGGGCTGATGGTGGATCTTGTTCTTGCTATCGTCGTCGCCGTCATGCTGGTCGCCGGCGGCATCTTCACCTTCCTGGCGGCCCTCGGCGTCGTGCGCCTGCCGGACGTCTATACGCGCATGCACGCCGCCTCGAAGGCGGGCACGGTCGGCTCTGGCCTGATGCTCTTTGCCGCCGGCATCCATTCGCTCGACGCGGCGATCTTCACCCGGGCGCTCGCCGGCTTCGTCTTCTTCGTGCTGACGGCGCCGATCGCCGCCCATCTCGTCGCCAGGGCCGCACACGAGGCCGGCTATCGCCTCTCGCGCCATACCGTGCTCGACGAGATGCGCGATGCGCGCGAGCGCGGCAACAAGAAACGTTGATAAATGGTTTAGACGCAAGCCCAGAAATTGTAATATCCCCTTAATTTTGACGGCTTGTATTTCCCCGCGAAGTTGTTCAGTGTTGTTCCTTAAAATAATACTGGACAATGCATTGCGGAATGATATTTCAGGCGAAGTAAAGCATTCCAGTTGATTAACTTTCATGCGGAATTCTTGTCTAAGTTGAGTTGGGGCCGCATCTATGCCCGCAGGGTATATGGCCCGGCAAGAGCTGGCGCATGGCGCGTGGCGCGACGGGCGCTGTAGTGGAAGTTATCTTGACGGAAATGTCTGCATTTCGACCGACGGGCATTATTCTGCCACAGGATCGCCCGACAGGAACGCGTTACGCCGATATCGTTGCTCAGGCCGGTGGATAGGACCATCGACCTTCGTATTGTCCGACAGGAGAAAGAAATGACCGAAACAACCCTTGGCGCCGGCGCCAATCTGCTTGTGGAACTGACCGCCGATATCGTTGCTGCCTATGTCGGCAACCATGTCGTGCCTGTCGCGGAACTGCCGGGCCTGATCGCCGACGTGCATGCCGCGCTCAACAACACGACGCAGCCCGCCGCCGCCGTGGAAGCGCCGGTCGTCGCCGAGAAGCCGAAGCCGCCGGTTCCGGTGAAGAAGTCCGTGCAGAACGACTACATCATCTGCCTGGAGGACGGCCAGAAGTTCAAGTCGCTGAAGCGCCACCTGATGACCCATTACGGCATGACCCCGGAAGAATACCGCGAGAAGTGGGACCTGCCGGCCGACTACCCGATGGTCGCCCCCTCCTATGCCGAGGCCCGCTCGCGCCTCGCCAAGGAAATGGGTCTCGGCCAGCGCCGCAAGGCCAAGTAAGCCCACTCATCTCTGCCGTTCGAAGGCCGGTCCTGCCAGGGGCCGGCCTTTTGCGGTTGCCGGTGCGGAAGACCGCATATCAGCACGAGATGGAGGAATAAAAGCCTATATGGGGACAATTGGCCTCATTAAACAAAGAAATTCAATGCATGATTGCGGAGTTTCGCTTCATTCGTCCCCGCGGATCCTCTAAGGTGTATGAATAAATTCCTATCAACGGAGTGGCCAGTCATGCACCAGTTCATCGTTCCCCACCGCCGGTCGTCCCTCGCAGCCAGGCCCTGCGCCGATCCGGCGCCGGAGACCAAGAGCGCCGTGCCCGGCGAGGCGGCGCCGGCCGTGCCGTCGGGCATCGCCTGCCGGATCGTGCGCCAGCTCGTCCTGGAAATGACGGCGATGACCGGCGAGCGCGCGCTGCGCCGGCGCGACAGCCGGCGCTCCACCTGCCATGTGCGCCAGATCGCCATGTATGTCTGCCATGTCGTGCTGCGGCTGTCGCTCTCCGATATCGGTGCGGCCTTCGGGCGCGACCGCACCACGGTCGGCCATGCCTGCAACGTGGTGGAGGACCGCCGCGACGATGCCGCCTTCGATGCCTTCGTCTCGGCGGTCGAGCGCGTCGTGCTGGCGGTCTTCGGCCCGGCGGGGATCGGCAGCCATGCGTGAGGGGGGAGAAGCGAACGACGCCGCGCTGGGAAAAGCCCTGCAAGCCCTCCTGGCGGCCGGTGCGGCCGGGATCGCCGAGGACGCCGCGCCGGCGGTTCTGGCCGAGGGGCTGCGCCTCGGCCTCGTCCGGCGCGCGGGGGGCCGGCTCTTGGCGACGGCGGAGGCGCGGGCCCATCTCAGGCGCCGGCTCTGCACGGCCGAGACGCCCTTCGCCGCGCAGCACCGCGACATGGCCGAGGTGACGGTGCTGCGCGACGGGGTGCGGGAGCGGGCGCTTGCCAACCGGCTGGAATCGCCGCTGGCGGGCCTTGCCCGCCTGAAGGAGAAGACGGGCGGGGCCTTCCTGCCGGACACCGCCCTTGCCGCCGGCGAGCGGCTGCATGCGGATTTCACCCGCGGCGGCTTGCAGCCGCGCATGACCATGTCCTGGGAGCCGCGCATCGCCGGCCGCCAGAAGGGCGAGGCGGGCGCGGCGCGGGACCTCACCGACACCGCGTTTGCCGCGCGCCATCGCGTCGCGCGCGCTGTCGCGGCGGTCGGCCCGGAGCTCTCAGGCGTCGCGCTCGACGTCTGCTGCTTCATGAAGGGGCTGGAGACGGTGGAGCGCGAGCGGCAATGGCCGGCCCGCTCGGCCAAGCTGATGCTGCGCGCCGCCCTGATGGCGCTCGCCCGCCACTACGCCCCGCCGGCCCCCGCCGGGCGGCGGGCGCATGCCTGGGGCGCGGAGGGGTATCGGCCGGATCTGCCGGTGTGAGGGGCGCGGTTGGCTATGGCAACCCTCTCTGCCTGCCGCTTGTGGGGGAGGGCCTTCCGGCCGCCTAAGCCGCCACCCGCACCGCCGCCTCTTCCCTGATGCGCCGCACCATCGAGCGCAGGCCGTTGGCGCGCTGGGAGGAGAGGTGCTCGACGAGGCCGATGGCGTTGAAGGTGTCGATGGCGTCTAGGGCGGCAATCTGCGAGGCGCGCTTGCCGGAATAGATGGTGAGCACGATGGCGACGAGGCCGCGCACGATATGCGCGTCCGAATCGCCCTCGAAGGTCATCACCGGGTCGGCGCCCGCGCCGGCCTTGCTGACGAGCCAGACCTGGCTGGCGCAGCCCTGCACCTTGTTGGCGGCCGTGCGCTGGTCCTCCGGCAGGTCCGGCAGCGCCTTGCCGAGTTCGATGACATAGCGGTAGCGGTCCTCCCACTCGTCGAGGAAGGCGAAGTCGTCGATGATCTCTTGCAGCGTGGCCATGGTTCTTCCGTGTGCGGGGACTGCCTTCATATAGGCGAGGCCGCTTCGAATTTGAACCGGAAACCGCCAGGACAAAAAGAAACGCCGCAGGGAACGGGTCCGTGCGGCGGTTGCAGGGCAACGAGTGAGGCAGGCAGAAAGACGGGGGGCGGTGTCAGCCCTTTCGGTCGGGGCGGCGGGTCGGGATGGCGACCGTGCCGGTGATGATCTCGTCGTCGGCGTCGATGGCGGCGACGGCCGGCAGCGGCTGGTCGAGCGCTTCCTTGCCGGCCGGATCGGCCGCGGCGACCGCGGCGCCTTCTTCGGCGAACTGGGTATCGAGGAACTGGTAGGCGATGCGGGCGCCCTCGCGGGCCCGGTGGCCGAGGGCGACGAAGGTCTCGGCGCCCTTCTCGCAGACGTCGGGCTTTTCGAGGCACATGGCGGTGACGTAGTGCAGGGCTTCACTGGCGGCGGTGAACGTGTCGCCGATCTCGACCGCCGGGCCCTTCTCCAGCTTGGCGGAGGACTCCGCGTCCAGGAAGGGGAGCAGGACGAGAACCAGTGAGAACCAGAACGTTCCCTTGATCAGAAACCACATCGCTTGCCATCCTCGTTGTCGCCTCGGCTCTTTGCGGCCTTCGGCTCGTTTGGTCCTTGGCGAACCGTTGATGCGAGAATAGGGGCGGGAAGGAAATTCCCCTTTGCAGGAATCATTCGGGTTTTGCCCAGTTTTGATTAAAATGCCGTCCATCTCGCCTTTCCCGGCACTTTAAGCGCATTTGAGGCGGATTTTAGCGACCGGCGTTAAGGATCGTGGCGGGCGGTGCGGCGGCAAGGCGCCGGAATGCCGGGAGCGGCCTTTCCGGCGCTTTGCCCAAGACGTTAACATGAACAGAAAAATGCCGCAAAATGAGGCGCTTACGCCCCGTTAACCACGCCGGACGAATGGCCGTTGGATTGCCCCGAAATGGGACTTTTGGCCCTTTTTGACCCGCTTTGCGCCCCCGCCGTTTATTCTTTCCTTAAGCCGCCGATGCGATTTTGGGCGCACCAAAAGAATATAAACGGCAGGGTTTCGCGTTGCGCCAATTGAGCACCATCGCTGACAGAATGGCAGCCCGCCTGGGCGCCGTCGCCGGCGTTGCTGGCGTTGCCGGCGATGAGCGCCCGCCCGCGTCCCTGCGCGCTGTCACGCTGGCGCTGCTGGCGGCCGTGCCCGGCCTGCCGCTCGCCCTGTCCGCCGTCATGCCCGCCTCCGCCGCGCTGCCGGCCGGGGTGGCGCTTGCCGGCGCCGGCGCGCTGCTGACGGCGGCTGCCGCCGCGAGCCGCGAGGCAGGGCCCGGGCCGCAGAAGACCTTTGCCGAGGAGCTTGCCGCCACCGTCCCGCCTGCCGCCTCTCCCTATGACCTCTTCGCCGGCCTCGTGACGCTGCACGATGCGCGCGGCTTCGTGACCGCCGTGCACGGCCGCGACCGCGCCGACATGCTCGCCTGGCTGCGCGACCCGATGGGCCGCGGCTATCTCGACCAGATCCATGTGTCCGACCGCATCGGCTTCCTCGCCGCGATCGACCGCCTGCGCCAGGGCGGCACGCGCGAGACCGTCGAGCTGCGCATCGACCGTCCGCGCCTCGATCTGGACACCGAGCAGTTCACCCATATGCGCGTGGAGATGACGGCGCTTGCCGGCGCGGACGGCGCGCTTTGCGCCGTCGTCGCCCAGTCGCGCGACATTTCCGACGAGGCGCGGCTGCGCGGCGAGAGCGCGCGCAAGGCGGCCGAGGCCGAATCGGCCAACGACGCCAAGACGCGGTTCCTGGCGGCCGTCAGCCACGAGCTGCGCACGCCGCTGAACGCCATCCTCGGCTTTTCCGACATCCTGTCGGGCGAATATTTCGGCAGGCTGGAGAACGACCGGCAGCGCGAATATGTCACGCTGATCCACCAGTCGGGCTCGCACCTCCTGTCGGTCGTCAACACCATGCTCGACGTCTCGAAGATCGAGGCGGGCCGCTACGAGCTCCTGACCGAGCCCTTCCTGGTCGCCGACAGCGTTCGGGCCTGCGAGCAGATGCTCGGCCTCCAGGCGCGCGACAAGGGCATCACGCTGGCGAGCCGCGTGCCGCGCGCCATCGGCGAGGCCGTCGCCGACCAGCGGGCGATCCAGCAGGTGCTCATCAACCTCGTCGGCAACGCGATCAAGTTCACCGACCGCGGCGGCATCGTCACCATCGACGCGGCGCGCGAGGGGCGCGACCTCATCCTGACCGTCAGCGACACCGGCATCGGCATCCCCGCCGACAAGCTGGCGCTGATCGGCCAGCCCTTCATGCAGGTGCAGAACGAATATACCCGCAAATACGAGGGCACCGGCCTCGGCCTGTCGCTGGTCAAGGGCCTCGTGACGCTGCACGGCGGCAGCTTCGCCATCGAGAGCCGGCCGGGCGAGGGCACCGTCATCACCGTGCGCGTGCCGGCGGACGGCTCCGGCGCCGCCGCCCCGGAAAGCGAGCCGCGGCCGGGCAGCGCATCCACCGTCGAATTCCCGCCGCGCCTTGCGGCCGTGGTCGAGACCGTTTACGAGCCGTCGCTGGATGGCAAGGACACGAAGCATGAACGCGCACGTCAGAAGACAGCCTGAGCGGCGGCCTGAGGGCCAGGCCCGCAAGGGCCGGTCCGGCGCGCGCGCGGCGCCGCGCCGGCCGAACATCGTGATCACCGGGCTTGCCGCGCTCGGCGGCCTTGCCGCGCGCCACCCGACCGCGATCGGCGGCACCTGCGCCTTCATCGTGGTCTTCTCCTTCGTCGCCGCCAATGCGCTGTGGTATCAGCCCGGCGGCCATCCGGCGCCCTTCCTGAAGATGCGCTCGGCCGACAATTCCCTCGGCTTCACCGCCACCAGGCCCGAGCCGCACGACGTGACGACCTTCGTCATCGAGCGCGCCGAGGAGGGCGAGCCGCTGCCCGAGATCACCGGCGTGACGCCGGCCGAGCGGCCCTTCGACGAGGTGGCCAAGGTCATCGAAAGCAAGCCGGCCCAGACGCAGGCGGAGGCCGAGGAGGACCCGGTCGCGGCCGCCATCCTGCGCGCCGAGGCCGACCCGGCCGTCACCTCCGCCGTCGCGCGGCCGGCGCCGAGCGACCTGGTGATGAAGATCCAGAAGGGTCTCAGCAACATCGCCTATGCGGATATCGCGGTGGACGGGCTGATCGGCGAGAAGACCCGCACGGCGATCCGCCATTTCGAAAAGCACTACCGCCTGCCGGTGACCGGCGAGCCGAACGAGCAGGTGCTGGCCAAGCTGAAGGACATCGGCGCGCTCTGAGGCGGCCGGGGGATTTCGCCTGTGGTCGAGACCTCTCTTTGCAATATCGCGTAGGGAATTCGACTTTGCCGCTCCTTCCTTCTCCCCGGCGGGGAGAAGGTGGCCCGAAGGGTCGGATGAGGGGGCGTCGCGGGTAGAAGCCCTTGTTTTTTCTTGCCTTCGGCACCCCCTCATCCGCCTGCCGGCACCTTCTCCCCGCTGGGGAGAAGGGAAGAGTGGCGACGGTTTCCTTCCCATGCGCGATGGCCCTGGCTTCCTCGGGGCAGGGCAGAGGGGGTATCATGCGTCGGCATTGCCCCCGCGGGCGCGAGCCTGTATGCCGCGTCCATGCGCCTTCGTTCCGATATCTTCGTTTCCGCCCTGATGCGTCGCGTCTTTTCCCGCGGCGATTTTGCGGCCGTCGAGGCGAAGGGGGCGGAGGAGGCGGGGGCGGTGTTCGTGCGGCAGGTGTTCCGCAACGGTTCGGAAAGCCTCCATGCCCCGGCGCCGCAGAGTTTCTTCGAGGCCGAGGAGAGCGGGCTCAGGCGCTTCGAGACGCGGCTGGAGCGGGTCGGGGCTGAGGCGGTGGCCGAGGCGCTGGCGCGCGAGCGGCGCTTCGACGGCGACCTCTGGGTGGTGTCGATCGAGACGGACGAGGTTGGCGACCTCATCGACTTTGCCGGTGCCGGGCCGAAGAAGGACGACGGGTTCTTCCGGCGCTAGGCGTTTCCCCGGCCTGTTCCCGCGGGAACATCGCCGGCGCACCGGGCATGGCAGAAGGGAGGCACACAGGCGCTCGCCTGTGTCGAAGCCTCGGAGAAACGCCATGTTCATCGTGCTGCCCGCTCTTGCACTCCTGATTTCGGGAATGTTCGTCGTGACCATGCTGGCCGCGCTCTCGGCCGAGCGCAACGAAGGCGCGGCGATCCGCGTGCCGGCCCGGCGCCGGATTTTCTGATGAAAAACTCAGCCGGCGGCGCGGTGCCGTGCGGCTTCGGAGGACCTGCCGCGGTCACCATGCGCGTCGTCGCCGTTGGCCGCCTTCGGCAGGCCGTTGCCGTTCGTGTAGCTGTCCGCCCGCTGCCAGCTTTCGACACGGTCGATCGCTTCCGCCCGGTCTAGCGCCGCAAGCAGCGCCGCCGCGCCGCCTTCGGCAAGGTGCGGGTAGATCTTCGCCAATACGAACAGGCTGTCCTCTTCCGGCACGTCGAGCGCCAGCAGGGTCTCGGCAAGCTGCCGCCCCGACACATCGAGGAGGATGCGCTCGGACAGCCACTGGCTGGAGCCGAGCGCGTCGGCGAGCGTGACGGCCAGCATGCCGGCCTCGCCCGCGCGCGCAAAGCGCACGAACAGCCCGTGGTGGGCCTCGCTCGCCGGTTCGAGGCCGGCAGGGGCCGCCACCGCGGGCGTTGCGGCGCGCACCAGGGCGCGCAATTCCTCGCGGATCTGTTCTTCCCGCTCCAGCCTTGCCGCTTCCTTCAGCGAGGCCGCGCGGTCCTCGCCGGCCTTGCGGCTGGCATGGTCCTGGTGGCTGGCGACCAGCGCCTCGACCACGGCGGGCGAGAGGTCGTCGCGCCGGCCGATGGCGCGGGCATGTTCCGGCCCGGCGGCGCGCAGGATGCGCAGCAGCGTCTGGTCGGCGATGGCCCTGGAGCCCATGAGGAAGATGGCGGCGACGGCGATGGGCCGCGTGGCGATGAAGAGGGCGGTCTCGTCCGGCACCTGCGGGCAGCGCGAGAGTGCGGCGACGGCCTGACGGCGGGCCTCCTCGGTGGAGGCGTTATAGAGCGGCTCGAAGAGTTCAGCGAACTGGCGCAGGTCCGAGCGCGAGGGAAAACGCAGGCTCTCGAAGCTGGAGACCGTGGCCATCAGCACGATGTCCTTCGGCCGCCCCGCCTGCGGTCTTTCCAGTTCGCGAAACCTGTCCGTCACAAAACACCCGTCAATCCCCGGAGCGGCAGCCCCTTGCCGCTTCCAAACCGTTCACGAAAAGTAGAGGAAAAGCGTTAGCAGACCGTTAACCTTGCTCGCGCGGAAACCGCAATGTTTACAAGGTAGTGTCGCCGAAGTTGCAGATCGCGGGGCGTGCCGCATCGGGGCAGGTGCCCGATTGCCCGCCCACCGCCGGCCCTGTGCCGCAGGGAACAGCGCACACGCACTCTTCACGCTAGTGTTAACAGCATGTTAACCCGACAGTCGCTAGTTTTAGGGACATGGATCGGCTCGTCTATTGCGATGGACGTGTTATGATTCGATCATGTGAACGGTGGTTCCGTCGAAAGACGCCCGCCGTTCCGCGAGGGAAAGGTGCGATGTTCCGGATGCCGGACGGTCGCCAGACACATTCCCGTGAAGGGGAAACTTCTGGTCCCGTATCGCCGTTTTCCACCCGTATGCGACTGGGGAGGCATCGATCTCGCGTCGCTTCCGGGTGTGACGGAACCGGATGCACCGGCCCGTGGAAACGGGCAGGGTGAGATTTGTAGGAGTGCTTCATCCGTCTCGATTCTTCTTTTGGAGGCGAGAATGGCAGACGTGGTACGATTGAAGGAATGGCTCGCGCGGACGCCGCGCCGCGACACCATCCGCCGTGAGGCTCCGGCCCAGGTTCTTCTTTTCACCGGCGTGCGATACGAGCGCCTGACGCCCGCCATGCTGGCGGCCCGCGGCAAGGCAGCAAAGCAGGGCGCGCAGGACACCGCCCGCCGGCCCTGATTATCTTCCGGTCGCTGTGCGCAGTGCGGCGACCTCTCCTCCGGCATGGTCGGCCTTGATCCGACCATCCACAGCAGCGCGTGCTGCGCGGATCCTCGGGTCAAGCCCGAGGATGACGACAAAGGGCGAGGCGACGTCGTCGCCAAACAAGGCTCTCCTCGGAGCGGCCCTTCCTATTGTTCCGTCGTGAAGGGCTCGCAGCCCGCATCCGCCAGGAAGGCGGCAGCCGCTTCCTCGCGGCTCTGCGTCGGCACGAAGGTGCGCAGCACGGCATAGCCTTCCTCGCCGCGCATCTCCACCAGGATCGACTGTTCCAGTTCCGCCGGCACGGCCTTGCGGATGGCGATGAGCTGGATGGGCGTGGCGACCAGCGTGTCGAGCGCGCCGTTGACCGAGGTGCGGTCGTTCATGCTGAACACCTCGTTGGAGGCGCTGTCATAGACGGCGAGCGACCAGAAGGGCACCTCGCCCTCGGCAAACAGCCGGATGGGCCCGGTTTCCACCGAAAAGGCGCAGACCGCCGTCTTCATCGCCGGGTCGTCGTTGATCGGGGCGAGCGTTTCGCCACCGCCTGCCAGCGGGAAGAAGCGGTTCGCCTCGCCGAAGGCCTGCACGCGGGTATAGGCATCGCGGCCGGTGAAGCTCGGCAGCGAGAGGATGATGACGATGTGCAGCAGCGCCGCCCCGACGAGGCCGACGGCGATGGCATAGAGGAGGCTACGCATCGGCACAATCCAGCCGCGTGATGCCGGGCATGGCAAGGTCGATGACGCCGGAACTGCCGGCTGTCGGCGTGTCGAGCAGCGTCATGACGAGCAGGAACGGCGCCTTGCCCTCCGGCACGGCCAGCCAGTTGCCCGGCGTCGCCGAAGAGGCGATGCGGATGGAGAAGGTGCTGTCGGCGCCGCGCAGCACCGACCAGGCGTTGAGGCCCGTGGGCAGGTCGGGGCGGGCGCCTTCCAGCGGATTGCCGTTGCGGTCGGCCGCATGCAGCGTCCAGAGCCGCGCCGGCGGGGTGATGCCGCGGATCTCGTAGCGGCAGTTCTCCACCAGCGTGCGGCTCTCGCTGTCGGTGGCGGCGGTGAAGGTCAGGCCCTCGGCGCCGCCGAGCAGCAGCTTGCCGTCGCGCGCCCGGTGCGCCTTCGCATAAGGGTCGGCATCGACCGTCTGGGCGGCGGGGAAGGCGGTCCAGGGCCCGAGCGCGATGGCGCCGAAGCCGACCGTTGCGCGCAGCGCGTAGATCGAGCTCAATATGCCGAGGCCGAAGGCGACGGCGAGCGCTGTGGCGATGACGAGGGGCGTGCGGAACAAGGCGATCGACCGTTGGAATCAGGTTGCCGTCACTCTGTCCGGTTCGCCGGAGCAAGGTCAAGCGCTGCGTCGAGCGCGGCGACCCGTCCGTCGGCCTTCAGCGCCTTCGCCGCGCCGAGGTCGCGGGCGACATCCTTCAGGAGCTTCGTCACGTCGGCCGACAGCGAGCGCGGGCGCACGAGCGCGGGCAGGGCGTTCTCGTCGCCTGCCGTCGCGGCCACCTCCTTCGCCGTCTTGCCGTCCGGCAGCGGGTTCTCGATGCCGGGGATCGCGCGCAGCTCGATGCCCTGGTGGGCATAGTCCATCAGCCGCTTGAAGGTCATGGCGGGCAGCGAGCCGCCGGTCATGTTGTTCGTCGAGGTATAGTCGTCGTTGCCGAACCAGACGGCGGTCGTGTAGTTGCCGGTGAAGCCGACATACCAGGCGTCGCGATAGGCCTGGGTGGTGCCCGTCTTGCCGCCCGAGACGATGCCGCGGTCGAGCGCGCCGCGCCGTGCCGTGCCGCTCACGGGAATGGTGACGAGGATGCGGTTCATCGAGGACATGGCCGCCTGCGACAACACTTCTCTCGCCGGCGGCGCGTCGCGGCCGAAATCGTAGAGGATGTCGCCGTCGTAGTTGAGGATCTGGCTGATGCCGTGGCGGCGCGACTGCAGGCCGCCGGCGGGGAAGACGGCATAGCCCGTCGCCTGGTCGAGAACGGTGACCTCGGAGGTGCCGAGCGGCATGGTCTTGTCGGTGCGGATCGGCGTTTCGACGCCCATCGCCTTCGCCAGTTCCGCGATGCGCTTCGTGCCGAGCTTCTCCTTGGCAAGGCGCACCGGCACGGTGTTGATCGACTTCGCCATCGCCGTCATCAGCGTCATGCGGCCGGCATAGCTGCGGCCGTAGTTCTGCGGCGACCAGCCGCCCCAGCTGATCGGCGCGTCGACGATGGTCGTTTCCGGCGTCATGCCCGATTCCATCGCGGCGGCGTAGGTATAGGCCTTGAAGGACGAGCCCGGCTGGCGCAGCGCGCGCGTGGCGCGGTTGAACTGGCTCTCGCCGTAGTCGCGTCCGCCGACCATGGCGCGCACCGCGCCGCCGTTCTCCACCATGACCAGCGCGCCCTGCTTGACGCGGTAGCTCTCGCCGTACTGGCGTAGGCCGCTTTCCACCGCCTCCTCGGCGGCGGCCTGCAGGCCCATGTCGATGGTCGTGCGCACGACGAGGGAATGCTGGGCGAAGGGTTTTGCGATGCGCTGCACCTCCTCGAAGGCCCAGTCGAGGAAGAAGTCGGGCGCGGTCTTCTCGTTGCGGTCGATGACGCTGGCGGGATTGCGCCGCGCGGCGATCACCTGGCCCTCGGTCATCAGCCCGCCCTGCACGAGATTGGTCAGGACCTCGTTGGCTCGCGCGCGCGCGGCAGGCAGGTTGACATGCGGGGCGTAGCGGGCGGGGGCCTTGAACAGGCCGGCGAGCATGGCGGATTCGGCAAGGTTCACGTCCGTCACGTTCTTGCCGAAATAGAACTGCGCCGCTGCGGCCGCGCCAAAAGTGCCGCCGCCCATATAGGCGCGGTCGAGATAGAGGCGCAGGATCTCCTTCTTGGAGAGGTTGGCCTCCAGCCAGAGGGCGAGGAAGGCCTCCTTGATCTTGCGCTCGATGGTACGCTCGTTGGACAGGAACAGGTTCTTGGCAAGCTGCTGGGTGAGCGTGGAACCGCCCTGCACGACGCCGCCGGCGCGCGCATTCTCGTTCATGGCGCGGGCAAGGCCGAGGAAATCGATGCCGAAATGGCTGAAGAAGCGGCGATCCTCCGTCGCCAGCACCGCCTTGATCAGGTGGTCGGGCAGTTCGTCGATCGGCGCGGAATCCTCGTGGATGATGCCGCGATGGCCGATCTCGTTGCCGTAGCGATCGAGGAAGGTGACGGCGAAATCGCTTTGCGCGCGCCAGTTGCCCTTGGTCTCCTCGAAGGCGGGGAGCGCGAGGGCGAGCAGCAGGATGAAGCCGGCCGTGCCGAGGTTCATGCCTTCGCCGGCCACCTCGAAGACGGCCTTCTTCCAGCCCTTCGCATGGAAGCGGCGGGAGAAGATGGTAATCTCCTCCCAGATCTCGGCCGCGCGGAAACCGGCGTTCCAGACCGTGGAATCGATCCAGGAATCGATGCGCAACAGGAAATGCCGCTTGCGGCGGCGGGGTCTTTTGGGCGTCTGGCTGTCGTCTTCCACGGTTCGCATACCTTCCGGCGGGGGCGGGGCGCAGCCTGCCTGCACTGGGTTAACGTCCTCTCACCACCGGTTTATTCGACGAGGATATCAGTCTTTTGAAACGAGAAGAACGGATTTCGCGCGGGGACGGTTAGCGGCCGGGCCCTTGACCTTTGCGGCCAAGGGGTCCAGGGGTCGGGCATGACCACGCGCCCTGCCGAAGACCTGCCGTTCTGGAAGACCAAGACGCTCGCCGAGATGACCGACCCGGAATGGGAGAGCCTGTGCGACGGCTGCGGGCTGTGCTGTCTCAACAAGCTGGAGGACTGGGACACGGGCGAGATCGTCTGGACCTCGATCCGCTGCGTGCTGCTCGACGGGGAAAGCTGTCGATGCTCGGACTACGAGAACCGGCAGGCGACCGTGCCCGACTGCATCCGGCTGACGGTGGAGGGCGTGGAAAAGATCTCCTGGCTGCCGCCGACCTGCGGCTATCGCCTCATCCGCGACGGCGAGGACCTCTACTGGTGGCACCCGCTGGTCTCCGGCGATCCCGACACCGTGCACCAGGCCGGCATTTCCGCCCGCGGGCGCACGGTGAGCGAGGAGGGCCTCGATGTCGACGACTACGAGGATTATCTCGTGACCTGGCCGCTGGAAGTGGGCGAGGGGAAATAGCCTCCCGAAAGGTTTTCGCGGAAAATAGGAAAATAGTCCTTGACGGCGTGACGGTGGTCTGATAGGGTCATGGCATAGTCGGAAAGGTGCGGGCGGAGGGATCCGGCCCGGTTTTCCCGGAGGCCGGTGGAGCGGTGAGCTTCGCCCGCGGACGGCTTTTCGCATCCGACGCAGGAATTTATTGACAGGCGCTCGTTCCCTTCGGACCGGGCGCCTTTTCCTTTGGGGGACCGGCATGGAAGCGGATCTGGCGATCGATCTCGATCTTTTCGGCGTCCTTCCGGCGCCGGTCTATGACGGGCTCGGGCAGCGGCGGGCGGGCCTGGAGGGCGGCGCGGCGCCGCTGCTCGACACGAAGGCCGAGGCGCCGCTCGATCCGTTTCTCGACATGCAGGCCATGCTGCTCGAAATGACCAAGGAGCTGCGCGAGCGTTTCCAGCGCTTCCAGAGCCAGAAGGCATTTGCCGAGGCGGAGGCCGACGCGGCCAAGGACGAGGCCTTGCGCAAGCAGGCGCAGGCCGACGCCAAGGCGGCGATCGAGGCGGTCTCGCTGATCGTGCGCACGCTGGAGAAGATCGACAGCCTGCAGCGCACGCTCGTCCATGCACGGGCGGAGGCGGACGCGGCGTGCGGCGAGGACGAGGACGAAGCGGCGCTGGCGGCGGAGTTCGACCGGCTCGTCGAAGAGCGCGTGAAGGATCGGCTGAATGCGGCGAAGGAAGAGTGGATGCGCGGCTCAGGGGCTTGCCGCGATGCTGCCGCGCGGGCGGAAAGCGGACCGTAGGGCACGGCGCGCCTGCCGGCGTATCGGCAAGACATTCGACGCGGATATGCGGGCGGCGGCTGCGGGTTTGAGGATGATCGAGGAGAAGCGGGGGCGGGCGGCGTTTTCGATCGAGGCCGATGCGCTGGAGGCGGGGATTTCGGGGCGGGGGGGCGGTGAGGTCTGCCCCTCGTCTGAGGCTTGCGCCTCATCCCCCTGCCGGGACAGTCTCCTTGGCTGCGGGGAGAAGGGGGATGTGGCGCCCGCTTCTTCCATTTCTCTTGCTCCCGATGGGGAGGAGGCCCTGGCCCCATCCCCTTCTCCCCGCAGCCAAGGAGACTGTCCCGACAGGGGAATGAGGGGCGAGGCCGAAGGAACAGTTTCTGCCCGCGGAACACCGATCACCCCGACCCGCCCGCACCAGTTGCGCGGCTGGCACTTCCATCATCGTCTTGCCCAGATGCCGCCGAAGGGCGACTGGCGGGTGTGGCTGCTGATGGGCGGGCGCGGCTCGGGCAAGACGCGGGCGGGGGCCGAATGGGTGCATGCGCTTGCGGGCCAAAATGCGGACCTGCGCATCGCGCTGGTCGCCGAGACGCTGGGCGATGCGCGCGAGGTGATGATCGACGGCGTGTCGGGCATCTGCCGGATCGCCGGGCGCGCGCGGCCCGACTTCGAGGCTTCGCGCCGGCGGCTCGTCTGGCCGAACGGCTCGATCGCGCAGATCTTCTCCTCCGAGGACCCGGAAAGCCTGCGCGGGCCGCAGTTCCACTTCGCCTGGTGCGACGAACTACCTAAAGGATTGTGTGCACACGCGCAACCGAAGATTTCCGAAGCAAAAACAGCAGCATAGTTGAAATCAAAAGAGTTGGTTGGACGAGCAATCTTCGCTCGCTTCTTGAATGGGCGGATATAAACTCTGAGTTGCAATATGCAGCAAGGAGTTGAGCAGATGCAGTTTCGTGTATGGGGTCGAGTTGATGGTGCTGCGTTCGATGAGGTCTTCCAAAGCATTCAGGAATGGCGAGTTGAACGCGCTATGTGCGAGCGTGCTGGTGTTGAGGTCGACGTGCATGGCATGCAGTCGGTGACAGCATGAAGTTGCTCACACCTGAATTGAGAATCGCTCTTCTTGCTAACAATCTGGCTGCACGTGACGCTGATCATGTACCAGTCGTCAAACTTTTCGTGCCTTGGTCGAATGCTACGTGGCTACTGACGGAAATGGAGCCAGATGGACGGTGCTTCGGTTTATGTGATCTCGGCCTTGGTGAACCCGAATTGGGTTATGTCAGTGTAGAGGAACTGGAAAGCATTCGCGGCCCTGCTGGTTTGACCGTCGAGCGTGACTTGTATTGGCATACTGAAAAGCCATTGAGTGTCTGGACGACATTAGCACGGCAACATAGGCGAATTACAAAGCCAGATTAGAAACTGATAAAGCCCCGGAAACGGGGCTTTTTGTATGCTCGTTTATCGTGCGATTGCTTCTGATACGGCGCTAATGGTGCCGATCATTAATCCCCCTACAAAACCACTGACGATTTTGAAGGCGAAAAGAAACAATATGGCTTGCCACAATGGCAGTGAAATGAACCAATAGAACGCTGCTAGTACGGTAATTTCAAACACTATAATCTCCTATTTTCAATCGGTATCGCAGCCGACGTTAATGCCATCGATATCTAAGGGAAACCTCATAAGGAAAAGCCCACTAGGCAAATGAGGAAGTCCTAGTGGGCTTTGCATGCGGAGTAATTCATGCTTGTGAAGACCATGACTTGCCTTCATTCCTATTTATGCAAACGCGCTGCTTTATCGGCTCTTACCGCTTCGATCCATTCCTGCTTTGTAAGAACCTGAATAACCGTATCGTCCGTATTGGATTTCGTTTGCTTTAGCGATTTAATACCGAGCGTACGGCTCCTATTTGGGTGGTCGATATATTTGATATTCTCGTATGTCCAAGGAAGTGTATCATCGATACGACCTACATGGCTTGTTCCGGCTTTGCCGGTTATCCGTTCAAGCCGTTCGGGCGTTTCAGTGATCCATCTTGTCCAGTCGAACAAGTCCATTCGGAATTGCTCGTTCTTCCTGTTCATGCGGTAATTTCGAAAGCCGTAGAACGTTTGCCTGATGCGTGCTTCTGTGTGTTTGTCCATCTTGCTATTATGCATCCATAGGTGAACTCGTGTCATTAAACGACTACGGGTGAGACCGAATATCTCACCCGTTGAGCAGCCAGGCACGTTTCCGTATCCCTGCGTATTTAGCCGTGCTGAAAGGCTTCACTCAAAGTGAGGCGGAAACGCCTGTAGACGCTCGTACAGCGCGTCCAGTCTCAAACGCATCAAACTGCGCGGGTGCACTGGATCGCGTTCCTGGAGCATCTACGGGCTGCTGTGAGTGTATTTGCGTGCTGTGGAGCGTGTCGGGTTTGGTGCGCCAATTCCAACGACCCCAATAACCCAAAATCTTTTTCCCTACGGCTATGCCGCAAGAACATCGGCTATGCCGCAATGACAACGGCTTTGCCGTACTCGCCGGGGTGATAACCCCAAGAGAGCGATAGCGAACTCCGAGGTGGGGAAATGAGGACGGATTCGGCTTCAGCCGAAACGGACGAAGTTTCCACCTTGGACGCTTTCAGCGGTTATAATCTGAGGTGGGGAACTTGGCTTATATATCTCTATAAGAGATATAAGTTAAGTTTCCTACTTCAAATTGTAGCCGTTGAAGTGCGAATATAATAGTATAAGTTGTGTTACCTACTACCCGATAAACAGGGAAGTTTTCGGCGCGATCAAGCCTGATCTAGGAGAATGGCATAAATACTAGGCGATGCAATGTCGCACTCATGTCTTGGCAGACATTTCGACCCAGATCGCTCCAACGGTCTGGGTTTTCTTTAAATTTAATAATGACTTGGAAATGAAGTAGGAAACATAAATAGAAGTGCAGAAACGGAAATTGGAGTTTCCCTGCAAAATTAATTGCCAGACATGAGGTATTTCAAGTGAAGCCATCCGACCTAATTTTCATCACCAAAATCAGCGCACGCGTATCCAGTGAACTTCAGCATGACGAAGTTGAAGGATTTATCGAGAAGATGTTCAAACTCTACAGCCGCAGCGCATCGTACCAATCTAAGAACGGCGTCCAGTTCACGCTCAAGTTTGACGAGTACATGGCTTTGTATTCGGATCAGATGCTCAACAGCATGGCGCGTTCGTATAAGAAGGATACCGTCGAAAAGAGGCAAAACCAATATAGCAATTACGCATTACTCCTCACGTGGAAATCTCGACAGGACAAACTCAACGGAGTGATGAACGAGCAAACGGCGGTGATCGCTGGTCGCGCTAAGTCCAAGCACAATTGCCGCTATTTGCCTGATGAAGAGCGATCGGTTGCAGACAGAAAGAAAATGTCAGACGCGAAAATAGGCACAAAAAGACCCGAAGAGGTCAAGGCCAAGATTTCCGAGACCAAAACAGGCGTGCCGAATTCAGACGAACACAATGCAGCAATCTCCGCAGCAACAAAGGGTGTTCCAAAATCGGCGGAATCAAACAAGAGGCGTAGCGAGGCGGCCAAGGCATATTGGGCTGCTAGGAAAGCCGCGCAGTCGCGTTAAGCCTCACCCACTTCGTTCGCTCAGAGAATCCGGTCCGAAATGGCCGGGTTTTTTGTTGCCCGCATAAATAAGAGAAACAGAAGGAGAAGCCACCAATGGCCCGTAAGAAGAGATCACACGAATACAAACTCTCGGAAGAGACCCGCAAGCGCATGAGCGAAGCGCAGAAGGGCAAATCAATGAAGCCGGAAACACGTGCGAAACTATCAGCGGCACGTAAAGGTGTTCCAAGATCACCAGAGGCACGCGCTGCTATCTCGGCTGGTAAACTCGGGAAGAAGCGATCACCTGCGGAATGCCAGGCAATCCGGGAAGGTATGCGCAAGCGTCGTGAACGACTGAAGCGGGAGAAACAATAGGTTTCCGGCCTATATGAGCATCATTTTGAATGAAATCGATAAATAGAAGAAAGAAACAAGGAGGAATGAAATGTCCAATAAAAATGAGGAATTAATCAAAGCGCTGAACGAAGCGCATGATGCGTTGGAGCGTGCAATCAATACACTGAGAAATCAGGCTGCAAATCAAAAGAAGTAAGGGAAATAGGAGTAAGAGAAATGAGTATTTTAAACGAAGACATTTTCACCAATTATAAGGTCGAGACAATCACGGTTAGCCGCAGCGTAAGTGTTCCAACACGTTTGGACCCACTTGGGGAACTCATGCATGACGACGTGGAAATCGACTACAAAGCCCGATATGCACGCTCGACAGTCGCATTCATGGATTTCTCAAAGGGTGATCGTCGTTGGCTCGATCACCTAATTGAGGAACTGACCAAGATCGGTAATGTCTATCGCGAAGACAAGATTATCATGTTGGGTTGGTCAACTGCAAAGCCACGCAATGGCAAGCAGCAGACGTGGCAAACGTTCGTTGACGAGTTGTATCGGGATAAGACGCTAACTGGTCAAAATTACAGTGAGGCCCAACTGAAGCATTTGCCGAAGTTGCTGGCTGAACTCAGCAAGGGCAAGCGACTAGCAGGATGTCACGAGTTGAGCATCCACGAGGTAGTTTCGGGTAAGTCACTTTAGTCAGCAATAGGCGATGATGATTGGACCAGAGCAAGCAATGCTCTGGTTTCTGCTTCTGTGGATGACAACGGCGAAAAAAGTAGTGGCTTTTTCGTGCCGCGTTGGTTCCATGGTGGATCGAACATGAGGATTAATCCGGCTTCGACACCGAGAAGCATACCGACTGGTAAGCCATCCACAGTTGCCACAGTGCTGTCGATGCGCAGTAGGAAAACGTCGATAAGATCGGCGTTCAACGCGTTTCTAAATTCGCGATGGACGAGACGGTTCTTTTTTTCATCGTGGAATGCGCGCCTGTAGGACCGAAAGCGCTTCTTCGGTTTGTCCGCAGAACCCACGTACATGACGCGACCACGAAGAACGAATGCATATACGCTATCGCGGTTCTCGTACTTATCGATTTCCTCCAGATGGCAAAGCGCATCAGTTATCTTGAATGCCCCAAGCCGCTTAAAGCCGAATGTTTCAAGTTGTTCAATCTGGGACATTAGAAATCCAAAGCGACTAGATATCTCAAATAAGCCAACCAAACGATGCGAATGCGATGATTGCAATGATCGCGATTAGCACGAGGCCGACACCGGATTCAGTTTCCGGTTCATATGGTGGTTCAGGTGGGGATTTATCATATCCGGAAACCATCACTCGTCTCTTTTCAATATGCTCGGGAAACATCAATCCGATTCTGATGCGAAGAGGTGGTCGCGAACATCGGTGATGGCAACCTCAACATATTTCAACTGCTCGGTGACTTCCTCGGTCTTAATTTTCAATTCGTGTTCAAGTGTACGAAATTCACTGTCGAGTTTGTCATTAAGGAGAGCGAATCGGAAATCTAATTCACGTTCAAAGGCTTTCGATAGTGGCAAGTCGCCTTTCAATGCGTCATCTGCAATCATCATTACAAATCCGGCGATACCAATAACTCCAGCGATGATTATCCCATCGCTGGTCGTGTAGAGCCACGCAAAGCCTTCGTTAATCAAGCGATACGCAATAAGCACCCAAAAAACGAGTGTGCCCAGCACGGTGCAGAAAAACGAATAAGTTTCGAACTTCTTCATGTTTGTCGCTCGTTAACGCGCTTATTTTGCGACCTTCTTCTCATCACGGCCACCGGGCACGTAATAGAACATTTTCAACCCGAGCAGTCCACAACGCGGACACCGCATTTTGTTTGGTAGATCGCATAGGGGAAATGCACGGCCACGAGTGATGAGCATCGTAAGCATGTCAATGTCGTACTTGAAATCGCAATGCTTGTGTTTGCGTGGACCCGGTTCAATGCCACCTTCGCAGAACACAGAGATTTCCCATCCATGTGTCCAGGCATCGCCTAGCGTGGACATTCTCAGTCTCGATCCGAGCACGGACGCCAGCCGCGAGTGAAGCCACGGCTCATTGCGCGATCAGCAACTTCGATCTGATAACGTAGATACGCGCAGTCCGCGAGCAAGGTGGCGATACAAGCGCGAGCATCACCTTGATGCCAAGCAAGGGCTTCCTCGATAGGATCGGAAATCTGATTTGGTTCAGCGGCTGGACGCATGAATGCGATCTCCTACGGGCGTAGTGAGCAGGGAAATTCTAATGGATCGATGTTCCCACTATGTTCTCACTGCGAATTGAGTCAAGGATAAAATTCCTAGTGGCGCGATTCAGTTCCCATAAGACGCGGTTCCTGACTGCTTCCGAGTAAATAGCGGACAGAACTCGCATTCAGATGGGTTCCTAAACAGGCAGACCCCACAATGTTCGAATCCATCACAGCGTTCTTGACTTCGATCGGCATTTCACCGGCCCAACTATTCGCGGGCCTCGCCGGAGCATTCACGAGAACGGTAATCCAGAAGCAGCCGCTGACATGGGCCGTAGTCGCGACCAGTATCGTCGGTGCGTTGTGTGCGATCTATCTGACGCCAATCATCGGGCTTTGGCTCGGGCTTAACCTGTCCGTGTTGGCCGTCAATAACGCGCTGTCTTTTGGTATTGGCTTGATCGGCATGAGTCTCGCTGAGGGAGTGCTGACGCTGGCGCAGAATTGGGCGAAGAATCCACGCCTCATGCGCCAAATGGATGCGAAGGGTCTCGCGGATGCCCTGAATGACCATTCCCATACTAGGGAGATGAAGACTTCGGATCGCTCGGGAAACGACGCGGATTGAGTGATCCCGCATAAGTAAGGGAAACCAACGGAGACAAAACGATGGGAACCTTTACGCGTATCACCCTCGGAATTTTCGTAAGCATTTGCTTGTGGGCTAGCCTAAACGTCCCGCAAGCAAAAGTCCTTTGGAACCACATAACCCCGAATGTCGTGAGACATTACGCGGGACCAACACCAAAAACCGACACGACGGTGGCGGTTAAAACCCAAAGCGCGATTGCCGCAAACCAAGAGTGCGTGAGGCAGGGGAGTTGATCCGGTATCCGGGAACGGGGTCTGGCTGCGTAGGCTGCGGCCGGATACCTAATGGGCCTATCTTGGATTGCATTTGGTAACTTCCGCGCAAGTTCTACCGCTTACGGTTCCCTCAAGCGAGAATACTAGGCAGGGCGGCAGATATGTCTTTCGATGGTAAAATTATTGAAATTAACTATTGGTTCCAGGGCAAGAAGGGAAATTTCGATGACCCCAAGCACAAGTGGGGCTGGTCGGGCGTTGAATGGTATCCCGGCTGGGGGCGCAAAATTGTAGGGACTGGTCCCGAAATAACGAACTTCGACACGCTCAGCCCCAATTATAATCCTTTCAACTGGGAGCAGACCACGGGCATTTTCAGTATGGATTTTTCCGGCACAGGGTTGCAAATTCGGTTCTATGATATTGGCCTATTCAAATACCCCAATTACAATTGGAATGGGCCCGCGTTTAGTGACGTTGGTATCAACAATCTCCCCAAAATTATTGGTTTTAGACTCACGACCAATATGAGTTTCCTCGATGCATCCGATATCAAGATAATGGATAATGGAGATACGGTTCTGATCGATTGGTTTTGGGGAACGTTTGATAAATCAACTTACGTAAATTTGGAATTCAAGTTTGAATCTGGTGGAGGTGGAGGTGGAGGTAGCAAGTATCACCCCTTCAAAGGGACTAAGGGCAACGACTACATAACTGCGGGAAAAGGCGCAGATATCATATCGGGCGGAAAGGGCGCCGATGTTTTCGTGTTCCACAAGGGTGATACCGGCTCCACGAAAAAGAAGGCTGACCTGATTACGGATTTCAGCACGAAGCAAGGCGACAAGATCGATCTGCATAAATGGGATGCTGACTCGACCACTAAGGGCGTTCAGGATTTCGATTTTATCGGAAAACACAAGTTTACGAAGGAAGCCGGTGAACTCCGCTACCAAAAGAGCGGAAAGGAAACCCTATTACTGGGGGACACCAATGGCGATGGCAAAACCGATTTCATGATCAAGTTCAAGGGGCACATCACATTCACGGATGATGACTTCATCCTGTAGCGATGAAGTCGCTCTGCGAACGCGTGCGCCACTGCCGAATAGTTAGAGACGACCAATGAAAATCCTACGAACTACGTCGCTCCTCATTATGGCGAGCGCAACTCTGAGCGGGTGCAATCCATTTGCTTCGTCTTGGGCAGACGATTGCGAAACCGCCTACAAAGAACGCTTGCGCTCTCCAGCCACTTACAAACGGATTGAAGCAGACGTGTTTGCAATCGATATGAGTGTTGATGAATATTTGGCTCAAAAGCCAAACCTCATGGCGATCGAGATCGATCGTCTTCGCGAAAGAAAATCGCCAATTAAAAACTGGAAGGTGCTAATCACGTATGATGCTGCGAATGCGATGGGAGTGCCTATTCGAGGCAAGTTCTATTGTGAACAGATTACCACGACAGGAGAAGAACCCGAAGGAGGCCGCAGCGAAGGTGAACTCCTGATTATGAAGGTCAACGGAAAGAGCAATATCGAACTCCAGACGGAAGCCCTCAAAGAGCAGTTCGGGCAATGAGCAAATATACGATCATAATTGCAACAGCGGTACTCACATTCCTCTACGTGGGGCTGGTCATGTGGTTGCATTATGGATCGGCGGCAGATGCCAGTATCGGCCAGTATGTAGTGAACAACAACCTGAACAGCGTTGGTGACTTCCTCGCAGGATTGTTCAGTCCTCTGGCGTTCCTCTGGTTGATCGCGACCGTTTTAATTCAATCAAATGAACTTAGCCTACAACGCGATGAGTTGGCCGAGAACCGCGCTGTAATGGGGAAGCAGGCAGAGGCAGCGGAAAAGCAAGCACAGTTTTTAGACGCGCAGACAACGGCAATGAATCAACAAGTTACCCTTCAAAGGGAAGCAGCAAACGAGGCACACAAAGTTTCGCTGTTTGTTACTCGATTTGAGTTGTTCAAATATTTCGAAATCACCCAATTCACGTACGTTAATATGGGTGTGGAGGAATTGGATCATCACATATTTCAAATGGCAAAGATCGAGTTCATATTTGGAGAGAGCATCTTTGCTGCGGCCTATCCATCTATGGGAAAGTACGTTGATTGTTTCGAGTTAATGCGCACGTTTTTAATACGATGCAAGATCGATACTTGGCAGGCGTGGAAGGATCGTGTGAGTGAAGATTGTCTACATCCGAACGGGATGTCCAACTTGGGCGAAGACAAAATCGCTGATACTGACAAAATTTATCGAGCATTGAATAACGCTGAAGCGCTTTTCCGAAATAGTGATGTTTTAGGAATGATGCGAAAAGCGATGCGTATAAAAACTGAGATCGGATGAGAAGAAATAACGGTAAAACAACAGGATCTAACTAGAGATAAGATTCAAAACAATATGCGCTAAAAAAGATGCATCATATCGCGAAATTTCGGAAGGCGAATTTTACTCCGCCTACGAACTAGGGCAATCGATCTTTGCTCTTGCGACTAACTCTTTCGGCAATAGGAACAAAGAACACCCGTTCACTGTTCCGAAAGGCCTACAACCGATGCAACCACACGCTTATGTCGCATATTATCGTGTATCCACACAGATGCAGGGAAAGTCCGGTTTGGGACTTGAAGCGCAACGGGCAGCAGTAGAGGCGTTTACACGTGGTCATGCACTGCATAAGGAGTTTACGGAGGTCGAATCCGGCAAGCGTGATGATCGACCTGAACTAGCGCGCGCACTTGAAGCGGCAAGGCAAGAAAATGCCGTACTGGTCATTGCGAAGTTAGACCGTTTGTCACGTGACGTTCATTTCATATCCGGCTTGCTCAAGCAGAATGTTCCGATCAAGGCATGCGATATGCCGCACGCTGATAATTTCCAATTCCACATCATGGCAGCAGTTGCGGAGAAGGAGCGTGAAATGATCGGCCAGCGTACGAAAGCAGCAATTGCGGCTAAGCGCGGACGTGGTCAGTCGTGGGGAACTAATGCAGCACGTGTAAGCGATGCCGACGCATTCGCACAGAGCATCCGCGCAGACATACAGAGCGTCGTGGAAAGCGGTGCAGTAGGCCCAGCAGCAATTGCACGTGGGCTTAACGAACGTTGTGTGCGGGCGTCTAAGGGCGGCACATGGACTTCAATTCAGGTTCAGAGAATTATCAAGCGTATGGAGGAAATGCGATGATTGATGAGGATGTAACAATCACGAAACTGGTAAACGAGGGTCTGCTCCGAAAGAACCTAGATTACGTGGAGAAGGTAGTCGGTAATTGTTATCGAATGTATCAGGAGAGAGGATGGAAAGGCGAGCATGTTCGCGTCCGTATTGGAAGAAGCGGAAATGGCTCCAGCCCTCATTACACGCTTGAATACGGGTCAGAGGATTTCGATCTAGCCAAGCCGTTCAAGGAAACTCAATTTAGCAAGAGAGGGATGCACGAGCAGTTCTCTGGCTTGAGTCATCAGAAAGAGGCGCTTGGCTTCGACAGGAATCATTGGAGTACTGAAACACAATCGCTTTCAGAACTAGAAGATCTGAGAAATCGTCTAAGAGTGGGAAGTCTTCGGTCGCGCTAAGGTCCCATCGGCTAGGGACGGAATAGGGGGTGTACACCCCCTATGGGCTCGCTTAGATTGTATTTGACATGCGAAACCAATTTTTTGACTAATCTCAGGCTGGCTTCTCTTGTGTCTGCTTATCAGGGTTTAGAGCGTCCAATAAGGCGTCATCAAGGTCGGAAAGATCATCTGGTCGCGTTGGGCGAGAAGGTGGCTCATCCTCAGGAAAGCGAGGATGTCGGCGTTTACCATCCATAAAGCCAAGCCGGTCGAGGAGCATGAGCGTCCCGACGAAGACGCCTATGATGCATACGCCGCCAATCACCACTTTGAAGAAGGTATTGAGGTATTCGTCAAGCAAATGGTTTACAGCAAATGCAGCACCCACGCCTGTAGCGACAATAGTGCCGATCAAACCGAAAAATTTGATAAAGAACCAAACCACGCCAAGACCTGATGTGGTGTCGTTGTCTTGTGGCGACCCCAGGCCTTTAAGAGTTCCGTGTACGCGTGCAGCGCGACGCTTCCCGGTGTGAAGGCAATTCAGTTTGAAGCCCTGACGTACGTCAAGGTAGTCAAAGTCAATGAACACCTCACCATCGTCGCCAATCTCGATCTTGGCATTGTTTGCAGGAGTGCTCATGTGAGTGAGTGAAGCAGATATGATCTTGGCATCCGCGGGAAGGCTTAGTCGTAGTCTATCCGCTGGCGCTATGTCATTATGTTCGAGTGTTCTCCCAGCCTCATTCCAGAAGGTCATTGTCGTTTTAGTGAGGCGCGGAATGACATGACCTTCAAAATGGATTTCAAGTTTCTCATTATAAGTCTCGTCCGTCGCGCCAATTATCGTCGTGTCATAGCGCGCATAGAGAAATCGGCGAGCAACGCGGCCCTTAAACACCGACCACAAAGCAAGGGCAGTGCCTATGACGCCGATGGAAAAATTTGCGTTTTCGTAGGTAAGAAATTGCGAAATGTATGTCCACATGAGAAGGTCTCAATAAAGTCGTATCAATTGCTTCGTCCCACCCGGTATTCTCGGTGGTCAATTACAATCTCTAAGATTTTCACTGGTTTGCAAAGGGATTGATCGTCAGAACATTTTAATTGGCTGGTGTGGTTCGATCTTTTCAACCGTTTTCTTTTCGATTGCTCTGAATAGTCCAGGGCCGTCAAGCGCGATATGCTGTCTTTGCGTCGAGACCGAACATTGCAGGTCGTGCAGATTGCGAGATATCTAGAAGCATACAGTGATTCTAGCGAGAACAGTGCATGTTTGAAAACCTGTCTATGGCCAAGGCTGCATCCATAATTGGTTTCCTTGTCGGGTGTGCGTTCATCACGTACGTCATTAGAACGATGGGTTATTTCTCGGTAATCGCACCAGAATACCTTGGTTTCTTTATTGAAACTGATTTGATCATGGGGGCGATCCGTGCGGCCCCATTTGTCTTTGCATCCGCGACTTTCGCGTACTTGATATTTTGGCTTGTTGCGATTGCGCTTGCTCATGAGGAGAAGGTTGATCGGGTATTCCTGCCCATTGATGCCGTCGTCGAACGCGTACCAAGTTGGGTGAAACGTTTGCCGCTTTTTATTTTCTTTGCCGCTTTGTTCGCATCTTCGTTTCTCCTCGAAGGTGATAGTTATGTTTTACGTGTTGCGATGCTCTACTTGAATCTGATGATTGCTGTGATGTGGCTGGCGGAAAGGCGCGCCGCTGAGCACACCATTCATCCACTAGCACTCGCGGCTTGTTTGATCAGTTTGTATTCGGCGCTCTATGAGACCGGAAAGTTCGAAGCGATACAGGATCTAAATCACTCGAAAGCCAGATATTCCATCACTGCGAGCGACAAAAGTTACGTCAATGTGCTGCTATTGAGAGCAACGTCAAGCGGCGTGCTTTTGAAAGCAGGCAATGAAGTGATCTTATATGATCGATCGCATATTACGAAAATCGAGCGCGCTACTGACCTAATTACGCAGAAATAGCAAATCTTTGCTCGCCCTTTGATCCTACTGGAAACAGGAAGGACACACACAAGCAATTGTGCTTGTGGTAGCAAAGGCAATAGCAAATGATTAGCGCACTGGAAATTCTCAAGTCCGCAGCAACCACCGGCAATGTTGGCAACAAGAACCCGCTGGATATCTTTTACATGAAATTGGATCAGCAGATCGAGTACGCCAAGCAGGTCAAGTCGGGTAAGGAACTCAATACGAGGTCGTTGTGGTTCAGACGAGATGGTGCAAATTTCGTGGTTCGCGTCGGTCGCAATGCTTTCGAGATTGCCGGTAGCAAATTATTCCGGGCCGCTGACCTCGATGCTGTCGTGGAAATCCTTGCAGCGGCAAAGGAAGCCATCAAAGGTGATAAAGCGCTGCAAGACGTGATCGCACTCCACAGCATGGAACGCAGTGAACGGCTCAAGAAGGGCCGGGCAGCAGGCAAGGCCAAGAAGGCAGCGACCAAGTAAGCAAGCGATTGTTTGCGCAAGCAATCGGATGGCCCTGGCAGCATCGCTGCTGGGGCTTTTTCGTACCTGTTGCGCTCACCTTTGCTGTACATGCTTATACGGCCCCTCACTGATCAAAACCCATAGGCCCATTCTCTGCGCCCGATCGACATGATGCGCCAGGGTTGGCTTTCGAGCTTCCGCCAGGCATCGCAGCAATGATCGACGATGTCGTCGTATGATTTGAACACGCGGTTTGATAACCAGTTGTCGCGCATGAAATGCCAGAGGTTTTCGACCGGGTTCAGCTCCGGCGATTTCGGCGGGAGTGGCAGAATGGTGATGTTTTCGGGCACGACGAGATTGTTGGACATGTGCCAGCCTGCCTGATCCATGATGAGGATAGCGTGCGCGTCGGCATCGACGTGTCGGGCGATTTCGGCCAGGTGCTGGGTCATGGCGTAGGTGTCGCACCATGGCATGACCAGCGCGGCCGCCTTGCCGAGCTTCGGGCAGATTGCGCCGAAGATGTAGGCCGACCTTGTGCGCTGATCGTGCGGTGCTGAAGGCCGTGTTCCTCGCCTGGCCCATCGGCGGGTGATCTTGTTCTTTTGCCCGATACGGGCCTCATCCTGAAACCAAATCTCTATGCGTTTTCCTCGGGCCGCTCCAGCGGCAATCTCTGCCACTGCGGCAGGGAAGCTTTTTTAAAACCCTCAATGGCTTGAGGGTCTTGCGCGTGATGTTTGGGCCGGACAGCCAGCTTGCGATAGCCCATGGCCCGCACCTCCCGGCTCAGCGTTTGCTCGCTCACCGAAACGCGAAACTCTTCCCAAAGCCATTGCGCCAGATCGCACAGACGCCAACGAACAACGCCGTCGAGATAGGGTGTCGGCCCACGCTCGATTGCTTGCGCCAAGGCCGCACGCTGCTGATCGTTCAACCGCGACTGCGGACCGGGAGCCTTGCCATTGATCAGGCCTTGGGGACCGTGTTCGTTGAACCGCATGACCCAGTCCCGGACAATTTGGAGCGTGACGCTGCCGAGGCGGGCGGCATCGGAACGCGAGCCTCCATCGTAGATTGAGGCGAGTGCCAACAGACGGCGCGCTTGAGCGGCATCTTTCGTCTGCCGCGCCAGCCGCCGCAGATCGTCTCCATCAAAATCCACCCGTAATGAAATCCCTGATCGCATCGCAGACCTCCGGTTTGCACCAGAGATTCAGATTCACCGCACTTTGGGAAGGCCAAAGAGTCGAGGTCAGGGAGGCGGCGTATTAGACGCACAGAGCGCCGTACAGCGGGTCCAGCATGTCGGGCTATACGCTGTGTACTTGAGGGCTAACCTCACTGTACGGGCTTGTATGGCGTTTTAGTATTAGGACTTGCTAAGTTGTCTCGTGATTTACGGGGTTCAGACCCATTAGCAATTGCTTGCGTCACAGAGACATTAGGAGACTCATACAGCGCGTTCAGCGTGAAGGGGCAACTGCCTTGCTTCCGTTTCTTCACCGCAACCAGTGAAGCGTTTACGGGCGCCATAGGTCGAACACCCCCTACAGCCAACCACAATTTAATTATAACAGCACGTACCTAATTTTTTGCAATTCTAGTATTTGCTCTAAATAGGTGAGCGCCCGAATAAGTCACTCACCTATTTGAGACAATCAGGCAATCACGTCAGCCTGAACTAGCGGTGTTTGTTCTGCGTGAACATGAACTCTGAACCCCTCGAATGGTTCGTCATCCTTATCCGTCTGTATTAGCCGCAACTGTACAAGGAATCGATGGAAGTCAGTCGTATCACCACGTGTGTGTGTCCGAAAGCGATGGTTTTTATCTTCATCGCCATTGTCGTCCATCGTGCTTTGACCGAGCGAGATTATCACTGAACCTGTAGCCGTCTGGTTCGCGATCTCGACCACATGTGCCACCCGATGATACGTGATCACAAAACGACTGTTCGTTACCGGGCAGTCGGCCTGATATGGCTCATCATCCAGTAATGCAAGATCGGCAATATCCGGGGTGATCCGAACAAACTCCTCATAAGTCGGATCATCTCGCTCTATGCCATCCTCGTATTCACGTTCTGAAAGCACCATGAACAGTCTGACTGCCGCAAGACTCACTCCGAGTTCGTTGAAGCCATCTGCTATCTGCTCCATTAGGTCACCGGATACTTGAGTTTGAAAACTGTTGCAGCGCCAGCCTCAAGCAGTGCCACGTGCAGCAAACGGCTGTAATCGTTCATTGCCGGATAACAAGCAGTTCCGTATATCGTGCTTAGCCGGATTTTGCCCTTTGTACCCAACATCACGCCCGCATCGAATTCCTGAAACAACTCATGCAATTCGGCATCAGTCGTATTATCCGGGATATTGTACCATTGTTCCAATACGCTTCCCGTTGACCAACTTGATACTGCTTTCCACACCGTAGTCTTGCTATGCGGAGATTGCGTCTTGCATCTATGACGCTTACGCACGACACTCCAGTCTTCCCCGAAATTGCGCTCCGTTACGGACGCTTCAATCTGGAATTCGCGTGCGCTCATCGTCCTAAACAGGAGTTCTTTGACTTCCTGTTGTGTCAGAGGGGTATCTAGGTTCATTGCGTGTCTCTCATTTCGCTCAAATCGTACAAGGGTGCCAAAACGAGGTAAGCCGGGCACAAACCCGGCTTAGTCCGTGAACTTTTAATGTTGCGTTACAACGCAGGGTTAATCGATCATCGCTTCCAACGAGCACTAGCCCCGCATGTTCCAGGTGGGTCTTGTGGCTGCATCGCACAACAAAGCACGCTCACGATCGACAAAATCATCACACACTTCCCATGTGACAACCACATTTGCTTCGCGGCACAGCGCTTCGTTTATCTTTGCGTTTGTCCGGCATTTTTGCAGTTGTCCCCCGGAAAATGGGTGGCGCGGTGATACATTACCGTACTGCGTAGATAACCGATTATGAAGATTTGCAGCACGGCCAATGTAAACGAGCGTTTCGTCAACGAATATTCGATAAATTCCGGGCTTCTTTGGTGCTGAAACTCTAAATGAGCAATAGTAGACGTCGTGTGTGGGGCTCAGTGTGTAGCCGTTTCTATTCGTGAAGCGATCTTGAGGACGCAGATTCGTAACCCCTGTGATCCGCTGATGGGTTATTTCCTCGATGGGGTCTGTCACTAGCATGTCTCGCGCTTCCATAGTCCGCACGCTATAGAATTCGTCCAAACGGTACAACCGTGCAGTGAGTATGCTAGTTAAGCATCTGTGTTTGCTTCGGGCTTGATTTCGATGGCGTCGATGACCTCTCCCTCAAGCATTTGGTGTCGACGGTTCGCTTTCAGTAGGAAGTCGTCAAAGCCGGTTAAATCGTGCTCGTGCTTATGCTCGTGCTTTGTCGTGGCCTTAGCCAGCACGTATGACATCATCGCCTCGATGGCCTTCACGACGCTTGCCTCGTTCTTCCCGTTGTAGGCGATATCCTCCAGACGGTCGATCAACTCTGGCAGTTTTTGCCGGATACGTGCCTTGAGCGCATCGTCTTCAAGAGGGCGTCCCTTTGGATTTCCGCTTTTTCCCTTTTGAAAGCCTTGGCGTTTCAATCGCTCTCTATGCTCATCAGTTATCTCCCGCTTCTTCGCCATCAATCCACCATCTCTCTTCCGCCCAACTGCTTTTGAAATTCTCGGGCATCATCCTCGTATGTGAAATCCACAACGAATGATTGTTCGGTTATTCCGTGTATGGTGAAATCCGATCCCAGATTGGATCGGATCCAGTTCCCGTATGCGGCATCCACGAATGCCTTAGTCGCCTCCACCTTGCTCATATTTGCATTGCCGTCTGCGATTCTTGATATGCGATTGCTCTTGTATCCGTTCGCTATTTGCATATAGATTTTCATGCTCTATGTTCCCGCTTAATTCGCTTTACCGCTTATTTAATCAAAACCGACTAATCACGCGGCCCACGCATATAGGAGACCCATAATGAGTATCGATATTCGGGCAATGTTTAAGGCCAAGAAGGCTGAGGCACCCGCAAAGGGGCAGCGTGACGCAATCTCGCTGTTCAAAGGTTCAGCACGGACACAGATCAAGAAGATCGAGGAACTCAAGAAGGACCCACTCGCAACTATCGCGGCCACGAACTGGTTTAAGCGCTACGATGGTGGCTATCGCTTGCAGTTGGGCAGGAAGCCGCTGGAACTTGATGGTGCCAGGTACTGGCAGGTCAGCGATCTGGACGAAGCGCTCGCATTGTTCGAGGGAGCAATCGAATTGGCCGACACGGATCAGGAGTTCCAAGAGGCCATTCGAAGCGCGAAGAAGCCGAAAGAAGTTGATCCGGCAAAGCCAAAGCGCGGACGCAAGCCGAAAACAGCATAATAAGATGGCCCCGATTTGGGGCCATTTTCATTTGAGGCCCAATATGAGAGGGCGCCAATAAATACCACCGGATACAATAACCGGTTGATATTTAATGGCATTAAACACAGAGCAACAGGCGCTATTGCAGCGCCTGCTTGATAGATGGCGCGTCGATATTGCAGGATTTGCACACGACGTATTCGGGTCAAAACTAAGACCCAAGCAGATTGAGTTCTGCCAAGCCTTCCAAGCAAACAGACGAGTTACATTCAAAGGCGGCGTTGGTTTCGGCAAAACGCACGTTCTTGCGATCATAACGTGGTGGTCGCTGTTCTGTCATGATCGCGTGAAAGTCACGATCTTCGGGCCGAACGAAGCGCAGTTGAAATCCGGCGTATGGAACGAACTGCAAAGCCTCTATGGCCGCATCGACGGCCAATCCCTGAAAATCTTCAAAGATGCATGGGATGTAACCGCAACACGCATCAGCCGAAAAGCGAACCCAGCGGACTGTTACGCGGAGTTTCGCTTAGCCAGTAAAGATAACATCGCTGGTGCGCGCGGTATTCACGCAGACAATAATTTCATCCTCGTTGACGAGGCGACTGGTGTTCCAGACGAGGTATTTGAAGGTGCGCTAATAAACCACCTCACCACGGATCTCAATCCGAAACTGATCCTCATCAGCAACCCGAACGCCACGAGTGGTTTCTTCTGGCGGACGTGGAACGATGACGAAATCAGCGACATGTGGACGAAAGTTCACGGTCGCATGGCTGATAATCCGAACCTGACGCCGGAAGAACTGCGAAATGCCGAAAAGCAATACGGGGGTAAGGGTACAAACGGGTATCTCATTCACGTTGAGGGGGATTTCCCATCGGATACCGATGATGGTTTGATCGCTTCGGAGTTGATCAACCAAGCCATCGACAACGAATTCGTTATTCCTAGCCCAAAGCGGCCGGTGATCTGGGGTATCGATCCTGCTGGTCCCGGTAAAGACAGAAC
Organism: Shinella sp. S4-D37; assembly: GCF_040812195.1. Classification (NCBI taxonomy): domain Bacteria; kingdom Pseudomonadati; phylum Pseudomonadota; class Alphaproteobacteria; order Hyphomicrobiales; family Rhizobiaceae; genus Shinella; species Shinella sp. S4-D37. The sequence goes on along the minus strand of NZ_JBFNXL010000005.1, from coordinate 2,485,468 downwards.
CGTAATCATCAAACGGCATGACAATCGAGTTATCGAACAACCGATTGAGCGCCGTGGGTTCACGATCACCCAGTTAGCGTATCTGATCCGCGACATGTATCAGGCGCTACCTCAAGCGCAGCGGCAGAGCGTCATTATGGCGGTGGACGCTAATGGGCTTGGCCGAGGTCTCTACGATACGTTACGCGAATTTGGGCTTCCTGCGCGCGCCGTGACTACACAGAGCAGCCCGACAAAGGGAAGAGACGCAAACGGCAATAGCAAGTTTGCAAAACTGCGCGATCAATTGTGGTGGGAGGTGAAAGAGTGGTTTGCAACGGAAAACGTGAGCATTCCGAATTGTATCCCTCTTATTCGCGAATTGAAATCACCAACATATGATTACGACGCAAAGGGATCAATCAAAGTCGAAGGCAAAAAGGAAATGAAGAAGCGACTAAAGATGTCACCTGACTACGCAGATGCGCTGTGTCTGACATTCGCGGTCGATGAAACAAGATACGTTGGAAAATACAGTTGGTCTAAGCCAATCGATTATGGCGACCTGAGACATTTGGAGTGATCCCACTAAATACGAAGTGCACAAAAACAAGACCGTGAAAAGCGGCAAAGGACGACATGGAGAAGAAGAAAAAGAACTCGCTAAGCGAGCAAGATATTGCATCCAAAGTTTCCGTGATGCTCCAAGACGCGGTCGATTTCTCGACCAGCCATATCGCAAACAAGCATGAGCAAGCGCTAAAACTGTATAAGCGTGATCCGCTACCGGGCGATGAGAAACTTCATGGCCGTTCGAAGTGGGTAAGTCCTGATGTGATGGAGCGCGTTGATTGGTCAGTGGCGTCGATGACGCGCTTGTTCGATTCAACGGCAATGCCAGTTCAGTTTATGCCGAATGGCCCAGAAGACGAACCGCTAGCCGTACAGATGACCGACGCTTGCAACTTCGTTGCTCGCTCCAAGAACTCGCATGTCGCGGTGTTGGAACCTTGGCTGAAGAATGGATTCATTACGGGCCTCGGCATAACGATGGTCGAGTTTCGCACATGCAGGGAAGAAGGCTTGCCTGAATTGCTCAAGGGCGTTCCTGACGAGCAACTGGTCCAACTGACGCAACAGGAAGAAGCAGGCCAGATCATCATCGTCGAAGCAGGGGAGCCATACTCGGCCTTGCCTCCGATGCCTGATCCGAATGTCGCATCTGAAATGTCACAGATCGTCCAGGCTATGGCACCGATGGTGCGCGACTTGAAAATCCGTCGCATCAAGAACATGCGCCACATGGATATCACGAATCTACCGCCAGAGGATTTCATCGTCTCGAAGGACGCGCAGTTTGATCGTGAGCGCAACGAAGAGCCCACGGCTTCCGTGATTGACTGAATAGGCTTCCGGCTGTCGGTCAGAACTTTTGCTTTGCCCGCTTCGGCATAAAATAGGCTCGGATCTTGACGAGCGCTTCGGCGACGGCAACGGCATCCTGACGGGTCGCGTTCCGTTTTGCCTCGCCGAGCTTGCGGATGGGCGCGACGATATCCCCAGTGACGGCATGACCTCCAAGGACGGGCTGCCAAAGCTTGGGCGCGTACCTTGTTCCCAATAGAAAGCAGAGGTCCCAAGCGAAGGGATCAAAGGTTTGATCATCGATCTTGGTGAACCTGGGCCGATGATCTTTCGGCGTTTCGGCGAGGCTTGCCGATATCCGGTTGTATTCCGCAACGATGGTCTGGACGGCTCGATGCTCGGTTGTTTCCATTGGCAGGTTCAGGGCATCCGGGCCAGTCAGCTCCGGGATCCACTGACGCGGGTCGATAAACCTCGGGCCGATGATGAGAGCCGTGAGATAGCCGTCGAGGCCGCTCATCGACCAGATCGGCGAGACTGGACGGCGTGCCCTGATAAACGCCTCGAACGCCTCGTCATCGAGCTTCGGTCGTGCCGTAGCCCCTTGGCTGTTCTGTGTCATGCCGCCCGTCGCTCCTGATCTGCAATGCTCTCGCGGTTGGCCTTCCAGGTCCATGGAAAGAGCGTATCCATCTGGTTCGCGGTCACCTTGCCGGAGATGATGCGCTCGAGCACGTCGGCAAGCCAAGCTTCGGGGTCTACACTATTGAGCTTTGCCGTGTTGACGAGCGATGCGAGGACCGCGAACGTCTTGCCACCGCGTTCGCTGCCCACGAACAACGAGTTCTTCCTCGTCAGAGCCACCGATTTCATCGAACGCTCGACCACATTGGAGTCCACTTCGATCCGGCCATCCTCCAGGAAGGCTGCCAGTCCGTTCCAGTGGTTGAGCGTGTAGGTGACGGCCTTGCCAAGCGCCGATTTCGACGACACCTCGTCGCTCAGTTCGGTGAGCTGGGCCTTCAGTTCGCTCATGATGGGCGCTGCCTCGCGACGCCGCACCGTGAGCCGGGTATCGGCATTTTCGCCGCGCAGTTTCGCTTCGATCCGATAGAGCTCGGCAATCCTGGCAAGGATCGACAGGGCCTCAGCAGACCCGGTCATCTTGACGATTTCGACGAACTTGCGTCGGGCATGGGCAAGGCAGAAGGCCAGCCGCATGGGAGCGACATTGCTCCTCCCCCGGCGCTTGGCCAAGGTTTTATAGGCTTGGTACCCATCGACCTGGAGCACGCCGGCAAACGACGACAATTGCCCCTCGACCTCGCGCGCGCTGCGGCTTTCGGCAAAAGTATAGGCCACCGCCGGCGGCGCCGGACCATTCCATGGCCGATCGTCGACCGCCTGCGCCCAAAGTTGGCAGACCTTGGTTCGCTTACGCCCCGGATCAAGCCGCGGGAGCGGCGTCTCATCACAGAACACCCTTGGCTGGGAGCGGATGAAGGCAAGCAGCGCGTCATAGAGAAGCTCAAGCCACCAGGCGACCCGCGTCACCCAGGCCCCGAGCGTGCCGCGATCGATGATCACGCCGCAGGAGGCAAGCATCTGCGCCTGGCGATGAAGCGGCAAATGCCAGGCGAACTTCGAAACGGCGACATGGGCGGCAAACGCCGTGGTCACCATGCCGCCGTCCATCACACGCGCCGGCGCTGGCGCTTGCACAATGGCACTCTCGCAGGCCCGGCATGCGTAGCGCGGCCGGATCGTCCGCTTCACCCGGACAACCGCCGGCACGATGTCGAGCGCCTCACTGACGTCCGTGCCGATGCAATGCAGCTCGAACGAGCAGCACGGGCAAATCTTGCTCTCCGGCTCGATGAGCTCTTCATACCGTGGGAGATGCCTGGGTAACCGGCCGATGTTGCGCGCCGGCGATCGCCGCTCCTGCTTTCGGCCGTCAGCCACGGGTGCAACATCGTCATTGGCCGCCGCGGGAATGTCGCTGAGATCGCCAAGCTCAAGCGTCGCCTGCTTCGGGTCGATCGCCGTCATCTTCTCCGATTTCGGCCCAAAGAGCTGCCGCTCCAGGAAGGCAACGCGCGCCTTGAGGTCGGCATTCTCTGCATCGAGCGAGAGAATGATTCGGCTCAATTGCGCGGCATCCTGAGGTAAAGGGTCGGGTCGAAGCGGCATGGCAGACCCTAGCACATGACCCTGAATCTTCAAGCAAATCCAATAGGATCAGCCTGCTTTCGTTGGCCGCTTTACGGTGTTTCGCCTGACCCGCGTCCAGTCGATACCGGCCAGCAAAAGGGAGAACTCCTGGCTACTCATCTGCATCGCGCCATCACGGATCGGTGGCCAAACGAACGTGCCAGCCTCCAGCCATTTCGTCGCCAGGATCATGCCTGATCCGTCCCAATAAATGCAGCGCAGGCGATCGAGACGCTTGGCGCGGAACACGAACACGTCACCACAGTAGGGATCAGCTGCAAGCGCTGACGCCACCAGCGCAACAAGCCCATTCATGCCGCGCCGGAAGTCGACCGGCTGCGTCGCCACCATGATCTTCACTCCACCAGGCGAAAGTCCAATCACCGGCGTGCTCGCAACGTTGCCACGATCGCCTGCGCCAATTCGGGCGCCACCGAGCCGATCACGGTCATACGCGCGCCAGCAATCTCGATCTCAATACGCCCCGCGGCGTCATGGGCGACATCCGACGGCGAGTTCTCGCAAGACGTTCTATCGCCAACCACCGTCACCGGCACGAACATGGCCTGCTGTGCGCCGGCTTGCGCGGATCGTCGAGAGGTCAGCCCGGCTTCGCGCCGCCAGACGTTCAGCAGGCCGCGATTGACGCCCCAGCGCCGGGCGATCGCCGAGATGTTCACGTCAGGTTCTGCACTTTCGGCAAGGATCCGCGCCTTCTCCTCGTCGGTCCAATTCCGCCGCTGGCGTCGACCCGTGATCACCTCGATCCGACGATACTTTCCCTCATGCCTGGCTTCATGCATGCCTTCATCCATGGCTTCAAGCATGGCATCAGCGCGATCTTCGACCATCCCGTTCCGCTCCTATCGGTGAAGGAGCTGTTCTCGCGGCCGCGATCGCAAAAGGAAAGGTGGGGTGTTCGTCGCGCTCACGTTTGATCAGCAGACCGGCGGCATCAAGGCTCGCCTGCAGGGGCATAGACGCATCATTGCCCGTGCCGATCTTATCGAGCAGGGCTTTGACGCCGATAAAGTCGCTCGCATTCCCACAGCCCATGACAAGTCTGAGGGCATTGCAATGGAACGTGCAAGCCAGACCGACTATGATCAGGGCGTTAGCGAAGTCGAAGAAGATGTAACCGTTTATGAGGTGTACACGCGCATTGCCATCGATGACGTAAAGCGCCGGCACTACCGTATCACGCTCGGCGGCGACATTCTCAGTTCACCCGTGTTGCTCGCGTATGAGGAAGTAAGCAAGTTCTATCCCTACGCGGCTTTTTGCCCGTTTCCGATCCCAAACACGCTATTCGGCTACGGCATCGCTGATCGTATTGGTGATGACCAAATCTTGGTTTCCAAGATGCAACGCGGTGTCCTGAACAGCCTTAACCTGCATATTGATCCCATTAAGATCGTAAATCCTGAAACCACCAGCATTGACGATACCCTGAATGTGTTTCCCGGCGCTGTCATTCGGTCCAGCGATCCGAGTGGTGGTATCTCGTATAACCAGCCACCATTTTCGGGTGCCGCTGCAATGCCGGTGATCGATCAAGTCAAGAACGGCTTGGATTTCGTAACAGGTGTCGGCGGTGGCATGCAGGCCGTCAATGCAAGCGACTTGCAGAACACGACAGCGACGGCGACAAGCCAACGCGCAAACTCGTCTCAGTTGTTCGTGGAAATGATTGCTCGTCAGTTCGCGGACACGGGCTATCGCTACTTGTTCAAGGTGCTGATCGATCTCTTTGTGCAGTACCCGGAGGATGCACAAGCATACATCACGCGCCTCACGAACCAGTACGTCCCGATCAAGGTGGACGAATGGGATCCAGATATGGACGTGACAACGACCGTTGCGTTCGGCGTGCTGAACAAGGACTTCAACGCTGCAACCCTTCAAATGATACTGGGTCAGCAGCAAAGCCTATTGCAACAGGGGTCGCCGATTGTGGCGCCTCAGAATGTCTATTCGACATTGACTAAGATCGTTGAGAATGCCGGTTTCAAAAACCCATCTGCCTTCTTTGTTGATCCTTCGACGGTTCCACCTCCGCCGCCACCGCCGCCGCCAGTTGATCCGAATGCGGGCCTTATCGAGGTCGAGCGCGTTAAGGCCGAGTTGAAGGCCCAGGCAGAAGCAGCAGCACGTGAGTTCGATTTGATCCGTTTGCGTGTTGAAGATGATCGCAAGCGTGACGAGATGGCACAGGACTTCGCACTTAAGCAGGCTGAAATTCAGGCCAAGTATGCGGCGCAAGTCGATATTGCTCGTATCCAGATGGCGCAAGCCGCGCAACGCAATGACGTTGATCTCGCTATCCAGTCTCAGCAAGCGCAGCAGGCAGCGTTAGAGCAGCAGGCACAAGCACAACAGCAGGCCGAAGCACAAAGGCAGCAGCAGGAACAGGCAGCACTAGCGCAGATGCAGCAGATGCCACCGGAAATGATGATGCCGCAACAAGGAATGCCACCACAAATGTAAGTGAGGAAATATGAACGAAGAAATTATGGAGCGTGGACGTATCGCGAAATCGATTGCTGACAACTTAGAATTCAAAAAACTGATCGAGGAAATCAAGATGGACCTGTTCTATCAGTTCTCACAAACCGGTGTCATAGACGAGGAAAAGAAACAGGAAATAAACCTCACGATGGCAGGATTCAATCTACTCGTAAAGAAGATTAACACGTATATTTCATTGGCGAATTTCGAGGCTCAAAAGCCTTCTGCATCGGATTGAGCGCAATAATCGTATAATCGCATAAATACCCGCATGAACAACAAACATGTGAGGTATACATGGAATTGACCAACAATCCCGCTGAGGGAACTGGTTATACGCCGCAAGAAGCGGCAGACCAAATCGCAGACATTTTGGACTCCAATGGAACAACCGAAATTGTAGATGCTGATAACGAGATTGAAGAATCTCAAACCGTTGACGAAACTGATGAAGTTGAATCTGAACTCGACGCTGATCACGGTGAGCAGGACGAGACAGAAGCAGAAGTAGGCGACGAGGAATCCGAAGAAGCAGAGACTTCCGAACCTGATCCGAGCGAAATCGTATTTGACCTAGATGGCGAAGCGATCACCCGCGACGAAGCACGCAAAGGATATCAGCGACACAAGGATTACACGCGAAAGACACAGGAACTTGCTGAACAGCGCAAAGCGTATCAATTACAGCAATTTGATGGTTCACAAATTCGCGAACAAGTCTCGCAAGCACTTAATGGACTCATGCAGCAAGTCGCTGTCGAGTTCCGTGGGATGCAAGAACCAGATTGGGCTTATTTGGCAGAAAATGAGCCGGGTGAATACGTTCGTGAAAAGGAACGTTGGTCTAAGCGAGAGGCTGCGGTCAAGCAATTGTACGATGCGCAGCAGGAAGTCGCACGTAAGAATGCGGAATACGAACAGTTTCAGCGTGGAGAAGCAATCAAGAACGCACGCGAAGAACTGATTAAGCGTTATCCAATTGAATTTGGTGATGCAAAGACGGCTAAGAAAACTCTGGACACGGTAACTTCGTATTTGTCCGAAAACGGATTTAGTGCGGAGGAAATCAACAATACGGCAGATGCTCGTATCATTGATCTCGTTTATCGCGCGTACAAGTACGATCAAATCCAGAACAAAGTTCCCACTGCCGTTAAACGGATCGAGCAGAAGCCAGCGCTTACAGCACCGGGCAATACTCGTCAAAAGGCATCGACACAATCAGACGCATATAAGCGCGACTTGAACAGACTTAAAACTACGGGATCGTTCAATGATGCGGTCTCCGTAATCAGCAGACTACTATAACAAGGAGAAGCCAAAAATGGCCACACTAACTACAGGTGACGTGAAACACGTCCGCGAAGACCTCGCAAATGTAATCAGCATGATTTCCCCTGAAAAGACACCCTTCAAGACGGAAATCGGTAAGACAAAGGCAACGTCAACACGCCACGAATGGCTTTCTGACGAACTCGCAGCGGCTAACAAGGACAACGCAGCAGCAGACGGTGCAGCAGCAGCAACGGCTAGCGGTTCTGGTCCTGCTCGTCTCGGCAACTACACTCAGATTTTCACCAAGTCTCTCAGCGTTTCCGGCACGTTGCAGGCAGTGAATACGGCTGGCACCAACAACGAACTTTCGCGTCAGGTCACAAAGGCTGGTTCTGAAATCAATCGAGATATTGAAGCGGCCATTGTTTCGGCTAATGGCTCTGTCGCATCCGGCACACGTAAGTTGGCTGGTGCCGAGGCTTGGATCAAGACAAATGCTCTTCACAACGGCGCTGGTGCAACCGCTGGCTTCGATTCCGTTACTGGAGTTGTCGGTTCAGTTACCGCAGGTACAGCACGCGCAATTACCGACGAGTTGATCAACGATGTTGCTCAGAAGGTATGGGCTGCTGGTGGTGATCCAACGAAGGTAATTGCTCCGGGTAAAATCAAGCAGGCAATTTCTAACTTGGCTTCGGGCAACGGCGTTTGGAACATGGATGCGTCGAAGGCGACTATCTATGCAGGCGTTGATTACTATGTTTCTGATTTTGGTCGTCACCAGATCATCCCGCATCACTTCATGTCGCAATCGACAGTGATCTTCTTCGATCCCTCTCTATGGAATCTCGCTACGTTGCGTTCGCTCAAGATCAACGATCTAGGCCGTTCTGGTGATAGCACTGAGAAGCAGATGGTTGTTGAAGTGACGCTAGAATCGCTCAACGAAGCCGGTAACGGAAAGATCGCAGATATCGATCCGACGCTGGTTGTTGCCCCAGAAGAACCAGAGGAATAAGAACCTCAAATGTGCTCCCGGCCAACGAGCCGGGAGCATCATAAAAGCCAATAAAAACAATAATGAACGAGGCTAATGATGGATATCAATGAACTCGAATTTGGTGATCTAGTTCTCGATGGGCAGACACTCGTTTACGAAGACACTGCTGATTACACGATCTATCTCATTCGTGAAGGCGACTACATTCGCATTAGACGCGATTTCAAAAACGTTCGCGCCGTGCTTGAAGCCAATGCACGTGCAGCAGCCGAATTCAATTCCACCGGACAACTAGGCGAATTCGTGAAAGTCGCGAGCGTGCCAGTTGGCATGCATTATCAATGGGACCAAGAAGGCATTCTTGACGATCCCGTTGCTCTAGCACGCCGCCTGAATGACGCGGATTTTAGCAAGGTTCGTACGAATAATTTGAGGGTGTAACGATGACACTCTCAACTTATGTCGATCTACAAAACACGGTTCAGGAATATGCAATTCGCCCAATTCCGGTTGCCTCGCTCATCGAACGAGCCGAGGCAGACTTACAGCCGGTTCTAAAACACTATCTGATGGAAAAGACCATCGAGACGAATACGGCTTTGGGCACTGTGCCGTTTCCCGTCGATCTTGTTGAGTTTCGCACCATTTGCGTTGATGGCGTCGTAGCGAAGCCCATTAGCCCGTACAACGCGGTTCTTTATCCGGGTGAAGTTGGGTACTATTTCAGTGGTAGCAACGTCGTCCTGGCGCTCCAGAAGCAAGGCCCTGTTGATGTAGTGCTCGACTACTACGGTCGCTTTGAACCACTGTCCGATGAAAATCCCACAAATTGGCTCCTTACCAAATTCCCATCCGTATACCTGCACGCAACGTTAGCGCGTGCTTATCGATACCTACGTGATCCAGAGGCCGAGGCAGGGGAGAAGGCAAGTCTGGGCGATGCGCTCGGCACTGTTGCCGCTGACCATGCCCGCGTAACACGAAGCGGCAACGCAATCATCATGGAGGGGCGTCCATGGTAATTGATGGTGTGTTCGGCCCATGGCGTCCTGATTTGCCGGTTCTCGATAATCCCGGTGTCATCACTGCTCGTAACGTCACGCCCGGTATCGGCAATTCGGCCGGGGCCGTTACGTATTACCCTTTGCGACGTGCAAACCTGTATTCGGCAACCACATTGTCCAATCGACCGATCGGCACGATTGTTGCGCAGGATAAATTCAAAAATGCTAAAGTGTATGCGGGTGATGCTGGTGATCTCTACAAGATCAATCCGTCAGACCGATCATGGGTAAGCATTGGCCGTACTGGCGGATATACGACGACAGAAGGGGAGCGTTGGAACTTTGCCGATTTCGGTAGCCTCGTCATCGGAACCAATTTCTCCGATGATCCCCAATACATCAACAAGAACGACGATATCCAGTTCGACGCCCTAACGACGCTTACGCGTGGTCGCCATTTGGCAATCGTGCGTGACTTCCTCGTTATCGGCAACACCTATGACGGTCTGGATGGTGAAGTGCCGTTTCGTGTTCGCTGGTCCGCATTCGGCAATCCATTCGATTGGTCTTTCTCGCAGCAAACCCAAGCCGATTTTCAGGACATTTTCAATGGTGGTGCTGTTCAGCACATCGTTGGTGGCGAAGCCGGTTGGATTCTCTTGCAGAATGCAATCGTGAAAATGACCTATATAGGCGCACCATTGATTTTCCAGTTTGACGAAGTCGTCACCGGTAAAGGATGCGCAGTTCCAGAGAGCGTGATCACCGTTGAGGGAAGAACCTTTTTCCTGTCAGCAGATGGCTTCTACGTATTGCAGGGCGATCAGATTGCACCAATCGGCGCAGGAAAGGTCGACAATCATTTCCTTGGGACTGTCGATACGAGCCAATACAAATACATGACCGTGGCGAGCGATCCCGAAAACACGCTGGTCTATTGGATGTATTCGAGCCTCGAATCCGTTGATGGCGTTCCTGATAAAATGATCATCTACAACTATCAGACCGGTGAATGGTCAGAGGGTGATGCAACAGTCACCTATATATTCAATTCCCAAACACTGCCTTGGACAATTGAGCAGTTGGATATCTACGGCACCATTGAAGAGGTGCCTGCAAGTTTTGATAGTCCGATATGGTCAGGCGGAAACGCAATGCTGTGGGGTATGGATATTGACGGAAATATCTATGCATTTGGTGGTGACAACATGCGTGGCATCATCGAGACGCAGGAGCAGTTTCTTAGTGAGTTGATTAAGCGCGGTAGCAAAGAGCCAATACGTGGTGATGTTACCTTGATCTCAGGCGTTCGACCCCTAACGCATGGTGAAGGCGAAATCCAAGTTCGCGCGGGATATCGAGATAGTCCAAATGCTTCGACAACATACACGAGTTTAAAGCAGATCAATTCACAGACGGGATTTGCATACTTCCGGCATACAGGACGTTTTCATCGTGTGCGCATTGCGCTTGATGGCGATTGGGAAAGTGCAATGGGATATCAATTAGAGGCGACGGTCACAGGTCAACGATGATCGTGAAATAATAGAAAACACGTAAATACGGGAATAAAGGCTAAAGATGCAGGCATTGAGAAATCCAAATGATCCAAGACAGATACAGGAAGTCGTGAATAACGTTGTGAAGCAGTTCGACAACTACGGTTTCGTAGCGCTTCGCGTATCACAGACGACGACAGTGATCATTAATGGAAAGATCAATAGCGGTAGCCTCGTAGTGATTCAACCAATTGGATCATTGGCGGCGGCTGCATATGCATTAGGAACAACATATGTCAGCGCAGTTGGCGACGGTCAGTTCACGATCACACACCCTAGCGCAACGACAGAGCGTAAATTCGGATACGTAATTCACGGAGTGTAATGGCAGTAACGAAGGTAGATACAGCAGAGCAATTTGACACGGAATATCCTCGTGTTCGCGACTGGCTACTGGAAGCACTAAGGTATACCCGAAATTCGATAACAGAGGTTGATCTTCTCAAGTCACTATATGACCGAGACTATCAACTTTGGACAACCGAAAATGCCGCGTGTGTCACTTCGATAACGGAGTGGGAAGGCAACTCGGTTTGTTGCTTGTTCCTCATAGGCGGAAACAAAGGCTGCGCCATGCGTGAAATTCTTCACGTGGGGCAACCAGTCATCGAAGCGTATGCACGTAAGCACAACTGCAAAGGTCTGTTCGGTATCGGGCGTGTGTTTTGGGGGCGAGTTTTACCGCAGCACGGATTCATTGTGAAAGGTGATCAATACTTTAAGGAATTGTAATTATGGCGAGCACACCAAAGGAAACAACAACAAAAACAGAACCTTGGGATGGTGCGAAGCCATATATCCTAAAGTATCTTGATCAAGCCGATAAACTCTACGACGAGGGAAAGCCTGAATATTATCAGGGTCAAACCTATGCCGATCAGAGCAAGGCAACGCTGGACGCGCAAAAACTAACCGAGAAAACTGCGCGTCAGGGAACTGATCTTTTCGGAAACGCTCAGAACGTCGCGAACGGCGTCATGACGGGATCCGCATATAGCGGTCAGTCCGGTAAAACACTCGGTCAAGGTCAGGCCTGGGTGAATCCGGCACTCAGTATGCAGCAGACCCAAGCGCAGAATCTTTCTGGTTCGAATAACCCGGCTATGTCGATGCTACAGCAGACCGCTAACGGGGATTTCCTAAATAGCAATCCATACTTGGATCAGGCGATTAGTAACGCGAACGCGCCGTTAATCCAGCAATTCAAGACGCAGATTGCACCGGGTATCGATAGCAAGGCGGCACTGGCAGGCCGAACAGGCTCAGGTGCTGCGTCATTCCTGCGTAATGATGCAGAAAGCACTCTTGCAAATGCAATGAGCAAGAACGCTTCTGATATCGCGTATCAGAATTACGGAAATGAGCGCACGAACCAACTCAATGCGCAGAACTCGATTGGCAATTTCTATAACACTGATGTCGGAAATCAGATCAGCGCCAATCAGGCGATTGCGGGCACGGCCGCGCAACAGCAGGGTTTGCGAATGGACGCGGCAAATAGTCAGTTTCAGAACGAGAATGCACAAGCCAATACGCAACTTCAAGCGGCTGGAATGTCCGACTATCTACGTGGCCTTGATTACTACGATGCTGATAAACTTGCAGGCGTTGGTGCACAGAAAGATGCTTGGAATAATATGGTGAAGCAGGCTGATATTGCGCAGTGGGACTATCAGCAAAATCAACCACTCAACAACATCGCTAATATGATCAATTTGGCAAATGGTGGTGGCTACAATAACCAGACAACGCCGGTCTACTCGAACAGCGGCGCACAGGTACTCGGTGGCTTATCAAGCATTCTCGGCTTGTTCATGTCTGATATTCGTAGCAAGCGCATTCTTTCGCATGTTGGCGAAACACCAAACGGCATTCCTATGTACCAATTCGTGTATCGCGAAGACCCGGAGCAGAGAATCTACATCGGTCCAATTGCTCAGGAAATGCAAGAAATCAAGCCCGACTCGGTCGTTGAAATTGATGGAACTTTGTTCGTTGATCCACGTGCATTTGAGGAGGCTCCGACATGGCACTAACACTTACAGAATTGTTGAAACGCCTCACTGGCGGCGCATCTAATGGTGGCGACAGTAGGGCGCCAATTGAACAGGTCGCGCTCGGATCAACGAGCGTTCCGACAAAACCGCAGGAAGACAGCGGTTTGTTCTCGCAGTTGTTTCCCTCTGATCCGGCAAAGAAATCCGCACTTGGACGTTCATTGCTGCAAGGTGGTGCTGGCATGATGATTGCCGGCGGGCCATCACGTAACCCTACTAACCTCCTGCAAGCGATTGGTGCTGGTCTCGCATCTGGTGGGGCCGCGTACGACACAGCGCTTGAGGCAGGACAGAAGCAACACGCCGAACAGGTCAAACTTGCTCAGGCAAAGAAACTCCAAGACATGCAGGCTAGCCTGTTTGGTGGTGCTGGCTCGGCTGGAGCGCCTTCTGGCGACAACGGCGATTTCGGCTACAGCATCGCTGAGTTGAAAAAGTACCTCCAATACCAGATCGCAGCAGGCGACGATGCTGGCGCTCGTGACACACTCGGCATGATTCAGAAGTTGCAGCAGGAAGCAGCAAGCAAGGGCATGGTTGTCGGGGAAGGCGGAACGCTTGAAGCGGCTCCCGGTTACAATGAGGGTCTTGGCGCAACTGAAGAAGTGAAAGCCGGTGGTCGTGTTCGTGGTGAAGAGGCTCATCGCCAGACCGACGATATTCGCGAATACAATCTTTACGTCGAACAGACTGAGGCGGCGGGTGGCGTGCCAGACGATTTCACAACGTGGATGCGTGCCGGTAAGGCAGCAGGCGCGATGAAGATCAATATGGGTGAGAACTCTAACAAATTCGGTGAGAAGTCAGACGAGGAAGCGGCAAAGCGCATTGCGGGCTATGTCGAAGAAGGAGCAAGCGCACCTCAAATGATCGGTGACATGCAACTGTTGATCGATCTTGGAAAGAACATCGGAACAGGAAAGATCGCAGAATTCAAACTTGCGTTGGGTCCATATGCGGAAATGGCCGGTATCAAGATTGATGGTCTCAGCGATGCGCAAGCCTATGACGCAGTGACTTCGCGTCTAGCGCCGCAGATGCGTCCAGCGGGTGCCGGTGCAACGTCTGATTTCGATGCAAAGCAATATTTGAAGAGCATTCCATCGCTCGGCTTAACGCCGGAAGGCAATGAGATCATTGCAGGGACAATGCAGTCGGTCGCACAGAATAAGTTGGATGCAGCCGAGATTGCGGCACGTGCACAACGTGGTGAGATTTCTTGGCAGGATGCAGAGACGCAAATTCGTGCTTTGCCTAATCCGTACGAGCGTTTCAAGCAGTTCCAAAAGGAGCAGAAGCAAGGGAAGTCCGATAAGAAGAAGGACAAACCGGTTGAGGCAGATTCAAACGGAAACATTAAACCGGGTTACGAGGAAGATGGGTATATTTTCCAGGGTGGTGATCCGGGTGATCCGAACAATTGGATATCAAAGAACCTGCTATAAAAATAAGAATAATAGGGTGATGATTTGGCAATCAATGACAATGCGAGATATGCATACCGATATCTACAAGAGCGTTATAAATTAACTCCGGCTCAAGCCGCTGGTGTCGTCGGCAATCTCGTTCAGGAGAGCGGTTTACGTACAAGCGCTCGTAATCGTGGCGATGGCCGCGATGGCTCTGATAGTATCGGTATCGCGCAATGGAACGGCGAGCGTGCCAGAAACCTCCATGCATTTGCCAAAGATGGCGGTCGCGATGCCGGTAATCTCGACACGCAACTCGATTTTCTCATGCATGAGTTGAATGGCAAGGACGGCAAGTACGGCGCTGGATCGGAAAGTGCGGCATATCAGAAACTCATAAATTCGCAGACGCACACGGACGCCACTAAAGCGTTCATCGGGTACGAAAGGCCGCAAGGATGGTCAGCGAAGAATCCCACTGGTGGACATGGTTGGAAAAACCGGCACGATTATGCCGGTCAAATTCTCGGTTTGTCGCCCGATGAGATCGCAGCAGCACGTGGGACTAGCAGCGAACTAGGTCCGGAAACAGCAGCGGCGATTGCTCCATCGTCTGGTGAAGCAATCCAGCCCGTACAGACCACCGAGACAATCGAGCCCGAAGAAAAGAAGGGCCTTTTCGGCATTACATTGCCGGATGAAATCGCAGGCATCAATACAGAAACGGGCATTGGTGCGCTCGGTGATCTTGCCAAATTGTTTGCTGCTCAAGATGCATCGGTGAACCAGCAAGCCCCACGTGGTGGCCGTGCTGGGTCCCAAAATGTTGAACTTATGCAAGCCAATACAGGCGGCTTGCTTGGCGGTAATGCGCAGGGCCAGCAGCAAGCGCAGTTGATGCCGTGGGAAATGGAATTGATGCGGTTGCGACAGAAGATGGGAAGTGCCGGCGGCCTTGGTGGTCTCGGTGGTATGAGAGGGTTCGTGTAAATGGCTGGTCCTTGGGAAAAATATAAGAAGCAGACACCGGCTATTCGGGTCGAAGAGGAAATCACCGAAGTTCCAGCGGGTAAGCCTTGGCTAAAATATCAGATGCGGGAACAAGTGGAGCCAGAGGTTGAGGCGGAACCAGTAGAGCAGGGGATGCTGTTGCCGATCAGCAAGGACGCCGATGGCAACACGCGCTTCGACAGTGATGCTGGTTTGCTCGGCGCTTTGAAGCGCTCCTTCATGCTGCCTGGCGAGGTCATGGACGGTAAAGTCGATCCATTGAGCCCAGAGGGCGTCGAGCGAGCGTTTGAATTCTCAAGCACGCTAACTCCGGCTGGCGCTGCTCAACGCGCTGTAGGGCGCTCTGTGCGTCAAGGAGCGCGTATTGCGAAGGAACAAAAGGGTACACTTGGCGAGCGTATGCTAGTGGATCGTGCCGACGATCCAACGCTTGCCGGTAAGCGCGCCGATGATTTCGCGAAAATTAGTGCAGAACCTACAGCGGGCATGGTCTCCAATTCCGAGCGTCTTGCCACTCGTGAACATGTGCTTGCCGGCACGCGCCAAGGCAAAGAAATTCAGAAGCGCATTGAAGGTGCGTTCGGCGCGATGGACAACGAGTTTGATCGTATCGTTGAGGGAACGGCCGGTGCATCAAATAACGGAACTGGTATTGCTCGTTCTCGTCAGGAACTCGGCACGCTCCTACAGGATCAGGCCGAGGCAGCAAAGCAGGCTGGTTTCGCTCGCTCTAAGCAGTTGTACGACGATGTCACTGACAAGGCCGGTGGCGTGAATGCCGATGGCACACACGTTAACGAATATCTCAAGCAACTTACAAAGCAGAAGAAGGGTCTCAGCAATAGCGACAAACTCGCATACGGTTCTGAACTCGACAAGACGATTGCGCAGACAAAGGCGATTGTCGATGACATCAAGAATGGTAAAGTTGATATAGGCAAATTGCGTGAGGTGCGTACTCGCGTTTCCGAACAATTGTACGATAAAGAGATTTCATCCGATAAACGCAAATTGCTTTCCGGTTTCCGCGACACATTGACGAAGGAAATGGAACTAACAGCGGAGAAGGCTGGACCAGAAGCGCAACAGGCTTTCCGCAAAGCAAATAACCAATATCGACGCCAGATCGATCCCGAAACAGGTTTCGGCAAAAAATCACCAATCAACACGCTCGCTAATATGCAATCACCTGAGAAGGTTGCTGGTTGGGTAATGCAGCAGGGCAAAGAGGGTGGAACACGTATCAACACGTTGCGTCGTCAAATTGACCGTGCCGAGGGGAAAGAGGCATGGGACGCGCTAACATCGAATGTCGTTGACCGAATGGGACGCAAGATCGACAGCGATGGTGTCGAGGCATTCGACGCAAGCAAGTTCGTTCGCGAGTGGAATTCGTTGTCTCCCGAGGCAAAAGACGCCTTGTTCAAGGGAACCGCTCGCCAACAGTATCGTGAGGATCTAGATCGGCTTTCTCGTGTTGCGGACACCATGGGGAAATACAATCGCAAAGCGAACCATTCGAATACGGCGAAACACCAAAGCATGGCATCGGAACTCAATCCCTTCGATGCGCAATTCCTGCTTAGTACGGTAGTCGGTGGAGCAACACTGGGGCCATGGGGTGTCGCTGGTGCTGCGGCAGGTCAAGTAGGCCGAAAGGCAGCAGCGGCAGGAGCAAGATCGTACAATGCGAGATTGCTTACCGATCCCAAGACCGTAAAGTGGCTAGCAGATATTCCGAAAGCGGAAATGGCTAAAGGCGGTCTTCGCGCTCACGTTGGAAAACTACGCGATATCGCTCGCGATGAGGCTCCGGGTTCAGCGCTGGCAATCGCAATTAGCGAGTATCTGCGCGACGTAGGCATAGAGGACTGAAGACACGCAGTTTCGCATAAATATCAATGATCCAAGAATCAAAAATAATAATGGTGATCAATGGCAGACCTAACTTCGAGTTCCTGGAATCAGGAAGACAATCTAAATATCAGTTCCCCGCCAAACGGTATGCCGACCGGCTCAAAGCCAAGCGAACTTGCGCCGACGCTTCGCGCGATTATGGGAGGAACAAAGCGAGCGTTCGACCATATCAATGCGATGGTTGTTTCTGCGGGTACTGCTACTGCATTTACACTCACTTACGATGTTGCGATTTCCGCATACACGAAGGGCGAAATCTTCACCTTCTTTGCACATTTGGACAACACTGGTGCCCTTACCCTAAACGTTAGCGGAAGAGGTGCACGTGCTGTCGTTCGCAATGATGGTGCTGCGCTTACAGCAGGGCAGATCAAAGCGGGACAATCGGTAATGGTAGTCTACGACGGAACGAGTTTTCGTCTTCTAAGCCCATTGTTCAATAATCCGACATTCACCGGTACTTTGACTGTACCGACCATCAATTCAAGCGGTCAGATTACGGCAGGCACGTTTAGCGGTGACGGCGCGGGCGTCACCAATGTTGACGCGGCAACAGTTGACGGCATTTCTCCCGCATCCATCGTCCAAACTTCAAGAACCCTCACTGCTGGAAATGGCTTAACAGGTGGTGGTAACCTTAGCGATGATCGCACCGTTACACTTGGAACCCCCGGAACCATCACCGGCAGCACGACAAATGCTGTAACGAGCACAAGCCACACGCATTCTCTCACCCTAGTCAACAGTGATATCACTGGTGCACTCGGCTATAACCCTGCATCTGGTGCGCGAACTGTATCGGCGGGCAATGGGCTGACAGGTGGCGGAACGCTGTCAAGTGATCCGACGATCACGATGGGAACTCCGAGCAACATTACGAACAGTTCGTCAAACAGCGTGTCCGGCACAAGCCATACCCATGCATTGGGCTTTACGGCTGCTGAAGTTTACACCGGCTCCGCTCAAACACAGACGAATTTACCAGTGGGTCACGTTGTAACGGCGCGCACGTCTGGTGGCACCACGCGGAATGCGACCGCTAATATTCGCCTCGATGAGAGCGACAACGCCAGATACACATCGACCGGTTCAGGGTCAGCATTGACCGGAACTTGGCGAGCGAGAGGTTTGTCGACCAGCAACGATCACATTTTTCAAAGGACAGCATGATGATAGAGAGCGCTAATACGGGTGTTTTGCACGAAGTTTTCCAAGTACGGGCAACGAGCGATCAAGATGCTTATCTGCTTGACGTGGATTTGACTGATATGAACGGAGAACGTTATCGCTGCAACTACGTGAGTAGACCGGGTGATGAACATGGATTAAATCCGGCCATTCAACAGTGGCTCGTTGACAACAAGGGCTCATATGAGATTGTAACGTATGTGCCGCCGACATCGGAGGAAATCCGTGCGAGCATGTCTCCGCTAACTCGCGTAGCGTTTCGTACAGCCTTCAAAAATGCGGGAATGACAACCGCTGTTATCGCCGCTGCGATCTTTTCCGTCGAAGACGAGAGCGAGCAGGAAGATTTGCAGATTGCGTGGGAAGACAGTGTTTCGTTCCAGCGTCTTGATCCGCTCGTGCTTCTGATCGCTGATCGTACAGGCAAGACCCCGCAACAGATCGACGCTATTTGGACGGCGGCAGTTTAAGCGGCTGCTTGGAGTTTCGTGTGAACGTCCTTCGCTTGCGCTATTTCGGCTTCGCTCGCTCCATCTGCGCGCATGACCTTCTCAATCTCGGAGAACGGCATTGCTGCACCATTGACCGTTGTGATCAACGTGCCTTCACGATCAAACATGTAAATCCGGGTATACCCGCCGACGTAGACAAACGCGATCTGTTGGGAGAAGTTCACGACAATGCGTGATATGAACTTGCGCAGCGAATTCGAAACCCTTGCCCGACTCTCATATACTTCTGCATCGCTTCCAGATGGCCATGTAGCGCGTTCCATTGCAATTCTGCTGCTGACATCGTGAAGTGCTGCTTGCTGTTCCGCGAGCGAAGACTGGCGTTTTATTAAGTCGCTAAGTTGCGCTTTTTCATCTTCGATCCCTCGTCGAAGTCCGATAGTTCGATCTTTAATCCGAATACGTTCATCACGATCATTTGTGATTTCGGCGAGGTCGAGCAAGTTTTCTCTGCGTTGTTCAAGATCGGTGATTTTGGCTTCAGCCTTCGCAATCATCAATGACAGTTCGCTTGAACTTAGCGTAGCGGCATTCGAACCGAAAATGGCGTCGGATTGGAACTCGGCAACGTGATCGAGAATAGCGTTTTCCAGCGCGTTATAGCGAAACATCTTCGCTCCTGCTTCACACGTTGCACCATGCGTTCGCTGTTGCATACAGCCGTAATAGGAGTGTCGGTTGTGCTTACGGCCACCGTAGTACATTTTCAGCACATTGCCGCACGCAGAGCACGCCGTATTGCGTGCAAACAGATTGGAGAAACGTTCGCCCTTTCGGCCTGAATTCGGGTGCGTCGGTCGGTTACGTTGAACCCTCCAAAACTGCTCCTCGCTGATCACAGCCGGGTAATAGTTCTTGATTGGCTCACCCATCACCACACGCTTACCATCGATTTCTTCGAACAGCGTCAACGTACCGATACAGGTTTCGTCCTTGATGATCCGTGCAATTGCTGCATCACGCCATTGCTCTTTTGGATTGATGCCACGACGTAGAACCGGGCGTTTCTCCTGATTCATGATGCGAGCGATCTTGTGTGTTCCGATCCCCATTTCGATCAGATCAAAAATCCGCTGTATCGTCGGACCGTGCTGGTTGATTTCATATCGCCATTCGGAACTGTCTCCGATCCGAATTTGATCGATCCATCCGGCGATGTTCTTATTGTAGATGGCATTACCCGCCAACGCGTCTTCTTTGCGTTTACGGATGCGCTCCTTCGCTCGAAACGACTTGGTTGCGCTTTCCTCATGCGCTCGACTCATGATCGTCAGCGAAATGATAAGTTGGGTGAAATCCTTGTCTTCGCTGTAGACGGCTCCGTCGATCAGCGTGACAACGGTAATACCGGCCTTCAAAAGATTGAGAAGTTGAAGTTGCGCATCGATGACTGCTTCGCGAGACAGACGGTCGAGACTTTCAACAATCAGGAACGATCCTTTATCGACATCGCCCCGTTTGACGAGTTCGAGAAATCCACCGAGCGCCCCGAACTTGACGTGCTTGCCGTGATAGCCCGATCCGACGTCTTGCAGCGTCTCATCAAGTTCCAGGTCATGTGTGTCGGCGTATTCACGCGCAGCACGTATCTGACGGTTCAAGCCATCACCGGCTATTTGACCGGCTGACGAGATACGTATGTAGGAATAGGCTTTCGGCTTGATTTGCATCGTCTTTCCCTGCTTGGGCGCAAGCATATGCGCGGGGCGTTAAAAATGCGCTGCTGGTCGTGCACACAATCCAACAACTAGGGAACTCGGCAAATGGAAACATGCGCAGGAGACCTGGGACATGCTGCAATTCGGCCTGCGCCTCGGCGACGATCCGCGCGTGCTGGTGACGACGACGCCCCGGCCGGTGCCGCTTTTGCGGGGGCTGGCGGGCGATCCGAAAACCGCGGTGCGGCGCATCCGCACCGACGACAATGCCGGCAATCTCTCGCCGGGCTTCCTTGCGGCGATGGCGGAGCGCTACGGCGGCACGCGGCTGGGGCGGCAGGAACTGGACGGCGAGCTGATCGCCGACCGCGAGGACGCGCTGTGGAACCGGGCGCGGCTGGAGGGGATCCGCCAGCGCAATCCCGGGCCGCTGTCGCGCATCGTGGTGGCGGTCGATCCGCCGGCGACGGCCTCGGCGGCCTCCGTCTGCGGCATCGTCGTGGCGGGGCTGGACGGGGCGGGGCGAGCGGTGGTGCTCGCCGACTGCTCGGTGACGGGCGCAAGCCCGGCGGGCTGGGCGGGCGCCGTGGTGCGCGCCTTCCGGCGCTTCGACGCGGACCGGGTGGTCGCGGAGGTCAACCAGGGCGGCGACATGGTGACGGCGATGCTGAGAAGCGTCGACGCCAACCTGCCGGTCGCAACCGTGCGGGCGACGCGCGGAAAATTCCTGCGCGCCGAGCCGGTGGCGGCGCTCTACGAACAGGGGCGGGTGGTCCATGCGGCCGCCTTTGCCGAGCTGGAGGACCAGATGTGCGATTTCGGGCCGGACGGGCTCTCCTCCGGCCGCTCGCCGGATCGGCTCGACGCGCTGGTCTGGGCGCTGACGGCGCTGGTGCTGGAGCGCGCCGGCGAACCGCGGGTGCGGGGGATTTGAGATGGCAATCGACCGCAAGGCCTTTTTCGACGCGGCGCGCGGGACGCTCTATGGCGGACGGCTGGCGAGGGCGCAGGTCGCGGGGCTGACGGCGCTGCTCGACCGGTTCGAGCAGGGCGGCGAAACGCGGGACCGGCGCTTTCTCGCCTATATGCTGGCGACGGCCCATCACGAGACCGGCGGACGCCTGCAGCCGGTGCGCGAGACCTTCGCGGCGACGGACGAGGCGGCCATCGACCGGCTCGACCGGGCCTTTGCCGCCGGGCGGCTGCCGCAGGTCTCCGCGCCCTACTGGCGGCGCGACGGCGAGGGGAAGAGCTGGCTCGGGCGCGGGCTCGTGCAGATCACCCACCGGCGCAACTATGCGCGGCTGGCGGTGCTGACCGGCATCGATCTCGTCGGCCGGCCGGAGCTTGCGACGGAGACGGCGGCGGCGGTCGAGATCCTGTTCGTCGGCATGCTGCGCGGGGCTTTTACCGGGCGGCGGCTCGCCGATCATTTCTCCGATGCGAGGGCCGACTGGGTCGGGGCGCGGCGGATCGTCAACGGGCTCGACCGGGCGGAGAAGGTGGCGGGCTACGGGCGGGCGTTTTTCGCGGCGCTTGGCGGGTAGCGGGCGGCACACCGTCCAACCCATTGGCGAATCGACACAATCGGAGGGCACCATGAAATTACCATCCTTTCTCTCCCGGCAGCGCCGGGCGGCCGAGACGAAGGCGTCGGGCTTTTTCGCGCTGACGGCCGAGGGGCGCGCGCACTGGTCGTCCCGCTCCTATGCCTCGCTGTCGCGCGAGGGGTTCATGAAGAACCCGGTGGCGCACCGGGCGGTGCGCATGATCGCGGAAGCGGGGGCCTCCGTGCCCTGGCTCGCCTATCGGGGCGAAGAGGAGCGGCCGGACGAGCCGTTGCTGTCGCTGCTGTCGCGGCCGAACGGGCGCCAGGCGGGGACGGATTTCTTCGAGACGCTCTACGGGCACCTGCTGCTTTCCGGCAACGCCTTCGTGGCGGGGGTGCGGGTGGGCGAGGATCTGCGCGAACTCCATCTGCTGAGGCCCGACCGGATGCGCATCGTCGAGGGGCGGGACGGCTGGGCGGAGGCCTATGAATACCGCGTCGGCGGCCATGTGCGCCGGCACGCTGCGGGCGAGGGGCAGGCGATCCTGCATCTGCGCCTCTTCCATCCGCTCGACGACCAGCTGGGCTTCGCGCCGCTGGAGGCGGCGTCCATGGCGCTCGACCTCTCCAATGCGGCGGCGATCTGGAACAAGGCGCTGCTCGACAATTCGGCGCGGCCCTCCGGGGCGCTGGTCTACCAGCCGAAGGAGGGCGGCAACCTGACGCCCGACCAGTACGGTCGGCTGAAATCGGAGCTGGAGGAGGGCTATTGCGGGCCGGCGCGGGCCGGGCGGCCGATGCTGCTGGAAGGCGGGCTCGACTGGAAGGCGATGGGGCTTTCCCCGCGCGAGATGGATTTCGTCGAGGCGAAGAACGGGGCGGCGCGCGACATCGCGCTCGCCTTCGGCGTGCCGCCCATGCTGATCGGCATTCCCGGGGATGCTACCTATGCCAATTACCAGGAGGCCAACCGCGCCTTCTGGCGGCTCACCGTGCTGCCGCTCGTGCAGCGCACGGCCGCGGCCTTCGCGGGGTGGTTTTCCGAAGGGGCAAATGACGGGCTGCGGCTGGTGCCGGATCTCGACCAGGTAAGCGGGCTGGCGGACGAGCGCTCGGAACTGTGGGCCCGGGTGGGCGCGGCGGGGTTCTTGACGGACGAGGAGAAGCGGGGGGCGGTGGGGTATTGAAGGGGGAGGGTGGCGCTCTACCCCCCTCTGCGATTTCATTGCTCAAACAAACGTTTACGGCACCTGCGTGAATCGTTTTGGCATCAACCGGACTCGACCTGTGAAAACCCTGACCCGGTTTGTGAAAGACGCGCCGCAAGGGATTCAAAAGACTCGCTAATCGACCCGGCCTTCCGTTGCGGAAAGCCGGCGCTTTTGGCCGCGTGCGGCCTGATGTCTCGGATTTCCATAATAATCTGAAAGGCTTAACAATGGCTGACTTCGGAAACGACGGCGGGCTTTGGACGGCCCGGGTGATCGGCGCGTCGGCGGGCGCGGCCGTCTCGCTCATCTATCTCCTGCCGAAGAGCCGCCGCGAGGCGGCGTGCCGGTTCCTCACCGGGCTTGCCTGCGGCCTCGTCTTCGGCGGGCCGGCGGGGCTGTGGATCGCGGTGCGGCTCGGCATTGCCGGCTATCTCGGGCCGGCGGAGGTGCTTGTGACCGGCTCTGCGGCGGCCAGCCTTTCGGCCTGGTGGGGGCTGGGGGTGCTGGCGCGGCTGGCGGAGCGGATGAGGCAGTAGCCAATAGGCAGTAGGCAGTAGGGAATTGGTGGTTGGGCCGCGCTGCGCCCATCCCTACCGCCTACTGCCTACTCCCCCCTTCCATCATCGGAGAAAACCATGATCACCGACGACCTGCCGGTCTGGCGGACGAAGAAATATGCCGATCTGACGCTGGCGGGCGTTTCCGGCGACGGGGCGTTTTCCGGCTATGCGAGCCTCTTCGGCGAGGTGGACCTCGGCAAGGACGCGATCGCGCCGGGCGCCTTTGCCCGCTCGCTGGAAAAGCGCGGCGCTCGCGGCGTGCGCATGCTGTTCCAGCACGATCCGGCCGAGCCGCTCGGGCGCTGGCGAACGATCCGCGAGGACGGGCGCGGGCTCTATGTCGAGGGCGTGCTTTCGCCCGGCGTGGCGCGGGCCCGCGAGGTGCTGAACCTCATGAAGTCGGGCGCGCTCGACGGGCTTTCCATCGGCTTCCAGACAGTGCGCTCGAAGACCGACCGGACGAGCGGCGTGCGCCGCATCCTGGAGGCCGACCTCTGGGAGATCTCGATCGTCACCTTTCCCATGCTGCCCTCGGCGCGGGTGTCGAACGTGAAGAATGCGCGGTGGTTCCGCGACCGGGAGACCGAGCTGGTGCGCCTCATGCGCCGGGCGGCCCGGATGATGAAACGATAGGCTTTGTTTTTACCGCATTATCCGACGCCGAAGCGGTTTCGCTTCGGCTGGAAATGCTAACCCGAAAAGGAAGACAGCATGGAGACCCAGAAGACCGCGCCGGAAATCAAGGGCGTGCCGGAAACGATGACCGCCGCCTTCGACGATTTCATGGAGGCCTTCGAGGCCTTCAAGGAGACGAACGACCGCCGGCTCGGCGAGATCGAGCAGAAGCTGACCGCCGACGTGGTGACGCGCGACAAGGTGGAGCGCATCAACCGCGCGATGGACGAGCACAAGCGCGTCATCGACCAGCTGGCGCTGAAGAAGGCGCGCCCGGCGCTCGGCGGCGGCGAGGGGAGCTTCGAGGCGGGCGAGCACAAGGCGGCCTTCTCCGCCTATATGCGGCGCGGCGACGAGAGCGCGCTCAGGGCGCTGGAGGGCAAGGCCATGTCGGTCGGCTCGGCGGCGGACGGCGGCTATCTCGTGCCGCCGGAGACCGACACGGAGATCGGCCGCCGGCTTTCCGCCGTCTCGCCGATCCGGGCGCTGGCGACCGTGCGCCAGGTCTCCGGCACGGTGCTGAAGAAGCCGTTCGCGACGGGCGGCATGGCGGCGGGCTGGGTAGCGGAAACCGCCGCGCGGCCGCAGACGGGCAATGCGCAGCTCGCCGAACTCTCCTTCCCGACCATGGAGCTCTACGCCATGCCGGCGGCGACGGCCGCGCTGCTCGACGACGCGGCGGTGGACGTGGAGGGCTGGATCGCCTCGGAGATCGACACGGTCTTCGCCGAGCAGGAGGGCACCGCCTTCGTTACCGGCGACGGCACCAACAAGCCGAAGGGTTTTCTCGGCTACACGGCCGTCGCGGACGCGAGCTGGAGCTGGGGCAATATCGGCTATATCGCGACGGGCGCGGCCGGAACCTTCAAGGCCACGAGCCCCTCCGACACGCTGTTCGACACGGTCTATTCGCTGAAGGCGGGGCACCGGCAGAACGGCACCTTCGTGATGAACCGCAAGACGCAAGGGGCGATCCGCAAGTTCAAGGATGCGGACGGCAACTATCTCTGGCGCCCGCCGGCCTCGGCGGGGCAGGCGGCCTCGCTGCTCGGCTTCGCCATCGCGGAGACGGAGGACATGCCGGACGTGGCGGCCGGCAGCCTCTCCATCGCCTTCGGCGACTTCCGCGCCGGCTACCTCGTCGTCGACCGCACGGGCGTGCGCGTGCTGCGCGATCCCTATTCGGCGAAGCCCTATGTGCTGTTCTACACGACCAAGCGCGTCGGCGGCGGGGTGCAGAATTTCGAGGCGATCAAGCTGGTGAAGTTCGCGGAGAGTTGAGCGACCCCATCCAACAGCGCCGTCATCCTTCGGGTCGAGCCCGAGGATGACGCAAAGTGTGCACCGGCGGCGTTCCCTGACGCCGGTGCCGGCGGGCGCGGTTTCCTCCCGGCCGCGCCCGCATCCTTTTCTCCATCGCGAAGGACGATCATGACCATTGCGGAACTGTTGCCGCCGGCCGTGGAGCCGGTGACGCTTGCCGAGGCGAAGGCGCATCTGCGCCTCGATACGGCCGACGAGGATGCGCTGGTCTCGGCGCTGATCCGCGCTGCGCGCGAATATCTGGAGGCCGCGACCGGGCTTTGCCTGATTGCGCGGCCGTTGCGGCTCTATCTCGACGACTGGCCCGAAACGCGGGTGATCGGGATTGCCAGGGGGCCGGTGCAAACCATCGAGACGGTGACGGTTTATGACCTTGCCGGGCTGCCGGTCGATGTCGATCCGGCGGGCTATGTGCTCGACGGTGCGGCGCGGCCGGCGCGGCTGGTGCTGCCGGCGCGCCCGGCGACGGAGCGTGCGGTCAACGGCATCGAGATCGATTTCACGGCCGGCTTCGGCGAGAGCGGCGCGGATGTGCCGGACGGGCTGAAGCGGGCCTTGCTCTTGCATGTGACGGCCATGTTCGAGCTGCGCGGGGTGCTTTCGCCTCAGGACCAGCCGGGCACGGTGCCGGCGGGCTACGACCGGCTGGTCGCGCCCTACCGGCTGCGGAGGCTGTGATGGCGAAGGCAAGGATCATCGATCCCGGCGCGTTCTCCGCGCGGCTGACGCTGGAGGGGCCGGTCGAGACGCCGGACGGGCAGGGCGGCGCCGAACGCGGCTTTGCGGCGCTGGCGACGCTCTGGGCGGCGATCGAGCCGGTGGCGGCGCGGGCGGACGAGGCGGCGGGCACGCTGCCGGTGTCGGTGACGCACCGCATCCGGCTGCGGCATCGGAGCGACCTTGCCGGCGGCATGCGGCTGCGCAAGGGCGGCCGCATCTTCGCCATCCGCGCCTTCCGCGATCCGGACGAGACGGGGCGCTATACGCTCTGCGATTGCGAGGAGATCCGGCCATGAGCGCGGCATCGGCCCTGCAGACGGCGATCTTCGCGAGGCTTTCGGGCGATGCGGCGCTGACGGCGCTGGTCGGCGCGAACGGCATCACCGACCGCAGGCCAGACCGGCCGGCGGCGCCGCTGCTCGTCATCGAGGGCATCGACAGCGCCGACCATTCGACGGCGAGCGAGGCGGGCGAGGCGCATGTGGTGACGCTGGAGGCCTGGTCCGAGGCGGCGGGGCACCGAGAGGTGCAGGCGATCGCCGCGGCGGTGCGCGCGGCGCTTCACGACGCGGCGCTGGCGCTCGCGGGGCACCGTCTCGTCCTCATCTTCCACCGCGATACGCGGCTTGGCCGCGACGGCAAGTCCCGCTTCCACCGCGCGCACATGCGCTTCCGGGCGGTGACGGAGCCGGAGGACTGACATCCTATTTTCGGAAAGGACCTTGCCATGGCGGCACAGAAGGGGCGGGAGCTCCTCATCAAGATCGACAACGGGGCGGGCTTCGTCACCGTCGCGGGGCTGCGCTCGAAGCGGCTGTCGTTCAATGCGCAGCTCGTCGACGTGACGGACGCGGAATCGGCGGGGCGCTGGCGCGAACTCCTCGGCGGGGCGGGCGTGCAGCGCGCGGCGCTGTCGGGCGCCGGCATCTTCAAGGACCAGGCCTCGGACGCGCTGGTGCGCGCGCTGTTCTTCGCCGGCACGATCGCCGCCTGGCAGATCGTGATCCCGGATTTCGGTACGGTCGCGGGGCCTTTCCAGATCGCGGCGCTCGACTATTCCGGGGCGCATGACGGCGAGGTGGTCTTCGAGATCGCGCTGGAATCGGCAGGCCTCCTCACCTTCGGGGCGCTCTGATGGGCGCGCGGGCGAACCGGCACCGCGGCGAGATCGAGGCCGTCCTCGACGGCGAGCGGCGCGTGCTGTGCCTGACGCTGGGGGCGCTGGCGGAGCTGGAGACGGCCTTTGCCGTCGACAGCCTGACGGGGCTGGCCGAGCGCTTCTCCTCCGGGCGGCTGAAGGCCGACGATCTCATCCGCATTCTCGGCGCGGGGCTGCGCGGCGGCGGCAACCTCTTTTCCGACGAGGACGTGGCGGCGATGGCGGCGGCGGACGGGCTCTCCGGTTTCGCGCGCATCGCGGCCGAGCTGCTGCAGGCGACCTTCGGCGCGGAGGCGCGGCCGGAAAACCCTCCGGGGCCGCATCCGGGCTGAACGGGGAGAGGGCGGCCTTTCCCTGGGAGGCGGCGCTCCATGCCGGGCTCGGCCGGATGCGGCTTTCCGCAAAGGATTTCTGGGCGATGACGCCGCGGGAACTCGCCTTTGCGCTCGGCACGCTGCGGCCCCTGCCGCCGGCGCCGGGGCGCGATGCGCTCGCCGCGCTGATGCGCGCCTTTCCCGACCACAAGGAGTGAACCATGGCGGATATGGACGACAGGCCGCTTGCCGGCACGCTGGACGATGCCGGGCAGCTTGCGGCGGTCTTCGACGACCTGGAGGCGCGTTCGCGCTCCTTCGGATCGGCGCTGACGAATGCGCTGAAGGGCGCGGTCGTCGACGGCAAGGGGCTGGAGGGCGTGCTGCGGGGACTGGCGCTGCGCATGAGCGACATTGCGCTTTCCGTGGGGCTGAAGCCGCTGGAAGGGTTCTTGTCGACCGGCTTTTCCGGGCTGCTCGGCGGCGCGACGCCCTTCGCCAAGGGCGGGGTCGTCGCCTCGCCGACCTATTTCGGCACCGGCGGCGGGCTCGGGCTGATGGGCGAGGCGGGGGCGGAGGCGATCCTGCCCCTGAAGCGCGGGCCGGACGGGGCGCTGGGCGTCGCCGGCGAGGGCGGCGGGACGCGCATCGTCTTCAACGTGACGGCGCAGGATGCGGCGAGCTTCCGCAAGTCCGAAGGGCAGATCGCGGCCATGCTGACGCGCGCCGTGGGGCGCGGGCAGCGCAGTTTGTGAGGGCGAAGCCCCTCATCCGGCTGGCGGGACCGTCACCCCGAGGGGCAGGGCTATCGCGTATGGAATTCGATGTTGCCACACCCCCTTCTCCCCCGCGGGGAGAAGGTGCCGGCAGGCGGATGAGGGGGATGGCGGAGGCGTAAACGATCCGTCAGAGCCACCCCCTCATCCGACCCTTCGGGTCACCTTCTCCCCGCTGGGGAGAAGGGACGAGCGGCGCCGTCGAATTGCATAGGCGATGGTCCTGCCCCTCGGGGTGATGGTCGGGGCCGGGACATATACGGAGAGATGGGCATGGCAGGGTTTCATGAGGTGCGGTTTCCGCTGCGTGTCGCGCTCGGCACCAGCGGCGGGCCGGTGCGGCGGACGGATATCGTCAGCCTTTCCAACGGGCGGGAGAACCGCAATCGCCGCTGGCACGATGCGCGGCGGCGCTACGATGCGGGCTCGGGCGTGCGCTCGCTCGCCGATCTCTATGCGGTGCTCGCCTTCTTCGAGGCGCGGGCGGGGCAGTTCTTCGGCTTCCGTTTCCATGATCCGGTGGACCACATGTCCTGTGCGCCGGGCGGGGCGGTGAGCGCCGCGGACCAGGAGATCGGCACGGGGGACGGCGCGACGGCGGCCTTCCAGCTCGTCAAGCGCTATGCGGATGCCGGCGGGGAGACGGTGCGCACCATCGACAAGCCGGTTGCCGGCACGGTCGTCGTCTCGGTGGCGGGCAGCGTGCGGCCGGCGGCGGACTATACGGTGGACCATGCGACGGGTGTCGTCACCTTCAAGCCGGGCAAGATACCGGCTTCGGGCGCCATCCGGGCGGGCTATGCGTTCGACGTGCCGGTGCGCTTCGACACGGACCGCATCGACATCGACCTCGCGCAGTTCGATGCCGGGCGCATTCCGTCCATCCCGCTGGTGGAGATAAGGCCATGAGGACGATCCCGGGCGGATTGCAGGCGCATCTCGACGGCGAGGCGACGACGCTGTGCCATGCCTGGCGGGTGACGCGGCGCGACGGCGCGGTGTTGGGCTTCACCGACCACGACCGCGACCTTGCCTTCGGCGGGCTCGCCTATCTGGCGGCGAGCGGCTTTGCGGCAAGCGAGACGGAGGACGGCAACGGGCTTTCGGCCGAGGGCGGCGACCTCTCGGGCGGGTTTTCGGCAGAGGCGATCCGCGCCGGGGACCTTTCGGCGGGGCGCTATGACGGGGCGAAGGTCGAGGTCTATTGGGTCAACTGGCAGAACCCCGCGCAGCGGCTGCTGCTGCGCACGGCCGAGCTTGGCGAGGTGCGGCGCGAGGGCGGGCTTTTTCGCGCCGAACTGCGGCGGCTGACGCACCGGCTCGACCAGGTGCGCGGGCGCATCTACGGGCATCGCTGCGATGCGGTGCTGGGGGACGGGCGGTGCGGGAAGGATGTTTCCGGGGCGGCCTTTCGCGCGGCGGCGACGGTGGATGCGGCGCTGGACGACATGCGGCTGCGGGTGAGCGGGCTTTCCGGCTTTTCCGAGCGGTTCTTCCGCTACGGGGTGCTGACCTTCACGAGCGGCGCGGCGGCGGGGCTGACGGCGGATATCGAGGACCAGCGCAAGGTTTCGGGCGGCGACGAACTGACCTTCTGGCTGCCGGTGCCGGCCGGGGTGGCCGCGGGCGATGCGATGCAGGTGACCGCGGGGTGCGACAAGCGCTTTGCCACCTGCAAGGCGAAGTTTGCCAACGGGCTGAATTTTCGCGGGTTTCCGCATATGCCGGGCAGCGACTTCACCTACGGCTATGCCGATGGCGAGACGGTGCATGACGGGAGGCCGCTCTATGCGTGAGACGCTGCGGGGTGAGAGGCCGGGACAGGATACCGGCGGTCGCGTCGTCGCGATCGCCCGCAGCTTCATCGGCACGCCCTACCGGCACCAGGGCGCGCTGAAGGGGGTCGGCTGCGATTGCCTCGGGCTGGTGCGCGGGGTCTGGCGGGAGCTTTACGGGGCGGAGCCGGAGGTGCCGGGGGCCTATGCGCCCGACTGGGCGGAGCGGGCGGGCGAGGAGCGGCTGCTGGAAGCGGCGGCGCGGCATTGCGGGGCGGCGCTGCCGATCCCGGCGCTGCGGCCGGGCGATCTTCTCGTCTTCCGCTGGCGGGCGCGCGCGGCGGCGAAGCATGCCGGCATCGCGGTACCCGACGGACATTTCATCCATGCCTACGAGCAGGCGGCGGTGATCGAATCGCCGCTCGTGCCCGCATGGCGGCGGCGGATCGCCGGCGTCTTCCGTTTTCCGGAGATTTCCTGAGCCATGGCGACACTTCTCTTCCAGGCCGCGGGCGCGACGCTCGGCGGCCTCTTCGGGCCGTTCGGCGCGATGCTCGGCCGGGCCGTCGGGGCGCTGGCGGGCTCGGCGGTCGACCGCTCGCTGTTGGGCGGCATGACGAGGATTCCCGGCGCGCGGCTGAACGACGGACGCGTGCCGGGGGCGGAGGAAGGCACGGCGATGAGCCGCGTCTACGGCACGGCGCGCGTCGGCGGCACGCTGATCTGGGCGACGCGCTTCGAGGAGGACGTCTCCGTCGAGCGCGCGGGCGGCAAGGCGAGCGGGCCGCGGGTCGAGACCTTCAGCTATTTCGCCAATTTCGCCGTCGGCGTGTGCGAGGGGCCGATCGCCGGCATCAGGCGCGTCTTCGCGGACGGGCGGGAGATCGACCTCACCGGTATCGAGATGCGCGTCCATCGCGGCACCGCAGACCAGGCGCCCGATCCGCTGATCCTCGCCAAGCAGGGCGCGGATAACGCGCCGGCCTATCGCGGGCTTGCCTATGTCGTCTTCGAGCGGCTGCCGCTCGACACGTTCGGCAACCGCATTCCCATCCTGCAGTTCGAGGTGCTGAGGCCGGTCGGCTCGCTGGAGGGCAAGGTCCGGGCGGTGACGGTCATTCCGGGGTCGAGCGAGCACGGCTACGATCCGGAGCTGGTGACGGAGAAGATCGCGGCCGGCAAGGCGCGCAACATGAACCGCAACACGCTGGTGGCGGCGACGGACTGGGTGGCCTCGATCGACGAATTGCAGGCGCTGTGCCCCGGCCTCGAACGGGTGGCGCTGGTGGTCGCCTGGTTCGGCACGGACCTGCGGGCCGGTGCGTGCCGCATCCTGCCGGGGGTGGAGGTTTCCGGCCGGCAGGAGGAGAGCAAGCCGTGGAGGGTCTGCGGCATCGCGCGGGAGGACGCCTATGTGGTGAGCCGCATCGAGGGCCGGCCGGCCTATGGCGGCACGCCTTCGGATGCGAGCGTCATTGCGGCCATCCGTGACCTGAAGGCGCGGGGGATCGAGGTCTATCTCTATCCCTTCCTGATGATGGACGTGCCGAGCGACAACACGCTTGCCGATCCCTATGGCGGCGCGCGGCAGGCGCCCTATCCCTGGCGCGGGCGCATCACCTGCCATCCGCAATCCGCCGACGGCACGGCCTCGGCGCGCAGCCAGGTGGATGCCTTTGTCGGCGCGGCGGGGGCTGGGGGCTTTTCCGTTTCGGGCGAGGAAATCACCGGGCCGGCCGGCGACGAGGGGTTCCGGCGGCTGATCCTGCACTATGCGCTGCTGGCGGAGGCGGCGGGCGGGGTGGACGGGTTCCTGATCGGCTCGGAAATGCGCGGGCTGACCTGGCTGCGCGACGGGAGCGGGGACTTTCCCTTCGTCGAGGCCCTTTCGGACCTTGCCGGCGACGTGCGGGCGATCCTCGGGCCGGGCACGAAGATCACCTACGGGGCCGACTGGAGCGAATATTTCGGCTACCGGCCGCCGGGCGGCAGCGGCGAGGTGCGCTACCATCTCGACCCGCTCTGGGCATCGCCCGCGATCGATGCGGTGGGCATCGACAATTACATGCCGCTCTCCGACTGGCAGAATGCCGATACGCTCAACGGCAATCCGGACGGGTTTCGCCATTCCGAGGACATGGCGGCCATGCGCGCCATGATCGCCGGCGGCGAGGGGTTCGATTGGCATTATCCCGACGCGGCGGCGCGGGCAGCGCGCGAGCGCGTGCCTATCACCGACGGCATGGCGGGAAAGCCCTGGGTGTTCCGCTACAAGGATATCGAGAACTGGTGGGGCAACCGGCATTGCGAGCGCGGGCCGGGCGGGGCGGAGCTTTCCGGCCACACCGCCTGGGTGCCGCGCTCCAAGCCGATCTGGTTCACCGAACTCGGCTGCCCGGCGGTCGACAAGGGGGCGAACCAGCCGAATGTCTTCGTCGACCCGAAAAGCGCGGAGAACGCGCTGCCCTACCATTCCGGCGGGGCGCGCAACGACGCGGTGCAGCGGCGCTTCCTCGATGCGCACCATGGCTGGTGGCAGGGCGGCGGGCCGGAGGCGGGCATGGTCGATCCGGGCCATGTCTTCCTGTGGACCTGGGATGCGCGGCCCTATCCGGCCTTTCCCGAGGACACGGCGCTCTGGTCGGACGGGCTGAACTGGCAGCGCGGGCACTGGCTGAACGCGCGGCTCGGGGCCGGGACGGTGGCGGATGTCATCGCGGCGATCCTGAAGGATCACGGGTTTTTCGATTTCGACGTTTCGGGCGTTTCGGGCGATCTTTCCGGCTTCGTGCAGGCGGAGCAGACCTCGGCGCGCGCGCTGATCGAGCCGCTGATGGAGGCGTTCCAGATCGATGCGCTGGAGGCGGGGGGCAGGCTCGTCTTCCGCTCGCGGCTGAGATCCGCCCTGCCGCCGGTGGAGATCGCTGTTCTCGCCGAGCGGCCGGAGGAGGCGCCGTTCGAGGAGAGCCGCGGGCATGCCAGCGATTTCGCCGGCGAGGCGATCCTCGACCATTTCGACGATTCGGGCACCTATTCGCGCGTGACGGCGCGTTCGCGCCGCATGGCGGGGGAGAACGACCGCGTGCTGCGGCTGGCGCTGCCGGCGGTGCTGCATGCGGGGGCGGCCGCGGCCAGCGCCGAGGCGGCGCTGCGCGACCAGCGGGCGGGGCAGCGGCGTCTGACCTTCCGCCTGCCGCCGACCGCGATGGACGTGACGCCGGGCGATATCGTGCGGCTCACCGACGGGCCGGAAGGACGCTTCCTCGTCACCGGCATCACGGACGGCCTGGTGCGCGAGGTGGAGGCGCGGGCGATCGCGGCCGGGGACAGCCCGGCGCCGCTGCTTCTCGACGGCCGCGGGCGGCCGGTGAGCGGGGCGGGACCGGGGCCCGGCGATGCCTTCGCGCCGGACGTCGTCTTTCTGGATTTGCCGGTCATGGGATCGGGCGGGGCGCAGGATTTCGCGCGCGTCGCGGCCTATGCGCAGCCCTGGCGGTCGATGATCGTATCGAGTTCCGGCGGCAGCGAGGGCTATCGCAGCCGCGTGCGGCTGGACCGGCCGGCGCGGATCGGCACGCTGGCCGAGCCGCTTATGACGGGCGTCGTCGGCAGGTTCGATGCCGGGCGGGCGATCGAGCTGGACCTGCCGTTCGGCGGACTTTCCGCGGTGGACACGCTCGCCATGCTGAACGGTGCGAACCGGGTGGCGATCGCGGCCGGCAACGGGGCCTGGGAAATCGTCGGCTTTGCCGGGGCGACAGAGATTTCGCCGGGCCGCTGGCGGCTCACGGGGCTGCTGCGTGCCCTGCACGGCACGGAGGATGCGATGGCGGCGGGCCATGCGGCCGGGGCGCGGGCGGTGGTGCTGGACGATGCGGTCCTGCCGCTCGGGCTCGACGTGGAGGAGGTGGGGCGGCTGTCGAACTGGCTCGTCGAGCCGATCGGCATGACGCCGGGACAGGCGGGGCCCTTCGCCTTTGCCGGCGGCGAGCGGGCGCTGACGCCGCTGGCGCCGGTGCATCTGCGCGGCATTCGGGGTCTCGACGGAGTGGTGCGGCTGTCGTGGATCCGGCGCGGGCGGATCGATTCGGACGGCTGGACGGCCGTGGACATCCCGCTCGACGAGCCGGTGGAGGCCTATCGCCTCGATATCCTCTCCGGCGAGACGGCGGTGCGCAGCGTCGAGACCGCGGCGCCGGCCTTCACCTATCCCGCCGACCAGGAACTGGCCGATTTCGGCGCGCCGCAGGCGGCGCTCTCCATCCGCGTGCGCCAGCTCGGCCGGGCCATTCCGCTCGGCCTTGCGGCGCGGGCGACGATCATTCTCTGAAGGAAGGAAAGACCATGAACGACGATGCAAAAGCCTGGTATCTGTCGCGCACCGTCTGGGGTGCGCTGATCGCGATCCTCGCCTCGCTCGCCAATGCGGCGGGCGTCGAGGTGACGGCCGGGGACGAGGGGGAACTGGCCGATCTCGTCGTGGCGGCGGCGGGCACATTGGGCGGGATCGTCGCGCTCTACGGGCGGATTTCGGCGCGCCGGCGCGTGCGGTGAGGCGGCTCGACGATCCACAGGGCATTCATTTGCCATTCAGCGAGGATCGTTTATTGCTTGCATCACACTGATCCACACCCGAAAGTATATTCATGGCCTCGCCACTTCTCATAACCGCCCTTGCGGCCAGCCTGATCCTGCCGGGTCCCGTCGAGACGGGTGCCCTGCGGGACGTCGTCGCGGTCGCCGGCGATTGCAGCGACGCGGCCGCGCAGGTGGTCGCCCAGACGGGGGGCGAACTGCTCTCGGCGCAGCCGAAGGGCGATACCTGCGTGGTGACGGTGCTCGTGCCCGGCAAGGGCAATGCCCGGCCGCGCAAGGTGACCGTGCGCGTGCCGATGTAGGGCCGCCGGGCCTTTCGTGATGGAACGAGAGAGATAGGAAAGAGGGCGGATGCGCATCCTGGTGGTCGAGGACGACGTCAACCTGAGCCGGCAGCTCAGCGAGGCCCTGAAGGAATCAGGCTATGTGGTGGACCAGGCCTTCGACGGCGAGGAAGGCCACTATCTCGGCGACACCGAGCCCTATGACGCCATCATCCTCGATATCGGCCTGCCGGAAATGGACGGCATCACCGTTCTGGAAAAATGGCGCGCCGACGGCAAGGCCATGCCCGTCCTCATCCTGACCGCCCGCGACCGCTGGAGCGACAAGGTGGCCGGCATCGACGCCGGCGCCGACGACTACGTCGCAAAGCCCTTCCATGTCGAGGAGGTGCTGGCCCGTATCCGCGCGCTGATCCGCCGCGCGGCGGGCCATGCGAGCCCGGACATCGTCTGCGGGCCGGTGCGGCTCGACACGAAGGGCTCCAAGGCGACGGTCAACGGCGAGACGCTGAAGCTGACCTCGCACGAATACCGGCTGCTTTCCTACCTCATGCACCACATGGGCGAGGTGGTGTCGCGCACCGAGCTGGTCGAGCACATGTACGACCAGGATTTCGACCGCGATTCCAATACGATCGAGGTTTTCGTCGGGCGCCTGCGCAAGAAGATCGGCGTAGACCTGATCGAGACCGTGCGCGGCCTCGGCTACCGGATGCAAGCCCCCGCCAATGGCAAATAAGGCCAGGCGCTCCCGCTCGCTCACCTTCCGCGTCCTTCTTCTCGCCTCGCTGTGGGCGGCGGTCGCGCTCATCGTCATCGCCGTGGTCATCTCGACCCTCTACCGCCAGAGCGCGGAGAAGAGCTTTCGCGATCTCCTGCGCGCGCAGCTCTACAACGTCATCAATTCCGTCTCGGCGGACGAGGAGACGCGGCTGACCGGCACGCCGCAACTCGGGGACCTGCGCTTCTTCCAGCCGCAATCGGGCTGGTACTGGGTGGTCGAGCCGATCGGCGGGGCGCTGGCGAGCGAGACGCTGACCTCGTCCTCGCTCGGCACGGGGAGCATTCCGATCCCCGATACGGACAGTATTCCCTTCGACACGCGCTACGAGCGCTTCTACACGACCATCGATTCCTTCGGCAACGAGGTGGAGGTGGGCGAGACGGAAGTGGTGCTCGACGACGAGGGGCGCACGGCGCGCTTCCGCGTCGTCGGCAATCGCGACGTGCTGGAGGGCGATATCGACGACTTTTCCGGCAGCCTCTATCTGGCGCTGGCCGGTTTCGGTGTCGGCAGCCTGCTCCTCAACGCGGCGGCGATCCTCATCGGCCTGAAGCCGCTCGACCGGGCGCGCAAGGCGCTGGAGAAGATCCGCGCGGGGGAGAGCGAACAGCTCGACGGCGATTTTCCAAGGGAAATCCTGCCCTTGGCGAGCGAAGTGAATGCGCTGATCGACAGCAACCGGCGCATCGTCGAGCGGGCGCGCATGCAGGTCGGCAACCTTGCGCACTCGCTGAAGACGCCGATCGCGGTCCTGCTCAACGAATCCCGGCTGCTCGCCGCCCCGCAGGGCGACCTCGTGCGCACGCAGGCCGAGGCCATGCAGAGCCAGGTGCAATCCTATCTCAACCGCGCCCGCATCGCCGCCCAGCGCGAATCCGTGCTGGCGCGCACCGAGGCGCAGGCCGTGCTGGAGCGGCTGGTGCGCGTGATGCGGCGGCTCAATGCCGAGCGGCAGTTTCCGCTGCGCGTCGATCCGCCGGGGCTGGTGCTCGCGATGGAGCAGCAGGACGTCGAGGAGACCGTCGGCAACCTCCTGGAGAACGCCGCGCGTTATGCCCGCACGACGGTGGCCGTGCGCGCCTTCATGGCGCCGGCCGAGGTGCGCGGCAACGACGACGCGCGCCGGAACTGGATCGTCATCGAGGTGGAGGACGACGGGCCGGGGCTGGAGCCGGGCGAGATCCGCGAGGCGATGAAGCGCGGCAAGCGGCTGGACGAGAGCAAGCCGGGCACCGGGCTCGGCCTTTCCATCGTCAGCGAGATCGCCTCGGAATACCACGGAACCTTCGGGCTTTCACGCGGGGCCCGCGGCGGACTTCTGGCACGGCTCGTGCTTCCGGCCATCACAAAGGATGTTGCCTGAGGCCGCGGACAATGCAACAAGAGAGGGCTCGCGACTATGAGGATCGCGGGATGGACGACGTGGCGGGGCGGGGTGCCGCTTCCCGAACACCTCCAGCGTGAGCACGCTGCGGTCTTGCGACCGGACATGCGTGAAAACAGAAAGCTAGAGCGTTTTTACCGGCGGGTGAAGGCGCTCTCTCATGAAGAGAGACGGTCCCAGCGGATGAAGACGGGTTTGCGCGGCGCCTTTTTCCCCCTCCTTCTGGCAACAGCGACGGTTTCGGGATGCACGACCACGTCGGGCGGCACCGGCGGCACGGCCGTTCCGGCCGGAGCGGGCGTCTATATCACCGCGCTGCAGGGTGGGCTCGTCAGCCGCAATGCCGGCGGCGCGCAGCTTTCCAAGGCGGACATGCAGCGGGCGCTGGAAGCCGAATACCGCGCGCTGGAGGCCGCGCCAGGCGGCCAGCCGGTCGTGTGGCAGGGCAAGGGCGTCAGCGGATCGGTGGTCGCGGCCGCGCCCTACCAGGTCGGCTCGCAGAACTGCCGGCAATACAGCCACACGCTGACCGTCGACGGCCGGGACACCGCGACGCGCGGGGCGGCCTGCCGCAATGCGGACGGGGCCTGGGCGCCGCTGTCGTAGGCCAGATCGGCCGGCAGTTGCGGCGAAACGCCTCAAATTCACGTCATCGTTCCCTGGGGAATTGGAAACGTCCGCGTGTTCCAGTATTTGAACGGTCATGTTCTTCTGGATTCTCGTCGCCATCCTGACGGCCGCCGTGGCCGCCGTCCTGCTCCTCCCCCTGCTGCGCCGGCCACCGGCGGCGGCGGGCGACGCCGGCCATGACGTCGAGGTCTACCGCGACCAGCTCGAGGAGCTGAAGCGCGACGAGGCGACCGGGCTCATCGGCGCGAACGAGGCCGAGCTTGCCCGCGCGGAGGTCGCGCGCCGGCTGATCGCCGCCAGCAAGGCGGAGGCGAAGGGCAAGGCGAGCCCGGCCGAACGCCGCAACCGGCTGGCGCAGGTCTTCGTGATCGTGCTGCTGCCGGCCGTCGGCCTCTGTCTCTACGTTACGACCGGCCGGCCGGATCTTCCGGCCCAGCCGCTCGCCGAGCGCCTTGCCAATCCCGGCAGCGACATCTCCATCCTCATCGCCAAGGCGGAGAACCACCTGGCGCGCAATCCCGACGACGGCGCGGGCTGGGACCTGCTGGCGCCGATCTACTATCGCAGCGGCCGGGTGGAGGATGCGGTAAACGCCTTCTCCCAGGCGATCCGCCTGCTCGGGCCGACGCCGGAGCGGCTGGACGGCTATGCGGAGACGCTGATCGCCCGGTCG
Source organism: Shinella sp. S4-D37 (assembly GCF_040812195.1). Lineage (NCBI taxonomy): Bacteria > Pseudomonadati > Pseudomonadota > Alphaproteobacteria > Hyphomicrobiales > Rhizobiaceae > Shinella > Shinella sp. S4-D37. Next base: position 2,446,399 of record NZ_JBFNXL010000005.1, on the reverse strand, counting down.
AACGGCATCGTGACCGCCGAGGCGCGCGCGCGGCTGGAACAGTCGCTGACGCTGCAGGCGGACAATCCGCGCGCCGAATACTACCTGGCGCTGGCGCTGGAGCAGGAGGGCAAGCGCGCCGAGGCGCGCGCCGCCTTCGAGGCGATGGCGAAGGACGCGCCGGCCGATGCGCCCTGGCTGCCGCTCGTCAACCGGCATATCGCCGGGCTTGCCGGGGGAGAGGGCGGCGAAGTCGCCGGCACGCTCGGCAATCCCACGGCGGACGACGTGGCGGCCGCTCAGGACCTGTCGGCGGGCGACCGGCAGCAGATGATATCGGGCATGGTGGAGAGCCTTGCGGCGAAACTTCAGGAAAATCCCGACAATATCGAAGGATGGACGCGCATCATCCGTTCCTATGTTGTGCTGGATCAAAGGCCGAAGGCTGAAGCCGCGCTACAGACGGCGCTGAAGACCTTCCCGGCCGACAGCGCCAACGGCAAACAGCTTCTGGCGCTTGCCCGGGACCTATCGATTTCGGCTGAGGGCAGCACACCATGACACGCAAGCAGAAACGTCTGGCGGTGATAAGCGGCGGCATCGCCTTCCTGGTGGCGGCGGTATTGCTCGTCATGTTCGCCTTCAGCCAGTCGATTGCCTATTTCTACGTGCCGGGGGACCTGGCCAAGGCCAATGTGTCGCCGGGGACGCGCATCCGCCTCGGCGGGCTGGTGGAGGCCGGCACGGTGAAGCGCGGCGAGGGCTCGACGATCACCTTCACGGTGACGGACACGCTTTCCACGGTGCCGGTGACCTATACCGGCATCCTGCCGGACCTCTTCCGCGAGGGGCAGGGCGTGGTGGCGGAAGGCGCCTTCGGCACGGACGGGCTGTTTACGGCCGACACGGTGCTCGCCAAGCACGACGAGACCTACATGCCCAAGGACGTCGCGGACCGCCTGAAGGCGCAGGGCGTCGAACTATCCGGCAAGGAAACGATCAAATGATCATCGAGCTCGGACACTATGCCCTGATCCTGGCGCTGGCGACCGTCATCGTCCAGTCGATCCTGCCGCTGGTCGGCACGATCCGGGGCGACCGCGCGCTGATGGCCGTGGCGCCCGCCGCGGCGCTGGCCGGCTTCCTGCTCGTGCTGTTCTCCTTCTCGGTGCTGACCTTCGCCTATGTCGTCTCCGACTTCTCGGTGAGCAATGTCTGGCAGAACTCCCATTCGCTGAAGCCGGCGATCTACAAGATCACCGGGGTGTGGGGGAACCATGAGGGCTCGATGCTGCTCTGGCTCCTCATCCTCGTCTTCTTCAGCGCGCTCGTCGCCACCTTCGGCGCCAACCTGCCCGAGCGGCTGCGCGCCAATGTGCTCGCCGTGCAGGGGCTCGTCTCGACGGCCTTCGCGCTGTTCATCCTGCTCACCTCCAACCCGTTCCTGCGGCTGCAGCCGGCGCCGGCCGAGGGGCAGGACCTCAACCCAGTGCTGCAGGATATCGGCCTCGCCATCCACCCGCCGCTGCTCTATCTCGGCTATGTCGGCTTCTCCGTCAGCTTCTCCTTCGCCATCGCGGCGCTGATCGACGGGCGGATCGACGCGGCCTGGGCGCGCTGGGTGCGGCCGTGGACGCTGGCGGCCTGGAGCTTTCTTACCGCCGGCATCGCCATGGGGTCCTACTGGGCCTATTACGAACTCGGCTGGGGCGGCTGGTGGTTCTGGGACCCGGTGGAGAACGCCTCCTTCATTCCCTGGCTCGCCGGCACCGCGCTCCTCCATTCGGCGCTCGTCATGGAAAAGCGCGAGGCGCTGAAGATCTGGACGGTGCTGCTCGCCATCCTCACCTTCTCCATGTCGCTGCTCGGCACCTTCCTGGTGCGCTCCGGCGTGCTGACCTCGGTGCATGCGTTCGCCACCGACCCGACGCGCGGCGTCTTCATCCTCGCCATCCTCGTCTTCTTCATCGGCGGCGCGCTGTCGCTCTTCGCCTTCCGGGCGGCGACGCTGAAGGCCGGCGGGCTCTTCGCGCCGATCTCGCGCGAGGGCGCGCTCGTCCTCAACAACCTGATCCTGACGACGGCGGCGGCGACGGTGCTGACCGGCACGCTCTATCCCTTGGCGCTGGAAGCGCTGACGGGCGAGAAGATCTCCGTCGGCCCGCCCTTCTTCAACCTCACCTTCGGCCTCCTGATGCTGCCGCTCCTGCTGGCGGTGCCGTTCGGGCCGCTGCTCGCCTGGAAGCGGGGCGACGTCTTGGCGGCCGGCCAGCGGCTCTTCGCGGCGGCGGGTATCGGCCTCGTCTTCGCGGCGGTGGTCCTCTACATCCAGAACGGCGGGCCGGTGCTCGCCTATTTCGGCCTTGCCATCGGCTTCTACATGATCGCCGGGGCCATCACCGACCTGTGGCTGCGCGCCGGCATCGGCAAGGTGGCGCGCAACGTCGCCTTTCGCCGCTTCGTCGGCCTGCCGGGCTCGGCCTTCGGCACGGCGCTCGCCCATATCGGCATCGGGGTGACGGTCATCGGCGTCATCGCGGTGACGGCGTTCGAGACCGAGCATGTCGTCGAGATGAAGCCCGGCATGCAGGTGGAGGCGGGCGGCTACACGCTGACCTTCGACGGCATGCGCCGCGGGCAGGGGCCGAACTATTCCGAGGAATCCGGCCACTTCACGGTGGCGCGCGGCGGCGTCACCGTCGCCGACGTGTGGTCTTCCAAGCGGCTCTATTCCGCCCGCCGCATGCCGACCACGGAAGCGGGCATCCGCACTTTCGGGCTCAGCCAGCTCTACGTCTCGCTCGGCGATGCGATGGCCGACGGCGGCATCGTCGTGCGCGTCTGGTGGAAGCCGATGATCCTGTGCATCTGGATCGGCGCGCTGATCATGATGGCCGGCGGTTTCGTCTCGCTTTGCGACCGGCGGCTGCGCGTCGGCGCGCCGCAGAAGGTGCGCAAGGTCAAGCCCGTGCTGGAGGCGGCGCAATGATGCGCCGCCTGCTCCTCGCCGCGGCCTTCCTCCTTGCCGCTTTCCCGGCCTTCGCGGTGAACCCGGACGAGGTGCTGGCCGATCCGGCGCTGGAGGCGCGGGCCAGGGCGCTCTCGGCCGAACTGCGCTGCATGGTGTGCCAGAACCAGTCGATCGACGATTCCAATGCCGAGCTTGCCCGCGACCTTCGCCTTCTCGTGCGCGAGCGGCTGAAGAACGGCGACAGCGACGAGGCGGTCATCGACTATGTCGTCTCGCGCTACGGCGAGTTCGTGCTCCTGAACCCGCGCCTGCGCGGCGAGACGCTGCTGCTCTGGGGCGCGCCGATCGTGCTCTTCCTCGCGGGCGCGGCGGCGATGGCGCTCTTCGTGCGCAAGCGTGGCGGCAAGCCGACGGGAACGCCGCTTTCCGAGGCGGAGAAGGCCGAGCTGGAAAAGGCTCTGGAGTGAGGAATCGGGGATGAGGCAGTAGGCAGGAAGATATTCCTACTGCCTACTGCCTTCCTTCCCAACATTACCAAAAATTCATGCTGCGGATAGTGCGCTGTAATGTGCACGGGCCTATCTCTTCGTCATCGGCTGCGAACGCAGCCATGAAATGAGAGAAAAGGTGCAAAGAATGTCCAAGATTTCAGCATTCCGTCCGGGCCTCAAGACCGTCCTGAAGACGACCACCGTCGCCGGGCTTGCGGCCGTCATGCTTGCGACCGGCATTCCCGCGCGCGTCACCGAGAGTTTTGCGGAGGCCGTTTCCGTCGAAGGTCCGCAGGTCGCGAGCTTCGCCGATGTCGTGCAGGCCGTCTCGCCGGCCGTCGTTTCCGTTCGCGTCCAGTCCGACGTCAAGCCGGCCAACGACGAGAGCAATTTCAGCTTCAACTTCGGCGGCCGGGGCTTCGACGATCTTCCCGACGATCATCCGCTGAAGCGCTTCTTCCGCGAATTCGGCGGCCCCGACCAGTTCCACGGCGACCGCGGACCGGATCGCCGCTTCGGCGATCGTGGCGACCGCCGCGGCCGTGACCGCAAGCCGCATCTGCGCCCGACCTCGCAGGGCTCCGGCTTCTTCATCTCGGAAGACGGCTACATCGTCACCAACAATCACGTCGTCAACGACGGCAGCGCCTTCACGGTCGTGATGAACGACGGCACCGAGCTCGACGCCAAGCTCGTCGGCAAGGACAGCCGCACGGACCTCGCGGTCCTGAAGGTCGAGGAGAAGGACAAGCGCAAGTTCACCTATGTGAGCTTCGCCGATGACAGCCAGATCCGCGTCGGCGACTGGGTCGTTGCCGTCGGCAACCCGTTCGGCCTCGGCGGCACGGTGACGGCCGGCATCATCTCGGCCCGCGGCCGCGATATCGGCTCCGGCCCCTATGACGACTACCTGCAGGTGGACGCCGCCGTGAACCGCGGCAATTCGGGCGGCCCGACCTTCAACCTCAACGGCCAGGTCGTCGGCATCAACACCGCGATCTTCTCGCCGTCGGGCGGCAATGTCGGCATCGCCTTCGCCATTCCCGCCTCCGTCGCCAAGGGCGTCGTCGCCGACCTGATGAAGGACGGCAAGGTCGAACGCGGCTGGCTCGGCGTGCAGATCCAGCCGGTGAGCCGCGACATCGCCGATTCGCTCGGCCTTGCGGACGCCGCCGGTGCCCTCGTCGTCGAGCCGCAGGCCGATTCGCCCGGCGCCAAGGCCGGCATCCGGAAGGGTGACGTGATCACGGCGCTCGACGGCGAGCCGGTCAAGGATCCGCGTGACCTCGCCCGCCGCGTGGCCGATATCGCCCCCGGCAAGAAGGTCGAGCTTTCGGTGTGGCGCGACGGCCAGTCCGAGACGATCGCGGTCGAGATCGGCACGCTGGCCGGCGAGCAGATCCAGGCGGCGGCCGGTGCGGAGGAAGCCGAACCGGAAGCCCCCGCCAGCGAGCAGGCGCTTGCCGACCTCGGCATCTCGGTCACCCCCGACGACAAGGGCCTGACGGTTTCCTCCGTCGACCCGGATTCCGACGCCAGCGACCGCGGCCTGAAGCAGGGCGACCGCATCACCTCCGTCAACAACCAGCCCGTCAAGTCTGCCGACGACGTGGTGAAGGTGCTCGACAGTGCCCGCAAGGACGGCCGCTCCAAGGCGCTGTTCCAGATCGAGACCAATGACGGCAGCCGCTTCCTGGCGCTGCCGATCGACCAGGGCTGAGCGGCTCCGTAATCCGCTTTTCGGCGCCGCGAAATCGCAAGGTTTCGCGGCGCTGCCATATCGGGACCGCGCACTCTGGCCAAGTCCCGCCGAACATGCTGTAAGGTCCTGGCGATGAAGATATTGATTGTGGAAGACGATCTGGAGGCGGCGGCCTATCTCTCGAAGGCCTTTCGCGAGGCGGGCATCGTGCTCGACCATGCGAGCGACGGCGAAAGCGGGCTCTTCCTCGCCACGGAAAACACCTATGACGTGCTGGTCATCGACCGCCTGCTGCCGCGCCGCGACGGCCTGTCGCTGATCTCGGAACTGCGCCGCCGCAACATCCATACGCCCGTGCTCATCCTCTCCGCGCTCGGCCAGGTCGACGACCGCGTGACGGGGCTGCGCGCCGGCGGCGACGACTACCTCCCGAAGCCCTACGCCTTCAGCGAGCTTCTGGCGCGCGTGGAGGTGCTCGGGCGCCGCAAGGGCACGCCGGAGCAGGACATGGTCTATCGCGTCGGCGATCTCGAACTCGACCGGCTGTCCCATACGGTCAAGCGCGCCGGCCGGGAGATCCTGCTCCAGCCGCGCGAATTCCGCCTGCTCGAATACCTGATGAAGAATGCCGGCCAGGTGGTGACGCGCACCATGCTCTTGGAAAACGTCTGGGACTACCATTTCGACCCGCAGACCAACGTCATCGACGTCCATGTCTCGCGGCTGCGCTCGAAGATCGAGAAGGACTTCGACCAGCCGCTGCTGCGCACCGTGCGCGGCGCCGGATACATGATGAAGGACGAGGCGGCGGGCTGACCCCATGCATAGACTGCTCGGCAGGCTCACCGCCCTCTATCGCACGACCGCGGTGCGGCTGTCCGCGGTCTATCTTCTGCTGTTCGCCATCTGCGCGGCCTTCCTCGTCTTCTACGTCTCCTCCATGTCGGAGCGGCTCCTGCGCCAGCAGATGCGCGAGGCGGTGACGCAGGAGGTCGAGCAGATCGAGCGCGTCTTCGAGAACAACGGCATGAACGGCCTCCTGCGCACGCTGGAGCGGCGGGCCCGCCAGCCGGGCGCCAATCTCTACATCATCGCGAGCCCGACGGGCGAGGTGCTGGCCGGCAACGTCGCCTCGCTGCAGCCCGGCGTACTGGATGCCGAGGGCTGGACGGAGACGCCCTTCCGCTACCAGCGCTTCCAGGAGGAGGCGCGCGGCAACAAGCGGCCGATGGCCTATGCGCAGGTCATCGTGCTCACCAACGGCCTGCGCGTGCTCGTCGGCCGCGATCTCGGCGAACCGGAGAATTTCCGCTATCTGGTGCGCCAGGCGCTGATGGTGGCGCTCGGCGTCATGGGCTTCGGCGCGCTCGCCATCTGGTATCTGATCGGGCGCAATGCGCTGAAGCGCATGGACCGCATGTCCGGCGCCAGCCAGCGCATCATGGCGGGCGACCTCTCGCAGCGCCTGCCCACCAGCGGCTCGGGCGACGAGTTCGACCGGCTGTCGGAATCGCTCAACACCATGCTCGGCCGTATCGAGAAGCTCGACGAGGGCCTGAAGCAGGTCTCCGACAACATCGCCCACGACCTCAAGACGCCGCTGACCCGGCTGCGCAACAAGGCGGAGGCGGCGCTTGCCGGCGGCGAGCAGGCGGATTACCGCACGGCGCTGGAGGAGATGATCGGCGAATCCGACCAGCTCATCCGCACCTTCAATGCCCTCCTGATGATCTCCCGCGTCGAGGCCGGCCAGGCGCCGGCGGAGATGAGCGCGATCGACATCAGCGGCATCGCCCAGGACAGCGCCGAGCTTTACGAGCCCGTGGCCGAGGACAGCGGCCTCAGGCTGGTGACCGGGGTTGCCGAAGGGGTCGAGGTCAAGGGCAACCGCGAGCTGGTCGGCCAGGCGCTCGGCAACCTCATCGACAATGCGATCAAATATGCCGAGGGCAGCGGCGGCGAGCCCGATATCCGCATTTCCCTCGAACGGCGGGAAGGGGAGGTCGTGCTCTCGGTCGCCGACAACGGCCCGGGCGTGCCCGACGACAAGCGCGAGGACGTGGTGAAGCGTTTCGTGCGGCTCGACGCCAGCCGCTCCAAGCCCGGCACGGGCCTCGGCCTTTCGCTGGCCGGCGCGGTCATGGAAATGCACCACGGCCGCCTGGAGCTCGACGCGACCCATGTCGAACGGGAAAACAATCGGGGGCTGACGGTCAGGATGGTTTTCCCCGTCGTTGCGGACTGATACACCTTTTCGCGCCGGCCTTTCATCGGCCGGGCGAGGCGAGGAGACATCATGAGCGCAACGGCAACGACGCGGTTTTCCGATCTTTTGGCGAGCCCCGTGCGGCCTCTCAGCCAGACGGAGGCCAAGTCGGTTCTGTCCGATCTCAAGGACTGGGGCAGGGACCACGCCGCCATCGCCCGGCTCCTTGCCGAAGAGGGGCCGCTCAAGGATTTCATCGTCGCGACCCTGTCGCTCTCGCCCTATCTACGCGACACGGCCCGCATCGATCCCGGCCTGCTCGCCCGCGCGCTCGAAGAGCCGATCCTTCCCGCCGTGCAGGCCGCCATCGACGGCGCCCGCAAGGCCTGGCGGGCGGACGACGGCGAGGTGACGGAGGCCGTGCTGATGACGCGGCTGCGCCGTGCCAAGCGCGAGGTCGCCTTCTTCACCGCCCTTGCCGACCTTGCCCGCATCTTTGACGCGCGGCGTACCACGGCATTGTTGACGGATCTTGCCGAGGCGACCACCTCCGCCGCCATCGACCACCTGCTTTTATCGGCGCATGAGAGCGGCAAGCTGAAACTGCCCGACCCCGCCCGCCCGAGCGAGGGTTCCGGCCTTATCGTGCTCGGCATGGGCAAGCTGGGCGCGGCGGAGTTGAATTACTCCTCCGATATCGACCTCGTCGTCTTCTTCGATCCGATGGCCGGCATCGCCGTCGATCCGAGCGAGGCCGTCGAGACCTTTTCCCGCCTCGTGCGCCGGCTGATCCGCATCATGCAGGAGCGCACGGCGGACGGCTATGTCTTCCGCACGGACCTGCGCCTGCGTCCCGATCCCGGCGCCACGCCGCTCGCCATCTCGGTCGATTCGGCGATGCTCTACTACGAGGGCAGGGGGCAGAACTGGGAACGCGCCGCCTTCATCAAGGCAAAGCCCGTCGCCGGCGACATCAAGGCCGGCGAAGCCTTCCTCAAGGACCTCACCCCCTTCGTCTTCCGCAAGTATCTCGACTATGCGGCCATCGCCGACATCCATTCGATCAAGCGGCAGATCCATGTCCACAAGGGGCACGGCGAGATCGCGGTGAAGGGCCACAATGTCAAGCTCGGCCGCGGCGGCATTCGCGAGATCGAGTTCTTCGTGCAGACGCAGCAGCTCATCGCCGGCGGGCGCGTTCCGGCGCTGCGCCTGCGCGCCACCGAGCCGATGCTGGCGGAACTGGCCAGGGCGAACTGGATCGACACGGCGACGGCCGAGGAACTGACGGAGGCCTACTGGTTCCTGCGGGACGTCGAGCACCGCATCCAGATGGTGCGCGACGAGCAGACCCATGTGCTGCCGGAGACCGAGGCCGAGCTGAAGCGCATCGCCTACATGCTGGGCTTTGCGGACACGGCCGCCTTCTCCGCCCGGCTGGTCGAGGTGCTGAAGACCGTGGAGCGGCGCTATGCGGCGCTGTTCGAGCAGGAGGCGAAGCTCTCCTCCGAGACCGGCAATCTCGTCTTCACCGGCCAGAAGGACGATCCGGACACGCTGGAGACGCTGAAGCGCCTCGGCTTCGAGCGTCCGGCCGACATTTCCCGCACCATCCGCACCTGGCACTACGGCCGCTACCGCGCCACCCAGTCCGTCGAGGCGCGCGAGCGGCTGACGGAACTGACGCCGGAACTGCTGCGCGTCTTCGGCAAGAGCAAGCGGGCCGACGAGGCGTTGCTGCGCTTCGACAATTTCATCTCCGGCCTGCCGGCGGGCATCCAGCTCTTCTCGCTGCTCGGCAACAATCCGGCGCTGCTCTCCCTCATCGTCAACATCATGTCCTCGGCGCCGCGGCTTGCCGAGGTGATCGCGGCAAAGCCCCATGTCTTCGACGGCATGCTCGATCCGGGGCTGCTCGCCGAACTGCCGACCCGCGCCTATCTCTCCGAGCGCATCGACGGTTTCGTCTCCGGCGCGCGGCATTACGAGGAGATTCTCGACCGCCTGCGCATCATCGCCGCCGAGCAGCGCTTCCTCATCGGCATCCGCCTCTTGACCGGCGCGATCACCGGAAAGCAGGCCGCCCGCGCCTTCACCCATGTCGCCGATCTCATCGTGCAGGCGGCCTTCAAGGCGGTGCTGGAGGAAATAGAATCGGCGCACGGCAAATTCCCCGGCGGGCGCGTCGCGCTGGTCGGCATGGGCAAGCTCGGCAGTTTCGAGCTGACGGCGGGCTCGGATATCGACCTGATCCTGCTCTACGAGCACGACGGCGACGCCTTCGAATCGGACGGCGCCAAGCCGCTCGACAACGTGAAGTATTTCACCCGCATCACCCAGCGGCTGATCGCGGCGCTCTCCGCGCCGACCGCCGAGGGCGTGCTCTACGAGGTCGACATGCGGCTTCGCCCCTCCGGCAACAAGGGGCCCGTCGCCACCCGCATCACCGCCTTCGCCAAGTACCAGGCCGAGGAGGCCTGGACCTGGGAGCACATGGCGCTGACCCGCGCGCGCGTCCTGTGCGGCGACGAGAGCCTGGTGCGGCAGGCCGAGGAGATCTTCCGTGGCGTGCTGGGCCGCACGCGCGATGCCGGCAAGGTCGCCAGGGATGTGGTCGAGATGCGCACGCTGATCGACGAGGAGAAGCCGCCGAAGGACATCTGGGACCTGAAGCTCATCGCCGGCGGGCTGATCGACATCGAGTTCATCGCCCAGTTCCTGGCGCTGGTCGCGCCGGCGCGGGGCATGGCCCAGCCGGAGGAGGCGCTGCCGACGGGCGACGTGCTGGCCCTCATCGGAGAGGGCATGATGGACCCGAACGACCTCGACACGGTGCGAAGGGCGCTTGGCCTCTATACGGAAATCTCGCAGATCGTGCGCCTCAGCGTCGACGGCGGCTTCGACCCGAAGGAAGCTCCCGCCGGCCTCGTAGACCTCGTCTGCCGGGCCGGCGACTGCCCCGATCTGCGCACCTTGGAGGCGGAGATACGGCGTGTCTCGAAGGCGGTGCGGAAGATCTTTCAGGGGGTCGTGAAGGGATAGCGACGGGTTCGGGAAGGCCTCCCTCCAACTTCTCCTCCGTCATCCTCGGGCTTGACCCGAGGATCCACGCGTCACGGTACATGTTGCGTTTGTGGCATGGATCCTCGGGTCAAGCCCGAGGATGACGTGGGCGGGTGGGGTCGCGGCCTCAGGCCGCCGCCAGGTGCAGCGCCGCCAGGCGTTCCCGGTCGGGGATGCGGACCGAAATGATCGTGCCCTTGCCCTCGGCGGAACGGATGCGCATGGCGCCGCCGTGCAGGTGGGCGAGCGAGCGGGAGATGGCGAGGCCGAGGCCGGAGCCGCCCTTGCTCTTGGCATACTGGCTCTGCACCTGCTCGAAGGGCTGGCCGATCTTCTGCAGCGCGGATTTCGGGATGCCGATGCCGGTATCGGCAATCGTCAGCGTGACGGCGCCGTCGACCCTTCGCGCCCGCACCTTCACCCTGCCGCCGGCATTGGTGAACTTCATGGCGTTCGACAGGAGGTTCAAGAGGATCTGCTTCATCGCGCGCCGGTCGGCGACGGTCAGGAGCCGGTCGGGGCAGGCCTGCTGCACCGCGATATGCTTCTTCTCGGCCTGGAGCATGGTGAGGCGCAGCGTTTCCTCGATCAGCGGGGCGAGGTCGACCGTCTCGCAGCTGATGCGCATGTGGCCGGCCTCGATCTTCGACATGTCGAGGATGTCGCTGATGACGTTGAGCAGGTGCTTGCCGCTCTCGTGGATGTCGCGGGAATATTCGCGGTACTTGTCCGAGCCGATTGGGCCGAACATCTGGTTCTGCAGGATCTCGGAGAAGCCGAGGATGGCGTTGAGCGGCGTGCGCAGCTCGTGCGACATGTTGGCGAGGAATTCGGATTTTGCCCGGTTGGCCGCCTCGGCGCGGTCCTTTTCCGCCTGGTAGTTGGCATTGGCGAGGGAAAGTTCGGCTTTCTGCCGCTCCAGCTTGGCGCGGGAAGCCGAGAGGTCGCCGATGGTCGCCATCAGGCGGCGCTCGGATTCGCGCAGGCGCACCTGGTGGCGCTTCATCATGGTGATGTCGGTGCCGACGGAGACGAGGCCGCCGTCGCGGGTGCGCCGCTCGTTGATCTGCAGCCAGCGCTCGTCGGCAAGCTGCACCTCGCTGGTCTGCGAGGCGCCCGTGCCGTCGGCATCCGCGATGCGCCGCTCGATGACCGGCCGGGCCGCCGCGGCATGCACCGTCGCCCGCTCCGTGCCGGGAACGAGCACGTCGTCGGGAAGGCCGTAGGCCTGCTGGTAGTGCGCGTTGCACATGACGAGCCGGTCGCTCTTGTCCCACAGCACGAACGCCTCGGAGGTGCATTCGATCGCGTCGGCGAGGCGCTGGTCGGCCTCCTGGTAGCGCTGGGCGAGCCGGTGCTGCTCGGTCACGTCCATGGCGATGCCGATCATGTGCATGCGGCCGGAGGCCATGCGGATGAGCTGGGCGCGGGCGCGCAGCCACACATAGTGGCCTTCGGCATGGCGCATGCGGAACACCTGGTCGACCTGCTTGGCCTCGCCGCGCGCGACGGCCCGGGCGACCTGGTAGATGCCGTCGTCGTCGGGATGCATCAGCCTTGCGGCATCGCCGAAGGACAGCACGCTGTCGCGCGCCTGCATGCCGAGCATTTCATACATGGAGCGCGACCAGAACAGACGCCGGCTCGACAGGTCGAAGTCCCACAGGCCGCAGCGGCCGCGGGCGAGGGCCGTCTCGACGCGCAGGTTCGATTCCGCGAAGATCGCATCCGCGTCGCGCGCGCGCTTTGCCTGGATGTAATAGGCATAGAGGATGACGAGCAGGATCGCCGAGATGCCGGCAAACAGCGTGACGTTCAGTGCCACCTCGTCGCGCCAGAAGGTCGCGATCTGTCCCAGCGGATTGGCGACGACGACGAAGCCGCCCTTCTTGGGCATCTGCACGAGCGAGGCATAGTAATCCTGGCCGTCGATGCGGGTGCGGAAGACGCCGGCCGGATCGCCGAAATACTGGGTTGCCGCCAGCTCCGGCGCGAACCGCGCGAGCGACAGGCCGACATAGCGCGCCGCCCCCAGCGAGGCGCCGAAGACATGCCCCTTCTCCGCCACGAAGAGAACCAGCCCGCCCGGCTGCATGCGGTCCTGCGGCAGGTGCAGCGACAGCGCCGCCTCGACCGCCATGCGGTCGGATTTCGCAAGGCTGTCGGCCATCGGCCCGGAGAACACCGCCTCCACGGCCATCGCCGTCAGCGAGGCCGTGTCCCTTACGGCGGCCTCCATCCGGTCGTGCTCGACCAGGATGCCGCCCAGGCGCGAAATGGCCACCACGAACAGAAAGGCGATGATCAGGATCGGTATCGATCGCTTCAGCACGGGCTCGGCCCGTGTCAGATGCCGTGCGGCTGGCCCGGCGAAGATCTTCGCCTGTCCCGTCAGCTCATCTTCCCAGGCCGCCATTCCCGGAAATTTGAGGTGAGTCCACCCGCCGGCTGCGCGTCCTCGTTGCGCGTCCGTCATAATCCCCAACCTTATACCTTCTCGCGATTCGGCGCGCCGCTCGCCCGAACCTGTCCTAATGAATCAATTGTGATTCGGCTTGTCCAGAGGAAAAGGTAACCAAGTCTTAACCATTTCTTATGGTTGGGAAATTGGGGTTCGGTCGCCCCTTATCCCTTCAGCATGCGCTCCACGATATCCGAGACGTCCGAGGACAGTCTCTCCCCGGCGGCGACCGTGCGCAGCGCGTTGCGCGCATGGTCGGAGCGGCCATCCTCGAGCGCCCGCCAGGAGCGCATGGAGGTGAGGATGCGGGCGGCGAGCTGCGGGTTCTTCGGGTCGATCTCCAGGATCTGCTCGGCGAGGAAGCGATAGCCCGCGCCGTCCGCCCGGTTGAAGCCGGTCGGGTTGGAGAAGGCGAAGGTGCCGACGAGCGCGCGCACGCGGTTCGGGTTCGCCCTGTTGAAGTGCGGGCTTTCCATCAGCGCCCTGACGCGGTCCAGCGCGTCGTCGCCCGGAATGGTCGACTGGATGGAGAACCACTTGTCGATGACCAGCGCATTGTCGGCAAAGCGGGCGCGGAAGGTTTCGAGCGCCGCCGCCGTCTCCGGCGCGTCCGGGAAGCGATGGGCGAGCACGGTGAGGGCCGCGCTGAGATCGGTCATGTTGTCGGCGGCGGCGAAGGCTTCCGCGGCGCGGGCCGGCGTGCCGTCGGCGACGGCGAGATAGGCGAGCGCCGCATTGCGCAAGGCCCGCCGGCCGGCGCTCATCGCATCCGGCGTGAAGGCGCCGCTGGTGCGGTGGTCCGTAAAGAGCGCGGCGAAGACGGCGGGATCGCGGTTCGCCACGAAGGCGAGCACGGCTTCGCGGCCGGTGCGGATGGCGTCCGGGTCGTTGTTGCTGGCGAGTTCGCGGGCGATGTCGGATTCGGAGGGGAGGGCGAGCGCCTGCGCCCGGAAGGCCGGCTCCAGCGCCGCGTCGGCCGCGATGGCGATCAGCGTGTCGGCAAGCACCGGGTCGGCCTCGACCGCTTCGCCTCCCCGCGCCTTGCGCGCCGCCGTAACGAGGTTCGGCAGGGCGAGGTCGTTCAGCGCCTGCCAGCGGGCGAAGAGATCGCTGTCGTGGCGGGCGATATGGGCAAGATCCGCGGGCGCCTGCTCGAAATGCAGGTTGATCGGCGCGGAGAAGCCGCGGTTGAGCGAGACGACCGGGCGCGAGGCGATGCCGGAGAAGGCCACCGTCTGGCGGCGCTCCTTGAGGTGCAGCACGTCGCCGGTCACGTCGGCGCCGCTGACGGCGCCCGGCAGCGCTTCGGAACCATCGGCGGAAAGAAGGCCGAAGCGCAGCGGAATGTGCATCGGCTCCTTGGCGGCCTGGCCGGGCGTCGGCGGGATCATCTGTTCCAGCGACAGCGTGAATTCGCCCTTGCCCTGGTCGTAGCTGGACGAGACGCTGACGAGCGGCGTGCCGGCCTGGGTATACCAGAGCGAGAACTGCGCGAGGTCGACGCCGTTCGCCGCCTCGAAGCATTTGACGAAATCCTCGATCGTCGCGGCATCGCCGTCGTGCCGTTCGAAATAGAGGTCCATGCCCTTCTTGAAACCGTCCCTGCCGACGATGGTCGCGATCATGCGCGTCACCTCGGAGCCCTTTTCATAGACGGTCGTCGTGTAGAAGTTGTTGATCTCGCGGTACTTCGTCGGGCGCACCGGATGGGCGAGGGGGCCGGCATCCTCCGGGAACTGCTCGGACTTCAGGTGCCGCACCTCGGCGATGCGCTTGACCGCGCGCGAGCGCTGGTCGGCTGAGAATTCGTGGTCGCGGTAGACCGTCAGGCCTTCCTTGAGGCAGAGCTGGAACCAGTCGCGGCAGGTGACGCGGTTGCCCGTCCAGTTGTGGAAATATTCGTGGGCGATGATCGCCTCGATGTTCGCATAGTCCTGGTCGGTGGCGATCTCGGGATCGGCGAGCACGTATTTGTCGTTGAAGACGTTGAGCCCCTTGTTCTCCATGGCGCCCATGTTGAAGTCGGAGACGGCGACGATCATGAAGATGTCGAGGTCGTATTCGCGGCCGAATACTTCCTCGTCCCATTTCATCGAGCGCTTCAGCGCATCCATCGCATAGGCCGCGCGCGGTTCCTTGCCGTGCTCGACATAGATCTTCAGCGTCACCTCGCGGCCGGACATGGTGGTGAACGTGTCCTCCACCACGCCCAGGTCGCCGGCGACCAGCGCGAAGAGGTAGGAGGGCTTGGGGTGCGGATCGAACCAGGCGGCGAAATGCTTGCCTTCGCCATAGCCGGCACCGCCGAGGAAGTTGCCGTTGGACAGGAGAAGCGGGCAGCCTTCCTTGTCGGCGATGATGTTGACCGTATAGACGGCGAGCACGTCCGGCCGGTCGGGGAAATAGGTGATGCGGCGGAAGCCCTCGGCCTCGCACTGGGTGCAGTAGACGCCGTTGGTGCGGTAGAGGCCCATCAGCTGGGTGTTGGCCTCCGGGTTGATCATCGTCGTGACGGTGATCTCGAAGGGGGCCGTCGCCGGCAGGTCGCGGACCGTCAGGCTGTCGGGCGTGGCGTCGTAGCGCGCCTTGTCCATCTCCATCTGGTCGAAGAGCAGGCTCGTCATGACGAGCTCGTCGCCGTCGAGGACCAGCGGGGCGGCGGGGTCGACGCCCTCGCGGCGGTGGAAGATCAGCCGCGCCTCGACCTTTGTTTCCGTCGGATCCAGTTCGAAGGTCAGGTCGACGCGCTCGAGAACGAAGTCGGTCTGGCGATACTCTGCCAGATGAATGATCCGGCCGTTCTCTGTCCGCATGATATGTCCTGCTCGTTGCCGTCCGGCCGTATCGTTTTCGTACAACGCTACGGGCAGTATGGACGGTCTGCCCCCAAATTCCATGGATTGATAAGCTTATTGGCTTAACATCTCATTTCCATGAGACCTCAAATTGCAATTTTATGCCGTATCGGGACAGTCGAACCCCGTCGCCGATCCGATCAAAATTATCCGCGACGCATCACCAGAATTGATCCCATCCGGCAAGCGATCCGGCTACACTCCGGCCCAGCCTGACCCGGTTCTCCGGTCCCTCCGCAACGCCCGATGCCACGGCCTGCCGGCCGTGACGAGTTCTCCATGGACACGCAATACCCCAACCCCATGCGGGGCATTTCGCTCAAGGTCACGTCCGTGGTGATCTTCCTGTGCATGTCCGCCCTCATCAAGGCGGCCGGCAAGGATATCCCGGCCGGGCAGATCACGTTCCTGCGTTCCGCCTTCGCCATGGTGCCGATCGTCGTCTTCCTCGCCGTGCAGGGCCAGTTGCGCGATGCCTTCCGCACCAACGACATCTTCGGCCATTTCAAGCGCGGCTTCATCGGCATCCTGTCGATGGGCTTCGGCTTCTACGGCCTCGTGCACCTGCCGCTGCCCGAATCGATCGCGCTCGGCTATGCGCTGCCGCTCATCACCGTCGTCGTCGCCGCGGTGTTCCTGAAGGAGAATGTCGGCATCTATCGCTGGACGGCGGTGCTGGTGGGGCTTCTGGGCGTCGCCATCATCAGCTGGCCGCGCCTGACGCTGTTCCGCGAGGGCGGCATCGGCTCCTCGGAGGCGATGGGCGCGCTCTCCATGCTGGCCTTCGCCATGCTCGGCTCCATCGCCATGGTGCTGGTGCGCAAGCTGGTGCAGACCGAGCGCACGCCGACCATCGTGCTCTATTTCTCGCTGTTCGCGTCGGTCTTCTCGCTGGGCACGCTGCCCTTCGGCTGGAACGCGCTCGGCTGGCCGTCGCTCGGCCTGATGGCGCTGGCCGGCTTCTGCGGCGGCATCGCCCAGCTCCTGCTGACCGCGAGCTACCGCTATGCGGATGTCTCCACCATCGCGCCGTTCGAATATATCTCGATCGTGCTCGGTCTCATCATCGGCTATGTCGTGTTCGGCGACGTGCCGACCGAGACCATGCTGGTCGGCACCGCCATCGTCGTGGCCGCCGGCATCTTCGTCATCCTGCGCGAGCACCATCTCGAACTGAAGCGCCGGGCGGTCCTGCGCCACCAGACCCTTCAGGGATAGGCATCAGCGCCATTCCGGCGTCGTCGTGTCCTCGATGCGCGCCTCCGTCGCCGCATCCGGCTGGAGCGCGGCGGCGGCGGCATCGGCGCCGAGCGGCTGGGCGGCCATCGCCTGGTAGTCGGTCTTGACCACGAGGCCGTCGTTCTCCTCGCGCCGGCTGATGCGCCAGGCGGCATAGGCGCCGTAGAGCAGGAAATAGGTCGCCAGCACGACGAAGAGCGCGCCCGGCCCGAACCGGTCCATGATCGGGCCGACCATGATGGGGCCGGAAATGGTGCCGACGCCGTAGACGATCATCATGCCCGAGGAGACCTCGACATATTCGTCGGGCTGCGCGCGGTCGTTGGCATGCGCCACGTTCAGCGCATAGATCGGGAAGATGACCGAGCCGACGAAGGCGGCGACGACGTAGAGCAGCGCCGGCGGCCCGCCGGCGACCGCCGCCATGGCAAGGCAGGAGATCATGCCGACCGCGCCGCAGGCCACCATGACGAGGCGGCGGTCCATCCGGTCGGAGGCGCGGCCGATCGGGATCTGCGAGAGGGCGCTGCCAAGGAGCACGCAGGCAAGCAGCGTCGCGCCTTCCGCCGTGGAAAGCCCGCTGCGCTGCGTGAACACGCCGCCGAGATTGAGCCAGGCGCCGGACATCGCCCCGGCGAGGAAGGCGCCGACGACGGCGACCGGCGAGCGCCGGTAGAGTTTGGCGACATCGAAGCGCGCCTGCGTCGGCGGGGCCGGCAGCGGCGAGGAGGTGAGCGCCGTCGGCAGGAGGGCGACGGAGAAGATGATGCCGCAGAGGATGAAGAGCGAGGTATTGGACGGGTCGCCGAGCGGCACGAGATATTGCCCGCCGATCGTGCCCACCATGGTCGTGATCAGGTAGACGGAGAAGATCGAGCCGCGGTTCTCGTTGGTCACGCGCTCGTTCAGCCAGCTTTCGATGATGAGGTAGCTGCCGGAAATGGCAAAGCCGGATATGGCGCGGAACGCCATCCAGGCGCGCCAGTCGACGACGAGGGCGCAGAGCAGGATGCCGATGGCGAGCAGCGTGATCAGCGCCACGAAGACCCGCACATGCCCGACCAGCAGCACGAATTTCGGCGTGACGATGCAGGAGAGCGTGAAGCCGATCGTATAGCCCGTCGCGATCATCGAGATCGTCTGCGTCGACCAGCCCTCCGCGACGGCGCGCACCGGCACGACATAACTCTGAAGCCCGAAGGCCACCATCATCAGGAGAGTGGACAGCATCAGGCTGAGAATGGAGACGAGGCTCGCCAGCATGGGGGCTCCGGGAGAAGGCGCGTTCGGTGTCGGAGTGTCGCTCTATTGCGCCGGACGCGCGCTGTCCACTGCGACAGCGGCTGGCGTAAAGCGAGAAGATTGCCTGGTGGGTTCGGGACGTGGCGAAATTCCCGATAAAGTTGTGTTATGAAGAGCTGCCAAGGTGGACCTTGGCATCATGAAAGGAGCTGAGACGCTTGAAATTCCGGCTTACAGTTGTCGTTAGGGTATTGGGTTGGCGCCTGACACTAACGATGACTCGATAAGAAAACGGGGATCGGGCTTCGGCCCGGTCTCCACCGGAGGAAAGGGCGTCTCACCTCCTCACGACGGAGACAATAGCACAGCGCCGGCCGCCTTCAAAGTCGCACAGGACTATTTTGCGTCGCCGGAGCGGGCGGGAAACGCGGGCTGGTTGTGCTATGAGGAGGCGCCAGGCCAAAAAAGCCGCGGCAAAACGAAAGGAGGTGAGACGTTTGCGAATCCGGCTTACGCTGACGATCAGGTTCAGGACTTGGCGGTTCACCCTGACGATCAGCTAAGAAAACGGGGATCGGGCTTCGGCCCGGTCTCCACCGGAGGAAAAGGCGTCTCACCTCCTCACGACGAAGACAGTAGCACAGCGCCGGCCGGCTTCAAAGCCGTGGCCGGGCTCAGGTCGGCAGGAAGGCCTTGAGCGGGTCGCGTTGCGCGGCATCGCGCGGCAGGGAAGCCAGCACGGAATATTCCCGGGCGGCGTTCACGGCGGCGCGGATATCGGCAATGTCGGACATCAGCTTGCGAAAGGCGGCCATGGCGTGGCTCCGGGGATCGGTCGGTCTCGAAGAGCGCGGGTCCGCGCCTTGCATCGGTTCAGCGCTGGATGAACTCGGCGAAGAGTTGGACGGGGCGGTTGATGCGGGCGAAGCCGGCGGCGGTGAGCTGCTCGTTGGCCGGGGCGGCGATGCCGCCGAAGTCGTGTCCGGTGCGCAGACCGGAATGGCGGAGCGTCTCGAAGCTCGAATGGATGGGCCGAAAGCGGGCGGTCATGAATCGATTCCTTAAATCCTGTCCCTCCCGTATCGTCATATTGCGCCGCAGCATCGATTTTGCAATGCGACATTCTGCCCGGCAGATATGTGCAAATCGCATGACTGCTGAAACATTTTGTTCATGCTTGCGGCATGATTCTGGCGGGCCTGCCGATCAATCGCAAGGCTTGAGGGCTAAGCCATTGAAAAACATGAAGTTGACTCTGGTCGTCAGCCCCTGAGCCCTGCACGGAAAGCAAGCAGGTCCTGCCAGGCGAGGCGCTTGCTGACCGGGGCGGTCACCAGATCCTGCGGGTGCAGCGTCGCAAAGGCCGCAATCGTGCGGCCGGAAACCGCCACTTCCCGCCATTCTCCCCGCAATTGATGGATTGTGTCGTTGGAGCGCAGCAGGAAGCGCGCGGCGAAATTGCCGAGGATCAGCAGGTGATTCGGTTCGGCGAGCGCGATCTGCCGCTCGATGAACGGCCGGCAGATATCGGCCTCGCGCTGCGAGGGCGGGCGGTTGCCCGGCGGACGCCAGGGAACGATATTGCTGAGGAGGAGATCGGCCCGGTCGAGCCCGATGCCCGCGAGCATGCGATCGAGCATCGCGCCCTGCCGGCCGGAAAAGGGCTGGCCGTCGCGGTCGTCGTCGGCATTCGGCATGGCGCCGATCACCATGACAGACGGTTTCGCATTGCCCTCGGCGAAGACGAGGCAGCGGGCGCTGGTCTTCAGGTTGCAGCCGTTGAAGGCCTCCATCGCCGTGCGCAATTCGTCCAGCGAGCGGGCGTTGCCCGCCGCGAATTCGGCCTCGGCCACCGCCTGGCTGTCCGGTATCGCGACATTGGGCAGGGCATTTTGCTGGGGCGCGGGGGCCGCGGCGCGCGTCGGCTCCTGCCGGGCCGGCACCAGCCGGGCGCTCTGCTGCGGGGAGGGGGCGGTTTCCCGCGCTGCCTGCAGGCCGCGCGCCGCGCGCATCGCCTCGAATTCGGCGATGCGGTCGACGGCCTCTTCCTCCAGCAGCCATTCGACGCCGGCATCCGCATAGAAATGCAGGAGCGATCGAAGCTGTGCGGGGTCGAGGGCGTTCGCGGTGGTCATGGCCGTACCTTAGCGAAGCGGCTTGCCGGAGGAAAGCGCCGCCGTCATCTTCAGGCCGCCCATTGCGCCACGTCGTCGCTCTCGCCGATCAGCGCAAGGCCGTGGGCGATCGACAGCAGTTCGCCGCCGCTCTCGATGCGGTCCGCGTCGAAGCGGCGGGTGAAGATGCGCCTGACGGCCGGCACGAAGGAGGTGCCGCCGGTCAGGAACACCTTGTCGATGGCGCCGGGCGCGATGCCGGTCTTGTCCAGCACCTCGTCCAGCGCACGCTCGATGCGGGCGAGATCCGGCGCGATCCAGTCCTCGAAATCGCTGCGCCTGACCGTCTTGCGGCCGGCGGCGCCGAGCGGGGCGAAGTGGAATTCCGCCTCGTCCGCCGCCGACAGCGCCATCTTGGTGGCCGAGATCGCCTGGTAGAGCGGATAGCCCTCGTCATGCTCGACGAGATCGATGAAGAGTTCCAGCTTCTCCGGCGCGAGCGACGAGCGGACCAGCGACTTGAGGTCGGCGAATTCGCGCGTCGTCTTGAAGATCGAGAGCTGGTTCCAGCGGGCGAAGTTGGCATAGTAGCCGGACGGCACCTCCAGCACCTTGTCGAAGCTCTTGAAGAAGCTGCCCTTGCCGATCTCCGGCGCGACGAGGCGCTCGATCATGCGGGAATCGAAATGGTCGCCCGCGATGCCGACGCCCGAATGGCCGATCGGCCTTGCCGTCAGCCGGCCGGCCTGCCGCTCGAAGCGGATCAGCGAATAGTCCGTCGTGCCGCCGCCGAAATCGGCGACCAGCACGGTGGCGTCGCTCTTCAGCGTCTGCGCGAAATAGTAGGCGGCCGCGACGGGCTCGTAGACATAGTGGATCTCCGGAAAGCCGAGCCGCGTCAGCGCCGCGTTGTAGCGTTCGAGCGCGAGCGCCGGGTCGGGGCTCGCGCCGGCGAACTGCACCGGCCTGCCGGCGATGACGCGCGAGACGTCCGCCGGCCATCCGTCGCCCGCATAGGCCTTCAGCCGGCGCAGGAACACCTCCATCAGGTCGTCGAAGGCATGGCGGCGGGCAAAGACCAGCGTGCCCTGGAAGAGGGCGCTCGCGGCGAAGGTCTTGATCGACTGGAGGAAGCGGCAATCGCCGGGATTGTCGATGAACTGGCGGATCGCGGCCTGTCCCGCCTCCACCTTCAGCGCCTGCGCGCCGACGACGGGATCCTTCATGAAGGACAGCGCCGTGCGCATCGTGTCGGTGACGCCGACGCTGCTGGTGAAGGTCATGGACCGTGTCGCCGCGGCGTCTTCGGAAAGCGCCAGAACCGTGTTCGTCGTGCCGAAATCAAGCCCGAGTGCCCGCGCCATCGCCGTGCCCCTCCGATCGTCGAAAATGTGTTGAAGCGGGGCGTAAGCCCCGCGCGAAAGGCGCGTCGGCGCGCCCGGAAATGGGAGAGCGCGCCAGATGGCACAGGCGGGCGGGGAAGGCAAGGGGGGAGGTATGATTGCCCCTCGGCCTGATCTTCTCCCCGAGGCGGGAGGCCTATTGCCTATGGAGTTTGGCGTTGCCCCATCCCCTTCTCCCCCGTGGGGGAGAAGGGAGAACGGCAACGGTTTCCTTCCATGTGCGATGGGCTGCCGGACGAGGGTTGGCCCCCGATGCCTCAGACCGACCGCGCCGCCCCGCCGTCGCAGCGGATGAGGCTGCCGGTGACGTAGCTGGCCGGCGCGCTGCACAGGAAGGCGGCGGTGGCCGCGAATTCCTCGACCGCGCCGTAGCGCCGGGCCGGGATCGCCCGTTCCGAGGCGGCGCGCACCTCCTCCACGCTCCTGCCGCTGCGCTCGGCGGCGGCGGTGTCGAGGCTCTTCAGGCGGTCCGTCATGATGCTGCCGGGCAAAAGCATGTTGCTGGTGATGCCGTATTCGGCGACCTCGCTTGCCAGCGTCTTCGACCAGCCGGCCAGCGCCGGGCGCAGCGTGTTGGACAGCGCCAGGCCCGGGATCGGCTCGATGACGCCGGAGGAGGCGACCGTCAGGATGCGCCCCCATCGCTGCTCCTTCATGACGGGCAGCAGCCGGTTGGTGAGCGTGATGATGCGCAGCACCATGGACTGGAAGTAGCCGGCCAGCTTTTCCGGGCTCATGTCCTCGGTGGAGCCGGGCGTCGGCCCGCCGGAATTGTTGACGAGGATATCGACCCCGCCGAGCTTTTCCCGCACCGCCTGCATCAGCGTCTCGACGACGTCCTCGTCGCTAAGATCGGCCTGCACCCAGTCGGCCCGCCCGGGACCTTCCGCATTGATGGCCGCGCAATTCTTCGCCAGCGTCTCGACGCTGCGCCCGCACAGGAGGACATGCGCGCCTTCGCGGGCGAGCGCTTCGGCAATGCCCTTGCCGAGGCCGCGGGAGGAGGCGAGGACGAGGGCGCGCTTGCCGGAAATTCCGAGATCCATGGGGTCTGTCCTATGTTCGGGGCGTATCGGTGCGATAGGGCACCTTGCCCGGATTGAAGAGGTTTTTCGGGTCGAGCGCGGCCTTGACGGCCTGCGCCACGGCGCGGCGCGATGCATTGCCGTAGCTCAGATAGGCACGGCGCTTTTCCGTTCCCACCCCGTGCTCGGCGGAAAAGCTGCCGCCGAGGTCCGCAATGCCGGCATAGACCGCGTCCTCGATCGGCGCCTTGGGGCCCGGGGCGGAATAGCCATTGCCGATGACGGAAATGTGCAGGTTGCCGTCCGCTATATGGCCGTAGACATAGGCGTCCAGGCCGGGATCGACCGCTTTCAGCCGCTGCCGCAGGCCGGCGACATAGCCGTCGAGCGCGCCCGGCGGCACGGAGACGTCGAAGGAGGAGGCGGCCGGGAAATGCCGGTACATGAAGTCGCCGTCCTCGCGCAGCGCCCAGAAGCGCCGTGCCTGGTCGAGCGAGGCGGCGACGGTGCCGCAGGTCAGCCCGTGCGCCTCCCAGAGGGCGGCAAGGCCGTCCTCCAGCGCCGCGCGGGCTTCCGTCTCGCTGCCGGCGGAGATCTCCATCAGCAGGATCGCCGGCGTATCGGCCTCCAGCCAGCCGAGGTCGAAGCCCTTGTCCGCCGCGCTGTCACGCAGATAGCGCTGCCACATCAGTTCGGCGCCTTCCAGTTGCAAGGCGGGCCGGCCGCGGAAATGGGCGATGAGGGCGAGGGCGGCCGTGGCATCCGGCACGCCGACGAGCGCGGTGGCGCGCATCGGGTTGAAGCTTTCGAGCTTCAGCACGGCGCGGGTGACGAAGCCGTAGGCGCCTTCCGAGCCGATGAGCAACTGCTTGATGTCAGGCCCGGCGCTGACCTTCAGCACGCGCGTCAGGTCGCAAAACAGGCTGCCGTCCGGCATCACCGCCTCGATGCCGAGCACCTGGTGGCGCATCACCCCGTTGCGGAAAGCGAGGATGCCGCCCGCATTGGTGGCGATCATGCCGCCGATGGTGGCGCTGCCGCGCGCGGCGATATCGATGCCGGGAATGAGGCCGATCTCCGCCGTCGCCTCCTGCAGGGCCTGGAGCGTGACGCCGGCGCCGACCGTGACGGTGCGGGCGAGGGGATCGATGGCCTCGATCCGGTCGAGGCGGGCGGTGGAGAGGATGAGCTCGCCCGGCTGGCTGACGCTGCCGCCGACGAGGCCCGTGCGCCCGCCCTGCGGCACGACGGGCACGTCGTTTTTAATGCACCAGCGCACCACGGCGGCCGCCGCCTCGGGCGTTGCCGGCACGGCCATGGCGCCGGCGCCGAAATTGCTGGCATGCTCGCCGGGATGCCGGTCCGCCAGCCGGTCGCCGCCGATAAGGTGGAGCGCATCGCCGAAATCGTTCAAGTCGCGTTGGAGGGATCGGATAATCTCGGACATGTTCCCGTTTCCTCTGCCGATGGGCCGGCTCGAATGCGTAGTGCGGGGGGAAGGCGGAATCAAGCAGGCAAGGGGCGACGCCGACGGTAATCGATTGACGTTCACGTTAAGGTCAATAAACTTCCGGCCCTGTCATGACGTCATGCGCAAATGCAGGGAAAGTCTGTCGCAGAACGGCTCGACAAGACTTTCGGCATTTGTCATGACAGGCCGACCCGAGGGAATTGCCGCGGCTTTTGAGGGGTTGCGGGGTGGAGAGACGAATGAGCGAACACATGGACCTGCCCGAACGCGAAAGCATGGAATTCGACGTGGTGGTCGTCGGCGCGGGACCTGCGGGCCTGTCTGCTGCGATCCGGCTGAAGCAGGTGAACCCCGACCTTACCGTCGTCGTCTTGGAAAAGGGCTCGGAAGTCGGCGCCCATATCCTCTCCGGCGCGGTCGTCGATCCGATCGGCATCGACCGCCTCCTGCCCGACTGGCGCGAGGATGCCGACCATCCCTTCAAGACCGAGGTGACGGACGACCACTTCCTGCTGCTCGGTCCTGCCGGTTCCGTGCGCCTGCCGAACTTCGCCATGCCGCCGCTGATGAACAACCACGGCAATTACATCGTCTCGCTCGGCAATGTCTGTCGGTGGCTGGCGACCAAGGCGGAAGAGCTCGGCGTCGAGATCTATCCCGGCTTTGCCGCGACCGAAGTGCTCTACAACGACGAGGGCGCCGTCATCGGCGTCGCCACCGGCGACATGGGCATCGAGCGCAATGGCGAGCCCGGCCCGAACTACACCCGTGGCATGGCGCTCTTGGGAAAATACACGCTGATCTCGGAAGGCGTGCGCGGCTCGCTCGCCAAGCAGCTGATCCAGAAATTCGATCTCCAGAAGGATCGCGAGCCGCAAAAATTCGGCATCGGCCTGAAAGAACTCTGGCAGGTCAAGCCCGAGAACCACAGGCTCGGCCTCGTGCAGCACTCCTTCGGCTGGCCGCTCGGCATGAAGACCGGCGGCGGCTCGTTCCTCTATCACCTCGAAGACAACATGGTCGCCGTCGGCTTCGTCGTGCATCTCAACTACAAGAACCCCTATCTCTTCCCCTTCGAGGAGTTCCAGCGCTTCAAGACGCATCCGGCGATCCGCGGCACCTTCGAGGGCGGCAAGCGGCTTTCCTACGGTGCGCGTGCCATCACCGAGGGCGGCTACCAGTCGGTGCCGAAGCTCTCGTTCCCGGGCGGTGCCTTGATCGGCTGCTCGGCCGGCTTCGTCAACGTGCCGCGCATCAAGGGCAGCCACAACGCCGTTCTCTCCGGCATCCTCGCCGCCGAGAAGCTGGCGGATGCGATTGCGGCGGGCCGGGCCAATGACGAGCCGATCGAGATCGAGCAGGGCTGGCGCGACAGCGCCATCGGCTCGGACCTGAGGAAGGTGCGCAACGTCAAGCCGCTGTGGTCGAAGTTCGGCACGGCGGTGGGCGTGGCGCTCGGCGGCCTCGACATGTGGACCAACACGCTCTTCGGCTTCTCCTTCTTCGGCACGCTGAAGCACGGCAAGACGGATGCGCAGTCGCTCGAACCCGCCGCAAAACACCAGCGCATCGACTATCCGAAGCCGGACGGCGTGCTGACCTTCGACCGCCTCTCCTCGGTGTTCCTGTCGAACACCAACCACGAGGAGGACCAGCCGGTCCATCTGCAGGTGAAGAACCCGGAACTGCAGAAGACGTCGGAACTCGACGTCTATGCCGGCCCGTCCACGCGCTACTGTCCGGCGGGCGTCTACGAATGGGTGGAGAAGGACGGCAGGCAAGTCTTCGTCATCAACGCGCAGAACTGCGTGCACTGCAAGACCTGCGACATCAAGGACCCCAACCAGAACATCAACTGGGTGCCGCCGCAGGGCGGCGAAGGGCCGGTCTATCCGAACATGTGAGGAGTGGGGAGCCGGCCAATCCGCCGGCTCTTCCCCGCCACGCTCGGTCCTCGATTTTTCGCAGTTTCCTTCGACTTCCGCTTAGCTTTCCAACTCCAACTTCATTT
Organism: Shinella sp. S4-D37; assembly: GCF_040812195.1. NCBI lineage: Bacteria > Pseudomonadati > Pseudomonadota > Alphaproteobacteria > Hyphomicrobiales > Rhizobiaceae > Shinella > Shinella sp. S4-D37. The sequence continues at coordinate 2,420,166 of NZ_JBFNXL010000005.1, read as the reverse complement.
CCACCTTCCCTTCCTCCATCCTCCTCCCTCTCTTCCGTCATCCTCGGGCTTGACCCGAGGATCCACACCCCCGGGCAGGCCCTGACTTCGTGGCATGGATCCTCGGGTCAAGCCCGAGGATGACGGAGGTTGGGGAGAGTGTCTGTGGACACATGTCCTCATGCGCATGTCCGCGCTCGCCCTTCCGTCAGCGACGGGCGAGGCGGGGAGGATTGCGCGTCTGCGGACATACGGCCCGCTTCCGATGCCGCCCTTTTCCCGCCACGCCCCTTAACGCTCTCTGCAACCCTCGCGGGCCGCTTAACGCTCGATTAACCATAACCGCATAATTTCCGGCCCTGAGGACGAAAATTCAAGGGGCTTTAACCATGTCGATTTCCCGCCGCGGATTCCTGCTCGGCGCATCCGCATTGCTCGCCGGCTGCGCGACGAACGGCACCGGCGACCGCGCCAATTACGGCGACCGGCTGGACGAGAAGTTCCCGCTGAAGGCGATTCCGCTCGACAAGATCAAGCCCGACCTGCGCCGCCAGGAAGTCGCCTATGCCACCGGCCATGCGACCGGCACCGTCGTCGTCGACACGCCGGCCCGCCGGCTCTACTACGTGCTCGGCAACGGCCGGGCGATGCGCTACGGCATCGGCGTCGGCCGGCAGGGCTATTCGCTGGCCGGCAACGCCACTATCGGCCGCAAGGCGGAATGGCCGACCTGGACGCCGACGCCGAACATGATCCGCCGCGACCCGAAGAAGAACCTGAAATATGCCGGCGGCGTGCCCGGCGGGCTCAACAATCCGCTCGGCGCCCGCGCCATCTACCTCTACCAGAGCGGCAACGACACGATGTTCCGCATCCACGGCACCAACCAGCCGTGGTCGATCGGCGAGGCCATGTCGAGCGGCTGCGTGCGCATGCTCAACCAGGACGTGATCGACCTTTACGCCCGGGTGCAGCCCGGCGGCCGCGTCCACGTCATCCAGGGCCGCCGCCAGGCCTGACGGGCAACACGGTTGCGACATCGCGCCTTTGCGGGCGAAAAGGACGGGTCGGCTTTCGCCGGCCCTTTTTGCGTTTTCATTCTTTGAAAAAGCTGAATTGCATCATAACATTGCCGTTGCGGCCCAATGCTTGGACAAAGTCGGGGCCGTCGCGCGAATTTGACCTTTCCATGACGCATAGGGGTCAATGGCAGACGCATTCGTAGCGGCATTCGAACCCGTAGCTGCAAAAGTCGAGGCTGCGGTATCGTGGAAAGAGAAGGCCCTCGACTGGCCCTGTCCAAGAAGGATCCGCATGGGATCACGGGCCCGGCGCCGGCGGTGCAGCGGGCCCTTGTCGGCACAATGACACCGCCGAAATGAGGGAACGGATATGAAACATCTTCTTGCTTCCACCTGCCTCGTCGCCGGCCTCATGGCCATGACGGGTGCGGCGCGCGCCGAATGCGGCGACGTGACCATCGCCAGCATGAACTGGCAGAGCGCCGAGGTTCTCGCCGCGCTCGACAAGTTCATCCTCACCGAAGGCTATGGCTGCAACGCCGAGGTCATCGTCGGCGACACGGTTCCGACCATCACCTCGATGATCGAGAAGGGCGCGCCGGACCTGGCGCCCGAAGGCTGGGTCGACCTGCTGCCGGACGTCGTCAACCGCGGCATCGAGGAAGGCAAGCTGATCGGCGCCGCCGTGGCGCTTTCCGACGCCGCCGTGCAGGGCTGGTGGATCCCGAAATACGTCGCCGACGCCCATCCCGACATCAAGACGATCGACGACGCGCTGAAGCATCCCGAACTGTTCCCGGATCCGGAAGACAGCTCCAAGGGCGCCGTGCACAACGGCCCGCAGGGCTGGGGCGGCACGGTGGTGACGAGCCAGCTCTACAAGGCCTATGGCGGGGAAGCGGCGAACTTCACGCTGGTCGACACCGGTTCGGCCGCCGGCCTCGACGGCTCCATCGCGAAGGCCTACGAGCGCAACGAAGGCTGGGTCGGCTACTACTGGGCGCCGACCGCCCTTCTCGGCAAGTACGAGATGGTCAAGCTCGACCACGGCGTGCCCTATGACGCCGCCGAGTGGAAGCGCTGCAACACGGTCGCCGATTGCCCGGACCCGAAGAAGAACGACTGGCCGAAGGACAAGGTCCAGACGCTCGTCACCAAGAGCTTCTCCGAGCGTGCCGGCGCCGAGGTGATGGACTATCTCAACAAGCGCGCCTGGTCGAACGATACGGTCAACAAGCTGATGGCCTGGATGACCGACAACCAGGCGAGCGGCGACGACGGCGCCAAGCATTTCCTGGAGGAGAACGAAGCCCTCTGGAAGGACTGGGTCTCGCCGGACGCGGCCGAGAAGATCAAGGCCGCTCTCTGATCGGCGGCCGATGAACGGGGCGGCGCGTCGCGGGCGCGCCGCCCTTCGCCTTCGTTTTAGCGCATGCCTTTGGTGCAAATCGCCGCGCACTTTCCCTCGGCATGCTTCAGGGTAGGCTCATATAAGCCGGCGCAAGACCGGCCGGAGCCGAAGGGGATCGACATGGACTGGTTTACGAAATTTCCGACGATGGACGCGGGCGCCTTGCGCGACCTCAAGAAGCTGATCGACGAGGGCTTCCGCGGCTTCACGCGCGCTTATGGCGACAGCATCGAATCGATCTTCGTGCCGCTGCAGCATTTCCTGATCTGGTCGGAACGCTTCATGACGCGCACTCCCTGGCCGATCATCCTGCTGCTGATCGCCGTCATCGCATGGTTCGCCAGCCGCAACTGGAAGATCGTCGCCGGCACGATCGCGACGCTTCTGGTGATCGGCTATCTCGACATGTGGGACGATACGATGAAGACGGTCTCGATGATCTTCGTCTGTACCGTTCTGTCCATCGCCATCGGCATTCCGATGGGCATCCTCATGTCGCGCTCCGACCGGCTGCAGAACGTGATCAACCCGATCCTCGACGTCATGCAGACCATGCCGAGCTTCGTCTATCTCATCCCGGTCGTCATGCTGCTCGGCATCGGCAAGGTGCCAGGCCTCATCGCCGTCGTCATCTACGCCATCCCGCCGATGATCCGCCTCACCAATCTCGGCATCCGCCTCGTCGACAAGGATGTGCTGGAAGCCGCCGACGCCTTCGGCTCGTCGAGCTGGCAGAAGCTGAAGAACGTACAGATGCCGCTGGCGATGCCCACCATCATGGCCGGCATCAACCAGACGATCATGATGGCGCTCGCCATGGTCGTCATCGCCTCGATGATCGGCGTGCAGGGCCTCGGCCAGCCGGTGCTGAAAGCCATCTCCAACCAGTATTTCACGCTCGGCATCTTCAACGGCCTCGCCATCGTCGGCATCGCGATCATCTTCGACCGCGTCAGCCAGGCCTTCGGCAAGCGCCTCCAGAAGCACCGCGAGATCATTCACGGTTGATCCGACCGCCACGCGCGAGGGAAGGCGCCCCGGCGAAAGCCGCGGGCGCTTTTTCTTTTCGACGAGGAGAACCGCCCCGACGAGCGGCGTCGGGGCGGTTGGGACGGCCGGAGAGGCAGGGCCGTCCGGGGCGTGGCTCCGGAGAGGGGGAGCGACGCCCGGCCTGTCGTCAATGCGCGGCGGCGACAGGCGCTTTGCCGGATTTCCAGGCGACGACCATCAGCGCGCCAATGACGGTGATGTGCTCCATCACCACGTAGAACTCGATGGTGCGCAGCGGCTCCTGCATGGTCCAGAAAGTGTGCGCGATGGGGATGGTGAGGGCGGTGAAGACGGCAAGCATGCCGGCGCCGAGCCAGGTCCAGCGGTTGGCGATGATCAGCGCGGAGCCGGTAAGCTGGGTGGCGGCGGTGGCGATGTTGAAGAGGACCGGCGGCTCCAGGCCGAAATGCGCCATCTCGGCGACGCCGGCGTTGAAATCGGCAAGTTTCGCGATGCCGGAGAGCCAGAACATCGAAGTGAGGATCGTGCGGGCGAGGAAGCCGAAGATGCGGCTGCCGGTGATGCTTTCGATAAGCGCGGACATGCAATGTCTCCAGGAGCGTTCATGGGCCTGCGGAGTGTCTTTCGACCGTTCTCCGATTGCAACCCGCCGTTTCATTCGTCGTGTTCGGCGGGTTGCGATGGCCTATTTCTACCAGAGTCCCGGCCGAGCCCTGTCACCCCGGTAACAGGCGCGCAAACGAAGACGGCGCCCGGAGGGGCGCCGTGCAGTTCGTTCCGGTCGTGTCGGTTCACTCGGCCGGGCAGGCCGGTGTCGCCGCGGGCTCGGCCTTTTCCAGCGCTAGCGAGACGAGGAAGACGCCGAAGCCGACGACGGCGGTCGCCGCGCCCACGAAGCCCATCGAGCCGTAGCCGTAGCCGGCGCTGATCGCCATGCCGCCGAAGAGCGCGCCGAGCGCGTTGGCGACGTTGAAGGCGGAGTGGTTGAGCGCGGCGGCGAGCGTCTGCGCGTCGCCGGCCACATCCATAAGCCGCGTCTGCAGCGCCGGGCCGACGACGAAGCTGCAGCCGATGAGGAAGCAGCAGACGGCGAGCAGGACGGGGTTCTCGGCCGTCAGCGACAGGCTGACCAGCACGAAGAAGTAGAGCGCCAGCGACCAGCCGATGGTGCGCATCAGCGAGAGGTCGGCAAGCTTGGCGCCGAAGATGTTGCCAACGATCATGCCGCAGCCGAAGATGGCCATGATGACCGGCACCATGCCGACATTCAGCCCGGCGACCTCGGTGACGATCGGCGAGATGTAGGAGAAGACCGCGAACATGCCGCAGAAGCCGCTGGCGGCGATGCCGAGCGTCAGCCAGACCTGCTTGCGCTTCAGCGCGCCGAGCTCCGTCAGCGCGTTGATGCCCTTCGGGGCCTTGTCGCGCGGCAGGAAGACGGCGATGAGCGCGACGGTCAAAAGGCCGGTGATGCCGACCGCGATGAACATGAACTGCCAGTCGAACAATTGGCCGAAGAAGGCGGCGAGCGGCGTGCCGATCAGCGTGGCGACGGTAAGCCCCAGCATGACCTTGCCGACCGCCTGGGTGCGCCTGTTGACCGGCACCATGGAGGCGGCGACCAGCGCGGCGACGCCGAAATAGGCGCCGTGCGGCAGGCCGGACAGGAAGCGGAAGAGGATGAAGCTCTTGAAGGTGGGCGCGATGGCGCTGGCAAGGTTGCCGGCGGCAAACAGGCCCATCAGCACCAGCAGCAGGTCGCGCCGGCGGAACCGCGCGCCGATGACCGCGATGACCGGCGCGCCGACGACCACGCCGAAGGCATAGGCGCTGATGACGTAGCCGGCCTCGGCCGTCGTCACGCCGAAGGTGGCGCCGACATCCGGCAAGAGGCCCATGATGGCGAATTCGCCGGTGCCGATGCCGAAGCTGCCGACGGCGAGCGCCAGGATGATGAGGGTGACGGTGAGCGACGAAAGCGGCGGCTGCCCGGAGGAGAGGGCGGCAGGGGGCAAGGCATGTTCGGACACGGGTGGCTCCGCAGGAATGATCCACGCGCGGACGATCGGCGACAGACCCGGCACGGGCGGCCACTCCTCCTGGCTGCTGATGCTGTGTGGTCCGGCCGGCAGGGCCGCGATGGGGAAAGACGATGCGGCCGGCCGGCGTACTCCCGACGCAGGCGACCGGGCGGCAATATATCAGAGAAGGCGGCGCTGCCTACTGCGATTTTTCACCTCCTCGCGGATTTGGCCGGGGTGCCGCGCTCACGAATTCTTGCAGTGTGTTTCGCGCCCGCCCGCTAATCGCCGCTTTCTGGCTTATCTAATGGATCGAATTCATCCACCGGGCGTTCTCGGCCTAGATGCGGAGTATGCGAATGAGAGTACAGGCGATATTCAACAGGGACGGAGGGACGTTCCGCACCACCGACATGGAGGCCTATGCCCGCCACGCGGAAAAGGTCTTCTATGAGGCGGGGCACCACCTCGACTGCGATATCGTCGAGGGGGCCGATATCGAGATGGCACTCACCCGCTGCGCGGAGCGCACGGATCTCGACGCGATGCTGGCCGGCGGCGGCGACGGCACGGTCTCGGCCGCGGCCGGCCTTGCCTGGCAGAGCAAGATGCCGCTCGGCATCGTCCCCGCCGGCACGATGAACCTCTTTGCCCGCTCGCTGAACATCCCGCTCGACATCTGGCAGGCGATCGACGCGCTGGCGGACGGCGACATCGCGGCGGCCGATATCGGCACGGCGGACGACCGGGCCTTCGTGCACCAGTTCTCCGCCGGCCTGCACGCCCGCATGGTGCGCCTGCGCAACGCCATGACCTACCGCTCGCGCCTGGGCAAGATCGTCGCCAATACCCGCGCTGCCGTCGGCGTCGTCTTCGATCCGCCGGAATTCGAGGTGGAATTCAACGTCGACGGCGTCGAGGAGCACCGGAAGGTCTCGGCCATCAACGTGTCGAACAACCGTTTCGGCGAGAACGGCCTGCTCTATGCCGACGACCTCACCGGCGGCCATCTCGGCTTCTACACGACGAAGCCGCTGAAGCCGGCGGGCGTGGCGAAACTCGCCTTCGACATCCTGCGCGGAAAATTGCGGGAAAATGCCGACGTCATCGAAATGACCGGCACGGAGGTCGACCTGCATTTCCCGAGGGTCGACCGGGCGATCAACTGCGTCATCGACGGCGAACTCCTGCCGATGGACCGCGACGTCTCGATCCGGCTGCATCCGGGCGAACTGAAGGTGATGGTGCCGAAGGTGCAGGCGAAGGCCATGGCGACGGCCGAGCCGGCGGCGGCTTGAGGGGTAGCGTCTGGGGGTGCCCTACGAACGGCCATTGTTTGAGGAAAACGGCACGGCCTATCTCCTTCTCCCCGCTTGCGGGGAGAAGATGGCCGGCAGGCCGGATGAGGGACGGGCGGTGCTCTAAATCCGCGGCAGATAGGTCTGGTAGTCGAAATCCGACACCGTGCGCAGGTAGACGATCGCCTCCTTGCGCTTCGTATCGCCGTAGAGCTTCTGATACTCCGCCCCGAAGGCGTCCTTGATGAAGGGCGAGGCGGAGAACTCTTCCACGGCCGTCAGGAAGTCGTGCGTCAGGCGCTTGGCGTCGGGCGCTTCCTTGCCCGGTTCCGTCACCGGGCCCGGATCGAGCTCGTTGTCGAGACCGAGCAGGATGCCGCCGAGGATGGCCGTCAGGAGCAGGTAGGGGTTGACGTCGGCGCCCGCCACGCGGTGCTCGACGCGCGCGGCCGGGCCGTCCTTGTCCGGAATGCGGATGGCGGTGCCGCGATGGCCGAAGCCCCAGGTGAGATCGACGGGGGCGAAGGAGCCCGGCTGGAAACGGCGGTAGGAATTGGCGAAGGGCGCGAAGACGAGCTGGGCGTCGCGCATCGTCTGCAGCATGCCGGCGCAGATGGACTTCAGCTTCACCGGATCCCCGCCCCGGGCGTCGAGGATGTTCCTGCCGTCCCCGTCGATGACGCTGCAATGCACATGCAGGCCGGAGCCGGCATGCTCGGCATAGGGCTTCGCCATGCAGGTGGATTTCAGGCCGAAGCGGGGCGCGGCCTGTTCGGCGATGCGCTTGAGGTAGATGCAGTCGTCGGCGGCGGCGAGCGCATCCGGCCGGTGCAGGAGGTTGATCTCGAACTGGCCGGGGCCGAACTCGGCCGTCGTCGCATCGGCCGGCAGGTCCATGGCCTTCGCCCAGGCCCGTACGGTCTGGAGATAGCCGTCGAGCGCATCCGTCGCGCGCATGTCGTAGAGCTGGAAGCCGTTGGGCTCGCCGCGATACATCAGCGCCGCCGGCGGGCGCGGCTTGCCGGTTACGCGAAAATCGTCCTCCACCACGTAGAATTCCAGCTCCGTCGCGACGACGGGCGTCAAACCCCTGTCTTCGAAGCGCTTCAGCATGCGGGCGAGAATGGCGCGCGGGTCCATGAAGGAGGCGGTGCCGTCGAATTCGTGCATGGTGGCCAGCACCTGACGCGAGCCTTCCGGCGCCCAGGGCATGGCGGCAAGCGAGCGGCGGTCGGGAATGCACACGCCGTCCGGGTCGCCGACGGAAATGGAAAGGCCCGTTATGTCGTCATTGTCGTCGCCCCAGATGTCGAGCGACTGGGTGGAAGAGGGCAGGCGCACCGAACCGTCCCAGATCTTCTTCTCGCCCTCGGGCGGAACCTGCTTGCCGCGCAGGTCGCCGTTCATGCCGACGAGGAGGATTTCGATACGGGCCGGGGCATCGGTGGGTGCATTGGCGGGCGGCGAACCGGCTGCCTTCTTGTCGTTTGTCATGGTGCCTGCTTCGGTTTGGCGGGAAGCATGGACAAGAAATTTTGCTTGCGCCCGATCTCTTGCCAAATGCCTGTTGTATGGGCATTTTCGTAACCCATTCTGTCCCGCCGTTCAATAAGGCGAGGCCTACCACCAGGGATGTAGTCAAATGTCGAACAGCAGTGCAGCAGCCGTATCCAACCTCGGTGCCCTCGATGCCGCCCATCATCTTCATCCCTTCTCGGACATGAAGAAGCTGAACGCGACCGGCACGCGCATCATCGAACGCGGCGAGGGGTGCTACATCTTCGACAACCACGGCAAGCGCTATCTCGACGGCTTCGCCGGCCTCTGGTGCGTCAATATCGGCTATGGCCGACGCGAGATCGCCGACGCCGTCCTGCGCCAGATGAACGAGCTGCCCTACTACAACACCTTCTTCGGCACCACGACGCCGCCGGCGGTGCTGCTGGCGCAGAAGATCACGTCGCATGCCGGGCCGAACATCAACCGCGTCTTCTTCACCGGCTCGGGCTCCGAGGCCAACGACACCTGGTTCCGCATGGCCCGCGTCTATTGGGGCGCCGTGGGCAAGCCGACCAAGAAGGCGGTCATCGCCCGCAAGAACGGCTATCACGGCTCCACCGTCGCCGGCGCCTCGCTCGGCGGCATGAAGTGGATGCACGAGCAGGGGGATCTCCCGATAGCCGGCATCCACCATATCGACCAGCCCTTCTGGTATGCCGAGGGCGGCGACCTGTCGCCGGAGGAATTCGGCCTGAAGATGGCCCGCCAGCTGGAGGAGAAGATCGACGAGCTCGGCGAGGACAATGTCGCCGCCTTCGTCGCCGAGCCGATCCAGGGCGCGGGCGGCGTCATCGTGCCGCCGGCCACCTACTGGCCGGAAATCGCCCGCATCTGCAAGGCGAGGAACATCCTGCTCGTCGCCGACGAGGTGATCTGCGGCTTCGGCCGTACCGGCCACTGGTTCGGCCACCAGCATTTCGGCGTCGAGCCGGACCTCGCGCCGATCGCCAAGGGCCTATCTTCCGGCTATCTGCCGATCGGCGGCGTCATGGTCTCCGACCGCGTCGGCAATGTGCTGGTCGAGGAGGTCGGCGACTTCAACCACGGCTTCACCTATTCCGGCCACCCGGTCTGCGCCGCCGCGGCGCTGGAGAACCTGCGCATCATCGAGGAGGAAAAGCTCGTCGAGCGCGTGCACGACGATATCGGCCCCTATCTTGCCGCGGGCCTGAAATCGCTGGAGGACCTGCCGATCGTCGGCGAGGTGCAGCAGGTCGGCCTGATGGCCGCCGTGCAGCTCGCCGAGGACAAGTCAACCCGCAAGCGCTTCGAGGACAAGGAAAAGGCCGGCGTCACCGTGCGCAACCATTGCCTGGAGAACGGCCTCGTGCTGCGCGCCACCGGCGACCGCATGCTCTTCTCCCCGCCGCTCGTCATCACCCGTGCGGAAGTCGATGAGATGATCGACATCACCCGCAAGGGGCTGGAGCATGCCTGGAAGGTGATGACGGCCTGAGACGATTCAAGCGATCCGAAGGCCGAGATGCTCGGCCATCGGATTAAAATCCCTGTCGGCATGGAGCAGGCTATGGCCGTGCTCCATGCAATAAGTGCCGATGATGAGATCGGCGGTCTTGCGGATGGTGATGCCTTTTGAACGAAGAAGGCGGAAGTTCGCGGCTGCTTTCACTGCAATTTCCGGCGAAAGCATCGTGACGTGCGCGAAGGCCGCCAACTCCTTCTGCAGGTAAGTCGCATGCTTATCGCTGCGAGCGCCGCGCAGAACTTCCAGTAAGACGATATCGCCAACGATGATTTGCGCCGGGTTCGAAATTGCCCTGAGCCGCATGACCTCGGGCGTGTCACGGTCATGGATCAGCGCGATCCAGACGGAACTATCGACAGCGATCATTCCGCAGCGTCTGGAAGCAATTCTTCGTCCGGATCGATATCCGTGCGCATCTCGTCGAGGTCACCCTCCCAGCCCAAGCCGCGAAGGTTTTCGAGAGCGTCGCGGCGTTCCCAATTTTGCACGAGTTCACGAAGCGCGAGATCCACGATGGCCTTCTTCGTGGGCAGGCCGGTGAATTCTTTCGCTTTCGCAATCAAATCGTCATCGAGATCGATGTTCGTGCGCATGGCAACCTCGCATGTGTATGAAACACGAAAATCATACACCAAGGCGAGATCGCTCACAACATCACTGAAACGCCGTCTCGAAGAAGCTTCTGAGCTTGCGCGAGTGCAGCTTCTCCGTCGGCATGCCGGCGAGCTTTTCCAGCGCCCGGATGCCGATCCGCAAATGCTGGTTCACCTGGGTCCGATAAAACGCCGTCGCCATGCCGGGCAGCTTCAATTCGCCGTGCAGCGGCTTGTCGGACACGCACAGCAGGGTGCCGTAGGGCACGCGGAAGCGGAAGCCGTTGGCGGCGATGGTGGCCGATTCCATGTCGAGCGCGATGGCGCGGGACTGGGAGAGGCGCTTGACCGGGCCGCGCTGGTCGCGCAGTTCCCAGTTGCGGTTGTCGATCGTCGCCACGGTGCCGGTGCGCATGATGCGTTTCAGGTCGTAGCCTTCGAGGCCCGTCACCTCTTCCACGGCGCTTTCCAGCGCCACCTGCACCTCGGCCAGCGCCGGGATCGGCACCCAGACCGGCAGGTCGTCGTCCAGCACGTGGTCCTCGCGCACATAGGCGTGGGCGAGCACGTAGTCGCCGAGCGTCTGGCTGTTCCTGAGGCCCGCGCAATGGCCGAGCATCAGCCAGACATGCGGGCGCAGCACGGCGATATGGTCGGTGATCGTCTTGGCGTTGGAGGGGCCGACGCCGATATTGACCAGCGTGATGCCGCCATGGCCCTTCTTCTTGATGTGGTAGGCGGGCATCTGCGGCAGGCGGGCGAGCGTGAGGTCCGTTTCCGGCTTGTCGGCGCCGGCGGGCGTGACGATGTTGCCGGGCTCGACGAAGGCCGTATAGCCGTTGCCGCCCTCGGCCATCTGCTGGCGCGCCCAGGCGCAGAACTCGTCGACATAGAACTGATAGTTCGTGAAGAGCACGAAGTTCTGGAAATGGTTGGCGCTCGTGGCCGTGTAGTGGCTGAGGCGGGCGAGCGAATAATCGACGCGCTGCGCGGTGAAGGGCGCAAGCGGCGAGGGTTCGCCCGGGCCGGGCTCGTAGGCGCCGTTGGCGATCTCGTCGTCGGTGGTGGTGAGGTCCGGCGCGTCGAACAGGTCGCGCAGCGGCAATTCGATGCCCTCGGCGATCTCCGCCTCCACATAGGCGCCTTCGCCGAAGGCGAAATGCAGCGGGATCGGCGTCGTCGATTCCGACACGACGACGCGGACGCCGTGGTTGCGCATCAGGAGGCCCAGCTGTTCCTTGAGATAGTGGCGGAAGAGTTTCGGGCGCGTGATGGTGGTCGTGTAGACGCCGGGCGAGGCGACATAGCCGTAGGACAGGCGGGAATCGACATGGCCGAAGCTGGTCGTCTCGATGGAGACCTGCGGGTAGCAGGCGCGGAAGCGATTGTCGGGCGTGCCGCTCCTGCCGAGCGAGACGAAGGCGTCGGTCAGGAAGGCCGTGTTGCGGTCGTAGAGGGCCTGCAGGGCATCGACGGCGGCCGCCGGATCCTCGAAGGATTGCGGCTCGTAGCGCTCGGGCGTTGCGAAGGAAAGGGGCTTCGGAGAGAAGATTCGTTTGCTCATGAATCACTATAGGTGCTGTTTTTCGACAAGCAAACGACAACTTCGGCGCGTCCGCAAGCCCTGGAGCATTTCCGGTGAACACGGGTTAACCGGAAATGCTCCATCTCCTTGTTTTTGCCGCATTGTCCGGCGCCGAAGCGACTTCGCTTCGGCTGGAAATGCTCTAGCGCGGCCCCGCCAGGATGATGCCGGCGCCGACGAGGGCCAGCGCCGCGCCGAGGGCGTCGAAGCGGTCGGGGCGAAGCCCTTCGGCAAGCCAGAGCCAGAGCAGGGAAGCGGCGATATAGACACCGCCATAGGCCGCATAGGCGCGGCCGGCAAAGGCGCTGTCGACCTGCGTCAGCAGCCAGCCGAAAAGCGCGAGCGAGGCCATGCCGGGCAGGAGCCAGAGGACGGACTTGTCGAGCCGCCACCAGGCCCAGAAGGAAAAGCACCCGGCAATCTCGGCCAGCGCGGCGAGGGAAAAGACGAGGAGGGATTTCATCCGCGGGCTCCGGGCTTCAACGATCGCCGTGCGGCTGAAGCCCTTTCCGGATATCGGGCGGCGGGAAGGGAGAAGCGCTGGCCCGGCCGGTTTAACACGGATCGGGGAGAGGGAAGGCGGAAACTCAGCTCATCGACTGGCGCTGGAGCGTGACGAAGAGGACGAGGCCCGCCCCCTGCTTTTCGATGCCGAGACCGCCCGCATTGCTCCAGGCGAGCGCACCGACGGGGGCGATCATCATCGCCGAGAGGGCGAGGATGCGCAGGGCGGTGGCGCAGGTATGGGCAAGGGCGGTCGTCATCTCGGCGTGTCCAGGTCTTTTAAGAGGAAATCAGAGCGAGGCGCGGCACATGTCCGGCGTCACGCAGGCGACGAGCTTGCCGGTGGTGTTGTGCGTGCTGCGGCGATAGTCGGTCTCGACGGCGGCGGCGAGCATGATCGCGAAAATGGCCATCAGCAGGGTGATGATCGTCAGGCGGCGTGCGAGGATGTCCATGGTGTCGTCCCTCATTGAAATGTTTCAGCATGGCCCTTGTCGCATTGCGGGACTGAACGCTCCCTGAGGGGGCGGTTCATCTCCCGTTCAGGAAAGCTGTGATCGCGCCTTGGGGCAGGCCCCCGCACCGTGTGAAAAAACGCGTCGGGAAAAAGCGGACCGTTTCGCGTGGTTAGCGAAAGGTTGAAATCGGCGGTTGAACAATCGGTAAATTTTTACGCGAATGCCGTGGTTTCCAGCGGGTGCGATGTTTAACGAAAACCCAAGTTTACCAAGCGTTTGGACTTTGTTCGTCTCAAATTAAGCATGCATTTTAAGCGCATTTTGAAAGGCCGGCGGCATAGTGGAGCCATAAGACGAGCAGGGAAAACCCGCCGGCAAAACTCCGAAGGAAGACCAAGGCCGCTGAAGACGGCAGGCGCCCAAGGAGGCCCGAAAGGGCAGGTAAAACAGGACGATACGAGCAGAAACCAGGTAGACAGGGACAATCGAAATGGCACGCTTTGACTTTCAGAACACCGAAACGGCCGCCATGACGGGCGGCGAGAACCGCGCCGAGATGTTCTGCGACATGGGCCTCATGTATGCCACCGGCCGCGGCTGCGCCGTCGACGTGGTGCAGGCGCACAAGTGGCTCAACATCGCCGCCATCAAGGGTTGCGAACGCGCCGCCGAGCTGCGCGCCGACCTTGCCGCGACGATGACCAAGACCGACCTTGCGCTGGCGCTGCGTGCAGCGCGCGAGTGGATGACGGTTCATTGATAGGGGGTAGCCAGTAGGCAGTAGCCAATAGGGAACAGGAAGGCTCCACGGTCAAAAGAAAAAGTCTCATCCGACCGCGACCGACCGAGTTCCACCGCCTACTGCCTACTGCCTATTGCCTCCAACACCTGCGGCAACGCCTCCTCCAGCAACGCCATGTCCATGTCCGGCCCGACGCTGATGCGGATGCATCGGTTGAGGGGGGCGATGCCCGGCATGCGGATGAAGACGCCGTGCTCCATCAGGCCCTCGACGATGGCGCGGGCGTGGGTGCCGTCCCGGCCGCAATCGACGGTGACGAAATTGGTGGCGGAGGCGAGGGGCGCAAGACCGTTGGCGCGCGCGATCCGCGCGATGCGCTCGCGGGAGGCGGCGATGCGGGCGACGACGTCCGCAAGATAGGCCTGGTCCTCCAGCGCGGCGAGCGCCGCCTGGATCGAAATCCGGGCCATGCCGAAATGATTGCGGATCTTGTCGAAGGCCTGCGCATTGCCGAGCGTGCCGATCGCATAGCCGATCCGCGCGCCGGCAAGGCCGTAGGCCTTCGAGAAGGTGCGCATGCGCAAGATGTTCGGCTGGCCGATCAGGGCGTCGACCGGCGGAACGGTGCCCGCCGGCGCCGTCTCGCCATAGGCCTCGTCGAGAACGAGCAGCGTCGTTTCCGGCAGCGCCCGCGCGAAGGCGACGACGCTGCCGGCGTCCCACCAGCTTCCCATCGGATTGTCCGGATTGGCGAAATAGACGAGCGGCGCATTTTCCCGGCGCACGGCCGCGAGCAGGCCGTCGAGGTCCTCCCGGTCGCCGGCATAGGGCACGGTGACGAGCCGCCCGCCGAAGCCGTTCACATGATAGTTGAAGGTAGGATAGCCGCCGAGCGAGGTGACGACCGGCGTGCCCGGGTCGATGACAAGCCGCGCGATCTCGCCGAGCAGCCCGTCGATGCCGCCGCCGATGGCGATATTGTCGCGGGAAATGCCGTGGTGAAGGGCAAGCGCCTCGCGCAGGTCGAAATTCTCCGGATCGGCATACATCCAGGTCGCGCGGCCGGCGGCGCTGATCGCCTCAAGGACGGACGGGGCCGGGCCGAAGCCGCTCTCGTTGGCGCCGATGCGGGCGCGCACGGCAAGGCCGCGATTGCGCTCGATGGCCTCCGGCCCGACGAAGGGCACGGTTGCGGGCAGCGACTGGGCGAGGGCGGTGAAGCGGGAGAATGCGGACATGGGCCTGCCTGGGATCGATCGACGCGGATGCGGGACGCCGGAATCGGTTTCCCGGCGGGCACCCTAGCCAATAATGCGAGGCGGGGAAACGCTCAGGTGATCGCCGAGCCGATGCCGACCTTGTTCTCGACGCCGACCATGTAGGGCCGCTCCGTCTGCTTCAGCCGGCCGGTGATGCCGCCGGTGAAGTAGTCGGACCGCACGATCATGCGCAGCAGTTCATCGTCGATTTCCTTGATGAACTGCACGCCGATGCGGTTGTCGTTGCGGTAGACTTCCGCACAGCCGATGCGCGAGGCGACGCCGACGATGGAAAGGTAATAGTGCAGCGGCAAGCCGATCGTCGTGCCGACCGTGAAACTGGCGCCGCCGAGCGATATGTCGATCAGCCTGCAACTGCGTGTCTTGGGCGCCATCAGGTCGAAACCGACCGTCATCAGCATGCCCTGCCGGTTGACCGCGAACCGTTCCCATTTGCGCTCGTAGAGGCCTGCGCCTGCGCGCTGCTTGGCGTCGTCATTCATTGCCGCTTCTCCCAAAGAGGACGTCATGTCCGACCGAGACGGGGCAGAGTGTCGCAGGCGATTGTTTTGTTTGGTTGAAACAAATGCTTAAAAGTTTAGACGTCGCCCTTTTCGGCCGGGCGGCCGTTCAGGCGTCGTGATCGTGCGGCGCATGGCCGAGCACGAGGCCGAGGAAATCCGCGTCGAGGAACATGTTGAAGCGTACCACCAGCTCCTCGCCGTCGCGCTTGAACTCCGTGCAGGGGATCTCGTCGCGGATGCCGTGGATCTCCAGGTAGAAGTTCTCCGGCAGGGTCAGCGCCTTGTTGATGGAGAGCATCGCGCCGGCGCTGGAAATGCTGCGGATGAGGCAGGTATAGCGCATCGCCGTGCTGAGATGGTGGCCGATCGGCGTAACGAACCCCGGCCTGTCGATGCGATACTGGACGAAGCTGCGCTTGGGGTGGCGCAGGCGAAGCTGGTCGTGGACGTGTTCGAGGGGCATGGCTCCCTCCCGCTCCTGTGGCTCGTTGCCGAGTGTACCGAAACGGGATGGACAAAACGTGAAGACGGCCGCACGCATTCGAACGAGCGGCCGCCGAAGCGGGGCTTACTGGAAGGCCTGGAGGCCCGTCTGGGCACGGCCGAGGATGAGGGCGTGGATGTCGTGCGTGCCCTCGTAGGTATTGACCGCCTCGAGGTTCATGACATGGCGGATGACGCCGTATTCGTCGGAGACGCCGTTGCCGCCGTGCATGTCGCGCGAGACGCGGGCGATGTCGAGCGCCTTGCCGCAATTGTTGCGCTTCATCAGCGAGATGAGTTCGGCCGGCGCGCGGTGCTCGTCGAAGAGGCGGCCGAGGCGCAGCGCCCCCTGCAGGCCGAGCGAAATCTCGGTCTCCATGTCGGCGAGCTTCTTCTGGATGAGCTGGGTGGCGGCGAGCGGCTTGCCGAACTGCTTGCGGTCGAGCGTGTACTGGCGAGCGGCATGCCAGCAGAATTCGGCCGCGCCCATGGCGCCCCAGGCGATGCCGTAGCGGGCGCGATTGAGGCAGCCGAAGGGACCGGCAAGGCCGGCGACCTCGGGCAGCAGGTTCTCGTCAGGCACGAAGACGTCCTGCATCATGATCATGCCCGTCACCGAGGCGCGCAGCGAGAACTTGCCCTCGATCTTCGGCGTCTCAAGGCCCTTCATGCCGCGTTCCAGCACGAAGCCCTTGATCTTGTCGTCATGCGCGTCGGATTTCGCCCAGACGACGGCGACGTCGGCGATGGGCGAATTGGTGATCCAGTTCTTGGCGCCGGAGATCAGGTAGCCACCGTCGACCTTCTTGGCGCGGGTGATCATGGAGGAGGGGTCGGAGCCATGGTCGGGCTCGGTGAGGCCGAAGCAGCCGACCCATTCGCCGGAGGCGAGCTTCGGCAGGTACTTCTTGCGGGTCTCTTCCGTGCCGTAGGCGAAGATCGGGTGCATGACGAGGGAGGACTGCACGGACATGGCCGAGCGGTAGCCCGAATCGACGCGCTCGACTTCGCGGGCGACGAGGCCGTAGGAGACATAGTTGGCGCCGACGCCGCCGTATTCTTCCGGGATCGTCGGGCCGAGCAGGCCGAGTTCGCCCATCTCGCTCATGATCTCGCGGTGGAAGATCTCGTGGCGGTTGGCCTCGGTGACGCGGGAGGCGAGCTTGTCGTCGCAATAGGCGCGCGCCGTGTCGCGGATCATGCGCTCTTCGTCAGTCAGCTGGTCTTCGAGGAGGAAGGGGTCCGCCCAGTCGAAGGGGGCCATCCTGGCGCGGGCCTGCTCAGGGGTGGCGCTGTGGTGCTCGCTCATGGATGTCCTCCTGTCGCGGTTTCGTCGTTGCAGAAGTGCTACATCAGCTTGCCCCTTACCGAAAGGCCGGGAACGAAAGGGAGCGGCAAAGGCTTTGGCTATTTGTGAATGCCCTCATGAGTCCGGAGAATGAGCCATCCCCCACCTTTTTCCCGTTTTGCCTTGATCCCGCCGTGCCGGATGAGCAAATAACCTGACGATGGGCAATTCCACGAAAGAGAGGCCAGGCATGCGGGACCGCTTCAAGCGATCGGTCGAGCGGCTGCTGCCGACCGAAGCGCGGCTGGGCGACCTGTTCTGGCCCTTCAACCGCAATCCCGAGCGCAAGGCGCCCGCCACCCGCCGCCGTCCGGCCGGCGCCTCCGCGATCGAGGAGGTCGCCGGCTTCGGCAGCAATCCGGGCTGCCTCCTGATGTTCGAGCATATTCCGCAGGGTCTTCCGGCGGGGCGGCCGCTCGTCCTGGTGCTGCACGGCTGCCGGCAGGATGCCGAAAGCTATGATCGCGCGGCCGGCTGGGCGTCGCTCGCCGAAGAGCGCGGCTTCTCGGTCGTCTATGCCCAGCAGCGCGAGGCGAACAATCCGCGGCGCTGTTTCACCTGGTTCCGGCCGAGCGAGGTGACGCGCGACCGCGGCGAACTCATGTCGATCCGCCAGATGGTCGCCTATGCGACCGAACGTGCGGCAAGCGATCCGGAGCGCATCTTCATCACCGGCCTTTCGGCCGGCGGGGCGATGACGGCGGCGATGCTCGCCAACTATCCCACGCTCTTTGCCGGCGGCGCGATCATCGCGGGCCTGCCCTTCGGCGCCGCGCGCGACGCCACCCGCGCCTTCGACGCGATGGGCGAGGCGCCGGAAAGGAGCCCGCGCGAATGGAGCGACCTGGTGCGCGCCGTCTCCCCGCGCATCGCGCGCAGGCCCGCTATCTCCATCTGGCACGGCACGGCGGACGACACCGTTGCGCTGTCGAACGGCCTCGCGCTCGTCGAGCAATGGCGCGACCTCTACCGCCTGCCGAAGGAGGCCTTCGTGGAAAAGCGCATGAAGGGCAGTCGCACGCGCATCTGGCCGGACAAGGAGGGCAAGCCGCTCGTCACCTTCCACGAGATCGACGGCATGGGCCACGGCACGCCGGTGGAGCGCGGCGAGGGCGGCGGCTATGCCGCCGCGACCGAGCCCTTCATGCTGGAGGTCGGCTTCTCCTCGACGCTGGAGATCGCGAAAGCGTGGGGCCTGACGCGCCGGTGGAAGCGGTAGCCGCTCAGGCGAGCAGCCACTCGTGCTCCCTGGCATTGTGGAATTTCCACACCCGCTTCGGCCCGGCCATCACGTTGAGATAATAGAGGTCGTAGCCGTGGATGGTGGCGCAGGGGTGGTAGCCCTTCGGCACCAGCGTCACGTCGCCGTCCTCCACCGCCATCGCCTCGTCGAGCGAACGGTCGTCCGTATAGACGCGCTGGAAGGCAAAACCCTGCGGCGGGTTGAGGCGGTGGTAGTAGGTCTCCTCCAGGAAGCTCTCGTGCGGAAGGTTGTCCTGGTCGTGCTTGTGCGAGGGGTAGGACGAGGTGTTGCCGCTCGGCGTGATCACCTCGACGACGAGCAGCGAATGGGCAGAATCGTCGTCTTCCGGCATGATGTTGTGGACATGCCGGACATTCGAGCCCTTGCCGCGGCTGATCTTCGGATGCGTGCCCGGCGGAATGGCCTTGGCCTTGTAGTCGCCGCCGCCCGGGGCCGAGCAGACGGCAAGTTCCAGGTCCGTCTCCGCCGTGACCGACCAGTTGGAATTGGCCGGGATGTAAAGCGCGTGCGGCGCGCCGTCGAAGGGGCTCATGCGCTCGCCGAGAATGCCGAAATCCTCGCCCGCCGCCGTCGCCTTGCCCTTGCCGGAGATCCACACGAGGCAGACCTCGCGGCTTCCCGTCTCGGCCGCCAGGATCTCGCCCGGCTTCATGCGGTGCAGGTCGAAGCCGACATAGGTCCAGCCGGCGCTTTCGGGCGTCACATGGCTGACGCGGCCATGGTTGCCTTCGGGTTTGATGATGAGGGTCGACATGGGCTTCTTCCTTTCGGTCGGCATCGGGGGAGGGTTATCCTTTCGGAAACCCTTCCGTCTCCACGGTATAGCCCGCCGCCGTCATGACGCGCATCAGTTCCGCATGGCCGACCTCGGCCATCTTCTGCGGCGGCGCCTTGCGGGGATCCTGCTCCGCCTCGACGACGAACCAGCCTTCATAGCCATGATCGGCGAGGCGCTGGACGATGGCGCCGAAATCGAGCGAGCCGTCGCCCGGAACGGTGAAGGCGCCGAGCGCCACGGCATCGAGGAAGGATTGCTTCGTGCGGTCAAGCCCATCGACCACCGACTGGCGGATGTCCTTGACGTGGACGTGGTTGATGCGGGCGTGGTGGTTGTCGATGGCGCGCAATACGTCGCCGCCGGCAAAGGCGAGATGGCCGGCATCGAGCAGCAGCGGAATGCCTTCGCCCGAATTCTTCATGAAGGCGTCGAGTTCCGGCTCGGTCTCCACGACGGCGGCCATGTGGTGGTGGTAGGACAGCGGCATGCCCTGGTCCGCACACCATTCGCCGAATTCGGTGAGGCGGCGGCCATAGGCCTTCATCTCGTCGTCGGAAAGGCGCGGCTTGGTGGCAAGCGGCCTGGAGCGGTCGCCCTGGATCGAGCGGCCGAGCTCGCCATAGACGATGCAGGGCGCGTTGACCGCCTTGAACAGCTCGATCATCGGGGCGATGCGGTCCTTGTTGGCCGAAAGCTCCTCGTCGACCAGCGTGCCGGAGAACCAGCCGCCGCACAGCGTCACGTCGGCCGCGCGCAGGATGGGCAGCATCTCCTGCGGATTGCCCGGGAAGCGGCGGCCCTGTTCCATACCGGTGAAGCCGGCGCTGCGCGACTGCCGCAGGCATTCTTCCAGGGACACGTCGTCGCTGAGTTCCGGAAGATCGTCGTTCCACCACGCGATGGGCGACATGCCGAGTTTGGCTTTCATGATCGTCTCCTTGGGGGGAAGCGGGGCTTCCCTTGCATCGTCATTGTCTCTTCCCTCTCTTTCGTCATCCTCGGGCTTGACCCGAGGATGACGAAAGAGAGGGCGTTATCTATCCTAACCGATCCGCTGGGCTTCGAGCGCCTTCACATAAGCCTCGCGTGCCGTGTTGACCTCGTCGCGCGCGCTCACTTCCGGCACCGCGACATCCCACCAGTGGCCGCCGTCCTTGGTGGTGACCAGCGGGTCCGTGTCGATGACGATGACGGAGGTGCGGTCGTTGCCCTTGCTTTGCTGGATGGCCGTTTCGAGGTCGGCGATGGAGGAGACCTTGACGGCGACCGCGCCCATGCTCTCGGCATGCGCCCGGAAGTCGATGTCCGGCATCGTCTCGATCATCGAGTCCTTCAGGAGGTTGTTGAAGTTCGCGCCGCCGGTCGCCATCTGCAGCCGGTTGATGCAGCCGTAGCCGCGGTTGTCGAGCACGACGATCGTCAGCTTCTGGCCGAGCATGATGGAGGTCGACAGCTCGGAATTCATCATCATGTAGGAGCCGTCGCCGACCATGACGACCACATCGGCCTCCGGCCGCGCCAGCTTGACGCCGAGGCCGCCGGCGATCTCGTAGCCCATGCAGGAGAAGCCGTATTCCATGTGGTAGCCGCCCGGCCTGTGGGCCTGCCACAGCTTGTGCAATTCGCCCGGCAGGCCGCCGGCCGCGCAGACGAGGACCGAATTCTCCCCGCCGATCGTGCGCTGCACCGCGCCGATGACCTGCGCATCGGAGGGCAGGGCCACGTTGGTCGCCGCGGTCGCTCGGTTTGCGGCGGCCAACCAATCCGCCTTGCGGGATTTCGCGGCTGCCTCCACGGCGGCCGGGGCCTTCCAGCCGCCGAGCGCCTCGGAAAGCAGCGTCAGGCCCTCGCGCGCATCGGCGACGAGCGGCTGGCTGTTGTGCTTGGCGGCATCGAAGGCGGCGGTGTTGAGGCCGATCATCGTCACGGCGTCGTTCTTGAACAGCGCCCAGGAGCCGGTGGTGAAGTCCTGCATGCGGGTGCCGACGGCGAGGATGACGTCCGCCTCCTCGGCAAAGGCATTGGCGGCCGAGGTGCCGGTGACGCCGATCGAGCCCATGCAGAGCGGATGGTCGTCCGGCAGCGCCGATTTGCCGGCCTGGGTGACGGCGACCGGAATGCCGTGCATGCCGGCAAAGGCCTTCAGCTCGGCGGTCGCCTGCGCATAGAGCACGCCGCCGCCGGCGATGATCAGCGGCTTTTCCGCCTTGCGCAGCGTGGCGATGGCGGCGGCAAGCTCGTCGCTGTCCGGCCGCGGGCGGCGCTGCGTCCAGACCTTCTCTTCGAAGAGGCTCGCCGGATAGTCATAGGCTTCCGCCTGCACGTCCTGGCAGAGCGAGAGCGTCACCGGGCCGCAATCGACCGGGTCGGTCAGCACCTGCATGGTGCGCTTCAGCGCCGGGATGATCTGCTCGGGCCGGGTGATGCGGTCGAAATAGCGCGAGACGCAGCGGAAGGCGTCGTTGACCGAGACGGTGCCGTCGCCGAAATTCTCGATCTGCTGGAGGACCGGGTCGGGAATGCGGTTGGCGAAGACGTCGCCGGGCAGGAACAGCACGGGCAGGCGGTTGACATGGGCGACGCCGGCGGCGGTCACCATGTTCAGTGCGCCGGGGCCGATGGAGGTCGTGCAGGCCATGAAGCGCTGGCGGAAGCTCGCCTTGGCGAAGGCGACGGCGGCATGGGCCATGCCCTGCTCGTTGTGGGCGCGCAGCGTCGGCAGGTCCTCGCGCACCTGGTAGAGCGCCTCGCCCATGCCGGCGACGTTGCCGTGGCCGAAAATGCCCCAGACGCCGGCGAAGATCGGCACCTTCCTGCCATCCACGACCGTCATCTGTGCCTTCAGGAAATGCGCGACGGCCTGCGCCATCGTCAGCCGGATCGTCTTTGCCATGGTCTTCCTCCCAAGCTCTTTGTTCACAGGCCGCGCGTCCTCAGCCAGGCATCGGTCAGCGCGCGGAAGCGGCCGGCCATGTCGGCGATCGCCGCCTCGTCGTCCATCTTCCCGGCCATCCAGGCGCGGGCGGCATCGATGAAGATCGTGCGGCCGACGGCGAAGCCCTTGACGGCCGGCGCCACCCTCGTTGCCTCGAAGGCCTTCACCAGTTCCTCGGTCGGCGCTTCGAGGCCGAGCAGCACGATACCACGGCAATAGGCGTCATTTTTGGCGATCACCGCCTCGATGTTCGCCCATGCGCCGCTGGAGGCCTGCGGCTCCAGCTTCCACCAGTCCGGCTTGATGCCGAGATCGTAGAGCTCCTGCAGCGCCGTCGACACCGTATCATCCTTGAGCGGCCCGTTCTTGCCCGCGATGATCTCGATCAACAATTCGCGCCCGACGCGGCGCGCGGCCTCGAAAAGCGTGCGCAGCTTCTCCTGCTGCTCGCTCTTGAGCGCGGCCGGATCGTCGGGATGATAGAAGCACAGGCACTTGATGCAATGGTCGAGCGGCCATTCGACGAGCTGCGAGCCGATGTCCTGGCTGAACTCGAAGCGCAGCGGCTTGGAGCCCGGCAGCTCGACCGGCCGGCCGAGCCAGGAGAAGTTCTGCGTCGCGGCGTCGAAGAAGGCGTCGCGGCCGAAGCGCTCGTCGATCAGCATGCCGTAGCCGGGGCGCCCGTCCGCGACCCGCGCGGCTGCCTTGACGGTGAGGCGCTTGAATTCGGAAATCTTCTCGTGCGGCACGCCAAGTTCGTCGGCAACGTCGACGAGCTGCATGCGGTGGTCGCAGGCAAGCGCCATCAGGAGCGGAATGTCGTCCTGCTTGCGGTTCGTTGCCCAGTGGATGTGGTTGATCGCTTCGTCCTTGCGCAGCGCCCGGTGCCTGCTGCCGTTGGCGAGGAAGAAGGAAAGCTCCTCCCAGCTCGGATATTCCGGTGAGCAGAGCAGGCGGGAAACGGCGAAGGCGCCGCAGGCGTTCGCCCAGGTGGCGGAGGTCCTGTGGTCCTCGCCCTTCAGCCAGCCGCGCAGGAAGCCGGACATGAAGGCATCGCCTGCGCCGAGCACATTATAGACCTCGATGGGGAAACCATCGCCGACCACGCCGTCTTCCAGATCGTCGGAGATCGGGCCGTCATAGACGATGCAGCCCATGGCGCCGCGCTTCAGCACGATGGTTGCCGGCGAAACCGCGCGGATCGCCTTCAGCGAAGACAGCACGTCGTCGGCGCCCGAGGCGATCATGATCTCTTCTTCCGTGCCGACGATGAGGTCGCAATCCGGCAGCACGGATTTCATGATGGCGGAGACGTGGTCGGACTTCACATAGCGCTCGAAGCCTTCCGCATGGCCGGCGAGGCCCCAGAGGTTCGGGCGGTAGTCGATGTCGAAGATGACCTTGCCGCCGCTCTCCCTGGCGATGCGGATCGCCTTGCGCTGCGCGGCCTCGGTGTTGGGGCGGGAGAAATGCGTGCCGGAGACCAGCACCGCGCGGGAGGAGCGGACGAAAGCCTCGTCCACGTCGCCCTCGTCGAGCGCCATGTCGGCGCAGTCGGTGCGCACGAAGATCATCGGCGAGACGCCTTCGGCCTCGATGGCGAGCAGGACGAGGGCGGTCAGCCGCTCCCTGTCGGTCCTGATGCCCTCGACGTTCACGCCTTCGCGGGCGGACTGCTCGCGGATGAAGCGGCCCATCTGCTCGTCGCCGACGCGGGTGATGAGCGCGGACCTCAGGCCGAGGCGGGCGGTGCCGATGGCGATGTTGGCCGGGCAGCCGCCGACGGACTTGGCGAAGGAGGCGGTGTCCTCCAGGCGCGTGCCGAGCTGCTGGCCGTAGAGATCGACCGACGAGCGGCCGATCGTGATGACGTCGAGCGTCTTGTCCCGGCCCTGACCCTGGTCCGTGTGCGGCATGTCTTCCTCCCGGTCTCGCGGCGCCGTCATTCGGAGTGCGGCGGTCCGTGCGGAAAATGAAACATGAATTCCATTATTATGTCAATTCGGAATATTCATTCCGTTTCTATTCCGCACATTTCACTTCGAGGAGCGCCTGAAGCTGCGCCGCTTTTCGGCGATGGCGACCGGCAGCGCCATGGCGAGCGCCATGGAGGCCGAGAGCGAGCGGAAGCCGGCATAGTCGGCCTCCGATACCTCGAACCAGTGGGTGGCGGAGGCGGCCAGCGGCGAGAAGACCGAGTCGGTGATGGCGACGATCGGCACGCCGCGGGCGGCCAGTTCCTGGGCCTGCGCCAGGCTTTCGGCGGCGTAGGGGGCGAAGCTGGCGGCGATCACGGCATCCTTGCCTGTGGCGAACTGGGCCATCTCGGCGTCGATGCCGTTCGGCGAGGCGATGATCTGGTGGCGGATGCCGAGCTTGCCGAGGGCATAGGCGATATGCGCCGTCAGCGGATAGGAGCGGCGCTTGGCGACGAGATAGATCGTCTCGGCCCGCGCCAGAAGCTCGACGGACCTTGAGAAGGTCTCGCCGTCGATGGTGCTGGCGAGCCGTGCGACGGACTGGCTGGCGGCGGTGAGGAAGCCGGAGAGCAGCTCCGTGTCGCTGTTGGAGGCCGGGCCGGCCTCCAACGAGAGAAGCCGTTCCTCGTAGGAAAGTGTCCTGTCGCGCAGCCGGGCGCGAAAAACGTTCTGCAGGTCGGAAAAGCCCTCATAGCCGAGGTGATGGGCAAGCCGCACCAGCGTGGAGGGCTGCACGTCGGCGGCCGTCGCGATGCTCGCCGCCGTGCCGAAGGCCATCTCGTCCGGATTGGAGAGCGCGTAGGCCGCCACTTGCGCCAGGCGCTTGGGCATGCTCACCTTGCGCTCGATGATGACGCTGCGCAGGCTGTCGAAATCGCGCGGTACGCGCGCAAGGGCCGCTTCGGTGCTGTTCATGAATCCGTCCTCCTCGTGCGGCCATTCTGCGTCAAATGAAATAAATATTCCATATTGCCAGAAAAGATAGTTTTCGTTCCAAATCTTTCCGGCTATGCATGGTGCCGGAGACGCCCATGTGGCGAGATATAGAGCAAATCGGCTGCGGATGCGTAGCGGTTTTGCGGGCCGCATTCGCGTGGAAACGGAAACCCGGCAGAGGGAGGAGACGGCATGAAGGCCCTTGGAATAGGACTGATCGGCACCGGCTACATGGGCAAGTGCCATGCGCTCGCCTGGAACAATGTCAGCGCGGTCTTCGGCGACGTGGAGCGCCCGCGCCTCGTGCATCTGGCCGAGGCCAATGCGGAGCTTGCCGCCAGCCGCGCCCGCGAATTCGGCTTTGCCCGATCGACCGCCGACTGGCGCGCCCTCCTTGCCGATCCCGAGGTCGACGTGATCTCGGTGACGACGCCCAACCAGTTCCATGCCGAGATGGCGATCGCCGCGCTGGAGGCGGGAAAGCACGTCTGGTGCGAGAAGCCGATGGCGCCGGCGCTGGCCGATGCCGAGCGCATGCTCGCCGCCCAGCGTTCCTCCGGCAAGGTCGCGGTGATGGGCTACAACTACATCCAGAACCCCGTCATGCGGCACATCCGCTCGCTGCTCGACGAGGGCGCGATCGGCACGGTCAACCATGTGCGCGTCGAGATGGACGAGGATTTCATGGCCGATCCCGAGGCGCCGTTCTACTGGAAGAGCGAGGCCGCCTCCGGCTATGGCGCGCTCGACGATTTCTCCGTGCACCCGCTGTCGCTGCTGTGGAGCCTGTTCGGCCATGTCGAGGCGGTGATCGCCGCGCTGGCAAAGCCCTATGCCGACCGCCCGCTGAAGGACGGCGGCCGCCGTGCCGTGGAGAACCACGACATCGCCAGCGTGCTCATGCGTCTTCCCGGCGGCATTTCCGGCGTGCTGATGGCCAACCGCTCGGCCTGGGGCCGCAAGGGCCGCATCGCGTTGCAGGTCTACGGCTCGAAGGGCTCGATCCTGTTCGACCAGGAGCGCATGAACGAGTTCCAGCTCTATACGGTGGACGGCCGCGCGAGCGAGCAGGGCTTTGCCACCATCCTGACGGCCCCGCATCACAAGCCCTACGACCGCTTCATTCCGGCCCCCGGCCACGGCCTCGGCTTCAACGACCTGAAGGTCATCGAATGCCGCGAGCTGATCGCCGCCATCGCCGGCATGGCCTCGCATTCCATCGACTTCAACCATGGCCTGCGCATCGAGAAAACCGTGCATGCCATGGCGCAATCTTTCCGCGAGAGCCGCTGGGTCGAGATCGCCGCGGCGTGATTTTCGGCGGCCGGACCAAAAAAATCCGGCCAGCCGCACATTGAAACGGTGGGGGCCATACGTAATACTCTCGGCAATAATGCCGGAGGGAAGGGCATGAGAAAGCAAATGCAGAGACGCTGGGCGCCGGTCCTCTTCGTCTCGATTGCTGTCGTCGCGTTCAATGCGGGCGCCGCCGAGGCGAAACGCGTTGCACTGCTGATCGGCAATCAGAAATATGAAGAGACCGCCCAGCTCAACAACCCCGCCAACGACGTGGAGCTGATGCGCGCCTCGTTCGAAGGCGCGGGTTTCGATTCCATCAAGACCGTCCACGATCTCGACCGCTCCGCCATGGTGAAGGCGCTGCGCGAGTTCGAGGACGACGCGGTGGATGCGGAAATGGCCGTGATCTACTATTCCGGCCACGCCATGGAGATGAACGGGATCAACTACCTGATCCCCGTCGACGCGGCGCTGAAGAGCGACCGCGACGTCGAGGACGAGAGCGTGGCCATCGACCGCGTGCAGCGCTCGCTGGAGGGGGCCAAGAAGCTAAAACTCTTCATTCTCGATGCCTGCCGCAACAATCCGTTCTCCGCCTCGATGACGCGGTCGATCGGCACGCGCGCCGTCACGCGCGGCCTTGCCCGCGTCGAGCCCGAATCGGCCGACACGCTGATCGCCTTCGCCTCCAAGGCCGGCACGGTGGCGCTCGACGGCGAGGGCATGAACAGCCCCTTCGCGACGGCGCTCTCGAAATATTTGACGGAACCCGGCCTCGACGTGCGCATCGCGCTCGGCAAGGTGCGCGACGAGGTGGTGGAGGCCACCAACCGCGAGCAGGAGCCCTTCGTCTACGGCTCGCTCGGCGGCGCGCAGATCTTCCTCAACATCAAGGAAGTGAATATCAACGTCACCAACAGCGGCAACACGCAGGAAATCTCGCCGAACGGGCAGTCGGAAGCGGCCGCCGACTGGCAGAACATCCGCGACCTTGCCGACGAGGACCTGATCAACGCCTTCATCGCCAAGCACGGCAAGGACCCGGTCTACAAGATGCTGGCGGAAAAGAAGCTCGCCAGCCTCAAGGAGGCCACCCAGAACGAGGGCCAGGATGCCGCCGGCATCGCATGGGAGGCCCTCAAGGGCTCGACCGACGCGGCGGCGCTGCAGCGCTTCATCGAGCGCTACCCCGACAGCCAGCACCGCGGCGATGCCGAACAGCTCATCGCCGCGCTGGAGCCGAAGAAGGGCCTCAGCGTCGATCTCGCATCCAAGGAGACGCCCGCCTCGCGCGACTGTTTCCTTCTGGCCGGCGAGCCGCAGTCGCTGCCCGGCTTCATGGGCGTCAACTTCCTGAAGATCGACGCCAAGCGGGCGCTCGCCGCCTGCGCGCAGGCCGTCAACGAGAACCCCTCCGACGGCATGCTCGTCAACCTGCTCGGCCGCGCGCACGACGCCGACCGCAACTATGTCGAGGCGCGCCGCAACTACGAGAAGGCGATCGAGCTCGGCAACATGTATGCCATGACGAACCTCGCCTGGTTCTCGATCTACGGCACGGATGGCCCGGTCGACGTCGCCAAGGGCCTGTCGATGTTCGAGAAGGCCTCGACGGCGGGCAATTCCTACGCCCAGGCCTCGCTCGGCTGGCTCTACCGCGAAGGCTATGGCGGCACCCGCCAGGACTATAACGAGGCGGTGAAGTGGTATCAGCAGTCTGCCAACCAGGGCTATGCCAACGCCATGGCGACCATGGGCTGGTTCTACCGCGAAGGCCTCGGCGTCTCGCAGGACTACGTCCAGTCGCTGAGCTGGTATCGCAAGGCGGCGGATGCCGGCGACGCCAACGCCATGTCCTCGCTCGGCTGGGCCTACCAGAACGGCCTCGGCACGGCGCAGAACTATGCGGAGGCCAAGGTCTGGTACGAGAAGGCCGCCAATATCGGCGATTCCTACTCGATGGCCTCGCTCGCCTGGCTCTATGACGTCGGCAACGGCGTGAAGCAGGACTATGTCGAGGCCCGCTACTGGTACGAGAAGGCCGCAAACGCCGGCAGCGCCTATGCCATGGGCAACCTGTCGCGCCTCTACGACCAGGGCCTCGGCACGCCGGCCGACGCCAAGGAAGCCGTCCGCTGGGCGGCCGCCTCCGTGGAGAGCGGCGATGCCAACAAGCTGAAGGAGCTGAAGGACAATCCCGGCAACTTCACGGTCGCCTTCCGCAAGGAGTTCCAGAACCTCCTGAAGGAACGCGGCTATTACAGCGGTTCCTCCGATGGCGAATTCGGCGCTGCGACGCTCGCTGCCATCGACAAGCTGGCGGTCGGCCGCAACGACGCCAGCACGCTGACGAACAGCAACACGACGACGGGCACCCTTACCGACGGCAACCAGTCGACGGTGACCCTCGGCGGTTCGGATGTCGACCAGTGCTACGAGCTGGCCGGCGAACCGAACCTGCGCCCGGGCTTCCTCGGCAAGCTCTTCACGCAGATCGACTACGGCCGGGCGATCCCGGCCTGCGACGCCGCGCTCAGCGCCAATCCGTCCGACAATTCGATCCGCAACATGCTGGGCCGTGCCCATGATGCTGCGAAGAACTTCCCGAAGGCACGCGAGCATTACCAGAAGGCAGCCGACGAGGGGAACCTCTACGCCCTGACCAACCTTGCCTGGTATTCGATCTACGGCACGGACGGCCCGGTCGACATGGCCAAGGGAACCCGTATGTTCGAGCAGGCCTCGAATGCCGGCAATCCCTATGCCCAGGCCTCGCTCGGCTGGCTCTACCGCGAGGGCTACAACGGCACGCGCAAGGACTATGACGAGGCCATCAAGTGGTATCGCAAGGCCGCCGAACAGGGCTATGCCAATGCGCAGGCCACCATGGGCTGGTTCTACCGCGAGGGCCTCGGCACGGCGCGCGACTACAATGCCTCGCTCGACTGGTATCGCAAGGGCGCCGAGGGCGGCGACGTCAACGCCATGTCCTCGGTCGGCTATGCCTACCAGTCCGGCCTCGGCGTTCCGGTCGACTATGTCGAGGCGCGCAAGTGGTACGAGAAGGCCGCGGCCTTCAACGACTACTATTCGATGGCCTCGATCGGCTGGCTCTACGACCTCGGCAACGGCGTGAAGCAGGACTATGCCGCGGCCCGCGACTGGTACGAGAAGGCGGCGAACGGCGGCAACACCTACGCCATGGGCAATCTCTCGCGCCTCTACGACCAGGGCCTGGGCACGCGCGCCAACGCCAGGGAGGCCGCCCGCTGGGCCGCCGCCAGCGTCGAGGGCGGCGACCAGGGCAAGCTGCAGGAACTCAAGGGCTCGCCGGCGAACTTCACGCCGCAGTTCCGCAAGGAGTTCCAGCAGATCCTCAAGGATCGCGGCTACTATAGCGGCCCGATCGACGGCGACTTCGGCACCTCGACGCAGAACGCGATCGACCGCCTGGCCGCCCGCACGTAAGCAACACAGCGCCGGTCCAGCAACCGGAAAGAAAGCCGCCGGCGTCCGGAAGGACGCCGGCGGCTTTCGTTCGGATGCCTGTTGCCTCGCCGGGCTGATTCTGTCGGCAGCCGGCGCAAGAGCCGGCGCGCGGCAGCGCTTGCCGGCAGTGTTTTTCCAGGGATTACAACAAGAAATGCCGCACGCGTTGCTGGCGCGTGCGGCATGACAAGCTCGGATGCGCCCCTGTGCCGGGGGCGGAGCTTAGAGCAGGAAGTCGCTCGAATAGTAGCGCGTGAGGCCGGCGTCAATCTCGAAATCGGCGCGGCCGTCGCCATCGACGTCGCCCGAGATGATCGTGCCCGAATAGCGCAGCTCGCCCGCTTCGCCGGAAAACGCGCTCTTTCCGAGGAAGGTGAAGGCGTTGTTGCCGCTGCGGCCCGTATCGGCGTCGATCGCCCTGAGGTCGATGACGTCGTCCTGGCTGTCCGGCTTGAAGTCGTCGATCACGTCGCGCTGCGAGCCGACCTTGCTGTCGGAGATGCGGGTGAAGCGGAACGTATCGGCGCCGGAGCCGCCGACGAGGAAATCGTTGCCGCTGCCGCCCTCCAGCCGGTCGTTGCCCGAGCCGCCGACCAGATCGTCATTGCCCGAACCGCCGTAGAGCCGGTCGTTGCCGCTGTCGCCGTAAAGGTCGTCATGGCCGCTGTCGCCGTAGAGGATGTCCTTGCCGGAGCCGCCATAGAGCCGGTCGTTGCCGCCGAGCCCCTCCAGCTGGTCGTTGCCGTTGCCGCCGCGCAGCGTGTTCTTGCCCCCGGTGCCGATCAGCGTGTCATGGGAACGGGTGCCCGTGGCGTTTTCGATGCTGGTCAGCTCCTCGTTGCGCCCGTCGACGGCCTTGGCAAAGCCCCTGTCGAGATCGACATAGATGCCGCGGCCCTCTTCGCTCGAGGAATCCTGCAGCGAGTAGTTGACCGTGTCCGTGCCGGAGCCGCCGTTGAACGCGTTGCGGTAGCCGACCGAATAGAAGGTGTCGTTGCCGCTGTCGCCCCAGTAGTCGCTGGCATAGGTCTTCACTTCGAACCGGTCGTTGCCGTCGCCGCCGTGGACCTTGTCATATTCGCCGCTGGCCTTGGCCGCGCCGCTGTGCTTGTAGACGTCGTTGCCGGAGCCGAGAAAGATATCGTTGCCGCCTTCGAAGCTGTTGCGTACCAGATCGTTGCCGCTGCCCGCCTCAACATAGTTGAGGCCGCCCCGGTCGTCGGTACGGTTCAGAACGATTTCGTCGTCGCCGCCATAGGTGTAGATTTCCACTTCGGCGCGAGAGTTCTGGACGACGTAGTCATCTCGATTCGTGCCCCTATATACATAGGCCATGTCCTCGTTCCTTTCTGCAACTGCGTGCCGTTGTCCGACTTCTAGCGCCGGCAAGCTGAACCGCTGTTGAACAAAGTGGGGACGCAGAAGGCATTTTCGAGGCCGTGCGGAAAAATTCCGTGGCACAGGCCGCGGCCTGTCGGCGAGGCATCGCCCGCTACGGCGGCCCCATCTTCGAAATGTGGGCAAAAAATCGAAAAAAGCCTTGCAATCGCAAGCTTTGCCGCATAGTGAAACCGCGAGCGGAGAGGTGGCCGAGTGGTCGAAGGCGCTCCCCTGCTAAGGGAGTATACCGGAAACGGTATCGAGGGTTCGAATCCCTTCTTCTCCGCCAGTTTCATTTCCTAGGGCGTTGTAATCCATCAATAAACTGACGCCGGAAATAGGCCTTCCCCACACTTTTCCCCACTTCACATTTCCGTGATCAGTTTTGCCCGCTTGTTTGAGGTGAGCGATGATTCGTTAATTTCCGCGTGCAGCGTATCTGGGCGCTTTGCCACCTTGATTAATCTTGATTGTTTTCAAAGCATGGATTGTGATGATGCCCGGGAGCAGGACGTGAGGGTGGAGCGGGCAATGTCGGGTGACAAAGAATGAGCATTCTAGACTGGACCACGCTTCGCCAGGTTGCTGGCCAGGGCTACGGCGACGGCATTGTGTGTCTCGCAACTATCGCCGTCGTTGAACGATCAAACAGAACGGAGGTTATCGCGCCTCTGGAGGACGAAGAGGCCGGACGTGCGGCTAAGCTGCTCATCGATGGCGCACTCTTCCGTCTACAAATGTTCGTTGTTCGAGCATTTGGCATTGTCCGCAAGGATGACCGCCACCTCAGAGCAGCAATCGAGTTTCTTGAGCGCCCAGGACGCTTGGATGAAGAACGATGGCCTGAGCGGCGAGCAGATCTCGAAGAAGCCATCCGATTATTTAAACAGGTAGCGTCAGATCCTGCGCTTGATCGCCTGAAGCATCTCCGAGACAAGCAACTGGCCCATTTTTCAGAGATGAAGCCTCAGTTTCCGCTTCCTACCTACGATGACCTTTTCGGCGTCACCCGGAAAACGGCGGAAGTGTGGGAGAAGCTTTCCTTTGGCGCCGGCACCGTCCTGATTAAGCTAGACCATCAAATCGATGCGTACCGGGAGAGCGCTGAGGCATTTTGGGGGAAATGGGACGGCGGCGCGCTATGCCGATGACAAAGCAAAGCGCGATTTGTCGAGCCATGACGCAACACCCCTCTGGTTCGATAAAGCAGGATGCAACGGAAGGGCGCGGGAGTCGAGCGAAGGGGCTACATTAAGCGCACGCGGTTGCCGCCCGCATACTCCATGCGCTTGTCATGGACGAGGCTGTCGAGCGCGCTGACAATTTGCTGCTCGGTGAAGCCTGCCGCCACAAGGGTAGGTCCGACGAGATAGAGGTCGATCGCATTGTCAGGGGTGCAGCCGGCGGCGATCAATTCGGCCATCACGGCTTCCTTGCAACTGGAGTGGGCTGTCTTGCTCCGCTCAGTCATCCGCCTTACCTCCTAATGTGTCCTGCGGGCATATTTAGGAAAAGGTGCACTCGGCGTCGAGAAATCCGCACAAGGCCCAGCGCATTCACTCCCCAGTCTTGGGGGCTGGTGACAATTTGGGGTTCACCTGTTTTCTCTCCTGCTTTAGCAGGACTTTCGATGCTCGAAGCCAACCAGCGGGCGGTAAATCTCGCCTTTTCACTCGGGGCCAGGCTCGTTTTTTGATTTCCAACGATATTTTTTCAAACGATGCCCCGCGCACGCAACACGCGTATCTCCCCCGGAACCCCAGACAGCCATCAGTCGATATTCACGAGAAAATTCAACAGCGCAAATTCACATACGGCCTACCTTATCCCCGCCGACTCTCACAAATATACGATTGCGCGTGAACGCGACTGATAGCGACGCCATAGATTTGATTGGAAGCGAAAGAGGGCGCCAATTGACAACCTCCGCGGACTGTGGAATTCGCAAATGCAACGTGGGGGCCATACATGGGATTTGCAGAGCGTAAGCCGATTTACGAGGCTATCGAACACGAGCGAAATACGAAGATCATTTCGTACGTGACAAGCGACCGGGCAAACGCCGAGACGCAAATTGGCGCCGACTGCATCGACATCTTCGTTGACGCTCTAGATGCCATTGGACCGACGAAGAAGATATCGCTCCTGCTTCATACCAATGGCGGGAATACCGCCGCGGCGTGGCGCCTGGTCAACCTCATCAAGACGTTCTGCGATGAGTTTGAAGTCCTCATCCCGTACAAGGCCATGAGTGCGGGAACTCTCATATCTCTCGGCGCCAGAAGCATCGTGATGACGAAGCAAGCGGCATTGGGTCCAATTGATCCTAGCCTGATACATCCTCTCGGCCCTCAGGTCGGCAACGGGAACCAATTGGCTCGCGTGCCGGTAAGTGTCGAAGCCGTGCGCGGCTTTCTCGATGCGGCTCAGGTGGACTTGAATATAAAGAACGAAAACCTTCTGGGGCAGATCCTCAACGACCTATCCAACAAGGTCCATCCGCTCGTCCTCGGCGAGATTTTTCGGTCTCGGGCCCAAATTCGCTTCCTTGCTGAGAAACTTCTTAACGAACACATGAAAGATTCGGAAAAGGTTCGCGCGATAGTGGACTTCCTGTGCGCCGACTCCGGAAGCCATGACTATACGATCAACAGACGGGAAGCGGCCGCACTCAGTTTGCCCGTGGAAAAGCCAAGCGCGGAATTCTATGACCAGCTCAAGGCAATCCACAAGGATTATAGCGGAGAGATGGAGCTTTCCGTGCCGTTCAATCCGATGACCTTCGTAGCGCCGAGTTCGGCCGCCAATTATCAGATGGTCCGAGGTCTGGTCGAGAGCGTGAATAACGGTTCCTTTGGGTTCGTCTCAGAAGGGACAATGTTCCGGACTACGGTTGCGACACCGGCAGGTCCGCAGGAACAATTGCAGGATCAACGCGTATTCGAAGGATGGAGGGCGCTATGAACACGTTTTACGCAAATACGGACGCTTCCAATATCTACCGCGACAGCACCGGCCTTACCACCATTCGCATGGACAGCACGAGCGATACAGGCAGTCTGCTCGAAATCATGCGAGACGCTGTTCTCGTAATTGGCAATCCATGCCGGGAGTCCTCACAAGAGAAGATCCCCGATAGCCCGCGCGGGTCGATCGACGCCTACAGCCGAGGCTGATCGCCGATCAGTTCAGAACGCGCTCATTCCGTGGCGCCTTGCCGACCTCGAAGCCGTTTCTTCTCCAGGTGGGCCACACACGGCAGCCGGAGCCGCAGGGGCAGAAGCACAGCATTGTCGTGCAAACGACAAGTTGTCGTTTGCAGAGGCGACGGCGAAAGCAACTGGTCGCGATAATCGGACGGTGCAGCGCGAGGCAAAATGGTTATCTTTGTGTGGGTTATAGACCTTGCCCGTTCAGGCGGGTAGCATCTCGCCATGCGCAACATGACCGCCTCCGCCTTTCTGCTCCTCCTAATGTCTTCAACGCCATCAGCGGCCGATGTTGTTGTTTGCGAAGGCGACGATTGCACGGTGGTTAGTGGCGGCGAGGCGAGGAAAATGAGTTCTGAAGAGGTGCGGGCCAAACGCCGATCCGAGGCGGCATCAGCGATATTAGGTATCGATTGCTCTCTCGCGGACGTTCCGCCAGCCTGCAAATACGCGGTGAAGAACCTTCTAGACAATTTTCGATGAACTAGCACCACGGCCGGCGCTTCCCTGTCCAGCGCCTAGCATGCCCCATGGTGATAAGCAGCTCTCCGACGTAGTGAACTCGTTCGGGCGCTCGTTCGTCACGAATGCGGATATATATGACCGTCTCCCTTCTTCGGCGCCGAGGCAGGCGGCGCGCGGTACGCAAGCCGGCAATGCTGCGTGCAGTAAGGTTTGGTCGCCGCTGTCCTCTCGCCGCAGAACAGATGCAACTCGGAAAGGCTGGCATCGTTTACCGGCCAGCGGCAGGCGTGCCGGTCCAGATCGGCCAGGCGGCGCGGCACCGGGGCAGCCGGCATAGCGGGGACGGCGCTCATGTGCGCCTCCGGGTCTTCGGGTCGATCTGGTCGACGATCCACAACCCGGCGTCGGCCACAAGCTCGCCAGCCCCGGCAATGACTTTGGCGGCTTTCAGGAGGCCGATTGCAATGAGGAGGGCAATGAGCTTCATCGGCCTGCGCCTCCCCGAAAATCGTAGATCAGCGGCGGCCGCGGCGTGTCGGCGTATTCGCCGGCCCGCTTGGATGCTGCCGGCGAGGCTTCAATCAGGCGCAGCGCCGTTGCCACGCCCTCACCCGACCATTGGCGCGTTGGCAACTCCTCCTCATAGCCGGACCAGTCGGCATCGCCGTTTTCCTCAAGGTCGCAATCACCGTCCAGCATGTCGAGCAGGGCAATCATCTCCTCGATGTGGCGCTCCAGTTCGGAACGGCGGAAAGTCTCCAGCGCGGCCATCACAGAGCCTCCCCTTCCTCAAGGTCGCTCCACATGGATTTTGCCAGCCAGAGGCTTGCCGAGAAGCGTTCGTCGGCGCCAAGGGCGGCATATGCGGCCGTCGCCCGTACCTTGATGCCGAGACCGGCCGGCGTGCGGGCTCGGGTCTGCGACATGTCGTAGATGACGCGGCGCAAGGCTCCGTCCGCGTTGCGGTGAGCTTGCAACGCAGCAGCCATCCCGCTCGCCTGCAGGGCCGCATCCGTGGCGGTCTCGAATTCGATGGCAAGGCGATACTGCCTGTCGATGCTCTTCGGCATCTTCTGGCCCCTGAAGTTCCGCTCCAGGGCGTAGGACGAGATGATGCGCACGCGCCGGCCGTCAGCCCCTTTCACGTCTTCGAGCTTGGGCGAGGCCGGATCGCGGTAGAAATCGGAGTACGCCCCACCGTCGAAACGCTCGTGTTCGCTACCGGAAATCTCAGCCGGCAATGCGGGGGCCATGGCGCGGAAAACCGGCTGCAGTTCGGAAACCCGCTCGCTGGTGGCGAAGTAGTCGGCATGAGCTGCCTCAAACCGTGCTCCGAGGCGGAGCAGTTCGGGGTTCTCTTCGGGAGCGCTCGCCGCCGCGACCGGGGCAGCAGCAAGCGCCGAGGCGGCGGCAACGCCGCCCATGCGGGACAGGAAGAAGCGACGGGAAAGGTTTGCGGGCATAGCTTCGCCGGCAACCGGAACGGATTCGTTCGGCATAGTAGTCTCTCCATGGGAATAGGTTCAGGTCAGGATTTTGCGGAACCGGGCGTCATGCCTACAACTGCGAGAGTCGCATCGATAAAGCGGGCCATAGCGCCAAGGGAGCCGCCTTTGTCGCGCATGTAAGACGCCATACCGTCGTCCTGGATCTGGAGGGCTTCAGCCTTCACGCGCAAACCGGC
Organism: Shinella sp. S4-D37; assembly: GCF_040812195.1. NCBI lineage: Bacteria > Pseudomonadati > Pseudomonadota > Alphaproteobacteria > Hyphomicrobiales > Rhizobiaceae > Shinella > Shinella sp. S4-D37. Next base: position 2,383,464 of record NZ_JBFNXL010000005.1, on the reverse strand, counting down.
GACGGTGTAAGCCGGCTCATAGGAAACATCGGTGCACGCCCGATCCAGTTCAGCCTTGGCGGTTTTGATCCGCTGCTTGACTTGCTCGACGCCCGAGGCCTTGATTAGGCGCGCCGTCTCGGCGAAATACTCCTCCGAAAGACGGAGCTTGCGGCGATATTTTGAGAGTACCCGGGCCTGTTCGGCGCGGTTCCGTGAGAGCGCCTTCTCGGTCTTGCCGGTGCGCGGTTTCTCCCATTTGTCGATGACGTCCTGAAACCAATCCGGATCGTGCACGGTAAAGCAGGCTCTCGGGTACTCCTCCCGCCATTTGCGTTTGGCCCGCGTGAAATCGCTGGTATCTCGGACGATGATGCGACCGGCGATATCGCGTTCTGCTCCCGCCGTATGCCTGTCTGCGTGGGCGTGTCCAAGGATTTCCTCCGGCGCCAGCGGCCACAGGTGCCGCCACTCGTCGGCGAGCCATTCAAGGGCGTCCTCTGCCGCGACAACCTCCGCACGGGCGGCGAGGAACCGGTCATAGGCGGCCAACAACTCGGGATTTTCGTCCCGGGCCGTCTGGGTGGGGATGGCGCCGGCCGCAGCGCCGGTCGGGATGGATACAGCGGCAAGGCCGCCAAGGAAGGTGCGACGGGTCGTGGTCATCTATGCGGCCTCCTGATTGCTGGCGAGTGCCAGGGCTTCGATTTCCGGGATGATGGCGGCAGGGTTGCCCGCGAACTGGTGAGCGCGGGCTTTGATGAGAAGGCCGGCGAAGCAGGCGGGACGGATCGGCGCGATGGCCTGTGCCAGATCCTCCAGCTTCCCGTACAGCTCATTGACGTGGTGGACGGTGCGGCCGGTGACGGCGAACCGATGCTCGGACCACGCCGAGGAGCCGTAGGCCATGCCGGCATCGGCCGCGGTGCGGTCGGCTTCGTGCTGGAGCGCGGCAAGCTGAGACTGTGCGGCGCGGTAATCGGCCATGAGGGCGGCGAAGGTGGCGCCGAGGCGTGCGAGCGCTTCCGTCATGCGGGTGCCCTCCACTCTACGAGGCCAGGAAGGGATGAGAGGAGAGCGGCCGTCACGTCGTCTTCCAGCCTGCCATTATTTTCCGCGGCGAGGCGGTGCAGGAAATCAGCTTTGATTTTGGCCTCATATGGCCATTCGGGACGGAATGCGGCGATAGCCTGTTCCGCTTCGTTAAGGCGCCCACCGACTTCGAATTGTGCGGCGAATGCTGCTTCGCGCTCCGGAGTGTCATACCCGGTGTCATCCGTGCGGCGCATGGCGTCGGTTAGCTCGTCCACCCGCTGCCAATAGGTGGCGAGCAGGAGATAAATCGACGTGGGCTTTTCCATTACGCTACCTCCAATGTTGCGAGTTCCGCCGACAAGGCGGCGCGCTCGGCACCGATGCGGACACCGAAGGGCTTGCAGTCGAGGGTGAGGATTTCGGCCTTCAGGGCGTCGATGCGGGCGACCACAGCGGCGGCCAGCCTCGCCTTGGCGACCTGGGCTTTGGCATGCTTCCATTCCGCCTTGAGGCAATCACCGAACCGGACGATGGTGCCGCGCAGGTAGGGATTGCTGGCGACATACGCCACGGCGCGGCGATAGTGCGCCCATGCGGCTTTCATGATCTGCGAGAGGTTGAACTTAGGCATAGCTGGGGCGTTTGCCCGAACGGTGGTTCCCGGCATCGTCGTTTCCTGTTTGTCATTAACCTTAACCTGTGTTTCATACACTATTACAGAAACTGTCGTTGTGAACGTGTTTCTGTGTGTGGTAAACATTTTCTCATTGATCGGAGACAGAGATGCTGACCACTGGCAATCAATTGAAGGCCGCCCGCGCACTGGCTGGGGTGGAGCAGACCGAGCTTGCATCGGCTGCGAATGTCCATGTGAACACCATTCGGAGCATGGAGGCTTCAGCAGCGTCCAGCATCTCTGGCCGGGCCACGAATGTTCAGGCGGTACAGCGGGCGCTCGAAGGGTTCGGGATCGAATTCCTCAACCACGGCAATCCCGGCGTTCGCCTCGCCGGCAAGAAAGAGTGAACGATGGCGGCAGCACCCGCGAAGGGCCAGAAGACCCAGGCTTTGTATGCGCTTCACTGGTTGCCTGATCTCTCGCCATCAGCCCGCCGCGTTGGCGCGTGGCTTGTCTGGCACGCAAACGCGACGACGGGCAGATGCGACCCCGGGCAAGCAAGAATCAGACGTGAGACGGGACTTTCACGGCGAAGTGTTCAAACCGCCGTTCAGGAACTTGTTTCGTCCGGCCTCATTTCCCGACGTTTGCGCAACCAGAACAGTAGCGCCTATCAGATCCAGTGGACTGCGCTCGCTGACCATGTCGCCTCATATGAGGCACGCGCCCGTGACGGCGTCGAGGTCGTGGAACAACAAAAACGGCGGAGACCAGGCGCAGAAACTTGCGCCCCCCTGGCGCAGAAACTTGCGCCTACCCAGGCGCAAGAAATTGCGCCCAAACCCTCGGAAGGGAACACTGGTAATGAACACGTGTTCCGGGTCGGCACCATTCATTCGAATGGCGCGAACACTGATGTCTCAGACGATGACGTTGCCCAGAAAGTTCTGGCAATCAGAGAGAATCATGCCTTCGTAGCCGTATTAGATCGGGAGATCAAAAATGGGAGGCTGTTCAGCAGGCAGTTGGCTGACCTCCTGTATGGTCGCCTCGATCAAATACATATGGATGGCGACCATACAAGCGATCCAGTCGCAGGACGTGCCTATCGGCTCCTTGAAACGGTGATTTGCTGGGAGGATGCAGCGTGACGGAAATCATTCCATTCCCGGGCCGGCAGCGAGTAGGCCATGCACGGAAAATTGCAGGCATGCTCAAGAACGCGCGGTCAGAGCGGGAGGCCCATCACATCATCGGCCGTGCGGTTGAGACGTTTGAGCGCCAGATGGTAGCGGCCGCAATCCCGTGCGCGCACGTCGCTCGAGAACGGCATGACTACCTTGTGGCGATCGATCTTCAGTGCCGGCAGAATGGCTCGATGTGGACGCCTGTCGCCCAGCCCACACAAGACCAAGGTGCAGACCGGCGCCGAACGTAACCGCAAACCGCAAAGGCCCCAGGAGGGTCACCCCCAAAACCCCCGAAATAGGCCGCAATTGACTAACGCTCCGCGTGTGAGATTATTTCGGCCTTCGGCAAGGATGGTGTCAATGACGGTGCTGACCTTGGCCATGGTGGCTTACTCCGATTACGTGGGACGCGGAGAGGGAACAATCGTGCGGAGGATGACGATATCCTTGCTGTCGGGGCTCGTATCGATACCCATAGCCTCCGCTTCCCTATAGGCGGCCTCTTCCTCACCCTGGTTGGTGACGAGCCGGACAACGCGGGGATAGGGCCGGTCTCTCGACGCGGCGGTTGCCTCCAGCTTTTCGAGCCGGTTCAGAAGATTGGCGCTCATTTCTTCGTCATCCTTTCTTCAAGTGCAGCGACACGGGCGGCAAGCTCGCTCGTCTCGATAGCCTTCCGATGGGCCTCCAGGAGCGTGACGACGGTGGCGCCCTCATCCGGGGAGATTTCGCCGCCTGCGACCTGGCGCGTGATGGCGGCCACGGCGTCGGGCAGATCCTCGGCGGTATTGACCTCGGGGAGGTCGAACGTCAGACGAGCGCCTTTCCGCGCCGGCCACACACGGTCGAGGATGGTCCGCGCCGCGGTTGCATCACCCTCTTTTGCCTTCTCTACCATGGCCAACACGATTGCCTCGGCCTCGCCTTCGCCGAGGGCGTCGAGAGCCATCAGCGCTTTCGGGCGCGAACCGGCACGGCGCCCTCTCGGGTTGCCAGACTGACCGGGCTCAAATCGCTTGCCTTTTGGCGGCGTGTTTTCTCTCGTCATACCCTGCTAGTGCCCCTGTTTTGGCAGACCTATCGCACCGGAACCGGCACCGTGATTTCCAACGGCACCTTGTCGGTGTCACCGTTGCGCTGCCCTCTCCAACGAGATGCGGGAGTGTTCGGGCTCTGTCCCAGCGTACCTTCCAGGATGTACCGGATAGCTGCCCCCTTATCGGCCTCGGAGAGGTTCATGCGCTCCAAGCCGATAAGGTCTTTCATCACTCTCCCGGCGGCCCCCGATCGATCGGAGCGCAACGCATCCATGACACCGCTGATTTCATCGTCACCCATGCCACCGAATGCACTGAGGCGTTGCGCAATCCACTGGTGCGTTTGATTGCCGCCGCCGAGCCGAGCCGCCTTCTTCTGGCGCTCGCCGTCATCGCGAATGGTTCCGGCCGTAGCGCCAGGCACACGACGGTAAAGCTCCGTCAGCCGATCAAGCGCGCTGCTTTCGACGTTCTTCGGCATCTGCTGCAACAGGAGCTTGGCGCGCGCCGGGTTCAAAAGGGCGTCGGCAAGGATATCATCGACGCTCTGGAAACCGGCCTCGCGAAGGGCTGACGCCATCTTCCCACCCACCGCGGACACGATGCTGCCGCCCGTCGCATATGCCCCCAGGATCCGAGAAAGAACCGAACCGGCCGCATCGCTCTTGGCCGCGGCGTAGATATCTTGGGCGGTGTTGCTGCCGCCGGGAATGCGCAACGCAGAAATCGAGCGGTTCGACTGGCGAATGTCTGCGGCAATGTTCTGGATGGTCTTGATTTCGTCATCGGTGAAGCCGGCGGATCGCAGCGCACCCACCTTTTCCTTCACGAACGTCTGGAAGGCCTCGCCCCTGATGAGGGATTGGCCGCTCGTACCGGCCTCAGCATTGCCAACGAATTTCCCGAGAATGTGGTCCACGACTGCACGGCGAAGGCCGGCCCGCGCCTCCGGGTCGCCCCGCGTGGCAAGGTTCAGCTTCATCATCTCCGATCCGGCATCCTGTCGGGCGAAGACATTGCCGATCTGCCTGACGACGGCTTCACCGCTGTCTGCGTTCATGACCTTGCCGAGGCGGCTGCGCTGCGCCGCGTCCGTCATGAGCCGCTGGCGACGGGCGGCCGCGGCAATCTCCGCGTTCGACGCCTTGGCGGCATCCTTGCCAATCCGAGTGGCCGCCTCTGTCCGATCGGCAAGACCGCGTGAGGACATGGCAAGCTGGTCAACCTGCTGGCGGAGGGCAGGAAGCTTGTCGAGTGCATCAGCATGCGAACGCCGCCAGGTGTCCAGCTTGGACGGGTTGACCGTGCCATCGGCATTGAAGGCGGCCTGCCGCAGCTTCGAAACCGCATACTGCTGGATTTGCTGGTCGGCGACTTCCTGGCCGACTGCCCGGCGATATTGATCGATGGCGCGCGCGCTCTCCGGCCGGCCATAGAACACCTTCGCCGGCACCGATTCAGCCGCCATATCATAGGGGGCGGTATAGGCGGGGCGGCGGCGCATCGGGCCGAGCGTCTTGTTGTCGAACGTGTCAGCGCGCTCTCGGGTGGCCGAGCGGGCGGCGTCTAGTCGGTCTCGGGCGCCGGGGTCGAAGTTGGGGAGGAGGCTCGTCTCCTGTACGCCCGGATTGCCCGAAGCGTCGTTATGTCCGCTCCGCGCTTGGCTTCCGCCTCCAGATGCTGGAGAAATAAAGGCCTGTCGGCCGGCTCCAACGGTTCCAGTGCTTTCGAAAGCTCCCTCACCAGCTCCGCGTCCGCGATTTTCGAGCCATCGATTTCGAGATTGTTCGACAAGGGAGCCCCAACGCGCGGCGAGCGTGTCAGCCTCAGCCATTTGCCCGTTGGCAACCGCCTGCGCTTCCTGTTGGATCCTGCCCGCGACTGCAGATTCAATATCAGCATCGGTCGCCTTGCTCAACATGGAGAGGCGGCGATAGGCGGGCGTCTCCCCGAAGTTGCGGCGCTCGGCGCGCATCTCCGTCTTGATGCGGCTCTGGAGCGCGGTCAGTTCGGAAAACGGTATCGTGTCGCCATACTGACCCGCCACCTCGAAGATGGCGCCCTCTTCCCCGCTCGGGGGCTTGGCAGAGCGGGGAAGCTCAGCAATCAGGGTTGCCGCCTGCTGGCGCGTGTTCTGCGCAGGAAGGGCGAGAGAGCCGTCCGGGTCCACGGCCTGCCACAGCGAGCGTTCTGCGGCCTTGGCGGCGGCGCGAGCCTCCTCAAGAGACGAACGCATTGCATCACCGCTGGCACGCGAGCCGACACCTTCGCCCATGCGCTGAGAGAGGATGCCGAGACCACCAGCCGCGTCATCGACAGATCGGCGAGCATTTGCGGCGGTTTCATCCGCCCGCGCCGTCGCCCTGGTAACCACATCGTCATAGGCCGCCTGCGCCCGCTCGCTGACGGCCTGGACGATCTGCCGGGCGGCATCGGCCACCTTTTCAGGAGAGCCGTCACGCTGGACGCCTTCAAGGGCGGCAAGCCGGGCCGAATTCTGATCAACACGCCGCTGCTGGAAAGCTTCAGGGCGTTTCGTCTGAATACCACGCTCCAAGCCGCCAACGCCCATATCGCCTGTCTGCTGGAACGTGGTCGGCCGAGATCCGGCGACAAGCTCCTCTGCGGGCTCCTCCAGAGAGCGTCGGAACGTGGACAGGTCTGTCGCGCTATCTGCGAGTTGGCTGGCTGCCAGTCGTTCACGGCCGGCCTGATAGAGCGGGGCGGCTGCATCCCTTGCCATGCGGTATCCACTCTGAACCATCGCAGGGATACCCGCTGCAAGCGCACCAACGCCGCCGCCGGCCATACCACCGCCGATACCGGCCAAGGCGTCGTATTCGTCAGGGGCGGCATCCATGGCGGCGGCAGCACCGGCACCGGAGGCGCCGCCCACTATGGCGTCTCCAGCCAAGCGCCCAACACTGTTGCCGGGGCCGAACATCCGCGTTGCTGTATCGAGCGCGCGCCCAGTCAGCGCACCAGTTCGCGCGGCACCACCAACGACACCGGCAGGCGTGACGGTATAGCCGACACCTTCGCCGACACCGCGGGCAATCCGCTCCTCGGGGGTGAGCGCCTGAATGTCCTTCGGTTCGGGGACGCCTACTGCGCCGAACATGGAGGAAATGGATTCGCTGCCCCCGAAGCTGTCAGACGGGATGGAGGGAAGGTCTGCGCCGAGTGCGTTCGCGCCCGCGACACCCTTATTGATCAGCCAGCGCGAGAAATCGACCGGGGCGCCGAGGGTGTTATAGATCCCCTGGTTAAGCCCGGCCGTCGCGTTCAAAGCCAGCCCATCACCCTCCGGTGCTGGCTCCTGCGCGGCCGACTGCTCCCGGCGCATGCGGCCGACCTCGCGGGCAAGCTCGGTTGCCGCCTCCGTGTCGCCGGCTGCATCAGCATTGATGAGGGCCGTTTCAAGCTGTTGAAGAGTGGCCATGCTTAGCCCCCGTATTTCTTCACGAGTTCGTCAATGCGGCCCGAACCCTGCTGAGGCGATTGGAAGCCACCACGGCCCTTACCAGCCTCCGACGCCGTGGCCTGAAGCTCTGCGGTGAGGCGGTCCAGCTTTTGAACGGCTGTTTCGGCCGTGTCCATGGTGCCCGGCAGATACCGGCGGGCGTAGGCTTCTGCCTCGGTTTGGTTCATGCCGGCACCCGTCAGAAGGCGCATCAGAACATCGACGCCGGACTCCAGTTCCTGATAAACTTGCCCTTTTTCACCAAGCCCGTTTCGGGCCATACGTTGGTCCCAAGGGCCTGTGACATCGCCCTGAGCGAGCCGCTGGCGAAGCGCTGGGGCTCGCTCCAGAAAAGATTTGGCCATGCCGATCCGGGCGGCAAGTTCGCCGGGGATTTCCTCGCCGGGTCCGCCAGGGATGGGTTCAAGCGCGGACTGCGTGTCATCGGTCCAACGGTAACCTGACGGAGCCTTACCGCCCTGGCCCCCGTTGGCACCGCCGCTCTTCTTCAACTGAACATAATCGGTGAAGCCGCCTTCAAACCCATTCTCTTTCGCGAACTGGTATTCCTGCGCAAGGGCGGGCTGGGTCTTTTCCTTCGGCGCCGTGCCCAGAGGCATCCACGTTCCCGCATTTTCGTCAGCCCATCCGAACGTGCCATCGGGCAAGGTCTGAAATTTTCGGCTGGGGCGCTGAGCCTTCTTCGCTTCCTGCGCCTCTTTGTAGTGCAGGCTGAAGGCGTCGGATGGGGTGAGGATACCGGCTTCGACGGCCTGCACGAGCTGAGGGTTGTCCTTCCCCAGTATTTCCAGCGTGCGGTTTCGCTGGCGCGCGTCCTTGCGGTAGTTGGCGAACCCCATGGCCGCGTTGCTAAGCTGCTCCTGAGGGTTGCTGCCGGTCAGGAGCCCTGTGCTGATCGCGAGGAGCGCATCGGGGTTGAAGCCGCCCAGGAAACCATTGCCCTGCGCCCGCTGAGGTGTTGCGGCAGGCGTTTGCGTGCCTCCAGCATTGCCGGCGCCCATACCGCGGAAGAGATCCAGAAAAGTGCCTGCCATGGCGGAATTCCTTGGTTTGAATTTCGAAAAATATACAGTTGTTTCAGTCATTTAGCAACGTGGACACCGTTGGACATAGTTGCCCACCGTTGGACATGGTTGGACATTCGGGCCAACTTTTTTTGCTCAATCGAGGTCGGCAAGCACTCGGTAGAACGTCACAAGGCGGTGAGCGCGGTCGCCAGCCTTCAGCCGCTCCAACGCTGGCCAGTCGCCATGGATCACCATGTCGAGCGCGATCCGGGAGACCTGAACCGGGGAGTTCTTGCGCACCTGGCGAGAAATGCCGAACTCCTCGCACCAGCGCCGAATGGTTTTCGTGGTCTTGCCGGCATGGGCCGCTGCCTCGGCAACTGTCATGACCTCGTCGGGCAGGATGTGGAGCCTGACTGTCGAAGCATCGACGAGCGCGATGACGTTGCCCTCCTCGGGCTCGATCCGATTGGCGGCGTTCATCGGTTCAGCCTCCAGATGGTGAGCCCGTAGGCCGGAACGATGCAGACAGCGAAGACGATGAGGCAGGTTTGCAGGTAGTCACCAATCGACATGACCGCCCCCTCACATCTGTGCACGCCGCGCGGCCGGAAGCGTGCAGTCGACGAGAGGCACGCCGAAGCTCTCGGCAAGGCCAACAGCACTGTCCCGGATATCAGCCAGCGGAGAGCTGAGAGCGATGCCCACGGCCGTCCGGTTGTTGTCGGTGGATACCAGCTCCAGCACGATGCACGGCAGATCCGTGATGGTCTGAACAAGAACGAGGTCGTTCCTGCTGTCCTCGCGGAAGTAGGCGCCAAGCGTGACACTCACGATTTCGAGCCGCACCCACGGGGCGCCGGTTTCAATCTCTTCATTCATCGTTCTGGCCTCCTGGCTGGGGCGTGATGTTTCTTGCGAGGGCGATGGCCTGGCAGGCTTGGAGCCCGGTCAGGCCGAAGCGCTCCTTCAGGGCGGGGATGACGTGCGGGACAGGCTCGGACTGTGCGGCCAACCAGAGAGCGGCGGCGCGCATCGGATCGTCGGGCGCCGTCATGCTGCCACCTCGAATTTCGTCCAGCCGTCCCCGTCGCCAGCTTGGAGCAACGAGGCCGGGACGAGGCAACCATCGGAGCCAGGGCACGGCCCCCATCCCGCGAAATCCCACTTCCCATGGTGCCGGGCATAGTTGAGGCGGGTCGCCCATCGAGCGTCGTCCACCGCCGCGGCTGAGGAGGTGGCGGTCGCAACGAAACCCTCGAACCGGCGCTTGCTGATGAAGCGGCAGGCGTGGATCGTCTCAAGGTCGGGCTTCGTCTTGAGGAAGGCGACATAGCCGGGAATGGCCTGGAGGCACTGGCCCCGCTCTTCGTCGGTCAGTTTCTTCCAGGCGTCGAAGGCTTCCTTCTTCGCCATGTTGGGGGTCTTCGGATATGCAGTCCAGAAGGCTTCGAATGCCTCGGGGTAGCTGGTCCTGACCTTCTTTCCGGCACCGTGGTCCGAACCCGTTTCGGACAAAATAGAAGAAGATTTATCTTCTTCTTTAAGGTTCAGGGTTTGGGAGGCATCAAGGTGGCATCCATTCGGGATATGCGAATGGGGGTCAGTGGCATATGCATCGGCATGCCTCATATCTCTATTTTTCCTCCACTTAGCCCGTGCGTTGTCAGACTGCTTGGCCGTCTTCTGTCTGACGGCAACTAGCTCATCTGTCAGACGGCCTTGGGTGATGCTGTCAGGAGAGACCTTGAAAAACGGCATCATCGTCGGCTTGATCCGAGCCCACTGCGCAGCCGTCATTCGCGCATATCGGGCAAGCTGCTTATCGTCGTTCGGGAGGGAGCCGCCAGCGCGCCACATGGTCATGAGCAGGAGCATGTAAGCGCCGTGCTCGATCGTGGTCAGGTGGCCCGTATCGGCGAGATAAGCGTCCGTCCAAAGGGGGAAGGCAGGGAACTGTGCCATGCTATGTCCTCGCTGCGTTTCTCACCGCGGAGCTGGCAACGTCGATGAACAGGTCCACCGTCCTGGTGGCGCCCATCCGCTGCTTGGCGATGATGAATTCAAGCTTGTTCTGGCAGGCCGCAAGCTTCTCCATGCGGTCGGCCTCGTCGTCGGCGTTCTTGCCCTTGGCCTTGCCGAGATAGTAGGCCTCGCGGAACAGGAAGATGACCGTATCGGCGTCCTGTTCGATCGAGCCGCTTTCCCGCAGATCGGAGAGCATCGGGCGTTTATCGTCCCTGCTTTCGACCTGGCGCGACAACTGTGAGAGCGCCAGCACCGCCACATTGTATTCGCGGGCGAGATTTCGCAGGCCGGCCGATATCTCGGTGATTTCCGCCGTGCGGTTGCCCTGATAGCGTGCCGAGGCCGCGATGAGCTGGAGATAGTCCACCGCCAGCACCTTCAGCGGCGTGCCGGCCCGCTCGGCGTTCTCCGCCATGCGATCCACCTTGGCGCGGATCTCGGGCATGGACAGGCCGGAAGCGTCCTCGATCATCAACGGAAGCGCATCTAGCTTGCGTTGCGACAGGACGATGTGTTCGAACTCCGCTTCACTGACGCGGCCGGTCAGGAGGTCGGCATAGGCAATCGAACCATGTTCGTTGAAGGCAATGTCGGTCAGCGCGCGCAAAGCCAAGGAGCGTGCGGCCATCTCCAGCGAGATAAATCCTACACCGGCACCGGCCTGTGCCGCCTGGATGGCGATGGAGAGGGCCACGGCCGTCTTGCCCATCGACGGGCGGGCGCCGATGATGGTCATCTCCCCCGCCTGTATTCCACCCGTGGCGCGGTTTACATCGGCGAGGCCCCAGGTCGTGCCCGTGAGGCCGCCGCCCTGCTTCATCGCTTCAGATACCGCCGAGACAGCATTCTCTGAAGCTTCGCCGATGCTGAACAGGGTCTTGCGATGCTTGCCGCGCCGGAGAGCGGACGAAACATCGTCAAGAGCGTGAGACGCCGTGCGGATCAACTCGGGTGGACTGGTGCCAGGATCGGCCGCGGCGAGAAGCAGGCGTTCAGCCTCCCGCCCAACCGAAAAGCGTGCCCATTGGTGCATCATGGCAGGAACGCTGTCCTTCAAGCCGGCGGCGCCGCGGACGGTGCCCCCGACCAGACGGGCGAGGTATTCCGGCACGGGAATGCCGATCTGCTTTGCGACCCCCTCCAGGTCGACGGTCGCGGCCAGCACATTGCGGACGAGATCCAGCCGGACGGAACGATATTGGTCGGCCGCCTGCTTCATGCTGGCGAACAGTTCGCGGTGGAAGGGTTCGATGAAGTGTCCCGGCTCCAAAGAGCCGGGTACATGTTTGACGTCACCGGAGAGGAGGAGCGCGCCAAGCACCTCTTGCTCCAGTTCAGGGATATAGCTGGCGTCGAGGGCGGTGCTCATTTTCCACCCCGCATGAATGGGCCGCCCTGATTGTGAAAGGCATCGGCAAGCTGCGCGATGGGCAGCGGCCAATGGTCAGCCATCATCTGGCCAGCAGCTACGCAGTACGCGGTTTCTGCCGGGCCGCCGCCCCATTCATCATCGGATTTCTGATAGTCGTGTAGTTGGTCGATTGCGCCGCAGAGGCCTTGCGCCATGGCGTGGCACATGATCGTCACGATTGAGCTACCGTTTTGAGCAGCTACTACGGGCCGATTATCCCGGTCGAAGTTTTGACAATGCTCCAGCATCCGGCGCGCTGCGTCTTCTGGCAAGAACGCCCCGGCCAAAGCCTCAACCTCGACCCACAGGAAATCCGGTTCGCCGTGCGGCGGGGTAAAGAACCCCACCGCCCGGCCGTTGATTTCTTTGCAACCGATGTGGCGAGCTTTGATATTCTTCATGCTGCCACCGCCTTCCGGCTGTCCGAAATGATCCGGACCCTAGACAGGAGGCGGAACCGCCCATGTCTTCCCGGGAATTGCCCCCCGTGGTCTTCATACTCGGTATCGATGTCGAAACCGGCTCCGCGAAGGCGGAAAATGTAGTGTGAAATCCGTGGTGCCGGCCGCTCGATCGATGTCAGGCCGCGGGGTCCTGCCTGTATCAACTGATCGAGCATCCAGGCCTGCCGGCCGATGACGGTAACCGGCAGGCTTTCGGAGCCGTCCGGCAGGGTGATGACTGCGCGCAAGGTGAACTTTTTCATGCTGCCGTACCTCCAAGGCCATGGAGCTGGCAGACGGTTACGGCATGGAAATAGGAGATGCCGAACCTGCGCATGACGGAGCGGGCCGCCAGCATTTCAGATTGAGTTTTGTGGGTGTTTTCGGTAAGGTTCGAAACATCAGCTCCGCCAAGATGCTGGATATTTCGAGCCTCGCCCCGGATACCCGCGGCGGGGTTCTTCCTTTTCATGGTCGCCCCCGTTAAGCGGCAACCGGAAGATTCTTAAGGTAGGCCTCAAGCTCTTCCACGATAACGAGAGTGCGCGAACCGATTTTCCGCGGCTTCAGCGTGCCGTCCTTGAAAAGCTGGTAGAGCTTCGTGCGGCCGATGCCGCTCAGCGCAACAGCTTCAGGAAGAGTTACAGCGATTTTCGTCATGTTGTTCATCCTTGCTCGCTAACAGACGAGCGGATGGTCACATGAGCGCGAGGGTTATGCGCTGCCCCAAATACAAATAATTTTCATCGACTTAAATGGGGTAAAACTCCACCAAATACTTCTCTACCAGTGCGCAGTATTTGGGGGTGGCACGCTACTTGGCCTCTAATTCCCTCTCCAAGCGTCTACCCAGTGCAGACGCGCGTTTAACACTTGAACGATATGCCTCGGGGAAGTGCTGATTAAGCCGGAAGAGGAAAATAGCTAGCGGCGTCCCGTCCGGCCTGTTCGTCTTGTCCAGAAACCCCTTGGGGAATTCGTGCTCGCTTGCCCACGCTCTGACCTTCACGCCAAAACGTTTGAATGACGACCCCGGCTCAAAGTGCTTCGGCTTCTCGGCAATCGCCTGCTCATAGTCCTGTCTCACTCGGTTCAGGGCCACCTTCATCTCTATGGCGACGTTGCTCACGTCATTCATTGTAAGTTCGTATCGGGTTGGTAGCGCAGTTTCATAGTCCTCTCCCGTCTCCGGATCGCGCATCGATAGGCGCGTCGGTGAGAGGGGAATGTCGCTCGACCGCAAAAAGTATTCGAAGTCAGCCATGACCTTATACGATGCGTCGGACTGGTCTGGCGCGTGGACAAGCTCCCAAAATCCGGCCAGCTGCTTCTCCATTTGACCTACAGCACGCAAGGCGTCGGCATATGTCGCCGCGTTATCTTCCGCTCGTTTGTGATCGAAGTAGTTGGACACAAGGTGGAGCAGCTTTTCCCTGGCGCTGGCGTGGATCTTACGCTCCAGAAGTACTTCGAGCTCTAGCCAATCCTCCTCTGTGAGGTTCAATTCGGGCGTAGGGCCATCAAACGAGGAGAAAGGCAAGCGCGGGGTTGGGTTACCCATTCTTAGCCCCTTTCAGTTTGACGACGTTCCCACTCGTTTTCGGCTCGAGGTATTTGGCCCAAGCCTCCATCAGTCGGCGCCGCTTCTCCAGTGCGTCCGCACGACGATAAGCCTGCTCAGTGGCGTCTCCGATTTTGTGGGCGAGTGCCATTTCGGCAATGTCCCGCGGGAAGCTGGTCTCATCGCCGCACCAGTCGCGAAACGAACTGCGAAAGCCATGCGCCGTGAAATGCCCCATGTCGAGCCGGCGCAATTGCATGGTCAGCGCCATAACGGAAAGCGCTTTGTCTCGCTTCTGGCCGGGAAAGACGTAGCATCCGTGACGCTGCTCATGAAGCTTACGAAGCATGTTGATCGCGGGATCCGACAAAGGAACGCGGTGTTCTTTGCCCATCTTCATGCGCGCAGCAGGGATAACCCATAGCTTGGCGTCAAGGTCGAACTCTGACCATTCGGCCAACCGCACCTCCGCCGACCGGTTGGCGCAGAGAATAAGCAACTCCAGGGCGCGCGCTGAAAGTCCTTCGGCCTCGCGCAAGGTGGCCATAAAGGATGGCAGGACATCGTACGGCATCGCGCTATGGTGACCGCGGCTGAGCCGCTTTCTGGACGGGAGCAGGAGCTTGAGATTGCCTCGCCAGGCGGCAGGGTTTTCGCCGGAGCGCCAGCCACGAGCCTTTGCAAAGTCGAGCACGCGTTCAATGCGACCGCGCAGCCGCGAGGCTGTCTCAGCCTTTTCCGTCCATATCGGAGAAAGCACCTTTAGAACATGGTCGGTGCCAATGTTAGAAACCCGGAGCGAACGAATATCCTTGCAGTAGGCGTCCCCGAGCGTCATTTCCCATTGGTCCTGATGCTTTTCATTCCGCCAGCCGGATTTCATGGTTTCCAGGAACATCTCTGCGCACCGTGCAAACGTCGGCTCTTCCTCCTTCGCCTTGTCGGCGATGGGGTCTCCGCCCAGGGCGACGACTTCGCGAAACTTGGTAGCAGCGGCCCGTGCCGTCGCGAGGCCGATGGCTGGATAAGCCCCTAAGCCCATTTCGCGCCGCTTGCCGTCGCGGGTCCACATAAATAGCCAGCTTTTCGAGCCGCCCTTGGCGACATTGAGATACAGTCCTCCGCCGTCACTATGCCGGCCGGCCTTCTTGATGTTCTTCGCCTTCACATCGTTGAGTGTGTTGAGGGCCCTTGTCATCCTTCCCCACTTCCTTCCCCATTTTCGTTCGCGGCTAGACGTGAACAAAAGTGAACGCCGCTGAACATGCCATGGCGCGGACCATAGGGGAATAAGGATTATTTTGAACGGGGATGAACAAGCGCGTATGCGAGTGTAGCGGACTTCTTCTCCGCCAGTTTTTCCCTTTTGAATCAAATGGCTGATAACGTCTCCCGGGAGAAGCGCGGGTGGCGTTTGGAAACGGTCAGGCCTGGCCGGCGGGCGCGGCGCGCTCCAGGATGGGCACGCATATATCCAGGTCGCTGGAGGCGAGGTGGGCATAGCGCATGGTCATCTGCAGCGTCTGGTGGCCGAGCCAGGTCTGGACGCGCCGGATGTCTATGCCGCCCTGGACGAGGCGCGAGGCGCAGGTGTGACGCAGAATGTGCGGCACGACGTCCGGATCCGTGCCGAGCCCCACCTCCAGCTTCGCCTCGTTCCAGGCCGCACGGAATTTCGCCTGCGAGATGCTCGCGAAGGGACCGCGCCTTCGTCGGTCCGAGGCACGGACGGCGGCTGCGGCGCGCTCGGTGAGCGGCACGGAACGGCTCCTGCCGCTCTTCGTCACCCAGAAGGTGACGCGCTCGCCCTGGATGTCCTGCCATTGCAGGCCGATGCCTTCGCCGAGGCGCGCACCGGTATCGATGAGGAAGGTGCAGAAGCGGCCGTAGAGATCGGATTTATCGAGGATGGCCGCGAAAAGCCGCGTTTCCTCGTCCGGGTCGAGAAAGCGGATGCGGCCGGCCTTTTCCCGCTGGCGCTTGATTTCCGGCAGGCCCGCTATGTCGCCCATCTTCTGCGCCTTGCGCAGAAGCTTGCTGAGTGCCGCCATCTTCCGGTTGATCGTCGCATTGCTGTTGCCGCGTGCGCGCAGCGCCGCGATCAGGCCGTCCACCATTGCATCGGTGAAATCGGAAAAGGTGGCGCCCAGCAGGATCTCGTCCAGTTCGCCGAGGAAGGACGACACGTTATACTTGTGGGAGCCCGGTTCCCAGAGGATATCGACGTAACTGTCGAGCAACCATCACAGGTTGATTGCTTTTTCCTGCTTGAAGGGATTTTGACCGGAGAATCCGTAGTGAAGGCTGTAATTGCCGATACTCTGGGCAATTTTTAGCATATTTGGGACCTCTTTGCGTGTGCAGGTCGCGCATTGGTTGCACGAAATGGTTACGAGATCCCTGCCGTTCGGTCCCCAAAACTAGCAGGTACGGGAAAGCCCGGCGCTGGGCCGGGCTTTCGATTTTCGATGGCTGTTCTATCAGAACGAGCGCTCGAGACGGACGAAGCCGGACCAGTCGTCCTGGCCGCCCTTGATGGCGCCGCGCGGGCCGTCAACGTCGGTGTACTGCAGGCTGACCTTGGCCGTGAGGTCGGTCACGATCGTGTAGTCGAGCGTGACGCCGGCGCGCCATGCATCGCGGTCACCAACGTAATCCGTGCCGAGACCGTTGTGGTCGATCGTGCCCCAGTACTGGAAGCCGGGGGTGATGGCCAGCTTGTCGCTCAGGTTGGCCTTGTACGAGGCGGCAACGGCCCATTCAGAAGCATCCCAGTAACGGCTTGCACCCGACGACCAGACAACTGCGCCCTGCAGGGTGCCCGGACCGACGTCGGCGGAAAGGCGACCACGAAGAGCTCCCTGCTCAGCGAGGAAGTCGTAGGAGCCAATGAGGTCAATGCTGACGGCGCCGAACGAACCGGTTACGATACCGGAGATGCCGAGACCATTATCAAGCTCGGCCCATGCATTGTTGGCAAAGGACTCAAGCGACGCGCCAGCGGAGAATGCGCCGCCATCGTACTTGTACGAGATTGCGTTCAGCAGGGTATTGCCGATATCGCCACCGCCGACGAAGCCGAGGAAGCCGCCATCGAGCGAGTCGGTCTCGCCGTTGATGCCCGTATCCCAGTAGTTATAGAAATAACCGACCGTGAAGCCGCTGACCTGAATGAATGCGCTGTCGAGGCCCGTTGCGCCATTGGAGTTGGTTATCAGGTCGATGTGACCGGTCAGCGTGCCGAGCTCGGTGTCGCTCTTGGCGTCGAACGTGAGGAAGCCGCGGGAAAAGGCCTTGTAGCCGGCGTCGTTGCCGACAGCGTTTTCCTTGAAGTCAACCTGGAAACGGACGTAGCCGCCGATCTGCAGGCAGGTCTCGGTGCCGGGGATGTAGAAGTAACCCGTGCCGAATGCGTCGCAAACGCGAACGTATTCCATCGGCTCCGGCTCGGCGGCAACGATAGCGTCGGCGGCCTGGGCGCCGGATACTGCTGCGAGAGCGGCAGCGGAGCCGATGAGAAGGCTCTTGATGTTCATTTTCTGACCTCCAGTCAGAAAATGAAGACCCGCATGCCGGCGACGGCTCCAGGCGCCGGCTTCCCCGACATTAGAAGACGCCGGCGCCGCGCCTATATATAAAGGAGACGTGGACGCCGCGCCGGAGACTTGAGATTCGACGGAGTCTGGAATTTTTTAAGCCCGACCCGTGGAACCCTGTTGGAATCACCTCGAATCGACGCGCCGGCGGCGGTATCGAGTTCTTCGATTCCGCCCGGATCAAAAACCGCATGACGGCACGCCGTCTTGCGGAAAGGGCCTCTCCGCCCCACCAAAGAGCGGCCTTTGCCCTCGTTTCGCCCCGTCTGTGGCATGGTCAACGCCGGATCGGCAGCCGCTAAGTGCCCGCTTCATAAGGCGTTTTGTTAAGGATCCATAAACTTTTAGCAATCCGTCCGGCCATTTTGTGTCCTTTCCGCAACAGCGCGGGGCGAAGGCTGACACAAACCCTGCCTCCTTTCAGTTTGGAGATTGCTTACAGAACGGCGTCTTGTATTTTCACCTTCGGAAGCAGGGGCGGTTGATCGTCCGCTTCCTGAACTTGGGGATGGGGCAGGGAACGCTGTCCTTCAGCAAAAAACCCAGACCCGTTTGAAACTTTTTGACTGGAGGTCAGAAAATGAACATCAAGAGCCTTCTCATCGGCTCCGCTGCCGCTCTCGCAGCAGTATCCGGCGCCCAGGCCGCCGACGCTATCGTTGCCGCCGAGCCGGAGCCGATGGAATACGTTCGCGTTTGCGACGCATTCGGCACGGGTTACTTCTACATCCCCGGCACCGAGACCTGCCTGCAGATCGGCGGCTACGTCCGTTTCCAGGTTGACTTCGCTGACGACGTCGTCGGCAACGACGCTGGCTACAAGGTCTTCACGCGTGGTTACCTCTCGTTCGACGCCAAGAGCGACACCGAGCTCGGCACGCTGACCGGCCACATCGACCTCGAAACCAACTCGAACGGTGACAGCCATCTCGATGGTGCATGGATCGAGCTCGGCGGCTTCAAGGCCGGCTACTTCTACACGGAGTGGGATAAGGGCATCAACGGCGAAACCGACTCGCTCGACGGCGGTGCCTTCGGCATCATCGGCGGCAACTCGCTGCTGAACGCTGTTTCGTACAAGTACGAAGGCGGCGCCTTCTCCGCCACCGTTGCTCTCGAATCGTTCGCCAACAACGCCTGGTCGCGCTTCGAAGACAACCTCGGCATCTCCGGCGTTGTCACCGGCTCGTTCGGCGCTGTCAGCGTTGACCTGCTCGGCTCCTACGACTTCGACGCTGAAAACGGCAACATCCGCGGTCTCGTTTCCGCTGACGTCGGCCCGGGCACCCTGCAGGGCGCAGTCGTCTGGTCGTCGGGCGCAAACCGTTACTGGGACGCTTCCGAATGGGCTGTCGCAGCTTCGTACAAGGCTAACCTGAGCGACAAGCTGGCCATCACCCCCGGCTTCCAGTACTGGAACACGATCGACTACAACGTGAACGGCGACTACCGCGGTAGCCGCGACGCTTGGCGCGCTGGCGTTACGCTCGACTACACGATCGTCACGGACCTGACCACCAAGGTCAGCCTGCAGTACACCGACGTCGACAACGGCGCTGGCAACAAGGGCGCTGGCTTCGACAACTGGGGCGGCTTCGTCCGTCTGCAGCGTTCGTTCTAATCTGATCTGACTTTCGTCAGTGACGGGAGACCCGGCTTTCGAGCCGGGTCTTTTTCGTTTCGGGGTGCCGGATCGAAGAATGCGCGCCGGCGCCCGGCGCCGCGCGAAAGGCGCAGGCTCGTTCCCTTGGAAATCGGGGAGGGCTCAGCCGCGGTCGGCGAGGAACGCCCGGACCGACGGCAGGATATCGCCGTGGTGCAGAAGCGGCGCATGGCCCTGGCCCGGCGCGGTGATTGCCCGCACGCTTGCGGCATGGGCGGCCATGCGGGCGAGCGTCTGCCGGGAAAACAGGCGGGACCGTTCGCCGCGCACCACCAGCAGCGGCTTTTCCGCCAGCAGCGCGAATTGCGGCCAGAGCGTCGCGAGCGGCTTTGAGAAATCGACGGCCTGCACCTGTTCCGTCAGCCTGGGGTCGAAATCGGCGACGATCCGTCCGTCCCGCTCGGCATAGATCGCCTCGGCCATGTCGCGCCAGTCGCCGGCCGAAAGCGCGGGGAAGGCGGGCCCGTGCAGGGCCTTCAGCCCCTCGGCCGCTGCCGCGAAACTCGTGGGGGACGAGGCGCGTGCGAGATAGTCGCGAATTTCCCGAAGCCCCTCGGCCTCTATTTCCGGGCCGATATCGTTGAGGATCGCCCCGGCGATGCAGTCCGGCTGCACGGCCGCCATGACGTGCAGGATGAGCCCGCCGCGCGAGGTTCCCGCAAAGAGCGCGCGGGTGATCCCGAGGGCGGCGAGCACGGTCAGGACGTCCCGGCATTCCACCGCGACATTGTAATTGGCGGGATTGTCGTCGCGACCGGAGAGGCCCCGCCCGCGATAATCGAGGGCGATGACGCGGCGCGGCTGCGCGGGGTCCTCGGCAAGGCATAGGGCGAGCGGATGGAAGTCGCGCGCATTGCGGCTGAGGCCGGGCAGGCAGACGAGCGGCAGCCGGCCGCCGTCCTCGGCCGGCGCGTAATCGCGCAGATGCAGCTTCAGGCCGTCCTCGGCTGGGAAGAAGCGGCTTTCGAATTCAACCATGTTCCTGTGTCCGCTCGAGGATGGGGGCGCCGAAAGGCCTCAGCGGCCGACGCTGAGATCGTGCACGATATCGGCCTTCTGGCCGAGGCGGGTCTTGTAGACCTGATAATTCTCCATCACGCGCTGCACGTAGCTGCGGGTCTCGGAGAAGGGGATGCGCTCGATCCAGTCGACGACCTCGTCGACCGGCTTGCCGCGCGGGTCGCCATAGCGGGCGATCCACTGCGGCACGCGGCGCGGGCCGGCATTGTAGGCGATGAAGGTCAGCACGTAGGAGCCGCCGAAATCGTCGATCTGCTCGCCGAGATAATGAGCGCCGAGGGTCGCGTTGTAGGCGGCGTCCGTCGTCAGCCGTTCCCGGGAATAGGCAAGGCCGTAGCGCTTGGCGACGCCCTGTGCCGTGCCGGGCATCAGCTGCAACAAGCCCTGCGCATTGGCGGGGGAGACGGCGGCCGGGTTGAAGGCGCTTTCCTGCCGGGCGATGGCATAGGCGAGCGCCTTGCCCGAGCCGGCAATGTCGGCGCTGTCGGGAATGACGCCGATCGGGAAGGCGAGCGCCGCCACGTCGATGCCGCGCCCGAAGGCGATCTTGCCGATCTGCAGCGAAAGCTGGTGGTTGCCGCCCTTTTCCGCCTGCGCGGCGAGAAGCGCAAGCTCGCCCGGGCTCATCAGTTCGCCGGCGAGCGCCCGATAGAGGCTGTCGCCGCGCCAGCCGTGGCCGGCCGCCTGCAGGCGGGCGATCGCCTGCACGGCCTCGCGCCGGTTGAAGCGGGCGCGCTCCTCGACTGTCGGCTTCGGATAGGCGACGTTCAGCGCCGTGCGGCCGAGGCGCGCTGCGGCAAGCTGGCCGTAGAAGGTGCCGGGAAAGTTCGCGGCCTTGGCGAAATGCGCCTTGGCCTCCTGCGGATTGCCCTTCTCCGCCGCCCGCCCCAGCCAGTACCAGGCGCGGGAAACGGACAGCGGCCGGTCGGAGACCTGCAGGATGCGCTGGAAATGGCCGCTCGCGGTCCTCGGGTCGTCGAGGTCGCGCAGCGCGTACCAGCCGGCGTGGAATTCCGCCTCGACGATATCCGTCGGCTCGTCCGCGCCGTGCCGGGCGGCGACGCGATAGGCATCGCGAAAGTCGCCGAGATCGGCAAGGCCGCGGCTGACGATGCGCTGCTCGTTCCACCAGGCGCCGGGATTGACCAGGCGCGCCGGGTCTTCCGGCATGGCGGAGAAGAGTTTTGCGGCCGCGCGATATTCCTCGGCGTTGCGCAGATGGCGGATGCGCAGGAACGTATAGGCCGGGTCCTTCTGCCAGCGCGCGTCGACGGCCTTGATCAGGGCGCCCGCCGTCTTGTTCTTGCGGATGACCGCCGCCCAGGCGCGGTAGAGCGACTGCGCCTTGCCGAGATCGCCGAAACGCTGCGCCTGGTCGGCGCGGTCGCGGTAGAGCAGCATTTCCATGCGCGCCCTGTGGTCGCCTTCGGTCAGAAGCGTGCCGAATTCGTCGAGGATCCTCGTCTCGATCTCCGTGGAGAGCGCTTCCCTCGACCAGTAGGAGCGCAGCACCTCGCCGGCGCGTGCGGCATTGCCGCTGGCGATAAGGGCGCGGCTAAGCACGATGGCTCCTTCCGCCGTTTCCGGACGCGTCGTGCCGAAGGCGGCAAGCACGTCGGCGGTCGGCGGGTTCTCGCGGGAAAGCGCCCGTTCGGAATTGGCGCGCAGCGCCTTCAGGCCCGGCCATCCCTTCAGCTCCTTCTGGGCGGCGGCGATTTCGAAGGAGGGCACGCCGCGCTGGCCGGAGACGGCGATCGCCCAGGTCAGGATATGCCGGTCGAGGCTGTCCTTGGGCAGGCGGTCGCGGGCGGCGATGGCGGTCGCCGCGTCGCGGTTGGAGAGCGCGTCGAGCCCGGCGGTGAGGTCGGCGCTCGCCGGCTGTCCGACGTCCAGGCGCGGAATGGCATTGGTGACGACGTCCCTGGAGGGCATGTCGGCGGCAAAACCGAGCGGCTTGACCGCCGGAACGGCCGCATTGTCGGCCTCCACGGGCGAGGAGCCGAGCGCAAGGCCGGCCACACCGGCAAGGAGCAAGGCGCAAAGGGCGAAACTGTTCGTCGAGATCATGTCACATCCCGGATGACTGGCCGGCGGGGCGTTACGAGCGTGATCTTCCGCCGGATCCTTGACAATCAATTAACCCTTCGTTGCCTTAACGAAACCTAAACGCCGCGCTCACCAAGCCGTGAAGGCGCCCGCATCGAAGGCGACGGATCAGAGAAGGGGAATATTCGCGCCTCCGCCGTCCTTCCGCCTTGATCATGCATGAAAAACGCCCCGCGCGCCGCTTGCCGCAGGGCTGCCACATGATTATTGTGCGGGCGTTTTTAACCACGGAATACGGCCAAAGCATGTAAGCCCAAGGGCGGCTCTGGCTTCAGGAGTTCTCGATGCTCAAGGGATCCTTTCCCGCTCTCGTCACCCCGTTCACCGATGCCGGCGCCGTCGATGAAGACGCCTTTGCCGCGCATGTCGAATGGCAGATCGGCGAGGGTAGCCACGGCCTCGTCCCGGTCGGCACGACCGGCGAATCGCCGACGCTGTCGCATGACGAGCACAAACGGGTGGTGGAACTGTGCATCAAGGTGTCGGCCGGCCGCGTGCCCGTGATCGCCGGCGCCGGCTCGAACAACACGAAGGAAGCGATCGACCTCGCCCAGCACGCCGAGAAGGCAGGCGCGGACGCGATCCTCGTCGTCACGCCCTATTACAACAAGCCGACGCAGAAGGGCCTCTTCGCCCATTTTGCGGCCATTGCCGAGAGCGTGAAGCTGCCGATCGTCATCTACAACATTCCCGGCCGCTCCGTGGTCGACATGTCGCCGGAGACGATGGGCGCGCTGCACAAGGCGCATCCCTCGATCGTCGGCGTCAAGGATGCGACGGGCCGGATCGAGCGCGTGTCCGAGCAGCGCATCACCTGCGGCAAGGATTTCGTCCAGCTTTCCGGCGAGGACGCGACCGCGCTCGGCTTCAACGCCCATGGCGGGACGGGGTGCATCTCGGTGACGGCCAATGTCGCCCCGCGCCTGTGCGCCGAATTCCAGCAGGCGACGCTTGCCGGCGATTACGCCACCGCGCTGGAATACCAGGACAAGCTGATGCCGCTGCACAGGGCGATCTTCCTGGAACCCGGCCTTTGCGGCGCGAAATACGCGCTGAACCGCACGCGCGGCATGAACCGTTTCGTCCGGTCGCCGCTGCTCTCCTCGCTGGAACCGGCCACGGAGGCAGCCATCGACGCGGCGCTGCGCCACGCCGGCCTTTTGAACTGACATGGCGACGAAAGCGCGCCCGGCGACGGTCAAGAAAATTGTAGCGGAGAACCGCAAGGCCCGCTTCAACTACGAGATCATCGATACCTACGAGGCCGGTCTCGTTCTGACCGGCACGGAGGTCAAGTCGCTGCGCGAGGGCAAGGCGAACATCGCGGAATCCTACGCCTCCGACGAGGGCGGCGAGATCTGGCTGATCAATTCCTACCTGCCGGAATATCTCCAGGCCAACCGCTTCAACCACGAGACCCGCCGGCGGCGCAAGCTGCTCTTGTCGAAGCGCGAGATCCATCGCCTGCGCGTCGCGATCAACCGCGAGGGCATGACGCTGGTGCCGCTGAAGGTCTACTTCAACGATGCCGGCCGGGCCAAACTGGAACTTGCGCTCGCCAAGGGCAAGAAGCTGCACGACAAGCGCCAGACCGAGAAGGAACGCGACTGGAATCGCCAGAAGGGCCGCCTGCTGCGCGAACGCGGCTGAGGCGAGCCGTCTCCTCGCGTCTCTTTCCTAGAGCATTTCCGGCGAACTCCGGTTCACCGGAAATGCTCTAGATTCTTGTTTTTACCGCATTATCCGATGCCGAAGCGATCTCGCTTCGGCTGGAAATGCTCTAGAACTGGCTGTAGAGCTGCGTGATGACCGATTGGCGCGCGCTGCGGGCAAGCTGCTCGCCGCCGGTCTCCGCGGGCACGTCCGGCGAGGCGGCCGGATTTGCGCTCGGCGTGCGGGCGGAAAGGAAGCTCGCCATGAGGCTGTTGAGGTCGTTGCTCTCGATGGCGAGGCGCGCGGCCGGGTTGCTGCCGCCGGCAAGGCGCGCATCTGTGGCCGCCTGCGAGGGCAGAACGGCATAGGAGGGCAGGGCGGACACGCCCGGCAGGCCGTTCGACGCATAGAGGAAGCTGAGGTCGCCGATCTCCTCGGCACTGTCGGACGGCGTCGAGACGCGGGTGACCGGCTGCGGTGCGGCGAGCGCCGCGAGGGCGGACACGGCCGGACGGGTTTCCGCCGCCATGGCCGGCGCGCGGGCATCGAGCGTGCTCGATACTCCCCGGTAGCTGTTTGCCGAAAGCGATACTGCGTCCACCATCGTCCCGATGTCCCAATGCGAAATGATTGTCCGATATCGGGAATAGCAGGGGAGTCTTGAAGAACCTTAAGGCCGGGCGGCGCTATTTGATTCAATGTTTAAGGAAGGCCTTACTCCACCCTCCCGGCACCCACGGCATGGAGGGTCGGGGCGAGCCCGACGATGACGGAGGCGAGGGAGGACATCCCGGCTCCGGCCGCCTCAGTCGGTGGCCGTCTCCACCGGCTCGACCGCGCGCTGCGGGCGTTCGGAGGGGTCGCGGCCGATCTCGGCCTTCAGCGAGCCGAGGTCGATGAAATAGTCGGCCTGGCGGCGCAGGTCGTCGGCGATCATCGGCGGCTGGGTCTGCATGGTCGACACGACCGAAACCTTGCGGCCGCGCCGCTGCAGCGCCTCGACGAGCGTGGTGAAATCGCCGTCGCCGGAGAAGATGACGAGATGGTCGACGGTCTCGGACTGTTCCATCGCGTCGATGGCCAGTTCGATGTCCATGTTGCCCTTGATCTTGCGGCGGCCGAGAGAATCGGTGAATTCCTTGGCCGGCTTGGTGACGACCTTGTAGCCGTTATAGTCGAGCCAGTCGATCAGCGGGCGGATGGAAGAGTATTCCTGGTCTTCGATCAGCGCTGTGTAGTAATAGGCGCGCAGCAGGTAGCCGCGCTTCTGGAAGGCTTTCAGGAGCTTTCTGTAGTCGATGTCGAACCCGAGTGTCCTGGAAGCCGCATAGAGATTTGCACCGTCGATGAAGAGGGCAATTTTCTCGCGGGGGTCGAACATTCTTTGCAATCCTTTTAAATAGACGTTGATGTAAACGGTTGGGTTCTGGCCAGGTGCCGGGGTGGCCGGATGCACTATCCAGTTGAATTAACTCTTTTTCATATAATCTTCATTTAGGGCACGGAGCGGAGCTTTCCAAGCAAATCTAGGTTGCGAAGGCGATTTTTCTCTCCGGCATCGTTTCAGAAGAATCGGGGTTTGCGAATTGGAGAATAGTTCCCGTCCCTTACCCAATTTGTCCGATATTTCGATCTTTTACTTTCCCTAACGTAAGGGCTAAATCAGAAGTTACATGGGTAGCCTTACGACACGCGCCGCCGCCGCCTAGGGAAGGAAAAACTTGAATTTGCCGCCCATTGCCTGTATCGGGCATGCAAACTCATGAAATTCTCGATCACAAAGGACAGGCAATGGCCCGTGTCACCGTTGAAGATTGCATTGACAAGGTAGACAACCGCTTCGAGCTGGTTCTCCTTGCAAGCCATCGCGCCCGCCTCATCTCGCAGGGCGCGGCCATCACCATCGATCGCGACAACGACAAGAACCCCGTCGTCGCGCTGCGCGAGATCGCCGACGAGACCCTGTCGCCCGACGACCTGAAGGAAGACCTGATCCACTCGCTGCAGAAGCATGTGGAAGTGGACGAGCCCGAGCCCGATCCGGCAAGCCTGGTCGTCGATGCCGCGACCGGCACGGCCGTGATCGAAGAGGACGAGGACCAGCCGGAGACCATCGCCTTCGACCGCATGTCGGAAGAAGAGCTCCTGGCCGGCATCGAAGGCCTCGTGCCGCCGGAAAAGAGCGACGATTACTGATTTCGGTTACTTTACCGAAACCTTTGATATTGCGAATGTCGGTGCGCCCCTCTTAATCTCGGGGCGCACTTTTTTTTGCCCCGCCGCGCCGGGGAGGGAGCCGACCGAGAATGATGCGTCAATATGAACTCGTCGAACGGGTTCAGAAATACAAGCCGGATGCCAACGAGGCCTTGCTGAACAAGGCCTATGTCTATGCCATGCAGAAACATGGCCAGCAGAAGCGGGCGAGCGGCGATCCCTACATTTCGCATCCCCTCGAAGTCGCTGCCATCCTCACCGAGATGCGCCTGGACGAATCGACCATCGCCGTCGCGCTGCTGCACGACACGATCGAGGACACGAGCGCCACCCGCGCGGAAATCGACGAACTGTTCGGCGAGGATATCGGTGCTCTGGTCGAGGGCCTCACCAAGATCAAGAAGCTCGACCTCGTCTCCAAGAAGGCCAAGCAGGCCGAGAACCTGCGCAAGCTCCTGCTCGCCATCTCCGACGACGTGCGCGTGCTCCTCGTCAAGCTGGCCGACCGGCTGCACAACATGCGCACGCTCGACCACATGACGCCGGAAAAGCGCGCCCGCATCTCCGAGGAGACGATGGACATCTATGCGCCGCTCGCCGGCCGCATGGGCATGCAGGACATGCGCGAGGAACTGGAGAACCTCTCCTTCCGCCATATCAACCCGGAAGCCTTCGAGACCGTCACGCGCAAGCTGGAGGACCTGTCGCAGCGCAACGAGGGCCTGATCCGCAAGATCGAGGAGGAGTTGCGCGAATTGCTGGTCGTCAACGGCCTGCCGGACGCGCTCGTCAAGGGCCGGCAGAAGACGCCCTATTCGGTCTTCCGCAAGATGCAGTCGAAGTCGCTGTCCTTCGAGCAATTGTCCGACGTCTACGCCTTCCGCATCCTCGTCGACGACATTCCCGCCTGTTATGCCGCGCTCGGCATCGTGCACACGCGCTGGCGCGTCGTGCCGGGCCGGTTCAAGGACTATATCTCGACGCCCAAGCAGAACGACTACCAGTCGATCCACACGACGATCGTCGGCCCGTCGCGCCAGCGCATCGAGCTGCAGATCCGCACCAAGCGCATGCATGAGATCGCCGAATACGGCATCGCCGCGCACTCGCTCTACAAGGACAAGGAAACGGTGAGCGGCGAGGTCGCCCGCTCGCCGGGCTCCAACGCCTATGCCCGGCTGCGCCGGACGATCGAATCGCTGGCGGAAGGCGACAATCCGGAGGAATTCCTCGAGCACACCAAGCTCGAGCTCTTCCAGGACCAGGTCTTCACCTTCACCCCGAAGGGCCAGCTCATCACGCTGCCGCGCGGCGCGACGCCGATCGATTTCGCCTATGCGGTGCATACCAATATCGGCGACACCTGCGTCGGCGCCAAGATCAACGGGCGCATCATGCCGCTCGTCACCCGCCTCAGCAACGGCGACGAGGTGGAGATCATCCGCTCGGGCATCCAGGTGCCGCCGCCGGCCTGGGAGGAGATCGTCGTCACCGGCAAGGCGCGCGCCGCGATCCGCCGCGCCACCCGCGCCGCCGTGCGCAAGCAGTATTCCGGCCTCGGCTACCGCATCCTGGAGCGCACCTTCGACCGCGCCGGAAAGTCCTTCTCGCGCGACGGCCTGAAGCCCGTGCTGCACCGGCTCGGCCAGAAGGAGGTGGAGGACGCCATCGCCGCCGTCGGCCGCGGCGAACTCTCCTCGCTCGACGTGCTGCGCGCCGCCTTCCCGGATTACCAGGACGAGCGCGTGACGGTGAAGCCGAACACGGAGGAGGGCTGGTTCAACATGCGCAGCGCCGCCGGCATGGTGTTCAAGCTGCCGGGCAAGGCGAAGTCGGCGCTGGAGGAGGGGGCGGGCGAGACCGGCCCCGAGGCGCTGCCGATCCGCGGCCTCTCGGGCAATGCCGAGGTGCATTTCTCCGCCGGCGGCGCCGTGCCGGGCGACCGCATCGTCGGCATCATGGAGAAGGACAAGGGCATCACCATCTACCCGATCCAGTCGCCGGCCCTGCAGAAGTTCGACGACGAGCCGGAACGCTGGATCGACGTGCGCTGGGACCTCGACGAGGCGAACAACACCCGCTTCATGGCGCGCATCATGATCAACGCGCTGAACGAGCCGGGCACGCTGGCCGAGGTCACCCAGACGATCGCCACAAGCGACGTCAACATCCGCTCCATGTCGATGGCGCGGGTGGCGACCGATTTCACCGAGGTGCATATCGATCTGGAGGTCTGGGACCTGCGCCAGCTCAACCAGCTGATGAGCCAGTTGAAGGAACTGCAGTCCGTCTCCACCATCCAGCGCGTCTTCGCCTGACGGTTCCATGCAAAAATGTGGCATCCTGCCCCGAATAAGGCAGGTTTGCCCAAGATTTGACCAGCCATTATGCGCTCTTTGCATGGCTGTGTCGCCATAGTGTCGCTGGTGCCCGTGGGGTGGAAATCCTATCTTCTGTGTCGGGAGGTCAACCGAAAGAGGTTTACCAATGTTGAAGCAGATCAGGAATTTCACCCGCGCCCTGCGCGTCCCCACCCCCGAAGACCGCGAAATGGCCTACCTCAACGGCGCCATCGACCGGATCGACCTGGAATACCGCCAGCGTCAGATCGACCGCGGCCTCTTCCGCAAGTCCTACTAAGTCCCCCCGGTCCGTGTGGCGCAGCCGCTGCGCCACGGCGCCCGCCGGCGTGTGGCGCCTTGAGGGCGCCATTGAAATGCCATCAACGGATCGGCTATGTCTGGGCCATGTTGTTCCGACGCCGAAAGAAGGCCGGCTGGCTTGGCCGATTGCGCGAATTCTTCTGGCCGCGCAAGGGGTTCACGCGTCCCGCGCGCTACCTCGCCAAGCGCATCCTGCGCCTGTCCGCCTCGCCGCATGCGGTGGCTGCCGGTGTCGCCGCCGGCACCTTTTCCGCCTTCACGCCGCTCCTCGGCTTCCATGTCGTCCTGGCGCTGGCGCTCGCCTATCTGATGGCCGGCAACCTGCTCGCCGCAGCGCTCGCCACCACCATCGCCAATCCGCTGACCATTCCGCTCATCGCGCTCGCGACCTTCCGCGTCGGCGAGGCGCTCATCGGCATCAAGTCCGCCGAAGCGGTGACGGCGGCCGAACTCTTCCACCGGCTGGAGCATCTGCAACTGTCCGAACTCTGGCAGCCCGTCCTGAAGCCCATGCTGGTCGGCGCCGGCCTTCTCGGCGCGGCGGCGGCCGTGCTCGCCTATGGCCTCACGCGCTTTGCCGTGCGCTCCTTCAAGGCGCGGCGGCATGCGCGCCTCCTCGGGCGCGCCGGCCTTGCGGGCGCCCATCCCGTCCTTTCCCCCGGAGACAAAGCCTCATGATCATCGGCATCGGCAGCGACCTCATCGACATCCGCCGGGTGGAGAAGTCGCTGGAACGGTTCGGCGAGCGGTTCACCCGGCGCTGCTTCACCGAAATCGAGCAGGCGAAATCCGACGGGCGCAGGAACCGCGCCGCCTCCTACGCCAAGCGCTTCGCCGCCAAGGAGGCCTGTTCCAAGGCGCTCGGCACGGGGCTGGCGCAGGGCGTCTTCTGGAAGGACATGGGCGTCGTCAACCTGCCGGGCGGCAAGCCGACCATGAAGCTGACGGGCGGCGCGCTGGAACGCCTGAAGCAGATGACGCCGGAAGGCCACGCGGTGCGCATCCACATCACCATCACGGACGATTTCCCGCTCGCCCAGGCCTTCGTGATCATCGAGGCTCTGCCCGCCGATTAAGGCGGCGGGCGCGGCGCGGCGACTTTTTGACCGACACGATTTCCAACGCGCAACCTTTCCTCTATAGAGGGCCCCATGTTTGCAGATAAGGACAGATCCGGCGTGGCAGAGAAGACTGAGAAGGCCGAAGGCGGCCTGTGGGAAAACGTCAAGGTGATCATCCAGGCGCTGCTGCTCGCCGTCGTGATCCGCACCGTGCTTTTCCAGCCCTTCACCATTCCCTCCGGATCGATGATGCCGACGCTGCTCGTCGGCGATTATCTCTTCGTCAACAAGTTCTCCTACGGCTATTCGAAATATTCGCTGCCGTTCTCGCCGAACCTGTTCTCCGGCCGCATCTTCGCGAGCGAACCGGAGCGCGGCGACATCGTCGTCTTCCGCTTCCCGCCGAACCCCGACATCGACTACATCAAGCGCCTCGTCGGCCTGCCGGGCGACCGCATCCAGGTGCGCGACAGCGAGCTTTACGTGAACGGCGTGCCGGTCAAGCGCGATCACAACGGCTTCTTCCGTGCGGACGACCAGTACGACACCGGCGAGGACGTGCCGGTCTTCCGCGAGACCATGGACAACGGCGTCGCCTACGACACGCTGGACACGCGCCCGGGCACGGTCGGCGACAACACGCGCGAGTTCATCGTGCCGGAAGGCCACTATTTCATGATGGGCGACAACCGCGACAACTCGGCCGACAGCCGCTTCGACGTCGGCTTCGTTCCGGCGGAGAACCTGATCGGCCGCGCCAGCCTCATCTTCTTCTCGCTCGGCCATGACACGGCCTTCAGCGAGATCTGGAAATGGCCGACGAACCTGCGCTGGGACCGCCTGTTCAAGGTCGTGGAATGAAGGGCGCCATCCCGCTGAACGACGTCAACCGCAAGGCCCTCGAAGAGCTGATCGGCTATGTCTTCACCGACAAGGACCGTCTCGACCGGGCGATCACCCATGCCAGCGCCCGGCCCGGCAAGGGCAGCAATTACGAGCGGCTGGAGTTTCTCGGCGATCGCGTGCTGGGCCTGTGCGTCGCCGAAATGCTGTTCCGCACCTTTCGCGAGGCCAAGGAGGGCGAGCTTTCCGTGCGCCTGAACCAGCTCGTCAGCGCGGAAAGCTGCGCGGCGGTGTCCGACGATCTCGGCCTGCACCGCTTCATCCGCACCGGCGCGGACGTCAAGAAGCTCACCGGAAAAGCCATGCTGAATGTCAGGGCCGATGTGGTAGAGTCGCTGATCGCCGCGATCTATCTCGACGGCGGGCTGGAGGCGGCGCGCGGCTTCATCCTTTCCAACTGGGAGGGCAGGGCGGCGTGCGCGGAAGGCGCGCGGCGCGACGCCAAGACCGAATTGCAGGAATGGGCGCATGCCAAATTCGGCGTGACGCCGAGCTATAGGGTGGACGAGCGCTCGGGACCGGATCACGATCCCCGCTTCACCGTGACGGTGGAGATTCGGGGCGTTTTGCCGGAAACCGGCATCGACCGATCGAAACGGGCCGCCGAACAGGTGGCCGCGACGAAGATTTTGGAACGCGAAGGCGTCTGGCCGAAGAGCCAAGCCGCGGATTGACGGATATCATGAGCGAAGAACACGAAAACCCCGCCGAGAAGAGCACGAACGGTGAGGGCACGACCCGCTCGGGCTTCGTCGCGCTGATCGGCGCGACCAATGCCGGCAAGTCGACCCTCGTCAACCGCTTCGTCGGCGCCAAGGTGTCGATCGTCAGCCACAAGGTGCAAACGACGCGCGCCATCGTGCGCGGCATCTCCATCCACAACAATGCGCAGATCGTCTTCATGGACACGCCCGGCATCTTCAAGCCGCGCCGTCGGCTCGACCGCGCCATGGTGACCACCGCCTGGGGCGGCGCCAAGGATGCCGATTTCATCATGTTCCTGATCGACAGCGAGCGGGGCCTGAAGGGTGACGCCGAGACGATCCTGGAGGGCCTTAAGGAGGTCCATCAGCCGAAGATCCTCGTCCTCAACAAGGTCGACCGGGTGAACCCGGAGGACCTCTTGAAGCTCACCGCAGCGGCGAATGAAGTCGTGAAATTCGAGCGCACCTTCATGATCTCGGCGCTGAACGGCTCGGGCTGCGAGGATGTGATGGACTATCTCGCCGCCGCGCTTCCCGAAGGCCCGTGGTACTATCCGGAAGACCAGATCTCCGACCTGCCGATGCGCCAGCTCGCCGCCGAGATCACGCGCGAAAAACTCTTCCTGCGCCTGCACCAGGAGCTTCCCTATTCCTCGCATGTCGAGACGGAGAAGTGGGAGGAGCGCAAGGACGGCTCGGTGCGCATCGAGCAGGTCATCTATGTCGAGCGCGACAGCCAGAAGAAGATCGCGCTCGGCAAGAACGGCGACGCCATCAAGGCGATCTCCATGGCCTCGCGCAAGGAACTGTCGGAGATCCTCGAACAGCCCGTGCACCTCTTCCTCTTCGTCAAGGTGCGCGAGAACTGGGGCGACGACCCGGCCCGCTTCCGCGAGATGGGCCTGGATTTCCCGACCTCGTGAGTGGCTATGGGGGTGTTTTCGCCCACCTTAATCAAGCCCGCACCCGCCGCTCCGGTGCCTGCGCCGCCTCGCGGGCCTTTTCCACCAGCCGCTGCATCGCCCAGATGCCGATCTCCTCGAGGGTGAGGGGGCGGCTGATGAGATAACCCTGGTAGAGGTCGCAGCCCGCGGCGGCCAGCAGCGCCATCTTCTCGGTCGTGTCGACGCCTTCCGCGATGACGGACATGTCCTGCGCATGGCAGAGCGCGACGAGGGCGCGCAATGTCGGCAGCGCCGCCGAGCGGGTGAGGCTTTCGACCAGCTCCCGGTCGAGCTTGATGGTCTCGGCCGGGTACTCGATGATCTGCTGCACCGAGGTGTAGCCCGCGCCGAAATCGTCGATGGAGATCCGGAAGCCGCGGGCGCGCAGGATCTCGATGTTGCGGCGCGACTGCTCGCCGAGCTTGACGGCGAAGGTCTCCGTCAGCTCGATCTCGATCATGCGGGCATCGATGCCGTGCCGGTCGGCGCTGTCGCAGAAATGGTCGCTGATCGATTTCGTGTAGAGTTCGGCGGACGAGATGTTGATGCAGAGGATCGTCTGGCTGCCGAACAGCTTGCGGATCTGCCCGTATTCGGCCATCGCCTTGTCGATCACCCACCAGTCGATCTTGCTGAAGAGGCCGGTCGTCTCGGCGATCGGGATGAACTCGTCCGGCGTCACGCGGCCGAGCACCGGCGAGGTCCAGCGCAGGAGCGCCTCGCAGCCCGTCACCTTGCCGTGCCCGTCGACGATCGGCATGTAGACGAGGTGGAATTCGCGGTCGGGGTCGAGGACGCGCAGTTCCTCCTCGATGCGCCGCCGGCGGTTGCGCTTCTCGTGCAGGGAGCGGGAATAGCGGGCCGAGCCGTTCTTGCCCTGGGATTTCGCCTGGTACATGGCGGCATCGGCATTGGCGACGAGTTCGGCCAGCGTGCGCGCGTCTTCCGGATAGACCGCGATGCCGATGCTGGCGGTGACCGGATAGGCCTTGTCCAGCACCTCGAAGCCCTCGGCAAAGAGCGCAAGGATCTTTTCCGACATCTCGGTGATCGTGCCGCTGCCCGGCTGGCAGCGCAGCATGATGGCGAATTCGTCGCCGGAAAGCCGGGCGAAGAGCCCGTCCGGCAGGCCGCGCTCGGCGACGACGCACGCGACGATTTCGGAGATGCGGTCGGCCAGCGTCTTCAAAAGCTCGTCGCCGATCTTGTGGCCGTGCTTATCGTTGACGAACTTGAAATTGTCGACGTCGATGAACAGCAGCGTGCAGCCGATATCCTCGGCCGCTGCCTCTTCGAGGATCTGCGTCGAGCGGATATTGAAATATTCGCGGTTGGAAATGCCCGTCAGCGTGTCGGTCCAGGAGGCGTTCTGCACGAGGTCGAAGGACTGCATGGAATGGTCGTGCAGCCGCTTGACGTTGGCCGAGAGGCGGCCGATCTCGCCGATCTCGTTCATCTCCGGCAGGGCGCTGCGGTTGCCGGTCATCACGTCGGTGAGCTGGCGGTCGAGCCGGGCGATGGGGTTGGTGATGTAGCGGCGCACCAGGCCGAGCACGAGGATGATCGTGCACAGGCTGAGCGCGATGGCGCCGAGCGCCAGCAGCGACTTCAGCGTCCACAGCCGTTCCTTCAGGAAGGCCGGATCCGGCGTCAGGCGGGCGAAGAGCGAGGGGCTGAGCGTCGCGGTGGCCGAAAGGCTGCCCTGCGCCAGAAACTGGTGCTGGCCGATCTCGATCGTCGCGCCGTATTCCTTCTCCAGCGCCCGCTTCATGTCCAGGAAGAGTTTTGGCCGCACCGCGGTCTGCAGGAGGATCGCGCCCCTCTTGGCGCTGGCGACCGGGCGGTTGAAGGTCAGCGGGTCGATGAATTCCGAATGCACGATCAGCGGTTCGATGCCGGCGGCTTCGAGGTAGCTCCAGGAGGACAGGCGCGGGCTGTCGATCACCTGCCGCGCATGCTCGATCTGCTGCGGGGTGATTTCCGCGAACGGATCGTCGCTGTCCTCGAAATAATAGTCGACCGTCAGCGGCGGGCGGATGATCGCCACGGAGATGAAGCGGTTGCGGTCGTCGGAAAGCGAGGTGATGCTCTGCTGCAGGCGCACGCCGAGCGCGGTGTTGCGGTAGGCGGCGTCCGGCTCGTTGACGAAGAGGCGCACCGCGCCGCCCTCGACGAGCGAATAGATGAAGCTGCGGTTCTGCGTCACCTCGTTCTGGAAGACGGCGGTCAGAAGGCCCATCTGCTGCCAGAGACGCGCCCGCTCCAGCCCGAGAATGGAGGAGCCCTGCACGTAGTATATGAGGGAGGCGGCGAGTACGTAGCCCGCGAGCACGACCGGGAAGATGAGGGAAAGGGCGCGTTTACCGAGCGTCACTGATCTGGGCCAGACTGCTGATGATGCGGCGGCGGGCCTGGACCGATTGCACGGTCAGTTCCTCCTGAAACTGGCTTTTGGCCAGGATTTCCGGTGCGGCATAGATTTCGGGATTGGATCGCATGTCTTCCGGCAGCAGGGCGAGGGCGGCGGAGCTGGCGGTCGGCATGTTGAGCTTGATGGCGTTGCGGGCGCCGTTCTCGGCATTGCTGATATAGTCGACCAGTTGCAGCGCCAGGGCCTTGTTGGTCGAGCGCTCGCTGACGGAGATGCAGTCGAGCCAGGAGAGCGTGCCTTCCTTCGGCACGACATAGCGCCAGAGGCCGGGCGCGGAGACCTTGTCGTTCAGCGTGTACTGGTCGCCGCTGTAGCCGAGCGCCATGTGGATGTCGGGGCCTTTGTCGGCGCTCTGGATCGAGGTGATGACGTAGTCGTAGGTGAGCACATAGGGAGCCTGCGCCTTCATCAGCTCGAAGGCGGCCTTCAGCGTCTCGTTGTCGTTGGCGTTCACCGACTTGCCGAGCAGGACGAGCGGCGCGACGAAGGCCTCGGCGTGGTCGTCGTACATCGCGATATGGCCGCGCAGGCTTTCGGCCGGCTTCATCATGTCCGCCCAGGAGGTCGGTGCCGCCGTGATCTTGTCGGAGCGGTAGAGGATACCCATCGTGCCCCAGAGATAGGGCACGCCGTAGCCGCCGCAGCGGCTCGTCCAGTCCTGCGTATAGTCCTTCAGAGACGGCACATTGCCGGTGTCGAGCACGGCGATGACGCCGCGGTTGCCGTAGAGCCGCGCGCCGTTCTCGTTGGTCACGACGACATCGACGTTGCTGTTCGGGTCGGCGAGGACCTCGTCGCGCACGTCGCCGCTGTCGTAGAAGGTCTGGCGCACCTCGACGCCGGTTTCGGCGGTGAAGTCGGCAAGGATCTGCTCGTCGATATAAGCTTCCCAGATCAACAGGTTGAGCATTGCCGCGCGTGCCGGATCCGCGGTGGCGAATGCTGCCAGTGAGACTGCTGCAAGAAAAGCGCCGCGCATTCCGAAGGCCCCGTTGCCGTTACGTCGGGTGAGGATAGTCGGCAAGGCTTTATGAAGCGTTACAACCTGTAAGCCCGCCATAGCGGGTGTTCAACCCTGGCGCTTTCCTGCCATATTCGCCAGCCTTGATATATATTGTGGACGTGACGTCGCGCCGCCCGGCCTGCGGTTGGCCTGCCGCCGGCCGCGCACTATGGTCGCCAGCCGCGCCAACCCAGAGGAATCCGACATGGCCCCGACACCGCTCAAGATCGCGAACCTGATCGCCGCCGAGATCAAGGCGACCGCCGCGCAGGTTACCGCCGCCGTGGCGCTCATCGACGAGGGAGCGACGGTGCCGTTCATCGCGCGCTACCGCAAGGAGGTGACGGGCGGTCTCGACGACACGCAGCTGCGCACGCTGTCCGAGCGGCTGACCTATCTGCGGGAGCTGGAGGCGCGGCGTGCCTCGATCCTCGATTCGATTTCGGGGCAGGGCAAGCTGACGGACGAGCTGGCCGCGAAGATCGCCGCCGTCGCGACCAAGGCGGAACTCGAAGACATCTACCTGCCCTACAAGCCCAAGCGGCGCACCAAGGCGGAGATCGCCCGCGAGCGCGGCCTCGGCCCGCTCGCCGAACAGATCCTCGCCGACCGCGCGCCGGTGCCGGCGGAACTCGCCGAAAAATTCCTCTCCGCCGAGGTGCCGGACGTCAAGGCGGCGCTGGAAGGCGCGCGCGACATCGTCGCCGAGCAGTTCACGGAAAATGCCGATCTCCTCAAGCGCCTGCGCGACTACATGAAGGACAATGCCTTCCTGCGCGCGCGCGTCGTCGAGGGCAAGAAGGAGGCCGGCGCGAAGTTCTCCGACTATTTCGACCATACCGAACGCTGGGCGAGGGTGCCGGGCCACCGGGCGCTCGCCATGCTGCGCGGCTGGAACGAGGAGTTCCTGTCGGTCGACATCGTCGTCGATCAGGACAGCACCGAAACGGTGAAGCCGGTGGAGCGCATCATCGCCTCCTTCTACGCGATCGGCACGAAGCCCGGCGACAAGTGGCTGGCCGAGGTGATCGGCTGGACCTGGCGGGTGAAACTCTCCATGTCGCTCTCGCTCGACCTGATGCGCGAGATGCGCGAACGCTCCGAGGAGGAAGCGATCCACGTCTTCGCCCGCAACCTCAAGGACCTCTTGCTCGCAGCCCCTGCCGGCACGCGCGCCACGATGGGCCTCGATCCGGGGATCCGCACCGGCGTCAAGGTCGCCGTCATCGACAATACCGGCAAGGTGCTGGAGACGACGACGGTCTATCCCTTCCCGCCGAAGAACGACGTGCGCGGCACCCAGGCGGAACTCGCCAGCCTCATCCGCAAGCACAAGGTCGAACTGATCTCGATCGGCAACGGCACCGGCAGCCGCGAGACGGAACGGCTGGTCGCCGACATGCTCGCACAACTTCCTGCGCCAAAACCCACCAAGGTCATCGTGTCGGAGGCGGGCGCCTCGGTCTATTCGGCCTCGGAGACGGCGGCCGCCGAATTCCCGAACCTCGACGTGTCGCTGCGCGGCGCCGTCTCCATCGCCCGCCGCCTGCAGGATCCGCTCGCCGAGCTGGTGAAGATCGAGCCGAAGTCGATCGGCGTCGGCCAGTACCAGCACGACGTCGACCAGGGGAAGCTGTCCCGCTCGCTGGATGCGGTGGTGGAAGACGCGGTGAACGCCGTCGGCGTCGACCTCAACACCGCCTCCGCGCCGCTGCTTGCCCGCGTCTCCGGCCTTGGCAAATCCTCGGCGGAGGCGATCGTCGCGCATCGGGATGCGAACGGCCCGTTCGCGAGCCGCAAGGAACTGATGAAGGTCCCGCGCCTCGGCGCGCGCACCTTTGAACAGTGCGCCGGCTTCCTGCGCATCCCGAACGGCAAGGAGCCGCTGGACGCCTCCTCGGTGCACCCGGAAGCCTATGGCGTCGCCAAGAAGATCGTCGCGGCCTGCGGGCGGGACGTGCGCACGCTGATGGGCGACAGCGCGGCGCTGAAGAGGCTCGACCCGAAGGTGTTCGTCGACGAGCGCTTCGGCCTGCCGACGGTCAAGGACATCCTCGCCGAACTGGAAAAGCCCGGCCGCGACCCGCGCCCGGAATTCCGGACCGCGACCTTTGCCGACGGCGTCGACGACATCAAGGACCTGAAGGTCGGCATGCTGCTGGAGGGCACGGTGACGAACGTCGCCGCCTTCGGCGCCTTCGTCGATATCGGCGTGCACCAGGACGGGCTCGTGCACGTCTCGCAGCTTGCCGACCGCTTCGTCAAGGACCCGCACGAGGTGGTGAAGGCCGGCGACGTGGTGAAGGTGCGCGTCACCGAGGTGGACGTGCCGCGCAAGCGGATCGGCCTCACCATGCGCAAGGACGGCGGCGCGCCGCCCGCCCGCGACAACGACCCGCGCGGCGACCGTAACGCCCAGATGAAGCCGAAATTCAGCCAGGCGGCGCCCAAGCAGCAGGCGCCCGCGCAGGGCGCGTTCGGCGCGGCGCTGGCCGAGGCGATGAAGCGGAAATAAGGCGAGCCCCAGTTTTCCTAATGGCTGCCGGCAGAAATCGTCGTTTGCCCTGAATCGCCCCGCCGTCCATTGTTGCGGCGTGGGCGGGCGCAAACGGGCCGGGCCGCAAGGCGCGGCCGGTATCCGACAGACAGGAAAGCAGACATGACGATCACGATTTCACGCCGGCAGGCCATGGCCGGCGCCCTTCTTGCCGTTCCCGCGGTTTCCGCGCTGACGGCCGGCACCGGCCTTGCCGCCGGCGGGGACCTTGCCGAACGGCTCGCCGCGCTGGAGGCGCGCCATGGCGGACGCATCGGCGTTGCCATACTAAATCTTGCGACGGGCGCGCGGCTCGGCCATCGCACGGAGGAACGCTTCCTGATGTGCAGCACCTTCAAGGCGCTGCTGGCGGGCCACATCCTCGCCCGGGTGGACCGGGGCGAGGAGACGCTGGACCGGCGCATCGTGGTGAAGGAAGCGGACCTCGTGGACTGGTCGCCGGTGGTGGAGAAACGTGTCGGCGGGGAGGGCATCTCGATTGCCGAACTCTGCGAGGCGACGATCACGCTCAGCGACAATGCCGCCGCCAACCTGCTGCTTGCCGCTTCGGGCGGGCCGAAGGCCGTCACGGCGTTCCTGCGCGGCCTCGGCGATGCGGTGACGCGGCTCGACCGCACGGAGCCGACGCTCAACTATCATGAGGCGCCGGACGACGAGCGCGACACGACGACGCCGACTGCCATGGTGGAGACGCTGCGCAGGCTGCTCTTCGCCGAGGTGCTGTCGGCCCGCTCGAAGGCGCAGCTTGCCGCCTGGCTGGTGATGAACAAGACGGGCGACACGCGGCTGCGCGCCGGCTTCCCGGCCGGGTGGATGACCGGCGACAAGACCGGCACGAACGGCGACAAGGCCGGAAACGCCAACGATGTCGCCGTCGCCTGGTCGCCGGACCGCGGCGCCGTCATCGTCGCCGCCTTCTGCGAAATCCCCGGCATTTCCGGCGACGCGCGCAATGCCGTCATCGCCGGGATCGGGCGCATCGCCGCCGAAGTCTGAGACGGGAGCGCCGTCCTTGCGGCGGCGCTTCAGCCCTCCAGCTCGCCCTTGAGGGCGGAGAGAACATTCATCGCATGGCCGGCATACCGGCTGATCCAGCGGTCGTGGATCGCCTGGATCGGCAGGGCATTGAGGTGGTTCCAGCGTTCGCGCCCCTCGCGGCGGGCGACGATGAGGTCGGCTTCCTCGAGCACCTTCAGATGCTGCATGACCGTGCAGCGGTCCATCTCCGCGAAACGCTCGCACAGCGCGCCCGTCGTCAGCGGCGCATCCTTGATCGCATCCAGCATTTGCCGCCGTTTGCCGTTGGCCAGCGCCTTGAAAACGGCGTCCTCTTTCGATTCGCTTGACATGTTATGTTTTTATAACATATTTTGGCGGCAGACAAGATCGAGAGGGGCCGTGCGCCCAGGAGGAGGACGGCATGACGCTGGAATTTCGTGTGAACGGGCGCATCGGCAGGCCGGTCGCCGAGGTGTTCGACGCGGTGGTCAATCCGGAAAAGCTCAGCGGCTACTTCACCACCATCGGCGGGGCGAGCGCCCCGCTGGTCGAGGGCACGAAGGTCACCTGGTGGGGCATGGCCCCGGTCATCGTCGACAGGGTGGAGGAGAACGCGCTGATCGTCTTGCGCTGGGATGCCATGGTGGATGAGGGGGAGGCGCCCTACAAGACGCGCGTCGAGATGCGCTTCAAGCCGCTGGAGGACGGCGGCACGATGGTGACCATCGCCGAGACCGGCTGGCGCGACAACGCCCGCGGCCAGAAATCGTCCTACATGAACTGCGAGGGCTGGTCGCAGATGCTGGCCTGCTTGAAGGCCTATGTCGAATACGGCATCAACCTGCGCGAGGGCTATTACCCGAGCGAGCTCAAGGGCGTCGTCGCTTCCGAGCAGCAGGACTTCACTTGAGAGGGGAGGCGCCGCGTCGCTTTTCCAGGGGAAACCCCCTCTGCCTGCCGGCATCTCCCCTTTGTGGGGAGGGGCCTTCAGGCCGATGCAGCCGCCCCAAGGCCGTCCTGCAAAAAAAATGCCTCAGATGGCGGCGGGCGGGGTCAGGCCGTCGGCGGCGGCCATCGGCACAGGCTGGTCGGCCGGCGCCTGGTGCTGCAGCACGACGACGCGGCTGCCGGTCGGCACGCGGCCGTAGAGGTCGACGATGTCCTGGTTGAACAGGCGGATGCAGCCGCTCGACACCGCCTTGCCGATCGACCAGGGCTCGGACGTGCCGTGGATGCGGAAGAGCGTGTCCTTGCCGTCCTTGTAGAGGTAGAGCGCGCGCGGGCCCAGCGGGTTGGTCAGCCCCGGCTCCACGCCGTCGGCCCATTTCAGGTTCCGTTCCGGCTCGCGCGCGATCATGTTCTGGGTGGGCGTCCAGCGCGGCCATTCCGCCTTGCGGCCGATGCGCGCGCCGCCCTCGAATTCCAGCCCGGCCTTGCCGACGCCGATGCCGTAGCGCATCGCCATGCCGTCGCCCTGCACGAGGTAGAGGAAGCGGTTCTGCGTGTCGATGACGATGGTGCCGGCCGGCTCCGCCGTCCGGTAGGCGACCTGCTGGCGGAAATATTTCGGGTTCACCTTGCTGATGTCCATCGCCGGCAGCGGAAAGCGCTCTTCCGGATGCGGCCCGTACATGGCGACATGCATCGGGTCCGGCCCCTTCTTCACCGGCTTTGCGGTGGTGGTGCAGCTTGCGAGCGTCGCCGCAAGGGCAAGGAGGGCGAGGGGGCGGAGAGCCGCGAAAGCGCGGGCGCGGGACACACACATCAAGGGGGCACCTGTCGTTCTTCGATTTTGAAATCCGGCTTGAAAGCCTTGCGCGGGTTCTTGTCGGCAAAGCGGGCATCGGCGGGGCGAGAAGAAAGCGGAACTGTGGCAAGGGCCTGGGTGTGTCCCCACGGCCACGCGTCGTTCCGCCGCACAGGTCGTGCCGCTTGCCCCCGCGCGGGCGAGGGCGTAAGGCTTTGGCCATGCAATGGAGTGAGGAAGCCATCGTTCTCGGCGTGCGGCGCCACGGCGAAAGCTCGGTGATCGTGGAGGTGATGACGCGCAGCCGCGGCCGGCATCTCGGCATGGTGCGCGGCGGGCGCTCGCGCGCCATGCAGCCGGTGCTCCAGCCTGGCAATACCGTCGACGTCACCTGGCGCGCGCGGCTCGACGAGCATCTCGGCGAGTTCCGCCTCGAGCCGCTGGAACTGCGCGCCGGGCGGCTGATGGAGACGGCGACCGCCGTCTACGGCGTGCAGGCCATGGCGGCGCTGCTTCGCTTCCTGCCGGAGCGCGACCCGCATCCCCATCTCTACGAGGCGCTTTCCGTCATCCTCGATCACCTGCACGAGCCGGCCGATGCCGGGGAGCTTTTCATCCGCTTCGAGCTTGCCGTGCTCAACGATCTCGGCTTCGGCCTCGACCTCCTCGAATGCGCCGCCACCGGCACGCGCGATGACCTCTGCTATGTCTCGCCGAAATCCGGCCGGGCCGTCTCGCGCGCGGCCGGCGCGCCCTGGGCGGGCAAGATGCTGGCGCTGCCGGCCTTCCTCGGCGACGAGAGCCGGCACGCCGCCGATGCCGCCGCCCTTGCCGATGGCTTCCGGCTGACAGCCTTCTTCCTCAACCGCCATGTCTGCGAACCGCGCGGGCTGGAACTTGCCAGCGCCCGCGACGGCTTCATCCAGGCGGCGCTGAAGGCGCTCGGCACGCCGCGGCACGATGAACCCCGAAAGGCGCAGGCATGACGGTCGAAATCTATCCGGGGCTGACGGTCGCCGGCGTCGGCACGCTGCCGCTCGACGTGGTGAAGCGCGACGGCGGGCTGAAGGTGCTTGCGGCGATGCTGGCCGGCGACCTGCCGGCCCCGCCGATGGCCAAGACACTGGCGTTCAGCCTGACGGAGGTGGAGGAGGGGCGCGTCGTCTTTGCCGGCCTGCCGTCGGCCGACCACCTCAATCCGCTCGGCACGGTGCATGGCGGCTGGACGGCGACGGTGATGGATTCGGCGCTCGGCTGCGCCGTCTTCTCCGTCGTCAGGCCGGGCGAGGCCTATACGACGATCGAGTTCAAGCTGAACCTCGTGCGCCCCGTCCTGCCGGGCATGGGGGAGGTGTTCTGCGAGGGCAGGATCGTGCATCGCGGCCGCACCATCGCCACGTCCGAGGCCTGGCTGCGCGATGGCGGCGGCAAGCTGCTCGCCCACGGCACGG
The DNA here is from genome assembly GCF_040812195.1 of Shinella sp. S4-D37. Classification (NCBI taxonomy): domain Bacteria; kingdom Pseudomonadati; phylum Pseudomonadota; class Alphaproteobacteria; order Hyphomicrobiales; family Rhizobiaceae; genus Shinella; species Shinella sp. S4-D37. Next base: position 2,340,952 of record NZ_JBFNXL010000005.1, on the reverse strand, counting down.
AGACCTGCGCGATCTTCCCGATCGAGAACCTGACGCGCTGAAGTGCGTTCGCCCCCGGGCCTGTCACCGGCCGGTTCGGGTGGAAAGCACTTCCCAGCGCGCGCGCGCCGCGGCGAAGTCGCCGCCGGCTTCGATGATCTCGACGACATGGCTGAACCGGTCGCTCTCGCCGGACAGCCGGAGGCGGACCGTGCCGGCCCGCGCGTCCGCCGCCACGGCCCGGAGGCCGTCCAGGCGGGTGGGACGGGGCGTTTCGGGCCGGATGTCCCCCGGCCGGGCCGCAACCGGCCTCCATGTCAGCGTGCCGTTTTCCATCACCAGCGGCGCCGCGCCGAACGCGACGGGCATCCAGTCCTCCTCGTCGTCGGCCGAAAAATGCGCGACATGGAGGGTGCCGTCATCGAGGCCTTTCCGGCCGTCGGCCAGCCGGGCGCGGTTCGCGACGAATTTGTAGAGGTGCCCGCCATCGCTGCAATAAGTGACCGTGCGGCTATCCCTCTCTACGCGGCAGGCGAGGGCATATGCAGGGCCGAAGCCGTCCTTGGGCCGCCGGTCCGCCTGCGGGACGTCGGCGTTGCGAAGGATCTGGGACATGGCGCGCTCCGGGCTGGCATCGATAAAGAGGCCATTGTGCCCGCCTTGCATGAAAACCGTGCGACAAGCCGAAGAGAACGCCGGCCTCAAACGTAACCCCGTTTGGACTTTGAAAAAAACCGGGTAGTGTCCGCGCCCGGACAATGCCCGTGTTGGAGTCGCAATGCTCGAAATCCTCTCCCTGGTCGCGATCGGCCTGGCGCTCTATACCCTCAATGCATCGCGAAACAGCGCACAGAAGCTCGGCGAGGAGGTTCTGCGGCTGAAGCGCGAGGTCGAGGCGCTGAAGGCCGGCGGCGTCGACCTGCCGGCCGAGACGGCGGCGGCCGAAACGGCTGAGGTCCTTCGCGAGGACGCGGCCGAAGAGGAGACGCCGGCGGATTTCGCCAGCCCCTGGGCCACGGTAGCGGCGGCCGAGGCCGGCAAGGGCCGGGCGATCTTCGGTGGCACGCCGGCCGAAACGGTTACCGCAAGCGAGGGCGAGGTGGCGGACGAAGCGGTCGCGACGGCCTCCGCCGTTCCCGCGGCAAAGCCGAAGGAGAGCTTCGAAAGCCGCATCGGCGCGCGCTGGGCCGTCTGGGTGGGCGGCATCGCGCTGGCGCTCGGCGGCATCTTCATGGTCAAGTATTCCATCGAGGCGGGGCTGCTCAGCCCGGCGGTTCGGCTGTCGCTGGCCGCCGTCTTCGGCCTCGTCCTGATGGCGGTCGGCGAGTTCGTGCGCCGCCGCACCCTGCCGGTCATCGCCAATGCCTTCCAGAACGCCATGATCCCGGGCGTGCTGACCGCCGCCGGCACCACGACGCTCTTTGCCGTCACCTATGTCTGCTACGCCTTCTACGGCTATTTCGGCCCGCTGGCCGCCTTCGTGCTGCTGGCCGCCGTCGCCTTCGTGACGCTCGGCCTGTCGCTCCTGCACGGTCAGGCGCTCGCCGGCCTCGGCCTTCTGGCCTCTCTCGTGACGCCCGCGCTCGTCGCCACCGAGGAGCCGAGCGCATGGGGCCTCTTCGGCTTCCTCTCCGTCGCCTGGCTCGCCACCTTCACTGCTGCGCGCATCCGCCGCTGGCAGGTCGTGCCGGCGCTCGCCAATGCCGGCATGGCGCTCTGGGCGTTGCTCTACCTCTCCGGGGCCAGCACGGTCGAGGTCCTGCCCGTGCTCCTCGCCATGCTCGTCCTCGCCATCGGCCACGGCGTCGTCTGGCCGGGCGCGATCACGGCGGACGACGTGCCGCCCGCGACGGGCGCCGCGTCCGCCGATCCACTGGACCGCCTGTTCGCTCCGCCGGCCGTCGCCGTCTCGCTGACCGGCGCCCTGGCGCTCACCTTCCCGGCACTGGGCCTTGCCCATGCCGTGCCGGCGCTTGCCCGGGCGGATTACGCTTTCGCCGCGATCGTGATGGCGCTCGCCCTTCTCGGCGCGCTGCGCGGCTGGGCGGTCTATCCGGCGCTCTTTTCCGCCATCCCCGCGGTGGTCGGCGTCGGCGCGATGACGATCCGGCCCGGCGGCCTGTTCGACGATTTCTCCGCGCTGGCCCCGCCGACGCTGGAGGGGGCTTCGGCGCTGCCAGTGCCGGTGCTCGGCACCGTGCCGGTCGACCTGCTGCTGGCCCTTGCCGTCCTCTATGCCGCGGTCGGCCTTGCGGGCGTGCGCCTGCGCATGGCCGGCTCATCCGTCTTCGCCGCGCTCTGGAGCCTTATCGCCCCGGCGGTTCCCTTCGCCATCCTCGCCCTGAGCTTCCTTCATTTCGGCAACCTATCCTTCGACCTGAAGCATGGTCTCCTCGCCGTGGCGCTCGGCCTTGCCTTCTTCGGCGCCGCGGAGGCCTTTTCGCGCGGGCGGGCGGAGGAGGGCGGTCTCTTCGTTCCGCAATGGGCGCTCGTTTCCGGCGGCTTCGCCTTCCTCGTACTGGCGCTGCATGCCATGACGGACGGCCTTGCCACGACGCTCGGCATCGCGGTCCTCGGGGCGGCGGCCGTCTTTGCGACGCGCCTTCGCCGCTGGCCGGTCCTGCCCTGGCTGATGGCCGGGGCGGGCGCGATCGTCGCCGGCCGCATCGGCTGGGAGCCGACCATCGTCGGCGCGGCGAACCTTTCCAGGACGCCGGTCTTCAACCAGTTGCTCGCCGGTTACGGCATCCCGGCCGCTCTGCTTGCGCTCTCGGCCTTCGAACTGCGCCGCTGGCCGGGCGAGCGCATCCGCAATCTCCTGCAGGCGCTCGCCGGCCTCTTCCTGCTTTTGACGGCGGCGATCCTCGTGCGGCACGGCATGAACGGCGGCGTGCTCGACAGTTCCGTGCCGACGCTCGGCGAGCAGTCGATCTATACGCTCCTGGTCATCGGCGCTTCGGCGATCCTGATGTCGCTCGACCTGAAATCGCCGAGCCCGGTCTTCCGCTACGGTTCCATGGCGGTCGGCGGGCTCTCGGTCCTGTCGATCCTCAGCGCCCATTTCATCGGCCTCAACCCCTATTTCACCGGCGAACTGCTCGCCAAATGGCCGTTTGTCGACCTTCTCCTCGTCGGCTACCTGCTGCCGGGCATCGCCTATGGCGGCCTTGCTCTTCATGCACGCGGCCGGCGGCCGATGCCCTACGTGATCATGCTGGCGCTGACCGGCGTGGCGCTCGCCTTCGCCTGGGTCACGCTCAGCGTGCGCCGCTACTGGCACGGCGAGGGCATCGCCGACTGGAAGGGCTTCCTCCAGCCGGAGACCTATACCTATTCGGTCGTCTGGCTGCTGCTCGGCGTGCTGCTGCTGGCGGTCGGCTCAAGGGTCGATTCCAGGAGCATCCGCCTTGCCTCCGCCGGCCTCGTCCTGATCGCGGTGGTCAAGGTCTTCCTGATCGACATGGCCAATCTCGAAGGCATCCTCAGGGCGCTCTCCTTCATCGGCCTCGGGGCGGTGCTGATCGGCATCGGCCTGTTCTACCAGAAGATCCTCTCGGGAAAATCCGGGACCGGCGAAAAGGCGGAATTGAACGCAAAGGCGTGACAGGCTAGTCAGGGCGATCAATGATGGATCGTCCATGACCTTTGCCTGCCTCGCCGCCGCCTTCTCGCCCCTCGGGCCGCTTGCCGAGCGCCTGCTGCCGCAGGCCTTCTCCGCCGATGACGGCTCGCACGATGCCGCGCACCTCATCCGCGTGTGGAAGAGCGCGCGCCGCATCCAGGCGGAAGAGGGCGGCGACCCGCGGCTGCTGGCGGCCGCCGTGCTGCTGCACGATTGCGTGGCGGTGGAGAAGAACTCGCCGCTGCGCGCCGAGGCCTCGCGCCTTGCCGCCGAGAAGGCTGCCGGCCTGCTTGCCGCCGAGGGCTGGAGCGAGGGGGACGTGGCCGCCGTCGCCCATGCCATCCTCACGCACAGCTTTTCTGCCAGTCTCGCCCCGCAGACGCTGGAGGCAAGAATCCTGCAGGATGCCGACCGGCTCGACGCGATCGGCATGATCGGCGCGGCGCGCTGCTTCTACATTGCCGGCCGCATGGGCAGCGGCCTCTACGATCCGCTGGACCCGCTCGGCGAAAACCGCCCGCTCGACGACAAGGCCTTCGCCATCGATCATTTCGAGGTCAAGCTGTTCAAGCTGGCGGAAGGGTTCCAGACGGCGGCGGGCGCGCGCATGGCAGGGGAGCGGACGGAGCGCCTGAGGGCGATCCGCGCCATGCTGCTGGATGAAATCTGAAGAAGAACATGGCTTTGTGCCGCCGCATTGAATCTCTCCGGCAGGCCGTTGAATCAACGTTTTAAGGAAAGGTCGCCCACATGAAGGTCGAGGGTCTCAACATTCACCCGCTGAAGAGCGGCCGGGCCATTCCCGTCGAAAGCGCGGCGGTGCGCCTCGACGGCCTTGCCGGCGACCGGCGCTTCATGGTCGTCGAGCCGGACGGCCGGTTCATCACCCAGCGCGAACTGCAGGCGCTGGCCCGAGTCGAGGCGACGGCGGTGGGCGACAGCCTGCACCTCGAAATGGAGGGCCGCCAGCTTCTCGCCAGCTTCGATCCCGAGGACCGCCTCGACGTGACGATCTGGGACAGCCCGGTCAACGCCGCGGTCGCCGACGAGGCCGTCAACGACGTCCTGTCGGACTGGCTGGCGCGCCCGGTCAGGCTGGTGCACATGGATGCCGCGGCCGCGCGGCTGGAGGGCGAGGAATGGGCCGGCAGCCCGGCGCCGGTCGCCTTCGCCGACGGTTTCCCCATCCTCGTGACGACCACCGGCTCGCTCGCCGACCTCAACCGCACGCTGGTCGCCACGGGCCAGGAACCCGTCGGCATGGACCGCTTCCGCACCAACATCCTCGTCTCCTGCGAGGAGCCCTGGGCGGAGGATTTCTGGCAGACGATCGAGGTGGGCGGCATCGCCTTCGATTTCGTCAAACCCTGCGCCCGCTGCATCATGACCACGCAGGACCAGATGACCGGCGAGCGCATCGGGGGCAACCCCATCCAGGGGCTTGCCGAAAAGCGCATGTCCGCCGACCGCCGCGTGCCCGGCATGCTCTTCGGCTGGAACGCCGTGCCGCGCGGCGAGGGCGAGATCCGCCTCGGCGACGAGGTGCGCGTGACGACGACGCGCAGCGAGCGCTGGCCGATGAAGGTGCGCGCCTGAATTGCCCTAAACCCACCCGCGCCGCTTGAAGTAGAGGAACGGCATCAGGGCGGAAAAAATCATCAGGCCGATCGCATAAGGGTAGCCGAAGGTCCATTGCAGCTCCGGCATCAGCTCGAAGTTCATGCCGTAGGCCGAGGCGACCAGCGTCGGGGGCAGGAAGACGACCGAGGCGACGGTGAAGATCTTGATGATCTGGTTCTGCTCCAGGTTGATGAGGCCGAGCGTCGCGTCGAGCAGGAAGTTGATCTTGCCCGAAAGGAAGGCGGCATGGTCGCCGAGCGAGGCGGCATCGCGCTGCACGAGCTTGACGAGCTGGCGGATGTCCTTCGACGGCCGGTGGGTCGGGTTCTCCACCGCCGCGTGATAGGCGACGAGGCGCGAGATGCTGACGAGGCTTTCGCGCACGCCGGAGAGGAAATCGCCCTTGCGGCCGAGCTGCTCGATCAGCGCCTCCAGGTTCCGCGTCTTCTTGGTGGAAGAACCCGACTTGCTGCGAAAAATCTCGCGCGAGATGCCGTCGATCTCGTTGCCGAGCCGTTCCAGCACGTCCGCCATGCGGTCGATGACCGCCTCGATGACGCCGAGCATCACGTCCTCGCCGGTCTCGTAGCTGTGGCCGTTGCCGCGCAGCGCCCGGTTGCAGAAGGTCGCGAAGGGTTTTGCATCCGCATGGCGCACCGTCACCAGCGTCGGGCCGGCGAGGATGAAAGTCACCGGCATCTTGGCCGGCTCGTCGCCGTCGAGATTGGTGAGCGCCGTCATCGTCATGAATTCGGCGCCGTCCTCCTGGTAGAGGCGGGCGGACAATTCGATGTCCTCCATCTCCTCGCGCGTCGGGATGGTGATGCGCAGCGCCGCCTCGACGTCCTTCACCTCTTCCGGTGTCGGGCTGAGGAGGTCATACCAGAGGGCAGGCGAGATCGCCTGTTCGATGGCCGGGTTGGAAATTTCGCGCAGGCAGAAGCGGTCCGCCCTGCGGGCATAGATGTGCAGCATGCTTTGCTCCTTGGAGGCATTCTCGCCATCCGGAGCGAAGCCGCAGGCCTCCTACCGGATAGGTCGCTCGATTGCTCTCGATAGTCGACTGTCGGGGTCCATGGTCTTATCCGGGTTCGGTTGGCGCCGTATGACGCCGGCGCGGGCATGCGCCTAAATTCCTGCCGCGTCAAGCACACAAGCCTGTCGCTGAAAAAGCGCTGTTTTATCAATCCGGCTGATTGTCCGGTCAATTAAATTTGCTTTTGTTAATGCATGGCCCGGCGTAGGTTCCGGCCATTCAATCCCGGAGACGCACCATGTCCACCCCATCCGTCGTTGCGGCACCTGCCGCCAGCCGGCCCATGCCGTGGCTCATCATTCTCGCCGGCTCGCTGATCGCCGTGCTCACCTTCGGCCCGCGCTCCGCCATGGGCTTCTTCCAGCTTCCCATGCTGCAGGATACCGGCTGGGATCGCACGACCTTCGGCCTTGCCATGGCGCTGCAGAACCTCGCCTGGGGCGTCAGCCAGCCGTTCTTCGGCGCCATCGCCGACAAGTTCGGCACCTGGCGCGTGCTGCTCGTCTCGGGCCTCGTCTATGCGCTCGGCCTCGTCCTCATGTCGCTCGGCACCTCGCCGCTCTGGCTGCATGTCGGCGGGGGCGTGCTGGTGGGGCTCGGCGTCGGCGCGGGCTCCTTCGGCATCCTGCTGTCGGCCTTCGCGCGCAATGTGACGCCCGACCAGCGCTCCATGGCCTTCGGCATCTGCACGGCGGCGGGCTCGGCCGGCATGTTCCTCTTCGCGCCGCTTTCGCAGGGCCTCATCAGCGCCTATGGCTGGTCGGACAGCCTCGTCTATCTCGGCATGCTGATGCTCGTCGTGCCGCTCATCGCCATCCCGCTGCGCGGCAATTCCTCCTCCGGCATCACGGCGGCGAGCGAATACAAGCAGACCATCGGCGAGGCGCTGCGCGAGGCGCTCGGCCATCGCAGCTACCTGCTGCTGGTCGCCGGCTTCTTCGTCTGCGGCTACCAGGTCGCCTTCATCACCGCGCATTTCCCGGCCTATCTCGGCGATATCGGCATCGATGCGCGCTATGCCGTCATCGCGCTGGCGCTGATCGGCTTCTTCAACATCATCGGCTCGCTCGCCGCCGGCTTCATCGGCCAGCGCTATTCGAAGCCCTATTTCCTCGCCTATATCTACCTTGCCCGCTCGGTCGCGGTGGCGGCCTTCATCCTCCTGCCCAAGTCGCCGGCCTCGGTCATCGTCTTCGCCATCGTCATGGGCCTGCTCTGGCTTTCCACCGTGCCGCCGACCAACGGCCTCGTCGCCATCATGTTCGGCACGAAGCATCTCGGCCTGCTCGGCGGCATCGTCTTCTTCTCGCACCAGGTCGGCTCGTTCCTCGGCGTGTGGATGGGCGGCTATCTCTACGACCATTTCGGCACCTACGATCCCGTCTGGTGGCTCGGCGCGGCGCTCGGCATCTTCGCGGCCATCGTGCACTGGCCGATCGAGGAGAGGGGCGTCGCACGCCCGGCCTCCGCCTGATCCGGACCCTTTGCCCCGCCCGAAGGAATTCGGTCGGGGCTCCTTGCAAACCGTCACAAAAGTTTCTAAATCTGAACCACCGGCAATGCCGGTTTTGTTTTGGAGCTATTATGCTCAAATTGAGCAAAATAGCCTTTCCGCCGAAGGGCGGCGGAAGAAAGGGAGGGTTCCATGACCGTTCTGGCCCAGCATGTGGAGATGGCGGAAGCCGTGCGCCCGCTCACGGCCGCCGAGCGCTTCGACGTCGCCGAGAAGCCTGACCTCGCCTTCACGCCCGAGATCGCCCGCGAGACGAAACACCTCTACGAGAAGGTGAAGCAGTTCATCCCCGCCTTCGAATGGCCGGTCTATGCGCCCTATGTCGCTGCCATCAACCGGCTGAAGAAGGAGCGCGGCGCGGTCATCCTCGCGCACAATTACCAGACGCCGGAGATCTTCCACTGCGTCGCCGACATCGTCGGCGATTCGCTGCAGCTCGCCCGCGACGCCACCAGGGTGGATGCCGAGATCATCGTCCAGTGCGGCGTGCACTTCATGGCCGAGACCTCCAAGCTGCTGAACCCGGAAAAGACGGTGCTCATCCCCGACGCCAAGGCCGGCTGCTCGCTGTCGGACAGCATCACCGGCGAGGACGTTCGCCTGTTGAAGCAGCGTTATCCCGACGTGCCGGTCGTCACCTATGTCAACACCTCGGCCGACGTGAAGGCGGAGACGGACATCTGCTGCACCTCCTCCAACGTGCTGGCGGTCATCGAAAGCCTGGAGAGCGACACGGTCCTGTGCATTCCGGACGAATATCTGGCGATGAACGTCGCCAAGCAGACGAACAAGAAGATCCTTACCTGGAAGGGGCATTGCGAGGTGCACGAGCGCTTCACCGCGGCCGAGCTGCTCTCCTACAAGGAGGCCCATCCCGGCATCGAGATCATCGGCCATCCGGAATGCCATCCCGACGTCATCGCCGTCTGCGATTTCGCGGGCTCCACCGCCGGCATGATCAACTATGTGAAGGACAACCGTCCCCCGCGCGTGCTGCTCGTCACCGAATGCTCCATGGCCTCCAACATCCAGGCCGAGCTGCCGGGCGTCGATTTCGTCAAGCCGTGCAACCTCTGTCCGCACATGAAGCGCATCACGCTGCCGAAGATCCTCGACAGCCTGGTCAACATGACGGAAGAGGTCCTGGTCGATCCGGCGATCGCCGACCGCGCCCGCCTCGCCGTCGAGCGGATGGTGAATTTGAAGCAGTAGTGCGGCGCCATGTGCGCCATTGGAGAGAGGCAGCGCGAACCAAATCGATCGATCCTGCCGTCGTCGCCCCTCATCCCCCTGCCGGGACCTTCTCCCCGCAGGCGGGGAGAAGGGGCAGAACGGTGACCCATCGCTCCTCGCCCCGTTTACGGGGAGAGGATGCCGGCAGGCAGGTGAGGGGCAGATCGGGTTGGCGGCGCGTCGGAGGAAAGAACATGCCCATTGATAGTTTCCGCCCGCAATCCTGGAACGGCATCGACGATATCGTCATCGTCGGCGGCGGGCTTGCCGGCCTGTTCTGCGCGCTGAAGCTCGCGCCGCGGCCCGTCACCATCCTCGCCGCCGCGCCTATCGGCCAGGGGGCGTCCTCCGCCTGGGCGCAGGGCGGCATCGCGGCGGCGATGAGCCCCGGCGACACGTTCGAAAAGCACGTCGCCGACACGCTGGAGGCCGGCGCCGGCATCGTCGACGAGAAGATGGCGCGCTTCATGGTCTCCGAGGGCCCGGCGCGCATCCACGACCTTCTCGAATACGGCGTGCCCTTCGACCGCGATCTCGAGGGCAAGCTGCTGCTCTCCCGCGAGGCCGCCCATTCGGAGCGCCGCATCGTGCGCGTCAAGGGCGACATGGCCGGCAAGGCCATCATGGAGGCGCTGATATCCGCCGTGCGGAAAACGCCGTCGATCCGGATCCTCGAAGGCTATGTCGTCGAGGAGCTGGTGCGCGAGGGCCGCTTCATCTCGGGCGTCGTCGCCCGGCCGGATGCCGGCCAGTCGAAGAACCGCGTGCATTTCCCGGCCCGCGCCGTGGTGCTCTGCTCGGGCGGCGTCGGCCATCTCTATGCCGTCACCACCAATCCGTGGGAGGCCTGCGGCCAGGGCGTCGGCATGGCCGCGCGCGCGGGCGCCATCATCGCCGATCCGGAATTCGTGCAGTTCCACCCGACCGCCATCGATATCGGCCGGGACCCGGCGCCGCTCGCCACCGAGGCGCTGCGCGGCGACGGCGCGCATCTCGTCAATGCCGACGGGCACCGCTTCATGCTGGATATCCACGCGGACGGCGAGCTCGCCCCGCGCGACATCGTCTCGCGCGGCGTCTTTGCGGAAGTGCAGGCCGGGCGCGGCGCCTTCCTCGATTGCACCAAGGCGGTCGGCGCGCATTTCCCCGACATGTTCCCGACGGTCTACGCTTCCTGCGTCGCCGCCGGCATCGACCCGGTCATTCAGCCGATCCCCGTCGTGCCCGCCGTGCATTACCACATGGGCGGCGTCCTGACGGATGCGGAAGGCCGCACCTCGATCGACGGCCTGTGGGCGGCCGGCGAGGTCACCTCCACGGGCGTGCACGGCGCAAACCGCCTTGCCTCGAACTCGCTGCTCGAAGCCGTGGTCTTCGCCGCGCGCATCGCGGAGAACATCAAGGGCATGCTGCCGGAGCCGAAGATCAACGACTGGGGCAAGAATGCCGGCGAGAGCGACGATCTCGTCACCATCGAGGACAGCCCGGCGCTGAAGCGCCTGCGCCGCGTCATGAGCGACCATGTCGGCGTCATCCGCAGCCGCGAGGGCCTGAAGACGGCGATCCGCGAGATCGCCGCGCTGGAGCGCGAGAACAGCCGCATGCGCTTCCACAACATCGTCACCACCGCCAAGCTCATCGCGACGGGCGCCTATCTGCGCGAGGAAAGCCGCGGCGGCCACTTCCGCTCCGATTTTTCCGAGCAGAGGGCCGACTGGAAGCACCGCACCTTCCTCACCCTCGCCGATGCCGAGACGGTGGTGGCGGACCTTTCGGAAACGGCGGCGGCGTGAGGCTTGGCAAAAATTGACAATCGCTCTTCCCGCGCTAGAATCGGGCGAAAGGAGTGCACCATGCCGACGCTGAATGTCAGTCTGACTCCGGAATTCGCCGATTTCATCGAGGAGGCCGTCGCAAGCGGCTCCTATGTCTCGGCGAGCGAGGTCGTGCGCGATGCGTTGCGCCTGATGCGCCAGGAGCGGGAAAGCGAGGCGGCCAGGCTCGCACTTCTGCGCAAGGCGGTCGATGCCGGGCTGGCCCAGTCGGAGCGGGGCGAGTTTTCCGGCCGCTCCGTCACGGACATTTTTACGGCTGCCGCCGGCGAGACATGACCGTTCGGCTGACGGTTGAGGCGGAGCGGGACCTTGCGGAGATCGCGCGCTACACGGTGACGGCCTTCGGCATTGCCCAGGCGATGGACTATGCCGCGTTGATCGAGCACGCGATCAGCCTCCTGGCTGAAAATCCGCGCCGGCCGGCATCGCGCGCCCGCGACGAGCTTCGCCCCGGCGTGCGCTCCATGCACCTTTCCCGCGCCGCCGCCCGGCGCCATGCTGCCGCGCATGTGCTTTATTATCACCTTGTCGCAGGCACGGATGAGGCACAGGATATCGTCATTCTCCGCGTCCTGCACGAACGCATGGAGCCGCTGAAGCGGCTCGTCGACGCCAACAGCCCTGAAAAGGATCCTCCGCCATGACCACCCCCTATCTCCCCGTCCTCTCGCCGCTGATGGTCGAGGATCAGGTGCGCGCGGCGCTGTCGGAAGACCTCGGGCGCGCGGGCGACATCACCAGCCAGGCGACGATCGCGCCGGACAGCGTGGCGCGGGCGGAGCTGAATGCGCGCGAGGAGGGCGTCGTCGCCGGCCTCGACCTCGCCCGCGCGGCCTTCCGGCTGATGGATCCCGAAATCCGCTTCGAGGCCTTCGTGAAGGACGGCGACCGGCTTTCGCCCGGCACGGTGATCGCGCGGGTCGCCGGCCCCGCCCGCGCCGTGCTGTCGGCCGAGCGCGTGGCGCTCAACTTCCTCATGCATCTTTGCGGCGTGGCGAGCTACACGGCGCGTTTTGCCGCCGAGATCGCCCATACGCAAGCAAAGGTCTGCTGCACGCGAAAGACCATTCCGGGCCTGCGGGCGCTTGAAAAATACGCCGTGCGCATGGGCGGCGGCTCGTCGCACCGCTATGGCCTCGACGATGCGATCCTCATCAAGGACAACCATATCGCCGTGTCCCGCGGGGTTGCGGGCGCCATTCGTGCCGCCCGCGCCTTTGCCGGCCACCTCGTCAAGGTGGAGGTCGAGGTGACGACGCTGGAGGAGCTGGAGGAGGCGCTGGAGGCGCAGCCCGACGTCATCCTGCTCGACAATATGGGGCCGGAACTCCTGCGCCGCGCCGTCGAGATCAACCGCGACTGCGCGGGGCTCAGCGATGCGGCCTACGCCGCCGATCCGCGCCGCGTGAAGCTGGAAGCCTCCGGCAATGTGAACATCGGGACGATCCGCGCCATCGCCGAGACGGGGGTCGACTACATCTCGACCTCCAAGATCACCATGGCCGCGCCGACGCTGGATATCGGCCTCGACGTCGTCGTGCGCTGACGGGGCCGGAACAGGCCGGCGGACGATGCGTTCCGCTTCCATGGACAATGGAAACCGGAAGGACGCATCATGTGGAAGATCGTTGCTGGCGCCGTGCTGGCCGCCCCGCTCCTGAGCCTGCCCGCCGCCGCCCAGCAGGCGACGGATACGGCGCGGGCGAATTTCGTCGATCGCGACGGCAAGGAGACCGGCCGCGCGCAGGTGACCGCCGGGCGCGACGGCGTGCTGTTCGAGGTGGAGGTCTCGGGCCTCGAACCGCGAAAATGGGTGGCGCTGCACATCCATGAGAGTGGGACCTGCGACCCTGCGGGCGGTCACGAATCGGCCGGCGGTCATTTCAACCCGGATGAGAAGAGCCACGGCTTCGTCTCGGCGGACGGCCCTCATGCCGGCGACCTGCCGAACCAGTATGTCGCGGACGACGGCGTGCTGCGCGCGCAGGTCTATTCGACGATGGTCCGCCTCGACGATGCCGAGCGCGGCATCCGCGGCCGCGCGCTCGTCGTCCATGCCGGCTCGGACGACTATCGCACCGATCCGGCGGGCGGCGCGGGCGACCGGATCGCCTGCGCGGTCATCGAGTAGGCCGCCTCAGCGCATGCCGACCTTGAGCCCCGGGGCCGGGCGCTCCTCTAGAATCCGCCGGCGGAAACGGAAGAGCGCGGCGGGGCGCCCGCCGGTGGCGGCGGTGGAGCCGCCGGTCGCCTCGACCAGTTCGGCGCCCTCGACCAGGCGGCGGAAATTCTGCTTGTGCAGGTGCCGCCCGGAGATCGCCTCGACCGTCGCCTGCAGTTCGGTGAGCGTGAATTCCGGCGCCATCAGCTCGAAGATCACCGGGCGGTATTTGATCTTGCCGCGCAGCCGCGCCATCGCGGTCGCGAGGATGCGGCGGTGGTCGTGGCGCATGGCGACGCCCGCCGCGGGATGGCACGATCCGGTGCGCCCGTCCGTCACCGCCTCCTCGGCAAGGCCTGCCTCGTAGAGCAGTTCGTAGCGCTCCAGCACGCGCTCCTCGTCCCAGGGAAAATCGTCGAGGCCGAAGGCGAGGCGCAGGCGCGTGCGCATCGAGGGCAGGGCGCTCGCCCGTTCCTCGCGGGCATTGTCGGCGGCAAAGGCCGTGAGCGCGGGGAGGATGAGCTGGTCAATCAGCGCCGGCCGCCCCTGCCGCCAGTCCTCCCAGGGAAGGTAGGTGTACCAGTCGCGCCAGGCGGCGCCGGCTTCGGCCAATTGCTCGTTCGCCTCGGCATCGGTGCGGGTCAGCGCGATATAGCCGACGGAGACCATGTGCGTGCCGACCTCGTCCGGCAGCTTCTGGCGGCCGCGATCGCCGAAGGTGTAGAGCTGCTCGATATAGCCGAGCTTCAGCGCCGTCTGCGCCTCGACGCTGGCGCGCAGGCTCGTCTCGAAGGTGCGGTGCTGGCGCGGGTCGAAGGGGCCGAAGGGCAGGGTGTCCCGACCGCCCGGCCCCCCGCCGATGGCGAGGATGGAGGGGCTGCGGCCGGAGATCGCGACGACCGCCGCGTTGAGGCCGATCTCGACCGGCGGCCGGGCGCTGTTCTCGGTCATGGCCGCACCGTCTCCGGCGTGGCGGAGAAGGAAAAGGGGCTGTCGCCGACATAGTCTGCTCCGCGGCCGATGGCCCTGACGGCGGCGACGAGCCGGCCGCCGCGCGACAGGACATGGTCGCCGATCTCCACCAGCCGGGCATTGGGCGTCGCCTGCACGGAGGCGCGGCGCAGGCGCGCCGCAAGCTCATGCTCGTCCTGGTCCGGTTCCACGGCGAGCGCGGCGATCAGCGCGGCGGCGGGGGAGCGGGAAACGCCCATCATGCAATGGACGAGTAGCGGCGCCTGCCGGTCCCAGCCGCGGGCGAAGCCGACGATCGCGGCGACATGCTCCTCGCCGGGCGCGACGAGGTTTCCGGTGCCGGCAAAGGCGATGTCGTTGACGCCGACGATCAGGTGGCGATCGGCGGCGATGACGGCCGGCCGGTGGAAGGCCTGCTTCGGCGCGACGAGGCTCAGCATCTCGCGGCAGCGGTGGCGCACCGCGAGTTCCGCGATCTTTCCGAGCGGCGCAACGACGATCGTGCCCATCGTCACACCGCCGCGGCGAGCGGGCCGCGATCGCGTTCCAGCGCTTCGAAGCGATCGGCGAAGCGCTGCTGGGCGAGCGTGGCGGTGAGCGGCGAAATCTCGATCATGTCGAGCGTGATGCCGCGCGGCGCGCCGAAGAATTTGACCGCCTCGGCATGGGAGAAGCCGGCAAGCTCCGTCGCCTCGAAGAAGGCGGCGATCTGGTCGGCCTTCTTGATCTTCGCCTTCAGGCCGGCAGGCGTTGAGGGCGGCAGGCCGAAGCGCAGGTGCACGGCCGCCTCCAGCCGCTTCTCCACCGTCTTGTAGCCGCCGCCGACCACCGCCTTGAACGGCGAGATCATGTCGCCGATCACGTATTCCGGCGCGTCGTGCAGCAGCGCCATCAGGCATTCATCGGCATTGCAGCGGTTCTGCCGGCGAAAGATCGCCTCGACGACGAGCGAATGCTGCGCCACGGAAAAGGCGTGGTCGCCGTTGGTCTGGCCGTTCCAGCGCGCGACGCGGGCGAGCCCGTGCGCGATGTCGGACAGCTCGATGTCGAGCGGCGAGGGGTTGAGCAGGTCGAGGCGGCGGCCGGACAGCATGCGCTGCCAGGCCCGGGGCTCCGTCTTGGCGCGGGCGGCTGCGCTCATTGCGCCGGCACCTCGGCGCTCTCCTGCGGGAAGGAAAGGCCCGTCCATTGCGGCAGGGCGACGGTGACGGGGACGCCGGCGGCCGTGATCGGCGTGCCGTCCTGCATGGCGTCGGCCGCGCGGTCGATGCGCACGATGGCAAGGCCGCGCGTGCCGGAGACGCTGCCGAGCGTGCCGATCGGCTTGCCGCCGGCCAGAAGCTCGGTACCGGATGCGGGAAGGGCGGTTTCTCCGCTGACGATGACCGGGCGGCGCCGCGCGGTGCCGCGATGCTGCATGCGGGAGACCACCTCCTGGCCGATATAGCAGCCCTGACGGAAGGAAAGACCGTCGGTAAGGTCGAGCAGCACGTCGTGCGGGAAGGCGTCGCCCAGCGCGTAGTCGCGGCCGGCCTCCGGGAGGCCGGCGCCGATGCGCAGGGTGTCGTAGAGCGCCGGATCGTCGCTGCCGCCGGCGCCCGGGCGGCGCGAGACGGCAAGGCCGGCCTTGGCGAAGCGGCCGTCCCGCGGGGCGTCGGCCTCCGGCGCGTCCCAGTCTATCGCCACCCGATCCCCCTCGACGGCTGCAAGATCGACCGCCGCGCGCAGCTTGTACAGGGTAAGCCGTTTCAGCAGCGCATCGCGCTGTTCGCCCGCCGTCTCGATCAGGAAGGCGCCGTCGCCGTCGCGGCGGACAAGGAAGTCGAACAGGATCTTGCCCTGCGGCGTCAAAAGCGCGCCGGGGCGGATCTCGCCGGCCGGAAGGTCGGGCAGGTTGGTGGTGATGAGCGATTGCAGGAAGATCTCGGCATCGGCGCCGGAAATGCGAAGGAAGGCGCGGCCGGAAAGCGTGACGGAAGGCATGATTCGACCCAGGTTTTGCGCCCGCCGGCACCATGCGGCAGCGGGCGGTGCATGATCGCACCCGTTGAAACAGAAGTAGAACGGCAGGACGCCTTTCGCAAGGTCGCGCGGCCTTGCCTTGCGCGCCGCGCGGGGAAACGCGGCTCAATCTCCGGTGACGAAGAACTTCCACTGGCCGTCCGGCGTGATGCCGACGCGGTAGAAATTGTAGCTGCCGAATTCCTTCATGTCGGCGAAATCGCCGGCCGTGACGATGCGCAGCAGCTCCACCTTTTCCGGCGCCGTCAGGCTCGCGAGCGGCTTTTCGGCGAAATAGGGCCAGACATACATCTCGTCCGCCGTGCCCTTGCCGACATGCACGAAGCCGGTCGCCAGCACGTCGAGCAGGATCGCCAGGACCTCGATGCCTTCCTCGTCGCCCGACTGGCCCTTGAGGGTCTCGACGGGGCCTTCGTCGGTCTCGACGATGGAGACCTGCGTTTCCGTCATGCCCTTGCCGAGCAGCGGGCGCAGGCGCTCGATATCGCCGGAGGCGGCGGCCTCGACGATGAGTTCGCGCATGCGGCGCACGGGTTCCGGCGCCTTGGCGATGTCGGAGAAGAACTCGACCGGAACCTCCGGCGCGTCGACCGCCGTGTCGTCGGTGACGGGCGCGTCGTCCGAAGGCTCGGTCACGGCCTGGTTCCGGCGAATCAGCGGGTCGGGCAGCGGCAGTTCGAGGGGAGCGGTCTCTTCCTGCTCCTCCTCGACGGGCGGCGCTTCGCCGGCCTCGGCCGGCTTCTGCTGCGCCTCGCCCTGCTCGTTCTTCAATTCGCTGAGCGCGAAGGCGGGGCGGACGGGCGCGACCAGCGCCGTTGTGGTGAAAAGCACCGACAATACGATGAGGCTGCTGCGGAACAGCGTTTTGCCGTCAGGCGATGTCTGCATGACCTGTCTTTCCAGCCTATTGCAGGATGCGCTCGGGGGAGAACTCTCCGGCCAGCATGCGCTCGCGCAGCGATTCGAGCATCGCCTCCGCGCCCCGTTCGCCATGGATGCGGATCGTCTCGCGCATGGCGAGCGCGATGGCGGCATCGGCGATGATTTCCGGTTCGATGCCATCAGCCATGCCGTCGGCCCAGGCCTCGTTCTGGTATTCCAGAGCGGCCTGCATCTTCTCGTGCACGATCATCTCGTCGATATCGTTGAGAGTAGGTTCCATTGATCGGTCCATGCGAGGCATTCAGTTCTTACTTGACTGTTAACGACCTTAGCAGCCTTTTCCCAAAACGGCACTGGGTCGTGTAAAAAGAGGTTAATTAACCGCTAATTTCCAAAGCGCGCGGTAATTTCTGTGGCAAGTGTTGCCCCTTCGTTACGGTATCTCTCTTCTGCGACAACGGCCGAGTCGGTGCAAGCGGTATAGATGGCCGCGAAGGAACGATATCCCCGGTTGAATGCGGCTGTCAGTTTTTCCTGTCTTTTCGGCTCGTTAGCCGCTTCGAGCGCGATGAGGCGCTGCATGGAGGCCCGCCAGCCGTCCTCCGGCTTGTCCAGGCAGAGATTGCGCAGGTAGTGCACGGCGCCGAGGATTTCCGAGAGCCGTTCCAGCCGTGCGTCATAGGGCGCCGGCTTCTCCTCGATTGCGGCGGCCGGCGGGGTTTCCTTCGCCTCGCCCTTCGCCTTCTGGGCGAAGGCGGGCGCGGAAAACGTCAGGGCGAGGAGGAGGGCGAGCCGAATCACCGTCATTCCATCTGCCTCGTCCGCTCCGCCTCTAGACGCCGGATGCATTCGCGCACGCTGTCGGGCGCCGGCAGTTTTTCGATCTCCCCGGCCGTGTACCAGCCGACGGCTGCCGCATCGTCCGAGGCGACGGCGACGGTCGCGGCATCCGCCTTCACCCTGAAGACGGAGAGGCGGAACGACGGGCTGTCGGGGCCGTCCTCGCGGCCGGGCAGGTCGTAGGTGGCGAAAAGCGAGGGCTTTTCGGCGCGGATGCCGGTTTCCTCTAAGAGTTCACGCAGCGCCGTCTCGGCCGGCGTCTCGCCCTCTTCGCCGCGCCCGCCCGGAAAGGCGTACATGTCGGCCGAGGGCGGGTTGCTGCGCAGGACCAGGAGATAGCGTCCGTCGCGCTCGACGATGGCGGAGGAGGCGGGCTGGGGCGTCTTGGATGTCTTCATCGCGGTCCGGTCCGGTTGCGCTCGATTGACCCCTTATAGGCAAAGTGCGATGACGATGCCATGTGTGGACGATTTGCATTGCTGGCGAAGCGGGATCTGGCGCGCGACTATCTCGACCTTGCCGAACTGGACGACCTGCCCGAGCGCTACAACATCGCCCCGACGCAACCGATCCTCGTCGTCGTCGCGGGCGAGCGGCAGCAGCCCGGCAGCAACCTGCCGGAGCGCCGGGCCATGCTGGTGCGCTGGGGCTTCATGCCCGGCTGGGTGAAGGACCCGCGCGATTTCCCGCTGCTCATCAATGCGCGCGCCGAGACGGCGATCGGCAAGGCCTCCTTCCGTGCCGCCATGCGCCATCGCCGCATCCTCGTGCCGGCCTCCGGCTTCTTCGAATGGCGCCGGCCGGAGGGCAAGGGCGCCAAGGCCCAGGCCTACTGGATCCGCCCGAAGAAGGGCGAGATCCTGGCCTTTGCCGGGCTGATGGAGACGTGGTCGTCCGCCGACGGCTCCGAGGTCGATACCGGCGCGATTCTGACGACGGCGGCCAACAACGATATCGCCCGCATTCACGACCGCATGCCGGTCGTCATCCGCCGGGAGGATTTCTCGCGCTGGCTCGACTGCAAGACGCAGGAGCCGCGCGACGTGACCGACCTGATGACGCCGATCGACGACGGCTTCTTCGAGGCGATCCCCGTCTCCGACAAGGTGGGCAAGGTCGCCAATATGGGGCCGGATATCCTGGAGCCGGTGGAGGAGCGGGCCGAGGAGGCGCCGGCGGAAAAGAAAAAGGGCGCAGAGGCGCGCCCATCGTCCGACCAGCTTTCGCTGTTCTGAAACCGCGCCGGCGGGGCGGCCCGAAGGCGGCTCAATCGTAGAGCGGCTGGAGCACGGCGGGAATGTCGCGCTTGGGACGCTTGACCTCGGTCTTCGCCTCCGGCTTGCAGCGCGTGGCGGCCACCACGGCGGGCAGGCCGAGCGGCTTGTAGCGCGCCTGGAGAGGTTCGTCTGCTGCGCGGTCCTGCAGCGGTTGTTTCCTTGCGGTCGACATTGTCTTTCTCCTGAGTGTCGGGCAGCCCCGTTTCGTTCCCCGGTTGCTGCCCTCGATGCGCCAAGCCTTACGCGGCCCGTTCGGCCAAATTCTGCTCGAATTTTGATCGCTCTGCGGCAAGTGGCTGAAAATACGGGTTTTTGCGATCAACTATTGTGACCGGCGCAAACATTCATTTTCCCGGCCTCTTGCGCACCCTGGTCATCATCGCCGCCGCGACGACGGCGCGGATGCCGATCGGATTGTAGCGGGCGGCAAGGTCGGCCTCGGGGCGTGCTGCTGGCTTGCGGATCTTCATGGTCCTGTCCCTTTCGTTTGCCGGCGGCCTCCGCCGGTCTCGCCCGTTCCTTTTCCCATGCCGGCGGCCCCGGCCATGTCACCGCGGGAACACGGGCTCCGGCGAGATTTTCGCCCGGGAAGGCGCCGAGCCCGCTTGACCGGACGCGTGCAGGGCGCGATAAAGCAGGCCATGAAAACGGTACTCTGCATTCGCCGGAGCATTATTCGCTAGCGCACGCGCTGGCCCGGCCGTTTTCGTCCCTCAAAATCCCCGGATGACAACGACCCGGCCAGCCGGGTGCACGCCTTTTGGGGAGATTCTCATGGCTGAAAAGCCGGTCCTGACGCTGTACAACACGCTCACGCGCTCGAAGGAGCCCTTCGCTCCCATCGATCCCGACAATGTGCGCATGTATGTCTGCGGCCCGACGGTCTACGACTTCGCCCATATCGGCAATGCGCGGCCGGTCATCGTGTTCGACGTGCTGTTCCGCCTCCTGCGCCATGTCTTTGGCGAGGACCACGTCACCTATGCCCGCAACATCACGGACGTCGACGACAAGATCAATGCCCGGGCGCTGCGCGATTTCGGCACGGAGATCGAGAACGGCACGCTCTCGCTCAACGAGGCGATCCGCCGCGTGACGGAGAAGACGGCGAACCAGTTCCACGCGGATATCGCTGCGCTCGGCGCCATCGAGCCGACGCACGAGCCGCGCGCCACCGAGTTCGTCCAGCCGCGCGGCGACGGCAAGGTCGACATGATCACGCTGATCGAGCGCCTGATCGCGCGCGGCCACGCCTACCAGGCGGGCGGCGAGGTGCTGTTCGACACGCAGTCCATGGCGGACTACGGCCGGCTTTCGCGGCGCAACCTCGACGAGCAGCAGGCGGGCGCCCGCGTCGCCGTCGACGTGCACAAGAAGAACCCCGGCGATTTCGTGCTGTGGAAGCTCTCCTCCCCCGAGGAGCCCGGCTGGGAGAGCCCCTGGGGCCGTGGACGTCCGGGCTGGCACATCGAGTGCTCCGCCATGTCCGCCGCCTATCTCGGCGAGACCTTCGACATCCACGGCGGCGGCCTCGACCTCATCTTCCCGCACCACGAGAACGAGATCGCCCAGTCGCGCTGCGCGCACGGCACGCCGGTCATGTCGAATGTCTGGATGCACAACGGCTTCCTGCAGGTCGAAGGCCGCAAGATGTCGAAGTCCGAGGGCAATTTCCTGACGATCTCGGAACTCCTGCACGAGGAGAGGTTCGGCGGCCGCAAATGGCCGGGCGAGGTGCTGCGCCTCGCCATGCTGATGACGCATTACCGCGAGCCGATCGACTTTTCCGTCAAGCGGCTGGAGGAGGCCGAGCGGCTGCTCGCCAAATGGCCGGCCGGCGGCGATCCGGCCGAGGGCCGGGTGGACGAAAGCGTGCGCGCGCCGCTGCTCGACGACCTCAACACCGTCGCGGCCGTGCAGGCGCTGCACGCGCTCGCCCAGTGCGCCAATGCCGATCCGCTGATGCTGCCGGTCTTCGCCGCCAGCGCCGCGCTTCTCGGCGTCCTGCCGAAGAAGGCCGAGGTCTCCAGGGCGCTGGAGGACAGCATCGAGGCGCTGATCCAGCTTCGCCTGGACATGCTGAAGGCGAAGAATTTTGCCGAAGCCGACAGGATCCGCGACGACCTTTCCGACAAGGGCATCCAGCTGAAGGATGGCAAGGATCCGCAGACCGGCGAGCGCGTGACGACGTGGGAGGTGAAAAGGTGACCACACCCTTCTACACCGGCGGGTGCCAGTGCGGGGCCGTGCGCTTTCATGTCGAGGGGGCGCTCGGCGATGCGTCGGTCTGCCATTGCCGCATGTGCCAGAAGGCGAGCGGCAATTTCTACCTGCCGCTCGTCTCCGTGCGGCAGGCGAAGCTCACCTGGACGCGGGGCGCGCCGAAGCGGTTCCGGTCGTCGAACCACGGCTATCGCGGCTTCTGCGCCGATTGCGGCACGCCGCTGACCTACGAGGCGCCGGACGGCGTGGCGCTGACCATCGCCGCCTTCGACGATCCGGCCGGGATCGCCCCGCGCATCCAGTGGGGCATCGAGGCGAAGCTGCCCTATGTGGACGCGGTCCGCGACCTGCCGGGCGAGGACACGATGGCCGACCAGGACGCGGCGTCCTTCCTCGCCGACCTCGTCTCCTACCAGCACCCCGACCACGACACGGACGAATGGCCGCCGGAGGACCGTCCATGACCGTCGTCCTCTATCCCGCTTACCGTTGAAGGAGCCGTCATGAGCGTCGAACAGGAAGAGACAAGAACCGGCGGCTGCCAGTGCGGCGCCGTGCGTTTCCGCATCAGGGGCGGGCTCGGCCGCCCGTCGATCTGCCATTGCCGCATGTGCCAGAAGCAGTTCGGCGGATTCTTCGGCCCGCTCGTCACGGCCAAGGGCGAGGTGGAATGGCCGCGCGAGGAGCCGGCCTATTTCCAGTCCTCGGTCAACATCGCCCGCGGCTTCTGCCGGCAGTGCGGCACGCCGCTCACCTACAAGCATCCCGGCGGGCTGGAGATCGCCATCGGCGCCTTCGACCTGCGCGACGACCTCGTCCCGCAGGTCCAGGTCAACTACGGCTCGCGCCTGCCCTGGGTGGAGGAGATCTTCGCCGCGCCCGCCCATGACGACCCGGATTACTACAGCCATCAGGAGAAGATCATCTCCTTCCAGCACCCCGACCATGAAACCGAAAACTGGCCTGCCCACGGAATGAAACTATGACCGAGACCCTGCGTACCCTCTATCCCGAGATCGAACCCTATGCCTCCGGCCATCTCGATGTCGGCGATGGGCACAGCATCTATTGGGAGCGCGCGGGCACGCCCGGCGCCAAGCCGGCCGTGTTCCTGCACGGCGGCCCCGGCGGCGGGTTCTCGCCGGACCATAGGCGCCTGTTCGACCCCGCGCTCTACGACGTGACGCTGTTCGACCAGCGCGGCTGCGGCAAGTCCACGCCGCATGCGGCGCTGGAGGCCAACACGACCTGGCACCTCGTTTCCGACATCGAGCGGCTGCGCGAGATGGCCGGGGCGGAGACGTGGCTGGTCTTCGGCGGCTCCTGGGGCTCGACGCTGGCGCTCGCCTATGCGGAAAAATATCCCGAACGGGTGTCCGAACTCGTCGTGCGCGGCATCTACATGCTGACGAAGGGCGAGCTCGACTGGTACTACCAGTTCGGCGTCTCGGAGATGTTCCCCGACAAGTGGGAGCGCTTCATCGCGCCCATCCCGCCGGAAGAGCGCCGCGAGATGATGCATGCCTATCACCGCCGCCTGACGAGCGACGACAAGGCGACGCGCATCGCCGCCGCCCGGGCCTGGAGCCTGTGGGAGGGCGAGACCATCACGCTCTTGCCGGAACCCTCGACGAGCGACAAGTTCGGCGAGGACGAGTTCGCCCATGCCTTTGCCCGCATCGAGAACCACTTCTTCGTCAATGGCGGCTGGATGGACGAGGGGCAGCTCCTGCGCGACGCGCACAGGCTGACGGGCATTCCCGGCCTCATCGTGCACGGGCGCTACGACATGCCGTGTCCGGCCAGGCAGGCCTGGGCGCTGCACAAGGCCTGGCCCGAGGCGGAATTCTATCTCATCGAGGGGGCGGGCCACGCCTATTCGGAGCCCGGCATCCTCGACCGGCTGATCTACGCGACGGATAAGTTCGCGGGGAAAGAGTAGGCGCCGTGCCTGCCGCTTTTACCCCCTCTGCGTGCAAGTATCATCCCTCAGGAGGGAACAGATGAAGAAAGACCGTATCCATCTTTTCGACACCACGCTTCGCGACGGCCAGCAGACGCCCGGCATCGACTTTTCCGTCGAGGACAAGATCGCCATTGCCGGCATGCTGGATGCGTTCGGCCTGGATTATGTCGAGGGCGGCTATCCCGGCGCCAACCCGACGGATACGGCTTTCTTTACGAAGAAGCGCACCGGCCGCGCGAAATTCGTCGCCTTCGGCATGACGAAGCGCGCCGGCGTTTCCGCCTCCAACGATCCGGGCCTTGCCGCGCTTCTCGATTCGAAGAGCGACGCGATCTGTCTCGTGGCCAAGAGCTGGGACTATCATGTGCGCGTGGCGCTCGGCTGTTCCAACGCGGAGAACATCGAGAGCATCGCCGAATCGGTCAAGGCCGTCGTCGCCTCCGGCCGCGAGGCCATGGTCGACTGCGAGCATTTCTTCGACGGCTACAAGGCCAATCCCGACTATGCGCTGGCCTGTGCCGCCACGGCCTTCGCCTCCGGCGCGCGCTGGGTGGTGCTGTGCGACACCAATGGCGGCACGCAGCCTTCCGAGGTGCAGGCGATCGTCAAGACGGTGATCGCCGCCGGCGTGCCGGGCGACAATCTCGGCATCCACGCCCACAACGACACGGGGCAGGCCGTCGCCAATTCGCTTGCCGCCGTCGAGGCCGGCGTGCGCCAGATTCAGGGCACGCTGAACGGCATCGGCGAGCGCTGCGGCAATGCCAACCTCGTGACGCTCATCCCGACGCTGGCGCTGAAGGAAACCTATGCGACGCGCTTTTCGATCGGCATCGACACCGAGGACCTCACCGGCCTTACCAAGCTGGCGCATACGTTCGACGAACTCCTGAACCGCTCGCCGGACCATCAGGCGCCCTATGTCGGCGCCTCCGCCTTCGCCACCAAGGCCGGCATCCACGCCTCGGCGCTCCTGAAGGACCCGCGCACCTACGAGCATGTGACGCCGGAAAGCGTCGGCAACCTGCGCAAGGTCATGGTGTCCGACCAGGGCGGCAAGGCGAATTTCATCAATGCGCTGAAGCTGCGCGGCATCGCCGTCGGCAAGGACGATCCGAAGCTCGACCGCCTCATCCAGATCGTCAAGGAGCGCGAGGCGACGGGCTATGCCTATGAGGGCGCGGATGCGAGCTTCGCGTTGCTCGCCTACCGCACGCTCGGCACGGTGCCGGATTTCTTCCACGTCGAGAGCTTCCGCGTGATGGTGGAGCGCCGCTACGACGCCAACGGCCAGCTCAAGACCGTGTCGGAGGCCGTCGTGCGCGTCATCGTCGACGGCGAGACGATGATGTCCGTCGCGGAAGGGCACGGCCCCGTCAACGCGCTCGACCTTGCGCTGCGCAAGGACCTCGGCAAGTACCAGGCCGAGATCGCCGATCTGGAACTGGCGGACTACAAGGTGCGCATCCTCAACGGCGGCACCGAGGCCATCACCCGCGTCCTGATCGAATCGACCGATGCGACGGGCGCGCGCTGGTGGACGGTCGGCGTCTCCGACAACATCATCGACGCCTCCTTCCAGGCGCTGATGGATTCCATCGTCTACAAGCTCCTGAAGAACCGCGGCGAGGCGGGCCGGGCGGCGGCGGAATAGGCGGACAAGGTTCAGCGCGGCTCATCCTCCCTTCACCGGAATGAATTGGTGCATTCACGGTTGTTGGAGTATCCCGTCAGAAAATCCATAAATTGACGGGATGCCACACCATGGCCGACGCAAAAAACACCAGCGGCCCCCAGACCGGCGATTCGCCCCGCGGTTTCGCCTTCGCCTTGACGGCCTACGTGCTCTGGGGGTTCCTGCCCTTCTTCATGAAGGCCGTCGCGCATATTCCCGCCGCCGAGGTGGTGGCGCACCGCATCGTCTGGTCGGTGCCGCTGGCCGGCCTGGTGCTCATCTGGCTCGGCCGGACCGCAGACATCAAAGTGGCGCTGCGCTCGCCGCGCATGCTCGCCATGGCGACGCTGACGGCGGTGCTGATCACCATCAACTGGGGCATCTATGTCTGGGCCATCGCCGCCGGCCGGGCGATCGAGACGGCGCTCGGCTACTATATCAACCCGCTCTTCTCGATCTTCCTCGGCGCGGTCCTCCTCAAGGAGAAGCTGGACCGGGTGCAGATCCTCGCCATCGTGCTTGCCGCCCTGGCGGTGGGGATCCTCGCCTTCGACGCCGGCGGCCTGCCCTGGGTGTCCCTCAGCCTCTGCATCTCCTGGGGGTTCTACGCCTTCTTCCGCAAGACGCTGCCGGTCGGGCCCAACCAGGGCTTCTTCCTGGAGGTGCTGCTCCTGAGCGTGCCGGCGCTCGGCTACATCCTCTGGCTCGAATCGTCCGGTGAGGGTCATTTCGGCGATACCGGCCTTGCGGACGTGCTGTGGCTGCTCGCCTGCGGCGTCGTCACCGCCGTTCCGCTGATGGTCTACGCCAACGGCGCGAAACTGCTGCGCCTGTCCACCATCGGCATCATGCAGTATATCGCCCCGACCATGATCTTCCTCATCGCCGTCTTCGCCTTCGGCGAACCCTTCGGCACGACGAAGCTCATCGCCTTCGCCTTCATCTGGGCCGCGCTCGTCCTCTATTCCAGCTCCATGGTGCGCACGGCGCGGGCACGGCGCCTCGCGGCGGCGGAACTCAGGCCGGCGGAATAGACGGGGCGGGGAAGGGACTGTTCCGGGGAATTGCCTTGGAGTCCGTCAGGTTCATTCTGAACCGGACAGACTCTGGGCTTCCTTGTTTTCGTTTGTCTCTTCGGGAAAACCGGTTCCCACTTTTCCCTGATGAACTCTAGAGCCGGGCGATGATGTCGGCTTCGCCCTCGCGGTCGACCTGGCCCGCCCAATGGCCGACGAGCGCGGCGACGATCTCTTCCGGCTCGTCGATGACCATCGGCTGGACGAGATGGGCCGTGTGGATGAAGCCCTCGTCGGCCATGTGGCGGATGAGCTTCAGCATCGGATCCCAGAAACCGCCGATATTGGCGAAGACCATCGGCTTGCGGTGGCGGCCGAGCTGTGCCCAGGTCATCACCTCGACGATCTCCTCCAGCGTGCCGATGCCGCCCGGCAGCGCCACGAAGGCGTCGGCGCGCTCGAACATCTTGTGCTTGCGCTCGTGCATGTCCGGCGTGACGATGAGTTCGCTGAGCTGGCCGAGCGAATGGCGGGTGGCCTCCATATCCACGAGGAATTGCGGTATGATGCCGGTGACGCGGCCGCCATGCGAGAGCACGCCGCTGGCCACCGCCCCCATGATGCCCTTCGTGCCGCCGCCGTAGACGAGGCGGAGATGGTTTTCGGCCATCGCCTGGCCGAGGCGCCGCCCGGCGGCGACATAGACGGTTTCGCGGCCCGGCTGGGAACCGCAGTAAACGCAGACGGATCGAATCGGCAATGTTTGTTCGCTCATGGCGGGATTCAGCCACCCGGCCGGCTGCCCGTCAAGGATAATGACGAAAAAGCACGGGGCGGCGGCCCCGGAACGTGTCGGGAACCTTGTGCGGGCCATTGGGAATCGATAGCAATTTCAGGAGGGGACCCCCGGGAAACCGGGACAGAGAGAGAGTTGATGATGAAGAACAAGACCGGTCTGGTGGCCTTGATCGTGCTGGCGGCGGCAACGCTGCTCATGGTTTTCTTCGTGCTGCCCAACATGAACAAGGACAAGCCGGCGGAAACCCCGGTCGCGACCCTTACCGACACGACGACGCAGGGCGGTGGCGAGACCACGACGGCCGGCGGCAAGCAGGCCCGTCCGACGACGGGGACCGGCGAGGCGGCAACGGGCGAGACGGCGACCGATACGCAGGCCGCCGCGGGAGGCGACAAACCGGCCGATGCAACGGCGGGCACGGCGGCGACAGCCACCGAGGAGGTCGCCAAGGCGGAGACGACGCCGGCCGATCCGGCCGCCGGCTGGGTGACGCCGGCCTTCGACGTCCTGCGCGTCGAGCCGGACGGTTCCACGGTGATCGCCGGCCGCGGCGAGCCGAACACCAAGCTTGAGATCAGGAACGGCGAGACCGTCGTCGCGACGGCCGATATCGGCCCCTCCGGCGATTTCGCTGCCGTCTTCGACCAGCCGCTCGCGGCCGGCGACTACCAGCTCACCTTGAACACGACGGACGACAAGGGCGCCTCGAAGACCTCGGAGGAGGTGGCGACCGTCTCCGTGCCGAAGGATACCGGCGGCGAACTGCTCGCCATGGTCTCGAAGCCCGGCGAGGCGAGCCGCCTGATCACGGTGCCGGAGACCGCGGAAAAGGCGGCCGGCGAGGCCACCGCCGCGGCGGAAAAGACGATCGACCAGCCGGCCGGCGAAACCGCCGCGGCCACGGATACGGCCGCTGCCACGGACACCGGCGCGGCCGCGGCCGTTGCGGACGACAAGCCCGCCGCGAGCGAAACGACGGAGGCCGCCACCGAGACCTCCACGGCCGCCGCCACGGCGACGGAGACCGCAAGCGATGCCGCCAGCACGGCGACGGAAACGGCGGCCAGGCCCCAGGCGCGCGTTTCGGCCGTCGAGCTGGAAGGCGAGCGCATGTTCATCGCCGGCACGGCCCGGCCCGGCGCGCTGGTGCGCATCTATGCCGACGACAAGCTCGTCGGCGAGGCGAAGGCCGACGACGAGGGCCGCTACGTGGCCGACGGCACGATCGATCTTTCGGTCGGCCGCCACACCGTGCGCGCCGACGTGATGAGCCCGGATGGCGGCAAGGTCGAGTTCCGCGCCTCCGTTCCCTTCGACCGGCCGGAGGGCGAGCAGGTCGCCGTGGTCGCGCAGGAGAACGCCACGGGCGATACCAGCCCGGCGCTCGGCCTCATCGGCGGCGGCACCTTCGACAAGCTGCGCGCCGAGGCCGACAAGGCGCTGGCGCTGCTGAAGGGGCTCTATGCCGACGGCCGCACCCCGACCGTCGAGGAACTGGCGGCTGCCCGTTCCGCGACGGAGATCGCGCTGAAGTCGCTGTCGGAATTCAAGCCCGGCCCGGAAGAGGGCGAGGCCGCCCGCGCCATGGCTGCCAAGGTCTCGGCCGCCGCCGCCTCGGCGCTCGCCCGCCTCCAGGCGCTGCCGAAGGACAGCGCCGCCGTCGGCGAAGCCCTCGGCGCGATCGAGACCGCCGTCGCCGACGCGCTGGCGCCGGCCATCGAGACGGCGCAGGCCGTGGCGGGTAGCGCTTCGGCCGCCGTGGACAGTTCCATCGAGGCGCTGGCCGGCCAGGCGACCGCGCTCCGGCAGCAGTTCGTGGCGCTATTTTCCGACGGCCGCAACGCGACGACGGCGGAGATCCAGACCGCCCGCACCGCGCTCGAAGGCGCCCTCAAGGCCGTCACCGGCTTCACGCCGCCGGCCGACGCGGCCGCGGACGCGGCGGCGGCGATCGCCAGGCTGAAGGGCTGGGCCTCGACCGCGCTCGACCGCCTTGCCGCGGTTCCGGCCGGCGCCGGCAAGGAGGCCTACCAGCAGGCGCTCGCGGCGCTCGAGGGCATGCCCTCGCTGACCGCGGCCGCCAATGCGGTGGCGAGCGGCACGCAAGAGGAGGCCGGCACGCCGGTCGCCGAGGCCGCAAGCCCGGCGGAGGAAACGACGACGGCTGGCGAAACCGCAGCCGCGACCGGCAGCGAGGGCGGTACAGCCGCCTCGGGCGAAGCGGCCGCGACGGGCGGCGGGGTGGTCGCCGGGGAGCCGGAGACGGTGGAGCAGGCGCCGCTGCAGGAGAGCAAGACCTCGGTGATCATCCGCCGCGGCGACACGCTCTGGCAGATCTCCCGCCGCATCTACGGCAAGGGCGTGCGCTACACGACGATCTACCTCGCCAACGAGGACCAGATCACCGATCCCGACCGCATCATTCCCGGCCAGGTCTTCGGCGTGCCGGACAAGACGCTGGAAAGCGATGCGGAGGCGGAAGAACTGCACCGCAAGCACGTTCGCGGCGATTGACCCGGCGGGTTCCGGCGGCCTTGCCGGAATTGCGCAAGGACAATTTCCGGCCGGCTGTTGCGAAGCGGCCGGCAAGGACCTATCTCCCCCATGCGGCGCCCCACCGGGCGCCGCATTTTCATTCGGCAGGTCCGGGACGAAACGAAGACGGGAACGCGACGGCGACCCGGCGGAGGCCAGCGTGGCAACGACGACGAAGAAGACGGTTTCGGCCGACAGCGGCAATCTCCTCCAAACGCTGGTGAACCTCTGGCCCTATATGTGGCCTTCCGACCGGCCGGACCTGAAGATGCGCGTCGTCTGGGCCTCGGTCTTCCTGCTCGCCTCCAAGATCGTGCTGCTGCTGGTGCCCTATTTCTTCAAATGGGCGACGGATGCGCTGAACGGCAAGGCGGATGCCGTCGCGCTGCTGCCGGCCTTCCTGCTCGGCGCCGTCATGCTGGTCTTCGCCTATAACGGCGCGCGCATCCTGCAGGCCGGGCTCAACCAGTTGCGCGACGCGCTCTTTGCCAGCGTCGGGCAATATGCCGTGCGCCAGCTCGCCTACCGCACCTTCGTGCACCTGCACCGCCTGTCGCTGCGCTTCCACCTGGAGCGGCGCACCGGCGGCCTTTCGCGCGTCATCGAGCGCGGCACCAAGGGCATCGAGACGATCGTGCGCTTCACGATCCTCAACAGCGTGCCGACCTTCATCGAGTTCCTGCTCACCGCCGCCATCTTCTGGTGGGGCTACGGGCTGCAATACCTTCTCGTGACCGCCGTCACCGTCTGGCTCTACATCTGGTTCACCGTGCGCGCGAGCGACTGGCGCATCTCCATCCGCCGCGCGATGAACGACAGCGACACCGAGGCCAACACCAAGGCGATCGATTCGCTGCTCAACTTCGAGACGGTGAAATATTTCGGCAACGAGGCGATGGAGGCGCGCCGCTTCGACCAGTCGATGGAGCGCTACGAAAAGGCGGCCACCCAGGTCTGGACGTCGCTCGGCTGGCTGAACTTCGGCCAGGCGCTGATCTTCGGCGTCGGCATGGCGGTCATGATGGGAATGTCGGCGCTTGCCGTGCAGCGCGGCGAGCAGACGATCGGCGACTTCGTCTTCATCAACGCCATGCTGATCCAGCTCGCCATCCCGCTCAATTTCATCGGCTTCGTCTACCGCGAGATCCGCCAGGGCCTGACGGATATCGAGCATATGTTCGAGCTGCTGGAAGTGGAGGAGGAGGTCAAGGACAGGCCGGGCGCCGCCGACCTCGTCGTCGCCGACGGCGCGATCGCCTTCAAGGACGTGCATTTTTCCTACGATCCGGCCCGGCCGATCCTCAAGGGCATCTCCTTCGAGGTGCCGGCCGGCAAGACCGTCGCCGTCGTCGGCCCTTCCGGCGTGGGCAAATCGACGCTCTCCCGGCTGCTCTACCGCTTCTACGACGTGCAGCAGGGCGCGATCACCATCGACGGGCAGGATGTGCGCAACGTCACGCAGAAGAGCCTGCGCGCGGTGATCGGCATGGTGCCGCAGGATACCGTGCTGTTCAACGACACCATCGCCTACAACATCCGCTACGGCCGGCCGGGCGCAAGCGACGCGGAGGTGGCGGCGGCCGCCGAGGCCGCGCAGATCGGCCCCTTCATCCGCCACCTGCCGGACGGGTTCCGGGCGATGGTGGGCGAGCGCGGGCTGAAGCTTTCCGGCGGCGAGAAGCAGCGCGTCGCCATCGCCCGCACGATCCTGAAAAGCCCGCCGATCCTCATTCTCGACGAGGCGACCTCGGCGCTCGATACCCGCACGGAGCAGGAGATCCAGGCGGCGCTCGACGTCGTTTCGAAGAACCGCACCACGCTCGTCATCGCCCACCGCCTCTCCACCGTCATTTCGGCGGACGAGATCATCGTGCTGAAGGACGGCGGCATCGCCGAGCGCGGCACCCATGGCGAACTGATGCAGCGCGAGGACGGCCTCTACGCCTCGATGTGGAACCGCCAGCGCGAGGCCGTGCAGGCCGAGGAGCGGCTGAAGCAGGTGCGCGAGAGCGACGAGCTCGGCGTCATCGTGCGCGGCGCGCCGGCAGCGGAATAGGAATTCGGCAGTAGGCAATAGGCATTAGGGAAGGACGGCGCGGCTGCCCCGCTTCCCTTCCCCCGAATTCCTACCGCCTACCGCCTACCGCCTAAAACATTGCCCCCATCGCCATTTCACGCTAGGTCGATGGCGTGAAATCATCAGGAGATGTCGGAAGATGAGTTTGGTCGATACGATACGCAGCACCCTGGTGCCGATCCATCGGGAGGGCTGGAAGTTCGTGGCCGGCTTCTTCGTCGCCTCGCTGCTGCTCGGCCTGGCCTGGGAACCGCTGATGTGGATCGGTTTCGTGCTGACGGCCTGGTGCGCCTATTTCTTCCGCGATCCCGAGCGCCTGACGCCGCAGGATGACGATCTCGTGATCAGCCCGGCCGACGGCCGCGTCTCGGCCGTCGCCATGGTGACGCCGCCGGCCGAACTGGAACTCGGCGACCAGCCGATGATGCGCATCTCGGTCTTCATGAACGTCTTCAACTGCCATGTGAACCGCGCGCCGATGCGCGGCCGCGTTGCGCGCGTCGCCTATCGCGCGGGAAAGTTCCTCAATGCCGACCTCGACAAGGCGAGCCAGGAGAACGAGCGCAACGGCCTCGTCATCGAGAGCGCGCACGGGCCCATCGGCGTCGTGCAGATCGCCGGTCTCGTGGCGCGCCGCATCCTGTGCTGGACCAACATGAACGACAGCCTGGAGGCCGGCGAGCGGTTCGGCCTCATCCGCTTCGGCTCGCGCCTCGACGTCTTCCTGCCCGAGGGCGTGCAGCCGCGCGTCAGCGTCGGCCAGACGGCGATCGCCGGCGAGACGGTGCTGGCGGAATTCGGTTCGGCCAAGGGGCCGGTCATCAGCCGCAGGGGATGAGGAAACGAGGAGATAGGCAGTAGGCAGTAGGGTTCGAGAAACTATCTTCCACTGCCTACAGCCTGAAAACAGCGAAGCGAAACGCGATGGATACACCCTTTCCGCCCTATGAGCCGAATGGACCGAACGACGAGGCGCGCGGCCCGCGCCTGCGGGAAATCCCGCTGCGCATCATCATCCCGAACCTCATCACGGTGCTCGCCATTTGCGCGGGCCTCACGGGCATCAGGCTCGCCTTCGAGAACCGCTACGAGCTTGCGGTCGGCATGGTGCTGCTCGCCGCCTTCCTCGACGGCATCGACGGGCGCATCGCGCGCCTGCTGAAGGCCACCTCGAAATTCGGCGGGCAGATGGATTCGCTGGCCGACATCGTCAATTTCGGCGTGGCGCCCGCGCTGGTGCTCTACGTCTTCATCCTCGACCAGGCGCGCTCCTTCGGCTGGATCGCGGCGCTGATCTACGCCATCGCCGCCGGCCTGCGCCTCGCACGCTTCAACGTCATGGCCGAGCGCGAGACCAAGGCGAAGTGGCAATCGGAATATTTCGTCGGCGTGCCGGCGCCGGCCGGCGCCATGCTGGTGCTGCTGCCGATCTATCTCGGCTTTCTCGGCCTGGCGCCGAGCCCGCTCTTCGCCTACCTCGCCTCCGGCTATACCGTGCTGATCGGCTTCCTGCTGGTCAGCCGCCTGCCGGTCTGGTCGGGCAAGTCGGAAGGCAGCCGCATCCGCCGCGACCTCGTTCTGCCGGCCATCCTGCTCGTCGTGCTCTATGTCGCCACCTTGATGAGCTTCACCTGGGAGACCATGGTGGTGACGGTCGTCGCCTATCTCGCGACCCTGCCGTTCGGCGCCCGCTCCTGGCAGCGCAAGTACGGCGGCTGGACGGCGCCGGTAACGCCCGGCGCCAGCGAGTTCCCCGAGGAGCCCGACGGGCATTAGAGCGTTTCCGCTTTTCTTCGAATCGCGAAAACGCTCTATCTTTTTGTTTTAACGCAATTTCGGACGCAAAACCGCTGCGCACTTTTGCTGAAATTGCTCTAGCCCGCCATCTCATCCGCTTGAACCTTTGACAGGCCCTGTCCGCACAGCGCGGGCGGGGCTTGATTTTTTGTTGCAGGTCGATTATCCAGCAGTCAAATAGATAGCAAGCTAATTGTATTTGGGCTACCGAGATGAGCACATCCGATCCGCGCGAGCGTATCCTCGACGACCTGTCCCGCGTGCAGCGCAAGATGCGCGCCCTGTTCGATGCCCGGGTGAAGGAGCGGGGGCTGACGCTGCCGCGCGCCCGCGCGCTCCTGATCCTCGGCCGCGGCGTCAATCTCAACCAGCGGGAACTCGCCGACGAACTCGACATCGAGACGCCGACGCTCGTGCGCCTGCTCGACGGCATGGAGAAGCAGGGGTTCATCGAGCGCCAGTCGGTGGAGGGCGATCGCCGCGCCAAGCAGGTCGCCATGACGCCGCACGGCGCCAGGGTCGCCGAGGAGGTGCTGGACCTTGCCCGCTCGCTGCGCGCCGACGTCCTGAAGAGCATATCGGTGGGCGACATGTCGACCACCGTCAAGGTCTTCGCCGCCATGTCCGACAATATCGCCAAGAGCTGTCGGGAGAGCGTCGAGGCATGAGCAACGTTCCCGCTTCCGGCGGGCGCGAAGGGGAGGGCGAGCCGCCGCGGTCCGGGGCGGTGGCGCCGGCCGGCGGCCTGCCGGCCGCTCCGCCCCCGCCGCCGCCGATGGCCCCGCCGCGCGCCGCCGCCTACATGGTCGCGTCCACCCTGCTTGCCATGACGCAGGGTTTTGGCCTGAACCTCGTGGCCGCCAATATCCCGCAGTTGCAGGGCCCTTTCGGCGCCACCGCCGCGGAGGCGACCTGGCTGATGGCCGCCTACATGGCGCCGAACGCCTCGCTTTCGCTGGCGCTCATCAAGATCCGCAACCAGTATGGCCTGCGCCCCTTCGCCGAACTCGGCATCGCCGTCTTCCTCCTCGTGTCGGTGGCGCATATCTTCATCACGGACCTGCAATCGGCCCTCGTGCTGCGCTTCTTCGCCGGCATCGCGGCCGCGCCGCTCTCCTCGCTCGGCTTCCTCTACATGCTGGAGGCCTTCAGCCCGGCGCGCAAGCTGACGATCGGCATCTCGCTGGCGCTGACCAATATCGGCCTTGCCGCCCCGCTCACCCGGCTCGTCTCGCCGGCGCTCATCGATATCGGCGGCGTCCGGGCGCTGCTGCATTTCGAGTTGGCGCTCGCTATGCTCTCCTTCGCGGCGATCTACCTCCTGCCCCTGGCGCCGCCGCCGCGGGTAAAGGTCATCGAGAAGCTCGATATCGTCAGCTATCTCCTCATCGCCGTCGGTTTCGGCTCGGGCGCCGCCGTGCTCGTGCTCGGCCGGCAATATTGGTGGCTGGAAGCGCCCTGGATCGGCGAGCTGCTCGTCGTCATGGTGGGCACGCTCACCGCCGCCGCCGTCATCGAGCTCAACCGGGAGAAGCCGCTGATCGACCTTCGCTGGCTGTTCAGCCGGGAGATCCTGCACTTTGCCGCCGTGCTGGTGCTGTTCCGGCTGATGCTGGCCGAACAGACCGCCGTCGCCGGCAATTTCTTTCAGATCACCGGCCTGCAGAACGACCAGCTCGCCGGGCTCTACGGCTGGGTCGCGCTCGCCACCGCGGCCGGCGGTCTCGTCTGCGCCGCCATCCTGAAGCCCGGCCGCGAGCCGGCTCTCCATATGGCGGCGCTGCTTTTGATCGGCGTCGGCGCCTTCCTCGACAGCCGGGCGACGAACCTGACGCGGCCGGAGCAGATGTATCTCAGCCAGGCGATGATCGCGGCGGGCGGCAGCCTGTTCCTGCCGCCGGCCATCGCCTCCGGCTTCACGCTGGCGCTGCGCAAGGGGCCGCAATACATCCTCAGCTTCATCGTCGTCTTCCTGGTGACGCAGAGCCTCGGCGGGCTTGCCGGCTCGGCGCTCTTCGTCTCCTTCATCACGCTGCGCGAAAAGTTCCACTCGAACATCCTCGCCGAGGCGATGACGCTCGCCGATCCGCTCATCGCCGGCCGCGTGGCTCAGCTTTCCGCCGCCTATGGCCGCACGATCACCGATCCGGCCGTGCTGAAGGCGGAGGGCGTCGCGCTGCTTGGCCAGCAGGTGACGCAGGAGGCCAATGTGCTCGCCCACAACGACGCCTTCCTCGTCATCGCGCTGCTCGCCGTCGCCGCCGCCGTGGCGCTCGCCATCCACATGCTCTCCGTCCGTATCAGAGAGGCCGGCGCCCGCAAGGACGGGCCGGCGGCCGTTGAAGGTTGACCGAAATGAAGACTTACATCCGCAACACCGCCACCGCGCTCGCCCTTGCCCTCGGCGTGACCGGCATCGGCGCCGTGCTCTACGCCTGGCAGCTTCCGCCGTTTGCCAGCGACGTCCAGACGACGGACAACGCCTATGTGCGCGGCTACGTGACGCTGATCAGCCCGCAGCTCGCCGGCTATGTCACCGAGGTGTCCGTCAAGGACTACGAGACGGTCAGGGCCGGCGCGGTGCTCGCGCGGCTCGACGACCGCATCTTCCGCCAGAAGGTCGAGCAGGCCAAGGCCACGCTCGCCAGCCAGAAGGCGGCGCTCGCCAATTCCGAGCAGCAGGAGAACGCCGCAAAAGCCCGCATCGGCGCCAGCGAGGCGGCGCTCGACAGCGCGACCTTCGCCAAGCGCCGGGCGGAGGAGAACTGGAACCGCATCGAGGAACTGTCGGACAAGGGCATCGCCACCCAGAGCGACCGCGAGCAGAGCCGCACCACGCTCGACCAGGCCGAGGCCGCCATCGCGCAGGCGCAGGCCAATCTCGAAGTCTACCGCCAGGACCTGCAGACGATCATCGTCGGCCGCGATTCCCTGCGCGCGGCGGTGGCGGGCGCGGAGGCTTCGGTGGAGCTTGCCAGGATCGACCTTTCCAACACCGTCATCACCGCCCCGCGTGACGGCGCGGTGGGCGAGGTGGGCGTCAAGCTCGGCCAGTATGTCGCCGCCGGCACGCAGCTCATGGCCGTCGTGCCGCACGACACCTGGGTGATTGCCAATTTCAAGGAGACGCAGCTTGCCTATATCAAGCCCGGCCAGAAGGTCGAGGTCAGCGTCGATGCGCTGAAGCACGCGGTGCTGACCGGCCATGTCGAGCGCTTCTCACCCGCCGCCGGCTCGGAGTTCAGCGTGATCAAGCCCGACAACGCCACCGGCAACTTCACCAAGATCGCCCAGCGCGTGCCGGTGCGCATCGCCATCGACGCGGGGCAGGAGCTCGCGAAGCACCTTGCGCCGGGGCTTTCGGTGGTGGTGAGGACGGTTGTGGGAGAGTAGGGGCGCCGCTGTTTGCGGGTGTGGCGTGGATCCTCGGGTCAAGCCCGAGGATGACGGAGGAGAGGAAGCGGCCGAACAACGTCAACGGCTTATCCGAAAACCTCCACTCCACCCTCCGTCATCCTCGGGCTTGACCCGAGGATCCACGCGCCACGCTCAACGTGACCGATTCACTCCGGCAGGCGATAATCCAGCAGGCGCCCCTGCCGCATGTCGAACAACTTCCCCGTCTCGGCATAGTCAGGCGCCACCAGCGACAGGACGACCTTCGCCACCTCCGAGGGGTGCTGCAGCGTCGAGGGGTCCTCGCCGGGGATCGCCTGGGCGCGCATGGCGGTGCGGGTGGCGCCGGGGTCGAGCGAGGTGATGCGCAGCGCCGTGCGCTGCGTCTCGCCGGCCCAGGTGCGCGCCAGCGCCTCCACGGCGGCCTTGGAGGCCGAGTAGGGGCCCCAGAAGGGCTTGCACTTGTGCGCGGCGCTGGAGGAGAGGATGACGGCGCGGCCGGCATCCGACTTCAGGAGCAGCGGCTCGAGCGAGCGGATGAGGCGCCAGGTGGCGGTGACGTTGATCGTCATCACCTTGTCGAACACCTTCGCCTCGATATGGCCGATCGGCGAGATCGTGCCGAGCACGCCGGCGTTCGCCACGAAGATGTCGAGCTTGCCCCAGCGCTCGAAGATCGAGCCGCCGAGCTTGTCGATCGCCGCCATGTCGGCAAGGTCGAAGGGCACCAGCGTCGCCGAACCGCCGAGCGCCTTGATCGCATCGTCCAGTTCCTCCAGGCCGCCGACCGTGCGGGCGCAGGCGATGACATGCGCGCCGGCCTTTGCGAGTTCGAGGGCGGTGAAATAGCCGATGCCGCGCGACGCGCCGGTGACCAGCGCGAGGCGGCCTTTCAGGTCGATGCTCATAATGTCTTCAATTATCCGTTGCTTGCCAGAACCGAGACCTTCCGTCCCATCGTCTCGCCTTCCTTGTCAAGGAGGCGCGTCGGATAGTCGCCGGTGAAGTAGTGGTCCGTGAACTGCGGGCGGGCCGGGTTGCGGTCCTCGCCGCCGACCGCGCGGTAGAGCCCGTCGATGGAAATGAACTCCAGCGAATCGGCCCCGATATACTTCGCCATCGCCTTGACGTCGTTGTACTGGTTGGCGAGCAGCTTGTCGCGATCCGGCGTGTCGATGCCGTAGAAATCGGGGTAGAAGATCATCGGGCTGGCGACGCGGATATGCACTTCCTTGGCGCCCGCATCGCGGATCATCTGCACGATCTTCAGCGAGGTCGTGCCGCGCACGATCGAATCGTCGACGAGGATGACGCGCTTGCCGTCGATCATCGCGCGGTTGGCGGAATGCTTCAGCTTGACGCCGAAGGCGCGGATCTGCTGCGTCGGCTCGATGAAGGTGCGCCCGACATAGTGGTTGCGGATGATGCCGTATTCGAACGGGATTCCGCTCTGCTGCGCATAGCCGAGCGCGGCGGGCGTGCCGCCGTCCGGCACCGGCACGACGACATCGCCCTTGACCGGGTGCTCCTTGGCGAGGTTCATGCCCATGTTCTTGCGCGCGACATAGACCGAGCGGCCGCCGACGACGGAATCGGGACGGGCGAAATAGACATATTCGAAGAGGCAGAGGCGTTCGGGCTGCGCATTGCCCGATTTCTTCGCTTCGATGGTGATCGAGCCGTCCGGCTGGATCTCGCAGACGACGATCTCGCCGTTCTCGACATCACGGATGTATTTCGCGCCGATGATGTCGAGCGCGCAGGTTTCCGAGGCGAAGATGGGCTTGCCGTCGAGTTCGCCCATGACGAGCGGGCGGATGCCCGTGGGGTCGCGCGCGGCGATGAGCTTCGTGCGGGTGATGCCGAGCATCGAATAGCCGCCTTCCATCTGGCGGATCGCGTCGATGAAGCGGTCGGTCGTGGAGGTGTAGCGCGAGCGGGCGATGAGGTGGAGCACCACTTCGGTGTCCGAGGTCGACTGACAGATGGCGCCGCCGGCGATGATCTGCCGGCGCAGCGTCATGCCGTTGGTGAAATTGCCGTTATGGGCGACGGCGATGCCGCCGACCTCCAGTTCCGCAAAAAGCGGCTGCACGTTGCGCAGCGCCACTTCCCCGGTCGTGGAATAGCGCGTGTGGCCGATCGCCATGTTGCCGGGCAGCTTTGCGAGCGTCACCGGGTTCGTATAGTGGTCGCCGACGAGGCCCATATGCTTTTCCGTATGGAACTGCTTGCCGTCGAAGGAGACGATGCCGGCG
This sequence comes from Shinella sp. S4-D37, assembly GCF_040812195.1. NCBI lineage: Bacteria > Pseudomonadati > Pseudomonadota > Alphaproteobacteria > Hyphomicrobiales > Rhizobiaceae > Shinella > Shinella sp. S4-D37. Next base: position 2,302,218 of record NZ_JBFNXL010000005.1, on the reverse strand, counting down.
GCCTCCTGGCCGCGGTGCTGCAGCGCGTGCAGGCCGAGCGCGGTCAGCGTGGCGGCTTCCGGATGGCCGAGAATGCCGAAGACGCCGCATTCTTCGTGAAGCGTATCGCCGTCGAGATCGTCGTCGTGGCGGCCGGGAAACAGGAAATCGCTCATTGCTGCAAGCCTTTGCTCGGGACCTTGGAGGTTGCGCGGGGGTCTTTCGTCGCCCATATGGGTATCGCCGGAAGCATTTGCCACCGAGGCCCGGAAGCGTCAGTGGCGATGGTCTATACTACCAGAAAATCAGAAAGCCCGCCTTCGTCATTTCTCGCGAGCGGCGGGCTCTCCTCGTCTCATCATCCGTTCGTGGCGGGCGTCTCTTCGGCGGGCGCCTGGTTCGTGCCGCCGGTGGCGCCGTCCGGGTCCTCCGTGGCGCCTTCGCCCTCGGCGGGCTTGCCGCGCAGGCGGTCGAGGATCGTCGCATCAGCGTCTTCCGGCAGCAGCGCCACGAGGCGCGAGCCGAGATTGTCGAGCAGCGGCTTGGATTTCGCCGTGGTGACCCAGGAAGGCTGCTGCTGCGGGGCGACCAGCCAGTTGAAGAACAGCATGGCGACGACGACGAGCAGGATGCCGCGCGCCGCGCCGAACAGGAAGCCGAACGTGCGGTCCAGCGCGCCGATGCGGCTGTCGATGATGAAATCGGCAATCCGCATGGTGATGAAGGAGATCACGATGAGCGCGACGAGGAAGACGGCGGCGGCGGAACCCACCATGGCGACCGTGTCGCTCGTCGTATAGTCCTTCGCATAGGGCAGGAGGACCGGATAGAGGAAATAGGCGGCGGCCGCGGCACCCACCCAGCTTGCGACGGAGAGCACCTCGCGCGAAAAGCCGCGCACCATCGCCAGTACGGCGGAGAACAGCGCGACGCCGATGACGATACCGTCGAGAATTGTGATGGGCATGTTCGTCCTACTCCAAACCCGAAATGTCGCCGGGCCCCGCCTCGTTCAGGCGGGGGCACCTTAGCGGAAGGCGTCTTCGCCGTCTCAGTCCGGCACGCCGGCGGCCGATGTTTCCCACAGGCCTTTGCCGTCAAACGTCCTCGTCGTCCCGTTTCAGAGCCGCCTTCGATCCGGCAATGCGCGCCACCAGATCCGGAAGGCTGTCGATCTCGCTCCAGCGGCCGCCATTGCCCTTGGGCAGATCGACGGAACCGGCGGGCAGGACGGCCTGCGAAAACCCCAGCTTTTCCGCCTCCTTGAGGCGCTGGGCGGTGTGCGCCACCGGGCGAATGGCGCCCGACAGGCTGACTTCGCCGAAATAGACGCAATCGGCGGGAAGGGCAAGACCGGCGAGCGAGGAAACCAGCGCCGAGGCGACCGCAAGGTCCGCCGCCGGTTCCGTGATGCGATAACCGCCCGCGACATTGAGGTAGACGTCGTGCTGCCCGAGGCGGACGCCGCAATGGGCTTCAAGCACCGCGAGGATCATCGAGAGCCGCGCCGAATCCCAGCCGACGATGGCGCGGCGCGGTGTGCCGAGCGAGGTGGGGGCGACCAGCGCCTGAACCTCGACGAGAACGGGCCGCGTGCCCTCCATGCCGGCGAAGACCGCGGCGCCCGGCGATTTCGCATTGCGCTCGCCGAGGAAGAGTTCCGACGGGTTGGAGACTTCGCGAAGCCCCTTGTCGGACATTTCGAAGACGCCGATCTCGTCCGTCGGCCCGAAGCGGTTCTTCACCGTGCGCAGGATGCGGTAGTGGTGGCCGCGGTCGCCCTCGAAATAGAGCACGGCATCGACCATGTGCTCGACGACGCGGGGACCGGCGATCTGGCCGTCCTTGGTGACATGGCCGACCAGCACCATGGCGGCGCCCGTCTGCTTGGCGAAGCGGATCATCGCCTGCACGCCGGTGCGCACCTGCGTCACCGTGCCGGGCGCGGCTTCCGCCGTGTCGCTCCACAGCGTCTGGATCGAATCGATGATGACGAGGTCCGGCCGCCGGCCTTCGCCGACGGTGGCGAGGATGTCCTCGACATTGGTCTCGGCGGCGAGCAGCACGTCGGTCTCGGCGGCCTGCAGGCGCTGGGCACGCAGGCGCACCTGCGCGACGGCCTCTTCGCCCGAGACATAGACGATGCGGTGGCCGCGGCGGGAGAGGGCGGCGGCCGCCTGCATCAGCAGCGTCGACTTGCCGATGCCGGGATCGCCGCCGATCAGCACCGCCGAGCCGCGCACGAAGCCGCCGCCGGTCGCCCGGTCGAGCTCGCCGATGCCGGTGTGGATGCGCGGCGCCTCCTCGATCTCGCCCGAAAGCGCGGTCAGCGCGACCGGCCGGCCCTTCTTCGGCACCTTGCCGGGGCCGGAGCCGATGCCGCCCATCGGGTCCTCCTCGACCACGGTGTTCCACTCGCCGCAGCCCTCGCATTTTCCGACCCAGCGGGAATGCGCGGTGCCGCAGTTCTGGCAGACAAATTGGGTGCGGGCTTTCGCCATAAAATCTCGCTTTCCGGAATCGCTCCGGAAGTCCCTAGCACAAAAGGGGAACGTGTCCTATTTTTTCGCCGCCTCGTAGCGCCGCTCATAGCGGCTGCCGAGGCTGGTCAGGAGCTCGTAGTCGATGGTGCCGCCGGCGCGGGCGACATCCTGAATGGGCATGTTGCGGCCGAAGAGCTCGATGAAGTCGCCGGCCCTGACGCTGCCCGCCGGCAGGTCCGTCACGTCGAAATGGGTGAGGTCCATGGTGACGCGGCCGATGAGCGGCACCGTGCGGCCGTGCAGCACGCCGCTTGCGCCCGGGATGTGCGCCGTGCGCAGCGGCACGCCGGAGCCGGAAAGCGCGCGCATGTAGCCGTCCGCATAGCCGACGGCGGCGACCGCGATGCGGCTGTCGCGGGCAAGGACGGTCGAGGCGCCGTAGCTGACGCTCTCGCCGGCCTTCGCCTCGCGCACCTGCAGGATGCGCGCCTCGGCGGTGACGACGGGCTTCATCGGGTTCGGCACGTCGTTGACGGCCGCTCCGCCATAGAGCGAGATGCCGGGGCGGGTGAGGGTGAAGTGATAGTCCTCGCCGAGGAAGATGCCGGCCGAATTGGCGAGCGTCGCGTCGATGCCGTCGAAGGCGTCGACGACGGTGCGGAAGCGCTGGAGCTGCTGGCGGTTGAGCGGATGTTTCGGGGCGTCGGCGCAGGCGAGGTGGCTGAGCAGCATGATCGGCGAGAAGCTCGCCGGCCGCGCCACGTCGCCGGCCAGCGCCAGCGCATCCTCGACGCGCAGGCCGAGCCGGCTCATGCCCGTATCGACATGCAGCACGCAGGGGTGGTCGCTGCCGTCGGAGACCGCGGCCATGAAGACGGCGAGCTGCTCTTCCGAGGCGATGACGGGCACGAGGTCGAATTCGAAGAACAGCCGCTCGGAGCCGGCCCACATCCCCGACAGCACGTAGATGCGGGCATCCGGCAGCGTGGCCCGCAGCACCGCGCCCTCCGCGGGCGTGGCGACGAAGAAATCGCGTGCGCCCGCCAGGTGGAAGGTCCTTGCCGCCGGCTCCAGCCCGATGCCGTAGGCGTCGGCCTTCAGCACCGCGGCCGTGCGGGCGGCGCCCGAGCGCCGCGCCATGGCCCGCCAGTTGTCGGCCAGCGCGGAAAGCTCGACGGTCAGGCGGGCATGGTCCTCGCCGGCGACGGGCAGGGTGGCGCGGGGGGGCGTATGGTGCGTGCTCATGGCTCCTGAAATACAGCCTGTGGACCATGGCGGCAATACGGCCGCCCGCCGCATTGCCGCCGGGAGGGGCGGCCTCTATGGTGCAACGCGCAAAAGCGGGGAGGGACATGCGGCTGCGGAGACGAAAGACCTTGTGGGCGGCAGCGCTCGCCGCGGCTTCCTGGGGGCCGGCGGCCGCGCAGGATGCGCCGGGGGACGCCGCCCTGCGCGAGGCCCATGCGGTCCTGCTCGGCCTTGCCCAGGGCGGCGGCGAGCCGGTGCGCGAGGCGGGCGCGGACATCTACTATTCGATCGTCGACAATCCCGATGCGCCGCGGCTGGTGACGCGGCTGGAGGTTTCGGCCGCGCCGTGCCGCGCCCGCACGACCTCCGCCCTGCAGTTTCCCGGGCAATGGGCGACATTGACGCTCGGCCTCGTCGATCTCGGCCGCGTCGCCTCCGTTGCCGCCTATGCCTCGGCCGACGACATGATCGCGGAGATCAATCCCGTCCCGCTCTATTCGCCCGAAGCCGAGCAGGTCGTGCTGACCGGCGTGGGGCTCTACTGCACGAGCCGTCTGTCGCTCTCCGGCAGGAACGCCTCGGACGAGACCTGTTCGGACAGGCTCGACCTGTCGATGACGGACGAGGAGCAGAAGGCGCGCGGCCGGCGCGCGCTCGCCATCGTGGCCGACATCTGCAAGGCGCCGGCCTTCGGGAGGAAGTGAGGGGACGTTGGAAAACACTTCCCTCTGCCCGGCAGGGCAAAAGGGGCATTGCTCGACTCGTGCTACCGCCCGTCAGTGCTCGTACTGGGTGAAGGACGGGTCGGCGAGGTCGGTGAAGCGGGTGTATTCCGACTGGAAGGCGAGCTTGACCGTGCCGGTGGGGCCGTGGCGCTGCTTGGCGATGATGACGTCGGCCGTGCCCTTCACGGCCTCTAACTTCATCTTCCATTCCTCGTATTTCGGGTCGAACTCGTCGCGCGGCTCGAGGTTCTTCACGTAGTATTCCTCGCGGAACACGAAGAGCACCACGTCGGCGTCCTGCTCGATCGAGCCCGATTCGCGAAGGTCGGAGAGCTGGGGGCGCTTGTCCTCGCGGCTTTCCACCTGGCGGGAAAGCTGGGAGAGCGCGATGATCGGCACGTTCAGTTCCTTGCCGAGCGCCTTCAGGCCCGTCGTGATCTGGGTGATCTCCTGCACGCGGTTGTCGCTCGATTTGCCCGAGCCGGTCATCAGCTGGATATAGTCCACCACGAGGCAATCGAGGCCGCGCTGGCGCTTCAAACGGCGCGCGCGGGCGGAAAGCTGGGCGATCGAGATGCCGCCGGTCTGGTCGATATAGAGCGGCACCTTCTGCATCATCTGGCTGCAGGCGACGAGCTTTTCGAAATCGGCCTCGGAAATGTCGCCGCGGCGGATCTTCGACGAGGAGACTTCCGTCTGCTCGGAGATGATGCGGGTGGCGAGCTGCTCGGAGGACATTTCGAGCGAGTAGAAGCCGACGACGCCGCCGTTCTTCGCCTTGAAGGAGCCGTCCGCCTGCACTTCCGGCTCGTAGGAGGCGGCGATGTTGTAGGCGATGTTGGTGGCAAGCGAGGTCTTGCCCATGCCGGGGCGTCCGGCGAGCACGATCAAGTCCGAGCGCTGCAGGCCGCCCATGCGCGCGTCGAGCGAATGGATGCCGGTGGAAATGCCCGACAGCGAGCCGTCGCGCTCGAAGGCGGCGCCGGCCATGTCGATCGCCAGCGCCACCGCGTCGTTGAACGACTGGAAGCCGCCGTCGTAGCGGCCGGTCTCGGCCAGTTCGAAGAGCCGCCGTTCGGCATCCTCGATCTGGCTCTGCGGCGGCATGTCGAGCGGCGCGTCATAGGCGATGTTGACCATGTCCTCGCCGATATTGATCAGCGAGCGGCGCAGCGCCAGGTCGTAGATGGCGCGGCCGTAGTCTTCCGCGTTGATGATCGTCACCGCCTCGGCGGCAAGGCGCGCCAGATATTGCGGGATCGTGAGGTCGCCGACCTTGCCGTCCGAGGGCAGGTGGGTCTTCAGCGTGATCGTCGTGGCGATCTTGCCCATGCGGATCGTGTCGCCGGCAAGCTCGTAGATCTTGCGGTGCAGCGGCTCGTTGAAATGCATCGGCTTCAGGAAGTCCGAGACACGGTAATAGGCGTCGTTGTTGACGAGGATCGCGCCGAGCAGGGCCTGTTCCGCCTCGACGTTGTTCGGGGCTTCACGGTGGTGCAGTTCGGTCGTGTCGCGACCGGCCTGGCTGAGCTTGCGCGCGGCGTCGTTCATCGTCCCGAATCTCCCGTAGCCGTTTCATGAAGCCCGGTGGTTTCGGACCTTTCCGCCCATGGGTCAAGCGGTTCCGCCGCCGCCTTCGTTTTAGGCCCGGTGTTAGACTTTTCCACAGGCGCCCGGGACACGGCAGGCCCGGATCGCGCCGGGCCTGCCCGCTTTCGGTTGACAGCACCTGCGAATCTCAGAGCGAGGCCTCCTGCGGGAACTGCCGCGCGCCGCGGCGCTCGCCCTTCGGGTTGTCTTCATGCGCCTTGAGGCAGTCCTCGCCGCGCCCGATATAGTCGCGCGTCAGCGGCACGGCCCGCTGGTCATGCGCCATCTGGAGCTGGAAGACGACGAGGTTCTGCCAGCGGAAGGCGCTTTCGGAGGCGGCGAGGTAGAACTCCCAGATCCGGCAGAACCTTTCGTCGTAAAGTGCCCTGGCCTCGTCGCGCCGGGCCATGAAGCGCTCGCGCCAGTGGCGCAGCGTCTCGGCATAGTGCAGGCGCAGGATCTCCACGTCCGTCACGGCAAGGCCGCTCTTTTCCACCGCCTGCATCACCTCGGAAAGGGCCGGGATGTAGCCGCCCGGAAAAATGTACTTCTCGATGAACGGGTTGTTGGCCGAAGGCTGGTCGGTGCGCCCGATCGTGTGCAGCAGCATCACGCCATCCTGCTTCAGCAGCGATGCGCTCTTCTTGAAGAAGGTCGGGTAGTTCGGCCGGCCGACATGCTCGAACATGCCGACGGAGACGATCCGGTCGAATGGACCCTCGACATTGCGATAGTCCTGCAGCAGGAACTTGACCTCCTCCGTCAATCCGGCCTCGACGGCCCGCTTCTCCGAGAGCGCGTGCTGCTCGTCGGAGAGGGTGACGCCCGTCACCCGGGCGCCGAGCTGGCGGGCGAGGTAGAGCGCCATGCCGCCCCAGCCGCTGCCGATGTCGAGCACGCTCTGGCCCGGCCTGATAATGTTGAGCTTGGCCGCGATGTGCCGCTTCTTGGCAAGCTGCGCCTCGTCGAGCGTCTGGTCCGGCCGTTCGAAATAGGCGCAGGAATATTGCCGGTCCTGGTCGAGGAAGAGATCGTAGAGTGTGCCCGTCAGGTCGTAGTGGTGCTGGACGTTGCGGCGGGCGCGCACGATGCTGTTCTTCTCGCGCGCCCAGCGGAAGAGATAGCGCACCCGCTCGAGCAGGCGGTTCCAGCGGCTGTCGTAGTACTTGAAATCGGGATTGCCGGTGAAGACGGCCCTGAGCAGGCCGTACATGTCGCCCTCGACGATGTCGATATCTCCGGTGCCGTAGTGATGGCCGAGATAGTAGGCGGGGTCGATGGCGATCCCCCAGAGGGCCTTCTTCGTGTTGAGGCGCAGGTGGACGGGATTGCCGGTGCCGTCGCCGAAGGTCTGGCTGGTTCCGTCGGGATAGGTGATCTTGAGGTTCCCGGTCTCGACGAGGCGGGAAACGAGTGTCTGCACAAGGAATTTCATTCGCTAAACTCCGTCACGCTTGAAAATCTGGCGGAAACGGGTCTGGTCGGAAACCGGCCTTGCAAGCGGCCCAACCGCCAATCCAGTCTAACGGAATATAGATATTGATGGAAAAGGCGCGATTTCAAGCCGTGCTTTCTGGCCCTTCAAACGAAACGGGCCGGCAAGAGCCGGCCCGTCCTGTAGCATCCGTCGAAGGCGGATATTATGCGTCTTCTTCTTCGATGCCCTCGGCTTCCGGGTCGAAGAAGTCGGCAGCCGTCAGCGCGTCTTCGTCGACGCCGTAGATCGCGTCGGCCGACGTCAGGCTTTCGCCCTTCGACTGGCGCTCGGCTTCCTCGGCGGAGCGGGCGACGTTGACTTCGACCGAGATCTCGACTTCGGCGTGCAGGTGCAGGACGACCTTGTGCAGGCCGATCGCCTTGATCGGGGTGTTGAGCTCGACCTGGTTGCGGCCGACGTTGAAGCCGTCGGCAGCCAGCGCCTCGATGACGTCGCGGGCAGCGACCGAGCCGTAGAGCTGGCCGGTTTCGCCCGCGGAGCGGACGATGACGAAGGACTTGCCGTCGAGCTTCTCGGCAACCGCCTGGGCTTCCGACTTGCGCTCGAGGTTGCGGGCTTCGAGCGTCGCGCGCTCGGATTCGAAGCGCTTCTTGTTGGCTTCGTTGGCGCGCAGCGCCTTGCCGAGCGGCAGCAGGTAGTTACGGGCAAAGCCGTCGCGAACCTTCACGGTTTCGCCCATCTGGCCGAGCTTGGCGATGCGTTCGAGGAGAATGACGTCCATTTTAGAGTTCCTTTCTGAATGTCAGCTGTTCTGGTTTTTCTTCTCTCCCGGGCCGGCGGGCGTCAGCGCGATGGTGCGCCGCGTGTCCATCAGGCCCAGGACGAGGATGGCGAAGATCGGTATGGTGAAGAGCAGTACCGAGATATAGGCGAACCACAGGGCAAAGAGCCGCCACGGCTTGCCGCGCGTCCTGAAATGCAGGCTCGCGAAGCCGGCAAGCACGAAACCGGCCCCGAAGGTGCCGCAGACGAGCGCGCCGATGATCGCCGGCACGCCGCCCATGAAGGCGAGGACGAGGCCGGCGAGGAAGAAGAAGATCGCGTTGCGGTGCATGCGCAGCGTCGAGGGCATGTCCTCGCGCGGGCGAAGGCCCCGGCCGGACAGGCGCACGATGAAGGTCGCGACATAATAGGCCGCAAACAGCAGGAAGACCCAGAGCGCGCCCTGCACGAGCGGCAGGGCGAGCGCGAAGATGGACTTCAACTGCGCGACGGCGGCCGCGTCGGGATCGTAGAGCGGCTCCTGGGCCTTCAGCGTCTGGATGACGATGTCGACGAGCTGGCTCGCCATGGCGCTGTCGTAACCGACGATCGCGCCGACGGCGATCATGCCGAGCGTCACCATGACGGCGAGGTGCGCGAGGATGTTGGACAGCGGATACCAGGCGAGCGCGTCTTCCGGGCCGCCGAGTTCGGAGGCGGGGCGCGCCAGGTTCGCAAGGTTGGACAGCCAGCCGGCCGGGATCAGCGTGATGATGACGATCAGCAGCGCGAAATGCGAGGAGACCAGCATGGAGGCGGTCGCCCCGCCGGCGACGACGGCGATCAGCGCGCTGGCATTGCCCCAGCCGAGGCCGGCGATCAGGATGGGAAGGGCGGACGCGGCGTAAAGCACGATCGCCAGCGTCGACTGCGCATTCGCGCTCAGCGAAAGCAGAGCGGCGGTCACACCGGCAATCAGGCCGGTCGCAATCGATGTCGGCGTCAGGGTCTTCACGGCTTCGCTGTCCTGTCCGGTCAGACAGTTAGAGGAGTTTCCTGAAAGATTGATTCAGGACCGTCTCCCCAACATGGGATTTTGACTTCAGATTTCCCGCAATCCCGGACGCAAAACCGTTTCACACTTTTGCTGGAATTGCTCTGAAAGTCGGCGGCTCCGATCCGCGCCCAACGCGGAAGGGAAAGGGGAAGGCGGCAGGGCCGTCTTCCCCGGAGTCATGTGTCCCGGCCCGACCTTGAGTCAGGCCGCAGAGTCACGTCCTTACGCTACGACGTAGGGCAGCAGGCCGAGGAAGCGGGCGCGCTTGATCGCCTTGGCGAGTTCGCGCTGCTTCTTCTGGGAAACGGCCGTGATGCGGGACGGAACGATCTTGCCACGCTCGGAAATGTAGCGCGACAGAAGACGGACGTCCTTGTAGTCGATCTTCGGAGCGTTCGCGCCCGAGAAGGGGCAGGTCTTGCGGCGGCGGTGGAACGGACGGCGTGCCGGAGCGGAAGAAACATCAGCCATAGTCAAAATCTCCTTCTGCTTCGATTACGCGCGGTCTTCGCGGGCCGGACGGTCGCCACGCGGCGGGCGGTCGCCGAAGTCGCGGCGCGGACGGTCGCCGAAATCGCGGCGCGGGCCGCGGTCGTCGCCGTCACGACGCGGACGGTCGTCGCGGTCGCGCTTCTGCATCATGGCCGACGGGCCTTCCTCGTGGGCTTCCACGGCGATGGTCATGTAACGAAGAACGTCTTCGTTGATGCGCATCTGGCGTTCCATCTCGTGGATGGCGGCGGCCGGGGCGTCGATGTCCATCAGCGCGTAATGCGCCTTGCGGTTCTTCTTGATGCGGTAGGTGAGGGACTTGAGGCCCCAGTTCTCAACCCGGCCGACCTTGCCGCCGAGCGATTCGATCACACCCTTGTACTGTTCGACGAGAGCGTCGACCTGCTGGGCGGACACGTCCTGGCGGGCCAGGAAGACATGTTCGTAAAGAGCCATGTGGCTTTGCCTTTCTTGCGTTTACACCCGAAACCGGCGCCAAGCCTCAACGACAGTTCCCAAGGGCTTCAGGAAGCCCCAGCCAAGAAAAGCGTTTAATCCAGACGGTCGAGAGCGGAGACACGGGAGGCCGGAGCCCTTGGCTCCAAACGGCGATTTTCAACGATCGCCGGCCCTCCGTTCAGCCACCAGCCGATTGACCGGGTGTGTTGAACAGCGCGCCTTATACGGGTTTTCCGGCCGAAAGCAAGACCCGGAGCAAAATACAAGACCCGAGACCGGAACGCGTTGCCTCGTTTTGCGACAGGCTGGAACCAAAAGGAAGACGCCGCGTTGTTCATTGCGATCCAACCAGATGGAGTGACCGAAATGCAAGACCCGAACCTTGTCAATCGTCCCCCGGAAGATCGCATCACGCGCCCGGTGGATGATCGCGGACCGACCGTCGTGAACCAGAGCAGCGGGAGGGGCACGGGCGGCTGGGCCGTGGCCGTCATCCTTGCGGTGCTCGTCGCCGTGGGCATCTTCTATTTCGTCGGCAGCGGAACGCCGGGCGACGGCGTCGACCCGAACGCCAACACGTCGGCCATCGGTACGACGGACACGGCGCCGGCCGGCGGCACGGCCACGGATGGCCAGGCAGACGGTGCCACCGGCACGCAGCCGCTGGAAAGCCAGCCGGACGGCGGCGGTGCCGAGGGTGGTGCGACCACCACGAACCCGTAACGTCACCCCGCATGTGGCAAAGAAAAACCCGCCGGAAACGGCGGGTTTTTCTGTTTATCACATGGGCGCCGGGTAGAGCCTATGGATGCGGCGGATGCCGTTCAGCACATCGGGCGGGAGCGTCACGTCCGCCGCGCCGATATCCGTCTGCAACTGCTCCATCGTCGTCGCGCCGATGATGACGGAGGCCATGAAGGGCCGCGTCAGGCAGAAGGCCAGCGCCATCTGGCCGGGATCGAGTCCATGCTCCTTCGCCAGATCTACATAGGCGCGCACGGCCGGTTCCTGCAGCGGCTGGTAGCGTCCGCCGAGATCGCCGTTCTTCGTCAGGCGCGAGCCTTCCGGCCGGGCGCCGTCGAGATATTTTCCGGTGAGAAGCCCGGCGGCGAGCGGCGAATAGGCGAGAAGCCCGACATCCTCGTGATGCGAGACTTCCGCAAGGTCGAGATCGTAGGCCCGGTAGAGCAGGTTGTACTCGTTCTGGATCGAGGCGACGCGGGGCAGGCCCTTGTCCTCGGCGAGCGTCAGCATCCGCATCGTGCCCCAGGCCGTGTCGTTCGACAGGCCGAGCGCCCGCACCTTGCCGGCCTTCACGAGGTCGCCGATGGTTTCGAGTATCTCCAGAAGCTCGGCGGCGACCTTTTCGCGATCCTGCTTCGACGGGTCGTAGCTCCAGGAATTGCGGAAGTGGTAATGTCCGCGGTTCGGCCAGTGCAGCTGGTAGAGGTCGACATAGTCGGTCTTCAGGCGCTGGAGGCTGCCGTCGATCGCCGAAAGGATGCCGGCGCGGCTCATCGGCGCTCCGTCGCGGATATAGGGACGGCCGGGGCCGGCGACCTTGGTGGCGAGGACGACCTTGTCGCGGTTGCCGCGCGCGGCCATCCAGGTGCCGATGAAGCGTTCGGTATCGCCGTAGGTTTCGGCGGAAAGCGGGGTCGTCGGATAGAGTTCGGCCGTATCGATAAAGTTCACGCCCCGGGCGAACGCGTAGTCGAGCTGGTCGTGCGCGTCCTTCTCGCTGTTCTGCGAGCCCCAGGTCATCGTGCCGAGGCAGATTTCCGACACGCTGATGCCGGTCCGGCCAAGCGGATTGTATTTCATGGGAGGAGAAATCCTGTTGTGGGAACGGCGCGAATGTAGGCGGCTACCCGCGAAGCGCAAGATGCAAAGCGGCTTTTCCCTGTGCGAAGGCCTTGGAAATGCCGGCTTCGGGGTGCCGGAAGCCCGCCGCACGCCTTGACTCGCCGGGCCGGAATGTGAATGGAAAAGAAAACATGAGACGGGAGAGACCCCTATGAGCGTAGCATTCACCTTCCCCGGCCAGGGCAGCCAGGCCGTCGGCATGGGCAAGGATCTCGCGGAAGCCTTCCCGGAGGCGCGCGCCGTTTTCGCGGAAGTCGACGAGGCCCTCGGCCAGAAGCTTTCCGCCATCATGTTCGAGGGACCGGAAGAGACATTGACGCTGACGGCGAACGCCCAGCCGGCGCTGATGGCCGTGTCGATCGCCGTCATGCGCGTGCTCGAGGCGCGCGGCCTGTCGCTGAAGGACCAGGTCTCCTACGTCGCCGGCCATTCGCTCGGCGAATATTCGGCGCTCTGTGCCGCCGGAACCTTCACGCTGGCCGATACCGCGCGCCTCCTGCGCATCCGCGGCAATGCCATGCAGTCCGCCGTGCCGGTGGGCGAGGGCGCCATGGCGGCGATCATCGGCCTGGAGCAGGCGGATGTCGAAGCCGTCTGCAAGGAAGCCTCCACCGGCGGAAGCTGCCAGATCGCCAACGACAATGGCGGCGGCCAGCTCGTCATCTCCGGCTCCAAGCCGGCCGTCGAGGTCGCCGCACGGCTCGCGACGGAGAAGGGCGCCAAGCGCGCGCTGATGCTCACCGTCTCCGCTCCCTTCCATTCCGCCCTGATGGCCCCGGCCGCCGACGCCATGCGCGAGGCGCTGGCGGGCGTGTCGGCGAAGGCCCCGGTCGTGCCCGTCCTCGCCAATGTCCGCGCCGCCCCGGTCAGCGATCCGCAGGAGATCGTCCGCCTGCTCGTCGAGCAGGTCACCGGCCAGGTGCGCTGGCGCGAGACGGTCGAATGGTTCGCGGCAAACAACGTCACGACGCTTTACGAGGTCGGCTCCGGCAAGGTCCTGACCGGCCTTGCCCGCCGCATCGACAAGTCCGTCACCGGCATCGCCATCAACGGCCCGGCGGATATCGACAATGCGTTGTCGGCGCTGATCTGAGGAATTAGGCAATAGGCAATAGGGCCTGGAACCGGCCTCGAATGAGCATCCCTATCGCCTAATTCCTACTGCCTAATTCCTGTTTCCATTTGCTCAACACACAGGAGCCTATCCATGTTTGATCTTTCCGGCCGCAAGGCTCTCGTTACCGGCGCATCCGGCGGCATCGGCGAGGAGATCGCCCGCATCCTCCATGCCCAGGGGGCGATCGTCGGCCTGCACGGCACGCGCGTCGAGAAGCTGGAAACGCTGGCCAACGAGCTTGGTGAGCGCGTCCACATCTTCCCGGCGAACCTTTCCGACCGCGCCGAAGTCAAGGCGCTCGGCGAGAAGGCCGAGGCCGATCTCGGCGGCGTCGACATCCTCGTCAACAATGCCGGCATCACCAGGGACGGCCTGTTCGTGCGCATGAGCGACGACGACTGGGACGCGGTCCTGGAGGTCAATCTCACGGCCGTCTTCCGACTGACGCGCGAACTCACCCATCCGATGATGCGCCGCCGCTACGGCCGCATCATCAACATCACCTCCGTCGTCGGCGTCACCGGCAATCCGGGCCAGGCGAACTACTGCGCCTCCAAGGCCGGCATGATCGGCTTCAGCAAGTCGCTCGCCCAGGAGATCGCGACGCGCAACGTCACGGTCAACTGCGTGGCCCCCGGCTTCATCGAAAGCGCGATGACCGGCAAGCTGAACGACAAGCAGAAAGAGGCGATCATGGGGGCCATCCCGATGAGGCGCATGGGCACCGGCGCGGAAGTCGCCTCCGCCGTCGCCTACCTCGCTTCGTCCGAGGCCGCCTACATGACGGGCCAGACGCTGCATGTGAACGGCGGCATGGCGATGATCTGAGGAAGGCCGAATGCCCGGCCCAAGTGCCCGGCGTTGCAGCATGAATAGCATGTTGACCGCTGGCGCGCCGGGCATTTTCGCACTTTGCGGCGGACTTAAACCGTGTTAATCGGGCCATGACTGTCAGCAGTCGACCGGTTAATGCCCGAGTGATCCGACGGTACGGAACAGTATCGCCGATGCCGCATTGCCAGTTGAATGGCCCGGTTGAAGGGATTGCCGGATGTGTTCTTGAGGCACATCGGGCGTGTTGAGTGTCCGGTGCCGTGACAGGCGCCGATCAAAAACAAAGGTCGAGGAATCCGACATGAGCGATATCGCAGAACGCGTAAAGAAAATTGTCATTGATCATCTGGGCGTTGACGCCGAAAAGGTCAGCGAAGGCGCAAGCTTCATCGATGATCTTGGCGCGGACTCGCTCGACACCGTCGAACTGGTCATGGCGTTCGAAGAAGAATTCGGCGTCGAGATCCCGGACGATGCCGCCGACTCGATCCTGACGGTCGGCGACGCCGTCAAGTTCATCGAGAAGGCCCAGGCCTGATCTGATCTCCGGCGGGCCGCCTTCGGGCGGCCCGTCCACGGCCCTTCCGGGGCCGCACCTCCTCTTGGGGCAATAGGCATAGAATACATAAGGGTGGATCACGGACGATGAGGCGTGTCGTTATCACGGGTACCGGCATGGTATCCCCGCTTGGCTGTGGCACCGAAATTACCTGGAGCCGGCTTCTCGAAAGCCGCAGCGGGGCTGCCAGGGTAACCACCTTCGAGGTCGAGGACCTTCCCGCAAAGATCGCCTGTTCTATCCCGCTCGGCGACGGCACCGACGGCACCTACAATGCCGACCAGTGGATGGAGCCGAAGGAACAGCGCAAGGTCGATCCCTTCATCGTCTACGCCGTCGCGGCCGCCGACATGGCGCTGGCCGACGCCGGCTGGCACCCGAAGACGAACGAGGACCAGATCGCGACCGGCGTGCTCATCGGCTCCGGCATCGGCGGCCTCGACGGCATCGTCGAGGCCGGCTACACGCTGCGCGACAAGGGCCCGCGCCGCGTCTCGCCCTTCTTCATCCCCGGCCGCCTGATCAACCTCGCCTCCGGCCAGGTCTCCATCAAGCACAAGCTGCGCGGCCCGAACCATTCCGTCGTCACCGCCTGCTCGACGGGCGCGCATGCCATCGGCGACGCCAGCCGCCTGATCGCGCTCGGCGACGCCGACGTCATGGTGGCGGGCGGCGCCGAATCGCCGATCTGCCGCATCGCGCTCGCCGGCTTTGCCGCCTGCAAGGCGCTCTCCACCGCCCGCAACGACGACCCCACCGCCGCCTCGCGCCCCTATGACCGCGACCGCGACGGCTTCGTCATGGGTGAGGGCGCAGGCGTCGTCATCCTGGAAGAGCTGGAGCACGCCAAGGCGCGCGGCGCGAAGATCTATGCCGAGGTCGTCGGCTACGGCCTTTCGGGCGACGCCTATCACATCACCGCCCCGTCGGAAGACGGCGACGGCGCCTATCGCTGCATGCAGATGGCGCTGAAGCGCGCCGGCATCCCGGCGAGCGAACTCGACTATATCAACGCGCACGGCACCTCCACCATGGCCGACACGATTGAGCTTGGCGCGGTGGAGCGCCTCGTCGGCGATGCCGCCTCCCGCGTCTCCATGTCGTCCACCAAGTCGGCGATCGGCCACCTGCTCGGCGCCGCCGGCGCGGTCGAGGCGATCTTCACGGCGCTGGCGATCCGCGACAACATCGCCCCGCCGACGCTGAACCTCGACAATCCCGATGTCGAGACGGCGATCGACCTGGTGCCGCACAAGGCGCGCAAGCGCGAGATCAACGTGGCGCTGTCCAATTCGTTCGGCTTCGGCGGGACGAATGCATCGCTTGTTCTCAAGCGTTACGCCTGAACCGGGGCCCGTGCTCCGGCACGCCACACACCCGAATGCGCAGGGCAGGTTCATCCTGCTTTTGCCGTATTGCTCTGCTGGAAGACAGTCGAGCAATGCCCGAACATGAGGACAGTCCGTGAGCGACACGAACGAACCCGGCGAGACGCAGTTTGGCCGCGGCGAGGCCTCCGGCCAGTCGCGCATCATCCCCAAGTCCGCCAACGAGGCCCTTCGGCCGGAACAGGTGCCGCAGCCGCCGAGCCGGCGGCGTTCGCGCAAGGCACGCAGCCAGATCGTCATCTTCCTCAATTTCGTCATGACCGTGGTCGTCTTCGCCACGATCGTCGGCATGGGCATCTTCTACTACGGCGTGAAGCGCTACGAGGAAGCGGGCCCGTTGACGGCAAACACGAACTTCATCGTGCGTGCCGGCGCCGGCACGAACGAGATTGCGGCCAATCTCGAGCGCAACGACATCATCTCCGACAGCCGCGTCTTCCGCATTCTCTCGCGCATCTATCTCGACGGCGAGACGCTGAAGGCCGGCGAATACGAGATCAAGGCCGGCGCGACGATGCGCGAGATCGTCGAATTGCTGAAATCCGGCAAGTCGATCCTCTACAGCGTCTCCGTGCCGGAGGGGCTGACGGTCAAGCAGGTCTTCAGGCGCCTGTCCGACGATCCGGTGCTGGAAGGCGACCTGCCGGCCGACCTGCCGGCGGAGGGCTCGCTGATGCCCGACACCTACAAGTTCTCGCGCGGCACCAAGCGCGCCGACATCCTCCAGCAGATGCTGGCGGCGCAGAAGACCCTCGTCGACCAGATCTGGGAGCGCCGCGACGACAACCTGCCGATCGCAAGCCGCGAGGAATTCGTCACGCTCGCCTCGATCGTCGAGAAGGAGACGGGCCGGGCCGACGAGCGGCCGCGCGTCGCCTCGGTCTTCCTCAACCGCCTCGACAAGGGCATGCGCCTGCAGTCCGACCCGACGATCATCTACGGCATCTTCGGCGGCGACGGCAAACCGGCCGACCGGCCGATCTTCCAGTCGGACCTCGAGAAGCAGACGCCGTTCAACACCTATATCATCAAGGGCCTGCCGCCGACGCCGATCGCCAATCCGGGCCGCGCGGCCCTGGAGGCGGTCGCCAACCCGTCGCGCACGCCGGACCTCTACTTCGTCGCCGACGGCACCGGCGGCCACGTCTTCGCCGAGACGCTGGACGAGCACAACCAGAATGTCCGCCGCTGGCGCAAGCTGGAAGCGGAGAAGGCGGCCGAGGCCGCGAAAGAAGCGGAAGCCGCCGGCTCGCAGTAAGAGCGCCTTCCTTCCCTGCGGAAAGACCCCGGCATCGCCGGGGTCTTCTCGTTTTGGGGCATGCTTTCCGGCTCATCCCCACCTTTGATGTGGATCGCGCGCCGTTCCCGGCGCTCCCCCGTTTCCAACCCCGTGAAACTGCTCCACTTTGGGAGATGGCTTTTCGCGCCTGCGGCGCGTTTCGGCGGCCCGGCTTTCCGGCTCGACCTGCCGTCGCCGGGCGCCACTGGAGGATGACATGACATTGCAATCGATGACCGGCTTTGCGCGGGTCGAGGGAACCAGCGGGCGCACGCGCTGGGCGTGGGAACTGCGCTCGGTCAACGGCAAGGGCCTCGACATCAGGCTACGCCTGCCGCCCGGCTTCGAGGCGCTGGAGGCCGATGTGCGTCCCCTTGCGGGCGAAACGCTCGCGCGCGGCAATCTCCAGATCGCGCTTTCCGTCAGCGTCAGCGAGGCGCAGGTCGAGGCGGTGGTGAACCAGGGGGCGCTTGCCGCCGTGCTGGCGCTGCGCACGCAACTGGCCGGCACGATCGACCCGGCGCCCCTGAAGCTCGATACGCTGCTGTCCATGCGCGGCGTCGTCGATTTCCGCGAGGCGGACGAGAGCGAGGCCGAGCGCACGGCACGGGACGCCGATATCCGCGCGGGGCTGGCCGAGGCGATCCGTCGCCTGGCCGAGATGCGGCGCCGGGAAGGGGCGGCGCTGGCCGGCGTGCTGCTCGGCCAGGTCGCCCGCATCGCGGCGCTGACGACGGCCGTCGAGGCCGATCCGTCGCGCAGTATTTCTGCCGTCGCCGAGCGGCTTTCCGCGCAGGTCGCCCTCCTCATGCAGGGAACGACGGCGCTCGATCGCGACCGCCTGCACCAGGAGGCGGCGCTGCTTGCCACGAAGGCGGACCTGCGCGAGGAGATCGACCGGTTGAAGGGGCATGTCGCCGCGGCGCGCGAACTCATCGCCGCGGGCGGGCCGATCGGCCGCAAGCTCGATTTTCTCGCACAGGAATTTAACCGGGAATCGAATACGATCTGTTCCAAGTCGAACGCCGCTGCTGTAACGGCTGCAGGTATCGAACTGAAGGTCGTCATCGACCAGTTCAGGGAACAGGTCCAGAATCTGGAGTAGGCCATGGCCGAGCCGTCAAAGCATATCCAAATCGAACGCCGCGGGCTCATGCTCGTCATCTCCTCGCCGTCGGGCGCCGGCAAGTCGACCATCGCCCGCAACCTCCTGGAGGCCGATCCCGGCCTCAGCCTGTCGGTCAGCGTCACCACGCGCCAGCGCCGGGCGAGCGAGATCGCCGGCCGGCACTACCATTTCATCAACCACAAGGAGTTCGAGCGGCTGCGCGACAGCGACGCCCTGCTCGAATGGGCCGAGGTGCACGGCAATTTCTACGGCACGCCGCGCGAGCCGGTGGAGGAGGCGATGTCGGCCGGCCGCGACATGCTGTTCGACATCGACTGGCAGGGCGCCCAGCAATTGCAGGAGAAGATGCCGGCCGACGTCGTCTCCATCTTCATCCTGCCGCCCTCGATGACCGAGCTGCAATCGCGCCTGCATCGTAGGGCCGAGGACACGGAGGAGGTCATCCAGACCCGCCTTGCCAATTCCTGCGCCGAGATCGAGCACTGGCGGGAATACGACTACGTCATCCTCAACGACGACCTCTCCGTCGCCTTCGACGCCGTGCAGAGCATCGTCAAGGCCGAACGCCTGCGCCGCGACCGGCGGCACGGGCTGTTCGAGTTCGTGACGAAGCTGGTGACGGAGAAGCCGGTTCTTTAGGGTCGCCCGGCTGAGGCCGCCCCCCTACAGCACGTTCGCCAGCCGCACGAACTCTTCCACGCTCAGCGTCTCCGCCCGCCGCTGCGGATCGATCTGCGCGCGCGCCAAAAGGGCCTCGCCGCCGAGCGACTTGACGCTCTGGCGCAGCATCTTGCGGCGCTGGCCGAAGGCGGCGTGGGTGACGCGCTCCAGCGCGCGGGCCTCGCAGGGCAGGGGATTGGGCACCGGCTCCAGATGCACCACGGAGGAGGTGACCTTCGGCGGCGGGGTGAAGGCCTGGGGCGGCACGTCGAAGGCCATGCGGGCATGGGTGCGCCAGCCCGAGAGCACGCCGAGCCGGCCATAATGGTCGTCGTTCTCCTCCGCCACGATGCGCAGGCCCACCTCGCGCTGGAACATCAGCGTCAGCGTGTCCCAGAAGGGCGGCCAGGCCTTCGGCAGCAGCCAGTTGACGAGAAGCTGCGTGCCGACATTGTAGGGGAGGTTGGCGATGATGCGCACCGGCTCGCCGGGCGCCAGCGCCTCGAAATCGGTCTTCAGCGCGTCCCCTTCGATGACCGTCAGGCGGCCGGGATAATGGTTCGAAATCTCCGCCAGCGCCGGCAGGCAGCGCGCGTCGCGCTCGATGGCGATCACCCGCTTGGCGCCGAGCGCCAGGATGGCGCGCGTCAGGCCGCCCGGGCCGGGGCCGACCTCGATGACCGTGTGGTCCTCGATGGGTCCGGCGGTGCGGGCGATCTTCTGGGTGAGGTTGAGGTCGAGCAGGAAATTCTGGCCGAGCGCCTTCTTCGCGTCCAGCCCGTGGCGCTGGATGACGTCGCGGAGCGGCGGCAGCCCGTCGAGTGCGGCCATCAGCCGGTCTCCTTTGCGGCCCGTTCGTGCCGGGCGAGGTCATGGGCAAGGCGGAGGGCGGCGAGCAGGCTGTCGGGTTTGGCGACGCCCCTGCCGGCCAGCGAGAAGGCCGTGCCGTGGTCCGGCGAGGTGCGGATGAAGGGCAGGCCGAGCGTGGCATTGACGGCGTCGTCGAAGCCGAGCGCCTTGGCGGGGATCAGCGCCTGGTCGTGATACATGCAGAGCGCCACGTCGTAGGTGGCGCGGGCGGCGTCATGGAACATCGTATCGGCCGGCAGCGGGCCGACGGCGTCGATGCCGGCTGCCTTGAGCCGCTCCACGGCGGGGCGCACGACGGCGTCGTCCTCAAGGCCCAGCGCGCCGCCTTCGCCGGCATGCGGGTTGAGCCCGGCAAGGGCAAGGCGCGGACGGGCGATGCCGAAGCGTTGCCGCAGGTCCCGCTCGGTGATGGTCGCCGTCTCCACGATCAGCGCTTCCGTCAGCGCCTCCGGCACGTCCTTCAGCGGAATGTGGATGGTGACGGGCACGCTGCGCAGCTTCGGCCCGGCCAGCAGCATGACGGGCAGCGCCTGCCGGCCCGTCGCCTTTGCGGCGAGATCGGCGAGGAATTCGGTATGGCCGGGAAAGCCGAAGCCGGCATCGTAGAGCACGGCCTTGGCGATCGGGTTCGTCACGACGGCGGCGGTGCGGCCGGCGAGCGTCAGGGCGACGGCGGCTTCGATCGCGCCGGTGATGGCGCCGGCATTGCGGGAATCGGGCGCGCCTGCCACGGCCGGAACGGCGAAGTCGCTGGCGAGCACCGGCAGGGCGGCCGGGAAGAGGGCGGCCGCCGTCTCCGGCTCCGCCGCCGCGACCGTGACATCGAGCCCGAGGGCGGCGGCGCGTTCGCGCAGCACCGCGGCATCGCCGATGAAGAGGAAGGGCGGCAGGGAAAGCGCCTTGCGGGCCGACCAGAGGGCAAGCGTGATATCCGGCCCGATCCCCGCCGGATCGCCCATGGTGAGCGCCAGCGGAGGGAAACTTGTCGTCGTCATGGGACCCTGCCGTCAGCGGGTTGGGGGAAGCGCCGCGCGGGCCGCGGCTGCGGCATCAGCGTTCGGTGATCGTCGCCTTCTTGCGCAGTTCGGCGATGTACTTCTGGCTGTTCTCGTCGTTCTCGTTGCCCTTGGCCTTGCTGAGGTCCTCGGCGCGGAAGACCATTTCGGCGGCCACGTCGTCATTGACCTCGCGCTTCTTGCAGATGGCGAGATATTCGACGCCGCGCTCGGTGACGCGCGTGCCCGTCGTCATGCCGTTCGCCTTCTCGACGAGCGGCTTCCAGTCCGCCGGCATTTCCGGCTCCAGCACGCGGCCGAGATCGCGGATCGAGACGTCGCGCATGGTCGCGGCGAAGACCTTCGCCTGGTCGCAGCCGGGGAATTTCGAGCGCGAGGCTTCCGCCTCCTGCTTGCGCTTGCCGAGAATGGCGTTGCGGCGCTTCTCCGGCACGACGAAGATGACCTGCTTGAGGAAATATTCGGTGGTGACCGGCTTCTTGCCGCCGTTCTCCTGCATGCGCTGGACCAGCGTCTTGCTGTCCTTGGCGGCGCCGTAGCGGGCGTTGACGACGCGCGGCCAGCTCATCTGGATGGCGATATACTGCTTGAAATGATCCGAACCGACGCCGGCGCGGCTGAGGATCTCGCCGAGCTGCTGCACCGACATCTTGTTGGAGGCGGCAAAGCGCGCATAGGCGGCATCCACCTCGGAGGTGCTGACGGACATCTTGAGGCGCAGGATCTCGGTGCGCTTCAGCACCTCGTCGATCATCTGCTCGCGGGCCTTGGCGCGCAGGTTCCCCCCGGTGCGCTGCAGGCGCAGGAAGGCGGCGCGGCGCTCGACCTCGCCGGAGGTGACCGGCGTGTTGTTGACGACGGCCACGATACCGCTTGCGGCCTGGACCGTGCCAGCCGGAACCGCGATCGTCGCCGCGGCGGCAAGCGCCACGCCCATCATCATGGAGCGAACCAGAGAGTGTCTGCCCGTCATGCCAGTCCCTTTCCCAAACCCATTTCGCGCGCGCCGGTATCGTTCGTGCGGGAAGGCCGTCCACGCAGGAGGCCTTCGCCGGCGGGCGTTTCTCCCGGATGTGCATAATACATGCGGCCAAACGATGACAAGAGCGCGGCGGCGCTCACTCGAAGCCGGTCAGCGTCGTGTCGCCGACATTGATGTCGCCGAGCGTGCGGAACATCAGCCGCGCGCCGATCGACCAGTCGTTCGCCGTCGTGCCGGATTTGTCGCGCGTCTGCTCGTAGACGATCGAGAAGACCGTGTCGCGATCGTCATAGGAGAAGCCGATGCCGTTGCGCGACAGGCTCTGGCGCTTGATGTCGTAGGTCAGCGACCCGAACACCGACCAGTAGTCCTCGAACTTGAAGGCGGCGGCGCTCTGGATCTCGCTGGAATCCTCAGCGAGGCCATAGGCCGGCTGCGCGGCGATGCGCGTGTAGGTGATCTCCGTCTCGAAGCGGGCGCCGTCGAAGCGCACCGAGGTGTCGGCGCGGCGCATGGAGAAGTCGTCCTTGTCGAGGCGGGCGCTGTGGGTGATCGACAGGCCGTTCGGCAGGTCGATGCCGGCCATGCCGACATAATCGGACGAATCCGTCTCCAGCCCCGAATTGGCGCCCGCATTGACGAGATCGGGCGTGGCGAAGGAGTTCACGCCGCCGAGATGGAAGGACTGGCCGACGATGGAGCGCAGGCGCAGGCCGTTGTCGAAGGTGCCGGTATAGCGCAGGCCGAGATTGGCGCGCGAACCGCCCTCGATCCGGTCGAAGCCGGAGAACTTGTCGCGTTCGAAGAGGTTGGTGGCGTCGAAGACGAAGCTCTGCGCATCCTCGTTCGGCAGGCCGCCGGCATGGTCCTCGTCCGGGCGCAGGTAGACCTGCGCGACCGGCTCGAACAGATGCGTGCTGTAGTCGGTCGTCGCGAGGATCGGGTAGCGCGCCTCCAGGCCCGCCGTCAGCATCGTGCGTGTCGCGCTGTTGTCGTCGACATAGTTGCCGGCATAGCCGGCACCGGGATCGTTCATGTCGAGGCGGTGGATATCGCCGCGCGCCGCCAGCAGCGGGGTCAGCACGAGGCCGCCCGGCACGACGAACTGGCGCCGCCATTCCACTTCGCTGGTCAGCCGCGTCGTGCCGCCGGCAAGGCCGCGGAACCGGTCGTTGCCGCGCACGCTGTAGGCGTCGCGCAGGTCGCGCTCGACATTGGTGATGTTCGTGGTGATCGACAGTTCGCCGCCCAGCACCGGCTGCGGCACGATATATTCGTGGTCGAGCGTCTGGGCGATCGCCTGCTTGCGTTCAAGCTTGTCCTGCGGGTCCGCGTCCTGCACGTCGAAATAGAAGGAGCGCAGGTCGAGGACGTTCCGGTCGCCGAGGCCCGTCAGGTAGACCTGGTTGGCGTGGATGCGGTCTTCCAGGCCGTCGAGGTCGTAGGTGCGCGAGAAGTTGTTGTCGGTCTGCGCCATGACATCCCAGCCGAAGGACCAGCGGGGATTGATCTTGAAGCGGCCCTCGGAGGCGACCATGCCGCGGAAGTCGTCGCGCCGGTCGCTCGTGCCGGCGGTGAAGACGCTCGGGTTCCACTGGTCGATGCCGGCGGCGCGCAGCGTGATCTGGCCGTTGTGGAAGCGCTTGCGGAACTCGCCCTCGACGAGGAAGCCCTGGCGGGTCAGCACGGTCGGCGAGAGCGTCGCGTCCATGTCCGGGGCGATCGCGAAATAATAGGGCGTCGTGATGCCGAGGCCGAGCTTCTGCTCGTAGCTGAACTGCGGGAAGAGGAAGCCGCTCTTGCGCTTGACCGTATGGTCGGGCACTTCCAGCACGGGAATATAGGCGATCGGCCTGCCGAACATCTCGAAGCGCGCGCGCTCCATGCGGATGGTCTTGGTGCGGCCGTTCTGCACGATGCGCTCGGCCTTGACCTGCCAGAGCGAGCGGTGCGTGGGATCGGTGGCGCAGGGCGTGCAGGCGGTATAGACGGCGTGGTTGAGGATCATCTCCTCGCCGTTGACGCGCTCGCCGCTGGTCGCCGCCAGCTTGGTGAGGTCCGTGGTCTCGATGCGCAGCGCGTTGACGAAACCGTTGGCGAAATCGTCCGACAGGTCCATCTCGTCGGCATAGACGCGGTTGCCGGTCGGCTCGATGAGCTCGATATTGCCGTGCGCCGTCAGCCGGCCGGTCTTCTGGTTGTATTCGACCTGGCGGGCGACGAGCTTGTAGCCGCCATAGTTGATCTGCACCGCGCCGCGGGCGATCACCTTCTCGGTATCGTTGTTGTAGACGAGCTCGTTGGCCGCCAGCAGCAGCTTGGCGTCGTCGGGGATCTTCGGTTCCATCGACTGGATGTCGGGCGCCTGCGCCCGGGCGGGAAGCGCTGCGGCGGACACGATGGCGCCCATGGCCGCACCTGCAAGCAGGGCGGCTTTCAACCACCTGTTCGTTTTGCGGTCGCCTGCCGCCACTAGCCATCCTCCTGATGGAGAAGAATCGTCGCGCCCAACGACATTGCGACGACCACTGGGAGCCAGGCCGCAACGAACGGAGGAACAACACCGCTGCTTCCGAATGCTTTCACAAGCACGGTGACGACATAAAGCATGAAGCCTGAAAGGATTCCACCCAGAATCACCGCACGCGATTGATTAAACCGGCTAAATTTCAGTGATACACAGGCCGCGATCAGCGTCATGGCGACGAGCAGCAGCGGCAGCGACAGCATGGAATGAAACTGCGTTTCCAACGCATCCGTCGGGAAGCCGAAGGACTTTGCCGCCTCGATCTTGCGCCCGAGGCTCAAAAACGGAATGGATTCAGGCTTTTCGAGGCTTTCCTGGACGAATTCCCGTTTCAGGTTGGTACGAAGCTGTAGCTCAGCGAGACGGGCCGGCAATTCGCCGTTGCGCGTCTCGTGTACGTTCTTAAGGAGCCAGTAACCATCTTCCAAGGTCGCCGAATCGGCATCCTGCCGCAGCACGATGCGGCCGTCGGGATCGAAGTGGATGACGGTGACGTTCGCAAGGCGCGTGCCGCCGTCGAGAACGGCCTTGGCGCCGATGATCGCCTGGTCGTCGCCGTAGATCTGGCGCAGCCACGGCACGGCGGTCTCGGTGCGCGCGGCATTGCTGGCGCCCCAGCCCGATTCCAGCTCCGCCGCCTTCCTGGCGCCCCAGGCGGCGATGGGGTTGATGGCGAGCACGGCCATGACGCCGAACAGGAAGGCGCCGATGATGAAGGGGCGCAGGAACTGCCAGACCGAAATGCCGGCCGCGCGCGTGACGACCAGCTCGTAGCGCCTGTTGAGCGAGATCAGCGCCGCCATGCCGGAAAAGAGCGCCACGAAGGGCACGGTCTGCATCAGGATCATCGGGATGCGCAGCGCCGTCACCAGGAGGCCGCTCGTCAGCGTATAGCCCGGCAGAACGCCGACGCGGTTCGACATCTCGCTGAAATCGATGATGAAGATCAGCGAGAAGATGCCGGCGAGGAACCAGACCGTCGTGATGATGTAGCGGCGGAAGAAATAGAAGCCGAGGGTGGGGATCATGGCGTGCCGCCCCCGCCGCTGGAGGCCGGGCCCGTTCGCGAAAGACGCGCCAGCAGCCGGTCGCGCAGGTCGGTCAGCCGCTCGCCCAGCGTCACCGGAATGTCGAGGCTCTTGTTGCGCCCGAGATAGCGGATCGCCAGCGCCCCGGTGACGACCGGGATGATGTACATGATCGGGATGTAGTAGCCGGAATCGTCCGCATTGTTCGACGCGTAGAAGCTTGCCCAGCGCACGAAGAGGGCTGTCAGCAGCGCCGTGATCATCGGATGAACGCGGGCCTCGCGATGCGAGCGGGCATCGCCGCTGACGACGAGCGCGATGAGGCCGAAGACTGCCGGGAAGAGCCATTCGGTGAAGCGGCGGTGGATTTCCGCGGTGAAGGCGCCGGGATTCTTCTTGTATTGCGGATCGTCGGTGTCCGGATCGAGAAGATAGAAGAAGTCGCGGTCCTTGGCCCGGATGTTGGACTTGCCGGCGGCCTGGGTGAGGTCGGCGAGGTCGAAGGCGTAGGAATCGAACTTGATGATCGAGACGTTGCCGTCCGGCAGCTTGCGGTGCACCTCGCCGTCCTTCATGACGAGCGCCGAGCTGTTCTCGTCCACCGCGCCCTCGCGGGCATAGTAGACGAGCTCGAAGCGCGGATCGCGCGTATCGGCGACGAAGAGGCCGCCGAGCACGCCGCCGTTGCGCCGTTCCGCCACCTGCACGTAGAGGCCGTCGGTGATCTTGCGGAAGGTGTTTTCCTGCACGACGGCCGAGAGCATGTCGGCATGGGCCGTCGCGATCATCTTGCGCACGGCGGTGCGCGAATAGGGCTCGACGAAATTGTCGACGGCGAAGGAGACGAAGCTCATCGCCACGGCGAGGATCATCACCGGGCGGATGATCGTCATGCGCGAGGCGCCGGCCGAGTTCAGCACCGTCAGCTCCGAATCGGAGTTCATGACGGTCAGCGTCTGCGACACGCCGATGACCAGCGCGAAGGGCAGGATGATGGGGATGACCGAGGGCAGGACGAGCGAGGCGAGCTTCAGGAAGGCGAAGATCGACTGGCCGCTGTCGGTGACGAGGTTGATGCTGCCGAGGGCCTGCGTGACCCAGACGATGCCGAGCAGGGGCACGAGCGTGGCGACGAACATGAGCGACGCTCGCCGCAGGATATAGCGCTCGATCAGTTTCATCGTTTCGTCCGCGTTTGCGACAGGCAGCTCCGGCCCTGGGCGGGGGCGCCCGCCGGAACAGCCATGGGCATATAAGCTTTCTTCAGGCTGACGCCATAGGCAGGAACCCGCATCTGCATGGAAAATTTATGGCGAACAAGCATGCCCATCCATCTGTAAACAAGCTGTCGCATCTTGCCAAGCGCCGCAAAAGCGACAAGGAGTTGATGAGATTGGCGGCCTCCCGGGCGGGATGACAGGCCTGCCGGCACTACATTCGGAGTAAGTCATGGCTTCCAGGTTCGACATCGGTTTCACAAAGACGGCGCGCGCTTCGGGCGGCCTGGCGATCCTTCTGCAGATCGCCGGCGAGGCCGCGGCCGGCCTCGGCGAGGTCGATCCGGAAGGCGTCGTCGCGCGGGCGGCGGGCGTCGCGAAGTTCACCGGCAAGGCGCTGAAGACGCTCGACGTCCTGGCGCCGCACGGCGCGCCGGTCGACCGCATCCTCGTGCTCGGCCTCGGCGAGGCTGAAAAGCTTGCGGCCCATGACTGGCTGAAGGCCGGCGGCGCGGCGGCGGGCAGGATCGGCCGCGCGGAGAAGGCGACGGTCTATCTCGATGCGCCGGGCGCCGACGTGACGGCGAAGAACGCCGCCGATTTCGCCCTCGGCATGCAGCTCGGCGCCTACAGCTTCGACACTTACAAGACGAAGAAGGGCGAGGACGACGAGGCGAAGGCCCAGAAGGCCGTGAAGGTGACGATCGTCACCGCCGCCGCCAGCGCCGCCAAGAAGGCGAACGAGCTGTCCGAGGCGCTCGCCGAAGGCGTGATTCTCGCCCGAAACCTCGTCAACGAGCCGGCCAACGTGCTCGGCCCGGTCGAATTCGCCGACAAGGCCAGGGCGCTCGAAAAGCTCGGCGTCGAGGTGGAGATCCTCACCGAGCGCGAGATGAGGAAGCTCGGCATGGGGGCTTTGCTGGGCGTCGCGCAGGGCTCCGTGCGCCCGCCGCGCCTTGCGGTCATGCACTGGAAGGGCGGCAAGGAGAAGGACCGGCCGATCGCCTTCATCGGCAAGGGCGTCGTCTTCGATACGGGCGGCATCTCCATCAAGCCGGCCGCCGGCATGGAGGACATGAAGGGCGACATGGGCGGCGCCGCCGCCGTCATCGGCCTCATGCACACGCTCGCCGCCCGCAAGGCGAAGGCCAATGTCGTCGGCATCCTCGGCCTTGTGGAGAACATGCCCGACGGCAACGCCCAGCGCCCCGGCGATATCGTCAGGTCGATGTCCGGCCAGACGATCGAGGTCATCAACACGGACGCGGAAGGCCGCCTCGTGCTGTGCGATGCGCTCTGGTACTGCAACGAGACCTTCAAGCCGCAGTTCATGGTGAACCTCGCGACGCTGACGGGCGCGATCATGGTGGCGCTCGGCAGCCATCATGCCGGCCTCTTCTCCAACGACGACACGCTCGCCGCGCGCCTCACCGCCGCGGGCCTGTCGACCAACGAGCGGCTGTGGCGCATGCCGCTCGGCCGCGAATACGACAAGATGATCGACAGCAAGTTCGCCGACATGAAGAACACCGGCGGGCGCTATGCCGGCTCGATCACCGCCGCGCAGTTCCTGCACCGCTTCGTCAAGGACACGCCCTGGGCGCATCTCGACATCGCCGGCACGGCCATGGGCTCGCCGACGGACGAAATCAACCAGTCCTGGGGCTCCGGCTTCGGCGTGCGCCTGCTGGATGAGCTGGTGCGCGCGAATTACGAAGGGTGAGGAGAGGGTGAGCGAAGTCCTCTTCTACCACCTGACCGAATCGAAGCTCGAGGACGCGCTGCCGCCGCTCCTCGACAAGAGCCTCGAACGCGGCTGGCGCGTCGTCGTGCAGACCGGCGACGCGGAACGGCGCGATGCGCTCGACACGCACCTCTGGACCTTCCGCGAGGAGAGCTTCCTGCCGCACGGCACCGACGAGCAGGCCTTTCCCGCCGACCAGCCGGTGCTTCTGACGACCGCCGCCGACAATGCCAACGGCGCGACGGTGCGCTTCCTCGTCGCCGGCGCCGAACCGCCGGCGCTCGATGCCTATGCGCGCGTCATCTTCATGTTCGACGGTTACGACCAGACCGAGGTGGAGACAGCGCGCGCGCACTGGAAGCGCCTGAAGGGCGAGGGGCACCAGCTCACCTACTGGCAGCAGAACAGCGACGGCCGCTGGATGAAGAAGGCCTGACCGCGTTCAGGCAGGCCTTGCGTCCGGCTTGTCGTGGGTATATGCCCGCAAGCATGTCCAGGGATATCTGCCACTGCATCGTCCTGCGCAAGGCCTCGCGAAAGGTCTCGTCCTACTATGACGAGGCGCTGGCGCCGCTGGGCGTGAACATCGCCCAGTTCAGCCTGCTGCGAACCATCGACCGCATGGCCCCCGTCTCGCTGACCGACCTCGGCGCGCGCGTCGAGCTCGACCGCTCGACGGTCGGCCGCAATGCCAGGGTGCTGGAGCGCATGGGGCTGGTCGCCATCAAGCCCGGCAAGGACCAGCGCGAGGCCATGCTGACCATCGCCGAGCCCGGCCGTGCGGTGCTGCGGGAAGGGGCCCCGCTTTGGGACGGCGTGCAGGATGCCATCGAGGCCCGGCTGGGGCCGGACGGCGCCCGGCAGTTGCGGGACCTGCTCGCGGCGCTGTGATTTTTTGACGATAATAGGGGTATCTACCCGCAAAATCGGCCGCACCGGCGGCAACGAGGAAAGGGACCGAACCATGATCTCGACAGGCGTCGCCCGCTGGATGGCCGGGCGCAATCTTCACTACGGCTGGGTGGTGGCCGCCACCACCTTCCTCACCATGCTGGGGACGGCCGGCGCGATGGGCTCGGCCGGCGTCATGATCCAGCCGCTGCATGAGGAATTCGGCTGGGACATCGCCGATATCTCGTCCGCCATGGCGGTGCGGCTGGTGCTCTTCGGCCTGCTCGGCCCCTTCGCCGCCGCCTTCATGAACCATTTCGGCATCCGCCAGGTGGTCGCCACGGCCCTGGCGCTGATCATGGGCGGTATCGTCGCCTCCTTCCTCATGACCGAGGTCTGGCAGCTTCTCGTACTCTGGGGCCTCGTCATCGGCGTCGGCACCGGCATGACGGCGCTGGTGCTCGGCGCCACCGTCGCCGCACGCTGGTTCTCCAGGCGCCGCGGCCTCGTCGTCGGCCTGATGACGGCGAGCAGCGCGACCGGCCAGCTCGTCTTCCTGCCGCTGCTCGCCGCGCTGACGCAAGCCTATGGCTGGCGCGCGGCCCTGACGCTCGCCGTCGCCGTCATCGCCGCGGCCATGGTGCTCGTCCTTCTCCTGATGCGCGATCATCCCGCCGATCTCGGCCTGCCGGCCTATGGCGAGACGGCGGTCGTCCGCCCGCCGAAGCAGGACCACAGCCTGCGCGCCACGCTGCTTGCGCCGCTCGTCACGCTGAAGAGCGTCTCCGGCAACGCGGTCTTCTGGGTGCTGTTCGGCACGTTCTTCGTCTGCGGCCTGTCCACCAACGGCCTCATCCAGACGCACTGGATCTCGATCTGCGGCGATTTCGGCATGGCGGCGGTCACGGCCGCCGGCACGCTCGCCGTCATCGGCCTCTTCGATTTCTTCGGCACCGTCTTCGCCGGCTGGCTGTCCGACCGCTACGACAACCGCTTCCTGCTCTTCTGGTTCTACGGCCTGCGCGGCCTGTCGCTGCTCTACCTGTCCTTCTCCGGCTTCGGCGTGGTGGAGCTTTCGGTCTTCGCCGTCTTCTACGGCCTCGACTGGGTCGCGACCGTGCCGCCGACCGTCAAGCTCGCCGCGGAGAATTTCGGCCGCGAGAAGGCCGGCCTCGTCTTCGGCTGGGTTTTTGCCGGCCATCAGCTCGGCGCTGCGACGGCGGCCTTCGGCGCGGGCTATCTCAAGAGCGATTACGATACCTACATGCCCGCGCTGCAAGTCGCCGGCCTGATGTGCATCCTCGCCGCGCTCTCGGTGCTGCTGGTGAAGCGCCCGGGCCCGGCCCCGCTCGGCGCGCAGGCGGGGTGATGGCAAAAGGCCCGCCGGTTGGCGGGCCTTTTGCCTGTTCAGTCGTGGAAGGTCTCGACGAACTTGCGCCGGCCGAGCATGAAGGCATCGGCGACGTGGCGCAGCGGCGCGAGGTCGACGTCGGACTTCCCGGCCTTCACCAGTTCGGCGAAGCGCCTGTAGAGCATCGGATATTCCTGCTCCGGCGCCTCGTGCACCAGCTTGCCGTCGATGGAGAGCTTCGCGCCGCCCTCCGACAGGACCATCGCGCCGGCCTCGGTCTCGGCAACGATGTCCCAACTCTGCTTGCCGGTCTGGCGCCAGTCGAATTCGGCGGCAAGGTCGAGGCCCTTCGCATCGGTGAAGGTCATCGCGGCGGCGATCGGCGCGTCGCGGTTTTCCGGGAATTCCAGCGTGGCCGCGGTGATGAAGACGGGGCGCGGCAGGATATGGGTGACGATGGAGAGCGCGTTGATGCCCGGGTCGAAGACGCCGAGGCCGCCCGCCTGCCAGATCCATTCCTGGTTCGGATGCCAGTGGCGCACGTCCTCCTTCCAGATCACCCGCATGGAGCGGATCGTCGTGCCGGCAAGAAAGCTCTTTGTGGCCTCGACGGCCGGCGCATAACGCGAATGCCAGCTCGCGAAGAGCGAAACGCCCTTGGCGGCGGCTAGCGCTTCGAGGTCGGCGACTTCGGAGAGCGTCGCGCCTGGCGGCTTTTCGAGGAAGACGTGCTTGCCGGCCGACAGCGCCTTTTCGGCCGCCTCGTAGCGGTATTGCGGCGGCATGCAGAGCGAGACGGCGTCGATCGCGGGCACGGCGGCCAGCATCTCGTCGATCGACTTGAAATTGTCGATGCCGTCGACCGTGCCGTGGCGGCTCGCCGCGGCGATCAGCCTGTAGTCGGCATCCTTCGCGACGGCCGGAAGATGCTGGTCGCGCACGATTTTGCCGACGCCGACGATTGCGAGATTGATCGGGGACATGGCTCCACCCTCATTTGTATGATGATTTGGCGCTGTTGTAGCAGAACCGCGGAGGGGGGCAAGGGTGCCCGTGCGCGCGGATTTGCCTATCGTTTGTGCAATGCGGCCGAAGCCCTCTTCGCCTTTCGTCTAATGGAGGCTCTCAGGCCGGGAAAACCGGACCGCGGGCTTGAAACGGGTCTTGAAATCGGCACTCTGGCTGTGCTTGGCACTAAAGCAATAACACACCAAGCGGGGAGGAGTTCTCATGAAAGCGCTGCTGGCCTTCAGCCGGCTCATCGACGTGATCACGGAAAACATCGGGAAGGCCGTCGGCTGGCTCATCCTGGTCGCCGTGCTCGTCAGTGCCGGAAATGCCGTCGTCCGAAAAGCCTTCAACACATCGTCCAATGCCTGGCTCGAGGCGCAATGGTATCTCTTCGGCGGTGCCTTCATGCTCGCCGCCGCCTATACGCTGGCGCAGAACGAGCACATCCGCATCGACGTGGTCTACGGCAAGTTTTCGCGCCGCGTGCAGCACCGGATCGACCTTATCGGCCATTGCCTCTTCCTGATGCCCTTCGTGCTGCTGATGGTCTATTTCCTCGTGCCCTACGTCCTGATGTCCTTCCGCTCGGGCGAGGGGTCCTCCAGCGCCGGCGGCCTCATCGTCTGGCCGGCCAAGGCCGTGCTGCTCGGCGGCTTCGTGCTGCTGGCCTTCCAGGGCGTTTCCGAGATCATCAAGAAGATCGCCATCATGCGCGGCGACATGGAGGACCCAACGCCCTACGTGCCGTCGCATGCCCCGCTCGAATCGGCCATCGCAGAGGAGAAGGGCGCATGATCGAGTTCATCGCGGAAAACCTCGCGCCGATCATGTTCATGTCGCTGATCGTGTTCCTGCTGCTGGGCTATCCGGTGGCGTTCTCGCTGGCGGCGAACGGCCTGCTCTTCTTCATCGTCGGCGTGGAGCTCGCGCCGCTGTCCGATTCGATCAACCTCTCCTGGCCGCTGCTGAACGCGATGCCGGAACGGCTCTGGGGGGTGATGTCGAACGACACCCTGCTCGCCATCCCCTTCTTCACCTTCATGGGGATCGTGCTGGAGAAATCCGGCATGGCCGAGGACCTGCTCGACACGATCGGCCAGCTTTTCGGGCCGATCCGCGGCGGCCTTGCCTATGCGGTCATCTTCGTCGGCGCGCTGCTTGCAGCCACCACCGGCGTCGTCGCCGCCTCGGTCATCGCCATGGGCCTCATCTCGCTGCCGATCATGCTGCGCTACGGCTATGACCGGTCGATCGCCTCGGGCGTCATCGCGGCCTCCGGCACGCTGGCGCAGATCATCCCGCCGTCGCTCGTCCTCATCGTGCTTGCCGACCAGCTCGGCCGCTCGGTCGGCGACATGTATGCCGGCGCGCTCATCCCGGGCCTGGTGCTGACCGGGCTCTACATGCTCTATATCCTGCTGATGACCTTCCTCAAGCGCGACGCCATGCCGGCGCTGCCGCTGGAGGCGCGCTCGCTCGGCGCGGGGGTCACGTCGCTGGCCATAGCGCTCGCGGTGGCGGCCGGCTTTGCCTATGCCGCGCATATCTTCCTCTATCCGACCCAGGGCGAGAACGCCGACATCCTCGGCGCCACCGTCGGCGTCATCTTCATCTATATCGTGGCGGTGGCCGACAAGGCGTTGAACACCAACATGATGTCGCGGCTCGCCCAGCAGGTCATCATCGTGCTGATCCCGCCGCTGGCGCTGATCTTCCTCGTGCTCGGCACGATCTTCCTCGGCATCGCCACGCCGACGGAGGGCGGGGCCATGGGCGCGGTGGGGGCGCTCGCCATGGCGGCGGCCAAGGGCCGGCTGAGCATGGAGGTCGTCCGCTCCGCGCTGACGGCCACCACGCGGCTTTCGTCCTTCGTCATGTTCATCCTCATCGGCGCCCGCGTCTTCTCGCTCACCTTCTACGGCGTGAACGGGCACCTGTGGGTCGAGCACCTGCTGGTCTCGCTGCCGGGCGGCGAGACGGGCTTCCTGATCGCGGTGAACGTGCTGGTCTTCTTCCTGGCGTTCTTCCTCGATTTCTTCGAGCTCGCCTTCATCATCGTGCCGCTGCTGGCGCCGGCCGCCGACAAGCTCGGCATCGACCTCATCTGGTTCGGCGTGCTGCTCGGCATCAACATGCAGACGAGCTTCATGCATCCGCCCTTCGGCTTCGCGCTGTTCTACCTGCGCTCGGTCGCCGCCCGTGTCCCCTATCTCGACAAGGTGACCGGCAAGGTGACCCAGCCGGTGACCACGACGCAGATCTACTGGGGCGCCGTGCCCTTCGTCGGCATCCAGGTTGTCATGGTGGCGCTCACCATCCTCTTCCCGGGCATGGTCATGCACTACAAGGGCGAGGGGACCGGCATCGATCCGGCCACCATCAAGATCGAGGTGCCCGGCTTCGGCGGCGGCCTGACGCTGCCCGACAATGGCGGCGGCCTCGGCCTGCCCGGCGGCCTGCAGCTTCCCGCCGGCAACCCGCTGGAGGGCGGCGAGCAGAAACCGGCCGAGGGCGGTGACCAGAAACCGGCAACGGACCTCTCCAGCCCACCGTCCTTCAACTGATGAACTGCCAATGGGGCTGGCGCAAGCCGGCCCTTCAGACTGATGGCGAAGTGCAGCAAACCTCTCCTCTCCGTCATGGTCGGGCCTGACCCGACCATCCACGCTCCGGGCGCGGAGGTGGATCCTCGGCTCAAGGCTGAGGATGACGTCGTGGGTGGTGTGAGGTCTGTCAACAAACCGAGGAGTCGCCGCAAGCCAAAGAAAAACCCCGGAGCATCGCTGCTCCGGGGTTTTTTGCGGTTTCCGGCGGGCGCTTACAGCTTGTCGCTGCGCTGCTGGATCATCATGAACGTGTCGTAGTTGTATTCGGCGATCTGGGCGTTGAGGTAGTATTCGCCGCGGAAGCCCTTGATCGAGTCCCAGATCTTCTTGAAGGTCGGGTTCGAGGCTTCCATCTCGGCATAGACCTCGTTGGAGGCGTCGAAGCAGGCCGACAGGATTTCCTGGCTGAACGGGCTGAGCTTCGCGCCGGCGGCGACGAGGCGCTTGATGGCCGAGGGGTTCAGGTAGTCGTATTTCTGCAGCATGTTCGCGTCGGTCGCCTGGCAGGCCGTGCGCAGCAGCGACTGGTAGGCCTTCGGCAGGCCGTCATAGGCCGCCTTGTTGAACATGGCATGCACCGTCGGGCCGCCTTCCCACCAGCCGGGATAGTAGTAGTAGGGTGCGACCTTGTAGAAGCCGAGCTTCTCGTCGTCATAGGGGCCGACCCATTCGGCGGCGTCGATCGTGCCCTTTTCGAGCGAGGGATAGATGTCGCCGCCGGCGATCTGCTGCGGCACGACGCCGAGCTTCTCGACGACCTTGCCGGCAAAGCCGCCGATGCGCATCTTCAGGCCCTGCAGGTCGGCGACGGTCTTGATCTCCTTGCGGAACCAGCCGCCCATCTGCACGCCGGTATTGCCGCCGGGGAAGCCGACGAGGCCCTGGGTGGCGAGGAATTCGTTGAAGAGGTCGATGCCGCCGCCATGGTACTGCCAGGCGTTCATGCCGCGCGCGTTGAGCGCGAAGGGCACGGCCGCGCCGAGCGCCCAGACCGGGTCCTTGCCCCAGTAGTAATAGGCCACCGTGTGGGCGGCCTCGACCGTGCCGGCGGCGGCGGCATCGGCGGCCTGCAGGCCGGGCACGATCTCACCGGCCGCGAAAGCCTGGATCTGGAAATTGCCGTCCGTTGCTTCGGAGACGTATTTCGACAGCACTTCGGCGCCGCCATAGATCGTGTCGAGCGATTTGGGGAAGGAGGAGGCGAGGCGCCAGTTGATCTTCGGATTACTCTGCGCGATGGCCGGGGTCGCAAGTACCGTGGCGGCCGCACCGCCCACGCCGGCGACACCGGCTTTCTTCATGAATGAACGACGATCCATAATGTTCCTCCCAATGGCGAGCGGTGCTTTTCCCGCTCCTTGTCATCACCGGGAACCTAACCATGTCGGCAAGGGGGTTTCAAGCCGGGGCGGGAAAGAACGCGAAAGCGCCTTCTACAACTTTCGTCTTAGGCGTCGATTCTCCGCTATCTGCCTGTTTTTTGGACTTTTCCGGCGCTTTCCGGTGCCGGTTGACAGCCCTTGCCGCGATTGAAAGATTGGGCGGGAAACGACGGGGCGGAAGGCGACAGCATGGATATCGAGATTCGCAGGGCCTATCGCGACGAACTGGTCGAGATCCTCGACTTCGCCGCGGCGGAAGGATGGAACCCCGGCCTCGGCGATGCCGCGCCGTTCTGGGTGGCCGATCCCGAGGGCTATCTCGTGGCGGAGGCCGACAAGCGCCTCGTGGGCGCGATCTCGCTGGTGCGCTACGGCGCGCATTACGCATTCCTCGGCTTCTACATCGTGCATCCGCAGGCGCGCGGGCAGGGCGTGGGCCTGCGCCTGTGGAACGCGGCGATGGAGCTTGCCGGGGGCCGCACCGTCGGCCTCGACGGGGTCGTCACCCAGCAGGAGAACTATCGTCGCGCCGGCTTCGCCTTCGCCCATGCCAACATCCGTTATGGCGGCCGGGTGCAGAGCCCGATGCCGGGCGATCGGCGGCTGACGCCGGTCTCGCCCGTCCACATGCCGCTGATCGTCGACTACGATGCGCGTTTCCATCCCGCGCGCCGCGAGGCGTTCCTGCGCGAATGGCTGAAGGAGCAGGAGACGCGCCAGAGCGTCGCGCTGCTGCACGGCACCGGCATTTCCGGCTACGGCACGATCCGCGCCTGCCGGGAGGGTTTCAAGATCGGTCCGCTGTTTTCCGACACCGATGTGGGGGCGGAACTGATCTTCCGCGCGCTGGTCGCAAGCGTCGGCGGCGGGGAGGTGTTTCTCGACATTCCCGCGCCGAACGCCGAGGCGAAGGCGCTCTGCGTGCGCCACGGCCTCTCGCCGGTCTTCGAGACGGCGCGCATGTATCGCGGCGCGGCGCCGGACCTGCCGCTCGGCCATATCTTCGGCATCACCACCTTCGAACTCGGCTGAGCGGCGCTACCCGGCCATCGCTTCCTCGTACTGCGCGGAAAGCTCCAGCCACTGTTCCTCGGCGTCGTTCAGCTTGCCGGCCGCCATGGCGCGCAGCTTGGCCTTTTCCGTGGCCTTGGCCGGGCTCTTCTCGTAGAGCACCGGATCTGCAAGCTCCACGTCAAGAAGCTGAATCTGCTTCTGCAGCTTTGCCGTCAGGGATTCGATTTCATTGATCTTTTTCTTCAAGGGGGCGAGCTGGGCGCGCCGGTCGGCATTGGCCTTGCGCAGGTCCGCCTTGCTGGCCTCGCCGCCGTTGGAGGCGGATTTCTCCCTGTCGTCCTTCCTGCCGGACTGGACGATGAGGCTGCGATATTCCTCCATGTCGCCGTCGAAGGTCTTCACCGTGCCGTTGTTGACCAGCCAGAGCCGATCGACGGTCGCCTCGATGAGGTGCCGGTCGTGCGAGATGAGGATGACCGCGCCCTCGTAGTCGTTCAGCGCCTCGATCAGCGCGCGGCGGCTGTCGATGTCGAGATGGTTCGTCGGTTCGTCGAGGATGAGGAGGTTCGGCGCGTCGAAGGCCGCAAGTCCCATCAAGAGGCGCGCCTTCTCGCCGCCGGAAAGGTCCTTTGCCGCGGTCGACATCTTCTCCGTCGCAAGCCCCATCTGGGCCACACGGGCGCGCACCTTCGCCTCCGGCGCCTCGGGCATCAGCCGGCGCACATGCTCGACCGGCGACTGCTCGGGGACAAGGTCGTCGAGCTGGTGCTGGGCGAAGAAGCCGATCTTGAGGCCCGGGGCGCGCTTCACCGCGCCCGATTCAGCCTCCAGCCGGCCGGAGATGAACTTGGCGAAGGTCGACTTGCCGTTGCCGTTCGAACCCAAGAGGGCGATGCGGTCGTCGTTGTCGATGCGCAGGCTGATCTGTTTCAGGATCGGCTTGCCCGGCACATAGCCGACCGCGCCGCCCTCGATCGCCACGATCGGCGAGGCGGGCTGCTTTTCCGGCTCGGGGAAGGTGATCGGCTGGACATGCGTTTCGACGACGGCGGCGACCGTGCCCATGCGCTCCAGCGCCTTGACGCGGCTCTGCGCCTGCTTGGCCTTGGTCGCCTTGGCCTTGAAGCGGTCGATGAAGCTCTGCAGGTGTTTTCGCGCGGCCTCGTTCTTGGCCTTGGCCTTCATCTGCAATTCGTCGGCTTCGGCCTTCTGGCGCTCGAACTGGTCGTAGGAGCCGCGATAGAAGGTCAGCTTCTGCTGGTCGAGATGCACGATGGCGTTGACGGCGGTGTTGAGCAGGTCCCGGTCGTGGCTGATGATGATGACCGTGTGCGGATAGCGCCGCACGTAATCCTCCAGCCAGAGCGTGCCTTCGAGATCGAGATAGTTGGTCGGCTCGTCGAGCAGCAGCAGGTCCGGCTCGGAGAACAGCACGGCCGCCAGCGCCACGCGCATGCGCCACCCGCCGGAAAAGCTCTTCGCCGGGCGCTGCTGCGCCTCGTGGTCGAAGCCGAGGCCGGAAAGGATGCTCGCCGCGCGCGCTTCCGCCGAATGGGCGCCGATATCGCCGAGCCGCGTCTGGATCTCGGCGATGCGATGCGGGTCGCTCGCCGTCTCCGCTTCCTTCAGGAGGCTTGCACGCTCCTTGTCGGCGGCCAGCACGATCTCGATCAGCGGATCGTCCGTGCCCGGCGCTTCCTGCGCCACCTGGCCGATGCGCGCGTTCTTCGGCAGCGAGATGCTGCCGGCCTCGGAGGCGAGCTGGCCGGTGATGACGCGGAACAGCGTGGACTTGCCGGTGCCGTTGCGGCCGACGAGACCCACCTTCACCCCGCTCGGCAGCGAAAGGGAGGCGTTATCGATGAGGAGGCGCCCGGCAACGCGGGCGGTGAGGCCGGAAATCGTGATCATGCCGGGTCTATAGAGCAATTCCCGCGAAAGTGCGAAGCGGTTTTGCGCCCGGAATCATGCCAAAAGAGAAGACGGCGCGCGTCAGGCCGCCGCGCCGCCGCGATAGCCCCGGCCGGACCGGTCGGCGACCTCGGCCGAGTAGATGCGCAGCGCGATGCCGGTTTCGCCGGCATAGGCGAGCGCCTGCCCGGCCTGGTCGTAGAGCATGGCCGGCGTCGTGGCCGCATCGCTCATCGAGACGCCGGCCGTCAGCGTCAGGAAACCGGCCGGCAGTTCGCGCTCCATGAAGGGGAAGGGCTTTTCCGCAACCCGCGCGGCGATGCGGCGGGCGATGGTCACCGCGATCTCGCGGCTGACGTCGGACAGCAGCAGGCAGAAGACGTCCGGCCCGGTACGCGCGACGAAATCGCCCTTCTTGACCGAACGGCGGAAGATCGCGGCGAGGCGCTTCAGCGTCTTTTCCGCCGCGCCCGCCGGGTGGGTCTCGGCAAATTCCCTGAGCTGCTCGACGCGGAACATCAGAAGGGCCGCGGTCTCGCCCGTCGCCTCGCCCTGGAAGAAGGCCTTCAGCAGGCCGAGCAGCGCGGCGTGGTTGCCAAGGCCGGTCACGGGATCGTGGGTCAGCGCCTCGCGGCTGACGGAAAGGCCCGAGCGCAGGCCGTCGAGATGGGCCTGCAGGTCTTCCAGCCGCGCGGTGGACGCGCGGTCGGCGCCGAGGATATCGCGCAGGATCGACAGGAGTCGGCCGGCATCGCTGGAAAAATCGGAAATGCCGAGCACCGGGTCCTGGCGCATGCGGGCGGCGATCTCTTCCAGTTCCTGCAGGGCGACCGCGCGGTCGCGCCGGCTGGCTTCCCCCGCCGCCGCGATTTCGCCGAGCACCCGCACCGCTTCGCCCGCCGCCTGGCCGGCCGCCAGCGCATTGTGGCTGGGCAGGGCGTAGCGCAGCGCGATCGAATCGAGCGACGCCTGGTCCGGCGCCTTGCCGAGCGCCGCGATCTCGCGTGCCACGCCCGCATTGCCGTTCATCGCCTCGAACAAGAGTTCGTAATTGCGCGGCAGGCCGGTTATGCCGAGATTGGCCATCACATGGGCGATGCGCGCCGTGATCGGCGGCACGGCGGGCTGCGTGTTGGGGGCGGTGCTGTCCTTGCTGCTCATGAGACGCCGTCGGGTGGTGCGCCGGCGGACGGCCGGCGCTGGAGCTATCGATCGGCGTAACTATCGGATCGCGCGGTTAATTTTGCGTGTGCCGGTGAAAAATTCAGGCCAGAGTTGATTAACCGCAAGACGGGTGGACCGCATCCTCGTACGGCGGCATCCGCGGTTGCCGCCGTACGAGGAGGTGGTCCGGACCCTCATGCCGTCCGGCGGGCAAGCGGGATCACCCGCATCACCTGCCCGAACACGGTGGTGCGGGGCGGCTGCGCGGCGCGGGGCGCGCGATTTTGCTGGAGGTCGCGCAGGGCTGCCGCATATCCCTCCGCGCGCGCTTCCTGCAGCGCCACGTCCAGGGTCTTCTCGATCACCGGATAGCACTCCTCCGGCAGGTAGGCGTTCGGGGCGTCGGTGCCGTAGACCCGTGCCATCTTGCAAAGCGTACTGCCGAGCAGGGCTGCCCACTCTTCGGTCGTTCTTGCCATTGTTCTTCCCTCTTTCAGGAGAGGCCCGTGCCGTCCCGCACCGGCCTCAATGGCAGCGACTATCCCATTACCGATCGCCCATGCCTGTCACTTGGGTGACAGGGCGGAGCAGCCCCCTTGATCGATGCCGAGCACTCCCATACCGCGCGACTGTATCACTACTCTTGCAGGAGCAGGAAGAGGCACTCACCCTAAAATTTATAGGAATTCCCTTCCGTCCGTGCGCGCGAAATAGATGAGATCGAGTGTGATGCTCGGCCCGCCGACCATCGTCAGCATGGCATGGCACTGGCCGCGATGGTGGGTCTGGTGGTTGAACATGTGGGTGAGGGCAGGGCCGAGCGGGTGGGTGATGACAGTGGGATTGGTGAGCGGGCTATAGGTGATATCGGCGGCGATCGTCTCTTCCGACAGCGAATCGACATAGGCGGTCAGCCGCGCGTCTTCCGCCTGCCGCGCCGCCAGCAGGCCGGGAAAATCCTCGTGGAGGATCGCGTCGAGGCACGTCGGGGCGTCGCCGGCACCGGTAAAACGCTTCAGCCAGATGCGGTCGGCGGTCAGCAGATGGTTCAGCGTGCGGTGCAGCGAGCCGAAGAAGGCGCCGAGATCCCGGCGGAAGGCCTCGTCGTCGAGCTTGCCGACCTCGGCATAGAGGGTGCGGTTGGCCCAGGCATTGTAGGCGGCGTACAGGCGGTAGTGGTCGCGCATCGTGGTCTCCGTGATCTGCCGGGACTATAGCCGAAGCGCGCATCGGCGGCATGAATGCCATTCATGAAATTATCTGATTTGCGCCAGGCGCCGTCCTGCGGTCCAATGGCGGCAAACCGAACGACGAGGCCTTCATGACCAGACTGCTCTATGCGCTTTCCGGCGCCGACCGCACCCGCCAGTTCTCGCCCCATGTCTGGAAGACCGTCATGTCGCTCGCCCACAAGGGCCTTTCCTACGAGACGGTGCCGGTCGGCTTCACCGAGATCCCGGCCATCGAGGACGGCAGCACGGCGACCGTGCCGCTGCTGCGCGACGGCGACCGGCTGGTGCGCGACAGTTTCGACATCGCGCTCTATCTCGACGTGGCCTATCCCGACCGGCCGTCGCTGTTCGGCGGGGAGGGCGGCAGGGCGATGGCCCGCTTCGTCGAGAGCTGGTCGCAGTCGGCCCTGCACATGGCCGTGACCCGCATTGCCATCCTCGACATCCACAACCTGCTGGAGCCGGCAGACCAGACCTATTTCCGCCGCAGCCGCGAGGAGCGCCTCGGCGCCTCGC
Source organism: Shinella sp. S4-D37 (assembly GCF_040812195.1). NCBI lineage: Bacteria > Pseudomonadati > Pseudomonadota > Alphaproteobacteria > Hyphomicrobiales > Rhizobiaceae > Shinella > Shinella sp. S4-D37. Next base: position 2,260,691 of record NZ_JBFNXL010000005.1, on the reverse strand, counting down.
TGGAGGACATCGCGGCGGCCGGCAAGGCGGAGATCGAGGGCTTTTCCAAAAGGCTCCAGCCGCTGCGCAACATGCTGAAGGCCCAGCCCTTCATCGGCGGCGAAAGCCCGCTCTTTGCGGACTACATCGTCTTCGGCGCGCTGCAATGGCTGCGCACGACGGCCGGCACGAAAGTGCTGGAGGAGGGCGATGCCGTCGCCGGCTGGTTCGCCCGCTGCCTCGACCTGCACGGCGGCGTCGGCCATCGTGTGACGGCGGCGTGAAACTTTGCCGCCGGCGGCGCCAATCGCGGCGCCCCTCTTGTTTTGCTGGGCGCGGGCGGCTATGGAACCGGCCACTTTCACCGGAAAACCAAGGGAAACGGGAAAATGGCGATTGAACGCACCTTTTCGATGATCAAGCCGGACGCGACGAAGCGCAACCTGACCGGCGCGATCACCAAGATGCTCGAAGACGCGGGCCTGCGCGTCGTTGCTTCCAAGCGCGTCTGGATGAGCAAGCGCGAAGCCGAAGGCTTCTACGCCGTTCACAAGGAGCGTCCGTTCTTCGGCGAGCTCGTCGAAGGCATGACCTCCGGCCCGACGATCGTCCAGGTCCTGGAAGGCGAGAACGCCATCCTGAAGAACCGCGAAATCATGGGCGCCACCAACCCGGCCAACGCCGACGAGGGCACGATCCGCAAGACGCACGCCCTGTCGATCGGCGAGAACTCGGTTCACGGCTCGGACGCTCCGGAAACGGCTGCCCAGGAAATCAAGTACTGGTTCTCCGACACCGAAATCGTCGGCTGAATCGGTTTGTCCGGCTGCGGCCGGAAGCCTTTGACAGGATTTGGGAACCGGGGCCGAAAGGCTCCGGTTCTTCATTTTTCCGGATCGAACTTGAAGATCGGCTGGCCGGCGAAGAGCAGCGCTTCGGCCGGATGGTGCAGATAGCTCGCGCAGCCGCGATCGAGGCGGATCGCGAAATCCGTGGCGAGGGCAAGCCTCGTTTCGGCCGGCTCGACGGCAAGGACGAAATCGGCAAGGCGGGCATGGTCGCCGGCAGCGAACAGCAGTTCCGCGACAATCGGCGCCTTGACCGGGTCTTTGCCGAGCGGCGTCAGCGGCACGGATTTCAGCGAGCCGGAAAGCTCCGTCCACAAGGGCCATTCCGCCTGGAATTTCGCGCTGATATCCACCGGCATTCCCGGCAGGACATCGGCTTTGCCGGTGAGATAGGGCCCGAGCGCGTCGATCGCGACGACCCGGTCGAGGAGGTCCCGTATAGAGACATTGCCGGTCGGGGGAACGATGCGGCGCGTGTTGATGGACATGCTTTCGAGCGTCGTATCGACCACGGCGGGATCGTGTCCGGCAGCGCGAAGCGTCCGGTAGGCCACAAGCCATGCGGGATCGAGCAGGCCTTCCTGCCTGATTCGCCCCGCCGCGATCTCGGCCAGGACCGCGTTCGCCGCCTTTTCCGCCGCGGCGATGTCGCCGGTCTGGTTCAGATAGGTCATCAGGAAATCGCGTTCCGGCGCCCTCGCCGCCATAATCCAGACGGTGTGCAGGCTCTTCTGCGTCGCCTGGGCCGCGGCGTCGGGCACCGGGATCCGCGGCAGGGCCGGATTGCCGACGAGCGCCGGCGTCCAGCTCCACATCCGCGTCAGGTCGGAAAGCCGGCTCGTATCGGGAAAGCCGGCGACGAAGGCGGACCAGGCATTCGCGTCGCGCCGGCTCGCCACGAGACCGGCCTGGAGGAAGAACAGCTTGTGGCGGCCCGCCGATGCGGCAAGTTCCGCCTTCTCCTCGTCGGGCCTGTCCGCGATGACGGGCACGATCCGTCCGCTGACCGGGACTTGCCGTTCCGGCGGCAGGCTGGCGATGGCGGCCAGCAGCTTTTCGCCGTCGCCGTGCAGCAGGATGGCCCGCAGGGTGGAAACCAACCCGTTCAGCTGAACCGGATCGGCATTGTCCAGCGCGCCGAACCCGTCGCGCGTCGCATCGATGGCGCCGGCAAGATCGATCGCTTCCCGCACGCCGGCATCGCGCAGGGCATGGGCGAGCTCCGCCGCCGCGTCCATGGAAAGCCCGCCATAGCGGATCTTCAGATAGGCCGCCTCCGCCCCGAACCCGCGCGCCTCCAATCGCGGCAGCGTCTCCCGATCCGCCAGCACCATGTCGGAAAAGGCGAGGATGACGGGTTGTGCCGGGCAGGCTGCCGCATCCTCGGCATGGGCCGCGGGGGCGAGCACGGAAAGGCCGAGCGCCAGGCCAGGCAGGAATCGCATTGGTCCGATCCTTGAAGAAGCACCTTCGAAGGGAACGCACGAAACCCGGCGAATATTCGTCAGCCGGCGGGGCACGTCGCCGTTTCGAAATGCGCGGGCGCCTTGCCATCCTTGAACACCTCCGGGTTCCGGTCGTAGCCGGGGCCGACGACGAGGGCCTTTGCCGGCAGGATGCTCTGGTCGGCACTGGAGGTGACCTGGGTTTCCAGGCTTTGCAGCACGGCGCCGTCAGGCCCGACCACCCGGATCGACACCTTGTAGGGCACGCCCTTCTTCACGCAGGAAATATCCGGGCTCTCCAGCGCGACGCGGGTGAGGTTGGCGAATAGCCTGCGCTCCAGCGTCAGCGGCGCGCCGCCCGCCGGGTTCTCGAACTCGGCCCGCACCACGGAGCCTTCCGGCACGGGTTCGGTACGGTCGAGCGTGACCATGTAGGTGGCATAGGCGAGGCGGTAGTTGAAGACGAACATCTTGCCCGTCAGCGTCAGCGGATCGGTTCCCGTCTCGCGCTGGCAGGCGGCAAGGACAAGCAGGAGCGGCAGCAGCATCAACCAGGATTTTCTCATAGCGCTTTCTCCTCGCGGTTGCGGTGGTAATGGCGGCTGGCCTTCGCCCGGTTGCCGCAGACGGCCATGTCGCACCAGGCGCGCGAACGGTTGCGGCTGCGGTCGAGGAAGAGCCAGTGGCAGTTCGGGCAGATCTTCAGCCGTTCCGGCTCCGGGTGCGCCAGCAGCAGCAGCGCGGAGCGCGCCGTCGCGCTGTCGAGCGCCCGCGGCCGGGTGCCGGAGCGGCGCAGCGTCGCGGCGATCGCCTCCAGCAGGTCGGCAAGCAGCGCCGGCGTCCCATGCCCCAGCACCTCGGCGCGGAAATGCCGGTCGATCGCCTCGCGCAGCGAAACGAGCCCGGCGCGCGCCTCCCCGGTGACCCTTTCGAGCGGGCCGAAGAGCGCGCGTTCCGCCCCGTGCCGGTCCGCTCCGGCGGAAAAGGCGTCCATGGTGGCGGGATCGGCGAAACGGTCGATCCGCCGTTCCGGATCGCCGCGCAGCACGACGGAATTGGCGACGTCGAGGGCGAGCGCGCCGCCGGAGAAACGATGCGGGGTCCAGGAGAAGGTCATGCGATATTCTAACTGGTAAAAGCATTTTTACCAGTTATAATTTGCGCGCTCCTCCAGAACGGCCGGCCGCCGTTTTCCGGGAAGCCGATGTGACGAAGCGGAAGAGCCCGGAGCCGGGATGGCCTATTTCCTCCAGCAGATCGCCAATGCCGCACCGGTCGCCGCGCTCTATGCGGCGCTCGCCTTCGGCTATGCGATCGCCTTTGCCGTGACGCGCCGGGCGGATATCGGCTATGGCGCGCTCTTCGCCTTCGCCGCGCAGATGTTCGTCTTGTTCTCCGGCTACGGCTGGGACCGGCTCTGGCTGGTTCTGCCTGCCGCTCTCGGCTTCGGCGCGACTGTCGCGCTGCTCTACGGCGTCGGGGCCGGGCTCGTCGTCGGGCGCCATGTCATGCGCCCGCTCGCCTTTTCCTCGGACAATACGGTGGTGGTCGCCGCGCTCGGCGTCGTGCTGGTGCTGATGGAGACGGCGCGGCTCGCCTCGGACACGCGCAGCCTCTGGCTGCCGCCTTTCCTCAACGCGCCGGTCGTCCTGTGGGGCGATCCCGCCTTTCCCGTCGCGCTGACGGTGCTGCAACTGGCGAACACCCTCGCCATGGCGGCCATCGTCCTTGCCGGCCACGTCTTCCTCGCCCGCTCGGCCTGGGGCCGGCGCTGGCGGGCGGTCTCCGAGGACCGGCAGGCGGCGGAGCTTTGCGGCGTCGATGCGGCGGGCGTCTATCTCTCGGCCTATGCGCTCGCGGCCCTGATCGCCAGCCTCACCGGCATCCTCGCCGTCTCCTACTACGGCAATATGGATTTCGGCGGCGGCCTCGCCTTCGGGGTGAAGGTGCTGTTCATCGCCGCCATCGGCGGGGCCGGCACGCCGCTCCTCTCGGCCCTCGGCGGCGCGGCCATGGGCCTCGCCGAAACGCTGTGGAGCGCCTATGGCGATTTCCTGTGGCGGGATCTCGTGATCTTTTCCGCGCTGGTGCTGCTGCTGGTGATCTTCCGGCGCGAGCGGCCGGTGCCGTAGCGGGCGCTACGACCACGCCTCCCGCGCCCGGTCGTCGCTCTCCTTGGCGTCCACCCAGTCGCCCTCGCGACCGTCGGCGAAATGCTCCTTCTTCCAGAAGGGAGCGGAGGTCTTCAAGAAATCCATGACGAAGGACGCGCCGTCGAAGGCGGCGTGGCGATGCGGAGCCAGCGCGACGACGAGCACGATGTTCTCGCCCGGCGCGATCCTGCCGACCCGGTGGATGGCGGCGATGCCGAGAAGCGAGAAGCGCTCCACCGCCTTCCGGCAGATGCGGCCGATCTCGGCCTCGGCCATGCCGGGATAATGTTCGAGTTCCAGCGCGGAGAGCCTGCCGCCCTCGTCGCGGCAAAGGCCGGTGAAGGTGACGACGGCGCCGGCATCGCGCCGGCCGGCGGCAAGGCGGGCAGCCTCCGCGGCCGCATCGAAATCGTCCGTCTGGACGCGCACGACGACCGGGGCGCCGGTCACCGCTCAGCCCCCCGTCATCGGCGGGAAGAGGGCGATCTCGCGCGCGCCGAGGATGGGCTCGTCGTGCTCGACATGCTCCTGGTCGATCGCGATGCGGATGACCTTCTCGTGCTCCAGCGCGTGGGCATAGTCCTCGCCGCGCGTCTTGAGATAAGCGAGGAGGTCGCCGCCGGTCGTGACGGAGGCGGGCAGCTCGATCTCTTCCTCGCCCTTGCCGATCCGTTCGCGCACCCAGGCGAAATAGACGAGCCTCGTCATCTCACTCGTCCACGATATGCTTCAGGCCGACGCGGAAATAGTCGTAGCCGGTATACATGGTGATGAGCGCGGCGGCCCAGAGCAGGGTGATGCCGATCTCGGTCGTATAGGGCAGCACCTTGTCGCCGGCGGGGCCGGCCAGCAGGAAGGCGATGGCGAACATCTGGAGCGCCGTCTTCCACTTGGCGATGCGCGTGACGGGCACGGAGACCTTGAGGTCGGCGAGATATTCGCGCAGGCCCGAGACGAGGATCTCGCGGCACAGGATGATGATCGCGGCCCAGATCGCCCAGCCGGCGATGGTGCCGTCGGCGGCCATCAGCAGCAGTACGGAGGCGACCAGCAGCTTGTCGGCGATCGGATCCAGCATGCGGCCGATATTCGACGTCTGGTTCCAGATGCGGGCGAGATAGCCGTCGAGATAGTCGGTGATCGAGGCGACCACGAACAGCCAGAAGGCCGCCCAGCGCGCGAAGTCCGACGATTCCAGCCGCCCCTCGACGAAGAAGCAGAGCACGATCAGGGGTACGGCCACGATGCGGGCGTAGGTGAGGAGGTTCGGGATGCTGTATGCGCGGGAAGCCATGGATTCTTCGATCTCGACAGGTTTGCGGGTAGATGAGGTCTTTGTGACAGCGCCGTCAACCTTTGTTTCCGGCAATTCTTGGCGAATTTACGGAGCGCGGGGGAATGTCGCAGCCATTTGCGGCATTCCGCGCGGGACCGGCTATCCGGCCGCGTCGTCGTGGAAGTGGTTGTAGACGATGCGCGCGACGCTTTCCGAAATGCCGGCGACCGCCATCAGGTCGGCCATCGCCGCGCGGGACACGGCCTTGGCGGTGCCGAAATGCTGCAGCAGGGCGCGCTTGCGCGTCGGGCCGACGCCGGCGATCTCGTCGAGCGGGTTCTTCACCATCTCCTTCTTGCGCCGCGCCCGGTGCGAGCCAATGGCGAAGCGGTGCGCCTCGTCGCGCAGGCGCTGCACGAAATAGAGCACGGGGTCGCGCGGCGGCAGGGAGAAATCCGCAAGGCCCCTCATGAAGAAGCGTTCGCGCCCGGCCTCGCGGTCGGCGCCCTTGGCGACGCCGATGGCGATGACCTGGTCGGTGATGCCGAGTTCCTCCAGGATGGCGCGCACCGCCGTCATCTGGCCCTGGCCGCCGTCGATGAGGATGACGTCGGGCCAGGCGGGGAAGGGCAGGTCCGCCGCGTCCGTGCCCGGGTCGGCGCTGCGGTCCGGCAGGCCCTCTTCCTTGATGAGGCGCGCGAAGCGCCTTGTCATCACTTCCTTCATCATGCCGAAGTCGTCGCCGGGCGTGATCTCGGTCGATTTGATGTTGAACTTGCGGTACTGCCCCTTCACGAAGCCTTCCGGCCCCGCCACCACCATGCCGCCGACGGCATTGGTGCCCATGATGTGCGAGTTGTCGTAGATCTCTATGCGGCGCGGCACGGTGGGCAGCTTGAAGGTGGCGGCCAAGCCCTCCAGCAGGCGCGATTGCGAAGCGGTTTCCGCCAGCTTGCGGCCATGCGCCTCGCGCGCGTTGGCCACCACATGGTCGACGAGGTCCTTCTTCTCGCCGCGCTGCGGCACGGAAATGGCGACCTTGTAGTTCGAGCGCTCGGAGAGCGCCTGGCCGAGCAGGTCCATCTCCTCGACGGCCTCCGAAAGCAGGATCTGCCGCGGACAGGGCTTGTCGTCGTAGAACTGGGCGAGGAAGGCGTTCAGCACCTCCGCGCCCGAAAGCTGCGGGTCGGCCCTGGGGAAATAGGCGCGGTTGCCCCAGTTCTGCCCGGTGCGGAAAAAGAAGACCTGGATGCAGGAGACGCCGCCCTCGTGGTGGATGGCGAAGATGTCGGCCTCTTCCACGCCGGCCGGGTTGATGCCCTGGTGGCTCTGGACGTGGCTGAGCGCGGCCAGCCGGTCGCGATAGACGGCGGCGCGCTCGAAATCGAGGTCTTCCGCCGCCTCGTTCATGGCGGCGGCCATGTGCGCCTTCACCTTCTGGCTTTTGCCGGAAAGGAAATCCTTCGCCTCCTGCACCAGGTCCGCATAATCGGCATCGCTGATCTCATGGGTGCAGGGGGCGGAACAGCGCTTGATCTGGTAGAGCAGGCACGGCCGGGTGCGCGTCTCGAAGACGCTGTCGGTGCAGGTGCGCAACAGGAAGGCGCGCTGCAGCGAGTTGATCGTGCGCCCCACCGCGCCGGCCGAGGCGAAGGGGCCGAAATAATCGCCCTTGCGGCTGCGCGCGCCGCGATGCTTGAAGATCGCCGGCGCGCGCGTGTCGCCGGTCACGAGGATGTAGGGAAAGGACTTGTCGTCGCGCAGGAGCACGTTGAAGCGCGGGCGCAGCCGCTTGATGAGGTTCGCCTCCAGCAGCAGCGCCTCGGTCTCGGTGCGCGTGGTGACGAACTCCATGTTCGCCGTCTGGCGGATCATCTGCGCGATGCGGTTGGAATGGCCGCGGCCCTGCGCGTAGTTCGTCACGCGCTTCTTGAGGCTGCGCGCCTTGCCGACATAGAGCACGTCGCCGGCCGCGTTGAACATGCGGTAGACGCCCGGGCTGTTCGGCAGGCGCTTGACGAAGAGCTGGATCAGCTCTGCGCCCAAAACGCCCTCGGGCGCGCCGCCGCCTTCGTTCCAGTCTATGCCGGGCGTGACGGCGGCGGTCGCCGCGGGGGCTTCCTGCAGCTCGTCCTCGTCGTCCGTCTCGTTCTCGTCATAGAGGATGCCGCCATCCTCCACCTTCCGGCCGTTCATTCCGATATTCCCCCGACATCGGGTGTTTCCCAGGCGAGATGCTGCCCGCCGTCGAGCGCTATCATTTGCCCCGTAATGGAGGGCGTGTCGAACAAAAAGCGAACTGTGCGGCCGAATTCGTCGAGACCAGGCCCGCGACGCAGGATCAGGCCCTCCACCTGCGCCTGGAAGGCGGCATCGTCCTGCCGCTCGTTCGGCAGCGACGGGCCGGGGCCGATGGCGTTGACGCGCACGCGCGGCGCAAAGCTCTGCGCCATGGTGCGGGTCGCCATCCACAGCGCCGATTTGGAGATCGTGTAGGAATAGTAGCGCGGCGTCGGGTTCCAGACGCGCTGGTCGATGATATTGACGATCGAGCCTGCGACGTCCTGCGGGAGTTGGCGCACGAAATCGCGCGCGAGGATCGACGGCGCCTTCACATGCACGGCGAAATGCCGGTCCCACAGCGCGTCGTCGAAGGCCTCCGCCGTGTCGGGCTTGAAGAGCGAGGCGTTGTTGACGAGGAGGTCGATGGGCCCGAGCGCGTCCGCCGCCGCGTCGATCAGCCGGCCCGTCGCGGCGCCGTCGGCAAGGTCGCATCGCAGGGCGACGGCCCGTCTGCCGCCGGCATTGAAGGCGCGGGCCATCGCCTCGGCGTCTTCCAGGGATGTGTTGGCGTGGATGGCGACGGAAAAACCGTTCGCGATGAGGTCTTCGACGATGGCCTTGCCGATGCGTTTCGCGCCGCCCGTCACGAGGGCCGTCCTGAGGGGCTTGTTCACGAAAATCCATCCTGCCGATTCATTTGTTTAACCGGACCAAGATATAGACATCCCGGCGCAGGCTTAAACTCCCCCCTGACAATTGGTTGCGGAAAAATTAACCGGAAAAGCACCTTCAAAGTAATTTGAAGTATATTTTACCGATTTTTGTACTTATTGATTTTATGGTTAACAAATCTCCTGGTGCGCAAAAGTCACATCTAATTTGCGCCGTGTCGCTGCCACAATCATTTCACATTTTGGCTCTTTCAATTCCTCAATCTTTATTCAATTTCCGCTCAACCGGGCGGGACTGAATTGGAAATGACGATGCCCGATCGCCTCCCACAGAGGGCGTCGTTCAGTAAAGGAGAATATCATGCGTACACTCATCGCCACCCTCGTCGCTTCGACCGTTTCCCTGGTCGCTTTCCAGGCCGCTCACGCTGCTGACGCCATCGACGAAATCCCGCAGGCTCCGGCCGCCGAATATTCCGAGCCGGTCGCCAGCGGCAACTGGGCCGGTGCCTATGCCGGTGGTACGGCAAGCTGGCAGCGCGGCGACTTCAACCGCCAGGGCGATGCCAAGGCGAACGGCCTCGGCGGCGGCGTCTACGGCGGCTACAACATGCAGAGCGGCCAGATCGTCTACGGCGGCGAAGCGGACCTCAACTATTCGGGCGTCGATGCCGAGCGCAACGGCCTGAAGGGCAAGCAGGGCGTCAACGGCTCGATCCGCGGCCGCGTCGGCGTCGACCTGAACCCGGTCCTCGTCTACGGCACGGCCGGCATCGCCGGCACCAATGTCGAGATGAAGAACGCCGCCGGCAAGGACGACCGCAACATGGTCGGCTGGACCGCCGGTGCCGGTGCCGAAGCCTTCGTGACCAACAACGTCACGGCGCGTATCGAATACCGCTACAGCGACTACCAGAAGAAGAGCTTCGACCTCGGCGGCACCAAGGTGAAGTCCGGCTTCGAAGACCACAGCGTCCGCGTCGGTCTCGGCGTGAAGTTCTAAGCCGAACGGCTTTGGAAATGCGGAAAGGCCGGGCGAAAGCCCGGCCTTTTTGTTTGTCGACTTGTCTTTTGAAGGTTGCCCCTTACCCTGACCCTCTACCCGCAAGCGGGGAGAGGGGACTTGCCCCACGAACGGGTCGTGATTGAGGAAAAGGGCGCGGCATAAGCCCTTCGCCCCGCTTGCGGGGAGAAGGTGCCGGCAGGCGGATGAGGGGCATTCCTGCGGTTGGACCCTCAATCCTTGAACTGCGCGTAATCCGGGAAAACCGCCTCGAAGCGCGAAAGGAAGCGCTTCAGCTTCGGCCGGCCGCGCTGCCATTTGCCGGCAAAGCGCAATTCGATGTAGCGCAGCATGGCGGCCAGCGCGAAATGGCCGGCATTCGGCTTCTTGCCGAGGCGCGGCATGTTGGCTTCCAGGTGATCGAGCGCGCGCTCAGCCTTTTCCCACTGGCGGTCGATCCACGGCTGGTGGATCTTCTCCTCCGGCCGCAGGCGGCGCTCGTAGACGATGGCGAGCAGGCTGTCGCAGATGCCGTCGGCCGTCGCCTCCAGCACGTCCACCTCCGTGCGCTTGGCCGCATTGCGCGGGTAGAGCGAGCCGCGCGTCTGGCGGTCGATATAGTTCATGATCGCGCGGCTGTCGAAGACGGCAAGGCCGTCGTCCGTCAGAAGCGTCGGGATCTTGCCGAGCGGATTGGCGGCCAAGAGTTCCGCCGGGTCGGCATTGGTATCGGTCGCCACCGACTGCGCGGCAAGGCCGGCGAAATGCGCGGCCATGCGCACCTTGGTGGAATAGGGCGAGGCACTCGAATAGAAGATCTTCATCAGCGGCATCCTGTTCTAGCGAATGGGCGGTTGGTCGATGGAGTTGGCCCGGCAGCCGGCACGGTCGACGGCAGGGCAGGTGCGGAAGGAAAGGTCGGCCGTCATGCAGATGCGAACTTCCTCCAGCCGTCCGCCCTCGCAGGTGACGGCGATGCCCTTGCGGTCGAGGCCGGGATTGGCGGCGATGAAGGCTGCCTCCACAGCATCGGGAGAAAGCCGGCTGCCGCCGCGCTGCGGCGTGAGGGCGGCGGGAATGTAGACGCGCTCGAAGGCGGCGCGGGTGACGGCGAAATAGTCCTTCTGGCCGAGGCCCGAGCAGGAGCCGTGCTTGCGCCACTGATGGCCGATCAGGCCCATGGAGGGGATGATGTCGAGCACGGTGTGGCCGAGGCTCTCCGGCACGCGGTCCGGCTGGCGCGTCGGGCAGAATTCCGGATGGCCGCGCTCGTTCTGCGGCCACAGCCCGTGCACGATGAAGCCGTTGTCCTCGCCGCGCCGGCATTGCTGCGTCCGGCCGCCGGCATCGTTGCCGGCGCACCAGGTCGGCGACCAGGAGAGCGACAGGACGTAGAAGTCGAACCCCTTGCCGAGCGGCACCGCCGCGCGCCGCTCCGGCGCCTTGCGGCTCGTCTCCGTCTTCGGCTTGTCGGCCGGCTTCTCCTCGCTGCAACCGGCAGGCAGCGCCAGGCCGGCGAGCAGCAGGAAGAGCGGGCGGGCGAGGGGAATGCGGGGTAGCAGGCTCATGGGCGGGCGGCACGAAATGGCGTCATCGAGGTTTTCCAGTTCGGCGCGCGATTGTTGCCGCCGGGCGGCAAAGGTCAAGAGGCCTTCGTCTCCCCGGCGATCCAGAAGGCGCGGGCCGAAGCGAAGCGATCCTGCGCCAGCCGCTCCTTGAGGAAGGGCAAGAGGACGTCGAGTTCCTGCTTCAGCGTATAGGGCGGGTTGACGACGATGAGGCCGGAGCCCGTCAGGCCCGTCGTCTCCCGGTCGCTCCTCACGGTAAGCTCGGCGCAAAGCATTTTCGCAATGCCCGTCTCCTTCAGCGCCTTGTGGAAGGCGGCGACGGGGGCGTTCTTCTTCAAGGGATACCACAGGCAGTAGACCCCGCCGGCAAAGCGGCGCACGGCCTTTTCCAGCCCGTCGACCAGCCGTTCGTACTCGCCCTCGATCTCGAAGGGCGGATCGACCAGCACGATGCCGCGCTTCTCCTTCGGCGGCAGGTGCGCGCCGAGCGACAGCCAGCCGTCGAGCCTTGTGATGCGGCTCTGGAAATCGCCGTCGAACACGCGGTGCAGCGTCTCGTAGTCGTCCGGGTGCAGTTCCATGGCGGACAGCCGGTCCTGCGGGCGGAACAGCAGGCGCGCGAGTTTCGGCGAGCCCGGATACCAGGTCAGCCCGCCCTGCGGATTGAGGTCCTGGACGGCTTTCAGGTAGGGTGCGAGGATGTCGGCCACCGCCGCCGGCATGTCGCCGGCAAGGAGCCGGCCGATGCCGTCCCGCCATTCGCCGGTCTTCTGCGCTTCCTCGCTGGAGAGGTCGTAGAGCCCGATGCCCGCATGGGTGTCGAGCACGCGAAAGGCCTTGTCCTTGCCCTGCATGTAGAGGATGAGGCGGGCGAGCACGGCATGTTTCAGCACATCCGCGAAATTGCCGGCATGGTAGATGTGGCGGTAGTTCATTTCAGGCCCCGGCGACGCCCACGATCATCCGCGCTGATGCGACGATGAATTGTTGCAATGGTAGAATGATTTGCCTTTTGGCACTTCGTACTCTGCAATATAGAAAAGCCATGAACGTTGCGACCCCCCATCTCGGAAAACCGCGCATCGGCCATTCGGCCTGTCCGCACGACTGTCCCTCCACCTGCGCCCTCGATGTCGAGATCAGCGCGGACGGGCGCATCGGCCGCGTCAAGGGCAGCGCGGACAACAGCTATACCGCCGGCGTCATCTGCGCCAAGGTCGCCCGCTATGCCGACCGCCTCTACCACCCCGACCGGCTGATGAAGCCGCTGGTGCGCAAGGGCGACAAGGGCGGCGGCGAATGGGCCGACATCTCCTGGGAGGCCGCGCTCGATGCCATCGCGGAGAACTTCGTCAGGGCCGAGCAGGCCCATGGCAGCGAGGCGGTCTGGCCCTATTTCTATGCCGGCACGATGGGCCTCGTGCAGCGCGATTCCATCGAGCGCCTGCGCCACGCGAAGCGCTATTCCGGTTTCTTCGATTCCATCTGCACCAATCCGGCCTGGACCGGCTTTTCCATGGGCGCCGGCACTTTGCGCGGGCCCGATCCGCGCGAGATGGCGAAATCGGATTGCGTGGTGATCTGGGGCACCAACGCCGTCTCCACGCAGGTCAACGTGATGACCCATGCGGTCAAGGCGCGCAAGGAGCGCGGGGCGAAGATCGTCGTCGTCGACATCTACGACAACCCGACGATGAAGCAGGCCGACCTCGCGCTGAAGCTGCGGCCGGGCACAGATGCGGCGCTCGCCTGCGCCGTCATGCACGTCGCCTTCCGCGACGGCTATGCCGACCGCGCCTATATGGCGAAATTCGCCGACGATCCGGCCGGCCTCGAAGCGCATCTTGCGAGCCGAGATCCCGCATGGGCGGCGGCGATCACCGGCCTTGCGGTCGAGGAGATCGAGGCTTTCGCCGCCCTCGTCGGGCGCACGCAAAAAAGCTTCTTCCGCCTCGGCTACGGCTTTACCCGCAGCCGCAACGGCGCCGTCTCCATGCATGCGGCGCTCTCCATACCCACCGTGCTCGGCTCCTGGCAATATGAGGGCGGCGGGGCGTTCCACAGCAATTCCGGCATCTTCCGCCTGCGCAGGGGCGAAGTGATGGGCATGAAGCTCGTCGATCCCGATATCCGCACGCTCGACCAGTCGCAGATCGGCCGCATCCTCACGGGCGATGCCGTCGCGCTGCGCGGGCGCGGCCCGGTCACCGCCATGCTGATCCAGAACACCAATCCGGCCAATGTCGCGCCCGAGCAGCGCCTGGTGAAGCAGGGGTTCCTGCGCGACGACCTCTTCGTCGCCGTGCACGAGCATTTCATGACCGATACGGCGAAACTCGCCGATATCGTGCTGCCGGCCACCATGTTCGTCGAGCATGACGATATCTATCGCGGCGGCGGCCACCAGCACATCCTGCTCGGCCCCAAGCTCGTCGAGCCGCCCGCGACGGTGCGCAGCAACCTCTTCGTCATCGAGGAACTGGCACGGCGCCTCGGCGTCGGCGACATGCCGGGCTTCGGGCTCTCCGCGCAGGAGCACATCACGCGCATGCTGCCCTATTACGATCTCGATTTCGACGGCCTGAAGGAGGAGAAGTGGATCGACTGCCAGCCGGATTTCGAGACCGCGCATTTTTCCAGGGGTTTTGGCTTTCCCGACGGGAAGTTCCGCTTCCGGCCGGACTGGACGAACACGCCGGCCCCAAACAAGCCGCCCAAGGTGCTCGGCGCCTTCGGCCCGCATGAGGACCTGCCGGCCTTCCCGGACTATGTTCCGGTCATCGAGGTGGCGGACGAGAAACATCCTTTCCGCCTCGGCACGTCGCCCGCCCGCACCTTCCTCAACTCCACCTTCACGGAGACGAAGGGGTCGCGCGAGCGGGAAGGCCGGCCGGAGGTGATGATCCATCCGCAGGATGCGGCCGCGAACGGCATCGCGGAGGGCGATATCGTGCGGCTCGGCAATCCCCGCGGCGATATCCGCCTGCATGCCCGGGTCACCGACGGCGTGAAGCCGGGCGTCCTGATCGCCGAGGGCATCTGGCCGAATTCCGCCCATCTCGACGGCGAGGGCATCAATGTCCTGACCGGCGCCGACCCGATCGCGCCCTATGGCGGCGCCGCCTTCCACGACAACCGCGTCTGGCTGCGCAAGGTCTGAAGAGGTCCCCCGATGCTTGATTCTGCCTCTCCCATCCGCATCGTCGACCAGCAGACGGTCTGGAAGCGGTTCATCCACCTTCGCACCGTCGTGGTCGAGCAGAGGCGGGCGGACGGCCGGGTCGAGCGGCTCGACCGCGAGGTGCACGACCACGGTGCGGCGGCCTGCGTGCTGCTGGTCGATCCCGCCCGCCAGTCGCTCGTTCTCGTGCGCCAGTTCCGCCCCGGCGCCTTCTTCGGCGGCCATCCGGACGGCTTTCTCACGGAGGTGCCGGCGGGCCTGCTCGACGACGACGCGCCCGAGGTGGCCGTCGCCCGGGAGGCGATGGAGGAGACCGGCTATGCCGTGCGCGACGTCAGCCACCTCTTCGACCTCTATTCCAGCCCCGGCACGCTGACCGAGCGCGTCGGCTGCTACGTCGCCCGCATCGACGCCACGGCCCGCGACGGCAAGGGCGGCGGCGTGGACGGGGAGGGCGAGGATATCGAGATCGTCGAAATGCCGATCGACGACGCCTACGGCCTCATCGCGACGGGCGGCATCCAGGACGCCAAGACGATCGTCATGCTGCAATGGCTGATGCTGCACCGGGCGGAGTTTCGCTGATTCCTTGCCGTGGATCGGTTCACCGGCACGGCGCGCAGCCCCTCACCCTAACCCTCTCCCCGCAAGCGGGGAGAGGGGACGTGCCCCACGAACGGATGCTGGTTGAAAAAGGCGCGGCATATCCCCTTCGCTCCGCCTGCGGGGAGAAGGTGGCGGCAGCCGGATGAGAGGCGGAGACAACCGGCGGCTTGCCCAAAAGCCCCCCAAGCCTTGACAAACAGCCCCGGCCATGCGCTTTTCCGCGCGATTTTTCTTGGTCGCTGCGCCGGGTTCTTCCTGCGCGGCCTATCAGCATTTCAGGATACCACGATGCACCGTTACCGCAGCCACACCTGCGCCGCCCTTCGCAAGTCCGACGTCGGCCAGACCGTCCGTCTTTCCGGCTGGGTCCACCGCGTTCGAGATCATGGCGGCGTGCTCTTCATCGACCTGCGCGACCATTACGGCATCACCCAGGTCGTCGCCGACCCCGATTCGCCGGCCTTCAAGAAGGCCGAGACCGTGCGCGGCGAGTGGGTGATCCGCATCGACGGCCTCGTCAAGGCGCGCACCGAGGACACGGTCAACAAGGCCATGCCGACCGGCGAGATCGAGCTCTACGCGCAGGAGATCGAAGTGCTCTCGGCCGCCAGGGAACTGCCGCTGCCGGTCTTCGGCGAGCCGGAATACCCGGAAGACGTGCGCCTGAAATACCGCTTCATCGACCTGCGCCGCGAGACGCTGCACAGGAACATCGTCAAGCGCACGCAGATCGTCTCCGCCATGCGCAAGGGCATGGGCGAGGCGGGTTTTGCCGAATACACGACGCCGATCCTCACCGCCTCCTCGCCGGAAGGCGCGCGCGACTTCCTCGTGCCGAGCCGCATCCATGAAGGAAAGTTCTTCGCCCTGCCGCAGGCCCCGCAGCAGTACAAGCAGCTCCTGATGGTCGCCGGCTTCGACCGCTATTTCCAGATCGCGCCGTGCTTCCGCGACGAGGACCCGCGCGCCGACCGCCTGCCGGGCGAATTCTACCAGCTCGACGTCGAGATGAGCTTCGTCACCCAGGAAGACGTCTGGGAGACCATGGAGCCGATGATGACGGCGGTCTTCGAGGAGTTCGCCGAGGGCAAGCCGGTCACGAAGAAATGGCCGCGCATCCCCTATGACGAGGCGATCCGCAAATACGGCTCCGACAAGCCGGACCTCAGAAACCCCATCGTCATGCAGGCCGTCACCGATCACTTCGCGGGCTCCGGTTTCAAGGTCTTCGCGAACATGATCGCCTCGAACCCGAAGGTCCAGGTCTGGGCGATCCCGGCCAAGACCGGCGGCTCGCGCGCCTTCTGCGACCGCATGAACGCCTGGGCGCAGTCGACCGGCCAGCCCGGCCTCGGCTACATCTTCTGGCGCAAGGAGGGCGAAAAGCTCGAAGGCGCAGGTCCCCTTGCCAAGAACATCGGCGAGGAGCGCACGGAAGCCATCCGCACGCAGCTCGGCCTCGATGACGGCGATGCCTGCTTCTTCGTCGCGGGCGACCCGGCCAAGTTCTACAAGTTCGCCGGCGAAGCCCGCACCCGCGCCGGCGAGGAACTGAACCTCGTCGACCGCGACCGCTTCGAAATGTGCTGGATCGTCGATTTCCCGTTCTACGAATGGAACGAGGAGGAGAAGAAGGTCGACTTCGCGCACAACCCCTTCTCCATGCCGCAGGGGGGGCTTGAAGCCTTCGACAGCAAGGATCCGCTGGAACTCAAGGCCTACCAGTACGACGCGGTCTGCAACGGCTTCGAGATCGCCTCGGGCTCGATCCGTAACCAGTCGCCCGAACTGATGGTCAAGGCCTTCGAGAAGGTCGGCCTTACGCAGGACGACGTGGAAGAGCGCTTCGGCGGCCTCTACCGGGCCTTCCAGTACGGTGCCCCGCCGCATGGCGGCTGCGCCTTCGGCGTCGACCGCGTGGTCATGCTGCTCGTCGGCGCGAAGAATCTCCGCGAGATCTCGCTGTTCCCGATGAACCAGCAGGCGCAGGACCTCCTGATGAACGCCCCGTCGCCGGCCACCCCGACGCAGCTTCGCGAACTCGCGCTGCGCGTCGTGCCGTCGCAGAAGAAGGACTGAGCCCGAACGGCTGTATCCTGCGGAAGGGCCGGTGGAGACACCGGCCCTTTCCTTTTGCGCTGACGCCACAATGCCGCGAATTCGCCGCCGGTCGATCCCAATTCCGCGCGCAATCAGTCGAAATGCACCCCTAGCGTGAAGCTGCGCCCGAAAGAGGCGATTCACGACTGGAGGGACTTTTCATGACAACCACCGAAGCGGACGATCCCGTCCCTGCATCCCCGCGCCATCCGAATGTCGAGCCGCGCGCCCTTGCCACGTTCCTGCGCTCGCCCGGCGTCAAGTTCATCATGATCGGCATCATTTCCGTGGCGCTGCTGGTGCCGCTGCTCCTGGTCTGGGGGCTGACGGAGGAGCGCGCGCAGCGCGCGGCCGATGTCTCCCGGCGCATCGCCCATGGCTGGGGCGGCGAGCAGGCGATCAACGGCCCCTATCTCGCCGTGCCCTTCGAGGTCGAGCGCAGCCGCGTCCTGGAGGCGCGCACGGTCGTCGAGCGGGTCACCGAATGGGTGCTCGTCATGCCGGAAACGCTCGACGTGACGGCCAACCTGAAGGCCGAGGAGCGCAGGCTCTCCATCTACACGCTGCCGGTCTATAACGGCGCGCTGACGCTGAAGGGCCGCTTTGCCGGCAACATCCTGCAGGACCTCGCGCAGTTCGACGGCACGCCGCAACTCGACCGGGCGTTCCTCGTGCTCAACATCAACGACATCACCGGCATCCGCTCCGATGCGGGCGTGGCGATCGACAACGGCGCCGCGCGGCCGTTCGATCCCGGCATGCGGCAGATCTCCGCGATGGCGAGCACGGGCACGGACGGCTACGCCTCGCCGCAGACGAGCGCCGGCGTGCACCGGACGATCGAGCGCCCGCTCGTCGAGAACGGCTTCGCCTTCGAGATCGCCCTGTCGCTCAACGGCTCGCGCAGCTTCGCCGTCGCGCCCGCCGGACAGACGACGAGTTTTTCCGCCAGGGCGAACTGGCCGCATCCGGGCTTCGAGGGCCTCTTCCTGCCGGAGGAGAAGACCGTCACCGCGACGGATTTCTCCGCCAGGTGGACGATCCCCTATCTCGCCCGCGGCATCGACCGTGTCGCCGCCGGCCCGACCCTGCCGCTCTCGGGCAGCATGATGTCGATCAACCTCGTGGAACCCGTCCAGTTCTACCAGGTGATCTCGCGTACGCTAAAATATTCGATCGGCTTCATCTCGCTCGTCTTCCTCGCCGTCTTCGTCGTGGAGCTGAAGGGCGGGCGCATGGTGCACTGGATCCAGTACGTGCTGACGGGCCTTGCGCTCATCGTCTTCTACGTGCTGCTGCTGGCGCTCGCCGAACATACCGGCTTCACCATCGCCTATGCGGCGGCTTCGCTCGCTACGACATTCCTCATTGCCGCCTATCTCGGCAGCGCGACGGGCAGCCGCAGGAACGGCCTGTCGCTCGGCGCGGTGCTGCTCTCGGCCTATGGCGTCATGTACCTGGTGCTGCGCGAGGACGAATATGCGCTGCTCGCCGGCGCGCTGATCTCCTTCGTCACCATCGCCGCGACCATGTATGCGACGCGGCGCGTCGAGTGGTCGGCGCCGGTGCCGCAGGCGATCGCGGCCGGCTGAAAGAAGAAGGCCCGGGGCGATTGCCCCGGGCCTTTCCCGTGCGTGCGATGGGCCGCGTGGCGGCTTACATCTCGTTGTTGGCCGTGACCGTGACGCCGAGAACCTGCGGGATGGTCTGCGGCGCACCCATGGCGGCGCCCATGATCATCGGGAACGGCACCGGCTCCTTCGGCTCGGCGCTGATCGTGATACTCTTGGGATCGTCGAGATAGGCGTTGGCGGCTTCGGCGATCTGGTTCTGCAGGTCGGGCATGTTGAGCTGGGCGATCATGATCGGGATGAGGCCCTTCAGCGACTGCGCCATCTGGTCGCCCGAAACGCCCTGTTCGCTGCCGGCGTAGTCGAGCAGCTTCCTGGTGATCGAGGCGTCCTCGAAGGAGATGGAGGCGCTGTTGAAGGTCAGCTGCTGGACGAGGCCCATCATGGACATGCCCATGGCGGCGTTCGCCTCTTCCTTGTTCGGGTTGGCTTCGGCGGCCTTGATGGCCTCCTGCATGCCCTTCAGGAAGTCGAGCGTGTAGCCGGAGAACTCCAGCGAGAGGCTGAGGCTGCCGACGTCCTTGAAGTCGAAGGTGTATTCGTCGACGGCGAGCTTGCCGCTGGCCAGCTCCCAGCTGCCGGACATGGTGACCTTGCCGTCGAGCGAGCTCATGCCGAGCTTGGCGAGCGCGTCCTTGGCCTTGGGATCCTCGACGCTCGTCAGGTCGGCCTTGAGGTCCGACAGGGTGGCGTCGAATTCGAGGCCGGCATCGCCGTCCATGCGCGTGATGTTCGCCTCCATGCCGGACATGGAGAAGACTTCCTTGCCCTTGGAGGTGACGGAGACCGGGCCGGCGGTGGCCGATTCGTACATCAGCAGCGATTCCAGCGTGCCGGGAACGACCGTGCCGGGAATGGTGACGCCGTTGATGGCGATGTCCTTGGCCGAAACCGTGGCCTCCGCCTCGGTGGCGTTGATGTCCTGGAACGAGACGGTCTCGACGGTGTAGCCGCCTTCGCCGTCTTCCTCCACGCCATCCATGGTGATGGTGCCGAGCTTGATCGGGGCCTCTGCGCCGGTGGCTTTCAGTTCGGCATTTTCCAGCGTCACGGTGGAGCCGTCGGTGGCGACGTTCGACGAGCTGACCGTCACGCCGCTCGTGGCATAGGTGGCGTTCAGCTTGGCGAGCAGATCCGCGCCGTCGAGCGCGAAAGCGGGGCTTGCCAGGGTGGCGAGCGCGGCGCCGGCGAGCAGGGAACGGAAATGGGAGGTGCGCATCATGTGAGGCTCTCTTTCTGGATTTTTGGACGGCTGCCTTGCCGTTACCGCTGCTATACGTGCGGTGCGGCGACTATATTCGGGCCGCCGTAACTTTCCATGGAAATCTCATGCGCCGCATGGATTTCCCGGACGGCTTTCGGAACGCTATCCACAGGTCGGTCGCCCGGTTTCCTTGCCGCGAATCGGCAGGAACGCTAAGTCAAGTCCCATGGGACAGAACACTTTGCCGCCCGATGGCGGAGACGACAATATCCTGCCGGTCGACCTCAAGGCGGCGCTGGAAGAGCGCTACCTCGCCTATGCGCTATCGACCATCACGCAGCGCGCGCTGCCGGATGTGCGCGACGGCCTGAAGCCGGTGCACCGCCGCATCATCCACGCGATGAGCGAAATGGGCCTCAGGTCCAATTCCTCCTTCAAGAAATGCGCGCGCATCGTCGGCGACGTCATCGGTAAGTTCCACCCGCACGGCGACCAGTCCGTCTACGATGCGCTGGTGCGCCTGGCGCAGGACTTCTCGCAGCGCTATCCGATCGTCGACGGGCAGGGGAACTTCGGCAATATCGACGGCGACAACGCCGCCGCCTACCGATACACCGAAGCGCGCATGACCGAGGTCGCGACGCTGCTGCTCGAAGGCATCGGCGAGGACGCCGTCGATTTCCGCCTGACCTACAACGAGGAGGACGAGGAGCCGATCGTCCTGCCCGGCGCCTTCCCGAACCTGCTCGCCAACGGGTCCTCCGGCATCGCCGTCGGCATGGCGACGTCCATTCCCTCGCACAACGTCCATGAACTGTGCGACGCCGCGCTGCACCTCATCCGCCATCCCGAGGCGGATGTCGAGAAGCTCACCGAATTCGTGCTCGGCCCGGATCTTCCGACCGGCGGCATCATCACCGACGGTCGCGAAAGCATCATCGAGGCCTACAAGACGGGCCGCGGCGGCTTTCGCGTGCGGGCGAAATGGGAGACGGAGGATCTCGGCCGCGGCGGCTACCAGATCGTCGTCACCGAGATCCCCTACCAGGTGCAGAAGTCGCGGCTGATCGAGAAGATCGCCGAACTGCTCATCGCCCGCAAGCTGCCGCTCCTGGAGGATATCCGGGACGAATCGGCGGAAGACGTGCGCATCGTGCTGGTGCCGAAGAGCCGCACCGTCGACCCGACGATCCTGATGGAATCGCTGTTCAAGCTCTCCGAGCTGGAAAACCGCATTCCGCTCAACATGAACGTGCTGTCGATGGGGCGCGTGCCGAAGGTCATGGGCCTGAAGGACGTGCTCGTCGAATGGCTTGCCCACCGGCGCGAGGTGCTTCAGCGCCGCTCGCGGCACCGGCTCGCGGCCATCGACCGACGCCTGGAAATCCTCGGCGGCTACCTCATCGCCTATCTCAACCTCGACGAGGTGATCCGCATCATCCGCGAGGAGGACGAGCCGAAGGTCTCCCTGATGGAGACCTTCTCGCTCACCGACGTGCAGGCCGAGGCGATCCTCAACATGCGCCTGCGCTCGCTGCGCAAGCTGGAAGAGTTCGAGATCCGCACCGAATTCGACAACCTGTCGAAGGAGAAGGCGGAGATCGAGGCGCTGCTGGCGTCCGACGAGAAGCAGTGGCAGACCGTCGCCTGGGAAATCGGCGAGGTCCGCAAGAAATTCGCGAAAGCCACCGAAATCGGCCGCCGCCGCACCCAGTTCGCCAGCGCGCCCGAGGCCGATGTCGAGGCCATCCAGCAGGCGATGATCGAGAAGGAGCCGGTCACCGTCGTCATCTCGGAGAAGGGCTGGATCCGCGCGCTGAAGGGCCATATCGCCGATACGTCGGGCCTCACGTTCAAGGAGGGCGACGCGCTGAAGGTCGCCTTCCCGGCGCAGACGACCGACAAGGTGCTGATCATGACGACGGGCGGCAAGGTCTATACGCTCGGCGCCGACAAGCTGCCGGGCGGGCGCGGCCACGGCGAGCCGCTGCGCATCATGGTGGACATGGAGAACGATCAGGACGTGCTGACGGCCTTCGTCCACGACCCCGCGCTCAAGGTCATCGTCGCCTCGCAGGCCGGCAACGGCTTCGTGGTGGCCGAGAGCGAGATGGTCGCCAACACCCGCAAGGGCAAGCAGGTGATGAATGTCGGCATGCCCGACGAGGCCAAGCTGGTGGTGCCGGTGCGCGGCGACCACGTCGCCGTCGTCGGCGAGAACCGCAAGATGCTGGTCTTCCCGCTGGCGCAACTGCCGGAAATGTCGCGCGGCAAGGGCGTGCGCCTGCAGCGCTACAAGGACGGCGGCGTCTCGGACCTGCGCTGCTTCGCCATCGCCGACGGCCTCACCTGGGACGACAGCGCCGGCCGCAATTTCGTGCGCAGCAAGGAGGAGCTTGCCGAGTGGCTGGCCGACCGCGGCAGCGCCGGCCGCACCGTGCCGAAGGGTTTCCCGCGCAGCGGCAAGTTCAGCGGCTGATCAGCGGGAATACGGGACGCTGACGTCGCGAAGGAAGCGCGTCGTCAATGCTTTGCGAGTTCCCGGAGCGCCTCTTTGTATTTTTCCATGGCTATGCGGGCAGCGTCCAATTGTCTCGCCGTGTTCTCGTCGTCGGGCGGCCGCTGGCTGTCGCGCTGTTCATCGCTCTGCGCCATGGATGCTTCCTTCACCCTATGCTCTCCTGTGTTGAGTTCGACTGGAGCATAACACGTCACCCCGTGACCGGAAACTCCGCCGCCGTGTCGCCCTCCCTGGCGGCGCGGGCCTTCGCGCGCATCTGCCAGAGCGAATGGGCCAAGAGCGCGAGGATGAGGATGGAGCCGCCGGCGAGGGTCTGGCGGCTGGGCGTTTCGGAAAAGACGATCCAGACCCAGATGGGCGCGAGCACCGTTTCCACGAGGTAGAACATGCCGACTTCCGGGGCGGAGAGATAGCGCGGGCCGGTCGCCAGGCACCAGAAGGCGAGGGGAAGGAGCACGAGGCCGTTGAACAGGATATAGGCTGGCTCGACGATCGAAACGCCGCCGGGCGGCAGCAGGAACAGCGCGACGACGCCGGAAAGCGCGGCCGCCACGAGCGGCACGAAGCCCATGTCTGCGCCGCTCCTGCGGCTCAGCGTCAGGGCGATCGCCAGGAGCAGCGCCGAACAGGCGGCCATCGCGTCGCCGAAGAGGTTTCCGCTTGAAAGCCCGTCATGCACGATCAGGAGGACGCCCGCGACCATGGCGGCCATGGTGAGGAGCGTGGCGTTGGCGGGACGCTCGCCGAGGAAGATCCAGGAGAGGACGGCGGCGAACATCGAGGTGAAGGCGAGGATGAAGACGACATTGGCCGTCGTCGTGTTGAACACCGCCAGCATGAAAGTCAGCCCGTTGATGGCGTAGCAGAGGCCGATCAGGAGGCCGATGCGCCCGGGAACGAGCACCGTCCGGCGACGCAGGACGAAATTCAGGCCAGCCCAGAGCGCGATCGCCACCGCGAACACCGAGATGTTGCGCACGGCGACCATCGACCAGACGTCGCCGTCGGCCGAGCGGATCAGCGGAATGTCGAAGGAGAGGGCAAGGCCGCCGATGGCGGTGATGATGAGGCCCTTGCGGTGAAGGGCGGGATCGCTTGTCAGGGGCACGGCGGGACCGAATCTGTGGTTACGGGGCGTTGGTCTCGTCGTTATAGCGTTCCCAGCCGCGCGGCATCAGGTGTTCCTGCGGCAGAAACTTTGTCTTGTAGTCCATTTTGCGCGATCCCCTGACCCAATAGCCGAGATAGACATGCGGCAGGCCGAGCGCCTTCGCGCGGCGGATGTGGTCGAGGATCATGAACGTGCCGAGGGAGCGCTCCGCCGCCTCCGGCTTGTAGAAGGAATAGACCATCGACAGGCCGTCGCCCATGCGGTCGGTCAGGGCCACCGCGAGCAACTCGCCCTGCGGGCGCTCCTTGAGGCCAGAGCCTTCCTCGCGCAGGCGGTATTCGATGATCTTCGTGTGGACATGGGTGTCCTCCACCATCATCGCATAGTCGAGCACCGACATGTCCGACATGCCGCCCTTCTGGTGGCGGGCGTCGAGATAGTGGCGGAAGAGGGAATATTGCTCACTGGAGGGTTCGGCCGGGTATTCATGCGAGACGAGATCGGCGTTCGCCGCCAGCACCCGCCGCATGGAGCGGCGCGGTTCGAACTGGTCGACGAGGATGCGCACGGAGATGCAGGCGCGGCAGGTCTCGCAGGCCGGGCGATAGGCGATGTTCTGCGAGCGGCGGAAGCCGCCCTGCGTCAGGAGATCGTTCAGTTCCGGCGCGCGCTCGCCCACCAGATGGGTAAACACCTTCCTCTCCATCTCCTGCGGCAGATAGGGACAGGCCGCGGGCGCGGTGAGATAGAATTGCGGAGAGGATGTTGCCTGCGTATTCATCGGTCGTGCGGCGACTCCGTCGCTGTGTGACGCTTCTATGCCAATACCATGGCCTAGTTCGAGAAAAGGTCAACCGGCGCATGACCCTTCGAGCCGGAATCGGTCCGTTCCCTCAGTAGCGGTTGCGGCGAACCATCACCGTGCCGAGCAGGAGATCGTGCAGCAGGCGGCCGCGATCGGTGAAGAGGCCGACGAGCACGATGAACGGCGTCAAAAGCGCATTGCCGATCCAGAACAGCACCAGATGCACGATCGCCGTCAGGAAATCGACCGGCCGCCCGTCCACGCGGGCAAGGGCGAGGCCCATGACGTTCAAGCCGGCGCTCGCCTGGCCCGGACCGCCCATCGTCAGGCCGAAATACAGCATGGCGACGATGGCGAACAGCGCCGGATAGAGGAAGAATCCGAGACCGAGCGTCAGGATGCCGAGGAAGAAGACCACGACGGCGGCCGGGATCCAGAGCAGGGCGACGATGGCATAGTCGATCAGAAACGCAAAAATCCGGCGCGACAGCACGCCGCGATAGGCTTGCCAGTCCGTCGTCGGAGCCTGCGTTTCGTTGAAATCAGCGCTCATCTGCCTGTCTCCTGGGTGGAACATGCGTTTTATATGGGAAGGTTTCCGCAGGAAAACAACAGGTGCGGGCACGGCTTGCTGATATGGCGCGTGCCCCTCTCCCCGCAGACAGGGAGAAGGTGGCCGGCAGGCCGGATGAGGCGCCCCGACCTCAACCCTTGCGGGCGAGATGCCGCGCCACGTCCATCGCGAAATAGGTCAGGATGCCGTCGCACCCCGCCCGCTTGAACGCCAGCAGGCTCTCCAGCATGACGCGCTCGCCGTCGATCCAGCCGTTCATCGCGGCGGCCTTGATCTGGCTGTATTCGCCGGAAACCTGGTAGGCGAAGACCGGTAGGCCGAAGGCCTCCTTCATGCGCCAGCAGATGTCGAGATAGGGAAGGCCCGGCTTGACCATCAGCATGTCGGCGCCTTCCTCCACGTCGAGCGCCGCGTCGCGGATCGCCTCGGTGCCGTTGGCCGGGTCGATGTAATAGGTCTTCTTGTCGCCCTTCAGGAGGCCGCCGGTGCCGATCGCGTCGCGGTAGGGACCGTAGAAGGCGGAGGCGAACTTCGTGGCGTAGGACATGACGCCGACATTCTGGTGGCCGGCGGCGTCGAGCGCCTGGCGGATCGCGCCGATGCGCCCGTCCATCATTTCCGACGGGGCGATGATGTCGGAGCCCGCATCGGCCTGGATGACGGCCGCGCGCGCCACAAGCTCGACCGTCTCGTCATTGGCGATGACGTCGCCGCGCAGCACGCCGTCATGGCCGTGGCTGGTGAAGGGATCGAGCGCGACGTCGGTGATGACGCCGATGTTGGGCACCGCCTTCTTGATGGCGCGCGTCGCCGCGTTGATGAGGTTGTCGGCCGCAAGGCTGTTCGAGCCGGTCTCGTCGCGAAGATGCATCTCGATGTTCGGGAAGGTGGCGATGGCGGGAATGCCGAGGTCGGCGGCTTCCTTCGCCGCCTCCACCAATCTGTCGATGCTCATGCGGTCGACGCCGGGCATGGCGGCGACGGGATCGACGATATTTTCGCCCGGCACCACGAAGACCGGCCAGATGAGGTCGTCGACCGTCAGGCGGTTCTCCTGCACGAGCCGACGCGTCCAGTCGGCCTTCCGGTTGCGCCGCATGCGGCGGTGGCCGGTGATCTCGTCGACGATGTTCCTGCTGCCGGTCATGATGCCATTTCCTTGCCTGGGCCGTTTTCCGCTTCCTTATCACGCCGCAGGCGTCAATCAAATCGCCGGCGGCGCGGGGGCGTGCGGCATATGGCCGTGCATGATCGCGGTTACGGGCTTTATGCCGGCCGGCCTTGCCCTTACTGTCCGCGCCATGGTTGCTGATTCTGCCAAGGGCCCGAGGCCAAGCCTGACCGAGACGCTGTTCGCGCTGTTCCTGCGGCTGGTGGCGGTGAGTTCGCTGTGGTTCGCGCTGCAATACTGGGCGATGCTGACGGGCTTCTCCTTCGGCGGGCAGGGGCGCTTCGACCTGTTGCCGCCGGCCTGGAAGGCGGCCTATACGGCGCTTGCCGTGCTGTTCCCCGTCGCGGCCGTCGGCCTCTGGCTCCTCGTCTCCTGGGGACCGGTGATCTGGCTGATCGCGGCCGCCACCGAGATCGCCATGCACGAGGTCTATCCCTCGACCTTCGGCGTCAACCGGCTCCTGGTCGTCACCCACGGCGCCATCGCCCTTCTCTTCCTTCTTTTCCGCATCGCGCTCTTCGTCCAGCGCCGCCGGCAGGCCCGCACGGTAAGGACTGATTCACCCTGAGACAGGGTCGCCTTCCGGTAAGGCGCTGTTAAGCCTGCGGTTTAAGTAGAATTTTAGATGCATTCGATAGGGTCTCACTCAAGGCGGGAAAACAAACCACACCGCCAAACAAAACAGTGAGGCAGTAACCATGAACACCAAGATGAAGCCGCAGCAGGCCCCCGTCGCCGATCCGCAGGAAGACGCGATCCGCAATCTCTACCTGGAATCCCTCCACCTCGTCGAGCGCCTGCACCGTCGCCTGCTCGACGTCATCAAGGACGAATTCGACCGCGCCGGCCGCTCCGACGTCAACGCCATCCAGGCGCTGCTCCTCTTCAACATCGGCAATTCGGAACTGACGGCCGGCGAACTGCGCTCGCGCGGTTACTATCTCGGCTCGAACGTCTCCTACAACGTCAAGAAGCTGGTCGACCTCGGCTTCATCAACCACCAGCGCTCGCGCATCGACCGCCGCTCCGTCCGCATCAGCCTGACGGAAAGCGGCCAGGAAGTCGCCGAGACCGTGGCAAAGCTCTACGAGCGCCATATCGGCTCGATCCAGAAGGTCGGCGGCATCGGCGAGGGCGAGTTCAACCAGATGAACAAGCTGCTCCAGCGCCTCGATCGCTTCTGGAACGACTCGATCCTCTACCGCCTGTAATCGGCGTTCCTTCTCGACCTCCTCCCCAAAAGCCGGCCGCGTCCCCTGCGCGTCCGGCTTTTCACGTTTTCGCGCGGGCGCTCGGGATGGCCCGCACCCTGCCGAGACACGAATTGGCCATATTGCTGTGACACCCGGACACTGGGCTTAGGTATGCGCGGGCGGCAGGGCCGGTTTGCGTTTGTTAACCCTGTTCGTGATAGCTGCATGGGGTATGGACCCTTCGGGGTCGCCGTGCCGTGCGCACCGCGCCGCCCCTGGCGGCGCCCAGGAGATGGTAGGATAAATGTCTCGCAAAACCGGATTTGATGTGTTCTCGCGCCGCGCCTTCCTGCGCTCCGCCGCAAGCCTCAGCGCCGCCGCCGTGGCCGGCCCGACGCTCGCCCAGACAGCGCTCGACGACATCCTCAATGCTCCGCGCCGCGGCAACTGGGACGACCAGTTCGACGCTGCGGCCTCGCGTACCGCCACCGCCATCGTCTCCAACAACCCGATCTTCGGCTCGGGCACCACGGGCTATCTCCAGCAGGCGATCGTCGATTACCAGAACATCGTGTCGAACGGCGGCTGGCCGACGGTCAACACGCAGCAGAAGATGGAGATGGGCGTCGCCGACCCGGCGGTCGCGCAGTTGCGCCAGCGCCTGATCATCTCCGGCGACCTGCCGCGCTCGGCCGGCACGAGCGGCGCCTTCGATTCCTATGTGGACGGCGCGGTAAAACGCTTCCAGGCGCGCCACGGCCTGCCGGCCGACGGCGCGGTCGGCGAATACACGCTGAAGGCGCTGAACGTCCCGGCCGTCACCCGCCTCGGCCAGCTCCAGACCAATCTCGTGCGCCTGCAGGCCATGTCCGGCGACCTCGGCCGCCGCTACGTCATGGTCAACATCCCGGCCGCCTATATCGAGGCGGTCGAGAACGGCCGCGTCGCCTCGCGCCACACCGCCATCGTCGGCAAGATCGACCGCCAGTCGCCGGTGCTGAACTCCAAGATCTACGAAGTGATCCTCAATCCCTACTGGACCGCGCCGCGCTCGATCATCCAGAAGGACATCATGCCGCTGATGCGCAAGGATCCGACCTACCTTTCGCGCAACGCGATCCGCCTGTTCGACGGTTCGGGCAGCGAGGTCTCGCCCGAGACGGTCGACTGGAACGCCGAGAAGGCGCCGAACCTGATGTTCCGCCAGGACCCGGGCAAGATCAACGCCATGTCCTCGATGAAGATCAACTTCCACAACGAGCACCAGGTCTACATGCACGACACGCCCCAGCAGGGCCTGTTCAACAAGCTGATGCGCTTCGAATCGTCCGGCTGCGTGCGCGTGCAGAACGTGCGCGACCTCTCGGTCTGGCTGCTCAAGGAAACGCCCGGCTGGTCGCGCTCTCAGATGGAGACGACGATCAAGAGCGGCGTCAACACGCCGATCAAGCTGGCCGAGGAAGTGCCGGTCTTCTTCACCTACATCACCGCCTGGTCGGCCAAGGACCGCGTCGTGCAGTTCCGCGACGACATCTACCAGAAGGACGGCGCCACCGAACTCGCCCTCCAGACCAACTACAACCAGGAAGGCGGCCAGGCCGTCGACAGCGATCTGTTGCCGCAATAGGCGCAATCCGCCCGACGTTTTTCGAGGGTCTCGCTTTCTGCCGGAAGCGGGGCCTTTTTGCTGACAAGCCTCGCCCCACGCGGCACCCGCGGCTGTGGATGGTCGGCTCGAAGGCCGACCATGACGGAGGAGAGGTTTCCGGAACTGGTTGGCGGTCTGGCGGGCCGGGCCATCCCTGTCGCTTTTATCGCATAAGCCGCATTGAAATGGCGCAAACCGTGGAGCGGATATTGCCCTTGCCATGCGAGGACGGTAAACACCGTGCCACTTGACCCTAAGGAGCCTCGAGGATGAGCAATTCTTCCGCTACCGACGTTTTCTTCACGCGTTCCCTTGTCGATACCGATCCGGAGATTTTCGGCTCGATCCAGAAGGAGCTCGGTCGCCAGCGCCATGAAATCGAACTGATCGCCTCTGAAAATATCGTTTCGCGCGCCGTGCTCGAAGCCCAGGGCTCGATCATGACGAACAAATATGCCGAGGGCTATCCGGGCAAGCGCTATTACGGCGGCTGCCAGTTCGTCGACATTGCCGAGGAACTCGCCATCGAGCGCGCCAAAAAGCTGTTCGGCGTCAACTTCGCCAACGTGCAGCCGAATTCCGGCTCGCAGATGAACCAGGCCGTCTTCCTCGCGCTGCTCCAGCCGGGCGACACCTTCATGGGCCTCGACCTCAATTCGGGCGGCCACCTGACGCACGGTTCGCCGGTCAACATGTCCGGCAAGTGGTTCAATGTCGTCTCCTACGGCGTGCGGGAAGAAGATCACCTGCTCGATATGGACGACGTCGCCGAGAAGGCGCGCAAGAACAAGCCGAAGCTCATCATCGCCGGCGGCACCGCCTATTCCCGCATCTGGGACTGGAAGCGTTTCCGCGAGATCGCCGATGAGGTCGGCGCCTACCTCATGGTCGACATGGCGCACATCGCCGGCCTCGTCGCCGGCGGCCAGCACCCGTCGCCCTTCCCGCATTGCCATGTCGCCACCACCACCACGCACAAGTCGCTGCGCGGCCCGCGCGGCGGCATCGTGCTGACGAACGAGGAAGACATCGCCAAGAAGATCAACTCGGCCGTCTTCCCGGGCCTGCAGGGCGGCCCGCTGATGCACATCATCGCCGCCAAGGCCGTCGCCTTCGGCGAGGCGCTGCAGCCGGAGTTCCAGGACTACGCCGCGCAGATCGTCAAGAACGCCAAGACGCTCGCCGAGACGCTGAAGGCCGGCGGCCTCGACATCGTTTCGGGCGGCACCGACAACCACCTGATGCTCGTCGACCTGCGCAAGAAGAACGCCACCGGCAAGCGCGCCGAAGCCGCGCTCGGCCGCGCCTATGTCACCTGCAACAAGAACGGCATCCCGTTCGACCCCGAAAAGCCCTTCGTCACCTCGGGTGTGCGCCTCGGCACGCCGGCCGGCACGACGCGCGGCTTCAAGGAAGCCGAGTTCAAGGAGATCGGCAACCTGATCGTCGAGGTTCTCGACGGCCTGAAGGTCGCCAATTCGGACGACGGCAATGCCGCGGTGGAAGCCGCCGTTCGGGAAAAGGTCGTCAAGCTGACGGACCGCTTCCCGATGTACACCTATATGTAAGGAGCCCAGATGCGCTGCCCCTATTGCGGTTCGGAAGATTCGCAGGTGAAGGATTCCCGTCCGGCAGAGGACGGGGCCGCCATTCGCCGCCGGCGCATCTGCCCGGATTGCGGCGGTCGCTTCACGACCTTCGAACGGGTGCAGTTGCGGGAACTGATGGTCGCCAAGAAGACGGGCCGCAAGGCCCCCTTCGACCGCGACAAGCTGCTTCGCTCCTTCGAGATCGCGCTTCGCAAGCGGCCCGTCGATCGGGATCGCATCGAACGCGCGGTCTCAGGGATCGTCCGCCGGCTCGAAAGCTCCGGCGAGACGGAAATCTCCTCCGAGGAGATCGGGCTCCAGGTGCTGGAGGCCTTGAAGGCGCTCGATGACGTCGGCTTCGTGCGCTACGCCTCGGTCTATCGCGACTTCTCCCATGTCGACGATTTCGAGAAGATCCTTTCCGAGGTCGCCGCCAAGATCGCCCGCGATCCGGGCGCCGACGGTTGAGAATGTCCGGCGCGGCGACAGGCGATGCACGCTTCATGGCAGCGGCCATCCGCCTCTGCCGCCGCCATCTCGGCCTGACGGCCGCCAATCCCTCCGTCGCCTGCCTCATCGTCAAGGACGGCGTGGTCCTTGCCGCCGCCGTCACCGCGCGCGGCGGCCGGCCGCATGCCGAAACGCAGGCGCTGGCGGACGCCGGCGAAGCCGCGCGCGGCGCCACGGCCTATGTGACGCTCGAACCCTGCTCGCATCACGGCAAGACGCCGCCCTGCGCCGATGCGCTGATCGCCGCGGGCGTCGCGCGCGTCGTCGTCTCGGTGACGGACCCGGACGAGCGTGTGGCGGGCAGGGGGCTTTCGATGCTGCGCGATGCCGGCATCGTGGTCGAGACGGGCGTGCTGGAGGCGGAAGGCCGGCAAGCGCTTGCCGCCTATCTCACCCGCCAGACGAAGAAGCGGCCCCATGTGACTTTGAAACTTGCCGTTTCCGCCGACGGCATGCTCGGCCGCCTCGGCGCGGGGCAGGTCGCCATCACCGGCCCGGTCTCGCGCGGCCAGGTGCATGTGCTGCGCGCCGAGACGGATGCGATCCTGATCGGCATCGGCACGGCGATGGCCGACGACCCTGAACTGACCTGCCGCCTGCCGGGGCTCGAAGCCCGCTCGCCGGTGCGCATCGTGCTCGACCCGCGGCTGGAACTGCCGCCGGCTTCGAAGCTGGCGCGGACGGCGAAGGACGTGCCGGTCGTCGTGGTGACGTCGAAGGGTGCGGAAGCGCCCCCCTCTGACCTGCCATCCGCCAACGCCCGCGACCTCGAAGCCGCCGGCGTCGAGATCCTGACCTGCGACCCGCGCCGGCTCGATGACCTGCTGGTGGCGCTGGCGACGCGCGGCATTTCCTCGCTGCTCGTCGAGGGCGGCGCGCGCACCGCGCGCTCCTTCCTCGATGCCGGCCTCGTCGACCGCATCCTGCTGTTCGAGGGGGCCGGCACCATTGGCAAGGACGGGGTCGCATCCCCATCTGTGCCGGGGCGCGTGCCGGATGGGTTTTCGCTCCGGAACACGGCGCGCCTTGGCGCGGACAGTTGGCACGAATACGAAAGAGACGATTGATGTTTACCGGCATTGTCACGGATATCGGAACGGTCGAGGCGGTCGAGCCCATGAACGAGGGGGTGCGCCTGCGCGTGCGTACGGCCTACGACCCCGCCACCATCGACATGGGCGCCTCCATCGCCCATTCGGGCACCTGCCTCACCGTCACGGCGCTGCCGGAAGAGGGGGCGAACGGCCGCTGGTTCGAGGTCGAGGCCTGGGAGGAGGCGCTGCGCCTGACGACGATCGCGACCTGGACGCCCGGCACCCGCATCAATCTCGAACGCTCCCTGAAGATCGGCGACGAACTCGGCGGCCATATCGTCTCAGGCCATGTCGACGGCAAGGCGGAGATCCTCTCCGTTGCGGCGGAGGGCGACGCGACGCGCTTCCGCATCCGCGCGCCGGAAGGCCTGGAGCGCTTCGTCGCGCCGAAGGGCTCCGTCGCGCTCGACGGCACCTCGCTCACCGTCAATGCCGTGGACGGCGCCGTCTTCGACGTGCTCCTCATCCGCCACACGCTGGAGGTCACCACCTGGGGCGAGCGCAAGGCGGGCGACTTCGTCAATTTCGAGGTCGACACCATGGCGCGCTATGCGGCGCGGCTTGCGGAGTTCCCGGCACCGAAGGCGTGACGGCGGCGTGACACGCGCAAAATTCCGTCGCGGATCGGCACAGCCGCGCGCGGCGGCCCGTCTTTAAGGTAACGATATCGATACTTCTTGGTCTCTAGTGTGCGCGCACCGGATCGCTGGAGACCGTCGTCACATGGCGCCTGACTACCCAACCCTTCTGCTGGCGATCGGGCTGGCGGGCTTCTGCCTGTCGGCCACGCTGTTCGCCTCGTGGATGTCCGCCCGTGTCGAGCGCTTCCTGCTCTGCTGGTCCATCGGCATCGGCTGCATCGTGCCGGCCGTGGCCGTCTATAGCCTCTATATCGACCGGGTGAGCGTCGCGGTCGGCTGCCTTGCCTTCCTGCTACATTTCCTCGGCTTTGCCTTCATCTACGGCGCGGCCTACCGGTTCCGCACCGGCCGGCGCGCACGCCGGCGCATAGCGGCCGTCTTCACGGCCTGCCTTGCCGTTGCGCTTCCGCCGCTGGTGGCCGGTTACGACGGCATCGCCTTCATCGCGCTCAACCTGCTCATCGCCGGCTGCCTTGGCGCGACGGCCCTGGAATACTGGCGCGGCCGGGCGGAGGCGCCGCTGCCGCTGACCGGCATCGTCATCCTCTATCTGCTGACCGCCGTCTCCTTCCTGCTGTGCGCCGGCGTGCTCCTCCATGACGGCCGGTGGGTGATGGGCCATGCGCCGGACAACTGGGCGGAAAACCTCAACCTGGTCGCCGCGATCATGGGCATCACCGGCATCGGCGCCATGTCGCTCGCGCTCAACCAGTGGCGCATCGCCGGCAGCCACCAGAGGGCGGCCATGACCGACGCGCTGACCGGCCTGTTCAACCGCCGTGCCCTCTTCGACCGCTACGGGGCGCTTCCGGTCGAGGAACACCATGCGGCGATCGCCTTCGACCTCGACAATTTCAAGGCGATCAACGACCGGCACGGCCATGCGGCAGGCGACGCCGTGCTGATGGTCTTCGCCGATGTCCTGCGCGATACCTGCGGGGCGGCGGCCTACCTTGCCCGCCTCGGCGGCGAGGAATTCGTCGTCGTCCTGGAGCGCACCCCGCCGGACCGAGCCCAGCGCATCGCCGAGCGAGTCCGCGAGGATTTCGCCGCCAAGCTCATCCCGACGGGCGGCCGGTCGATCACCTGCACCGTCAGCGCCGGCATCGCCTTTGCCGGCGAAAACGGCACGAGCTTCGATTCCCTCCTCAGCAATGCCGACAAGGCGCTTTACACCTCCAAGCGCAACGGCCGGAACCGGGTGTCTCTCGCCGCCTGAGCGGGCCTCAGGCGCCGGGCTCGCCCTCCCAGTAGTCGACGTCCTCACCCGTGCGGCCGATGGTGCGGAACTCCGTCCGCCCGCCCGCGGCAAGGCGCGACTTGGCGAGGAACTTTCCGGAATCCGGATATTCGCAGATCTCCGTCGCCGCCATGGACGAGATGGACAGGTATTTCAGCGGCACGGTGCCGGTATTGACGATCTGGTGCGCCGTTTCCGGCCCGCCGGCCGGCGCGCCCAGCACGTCGCCGGGGCCGACGAGATGCCGCGCGCTGCCATAACGGTAGGTGCCGTGGCCCTCCAGGATGACGAAGAGCTCGTCCTCGACATGGTGGCTGTGGAAGGGACAGCCGGATTTTCCGGGCGGCACCTCGCCATAGCCGATGCCGAGGTCCTTCAGGCCGAGGCGCGCGCCGAACGACGCGTCGCGGGATTCGTAGAGCGTGCCCTGCGTCCAGTGCTCCAGCGCGAGCCTGGCGATATTGACGATCGGCGGTTCCTGCGCGTCCATGCCTGCTCCTCCGCGGCTCTTGACATATTGTTCTCTTTTTGTTCCATTGTGTCAATCCGGTTCGTGCGATGCGGCTCCTGCCGGGGCGCCGAAATCGCCGCAGGGGGTGGAAAATGCTTGCCAAGCTCCGTCCGTCGTGGTTTGACCGCCGCCTCTGCCCGCTGATGCGTGGCCTGCCTCCAATGTTCAGGTGATTTATGGCCAACACCGATAATCCCCATCTTCTCATCGTCGAGGCGCGCTTCTACGACGACATGGCCGACGCGATGCTCGACGGCGCCAGGCACGCGCTCGATGCCGCCGGCGCGACCTACGACGTCGTGACCGTCATGGGCGCGCTGGAAATCCCCGCGGCCATCTCCATGGCCCTCGACGGCATGGAAAATGCCGGCACCTGGTATGACGGCTTCGTCGCGCTCGGCATGGTCATTCGCGGCGAGACCTACCATTTCGACATCGTCGCCAACGAATCGAGCCGCGCCCTGATGGACCTGTCCGTCAGCGAGGCCCTGCCGATCGGCAACGGCATCCTGACCGTCGAGAACGACGCGCAGGCCTGGGCGCGCGCCCGCCGCTCGGAAGGCGACAAGGGCGGCTTTGCCGCCCGCGCGGCGCTCACCATGATCGATCTGAAGAAGAAACTGGGCGGCGAACAGTGACGACGGACAGGGATCAGCAGCCGGTGAAGCCGGCCAACCAGCGCGGCGCGGCGCGTCTTGCCGCCGTGCAGGCGCTCTACCAGATGGATATCGGCGGCACCGGCGTCTTGGAAGTCGTCGCCGAATACGAGGCGCATCGCCTCGGCCAGGAAGTCGACGGCGATACCTACCTCAAGGCGGACGCCTCCTGGTTCCGCTCGATCGTCGCGGGCGTGGTGCGCGACCAGCGCCTGCTCGACCCGATGATCGGCGCCGCCCTGCAGGACGACTGGGCGCTGTCCAGGGTCGATTCCACCGTGCGCGCCATCCTGCGCGCCGGCACCTTCGAGCTGAAGGAGCGCAAGGACGTGCCGGTCGCCGTGATCGTCACGGAATATGTCGAGATCGCCAAGGCGTTCTTCGAGGACGAGGAGCCGAAGCTGGTGAACGCGGTGCTCGACCGCATCGCCAAGCAGCTTCGGCCGGACACACGCAAGTAAGACACGGCGAGTAAAACGGTAGGCGGCATGAGCACGGGCACGGTCGAAGGTCTTGAACGGGAACTTTCGGCCGCGCGCCGCAACGTGTTCCTCCTGATGATCGCACAGGCCCTGCTTGCCTCGGCCGGGCCGATCGTCTTTTCCGTCGGCGGCCTTGCCGGCTACAACCTGCTCGGCGCGGACAAGTCGCTCGCCACCGCCCCGCTGACCGGCTTCAATGTCGGCGTGGCGCTCGGCGCCGTGCTCGTCGCCATCGCGGCCCGCATGCTCGGCCGCACCTACGGCTTCATCGTCGGCGCGCTGATCGGCGCGGGCGGCGGGCTCGTCGCCGCCATCGCGCTGTTCCGCGGCGATTTCTGGCTCTTCGCCCTCGGCTTCGTGCTGGTCGGCATTTCCAGCGGTTTCGCCCAGAAGATCCGCTTCGCCGCAGCCGATGCCTCGCCGTCCTTCTACAAGCCGCGCGCCATTTCCTGGATTCTCGCCGGCGGCGTCATCTCCGCCGTGCTCGGCCCGCAGGTCGTCATCCTCACCAAGGACCTGTTCGAGCCGGTGCTGTTTGCCGGCGCCTTCGTGGCGCTGGCCCCGCTCTGCCTTGCCGCGATCGGGCTCTTCCTGTTCCTGCGCCTGCCGGACCACAAGGCGGCGGCCGTGGCGACGGGCGAGGCGGCGCGGCCGCTCGGCGAGATCGTGCTGACCCAGCGCTTCCTCACCGGCATGGTCTGCGGCATCTCCTCCTACGCGCTGATGACCTTCATGATGACCGGCGCGCCGCTCGCCATGGTCATCGGCTGCGGCTTCTCGCCGGAGCTGGCGACGCTCGGCATCCAGTGGCATGTGCTCGCCATGTTCGCGCCGAGCTTCTTCACGGGCATGCTGATCCAGCGCTTCGGCACGGAGAAGGTGGTCGCCGCGGGCCTCATCATCCTCATGGCCTGCGCGGCGGTCGCCCATGCCGGCATCGCGCTGTGGAATTTCTGGGGCGCGCTGATCCTGCTCGGCATCGGCTGGAACTTCGGCTTCATCGGCGCCACCGCCATCGTCGCCTCCAGCTACAAGCCGCACGAGGCCGACAAGGTGCAGGGCTTCCACGACATCATCCTGTTCGGCACGGTGGCGCTCGCCTCGTTTTCCTCCGGCAAGGTGTTCAACGCCTATGGCTGGCAGACGATCAACCTGATGTTCTGGCCGATCACCGGGGTGAGCCTCGTTCTCGTTCTTCTCCTGCTTTTGCGCAGCCGCCGCCAGGCCGCCTGAGCCCGGCCGTCGACCGACGCCGAAAAATCCAGCGTAGCGCGTCGCTTGCCGCATTGCGGCGGCTTGACGCAACCGATTCGCAAACGCACTCTGGCCTCGCGCCGGCCCCGTCTTGTGAGGAGGCAAACGGGAGCGGGCGCATATCGGCTGCGGGGAGAGGACCCCGCCGCCTTCAAGGAGGACAGAGCGAAATGACCATATTGTTGGGCGTTATCGCATGCGGGTTGCTCTCGGTGGTTTATGCCATCTGGGCGACACGGTCGGTGCTTGCCGCCGATCAGGGGAATGCCCGCATGCAGGAAATTGCAGGCTATATCCGGGAAGGGGCGCAGGCCTATCTCACCCGGCAGTACAAGACCATTGCCATCGTCGGGGTCGTCGTTTTCGTCGGCACCTGGCTGCTGCTTTCCGCAACGGCCGCCATCGGGTTCCTGATCGGCGCCGTTCTCTCCGGTGTCGCCGGTTTCATCGGCATGCATGTGTCCGTCCGCGCCAATGTGCGCACGGCGCAGGCCGCATCCGTCAGCCTGTCCTCCGGCCTCGACATCGCCTTCAAGTCGGGCGCGATCACCGGCATGCTGGTCGCCGGCCTCGCGCTGCTCGGCGTGTCGATCTACTATTGGGTCCTCACCGGGCTGCTCGGTCAGGAGCCGGCCTCGCGTGAGGTCATCGACGCGCTCGTCGCGCTCGGCTTCGGCGCCTCGCTGATCTCCATCTTCGCCCGTCTCGGCGGCGGCATCTTCACCAAGGGCGCGGATGTCGGCGGCGACCTCGTCGGCAAGGTGGAAGCCGGCATTCCGGAAGACGATCCGCGCAACCCGGCCACCATCGCCGACAATGTCGGCGACAATGTCGGCGATTGCGCCGGCATGGCGGCCGACCTGTTCGAGACCTATGCGGTGACCGTCGTCGCCACCATGGTTCTCGCGGCGATCTTCTTCGCCGGCACGCCGGTTCTCGGCACCGCCATGATCTATCCGCTGGCCATCTGCGGCGCTTGCATCATCACCTCGATCATCGGCACCTTCTTCGTCAAGCTCGGCTCGAACGGCTCGATCATGGGCGCCCTCTACCGGGGCCTCATCGTCACGGGCGCGTTGTCGATCCTCGGCCTTGCGGCCGCCACGTCGGTCACCGTCGGCTGGGGTGTCGTCGGCACCGTCGCCGGCAAGGAGATCACCGGCACGAACCTCTTCATCTGCGGCCTGCTCGGCCTCGTGGTGACGGCGCTCATCGTGGTGATCACCGAATATTATACCGGCACCAACAAGCGCCCGGTGAACTCGATCGCCCAGGCATCGGTCACCGGCCACGGCACGAACGTCATCCAGGGCCTCGCGGTCTCGCTGGAATCGACGGCGCTGCCGGCCATCGTCATCGTCGGCGGCATCATTTCCACCTACCAGCTGGCCGGCCTGTTCGGCACCGGCATCGCGGTTACCGGCATGCTCGGCATTGCCGGCATGATCGTGGCGCTCGATGCCTTCGGCCCGGTCACCGACAATGCCGGCGGCATCGCCGAAATGTCGCACCTGCCGCCGGAAGTGCGCAAGTCGACCGACGCGCTCGACGCCGTCGGCAACACGACCAAGGCCGTAACCAAGGGTTACGCGATCGGTTCGGCGGGCCT
Organism: Shinella sp. S4-D37; assembly: GCF_040812195.1. Classification (NCBI taxonomy): domain Bacteria; kingdom Pseudomonadati; phylum Pseudomonadota; class Alphaproteobacteria; order Hyphomicrobiales; family Rhizobiaceae; genus Shinella; species Shinella sp. S4-D37. The sequence continues at coordinate 2,222,134 of NZ_JBFNXL010000005.1, read as the reverse complement.
CGGCGCGCTGGTGCTCTTCGCCGCCTATTCGAACGACCTCGCCTATTTCGCGGCAAACGGCGACAAATATCCGTATTTCGCGGATATGGGGCCGGTCTCCTTCGACCTCTCCAACCCCTATGTCGTCGCCGGCCTGATCTTCGGCGGTCTCATCCCGTACCTCTTCGGCGGCATTGCGATGACCGCCGTCGGCCGTGCGGCTGGCGCCATCGTCGAGGAAGTGCGCAGGCAGTTCCGCGAGAAGCCCGGCATCATGGCCGGCACCGAACGGCCGGACTATGGCCGCGCGGTGGACCTTCTCACCAAGGCGGCGATCCGCGAGATGATCGTGCCCTCGCTGCTGCCGGTGCTGGCGCCGCTCGTCGTCTATTTCGGCGTGCTGCTGATCTCCGGCTCCAAGGCCTCGGCCTTTGCGGCGCTCGGCGCCTCGCTGCTCGGCGTCATCGTCAACGGCCTCTTCGTGGCCATCTCCATGACCTCCGGTGGCGGGGCATGGGACAATGCCAAGAAGAGCTTCGAAGACGGTTTCGTCGACAAGGACGGCCAGCGCCACATGAAGGGCTCGGAGGCCCACAAGGCCTCCGTTACCGGCGACACCGTCGGCGACCCCTACAAGGACACGGCAGGCCCGGCGGTCAACCCGGCGATCAAGATCACCAATATCGTGGCGCTCCTGCTGCTGGCCGTTCTCGCCTGACGGGCAGCGCCGTCCGGCGACCAAAAAGAAACCGCGGGGAGCGATCCCCGCGGTTTCGTATTTTCAGGGACGGGCGAAGGCGCCTTATTTCGGGCCGCCGCCGCCGAAGATGTTCTGGATCGCCGCGCCCGGCGCACCGCCGGTGCCGCGCAGGAGCTGGCCGAGGAAGGTGAGCTCGACGCCGCCGGTCGGCGTGACGCGCGAGATCATGTCGAAGACGCGGCCGTCCTTCAGCGTGTAATGCGCGAGGCGCTCGACGACGCCTTCCTTGTCGAAATAGATGGCGAGGACGCTCTGCTCGACGACCTTCGGCTTCATGAAGGCGACGGGGCGCTTGCGGGTCTGCGAAACGTAGTAGAAGACCTCGTTGTCGAAGGTCGCGGTGGCGGACGGCGAGCCGAGCGAGAGCAGCACCTGCTCGCGCGAGGAGCCGACCGGCGCCAGCGCCAGCGTTTCCTGGTCGACGACGTAACCCTGGTGCAGCACTTCGCCGGGACCCTGGCAGCCTGCGAGAACGGACGAGGAAAGCGCGATGGCAATGGCGGCGTTACGCAACAGCTTCATGTTCAGAGCATCTCTCTTCAACAACATCCCCGGGACTGTGATGGCCGCGCAGCCATTGCAATTCATGCCTGCTTCGGTAAACCAGCTTCGAGCGTCATGCAACATGACTTGCGACGGCTCCATGGTTTGAATCGGGCAAAACTAGGCTTTATGATGATTTTCGGCCTGTTCGGCAAAAAAAACGGCAACCGGCGTATCGTCGAAAAGCAGTACGCGACGCTGACGACGGCGGCGCGCCATCCCTATCTCTATGAAGTGCTTGATGTTCCCGACACGGTGATGGGCCGTTTCGAGATGCTCTCGGCCATGCTGATCCTCTACTTCCGGCGCACCCGCGCAAGCGGCACGTCCGGCCAGGAGATCGCCCAGGAGATCGTCGACGCCTTCTTCGAGGACGTGGATCATTCGATTCGCGAGCTCGGCGTCGGCGATGTCGGCGTGCCCAAGCGCATGAAGAAGTTCGCCGGCATGTTCTACGGCCGGCTGGAATCCTACGCTGCGGCGCTCGATACCGGCGACCGGGACGGCCTTGCCACCGCCCTCCGGCGCAACATCCACCCGGAGGCCGGGGAGGATGCGCCGTCGATGGCCGACCTCGCCCACTATCTCTTCACGGCCGAAAAGGCGATGATTGCCGTCGGCGAGGACGAGATCCGGGTCGGCGCGCTCACCGTCGCGGAGCCGGAGCGCAGGGACACGCCGCCTGAGGGCGGCCAAAAGGGAATAGAATGAAGACAGACGACGACACGCCCTTCTCCTATCCGGTCAAGGTGGGGCACATTTCCGCCAATCCGGTCGAGGTGACGATCCGCGCCGATGCCGAGGAGTGCGCGGGCCTTGCCAGGATCTGGTCCGTGCTGGAGGTGAAGGCGCTTTCCGCCACCTTCCAGCTCCAGCGCTGGAAGCGCGACGGCGTGCGCCTCAAGGGCCGCGTCACGGCGGATATCGTGCAGGCCTGCGTCGTCACGCTGGATCCCGTCGAGGCGCATATCGACGAGCCGGTCGAGGTGGTCTTCGTGCCCGAGGGCTCCAAGCTGGCACGGCTTCCGGTCGCAAGCGAGACCGGCGAGATGCTGCTCGATCCCGACGGGCCGGATGCGCCGGAGATCTTCACGGGCGACACGGTCGATGCCGGCGTGGTTGCGGCCGAACATGTCGCACTCGCCATCGACCCCTATCCGCGCAAGTCCGGCGTGGGCTTTTCCGGTCACATCGAGAGCACCGGCAAGGACGACAGAAAACCGTCGCCTTTCGCCGTTCTGAAGGACTGGAAAAAAGACTGAACGTCTCCTGCGACGCCCGATAATTCAGTTGTGCCCCCGGCGAAAAGCGGTATTTTGACCGGATTCCGCCGCGGCAGCCCTCTGTCCCTGGAAAACAAGAATTAAGGCAAGACACGCGTGGTCAGAATTTCCGTCGATGTCATGGGTGGCGATTTCGGCCCCAAGGTCGCTATCCCGGGCGCAGCCAAGGCTCTCGAGCGCCATCCCGACATTCGTTTCGTGCTCTTCGGCAATGCCGCCGAATGCGAGCCGCTGCTGGCGCAGCATCCCAAGCTGAAAGCCGCCAGCATCTTCCACCACTGCGATGTCGCCGTCGCCATGGATGAGAAGCCGAGCCAGGCGCTACGCCGCGGCCGCGGCAAATCCTCCATGTGGCAGGCGATCGATGCCGTCGCCAAGGCCGAGGCCGACGTCGCCGTTTCCGCCGGCAATACCGGCGCGCTGATGGCCATGTCGAAATTCTGCCTGCGCATGATGGCCAATATCGAGCGCCCGGCGATCGCCGGCATCTGGCCGACGCTCAAGGGCGAGAGCATCGTGCTCGATATCGGCGCGACGATCGGCGCGGATGCGAACCAGCTCTTCGATTTCGCGCTGATGGGCGGCGCCATGGCGCGGGCCCTGTTCGGGATCGATAAGCCGACGCTGGGTCTGCTCAATGTCGGCGTCGAGGAGATCAAGGGCCAGGAAGAGGTGAAGGCCGCCGGCCAGCTCATCCGCGAGGCCAATTTCGACACGATTGACTATTACGGCTTCGTCGAAGGCGACGATATCGGTCGCGGTACGGTGGACGTGGTGGTCACGGAAGGTTTTGCCGGCAACATTGCGCTGAAGGCGGCGGAAGGCACGGCGCGGCAGATCGCCGAGTACCTGCGCGCCGCCATGTCGCGTACCTGGATGGCCAAGCTCGGCTATATCCTCGCCAAGAGCGCCTTCGACCGGGTGCGCGAGAAGATGGATCCGCGCAAGGTCAACGGCGGCGTGTTCCTCGGCCTCAACGGCATCGTCATCAAGAGCCATGGCGGCACGGACGCCGAGGGGTTTGCCGCGGCCGTCGACGTCGGCTACGACATGGCCCGCAACGGCCTGAAGGACAAGATCGAGAGAGATTTGCAGAAGTATCATGCCGGCCGCCCCGTCGAAGGTGCCGCCCAGGGCATGAGCGACGAGGTATAGAATGATTCGTTCAGTGGTCCGCGGCTTCGGAGCGGCGCTTCCGAAGCGGGTACTTACCAATGCCGAGCTGGAAAGCATGGTCGACACGTCCGACGACTGGATCGTGCAGCGCACCGGCATCCGCCAGCGCTACATCGCCGGCGAAGGCGAGACGACCGCATCGCTCGGCGAGGGCGCCGCGCGCGCCGCGCTCGACAAGGCGGGCCTGACGCCCGCGGACATCGACGTCATCATCGTCGCCACCTCGACGCCGGACAACACCTTCCCGGCGACCGCCGTCAACATCCAGAACCGCCTCGGCATGCACCATGGCTTCGCCTTCGACGTGCAGGCCGTCTGTTCCGGCTTCGTCTATGCGGTGACGACCGCCGACGCCTATATCCGCGGCGGCCTTGCCAGACGCGTGCTGGTCATCGGCGCGGAGACCTTCTCGCGCATCCTCGACTGGACCGACCGCACGACCTGCGTGCTTTTCGGCGACGGCGCCGGCGCCATCGTGCTGGAGGCCGCGGAAGGGGCGGGCACCAATCAGGACCGCGGCGTGCTGACGACGCAACTGCGCTCCGACGGCGCGCACCGCGAAAAACTCTTCGTCGACGGCGGCCCGTCCACCACGGGCACGGTCGGCCATCTGCGCATGGAAGGCCGCGAGGTCTTCAAGCATGCGGTCGGCATGATCACCGACGTGATCGTCTCGGCCTTCGATGCCACGGGCTTTGCGGCCGAGGACGTCGACTGGCTGGTGCCGCACCAGGCGAACAAGCGCATCATCGACGGCTCGGCCAAGAAGCTCGGCATTCCGCTCGAAAAGGTCGTCGTCACCGTCGACCTGCACGGCAATACCTCTGCCGCCTCGATCCCGCTGGCGCTGGCTGCGGCGGCCGGCGACGGGCGAATCAAGGACGGCGACCTCGTGCTGCTGGAGGCCATGGGCGGCGGCTTCACCTGGGGCGCGGTGCTGCTGCGCTGGTAGTCGCTTCCCCCTGGAAGACGGGCAACGGGCAGGCTCCGGCCGTCCCTTCGCCGGGGTAGAGCGCCGGTCGGGCGCCCTATCCCGCGTCCGGGCGCAGGGGCCGCTTGACCCGGGGGGGCAAGGACAATACTCTTCCGCCACTTAACCATAGGCTTTCAATGGGATATCGGTGAGGAACGATGAGCGGCAAGACGGTGACACGCGCAGATTTGGCCGAATCGGTTTTCCGGAAGGTCGGCCTTTCGAGGACCGAATCCGCAGAGCTTGTCGAAACCGTGATCGACGAGATCTGCAATGCCATCGTGCGGGGGGAGAGCGTGAAACTCTCCTCCTTCGCCACGTTCCAGGTGCGCGACAAGAACGAGCGCATCGGTCGCAACCCCAAAACCGGCGAGGAAGTGCCGATCTCGCCGCGCCGGGTGATGACCTTCAAGGCGTCGAACGTGCTCAAGCAGCGGGTGCTGAAGGCACATATCGCACGCAAGGCGAAACAGAAGCCGGCGTCGCCCGCCTCCTGAGCGTTTTTCTGCCGATTGCCGGCGGATCGGCAATTTGAAACTTGAATATCGTCCGGCAACCCGCTGAAATGAATACGATTCGGCAGGGCCTTCCGTTGCCGTGCATGGGTTTTCACCGAGGGTAGAATGGACAAGAGTCCGGACGCGTTCCGCACCATCAGCGAGGTTGCCGACGATCTCGACCTGCCGCAGCATGTGCTGCGCTTCTGGGAGACGCGCTTCACGCAGATCAAGCCGATGAAGCGCGGCGGCGGGCGCCGCTACTATCGCCCGGAAGACGTGGACCTGCTGAAGGGCATCCGTCATCTCCTCTACGACCACGGCTATACGATCAAGGGCGTGCAGAAGCTCCTGAAGGTCAACGGCAACCGCTTCGTCGCCGCCATCGCCAGCGGCGACCTTGCCACCGTCGAGGCGCTGGCCGCGGCGAGCCACGAAGAACCGCCGCCGCCCAAGGCCGGCAGCGACGAGGACCAGATCGTCGGCCGCGCCAAGGCGCCGGCCAGCCGCCGCTTCTTCTCCTTCGTCGGCGGTGGCGACGAGGCGCCCGAGATCTCGATCGGCAAGACCAGCGTCGGCAAGGAAGACCGCGCGCTCCTGCAGGAAGCGCTCTACGATCTCCTGGAATGCAAGCGCCTGCTCGACCAGGTGCGCTGAGGGAAGAAAAGGCCCCGCACGGTGGCGGGGCAAACAAGCGTCACGCTTGGCTCTTTGTGACGCGGGGGAGTGCTCGCAAATGACAAGCGAGCGGGGCCACACTACGACTTTCGTCTAAGGCCCGGGAAGGTCTGATTCGGGGTTTCCGGTACGGTCGTGCGAAAAATTGTCGTGCGAAAAATTGCGCTTTTCGGCCTTCCGGCCGGCGGCGCCTGTATGGACCGGCGGCTTTGTCCGGCGTCAATAAGCGCTAAGCATATTCAGAACTTCCGGTGGGACTTTCGGTTTCCACCTGCGCCTATCCATCCCGTTTGTTCCTTTTCCGTGCTTTCTGTAAAATTCCCCCTTGCATCCAAGTGCCCGAGACTATAGGGGTTTCGGCGGTCCGGAATGTAGCGCAGCCCGGTAGCGCACTTGACTGGGGGTCAAGGGGTCGCGGGTTCGAATCCCGCCATTCCGACCATTTTCCTTTTATTTTCGACAGGATGCATGGTTCCGCCGGAACCTTGCGGGCTTTCTTGCGTTTTCTTCGGCCGGCCTCGTTCGCCGGTGATATTGGCAGGGTCAAGGAGACGGAAATGGAAGATGCAGGCGTTGGCTGGATTGCGGCCATCATCATCGGCGGTGTAGCGGGATGGCTCGCCGAAATGTTCATGAAAAGCAATATAGGCGTGCTGATGAACATCGTGCTCGGCATCGTCGGCGCGGCGGTGGCGAACCTCTTGCTCGGGCTGATTGGCGTGTCGCTCGGCGGCTGGATCGGCTATCTGATTGCGGGCTTCATCGGCGCCTGCATCCTCATCGCGTTGGCGCGGGCGATCCGGCGCTAGAGTTTGTCAGGGAAAAGTGGGAACCGGTTTTCCCGAAGAGACAAACGAAAACAAAGAAATCCAGAGTCTGTCAGATTCACAATGAACCTGACAGACTCTGGAGCCAATCCCGCGAAAGCCGCCGCCCCGAAAGGGCGGCGGCTTTCGCTTTCAGGCGATAAGGCCGCGATAGATCGTCTCGGTCTCGCAGACCATGCGCTCGAGGCGGTATTCGGGGCTGCGGGCACGGGCGAGGGCAGCGACCGTGTGGCGGGCGAGCTGGCCGGGATCGCTGAGCCGCAGCATGGCCTCGGCGAGGGGCGCCGGATCGTCGGCGTTCTTCAGGAGGATGCCGTTCTCGCCGTCCTTCAGCACCGTGGAGACGCCGCCCACATCGGTGAGGATCAGCGGCCTGCCGGCGGCGGCCCCCTCCAGCATGACATAGGACATGGCCTCGTAGCGGCTCGGCATGGCCAGCACGTCGATGGCGGCCATCGCCTCCACGCCGGTGAAGCCCGTTGTGAGGTGGATGCGGGCCGCCTGGCCGCTCGCCTCGACCTGCCGGCGCACCTCCCCCTCCATGTCGCCGCTGCCGATCATCAGCAGGCGGGCGTGCGGCACGCGTTCGGCGACGCGCGCGAAGGCCGCCACCAGGCGTTCCGGCGCCTTCTGGTGGCAGAGCCGGCCGACGAAGCCGAAGAGCAGCGCCTCCATTGGAATGCCGAGCGCCTGGCGCACGGCGGCGCGGCGATCGGCCGGCGGCGTCTCGACGCCGTTGACGACGATCGACAGCTTTTCACGCGGCATGCCGAGGGCGCGGGCATGAGCGTATTCATCGGCGGAAACGCAGATGACGCGATCGGTGAAGCCGCGGGCGAGCAGTTTTTCGATCGCGCCGTAGACGTGGCGGCCGAGCGTGCCGAGGCCGGGATCCATCGTGTAGAAGGCATGCGGCGTATAGACCCGCGGGATGTGGCGGCCGGGCAGGCGAAGGCGCGCCAGCGCGCCGGCCTTGGAACTGTGGGCATGGACGACGTCGAAGGGGCCGGCGCTGCGCATGACGGCGCGGATCTGCCGCCAGGCGTAGAGGTCCGACGGGCCGGGTGCGCGCGTCATGGCCACGGCGTGCAGCCCGGCAAGGCCGAGCGCCTGCATCTCCTCGACGAAGCGTGCCTCCGCCCGCAGCGGCGAGTAGATGGCGTGCACGGCGTGGCCGCGGGCCGTCAGGCCGCGGCACAGGTCGATGAAATGCCGGCCGGAGCCGCCGCCGCCGGTCTCCAGCACCTGCAGGAGGCGCATCCGGCGCAAAACCCTGTCCTGTCTTCTTGTCATGGTTCTGTCAGTCCGGGGCGGTCTGCCTGTTGTGGCGCTTCTCGAGGGCAAGGCATCCCCAGACGATCCCGAGCAGCAGGTAGAAATGCCGCCAGTGATCCGTGTCGATGACGAAGCCGATCGCGGTATGGCCGGCGATGGTGATGTAGGAGATCATCAGGAAGGGTTGCCAGGGCCGGTTGCGCAGGAGCGCCTTGAAGCCGGCCGAAAGCGTCCAGAGGATCAGCGCGAGGTAGGCGGTGAAGCCGAGCCAGCCGTAGGTGGTCAGCGATTTCAGCCAGATATTGTGCTCGTCCTCGGGGAACAGCTTGCTGAACTCCATGGGGCCGATGCCGAGCGGCTTTTCCATCGCCATGAGGAAGCCGATGCGATGGCGCTCGAAGCGGCCGAGATGGCCGCCGTCATAGTCCTGCACGAGCTGGGTGCGGCTGGAGAAGAGGTTCGCCACCTTGTCGAACTGCAGCGCGACGACGAGCGCCACCACCATCAGGCCGGCGGCCGAGAGGCTGAGGATGAGGATTTTCAGGCGGAACGCCCCGGTGCGCTCCTTCAGCAGCATGACGAAGACGAGCGCGACGACGCAGAGGAGATAGAGCCCCCAGGCGGCGCGCGAGAAGGACAGGAAGATGCCGAGCGCCAGCACCAGCACGCCGAAGACCTTCAGCGGCGCGCCGAGGATGCGGCCGGAGAGCAGGCCGTAGAGCAGGTAGAGCGAAGGCCCGACGAGGAAGGGGCCGAAGACGTTGGGGTCCTGGAAGGCGCCCTTGGCGCGGTCGTAGAGCGTGAAGGCCTCGGCGCCGGGAAAGGCATGGAAATAGCCGAGGATGCCGAACGCGGCGGTGATGAGCGCGCCGGCCACCCAGGCGCGGAAGATCAGCACCAGCCGCGCCGGATTGGCCTCCACGATGGCGGCGAAGAACACGCTGGAGAGCGCCAGGAAGAGCGAGACGGCGATGTACATCGGCCCGACCGACAGGTCGTCGAGCATGGTCAGCGACAGCATGCCGCCGATGTTGAACAGGATGAGCAGCACGAGCAGCGGCGCGATGCCCCGCGAGATGCGCAGGCCGACGGTCGCCCACAGGCCGATGAGCCCGGCCATGAAGAGCTCGTAGGGCGCCGGCTCGCTGATGACGAAGCCGGAAAGGAACACCCCGACCGCCACCAGCAGCGAGCCGATGATGCCGAGGGCCGCCAGGCGCGGCCGGAACGGCGCCGCATAGGGGAGGGCCACGTCGCTCAATAGGCGTTTTCCGTGTTGAGCAGGCGCATCGGGGTCAGGACGAGGATCTTCAGGTCCAGCCAGAGCGACCAGTTCTCGATGTAGTAGAGGTCGAATTCGGTGCGGAAGCGGATCTTGTCGTCATGGTCGATCTCGCCGCGCCAGCCGTTGATCTGCGCCCAGCCGGTGACGCCCGGCTTGACCCGGTGGCGGGCGAAATAGCTCTCGATGACGTCGACATACTTGCGGTCGTTCGACTGCGCCTGGATGGCGTGCGGGCGCGGGCCGACGAGGGAGAGGTCGCCTTTCAGCACGTTGAAGAACTGCGGCAACTCGTCGATCGAGGATTTGCGCAGGAACCGCCCGACGCGGGTGACGCGCGGGTCGCCCTTCGTCACGGCGGCCTTGGCCGTGGGATCGGCAAGATGCGTGTACATCGAGCGGAACTTGTAGACCTCGATGACCTCGTTGTTGAAGCCGTGGCGCTTCTGCTTGAAGATGATCGGGCCGGGCGAGGAGAGCTTGACCGCGATGGCCGCGCCAAGCATCACCGGCCAGAGCAGGACCAGCGCGACGATGCTGAAGAAGATGTCGAAGAGGCGCTTGGCGACATTGTCCCAGTCGGCGATCGGCTTGTCGAATATGTCGAGCATCGGCAGGTTGCCGACCTGCGAATAGCTGCGCGGGCGAAAGCGCAGGCCCTTGGAATGGGCGGCAAGGCGGATGTCGACCGGCAGGATCCACAGCTTCTTGAGAAGCGCCAGGATGCGCGCCTCGGCCGAGAGCGGCAGCGAGATGATCAGCATGTCGATGCGGGCGAGGCGGGCGAATTCGACCAGTTCGGCGATATTGCCGAGCTTCGGGTAGCCGGCGATGACGGCCGGCGAGCGGCGCTCGTCGCGGTCGTCGAAGATGCCGCAGATGCGGATGTCGTTCTCCGGCTGCTGTTCGAGCGTGCGGATGAGTTCCTTGGCCGGCTCGCCGCCGCCGACGATGACGGCGCGGCGCTCCATGGTGCCGTTGCGCGCCCAGCGGCGGATCGAATAGGCGATCACCTGCCGTTCGATGACGAGGTATACGGATCCGGCGAGGAACCAGGAGGCGAACCAGATGCGGGAATACTGGTCGCCGGACTTGAAGAAGAACACCATGAGCGCCATGGCGCCGAAGGCCAGCGCCCAGGCTGTGAGGATGCGCGGCGTCATGCGCCAGGGCGAGCGCAGGGCCGGCACCTGGTAGGCATCGGCCAATTGGAGCATCAGGACGCCGATGCCGGCGCCGGTGCCGAGCACCAGGAGGTAGAAGAAGGGCATGCCCATGTCGCTGACGTAAAGCGCATGGATGACGTAGCCGAGCGCGAGCAGCGCGCCGAATTCGAGAAGGCGCAGGAGGCCGATGATCATGCTCGGCGAATAGGTGTCGACGCGGAACTGCGCCGCGATCTTGCGGGCGAGCGGGTTGAGTTCGACGGTGATACCCGCATCCTGGCTTTCGCCCGGTCCGTTGACCGATATTTCGGACACCTTGCGCCGCAGGGCTTCCGGATCGAAGGAGACGGGCTTGTCGACATGGTTCATGGCACGCACCTGTGGGGGCTTTGCCCCGGAAATAGCACGAAGCCCCTAAGAAACGTTTACGTTGTGATTGCCGTAACGTCAGGCGCCGTGCCGGTTCGTGCCGGCCTGCCGGGCGAGGATGTCGTAATAGAGGTCGAGCAGGGCGTTGGCCATGACGGAGGCGGAGAAGGACGCCTTGAAGGCGGCCGGCTCGGGCATCACCTTGCGCGGCCAGTCCGCATCGGCGATCGCCGCGGTCATCAGCGCGGCGAGCCCGTCGGGATCGCCCGGTTCGGCAAGGGCGATGCTGTCGCGGCCGAGCACTTCCGGAATGCCGCCGACGCGCGTCGCGATCACCGGCTTTCGCGCCGCGAGCGCCTCCAGCACGATATAGGGCATGGCCTCGGCGCGCGAGGGCACGACGACGTTGCGCGTCAGCGCGAAGGCGTCGTGCGCCTTGCGCGCCGGCAGCATGCCGATGCGCCGGCCAAGGCCCATGCGCAGCATCATGTCCTCGTATTTCGCCCTGTCCGGCCCGTCGCCGATCACGAGCGCCGAGAGCGGGCGGCCGACCAGCCGCTCCGTGCGGGCGAAGGCCTCGACGAAGACGTCCGGCCCCTTCAGGTCGCGCAGCATGCCGATATAGAGGAAGTCGACGGCGTCCTCGCGCGAATGGACGGGCGCGAAGTCGCGGTCGTGGATACCGTTGTAGATGCGCTCCGCCCTGACGCGCGGCCGGCCGACGCGCGCGGCATAGGCCTCGCGCTCGTAGTCGCACACGAAGACGAGCGCGTCGCCGAGCCGTTCGAGCACCTGCTCGGCGGTGAGGATCGCCAGGCCCGTTGCCGAGCGGCGATTGTAGTGCAGGCTGCCGCCGTGCGGCGAATAGAGGCGGGCTACGCGATACCTGTTGACCCGCAGGGCTGAGCCGATGAGCCGGGCGATGGCGCCACCCTTGGCGCCGTGCCCGTGCAGGACGTCCGGCTGCAAACCTTTTATTTCGTGATAGCTGCTCCAGAAGGCGCCGATGTCGCGCGGGCTGATCGACCGGCTGATCGGCAGGCGCGTGAGGCCGAGCGAGAGATAGGGGCGGATTTCGTCGAACAGGCCGTCCTCGTAGGAACTGCCGGTAAGGCTGTCGCAGACGATGCCGACGTCGTGGCCCGCCTTGGCGTGGAACTCGGCGAGATCGCGCACATGGCGGAAGATCCCGCCGATGGGCGAGCGGAAGCAGTGAATGATGCGCAGAGGCCCATCGTCCGCCATGTTGCTCAGAACAACCGTTCGCGGACGTAGATCGTGTCGCCGGCCAGCACCGGATCGGAGATGGAGACGCGGCCCGTGAGGACCTTGCCGTTGATCTTGCGCGTGACGTCGACATCGCCCTGGTTGGCGCGCGGCGAGAAGCCGCCGGCGAGCGCGATGGCGTTCTGGATCGTCATGCCGGCGACATAGCTGTACTGCCCGGCCTGGCCCACTTCGCCCATGACGTAGATTGCACGGTAGCGATCGACCTCGATGGAGACGTCCGGATCGCGCAGGTATCCCTGCCGGAGCTTCGTCGCGATGATGCCTTCCAGTTCCTGGAGCGTCTGCCCGCGCGCCGGCACGGCGCCGATGAGCGGGAAGGCGACATAGCCGGCCTGGTCGACGGAATAGGTGTTGCTGAGGCCGGCCTGTTCGAAGACGGTGATGCGCAGCCGGTCGCCGCTGTCGAGGCGGTAGGGCTGGATGGTTGCCTCATGGAAGGCCTTCGGGGCGGGGCGATAGCCGCTGCAACCGGCAACCGCCGGCACGATGAGCGCCAGCGCCAGCAGCATGCCCTTGTTGATCGTTGCGAATGCCATTCGCTTTCCCAATCCGGATTAAGAAGTCTGGCGCCCGTTATCGATCCGTTAGGGTTAATGGTCGGTAAAGGGGCGGCGCGGATGGGCCGGGCGACGCGGGTTTTTTCGCATTGCGGGCCGGGGAAGGGGCGCCGCACAACGCCCGGGGGTTAACCCTTGCGTTACCATGTTTGTTTACCGTGCGCGGAAATTGCGGTGTTTGGAGTTGGGATATGTCGGGCGCACACAGCCAGCAGGATGTCGATATCGATCTTGGCGGCCTCTTCGGCGCGATCTGGCGCAACCGCCTGCGCGTGCTGCTCGCCACGGTCGCCTGCGCGGGTGTCGCCTTTGCCGGCGCCAGCCTCGTTGCGCCGCGCTACAAGAGCGAAGCCCGCCTCCTCATCGAAACGCGCGAGCCGGCCTTCACGACGGGCACCGACCGCGCGCAGGGCCGCGAGCAGCCGCCGGCGTTCGATGAACTCGGCATCGCCAGCCAGGTCCAGCTCCTCAAGTCCGCCGACCTCATCAAGCAGGTCGCGCGCAACATGAAGCTCTACGAGCTGGAGGAGTTCGACCCGGCGTCGAAACCCTCGGCCATTTCCGACCTGCTCGTCCTGTCGGGCCTGAAGAAGAGCCCGCTCGAACTCGAACCGGAAGAGCGCGTCCTGAAGGAGTTCATCGACAAGCTCGTCGTTTACCAGGTGGAGCGCTCGCGCGTCATCGGCATCGAGTTCTCCTCCAAGGACCCGCACCTTGCCGCCGAGATTCCCAACGAGATGGCGAAGGTCTATCTCTCGCTGCAGAGCGGGGCGAAGCTCGACACCAATTCCGAGGCGACGCGCTGGCTGGAGCCGGAGATCGCCAATCTGCGCGAGAAGGTGCGCGAGGCCGAGCAGAAGGTTGCCGAATACCGCTCGCAGTCCGATCTCCTGCCGACCGGCGACAATTCCAACTTCGCCGCGCGCCAGCTCACCGACATCTCGACCGAGCTTGCCCGCGTGCGCGGCGAGCGCGCCAATGCGGAGGCGCGGGCCGGAAGCGTACGCGCCGTGCTGAAGACCGGCGGCGCGCCGGACACGCTGAGCGACGTGGTCGGGTCGCAGATGATCCAGCGGCTGAAGGAAAGCGAGGCGCAGATCCAGGGGCAGATCTCCGATCTCTCCACCTCGCTGCTCGAAGGCCATCCGCGCCTGAAGGGCCTGCGCTCGCAGCTTGTCGGCATCCGCGGGCAGATCAAGACGGAAACGCAGAAGATCCTGTCGAGCCTTGAAAACGAGGCCAAGACCGCCGAGCTGCGTGAAACCCAGCTCCTGCAGCAGCTCAACCGGGTGAAGGCGAACAGCGCGCGCGCCGGCGAGGACGAGGTCGGCCTCAAGGCGCTGGAACGCGAGGCGACCGCCCAGCGCCAGCTGCTGGAGACCTATCTCGCCCGCTACCGCGAGGCGACGTCGCGTACCGACAGCAGTTCCACGCCGGCCGACGCCCGCATCATCTCGGCCGCCGTCGAGCCGACCGAGGTGGCGTTTCCGAAGATCGTGCCGATCACCGTGGTCGGCGGCGTCGCCGGCTTCATGCTGAGCGCGATCGCGGTCCTGCTGGCCGAACTGTTCAGCGGCCGTGCGCTAAAACCCGTCGGTGCGATTGCGGCGGTGCCCGCGGCCCACGCTGCGCGGCGCGAGGAGGAGGGTCGCGAGGACGAGATCGAGGCGGACGCCGTGGCGGAGACGCCGGCCGTCAACAGGGACCCCGTCACGCGCCGCGATCCGGTCGCGCGGCTCGATCCGGCTCCCGTGCGCGCTCTGCGGGCGCCGGCCAGGTCGCTCCTCGCCGACATCACGCCCGACGAGGACGAGGAAGAGGCCGGGAACGTGCCGGAGGAGGGCGCGCGCGCTTCGCTGCTCGATACGCTCGACAGCGAGGAGGAGGACGAATTCTCCATCGCCGCCGTCGCCCGCTACATGGTCGAGAACAATATTTCGGTCGCGGTCTCCGTCTCGCCCTCCGGCGACCGCGGGTCTACCGCCACCGTCATGCTCGCCCGCCGCATCGCCGAGGAGCATCGCAAGACGCTGGTCATCGACCTCACCGGCTCGGCCTGCCCGACGCGCCTGATGGCCCAGTCCGTCCATGTACCCGGCATCACGGACCTGCTCGTCGGCGACGCCGTCTTCGGCGACATCATCCATGGCGACCGGCTCTCCGGCGCGCACATCATTCCGCGCGGCAATGCCAACATCAAGCGCGCCATGCGCGGCATCGACCGGCTGGCGGTGGTCATAGCCTCGTTCGCCGATGCCTATGACACGGTGATCGTCGAGTGCGGCCCGGCCGAGGTGGAGGGCGTGCGGCGCCTGACGCGCGACCAGGAGACCGACATCATCCTCTCCCTTCCGGGCGCCGACGAGGACGAGATCGTCGAGATGATCGACGCCTTCGGCGCGGCCGGCTACAGCGAGGTCATGCTGATGACGGGCGAGGGTGCCGATCCGCCGCGCTATCCGGGCCGCCGGGCGGCTTAGGACCGCTCGGCATCCGGCCTTGGGGGATCACTCCGCGCTGTCCTCGCGCAGCCGCGCCGCCTTGCCGGAGCGCAGGCGTTGCAGGAAGGCGTAGACCTGCGGCTTTTGCTTGATGAGGCGTTTCGCGCCGGTCTTGGCCCGGTGCAGCGCGGCCATGGTCGCCCCGGTCATCGTGGTGGGCCAGATAAGGTCGTGCTGCCGCGTCTCGATCGTGCACCAGGAGCGCTTGTAGGCCTGGTCGCCGATGCCGAAATCGAACAGGCGCACGCCCTCGCCGCAGAGTTTCCTGATGGCGAGGTAGAACAGGAATTCGCCGGGGCTGGCATCCGCGGCGATCGTGTCGTCGATCGAGCCGAACTGGCAGATCACATGGTCGCCCTTGCGCGACAGGCCGGCAATGGCAACGATGCGGCCGTGGTTTTCCCCCTTGAGGCGCACGGCATGAAGCTGAAGCGGATAGCCGCCGTCCGCCTCGGGCACCGACACCAGGCGGCGGAAGAAATCCCGCGTGCCTTCGTCGCGGAAGACGTCCGGCAGGCCCATGGCGTCGAAACGCGCGGCCTTCTGCCCGAAGAAGGTCTCCAGCAGCGTCCGGCTTTCAGCGCCCGCCCCGGCAATGACATGCTCGTAGCCGCCGAGCGCCGCCAGGCGGCGCTCCGAGGCGCGGAACTTCTTGCGGCGGCGGCGGGCGTTGAGCTGTTCCAGCGTGCGTTCGAAATCGGCGAGGAGCTCGATCTGGAAGGCGGCGTTCTGGTTCAGCACCGCGGGAAGGTCGCAGAAGGGGCTGGCGTCGCCGCGCCAGTCGAGCGGTATGTTCTCCAGAAGGAAGACGTCGCAGTGGCGGGCAAGCTGGCTGCGCACCGCCTCGAACGCCTGCCTGAGGCGCGGCGGAGCGGAAAGGCTGCGGAACTCCCGCGAATAGAGGCCCGTATTGATGTTGCTGAACGGTGCGGCGAGGAAACGGGCGATACGGACCGGCCCGCGGCGCACCACTTCGAACGGCAGCAGGAGGTGGGTGCGCCCGCCGGAAAAGCCCTCGACGATCAAAAGCTTGCAGGCACGGCTTGCCACCCAGGCGCGGCACCAGTCGTAGCTGTGGTGGAGCGAGAGGCCGCTATCCGCTTCCAGCGCCCGCCAGCGGGCCTCCAGCGGCTCCATCTGCCCGTGCAGGCGGATCGAAAGCGGCATCGGCCGGGTCTGGTCCTCTTCGGCCGCCGGCGACAGGGCGCCGCGGGCAAGCTCGCGTTCGGACGGCATGATCTGGAAATGGAGTTGCATCGCTCCCATGGGCTTGCCTTCGTGCATTCGGTTGCCGCGGCCACACCATAGGCGCTAGGCTTGCGCAATTGGTTTAAATCCGCGCGCGCCGGCCCGCATGCCGCGGGAAATCGGCCGGCGCGGTTAGCAAGTCGATAACGAGAGCGGCGGGCGGCGGGCCCGCCGGCGGGAGGAACCCATGCAGACCTGGCGGCCGCCGCAGAAGATCCATGTGAAGGTGCTGGGGCTTGCCTGGCACGGCGGCCGGCTGCTGGCGGCGGAAGTGACGCGCGACGACGGTACGGTCAAGGGCGTGCGCCCGCCTGGCGGCTCCATCGAGTTCGGCGAAACGCGGGAAGAGGCGCTCGCCCGCGAGTTCCGCGAGGAACTCGGCTGCGAGATCGCCATCGACGGCCCGTGGACGGCCTTCGAGAACCTCTTCTGGCATGAGGGCGCGCAGGGCCACGAGTTCATTTTCGCGGCGACCGTCTACCTGCTCGACGAAAGCCTCTACCGCCGGCCCGAGATCGCGCTCGTCGAGCACGACCGTTCGGTCTGGACGGCGCGCTGGTTCTACCCGCTTGCGCTGCCGGCCGGCGTGGAGCTCTACCCCGCCGGCCTTGCGGCCCATCTCCAGACGTGACCTACTCGTCGCGCGGCTTGCCGGGCTTTTCCATCCACTTGATGATCAGCATGGCCGGCAGGATCCACAGGAGGCCGGTGACCGTGAAATAGACGAGGTGCACATACCACGGCGACTGGCCGAGCGTCGCGGCGGCGATGGTGGTCGCCACCAGCGCGTAGACGAGCACGAGGATGATGATCAGGACCGTGCCGATCAGTTTTCGAAGGCGAGGGGGCATGGGCAGTCTTTCAATCGGGTAGCGGCAAAATGGCGCGACGGCGCGCCGCAAGGGTTCGGGCCTTGTTTTGCACGGGCCGGTCAGGCAAATCAACGCCACAGTCATTCCGCGGAGGCCGCGCGCGCGGTTTCGCATCCGGAGGGACGCAGGAAAGCAACCGGAATGGCGGGCCGGCCGCCGTTCCGGAAAAGGAGCCGAGACGATGAGCGCCACGACCGCGACCGCATACCGCAACCACAGTGACACGGACAGGATCGACCGCGACCGCCGCCAGGTGCGCCGCTGGCTCGGCTTCGTGCTGTTCACGCTGTTCGTGCTGGTGCTGGTGGGCGGCGCGACGCGGCTCACCGAATCCGGCCTCTCCATCACCGAATGGAAGCCGATCCACGGCGTCATCCCGCCGATCGGCGACACGGCGTGGCAGGAGGAGTTCGACCTCTACAAGCGCATTCCCCAGTACCAGCAGATCAACAAGGACATGACGGTCGAGGAATTCAAGACGATCTTCTGGTGGGAATGGGCCCACCGGCTGATCGCCCGTTCCATCGGCTTCGTCTTCGCCGTGCCGCTCGCCTTCTTCTGGCTGACCGGCCGCATCGAGAGGAAGCTGCGCTGGCCGCTGATCGGCCTGCTGGCGCTCGGCGGCTTCCAGGGCTTCATCGGCTGGTGGATGGTGTCGTCCGGCCTTGCCGAACGGGTCTCCGTCAGCCAGTACCGGCTGGCGACGCACCTCACCATCGCCTGTCTGATCTTCGCCTGGACGACGTGGCTGATGCGGGCGCTCTCGCCGCACAGCGGCGATGCCGCGCCGACCGATGGCTCCCGCCGCATGGCCGGCATCATCGCCTGCATGGCGATCTTCCAGATCTATCTCGGCGCCCTCGTCGCCGGCCTCGATGCCGGGCTTTCCTACAACACCTGGCCGCTGATGGACGGCGCCGTCGTGCCCGGCGGCCTCTTCGTGCAGCAGCCCTGGTGGATCAACCTCTTCGAGAACCCGAAGACGGTGCAGTTCGTCCACCGCATCGGCGCATACGCGCTCTTCGCGCTCGCCCTGGCCCACCTGATCGGCTCTCTGCGCGCCGCGCCCGAGACGACACATGCCCGCCGCGCCCTCGTGCTCTTCGGCCTCGTCTGTCTCCAGGCGACGATCGGCATCCTCACGCTGATCTGGCAGGTCCCGCTCGGCTGGGCGCTGGCGCACCAGGGCGGCGCCCTCATCGTGCTCGGCTTCGCCATCGCTCACTGGCGCGGGTTTTATGGGGAAATGCAACGGGCGTGACTTGATGCGCCGTTTCTTCTATAATCGGGCATGTTTTATAGAAGAGGTGTCCCATGGCACTCAGCCTGAAGGATGCGGAGACGGACCGGCTCGCCCGTGAAGTGGCCGCCCTCACCGGCGAGAGCCTGACGGCCGCCATCCGCAACGCACTTGCCGAACGCCTTGCGCGGGAGCGCCGTCGCCGCGGCCGGTCGACGGACCTGAAGGCGCGGCTGCTCGCGATCGGCGCGGCCTGCGCAGCCTTGCCGGAACAGGACAACCGCGCCGCCGACGAGATCGTCGGATATGACGACGACGGGCTTTGGTGATGGTCGTCGATACCTCGGTGCTGGCGGCCCTTCTCTTGCTGGAGGACGACGCCGAGATTTATGCGGGCGCACTGGCCGGCGTCCAGAAGTGCTTTCTGTCGGCGGTCACCCGCGTTGAAATCGCTTTCGCGATCGAGGGGCGCAAGGGCGCAACCGGTCGGGAAACGCTGGAAACCTTCCTCGAAGTCCTCGATCCGGAAGTGATACCTGTCGATGCGCGGCAGGCCGACCTCGCGATCCACGCATTCCGCACCTACGGAAAAGGCCGGCATCCTGCCGGCCTCAACATTGGCGACTGCTTTTCCTACGCGCTGGCAAAGGCACTCGACGAGCCCCTGCTCTTCAAGGGCAACGATTTCGGCCAGACGGATATCCAGTCCGCCTTGGGCTGAGACCTCATCCCTTGAGCATCAGGTCCATGTTCTGCACGGCGGCGCCCGAGGCGCCCTTGCCGAGATTGTCGAGCAGGGCGACGAGGTTGACATGCGGGGCGCCGGCGGTGCCGAAGACGTAGAGCTTCATGCGGTCCGTATCGGCGAGCTCCACCGCGTTGACGCGGGCAAGGCCGGCGCTTTCCTTCAGGTCCACCACCTCGACGATGTCCTGGCCGGCATAGTGGTCGGCCAGCGCCTCGTGGAGCGAGCCGAGCGAGGCGCGGTCGTTGAGGTCGGAAAGGCAGAGCGGCACCTGCACGATCATGCCCTGCGGGAACTTGCCGACGGAGGGCGAGAACAGGGGCGCGCGGGTGAGGAGGCCGTGCACCTGCATTTCCGGCACATGCTTGTGCTTGAGCGTCAGGCCGTAGAGGAAGTGCGGCGCGTCGATGCGCTCGGGATGGCCGGCATCCTCCATCTGCGCGATCATCTGCTTGCCGCCGCCGGTATAGCCCGACACGGCGTTGACCGTCACCGGATAGTCCTCCGGCAGGATACCTGCGAGGCGCAGCGGGCGCAGGAGCCCGATCGCGCCGGTCGGATAGCAGCCGGGATTGGCGACGTAGCGGGCGCCGGCGATCGCCTTCGGCTGGTCGCGGTCCATCTCGGCAAAGCCGTAGGCCCAGTCCGGATGGACGCGGTGCGCCGTCGAGGTGTCGATGATGCGCACGGAATTGTTGCCGGCGACCATGGCGACGGCTTCCTTGGCCGCGTCGTCCGGCAGGCAGAGGATTGCGACGTCGGCGCCGTTCAGGAGGTCTTCGCGCAGCCTGGCGTTGCGGCGCTCGGCCTCGGGGATGGAGAGGAGCTCGACATCGCCGCGGCCGGCCATGCGGGTCCGGATCTGCAGGCCCGTCGTGCCGTGTTCGCCATCGATGAAGATCTTCGGTTTCATCTCTCGTCCCATCCTGTTCTGCGCGTCCGCCGTCGATATAGCCCCTTGCCCTGTCGTATTCAACGCCGTGTTTCAGCGTCGCTCCGCCAGTGTCTCGGCATGGAGGCCGAGCATGTACATGGCGATGCTGGAGCCGGCGATGGCGGTGATATCCGCATGGTCATAGGCCGGCGCGACCTCCACCACGTCGGAGCCGACGATGTTCAGCGCGCCGAGCTTGCGCAGGACCGAAAGGATGCGGGCGCTGGTGGGGCCGCCCGGGACGGGCGTGCCGGTGCCCGGCGCGAAGGCCGGGTCGAGGCAGTCGATATCGAAGGTGAGATAGGTCGCCCGGTCCCCGACATGATGGGCGATCGCGTCGGCGATCTCGCCCGCGCTCATCTCCTCGACGTCGTATCCATAGAGGATGCGGATGCCGCAATCCTCGGGCGCATGGGTGCGGATGCCGATCTGGATCGAGCTTTCCGCGTCGATCAGCCCCTCGCGCACGGCGGTGCCGACGAAGGAGCCGTGGTCGATGCGGCCCTTCTCGTCCGCCCAGGTGTCCTGGTGCGCGTCGAACTGGACGAGGGAGAGGGGGCCGTATTTTTCCGCATGGGCGCGCAGGAGCGGCAGCGTGATGAAATGGTCGCCGCCGAGCGTCAGCAGGTAGGCGCCGGATTTCAGGATCTTCCTCGCCTCGCGCTCGATGGTGCCGGGCGTCTTCTGGTGGTTGCCGTAGTCGAGCAGGCAGTCGCCGTAGTCGATGACGGCCATGTCCTCGAAAAGATCGCGCTCGAAGGGATATTGCGGATCGTTGTCCATGATCGCCGAGGCGCGGCGGATGGCCTGCGGCCCGAAGCGCGCGCCCGGCCGGTTGGAGGTCGCCGCGTCGAAGGGGATGCCCCAGACGACGGCGTCGACATCCTTCAGCACCTTGGTGTAGCGGCGGCGCATGAAAGAGAGGATGCCCGCATGGGTCGGGTCCGAGGCGGCGCTCTTCAGCGTCCTGGCCGTGATGGCATGGTCGATCGTCTTGTTGGCCATGAAAGATTCCCCCGAATGTGGCGGGACGTTCGCCAATCATCGATGTGAAGGCAAGGGATTTTTGGGGGCGCTTTCCCCTGAAAACGAAAAGGCCGGGGCGAGCCCCGGCCTTTCCTGAACCAAAAATCGTCCGAGCGCTTAGCGCTTGGAGAACTGGAACGAACGACGGGCCTTGGCCTTGCCGTACTTCTTGCGTTCGACGACGCGCGAGTCGCGGGTCAGGAAGCCGCCCTTCTTGAGGACCGGGCGCAGGCCCGGCTCGAAGTAGGTCAGCGCCTTGGAGATGCCGTGACGAACGGCACCGGCCTGGCCGGAAAGGCCGCCGCCGGCGACGGTGGCGTCGATGTCGAACTGGCCGTCACGGGCAGCCGCGACGATCGGCTGCTGCAGGATCATCTGCAGGACCGGGCGGGCGAAATAGGCTTCGAACGACTTGCCGTTGATGGTGATCTTGCCGGAGCCCGGCTTGACCCACACGCGGGCGACGGCGTCCTTGCGCTTGCCGGTGGCGTAGGAACGGCCCTGGGCGTCAACCTTCTTGACGTGAACCGGGGCGGAGGCGGCCGGAGCTGCAGCAGCGACGCCGAGGTCCTTGAGCGAGGAGAGGTCGGCCATTATCAGGCGCTCCTTGTGTTCTTGCTGTTCAGCTTGGCGACGTCGAGGGCGACGGGCTGCTGGGCTTCATGCGGGTGGTTGGCGCCGGCGTAGACGCGCAGGTTCTTCATCTGGCGACGGCCGAGGGGGCCGCGCGGAACCATGCGTTCGACAGCCTTCTCGAGGACGCGCTCCGGAAAGCGGCCTTCGATGATCTGGCGCGCCGTGCGCTCCTTGATGCCGCCCGGGTAGCCGGTGTGCCAGTAGTACTTCTTGTCGGAGTACTTCTTGCCGGTGAAGACGACCTTCTCGGCGTTGATGACGATGACGTTGTCGCCGTCATCGACGTGGGGCGTGAAGGTCGCCTTGTGCTTGCCGCGCAGGCGATTGGCGATGAGGGTAGCGAGGCGACCGACAACGAGGCCTTCGGCGTCGATGAGGATCCACTTCTTTTCTACCTCGGCGGGCTTCTGTACGAAGGTTGCCATGGGAGATGTCTTTCTTTTGCGATCCCGCGGCTTGAGGGCGGCGGGCGTTTCTTGTTGCTTGGTTTGGCTCCTTGCGGATGCCAAAAATCGAAAGCGGCCCGTGAGGACCGCGATCTGGGGCGGCTTATAAGCGAGCGCCGATGGGACGTCAAGGGATGCGATCCGGGCGGCCCTAAAGATATGTAAGCAAAAACAATAGCTTATGATTGAGGTATTTTGATACCGCAATTTATCGCGGCGGAATCGAATAGGTCGCGGTGGCATGGGCCACCGGATCCTCGCCGTCCGCGCCGAAGATCGACGCCTCGATCACCGCCAGCCGCTTGCCGAGCTTGAGCAGCCGGCAGGCGCAGGTGAGGGGACCGGGCTCGGGCTTGCGCAGGAAGTTGATGTTGAGATTGGTGGTGACGGCGAGCGCCACGGGGCCGATATGCGCCAGCACCACGCAATAGGCCGCGACGTCGGCCAGCGCGAACAGGGTGGGGCCGGACACCGTGCCGCCGGGGCGCAGGTGCCGCTCGTTCGGATCGAGCCGCATGACGACCGTGCCGGGGCCGACTTCGGTCACGTCGAAAACCTTTCCGTCCGTATGGATCTGCGGAAAATCGGTTTCGAGGAACCGGTTCAGGGCGTCCCTATCCATGATGGGGGTCAGATTCACGGGCGTTCTCCTCCGCTGCCTTGCGTTTACAGACCGATTTGCGCCGCGGGGCAAGCCCTCCCGAAGTCTATGCCGCCGGCTTGAAACGGGGTGCCGCGAAGCGTAGGACGCTGGGGACGAACGAAAGGGAGGCAGTCATGGCGGATGTGGTGTCGTTCAGGAAAGAGGAGCCGGCCGGCCCGGTGCGCATCGAGCGGTATGAGCCGATCCTGCGGATCACGCTCGACAACCCGCCGGCCAACGCCCTCTCCATCGCCGTCATGGAGGCGCTCGGCGAAGCGCTCGATGCGGCGGCAGGCGACGGGGCCATCCGCGTCGTCGTGCTCGCCTCGACCGGAAAGGTGTTTTCCGCCGGCCACGACCTCAAGGAGATGACCGCCCGCCGCGACGACCCGGACGGCGGGCGCGGCTTCTTCGAGAAGACGATGCGCATGGCGGCGGATATCATGCTGAAGATCGCCGCGCTGCCGCAGCCGGTCGTCGCCGAGATCGACGGGCTCGCGACGGCCGCCGGCTGCCAGCTCGTCGCGAGCTGCGACCTCGCCATCTGCACCGATACCTCCACCTTCTGCACGCCCGGCGTCAATATCGGGCTTTTCTGCTCGACCCCGATGGTCGCCGTCACCCGCGCCGCCCATCCCAAGCAGGCGATGGAGATGCTTTTGACGGGCGAGACGATCGACGCCTCGACCGCCAAGGATTTCGGCCTCGTCAACCGCATCGTGCCGCGGCAATACCTGCGCCAGGTCGTCGACAAATACGCCGCCGTCATCGCCTCGAAGTCGCCGCAGGCGCTGCGCATCGGCAAGGCCGCCTTCCGCGCCCAGGCCGGCCTGCCGCTCGCCGAAGCCTATGACGTCGCCGTCGCGGCAATGACGGACAACATGCTGGTGGACGACGCGAAGGAGGGGATCGGCGCGTTTCTCGGCAAGCGCATGCCGGAGTGGAGGCAGAAGTAGTGGCCCGGATTACACATTTTCAGCGCGACCAAATGGACCGCCTTCAGCTTCACGACGAAGTTGATGCAAAGCTGTTTGTTCAAAACTACGATGGTCGAAAGCTTGTTCAAATATCAACTTATGGGCGTTCCAGCCGGCAGGATGTTGGCAAGATGAGCCAAACGTTTCAATTGGACGAGGAAGCGGCCCGCCAATTGTTTGGGATTATGAAGGCTGAATTTGGCTTTGAGTAGCTGCTAAGCCAGCTTCAGCACCAGCACGCCCGCCGCGATCACCGCGCCGGCGATGTAGCGCCAGATGCTGGCCTTCTCCTTGAGGACGAAGACCGAGATGAGGAGGGCGAAGAGGATGGCGGTCTCGCGCAGCGCCGCGACGGTGGCGACGGGCGCCTTCGTCATGGCCCAGAGCGCAAGGCCGTAGGAGGCGATGGAGCCGGCGCCGCCGAGGAGGCCGCGCGCCCAGTTGCGGCGCACATGCGTCCAGACCGGCCGGCTGCCCCGCCGTGCGACGGCCCAGCCGAAGAGCAGCACCGGCGGCAGCAGCGACATCCACAGCGTATAGGAGACGGCATTGCCCGATATGCGCGCCCCGGCGCCGTCGACGAAGGTGTAGGTGGCGATGACGGCGGCGTTCGCCAGCGCATAGACGATGGCGCGGCGGCTGCCGTGGCGCGCTTCGAAGGCGAGCGTGAGCACGCCGGCGGAGATGACGAGAACGCCGGCCATCGCCCCCGCCGTCAGGTGCTCGCCGAGGACGATGCCGCTCGTCGTCGCGACGAGGAGCGGTGCCGCGCCGCGCATCAGCGGATAGACGAGGCCGATGTCGCCGGCCCTGTATGCGGCGGCCACGAGCTGGAAATAGGCGAATTGCAGAACGGCCGAGGTGAGCACGAAGGGCCAGGCCGCGGGGGCGGGCATGGGCACGAACGGCAGCAAGGCAAGCCCGACCATGCCGCCGCCGAGCGAGACCATGGCTGCGTCGAGCGACTTGTCCGTGCCGGATTTGACGAGCGCGTTCCAGACGGCATGCAGAGCCGCGCCGAACAGCACGAGAAAGAGAACGTCTAACGGCAATCCGGGAACCTCGATGGGCAGGCCGTGGGGCGAGGGGCTGGGCCCTTCATCTGCGCAATTTCACCGATTTGCAATCGGGATTGTGGCGGATTTTCCGTCAGATCGGCCGAATCTGCTCCGGATTGGCACAATCGGCGGGCGAATGCCGGCGCCGAGGCGGTCGTCTTCTTTAAGGTTCTGCGCTAGTCTCGATGCCAGGAAGACATGTGAGAGACGGTCGCGAGCGCCGGAGGAGGCAACGATGAACCACGATCACTATCCCGACGGCTATATCCGCCACATCCTGAAATCCGTGCACACGATCGCCGTGCTCGGCGCCTCGCCGAACGATGCGCGGCCGAGCCATGGCGTCATGGGTTTCCTGCTCGGCAAGGGCTATCACGTCATCCCCGTCAATCCGGGCCATGCCGGAAAGACCATCCTCGGCCAGACGGTCCGCGCGCGCCTTGCCGATATCGAGGAGCCGATCGACATGGTCGACGTCTTTCGCACGGCAAGCCAGTTCGGCGCCGTCGTCGACGAGGTGCTGGCGCTCGATCCGCGTCCCGCCGTGCTGTGGGGCCAGTTCACCGTGCGCGACGATGCCGCCGCCGCACGGGCCGAGGCCGCCGGCATCCAGGTGGTCATGGATCGCTGCCCCGTGACGGAATATCCGGTGCTGATGCTCAAGGCTTCCTGAGCGCGCCATATTGACTTCACGCAACGTTACCCCAATTCTCCGGCAGCAAAACGGGGTAGCCGCATGAACCACGATTCCTATCCGGACTATTACATCGCCGACATCCTGCGCTCGACCGGGCTGATCGCGCTCGTCGGCGCCTCGCCCAATCCGGAGCGCCCCAGCCACCGGGTGATGGCCTTCCTGCTGCGCAAGGGATACCGCGTCATCCCGGTCAATCCCGGCCAGGCCGGCAAGGAGATCCTCGGCCAGCCGGTCGTCGCCCGCCTTGCCGATATCGTGGAGCCGATCGACATGGTCGACGTTTTCCGCGCGGCGGATGCGCTGCCGTCGGTCGTCGAGGAGGCGCTGGCGCTGAACCCGCTGCCCAAGGTCATCTGGGGTCAGCTCTCGGTGCGCCATGACGCGGCGGCGGCAAGGGCCGAGGCGGCCGGCATCAAGGTGGTGATGGATCGCTGCCCGGCGATCGAATATCCCCGCCTCGTCGCGTGAGCTGTGCCATTGCCGCAATGCGTATTGCCGTGCCCCGCGCTTTTCCGGAAAATCTTTCTTTGACCGGCTCTTAGCTCTCTGGAATAGTGCGCCCGACTCTAGCCAGGGAGGCCATTTCATGACGAAGAACAAGCCCGGATTCGCAACGCTCGCCATCCATGCCGGCGCCCAGCCGGACCCGACGACCGGCGCGCGCGCGACGCCGATCTACCAGACCACGAGCTTCGTGTTCAACGACACGGACCACGCCGCCTCGCTCTTCGGCCTGCAGGCCTTCGGCAACATCTACACCCGCATCATGAACCCGACCCAGGCGGTGCTGGAGGAGCGCGTCGCGGCGCTGGAAGGCGGCACGGCGGCACTCGCCGTCGCCTCCGGCCATTCCGCCCAGCTCCTCGTCTTCCACACGATCATGCGCCCGGGCGACAATTTCATCGCCGCCAACCGGCTCTACGGCGGTTCGATCAACCAGTTCGGCCACGCCTTCAAGAACTTCGACTGGCATGTGCGCTGGGCCGATCCGGCCGACCTCTCCTCCTTCGAAAGCCAGATCGACGACAGGACCAAGGCGATCTTCGTCGAGAGCCTGGCCAATCCGGGCGGCACCTTCGTCGATCTTGCCGGCATCGCTGACGTGGCGCACCGCCACGGCCTGCCGCTCATCGTCGACAACACCATGGCGACGCCCTATCTCGTGCGCCCGCTGGAGTACGGCGCCGACATCGTCGTGCACTCGCTGACCAAGTTCATGGGCGGCCACGGCAATTCCATGGGCGGCGTCATCGTCGACGGCGGCACCTTCGACTGGACCGTCTCCGGCAAGTATCCGGCGCTGTCCGAGCCGCGGCCGGAATATGCCGGCATGGTGCTGCACGCCACCTTCGGCAACTTCGCCTTCGCCATCGCCTGCCGCGTCCTGGGCCTGCGCGATTTCGGTCCCTCGATCTCGCCGTTCAACGCGTTCCAGATCCTGACCGGCATCGAGACCCTGCCGCTGCGGATGCAGCGCCATTGCGACAACACGCTCACTGTCGCCAAATGGCTGAAGGGCCACGACAAGATTTCCTGGGTCAATTACGCCGGCCTCGATGACGATCCGAACCACGCCACCCAGCAGCGCTATTCACCGAAGGGCGCAGGGGCCGTCTTCACCTTCGGTCTCAAGGGCGGCTACGATGCGGGCAAGCGCTTCGTCGAGGGCCTGGAAATGCTCTCGCACCTCGCCAATATCGGCGACACGCGCTCCCTCGTCATTCACCCGGCCTCCACCACCCACCGCCAGCTCAGCGAGGAGCAGCAGGTCGCCGCCGGCGCCGGCCCCGATGTGGTGCGCCTGTCGATCGGCATCGAGGACGTCGCCGACATCATCGCGGATATCGAACACGCGCTGGCCAAGGCGTGACACTCTCCGGGCGGCCTTCGGGCCGCCCGTCCCATTTCGGAAGGTGGATTGACCCATGAGCAACGCGCAACCCTTCGACACCTCCGGCATCGAGCCCGAGACGGGCCGCCCGGCCGCCGACCGGCTGATCTCGGGCGATCCGGTCTTCACCACCTGGAACATCGAGGAGGCCGATGGCGGCCTCTATGCCGGCATCTGGCAGTCGACGCCGGGGAAATGGCGCATCCAGTACGATGAGTGGGAGTATTTCCACATCCTCGAAGGCCGCTCCATCGTGACCTCCGACGACGGCACGGTTTTCGACCTTGCGGCCGGCGACCGCCTTATCCTCAGGCCCGGCTTCAAGGGAACCTGGGAAGTCGTTGAAACGACTCGCAAGGACTACGTCATCCGGCTGTAATCACCATTCCAGTTCCAGCGCCTCCAGGCCGTGGAAGTGATAGACGTCCTTCACCACGGGTGCTTTCGCGATCTTCAGCCCCGGCAGGCGCTGGAAGAGGATCGGCAGGGCGATGTTGAGCTCCAGCCTTGCGAGCGGCGCGCCGATGCAGAAGTGGATGCCGGCGCCGAAGGAGAGGTTCGCGCCCTCCTCGCGCTCCGGCTTGAAGGCGAGGGGATCGGTGAATTTCCTCGGGTCGAGGTTGGCGGCCGCGAGGATCATCGCCACCTTGTCGCCGCGGCGGAAATGGATGCCGTCGCGTTCGACATCCTCCAGCGCGAAACGGTCGAAGATATGCACCGGCGCGGAGATGCGCAGGCACTCCTCGACCGTGCGTTCCGTCGTCTTCGCGTCGGCAAAGAGCACGGCCGGGTCCGCGTCGTTCTCCAGGATGGTGCGCACGGCATTGCCGATCTGGTGCACGGTCGCCTCGTGGCCGGCATTGAGAAGCACGATGGTGGTCGAGACCAGCTCGTCCTCGGTCAAAAGCTGGCCGCGATGCTCGGTATGCACCATGTGCGAGAGCAGGTCGTCGCGCGGCTCGGCCCGCCGCTCGGCGATGACGCTGCGGACATAGGCGGAGAATTCTTCGGCCGCCCTGTCGGCCGCAAGCTCGTCCTCGCGGGTGCGGCCGAACATGTACATGCGCACATAGGCATGCGACCATTTCAGGAGCTGCGGGCCCATTTCGTCGGGAATGCCGATCATGCGGGCGATCATCGTCACCGGCAGGATATCGGCGAAGGCGGCGAGCAGCTCGACCCTGCCGTCCTTCTCGAACCAGTCGATCGCCGCGTGGCAGAGCGCGGAAATCTCCGGCGTCAATCTCTCGATCATGCGCGACACGAAGGCGCGGTTGACGAGGGTGCGCAGCCGCGTGTGCTCCGGCGGTTCCAGCTCCAGCAGCGACCAGGCCTCCGCCGCGTCGAAATGGGCAAGATGCGCCTGCGGCTCCGGCAGGCCGAGCTCCTCGCGCCCCGCCACATGCAGGATCTGCCGGCCGAAGCGGCGGTCGCGCAGGAGGCCGTTCACATGGTCGTAGCCGGTGAAATACCACATCTTCTGCTCTTCCCACCAGAAGGTGGGACAGTGCGCGTGCAGCGCCGCGTAGACCGGGTTCGGATCGCGGTAGAAATCGGGGTTGCGGCCGTCGAGCGAAACGCGGCGGCTGGCGGGATCGATGGAGAGGAAGGGGAGATGTGCCGTGGTCATGAGGGATGGGTAGCGTATTCCGGCGTCGGGTAAAACCGGAATTTGATTAATCCGGAGCAATGGACTAAGTTCATCGGACTAAGTCCATGGAGCGGCGATGCGCACGTTCAATATTCATGATGCGAAGACCAACCTTTCGCGCCTGGTCGAGCAGGCGGCGAAGGGGGAAAGTTTCGTCATCGCCAAGGCGGGAAAGCCGATGGTCAGGGTCGTGCCGCTCGAAACGGTGGGTGAGGGTGAGACGAGCCGTTTCGGCTTTTTGCGCGGGGAACTGACGGTTCCTGACGATTTCGACCGGATGAGCGAGGATGAGATCGCCCGGCAGTTTTCCGGTGAAGAATGAAACTCCTCATCGACACGCATCTCCTGCTCCGGGCGGCGGCGAGCCCGGAGCGCCTCGGCGAGGCCGCGACGGCACTGATGGCGAATCCGGAAAACGCCCTCTATTTCAGCGTCGCAAGCCTCTGGGAAGTGGCCACCAAATCGAGCCTCGGCCGCGAAGACTTCCAGGTGGACACCGCGCGGCTGCGGCGCGGCCTGGTCGACAACGGCTACATCGAGCTGCCGATCGTCGCCGGCCACGCCATCGCCGTGGCGGAGCTGCCGCACCTGCACCGCGATCCTTTCGACCGCATCCTCATCGCGCAGGCGAAGCATGAGGGCCTGCTGTTGCTGACGGCAGATGCACGCGTTGCCGACTATGGCGGGCCTGTTCGCCTCGTCTGATCCTATTTCCCGACCGCAATCCCCTCCCGCCGCGGGTCGGCGGCGCCTGCAAGGCCGTCGGGGGAGATGGCGATGGCGTGCAGGCCGGAGTTCATCTCGCTCAGCTTCACCTCGTAGCCGAGGGCCTTCAGCGGTTCGGCGAGCTTTTCGGCGTCGGTGCCGGCTTCGAGGTCGTAGGGGCCGAAGCGGTTGATGAGGTGGGGCATGGCGACGATCGCGCCGACATCCATGCCCCAGTCGATATGGGCGATCAGCGCCTGGGCCACATAGCCGATGATCTGGCTGCCGCCGGGCGAGCCGATGGCCAGCACGGGCTTTCCGTCCTTCATCACGATGGTCGGCGACATGGAGGAGCGGGGGCGTTTTCCGGGCTCCACCCGGTTGGCGACGGGCAGGCCCGCATCGTGGGTCTTGAAGGAGAAGTCGGTGAGTTCGTTGTTGAGCAGGAAGCCGCCGGTCATCAGCCGCGAACCGAAGCCGTTCTCGATGGTCGTCGTCATGGAGACGACATTGCCCGCCTTGTCGACGATGACGAAATGGCTGGTGGAAGGCAGTTCGAGCGCGGCGTCGCGGCCGAAATTGAGTGCGTGGTCCCATTCCGGCTTGCCCGCCGCCACGGCATCGGCGCCGAGCGCCCTGTCGCCGTCGAGCAGTCTTGCCCGCTCGCCGAGATAGGTTTTCTCCAGAAGCCCCTTGATCGGGGCGGGCACGAAATCCGTGTCGGCGAGGTAGCGCTCGCGGTCGGCGAAGGCGAGGCGGTGGGCGTCGCCGATCAGCCGCCAGCTTTCCGGATTGTCCCTGCCGAGCGCCTTGAGGTCGAAATTCTCCAGCATGCCGAGCATCTGGCCGACGGCCACCGCGCCGGAGGAGGGCGGCCCCATGCCGCAGACGTCGAGGGCGCGATAGGCGATGCAGACCGGGCGGCGCTCCTTCACCTGGTAGTTCTGAAGGTCGGCGAGCGAGAGCACGCCGGCGTTCTTGCCGGAGCTGCGCACCCTATCGACGATGCCCTGGGCGATCGCGCCGGTATAGAAGGCCGGCGCGCCGCCCTCGGCGATGGCGGACAGCGTCTCGGCATAGGCCGGGTTCCTGAGGACGGTGCCGGCCTTCAGCGGCGCGCCGTCCGCGCCGAAGAAATAGGCGGTCGTCGCCTCGAAGGTCTTCAGCCTGTCTCCCTCGGCGGCGATCAGGCCGGCAAGGCGCGGCGAGACGGCAAAACCGTCGCGGGCGAGTTTTTCGGCGGGGGCGAAGAGGTCCTTCCAGGGTTTTGCGC
Organism: Shinella sp. S4-D37; assembly: GCF_040812195.1. Taxonomy (NCBI): domain Bacteria; kingdom Pseudomonadati; phylum Pseudomonadota; class Alphaproteobacteria; order Hyphomicrobiales; family Rhizobiaceae; genus Shinella; species Shinella sp. S4-D37. The sequence continues at coordinate 2,190,936 of NZ_JBFNXL010000005.1, read as the reverse complement.
CCCAGCGGTTGTGCGCTTCCTGCATCAGCATGACGGTGCCGGGCGTGCCGACGGAACGCCCGCCGACGACGGCGTCGAAGAACTGCATCGGCGCGCCCTTGTCGTCGAGGAAGAGCTTGGGCGTTGCCTCCATCGGCGCCGTCTCGCGGCCGTCGAGCGTGGTGAGGCGCCCGGTGCCGGCGTCGTAGTAGACGAGGAACGCGCCGCCGCCGAGGCCGGAGGATTGCGGCTCGACGAGGCCGAGCACGGTCTGGACGGCGATCATGGCGTCGATCGCGCTGCCGCCGTCCGAAAGCACCTTCTCGCCGGCATCCGCCGCAAGCGGATGGGCGGCCGCCACCATATGGGCCTTCGCGGTGGCGACCTTCGCCGCCGCAAGGCCGGTCGCCCGCTCGGGCGCGACGCTGTCGGAGGCCTGCTGGGCGGGCGCCCCGGCCGATGTGAGGAAAAGAAGCCCGAGGGCGACGAGGGATCGTTTCATCATGGTTGCCTCCGCTGGGAAGGGATATAGTGCGGGCAATCGCCCGGAGGAGGCAAGGCGTCGACCGGGATTCATCCTTTCTTCACCGTGCCGACGCTCCGCTTGTGGAAATCGCCGCCAGCCGTTGCGTGAGTTAACCGCATTCTCGCATAGAGCGTCGCAAAACGCGTGCCTGTCTTGAAGTCCGCTACCCTCACACTCTATGTAGGGAGGACGAAACTTGCTGATTCCCAACGTTTGCGAAGGGTTTCAGGGCCACACCGATGAAGGATTGACATGAGAAATCCCGTAGATACCGCCATGGCTCTGGTGCCGATGGTCGTCGAGCAGACCAACCGCGGCGAGCGTTCCTACGACATCTATTCGCGCCTCCTGAAGGAGCGCATCATCTTCCTGACCGGTCCGGTGGAAGATCACATCGCCACGCTCGTCTGCGCGCAGCTTCTCTTCCTCGAGGCCGAGAACCCGAAGAAGGAGATCGCGCTCTACATCAATTCGCCGGGCGGCGTCGTCACCTCGGGCATGGCGATCTACGACACGATGCAGTTCATCAAGCCGGCCGTCTCGACGCTGTGCATCGGCCAGGCCGCCTCGATGGGCTCGCTGCTTCTGGCCGCCGGCCACAAGGACATGCGCTTTGCCACGCCGAACGCCCGCATCATGGTGCACCAGCCCTCCGGCGGCTTCCAGGGCCAGGCCTCCGACATCGAGCGCCACGCCAAGGACATCCTCAAGATGAAGCGCAAGCTGAACGAGGTCTATGTCAAGCATTGCGGCCGCACCTACGAGGAAGTGGAGCAGACGCTCGACCGCGACCATTTCATGAGCGCCGACGAGGCGAAGGACTGGGGCCTTGTCGACCGGGTCATCACCAGCCGCGAGGCGATCGAGGGCGCGTGACGCCATGGTTTTGCCGCGGATGAAGCTATTGTGACACATTTGTAAGGGTCACGGGCTTTATCCGCATCGTAAAGCCGGTAATATTGGCCGTTAATGCTATGTTGATGTGTGACGGCCTAGCATTTGGTATTTCGGTGGGGGACTCGTTGCCACCGGTTTTGGGCGAAGCCCTGTCCGGTCAGTACCCCTGGAGCCTTTGAAGGAAAGCGCGAGCGGCTCCGGCAAAGGCGGTTTGAGTGGTCCGGCCATCTTCCGGGAGATGAACGGCGTGCTGGAAGGAAAGTGATATGAGCAAGGTCAGCGGCAGCAACGGCGGCGACTCCAAGAATACCCTCTACTGCTCCTTCTGCGGCAAGAGCCAGCACGAGGTCCGCAAGCTTATTGCAGGGCCGACGGTGTTCATCTGCGATGAATGCGTCGAATTGTGCATGGACATCATCCGCGAGGAGAACAAGACCTCGATGGTGAAATCCCGCGACGGCGTTCCCACGCCCCAGGATATCATCAAGGTCCTCGATGAATATGTCATCGGCCAGCAGCAGGCCAAGCGCATCCTGTCGGTCGCGGTGCACAACCACTACAAGCGCCTGGCGCATGCCGCCAAGGGTTCTGACGTGGAACTGGCGAAGTCGAACATCATGCTGGTCGGCCCGACGGGCTGCGGCAAGACCTACCTCGCCCAGACGCTCGCCCGCATCATCGACGTGCCCTTCACCATGGCCGACGCCACGACGCTGACCGAAGCCGGTTACGTCGGCGAGGACGTGGAGAACATCATCCTGAAGCTGCTTCAGGCCGCCGACTACAATGTCGAGCGCGCCCAGCGCGGCATCGTCTATATCGACGAGGTCGACAAGATCTCGCGCAAGTCCGACAATCCGTCGATCACGCGGGACGTCTCGGGCGAAGGCGTGCAGCAGGCGCTGCTGAAGATCATGGAAGGCACGGTCGCCTCCGTTCCTCCGCAGGGCGGCCGCAAGCATCCGCAGCAGGAGTTCCTGCAGGTCGACACGACGAACATCCTGTTCATCTGCGGCGGCGCCTTTGCCGGTCTCGACAAGATCATCTCGGCCCGCGGCGAAAAGACCTCGATCGGCTTCGGCGCGACGGTGCGCTCGCCGGAAGATCGCCGCGTCGGCGAGGTGCTGCGCGAGCTGGAGCCGGAAGACCTGGTGAAGTTCGGCCTCATCCCGGAATTCATCGGCCGACTGCCGGTTCTGGCGACGCTGGAAGACCTCGACGAGGATGCGCTGATCCAGATCCTGTCGGAGCCGAAGAACGCGCTGATCAAGCAGTACCAGCGCCTGTTCGAGATGGAAGACGTGGAGCTCACCTTCCACGAGGACGCGCTGCGCGAGATCGCCAAGCGCGCCATCATCCGCAAGACCGGGGCCCGCGGCCTGCGCTCGATCATGGAGAAGATCCTGCTCGACACGATGTTCGAACTGCCGACGCTGGAAGGCGTTCGCGAGGTCGTCATCTCCGACGAGGTGGTCAAGGGATCGGCCCGTCCGCTCTACATTTATTCGGAGCGCACCGACGAGAAGGCCAACGTCTCGGCCTGACCGGCCCGCCGACACCGGCCCTCATCCCGCTGCCGCGACCTTCTCCCCGCAAGCGGGGAGAAGGTGCCGGAGATGGATGAGGGCTTCACGCCGACGATCAAGGACCCGCCGCGGCGGGTCTTTTCATGTGAGCCGCCTAGCGACATTTCGTGACTGGCCGCCCGCTGCGGGAAGGGGCATGATGCGTGACCTTCCGCTGCTTCGGCGGGCCGTTGCGAAACGCCCCGCGCCAAGCCAGAATGGAAGACTTCGATTCTGTCTCGCGTATGCTCCGGCGGTATCGCCGGGGGGAAGGCCGCAAGTTCCGCGACAGCGCGGAAGACTAGACTTCCGTCGTTGGTCCGCTTGTCCGTTGCAGGGTGGGGCACTCCGCAACCGGGCTTGAAAATGTGTTAGCCGCACGCCACTTGTGGATGGAAAAGATCGCCGGCCCGGCACCCCAAGCGCCGAATGGTCCGGTTCCCGGAAACGGGACGTTTGAAAGGAAATGACATGACGAAAAAGACGTCTGCGTCGCACGACACCACGGCCTTCCCGGTCCTGCCCCTGCGCGACATCGTGGTGTTCCCGCACATGATCGTCCCGCTGTTCGTCGGCCGCGAGAAGTCGATCCGCGCCCTGGAAGAGGTGATGGGCACCGACAAGCAGATCATGCTTGCCACCCAGATCAACGCCTCCGACGACGACCCGGAAACCGACGCGATCTACCGCATCGGCACCGTCGCCAACGTGCTCCAGCTCCTGAAGCTGCCGGACGGCACCGTCAAGGTGCTGGTCGAGGGCCGCGCGCGCGCCGAGATCGACGGCTACACCGACCGCGAGGAATTCTACGAGGCGATGGCCCATGTCCTGGCCGAGCCCGAGGAGGACCCGGTGGAGGTCGAGGCGCTGTCGCGCTCGGTCGTCTCCGAGTTCGAGAACTACGTGAAGCTCAACAAGAAGATCTCGCCCGAAGTCGTCGGCGCCGCGAGCCAGATCGAGGATTATTCGAAGCTCGCCGACACGGTCGCCTCGCACCTCTCCATCAAGATCGTCGAAAAGCAGGAAATGCTGGAGACGACGAGCGTCAAGCTGCGCCTTGAAAAGGCGCTCGGCTTCATGGAAGGCGAAATTTCCGTCTTGCAGGTCGAGAAACGGATCCGCTCGCGTGTAAAACGCCAGATGGAGAAGACGCAGCGCGAATACTACCTCAACGAACAGATGAAGGCGATCCAGAAGGAACTCGGCGACGGCGAGGACGGCCGCGACGAGATGGCCGAACTCGAAGAGAAGATCGCCAAGGTCAAGCTCTCCAAGGAGGCCCGCGAGAAGGCGGACGCCGAACTGAAGAAGCTGCGCCAGATGAGCCCGATGTCGGCGGAAGCCACCGTCGTGCGCAACTACCTCGACTGGCTGACGGGCATTCCGTGGGGCAAGAAGTCGAAGATCAAGACCGACCTCAACGCCGCGGAAAAGACCCTCGACGAGGATCATTTCGGCCTCGACAAGGTCAAGGAGCGCATCGTCGAATATCTCGCCGTGCAGGCCCGCTCGACCAAGATCAAGGGCCCGATCCTGTGCCTCGTCGGCCCTCCGGGCGTCGGCAAGACCTCGCTTGCGAAATCGATCGCCAAGGCGACCGGCCGCGAATATATCCGCATGGCGCTGGGCGGCGTGCGCGACGAGGCCGAGATCCGCGGCCACCGCCGCACCTATATCGGCTCGATGCCCGGCAAGGTCATCCAGTCGATGAAGAAGGCGAAGAAGTCCAACCCGCTCTTCCTGCTCGACGAGATCGACAAGATGGGCATGGATTTCCGCGGCGATCCGTCGTCTGCCCTGCTGGAGGTGCTCGATCCGGAACAGAACTCGACCTTCATGGACCATTACCTGGAAGTCGAATACGACCTGTCCAACGTCATGTTCGTGACGACGGCGAACACGCTGAACATTCCCGCGCCCCTGATGGACCGCATGGAAGTGATCCGCATCGCCGGCTACACGGAAGAAGAGAAGCTGGAAATCGCGCAAAGGCACCTCCTGCCGAAGGCGATCCGCGACCACGCGCTGCAGCCGAAGGAATTCTCGGTCACCGACGGCGCGCTGATGGCGGTCATCCAGCAGTACACCCGTGAAGCCGGTGTGCGTAACTTCGAACGCGAATTGATGAAGCTCGCCCGCAAGGCGGTCACCGAGATCATCAAGGGCAAGGCGAAGAGCGTCGAGGTCACGGCGGAGAACATCCACGACTTCCTCGGCGTTCCGCGCTTCCGCCACGGCGAAGCCGAGCGCGAGGACCAGGTCGGCGTCGTCACGGGTCTTGCCTGGACGGAAGTCGGCGGCGAACTGCTCACCATCGAAGGCGTCAGCCTGCCGGGCGGCAAGGGCCGCATGACGGTCACGGGCAACCTGAAGGACGTGATGAAGGAATCGATCTCGGCGGCGGCCTCCTATGTCCGCTCGCGCGCCGTCGATTTCGGCATCGAGCCGCCGCGCTTCGACAAGACGGACATCCACGTCCACGTTCCCGAGGGCGCGACGCCGAAGGACGGTCCGTCCGCCGGTATCGCCATGGCGACCGCCATCGTCTCCATCATGACCGGCATTCCGGTCTTGAAGGATATCGCGATGACGGGCGAGGTGACGCTGCGCGGCCGGGTGCTGCCGATCGGCGGCCTGAAGGAAAAGCTGCTCGCGGCGCTTCGCGGCGGCATCAAGAAGGTGCTGATCCCGGAAGAGAACGCCAAGGACCTGGCCGACATTCCGGACAATGTGAAGAACAGCATGGAGATCGTTCCGGTCTCGCGCATGGGCGAGGTGATCAAGCACGCGCTCGTGCGCCGGCCGGAGCCGATCGAGTGGGACGCAACGGTCGAGGATGCCAAGGTTCCGGCGGTCGAATCGACCGACGAGGGCACCGGCGCGATCGCCCATTGAGCCTTGCAGCCGGGCGACATACCCCGGCATTTTCGAGCGAAACGGGAAAAGACCGGCCTTTCGGCCGGTCTTTTTCGTTGAAAAACGTGTGCAAACCCTGGATTCTCAGGGTTTTGCGACGAAATTTTCTTGCGGGGCGAGGGGCGATGCGTATTCTGCCCCCGACTTGTATGAGTCGTTTCAAACCGAATGAAAGGGGTGGAAACATGAACAAGAATGAACTCGTATCCGCAGTGGCTGAGAAGTCTGGCCTCTCCAAGACGGACGCGGCATCGGCTGTCGACGCCGTTTTCGAGACCATCCAGGGCGAACTCAAGAACGGCGGCGACGTTCGTCTCGTCGGTTTCGGCAATTTCTCCGTATCGCGCCGTGAAGCCTCCAAGGGCCGCAACCTCTCGACCGGCGCCGAGATCGAGATCCCGGCACGCAACGTGCCGAAGTTCTCGGCCGGCAAGGGCCTGAAGGACGCCGTCAACGGCTGATTCTCCGTTCGGGCAGAGCGGTTATCCACTCCGCCGCCAAACCTGGAATTCAGGGTCGGGGTCCGGTTTTTCCGGGCCCCTTTTTATTTGCGGGGGGAAGGGCCGGGCGTGTCGCCGAATTGTCATCGGCCTGTAACAGGAAAGCCTCAGAACCGCCGGGTTCCTTTTGACCGGATCCCGGAGGATTTCATGAAGACCCGTTCGATCACCGCCGCGCTCGCCGCGGTCCTCGCCGCTTCGGTGGCCTCTGCCGCCAGCGCCGAGCCCGTATTCAATCGCATTGCGTCCTTCGCCGTCGCCGACAACCTGCCCGAGGGCGTCGACAAGGCGAGGCCGACCTCGTCGGAAATCATCAGCGCCTCGGAAGACGGCAACACGCTCGTCTATTCCGACAGCCCGAACAAGGCGATCGGCTTCATCGACATCACCGATGCGAAGGCCCCGAAGGCCGGCGGCACCGTCGCCTTCGACGGCGAGCCGACCTCGGTCACCATCGCCGCCGGCAAGGCGCTCGTGGCGATCAACACGCGCGAAAGCTTCGTGAAGCCGTCGGGCGTCCTCGCCCAGGTCGATGTCGCCTCCAAGGCCATCGAGGCGACCTGCGATCTCGGCGGCCAGCCGGATTCGATCGACCTCAACAAGGACAGGACGATCGCCGCCATTGCCATCGAGAACGAACGCGACGAAGAGGTCAATGACGGCGCCATCCCGCAGATGCCGGCCGGCGATCTCGTGCTCATCTCCCTGAAGGACGGCGTCGTCGATTGCGGCTCGATCAAGCATGTCACGCTGACCGGCCTTGCCGACGTTGCCGGCGAGGATCCCGAACCGGAATTCGTCTCCTTCAACAACCTCGACGAAGTCGCCCTGACGCTGCAGGAGAACAACCATATCGTCATCATCGACGGCAAGACCGGCACGGTGAAGTCGCACTTCTCCGCCGGCACGGTCAGCCTCGAAGGCATCGACACCAAGAAGGACGGCGCGCTCACGTTCACCGGCGAGATGAAGGATGTCCCGCGCGAGCCGGACGCCGTGAAGTGGCTGGACGACAACCGCCTGGTCGTCGCCAACGAGGGCGACTGGAAGGGCGGCGCGCGCGGCTTCACCATCTTCGACAAGCAGGGCAAGGTCCTCTACGAGAACGGCGCCGGCTTCGAGCGCGAGATCGCCCGGATCGGCCATTACCCGGACAAGCGCAACAAGAAGGGTGTCGAGCCGGAAGGCATGGAAGCCGCCAAATTCGGCGACGACAACCTGTTCTTCGTGCTCGCCGAGCGCGCCTCGGTCGTCGGCGTCTACAAGGATACCGGCGGCGAGCCCGAGCTTCTCCAGTTGCTGCCGTCGGGCGTCGGGCCGGAAGGCGCCGTCGCGATCCCCAGCCGCAACCTCTTCGTGACCGCCAACGAGACCGACCTCGTCGAGGACGGCGGCGCCCGTGCGCATGTCATGATCTATGAGCGCGCCGAAGGCGAGGCCGCCTATCCGCAGATCGTCTCCACCGACAAGGACGGCGAACTCATCGGCTTCGGCGCCCTCTCGGGTCTCGCGCCGGTCGAGGACAAGCCGGGCATGCTCTATGCCGTCAACGATTCCTTCTACGCCTCGCAGCCGACGATCTTCACGATCGACGCCACCGCGAAGCCGGCGAGGATCGTCGATGCGCTGCGCATCACCCGGGGTGGCGCCGCCGCCCAGAAGCTCGACAGCGAAGGCCTGACGCCGGACGGCGAGGGCGGCTTCTGGCTCGCCAACGAGGGCGATGCCGACAAGCTCTACAGCCACGCCATCCTCCATGTGAACGGGAAGGGCGAGATCCAGAAGGAAATCGCCATTCCCGCCGCGCTGCGCGCCGGCGAGAAGCGCTTCGGTTTCGAAGGCATCGCCAGCGTCGGCGAAGGCGACGACAAGGTGCTGTGGATGGCCATGCAGCGCGAATGGGGCGACGACGAGAAGGGTTTTGTGAAGCTCGTCTCCTACAAGCCTTCCTCGGAAGAATGGGGCGCCGTGCGCTATCCGCTCGAAAAGACGGAAAGCGGCTGGGTCGGCCTTTCCGAGATCACCGTCCATGGCGACCATGCCTATATCATCGAGCGTGACAACCTGATCGGTGAGGCCGCCAAGCTGAAGAAGCTCTACCGCGTGGCGCTTTCAGACCTGAAGCCGGCCGCGCTCGGCGGCGATCTGCCCGTCGTCAGGAAGGAAGAGGTCCGCGACCTCATCCCGGACCTCAAGGGCGCCACCAACGGTTTCGTCGTCGACAAGGTCGAGGGCTTTGCCGTCGACGCCGCCGGCAACGGCTTCGTGGTGACCGACAATGACGGCGTCGACGATTCTTCCGGCGAGACGCTGTTCTTCGGCATCGGCCCGATGAACGCCATGTAAGCCGGCATCGGCCGAGCGACTATCACAAACGAGAAAGGCCGGGATCGCAGGATCCCGGCCTTTCTACCGTCTTCCGTTGCCGCCCGGCTCAGCCGATGGCGCGCAGGGGGCGCGCGGCGTCCGTGCCGCTCTCGGCCTTGTCCCGCTCGCGTTGCAATTCTTCGGTCTTCTCGCTGAGGCAGCGGACGATTTCCTTGAGGTGCTGCTTCTGGTCTTCGGTCAGCACCGCGAAGATCGCCTCGATCGTCTTGTGCTGCGGCTGCTGGGCGGCGGAGATCACCGTGCGGCCCATATCCGTGATCGAGACGATCTTGGCGCGGCGGTCCTTCGGGTCCGGCTCGCGCTTGACGAGCTTGTCGCGCTCCAGCCCGTCGATCGCCTCCGTCACCGTGCGGGGCGCGAAACCGAGCGCGCAGGCGATGTCCGTCGAGCGCTGCGGGCCCTGACATTCCAGAAGAAGCAGGAACTTGCTGCGGGCAAGCGACACGCCTTCGTCCATCATGCACTCGTTCACCAGGCGGCTCACCTGATGGTAGAGTTTGAACATGCCCTGGGAGATTTCTATCGTGCTACTCATGAGGGGAAATATAGGTATTATGAGGGACCATGTCAAATGATCGTGAAGGTTTTCGGATAATTTGATCATATATATTGAACGATCTCTGTAAATGCGAACGGTCAGGTCGCGGCGGTTATTCCCGTTCTTTCCCGGAATTTTCGGGGTGGGGTGATTTCTCTCCTGCATAACCTTGCCGGCGGGGCGCCAAGCATTGACCCGGCGGAAGGGGAAAGCGATTGTCCGGGGATGCCGTTCCGCTTCATCCACACTGCCGATCTCCACCTCGATTCGCCCCTCACGTCGCTCGCCTTGCGCAATGCCGAGCTTGGCGACCTGGTGCGCGGGGCGACGCGCAAGGCGCTGGAGCGCATCGTCGACCTTGCGATCACGGAAGCGGTCGACGCGCTCATCATCGCCGGCGATCTCTACGACGGTTCGCAGACCTCCATGGCGACGGCGCTCTTCCTGATGGGGCAGATGCGCCGGCTGGAGGCGGCCGGCATCCGCGTCTTCCTCATCCGCGGCAACCACGACGCCCAGTCGCAGATCACCCGCGAACTGACCTTTCCGCCGAACGTGCACGTCTTCGACGGCCGCGGAAAGCCGGTGAGGGCCGGCATATTGGCGAGCGGCCGCGAAATCCACGTGCACGGCATCAGCTTTGCCCATCCCCATGCCCCGGCCTCGCTGCTGCCGGGCTTCCGCGCCCCGGTGCCGGACGCCGTCAATATCGGCCTCCTGCACACCAGCCTTGCGGGCGCCAGCCGCCACGATCCCTATGCGCCCGTCGGCGTGGCCGATCTTGCCGCGCACGGCTTCGACTACTGGGCGCTCGGCCATATCCACCAGCGCCGGGTGCATCTCGAAAAGCCGTGGATCGTCATGCCCGGCAATCCGCAGGGGCGCGACATCAACGAGGGCGGGCCGAAGGGCGTGACGCTCGCCACCGTCGAGGACGACGGCACGATCACCTGCGCGCTGCATCCGGTGGCCGTCGCGCTGTTCGAGCGGCTTTCCGTCGATCTCTCCGGCGTCGACGACTGGCGCGGCATGCTCGACCGTGTCGAAACCGCGCTGGGGCAGGCGAGGGCCGGGGCGGGCGGCGCCCATCTCGTCGCGCGCCTTTCCCTTGCCGGCGCCACGCCGCTCGCCTGGCGCCTGCGCCGCGACGAGGACCTCCTCACGGCCGAGTTGCAGAACCTTGCCGCCTCGCTCGGCGAATGCTGGATCGAGGCGGTGGAGCTTTCCGCCGCCGTGCCGCTGGCGGCGGCCGGTGCCGATGCCGGCCCGCTTACCGAACTGTCGCGGCTGATGCGCGAGGACGTCCTCGGCAATCACGCCTATCGCGAGGAACTGCGCGAGACGCTGGCCGATCTCCTGCGCCAGTTGCCGAAGGAGGCGCGCAGCCTGCTGGCCGCGGACGAGGCGGCGGAGGAAGCCCTGCTGCAGGACCTTGCCCTTCGCGGCGCCGATGCCGTTCTCGCGCGCCTCGGCGGCGAAGGCGCGGGGGCATAGCCGATGCGCCTCGATCGCTTGGACCTCGTCCGATACGGGAAATTTACGGACCGCAGCCTCGATTTCGGCACGGCCACGCCCGGCAAGCCGGATTTCCACCTCGTCTACGGCCCGAACGAGGCGGGCAAGTCGACGCTGTTCTCCGCTTATCTCGACCTGCTTTTCGGCATCGAGAAATCCAGCGCCTACGGCTTCCTCCATCCCTATGCGCTGATGCGCGTCGGCGGGCGCTTCTCCGTCGGCGCCGAGCGCCACGAGGCCTATCGCCTGAAGCGCAACCAGGCCTCGCTCGTCTCCGCCGACGATCGCCCCTTGCCGGAGACGCTGTTTGCCGGCGTGCTCGGCGGCATGGACCGCAATGCCTATCGCACCATGTTCTCGCTCGACGACGAGAGCATCGAGAAGGGCGGCGAGGACATCCTGAAAAGCGAGGGCGAGCTTGGCGCGATGCTCTTTTCCGCCAGCTCCGGCCTTTCCGACATGGCCACGGGCCTTGCGGCGCTGAAGGCGGAGGCCGACGAATTCTACCGTCCTTCCGGCCGCAAGCACGGGCTCTCCGCCCTTAAGGCGGATATCGAGGCATTGGCGGCCGAGCGCAAGGCGCTGGACGTCGCGGCCCGCGACTACGGCCTGCTGGTGCGCGAGCGGGACGCCGCCGCCGCGCGGCACGGCGAGATGACGGCCGCCCGCGCCGAGGTGCGCGCCGCGCTGGCGCTGGTCGAGCGCAGCCTTTCCGCACTGCCCTCCCTGCGGCGCCTGCGGGCCCTGCGGGCCGAACTCGGCGCCTTCGACCTCGGCGAATCGCCGCCGGCCGCCTGGCGGTCGCTTTCCGGCGAACTCGCGCGCGAGGAGGCGGAGATCGCCGCCCGTGCCGCGCGCACGGAGGCCGAGCGCCTGCATCTTGCCGATGAGCTGGCGGCGCTGCCCGAGGACGAGGCGGTGCTCGCGGCCGAGGCGGATATTACGGCCCTTGCCGGCTCGGCGCTCGAAGCCCGGTTCCGCACGGCGGCGATGGACCTTGCCGCCCGCGAGGCGGAGCGGGACCGGGTCACCCTTGCCATCGGGGCGGGCCTTGCCGTCTTCGGGCTTCCCGCCGATGCCGATCCGGCCGGCATCCTGCTTCCGCCGGGCCTCGGCGAGACGTTGACGACCCACTTGTCGCGGCGGGCGGCGCTTGCCGAACGCGCCGAGACGGCGCTGCGCGAGCGCGCCGAGGCGGACCGGGCGCTCGCTGCGGCGGGCGGCGAGGCCGGTGTCGTTTCGCAGGAGGACGCGCAGGCGGATGCGGCGCTGCAATCCATGCTCGCCGCCGCCCTGCGCGCCGCCCGGTCCGGCGATCTTTCGGCGCGCCTTCGCGAGGCCCGTCGTCTTGCCGCGCTCGCCCGGCAGGAGGCGGACGGTGCGATGGCGCGCCTTGCCCCCTGGTCCGGCAGCCCCGCGGCCCTCGAAGGCCTGGCGGTGCCGCCGCCGGCCGAAATCGAGAGCCTGCGCAAGCGATACGATGCGGCAGCCGAGGCGCTGCACCGCCAGGAGGAGCAGGCCGCGGCGCTGGCGCTGGACGTCGCCTCCGCCCGCGCGACGCTCGCGGCGCTGCAGGAGGCGACGGGTGCGGCCGGCGAGGAACAGGCGGGCCATCTCAGGACGCTGCGCGAGGCGGCCTGGCACAGGCATCTCTCGACGCTCGACAGCGGCACGGCGGCCAGTTTCGAACAGGCCATGCGCGACGACGACCGCGCCGTGGAGGCGCGCCTCAACACTGCCGACCGGCTTTCGGAACTGCGCATCCTCGAACGCACGGCGGCGGAAGGCGCGGCGCGGCTGGAGACATTGGGCGGCGAAGCGACCCGTCTGGCCGACGCGCGGGCGGAGGTCGAGGCGCAGGTCTCTCTGCTTGCGGCACGTCTCGGCCTGCCCCGCGGGACGACGCTGGCGGAGATGGCGGGCTGGCTCGAACGGCGGACGACGGCGCTGGATGCGCGCGCCGCGCTTGCGCTGCGTACGGTCGAAGCCGATCTCGTCGATAAAGAGAAGCGAGACATGCTGGCGCGGCTCGCCGCCCTCCTGGGCGCGCCGCCGGCCGAGGACAGCCCCCTCGACGAGGCGCTGTTCCTTGCCGAGGAGCGGCTGGAGACATTGAAGGCGGCGGACGCCCGGCGACTAGCCGCTGCCGAGCGGCTCGCGCGCCTTGAGGCCGATGCCGGCATGCGCGGCAAGGCGGCGGACGACGCCGCGGCGGCGCTTGCGGCATGGCAGGCGGCATGGGAGCGGTCCATCGCCGGCACCTGGCTCGCGCGGCCGGACGCCCCCGCCGCGCCGGACCGCATCGCCGCGATCCTTCCGGCGCTGCAGACGCTCGCCCAGAATGTCGAGCGCTGCGCGGAGTTCGATCACCGGATCGCCGGCATGCGCCGCGACCAGCAGGATTATGCCGGCCATGCAAGCCGCCTCGCCGCGCGCCTGTCCGAGTCCTTCGACGCCGAAGACCCGCTTTCCACCGTCGCCGTCGTCGGCCGGCGGCTTGCCGCCGCGACGGCGGTGCGCCAGCGGCGCGAGGCGATGGACAAGGCGGCGCTGCGCCTCGACGAGGAAGAGAGGACGCTGGACGAGCGCCGCGCCGTGCTCGCCGCGCGGCTTGCGGAGATCTACGCCGTGCTCGGCTGCGACACGCTGGCGGAGGCCGACCTGATGCTCGAAGCCTATCGCAAGCGCGACGAGATCGCCGCGCGCGCCGACGATGCCGGGCGCGACCTCGCCCGGCAGCTGCGCACGGAAACGGCCGACGAAGCCGAGGCGCTGCTGTCGGCCGTCGACGACGACCAGCTTGCGGCGGAGAAGGACGACCTTTCCGCGCGGCTGGAAGAGCTCGACCGCGCGGTGCAGGAGCAGCATCTCCTGCGGGCGCGGGCGGAGGAGGCGCTGGCAAGGGTCGCCGGCAGCGACGAGGCGGCGGTGCTGGAGGAGCGGCGGCGCACGGTGCTGATCGACCTTGCGGAGAAGTCGCGGCGCTACCTTGCGACGCGCGCCGGCATCCTTGCGGCCGAGCAGGCGCTGCGGCTCTACCGCGAGCGCCATCGCAGCGCGATGATGGAGCGCGCCTCGCGGACCTTCCGCGACATCACGGCCGGCGAATATGCCGGCCTGTCCACCATCCTCGAAAAGGACAGCGAGTTCCTGGTGGTCAACGCCGCCTCCGGCGGCTCGAAGCTGGCGAAGGACCTTTCCAAGGGCACGCGTTTCCAGCTCTATCTGGCGCTGCGCGTGGCGGGCTATCACGAGATCGCCTCAAGCCGCGAGATCGTGCCCTTCATCGCCGACGACATCATGGAGACCTTCGACGACCGGCGCGCGCTCAATGCCCTGACGGTGATGGCGGCGATGGCGACGGGCGGACAGGTGATCTACCTCACCCATCACGAGCATCTCTGCGATCTTGCGAAAAAGGCCTGCCCCGACGTCGCGATCCATGAATTGTGAGGGCTGAAACGTCAGGGGGAGGGCAGGCGTCAAGGCCGAAACTTGACTTGGCCGGTGGTAAGTGGTTCTTGGCGCACCATCGGCATCGCTGCGAAGCCTGCTTCGCGCGGCGCTCCGCCCTGAAGAAACGGACGGATATGACGTTGAGGACCGGCAGAGAAGCGACGATCCGGGAGCGGGGTTTTGCGCCCCTCGGCTTCCTCGTGCTGCTCGTCACGCTGTTCCTCTCGCAGTTTTCCCTGCCCGACAGCGCCGCCGGCAGCGGCCATCCGCCTCCGGCCACCGCCGCGGGCGGGGTCGCGCCGTCGCCGCTCTCGGCCGCCGGCGACGACCTGTGGTTACCGGCGAGCGGCCACGCCGAGCGGCGCGTCGCCAAGGCCAAGAGCGGCCTGCTGGAGGGCGACGCCGCCGGCAAGGCGCTCGTGCCGGGCGCCGGTGTCGTGCTCTATCCCTTCGAGACCGCCGTCGCGGTGGTCTTCCTTGCTGCCGACGATGCGGCGCCCCGGCACCTGGGGCCTGCGTCCTTCCGCAGCCGCGCGCCTCCGGCTTTTTCCGCCTGAGGCCCTGTGGCGTCCCTGAACGCCGCGCCATTCGTTCGAAATTCCGAATCCCGCGGACGGCGCCGACCTCACGTCGCGCCCGTCCGGCAGTCTAGATGGAACAAACCCATGAAAACCTCCAAATGGGCATTGTTGGTCTATATCGCGATCATCCTCTTCGGGGTGCTCGCGGCCGTGCCCAACGTGCTGACGTCTGAACAGCAGGCGACATTCGGGCGCTACCTGCCCGCCAATCCCGTCACCCTCGGCCTCGATCTGAAGGGCGGCTCGCACCTCGTGCTGGAGGTCGATTCCGCAGCGCTCCGCAAGGCGCGCATGGACGTGCTGCTCAACGATACGCGTGCGATCCTGCGCACCGCCGGCGAGCGCGCCTCGGCCGCCCGCCTCAGCGGCACGACGCTGACGATCACGCTGCCCG
The DNA here is from genome assembly GCF_040812195.1 of Shinella sp. S4-D37. Classification (NCBI taxonomy): domain Bacteria; kingdom Pseudomonadati; phylum Pseudomonadota; class Alphaproteobacteria; order Hyphomicrobiales; family Rhizobiaceae; genus Shinella; species Shinella sp. S4-D37. Next base: position 2,175,681 of record NZ_JBFNXL010000005.1, on the reverse strand, counting down.
ACCAGGCGACGCTCGACAAGATCCTGCCGGAAGTGCGCAAGCTCGCGACGCCGACGACGACGCTCGGCTTTTCCGCCGGCAGCGCCGATATCGATGTGGCCACCAGCGGCAACCTGATCAACGTCATGCTGACGGAAGCCGGCATCAACGAGCGCATGTCGGCCGCCGTCGAGCAGAGCCTTGAGATCATCCGCCGCCGCGTCGACCAGGTCGGTGTCGCCGAGCCGCTGATCCAGCGCGTCGGCGGCGACCGCATCCTCGTCCAGCTTCCGGGCCTGCAGGACCCGACGCGCCTGCGCCAGCTGCTCGGCTCGACCGCGCAGATGAGCTTCCACATGGTCGACCAGACCGTGGACCCGAACAGCGTCGCCCCGCGCGGCGTGATGATCCTGCCGGGCGCCAACGATCCCGGCAAATATGCCGTGGAAGAGCGCGTCGCCATTTCGGGCGATCGCCTCGCGGACGCCAAGGCCGGCTTCGACCAGCGCACGAACGAGCCGATCGTCTCGTTCAGCTTCGATTCGACCGGCGCGCGCCAGTTCGCGGAGATCACCCAGGCGAATGTCGGAAAACCCTTCGCCATCGTCCTCGACGGCAAGGTGCTGACGGCCCCCGTCATCCGCGAGCCGATCATCGGCGGCCAGGGCCAGATCTCCGGCAACTTCAACCCGCAGGAAGCGACCGTTCTTTCCGCGCTGCTGCGCTCCGGCGCGCTGCCGGCGCCGCTCACCATCATCGAGGAGCGCACCGTCGGCCCGAACCTCGGTTCCGACTCGATCCGCATGGGTCTCTATACGGGTCTTGCCGGCCTTGCCGCCGTCGTCGTGCTGATGCAGGTGCTCTACGGCTCCTGGGGTCTCATCGCCAATCTCGGCCTCGTGCTGCACACCATCCTGACCATCGGCCTCCTCGGCCTTCTCGGCTCGACGCTGACCCTGCCCGGCATCGCCGGCATCATCCTCGGCATCGGCATGGCCGTCGACGCCAACATCCTGATCAACGCCCGTATCCGCGAGGAGACGGCGGCGGGCGCGGGGGCCATGAAGGCGCTCGACGTCGGCTTCAACAAGGCCTATGCCACCATCGTCGACGGCAACATGACGACCATGGTGGGCATGATCCTGCTCTTCATGTTCGGCTCCGGCCCGGTACGCGGCTTCGCCATCACCATGATCATCGGCCTGGCGATCTCGATGTTCACCTCGATCACCTTCGTGCGCCTGCTGATGCGCGAGGTGGTCATCCGCCGCAAGATGAAGAAGATCGACATCCATTCGATCTTCGGCCAGGTCTGGGCGATCCCCAGCTTCTCCTTCATGCGCGGCCGCTATATCGCGATCGCCATGTCGGCCTTCATCTCGACGAGCTCGATCATCCTGTTCTTCACGCCGGGCCTCAACTACGGCATCGACTTCGTCGGCGGTATCCAGGTCGAGGCGACCTCCAAGACGCCGATCGACCTCGCCCCGCTGCGCGAGAAGATGGAAGGCCTCAACCTCGGCGAGGTCGCCCTGCAGGAATTCGGCCAGGGCACGTCCGTCCTCGTGCGCGTCCAGCGCCAGCCGGGCGGCGAAGAGGTGCAGACGGCGGCGCTCCAGATGATCCGCGACGGCGTCGCCGAAGTGATCCCGGACGCCAGCTTCGAGCGCACGGAAGTGGTCGGCCCGACCGTCTCGACCGAGCTTGCCCGCTCCGGCTTCCTTGCCGTCGGCCTCGGCATGCTGGCGATCCTGATCTACATCTGGTGGCGTTTCGAGTGGCACTTCGCCGTCGGCGCCATCGCGACGCTGATCCTGGACATCACCAAGATGGTCGGCTTCTTCGCGCTGATGCAGATCGACTTCAACCTGACGGCCATCGCCGCGGTGCTGACGCTGATCGGCTATTCGGTCAACGACAAGGTGGTGGTGTACGACCGCATGCGCGAGAACCTGCGCAAGTACAAGTCGATGCCCTTCTCGGACCTCATCGACCTGTCGGTCAACCAGGTGGTCATGCGATGCATCTTCACCTCGGTTGCCGTGGCGGTCTCGCTGCTGCCGATGGCGATCTGGGGCGGCGACACGGTAAAGCCCTTCGCCTGGCCGATGCTGTTCGGCGTGGTCGTCGCGACGACCTCGTCGATCTATATCGGCGGCCCGATCCTGCTCTTCCTCAGCCGCTGGTGGAAGGACCGCGATACCGCCCGGGCGCCCGGCCCGGCAACGACGCCGGCAAGCGAGGCTTGAAAATGGAACGGGCGCCCCTGAGGCGCCCGTTTCGTATCGAAATGCCTGAGATGCGGCAGCCTACCAGCGGTCGTGCACATGCGGCGCGACGAGCCGGTAATAGACCTCGCGCGTCGCCTCCATCACCTCGTCCGAAAGCGCCGGCAGGCTGGCGGCCCGGGCGTTCGCCTCGGCCTGCGCGGCGTTGCGCGCGCCCGGAATGACGACGCTGACCGCATCGGCCATCAGGATCCAGCGCAGCGCGAAGGCGGCCATGGCGGTGCCGGCCGGCACCAGCGCACGGATTTCCTCGACGGCCTTAAGGCCCGTCTCGAAGGGCACGCCGGCAAAGGTCTCGCCGACATCGAACGCATCGCCCTGTCGGTTGAAGTTGCGGTGGTCGTCGGCGGCGAACGCGGTGTCGCGCGTGATCTTGCCCGAGAGCAGGCCGCTTGCCAGCGGCACGCGGGCGATGACGGCGACCTGGCGACGGGCGGCTTCCTTGAAGAAGAGCTGCGCCGGGCGCTGGCGGAACATGTTGTAGATGATCTGCACGCTGGTGACGCCGGGATATTCGATCGCCTTCAGCGCCTCCTCGACCTTCTCGACGCTGACGCCGTAATTGGCGATCTTGCCGGCGGCCTTGATCTCTTCCAGCGCATGGAACACCTCTGGCCGGTAATAGACCTCCGTCGGCGGGCAATGAAGCTGCAGGAGGTCGAGCCGCTCCACGCCGAGGTTCTGCAGGCTGCGGTCGATGAAACCTTCGAGGTTTTCCTTGGTGTAGCCATCGGCCACATGCGGGGAAAGCCGGCGGCCGGCCTTGGTGGCCACCATCGGGCGCTGGCCGCCGCGGTCCTTCAGCACGTCGGCGATGATCTTTTCCGAGCGGCCGTCGCCATAGACGTCGGCGGTGTCGATGAAGGACATGCCGGCGTCGAGCGCGGCGTTGAGCGCGGCACGGCCGTCCGCCTCGCTGACATCACCCCAGGAACCGCCGATCTGCCAGGCGCCGAAGCCGATATCCGTGGTGGTGAAACCCGTGCGGCCGAATTTGCGATGTCTCATGAAAATTTCTCCCGACAAATGCCCAATGAATGAATGTGTCGGGAGGTAGCACTCCGCTCCGGCGCGGACAAGGAAATCGCGTCCCCGCAAAGGGTCAGTCCTGGATGATTTCCACCAGATAGAAGGTCGCCTCATCGCCGATCGGCACGACCTCCGCCGCCAATGCGCCGCCGAGCACGAGCGCATCGAGCGGCTGGAGCCCGACGAGGCCTTCCGGCGTGGAGACGCCGAGCGGTTCCAGCGCCAGCAGAAGACGTTCGCCCGTCGTTTCCGGCAGCGCCAGTGTATCACGCGTGACGTGATGCGTCAGCCGGTGTCGGAAGGCGCCGCGCCGGGTCATCACGTTGAGGTCGGTGATCGGCCCGCCCGTGAGGCGCGCCGTGGTCGGCGCATCGGCCGGGAAGGCGAGGGGCGCGGAGGCGGGCGTCAGCAGCGTCTCGCCAAGTCCCTCGATCGAGAGCGCCATGCCGTCGCCCGATAGCACGGCCAGCGTGCGGTCGATGCCGGGAAAGACCGAGAAGGGCCCGTCGCCCGCCACGCGCGCCATGCTGACGCGCCAGCCGAAATCCGAAAGGCTCGCGCCTTCCGGATGGACGATCACCTCGACCGTCTCGCCGCCGCCGTTCTTCCACGGCATGCGGCGATGGTCGGCGTTGCGCAAAAGGCGGGTCATCAGTTACCGAGGATGCCCGGCAGGCGCAGGCCCTTTTCGCGGGCGCAGTCGAGCGCGATGTCGTAGCCGGCATCGGCGTGGCGCATGACGCCGGTCGCCGGGTCGTTCCACAGGACGCGGCCGACGCGCTCGGCGGCCTCATCCGTGCCGTCGCAGCAGATGACGACGCCCGAATGCTGCGAGAAGCCCATGCCGACGCCGCCGCCATGGTGGAGCGACACCCAGGTCGCGCCCGAGGCGGTGTTGAGCAGGGCATTGAGCAGCGGCCAGTCGGACACGGCGTCGGACCCGTCCTTCATGGCTTCCGTCTCGCGGTTCGGCGAGGCGACGGAGCCCGAATCGAGGTGGTCGCGGCCGATGACGATGGGGGCCTTCAATTCGCCGTTCTTCACCATCTCGTTGAAGGCGAGGCCGAGGCGATGACGGTCGCCGAGGCCGACCCAGCAGATACGCGCCGGCAGGCCCTGGAAGGAGATGCGCTCCCTGGCCATGTCCAGCCAGTTGTGCAGGTGCTTGTTGTCGGGCAGGAGTTCCTTCACCTTGGCGTCGGTCTTGTAGATGTCCTCCGGATCGCCGGACAGCGCCGCCCAGCGGAACGGGCCGATGCCGCGGCAGAACAGCGGGCGGATATAGGCCGGCACGAAACCCGGGAAGGCGAAGGCGTTTTCGAGGCCTTCGTCCTTGGCGACCTGGCGGATGTTGTTGCCGTAGTCGAAGGTCGGGATGCCCATGTCCTTAAAGGCGATCATCGCTTCGACATGCTCGCGCATGGAAGCGCGGGCGGCCCTCTCGACGGCCTTCGGGTCGCTTTCGCGCCTGGCCTTCCACTCGGCCATGGTCCAGCCCTTCGGCAGGTAGCCGTTGATCGGGTCGTGGGCGGAGGTCTGGTCGGTCACCATGTCGGGGCGGATGCCGCGGCGGATCATCTCGGGGAGGATTTCCGCGGCGTTGCCGAGCAGGCCGACGGACTTGGCTTCGCCCGCCTTCGTCCAGCGGTCGATCATCGCCATGGCCTCGTCGAGCGTCTCGGCCTTCTCGTCGATATAGCGGGTGCGCAGGCGGAAATCGATCGAATCCGGGTTGCATTCGACGGCAAGGCACGAGGCGCCGGCCATGACGGCGGCGAGCGGCTGGGCGCCGCCCATGCCGCCGAGGCCGCCGGTCAGCACCCACTTGCCCTTGAGGTTGCCGCCATAGTGCTGGCGGCCGGCCTCCACGAAGGTCTCGTAGGTGCCCTGCACGATGCCCTGGCTGCCGATATAGATCCACGAGCCGGCCGTCATCTGGCCGTACATGGCAAGGCCCTTCTTATCCAGCTCGTTGAAATGGTCCCAGGTGGCCCAGTGCGGCACGAGGTTGGAATTGGCGATGAGGACGCGCGGCGCGTCCTTGTGCGTGCGGAAGATGCCGACCGGCTTGCCGGACTGCACGATCAGCGTCTCGTTGTCTTCGAGGTCGCGCAGCGAGGCGACGATCCGGTCGAAATCCGCCCAGGTGCGGGCGGCGCGACCGATGCCGCCGTAGACGACGAGTTCGTGCGGGTTTTCCGCGACGTCCGGGTCGAGGTTGTTCATCAGCATGCGCAGCGGCGCTTCGGTCAGCCAGCTCTTGGCGGTGCGTTCGGTGCCGGTGGCGGCGCGGACTTCGCGGATGTTGTGGCGGGGATTGTCGGTCATGGCTGTTCTCCAGGATCAGCGTGCAAGGGTGGAGGCGAGGGCCTCGATACGGTTCAGGATGTCCTTGAGGGGAATGCGCAGTCTTGCGGCCTTCGCCTCGTTGAGGTCGAAGGGCGGGGCCTCGGTGGCAAGGTGGCTCGCCTGCGCAAGCTCCATCTGGATGGCGTGCACGCCGGTCTCCGGCCTGCCGTAGTGGCGCACCGTCCAGCCGCCCTTGAAGCGGCCGTTGAGGATGCTGGTATAGCCCTCGGCCTTGGCGCAGATTTCGAACGTCGCCGTTTCGATTTCCCTGGCGCAGGTGCGGCCCATGTCGGTGCCGACATTGAAATCCGGCAGCCGGCCTTCGAAGAGGAAGGGGATATGCGAGCGGATCGAGTGGCAATCGTAGAGGATCGCCACGCCATGGATCGCCTTCACACGCTCGATCTCAGCGGCGAGAGCCGCATGGTAAGGCGCATGGAAATTGGCGAGCCGATAGGCGATATCGGCTTCGGTCGGCGCTTTGCCGTCCTTCCAGATCGGCTTGCCGTCGAAATCCGTTTCCGGAACGAGGCCCGTCGTGTTCTGGCCGGGGTAGAGGCTGACGCCGGCCGGATCCCGGTTGGCGTCGATGACATAGCGGTGGAACGTGGCCCGCACCGTCGTTGCATCCGGCAGGAGGCCGGCATAGAGGCGCTCGATGTGCCAGTCCGTATCGGCGAGGAGGCGGCCGTTGTCGTTCAGGCGCTCCCATATGTCGGCCGGCACATCCGTGCCGGTATGCGGGAAGGCGAGGATGACGGGCGAGGTGCCCTGGTGAAGTTCGAACAGCGTCACCTTACGCCTCCAGAACCGGCAGGATGCCCTTGGTGAGCGAGGCGGCGAGGGCGCCGGAGGAGACGAAGGTGCCGGCGGCGGCAAGGTCGGGCGCCATGTAGCGGTCTTCTTCCAGCGTCGCGACGACCGTGCGCAGCGCGGCGACGACCTTCTGCAATTCCGGGCTGGTGACGAGCGGGGCGCGGAACTCGATGCCTTGGGCGGCCGTCAGCGCCTCGATGCCGACGATGGCGGAGAGGTTTTCGGTCATGCGCAAGAGGCGGCGGGCGCCGTGGCAGGCCATGGAGACGTGGTCTTCCTGGTTGGCGGAGGTCGGCGTCGAATCGACCGAGGCCGGATGCGCCATCTGCTTGTTCTCGCTCATCAGCGCGGCCGAGGTGACTTCCGCGATCATCAGGCCGGAATTGAGGCCCGGCTTCCTGGCGAGGAAGGCCGGCAGGCCGAAGGAGAGGGCGGGATCGACGAGCAGCGCGATGCGGCGCTGGGCGATGGCGCCGATCTCGCAGGTCGCAATCGCGATCTGGTCGGCGGCGAAGGCGACGGGCTCGGCATGGAAGTTGCCGCCCGACACGACGCTGTCGTCGGAAAGGACCAGCGGGTTGTCGGTGACGGCGTTGGCCTCGATTTCGAGCGTGCGCGCGGCGGAGCGCAGGAGGTCGAGGCAGGCGCCGTCGACCTGCGGCTGGCAGCGGATGCAATAGGGGTCCTGCACGCGCTCGTCGCCGGTGATGTGGCTTTCGCGGATGACGGAACCGGCAAGCAGCGCGCGCAGCGCGGATGCGGCGTCGATCTGGCCCTTGTGGCCGCGCAGCGTGTGGATATCCGGATGGAACGGTGCGGAGGAGCCCATGGCGGCATCGGTGGAAAGCGCCCCGGTGACGAGGGCGGCCTGGGCGGCGCGGTGCGCGCGGAAGAGGCCGGCCAGCGCCAGGGCGGTCGAGACCTGCGTGCCGTTGATGAGGGCAAGCCCCTCCTTGGCGGCGAGGACGACGGGCGTAAGACCGGCCTTTTCAAGCGCCTTGCCGCCGGAAAGGCGCTCGCCGGCATGATAGGCCTCGCCTTCGCCGATCATCACCGCCGTCATGTGGGCGAGGGGGGCGAGGTCGCCGGAAGCGCCGACGGAGCCCTGTTCCGGAATGACCGGGATGACGCCCTTCGCCTGCATCGCCTCGATGAGGCGCACAACCTCGATGCGCACGCCGGACGCGCCGCGGCCGAGCGAGATCAGCTTCAGCGCCATGATGAGGCGCACGATGTTTTCGGCAAGCGGTTTGCCGACGCCGCAGCAATGCGACAGGATCAGGTTGCGCTGGAGCGTCGCGACGTCCGCCGGCGCGATCTTGATGGAGGCGAGTTTGCCGAAGCCGGTATTGATGCCGTAGACCGGCTCGTCGCCGCCGGCGATTTGCGCGATGCGCGCGGCGGCCTTCTGAATTCCGGCGTCGAAGGACGCGTCGAGCCGGGCAGCTTCGCCGGTCCAGTAGATGGTCTCAAGGGTTTTCAAGGGCACGGAGCCCGGATGGAGCGTGATCGTCATGGTACGGTTCCCGATGCAGCGCTGTGCTGCGTATTGAATGGATCAGTGTCCGCTGCGGATACGGGCATGCATGGGGTTGTAGCCCATGCGATAGACCAGTTCCGCCGGCCGGCCGATGTCCCAGAGGACGAAATCGGCCCATTTCCCGGCTTCGAGCGTTCCCACCTCGTCGACGAGGCCAAGGGCACGGGCGGCCTCGCGCGTCGCGCCGGCGATGCATTCCGTGACGGTCATGCCGAAGAGGGTCGCGGCCATGTTCATGGTGAGGAGCAGCGAGGTGAGCGGCGAGGTGCCGGGATTGGCGTCCGTCGCGACGGCCATCCGGACGCCGTGCTTGCGGAAGAGATCGACCGGCGGCTTCTTCGTTTCGCGGATGAAATAGAAGGCGCCGGGCAGGATGACGGCGACGGTGCCGGCCTTCGCCATCGCCGCCGCGCCCGCATCGTCGGTATATTCGAGGTGATCAGCCGACAGCGCGCCGTAGCGGGCGGCCATTTCCGCGCCGTGCAGGTTGGAAAGCTGGTCGGCATGCAGTTTCACCGGCAGGCCGTGCGCCTTGGCGGCGTCGAACACCCTGGCCATCTCCTCCGGCGAGAAGGCGATGCCCTCGCAGAAACCGTCGACGGCATCGGCAAGCCCTTCGGCCGCGACGGCCGGCAGCATCTCACCGACGACCTTGTCGATATAGGCCGTCTTGTCGCCGTTCATTTCCGGCGGCAGCACATGGGCGCCGAGGAAGGTGGTGCGCACGGTGACGTCGCGCGTCTCGGCAATTCGCCGCGCGGCACGCAGGGATTTCACCTCGTTCTCGGTGTCGAGGCCGTAGCCGGATTTCAGTTCGACGGTGGTCACGCCCTCGGCGATCAGCGCATCGAGGCGGGGGAGGGTCTGACGCACCAGTTCGTCCTCGCTCGCGACGCGCAGCGCCTTGACGGAGGAGACGATGCCGCCGCCGGCCCGGGCGATCTCCTCATAGGAGGCGCCGGCTAGGCGCAGCTCGAATTCGTGGGCGCGGTCGCCGGCATGGACGAGATGGGTATGGCAGTCGATGAGGCCGGGCGTGATCCAGCGGCCTTCGCAGTCGATGGTCTGCGCGGCGGAGAATTCGGCGGGAAGCTCGGCCTCGGGCCCGGCAAAGGCGATGCGGCCGTCTTGGACGGCGATCGCGCCGTTCTCGATAATGCCGAGGTCCGGCAGGCTCTCCTTGAGCGTCGCAAGCCGGGCATTGCGCCAGACCCGGGGACTGTCCTTTTCCGGTGTCGTCATCGTGATTGCCTCTTCCCTGTGATGAAGATAATGTATATACATAATTGAGAGGGCGCAAGAGCCAATTTGCGGGCGCGGCGCTAGGGATGCACGATCGGGAGAAGGAACGGGCGATGGCGATCATTCATGCAAGGCAGGCGCTGCTTGCGGGCGGCTGGGCGAAGGATGTCCGCATAAGCATTGCGGACGGCCGCATCGCGACGCTTCAAACCGGCGCCGCGCCGGCGCCTGGCGACGAGCGCCACGACGCCATCGTCGCCGGCATGCCGAACCTGCACAGCCACGCCTTCCAGCGCGGCATGGCGGGGCTGGCGGAAACGCGCGGGCCGGGCAGCGATTCGTTCTGGAGCTGGCGCAATGTCATGTACCGCTTCGCGCTGTCGATGACGCCCGACGACGTGGAGGCCGTTGCCGGCCAGCTCTATGTGGAGATGCTGGAGGCCGGCTTCACCCGCGTCGGCGAGTTCCACTATCTGCACCATGACAAGGACGGCGGGCACTATGCCGATATCGCCGAGATGGCCGCGCGCATCGCCGCCGCGGCGTCTAAGACCGGCATCGCGCTGACGCTGCTGCCCGTTTTCTACGCCCATGCCGGCTTCGGCGGCACCGCGCCGGGCGAGGGCCAGCGCCGCTTCATCAGCGACCGGCAGTCCTATGCCACATTGCTGGAGCGCTGCCGTGCGCTGACCGATGCGCTGCCGGGAGGCATCACCGGCGTCGCCCCGCACAGCCTGCGCGCCGTCACCCCGGACGAGCTTTCCGACGTCGTGGGTATGGCGGGTGACGCGCCGGTCCACATCCATATCTCCGAGCAGGTCAAGGAAGTGGAGGACAGCCTCGCCTGGTCCGGCCGCCGCCCGGTGGAGTGGCTGCTCGACAACCAGGCGGTCGACGGCCGCTGGTGCTTCATCCACGCGACGCACATGAGCGAGGCCGAGACGCGCGGCATGGCGAAGGCCGGCGCGATCGCCGGCCTCTGCCCGGTGACGGAGGCCAATCTCGGCGACGGCACCTTCCCGGCGCCGGATTTCCTTGCCCATGGCGGCCGTTTCGGCGTCGGTTCGGATTCCAACGTGCTGATCGGCCTGCCGGACGAATTGCGCCAGCTTGAATATTCTCAGCGCCTCGCCCACCGCGCCCGCAACGTGCTTGCCGCCCCCGGCGGCTCGACGGGCCGGGCGCTCTTCGACGGCGCGCTGCTCGGCGGCGCGGCGGCGCTCGGCGTCGAACCTGGCCTTTCGGCCGGCAGGCCCGCCGATTTCGTCAGCCTGAAGGCCCGGCACGGCCTCGATCTTGCCGGCGACGCGCTGCTCGACGGCTGGATCTTCGCCAATGGCGCGGCGGTCGATTGCGTTTGGGTCAACGGCCGAAGGCAGGTCGAGGGCGGCCGCCATGTGGCGCACGAGGCGATCGGCCGGCGCTTCACGGCCGCCATGCGGGCCCTGGCCGAGGCCTGAAGACGTATTGAAAGGCGGCCCCGCCTTTCCTATGACTTTTTAGACCGGGCGAATCTGCGCCCGGCAAGCGCGGAGGCGACCATTTCCACTCTCGGGGACAACAGGCAGGCCGAGGCCAAGGAGCCCTCGCTGCACCGCCGCATCCTGGAGGATGTGGAGGGCAGGATCCTTTCGGGCGAGTGGCCGCCGGGCCACCGCATCCCCTTCGAGCACGAACTGACCGAGCAGTACCAGTGCTCGCGCATGACGGTGAACAAGGCGATCACCGAACTCGTCAAGCGCGGCCTGATCGAGCGCCGGCGCAAGTCCGGCAGCTATGTCACCCATCCGCACGCCCAGTCGGCGGTGCTGGAAATCCACGATATCCGCCTGGAGGTCGAATCGCTCGGCCTGCCGTATCGCTACGCGCGGCGCACGCGGGTAAACCGCGCCGCGAAGGCCGCCGACCGGCGGCTGATGGAGCTTTCCGAAAAGGCCCGGCTGACGGACATTTCCGCCCTGCATTTCGCCGGCGCGCAGCCGTTTTGCCTGGAAGACCGCCTCATCAACCTCGAAGCGGTGCCGGAAGCGGCCGACGAGAGCTTCGAGGATACCGCGCCGGGCGCCTGGCTGATCAGCCGCGTGCCCTGGAGCGCCGCCGAGCACCGCATCCGCGCGGTCGGCGCCGATGCCCGCGCCGCCGAACTCCTGGCGATCGCGCCCGGCACGCCCTGCCTCGTCGTGGAGCGCCGCACCTGGAGCGGCGGCCTCTACGTCACCCATGTGCGGCTGACCTATCCCGGCGAGAAGCACGAATTGGTCGCCGAGTTCGCGCCCTCGCATCCCAAACAGGGCGCGTAGGGCCTATGCCCCGCCGGGCACATGCTCGGACCGGACGGTCGCATAGTAGGGCGCGAGCGCCGGGGCGGCCTCGATCAGCGTGTCGAAGGCCGCATCGTCGGCGGTGAGCCGCCCGGCATACTTGTCCTCGACGAAACGGGCATGCAGCGCCTTCGCCGCGTCCGGCAGGGCGCGAATGGCGGTGAAGACGGGGGCGGCGACGCTGCGACCCTTGACGGTGATGCGGTCGAGTTCGAGCACCGCGAAATCCGCCGCCGCCAGCCCGGCCGTGCTTTCGCCGATCAGCAGCGGCACGCCATAGGCCTTCGAGGCACCCTCCAGGCGCGAGGCGAGGTTCACCGCATCGCCGAGCACCGAATAGTCGAAGCGCTGCGAGGAGCCCATGTTGCCGACCACGCATTCGCCGGTGTTGATGCCGATACCGATGCGCAGCGCATGGTAGGGGCTGCCGCTTCCCGCGGCCTCCGCCTGCAGCTTCGCGTTCAGCGTCGCCATCACGTCGAGCATGTCGAGCGCGGCGGCCACGGCATGGCGGGCGTGGTCCTCGTCGTCGAGCGGCGCGTTCCAGAAGGCCATCACGCAGTCGCCGATATATTTGTCGATCGTTCCGCCGTGCTGCAGCACGATGTCCGAGAGCGGCGTCAGCAGCCGGTTGATCAGCGTCGTCAACTGCTCCGGGTCGTCCTTCATCGTCTCGGCGATGGTAGTGAAGCCGCGCACGTCGCAAAACAGGATGGAGAGCGTGCGCCGCTCGCCGCCGAGCTTGAGCTGGGAGGGATCGCGCGCGAGGCGCTCGACGAGGGTGGGCGAGAGATACTGCGAGAAGGCACGCACGATCTCGCGGCGCCGGCGCCGCTCCTCCGCGTAATCGAGCGCCGTCTGGCCCGCCGCGACCAGAAGGAGCGCGATGGTGGGGCCGATGGGGGAGACGAAGAGGTGGGCCTCGCGCAGGAGCGCGAAGCTGAGGAGGGCGAGCGCCACGCTTGCAAGGCCGCCGAGCACGGCCGTCTGCCAGCGCGTCGCGCGGCGCACGATCGCCGCCGCGAGCAGGGCGGCGAGCGCGACGGCGAGGATGGAAAGCGGCGTGCCGGCCCGCGCGATCGCAGCGCCTGCGGTGAGATTGTCGAGGATCGTCGCCTGGATTTCCGCGCCCGACACCAGCCGCCCGGTATGGACCGTATAGGGCGTGGCGAAAGCGTCCGCGCCGCCGGAATTGATGACGGGCGCATTCTGCAGGCTGAGGCCGACGATGACCACGCGGCCCCTGAACGTATCCTTCGGCAGCATGTTTTCCGGATCGAGCGCCTGGTAATAGGAGACCGTCGGATAGCTGCGCGCGGGGCCGAAGGATTGCAGCAGCTTGTCCTCCGGTGAGACCGCGGCCTTGCCCGCGATGCGGGCGAGCGCGAGCGCAAAACCGTCCTCGTAGCGCGGCAGGTCGCGGAAGACGCCGTCGCCGCCGAGCGTGATCGCGGCGATGCCCGTCGCCGCGCCCGCTTCGGTGAAGGCCGGCAGCGGGGTCGTGCGCAGAAGCTGTTCGGCCTGCGGCGTGACGATGACGCTCTCGTCGCCGGCCAGCACCACGTCCGGGCCGAGCGTTGCGGCAAAGGCGGCATCGGAGGCGGGATTGGACGGCTCGGCGAAGATGATGTCGAGGCCGATCGCCGTGGCGCCGGCCCGGCGCAGGCTTTCCACCAGCCGGCCGTGCAGCTCGCGCGGCCAGGGCCATTGCGCATTGATCTCCGCGAGCGACGGCTCGTCGATCGCGACGACCACCGGGCCGCCCGCCGGCGGGCGCGGATCGTCGATGGTGGAAAGATAGTCGAAGGCGCGCAGGTCCGCGAGCGACCAGGCCGGAAGCTGCGCGAGCGCCGACACGAGCGCGCTGACCGCAAGGGCGAGCACGGCCAGCCGGCGGGTGCGGCGCGACCAGCGATGGGGAAGGCGCAGCGCCGCGCTCATGCGCGGCTCCCGGCGGCACGCCGCGAGGCTGATAAGGTCGGCGGGCCGGGCGGCGGGCTGAGGTTCTGCATGCAACCAGAACTCGTCATCCCCCTGAAAAAGTCAAGCGGCGGCAAGGCCCGGCCGTTGCTTTCCCAAGGCACTCGGCTATCAGGGAGCGAATGCAGGAAGGATAGAGGCGACATGACGGCACAGGAAACGCGGCAGACCGGCCTGGAGCGGGCCCTCGACGGCACGCAGGGCATCGCGCTGGAACATTTCGATCATCTGCGCCGCATCAACGACGTCTTCTACGACCAGGTGAAGATCTCCGACCAGAAGGCCGCCTATATCTTCACCTTCATGATCGCGCTGCTGGTCACCTCCACCGAAAGCCGCGCCGTCTTCACCTGGGCGCGCTATGCAGAGGGCAACCTCACGACGATCGTGTTCTCCGGCCTGCTCGCCTTCGCGCTGATCTTCTCCATCGTCTCGGCGATCCTCGTCGTGCTGCCGCGCCGCGTCGACAAGGCGACCTCGCTGTTCTGGGGCGCCTGGCCGCATCACCGCGAGGGTTTTCGCAAGGCGGCGCAAGAGCGCGATATCGGCTATCTCTTCGAACAGTACCTGCAGAATGCCGACGTCATGGCCTCCATCGCCCGCGACAAGTACCGCTTCGTCGGCTTCGCCTTCCGCGGCCTCCTGATGACGGTCATCGCCTATGTCGCGCTGCTCGCGACGCGCTAGGGGCTGACGCGATCGCCGATTCCAGCCGCGCCCGGACGGACGGGATCGATCCCGGGGCGACGGATTTCATCCTCCAGGCCGGCCTTCGGCCGCGCATTGCCGGCGCATGACGAGCGTTGCGACGGCAAGTCGTTCCTCGACGGCGTCCCGCTCGGCGATCAGCGTGCGCAGAGCCTCCAGCGCATCGCCGTTGTGAAGGGCGAGGATCTCGGCGGCCTCCTCGCGCACGATACCGCCCTGTCGTCGCATGGGCATCATTGCAGCCGCAGCTCCAGCTGGGCCTTGGATTTCAGCACATAGAGAGGCTTGGCGACCGCCTCCAGCTTGCGCTGGAATTCCGCCCGGTGCGCCTGCTGTTTCTCGCGCAGGGCCCGGCAGGCGGCAACTTCGGCCAGGGCTCGTTCGACGGCATCGCTTCGCATCGGCACCTCCGTTTTGTTCCCTGTATGTTCTTATTTTTCGCAACGCCTGTCAAGTGTGATGCGCCCGGCGGGCGTCAGACGGAAACGGGCGCGTCGACGAGCCGGCGAAGCGCGTCGCTGTCGCGGAAGCACAGGACCTCTATCGGTTCCTGCTTGCCGGCCAGCATGACGGGCGCGAAGGTGAAGTCGTGCGGTTCGCCCGCCGCCATCAGGACCGCCTCCTTCGAGGCGATCAGCGTTGCGCCCAATTGCTTGGTCTGGGCCTCCAGGCGCGCGGCGACATTGCCGGTGTCGCCGAGGAAGGGCATGCCTTCAAGGCCGCCCGTCCATTCCGTTCCGATCACCGCGACCCCGACATGCAGGCCGATGCCGATGCGCAGCGGCTCGCTCAGCTCCTGTCGCAGCTCGCCGTTCAGCGCGTCGATCCCCTCCCACAGACGCAGCGCCGCCCGAAAGGCGTCGCGCGCCGCATCATGCGTCGGCCCGTCGGTGCCGAAGACGCTCATGACGCCGTCGCCGGCGATGTTCGTCACATGGCCGCCGCTCGCCCGCACCGCCGAGGACACGGCCTTGATGTAGCGCTCGACGATGAAGAAGGTGTCGTAGGGCAGGCGATCGTCGGCAAGCCGCGTGGATTGGCGCAGGTCGACGAAGAGCGCCGCCACCTCCGCCTCCCGGCGGGCCGCCGCCGGCCCCAGCCCGCCCTTCGCCGGCTGCGCCGCGGCGGCGGAATGGACGAGCGGCACGACGGCAAGGTCGTGGTCCGGCCGGATCTGGCAGGCGAGCCGCACCGCGGGCGGGGCCCCGATGCGCCGCAGGAGGCGCTGCTCGTCGCCGCCGGGCGGCGGCAGCGTCTCGCCGCCGGCGGTGACCTCGACGCGACAGGTCGAACAGCGGCCGCGCCCGCCGCAGATGGAGGCATGCGGAATGGCCGACCAGCGGCTCGCCTCCAGCACGCTGAAGCCGACGGGAACGGAGACGACGCGGCCGCCGGGATAGGTGATCCGGACCGAATCGAACCGCGTGGCATGCCAGTCCCGCGCCATGCGCAGGATGAGGATGCCGGCCAGCAGCGCGAGATAGCCCATGGTGAGGCGGTTTGCGATCGCGTTGGCCTCGGCCGCCGCGGCCGCGCCGGGCGAACCCGGCAGGTCGACAAGGCCGGGCCGCAGCACGCCGGCGCCCTGGGCCGCGAGATCGCGCATGTCGAGACCCGCATTGATGAAGCCGAGCACCGCCAGCACCGGCAGCAGGGTGGCGAGCGACATCAGGACCGGCACATGGCGCGGATACCACGGTTTTCCGCGCAGCCAGGCGCGCACGCCGATGCAGCCGTGGATCCACACGACGAGGATCAGCAGGAACTGGCGGGGCAGGGCGACGTCGGGGCTGAGGACCCAGAGCATGTAGACGGTCTTGTCGAAATCGATTCGCGCGCCGTAGACGCCCTTCAGATAGGCGATCGCCCCGGCATGGGCGAAGAGCACGGCCGGGATCGCCAGGCCGAAGACCAGCTGCACGGCATCGACCGTCGGAAGCCGCAGATGGCGCCGCCGGTAGAGCGCCCGCAGCCCGAGGGCCGCGTGGATGGTGAGCCCGCCGTAAAGCAGCACCCGCCCCGGCAGGCTCTGCCACGGCTCGAAGAGCACCGTGCCGGCCATCTCCATCGCCGCCAGCGAGCGGATGCCGAAGGCCTGGTTGAGGAGGTGCATCGTCGCATAGAGGAAGAGGATCAGCCCCGTCCACTGCCGAAGCCGGCGCAAGAACGCGCGGGAGACCGCCGGGCGCTCGTCGGTTTCACTGCCAAGACGCTGTTCCGGCGTCACCTTGCCGCTCAAGCAGAACCCCTCATATGCGTTCCATCCGCGCAATCCTGCCCGATCTGTCGGCGGATTGCCGGTGCATGGACATCATAGACCGAACTTTCGCTGCAAATCCGCTCTTTTCTCAGTCAACTAGTGGCTCAGGTCCTGATTGCAATCGGAATTTGCCTCCCGCAGGACAATTCTCCGCGATCTGCGGCAAGCCTTGGAAAGGACGGTTCCCCGCGCCAAGCGCGCGCTGAATTCATTTATGAAATTGAATTTTCGGGGAAAATGGTGGGCGATGAGAGACTCGAACTCCCGACATCCTCGGTGTAAACGAGGCGCTCTACCAACTGAGCTAATCGCCCGCCGCGTTGGTGGCCGTGATCTATGCGGAACCGGATCAATCCGCAAGAGGCAATCGCAAAGTTTTTGCATTTTTTTGAATGCGGCCATGGCGATGCGGGAGGCTGTGGAAACATTTTCGGACGCGTCATTCTTTTGTCGTGAAACCTGCTTGACACCCAAAGGCGAACCCCTTAGTTAGCCGCTCATCGAACGGCTCAAGGCCGCTCGGGACGGATGGTTCGCCATCCGGTCGCTTTCGAGGATGCGGGTGTAGCTCAGTTGGTTAGAGTGCCGGCCTGTCACGCCGGAGGTCGCGGGTTCGAGCCCCGTCACTCGCGCCACTCGAAGGGCCGGACGAACCATGCGGGGCCGCAAGGCCACAAGATGCGCGGGTGTAGCTCAGTCGGTTAGAGTGCCGGCCTGTCACGCCGGAGGTCGCGGGTTCGAGCCCCGTCACTCGCGCCATTTTTTCTTCTCCTCCATATATCTGGCGCCGTTTCTTCACGCGATGCTTCATATGATGCGATCGAATCGGCGGGGCGATGCTTCGTGTGGTCTCTCGCGGATAATCGGACTTCGTCTTGCTGGTGCAGATTGACGCACCTCAAGCCGCCGTTTGGCGTGATCCCGATGCCAATTGGAGGTGGGGCAGGGCAGGCGAAGTGATTTCTCTTCGCACCTGCGGCGAAACGCCCGGAATGCCGCCCGTCATGAAATCGTAACGATTTAAATGGCTTTGCCACCTGCCTTTCCGGGCGGTCGGGAAAACAGCACAATGATTGCGGCGAAAGCCGGACAAAGC
The DNA here is from genome assembly GCF_040812195.1 of Shinella sp. S4-D37. NCBI lineage: Bacteria > Pseudomonadati > Pseudomonadota > Alphaproteobacteria > Hyphomicrobiales > Rhizobiaceae > Shinella > Shinella sp. S4-D37. The sequence continues at coordinate 2,158,073 of NZ_JBFNXL010000005.1, read as the reverse complement.
CTTGCGCGGTTGCTCTCACTGCGCTAACGACGTGGCGTTGCAACATACTTTTTCGGCTTGCAGGTCACCGACCAACAGGCGTCTTCCCGGCGCCAGCAGCAGGCAGGATGGACGCCAATGACTGAACTTCTCGGTTCCTATATCCCGATCGCCATCTTCATCGGTATCGCGCTCGTGATCGGCATTGCACTGCTGGTCGCGCCGTTTGCCGTCGCATACAAGGCCCCCGATTCGGAAAAGCTCTCCGCTTACGAGTGCGGCTTCAATGCGTTCGACGATGCGCGCATGAAATTCGATATCCGCTTCTACCTGGTGTCGATCCTCTTCATCATCTTCGACCTCGAAGTCGCCTTCCTCTTCCCCTGGGCCGTCTCCTTCGGCGACCTGGGCTGGTTCGGCTTCTGGTCGATGATGGTCTTCCTCGGTGTGCTGACCATCGGCTTTATCTACGAATGGAAGAAGGGAGCGCTCGAATGGGAGTAGCCCACACCAACAACACACTCGTCGCGCCGCAGGCCAAGGGGATCATCGATCCCAATACCGGCAAGCCCATCGGCAGCAACGACGCCTTCTTCGGCGAGATCAACAACGAACTCGCCGACAAGGGCTTTCTCGTCACCTCGACCGACGAGCTCATCACCTGGGCCCGCACCGGCTCGCTGATGTGGATGACCTTCGGCCTTGCCTGCTGCGCCGTGGAAATGATGCAGCTTTCGATGCCGCGTTACGACGTCGAGCGCTTCGGCTTCGCCCCGCGCGCTAGCCCACGCCAGTCCGACGTCATGATCGTCGCCGGCACGCTGACCAACAAGATGGCGCCCGCGCTGCGCAAGGTCTACGACCAGATGCCCGAGCCGCGCTACGTCATCTCGATGGGCTCGTGCGCCAATGGCGGCGGCTATTATCACTATTCCTATTCGGTGGTGCGCGGCTGCGACCGCGTCGTGCCGGTCGATATCTATGTACCAGGCTGTCCTCCCACGGCGGAAGCGCTCCTCTACGGCGTGCTCCTGCTGCAGAAGAAGATCCGCCGGACCGGTACGATCGAACGTTAAGGGCAGGGGACTTTAAGATATGAGCGAAGCCCTCCAGGAGCTTTCCTCCCATATCGGCGAAGCGGCGGGCAACCTCGTCGCCGCCGCCGATATCGCCTTTGGCGAACTCACCCTGAAGACGGACGGTGCGCGCATCCTCGATCTTCTGACCTTCCTGCGCGACGACGTGCAGTGCGGCTTCGTCAACCTCGTCGATATCTGCGGCGTGGACTGGCCGGCTCGCGCCGAGCGTTTCGACGTCGTCTACCACCTCTTGTCGCCGCGCCAGAACGTGCGCATCCGCGTCAAGGTGGCGACCGGCGAGGACCAGCCCGTTCCCTCCGCCTGCGCGGTCTATCCGGGCGCCGACTGGTTCGAGCGCGAAGCCTACGACATGTACGGCATTCTCTTCACCGGTCACCCGGACCTGCGCCGCATCCTCACCGACTACGGCTTCGAGGGGCACCCGCTGCGCAAGGATTTCCCGACGACCGGCTTCGTGGAGGTGCGCTACGACGACGAGGTCAAGCGCGTCGTGTACGAGCCCGTCGAACTGAAGCAGGAATTCCGCAACTTCGACTTCCTCTCCCCCTGGGAAGGCACGGACTATGTGCTGCCGGGCGACGAGAAGGCGAAGCAGAACTGATTTTGGGTCGCGCGGCCCGAAAGGGCGCCGGTCTCTGGAGCAAGCGGCAATGAACGAGCACAACGTTCGCAATTTCAATATCAACTTCGGCCCGCAGCACCCTGCGGCGCACGGCGTTCTCCGTCTCGTTTTGGAGCTGGACGGCGAGATCGTCGAGCGCGTCGATCCGCATATCGGCCTCCTGCACCGTGGCACGGAAAAGCTGATCGAGACGAAGACCTATCTTCAGGCCGTGCCCTATTTCGACCGCCTCGACTACGTGGCGCCGATGAACCAGGAGCATGCCTTCGCGCTCGCCGTGGAAAAGCTGACGGGCACGGAAGTGCCGATCCGCGGCCAGATCATCCGCGTGCTCTATTCGGAAATCGGCCGCATCCTGTCGCACCTCCTCAACGTGACGACCCAGGCCATGGACGTCGGCGCGCTGACGCCGCCGCTCTGGGGCTTCGAGGAGCGCGAGAAGCTGATGGTGTTCTACGAGCGGGCCTGCGGCGCGCGCATGCACTCGGCCTATATCCGTCCCGGCGGCGTGCACCAGGACCTGCCGCACGAGCTGGTGGAAGATATCGGCAAGTGGATCGATCCGTTCCTGAAGACCGTCGACGACATCGACGAACTGCTCACCGGCAACCGCATCTTCAAGCAGCGCAACGTCGATATCGGCGTGGTGAAGCTGGAGGACTGCTGGGCCTTGGGCTTTTCGGGCGTCATGGTGCGCGGCTCGGGTGCGGCCTGGGACCTGCGCCGCTCGCAGCCCTACGAGTGCTATTCCGACTTCGACTTCGACATCCCGATCGGCAAGAACGGCGACTGCTACGACCGTTACGTCATCCGCATGATCGAGATGCGCGAATCGGCCAAGATCATGCGCCAGTGCGTCGACCGCCTGCTCGGCGACGCCAAGATCGGACCGGTCTCCTCGGTCGACGGCAAGATGGTTCCGCCGAAGCGCGGCCAGATGAAGCGTTCGATGGAAGCGCTGATCCATCACTTCAAGCTCTACACCGAAGGCTATCACGTTCCGGCCGGCGAAGTGTACGCGGCCGTCGAGGCGCCGAAGGGCGAGTTCGGCGTCTACGTCGTCGCCGACGGCACCAACAAGCCGTACCGCTGCAAGATCCGCGCGCCGGGTTACGCACACTTGCAGGCGATGGATTTCATCTGTCGCGGCCACCAGCTCGCCGACGTGTCGGCGATCCTCGGCTCCCTCGACATCGTGTTCGGCGAGGTCGACCGCTGATGCCGAACGCCGCCCTTGCCACGCTGATCCTGCTTGCAAGCGCCGCTGCCGCGAACGCGCAGCAGGACGTTGCGGTCGGCGCTTCGGGCGCCACCATCGGCGCATTGGCGAGCCAGGGCTACGAGATCAAGGCGGCGGCGCAAAATGGCAGCCGCTACGTCGTATTCATGCAGAAAGACACGTCGGCCTACGCCTGCGAATTCGTCAACACGACGCAAACGCAGTGCCGGCAGATCAACTGAGACAAGGCGTTACAGAATGTCCGTTCGTCGACTAGCCGATGACAATGTCCAGCCCGCAGGCTTCGCCTTCACCAAGGAGAACGCGGCCTGGGCCAAGGCAACGATCAACAAGTATCCGAAGGGCCGCCAGCAATCGGCTGTCATCCCGCTCCTGATGCGGGCGCAGGAGCAGGACGGCTGGGTCACCAAGGCGGCGATCGAATCCGTCGCCGACATGCTCGACATGGCCTATATCCGCGTGCTCGAGGTCGCGACCTTCTACACCCAGTTCCAGCTGCTGCCGGTCGGTACGCGCGCCCATGTCCAGGTCTGCGGCACGACGCCCTGCATGCTGCGCGGCGCGGAAGACCTGATCAACGTCTGCAAGAAGCGCATCCATCCCGAGCCGTTCCATCTCAACGAGACGGGCACGCTCTCCTGGGAAGAGGTCGAGTGTCAGGGCGCCTGCGTCAACGCGCCGATGATCATGATCTTCAAGGACAGCTACGAGGACCTGACGGCGACGCAGCTCGAGCACATCATCGACCGTTTCGATGCCGGCAAGGGCGCGACGGTCGAGACCGGCCCGCAGGTCGACCGCATCTTCTCCGCCCCGGTCGGCGGCCTCACGAGCCTCAACGAGCCGGAAGCGGCCGCGAAGAAGGCGCCCGCCCGTGCCAAGAAGACCGCGGAGGAAAGCGTCAGCGTTCCCCCGTCGAACGCCGCAAAGCCGAAGACGGACGCCGTCGAGACGGATCCCAAGCTGAAGACGCCGGCGACTGCCAAGGCGGAAGCCGCCGCCAACACCAAGGCGACCGGCGACACGCGCGCCGAAGGCGGCGATGCGGACGTCAAGCAGCCGGTCGCGGCCGCCGTCGGCAAGCCGTCGCTGGACGACAAGAACCGCCCGGCCGGCATCGCGCGTCCTGAAACGCCGGACGACCTGAAGCTCATCTCCGGCGTCGGCCCGAAGATCGAGGGCATCCTGCACGAACTCGGCATCTTCACCTTCGCGCAGGTTTCCGCCTGGAAGCTGGAAGAGCGCGAATGGGTCGATTCCTATCTGAATTTCAAGGGCCGCATCGAGCGCGACGACTGGGCCAGGCAGGCCGAGGCGCTCGCTACGGGCGGCGAAGCGGAATACATCCGCGTCTTCGGCAAGAAGCCGCGGTAAAGAGGTGAACCATGCTTAAAGACCAGGATCGCATCTTCACCAATATCTACGGCACCAAGGACAAGTCGCTGAAGGGCGCCATGGCCCGCGGCCATTGGGACGGCACCAAGCAGCTTCTCGAAAAGGGCCGCGACTGGATCGTCAACGAGGTCAAGGCTTCTGGCCTGCGCGGCCGTGGCGGCGCAGGCTTCCCGACCGGCCTGAAATGGTCCTTCATGCCGAAGGAGAGCGACGGCCGTCCGCACTATCTCGTCGTGAACGCCGACGAATCCGAGCCCGGCACCTGCAAGGACCGCGATATCCTGCGCCACGATCCGCACACGCTGATCGAAGGCTGCGTCATCGCCTCCTTCGCCATGGGCGCCAACGCCGCCTATATCTATGTGCGCGGCGAGTTCATCCGCGAGCGCGAGGCGCTGCAGGCGGCGATCGACGAGTGCTACGACGCGGGCCTCCTCGGCAAGAACAACAAGCTCGGCTACGACATCGACATCTATGTCCACCACGGCGCCGGCGCCTATATCTGCGGCGAGGAGACCGCGCTGCTCGAAAGCCTCGAAGGCAAGAAGGGCCAGCCACGCCTCAAGCCGCCGTTCCCGGCGAATATGGGCCTCTACGGCTGCCCGACCACGGTCAACAACGTCGAATCGATCGCCGTGACGCCGACCATCCTGCGCCGCGGCGCAAGCTGGTTCTCCTCGTTCGGCCGGCCGAACAATGTCGGCACCAAGCTGTTCATGATGTCCGGCCACGTCAACCGGCCCTGCACGGTCGAGGAGGCCATGGGCATCTCCTTCAAGGAGATGGTCGAAAAGCACGGCGGCGGCATCCGCGGCGGCTGGGACAACCTGCTTGCCGTCATCCCCGGCGGCGCATCCTGCCCGGTCGTCAAGGCCGAGGACATGATGAACGTGACGCTCGACTTCGACGGCCTGCGCGAGGTGAAGTCCTCCTTCGGCACCGGCGGCATGATCGTCATGGACCGCTCGACCGACATCATCAAGGCGATCTGGCGCATCTCGGCCTTCTTCAAGCATGAGAGCTGCGGCCAGTGCACGCCGTGCCGTGAAGGCACCGGCTGGATGATGCGCGTCATGGAACGCATGGTGCGGGGCAATGCGCAGAAGCGCGAGATCGACATGCTGTTCGACGTGACGAAGCAGATCGAGGGCCACACGATCTGCGCGCTCGGCGATGCGGCCGCCTGGCCGATCCAGGGCCTCATCCGCAATTTCCGCCCGGAGATCGAGGCGCGCATCGACCAGTACACGGCCAACGCCATGGCGCACGGCGCCGTGCTGGAAGCAGCGGAGTAAGACGATGACGAAGACGCCGGCGGGACAGGATGCGCATGCAACCAGAGTTCAGCCGGCTGAAGCCGGCGGCGACGATCCCTTCGGGCTCGCGCCCTGGCTGAGAGAAATGCCGGACGTGCCGCTGCATCCGCTGATGGCCCATCCGATTGCGGCCATGGCCGCGACGACCGCGATCGGCTTCGGCATTGCGGGCCAGATGGCGGGCGCGATGCTGGGCCTGATGCAGAGCGCGGCGGAGCGGGCGAAAGCGGCGCTGGAGGAGACCGCGGCGCAGCCGCAACCGGTAGAGCCCGTCAGGGCGAAGCCGGTGCTGACCGTGGTGCCGAAGGCGGAAAAGCCCGCCGTGGCGAAGAAGGAGACGGTGGCGCGCCAGAGGAGCGCGACGCCGAAGACGGCGGACGCAAAGCCGGTGCGCAAGGCGCCGGCCGTGAAGACCGACAGGGCCGACGACCTGAAAGCGATTTCGGGCATCGGGCCGAAGCTGGAGCAGGTGCTGAACGGCATGGGCTTCCGGCGGTATGTCGACATTGCGGGCCTGAAGCCCGCCGATGTCGAAAGGATCGAAGCCGAACTCGGTTTCGCCGGGCGCATCGCCCGCGATCACTGGGTGGAGCAGGCAAAGGCGCTGGCGAAGGGCGGGGGCTGAACCCCGCCGGAACCGGCAGATGGAACAAGGGCTAAGGGGACGCGACGCGGACCCGAGGCTGGAGAGAATGGCGCTGGCAGGACGCGGGGTTTTCCGGCGTCAAAAGCGGGATTGAGATATGGCAAAGCTGAAAGTCGACGGAAAAGAAATCGAAGTCCCGGATCACTTCACGCTGCTTCAGGCGTGCGAGGAGGCCGGCGCCGAGGTTCCGCGCTTCTGTTTCCACGAGCGGCTGTCGGTTGCCGGCAACTGCCGCATGTGCCTCGTCGAGGTGAAGGGCGGCCCGCCGAAGCCGGCGGCCTCCTGCGCCATGGGCGTCAGGGACCTGCGCCCCGGCCCGAACGGCGAGCCGCCGGAAGTCTTCACGACCACGCCGATGGTCAAGAAGGCGCGCGAAGGCGTGATGGAGTTCCTGCTCATCAATCATCCGCTCGACTGCCCGATCTGCGACCAGGGCGGGGAATGCGACCTGCAGGACCAGGCGATGGCCTACGGCGTCGATTCCTCGCGCTACCAGGAAAACAAGCGCGCGGTCGAGGACAAGTATATCGGTCCGCTCGTCAAGACGATCATGACGCGCTGCATCCACTGCACGCGCTGCGTCCGCTTCACGACGGAAGTGGCCGGCATTTCCGAACTCGGCCTCATCGGCCGCGGTGAGGATGCCGAGATCACCACCTATCTCGAAGAAGCGATGACCTCCGAGCTGCAGGGCAACGTCGTCGACCTCTGCCCCGTCGGCGCGCTCACCTCCAAGCCTTTCGCCTTCACGGCCCGTCCGTGGGAACTCAACAAGACCGAATCGATCGACGTCATGGACGCCGTCGGCTCCGCGATCCGCGTCGATACGCGCGGCCGGGAGGTCATGCGCATCCTGCCGCGCGTCAACGAGGCGGTCAACGAGGAGTGGATCTCCGACAAGACCCGCTACATCTGGGACGGCCTGAAGACGCAGCGCCTCGACCGCCCTTATATCCGCAAGGACGGCCGCCTGCAGCCGGCCAGTTGGGCCGAGGCCTTCGGCGCCGTCAAGGCCGCCGTTTCCGCGACGTCCGGCGACCGCATCGGCGCGATCGCCGGCGACCTCGCCTCGGTCGAGGAAATCTACGCGCTGCGCGAACTGATGACCGCGCTCGGCTCGACCAATACGGACTGCCGCCAGGACGGCTCGGTGCTCGACCCGTCGCTCGGCCGCGCCAGCTACCTGTTCAACCCGACCATCGAAGGCATCGAGCAGGCCGATGCGCTGCTCATCGTCGGCGCCAATCCGCGCCTCGAGGCCGCCGTGCTCAACGCCCGCATCCGCAAGCGCTGGCGCATGGACAATTTCCCGATCGGCGTGATCGGCGCGCAGGGCGAACTGCGCTACGGCTACGACTATCTCGGCGCCGGCCCGGACACGCTCTCCGGCCTTCTCGACGGTTCGGTGAAGTTCGCCGCCAAGCTGAAGAAGGCCGAGCGCCCGATGATCATCGTCGGCCAGGGCGCGCTGTCGCGTCCCGACGGCCTCGCGGTCCTCTCGGCCGTCTCCGCGCTGGCGGAGAAGGTCGGCGCGGTGAAGGCGGACTGGAACGGCCTTGCCGTCCTCCACACCGCAGCCGCGCGCGTCGGCGGCCTCGACCTCGGCTTCGTGCCGGGCGAGGGGGGCAAGACGGCAGCCGACATACTCACCGGCACCGACGTCGTGTTCCTGCTCGGCGCGGACGAAATGAACTTTGCCGGCAAGACCGCCTTCACGGTCTATATCGGCTCGCACGGCGACAATGCGGCGCATGTCGCCGACGTCATCCTGCCGGGCGCGACCTACACGGAAAAATCCGGTACGTGGGTCAACACCGAAGGCCGCGTCCAGGTGGGCAACCGCGCCGGTTTCGCGCCGGGCGACGCCCGCGAGGACTGGGCGATCCTGCGCGCGCTTTCCGACGTGCTCGGCAAGAAGCTGCCCTTCGATTCGCTCGTCCAGCTCCGTGCGAAGCTTTACGAAGCACACCCGCATTTCGCCGCGATCGACGAGATTGCGGCCGGCGATATCGCCGATCTTTCCGCGCTTGCGAAAAAAGGCGGGACGATGGCGAATTCCGGGTTTGCGTCTCCGATCAAAGACTTCTATTTGACGAACCCGATAGCGCGCGCCTCCGCGGTCATGGCCGAATGCTCGGCGCTGGCCCGCAACAATTTCAAAGCCGCGGCGGAATGAGCGCGAAGGAATAGACGGTAATGGACGCTTTCATTTCGACCTATGTCTGGCCCGGCGTGATCATGGTGGCGCAGTCGCTGCTGCTGCTCGTCGCGCTCCTGGTCTTCATCGCCTACGTGCTTCTGGCCGACCGCAAGATCTGGGCGGCCGTGCAGCTTCGCCGCGGCCCGAACGTCGTCGGCCCCTGGGGTCTCTTCCAGTCCTTCGCCGACCTCCTGAAGTTCGTCTTCAAGGAGCCGGTCATCCCGGCGACGGCCAACAAGGTGATCTTCCTGCTCGCCCCGCTCGTCTCCGTGACGCTGGCGCTCGCCACTTGGGCGGTCGTGCCGCTCAACGACGGCTGGGTGATCGCCAACATCAATGTCGGCATCCTCTACATCTTCGCGATCTCCTCGCTCGAAGTGTACGGCATCATCATGGGCGGCTGGGCTTCGAACTCGAAGTACCCGTTCCTCGGCGCGCTGCGCTCGGCCGCGCAGATGGTCTCCTACGAAGTGTCGATCGGTTTCGTCATCGTCACGGTGCTGCTCTGCGTCGGCTCGCTGAACCTGACGGATATCGTCAATTCGCAGCGCGACGGCGTCGGCACGATGATCGGCCTGCCGGGTTCTTTCCTGGATTGGCACTGGCTGGCGCTGTTCCCGATGTTCGTGGTGTTCTTCATCTCGGCGCTGGCCGAGACAAACCGCCCGCCCTTCGACCTGCCGGAAGCCGAATCCGAACTCGTTGCCGGCTTCATGGTCGAGTACGGCTCCACCCCCTACATGATGTTCATGCTCGGCGAATATGCAGCCATCTGCCTGATGTGCGCGCTGACCACGATCCTCTTCCTCGGCGGCTGGCTGCCCCCGGTCGACGTCTGGTTCCTGAATTGGGTCCCGGGCATCGTGTGGTTCGTGCTCAAGGCCTCCTTCGTCTTCTTCATGTTCGCGATGGTGAAGGCCTTCGTGCCGCGCTACCGCTACGACCAGCTCATGCGTCTCGGCTGGAAGGTCTTCCTTCCGATCTCGCTCGCCATGGTCGTCATCGTTGCATTCGTGCTGAAGCTCACGGGCTGGTCCGCATGAGGACCGCCCCGACCCTCAGCAGCATTGGAGCTTGAAATGGCTAGTCTTTCGCAAGCCGTAAATTCGCTGTTCCTCAAGGAATTCGTGGCCGCGTTCTTCCTGTCGATGCGCTACTTCTTCCGTCCCAAGGCGACGGTGAACTATCCCTTCGAAAAGGGCCCGGTCTCCCCGCGCTTCCGCGGCGAGCATGCGCTGCGCCGCTACCCGAACGGCGAGGAACGCTGCATCGCCTGCAAGCTGTGCGAAGCCATCTGTCCGGCCCAGGCCATCACCATCGAGGCGGGTCCGCGCCGCAACGACGGCACGCGCCGCACCGTGCGTTACGACATCGACATGGTGAAGTGCATCTATTGCGGCTTCTGCCAGGAAGCCTGCCCGGTCGACGCCATCGTCGAGGGGCCGAACTTCGAGTTCTCGACGGAAACGCGCGAGGAGCTCTACTACGACAAGCAGAAGCTGCTCGAGAACGGCGATCGCTGGGAGCGGGAAATCGCCCGCAACATCGCAATGGACTCGCCTTACCGCTGATTTTTTGGCGAGAAGGCAAAACGAAAGCATGTGCCTGACGGCCTAGGGACGTCAGGCTTCGACGGGGAAGGGCGGCAAATAAGCCAGGGCCCGCCCTGGGGAAGACGAAAAGGCACCAAAATGGGTCTGCAGGCTCTATTCTTCTATCTGTTCGCCTTCGTGGCGGTGGCGTCCGCCTTCATGGTGATCGCGTCCAGGAACCCGGTCTATTCCGTGCTGTTCCTGATCCTCACCTTCTTCAATTCGGCAGGCCTCTTCCTCCTGACGGGCGCCGAGTTCCTGGCGATGATCCTGCTGGTCGTCTATGTCGGCGCCGTCGCGGTCCTCTTCCTCTTCGTCGTCATGATGCTCGACATCGATTTCGCCGAACTGCGGGCAGGAGCGCTGGATTATGCGCCGGTCGGCGCGCTGATCGGCCTGATCCTGGCAATCGAGCTCGTGGTCGTCGTCGGCGGCTCGACGCTCTCGCCGGAGATCGCCAGCAACGCCTCGATGCCGATCCCGCCGGTCGCCGAGCGGCAGAACACGGCCGCCCTCGGCGACGTGCTCTATACGCACTACGTCTACTTCTTCCAGATCGCCGGCCTCGTGCTGCTCGTCGCCATGATCGGCGCGATCGTGCTGACGCTGCGTCACAAGCCGCATATCAAGCGCCAGGATATCCCGACGCAGGTCGCCCGCTCGCCGGAGACCGCCGTCGAGGTCGTCAAGGTGAAGCCCGGTCAGGGCATCTGAGGCAGCGCGGGACCCAAGGAAAAGCATCATGGAAATCGGTATTTCCCACTATCTCACCGTCAGCGCCATCCTCTTCGTTCTCGGCGTCTTCGGCATCTTCCTCAACCGGAAGAACGTCATCATCATCCTGATGTCGATCGAACTCATCCTGCTTTCGGTCAACATCAACATGGTCGCATTCTCGCACTTCCTGAACGACATCGTCGGCCAGGTCTTCGCGCTGTTCATTCTGACCGTCGCGGCTGCGGAAGCGGCCATCGGTCTTGCAATTCTCGTCGTCTTCTACCGCAACCGCGGTTCGATCGCCGTCGAAGACGTCAATATGATGAAGGGCTGATCGGGTCATGGATACCATCATCAAGGCAATCGTCTTCCTTCCGCTGATCGGCTTCCTGATCGCCGGTGTCGGTGGCAATGCCATCGGCGCCAAGGCGTCCGAATATGTCACGTCCGGCTTCATGATCATCGCCGCCGTGCTGTCGTGGATCGTCTTCTTCGACGTCGCCATGGGCGAGACGGAGATGGTCAAGGTCAGCGTGCTGCGCTGGATCCAGTCCGGCGGCCTCGACGTCGAATGGGCGTTCCGCGTCGATACGCTGACGGCCGTCATGCTCGTCGTCGTCAATTCGGTCTCGACGCTCGTGCACGTCTATTCGATCGGCTACATGCACCACGACCCGCATCGGCCGCGCTTCTTCGCCTATCTCTCGCTCTTCACCTTCGCCATGCTCATGCTGGTGACGTCGGACAACCTCCTGCAGATGTTCTTCGGCTGGGAAGGCGTGGGCCTCGCGTCCTACCTCCTCATCGGCTTCTGGTACAAGAAGCCGTCGGCCTGCGCGGCCGCGATGAAGGCCTTCATCGTCAACCGCGTCGGCGACTTCGGCTTCATCCTCGGCATTTCCAGCGTCTTCGTGCTGTTCGGATCGATCAACCTGGAGACGATCTTCGCAACGGCGGCGACCTACCTGCCGGCCGAAGGCGCCGCGGACGCCGCCGATCCCGTCATCACGCTGTTTGGCATGACGCTCGACAAGTCGCACGCCCTGACCGCCACCTGCCTCCTGCTCTTCATGGGCGCGATGGGCAAGTCGGCGCAGTTCCTGCTGCACACCTGGCTGCCGGACGCCATGGAAGGCCCGACCCCGGTCTCCGCGCTCATCCATGCCGCGACCATGGTCACCGCCGGCGTCTTCCTCGTCGCCCGCATGTCGCCGATCTTCGAACTGTCGCACACCGCGCTCGTGGTCGTGACGCTGGTCGGCGCCATCACCGCCTTCTTCGCGGCGACGGTCGGCCTCGTGCAGAACGACATCAAGCGCGTCATCGCCTATTCGACCTGCTCGCAGCTCGGCTACATGTTCGTCGCGCTCGGCATCGGCGCCTATGGCGCGGCGATCTTCCACCTGTTCACCCACGCCTTCTTCAAGGCGCTGCTGTTCCTCGGCGCCGGTTCCGTCATCCACGCCGTCGACGGCGAGCAGGACATGCGCTACATGGGCGGCCTCAGGAAGCACATCCCGGTCACCTTCTGGATGATGACGATCGGCACGCTGGCGCTGACCGGCGTCGGCATCCCGGGCACCGTCATCGGCTTTGCCGGCTTCTTCTCGAAGGATGCGATCATCGAGAGCGCTTTCGCCTCGCACAGCCCGCTCGCCGGCTTCGCCTTCGTGCTCCTGGTCATCGCCGCGCTGTTCACCAGCTTCTATTCCTGGCGCCTGGCCTTCATGACCTTCTTTGGCAAGCCGCGCGCTTCCGCGGACGTCATGCATCACGTCCACGAATCCCCGGCCGTCATGCTGATGCCGCTCTATCTGCTGGCCGCCGGCGCGGTCGTCGCGGGCGTGATCTTCGTGGAGTACTTCTACGGCCATCACTATGACGAATTCTGGCAGGGCGCGCTCTTCACGCTCTCCGACAACCACCTCGTCCATGAATTCCACAATGTGCCCCTGTGGGTGAAGTGGAGCTCGTTCGTCGCCATGGCCGTCGGCTTCGTGCTGGCCTGGTACATGTACATCCGTTCGCCGGAAACGCCGAAATACCTCGCCGAGCAGCACCGCGGTCTCTACCAGTTCCTGCTCAACAAGTGGTATTTCGACGAACTGTACGACTTCATCTTCGTCCGTCCCGCCATGCGGATCGGCAAGTTCCTCTGGAAGAAGGGTGACGGCGCCGTCATCGACGGTCTCGGCCCGAACGGCATCGCCGCCCGCGTGGTCGACGTCACGGATCGCGTCGTCCGCCTCCAGACCGGTTACCTCTATCACTACGCATTCGCGATGCTGCTGGGTATTGCAGCACTCGTTACCTGGATGATGCTCGGGAGTTCCCTCTGATGACCGATTGGCCCATTCTTTCAGCGGTCACCTTCCTCCCGCTCGTCGGCGTGGCGCTTCTGCTGCTGACCCGCGAGGACAGCCCCTACGGCCGCCGCAACATCCTGAACGTCTCGCTTCTGACGACGGTCTTCACCTTCGTCCTCTCGCTCTTCATCTGGATCGGCTTCGACAATTCGAACCCCGGCTTCCAGATGGTCGAGAAGGCCGAATGGCTCGGCACCGGCATTTCCTACCATCTCGGCGTCGACGGCATCTCCATGCTGTTCGTCATCCTGTCGACCTTCCTGATGCCGTTCTGCGTGCTGGCGAGCTGGCATTCGGTGGAGAAGCGCCTGCGCGAATACATGATCGCCTTCCTGCTCCTGGAAGTGTTCATGGTCGGCGTCTTCGTCTCGCTCGACATCGTGCTGTTCTACGTCTTCTTCGAGGCGGGCCTCATTCCGATGTTCATCATCATCGGCGTGTGGGGCGGCAAGGATCGCGTCTACGCATCCTACAAGTTCTTCCTCTATACGCTGCTCGGCTCGGTGCTGATGCTGCTCGCCATCATGGCGATGTACTGGCAGGCCGGCACGACGGATATCACCGAACTGCTCGCCTACAACTTCCCGGCGCACATGCAGACCTGGCTGTGGCTCGCCTTCTTCGCCTCCTTCGCGGTGAAGATGCCTATGTGGCCGGTGCACACCTGGCTTCCCGACGCGCACGTCCAGGCGCCGACGGCGGGCTCCGTCATCCTGGCGGGCGTGCTCCTGAAGCTCGGCGGCTACGGTTTCATCCGTTTCTCGCTCGCCATGTTCCCCGTCGCCTCGGACTATTTCGCGCCCTTCGTCTTCGCGCTGTCGGTCATCGCCATCATCTACACCTCGCTGGTGGCGCTGATGCAGGACGACATCAAGAAGCTGATCGCCTATTCGTCGGTCGCGCACATGGGCTATGTCACCATGGGCATCTTCGCGGCGAACGTGCAGGGCCTGCAGGGCGCCATCTATCAGATGCTGTCGCACGGCATCGTCTCGGGCGCGCTGTTCCTCTGCGTCGGCGTCGTCTATGACCGGCTGCACACCCGCGAGATCTCGGCCTATGGCGGCCTCGTCAACAACATGCCGAAATACGCCGTCGCCTTCATGATCTTCACCATGGCGAATGTCGGCCTTCCTGGCACCTCGGGCTTCGTCGGCGAGTTCATGACGCTGATCGGCGTCTTCCGCGCCAACACCTGGGTCGCGCTCTTCGCGACGACCGGCGTCATCCTCTCGGCCTCCTACGCCCTCTGGCTCTACCGCCGGGTGATCTTCGGCGCGCTGGAGAAGGAAAGCCTGAAGGCGCTGCTCGACCTCGATGTGCGCGAGAAGCTGCTGCTCTACCCGCTCCTGATCCTGACGATCTTCTACGGTGTCTATCCGGCGCCGGTATTCGATGCGACGGCGGCTTCGGTCGACGCGCTGCTCAATAACTACTCCGCGGCTCTGCAGGCGGCGCAATCCGTTGCGCTTTCGGCGAACTGACGACGGGATTCGAAGACATGACCGCTGATACGATCCTTGCCAGCCTTCAACTCTCGACCCCCGAGATCATCCTTGCCGTGGGCGCCCTGGTCCTCCTGATGATCGGCGTGTTCTCCGGCGAACGCTCGGGCACGACCGTCACGGGGCTTGCCGTCGCGCTGCTCATCATCTCCGGCCTCTGGCTGGTTCTCGCCACGGGCGAGGGCCAGGCCTATGGCGGCGCCTTCGTCTCCGATCCCTTCGCCAAGTTCATGAAGGTGCTGGCGCTGATCGGCTCGATCACCGCCATGGTGATGACCGTCGGCCATGCCCGCTCGGAACAGCTCGACCGCTTCGAGTTCCCGGTGCTCATCGTGCTGTCGACGCTCGGCATGCTGCTGATGATTTCCGCCAACAGTCTGCTGTCGCTCTATCTCGCGCTGGAACTCCAGTCGCTGGCGCTCTACGTCGTCGCGGCGATCAACCGCGAGAGCCTGCGCTCGACGGAAGCGGGCCTGAAATACTTCGTGCTCGGCGCGCTCTCCTCCGGCATGCTGCTCTACGGCATGTCGCTGGTCTACGGCTTCACCGGCCATATCGGCTTCCAGGAGATCGCCGCCGCGCTGACGGCCGAGGGCCGCTCGCTCGGCCTCGTCTTCGGCCTGGTGTTCATCCTCGCCGGCCTTGCCTTCAAGATCTCGGCCGTGCCGTTCCACATGTGGACGCCGGACGTCTATGAAGGCGCGCCGACGCCGGTGACGGCCTTCTTCGCCGCCGCCCCGAAGGTCGCCGCGATGGCCATGCTCGTGCGCATCGTCATCGATGCCTTCGAACCCGTCGTGGCCGACTGGCAGCAGGTCATCGTCTTCATCTCGATCGCCTCCATGCTGCTCGGCGCCTTCGCGGCCATCGGCCAGAGGAACATCAAGCGCCTGATGGCCTATTCCTCGATCGGCCATATGGGCTATGCGCTGGTCGGTCTTGCCGCCGGTTCCATGGCAGGCGTGCGCGGCGTCGCGCTCTACATGCTCATCTACATGGTCATGACGCTCGGCACCTTCGCGATCATCCTCGCCATGCGCCGCAAGGAAGGCGGCAATGTCGAGGATATCAACGACCTCGCCGGCCTCTCCTCGACCAATCCGTTCATGGCGACCGTGCTGACGGTCCTGATGTTCTCGCTCGCCGGCATCCCGCCGATGGCAGGCTTCTTCGCCAAGTATTTCGTCTTCATGGCGGCCATCGAGGCGCATCTCTATGCGCTCGCCATCATCGGCGTGCTCGCCTCGGTCGTCGGCGCCTACTACTACCTGCGCATCATCAAGGTGATGTGGTTCGACGAGCCGACGGGCGAGTTCGCCCGCACGGCCGGCGAACTGAAGCTGGTCTTCGGCCTTTCCGGCCTGTTCGTCCTCGGCTATGTGCTGATCGGCGGCCCGATCGGCGCGGCGGCCGAAGCCGCGGCCCGGACCTTCTTTTGACCGGGTCCGGCACGCACCGCCGGATGTCGCTCGGCGACTTCCGGCATGAGGCGCTGGCCGACGTGGGCTCGACCAATACGGAATGCCTGGAGCGCGCCCGAAAGGGCGCGCTTTCCGGTCTCTGGATCACGGCGACCCGGCAGACGGGCGGCCGCGGCCGGCGCGGGCGCGCCTGGTTTTCCGAACCTGGAAACCTCTATGCCTCGTTGCTCCTGATCGATCCGGCGCCGATGGACCGGCTGGGCTCCCTGCCGCTCGCCGTCGCCGTCGCGGTACAGGATGCGGTGAGCCGCATCATGCCGCCCGATGCGCCCGACGTGCTCATCAAATGGCCGAACGACATCCTCGTCGACCGCCGCAAGGTCTGCGGCATCCTGATCGAGGGCGAGACGCTTCCCGACGGGCGCCACGGGCTGGTCATCGGTTGCGGCATCAATGTCTCGGTGGCGCCCGATGCCGGGCTCTATCCCGTCGCGACGCTGCGTGATTTCGGCGCGTCCGCTTCCCCTGAGGAATTGTTCGCCCATCTCTTCCAGTCGATGGCGCAAACGCTGTCGCTGTGGGACGGCGGGCAGGGCATCGCCGCCATCATGGAGCGCTGGAAGCAGGTGGCGGGCGGCATCGGGGAAAACATCACGGTCAATCTTCCCGACCGTTCTATTTCCGGGCGCTTTTCCGGAATTGATGATACAGGTCTCCTGAAACTGGAGACGGATGACGGCGGCGCGCGACTGATCGCGGCCGGCGACGTGTTTTTTGGATAGGAATTTTAGAAGCCGATGGCAAAAGAAGACGAACTGGTATTCCTGCCGCTTGGCGGCGTCGGCGAAATCGGCATGAACCTGGCGCTCTACGGCTACGGCCCGAAGAAGAACCGCCAGTGGATCATGGTCGATTGCGGCGTCACCTTTCCGGGGCCGGACCTGCCGGGGGTCGATCTCGTGCTGCCCGATATCCGCTTCCTCGCCGGGGAGCGCAAGAACCTCAAGGGCATCATCATCACCCATGCGCACGAGGACCATTACGGCGCACTGAACGAGCTCTGGCCCGGCCTCAACGTGCCGGTCTACGCCTCGCCCTTCACCGCCGGCATGCTGGAGGCCAAGCGCAACTACGAGAAGAGCCGCACCGAGATCCCGGTGACGATCTTCAAGCAGGGCGACCGCATCAATGTCGGCCCGTTCGAGATCGAGGCGATCGGCGTCAACCACTCCATTCCCGAGCCGATGTCTCTGGCGATCAAGACGCCGCTCGGCACCGTCATCCACACCGGCGACTGGAAGATCGACATCGACCCGTCGCTCGGCCCGCTGACCGACGAGGCGCGCTTCCGCAAGCTCGGCGACGAGGGCGTGCTGGCGCTGATCTGCGACAGCACCAATGCGGTGCGCGACGGCGTCTCGCCCTCCGAGCATGAGGTGTCGGAAAGCCTGACGAAGATCATCGAGGCCGCCGAGGGCAGGGTGGGCATCACCACCTTCTCCTCGAATGTCGGCCGTATCCGCTCCATCGCGCAGGCCGCCGAGGCCGCCGGGCGCGAGGTGCTGCTGCTCGGCAGTTCCATGAAGCGCGTCACCGACGTCGCCCGCGACATCGGCCTCATGGAAGGGCTGAAGCCCTTCATCGCCGAGGACGAGTTCGGCTATATCCCGCGCGACAAGGTCGTCGTCATCCTGACGGGCAGCCAGGGCGAGCCGCGCGCCGCGCTGGCGAAAATCGCCCGCGACGAGATGCGCAACGTCGCCTTCACGGGCGGCGACACGATCATCTTCTCCTCGCGCGCCATCCCGGGCAACGAGAAGGCGATCAACGACATCAAGAACGGCCTGATCGAGCAGGGCATCAACATCATCACCGACGGTGAGGCGCTGGTGCACGTTTCCGGCCATCCGCGCCGCCACGAGTTGCAGCAGATGTACGGCTGGACGCGCCCGAAGATGGTCGTGCCCGTCCATGGCGAGGCGGCGCATCTCGTCGCCCATGCCGAGCTTGCCGAACAGTCCGGCATCGCCGAAGTGCCGCGCGTGCGCAACGGCGATATCCTGAAGCTCGCACCGGGCGAACCGGAGGTCGTCGACCACGCGCCCTTCGGCCGCATCTTCAAGGACGGCAATCTCATCGGCGACTATGACGAGATGGGCATCGGCGATCGCCGCAAGCTCGCCTTCGTCGGCCATGTCGCCGTCAGCATCCTGCTCGACAGCCGCTATGATTTCCAGGGCGACCCGGAGGTCGAGCCCTTCGGCCTGCCGCAGTTCGACGACGAGGGCGAAGATATGGGCGATACGCTCTACGACGCCGTGCTCGGCGCCGTCGAGAGCATCCCGCGCGCGCGCCGCAAGGACCTGGAGATGGTGCGCGAGGCCGTGCGCCGCACCGT
Source organism: Shinella sp. S4-D37 (assembly GCF_040812195.1). Classification (NCBI taxonomy): domain Bacteria; kingdom Pseudomonadati; phylum Pseudomonadota; class Alphaproteobacteria; order Hyphomicrobiales; family Rhizobiaceae; genus Shinella; species Shinella sp. S4-D37. The sequence goes on along the minus strand of NZ_JBFNXL010000005.1, from coordinate 2,139,576 downwards.
GCGCTCCACGGCGAACGAGATCTGGGGCAAGAAGCCCGTCGTCACCGTCTTTCTGAGCAAGGTCTGACGATGCGGGGGAACGCCGCCCATCCCGCCGCCCGCGCTGCGGGTGTGACAGCACGCCGCCGTCGCACCCGTTTGAACTTCGCTCGCGACAGGCGTAAAAGACCGGCTGTCGCACGAGGGGCCGTCCATGCAGTTCTTTTCCTACTTCGCCGTCTATTTCATCGTCTGGTGGATGACGCTTTTCGCCGTGCTGCCCTTCGGGCTGAAGACGCAGGCCGAGGCGCAGGACGTGGCGCCCGGCACGGTGGAGAGCGCGCCGGCGCGCTTTCGCGGCGGCCGCGTGATGCTGACGACGACGATCGTCTCGGCCGTCATCTACGGGATCTGGTACGTCCTGTCGGTGCGCCTGGGCTACGGCATCGATTCCCTTCCGCAGTTCATCCCGGATTTCAAATAGGCGTCTGCCACAAAGGTTAACGCGCTCTTCGCGCCCGCAGGCAAGCCATTCTGCGTGATCGCTCTCTGTTGGAAAAGTTTTCCTGCAGCCCTCGCGCTCTCCTTGCCGGAAAGCGGCATGTCGCGTCGCTCGCCGACACCGGGACGCGCGCATCCGGCCAAATTTGCCTTACCCGGGATGAGGCGGAGTGTCGCGCCGCGCGGGGCGCGGCCGCCCTTGCGGCATGGGCCGAACGGACGACGATGCCGAAAGCGCGGTGCCCTCGGAAAAAAGCAAAAAAAAACAAGGCTTAGAGCCTTGTTTTACAGGTATCGCGTGATCTTTATCCGTTGTGCGGTGGCAGCGTCTACGCGCGCCAAAGATCTGATCCTCCCAAGACTTGACCGCGAAATGGCAAGAATTTGCACTTCTTGCCTGTTTTGTGGCCTGAAACTAGCCCAAACGTTAGGCGTTGTCATCCGGTTTTTTTGCATTTTTGCTACACTGGAATAAAATTTTTCCATTGACAACGCATACGCAATTTCTGTTATTGGCAGGCCCATTTTTCTGCCACATTCATCCGGGCCATCGTGAGCGGTGGACAGTGCTTCGCGCCGATGCCGCCGGCCGGCCGGCCGGGTTTCCTTCCTGTGACGAAGCGTTTATGAACGCATCGAAATCAACGTCATTTTGCCCGATTCCCGAAATAGGGCGGATCAGTCATTGCGGAACCCGATATGCGCCTTTCCCGTTTCTTCCTGCCCATCCTCAAGGAAAACCCCAAGGAGGCCGAGATCGTCTCGCACCGGCTGATGCTGCGCGCGGGGATGATCAAGCAGCAGTCCCAGGGCATCTATACCTGGCTGCCGCTGGGCAAGCGCGTCCTCGACAAGGTGAACGCCATCATCCGCGAGGAGCAGAACCGCTCCGGCGCCGTCGAGCTTCTGATGCCGACGTTGCAATCCGCCGAACTCTGGCAGGAAAGCGGCCGCTACGACGCCTACGGCAAGGAGATGCTGCGCATCAAGGACCGCCAGGAGCGCCCCATGCTCTACGGCCCCACCAACGAGGAGATGATCACCGACGTCTTCCGCTCGTTCGTGAAGTCCTACAAGGACCTGCCGCTCAACCTCTACCATATCCAGCTGAAGTTCCGCGACGAGATCCGCCCGCGCTTCGGCACCATGCGCTCGCGCGAATTCCTCATGAAGGACGCCTATTCCTTCGATCTCGACCGCGAGGGCGCCGTGCACGCCTATAACCGCATGTTCGCGGCCTATCTGCGCACCTTCTCGCGCCTTGGCCTGCGCGCCATTCCGATGCGCGCCGACACCGGCCCGATCGGCGGCGATCTCAGCCACGAATTCATCATCCTGGCCGATACGGGCGAGTCGGAAGTCTTCTGCCACAAGGACTTCCTGAACTTCGACATTCCCGGCGAAGACACCAACTTCGAGGATGTGTCGGGCCTCAAGGGCATCTTCGACAAGTGGACCTCGCGTTATGCGGCCACGTCCGAAATGCACGACGCGCCCGTCTTCGAGGCGATCCCGGAAGGCGAGCGCGTGTCGGCCCGCGGCATCGAGGTCGGTCATATCTTCTATTTCGGCACGAAATATTCCGAGGCCATGGGCGCCAAGGTCCAGGGCCCCGACGGCAAGGAGCATATCGTGCATATGGGCTCGTACGGCATCGGCCCGACGCGCCTCGTGCCCGCCATCATCGAGGCCTCGCATGACGAGAACGGCATCATCTGGCCGAAGGCCGTCGCGCCCTTCGAGGCGGTCGTCATCAACATGAAGTCGGGCGATGCCGCGTGCGATGCGGCCTGCGAAAAGGTCTACGGCGCGCTGCTGAAGGCCGGTATCGACGTGCTCTACGACGACAAGGACGAGCGCGCCGGCGCGAAGTTCGCGACCGCCGACCTCATCGGCGCGCCGGTGCAGGTCATCGCCGGTCCGCGCGGCGTCGCGAACGGCGAGGTCGAGATCAAGGACCGCAAGACCGGCGAACGCGAGACGCTGACCATCGAGGCGGCGATCAACCGCCTGACATCCGGCAATTGATGCCCGCAGGCGCAGGCGGCAACGGGAGGAACCATGGCTGACGCAGCGAGCGGTGCATCTGCAACCGGGGTGCAGGCCCTCAAGACGAGCCGCCCGTTTTCCGCCTTCGAGCGGATGGTGGCCTGGCGCTACCTGCGTTCCCGGCGCAAGGAAGCCTTCATCTCGGTGATCGCCGGCTTCTCCTTCATCGGCATCATGCTGGGCGTGGCCACGCTCATCATCGTCATGGCGGTGATGAACGGATTCCGCACCGAGCTGATCTCGCGCATCCTCGGCATCAACGGCCACATGATCGTCCAGCCGATCGACACGCCGCTGAACAACTATGCCGCGCTTGCCGACCGGCTTTCCGCGGTCCCGGGCGTCACCATGGCGATCCCGCTCGTCGAGGGCCAGACGCTGGCCTCCGGCACGGCGGGGGCGGGCACAGGCGCGCTGGTGCGCGGCGTGCGTGCCGACGACCTTGCCAAGATGAAGGCCGTCTCGGACAACATCAAGGAAGGCGACCTCGTCGGCTTTGCCGCCGGCAGTGGCGTTGCGATCGGCTCGCGCATGGCCGAGCAGCTCGGCCTCAGCGCCGGCGGCCAGATCACGCTCGTCGCGCCCGAGGGAGACGTGACGCCGCTCGGCGTCAATCCGCGCGTGAAGACCTATACGGTCTCCGCCATCTTCGAGATCGGCATGTCGGAATACGACGCGTCGATCATCTACATGCCGCTCGAGGAGGCGCAGCTCTATTTCAACGCCGAAGGCATCGTGCAGTCGATCGAACTCTTCGTCGCCAATCCCGACGACGTCGACACCCTGCGCCAGCCGATCGAGGCGGCCGCCGAGCGGCAGATCTTCATCACCGACTGGCGCCAGCGCAACCGCACCTTCTTCTCGGCGCTCGAGGTCGAGCGCAACGTCATGTTCATGATCCTGACGCTGATCGTGCTCGTCGCCGCGCTCAACATCATCTCCGGCCTCATCATGCTGGTGAAGGACAAGGGCAGCGACATCGCGATCCTGCGCACCATGGGCGCCACGTCCGGCGCCATCATGCGCATCTTCTTCATGACGGGCGCGGCCATCGGCACGGTCGGCACCTTCGCCGGCGTGCTGCTCGGCGTCATCGTCTGCCTCAACGTGGAATCCATCCGCCAGTTCTTCTCCTGGATCTCGGGCACGACCCTGTTCAATCCGGAACTCTATTTCCTCAGCCAGCTTCCGGCCGACATGAATGCCGGCGAGACAGTCTCGGTCATCGTCATGGCGCTGGCGCTTTCCTTCCTCGCGACGATCTTCCCCGCCTGGCGCGCCTCCAAGCTCGATCCGGTCCAGGCCCTGCGGTATGAATAGGATAAACGCATGACTGCGCGCGTCGCTCTGGAACTGAAGGGCATCGAACGGCACTACGGCCAGGGCGAGACCCTGCTGTCGATCCTGAAAGGGGCCGATTTCACGCTGAAGAGCGGCGAGACCGTCGCGCTCGTCGCCCCGTCCGGCACCGGCAAGTCGACGCTTCTGCACGTCGCCGGCCTGCTGGAAAAGCCCGATGCCGGCGAGGTCTTCGTCAACGGCCATTCCTGCGCCGCGCTTGCCGACGACCAGCGCACGGCGATCCGCCGCGGCGAGATCGGCTTCGTCTACCAGTTCCATCACCTCCTGCCGGAATTCAGCGCGCTGGAAAACATCATGATGCCACAGCTCATCTCCGGCCTCGGCAAGGCCGAGGCGCGCGAGCGCGCCGCCCAGTTGCTCGACTACATGCGCATCGGCCATCGCGCCGACCATCGCCCGTCGGAACTGTCGGGCGGCGAGCAGCAGCGCGTCGCCATCGCAAGGGCCGTCGCCAATGCGCCGCTCGTGCTTCTGGCCGACGAGCCGACCGGCAATCTCGACCCGGAGACCGCCGGCTACGTCTTCGAGGCGCTGGAGGCGCTCGCCCGCCAGTCCGGCCTTGCCGCGCTCATCGCCACCCACAACCACGAGCTTGCCGGCCTGATGGACCGCCGGGTGACGATCGAGGACGGCGTCGTGCGCGAACTCGCCTGACGCCGCCTCTTTCCGTCAGTTGTCGAGCCCGCAGATCGAGCGGGCGATATCGTCCCGCCAGTCCTTGAGCAGCACGAACTGCGCCTTGCCGGCGATGGGCTGGCCGCGCAGCTTGCCCTTGCCGGTGAGGACATTGAGGTCGCATTCGCTGCCGCCATCCGGATCGAGCGTGTCGTAGGACGAGAACGTATAGCCCGCGACGATGAAATCGAAATTGCGATAGGCGACGGTCAGCGACTGCCGCCAGCGATCCCGGCCGACCGCGTCGTTCTTCGTCGTCAGCGTGAAGGAGCCGTTGGCGAGCGCCGCCAGCTCCGGCTCCTGCCCATGCAGGTTGAGGTTCCCCCAGACGGTGTAAGGCAGCGCGAGCGCCAGCGTCAGCCGGTTCTCCTCGGGTTTGGCGAGATAGACATAGAGGCCGTTGTCCTCCCCGCTGTCGTCGCCGGGCGTCGCGACCAGCGCGAGGTCGGCGACGCCGTCCTTGTTCCAGTCGCCGCTCGCCATGGCCATGACGCGTCCGGCCGGAAAATCCGCGGCCCCGGCCGCAAGGGGCAGGGCGATCGACAGCACGAGCGCGGCACTCAACGACTTCATCGCATTTCCTCCGTTTGATCGAGGCGACCTTATTGCGCCGAGGAAGGCCGGTCCAGAGGGCCTGTGGATAAGGGTTGACATTGGAACAAAAATAGAACAAAAGAAAAACATAAAAGGAAAGGGAGCCATAATGACCGATTTTCTTCGTGATCTTGCTGCATTCACCTCCATGGCCATGTTCGTCGCCACCTTCTCCGTCATCCTCTTCGGCATCTGACCCGTCCGCGCCGGCCGTTAAGGCCTGCAGCCGTGGAAAGCGGGTGCAAAGCCAAGAACGGTCTGGACGGGAGGGGTGCGAATCCGCTTAAGCTTCCGGCCTTGATCGGAAGGACGGTGACATGGCGGATGCAGCGCGCACGACGGACGACGGAACGACCGGGGACACGCCGCAATTCGTGCATCTGCGCGTCCATTCGGCCTTCTCGCTGCTCGAAGGCGCCCTGCCGATCAAGAAGATCATCGGCAAGGCGACGTCGGACCAGCAGCCGGCGATCGCCATTACCGACACGAACAACCTGTTCGCGGCGCTTGAATTTTCCCAGAAGGCCATCGGCGACGGCATCCAGCCGCTGATCGGCTGCCAACTGTCCATCGACATGGAGGACGAGGGGGAGGGCGAGCGGCGCGGCGGCCAGGCCCAGCTTGCGAAATTGCCCTCTATCGTGCTTTTGGCCGCGACGGAGGCCGGCTATGCCCGGCTCGTCGCCCTCGTCAGCCGCGCCTATCTCGGCGGCGAGGGCAGCCAGGCGATCCGCATCGCCTATAGCTGGCTGCAGGAGAAGGGGACGGAGGGGCTGATCGCGCTGTCCGGCGCGCTCGGCGGCCCCGTCGACATGGCTTTCGTCGCCGGCCAGCCGGCCGTGGCGCGCGCGCGGCTTCATGCGCTGAAGCAGGCCTTCGGCGACAGGCTTTATATCGAGCTGCAACGGCATGGCCGCTACGACCGGCAGCACGAACGGTGGATGGTCGAGCTTGCCTATGCGGAAGACCTGCCGCTGGTGGCGACCAACGAGCCGTTCTTCCCGGCGCCGGACGACTACGACGCGCATGACGCGCTGATGGCGGTTGCGCACAACGCCATGGTCTCCGACGACAACCGCTTCCGCCTGTCGCCGGACCATTACCTGAAGAGCCGCAAGGACATGGTGAAACTCTTCGCCGACCTGCCGGAGGCGCTGGAGAACACGGTGGAGATCGCGCGGCGCTGCTCCTTCGTGCTGAAGACGCGCGGGCCGATCCTGCCGCGCTTTACCGGTGCGACGGACGATCCGGAGGAGGCGGAGCGGGCAGAGGCGGCGGAGCTGCGCCGGCAGTCCGTCGAGGGCCTGGAAAGTCGCATGGCGCTGCTCGGCCTGACGCCGGGCTATACGGAACAGGATTATCGCGAGCGGCTGGATTTCGAGCTCGGCGTCATCGAGCGCATGAAATTCCCCGGCTACTTCCTGATCGTCGCCGACTTCATCAAATGGGCCAAGCAGCAGAATATCCCGGTCGGCCCGGGCCGCGGCTCGGGCGCGGGCTCGCTCGTCGCCTATGCGCTCACCATCACCGACGTCGATCCCTTGCGCTTCTCGCTGCTCTTCGAGCGCTTCCTCAACCCGGAACGCGTCTCGATGCCGGACTTCGACATCGACTTCTGCCAGGATCGCCGCGAAGAGGTGATCCGCTACGTCCAGCAGAAATACGGCCGCGAGCAGGTGGCGCAGATCATCACCTTCGGTTCGCTCCAGGCGCGCGCGGCGCTGCGCGACGTCGGCCGCGTGCTCGAAATGCCCTATGGCCAGGTCGACAAGATCTGCAAGCTCGTGCCGAACAACCCGGCCAACCCGACGCCGCTCTACAAGGCGATCGAGGAGGAGCCGAAACTGCAGGAGGAGGCGGAGAAGGAGCCCGTCGTCGCGCGCCTGCTCGACATCGCCCAGAAGATCGAGGGCCTCTACCGCCACGCCTCGACCCACGCCGCCGGCATCGTGATCGGCGACCGGCCGCTCTCGCAGCTCGTGCCGATGTACCGCGATCCGCGCTCGGACATGCCGGTCACCCAGTTCAACATGAAATGGGTGGAACAGGCCGGCCTCGTCAAGTTCGACTTCCTCGGCCTGAAGACGCTGACGGTGCTGAAGACGGCGGTCGATTTCATCCGCAAGCGCGGTATCGAGGTGAAGCTCGAAAGCCTGCCGCTCGACGACCAGCTCACTTACGAGATGCTGTCGCGCGGCGAGACGGTCGGCGTGTTCCAGGTGGAAAGCGCCGGCATGCGCAAGGCGCTGATCGGCATGCGGCCGGACTGCATCGAGGACATCATCGCGCTCGTGGCGCTCTACCGCCCCGGCCCGATGGAGAACATCCCGGTCTACAACGCCCGCAAGCACGGCGAGGAGGAGATCGAATCGATCCATCCGATGATCGACCATCTCCTGAAGGAGACGCAGGGCGTCATCGTCTACCAGGAACAGGTGATGCAGATCGCCCAGGTCCTGTCCGGCTATTCGCTCGGCGAAGCCGACCTCCTGCGTCGCGCCATGGGCAAGAAGATCAAGGAGGAGATGGACAAGCAGCGCGCCCGCTTCGTCGACGGCGCCGTCAGGAACGGCGTGTCGAAGCCGCAATCGGACCTCATCTTCGACCTCCTCGCCAAGTTCGCCAATTACGGCTTCAACAAGTCGCACGCCGCCGCCTATGCCATCGTCTCCTACCAGACGGCCTATCTGAAGGCGCATTACCCGGTCGAGTTCCTCGCCGCCTCGATGACCTACGACATGTCCAACACGGACAAGCTGAACGATTTCCGGCAGGATGCCGGTCGGCTCGGCATCGAGGTCATCCCGCCCTCGGTGCAGACCTCGTTCCCGCATTTCGAGACCGGCGAGAATCGCATCTATTATGCGCTCGCCGCCATCAAGGGCGTCGGCGCGGCCGCCGTGCAGCACATCGTCGACGTGCGCGGCACGGCGCCGTTCAGGAGCCTTGAGGATTTCTGCGTCCGCATCGATCCGAAATTCGTCAACCGCCGCGTCTTCGAAAGCCTGATCGTCGCCGGCGCCTTCGATTGCTTCGGCCACGACCGCGCCGCGATGATCGCCGGCCTCGACCGGCTCCTCGGCGCCGCCCAGCGCGCGCAGGAGAACAAGGCGAGCGGCCAGGGCGACATCTTCGGCATGGGCGCCGCGACGGGCCCGGAAGTCATCACGCTTCCCGCCTATACGCCCTGGCTCGCCTCGGAAAAGCTGCACCGCGAGTTCCAGGTGCTCGGCTTCTACCTGTCGGCCCATCCGCTCGACTTCTATGCGCCGATCCTCTCCAAGATGCGCGTGCAGACTTTTGGCGATTTTGCCGCCGCGGTAAAGCGCGGCGCCACCGCCGGTCGCCTCGCCGGCACGGTCACCTCCAAGCAGGAGCGCAAGACCCGCACCGGCAACAAGATGGGCATCGTCGCCTTCTCCGATTCCTCCGGCCAGTTCGAGGCGGTGCTGTTCTCCGAAATGCTGAACCAGTACCGCGACCTGCTGGAGCCCGGCAAATCGCTGGTGATGACGGTTCAGGCGGAGGAGCGGCCGGAAGGCATCGGCCTGCGCATCCAGACGCTGCGCTCGCTGGAGGAGGAATCGCTCCAGACGCAGAAGGCGCTGCGCGTCTATGTGCGCGACAGCGGCCCGCTGCGCTCCATCGCCGCCCATCTCAACACGAAGGGCGACGGCCTCGTCTCCTTCATCGTGATCAAGGACAACGGCCAGCGGGAAATCGAGGTGGAGCTGAGCAAGCGCTTCCGCATTTCCTCCGAGATCGCCGCCGCCATGCGCTCCACGCCGGGTGTTCTCGACGTGGAGCTGGTGTGAGGCTCAAGCGGCCGTCGGCACGCGGGCCACGACCTTGATCTCGAAGTCGAAACCGGCGAGCCAGTTCACGCCGATTGCGGTGTTCCAGGCGCTTGCGACGGGCCTCCTCCCCCGGCCTGCCTGACGGGATGCGCGCAATTTCTGCTGCGGTGTTTCGGCAAGGGACGCGACGAAAAGAGCCGCCGCGCCGGAAGAGCGAGCGGCCCTGATGTCATGTCAAACGTCTCCGGTCAGTTGATGACGGAGACCGACGACGCCTTCTTCTTTTTCTTCTTCTTGACGCCCTGCACCGTCGTGGCGACCGCCTTCTGCGGCACCTTGCGCGTCACGGTGATGAAGTCCGTGCCGTTGCCGGTCTCCGGGCCAAGGCCCGTATCGGAGATCGAGAGGGAGGCGCCTTCGCCCATCAGGCGGGAAATGCGCATGCGCATCTCTTCGGGGATATCGAGGCGGTCGAGGGTCTTTTCCAGCGCGTCGGGGGCGGCGGCGTCGGCTTCGGTGGTAATGCCGAGACGCTTCAGCGTCGCCGGCGAGAGCTGGTTGTCCATGCTCACGCCGTACCATTCGGCCGTCCCCTTGTCGCCGTCGACCGCGCGGGCGATGAGGAAATGCGTGCCGAGCGCGATCTGCGGGTCGCGGATGACGATCGGCGTTTCGAGCACGGGCTTGAACTTCTGCCGCACGAGGATCTGCCCGTTCGGCGGCGCGCCCTTGCCGGCCTTGGCATAGACGGCGGCGACAAGCTCCGGCGAGACCACGCCGTCTTCCTTGAGGCCTTCGGCGAGCTGGAAGGCGCGGATGGCGGTCACGGTCTGCTTGCCGTGCAGGCCGTCGGGAACGCCGGCATCATGGCCGAGTGCGGTCAAGAGGGCCTGCAGGTCCATCAGCGTCTCGCGCGCGCCACGGCGGGTGATGAGGATGCGGATCGGGTCCTCTTCGGTCTTCTGCACGATGGGGGTGACGATCGCCGGCTTCGGATCGGTCATCGCCACCTCGACGCTCTTGTCGCCGGCTTCGATGAGGGTGGGGCGAAGGCCGGCCTGCGAGAGCAGCGGCGTATCCGGCAAGACGACGGACGGCTTGAACAGCGTGGCGTGTGCGATGTGGCGCGGCGCGATCTCGCGGTCGGTGATGAGGACATGGCCGCCGCGGCGCGTCGTGCTGAACAGGATCTTTGCGAAATCGTTCGGCAGGCGCACGCAGCCGTGCGAGGCGGGATAGGCGGGCACGCTGTTGGAGGCGTGCAGCGCGATGCCCGACCAGGTCAGCCGCTGCATGAAGGGCATCGGCGCGCTGTCGTAGAGATTGGAGAAATGCGTGCGCTTCTTTTCGAGGATCGAGAAGATGCCGGTCGGCGTCGAATGCCCGGCCTTGCCGGTGGAGACGCGCGAGGTGGCGACCACCACGCCGCCGTCATAGATCTTCAATTCCTGCAGGTCCTTCGACACCATGATCTGGAGCGGACCTTCGAGGGTGCCGCCGAGCGCCGTGGCGCAGCTCAGCATCAGGCCCACTATGCTCATGCCGGTAACGAGGCGAAACGTCATGCGACCCATCCATACGCAATACAAACCGGCAGGAAGCATAGTGCATGCGGTTTAAGGAAGGCTTGCTGCACGCGACGATCCCCCGATCTGTGCCATCCCGATGCAGTCAAGAACGCCGGCCTGCCGGGTTTTATTCGGCGGGGTCGCCGATTTTTCCGGCGGTCTTGAACGTCAATTTTTCGTGAAAGCGACTGGGGCCGGATTTGCCGAACGTATAGCCGGTCTCCACGCTCGCCTTGCCGAACTTGTCGCGCAGCACGTTCATCGCGGCCTCGGCGGCGGCGCGGCGGGCGGCGGCGGGATCGACGAGATCGGGCGGATCGGTCCGGCCGGGATCGGCAAGGTCGCTGACGCCGATGCCGATCAGCCGGTACTTCGTGCCGTCCGCCTCCTTGCGCAGCAGGTCGATGCCGGTGCGGAAGATGCGGTCGGCGAGCATGGTCGGGTCTTCGAGCTTGCGGTTGCGCGTGCGGCCCTTGAAATCGGCGGTCTTCAGCTTCAGCACCACCGTGTGGCCGGCAATGCCCGATTTGCGCAGCCGCGTCGCCACCTTCTCGCTGAGGCGGCGCAAATGCGCCACCAGCTCGTCATAGCCTGAAATATCGTCGAAGAAGGTGGTTTCGGCCGATACGCTCTTGGCGGGGTCGTTGGGGTGGACCTCGCGGTCGTCCTGCCCGCGCGAAAGGTTGAAGAGGCGCTTGCCCATCACGCCGTAGCGGCGCATCAGGTCGGTCTCCTCCATGGTCTGGAGCTGGCCGACGGTGCGGATGCCGTCGCGCTCCAGCGTCTCGGCAAAGGCCTTGCCGACGCCCCAGATGAGGCGCACCGGCTTTTCGCGCAGGAAGGCGAGCGCCTCCGCTTCGCCGATGACGGAGAAGCCGCGCGGCTTGTTGAGGTCCGAGGCGACCTTGGCGAGGAACTTGCAGTAGGAAAGGCCGATCGAGATGGTGATGCCGACCTCTTTTTCAACCCGCTGGGCGAAGCGGGCGAGCACGCGGGCGGGCGGATCGTGGTGCAGGCGCTCCGTGCCCTTGAGCTCCAGGAAGGCCTCGTCGATGGACAGCGGCTGCACCAGCGGCGTCAGCTCCTGCATCATCGTGCGTACCTGGCGGCCGACAGCGACGTATTTCTCCATGTCCGGCTTGATCACCACCGCATCGGGGCAGGCCTCCAGCGCCTTGAACATCGGCATGGCCGAGCGCACGCCGTGGATGCGCGCGACATAGCAGGCGGTGGAGACGACGCCGCGCTTGCCGCCGCCGATGATGACCGGCTTGTCGGCAAGCTCCGGATTGTCGCGCTTCTCGACCGCCGCATAGAAGGCGTCGCAGTCGATATGGGCGAGCGTCAGGCCGAAGAGCTCGTCATGATAGACGAGGCGGGGGCTGCCGCAGGCGCTGCAACGGCGCAGGCCGGCCTTCTGCCCGGCAAGGCAGTCGCGGCAGAAGCCCGGGAAACGCGAGTCGGCGATGCTCATCTTATGGAACAAATATTGAACATCGCGACATTACTGCTTAAATTCATGAGTCTCAAGTGCTGCGGGAGGCGAATGCATGACGACGAACAGACAGGCACGCGGCGACCATCGCGGTTCGCCGGTTCAGAAATCCTCGCTGCCGTATGGCCCGGAGAGGATGGCATGGGCCTGCACGACGGCCTCCGGGGGGACGCCCGTCGCCGCGCTGAAGGCGAGAAGGGTCGGCTCGTGGTCCATCAGGAAACCGACGAGGCCGGCAAGGAAACCGGGATCGCCGACGGCATTGCGCACCTCGCCGGGCGCGACGCCTGTCAGCGCAAGGAAACGCGACAGCAATTCCGGTTCGCCGGCGAGCCAGCCGAGGATGGCCGCGGCGGTCGCCTGCGCATCGGCAACCGCGGGTGTATCTTTTTGGCTCTTCATCGTTTTCCCTCGGGAAATTTACCTTTTAATCAACCAAGTCGCGCTAACGTTGCTGCGGACAAGCTGGGTGACTTCGGCTTTGCCGCAACTTATCGATCCCCCGGAAGGTTGCAAGGCCGGCGAGAGGAACAGGGACGAACGATGCCCAAGCAGGTGATGATTGTCGAGGACAACGAGCTCAACATGAAGCTCTTCCGGGATCTCATCGAGGCGTCCGGCTATACGACCATCCAGACCAGGAATGGCATGGAAGCCCTCGATCTTGCCCGCAAACATAGGCCGGACCTGATCCTGATGGATATCCAGCTTCCGGAGGTCTCGGGCCTTGAGGTCACCAAGTGGCTGAAGGAGGACGACGAGCTCCATGTCATCCCGGTGATCGCCGTAACGGCCTTCGCGATGAAGGGCGACGAGGAGCGCATCCGCCAGGGCGGCTGCGAGGCCTATGTCTCCAAGCCGATCTCGGTGCCGAAATTCATCGAGACCATCAAGACCTATCTCGGCGACGCATGAGGTAGAGGTCAGGGCCATGACAGCACGTATCCTCGTCGTCGACGACATTCCGGCCAATGTGAAGCTGCTCGAAGCGCGGCTGCTCGCGGAATATTTCGACGTGCTGACGGCGGAGAACGGCTATGATGCGCTCGCCATGTGCGAGCGCACCCAGGTCGACCTGATCCTGCTCGACATCATGATGCCCGGCATCGACGGCTTCGAGGTCTGCGCGCGGCTGAAGGCCAATCCGCGCACCGCCCATATCCCGGTCGTCATGGTGACGGCGCTCGACCAGCCCTCCGACCGCGTGCGCGGCCTCAAGGCCGGCGCCGACGATTTCCTGACCAAGCCGGTCAACGACCTGCAGCTCATGTCGCGGGTGAAGAGCCTCGTGCGGCTGAAGACGCTGACCGACGAATTGCGCATGCGCGCGGCCACCGCCCGCGCCATCTCCCTGGAGGACGGGCTGGACGACAATCTCGGCGACGAGCCGGGCGAAGTCCTCCTCGTCGACGGCCGCGCCAGCTCGCAGGAGCGGATCGTGCGCGCGCTGAAGCCGGTCGCCGAGGTCACCTCCATGTCGGACCCGCAGGCCGCGCTCTTCCAGGCGGCCGAGAGCAATTTCGAGCTGGTGATCGTCAACGCCAATTTCGAGGACTACGATCCGCTGCGCCTGTGTTCGCAGCTCCGCTCGCTGGAGCGCACGCGTTTCCTGCCGATCCTGCTGATCGCCGAACAGGGCGACGACGACATGGTGGTGCGCGCGCTCGATCTCGGCGTGACGGACTACCTGGTTCGGCCGATCGACCCGAACGAGCTGATCGCCCGCAGCCTCACCCAGATCCGCCGCAAGCGGTGCAACGACCGCCTGCGCGCCAGCGTGCGCCAGACGATCGAACTGGCCGTCACGGACGGCCTGACGGGCCTGCACAACCGCCGCTACCTCGACAACCACATGAAGCTGCTGGTCGACCGGGCGATGGCGCGGGGCCGGCCGCTTTCCGTCTGCATCACCGATATCGACCGCTTCAAGCTGGTCAACGACACCCACGGCCACGATGCGGGCGATGCCGTGCTGCGGGAGTTCGCCAACCGCGTGCGCTCGGCCGTGCGTGGCGCCGACCTTGCCTGCCGCTACGGCGGGGAGGAGTTCGTGCTGGTCATGCCGGATACGTCCGCCGAGATGGCGGCGGGCGTGGCCGAGCGCCTTCGCGCGATCGTCGAGCAGGAACCGTTCCGCCTGCCGGGTACGGATGTCCTCCTGTCCATCACCGCCTCGCTGGGCCTTGCCAGCGCGCTGCCGGCAGGCGACCGCCCCGAAGCCCTGCTGAAGCGCGCCGACACGGCGCTTTACGAAGCGAAGCGCTCCGGCCGCAACCGGGTCGTGGCCGCCGCCGCGTGAGTCGGCCCCGCGCGGCCGAATTGTCCACAGGGCGATTTCGATTTGGGCATCTGCCTTGAAAATCGGGCATTCGCCCCGCATTGCGCGGCCTCTGCGGACAGGGCCCCGCAAGACCCCTGAAATCAGGTCATGTCGTGAAATCTGGCTATAAACCGTACTATTTTGGTTTCGCAAACCTTATCAACAGGTTGTATCGCGCGCAATCTTTTCGCGCCGCAAAGATGACATCTGTCAGGGTTGCAGGGTCTCGCGCAATGGTTGAATCCTGCCGGCGCGGGATTGTCGTGATCCGTAACGCAACCGCCGCTCAATGGCACAATCGTCCCCGCCGCGGTTAACTATGAGACAAGGAGAGGGCGGGGGAGCGTTAAGAATTCGTTGATTTTTTTTCTTTTTCGCGCGATGCTCAACTCATGGGCGGAAAACAAGCCCGCACAACCGGTTACCCCATGATGCTAGGTCCGCCGCATCTCCTGGGTCGTGGGGTCGGTCGGTCAGCTACGATAAATACGGAATCCTCGTGCCGTTGTCGTGTCTGGCCGACCCCCATTCGACGCCGCTCCCTTCCGGGGAGCGGCGTTTTTGATTCGGGGGGATGCCGGGCCGCAATCCCGGGCAAAAGAAAAGGCGCCGGACGTTGCCGTCCAGCGCCTTTGCGAACCGAAACGGTCCCCAGGATCACTTGATCTTGGTTTCCTTGAATTCGACGTGCTTCTTGACGACCGGGTCGTACTTGGTCTTGGTCATCTTGTCCGTCATCGTGCGGCTGTTCTTCGTGGTTACGTAGAAGAAACCGGTGTCGGCCGTCGACAGCAGCTTGATCTTGATGGTGGTAGCCTTGGCCATGGTCGTCCTGCCTTTATGAAAAACGAAGCCGCGGACAGCCAGTCTGCTCCACGGCTTAAATCTGGGCGGAAACTACAAATCGCGCCCGAAAAGTCAACCCCGTTTCGGCCGGAAAACCATCCGGGCGAGAGAAAGTACGAGGTAAAACCCGAAGAAGGCGACGATTGCCCAGGCGAAACCGTCATTGCCGGAAACGTCCATCGCCGCGCCGATCGCCTGCGGGCCGACGACGGTGCCGACGGCATAGCAGAAGATGAAGGCGGCGTTGGCCGCCGCGAGGTCCGCGCCGACGAGGCGTGAGCCGAGATGGCTGAGGCCGACCGTATAGAGGCCGGCGACGCAGCCGCCCCACAGGAGCAGCACGGTCGCCATCAGCACCCAGCTGTGCGAGATGAGCGGCAGGCAGAGGGCGCCGACGAGGCCGATGACCGCCAGGACCGTCAGGAGGCGCCTGCGGTCCGTCAGGCGGTCCGAGAGCATGCCGAGCGGGATCTGGAACGCCATGTTGCCGATGCCCATGACGGTGAGCAGCAGGGCCGCCTGCGGCTCGCTAAAGCCGGCCCGCGTGGCATAGATGGGAAAGAGAGACAGCCCGCCGACCTCCACCGCGCCGAAGATGAACACGGCCGCCGTCGCCGTCGGCACGAGAAGGACGTAGCGCATGAAATGCAGTTCGGGCTTCTCGTCGATGATCGGGCTTTCGCCGCGCGCGGCGAAGATCGGCACGGCGGCAAGCAGGATGATGGCCGCGCCCACCGCGAAGGGCAGCACGCCGTCGCTGCCGAGCAGCGAGAAGAGCAGGGGCCCGGTGGCGAAGCCGAGCGAGAGCACCGTGGCGTAGATGCCCAGCACCAGGCCGCGCCGGCGGGGCGGTGCGGCGGCGTTGATCCAGAATTCGGAGAGGATGAACAGCGTGGTGATCGCGCCGTGGAAGACGAGGCGGAGCGGGAACCACAGCCAGAAATTCTGGATGTAGTAGAAGCCGAGGCCGCTGACGGCCGCCAGCAGGATGGCGGCCAGCATGGTCGTCGCGGTGCCCCAGGCATGGGCGAGGCGCGTGGTGAAGGGCGCAGCGGCCATGGCGGCGATGCCGGCCATGGCGGAATTGATGCCGATCATCGTGGAGGAGATGCCGCGCTTCTCCATGATGATGGAGAGCAGCGGCAGGCCGAGCCCGATGGCGATGCCGACGGCGGAAATGGCGGCGACGGCTGCAATGAGGGATCGCCAGTGAATGCTCTCCACCGGGCCGGAGGTGCCGGATTGCGGCTGCGTCATGGGTGACCGATCCTCAAAGAAGGTCCCGAAGGAAACGCCCGCGCCGGGTGTGGTACAGCGGCGCGGTTCTTCCGAAGGGCAGAGACTTGTCTTCCTGAAGGCTTTTTTGAAGCTCTTCAAGGATCAATACGGTTATGTCGGGCATCTCGATGCCGCCAGGATCAAAAATATCCATCCAGCGCAGGTCTTCCAGTTCGTGGCTCGCCGTCGCGCCGGCCGGATCGATGCCCGCCTCGTCGGCGAAGAGCGCGAAGAAGCGTGTGTCGAACCGCCGGATCATGCCGGCCGGCGTGATGGCGCGGGCCAGGAAACGCAGCCTGGAGAGGTCGGGGCGGAAGGGCAGGGCGTCCGACGCCGCCGCATCGAGCGGCGGGCCGACCGAGATGCCGGCCTCCTCGTAGAGTTCGCGCAGCGCCGCGACGCCGAGGGCGCGCAGGCGCGAATCGGAACAGCGCGTGCCGCTGCGCAGCGCCAGCCGTTCGCAGGCCGCCGGATGCAGCGGGTTGGCGACGGAAACGAGGCGGTCGGTGGCATCGCGCCGGCCGCCGGGAAAGACATAGACGTTCGGCATGAAGACATGCTTGCTGCTGCGCCGGCCGACGAGCACGCGCACGCTCTCGTCCGACCGGTCGAGAAGCAGGATCGAGGCCGCATCGACGGGCCGGGCGGCTGTCATGCCGTGCGGTCGCCGTAGGCGGGTGCCGTTTCCGTTTCGGTTTCCGTCTCTTCCGGCTTGTCGCCGAAGCCGTGCATCTTCAGCGCCCATTGCAGGCCGATGGCGCCGCCCTTGATGGGCTGGAGCAGGAGAAGCGACAGGATGACGGTGATCGGCGCCCAGATGGCGAGGTGCTGCCAGGTGGTGAGCGGCCAGACGAGGTCCGTCCCCATATAGCCGCCGACCACGACATGGCCGACGATGGTGATGACGAGATAGGGCGGCAGGTCGTCGGCGCGCTGGTGCGTGTAGTCCTCGCCGCAGGCCGCGCAGTTTTCCACGGGCTTGACGAAGGACTTGAACAGGCGGCCGGAGCCGCAGGCGGGGCAGCGGTTCAGGAGGCCGCGCTTGATGGCGCGGCCGAGCGGGCGTTCCGCCGGCCGGGCCTCCGGGCTGTCGCCGAAATAATGCGTGCTGCCGCTGGTCTCGTTCGCCTGCATGTCCTGTCCTTCCGCCGGCCGTCCTGCCGGCCCTCTGTCTTCGCGCGGGCGCTATATAGCTCAGCGCCTGCCGCGGGGCGGGCGCGTGCCCGGCTGGTGGCGCGCCGCGCTGCCCTTGCGTCGGCCCGACTTGTGGAAGGAACGCACCGCCGTCGGCATCTTGCGTCCCTCGCTGATCATGTCGAAGCGGAGCGAACCGGCCAGCGGCACCGCTTCCGCGAGCTTGACGCGCACCTCGTCGCCGAGGCGATAGCCGAGCCCGGTCTTTTCGCCGGACAGCGCCTGATGCGCCTCGTCATAGATGAAGTAATCACGTCCGAGCATAGATATAGGCACGAAACCATCGGCACCATACGCCGGCAGGGTGACAAAAAGTCCCGCCTTGGTGACGCCCGAAACGCGCCCGTCGAACTCCTCGCCGATGCGTCCGGCGAGGTGATGGGCGATCAGCCGGTCGACCGTGTCGCGCTCGGCGGCCATGGCGCGGCGCTCGAAGGTCGAGATCTCGGCCGCGATATCGTCGAGCACCGCTTCCTCGTCCGGCGTGATGCCGCCCTCGCCAAGCCCGAGCGAGCCGACCAGCGCCCGGTGCACGATGAGGTCCGCATAGCGGCGGATCGGCGAGGTGAAATGGGCGTATTTCAGGAGGTTCAGGCCGAAATGGCCGATATTCTCCGGGCTGTAGATGGCCTGGCTCTGCGAGCGCAGAACCATCTCGCTGACCATCTGCTCGAAGGGCTTGTCCTTGGCCTTCGAAAGGATGCCGTTGAAATGGTTGGAGCGCATGTTGCCGCCCTTGACCAGCGAGATGTCGAGGGTCTGCAGGAACTCGCGCAGCACCTCCTGCTTGGCGAGCGAGGGCGCGTCGTGCACGCGGTAGATCAGGGCCTGCTTCTTCTTTTCCAGCGTCTCGGCGGCCGCGACGTTGGCCTGGATCATCATCTCCTCGATGAGCTTGTGCGCATCGAGCCGCGGCGGCACGACGACGCGATCCACCGTGCCGTCCTCCTTCAGGAGGACCTTGCGCTCGGGCATGTCGAGTTCGAGCGGCTGGCGGCGGTTGCGGCCGACGGTCATGATGCGGTAGGCCTGCCACAGCGGCTTCAGGATCGTCTCGAGGATCGGGCCGGTCTTGTCGTCGGGCGCGCCGTCGATGGCGGCCTGGGCCTGTTGATAGGAGAGTTTCGCCGCGCTCTTCATCATGATGCGGTGGAACGTGTGGCTCGCCTTGCGGCCCTCATGCGAGAAGACCATGCGCACGGCGAGCGCCGGCCGGTCGACGCCTTCCTTCAGCGAGCAGAGGTCGTTGGAGATGCGCTCCGGCAGCATGGGCACGACGCGGTCGGGGAAATAGACCGAGTTGCCGCGCTTCAGCGCCTCGCGGTCGAGCGCCGATTTCGGCCTTACGTAAAAGCTGACATCGGCGATGGCGACGGTGACGATCACGCCGCCCGGATTGTCGGGGGACGGGTCGGGCTCGGCGAAGACGGCGTCGTCGTGGTCCTTGGCGTCGGCCGGGTCGATGGTGATGAGCGGCAGGCTGCGCCAGTCCTCGCGGTGCGACATGGTCGCGGCCCCTGCCGCTTCCGCCTCGCGGATCACCGCGTCGGGGAAGATATGGGGAATGCCGTGGGAATGGATGGCGATCATCGAGATCGCCTTTTCCGAGGCGACGGAACCGATCACGCCCTTGATCTGCGCGCGCGGCAGGCCGTAGCGGCCCATGCGCACGACGTCGATCTCCACGAGATCGCCGTCCTTGGCTCCCGCCGTGAACTCGGCGTCGACCTCCATCTCCTCGCCGCGCCGGTCGATCGGCATGATGCGCCCGCCGCCGCCCGCCAGGGAGCGGAACACGCCCATGCCGGAATTCTTCTTCTTGTCGAGCACCTTGATGACCCGCGCCGTATAGGCCGGGCCGCCGCGCTCCTTGGCCGGGAAGATCTTTGCCAGCACGCGGTCGCCGAGGCCGGCGACGGGCGCCTTGTCCTTGCGCACGCCGCCCGACTGGCGGATCAGCACGGCGGGCGCGACGCCCGCGTCGTCGAGCCATTCGGCCGGCCGGCCGATCAGTTCGCCGTCGACGTCGCGCGTGGTGATGTCGAGCACCGTGACCGGGGGCAGGGCGCCGGGTCGCACCAGCGACTTGCGGCGTTTTTCCAGGAGCCCGTCTTCCTCGAAGGATTTCAGGAGCGCCTTCAGTTCGACGCGCGCCTCGCCCTTCAGGCCGAAGGCCTTGGCGATCTCGCGCTTGGAGGCCTGTTCCGGATTGTCGGCGATGAAGCGCAGCAACACGTCGCGCGGCGGGATGACGCCGTGGATGATCGGGATATTGTCCGCCGGTGGCACGTCACGATCTGCGCGGCCGGGCCGCGTGGATCGTCCTGCCCGGCTGCGTGGTTCTCTCGTCATGCCGTCAGGCCTTCTTTGCCTTGGTTGCGGGCTTGGCCTTGGGCGCCGCCTTCGGCTTTGCGGCCTTGGCATCGCCGGACTTCGCCGCCTTGGCCTTGCCCTTGGCAGGCGCCTTGCCGGCCTTCTCGGCGATCAGCACGAGCGCTTCCTCCAGCGTGACGCTGTCGGCGGCCTTGCCCTTGGGCAGGGTCGCGTTGACCTTGGCCCAGTTCACGTAGGGGCCGTACTTGCCGTCCCGCACGGTGATGGGGCCGCCGTCCGGATGGTCGCCGAGCGTCTTCAGGGCGGCCGGCGTGCCGCGCGAACGCCCGCCGGGGCCTTTCGACGCCTTGTCGGCGATGACGGTCACGGCGCGGTTGAGGCCGATCGAGAACACGTCCTCGACGCTTTCGAGGTTCGCATAGCCCCCGTCATGCAGCAGGAACGGACCGTAGCGGCCGATACCGGCCGAGATCATCTTGCCGGTTTCCGGATGCTGGCCGATGTCCCGCGGCAGAGAGAGCAGCGCAAGCGCCTTCTCGTGGTCGATGCTGGCCGGCGTCCAGCCCTTGGGCAGGCTGGCGCGCTTGGCCTCCTTGCCGTCGCCGCGCTGCACGTAGGGTCCGAAGCGGCCGGTGCGTAGCGTGATCTCCTCGCCCGTATGCGGATCCTTGCCGAGGTTCTGCGGCTCGTTGGAGCCGTTCGCCTCCGCATCCGAGCCGTTGTCGGCGGAAAGCTGGCGGGTGTAGTTGCAGTCCGGATAGTTCGAGCAGCCGACGAAGGCGCCGAATTTCCCCAGCTTCAGCGAGAGCTTGCCGGTGCCGCAGACCTGGCAGATGCGCGGATCGCTGCCGTCCTCGCGCTTGGGGAAGACGAGCGGGGCAAGCTCCTCGTTGAGCGCGTCGAGCACGTTGGTGACGCGCAGTTCCTTGGTGTCCTCGATCTGTGCGAAGAAATCCTTCCAGAAGTCGCGGAGAACCTGCTTCCAGTCGAGTTCGCCGGCCGAGATCTTGTCGAGCTTTTCTTCGAGATCCGCCGTGAAATCGTATTCGACATAGCGGGTGAAGAAGCTTTCCAGGAAGGCCGTGACGAGGCGGCCCTTGGTTTCCGGGATCAGCTTGCGCTTGTCGATCAGTATATATTCGCGGTCGCGCAGCGTGGCGAGCGTGGCGGCATAGGTCGACGGGCGGCCGATGCCGAGCTCTTCCATCTTCTTGATGAGCGAGGCTTCGGAATAGCGCGGCGGCGGCTCGGTGAAGTGCTGGCTGGCATTCACCTTCTGCTTGTCGAGCTTTTCCTGCGCGTTGATCTCGGGCAGGCGACCGTCGTCGTCACCGTCGTCCGACTGCTCGCCGTCTTCCTTCTGGTCGGTATAGGCGGCGATGAAGCCGTCGAAACGGATGACCGAGCCGGTGGCGCGCAGACCCGCCTTGCGCCCGCCATTGTCCGCCTCGATCTCGACCGTCGTGCGCTCGATCTCGGCCGACGCCATCTGGCTGGCGATGCCGCGCTTCCACACGAGGTCGTAGAGCCGCAACTGGTCCGGATCGAGGTAGCGCTTCACCTGGTCCGGCGTGCGGTTGAAGGAGGTGGGGCGGATCGCTTCGTGCGCTTCCTGGGCGTTCTTCGCCTTGGTGGAATAGAAGCGGGGCTTTTCCGGCACGTAGCGTTCGCCGAACTGTTCGGCGACGGCGCGGCGCGCCGCGTCGATCGCCTCGGGCGCCACCTGCACGCCGTCGGTACGCATATAGGTGATGAGACCGACCGTCTCGCCGCCGATATCGATGCCCTCGTAGAGCTTCTGCGCCACCTGCATGGTGCGGGAGGCCGAGAAGCCGAGCTTGGAGGAGGCGGCCTGCTGCAGGGTGGAGGTGGTGAAGGGCGGCGCCGGGTTGCGCTTCGTCGGCTTGGCCTCGACGCTTTCGACGCGGTAGGCCGCGCCGTCGAGCAGCGCCTTGAGGCGGTTCGCCTCCTCGCCGTTGCCGATCGCCCGCGCCTGCAGGCGTTTGCCTTCGGCCGAGACGAGGCGTGCCTCGAACTCGTCGCCGCGCGGCGTCTTCAGAAGGGCGGAGAGGTTCCAGTACTCTTCCGAGACGAAACGCTCGATTTCCGATTCCCGGTCGCAGACGAGGCGCAGAGCCACCGACTGCACGCGCCCGGCCGAGCGGGCGCCCGGCAGCTTGCGCCAGAGGACCGGCGAGAGATTGAAGCCGACGAGGTAGTCGAGGGCGCGGCGGGCGAGATAGGCATCGACCAGCGCGGTATCGATGTCGCGCGGATTGCGCATGGCGTCGAGCACGGCCGACTTGGTGATGGCGTTGAAGACGACGCGCTTGACCGGCTTGTCGCCGATCACCCGCTTCTTCTTCAGGACGTCGAGCACATGCCAGGAGATGGCTTCGCCCTCGCGATCCGGGTCGGTCGCCAGAATGAGGCCGTCGGAGGATTTCACGGCGTCGGCAATATCCTTCATGCGCCGGGCCGAGGCGCTGTCCACTTCCCAGGTCATTTCGAAATCCTCGTCCGGGCGCACGGAGCCGTCCTTGGCCGGCAGGTCGCGCACATGGCCGAACGAGGCGAGCACCGTGTAGCCGGGCCCGAGATACTTGTTGATCGTCTTGGCCTTGGCAGGCGATTCCACAACTACAACATTCATCATCATTTCTCTGAGTACGGGTGCCGCACGCTTGGATGCACGGCAAAACGGGCGCCTTGCGCCGGAAAGTCGTGCCTCGACATGAACAGACAAAGCGTTCCGGTCAAGAGGTAGGGGTGAAATTAGTGGGATGCAACGCAATGCAACCATTGCGCGATTAATCGTAGATTGCAATTTTCGCTAATCGTTGTATCTTCCGCTGGGTACAGGAATTGCAACCTGACGGTGATTGTGAAGCGTAGGTGCAATGGACGCGCTATGAGCTCGAAACCAGCCAAACCCGCTCTCCCGCCGCATACCGCGGAGGAGAACCTCGCCTATACCCGGCAGATGCTCGGCGAGCTGCGCACGGTCGTGAACGCCGAAGGCGCCGACATGCTGGGTTACCTGATCGAGATGGCCTATGTGGAGGCGGGGGACATCCTCTCCGGCCTCCGGCCGCTTTCAGTCGGGGGTCAACGAGACCCGGCCGTCGGCATGCCGCTGAAGCCGGCCGGCAAGATCAAGCTCTAGGAGGACGAGATAGACGGTCGCCGCGGCGATGCCGGTATGGCGGATGATCTCGTCGATTTCGGCCGGCACCTGGCTCAGCGCGTCGGCTATGCGTTCCCGCTCGCCGTCGCCCGGCGGCAGCCGCAGGGCGGGCGGCGTGTCCTCGCCCGGCTCGCCGGCGCCGGGGCGGGGGGCGAAAAGGTCCGGCTCGGACAGCGGGCGCAGGCTTTCCAGCACGTCCTCGGGCGTGGTGGTGATCGTCGCGCCGTCCTTGAGGAGGCCGTTCGTGCCCTCGCAGCGCGGATCGAGCGGGGAGCCCGGCACGGCGAAGACCAGGCGGCCGAAATCCGCCGCGTTGCGCGCGGTGATCAGCGAGCCGGAACGCACCGCCGCCTCCACCACGACAAGGCCGAGCGACATGCCGGCGATCAGCCGGTTGCGGCGGGGAAAGTCCCGCGCCCGCGGCTCCCAGCCGAAGGGCATTTCGCTGATGGCGAGGCCTTGCCCTTCAGTGAGTTCGGCAAGCAGGCCGATATTCTCCGGCGGGTAGGGCTTGTCGAGCCCGCCCGCCATGGCCGCGACCGTGCCGGTGTCGAGGCTGGCGCGATGGGCGGCCGTGTCGATGCCGCGGGCAAGACCCGAGACGATGGTATAGCCTGCCCGCCCGATCGCGCGCGCCAGCAGGCCTGCGAATTTCGTGCCGGAGAGGGAGGCATTGCGCGCGCCGACGATGCCGACGGCCGGCGCCGCCGCGACGGCCCGGTTGCCCTTGACGGCGAGCA
The DNA here is from genome assembly GCF_040812195.1 of Shinella sp. S4-D37. Classification (NCBI taxonomy): domain Bacteria; kingdom Pseudomonadati; phylum Pseudomonadota; class Alphaproteobacteria; order Hyphomicrobiales; family Rhizobiaceae; genus Shinella; species Shinella sp. S4-D37. The sequence goes on along the minus strand of NZ_JBFNXL010000005.1, from coordinate 2,115,657 downwards.
GCGGCGGCGCGCCGTCGATCTGGCGCAGGAGGTAGGGATAGTCGGGTTCGCCGATGCCGACGAAGGCGGCGCCGTGCCGCTCGGCCATGTCGAGTTCGCGTTCGGCCTCGCCCCGGCTGGCGACGCGGATGGCGCGCGAGGCGCCGCCGCGGCGGGAAAGTTCCGGCAGCATGTCCAGCGCCGTCTCGGCGCTGCCGAAATGATTGATGAGTTCGCGGAAGGTGACCGGCCCGACATTGTCGCTGCGGATCAGGCGCAGCCAGGCGATCCTCTGTCTTTCCGTCAGCGCAATGCCCCTTGTCCTTGCGCTGCGCTCGTCCATCTCTATCCCTTGCTGCCGATCCTGCTTTCGGTGCCGTTCAGGAGGCGGCCGATATTGGCGCTGTGTTTCCACCAAGTGATGAGCGTGAGCAGCACGAAGAGCACTGCCACCTTCTCGTGACCGAGGAGCCACAATACAACCGGAGATGCGGCGGTTGCAACCAGGGCCGAGAGGGACGAATAGCGCGTCAGGTAGGCAAGACCGATCCAGACGACGGCGAAGACGGCGAGCATGAGCGGTACGAGGCCGAGCAGCAGCCCGACATAGGTCGCGACCCCCTTGCCGCCCTTGAAGCCGAGCCAGACGGGAAAGAGGTGGCCGAGGAAGGCGGCGAAGCCTGCCGCCAGCCCGGCATCGAGCCCCCAGCGCGAAGCGATGGCGGTGGCGGCGGTGCCCTTCAAGGCATCGAGCAGCAGGGTCGCCGCGGCGAGCTTCCTGTTGCCGGTGCGCAGCACGTTCGTCGCGCCGATATTGCCGGAGCCGATCTTCCGCACGTCGCCGAGCCCGGCCATGCGGGTGAGGATCAGGCCGAAGGGGATGGAGCCGAGGAGGTAGCCGAAGGCGAGCGCGGCGAGCGTCGGCACGGCGCCGAGCTGCCAGGTGAAGATGTCGGACACGTCAGTTCCCCCGTTCCAATGTCTGCATGCGGGGCGTGGATTCTCCGGTTCGACCCGAAAATCAACACGCTCCGCCGGACCAACGTCCCTTTCAGTCCAGCGAATACACCCGTTTGCCGGCAACATAGGTGCTAATCGCGCGTCCCGTAAAGCGGGCATCTTCGAAGGGCGTGTTCTTCGAGCGCGAGACGAAGCGGTCCTTGGTGGCAAGCCAGGGCTCGTCGGGATCGATCAGCACGATGTCGGCGCTGGCGCCGGGCGCAAGCGTGCCGGCATCTAGGCCGAAGATCTGTGCCGGCCGCGTCGAGAGCGCATCGAGGAGCCGCATCAGCGGAACCTCGCCGCTGTGGTGCAGCCGGAGCGCCGCCGCCAGCATGGTCTCGAGGCCGATCGCGCCGTCGGCGGCGTCCGCGAAGGGCAGGCGCTTGGTGTCGACGTCCTGCGGATCGTGCGAGGAGACGATGATGTCGATCTCGCCGCGGGCGAGCGCGTCGACCATCGCCTTGCGGTCGTCCTCGCCGCGCAGAGGCGGGGAGAGCTTGAAGAAGGTGCGGTATTCGCCGATGTCGTTCTCGTTCAGCGTCAGGTGGTTGATCGAGATGCCGCAGGTGACGTTGGCACCGCGTTCCTTCGCGGTCTTCACGGCTTCCGCCGATTCCGGCACCGAAATCTGCGCCGCGTGGTACTTGCCGCGCGTCAGGCCGGCGATGCGCAGGTCCCGTTCTAGCGGGATCAGCTCGGCCTCGCGCGGGCTGCCGGAAAGGCCGAGCCAGCTTGCCAGCAGCCCCTCGTTCATCACGCCGCCGGCGCCGAGATACTTGTCGCGGGTCTCCAGCGCGATGACGCTGCCGAATTCGCGGGCATAGGTCATGGCCCGGCGCAGCACCTGCGCATTGTGCATCGGGTTGCGGCCATTGGTGAAGGCGACGGCGCCGGCATCCTTCAGGAGGCCGAACTCGGTCATCTCCTCGCCGGCAAGCCCCTTGGTGAGGGCGGCTGCCGGATGGATATTGACGATCGCCTTGTCGCGGGCGTTCTTCAGCACGAACTCGACCAGCGCGATGTCGTCGATGACGGGGTCGGTGTCCGGCATGGTGATGAAGGTGGTGACGCCGCCGGCCGCCGCGGCGCGGGAGGCCGATTCGATCGTCTCGCGGTGCTCGGCGCCGGGCTCGCCGACGAAGACGCGGGCATCGACCAGACCGGGGGCGGCGATGAGACCGCGGCCGTCGACGACCTCGGCGCCTTCCGGCGCGCCCTGGTTCTGCGCGCCGCTGCCGATGGCGGCGATCCTGCCGTTCTCGATCACGATGGAGCCGGTTTCGTCCAGGTTGCGCGAGGGGTCGAGGATGCGGAGGTTCTTCAGGACGGTGGTGCGGGTCATGCGCGGACACCCTGGTTCTGCGAAACGAGAAGCGTTTCCATCACGGCCATGCGGACGGCGACGCCCATCTCGACCTGCTGCTCGATGACGCTCTGCGGCCCGTCGGCGATCTCCGAGGCGATCTCCACGCCGCGGTTCATCGGCCCGGGATGCATGACGAGCGCATCCTCCTTCGCCGCCTTCAGCTTTTCCGCGTCGAGCCCGTAATAGTGGAAGTATTCGCGCACCGAGGGCACGAAGGCGCCGGACATGCGCTCGCGCTGCAGGCGCAGCATCATCACGACGTCGGCGTCCTTCAGCCCTTCCTCCATGGAATGGTAGACCTCCGCCCCCATGTCGGCGATGCCGCAGGGAAGCAGCGTTGCAGGCGCCACGACGCGCACGCGCGCCCCCATGGCGTTGAGCAGCAGGATGTTGGAGCGGGCGACGCGCGAATGCAGCACGTCGCCGCAGATCGCGACGATGATGCGCGACAGCTTGCCCTTGGCACGGCGGATGGTCAGCGCGTCGAGCAGGGCCTGCGTCGGATGCTCGTGCTGGCCGTCGCCGGCGTTCACCACCGAGCAGGAGACCTTCTGCGCCAGGAGCGCGGCGGCGCCGGCGGAGGAATGGCGCACGACCAGCACGTCCGGGTGCATGGCGTTCAGCGTCATCGCCGTGTCGATCAGCGTCTCGCCCTTCTTCACCGAGGAATTGCCGACCGACATGTTCATCACGTCGGCGCCGAGGCGTTTGCCGGCAAGCTCGAAGGAGGATTGCGTGCGGGTGGAGGCTTCGAAAAAGAGGTTGATCTGCGTCAGGCCCCGAAGGGTCGACGTCTTCTTCTCCCGCTGCCGGGAGATTTTCACCGCCTCGTCGGCGCGGTCGAGCAGGTGGGTGATCTCCTGCTCGGTCAGGTCCTTGATGCCGAGAAGGTGGCGATGCGGAAAGAAGTCCATGAAACTCCGCCTCAACTGTCGTGGATACGCGGGGTCTATAGAGGGTCGGTTCCCTTGCGGCAAGGCGAAGCGGCGGCGAGCCCGCGCATTCCCACGCTTTTGTGACGTGCGGGGCGCCGGCAGCCGCAAGGCCCCGTTTCGCCCCGCCGCGACTTGGGCTAGAACCCGCTCATGACTCGCGACAAGACGACCGAACAGAAACTCGCCGATCTCAACCAGCCGCCGCTCTGGTCGGGCATCAACGCCTATCGCTCCGACCCGCTGCTGGTCGACGCCACCGACGCCATGCCCAAGGGGCTGCGCGACGAGTTCGACGCGATCGGCCGCTACGTGACCTCGCCGGAAGCACAGGAACTCGCCCGCATGGCGAACGAGGGCGTGCCGCAACTGCGCACCCACGGCCCGCGCGGCGAGCGCCTCGACGTCGTCGACTACCATCCCGCCTGGCACGCGCTGATGCGCCGCTCCATGGCGGCGGGCCTGCATTCCTCGCTGTGGGAGAATGTGCCGGAGGAGAAGGGCAGGGCGCACAAGGCGCGCGCCGTGCGCTTCTATCTCACCGCCCAGCTCGAATGCGGCCATCTCTGCCCATTGACGATGACCAGCGCCTCGGTCGCCGCCCTCTCCGTCTCGCCGCAGGTGCAGCGCGAATGGGGGCGAAAAATCCTGTCGCGCAAGTATGACAGCACCAACAAGCCCGCCATGCAGAAGAGCGCCGTCACCATCGGCATGGGCATGACGGAAAAGCAGGGCGGCACGGATGTGCGCGCCAACACCTCCACCGCCGAGCGTGTCGGCGAAGGCATCTACCGGCTCTCCGGCCACAAGTGGTTCATGTCGGCGCCGATGAGCGACGGTTTCGTCATGCTCGCGCAGACGCGCGAGGGCGTCGGCTGCTTCCTCGTGCCGCGCCTGCTGGAGGACGGCTCCAGCAACGGCCTGCGCTTCCAGCGCTTGAAGGACAAGATCGGCAACCGCTCCAACGCCTCGTCCGAGGTCGAGTTCTCGGAAACGTTCGGCTTCCTGCTCGGCACGCCCGATGCCGGCATTCGCACCATCCTCGACATGGTGACGCTGACGCGGCTCGACTGCGCGCTGGCCTCCTCCGGCATCATGCGCGCCTCGCTCGCCGAGGCCGTCCACCATACGCGCGGCCGCAGCGTCTTCGGCAAGCCACTGGTCGCCCAGCCGATCATGACGCGCGTGCTCGCCGACATGGCGCTCGACGTCGCGGGCGCGACCGCGCTCTCCCTGCGCCTGGCAGAGGCCTTCGACAAGGCGCGCGACAGCGCCGAGGACGCGGCCTATGCCCGCATCATGACGCCGGTGACGAAATACTGGTGCTGCAAGATCGCGCCCGCCCTGATCTACGAGGCGATGGAGTGCATCGGCGGCAGCGGCTATGTCGAGGAGCGGCCGATCGCCCGGCACTACCGCGAGGCGCCGGTCAATGCGATCTGGGAAGGCTCGGGCAATGTCATGGCGCTCGACCTGATGCGCGTCATCGGCCGGGGCCGGGACCTGTTCGAGATGCTGTTCGCCGGGCTTGCCCGCGATCTCGGTCCCGCCGGCAAGAAGACGGTGGACGTGCTGCGCGCCGCCATGTCGCTGTGCGAGCGCGACGAGGGGGCGGCCCGCATGCTGGTCGAGCAACTGGCGCTCGCCGCCGCCGCGGCCGAGCTCTACCGCGCCGGTGCCGGCCGCATCGCCGATGCCTTCCTCGAAACGCGGCTCGCCTCCGGCTGGCGCTCGACCTACGGCATGCTCGATTCGCGTTTCGATTCGGCCTATATCGTCGACCTGCTCTATCCGCCGGCGAGGTAGGCGGTCGCGGCCAGCACGACGGGGATGGTGAAGAACGAGGCGATCGTCTGCAGCGTGGCGACGGCGGCATAGAGCGGTGCGTCGCCGCCCATCTGCTTGGCCAGCACATAGCCGTTCAGCGCCGTCGGCACGCTCGCCCCCATGGCGATCGTCAGCAGCGGCTCGCCGCGCATGCCGAGCGCATAGGCGGCCGCCGTCATGACCAGCGGCATGAACAGCAGCTTCAGGACGACCGGCAGCAGCGCCAGCGGCCGGGGTTTCAGCGCATCGGCCAGCTTCAGCCCGGCGCCGACCATGATCAGCCCGAGGCTGAGCGAGGTGTCGGCGACGAGTTCCGTCGCCTGCATCAACGGCGCGTAGATCGGGATTTTCAACAGGTTGATCGCAACGCCGAGCACCGAGCCGATGATCATCGGGTTGGTGACGATTTTCTGCGCGAAGGACTTCAGGCTCCGCGTGCCGCCGCCGAACCAGACGAGAACGGCGATATTGTAGAAATTCAGGGGAATGATGATCAGCGTCGCCACGAGCGCGACGAGGGCAAGGCTGTCCGCGCCGTAGAGTTTTTCGCCGATCGCCAGCGCGATGAAGGCATTCCAGCGCGTCGAGGTCTGGAAAACCGAGGTGAACGAGGCGCCCGAAACGTGCGCGGCGCGAAAAAGCGGCCAGGTGAGCGCCAGAAGCGCCGCGATGAGCGTGACGGAACCGATGGAGCCGAGCGCCACGCTGCCGGCGGCGATGCCGGAGAACTCCGCCTTGGCGAGCGTCGTGAACAGGAGGGAGGGGAACAGCACGAAGAAGCCGAGCTGCTCGAGCCCGTTCCACATGTCGCGGTCGATCAGCCGCCAGCGCTTGAGGAAGGCCCCCAGCACGACGAGCAGGAAGACGGGAAGGATGCTTTCGAAGATGGCGAGCATGGAAACCGGGGCGTGGCCGAGAAAGGGTCGCCGCTCATTTCATGCCTTGCGCGGGGTTGCAAGGCTTCCCTCCGGCAGGGCCGGTGTGGAAATTAACCTTAATGAAGGGTTTACGTTGCACAAACAGGGTTAACGGGTGAAGCTGCCGTTTACCTGGTGTTAACCATGCGAGCGAGTGCAGCCTATGGCCAGAACGGCCCGGATTTCGGTCATGACGACCCTGTTTTGTTTTGCGGCGGTGGATATCGTCGTCCCGCTGCTCGTCATCGCCACGGGCGTGGCGGTCAGCGAGATCGTCTTTGCGGCCGGTGACCTTCTCGCACCGAGGGGGAGGGCGGCATGAAGTGGTTCCTCATCCTGTGGGCAGGCCCCATCGCGCTGCTCGGCAGCTGGTACGGGCTTTCCTACTACGACATGAGCTTCGGCATCTTCATGCTGACGCGCGATGCGCATGACCTGGTGTTCCAGATCTACGGTCATATCCTCGGCATTCCGCCGGAGGACCTGCCGCCGCTGGTGCTGCGCGCCATCATCGTCGACAGTTTCCTGGTGCTGGGGCTCATCGCCTTCCGCCGCCGCAAGAAGATTCTTGCCTGGTGGCAGGCGCGTCGTCAGTCCGCGTCCGCCGCCCTCGCCAATGACGAGAGCCTGTCCAGCGCGCCCTGAAGGATGAAGGAGGCGGCGGCCGAATCGATGCGTTCGGCCCGCTTCTTGCGCGACACGTCCATCTCGATCAGCGTGCGCTCCGCCGCCACCGTCGACAGCCGCTCGTCCCAGAAGACGAAGGGGATGTCGGTCTTGTCGGCCATGGAACGCACGAAGGCGCGCGTCGCCTGGACGCGCGGCCCGGCGCTGCCGTCCATGTTCATCGGCAGGCCGATGACGAAGGCGGCGACCTTCTCCTTGGCCGCGAAGGCCAGCAGAACCTCGGCATCCTGGGTGAACTTCACGCGTTTCAGCACCGGGCGCGGCGTCGCCAGCCGCCGGCCGAGATCGGAGACCGAGAGGCCGATGGTCTTTGTGCCGAGGTCGAGGCCGGCGATCGGCTGGCCGGGAGCAAGGGTCCCGGCCAGGTCTTCCAGTGTCAGCGTTGCCATGGGAAACCCCTCTCAGCGCTTGCGCACGAATTCCGTGCGCAGGACCAGCCCCTTGATGGCCTCGTGCCGGCAGTCGATCTCCTCCGGATTGTCGGTGAGGCGGATCGACTTGATCACCGTGCCCTGCTTCAGCGTCTGGCCGGCGCCCTTCACCTTCAGGTCCTTGATGAGCACGACCGAATCGCCATCGGCCAGCACGGTGCCGCTGGCATCGCGCACCTGGTTCTGCGCCGCCTTCTCCGCGGCGATTTCGGAGGCCGGCCGCCATTCGCCGGTCGCCTCGTCATAGATATAATCGTCGTCGGCCATGATGGCTCCTTCACTGCCCCATTTCAAAAATCACGCTTATAACGATACCACCACGGATGGAAACGGCCTTCGCCGATTCTATATCGCGCCAAGACACCAATCGGGAGAACAAGCATGAAAATCACCTGGCTCGGCCACTCCGCCTTCCGGATCGAAACGGCGAAAGCCAGGATACTGATCGACCCCTTCTTCACCGGCAATCCCGCCTTCGACGAGGCAACCCGCAGGGACGCGGTGGCGGGCCTCACCCATGTGCTGCTGACCCACGGCCACGGCGACCATGTCGGCGACACGGTCCAGATATCCAAGGAGACCGGCGCGACCGTGCTCGCCAATGCGGACCTTGCCGCCTGGCTCGGCGCCAAGGGCGTGGAAAAGGTCGACATGGGCAATACCGGCGGCACCGTTCATTTCGACGGGTTCTCGACCACCTTCGTCAACGCGCTGCATTCCTCCGCGCAGATCACCGAGGACGGCGTTTCGCATTCGCTCGGCAATGCCAACGGCCTCGTCCTGCATTTCGAGGACGAGCCGACGGTCTATCACATGGGCGACACCGACATCTTCTCCGACATGGCGCTGATCAACGAGCTGCACCAGCCGGAAATCGGCCTCGTGCCGATCGGCGACCGCTTCACCATGGGCGGTGCCGTGGCGGCGCTCGCCTGCCAGCGCTTCTTCAAGTTCGATACGGTCATCCCCTGTCACTACGGCTCCTTCGGCATCGTCGCGCCGACGGCCGACCTCTTCGTCAAGGCGATGGACGGCGCGTCCGCGAAGATCGAGGTGCCGGGCGTCGGCAGCGCGGTCTCGCGCTGAGGGAGCGGAAAAGGGGCGAGGGGGCGTGGAACGGACCATTCCCCCGTTGCGCCCCTGGGGCTTGGTCAGTATAGCGGGTAGAAATTTCTGAGCGGAGACCACCCATGTCCGTAGATCTAGCCACCGTGAAGCGCGTCGCGCGCCTTGCCCGCATCGCCGTCAGCGAGGAAGAGGCAAACCGCATGACCGGCGAGCTGAACGGCATCCTCGGCTTTGTCGAGCAATTGTCCGAAGTGAACGTCGAGGGCGTCGAGCCGATGACCTCGGTCACGCCGATGGAGATGCGCAAGCGCCAGGACGTCGTCAACGACGGCGACAAGGCCGATGCCATCGTCGCCAATGCGCCGGCCACCGACCGCAATTTCTTCCAGGTTCCGAAGGTCGTCGAGTAACGTCCTCTTCGTCGCCCGAGCCGTCCGACCCCGAAAGAGCCTTCCCATGACCGATCTGACCCGCCTGACCATTGCCGAAGCCCGCGAGAAGCTCGGCGCCAAGGAGATCACCGCCGTCGAGCTGACGGACGCCTATCTCGGCGCGATCGAGGCGGCGAACCCTGTCATCAACGCCTATATCGCCGTGACGCCGGATAAGGCGCGCGACATGGCGAAGGCTTCCGACGATCGCATCGCCGCCGGCAAGGCCGGCGCGCTGGAGGGCATCCCGCTCGGCATCAAGGATCTGTTCGCGACCGAGGGCGTGCATACGCAGGCCTGCAGCCACATCCTCGACGGCTTCAAGCCGAAATACGAATCGACCGTCACCCAGAACCTCTGGAACGACGGCGCCGTCATGCTCGGCAAACTGAACATGGACGAGTTCGCCATGGGCTCGTCCAACGAAAGCTCCTACTACGGCGCGGTCAAGAACCCGTGGCGCGCCACCGGCTCCAATGCCGACCTGGTGCCGGGCGGCTCGTCCGGCGGCTCGGCGGCGGCCGTCGCCGCGTTCCTGTGCGCTGGCGCGACGGCGACGGATACCGGCGGCTCGATCCGCCAGCCCGCCGCCTTCACCGGCACCGTCGGCATCAAGCCGACCTATGGCCGCTGCTCGCGCTGGGGCGTCGTCGCCTTCGCCTCCTCGCTCGACCAGGCCGGCCCCATCGCCCGCGACGTGCGCGATGCGGCGATCCTCCTGAAATCCATGGCGAGCGTCGATGCCAAGGACACCACCTCCGTCGACCTGCCGGTGCCGGACTACGAAGCCGCGCTCGGCCAGTCGCTGAAGGGCATGCGCATCGGCATTCCGCGCGAATACCGCGTCGAGGGCATGCCGGAGGAGATCGAGGCGCTCTGGCAGCAGGGTATCGCCTGGCTGAAGGAGGCCGGCGCCGAAATCGTCGACATTTCCCTGCCGCACACGAAATATGCGCTGCCGGCCTACTACATCGTCGCGCCCGCCGAAGCCTCGTCGAACCTCGCCCGCTATGACGGCGTGCGCTACGGCCTGCGCGTCGACGGCAAGGACATCGTCGACATGTACGAGAAGACCCGCGCGGCCGGCTTCGGCCACGAGGTCAAGCGCCGCATCATGATCGGCACCTACGTGCTGTCGGCCGGCTATTACGACGCCTATTACCTTCAGGCGCAGAAGGTCCGCACGCTGATCAAGCGCGATTTCGAGCTTGCCTTCCATGCCGGCGTCGACGCGATCCTGACACCCGCGACGCCGTCCTCGGCCTTCGGCATCGCCGACGAGGACCTGGCGTCCGATCCGGTCAAGATGTATCTGCAGGACATCTTCACCGTTACCGTCAACATGGCGGGCCTGCCGGGCCTTTCCGTGCCCGCCGGCCTCGACCACAAGGGCCTGCCCCTCGGCCTCCAGCTCATCGGCAAGCCCTTCGAGGAGGAGATCCTCTTCAAGACCGCCCATGTCATCGAGAAAGCCGCCGGCCGCTTCACGCCGGCCAGGTGGTGGTAGGGCGATAACCGGCCGTCGAGGCGGCCGGGCCACCATTGCCGTGGATAGCCGCGTGCATCTCTCTCGCCAAACCGGCCGTCCGGTGTTTTGATGGCAGTGAGAGAGGTTGCCCGCATGATCACCGTCCGCAATGCCCTGGAAGAGGATGTTCCGGCCCTCGTCGAGATCGGCGTCAGGGCCTGGGCGGCGGCCGTCGTGGGGGTGGCCGATCTCGAAGTGCGGCGCGATCATGCCCGCCATGCCTTCGAACAGTTCCTCGCCGGCCGCTGGCTTCGGGTAAGCGTTGCCGAACTCGACGGGGTCCGTGCCGCCTGGGCCGCGCGTGAGGCGCTCAACGACGAGATCAGCGACCTCTGGGTCGATCCGCCGCTTCAGAAGAGGGGACTGGGGTCCGCCCTGCTGGCCGCCATGGAGGCGGAGATCGTCGCGGCCGGCTTCGAGGCGGCGCGGCTCCAGACCCATGCCCGCAACGTTTCGGCCGTCGGCTTCTTCCAGAAGCACGGCTATTCGGTGAACTGGCTTTCCATCGACTATTCCGAACGCCTCGACCGGGATGTCGAATCCGTCGGCTTGCGCCGGCAACTCGTCGCGGACGAACCGATCGGCTACGGCCCGGGCGGGTTTTGAGGAGGAGGCGGGCCTTCGCCGCGCCTCCCGCCCGTTCACTGGTTGTCCTGCTGGGCGCGCACCAGTTCCAGGCCCCGCTGGGTGATACGATAGGGCCTGCCGCCGGAGGAGGCGATGCATCGCCGGCGTTTCAGCTTGCGGAAGAGGCCTATGTCGAGGCCGCTCGCCCGCCAGCCGTCCCGCGTGATGCAGGCGACCGTCGTGATCTTCCGGTTGTCGTCTTTTTCGATGTCGATCCTGCCGCCCTGGGCGAGCAGGTGGAGAATGCGCTGTTCGGCGCGCGAAATGTCCATTGTCTTGAAAATCCGTCCGGCGTTCGGATGAACGCGAAAAAACGTTCCGCCACCCGCTAGGTGGCAGGGCTCATCGTTTTTCCAGACCCTGCGCGCACGCTGTGGCGGGCAGGGTCCTCAGCAGGTCTCAGACGAGTTGGACATCAAAACTCCATTTGCGGATGCCCCGAGATAGCCGGGGCATCCGCTAAGGTCAATGCATCGGCCAGATCAGGGAATGGTGCAGGAAGACGGCGGTTTTCACGCCATTGGCCGAGGCGAGCGTGATGTTGGCCGGCCCGAGCGCGATATCGCCGGCCGCATAGAGGCCGGGCAGGGAGGTCTGGCCCGTGTCGTCGGTGTAAAGGATGTTGCCGATCGGCGTCTCCTTCAGCGTCAGGCCCCGCCCGGCCGGAATGGCGCTGCGCACCCGCGCCTCCGGCATCACGAAGAGCGCCTTGACGAGGGTGGGGATGCCCGGCCCGGTCTCGACGGACAGCATGCCGTCCGGCCCGTCGGCGATGGCGGTGACGCGGCCCGGCCGGAGCTTCACATTGCGCTCGGCGAGCACCGCAAGGGCCGCGTCGTCCGGTTCCGGCGTCATGTTGGTGAAGAGCGTGACATCGCCCCAGTCGGCGACCACCGCCGCGAACCGTGCCGCCTCGGCGGTGCGCGCCAGGACGCCGACCGGCCCGCCGCCGACCTCGTAGCCATGGCAATAGGGGCAATGCAGCACCGTCTTGCCCCAGTGCTCGGCAAGGCCCGGGATATCAGGCAGTCGGTCCTCGAAGCCGGTGGCGAGCAGCACGCGGCGCGCCGCGATCCGCCCGCCGTCGCCGGTGGTGACGGAGAACGCGTCCTTCTCCCCCTCCAGCCGCTCGGCAGGCACGTCGCGGAAGGTGACGGTCCCGTAGGCGGCGAGTTGCCGGCGGGCATCGGCGAGAATGTCGCGGCCCGGCCGGCCGTCCTGGGCGAGGAAGCCGTGCGAATGGGCGGCGAAGCGGTTGCGCGGCTCGCCGGTGTCGAGAACGGTGATGCGGCGGCGGGCGCGGGCGAGCTGCAGGGCGGCGGAAAGGCCGGCAAAGCCCCCGCCGATGACGATGGCATCTTCGGTCATGGTTGATCCTTTCTGTGGAGCGTGCGGCATCGTTCGCCCGACGGGTGCCGGCCGTTCGATGCAGGGTATCGGGAGGGCGTTTCCGCTTAGCCGGTATCGGCCCGGCAGCGTTTCGCCGCCACCCGGAAATCGGCGGCGAGGTCGGCGAGCGTCGTGCCGGCGAAGCGCGCCATCAGCATCGCCTCGGCATCCTTCAGCGCCTCGCCGATCACCCGGTTGACGGATTGCTCGACCACGCAGCCCGGCATTTCCGTCGCCGGGCCGATCTGGAAGACGATCGGCTCGCCGAGCGCGTTGTAGATGTCGAGCAGTGAAATGTCGGCAAGCGGCCGGGCAAAATGCCAGCCGCCGCCATGGCCGCGGCCGGACTGCACGATGCCGGCCTCGCGAAGGCCTGCCATGGTGCGCCGGACGACGACGGCGTTGGTGTCGAGGCAGAGCGCGAGGTCGTCCGAGGTCATCGGCGCCTCGCGTTCGGCCATGTGCATGAGGGCGTGGAGCACGGCGGAAAGGCGGCTGTTTCTTTTCATGTAACAATAATAGTTACGAATCCGTTCGCCTGTCAACCGGCGGCGCGGGAAGAGGAGGCGGATACGCGGCAAAGCCTTGCACCGGCCGGCCATATGTTCTACCGAGACAGGGAAAATCGAGGCCTTTGCGAAGAGCATCCCATGACCCTAGTCGACGTCCGCACCCCTGATCCGAAACGCTTCATTCCCGGCGCCACCGGCGACTGGGAGGTGATCATCGGCATGGAGGTGCACGCGCAGGTCCTGTCCAATTCCAAGCTGTTCTCCGGCGCCTCCACCGAATTCGGCAAGGCGCCGAACGCCAATGTCTCGCTGGTCGACGCGGCCATGCCGGGCATGCTGCCGGTCATCAACGAGGAATGCGTCAGGCAGGCGGTGCGCACCGGCCTCGGCTTGAAGGCTCAGATCAACCACCGCTCGATCTTCGACCGCAAGAACTATTTCTACCCGGACCTGCCGCAGGGTTACCAGATCTCCCAGTTCAAGGACCCGATCGTCGGCGAGGGCAAGATCGTCATCTCGCTCGGCCCCGACCGTCAGGGAAACTTTGAAGACATCGAGATCGGCATCGAGCGCCTGCACCTGGAGCAGGACGCCGGCAAGTCGATGCACGACCAGCATCCGACCATGTCCTATGTCGACCTCAACCGTTCGGGCGTCGCGCTGATGGAGATCGTCTCCAAGCCGGACATGCGCTCGTCGGACGAGGCCAAGGCCTATATGACCAAGCTGCGCTCCATCGTGCGCTATCTCGGCACCTGCGACGGCAACATGGACGAGGGCTCCATGCGCGCCGACGTCAACGTCTCCGTGCGCCGCCCGGGCGAAGCCTTCGGCACGCGCTGCGAGATCAAGAACGTCAACTCCATCCGCTTCATCGGTCAGGCGATCGAATACGAAGCCCGCCGCCAGATCGGTATTTTGGAGGACGGCGGTTCGATCGACCAGGAAACCCGTCTCTTCGATCCGGGCAAGGGCGAGACGCGCTCCATGCGCTCGAAGGAGGACGCGCACGACTACCGCTACTTCCCCGATCCGGACCTCTTGCCGCTGGAATTCGACAACGAATTCGTCGGCAGGCTGCTTGCCGATCTGCCGGAACTGCCGGACGACAAGAAGATCCGCTTCGTCAAGGACCTCGGCCTGTCCGTCTACGACGCCTCCGTGCTCGTTTCGGAGAAGGCGATCGCCGACTATTACGAGGCCGTGGCCGCCGGCCGCGACGGCAAGATCGCCGCCAACTGGGTGATCAACGACCTGCTCGGCGCCTTGAACAAGGATGGCAAGGCCATCGAGGAGACGCCGGTCTCGCCCGCACAGCTTGGGCAGATCATCGATCTCATCAAGGACGGCACGATTTCGGGCAAGATCGCCAAGGACCTCTTCGAGATCGTCTGGACCGAGGGCGGCAACCCCGCCGAGATCGTCGAGGCGCGCGGCCTGAAGCAGGTGACGGATACCGGCGCCATCGAGAAGGCCGTCGACGAGATCATCGCCGCCAATCCCGACCAGGTCGAGAAGGTCAAGGCCAAGCCGACGCTTGCCGGCTGGTTCGTCGGCCAGGTGATGAAGGCAACGGGCGGCAAGGCCAATCCGCAGGCCGTGCAGGCTCTCGTCAAGGCCAAGCTCGGCATCGAGGACTGAAGCAATTCCAGGAAAAGTGTGAAGCGGTTTTCCGTCCGGAATTGCTTCCAAACAAGGGAATTTTCCATGTTCTTCGTCCGCACGGCTTCGGAGCGCGATCTGGCGAAGGTCAGCGCGCTGCTTTCCGAGACGTGGCACGCCACCTATGACGCCCTCTACGGCGCCGACAGGGTGCGCGAGATCACCGCGCGCTGGCATTGCGTGCCGGCGCTCAAAAGCCGGCTGGAGCGCAAGGACAGCGAATTCGTCGTTGCCGACAACGGCAGGGAACTTGTCGGCATGGGCTATGCCGCCATGTCGAAGGACCGGCCGAAGACTGCTCTCCTGCACCAGCTCTACGTGCTGCCGCGCCACCAGCGCCAGGGCATCGGCCGCGACATGTTCGCAGAACTCGAAACCTGCTTTCCCGATGCCGATGCCATGCTGCTGGAGGTCGATCCGCGCAATGACGCGGCCGTGGCCTTCTACGCCGCGCATGGCTTCGTGAAGGTGGGTGAGGCGCGGCATACGGCCGATGACGTGTCCGGCGTTCCGCTCCATGTCTACGAGAAGCCGCTCGGCGGCTGACCCGCGGCGAAAAGCCGTGGGCGAAGGGGCGGGAATCGCTGGACATTCGGGGGCCGTCGCGCCATAAGCGGAAGAAATATCAGTCTCGGGCCGCATCCCAAGCACGGCCCTGCCAAGGACGCCAGCCCATGAACCTTCTCAAGCAGATCTTCACCTGGTGGAACGGTCAGACGATCGGCACCCGCTTCCACACCTGGCGCTTCGGCACAAGGGTCGGCCAGGACGAATTCGGCAATGTCTATTATCAAGGCGGCGCGAAGGATTCCGAGGGCCGCACGCGCCGCTGGGTGATCTACAACGGCTATGCCGAGGCCTCCGCCATTCCAGCGGGCTGGCATGGCTGGATGCACCACCGCACCGACGTTTCCCCGGCCGACGAGACGTACCAGGCCCGCGAGTGGGAAAAGCCGCACCGCCAGAACCAGACCGGCACGGCTGAGGCCTACCGTCCGCCGGGCTCGCTTGCCGCCGCCGGCGAGCGCCCGCGCGTGTCGGGCGACTACGACGCCTGGACGCCGGGCAACTGATACCGATTTGGCCACATTTCGCCGCTAGCTCCAAGCGACCGGCGCGCGCCGGAGCGGTTCGCAGGAGACGGCATTCATGACATCAGGGTTTTTCTCGGCAAACGCCGGACGGCGGTTCCTCGCCGTCGCGCTCGGGGCGGCGGCGGCGCTGTCGCCGATGGCCGCCAGGGCCGCCCGCATCGAGAACCCGGTCGCCGTCTTCTCCGGCATCGACAAGATCACCGGCCGCATCACCAATTTCGACGTCTATCTCGGCGAGACCGTGCAGTTCGGCGCCCTCCAGGTGACGCCGAAGGTCTGCTACAGCCGCGACGACACCGAGGCGCAGAAGGTGACCTCCTTCGTCGAGGTCGACGAGATCACCCTCGACCGCAAGATTCGCCGCATCTTCACCGGCTGGATGTTCGCCGACAGCCCCGGCCTCAACGCCGTCGAGCACCCCGTCTATGACGTGTGGCTGACCGAATGCAAGGCGACATCCGAGGTGCCGCCGCCGGAAGATTCCCAGGCGAAGGCCGAGTAGACCGCTTTCCGCGCCTTTTCATCAAAACGGCAGATGCGGCGAGGCGAGGGCATTGGCCAGCATGTCCTCGTATTCGATCTTCGGCACGTCGATCGCGCCGAACGTAATGAGGTGCCCGGTGGTGAACTGCGTGTCGAGCAGCCGGAAGCCGTTCGTCTTCAAGCGCTCCACCAGATGCACGAGGCAGATCTTCGAGGCGTCCGTGCGCCGTGAAAACATGCTTTCGCCGAAGAAGGCCGCGCCGAGCGATACGCCGTAGAGGCCGCCGACGAGCCGGTCTTTCTCCCACGCTTCCACCGAATGCGCATGGCCCATGCGGTGCAGGGTGCCGTAGAGCGACTTGATCTTGGCGTTGATCCAGGTCGAGGGCCGGTCGGGCGCCGCCTCGGCGCAGGCGGTCAGCACGGCGTCGAAGGCGGTGTCGAAGCGGATGTCGAAGGGCTTTTTGCGGATCGTCTTGGCGAGGCTGCGCGAGACGTGAAAGTCATCGAGCGGGATGACGCCCCGCATGTCCGGCTCGACCCAGAAGAGCTCCGGGTCGTCGGCCGAATCGGCCATCGGGAACAGTCCGATGGAATAGGCGCGCAGGAGCAGGTCCGGCGTTATGTCCGGGTGCCGGCGGCGTCGCCCTGCCATGACCGACGCCCCTCAGGCGTCGGTTTTGCCGGCCAGATAATTCTCCAGCCAGTGGATGTCGTAATCGCCGTTGGCGATGTCCTGGTTGCCGATCAGGTCCTGGAAGAGCGGCAGCGTCGTCTTGATGCCGTCGATGACGAACTCGTCCAGCACGCGGCGCAGGCGCATCATGCATTCGACGCGGGTGCGGCCGTGCACGATCAGCTTGCCGATCAGGCTGTCGTAATAGGGCGGAATCTTGTAGCCCTGATAGGCGCCCGAATCGACGCGCACGCCAAGGCCGCCCGGCGCATGGAAATGCGTGATCGTGCCCGGCGAGGGAACGAAGGTGCGCGGATCCTCGGCATTGATGCGGCATTCGATGGCATGGCCGGAGAAGACGATGTCTTCCTGCGTCACCGAAAGGCCGGCGCCGGAGGCGACGCGAATCTGCTCGTGCACAAGGTCGATGCCGGTGATCGCTTCGGTGATCGGGTGCTCCACCTGCAGGCGCGTGTTCATTTCGATGAAATAGAACTCGCCGTTCTCGTAGAGGAATTCCACCGTGCCGGCGCCGCGGTATTTCAGCTTCTTCATGGCGTCGGCGCAGACCTGGCCGATCTTCATGCGCTGTTCCACGTTGAGGGCGGGGGAGTTGGCCTCTTCCCAGACCTTCTGGTGGCGGCGCTGCAGCGAGCAGTCGCGCTCGCCCAGATGCACGGCATTGCCCATGCCGTCGCCGACGACCTGGATTTCGATATGGCGCGGCTTGCCGAGATACTTTTCCATGTAGACGGCGTCGTTGCCGAAGGCGGCGAGCGCCTCGGAACGGGCCGTGGAGACGGCCTCTTCAAGATCCGCCTCCGACCTGGCGACCTTCATGCCCCGGCCGCCGCCGCCGGCGGTGGCCTTGATGAGCACGGGAAAGCCGATCTTGCGGGCGACTTCCAGCGCGTTTTCCGGCTTCACCTCGCCATCGGAGCCGGGAACGACGGGGATGCCGAGTTCCTGCGCCGTCTGCTTGGCGGTGATCTTGTCGCCCATGATGCGGATGTGCTCCGCCGTCGGGCCGATGAAGGTGATGCCGTGCGCGTCGAGGATCTCGGCGAACTTGGCGTTTTCCGACAGGAAGCCGTAGCCCGGATGCACGGCGTCGGCGCCGGTGATCTCGCAGGCCGCGACGATCTGGTGGATGTTCAGGTAGCTCTCGCGCGACGGCGGCGGGCCGATGCACACGCTCTCGTCGGCGAGGCGTACATGCATGGCGTCGGCATCGGCCGTCGAATGCACGGCGACCGTGGCGATGCCCAGCTCCTTGCAGGCCCGAAGAACCCGGAGGGCGATTTCGCCGCGGTTGGCAATGAGGACTTTGGAGATCATGGGGGCCGCCTTATTCGATGACGATCAGCGGCTCGCCGTATTCGACGGGGCTTGCATCCGAGACGAGGATTTCGGTGACCTTGCCCGAGCGCGGCGCCGGGATCTGGTTCATCGTCTTCATGGCTTCGATGATGAGGATGGTCTGGCCTTCCTTGACGCTCGCGCCGACCTCGATGAAGGGGCGGGCGCCCGGGGCGGGCGAGAGATAGGCGGTGCCCACCATCGGCGCCGTCACGGCGTTCTTGTTGCTGCGGGCATCGACAATCGGGGCGGCTGCCGCGACGGCCGGTGCGGCAAAGGCCGGGGCGGCGGCGATGGGCGCCTGAACGTATTGGGGCGTGCCGGCGCGCGAGACGCGGATGCGCATGTCGTCCTGCTCCACTTCGATCTCGGTCAGGTCCGTCTCGTTGAGGATGTTGGCGAGGTCGCGGATGAGCGCCTGATCGATGCCGTGTTTCTTGTCAGCCATGGAGATGAGCCTCTTGTTTTTCTTATTTCGTGATGGATGAAAGCGCGTGAAGCGCGAGGATGTAGCTGTGCGCGCCGAAACCGCAGATGACGCCCTTGACGGCGGGCGCGATCATCGACTTGTGGCGGAATTCTTCGCGGGCATGCACATTGGAAAGATGCAGCTCGACCACCGGGACCTTGATGGCGCGGATGGCGTCGTGCAGGGCGATCGAGGTGTGGGTATAGGCCCCGGCATTGATGGCGATGCCGGCGGCGGTGTCGCCGCCTTCGTGGATCCAGTCGACCAGGTCGCCCTCGTGATTGGACTGGCGGAAATCGACGGCAAAGCCGAGTTTCTCGCCCTCCGCCTTGCAGAGCGCCTCGATATCGCTGAGCGTGTGCCCGCCATAGATGCCGGGTTCACGCTTGCCGAGGGCGTTCAGGTTGGGACCGTTGAGCACGAAAAGGGTGGAAGCCATTCACAATTCCGCATGCTGGATAGACAATTACCTATAGACCGGCGGTTTCCACAGGGAAAGCCCCAAGGGCAGGGGCTTTGCCGGTCGAACGGGGCGATGTCCACAAGCAGCGACGGCTGAACACGGCCGGCATCACAGGAAGATGGCGGTTCAGCAGGTCGCCTTGCCGCACGCCCTGACATTGGCGATCTTCTCGCGAAGGTCGTCGGCACCGACCGCGCCGAAGACCATCTCCTGGCCGAGCACGTAGGAGGGCGTGCCGGTGATGCCGAGCTCGTTGGCCAGCGAATAGGCCTCGCGCACCGCGTCGTCATGCGGCTTGTCGGCCATGGCCTTGCGGATATCCGCCTCGGCAAGGCCCATGGTCGCGGCAAGCGCTATGGCGCTTTCCTCCGTCGCACGGCCTTCGCCGCCGAGCAGCGCGCGGTGGAATTCTCCGTATTTGTCCGGCGCGATGTCGCGCACGGCCGCGCTCACCTTGTGGGCGGCAAGCGAATCGGGGCCGAGGATCGGCAGTTCCTTCAGCACGAAGCGGAGGTTCTTGTCCTCTTCCAGCATGGCGTCCATGTCGGAGAGGGCGCGCTTGCAGTAGCCGCAATTGTAGTCGAAGAACTCGACGATCGTGACGTCGCCCTTCGGATTGCCGAGCGCGATGTCATAGGGCGAGGCGAAGATCGCCTTCTCGTTGTCGGTGATGGCGCCCTGCGCCTTGGCCTGCAGCTGGGCTTCCTGCTTCTTCTGCAGCGCCTCCTGCACCTCGATGAGGATTTCCGGGTTCTCGACGAGATATTCCCTGATGAAATCGCCGATTTCCTTCTTCTGCGCATCGTCGAGGGCAAGGGCGGGCAGGGGGGCTGCGAGCGAAAGGGCAAGGGCTGCCGTGGCCGCGAGCTTCGTCTTGAATGTCATGTCTTTCCTGTCCTCGTCGTGATGCGCCGGAGAAGTGCCATTGGCGGCCCTGGACGTCAATGCGGGCCGCGGCGCTTTCAACGACCTTATGGTCGGGTGGGGGCAAACGACAGGGTAAAAGCGGCGGATTTTCGGCCCTCGCGGGATTGTGAAGAGGGGCGTCTTGCGGCAGGAAGACGCGACCCGAAGAACCGGAAGGCAGTCCCATGAAACTCTCCCGCCGCGGCGCCGTCGAACCCTTTCACGCCATGGACGTGCTGGCCGAGGCGACCAAGCGCCGCGCCGCCGGCCGGCCGGTGATCTCCATGGCCGTCGGCCAGCCCGTCCATCCCGCGCCGCAGGCCGCGCGCGAGGCGGCCCGCCAGGCATTGGAGGTGGGCCGCATCGGCTATACGGATGCGCTCGGCCTTCTTTCGCTGCGCAGCGCCATTTCCGATTTCTACAGGCGCCGTCACGGCGTTGCCGTCGATCCGGGGCGAATCGCCGTCACGACCGGTTCTTCCGCCGGCTTCAACCTCGCCTTCCTGGCGCTGTTCGATGCGGGCGACCGCGTCGCCATCGCGCGTCCCGGCTATCCCGCCTATCGCAACATCCTCGCCGCGCTCGGCATCGAGACGGTGGAGATCGAGGTGAATGCGGAAAACGGCTTCACGCTGACGCCGGCGGCGCTGGAAGCGGCCACCGCCGCCCATGGCCGCATCGACGGCGTGCTGCTCGCCAGCCCCGCCAATCCGACCGGCACGGTGACCGGCCGCGCCGAGCTTGCCGCGCTCTCGGCCTATTGCCGGGACAATGCCATCGCCTTCACTTCCGACGAGATCTACCACGGCCTCACCTTCGTCGGCGAAGAGGCGACGGCGCTGGAATTCGGCGAGGAGGCGGTCATCGTCAACTCCTTCTCGAAATATTACTGCATGACGGGCTGGCGCATCGGCTGGATGGTGCTGCCCGAGGCGCTGGTGCGCCCGGTCGAGCGCATCGCCCAGAGCCTGTACATCTCCGCGCCGGAGCTTTCCCAGATCGCCGCGCAGGCCGCGCTCGGCGCCGAGGCGGAGCTCGACGTCTACCGCGACGCTTACCGGGAAAACCGCGACTTCCTGGTGAAGCGCCTGCCGGAGATCGGCTTTTCCATCGCCTCGCCGATGGACGGCGCCTTCTACGCCTATGTCGATGTCAGCCGCTTCACCAATGACAGCATGGACTTCGCCCGCCGCATGCTGGCGGAGACCGACGTCGCGGCGACGCCCGGCGCCGATTTCGATCCGCGGGACGGGCATCACACGATGCGCTTCTCCTATGCGGGGTCCTTCGAGGAGATGCGCGAGGCGGCCGACCGCCTCGCGCGCTGGCTGGCCTGAGCGGAAAATGATTCCCGTTCAACCCGTTGCGGCCGGAAACGGATTCAATCCCGCAAGGCCTTGATTCTCCTTGTGAGCGTCAGACCCGGTTGATCGACACGCCGCCATCGACGAGCATCGCCGTGCCGGTCGTGAAGCTTGCGGCATCCGAGCAGAGGAAGAGCGCCGCCTCGGCGATCTCCTCCGGCGCTGCGATGCGCTTGAAGGCGTTGAGGCCGGCGATGAATTCGCGGGCTTCCGGCGTGCTTGCCACCGATCGCCCCATCGGCGTGTCCGTCGCGCCCGGCAGCAGCGCATTCACGCGAATGCCCTTCGGCCCGTATTCCGAGGCGAGCACCTGCACGAGGCCGACAAGGCCGGATTTCGAGGCTGCATAGGCGGCAAGCCCCGGAAAGCCGGCCGTGTAGCCGACGAAGGTCGAGGTGAAGACGATGCTGCCGCCGCCTTGCGCTTCCATGGCGGGAAGCTGGTACTTGGCGGCAAGGAAGCCGCTCGTCAGGTTGACGGCGACGACCTCCTGCCATTCGGCCAGGGAAAGATCGGTCAAGGGGCCGACCGGACCGGTGGTGCCGGCATTGTTGAAGGCGATGTCGAGGCCGCCGAACTCGGCCTGCGCCGCCGCGACCAGTGCCCGGTGGTGTGCCTCGTCGCTGACGTCGCCCGGCACCGCGACGGCGCTGCCGCCGGCAATGCGGATCTCATCGGCAAGCTTTTCCAACGGTTCGCGCTTGCGGGCGGAGAGGACGAGCCTTGCGCCCTGCCGGGCAAAGAGAAGCGCGGCGGCGCGGCCGATGCCGGAGCTTGCGCCGGTGACGATGGCGATCTTGTTGTCGAGACGGGTCATGGATTTCTCCCTTGCTGGTTTCCTGCGGGCCCGGATGTCGCAGAAGGGAGCGGCGGGAACCACCCGATTCCCGCGCATAAAAAAGCCCGGACGATGCCGGGCTTTTCTGATTTCCTGGATGCAGGCGGCGCTTAGAAGAAGCCGCGGCGCTGCCACCAGCCGCCCTTCTTGGGCTTTTCCGGTTCGTCGTCCGGCGTCGCTTCCTTCGCCGTGGAGGACTTCACCACCGGCTCGGAGGCGATCTTGGAGAGATCGCGGTTGGCGCGGGCGGGCTTGGCCGTCTCCTCGATGTCGGCGGCAGCGGCTTCGACCTCCGGCTCCGCGGGCGCCGTCTCCTCGACGGGGGCGGCGGCGGCCGGCTGGGCTTCGATCTCGCTGCGGGCGGCCGCGTCGGTGGCGGCCTCCTCGGTGGCCTTGGCACGGCTGCGGCGGGCACGCTTCGGCTTGGCCGGCGGCTCTTCGGCCACCGCCTCGACGGGAGCTTCCTCGGCAGCGGCGGTGACCTCCGTCACCTCCTCCACCGCGACGGCTGCGACCTCTTCGGTCTCGTCCGCGTCGGCGTCGCCATCCTCGGCCTCGTCGGCGCCGGCTTCGAGCGCACCGTCCTCCGGACGGTTGCGGCGGCCGCCCCGCTTGCCGCGGCGGCGGCGCTTGCGGCGGTCGGATGTGTCGTCGGCCTGTGCCTGGGATGCTTCCGCATCCTCTTCCCCGTCGACCTCGTCGTCGTCGAGCACTTCGTCATCGCCGGCCTGCTCGCCGCCGAAGGAGGCCGTGTCGGTGCCGTCGCCGTTCTCGCGGCCACGGCCACGACGGCGGCGGCGGCGCTTGCGCTTGTTGCGGCCGTTCTCGTCGGAAGAGGCGGCGGCGGACGATGCCTGCGCGGCCGCGGCCGGACGCGCGTCGTCCTCTTCCTCGTCGATCTCGTCCTCGATCACGACGTCTTCGTCTTCGGGCTCGGGTTCGAAATGCAGGATCTGCTCGATCTTGACCGGGCTCTCGACGGCTTCGCCGCGGTCGATCGCGAAGTGCTGCGCACCGACATGGGCATCCGCCTCGATGATGATCTGGACGCCGAAGCGGGTCTCGTAATCGATGATCGTGCCGCGCTTGTGGTTGAGCAGGTAGAGCGCGATATCCGGCGTGGTGCGCACGGTGATGTTGTGCGTCGTGTTCTTGAGCAGATATTCCTCGATGCCGCGCAGGACATGCAGCGCGACGGACGACTGCGAGCGTACATGGCCCGTGCCGTTGCAGTGCGGGCAGGTCTGCATGGTCGATTCGAGGACGGAGGCGCGGATGCGCTGGCGCGACATTTCCAGAAGGCCGAAATGCGAGATGCGGCCGACCTGGATTCTCGCGCGGTCGTTCTTCAGGTGGTCCTTGAGGCGCTTCTCGACGGAGCGGTTGTTGCGCTTCTCCTCCATGTCGATGAAGTCGATGACGACGAGGCCGGCAAGGTCGCGCAGGCGCAACTGGCGCGCCACTTCCTCGGCGGCTTCCAGGTTCGTCTGGAGCGCGGTCTCCTCGATGGAGTGCTCGCGCGTCGAGCGGCCGGAGTTGACGTCGATCGAGACGAGCGCCTCGGTCTGGTTGATGATGATGTAGCCGCCGGACTTCAGCGTCACCTGCGGCTGCAGCATGCGGTCGAGCTGGGCCTCGATGCCGGAGCGCGAGAAGATCGGATGCACGTCGCGATAGGGCTGGACGACCTTCGCATGGCTCGGCATCAGCATCTTCATGAAGCCCTTGGCTTCGCGATAGCCTTCCTCGCCGGCGACGATGATCTCGCTGATGTCCTTGTTGTAGAGGTCGCGGATCGAGCGCTTGATCAGCGAGCCTTCCTCATAGACGAGGCAGGGGGCCGTGGAGGCGAGCGTGAGCGTGCGCACGTTCTCCCACAGGCGCATCAGGTACTCGAAGTCGCGCTTGACCTCGACACGGGTGCGGTTGGCACCGGCGGTGCGCAGGATGACGCCCATGCCCTGCGGAACCTCGAGGTCGCGGGCGATCTCCTTCAGGCGCTTGCGGTCCTGCAGGTTGGTGATCTTGCGGGAAATGCCGCCGCCGCGCGCCGTGTTCGGCATCAGGACGGAGTAGCGGCCGGCGAGCGACAGGTAGGTGGTGAGCGCCGCGCCCTTGTTGCCGCGCTCTTCCTTGGCGACCTGCACGAGCAGGATCTGGCGGCGCTTGATGACTTCCTGGATGCGGTACTGCTTGCGCGGCTTGCGCTGCACGCGGTCCGGAACCTCTTCCATCGCGTCTTCGGCGCCGACCGATTCGATGACTTCCTTCTCCTCGCCGTGATGATCGTCGTCATCGTCGTCGTCGCGGCGGCGACGGCCACGCGAGCGTTCGGCGGGCTCGGAGACCTCGTCGGTGTCGACGGCCATGGCCATCACGCCGCCGGGCGTCTCGTCGTCGCTGCCCTCGGCGGAGGGGGCGGGCTCTTCGGCGGCAACCTCGACGGGGGCTTCCTCGGCCTTCGCCTTGGGCTTGCGCGGGCGGCGCGGCTTCTTCGGCTTTTCGACCGGGGCCTCTTCTTCAAGGGCGGCGGCCGCTTCGACGACTTCCGGTTCGGCAGCGGTTTCGGCTGCCTCGGCTTCGACGGTGGCCGGAGTCTCTTCGGCGACAGCCGGGGCCTCGGCCGCTTCCGCATCGTCGGAAAGGTCGCCCGCGGTCTCGACCGGCTCGATGTCGTCGTCGTGACGGTGCTCCTCGGCCTCGGCCCTCAACAGGGCCTGACGGTCGGCAAGCGGGATCTGGTAGTAGTCCGGGTGGATTTCGGCGAAGGCCAGGAAGCCGTGGCGGTTGCCGCCGTAGTCGACGAAGGCCGCCTGAAGCGACGGTTCGACGCGTGTGACCTTGGCAAGGTAGATATTGCCGCGGATCTGTTTCTTGTGTTCGGATTCGAAGTCGAATTCTTCTATGCGGTTTCCGCGTACGACAACGACGCGCGTCTCTTCAGCGTGAGACGCATCGATAAGCATTTTCTCTGCCATGTAGATTGAGCTCCTCGGCGCAGCCGCAATCCCGGCGGCAAACCGTTCCCATCTGGGGAAGTGCCGGGGGAGGAGAGGGATGCGCCGGATATGTAAGTTCTCGTCGGGCCCCGGTGCGGGGTTGGCGGACGGAGGGTGGCCGGTACGCGAGCGCCCCGGTGCCTGTTACCCTCTGATAGAATCCGCTGTGACAACATCAACGTCCAACGAGAATGCCTGTGCCATAGACCTGATCGGTCCGATGAAATTGCCCTTTGGTAAGGGCGAGCGGTGGAAATCCACCTTGACTGTTCCGGCCACCGCCGGCTTACGCGATCTTATCGGCCGGGAAAAAGCGGTGCGACGGCGGATGAAGACTCGGTTCGGCGCCAAGCCCCGAAGGAGTGGCTGCCTGCTCAAGCGATTCTATCCCGTCTAATCTTTTTCCCTGATTTTGCTTTTATGGCGGATATGTCACAATGGCAAGGGAAAAGCCAAAAGCGTCATAATCTTGATGGATTTGCCCCTATGGCTGCGCCTGTGCTGCGGCGGCCCCCTGGCAAGCTTCGGTTAACCATATGGGGGCATCTATGGGGCTTGTCCTGTGCCGCGTCGCGCGGTTTCCACGCGTTTGAACGGACTTGCCGGTGGTGATGCTACGCCTTCTGACAGAATTCCTCTTCCGTGTCGCGGCCGGCGCGGCCGTCGTCGCGCTCGGCCTGTCGCTCGCCACGCCCGTCCTGGCGGTCTCCGCCTCGGCGGCCCCGCTGCTCGCCTTCTCCGCGCGCATCGCCGGTGACGACGCCCGCACCCGCCTCGTCATCGATTTCGACCGCAAGCCGGACTTCAAGGTCCACTATGTTGCCAATCCCTATCGCGTGCTGATCGACCTGCCGGAGACCGCCTTCGGCCTCAAGGCGGAAGAGCTGGAGGCGCGCGGCATCTTCTCCGACATCCGCTACGGCACCATGGCCGCAGGGCGCTCGCGCATCGTGCTCACCGCATCGCGCCCCGTCGGCGTCGTGCTGGCCGAGGTGCAGGAAGAGCAGGGGGCGGCGAGCTACCGGCTGGTCATCGACACGGCGATCGTCACCGACCAGGCCTTCCAGGGCCTCATGGAAAAGCAGAGCTGGCAGGAAGCCGCCGTATCGGCGGGCGCCGGCGAGGCCTCTGTCATGCTGCCCGGCAGCCGGGCGGACGGCCCCTTCGTCATCGCGGTCGACGCCGGCCACGGCGGCATCGACAACGGCGCGCTCGGCGGCGTCACCAGGACGCAGGAGAAGCACGTCACGCTCGCCTTCGCCCGCCAGTTGACAGAAGCGTTGAACAAGCTGCCCGGCACGCGCGCCGTCCTCACGCGCGAGAAGGACGAGTTCCTCTCCCTCTCGCAGCGCGTGCAGCTTGCCCGCCATGAGGGGGCGAACCTGCTCATCTCCATCCACGCCGACACGCTGAAGCAGAAGGACATCCGCGGCGCGACGGTCTACACCATCTCCGACAAGGCGTCCGACAGCCTCGCCGCCAGCCTCGCCGAGCGCGAGAACCTGTCCGACCAGGTCGCCGGCATCTCCTTCGTCGACGAGCCCGCCGAGGTCGTCGATATCCTGCTCGACCTGACGCGCCGCGAGACGCAGGCCTTCTCGATCAATCTCGCCCAGAGCGTCGTCCGCAATTTCAAGGACCAGGTCCTGCTGATCAACAACCCGCACCGTCATGCCGGTTTCCGCGTATTGACGGCGCCGGACGTGCCCTCGATCCTGCTCGAACTCGGCTTCCTGTCGAACAAGGAGGACGAGCAATTGCTGATCGACCCGGCTTGGCAGAAGAAGGTGGCGGGCCTCGTCGCCAGGGCCGTGGAACAGTACCGCTCGACGGTCGTGGCCAACGGCGGCTGAGGTTTTACCGGCGGGCCGGCGGGGAACGTGATAGGGTCCGCTGTGCCGGAAAAGTGACAGCGCTCGCCATTGTGCGGTGGCGAAGCCGGGATGCATGCTGTAAGCCCTATTTTCCTCACATTCCGCTCGCTAGACGGGATCGGGAAAACGGGACGACTCGTCCCCGACGGGAGAGCGCAACGGCCGCACGAGCCGGGGCGTGCAAGGCCGGGCAGCGGGTCTGCCTGATGACATGACAAGCATAAGGCACCGGTAACTGGCTCATGATCAGACTGATTGGATATTTCTTCGGGATTGGCGCCGTCTTCTTCCTCGCGGTGGCGGGGGCGGTCGCGCTCTATCTCGGAAGTGTCACCAAGGATCTTCCCGATTATGAGGTCTTGAACAGCTATGCGCCGCCGGTCACGACGCGCGTGCATGCCGGCAACGGCGCGCTGATGGCCGAATATGCCCGCGAGCGCCGCCTCTACCTGCCGATCCAGGCGATTCCCGACCGTGTGAAGGCCGCCTTCCTCTCGGCGGAAGACAAGAACTTCTACCAGCATCCCGGCGTCGACGTGACCGGCCTCTTCCGCGCCATCGTCACCAACCTGCAGAACATGGGCTCCGGCCGCCGTCCGGTGGGCGCGTCGACCATCACCCAGCAGGTCGCCAAGAACTTCCTGCTGTCCTCCGACCAGACCATCGACCGCAAGGTCAAGGAAGCGATCCTCTCGTTCCGCATCGAGCAGGCCTATTCCAAGGACCGCATCCTCGAACTCTATCTCAACGAGATCTTCTTCGGCCTGAATTCCTACGGCATCGCCGGCGCGGCGCTGACCTATTTCGACAAGTCCGTCACCGAGCTGACGATCGCCGAGACGGCCTATCTCGCCGCGCTTCCGAAGGGCCCGTCGAACTACCATCCCTTCCGCCGCACCGAGGCCGCCATCGAGCGCCGCAACTGGGTCATCGACCGCATGGTCGAGAACGGTTACGTCACCCAGAGCGACGGCGCGGAGGCGAAGGCCCAGCCGCTCGGCGTGACGCCGCGCCACCGCGGCTCCTACCTCTTCGCCTCGGAATTCTTCTCCGAGGAGGTCCGCCGCCAGATCATCGAGCGCTACGGCGACAACGCGCTCTACGAGGGCGGCCTTTCCGTGCGCACCTCGCTCGATCCGCGCATCCAGGTCGCCGCGCGCAAGGCCCTGCAGCATGGCCTCATCAACTATGACGAACGCCGCGGCTTCCACGGACCGATCAAGACCATCGAGATCGGCGGCGACTGGGGCGTGGAACTCGCCAAGGTCGACACGCTCTCCGACGTGCCGGAATGGAAGCTCGCCGTCGTGCTGGCCGTCGACGACGGCGGCGCGGACATCGGCCTTCAGCCGAGCAAGGAAGCGTCCGGCAAGGTGGTCGAGGAACGCGTGACGGGCCGCATCGACGCGAAGGCCATGACCTGGGCCTATCGTTCGGCCAAGGGCGACCGCAAGACGGCGAAATCGCCGGCCGGCGTCTTCTCCGCCGGCGACGTCGTCTATGTCGAGCCTGCGGAGGACGGCACGTACCGGCTGCGCCAGCCGCCGAAGGTGCAGGGCGGCCTCGTGGCCATGGACCCGCATACCGGCCGCGTGCTCGCCATGGTCGGCGGCTTCTCCTACAGCCAGTCGCAATTCAACCGCGCCTCGCAGGCCATGCGCCAGCCCGGCTCCTCCTTCAAGCCCTTCGTCTACGCCGCCGCGCTCGACAACGGCTATACGCCAGCCTCCGTCATCATGGACGCGCCGATCGAGATCGTCGCCGGCGGCCAGGTCTGGCGCCCGCAGAACTATGGCGGCGGCGCTGCCGGCCCTTCGACGCTGCGCCTCGGCATCGAGCGCTCGCGCAACCTGATGACCGTGCGCCTCGCCAACGACATGGGCATGAACCTCGTCGCCGAATATGCCGAGCGCTTCGGCATCTACGACAAGATGTATCCGGTGCTGGCCATGTCGCTCGGCTCGGGCGAGACGACCGTGCTGCGCATGGTCTCGGCCTATTCGGTGCTCGCCAACGGCGGCAAGCAGATCAAGCCCTCGCTGATCGACCGCATCCAGGACCGCTACGGCAAGACGATCTTCCGCCACGAGGAGCGCACCTGCGAGGACTGCAACGCCAACGACTGGGAGAACCAGGAGGAGCCGACGCTGGTCGACAATCGCGAGCAGGTGCTCGACCCGATGACGGCCTACCAGATCACCTCGATGATGGAAGGCGTCGTCACGCGCGGCACCGCCGCCGGCAAGATCAAGCTCGACCGCCCGACCGCCGGCAAGACCGGCACGACCAACGATGAGAAGGACGCCTGGTTCGTCGGCTATACGCCGGATCTCGTCGCCGGCCTCTATATCGGCTTCGACAACCCGGCTCCGCTCGGCCGCGGCGGCACCGGCGGCTCGCTCGCCGCGCCGATCTTCAACGAGTTCATGCAGGCGGCCCTCGAAGGCACGCGCCCGACGAAGTTCATCGTGCCGGAAGGCATGAAGTTCATCGCCGTCAACCGCAAGACCGGCATGGAGGCCTTCGAGGGCGAGCCGGACACGATCATGGAAGCCTTCAAGCCCGGCACCGGCCCGGCCTCCGTCTTCTCCGTCATCGGCGGCGAGGACTATGCCAGCCCGGAAGAGATCCTGAAGAGCTCGCCGCAGGCCAACCAGGCCGTCACGGGCGGCAGCGGCGGCCTGTTCTGATCACGGGATGATGGAGTTCGAGGGCGGGCGCGGGGCTTTACATCCGCACCCGCCCTCTCTATTTCACGGCCACCGGAATTGCACCGAAGAAGAAGGCGGACATGCGCGCGGAAATCGAAAACGTCGTCGACGAAATCAAGCAGGCCATAAGCCTGCTGAGGAGGCATCTTTGACTGGGATCAGGCGCTGAGACGACTGGACTGGTTGAACAACAAGGCAGAGGATCCGAGCCTGTGGGACGATGCCCAGGAGGCCCAGAAGCTGATGCGCGAGCGCCAGCAGCTGGACGAGGGCATCAATGCCGTAAAAGCCATCGAGCAGCAGCTCAAGGACAATATCGACCTCATCGAACTGGGTGAGGAAGAGGGCGACGCCTCGATCGTCAAGGAAGCCGAGGACGCCCTGAAGGTGGTCCGCACCGAGGCCGCGCGCAAGCAGGTCGAGGCGATGCTGTCCGGCGAAGCGGACACCAACGACACCTATCTCGAAGTGCATTCCGGCGCCGGCGGCACGGAAAGCCAGGACTGGGCCAACATGCTCCTGCGCATGTACACCCGCTGGGCGGAGCGTTCGGGCTACAAGGTGGAGCTTCTGGAAGTCCATGACGGCGAAGAGGCCGGCATCAAGTCCGCGACGATGCTCGTCAAGGGCCACAACGCCTATGGCTGGCTGAAGACCGAATCTGGCGTGCACCGCCTGGTCCGCATCTCGCCCTATGACAGCAATGCGCGCCGCCACACTTCGTTCTCGTCGATCTGGGTCTATCCGGTCGTCGACGAATCGATCAACATCGAGGTTAGCGAAAGCGACTGCCGCATCGACACCTACCGCTCGTCGGGCGCCGGCGGCCAGCACGTCAATACGACCGACTCGGCCGTGCGCATCACGCATATCCCGACCGGCATCGTGGTCGCCTGCCAGCAGGAGCGTTCGCAGCACAAGAACCGTGCCAAGGCCTGGGACATGCTGCGCGCGCGCATCTACGAGGCCGAATTGAAGAAGCGCGAGGAAGCCGCCAACGCCGAGGCCGCCTCCAAGACGGATATCGGCTGGGGCCATCAGATCCGCTCCTACGTCCTCCAGCCCTACCAGCTGGTCAAGGACTTGCGCACCGGCGTCGAAAGCACCGCGCCCTCGGACGTGCTCGACGGCGAACTCAACGAGTTCATGGAGGCCGCGCTCGCCCACCGCGTCAACGGCGGGGCGGATGCGGTCGTGGACGACCTGAACTGAAATCTTCGATAAAAGACATCGTGACGGGCGCTTCGGCGCCCGTTCTCAGTTCGTCGCACGCTCGACCTTGATCTCGCCGAGATCGTCGATCAGCACCGTCCAGCTCTCGGGCTCCATCGCCTTGGGGTCGGTTTTCAGGTAGACTGTCGCGAAAAGCCCCGGCTGGGTGGTGATGCCCGTGGAGTTTTCCGGCCGGATGTCTGTGACATAGGGTTTTATCGCCGAAAACTCCTCCAGCACCGTCGAGGAGGCGATCTTCGGGCCGTCAGGGGTCGCCTCGATCTGCTGGAGATGGATCTCGGCCGTGCCGTCCGGCTGGCGCACCGCGATCAGCTTGTAATAGCCGCGGCGCAGCGCGGCGGGCTCCGCCGTTTCGGTGGTCTCCGGCTTGGCGGTCGCCGCATCGTCCTCTTCCGCCTCGACCGGCTCTTCCCAGAAGCCGGTGCTGACGACGAAGGTGATGGTTTCCGCGACCGGCGATTCCTGCGCGAGGGCAGGCGGGCCGGCAAGGAAAAGCAGGGCGAGGGCGGTGGCGAGTGCATGCCGCGTCATGGCGAAACTCCTGTCCCTGGTCCGGGTAGCCCCGTGTCAGTAATCGAATTGTTCGGCAAGAATCCGGTCGGACCAGGAATGATCCGGATCCGAAAGGATGCGCGCCGAAAGCCCGGCCGATTCGGCGATGCGCACCGAGGTCACCGACTTGACCTCGGTATTGTCGGCGACCGCGTTGACCGGCCGCTTCTCCGCTTCCAGCACCGCGATCTCGACCGTCACTTTGTTGGGCAGCAGTGCTCCCCGCCAGCGCCGCGGGCGGAAGGCGCTGACCGGCGTCAGCGCCAGCAGCGGCGCCTCCAGCGGCAGGATCGGCCCGTGGGCGGAAAGGTTGTAGGCGGTCGAGCCGGCGGGCGTGGCCAGAAGCAGCCCGTCGCAGACCAGCTCCTCCAGCCGCACCCGGCCGTCGATGCTGACCTTGAGCTTCGCCGCCTGGTAGGACTGGCGGAAGAGATAGACCTCGTTGATGGCAAGCGCCCGGCGCTCCTGGCCGCTGGCATCGCCGGTGATCATCTCCAGCGGCCGGAAGGCGTTTTCCACCGCGTTCTCGATACGGTCCGGCAGGTCCTTCGGGTCGTAGCGGTTCATCAGGAAGCCGATGGAGCCGCGGTTCATGCCATAGACGCGCTTGCCGGAATTCATCGTGGTGTGCAGGGTCTGCAGCATGAAGCCGTCGCCGCCGAGCGCGACGATGACGTCGGCCTCCTCCGGATCGGCATTGCCGTAGATCGAAACCAGCTCGTTGCGCGCTTCCTGCGCTTCGCTCGCCTGCGAGGCGACGAAGGAGATGGAATTGAGGTTACGCGCCATGCCGCCGATCCGCATCCTTTAAGCAAGCCCCGGCGCATCCTGCATCAAGGCCGGTCTTTGTCGCATGCCTTTACGGCATGCGCATCTGAAAAATATGACAGGACGCCGTGAGGGCGGCGGCGCTCAGGCCTTCGCCGATCCCGCCCGCTCTTCCAGTATCTTCAGCACGGCCTGCCCGTTGGCGGCGGCCTCCATCGGATTGCCGAACGGCCCCTTCACCGGATAGGTGACGCCGCGGAAGGTGAGCGCGTAGAAATACTTTCCGTCCAGCCGCTTTTCGACCACCACTTTCGAAACCGGTCCCTTGTCCTGCGCCACGTTCGTTCCTCCATCATGGGTCTTGCGAGGGGCCGGTGTCGGCCGGCGCCGCGAGACGGGAATGCGGGCGCCCGTAGCGCCCGTCGACGAGACGCCTATAGGCCAGTCGGCCCGCAACGGCAATCGACGACGGCGGCCGACATGGAAAAGCGGGCAGCGCAGGCGCTGCCGCCAGGGATACGCCCGTGCGGGGAGCGGGCAGGGTTCGAAGCGCTGTTTTCCGGCGTCTATGCCGCTGCGACATAGGTGCGGGGGCGAAGGCTCTTGTAGCTCTTGGAATAGGTCTTGGTCCAGAAGTACTTGAACCACTTGATCATCGCGACTTTCGACGGGAACCAGAACTCGCCGTAATTGGGATCCATGAACAGCGCGTCGGATCCGTCGTACCACGCGCAGACGGCATGCCCGCCGCCGGCGCCCGAATCCGTCTTCTTCAGGCTGATCATCTTGTAGCCGTTGACCGACGTGATCAGCGCCGCCGCCTGGTCGGCGGTGCTGGCCGTCAACGGCATGTAGACGTTCGGGATCTGCATGCCCGCAATCGACTTGTTCCGTAGCTGGACGCCGAACTTCAGCATGAAGGAATCGAAATAAGCGAGCTGCTGGCCCGAGGACATATGGTGCTCGACGACGATATTGGTGGCAGCGCCGGTGTTCAGCCCGCCCTCGTTGAAGAGATAATCCCAGACGGACCGCCCCTTGGTGAACGGGTTGCCGCCCTTCTTGTCCTGCATGGCATGGAACACCACCCAGAACGCGCACATGGTCATGCAGACGCCGCCCATGGGCTGGCCGTTCCGCAGGACCATCTTGTACATCTTGCCCTGGCTGGGATCGTCCGTCTCGATGACCTTGAAGGCCTGGGCCTGGCTGAAATCGTAGGTCCTGAACCCTCCTACGGTCTTGGCGAAAGCATCAAGCGCGTCACTGGTCGGACTCTTGCCCATGATCAATTCCCCCGTCGCCGTTCAACTCCCAAGGATCGGAGCGCGTGAATTTGCGCGCGGATGGTCTCACACCCTTTTTTGCAGCACAACGAGAACCATCGGCCGCAAGCAGAAAATCGGCACCGAGGAGCCGGCCGACGGCCGGGATCGCGCATGGACGCGAGGCGGCGGATCGAGGAGAGCCACAGAATGAAGGGGAACCGGCGGGATGGGTTGGCGGACAGCGTCGCGCAAATAAAAATGGTGCCCCCACCAGGCATTGAAGTGCCGTAGCGCGGGAAAACTCATTCTAACTTTACGTCGCGAACCGCCTGAATCTCCAGGTTGGTTCTTGTTTCATTCTCAAATTGTGAGTAACTTATTGTCGCAATGCGTCGTCAGCGCAAAGGTGGACCGAAAGGGGGGCTGGTTTGGCACGTTCGCTCAACAAGCTTTCTGCTCTCTCGGTGAAGGGCGCGCGCCCCGGTAAATACTCGGACGGTGGTGGCCTCTGGCTGCATAAGGCTGAGGCTGGCTCAGGAAAGTGGGTTTTCCGCTTCACGATTTACGGCCGGCGCCGGGAGATGGGCCTGGGCTCCATCAACGACGTATCCTTAAAGGATGCTCGGGAGGCGGCCGAGAGGTGGCGCGGCATCGCGGCCAAGGGGCTCGATCCGATTAAGGAACGCGAGCGCGAGCGTCGGGAAGCTGAAAAGCGCCTCCACCTTCTGCGGGAGGTTGCCGAGGACGCCTACGAAAGCCGCAAGGCCGAATTGAAGGGTGATGGTAAGGCTGGGCGATGGTTCAGCCCCCTGGAGCTACATATCCTTCCCAAGCTCGGAAAGACCCCTGTCGCCGAAATCGACCAGACCAGCATTCGCGATGTGATAGCGCCTATCTGGCACACAAAGGCCGAGACAGCGCGAAAGGCCATGAACCGGCTTGCCATCTGTATGCGCCACGCCGCCGCCCTGGGGCTGGAAGTTGACCTTCAGGCAACGGACAAGGCGAGGGCGCTCCTCGGGCAACAGCGCCACAAGGCCGGGAACATTCCAGCTTTACCGTGGGCTGAGGTGCCGGCTTTCTATGTGTCGCTCTCCGAACCTACCATTTCAGGCGCGTCCATTTCAGGGATTCGAAATCCGAGCTTTGCCTTCAAATGGTCGACATTCTGCTTGGGGCGACATCTCACCGGATCAATGGCCATCACCTGCGGGAAGGCTCATCCGCTACAAAGAATGGCTTCGCGCAATATATCCTGGACCGCGCCGGCATCGCTGATGCCACGAAAGACACCAGTAAAGCTGGGTCGTTCACAATCTGGCATCGGCGCCTGAGGTAGGGCGTCCCGGCGAACTAGACTGAAAGCCACCGTCTTGAACGGGCCCACAACACATGGCAGCGGATTCGCTCGCCGGGAGGGCTCCATTGTACTGGATGGTATTGGATCGCACAACATAGCACTCGGTTGCGCGACCCTCCACCCTTCCTACAACTGCCGTCGACTCTTCCTTACCGGCGGGCCTTTTCGTAGGTGCCGAAGGCATTCCCCCGGTCACTCGTCCCAAGCCTGGATCATCGTTTGCCGCGCGATTTTGCCGCCGGCTATGTCGATCATTGCGGCGCAGAATACATGCGTCCCATCCGGATAGGCGCATGTCTCGGTAAGGGAAATACGGCTCCCCTCTGAGACCAAGGCCTCTACCTTGTGCTGCATCTCTCTGCCGCAAACATCATTCCAGAATTCTGCGATTTGAACCTTTCCAGCCAACTCTCGCGGATTGCTGGGAGGATTGTGCTTGTCGATTATTCGCAGCACAGCATCGTCGGCATAGAAATCCGCCAATGCATGCCCGTCCCGTCCCTCGATGGCCTTCTGTATGGCCATGCCATCTACAGCCTCGCTCGGTTGCATTGTTGCCTCCTCCGGCTAAAGAAAACGCACTTAGATGCAGACTGAATTTTAGCACATACTACAAAAACTCGAAAGCCGAACTGCGGTCCCGATGTAGCCCTCTTACCGGCGGGCTGTATTGTGCGCTCAGATGAGCAGCGCACATAGTCTTGATCTCATCAGGGGTGGAACATGAGCGATTTCTTTAAATGGCGACCGGAAACGGGCTTGGAGCCGTGGTTCGAAATAGACCCCCATCATCCCCGGCGCCTGGTTCCGGTTGCTTCCGCGGGCCGCCGTGCGCTTTGGATCCTCATGGCAGGGATGGCCTCTGCTATCCCCCTTGTGCTGCTGTTGGCCCTTCTTGACCCTCATTACCTTGTCGTGCTCGTCGCCATCCTATTGGTCGAGCTCGGTTTTCCGATATGGTTTCTCTGGACGATACGGGGGCGGGTCAGGGAGATGACATAGGGGGGCGCCCCCGATAAGCGCGGGCGCCCGCTTGCTAACTCGGTGCTACCGGTCGCCACCACTTTCGTCGGCCAGTAAATCGAGGAATGTCGTCCCATCGCGACCGTTTACAGGCGTATCGAGCGACGCGGTTTTAAAGTGGTCGAACTCGCGATTATAGGCAGCCAGATATTTTCGCGCCTCCTGGCCGATGTTCTCGATGAATAGTTTGCCCTCGAGAACGGCTAGGCACATGGAGGAAACGATTTCGTCTCTCGCGAACCCTGGAAGCGCCCTTGGCACCGCTTTGTCGATCAAGGTGAAAATCTGGTCTGGCGATCGATTGATCTCCCGCTTTGCTTTTTTTGCCATCGCACTCCGATGCTTCCGAGCGCGCTCCTTGTCGAGGTTGCGATGATATTTCTCGCGTGCTTTCGCTCTGGTTGTTTCGACATCGGCCCAATAAATCTCGCGCATCTTCGCGCGAAAGGGCTCGGGATTTTCCCTCCAACGTTCCCTGATACGCACGCGCACCTTTGCTTCTCGGGCCTTGTGCCTGGCAAGCAGTAGGGGATTCGTTTTCATTCTGCGATACCAGCCCCTGAGACGAATACGCTGACGGTCGGACTCCGCCATTGCGATCCATTCACAGACCGGCACGCCAAATCGATTGATGTTGTCGGCGGCGTCCTCTCGACCTCGCGCGTGCCTGAAGGCTTGAAGCCAGCATTCTCGATGAGGGGTCTTACGATATGGGCAGGAGTCTTCTTCCAGGTTTTTGTGCTGCGCTGTTGCATGCCCCAGGCGGTGCGCTTTCTCAACGCTGTCGAGCGAACGCTTTTGCCCTGGGCTTGGGGCGTCGCCGGTTCGCTCACGAATGATCGACAGTAGATTAGCCATCGCTATCTCCTCGCAATTAACTGACTGCGGAAATTGTGGTCGCGTCGGCGCCGAGAGGCAGCAATATGGAGTTGCTCCGCCTCAAATTAGCGGGCGGCGCTCATCGTCTACGCAATCAACAGAGGGCGATGCATGGACCCGCGGCGTATGCCGCAGTGGGTAGCTAACATTCCTTCTGGGCGAGGCGAGGTCACGGATGTGGCGATGCTGCGGATTTTGCTTGGAATAAAGGTGGCGTCTGGTCGCGGCGACGTTCGCCATCAGGGCTCGGCATTTTCCCAACTCGCAGTTTTGGGAGTAGCACCCCGGCGCGGGTTATGGTGCGTTATTCGCAAGGGAGAGCGCCAATGATCAAAAGCACCCACTTCGCCGTCCAACTCAGCCGTAGCGTTTGGCTCGTGACCTTCGTGAGCGAGATAGGGATTACGGAAACTAGGCGAATGACCAGCGTCGAGTTCGTCGCAATGATCGAGGGGGAGGCGCGCCTGGGTGGTGATGGCGCCGAGCGCGAGCTATAGAAGGCCCTACGCTAGTCAGCAGAAGGCTGTCCACGACGCCAAGCGGGGCGTATGGAGGGGGTGGTTTGTCTTGCCCTGCGGATGCTCGGGCAAGTCGGGCAAAGCACAAGAGCCGATGCTGATGGTGAACTAGGGCGCGAGATAAACGGCTGCTGTCGTCGCGAGGGCGAATGCGAACAGCGCTGCTGCAGCGACTAGGGCGCCGAACTGACCGTGTGACAAGCGGTCGAGCCACACCTTACGACGGATATCCTCGGCGAGCACTTTCAGCTTTTCGTGGGGATTCCCCCACTTGACGCGCCGGAATTTGTAGACGTTGTTGACCATGGCGAGGCGACGACGGATCCGGCTATAGGCAGGTCTCACAGAGCGGGTTGTCGGGGTCGGAGGCTTGCCAGCGGAACATCGGGCGTTGGCAATGCAGGCACGTCGTGTCGCCTCCATCTGGCACCGACAACTCGGTTTCCTGCCGATTTCTTCGCTCCAGCCAGGCCGTGCGCTCTTCCTCGGTAAAGCCGCTCATCGTTATCTTCCCTTGACAGACAGGCGCCGCAACTGGTGCTGAGTTGAACCGGCGTGATATCGTGCCTGCGTGGTTCTTCAGAATTTGGCCACGTCGCTCATTGTAGTGCATCTTTCCTTGATGGATACCAACTCAGATTGAAGTGCCTTTCTCCCACTTGCAGCGGTGGCTTTGATCTTCTGGAGCATATTCTTAGGCGCGTCGGATATCATTTGATCATCAGCCCCTGAATCGCGGGCGACCTCGAACATGACTGTCGCCAACGCAGAGATGCCGGAGCGTTGGTTTTGTGGAGCATTCTTGACCATGACGGCGTAAAAGCCACCACATTCCAAAGCCCCCTCCATAACCACGGTCTGCTCTTCGGAACGACCTGTTGTGGCGATGTGTGCTTGGGCAATTGCATGAGCGGTTTCGACAGATGCGGCGGCCTCATGCTTTGCAACCTCGACTGCGGCATCGGCCTTCTTCGTTTCGACCTTCTCAATCGTCTTAGCTAGGTCCGAAGCGATGGCGGCGTTAGAAGCGGCACGGACCTTTTCGCGTTCCAATGCGGCGCTCTCCATCGTGGTCGTCATCTCGGCGATTTTTCCCGTGACAGCAATCTTCGCTTCCGCATCCACTTTGGCAATATCCGTGGCCGCGCCAGCAACAATGCGCGTGGACTCAACGGCTGCCTTGTTTTTGTCAATCGCGATTTCGGCACTCTTTTCGATCGCGAGACGATCTGTCTGCGCTGTCACCTTGGTCACTTCGATGGTTGTCGCAGCGTCGATTTTCTTCTCTTCCAACCCCAGAGCCATTTCCTTTGCACTGAGTTCGCCATTTGTCTGAATTCTCAGACGTTCATTTTCCGCATGGATTTTCGCTAATTCTAACGCGTGCTCGCGGTCTGCTGCTATCGTCGCACGCATCGCGGCCTCTGCTTCTTTTCTCCTTGCTTCAGCTTCGAGCGCTTCTTTGCGCTCGGCGTCCGCCTTCTTAGCCGCTACCCAATCGACACGCACGTCCTCTGCTTCGTAGACGAGGTCTCGGCATTGTTGGGTGAGGGCGCGCACTTTTGAGCGTGCGTTCATGGGGCTCAGTTGAAGCTCGTCTTCAAACTCGGCACTGATATCTCGAACGGCCCGGCGCCGGTCGGCATCCATCCCCTCATCGCCCAAAAGGAATTTGAGAGCACCCTTGGTCGAAACGCGCATGGTTGCCAGGCCATCGACAGAGTGGCCAGCGTCGTGGGCCACGTCGAGTTTGGCAACGCACGCGGTCATTTCTTCCACAAGCTCAAAGCGCACGTCCGGTTGAGAGGCGTATGCAATCGTCGTGGACGCGAGCAGCAATTTTATTGAGAAAGCGAAATGAAACTTGCGCATAGCTAATGCCCCCTACTTTGTTATTCGCTTTTAAGTTGGGTGCATTTAAAAGTTCGCATACTGGCAAGGTTAAAATTCCGCTAGAGGCGACTTCTCTCACTATCTCCCTGAATCAAGTGCATCGCGGATATGCAGACGCCGCCTCCTATTTCGAAGTTCAGAGACGACGCCCGCACGTAGCCGCCGCAGGGCAGGCCTTCATTATCGCCAAATTGGGGAGGACCAGCACACGGTAGCTCTAGTGGCGCCCGCCGGCCTTCAAAATCCGGTCGTTTTGTCATGAGAGTGCCAGCTAATTCGCCCCTCTTTCAATACGAGTTGGATCGGCTTGACGACGGCGCTCGCGTCAAAATCGCTCCATGTTGCTGGTCGAGGGTGCAGAAAATTAGCTGGGGTAGCGCTCCATCGCGAGAGTGCATGGTCAAAATTTCTGCGCTCACCATCAGGCCCGACCTGTGCACCCTGCGGATCGCGGCGTTCAGAATGCGCATCGCCTCAGCCAGGTGCTCCTCGGCTTCAGCTCGTTCCTCGAGTGTCGAAAGTTCTATGTCCATTCGTCGACTATGGCGGATGGCGCAGACTCCCACAACATCTAGCCCATCACCGCCAATATCGAGCGATGGCAAGAGTGGTTGACCGAATGGAGCGCCAGCGCTTAAGCTCAGCGCCGTAAGGTCTAATCTTCTGCAACGCCCCGCGGCCTATTGGGTTGCGGGGCTTTTTTCGTTTTTAGGGTCTGACAGACACGTCAGCCTCCGCGGCAGCTTTCAGAAAGGCTTCTCGGGCAATCTCTGCATCCGATTTTCCCTGGAGAACCAACAGGCAAGCGGCTTTCGCCCTCTTCAAAGCCTTCCCCCGATCCATTGGCCAGTGCTCGAGCAGCACCCGCGCTGCTTCGGCCGTAGACGATATCGTCAGATACACTCCGAGCTTTTCGGTTTCGAAGATGACCGGGAGGCTCCATTCGCCTCTGTCCATGCTTTCCTCCACGCAAAACAAAGGCCCCGCCAGGAGCGGGGCAGGTGGAAAAGATAGAGTGAACGTGCTGGGGAACGCACAGCCGGAGATGTTGTTCCCCTAGAGCGAATTTATAATCGGCGCCGGCCGCCCGGTAAAGCGGGAGCTGTTGATGTCCCGGCTGACCCGGTGCATCTGCATCTGGCCGTCCAGGTGGTGCCCGAGGATGCCCCTCAGGTTCTCCTTCGGCGTTGCCGGATTCAGCCACCCCTCAAAAACGTCAGGATCCAGGATGACAGGCATCCGGTCGTGGATCTGGCTGATGGGTGCGATCGACGGTGCCGTTATGATGGTGCAGCTGGTCACGTCGAGCTTGCTGTTATGGGCCCAGAGGCCGGCAAAGGCGAAGGGTTTATCGCCCGGCATCTGGATAAGCCATGGGTCCTTGCCGCCGTCCTCGGCCTTGGTCCACTCATAGAAGCCATCTGCAGGAATGAGGCACCGGCGCATCTTGAATGCGTCCCGAAATGCAGGCGAGGTATCGACGGTCTCGATCCTCGCGTTGAACATCGCGGCTTTGGGCATCTCCTTAGCCCAGTGAGGCACGAGCCACCACCGGCCGTCATCGACGATCTGGTTGCCGTCGTCGTCCATGC
This sequence comes from Shinella sp. S4-D37, assembly GCF_040812195.1. Lineage (NCBI taxonomy): Bacteria > Pseudomonadati > Pseudomonadota > Alphaproteobacteria > Hyphomicrobiales > Rhizobiaceae > Shinella > Shinella sp. S4-D37. The sequence goes on along the minus strand of NZ_JBFNXL010000005.1, from coordinate 2,074,977 downwards.
GGACAAACGGGACGGTCTGGGTCGGGGCGATGTTATAGCGCGCCTCGGTGTTGCGGATCAGGTATTTGTCCGTCAGGCGATAGAGCGCCACCAGTTCGCGCCATGACAGCATCTGCGTGAAGCGGCCGCACATGCAAGCACCTCAAATCGAGAAGAAAAGATATCGAGCCAGCGGCGGCCCAACGGCTATGATGGCACATGCAAGAAGCGAGACCACGATTAAGTACGTGGAGGGGCTGTGCGGGATCATTTCGGCCCCCGGAGGACGAGGCCGTTGGAATCTGCGATGGCAATCCTGCGATGAAGGTCCGCGTCGGCAAGATGCGCAAGAACCCGGTGATCGGATATCGACGCAACGGCGACGCAGACCTCCTCCAGGTCCCATCCGGCCTCTATCGCCTGATCGACGAGCCGAAAAACTTCAACCTCCAAGGCGGCCTCACAGTCAGTGAGGCGGTCGGGATGGTCCGGGCTGCGCTTTGGTCCCGAGATTGGCATGACTTCCTCCGAAAAAGGAGGATAGGGCGGCGCGGTCAGGCCGGCAAGATAGCGTCGGTACGCGTCGATCGGCATCGTAGGCGACCGGTTCCATTCCCGACCGCGGCCTTCCGTCCAATGTGCGTGCGTGCCGAGGGCGAGCACGTTAGATTAGAAGGCAAGATCGGACCAGTTCTCCTTGGTGTCAGGAGCTAGACCGCCCGTCATTGATTGCCGTTCGGCTTCTGTCAGTGCAGATAGAGGAAGGACTGTGACCACCAGCGTATTCATGTCGATGCGCAGAACGCTATCCGTCTTCGCTGCGGCCCTGATCAGGCGCCCGAGGTCGGCTTGGCGCAGTAGTGCAGATCGGGTCATGAGCTCCCTTCCGGTTTGCTGGCTCGGATGAATGCAAATGAACGCATCCGGTAGCCGGGCGGATTTCCGAATCGGCGCTGGCGGAAATGTGCCCGTGGGGCATATCTATAAGCCCAACTGCGGCGGTCGAGGCCTCAAAGAGTGTGATCCTACCGCGCTCTCAAAGGTGGTCTGTTAGGTGGACCGGGAAAGACAATCAAGCCTTAAGCACCTGAAAAACCAGCGTTCTTAGAAAAAAATTGGTGCCCCCACCAGGACTCGAACCCGGGACCCCCTGATTACAAATCAGGTGCTCTACCAACTGAGCTATAAGGGCACACAGCGAGGGAGTTAGCATATTCTCCGGCGCTGTAAAGGGGAAAGGGCGTGGGTCAGATCGACCAGTTGCTGTCCAGCGCGGTTATGGGGACGATTTCCTGGCAGCGCATGATGGAGCGGGGCAGGTTTTCCGCCAGGTGATCGATGAGGGCGCGCACGGCCGGCAGCATGCCGTGGCGGGAGGTGAAGACGGCGTGCACGGTGGATTCCGCGCTCGACCATTCCGGCAGCACCGGTGTCAGGAAGCCGCTGCGGAAGCCGCGCTCCACGATCATGTCCGGCAACAGGGCAAGGCCGATGCCCTCGATCGTCGCCCGTTCCAGCACGCTGAAATCCGAGCACAGCAGCACGGGGGAATGGGAGACGTCGTGGACGTCGCCGTTCCGGTGGTGGAGCGTCCAGATCGCCCGGGCGCTGTTTTCCTGCATGGAGAGCGTCGGCACGCGGCCGATCGCCTCCAGGTCGATCGGCCCGTGCCGCTCCAGGAAGCGCGGGCTCGCCGCAAGATGGCGCCGCGTGCCGGCGAAGCGACGCACGATCAGCGACTGGTCCGTGTCGTAGCCGTCGCGCACGCGCAGCGCGATGTCGATGCGCTCCTCGATGAGGTCGACGGCGCGGCCGGTGGTGAGGATGGACAGGCGCACCCCGGGATAGCGCTTCATGAAGCCGGGCAGCACGTCGGCCACCATGGGCGCGAAGCCCGGCGGCATCGACAGGCGCACGGTGCCGGCGGGCTCGGCCTTGGCGACCGCGACCACCGCTTCCGCCGCCTCGACGCCGGAAAGCACCGCCTCGCAGCGCTCGTAGAAGGACTGGCCGATATCCGTGATCGCGAGCTTGCGGGTGGAGCGCTCGATCAGGCGCACGCCGAGCTGCTCCTCGAGGGCGGCGACACGCTTGCTGATCTTGGACTTCGGCACGGACAGCGCATTGGCCGCCGCGGTAAAACCCTTGTGCCGCACCACGGCGGCGTAGAGCGCGAGATCGTTCAGGTCCTGCATGGGATATCTCCGGCGGTTTTGCGAATTATTGTTTCCCGGGTGAAACAGTCAATTGGATTTTTGCCGTCTAATCGCTCGATTGTTTTCGGAACATATCTCTTGCACCCAAACCGAAACGAAGGTGCAGACCCATGAACATCCTCCATATCGACTCCGGCATTCTCGGCGATCATTCCGTCTCCCGCCGCCTGACGGCCGCCGTCGCCGCCCAGATCAAGGCCGAACAGCCGGCCGCCGCCGTTACCTATCGCGACCTTGTCGCCAATGCGCTGCCGCACCTGTCCGGCGCCCATCTGATGGCCGTCAATGCGAAGCCGGAAGAGGTCGACGCCCAGATTGCCGCCGAGGTCGCCGAAAGCAAGGTGGTGCTCGACGAGTTCCTCGCCGCCGACACGATCATCCTCGGCGTGCCCATGTACAATTTCTCTCTGCCGAGCCAGCTGAAGGCCTGGATCGACCGCGTCGCCGTCACCGGCAAGACGTTCCGCTACACCGCCGAAGGCCCGGAAGGCCTCGCCAAGGGCAAGAAGGTCATCGTCGTCTCCACCCGCGGCGGCCACTATTCCGCAGGCCCGGCGGCGGCCATGGACCACCAGGAAAGCTACCTGAGGGCCGTGCTCGGTTTCCTCGGCATCACGGATGTGGAAGTGGTGCGCGCCGAAGGCCTGAACCTCAGCCCCGATTCGAAGATCGAGGCGATTTCCGAGGCCGAGCGCACCATCAACGATCGCGGCGCCCTGAAGCTTGCCAGCTAGGCGTCGTCCTTCGACATCGAAGGGCCCGCCGGTGGAAGCCGGCGGGCCCTTTGCGTTTGGCTCAGCCCAGGAGATGGCGCTGCGTGGCGTAGAGCGCGATCGCCGCGGCGTTCGACACGTTCAGCGACTTGATCGCGCCGGGCATGTCGAGCCGGGCGAGCGCCTTGCAGGTGGCGCGCGTCTTCTGCCGCAGGCCCTTGCCCTCCGCGCCCATGACGAGCGCGATGCGTTCGCCCGACAGCGTGCCTTCCAGCGGCGCCGGGCCCTCCGAATCGAGGCCGATCGTCAGGAAGCCGAGCTTGTGCAGCTCCTCCAGCGCGTCGGAGAGATTGGTGACCTGGATATAGGGGATGAGTTCCAGCGCGCCGGAGGCCGTCTTGGCGAGCACGCCCGATTCGGTCGGCGAGTGGCGCTGTGTCGTGATGACGGCGCCGGCATTGAAGGCGACGGCCGAGCGCATGATGGCGCCGACATTGTGCGGATCGGTCACCTGGTCGAGGACGAGCAGCAGTGGGCTGTCCTTCAGCGCCTCCAGGCGGCGCACCGGCAGGGGTCGCGTCTCCAGCATCACGCCCTGGTGGATCGCCTCCGGGCCGAGCACCTTGTCGAGGTCGGACGGCAGCACGGTCTCGACCGGAAAGGGCAGGGTGGAGAAATCCGGCAGCTCCAGCCGCTGGGCGGCGTTCTGGCTCACCGAGAGCTTGACGATCCTGCGCTGCGGATTGTCGAGCGCGGCGCGCACCGTGTGCAGGCCGTAGAGATGGACCTGGTCGGGCGCCGGGGTGGGGGCCTTCCAGCCGTCCGCCGGCTTGCGGCGGCGGTCGTCCTTCGGCGTCGGGATCTCGCCGCGTTCGCGCCGCTGGTCGCGGTGCGCGCGGCGCAGCTTGGCGTAATGGGTGTCTTTCGCGGACTTGCCGCCGGGATCGTCTTTGCTCATGCGGCCTTATAGAGCATGTCGCGCGCAACGCGCAAACGGGGCGTCCGGCCGCCGGCTGGGGACGATGATGTTTTTCGCAATTTTTTCCGTGGCCTCGTGTTGACAGGACGATTTGTGCCCGTCATATACGCCGCCAGATCGAAGGCGCCGCCCGCGAGGCGCTGCCAGCCGGTCGATACTGGTCGCTTGATCCCGACGGAATATGGAGGGATGCCCGAGTGGTTAAAGGGGACGGACTGTAAATCCGTTGGCTCAGCCTACGTTGGTTCAAATCCAACTCCCTCCACCATTCCGTCAGACGGATCAAGACCCCCGCGGGTATAGCTCAATGGTAGAGCAGCAGCCTTCCAAGCTGAATACGCGGGTTCGATTCCCGCTACCCGCTCCATTTTCCGGCTTCATGAAAAACAATCAGCGCTTCTGTCTAAGGCCCTGCCTTGAAAAAGCGATTCCGCATTGCGATTTAACGTCTATCCGGCTTGCCCCAGCCCGTTTCCGGCATAATTCTCCCGTGCATTTAAGGCTTGCGCATTCGTTGCGAAAGCCTTAAACGCCTGCCAAACCGGACGGGCCGGTTAGCCCAACTTTCGTTCAGTAGGAATAAAAACATGGCAAAAGGTAAGTTTGAGCGCAACAAGCCTCACGTAAACATCGGCACGATCGGCCACGTTGACCATGGCAAGACGTCGCTGACGGCAGCGATCACGAAGTATTTCGGCGAGTTCAAGGCGTATGACCAGATCGACGCCGCTCCGGAAGAAAAGGCCCGCGGCATCACCATCTCGACGGCACATGTCGAGTACGAGACGCCGAACCGCCACTATGCGCATGTCGACTGCCCCGGCCACGCCGACTACGTCAAGAACATGATCACCGGCGCTGCCCAGATGGACGGCGCGATCCTGGTCTGCTCTGCCGCCGACGGCCCGATGCCGCAGACGCGCGAGCACATCCTGCTCGCCCGCCAGGTCGGCGTTCCGGCGATCGTCGTGTTCCTCAACAAGGTCGACCAGGTCGACGACGCGGAACTGCTCGAACTCGTCGAACTGGAAGTTCGCGAACTTCTGTCGTCCTACGACTTCCCGGGCGACGACATCCCGATCATCAAGGGCTCGGCTCTGGCCGCTCTCGAAGATTCGGACAAGAAGATCGGCGAAGACGCGATCCGCGAGCTGATGGCTGCCGTCGACGCCTACATCCCGACGCCGGAGCGTCCGATCGACCAGCCGTTCCTGATGCCGATCGAAGACGTGTTCTCGATCTCGGGCCGCGGCACGGTCGTGACCGGTCGCGTCGAGCGCGGCATCGTCAAGGTCGGTGAGGAAATCGAGATCGTCGGCATCCGCCCGACGACGAAGACGACCTGCACGGGCGTGGAAATGTTCCGCAAGCTGCTCGACCAGGGCCAGGCCGGCGACAACATCGGTGCGCTTCTGCGCGGCGTCACGCGTGACGGCGTCGAGCGTGGCCAGATCCTGTGCAAGCCGGGTTCGGTCAAGCCGCACAAGAAGTTCATGGCCGAAGCCTACATCCTGACGAAGGAAGAAGGCGGCCGTCATACGCCGTTCTTCACGAACTACCGTCCGCAGTTCTACTTCCGCACGACGGACGTGACGGGCATCGTCTCGCTGCCGGAAGGCACGGAAATGGTCATGCCGGGCGACAACGTCACGGTTGAAGTCGAGCTGATCGTTCCGATCGCGATGGAAGAAAAGCTGCGCTTCGCCATCCGCGAAGGCGGCCGCACCGTCGGCGCCGGCATCGTCGCCTCGATCGTCGAGTAACGCTTGCTGACGATGGCGTAAGCTTGCCGACGGAATCAAAAGTGTGCAAATGGCGCGCAAGCGCGATTTGCACACGGCGCCGGCATCGTTGCCTCGATCGTCGAGTAATTTTCGGGTCAATGACCTGATGAGAGCCCCGCGGGAAACCGCGGGGCTTCTGCTTTGAAATGCCGGGCTTTTTTAGCTCTTCGCGATAACTCGCCAATCCTGGGGATGGAGGCGGGCGGCGCTTGCGGGTAGATTTGCCGCGTCGCCTGGAGCGGCATGGCCTGACGGGCGATGAGCCGCGGGCCCGGCGCCGAGGGATCGTTTCGATCCGGTGTATTGCGGCGGCGCCCCGGCATGCGGCAGGCCTCGGGCCGTGCCGTGCGCATCACGGCAATCAGACGCGGACCCGAAACACCATGAACGCTCTTGCAGGCGCAGCGCGCGCAGCATGCGCTCTCTCGATGATTCTCGCGATCCTGCCGGCGGGCGCGGCGAGGGCGCAGGAGTCCCTCCTCATCTGGTCCCCGGCGAAGATGTCCAGCTATGCCTACCGCCTGCGCCTCGGCGCCAGGACCGCGACCGCGGCCGGCGTGAGCGGCGGCGTCGACCTCTCGCTTACCGCGTCGTCGACGGGGCGGATCCGCGACACGCGGGACAATGCGCGGCTCTGGGCGGAACTGCACGGGGCAGGGCCGTCCGGGGCGCAGCGCAACGTGGCAGCCGGCTATAACCCGTTGACCGGGCGCGTTTCGGCGAGCGTCGGCCTGTCGCGGCTGTGGATGGCGACGCCCTCCATCGACATCGTCCTGGCGCCGGCGGTCTCCGCCGATGCCAATATGCACGAAGGCGATCCCGGCAGCGTGCGCATGACGCAGCAGGCCCGCCTCCAGGCGCTGCATACCGGCACCGCCTTCGTCGCCACCGGTTCGGCGGCCAGCGGCCAGGAGCGGATCGGTGCGGAGTTCGCCATCGAGCAGCGCGTCTTCGACGGCCTCGACCTGCGCGCCTCCGTGCGCCGGCGCGATACGGTGCTGACCGGCGCGGTCAGGGCGCAGCTGCATTTCGACTGGTAGGCGGGGTAAGGGAAGGGCCGGGCCGCTAAGTTGTGAAAAAATCTCGTCTTTGGGCTTGCCAAGTCGGCCCGTGCGCCGTAAAGACGCCATGCCTTGCCGGCGACGGGTGTTTCCCCGCCGGGCGGCAGGCGTCTAGGGGTATAGCTCAGTTGGTAGAGCGGCGGTCTCCAAAACCGCAGGTCGGGGGTTCGAGCCCCTCTGCCCCTGCCATCCTCACCGGACAGCGCGGACCACTTGCAGCGACGGGGCGGATGGCATGGCGGCGTTTGCCGTCATAATTCGTTAAAAGTCCGGTTGCCTCTTGTGAAAAAGAGAATCGGGCTTTATGTAGGGCAAAACAGACACGCGGTGCGTGGGGCTGATAATTCAGCTTTACGTGCCGTAATGGCGTGGACATTCAATGGCATCGAAAACAAATCCGATTGCGTTTCTGCAGCAGGTTCGCTCCGAGACGGCGAAAGTGACTTGGCCTTCGCGGCGCGAGACGATGATCTCGACCGTCATGGTCTTCGTCATGGTTTTCCTGGCTGCAGTGTTCTTCTTCGCTGCGGACCAGTTGATGGGCTGGCTGATCGGCCTCGTCCTCAGCGCCAGCGCCTGATTGGTTGGAGATGAACATGGCTTCCCGTTGGTACATCGTCCACGCCTATTCGAATTTCGAGAAGAAGGTCGCAGAGGACATCGAGAACAAGGCGCGCCAGAAGGGCCTTGATCACCTCTTCGAAAAGATTCTCGTGCCGACCGAGAAGGTTGTCGAGGTGCGTCGTGGCCGCAAGGTCGACGCCGAGCGCAAGTTCTTCCCCGGCTACGTGCTGGTGCGGGCGAACCTGACCGACGAGGCATACCACCTGATCAAGAACACGCCGAAGGTCACGGGCTTCCTCGGTTCCGACAATAAGCCGGTTCCGATCCCTGACAGCGAGGCCGAACGCATCCTGGCGCAGGTCCAGGACGGCGTCGATCGTCCGAAGCCCTCGGTCTCCTTCGAGATCGGCGAGCAGGTCCGCGTCTCCGACGGCCCGTTCGCCTCGTTCAACGGCACCGTGCAGGATGTCGACGAGGAGCGGTCGCGCCTCAAGGTGGAAGTGTCGATCTTCGGCAGAGCCACCCCGGTCGAACTGGAATACGCCCAGGTCGAGAAAATCTGATTTTTGGGCGGTGCCTCCGGGCGCTGCTTGAGGGAAATCCAATCCTCTCATCGAGGGTTGGTGGCGGAAGTTTCCGCCGATCGCGTGGAAGGGCAGGCGGCCTGTAGCCGGGCGCCCCGTCCGCACCACGCAACCGCAGCCGCCGGTCTTTTGGCCGGCATCACGGGCCGGGCGACCGGCCGCATTCTGAAAGGCAGAGAGAAATGGCTAAGAAAGTTGCAGGCCAGCTCAAGCTTCAGGTCAAGGCAGGATCGGCAAACCCGTCCCCGCCGATCGGCCCGGCGCTTGGTCAGCGTGGCATTAACATCATGGAATTCTGCAAGTCGTTCAACGCAGCGACGCAGGAAATGGAAAAGGGTATGCCGATCCCGGTCGTCATCACCTACTACCAGGACAAGTCCTTCACGTTCGTGATGAAGCAGCCGCCGGTGACCTACTTCCTCAAGAAGGAAGCCAAGATCACGTCCGGCTCGAAGACCCCCGGCAAGGGCGGTGCCATCGGCAAGCTCACCAAGGCTCAGATCCAGTCGATCGCCGAAGCCAAGATGAAGGATCTCAACGCCGCCGATATCGAAGGCGCGATGGCAATGGTCGAGGGCTCCGCCCGCGCCATGGGCCTGGAAGTGGTGGGTTAAGACCATGGCCAAGATTGCAAAGCGTCTCCAGAAGATCCGTGAAGGCATCGACCCGACCAAGCTCGTTGCCCTGTCCGACGCCATCGCCCTCGTCAAGGAGCGTGCGACCGCCAAGTTCGACGAGACCGTCGAAGTCGCCATGAACCTCGGCGTCGACCCGCGCCACGCTGACCAGATGGTCCGCGGCGTGGTCAACCTGCCGAACGGCACCGGCCGCGACGTTCGCGTCGCCGTCTTCGCCCGTGGCGCCAAGGCTGACGAAGCCAAGGCCGCCGGTGCGGACATCGTCGGCGCCGAAGACCTGGTCGAGATCGTCCAGGGCGGCAAGATCGAGTTCGACCGCTGCATCGCCACCCCGGACATGATGCCGCTCGTCGGCCGTCTCGGCAAGGTTCTCGGCCCGCGCGGCATGATGCCGAACCCCAAGGTCGGCACCGTCACCATGGACGTCGCCGGCGCCGTCAAGGCATCCAAGGGCGGCGCTGTCGAGTTCCGCGTCGAGAAGGCCGGTATCATCCATGCCGGCATCGGCAAGGCTTCCTTCGACGCCAAGGCCCTGGAAGAGAACATCAAGGCTTTCGCCGACGCCGTCATCAAGGCAAAGCCGACCGGCGCCAAGGGCAACTACGTCAAGCGCGTCGCCATCTCTTCGACGATGGGCCCGGGCGTCAAGATCGACCCGTCGACGGTCGCTTAATTCCGGTTCGGCTCCGGCCGAACCGCAACAGAATTCCCGGCCTTGTCTGGCCGGGGATTTCCGGGGCAACCCGGAACTCCTGTCCGAGATTGCAGGTGGTTATCCCTTAATCACTTTAGCCTGCATGAGACGGGGTGAGACCTGGATTTCTTCCGCGTCGGATGACGCCGAAATTCGGTTCGAACCTACCTTACCTTGTGTCGCGGCCATTCGGTCGAGCGCGGGGGGACAGGATCCTCGAGCGTCGCTCGGGATCCCTTTTGAAGCGGATCCCTGGCGGCAAAGGTAAACCCGGCAGGTCCCGTGAGAAGTCACGGTCCTGTCAACTGGAGATAGGCACAGTGGAAAGAGCGGAAAAACGCGAATTCGTCACGGAGCTGAACGAAGTCTTCAAGGCTTCCGGTTCGGTTGTCGTGGCCCGCTACGCCGGCATCACCGTCGCACAGATGAACGATCTTCGTACGAAGATGCGTGCGGCCGGTGGCACCGTCAAGGTCGCGAAGAACCGCCTGGCCAAAATTGCCCTTCAGGGTACGGAGTCGGAAGGGATGTCTGATCTCTTCCAGGGTCAGACGCTCATTGCATATGCAAATGATCCGATGATCGCTCCGAAGGTAGCCATGGATTTCGCCAGGACCAACGACAAGCTCGTTGTTCTCGGTGGCGCCATGGGTGCGACCACACTCGACGCAGAAGCAGTCAAGTCGCTTGCGACCCTGCCTTCGCTCGACGAGCTTCGTGCAAAGCTGCTGGGCCTCCTTGCAGCCCCGGCCACGCGCGTCGCCACGGTCGTTGCAGCACCGGCAAGCCAGCTTGCCCGCGTGTTCGCAGCCTACGCCAAGAAGGACGAAGCCGCTTGAGGCGGTTTTTCGCTGTAAATCAAACTAACCAGTTCGAACCGAATATAAGGAACTATGACAATGGCTGATCTCGCAAAGATCGTTGAAGACCTCTCCGCTCTGACCGTTCTGGAAGCTGCTGAGCTTTCCAAGCTGCTCGAAGAGAAGTGGGGCGTCTCGGCTGCTGCTCCCGTAGCTGTCGCTGCTGTCGGCGGCGGCGCTGCTGCTGCTCCGGCTGAAGAAGAAAAGACCGAATTCGACGTTATCCTCGTTGACGCTGGCGCCAACAAGATCAACGTCATCAAGGAAGTCCGCGCCATCACCGGCCTCGGCCTCAAGGAAGCCAAGGACCTCGTCGAAGGCGCTCCGAAGCCGGTCAAGGAAGCCGTCTCGAAGGGCGAAGCTGCCGACCTCAAGAAGAAGCTTGAGGACGCTGGCGCGAAGGTCGACGTCAAGTAATACCGGAATGCGATGGGGGAGGGTGAAAACCCTCTCCCATTGATGATTCCTCCGAACTGATTACCCAAAAGCCGCGAAAACCGGCTTTTGGGTAATGGGTTCTTCAAGAGGATGGTCTTCCACCGAGCGACTGGCAATCCGGCCCGTCAACCGGCAGGCGAGACGAGATTGAACCAACCCATTGGTCGACGGGATCGACTGGCCAGCGAACCCCGTCCGTTGCAGGCCCGGATGCAAATTTGAAGGAGCGACGATGGCTCAGACCCTTTCGTTTAACGGTCGTAGGCGCGTACGCAAGTTTTTTGGAAAAATCCCCGAAGTCGCAGTCATGCCGAACCTCATCGAGGTTCAGAAGGCATCCTACGACCAATTCCTGATGGTCGAAGAGCCCGCCGGCGGTCGCCCGGACGAGGGCCTTCAGACCGTTTTCAAGTCGGTCTTCCCGATCACCGATTTCTCCGGCGCTTCCATGCTGGAATTCGTCTCCTACGAATTCGAGCAGCCGAAGTTCGACGTCGAGGAATGCCGCCAGCGTGACCTGACCTATGCAGCGCCGCTCAAAGTGACGCTGCGCCTCATCGTGTTCGATATCGACGAAGATACGGGCGCCAAGTCCATCAAGGACATCAAGGAACAGAACGTCTACATGGGCGACATGCCGCTCATGACCGACAACGGCACGTTCATCGTCAACGGCACCGAGCGCGTCATCGTTTCCCAGATGCACCGTTCGCCGGGCGTGTTCTTCGACCACGACAAGGGCAAGAGCCATTCCTCCGGCAAGCTGCTCTTCGCGGCCCGCGTCATCCCCTATCGCGGTTCCTGGCTCGACATCGAGTTCGACGCCAAGGACATCGTCCATGCGCGCATCGACCGCCGCCGCAAGATCCCCGTCACCTCGCTCCTTATGGCGCTCGGCATGGACGGCGAAGAGATCCTGTCGACCTTCTACACGAAGTCGCTCTACCAGCGCGACGGCGAAGGCTGGCGCGTACCCTTCAACCCGGACGCGCTGAAGGGCCAGAAGGCCGTCTCGGACATGGTGGACGCCGATACCGGCGAAGTCGTCGTTGAGACCGGCAAGAAGCTGACGCCGCGCCTTCTCAAGCAGCTCTCCGAAAAGGGCCTCAAGGCCCTCAAGGCGACGGACGAAGAGCTTTACGGCAACTACCTCGCCGAAGACGTCGTCAACTATTCGACGGGCGAGATCTATCTCGAAGCCGGCGACGAGATCGACGAGAAGACCCTGCCGGTCATCCTGGCGGCCGGTTTCGACGAGATCCCGGTCCTCGACATCGACCATATCAATGTCGGCGCCTATATCCGCTCCACGCTCGCCGCGGACAAGAACGAGAACCGCCAGGACGCGCTGTTCGACATCTACCGCGTCATGCGCCCGGGCGAGCCGCCGACCATGGATTCGGCCGAAGCCATGTTCAACACGCTGTTCTTCGATGCGGAGCGTTACGACCTCTCCGCCGTCGGCCGCGTGAAGATGAACATGCGTCTCGACCTCGAGGTCGCCGACACGGTCCGCACGCTGCGCAAGGAAGACATCCTCGCCGTCGTGAAGATGCTGGTCGAGCTGCGTGACGGCAAGGGCGAGATCGACGACATCGACAACCTTGGCAACCGCCGCGTCCGGTCGGTCGGCGAACTGATGGAGAACCAGTACCGTCTCGGCCTCTTGCGCATGGAGCGCGCGATCAAGGAACGCATGTCCTCGATCGAGATCGACACGGTCATGCCGCAGGACCTGATCAACGCGAAGCCGGCGGCTGCCGCCGTTCGCGAATTCTTCGGTTCCTCGCAGCTCTCGCAGTTCATGGACCAGGTGAACCCGCTTTCGGAAATCACCCACAAGCGCCGTCTCTCGGCCCTTGGCCCGGGTGGTCTGACCCGCGAGCGCGCGGGCTTCGAAGTCCGCGACGTTCACCCGACCCATTACGGCCGCATTTGCCCGATCGAAACGCCGGAAGGCCCGAACATCGGTCTCATCAACTCGCTTGCGACCTTCGCCCGCGTCAACAAGTACGGCTTCATCGAAAGCCCGTACCGCAAGATCGTCGACGGCAAGGTCACGAACGACGTGGTCTACCTCTCCGCCATGGAAGAGGCCAAGTACCACGTCGCCCAGGCCAACTCGGTGCTCGAAAGCGACAGCTCGTTCGCTGAAGAGTTCGTCGTCTGCCGTCACGCCGGCGAAGTGATGCTCGCCCCGCGCGACCAGATCAACCTGATGGACGTCTCGCCGAAGCAGCTCGTTTCGGTCGCGGCCGCGCTCATCCCGTTCCTTGAGAACGACGACGCGAACCGCGCGCTCATGGGCTCGAACATGCAGCGTCAGGCCGTGCCGCTGCTGCGCGCCGAAGCCCCGTTCGTCGGCACCGGCATGGAGCCGGTCGTCGCCCGTGACTCGGGCGCCGCCATCGCGGCCCGCCGCGGCGGCGTCGTCGACCAGGTCGACGCGACCCGTATCGTTATCCGCGCCACCGAGGACCTCGATCCGTCGAAGTCCGGCGTCGATATCTACCGGCTGCAGAAGTTCCAGCGTTCCAACCAGAACACCTGCGTCAACCAGCGCCCGCTGGTCACCGTCGGCGACGTTCTGAACAAGGGCGACATCATCGCGGACGGTCCGTCGACCGACCTCGGGGACCTGGCTCTCGGCCGCAACGCGCTCGTCGCGTTCATGCCGTGGAACGGCTACAACTACGAAGACTCGATCCTCATGTCCGAGCGCATCGTCTCGGAGGACGTGTTCACCTCGATCCACATCGAGGAATTCGAAGTCATGGCCCGCGACACGAAGCTCGGCCCGGAAGAAATCACGCGCGACATTCCGAACGTCTCGGAAGAAGCGCTGAAGAACCTCGACGAAGCCGGTATCGTCTATATCGGCGCAGAGGTTCAGCCGGGCGACATCCTGGTCGGCAAGATCACCCCGAAGGGCGAAAGCCCGATGACGCCGGAAGAAAAGCTCCTGCGCGCCATCTTCGGTGAAAAGGCCTCCGACGTTCGCGACACCTCCATGCGCATGCCGCCCGGCACCTTCGGCACGGTCGTCGAAGTTCGCGTCTTCAACCGCCACGGCGTGGAGAAGGACGAACGCGCGATGGCGATCGAGCGGGAAGAGATCGAGCGTCTGGCCAAGGACCGTGACGACGAGCAGGCGATCCTCGACCGCAACGTCTACGGTCGTCTGGTCGACATGCTGCGCGGCCACGTCGCCGTCGCCGGCCCGAAGGCCTTCAAGAAGGGCACCGAGCTGTCGAACGCCGTCGTTTCCGAATATCCCCGCTCGCAGTGGTGGATGTTCGCCGTCGAGGACGAGAAGGTCCAGGGCGAGATCGAAGCGCTCCGCGGCCAGTACGACGAATCCAAGTCGCGCCTCGAACAGCGCTTCATGGACAAGGTCGAGAAGGTCCAGCGCGGCGACGAGATGCCTCCGGGCGTCATGAAGATGGTCAAGGTCTTCGTCGCCGTGAAGCGCAAGATCCAGCCGGGCGACAAGATGGCCGGCCGTCACGGCAACAAGGGCGTGGTCTCGCGCATCCTGCCGATCGAGGACATGCCGTTCCTCGAAGACGGCACGCATGTCGACATCTGCCTCAACCCGCTGGGCGTGCCCTCGCGCATGAACGTCGGCCAGATCCTCGAAACCCACCTTGCCTGGGCTTGCGCCGGCATGGGCAAGAAGATCGGCGACCTGCTCGACGAGTACCGCAAGACGATGGACATCTCGGACCTGAAGCGCGAGCTGACGGAAGTCTACGAGAGCGAAGCCAAGGACGAAGTCGCGCATTTCAACGACGAAGCCCTGGTCAAGCTCGCCGAGCAGTCCCGCAAGGGCGTTTCCATCGCGACCCCGGTCTTCGACGGTGCGCATGAGCCGGACGTCGCCAGCATGCTGGAGCGCGCGGGCCTCAACTCCTCCGGCCAGTCGGTTCTCTACGACGGCCGCACGGGCGAGGCCTTCGACCGCAAGGTCACGGTCGGCTACATGTACATGATCAAGCTGAACCACCTTGTCGACGACAAGATCCACGCACGCTCGATCGGCCCGTACTCGCTCGTTACCCAGCAGCCGCTGGGCGGCAAGGCGCAGTTCGGCGGACAGCGCTTCGGGGAAATGGAAGTCTGGGCGCTCGAAGCCTACGGCGCCGCCTACACGCTGCAGGAAATGCTGACCGTGAAGTCGGACGACGTGGCGGGCCGCACCAAGGTCTACGAGGCGATCGTGCGCGGCGACGACACGTTCGAGGCGGGCATTCCCGAGAGCTTCAACGTTCTCGTCAAGGAAATGCGCTCGCTCGGCCTGTCGGTCGAACTCGAGAACTCCAAGGTCGATCCGAACGCGGAAGCCGGCCAGCTTCCCGACGCGGCGGAATAAGCCTGATCAGGTGCGCGCCTAAGAGGCGCGCACCGTTTCCGCTCCCGCCGGAAGGCCGGGGGCGGCTCATCCGTTTCAAGCAGCCTTGCGGCACCCGGGTATCGCCGCAATCGGCTGCTAAGCAGAGGGCCATTGGCCCACGAAGGAGATAGGCATGAACCAAGAGGTCATGAACCTTTTCAACCCGCAGGTGCCTGCGCAGACGTTCGATTCCATCCGTATCTCGATCGCGTCTCCGGAAAAGATCCTTTCCTGGTCGTACGGCGAGATCAAGAAGCCGGAAACCATCAACTACCGCACGTTCAAGCCCGAACGCGACGGTCTGTTCTGCGCGCGCATCTTCGGGCCGATCAAGGACTACGAGTGCCTGTGCGGCAAGTACAAGCGCATGAAGTACAAGGGCATCATCTGCGAGAAGTGCGGCGTCGAAGTCACGCTGTCGCGCGTTCGCCGCGAGCGCATGGGCCATATCGAGCTCGCCGCGCCCGTCGCCCATATCTGGTTCCTGAAGTCGCTGCCGTCGCGCATCGCCACGCTCCTCGACATGACGCTGAAGGATGTCGAGCGCGTTCTCTATTTCGAGAACTACATCGTGACGGAGCCGGGCCTCACCGCGCTCAAGGAAAACCAGCTTCTTTCCGAAGAAGAATACATGATCGCCGTCGACGAATATGGTGAAGACCAGTTCACGGCGATGATCGGCGCCGAGGCCATCTACGAGATGCTCGCCTCGATGAATCTGGAAAAGATCGCGGGCGACCTGCGTTCGGACCTGGCGGACACCACGTCGGAGCTGAAGCAGAAGAAGCTGATGAAGCGCCTGAAGATCGTCGAGAACTTCATGGAGAGCGGCAACCGTCCGGAATGGATGATCATGAAGGTCGTTCCGGTGATCCCGCCGGACCTGCGCCCGCTCGTCCCGCTGGACGGCGGCCGTTTCGCGACGTCCGACCTCAACGATCTCTACCGCCGCGTCATCAACCGCAACAACCGTCTGAAGCGCCTCATCGAGCTGCGCGCACCGGGCATCATCATCCGTAACGAGAAGCGCATGCTTCAGGAATCGGTTGACGCCCTGTTCGACAACGGCCGCCGCGGCCGCGTCATCACCGGTGCCAACAAGCGCCCGCTGAAGTCGCTGTCCGACATGCTCAAGGGCAAGCAGGGCCGCTTCCGCCAGAACCTGCTCGGCAAGCGCGTCGACTATTCCGGCCGTTCGGTCATCGTGACGGGTCCGGAACTGAAGCTGCACCAGTGCGGCCTGCCGAAGAAGATGGCGCTCGAACTCTTCAAGCCGTTCATCTACGCTCGCCTCGACGCGAAGGGTTTCTCCTCGACCGTCAAGCAGGCCAAGAAGCTGGTCGAGAAGGAAAAGCCGGAAGTCTGGGATATCCTCGACGAGGTGATCCGCGAGCATCCGGTTCTCCTGAACCGCGCGCCGACGCTGCACCGCCTGGGCATCCAGGCCTTCGAACCGATCCTGGTCGAAGGCAAGGCGATCCAGCTGCACCCGCTCGTCTGCACGGCCTTCAACGCCGACTTCGACGGCGACCAGATGGCCGTCCACGTCCCGCTCTCGCTGGAAGCCCAGCTTGAGGCGCGCGTGCTGATGATGTCGACGAACAACATCCTGCATCCGGCGAACGGCGCACCGATCATCGTTCCCTCGCAGGACATGGTTCTCGGCCTCTACTACCTGTCGATCCTGAACCAGAACGAGCCGGGCGAAGGCATGGCCTTCTCCGACATGGGCGAACTGCACCACGCTCTGGAAAACAAGGTCGTCACGCTGCATGCGAAGATCCGCGGCCGCTACAAGTCGGTCGACGGCGAGGGCAAGCCCTACACCAAGATCTTCGAGACGACGCCCGGCCGCATGATCATCGGCGAATTGCTGCCGAAGAACGGCAACATCCCGTTCGACATCTGCAACCAGGAAATGACCAAGAAGAACATCTCCAAGATGATCGACACGGTCTACCGTCACTGCGGCCAGAAGGACACGGTCATCTTCTGCGACCGCATCATGCAGCTCGGCTTCAGCCACGCCTGCCGCGCCGGCATCTCGTTCGGCAAGGACGACATGGTCATTCCGGACACCAAGGCGAAGATCGTCGGCGACACCGAAAATCTCGTCAAGGAATACGAGCAGCAGTACAATGACGGCCTGATCACCCAGGGCGAGAAGTACAACAAGGTCGTCGACGCCTGGGGCAAGGCCACCGAAAAGGTCGCGGAAGAGATGATGGCGCGCATCAAGGCCGTCGAATTCGACCCCGAGACCGGCCGCCAGAAGCCGATGAACTCGATCTACATGATGAGCCACTCGGGCGCCCGCGGTTCTCCGAACCAGATGCGCCAGCTGGGCGGCATGCGCGGCCTTATGGCGAAGCCGAGCGGCGAGATCATCGAGACACCGATCATCTCGAACTTCAAGGAAGGCCTGACCGTGAACGAGTACTTCAACTCGACGCACGGCGCCCGCAAGGGTCTGGCGGACACCGCCTTGAAGACCGCGAACTCCGGCTACCTGACCCGCCGTCTCGTCGACGTCGCGCAGGATTGCATCGTCACGCATGTCGACTGCGGCACCGACAAGGGCCTCACCATGACGGCGATCGTCGATGCCGGCCAGGTCGTGGCCTCGATCGGCACCCGCGTTCTCGGCCGTACGGCTCTGGACGATATCGATCATCCGGTCACGGGTGAGCGCATCGTCGATGCCGGCAAGATGATCCTCGAAGCCGACGTCGTGGCGATCGAGAAGGCTGGCATCCAGTCGATCCGCATCCGCTCGGCGCTGACCTGCGAGATCCAGACCGGCGTCTGCGGCGTATGCTACGGTCGAGATCTTGCACGCGGCACGCCCGTCAACATGGGCGAGGCCGTCGGCGTCATCGCGGCGCAGTCGATCGGCGAACCAGGCACCCAGCTCACCATGCGTACCTTCCACCTTGGCGGCACGGCGACCGTGGTCGACCAGTCGTTCCTGGAAGCCTCGTATGAAGGCACGGTGCAGATCAAGAACCGCAACATGCTGCGCAATTCCGACGGCACACTCGTCGCGATGGGCCGCAACATGGCGATCACCATCCTCGACGAGCGCGGCGTGGAACGCTCCTCGCAGCGCGTCGCCTACGGTTCGAAGATCTTCGTCGACGATGCCGACAAGGTGAAGCGCGGCCAGCGTCTCGCCGAGTGGGACCCCTACACCCGTCCGATGATGACGGAAGTCGAGGGCACCGTTCACTTCGAAGACGTGGTCGACGGTATCTCGGTTCTGGAATCGACGGACGAATCCACCGGCATCACCAAGCGTTCGGTCATCGACTGGCGCTCGACGCCGCGCGGTACGGACCTGAAGCCGGCGATCATCATCAAGGACAAGAATGGCGCCGTCGCCAAGCTGTCCCGCGGTGGCGAAGCCCGCTTCCTGCTCTCGGTCGACGCGATCCTCTCGGTCGAGCCGGGCCAGAAGGTCTCGCAGGGTGACGTTCTTGCCCGCTCGCCGCTGGAAAGCGCCAAGACCAAGGACATCACCGGCGGTCTGCCGCGCGTTGCCGAACTGTTCGAAGCCCGTCGTCCGAAGGACCACGCCATCATCGCGGAGATCGATGGTACGGTTCGCTTCGGCCGCGACTACAAGAACAAGCGTCGCGTGATGATCGAGCCGGCGGAAGACGGTGTCGAGCCGGTCGAGTACCTGATCCCGAAGGGCAAGCCCTTCCACCTTCAGGACGGCGACTATATCGAAAAGGGCGACTACATCCTCGACGGCAACCCGGCGCCGCACGACATCCTGGCGATCAAGGGCGTGGAAGCACTCGCTTCCTACCTCGTGAACGAAATCCAGGAAGTCTACCGTCTGCAGGGCGTGGTGATCAACGACAAGCACATCGAGGTGATCGTTCGCCAGATGCTGCAGAAGGTCGAGATCACGGATGCCGGCGACTCGAACTACATCGTCGGCGACAACGTCGACCGGATCGAGCTGGAAGACGTCAACGACGGCCTGATCGAGGAAGGCAAGAAGCCGGCTTACGGCGATCCGGTCCTCCTCGGCATCACCAAGGCGTCGCTGCAGACCCCGTCGTTCATCTCGGCCGCATCCTTCCAGGAGACCACCAAGGTCCTCACGGAAGCTGCGATCGCCGGCAAGACCGATGGCCTGCAGGGCCTCAAGGAGAACGTCATCGTCGGCCGCCTCATCCCGGCCGGCACCGGCGGCACCATGACGCAGATCCGCCGCATCGCGACGGCCCGCGACGAGATGATCCTCGACGAGCGCCGTAAGTCGACCGGCGCCGGCGTTGCAACCCCGATGCTGGCGGACCTCGCCGGCGGCGAGAACGCAGCGGCCGAGTAAGGTTGCAGGGCAGGGCGGTTCGCTGCCCTGTCGTCCCAGACAAAAAAGCCGCCCGGTGGTCGCCGGGCGGCTTTTCTGTCTTCAGGCGGCGGGATCATGCGAAGCGGATGATCGCCACTTCCCCTTCGAGCGCGCCCTTGTAGGCTGAGGCATGCGGCTCGTCTTCGGGCGTGCCGGTCAGCGTGCCGATCTGGTCGAGGTCGGCCTCGAGGAAGCCTTCCTCGGAGAGTGCGTTCAGCGCCTCGCGCACGGCGGTGTCGTCGTCGGGCGCGCGCAGCATGACGTGGATGTCGATACCCTCGTCGCCCTCCCGCTCGTAGGCCTTGCCGATGATGATGAAGACCATCGGGTCGTCGAGCGTGTTGTCATTATCGGCATTGGACGGCATGGGCGTTCCTTTCGGGTCGATGATACCGGTTCCTATAAAGGGTAGGGCGGGCGAGCCCAAACGCAAAATCGGGGCCGGCCGGAAAAGGTGATGGAAGGGAATCAGTGGATGCATCCGGCGCCTGCCGACCCTTCCGGTTGATTCCGTCTTCACGCTTTCTTAATATCGTGCGGCGATGACGGTTCGGTCTGAAATCTCCTCGCACCTGGCAGGGAAGGGCGCTGAAAGCCCTGCTTTTCAGGCGGGCCAGCCATGCGGCCCCGGGATTCTTTCGCCCCGCCCCTTGACCTTTTGCCCTTAAGTCAGTAGACCGCACGCCATCAGAGCCTATGTGAGGCTGGCTGGTTCGGAACGACTCGTTCTGAAGTTCGCCTCAAACAGGGCTCGACGCACGTTGAGAACATGAATGCTGCACGCATGACGCGGTTATATCGCGTCCTCTGCCTATGGAGGTCGTCTGCAGAAGCGGATCGGCCTCTTATTGCGCATGAACACGCGTGTGGCCATGTATCCGCCCGCAAGGGTAAACGAGACTAGATTTGCAAGGGATGGTTCTATGCCTACCGTAAACCAGTTGATCCGCAAGCCGCGCCAGGCGTCGGTAAAGCGCAACAAGGTTCCTGCTCTGCAGGAAAACCCCCAGAAGCGCGGCGTCTGCACCCGCGTCTACACGACGACCCCGAAGAAGCCGAACTCGGCTCTGCGTAAAGTCGCCAAGATCCGCCTGACCAATGGCTTCGAAGTCATCGGCTATATCCCGGGCGAAGGCCATAACCTGCAGGAACACTCCGTCGTCATGATCCGTGGCGGCCGCGTGAAGGACCTTCCGGGCGTGCGCTACCACATCATCCGCGGCGTTCTCGACACCCAGGGCGTCAAGAACCGCAAGCAGCGCCGCTCCAAGTACGGCGCGAAGCGTCCGAAATAATACAGTAACCGGCGCCATTTCGCTGGTCGGAACCATTTGAAGAAAGACGAAAAGTATGTCCCGTCGCCATAGAGCAGAAAAGCGCGAGATCAACCCGGACCCGAAGTTCGGCGATCTCGTCGTCACCAAGTTCATGAACGCCATCATGCTGGACGGCAAGAAGTCCGTCGCCGAAACGATCGTTTACGGCGCCTTCGATGTCGTTCAGGGCAAGGCAAAGGCCGATCCGCTCGGCGTGTTCCATTCGGCTCTCGACAACGTCGCGCCGCACGTCGAAGTGCGCTCGCGCCGCGTTGGTGGTGCGACGTACCAGGTTCCGGTCGACGTTCGTCCGGAGCGTCGTCAGGCTCTGGCCATCCGCTGGCTGATCGCTGCTGCCCGCAAGCGTAACGAAACGACCATGGTCGAGCGCCTTTCCGGCGAACTCATGGACGCAGCGAACAACCGCGGCAGCGCCGTCAAGAAGCGCGAAGACACGCACAAGATGGCCGACGCCAACCGTGCGTTCTCGCATTACCGCTGGTAACCGAAACTAGACGTCTCGAAAGGAGTCCGTTAATGGCTCGCGAATACAAAATCGAAGACTACCGAAATTTCGGTATCATGGCGCATATCGACGCCGGCAAGACGACGACGACCGAACGCATCCTCTACTACACCGGCAAGTCCCACAAGATCGGCGAAGTCCATGACGGCGCCGCCACGATGGACTGGATGGAGCAGGAGCAGGAACGCGGCATCACGATCACGTCCGCTGCCACCACGACCTTCTGGAAGGGCCGTGACGGCAAGACCCGTCGCTTCAACATCATCGACACCCCCGGCCACGTCGACTTCACCATCGAAGTCGAGCGCTCGCTGCGCGTGCTCGACGGCGCGATCGCCCTTCTCGATGCCAATGCCGGCGTAGAGCCGCAGACGGAAACCGTCTGGCGTCAGGCCGAGAAGTACAACGTTCCGCGCATGATCTTCTGCAACAAGATGGACAAGACCGGCGCGGACTTCTACCGCTCGGTTTCCATGATCAAGTCGCGCCTCGGTGCGACCGCCGTCGTCATGCAGCTGCCGATCGGCGCTGAAAGCGACTTCAAGGGCGTCATCGACCTCGTCGAGATGAACGCACTCGTCTGGCGCGACGAATCGCTCGGCGCGCAGTGGGACGTCGTCGAGATTCCGGAAGACATGAAGGAAAAGGCCGAGGAGTACCGCGAGAAGCTCATCGAGACCGTCGTCGAGATCGACGAGGCCGCGATGGAAGCCTATCTCGAAGGCAACTACCCGGACAACGAAAAGATCCGCGAACTCGTTCGCCGCGGCACCATCGAGGTGAAGTTCCACCCGATGTTCTGCGGTACGGCGTTCAAGAACAAGGGCGTTCAGCCGCTGCTCGACGCCGTCGTCGACTACCTGCCGTCGCCGGCCGACATCCCGGCGATCAAGGGCATCGACGTGAAGACGGAAGCCGAGATCGAGCGTCATGCAGACGACGCCGAGCCGCTCTCCATGCTCGCGTTCAAGATCATGAACGACCCCTTCGTCGGTTCGCTCACCTTCGCCCGCATCTATTCCGGCAAGCTCGAAAAGGGCACGTCGGTCATGAACACGGTCAAGGAAAAGCGCGAGCGCGTCGGCCGCATGCTGCAGATGCATTCCAACTCGCGTGAAGACATCGAAGAAGCCTTTGCAGGCGACATCGTCGCTCTCGCCGGCCTCAAGGACACGACGACGGGCGACACGCTCTGCGATCCGCTGAAGCCGGTCATCCTGGAGCGCATGGAATTCCCCGAGCCGGTCATCCAGATCGCGATCGAGCCGAAGACCAAGAACGACCAGGAAAAGATGGGCCTCGCGCTCAACCGTCTCGCGGCCGAAGACCCGTCCTTCCGCGTCAAGACCGACGAGGAATCCGGCCAGACGATCATCGCGGGCATGGGCGAACTTCACCTCGACATCATCGTCGACCGCATGCGTCGCGAGTTCAAGGTCGAAGCAAACGTCGGCGCCCCGCAGGTCGCCTACCGCGAGACGATCACGCGCAAGACCGAGAAGGACTACACGCACAAGAAGCAGACCGGTGGTACCGGCCAGTTCGCCCGCGTGAAGCTCGTTTTCGAACCGAACCCGGAAGGCGAAGATTTCGCATTCGAATCCAAGATCGTCGGCGGTGCTGTTCCGAAGGAATACATCCCGGGCGTCCAGAAGGGTATCGAAAGCGTTCTGTCCTCCGGTCCGCTCGCAGGCTTCCCGATGCTCGGCGTCAAGGCGACGCTCATCGACGGCGCCTTCCACGACGTCGACTCCTCGGTCCTCGCCTTCGAAATCGCCTCGCGTGCCTGCTTCCGTGAAGCATCCCGCGAAGCCGGCGCCCAGCTGCTGGAGCCGATGATGAAGGTCGAAGTCGTGACGCCGGAAGACTATGTCGGCGACGTCATCGGCGACCTGAACTCCCGTCGCGGCCAGATCCAGGGCCAGGAATCGCGCGGCGTCGCCGTCGTGATCGCCGCCAACGTGCCGCTGGCCAACATGTTCAAGTACGTGGACAACCTGCGCTCCATGTCGCAGGGCCGCGCCCAGTACTCGATGGTCTTCGACCACTATGCGCCGGTTCCCTCGAACGTCGCGCAGGAAATCCAGGCAAAGTACTCCGGTCAGAAGTGACCGGGGTACGCCCCACCAATTGTATGAATTTCCCCTCGCGGGATCAGGAACGGAGAGCCGGAAATGGCAAAAGGTAAGTTTGAGCGCAACAAGCCTCACGTAAACATCGGCACGATCGGCCACGTTGACCATGGCAAGACGTCGCTGACGGCAGCGATCACGAAGTATTTCGGCGAGTTCAAGGCGTATGACCAGATCGACGCCGCTCCGGAAGAAAAGGCCCGCGGCATCACCATCTCGACGGCACATGTCGAGTACGAGACGCCGAACCGCCACTATGCGCATGTCGACTGCCCCGGCCACGCCGACTACGTCAAGAACATGATCACCGGCGCTGCCCAGATGGACGGCGCGATCCTGGTCTGCTCTGCCGCCGACGGCCCGATGCCGCAGACGCGCGAGCACATCCTGCTCGCCCGCCAGGTCGGCGTTCCGGCGATCGTCGTGTTCCTCAACAAGGTCGACCAGGTCGACGACGCGGAACTGCTCGAACTCGTCGAACTGGAAGTTCGCGAACTTCTGTCGTCCTACGACTTCCCGGGCGACGACATCCCGATCATCAAGGGCTCGGCTCTGGCCGCTCTCGAAGATTCGGACAAGAAGATCGGCGAAGACGCGATCCGCGAGCTGATGGCTGCCGTCGACGCCTACATCCCGACGCCGGAGCGTCCGATCGACCAGCCGTTCCTGATGCCGATCGAAGACGTGTTCTCGATCTCGGGCCGCGGCACGGTCGTGACCGGTCGCGTCGAGCGCGGCATCGTCAAGGTCGGTGAGGAAATCGAGATCGTCGGCATCCGCCCGACGACGAAGACGACCTGCACGGGCGTGGAAATGTTCCGCAAGCTGCTCGACCAGGGCCAGGCCGGCGACAACATCGGTGCGCTTCTGCGCGGCGTCACGCGTGACGGCGTCGAGCGTGGCCAGATCCTGTGCAAGCCGGGTTCGGTCAAGCCGCACAAGAAGTTCATGGCCGAAGCCTACATCCTGACGAAGGAAGAAGGCGGCCGTCATACGCCGTTCTTCACGAACTACCGTCCGCAGTTCTACTTCCGCACGACGGACGTGACGGGCATCGTCTCGCTGCCGGAAGGCACGGAAATGGTCATGCCGGGCGACAACGTCACGGTTGAAGTCGAGCTGATCGTTCCGATCGCGATGGAAGAAAAGCTGCGCTTCGCCATCCGCGAAGGCGGCCGCACCGTCGGCGCCGGCATCGTCGCCTCGATCGTCGAGTAACATTCAGGCCATAGGCCGCTGAAATAGGAAGGGCAGGGGGCAACCCTGCCCCTCCGGTCTTTGAAAATGTAGCGGACTGGCCTTTCGGCAATTGTGTTTTCGTGTGCGTTCCTTTATGGAACCGCCAGAATCAAAAAGCGCGCTTTCCCAAGAGAATCGCGCGGATAACGAACTAAGGAAAAGTCGTATGAACGGCCAGAACATCCGCATCCGCCTCAAGGCGTTTGACCACCGGATCCTTGATGCCTCCACGCGCGAGATCGTGTCGACGGCAAAGCGCACCGGCGCAAGCGTCCGCGGTCCCGTTCCGCTCCCGACCCGTATTGAAAAGTTCACGGTCAACCGCTCGCCCCACGTCGACAAGAAGAGCCGTGAACAGTTCGAGATGCGCACCCACAAGCGCCTGCTCGACATCGTAGATCCGACGCCGCAGACGGTCGATGCTCTCATGAAGCTCGACCTGGCGGCCGGTGTAGACGTAGAGATCAAGCTCTAAGTCCGGCGCAAGCCGAAATAACAAGGAAGGTACGTGGCACTAAGCCGACGTCTTCTGAAAACGGGAAACCCGACGGCCGAAAAGCCCGAGTGGAATCCTTAAACCAAGAGGCATGACGGGACGTCACGATCCCGCCAGGACTTCTAAGAGGATTGAACCATGCGTTCAGGTGTGATTGCACAGAAAGTAGGGATGACTCGCGTCTATAATGACGCAGGTGAGCACATTCCCGTAACAGTATTGCGACTGGACAACGTCCAGGTCGTCGCCCAGCGTACGCAGGACAAGAACGGCTACACGGCCGTCCAGCTCGGCGCCGGCTCTTCCAAGGTGAAGAATACGGCAAAGGCCCTGCGCGGCCAGTTCGCCGCCGCAAGCGTCGAGCCGAAGGCCAAGCTCGTCGAGTTCCGCGTTTCGGAAGACAACCTCATCGAGATCGGCGCGGAACTGACCGCGAGCCACTTCGTCGCCGGCCAGCTCGTCGACGTCACCGGCACCACGATCGGTAAGGGTTTCGCCGGTGCCATGAAGCGCCACAACTTCGGCGGCCTTCGTGCAACGCACGGCGTTTCCGTTTCGCACCGCTCGCACGGTTCGACGGGTAACAACCAGGACCCGGGCAAGGTCTGGAAGGGCAAGCGCATGGCCGGTCACATGGGCCAGACGCGCGTCACCACCCAGAACCTCGAAGTCGTCTCCACCGACGAAGAACGCGGTCTCATTCTCGTCAAGGGCGCAGTCCCGGGCTCCAAGGGCGCCTGGATCGTTGTCCGTGACGCCGTCAAGTCCGGCACCCCGTCCGACGCGCCGCGTCCGGCCGCCGTGCGCGCCGCAGCCAAGTAAGGGAGCCTGATCATGGATCTCAAAGTCACGACCCTCGACGGGAAGGACGCCGGCAAGGTCTCTCTTTCCGACGCGATCTTCGGCCTCGAGCCGCGCGAAGACATCATTGCCCGCGTCATCCGCTGGCAGCTCGCCAAGAAGCAGCAGGGCACGCACCAGTCGCTGACGCGCAGCGAAGTGTCCCGTACCGGCTCCAAGATGTACAAGCAGAAGGGTACGGGTCGCGCTCGTCACCATTCGGCGCGCGCTCCGCAGTTCCGCGGCGGTGCCAAGGCCCACGGCCCGGTATCGCGCAGCCACGCCCACGACCTGCCCAAGCAGGTTCGCGCGCTCGGCCTGCGTCACGCCCTCTCGGCCAAGATCAAGGCTGACGACGTCATCATCGTCGACGACCTCGTCGCCGCGGAAGCAAAGACGAAGGCTCTCGCCGGCGTATTCGCTTCGCTCGGCCTCACCAATGCCCTCTTCATCGGCGGCGCGGAACTTGACGGCAACTTCAAGCTCGCAGCACGCAACATCCCGAACGTGGATGTTCTTCCGATCCAGGGTATCAATGTTTACGACATCCTGCGCCGCGGCAAGCTCGTGCTCTCCAAGGCTGCTGTAGAAGCCCTCGAGGAGCGGTTCAAATGACGGATCTTCGCCACTACGATGTGATCGTATCCCCCTCGATCACCGAAAAGTCGACGCTGGTCTCCGAAAACAACCAGATCGTCTTCAACGTTGCCAAGCGCGCTTCCAAGCCTGAAATCAAGGCTGCCGTGGAAGCTCTCTTCGGCGTCAAGGTCACGGCTGTGAACACGCTCGTCCGCAAGGGCAAGATCAAGCGTTTCCGCGGCTTCGCCGGCCGGCAGGGAGATGTCAAGAAGGCTATCGTCACGCTCGCTGACGGTCAGTCCATCGACGTCTCCACCGGGCTCTAATCGGGCAGTCGGCTAAAGAGGAAACAAGAAAATGGCATTGAAACACTTCAATCCGACCACTCCGAGCCAGCGCCAGCTGGTCATCGTCGACCGGTCGGGCCTTTACAAGGGCAAGCCCGTCAAGGCCCTGACCGAAGGTCTCTCCAAGAGCGGCGGTCGTAACAACCTCGGTCGCATCACCGCCCGCTTCATCGGCGGCGGTCACAAGCGCACCTACCGTCTCATCGACTTCAAGCGTCGCAAGTTCGACGTCGAGGGCACGGTCGAGCGTCTGGAATACGACCCGAACCGCACGGCGTTCATCGCTCTGGTGAACTATGCCGACGGCGAGCAGGCCTATATCCTTGCCCCGCAGCGCCTGGCAGCCGGCGACAAGGTCATCGCCTCCAGCACGGCCGTCGACGTCAAGCCCGGCAACACCATGCCGCTGCAGTACATCCCGGTCGGCTCGATCGTTCACAACGTCGAGATGAAGCCGGGCAAGGGCGGCCAGATCGCCCGCTCCGCCGGTACGTTCGTTCAGCTCGTCGGTCGCGACCAGGGCATGGCGATCCTTCGCCTGAACTCGGGCGAACAGCGCCTGGTTCACTCGTCCTGCCTCGCAACGGTCGGCGCCGTATCCAACCCGGATCACGGCAACATCAACGACGGCAAGGCCGGTCGCACCCGTTGGCGCGGCAAGACCCCGCACAACCGCGGTGTCGTCATGAACCCCGTCGACCACCCGCACGGCGGTGGTGAAGGCCGCACCTCCGGTGGTCGTCACCCCGTATCCCCGTGGGGCAAGCCCACCAAGGGCAAGCGTACCCGCTCGAACAAGTCGACCGACAAGTTCATCATGCGCTCGCGCCACTTGAAGAAGAAGTAAGAGAGGTTAGTCAGAAATGGCTCGTTCAGTATGGAAAGGCCCGTTTGTTGACGGCTATCTTCTCAAGAAGGCTGAGAAGGTTCGTGAAGGCGGTCGCAGCGAAGTGATCAAGATCTGGAGCCGTCGCTCCACGATCCTGCCGCAGTTCGTCGGTCTCACCTTCGGCGTCTACAACGGCTCGAAGCATATCCCGGTGGCCGTCAATGAAGACATGGTCGGTCACAAGTTTGGTGAATTCGCTCCCACCCGGACCTACTACGGTCACGGTGCGGACAAGAAGGCGAAGAGGAAGTAACGATGGGTAAGGCTAAAGCCGAACGTCGGCTGAAGGATAACGAGGCGCAGGCTATCGCGCGCACGATCCGCGTCAGCCCCCAGAAGCTCAACCTGCTTGCTGCGCTCATCCGCGGCAAGAAGGTCGACCGGGCTCTCGCCGAGCTTGAGTTCTCACGCAAGCGTAGCGCCGAGACCGTCAAGAAGACGCTCGAATCCGCGATCGCCAACGCGGAGAACAATCACGACCTCGACGTTGACTCGCTCATCGTCGCAGAGGCGTATGTCGGCAAGTCGATCGTCATGAAGCGCTTTGCCGCTCGTGGCCGCGGCCGTGCATCGCGGATCGAGAAGCCCTTCTCGCATCTGACGATCGTCGTCCGTGAAGTCGAAGCCAAAGGGGAGGCCGCATAATGGGCCAGAAGATTAATCCGATCGGTTTCCGCCTCGGCATCAACCGTACCTGGGACAGCCGCTGGTTCGCCGACAACGCCGAATACGGCCAGCTGCTCCACGAAGACCTGAAGATCCGCAAGTTCGTCATGGACGAGCTGAAGCAGGCCGGTATCGCCAAGGTCGTCATCGAGCGCCCGCACAAGAAGTGCCGCGTCACGATCCACTCGGCTCGCCCGGGTCTGATCATCGGCAAGAAGGGCGCGGACATCGAGAAGCTTCGCAAGAAGCTTTCCGAGATGACGAATTCCGAAACGCACCTCAACATCGTTGAAGTGCGCAAGCCGGAAGTCGACGCGACCCTCGTCGCCCAGTCGATCGCCCAGCAGCTCGAGCGCCGCGTGGCTTTCCGCCGTGCGATGAAGCGCGCTGTTCAGTCGGCCATGCGTCTTGGCGCCGAAGGCATCAAGATCACCTGCGCCGGCCGTCTCGGCGGTGCGGAAATCGCCCGTACGGAATGGTACCGCGAAGGTCGCGTTCCGCTTCACACGCTGCGTGCGGACATCGATTACGGTACGGCTGAAGCCGAAACCGCATTCGGCATCTGCGGCATCAAGGTCTGGATCTTCAAGGGCGAGATCCTTGAGCACGACCCGATGGCTTCGGAGCGTCGCGCGAGCGAAAGTGACAGCCAGGGTCCCGCCAGCCGTGAACGCGGCGATCGTGGCGACCGTCGTCGTGAAAACGCGTAACAGTCGCGTTTGGCAGCCAATATCGGAGAAGTAAAAAAATGTTGCAGCCAAAGCGTACCAAGTACCGCAAGCAGTTCAAGGGCCGCATCAAGGGTGTCGCCAAGGGCGGCTCCGAGCTCGCCTTCGGCGAGTTCGGCTTGAAGGCTCAGGAACCGAATCGCGTGAACGCTCGCGAGATCGAAGCGGCCCGCCGCGCGATCACCCGTTACATGAAGCGTGCCGGCCGTGTGTGGATCCGCGTGTTCCCCGACGTTCCGGTCACCGCCAAGCCCACGGAAGTGCGCATGGGTAAGGGTAAGGGTTCGGTCGAATACTGGGCGGCCAAGGTCAAGCCCGGCCGTATGATGTTCGAGATCGACGGTGTATCCGAGGAAATTGCGCGTGAAGCGCTTCGCCTCGGCTCGGCCAAGCTCTCGGTCAAGACGCGCTTCGTACAGCGCATTGCAGAGTAAGGAGCGAGCGCCATGAAAGCCGCAGACGTCAAGGCGCTGAGCGCCGACCAGCTCAACGAAGAGCTTGCCAAGCTGAAGAAGGAGCAGTTCAACCTGCGCTTCCAGAAGGCTACCGGCCAGCTCGAGAAGACCTCGCGCGTCAACGAAGTCCGCAAGGACATCGCGCGCGTCAAGACCATTGCCCGCCAGAAGGCGGCAGAAGCCAAGGCCTAAGGACCGAATAATATGCCGAAACGCATTCTGCAGGGCACTGTTGTCAGCGACAAGAACGACAAGACCGTTGTCGTTCGCGTCGAACGCCGTTTTGCCCATCCGCTGCTTCAGAAGACCGTTCGCCGGTCCAAGAAGTACAAGGCGCATGACGAAACCAACCAGTACAAGGTCGGCGACGTCGTTTCCATCGAGGAATGCGCCCCGATCTCGAAGGACAAGCGCTGGACCGTCGTGTCGGCCCACGCTTAATAGCATCGGATTTTGCGCCGGGCCCTTGTGTTTGGCGCAAAACCCTGTATGTAGCAGCGCAAGGACGCTCGGAATCACGAGCGTTCTTTTGCTTTGAGCGCACGGAAGGTCCATCGGTTCGCCGACGTGGAAACCACCCTGGCAAAAGACCATCCCGCGCGAAAACATGAATTTCCATAAGCTGGAACAGGGGGCTGACACCCAACCGGTCCGGTAAAACAAGAAGGCGACCTGACATGATTCAGATGCAGACTAACCTCGACGTCGCGGATAATTCCGGCGCACGTCGTGTCATGTGCATCAAGGTGCTGGGCGGCTCCAAGCGCAAGTACGCTTCGGTCGGCGACGTGATCGTCGTCTCGATCAAGGAAGCGATCCCGCGCGGCCGCGTGAAGAAGGGTGACGTGATGAAGGCGGTCGTCGTGCGCACCGCCAAGGACATCCGCCGCCCCGATGGCAGCGTCATCCGTTTTGACAACAACGCAGCCGTCCTCATCGACAACAAGAAAGAGCCGATCGGCACCCGTATCTTCGGACCGGTTCCGCGCGAACTTCGCGCCAAGAACCACATGAAGATCATCTCGCTGGCTCCGGAAGTACTGTAAGGAGCGATGGCTATGCAAAAGATTCGTAAGGGCGACAAGGTCGTCGTGCTCACCGGCAAGGACAAGGGCCGTACCGGTGAAGTCGTACAGGTCATGCCGAAGGAAGACCGCGCGGTCGTCAAGGGTATCAACCTGGTGAAGCGTCACCAGCGCCAGACCCAGACCCAGGAAGCCGGCATCATCACCAAGGAAGCTTCGATCCATCTGTCGAACATCGCGATCGCCGACCCCAAGGACGGCAAGCCGACCCGCGTCGGTTTCAAGATCGAGGGCGACAAGAAGGTTCGTGTAGCAAAGCGTTCGGGAGTGTCGATCGATGGCTGACATCAAGTATGAGCCGCGCCTCAAGAAGGAATACGTCGAGCGTATCCGCAAGGCGCTTCAGGAGCAGTTCTCCTTCGCCAACGAGATGCAGATCCCGCGCCTCGACAAGGTCGTCATCAACATGGGTGTTGGCGAATCGACGGGCGACTCGAAGAAGCCGACCGTAGCGGCTGGCGACCTCGCAGCGATTGCCGGCCAGAAGCCGGTCATCACGCGCGCCCGCAACTCCATCGCCGGCTTCAAGCTGCGCGAAGGCATGCCGATCGGCGCGAAGGTTACGCTCCGCGGCGCCCGCATGTATGAATTTCTGGATCGCCTCGTGAACATCGCGCTGCCCCGCGTACGCGACTTCCGTGGTCTGAACCCGAAGTCCTTCGATGGCCGTGGCAACTTCGCCATGGGTATCAAGGAGCACATTGTGTTCCCGGAGATCAACTACGACAAGGTTGATCAGATGTGGGGCATGGACATCATCGTTTGCACGACGGCAAAGACGGACGACGAAGCACGGGCTCTTCTGAAAGAGTTCAACTTCCCGTTCCGCGCCTGACCGTAACGACAAGCGTAAAGAAGGATAACAACTGTTATGGCTAAAACCAGCGCAGTCGAGAAGAACAACCG
Organism: Shinella sp. S4-D37; assembly: GCF_040812195.1. Classification (NCBI taxonomy): domain Bacteria; kingdom Pseudomonadati; phylum Pseudomonadota; class Alphaproteobacteria; order Hyphomicrobiales; family Rhizobiaceae; genus Shinella; species Shinella sp. S4-D37. The sequence goes on along the minus strand of NZ_JBFNXL010000005.1, from coordinate 2,043,504 downwards.
CCGCCGCAAGCTGGTCGCCGCTCAGGCGTCCAAGCGTGCCGCCCTCAAGGCGATCATCCAGAACCAGTCTCTTCCCATCGAAGAGCGCTTCAAGGCGACCCTGAAGCTTGCCGAAATGCCGCGCAATGGCTCCAAGACCCGCATCCGCAACCGTTGCGAAGTCACGGGCCGTCCGCGCGCTTTCTATCGCAAACTCAAGATGTCGCGTATTGCGCTTCGCGAACTGGGCAATCTCGGCAAGGTGCCGGGCATCGTCAAGTCGAGCTGGTAAGGAGACGGGCACATGGCAATGACTGATCCCTTGGGCGATATGCTCACCCGTATCCGCAACGGCGCCGCACGCCGCAAGTCCAGCGTTTCGACGCCGGCTTCCAAGCTGCGCGCCCGCGTTCTGGATGTCCTTCAGTCCGAAGGTTACATCCGCGGATATTCGGAAGTCGAATTCGGCAACGGCAAGTCCGAGCTGAACATCGAACTCAAGTACTACGAAGGCGCGTCCGTGATCCGCAAGATCGACCGCGTCTCCAAGCCGGGCCGCCGGGTCTATGTCTCGGTAAAGTCCATTCCGCAGGTCGCGAACGGCCTCGGCATCACCATCCTTTCGACCCCGAAGGGCGTGATGGCCGATCACCAGGCACGCGAACAGAACGTTGGTGGCGAGATTCTTTGCTCGGTCTTCTAAGGCTGAGCAGGAATTTCCATAACGAACAGACAGGATAAAACAATGTCTCGTATCGGTAAGAAGCCCGTTCCGGTTCCCGCTGGTGTCACCGCGACCGTCGATGGTCAGAAGGTCACCGCGAAGGGCCCGAAGGGCGAACTGTTCTTCGTCGCGAACGACGAAGTTTCGGTGAAGCTCGAAGACAACTCCGTTGTCGTCCAGCCGGTCAACGATAGCAAGGATGCTCGTTCCAAGTGGGGCATGTCCCGCACGATGCTCGAGAACATCTTCAAGGGCGTCAAGGACGGCTACGAGCGCAAGCTCGAAATCAACGGCGTCGGTTACCGCGCGTCGCTGCAGGGCAAGAACCTGCAGCTGGCCCTCGGCTTCAGCCATGACGTCGTCTACCAGACGCCGGAAGGCATCTCGATCGCTGTTCCGAAGCCGACCGAAATCATCGTCTCCGGCATCAGCAAGCAGCAGGTCGGCCAGGTCGCCGCGGAAATCCGCGAATACCGTGGCCCCGAGCCCTACAAGGGCAAGGGCGTCAAGTATGCCGAAGAGCGGATTGTCCGCAAAGAAGGCAAGAAGAAGTAAGGATCACGCGAAATGGCTAGCAGGAAAGAAGCTCTCCAGCGCCGCGCCAACCGCGTGCGCCGTTCCATCAAGGCGGTCGCCAATGGCCGTCCGCGCCTGTCTGTTCATCGCTCGTCGAAGAACATCTACGTACAGGTCATCGACGACGTGGCCGGCACGACGCTTGCGTCCGCCTCCACGCTCGACACCGATCTGCGCTCGTCTTTGAAGACGGGCGCCGACACGGCAGCAGCCGCTGCCGTCGGCAAGCTCATCGCCGAGCGTGCCGTCAAGGCAGGCGTCAAGGAGGTCGTTTTCGACCGTGGCGCCTTCATCTATCACGGCCGCATCAAGGCTCTCGCCGAAGCTGCCCGTGAAGGTGGTCTGAACTTCTGATCATTCGGCCGGGCGCGTTTCGCGCCCCGCCGATCCTCAGCAGGGTATCGGTCGCTTCCATTTCCATGAAATGGGGGCGACTTTCGTCAATCTGCCGATTGCACCCGGAAAAGAAAAAGGAAAAGGACAATGGCACAGGAAAAGCGCGGTCGCGATGACCGCCAGAACCGCGAAGAGCGCGACAGCGAGTTTGTCGACAAGCTCGTCGCGATCAACCGCGTCGCGAAGGTCGTCAAGGGCGGCCGTCGTTTCGGTTTCGCAGCGCTCGTCGTCGTCGGCGACCAGAAGGGCCGCGTCGGCTTCGGCCACGGCAAGGCTCGTGAAGTTCCCGAAGCGATCCGCAAGGCCACCGAAGCCGCCAAGCGCGACCTCATCTTCGTTCCGCTGCGCTCCGGCCGCACGCTGCACCACGACGTGCACGGCCGCCACGGCGCCGGCAAGGTCCTGCTTCGTTCGGCCAAGGCCGGTACGGGCATCATCGCGGGCGGCCCGATGCGCGCCGTCTTCGAAACCCTCGGCGTCCATGACGTCGTCGCCAAGTCGACCGGTTCCTCGAACCCGTACAACATGATCCGTGCGACGTTCGACGCTCTCAAGAGCCAGATGCACCCGAAGGACATCGCGGCACAGCGCGGCATGAAGTACGCCACGCTGCAGGCCCGCCGTCAGTCCGCCGGCGTCGCTGCCGAAGAATAAGGAGCACTGATCCATGGCTAAGAAAGAAACCGCCAAGAAGACGGTGACTGTCGAGCAGATCGGCAGCCCCATCCGCCGTCCGGCCATCCAGCGCGCAACGCTCGTCGGCCTGGGCCTCAACAAGATGCATCGGGTTCGCACGCTGGAAGACACCCCGTCTGTCCGCGGCATGATCCGTGCCGTCCAGCACCTCGTTCGCGTCGTCGAAGAGAAGTGAGGGGATAGATCATGAAACTCAATGAAATCAAGGACAACGAAGGCTCTTCGAAGGGTCGCAAGCGCCTCGGTCGCGGTATCGGTTCCGGCAAGGGCAAGACCGGCGGTCGCGGTGTGAAGGGTCAGAAGGCTCGTTCGGGCGTCGCCATCAACGGCTTCGAAGGCGGCCAGATGCCCATCTACCGTCGCCTGCCGAAGCGCGGCTTCAACAACATCTTCTCCTCCGACTTCGTCATCGTCTCGCTGGACCGCGTCCAGAAGGCGATCGATGCCGGCAAGCTCGATGCCAAGGCGACCGTCGATGCGGCCGCCCTCAAGGCAGCCGGCGTCATCCGCCGCGAGAAGGACGGCGTGCGGATCCTGGCCGACGGCGAACTGAAGGCCAAGGTGGCCTTCGAGGTCGCCGGCGCTTCCAAGCCGGCGGTCGAGAAGATCGAAAAGGCCGGCGGCTCGATCAAGCTTCTTGTCGCAGCCGCGGAAGCCGCTGAATAATTCGACGAAATTATCGCCCGGTGTGCTTCACACCGGGCGATTTTGCTCCCATATGTGAGCCTCACAACGACGGCCGGGATTCTTCTCTCCGCTGTTGTCCGGAATTAAAAGCCAGGGTGAGGCCGGGATTGCTTGACAATCCGCGTTTCAACCGGTTTAGGCTCCATCCGCCCGCTTTGCCGCACCGGCAGAGGGGCAAGACGAATTTCAGCATGCGCCGTCGGTCCGAGGAGGGGCGAGGGGGCGTGCCAACGGATCAGCCAATCCGGACCTGGCCGGGCTCACCGCCGCCGGATCGGCTTCGCGGAGAAATGCATGGCTTCGGCAGCGGAACAACTTGCCTCTAATCTCAACTTCTCGACTTTCGCCAAGGCGGAAGACCTGAAGAAGCGTCTCTGGTTCACGCTGGGCGCGCTGCTCGTCTATCGTCTCGGCACCTATATCCCTTTGCCGGGCCTCAACCCCGATGCCTTCGCGCAGGCCTTCCGCGGCCAGTCCGGCGGCATCCTCGGCCTCTTCAACATGTTCTCCGGCGGCGCCGTCGAGCGCATGGCGATCTTCGCGCTCGGCATCATGCCGTACATCTCCGCGTCGATCATCGTGCAGCTCATGACCTCGGTCGTTCCCTCGCTGGAGCAACTGAAGAAGGAAGGCGAGCAGGGCCGCAAGATCATCAATCAGTACACCCGCTACGGCACAGTGCTGCTCGGTACGCTGCAGGCCTACGGCATCGCGGTGGGCCTGGAGAGCGGGGCAGGGCTCGTCAACGATCCGGGCTGGTTCTTCCGCCTCTCCACCGTCATCTCGCTGCTCGGCGGCACGATGTTCCTGATGTGGCTGGGTGAGCAGATCACCTCGCGCGGCATCGGCAACGGCATCTCGCTGATCATCTTCGCCGGCATCGTCGCGGCCCTTCCGAGCGCGCTGGCCGGCACGCTGGAACTCAGCCGCACCGGCGCGCTCTCGATCGGCGTCGTCATCGCTGTCGTGGTCATGGCCGTCGGCGTCATCGCACTCATCGTCTTCGTGGAGCGCGCCCAGCGCCGGCTGCTGATCCAGTATCCGAAGCGACAGGTCGGCAACCGCATGTTCCAGGGCGACACGTCGCACCTGCCGCTGAAGCTGAACACCTCGGGCGTCATCCCGGCGATCTTCGCCTCCTCGCTGCTGTTGTTGCCGGCAACGCTCGCAGGCTTCTCGAACACCGCCGAGCTGCCGTCCTGGGCGACCATGGTCATTGCCGCACTCGGCCACGGCCAGCCGCTCTACATGCTGTTCTACGCGGGCATGATCGCCTTCTTCGCCTTCTTCTACACGGCCATCGTCTTCAATCCGAAGGACACGGCCGACAATCTGAAGAAGCACGGCGGCTTCATTCCGGGCATTCGCCCGGGCGAGCGCACCGCCGAATATATCGACTACGTGCTGACCCGCATTACGGTCGTCGGCGCGCTCTATCTCGTCTTCGTCTGCATCCTTCCCGAAATTCTCATCGCTCAGACAGGGGTGCCGTTCTACCTTGGTGGTACGTCGCTTTTGATTGTTGTCAGCGTGACCCTTGATACTGTAGCACAGATTCAGGGTCACCTGATTGCTCAGCAGTATGAGGGGCTGATCAAGAAGTCGAAGCTGCGTGGAGGAAAGAGGGGACGATGAGACTGATTTTTCTGGGACCGCCGGGCGCTGGCAAGGGGACACAGGCCAAGCTCCTGACGGAGAAGCACGGTATTCCGCAGCTCTCCACGGGTGACATGCTGCGGGCGGCCGTCGCCGCCGGCACGGATGTCGGCAAGCGCGCCAAGGCCGTTATGGATGCCGGCCAGCTCGTCTCCGATGCCATCGTCAACGAGATCGTGTCGGATCGGATCGATTCGGCCGACTGTGCCAGGGGCTTCATCCTCGACGGTTACCCGCGCACGGTTCCGCAGGCAGAAGCCCTCGACCGGATCCTCGCCGGCAAGGGCATCGCGCTCGACGCCGTGATCGAGCTGAAGGTCGACGAGGATGCGCTGGTCAAGCGCATGGAGACCCGCGTGGCCGAGACGATCGCCGCCGGCGGCGCCGTGCGCTCCGACGACAATCCGGAAGCCTTCAAGCGCCGCCTGACGGAATACCGCGAGAAGACCGCGCCGCTGTCGACCTACTACGCGTCGACCGGCAAGCTCCAGACGGTCGACGGCATGGCCAATGTCGACCAGGTGACGGCCGAGATTGCCGGAATCCTGGAGAACGCCTGAGATCGGGCGAAAAAGGACCGGCCGGGAGTTGACTTTTTCGGCCGATTCCCCTTATGACAGCGCCAACTCGCGACATACCATTGCGATCGGCGCGGATTTCAGAAGAACGAAGTCCGGGTGCGGTCGTTTTCGACATGTCCCGAACCTCAATTGAGCAGCGGCCTTTCCGGCCGTATCGAATGAAGAAGACCACTTGCCGGATGGCAACTGGAAGCAAGGAGAACAGGCGTGGCACGTATCGCTGGCGTCAACATCCCGACCGCGAAGCGCGTGGTTATCGCGCTGACCTACATTCACGGGATCGGCCCGAAGTTTGCACAGGAAATCATCGAGAAGGTCGGTATCCCGGCCGATCGTCGCGTACACCAGCTGACGGATGCGGAAGTCCTGCAGATCCGTGAAGCCATCGACCGCGACTACCAGGTCGAAGGCGACCTGCGTCGCGAGACCTCGATGAACATCAAGCGTCTCATGGACCTCGGTTGCTACCGTGGCCTGCGTCATCGCCGCAGCCTGCCGGTCCGCGGCCAGCGCACGCACACCAACGCCCGCACCCGCAAGGGCCCGGCGAAGGCCATCGCAGGCAAGAAGAAGTAATTTCCCGGAAACGGGGAACGGGAGGCTGGCGCTTCGCGCCGGCCTCTTTTGAGTTTCGAGCGGGGCTTGGCGCCAGGCCTGTGCCCCGGTCGGTGGAGCTGCTGGCATTACGGCAGTGACGATATCGCCGCATGCCGGGCCTTCGGGCGGGTATGCAAATTTTATTCAGGGCAGGGGGTTTCTCCCGCCCGGTGGAGCCGCTGGAACTACGGCGGTGTCGAGATCAACGAAAGGACTATCCATGGCCAAGGAAGCCGCACGCGTCCGCCGTCGCGAACGCAAGAACATCACCTCGGGTGTTGCTCACGTCAATTCTTCGTTCAACAACACGATGATCACCATCACCGATGCACAGGGCAACGCGATTGCCTGGTCGTCGGCCGGTGCAAAGGGCTTCAAAGGTTCGCGCAAGTCGACCCCGTTCGCCGCCCAGATCGCCGCCGAAGACTGCGCCAAGAAGGCCCAGGAACACGGCATGAAGTCGCTGGAAGTCGAAGTCTGCGGTCCGGGTTCCGGTCGCGAATCGGCTCTGCGCGCCCTCCAGGCCGCCGGCTTCATGATCACGTCCATCCGCGACGTGACCCCGATCCCGCACAACGGTTGCCGCCCGCGCAAGAAGCGCCGCGTCTGAATCATCGCATTCGAATTACTGCGGAAGCCGGCTGACGGCTTCCGCGGATCTTCAGGGCTCGGCCGCCACGATTGGATGGTGGCGGCGAACGGAAGGCAAAACATATGATCCAGAAAAACTGGCAGGAACTGATCAAGCCGAACAAGGTCGAGTTCACCTCCTCCGGCCGTACCAAGGCAAGCCTTGTTGCAGAGCCGCTGGAACGTGGCTTCGGCCTGACCCTCGGCAACGCGCTGCGTCGCGTTCTCCTGTCGTCGCTGCGCGGGGCGGCCGTGACCGCCGTGCAGATCGACGGCGTGCTGCACGAGTTCTCGTCGATCCCGGGCGTCCGGGAAGACGTGACCGACATCGTGCTGAACATCAAGGAAATCGCCATCAAGATGGATGGCGACGATTCGAAGCGCATGGTCGTGCGCAAGCAGGGCCCGGGCGTCGTGACGGCCGGTGACATCCAGACGGTCGGCGACATCGAGATCCTGAACCCCAACCATGTCATCTGCACCCTCGACGAGGGCGCGGAGATCCGCATGGAGTTCACGGTCAACAACGGCAAGGGCTATGTCCCGGCCGACCGCAACCGTTCCGAAGACGCGCCGATCGGCCTCATCCCGGTCGACAGCCTGTACTCGCCGGTCAAGAAAGTGTCCTACAAGGTGGAAAACACCCGCGAAGGCCAGGTTCTCGACTACGACAAGCTGACGATGACCATCGAGACCGACGGTTCCGTCACGGGCGAAGATGCGATCGCGTTCGCGGCCCGCATCCTCCAGGACCAGCTCTCGGTCTTCGTCAACTTCGACGAGCCGCAGAAGGAAGCCGAAGAGGAATCGGTCACCGAGCTCGCCTTCAACCCGGCGCTCCTCAAGAAGGTCGACGAACTGGAACTTTCCGTCCGTTCGGCGAACTGCCTGAAGAACGACAACATCGTCTATATCGGCGATCTCATTCAGAAGACCGAAGCCGAAATGCTTCGCACTCCGAATTTCGGTCGCAAGTCGCTCAACGAGATCAAGGAAGTTCTCGCTTCCATGGGCCTGCACCTCGGCATGGAAGTGCCGGCATGGCCGCCCGAGAACATCGAAGATCTCGCCAAGCGCTACGAAGACCAATACTAAGGCCGCATGCGCCCCGAAAGGGGCGCATAAAGCTGGCCTTAGCATCTATAAACTGCGCATGTAGCTGACATGCGCCACCATCAAACGGCAGGCAACTGCCTGCATGTGAAGGAGAACCGAGATGCGCCACCAGAATTCCGGTCGCAAACTCAACCGTACTGCCAGCCACCGCAAGGCGATGTTCGCCAACATGGCTGCCTCGCTCATCCAGCATGAGCAGATCGTCACCACCCTGCCGAAGGCGAAGGAAATTCGCCCGATCGTCGAAAAGCTCGTCACCCTCGGCAAGCGCGGCGACCTGCACGCTCGCCGCCAGGCGATCTCGCAGATCCGTGACGTCGCCGTCGTTTCGAAGCTGTTCGACGCGATCGCGACGCGCTATGCCAGCCGCAACGGTGGCTACCTGCGCATCATGAAGGCCGGCTACCGCCACGGCGACAATGCCCCGCTCGCCGTCATCGAGTTCGTCGACCGCGACGTCGATGCCAAGGGCGCAGCCGACAAGGCCCGCGTTGCCGCTGAAGCGGACGCTGCCGAAGCCGCCTGATCCTTTCGGGGCTGGGAATCGAGAAAGGCCGGGAGAGCGATCTCCCGGCCTTTCTGTTGGCGTTCGGCGCCCCTCATCCCCCTGCCGGGACCTTCTCCCCGCCTGCGGGGAGAAGGGGCAGAACGGCGCGCCCAGCGCTCCTCGCCCCGCCTGCGGGGAGAGGATGCCGGCAGGCAGGTGAGGGGCTATGCCCGATGGAACTGCGTTCTGCCGTCGCTGCCACGCTTCCAGCGATTGAAATACGGCCGCATCAGCCGCCACAGCAGGAGCAGGGCCACGAGGCCGATATAGGTCCACGGCTCCAGCCCGACCACCTTCACCGACATGGCGAAATGCAGCGCGCCGGCGGCGGCGATGCCGTAGACCAGCCGGTGCAGCTTCACCCAGCGCGGGCCGAGCCTGCGGATCGACCAATTGTTGGACGTCAGCGCCAGCGGGATGAGCAGCACGAAGCCGGTCATGCCGATGGTGATGAAGGGCCGTTTGGCGATGTCGGCGAGGATCGCCGGAAAGTTCAGGTACTGGTCGAGCAGCATGTAGGTCGAAAAATGCATCAGCACGTACCAGAAGGCCAGAAGGCCGAGTGCCCGGCGATAGCGTACCCAGTTGATGGCGAAGAGATCGCGGAGCGGCGTAACGGCCAGCGTGGCGACGAGGAATCGCAGCGCCCAGAGGCCGAGCAGGTGTTCGAATTCCTTGACCGGATTGCCCGGCAGGCGGCCCGTGGCGCCGAGCCAGAAGCCCCAGGCGGCCGGCACGAGGCCGACGGCGTAGAGCAGCCAGATCGAGGCCGCATGGTATTTGCGGGGCAGGGCCGGCGGGCGCGCCATCAGTAGTTCGCCCTGAGGTCCATGCCGCTGTAGAGGCCGGCGACCTCCTCGGCATAGCCGTTGAAGGGCAGGGTCGGCCGGCGGTTGGCGCCGAAGAAGCCGCCTTCGCCGATGCGGTTCTCGCTCGCCTGGCTCCAGCGCGGATGGTCGACCTCCGGGTTCACATTGGCGTAGAAGCCGTATTCGTTCGGCGCGGCAAGGTTCCAGGTAGAGGGCGGCTGCTTGTCGGTGAGCGTGATCCTGACGATCGACTTGATGCCCTTGAAGCCGTATTTCCATGGTACGACGAGGCGGATCGGCGCGCCGTTCTGGTTGGGCAGCGTCTTGCCGTAGACGCCGACAGCGAGGATCGCCAGCGGATGGCGCGCCTCGTCGAGCCTCAGGCCCTCGACATAGGGCCAGGGCAGCGACTGGAAATAGCCGGACTGGCCGGGCATCTCCTCCGGCCGGACGATGGTTTCGAAGGCGACGTATTTCGCATCGCCCAGCGGCTCCACCTTGTCGAGCAGGCTGGCGAGCGGAAAACCGATCCAGGGGATGACCATGGACCAGGCTTCCACGCAGCGCATGCGGTATACCCGCTCTTCCAGCGGCAGGGCCAGCAGCTCCTCCAGCCCGAATTCCTTCGGCTTGCCGACGAGCCCGTCGACCTTCACCGTCCAGGGCGTCGGCTTGAATTTTTCGGAGTTGGCGAGCGGGTCGCCCTTGCCGAGGCCGAACTCATAGAAATTGTTGTAGCTGGTCACGTCCTTTTCGGGCGTCACGGCTTCGTCCACCACGTAGGGCGATTTCGATGCCTTGAGGGCTTCGGCGAAGGCGGGCGCCCCCGATGCCAGAAGCGCCCCGCCGGCGGCGGCCGCGAGGAAAGAGCGGCGGCCGAGGAAACAGCGTTCCGGGGTGATCTGCGAAGCGGGGATGCGGGGTGGACGGTAGAGAGACATGGCGGGGCTCGATCTGTTCGGTTGTTTTCCCTGATACCTACGTAAAGGCTGCCCGTGTTGTTTCAACGGCGGTGAAGGATTTGCGGCAACCACATTTTCGTGCGTGCCGCGTGAGATCGCGCGAGAGGCTTGGCCTCCCGCGGTTTGCCTTTTCTCCTGCGAAATCCTATCTGATCTTGACGCAGAAACGAAGGAGACTCGTCCATGCCGAACGTCCGCATCCTGCTTGCCGCCCCGCTTGCCGTCGCCCTCGCCCTTGCGGCGCCCGCGGCGGCGGAAGAGCGCGCCGTGCCCCAATCGCGCACGGAAATGCAGCTCTCCTTCGCGCCGCTGGTCAGGCAGGTCGAGAACGCGGTGGTCAATGTCTATGCCGAGCGCGTCGTCGAGCGCCGCTCGATCTTCGACGGCGACCCTTTCTTCGAGGAGTTCTTCGGCCAGCGCATGCCGAACCGCAGCGAAAAGCAATCCTCGCTCGGCTCGGGCGTCATCGTCGGCACCTCCGGCATTGTGGTGACGAACAACCATGTCATCGAGGGGGCGAGCGACATCAAGGTCGCGCTGGCGGACGGCCGCGAATATGAGAGCACCGTCGTTTTGAAGGACGAGCGCGTCGACCTTGCCGTCCTGAAGATCAAGGCGGATGCGCAGTTCACGGCGCTGCCGCTCGGCGACAGCGACGCCGTCGAGGTCGGCGACCTGGTGCTGGCCATCGGCAACCCGTTCGGCGTCGGCCAGACGGTGACGAGCGGCATCGTCTCGGCGCTTGCCCGCAACCAGATCCGGTCGGGCGATTTCGGCTTCTTCATCCAGACGGACGCCTCGATCAATCCCGGCAATTCCGGCGGTGGCCTCATCAACATGAACGGCGAACTGATCGGCATCAACACCGCGATCTTCTCGCGCGGCGGCGGCTCGAACGGCGTGGGCTTCGCCATTCCGGCCAATCTCGTGAAGACCTTCGTCGCCAGTGCCGAGAACGGCAGCGCCACCTTCGACCGCCCGTTCATCGGTGCCACCTTCGATCCGGTGACCTCGGAGGTCGCCGAGGCGCTCGGCCTCGACCGCGCCCGCGGCGCGCTGATCTCGCAGGTGCAGGCCGGCAGCCCTGCGGAAAAGGCCGGCATGAAGCCGGGGCAGGTCGTCACCGCCGTCAACGGCATTCCGGTCGAGCATCCCGACGCGCTCGGCTACCGCCTCACCACGGTCGGCATCGGCGGCACGGCGCGCATCACCGTCGTCGCGGGCGGCAAGGAGCAGGACCTGACGCTCTCCCTCGACCGAGCGCCCGAGACGACGCCGCGCGACGAGCGGCTGATCGAAGGCCGCAATCCCTTCTCCGGCGCGGTCGTCGCCAACCTGTCGCCGCGCGTGGCGGAGGAACTGCGCATGCCGACCAACCGGATCACCGCTGGCGTGGTCGTGACCGAGGTCAATCGCGGCTCGCCGGCCGCGCGCATCGGCCTCAAGCCGCGCGACATCGTCATCGCGCTCAACGGCACCGCGGTCGCCTCCACCGAAAGCCTTGCCGCGCTGGTCGACGAGGACCCGTCCATCTGGCGCGTCGAGATCGAGCGCGACGGCCAGCGAATCCGCCAGTTCTTCCGATGAGCGACCTCTTCGCCCCGCGTGAACCGGAGGAGATGGCGGCGAAGCGGCCCCTGGCCGATCGCCTGCGCCCCCGCACGCTGGGCGAAGTGTCGGGCCAGGAGCACCTGACCGGGCCTGACGGCGTGCTCTCGCGCATGATCGAGGCCGGCTCGCTCGGCTCGATGATCTTCTGGGGGCCGCCCGGCACGGGCAAGACCACAGTGGCGCGCCTCCTGTCCGGCGAGACGGGGCTCGCCTTCGAGCAGATCTCCGCGATCTTCTCCGGCGTCGCCGATCTCAAGAGGGTGTTCGAGGCGGCGCGCCAGCGCCGCATGGGCGGTCGGCAGACCCTGCTCTTCGTCGACGAGATCCATCGCTTCAATCGCGCCCAGCAGGACAGTTTCCTGCCCGTCATGGAGGACGGCACGATCGTGCTCGTCGGCGCAACGACGGAGAACCCGTCCTTCGAACTCAACGCCGCGCTTCTCTCCCGCGCCCGCGTGCTCACCTTCAAGCCGCATGACGAGGCGAGCCTGGAAGAACTCCTCAAGCGCGCCGAGGCGATCGAGGAAAAACCGCTGCCGCTCGACGAGGAGGCGCGCGCCTCCCTGCTGCGCATGGCCGACGGCGACGGGCGGGCGGTGCTGACGCTTGCCGAGGAGGTCTGGCGCGCCGCGCGCGCCGGCGAGACCTTCGGGCAGGACGACCTCTTCCGCATCGTGCAGCGCCGGGCGCCCGTCTACGACAAGTCGCAGGACGGCCACTACAATCTCATCTCAGCGCTGCACAAGTCCGTGCGCGGCTCCGATCCGGACGCGGCGCTCTACTATCTCACCCGCATGCTGGATGCCGGCGAGGACCCGCTGTTTCTCTGCCGGCGCATGGTGCGCATGGCGGTGGAGGATATCGGCCTTGCCGATCCGCAGGCGCTCGTCGTCTGCAACGCCGCCAAGGATGCCTACGATTTCCTCGGCTCGCCGGAAGGCGAGCTTGCGCTGGCGCAGGCCTGCGTCTACATCGCCACCGCGCCGAAATCGAACGCCGTCTACACCGCCTACAAATCCGCCATGCGCGCAGCCAAGGAGAACGGCTCGCTGCTGCCGCCGAAGCACATCCTCAATGCGCCGACGAAGCTGATGAAGGGCGAGGGTTACGGCGAGGGCTATCGCTACGATCACGACCAGCCGGACGCCTTTTCCGGCCAGGATTATTTCCCGGAGAAGATGGGCCGCAAGACCTTCTACGATCCGCCCGAGCGCGGCTTCGAGCGCGAGTTGAAGAAACGGCTGGAATGGTGGGCGAAGCTGCGCCGCGAGCGCGGCTGAGGCGCGCCGCGCCCGTCAGGAGGCAGTGCTGAAGCGCTGCACGGGCTTCTGCGCGACGACCGGGACGACCTTGATCGACGATTCGGCCTTGCCGAGATGACCCTCCATGTCGACCACCACATGCCAATGGCCGTTTTCCGGGATCTTCAGCCGGATCGGCGATTGCTTGGCGACGCCGCCGAGGAACTTGTGCTGGCGGGCATTCCTGAAGAGGTCGAAATTGCCATGGCTCATCAACCGCACATTGGCGACCGCCGAGAGCGTGATTTCGATCATCGTGCCGGCGCGCTGCATGTCGAGGTCGTAATGCGTGTAGGAGAAGCTGTGTGTCATGGCCTGCCCGGATATGTCTGGTCTCGCGCGGATAGTCGCATGGCCGGGTTAATGTTCCCTTCCGCGCCGACCCGCCGGGGCAACCGGAAATAGAACAGGGTTTTCAATCCGTTGCATCTGCAGACGGATTCAATCCGGCAAGAACCTGAATCGCATTCGCAAGCGTTTTTGCAAAGACTTGACGCGTTCTCTCGGACGCCGTCGGGCCGGGCGGGTGAACGGCGCTTGAATAGGAAAGTGAAGCCCGGATGCGAAATCGCATCCGGGCTTCGTCGCGTCCGTGAGGCCGTCAGCCGGCGGCAGCCGCGCTGCGATCGACCCCAGATCGGGGGCGCCGCCTAGTGGCAGACGCGGACGCGTTTGACGATCGGGTTGCCGTAGTAGTCGTAGGTCTTGATCTTCTTGACGAAGCAGGCGGGCTGGTAGCCGTAGCTGTCGTAGCCGGCCTCCGAGGGGCCGGCGAAGCCGGCGACGGCGGTGAAGGCGATGGCGGCGGCGAGGAGGAGGTTGCGCATGTCGGGGTCCCTTCTGGTTCGGTGGGGATGGTTCGTTCCATCCAGTGACCGAACCTTCGCATGGGACGGGCCCTGGCGCTGTTCCGTGCGGAACAGGCGTCAGCCGAGCGTCTGCGCCCAGGCTTTCACCGTGCGCGCCATGGTGGCAAGATGGTCGGCGGCGGAAAAGCCGGAGACGGACTTGCGGGGCTTGAGGTCATGGTCGCCGTCTTCCAGCCACAGGAAGCCGATGCGCTCCGGCAGCCCGTAGCCCGGCACCTCGTTCTTCGTGCCGAAAGGGTCGCGCGTGCCCTGGCAGATGAGGGCGGGCGTCGTAAGGCCCATCAGGTGGGCCGTGCGCAGCTGCGCCGGCTTTTCCGGCGGGTGGAACGGATAGCCGAGGCACAGGAGGCCGGCGATGCGGCCCTCGGCGAACAGGTCGTCCGCCACCATGCTGGCGACACGCCCGCCCATCGATTTCCCGCCGATAACGAGCGGGCCTTTGGCCGCCAGATTGGCGACGGCCGCGCGAAATTCCGGGTTCAGCGTCTCGGCCTTCGGCGGTGGCCTGCGGCTGCCGTGGGTCCGCCGGGCCGCCATATAGGCGAACTCGAAGCGCGCGACGCGCAGGCCCTCGGCCGCAAGGGCGTTCGCCGCCGCGTTCATCGCCGCCGAATCCATCGGCGCTCCGCTGCCATGGGCAAGGAGCAGGGTGACGGCGGCGTCGTCCGGGCCGGTGAAGAGAAAGAGGGCGCCCATCGCCGCTCAGGTCGTCCGCCGCAGCGCCCGGCCGCTCACTTGGCGTGGTCCTTCACGTCGCCGGGGGCGATCGGGTCGCTGGCCGGGAAGGTCTCTTCCAGCGCCTCCTCCAGATAGTCGTCCTGTTCGGCCTTCGCCGATTTCCGCTTCTGTCGGGCGCGCTCTTCCTCCAGCGAGGCCCTGGGGCTGTCCTTTTCCGTCGGCATGGTCGTCTCCGTCACAATGGGTCTGCCTCTAAGATAGGGTGTTTTTCCGCCCGGGCGAGGGGGATCAGTTTTCCGGCAGCGCGAGTTCCGCGATCACCGGCAGGTGGTTCGAGCCGAAATCCGGACCGACGTGGCGCGCCCTCACGGAAATATCCGGCGAGACGACGATATGGTCGATCGAGGCGCCGACATAGGCGATCGCGTCGAGCTTCAGGCTGAAGCGCGTGACGGGCTGCAGCCAGCCGCTCGCCGTGGAGGCAAGCCCTGCCTGCTTGAGGAAGGCGCGGAAGAAGGGCGACCAGGTCGGCGTGTTCCAGTCGCCGGCGACGATGACCGGCGCCGTCTCCAGATCGCCGCGCACCGCGTCGGCGGCGGCCGAAAGATAGGCATTGCGGTCGCGCCACTGCCAGAGCCGGCGCGGCGTTTCGGGGTGGAAGGCGTAGAGGAAGAGCGGCTTGCCGTCGATCTCCAGTTCCAGCCGCAGCGGCTGCTTGTAGGCGCGCTCCTCGGTGAAGGCGCGTTTCAGCGCGGTCTCGGCGCGGATCGGCAGGCGGGAGAAGACCTTCAGCGCGTCCCGCTCGCGCGCCTCCGCGCTGCTTTGATAGGCATAGAGGCCGGCGGCGGAGAGCGTCTCCTCCAGCGCCCCGGTCGTTTCCTGCAGCACGACGATGTCGGGTTTTTCCGCACGCAGCAGCGCAAGCAGCGGCGCGGGATCGTCGAGATTGCGGCCATAGAGATTGGCGGTCATCACCTTCAGCCCGCCCCCTGCGGCGGCAAGGCGCGCGGTCGGCACATCGGCGGCCGGAATGAGGGCGACGGCAAGGCCCGCCAAGGCCATGACGATTGCCTTCAGCCGCCGCGTCACCAGCGCCGCCGCGGTGAGCATCGCGCCGGCAGCGACGACATAGGGCCAGGCGAAGGTAAGAAGATCGACGAGCCAGAACCTGTCGGCGGCAAGCACGACGATGCTGACGGAAAAGAGATAGGCGATGACGCCGGGCAGGACGAGGACGCGGTAGGCAAGGGCGATCGGCCCCCGGTGCGGCGCTATCGGCATCGACTGTTCCTTCTCAATCGTCGGACGGCGGGTCGCTTCCCGTAGCGGGAGGTTTGCATGTAGCCTGTGCTTTCCGCTACGGCAATGACGCGTGGTTCCTCGCCATTCCATCCGAAAAAAATACCCCGGCAAATCGCCGGGGTATCGCATGCGGTCGTCTGTATATGCCCGGCCTCAGCTGCAACCGCTCGTCGCGCCGCAGGTGTCGCACTTCTCGCAGGTGCCGTTGCGCACCATCGTGAAGTTCTGGCACTCCGAGCACATGTTGCCCGTGTAGCCCTGCGCGATGGAGCGCATGCGGCGTTCGTTTTCCAGCTTCTTGGCGTCGGCCTTGGCGCTGGCGGCTTCGGCGGCGGCCTTGTCGGAGAAGAGGGCGGTGACGCTCTGGGTGCCTTCGTCGGCGACGTCTTCGGCGACCTCCTCCACAAGCTCGGCGGCGCGCTCCTCGTAATCGCGCTTGAAGGCGACGATTTCGGAGGTCGAGATCGCGGTCGTCGGCTCGATCTTGCGCGCGGCGCTGCCGGCGAACGAGGTGACGTTGCTGCCCGAGGAGGCCTTGGCGGGAGCGGCGGTGGCCGCGCCCTTCGGCTCGGAGAGCTGGCGTTCGCCGCCCTGGCCGCCCTGGATCAGCGTCGGCTTGTGGCCGCGCGTCCAGCCGGTCGAGAACGGGTTGGTCTTGCCTTCCTGGATGCCCTTGCCGAGCGCGGTGTTGGAGAAGTCCGACTGGTCGACATGGGCGAGGTCGTGACGGCCGAGATAGGAGACGGCAAGTTCGCGGAAGACGTAGTCGAGGATCGACGTCGCGTTCTTGATCGCGTCGTTGCCCTGCACCATGCCTGCCGGCTCGAACTTGGTGAAGGTGAAGGCCTCCACATATTCTTCCAGCGGCACGCCGTACTGCAGACCCAGCGAGATGGCGATGGCGAAATTGTTCATCATGGCGCGGAAGGCGGCGCCTTCCTTGTGCATGTCGATGAAGATCTCGCCGAGGCGGCCGTCACCGAATTCGCCGGTGCGCAGATACACCTTGTGCCCGCCGACGACGGCCTTCTGGGTGTAGCCCTGGCGGCGGTTCGGCAGTTTTTCCCGGTCGCGCACGACGCGCTCGATGATCTTCTCGACGATCTTTTCCGTGACGGTAACGGCCTGGGCGGCGGCGGGTGCGGCGACCAGCGCCTCGACCGCATCGTCCTCGTCGTCCGCATCCTCGATCAGCGAGGCATTGAGCGGCTGGGAGAGCTTCGAGCCGTCGCGGTAGAGGGCGTTGGCCTTCAGCGCGAGCTTCCAGGAGAGCATGTAGGCGTTCTTGCAGTCCTCGACGGTCGCCTCGTTCGGCATGTTGATCGTCTTGGAGATCGCGCCCGAGATGAACGGCTGGGCGGCGGCCATCATGCGGATGTGGCTTTCCACCGAAAGATAGCGCTTGCCGATCTTGCCGCACGGGTTGGCGCAATCGAAGACCGCCAGGTGCTCGTCCTTGAGGAAGGGCGCGCCTTCCAGCGTCATGGCGCCGCAGACGTGGATGTTGGCAGCCTCGATCTCCTTCTTCGTAAAGCCGATATGCTCCAGGAGGTTGAAGGAGATGTCGGAAAGCTGCTCGTCCGAAACCTTCAGCGTCTCCTTCAGGAAGTCGGCGCCGAGCGTCCACTGGTTGAAGGCGAACTTGATGTCGAAGGCGGACTTCAGGCCGGCATTGACCGCCTCGATCTTGTCGTCCGGGAAGCCCTTGGCCTTCAGCGAGCCGGGGTTGACGGCCGGCGCCTGGTTGAAGTTGCCGTGGCCGACGGCATAGGCCTCGATCTCGGCGATCTGGCTTTCGGAATAGCCGAGCGTGCGCAGCGCTTCGGGAACGGCGCGGTTGATGATCTTGAAGTAGCCGCCGCCGGCGAGCTTCTTGAACTTGACGAGGGCGAAGTCGGGCTCGATACCGGTCGTGTCGCAATCCATGACGAGGCCGATCGTGCCGGTCGGCGCGATCACGGTCGTCTGGGCGTTGCGGTAGCCGTGCGTCTCGCCGAGCGCGACAGCCTTGTCCCAGGCGGCCTTGGCGTGGACGACGAGGGTCTGGTCCGGGCACTCGTCATGGACGAGGGCGACCGGGCTGACCGAAAGCTGCTCGTAGCCGGTGGTCTCGCCATAGGCGGCGCGGCGGTGGTTGCGCATGACGCGCAGCATGTTGTCGCGGTTCGGCGCGAAGTTCGGGAACGGGCCGAGCTCGCTCGCCATTTCGGCAGACGTCGCATAGGAGACGCCGGTCATGATGGCGGTGAGCGCGCCGGCGATGGCGCGGCCTTCGGTCGAATCGTACGGGATGCCCGAGGACATCAGGAGGCCGCCGATATTGGCGTAGCCGAGGCCGAGCGTGCGGTATTCGTAGGAGCGTTCGGCGATCTGGCGCGAGGGGAACTGCGCCATCATGACCGAGACTTCCAGCACGATGGTCCACAGGCGGACGGCATGTTCGTAGTCGGCGATGTTGATGTTCTTGGTGGCCGCGTCCTTGAACTGCAGGAGGTTCAGCGAGGCGAGGTTGCAGGCCGTGTCGTCGAGAAACATGTATTCCGAGCACGGGTTCGAGGCGCGGATCGGGCCCGCGGCCGGCGAGGTGTGCCAGTCGTTC
This sequence comes from Shinella sp. S4-D37, assembly GCF_040812195.1. Classification (NCBI taxonomy): domain Bacteria; kingdom Pseudomonadati; phylum Pseudomonadota; class Alphaproteobacteria; order Hyphomicrobiales; family Rhizobiaceae; genus Shinella; species Shinella sp. S4-D37. The sequence goes on along the minus strand of NZ_JBFNXL010000005.1, from coordinate 2,025,188 downwards.
ATCGTCGTGTTGAAGTGCAGGCCCGGATCGGCGGACGCCCAGGCGGCGTAGGAGATCTGCTCCCACAGGTCGCGCGCCTTCAGCGTCTTCATGACCTTGCCGTCCTTGCGGGCGGTGAGGTTCCAGTCGCCGTCATTCTCGACGGCGCGCAAGAAGTCGTCCTTCAGCGAGACGGAGTTGTTGGAGTTCTGGCCGGAGACGGTGAGGTAGGCTTCCGAATCCCAGTCGGTGTCGTAGGTCTTGAACTCGAGGTCCTTGTAGCCCTGCTTGGCGAACTGGATGACGCGCTTGATGTAGTTTTCCGGAACCTGGCTCTTCTTGGCGGCGCGGATCTCGCGCTTGAGGGCCGGGTTCTCGGCGGGGTCGAAGCACTGGTCGCCGTCGGCCGAGCAATTGACGCAGGCCTTCATGATGGCCTTGAGGTGGCCGGCGACGATCTTCGAGCCGGTGACGAGGGCCGCCACCTTCTGCTCTTCCTTGACCTTCCAGTTGATGTAGGCCTCGATATCGGGATGGTCGATGTCGACCACGACCATCTTGGCCGCGCGGCGGGTCGTGCCGCCGGACTTGATGGCGCCGGCCGCGCGGTCGCCGATCTTCAGGAAGCTCATCAGGCCGGACGAGCGGCCGCCGCCGGAAAGCTTTTCGCCTTCGCCGCGCAGGTGCGAGAAGTTCGAGCCGGTGCCCGACCCGTACTTGAAGAGGCGCGCCTCACGCACCCACAGGTCCATGATGCCGTTCTCGTTGACGAGGTCGTCCTCGACGGACTGGATGAAGCAGGCGTGCGGCTGGGGATGCTCGTAGGCGGACCTGGACTTGACGAGCTTGCCGGTGAAGGGGTCGACATAGAAATGGCCCTGGCCGGGGCCGTCGATGCCATAGGCCCAGTGAAGGCCGGTGTTGAACCACTGCGGCGAATTCGGGGCGACGCGCTGCGTGGCGAGCATATAGGCGAGTTCGTCCTTGAAGGCGGCAGCGTCTTCCTCGGAGGCGAAATACTTGCCCTTCCAGCCCCAGTAGGTCCAGGTGCCGGCGAGGCGGTCGAAAACCTGGCGGGCATCGGTTTCCGAGCCGTAGCGCTCACCCTCGGGGAGCGCCTTCAGGGCTTCGATATCCGGCACGGAGCGCCACAGGAAGGAGGGGACGTCGTTTTCCTCGACCTTCTTCAGGCGCGCGGGCACGCCGGCCTTGCGGAAATATTTCTGCGCGAGGATGTCCGCGGCGACCTGGGAGAACTGGGCCGGCACGTCGATATCGGCGAGGCGGAAGACGATCGAGCCGTCGGGGTTCTTGATCTCGCTGACGGCCTTGCGGAATTCGATGTCCGCATAGGCCGACTGGCCGGGTTTGGTGAAACGACGTTCTATGCGCATTGTTCGTTGTCCTTCGCTGCCGCTTCCTGCCTCAAAACAGGGCGCAAATTATCCCCGTCCGGCCGCAATGCCCTTGCAGCCAGCTCAAATCGTCCAGTCCGTGCGGGAAAGCCGATCGATCTCGGCCTCCTGTATCTTGTGCTGAATGTGGCTGCAAATACTAAATATAGTATCAACAGCTTCTTTTTTCCAGTCCAATCGGTCGCGATGGCGTTTCAGGAAAAAGAGCGCGAAAAAACCCGTGCAGCGAGCGGATCATCCACCCGGCCACATGCGCATGATACGCGATTTCATGATGAGAACCGACCTCGTAACACTCCGGTCCAGTCGCCGCCGCAACTTGGATTTCATTAACCTCATCTGCCCGATTCCCGTCAAGGGCTGGTTTGTGAAGGAAGTTTGAACGCTACATCTTGTGCCTGCCGGCTGTGGAAAATGGGGACATCGCCGGATGCCTGAAAAATCAGCGGGTTCCGGGCAAAAGACGCGCCGTCGCGGCATGCGACTGTGGAAAAGCGGGAAAAATTACAGGTAAATTTCCGGGGTCTTTTCCCCTCCCGACTTCAAGGAATAGCCATCCGGGCGCAGTTGTGATCCGTGGATAAAGTGATTCTCTTGCGTAGCGTCAGAGCGCGTCGAGATCGACGCCGACGGTGATGGCGCCGATGACGGCGCCGGTCGCAGGGTCGCGGATCGGCAGGCTCGCCTGGGACTGCATGAGCTGGGTCGACTCGTCGCGTTCCGGCTCCTCGACATGAAGCGCCCTGCCGCCAAAGCTCTCCAGCCACTTCGCCTCGTCGCCCTGCCAGTAGTCGGAGGTGATGTCGCTCTGGCCGACATTCAGGCCGCGATTGTCCATGACGAAGATCTCGGTGATCACGCCTTCGGCCGCGCGCTGGCGGCCCTTGAGGTAGAGCGAGAGGGGATTGGAGAGAAGCGCCTCGATCACCGGTCGGTCGGCGCGCGAAAGCTCGCCGCGCCAGTGGGCGTCGAGGGCGTCGATCTCGGCCTGGTCGAGCCCGGCATGGGCGGCGTTCTGGGCGATGAAGGCGTTGAGGATCGCAGGATCGCCCAGCCAGGGGCGGACGTTGCCGTCGATGAATTCGGCGACCGCGGCGACCCGCACGTCCTGCTGCGCGACGGCCGCCTGGCCGAAGATGAGCGCCCCGGCGAGGACTGCCGTGAATATCGGCCTTGCGTAGCCCATCCGTGCCCATGCCTCCCGCCACCGCACGCGTGCGATGAATATAAGAATTATCTTTAGCAGGGGTTTCGGAAGGATTAAGCTGGCGGATGCGGCCCCGCACCCGCCGGCCATGGGGACCGGTGTGTCGCGGCGCGGCACCGAGCCCGTTTCGCGCCGCCGCCCGTGCGTGTCAGCCGCGCGTGCCCTTGGCGATCGGTTCCTGATAGGTGAAGCCCATGTCCCAGGGGAAGTAGATCCAGGTGTCCTGGCTGACCTCGGTCACGAAGGTATCGACCAGCGGGCGTCCCTTCGGCTTGGCATAGACGGCGGCGAAATGTGCCTTCGGCAGCATGGCGCGGACTTCCGCGGCGGTCTTGCCGGTGTCCGTCAGGTCGTCGACGATGAGGATGCCTTCGCCGCCTTCCTTGCTCAGGTCCTCCGAGATGCCCTTCAGGACATGCATCTCGCCCTGCGAGACATAGTCGTGGTAGGAGGCGACGCAGACGGTCTCGATGACGCGGATGTTCAGTTCGCGCGAGACGATCGCCGCCGGCACGAGGCCGCCGCGGGTGATGCAGACGATCGCCCGCCATTCACGCCCGCCGTCCGCCAGCCGCCAGGCAAGCGCGCGCGCATCGCGATGAAACTGATCCCAGGAAACGGGGAAGGCTTTGTCGGGCAGCGACATGACGGGCTCCTGATAGGCGGAAAAAGAAGATTCCCTCTCCCTAACGCAGTTCGATCCCCGTGAACATCGTCGCCCGGCCGCCGAAGCCGGGCGATCCACAGCCAAGTCGCAGCAAAAGGCCTATCGCGACATCAGCGCCGGCACGCGGGCATGGCGCATCATGGCGCTGGTGACGCCGCCGAAGAGGCGCTGGCGCAGCCGCGAATGGCTGTAGGCGCCCATGACGATCAGGCCGGCGTCGATTTCGCTCGCCCGCCGGTTCAGCGCCTCGGCCACCGAATGGCCGCCGGAGACGCCGGAGGTGACCGTGGCGTTGACGCCGTGGCGGGCAAGCGTCGCCGCAAGCTCGGCGCCGCAGAAATCGCGCGACTGCATGGTGTTTTCGGGCGGATCCACGGTGAAGATCTCGACCTCCTTGGCGCCCGTCAGGAAGGGCAGGGCGTCGAAGGCGGCGCGGGCCGCCTCGCGCGAGCCGTTCCAGGCCAAGAGCACGCGCTCGATCGGCGCGGGGCCGGCCGGGGCGTTGGAGACGAGATAGACCGGCCGGCCGCTCTCGTAGAGCAGGTCCTCGATATCCTCGCGCGCCGGGCCGTCGAGATCGGGGTCGAACTGGCCGGCGATGACGATGTCGGCGCCGCGCGCGCTGTCGATGATGCCGGCCGAGGCGTAGCCGGCGGTGCCGGTGAAGAGGCGCCATTCATAGGAGATGTCGTCGCGCTCGCAGCGCGACTTGAAGGCCTGCTCGACCTCGCGCGACTGGCGCCGGGCACGCTCCTGCAGATCCAGGACGGCGTTGGGGTCGGGATATTCCATGGGCGCGATCAGCGTGACCACGACCGGCGTTTCCGCATGGATGCCGATGACGTGGCCGCCGGTCCGGCGCGCGAGCGCCAGCGCGTGGTCCGTCACCTTGCCGGCGTCCTCGGCGGCGCTCAGCACCGCAACGATGGTCTTGTAGGTCATTTCGGCCTCCTGTTCTGGGTCTTCGGAAGCATGCGTGCGCCGTGGTCACCTGGCCTTGATCCGGATCAAGACGCGGCCTTGGCCGCGGCGATTTCGGCGATCATCTGAAGTATATCACGTTCGGCGGCTTCCGCCGGGGCTTCTTCGCGGCTGCGGATGACGATTTCCGTCGAGAAGCGGTTCTCGGTGAAGCGCGGATAGGAGCCGATGCTGGTTTCGGGATGCTTCTTCTGGATCTGCGCCAGCGCGCTGCCGATATCGCCCTCGCCGAAGGGCGAGGCGACGGAGCGCGAGAGCATCGGCACGCCGCCCTCGAGCTTCGGCACGACTGTGCCGAGCATGGCGGTGAAGACCTGCGGCACGCCGGCCATGACATAGACGTTGCCGATGTTGAAGCCCGGCGCCGTGGAGACGGCATTCTCGATATGGACGGCGCCCTGGGGCATGCGCGCCATGCGCCGGCGCGCCTCGTTGAACTCCACGCCGCGGCGCTCGTACATGGCGCCGAGCAACTGCATGGCGAGCGGATCGTGGACGCAGGGCACGCCGAAGGCCCGGGAAATGGCGTCCGCCGTGATGTCGTCATGGGTCGGGCCGATGCCGCCGGAGGTGAAGACATAGGTATAGCGGGCGCGCAGCGCATTCAGCGCTTCGACGATCGCATCCTCGTCGTCGCCGACGATGCGCACCTCCTTGAGGTCGATGCCGGCGAGGAAGAGCACGTCGGCAAGCTGGCCGATATTCTTGTCCTTGGTGCGCCCGGACAGCAGTTCGTCGCCGATGGCGAGCATGGCGGCGGTGGCGATGGGACGGGAACTCATGGGCGCTCTCTGAAGTTCGGATAGAAATGCCGACCGGAGGCGCGGCATTGTCAATGGTGGGTGAACAGTCTGTCGACCGCGCAGCCGCTGGGGACTGCCACCCCGAAGTGCTACATCCAACGAGACGCCGCGATCAAGCGGAAAGGCATCATCGAAACAGGAGACGACGATGGCAAAAGTATTGGTTCTCTACTACTCGGCCTATGGCCATATCGAAGCCATGGCCCATGCGGTCGCGGAAGGCGCGAAATCGGCCGGTGCCGACGTGACCGTCAAGCGCGTTCCGGAACTGGTGCCGGAAGAGGTGGCGAAGGCCTCCCATTTCAAGCTCGACCAGAAGGCCGAGATCGCCACCGTCGCGGAACTCACGAGCTACGACGCCATCATCGTCGGCGCCGGCACGCGCTTCGGCACGGTCGCCTCGCAGATGCGTAATTTCTGGGACCAGACCGGCGGCCTGTGGGCGCAGGGCCAGCTCGTCGGCAAGGTCGGCTCGGTCTTCACCTCCTCGGCCACCCAGCACGGCGGCCAGGAATCGACCATTCTCGGCTTCATCCCCACGCTGCTGCACCACGGCCTCGTCGTCGTCGGCCTGCCTTACGCCTTCCAGGGCCAGATGGGCGTCGAAGCCGTCAAGGGCGGCTCGCCCTACGGCGCCTCGACCATCACCGACGGCGACGGCTCGCGCCAGCCCTCGGACATCGAGCTGGAAGCCGCCCGCTACCAGGGCGCCCATGTCGCCAGGATCGCGACAAAGCTCTCGGCCTGACGTTCTCCTGAAGCGTCGCCGGTGAAGAGGGTGCGGCCCGCGTCGGGCCGCACCCGCATGCATGCGGGGCCGGCCGGATCGGGAACGATCAGTAGATCCCGACCTTGTCCGGCTCGAAGCCGCCGGCCTTCAGTTCCTTGCGGAAGTGGACGACCAGCGCGGAGAAGGAGCCGAGCGGCTGGTAGGCGCCATTGCTGTTATAGGTCGCCCCGACCCCTCCCACGCCCCCGAAGCCGTGACGGCCGCCGTCGTCGAGCATGGTGACGACCTGCGACTGGGCGGTGTTGAAGAGATCGGCAGTCACCGTGGTCTCGCCCATCTTCTGACGCAAGGCGCCGAAGAAGCCGCCGACACCGCCGCCATGATTTGTCATCTTGGCGGAAAAGGTGCGGCCCACCGCGGAAATCGCGTTGTTCGTGTTCGCGCTGATCGTTTTCTGCAGGTCCGACGAGATGTTGACGATCCCGATATAGCCGGTTTCGGACAGGTCCTGCGGGATGTTGCCCTGGATGAACCAGTCGTTGAGGAAGGCCGCCTGTCTCTTGCTGCGGCTTTCATGGAAAGCCTCCACCAGCAGGAAGAAAATCGCCTGATCCTGAATGAAGCGGGTGGTGCAATAGTTGTAGAAGGTGTTGCGACGCTTCGGGGTGTTCGTATAGGTGCGAAACTCGTTGATACCGGCCATGTCCTGTCCTGCCTCGAATATGCATCGGTCGCGGGACGTGGGGATCCCGGGGGAATTTTCTCAATATCGGCGGCACAATGCCATGAATGCCGGTTAAGATTTGATGAAAGCCGGGGCGGCGCCCGAAAATACGTTTTGCAGAACGCGAAGGATGTCCTGCGAAACATCCCCTTGCTTTTCCGCCGAACATGTCCAAGAAAAGCGCCGGAGCGGGCGTGGCGAAACTGGTAGACGCAAGGGACTTAAAATCCCTCGGCCTTGGCTGTGCGGGTTCGATCCCCGCCGCCCGCACCATACAAGTATCTGAAAATACTGAATATTTTTTGCTGCCATTTGAGGGGGGGGCGGAATGCGGCCTCGCGCTGAAATTTTGTCAGCGCAGGTGTCAACAGCAGGGGAGAGAATCGCTTTGCCCGCCATGGCGACGGAACAGGGCCGAGGGGCGCGTCAGCGCGTGCCGATCTCCAACGCCTCGTCCAAGGCGTCGAGTGCGAGCGCCCACGCTTGACCGCATCCGGCGCGGTGCGCGTAGATGGCGGCACCGGCCGCTGCCACGGCGGCGTGATCTTCCACTTCTCCAAGAACGCCACGGCCGCCGATGATGAGGTGGTGCGCCGCTCGGGCTGCTTCATGCGCGCGGTGGACCGCAAAGGCGACCGGGCTGAGGTCGCCTGCCGGTGCGAGCGCGTCGCGGATGCGCCTCGTCTTCTCCATCGCCTTGAAGAGGTCCGTCTGGCGCTCCAGTGCGCGGGCGGTGGCCGCCCGGCGCTTCGAGCGCGACGACGCGCGCAAGGCGGCCGGTGCGATGACGCGGACGGCGTGCCATGCGAGGGATACGGCGCGCTCTACCTCCTCTGCCTCGGTGCCGGCGGTGCCGATCAGTCTCGGGGCGACAAGGGCGAGGCGCTGCCGGTCGTCGTCCGGCATGTTGTCGTTCAGGCGGCGGACGTAGGCGGCGAGCATGGGGCTCGCGCAACGCGGGTTGTCGCTATGGGTTTCCCCAGCCAGAAGCGCCGTAAGCTCCATGGCACAAAGGCCCTCGGCGGGCAGCGCGTGCCGGCCGGCGGTCAGATGGATGGTCATTAAAATCCGAGCCCTTCAGGGTTTCTGTCGGGCTTGAGGATAGTGGCTAGCCACTTGGGCGGCAAGCCTTGGGCTTAAAGCTGCCGCGATGGCTGGGGTAGTCCTGCCTTGCCAAACGCCATCGCGGCCATCTAGCTTAGCGCAGCAACCCCAAGGTGTTGAAAGATGACGAGCAAACAGGACCGTGGCTATTGGATGGGATGGATTGTCGCTGCGGGAATTGCTGTCGCGTTCCTCGGCACCATCGCCATCTATATGTTCCTTACCAATGCTTTCTGTACAGGCGTTAGCGGCGAGCATTGCGTGCGGGAATGGGTCTCTGCACTCGGCGCGTGGGTAGCTCTTCTGGCCGCGATCCCCACGGTTGCGATACTGTTTCGTCAGGTCCTTGATGCGAAGCAACATCATCTGGACAATGCGATGCTCAGCTTGCGTCGGAGGCGCAGTATCTGCGAGCGCGTCCTAAACATCGCGGATGAGTACAATGAATACATCAAGGGGAGCGAGAAGAATTGGACCGAAAGCCTCACCTCTTACGTAGACATGAAGACCGCTGCGGGTATTGAACTCCACCTTTTAGAAAGTGTCGTTGACAGGACGACCTTTGAAAATTTTGAGGCGGAAATCGAGATACCGATTGTCTCCGCTGGGAGATTTTTGGAGCGAGTTCAGAGTATCAGAAGTGCGATAGAACGTCCTTCAAACGACGGAGAGTATCAAGAACTCGTTGAGATACATCATCGAATGGCATCGTTGTATGAGATGGCCGATACGCTGTTCATCGACGCATCGGCGAAGGCTCGCGCATTCATCGCCGACACTAACCACTTGATGGAAACGCGCTTGAAATCTGAGTGAGGTCATGTCGTCATGCCTCTTCGATTTCAGGGCCTCGCGGGCGGTCAGCGCCCGAGAGTGAGCAGCGGCGGGAAGGTCGCCGGCAGCGGCACGAGGCCGCTGCCGGGATTGGGATAAAGTGGCTAGCCACTCGGTTTCAGGGCGGCGCTGGCGGGCGATCAGCGGCCGATGGTGAGCGGCGTGGTGGCGGAACGCTGCGCGCGCTGGTGCTCGGCGTTGACGGCGTGGCCCTCCATGCGGTCGTCAAGCTGCTGCTGTAACCTTTCGTGCTGATCCTGCCGGGCCTTCGCTTTCATAGCTTCGGTGGCGAAATGTAATCTCATCGCCCGAATGGCGCGCGTGCCGGCTTCAAGCGCCGGATCGCTCGCGGAAATCGCGCCCTCGCGACGGGCCGCCCAAGAGGCATAGCGGAGGCTCCAAGCCTTATCCGTCTCACCCTTGCGAACGAGCTTCAGCTTGTCGGCGATCACATGCATGACGCGGGCGCGGAAATCCGCCTCGTCCTCGTCGTCGGTCGGGAAGATGTCCAGCGCCATCGCGGCGAAGACCAGCCGGCGCGCGGCATAGGTCGCGTCGCCCTCGTCATCGTTGCGGGGCGTGTGCATCTGCTTGGCCCAGTAGCCGGGAGCTTTGATCGGCCGCTTGCCGGGGTTGGCGGGGGCTTTGAAGGTCGCGGCAGAGGTCTCCATGGTCGCCCAGACGCGCGCCTCCCATTGCGCATCGCTCTCGCCCTGCCGGACGGGTTCCGGCGGCAGGTTCTTGGCCTCGGTTCGCAGGCCCGCGACCGCTGCCGAGCGCAGGGCGTCGAGATGAAGGTAGAGGTCGAGGCGTCCACGCTCCTTGGCCTGCTCGGCTAGGCTCGTGAGGTTGAATACCAGCTCGTCCAGCTCGATGCCGAGCCCGCCGATGATGTTCGCATGGTGCACCACGGCTTGCAGGCGCTGGACGTAGCGCGGCACGTCTTTCGTGACGAGCGCGCGGGCGCGTTCTTCAAAGGCGCGGTCGTTCTCGTCCGCGCGGGCCTTCTCGGCTTCGGCCGTCGCGCGGGTGAGCGCTGGGCGCAGCATGTCGATTGCCGCCTTGGTTCTGACGGTATCGGCGAGATAGGCGTCCATCGCGGCTGGGTCGAGCACGTCAACGTCGGCCTTGTTCGCCTCAAGCTCGTGCAACTTGGCCTCCGCCGCGTCCAGTTCAGCGGCGATTTTCGCGGCGCGCTCGTCCAGCTTGTCGGCGGAGGCGAAGGCATGCGCGAGGTCGGCGACACCCTCGCCCTTCCGGGGACGGCCCGGCGGGCGCGGATGGATCGAGCGGAAGCGTTCAAGGATACCGTCAAGCGCCGCGCTGCCGGCAACCGCCGGCAGACCGGGGTCGTCAGGTTCGGGCGTGTCGGTCGTGAGGTCCGGCAGCGGCTGTGCGGCCCTCGCGGCCATCGCGGAGCGCCGGATGCGCTCCTGCTCGCTTTCGCCCTTGGGCTCGGGGACGGACGGCGCGTTCGGGTACAGGGGGTCTTTAATGATGAGTGCCATGGTCTCGGTCTCCGGTGAACCACTTCAACACTCTGACGCCCGCCCGGTCTGCCTCTACCGCGTTTCCGACGCGCGCTCTCCGCCGCATCGGCGATGTTCTGGAGTGCCGCGAGCACGTCACCACGCTCAAGGCCGCTCTCGGCGTGCGGGGCTATCTTCCTCGTGGTGTGCTCTCGTTCTGCCGGCCCGAATACATCCTGCCCCCAGAACGCGGTATGCGCGCGCGGGTGATCTCGCAACTCGTGCAGTTCTTCGATTAACGCTTCGGCACGCCTGCGCAGTTTGTCGAGCCGGTCGTCATCCGCGTCAGGCACGGCGCGCGGGGCAACCACATTGGCGAGCATGACCCCGAGCGGCGTCTGTCCCGACTGCGGCGGCGTGGCCGGGTGGAGCGCAGCCTCCAGCTCCGCGCGCGCCCTCCCATCGTTGCGCGCGATGCCCGCAAGGTCGAGAAGGGCGTCAATAGTGGTGGCGTCCGTCATGCCGCGCCTCCGTTCAACGGCACTACCTGTCCACGCTTGCCGGCCGCCTCGACGGCCTCGCGCCTGCGCGTCATCGCGTCGTGGGCATGCGCCGTCAATTCCTCCTCGCTCACATGAGCGTAGCGCATGGCCGTGGCGACTGACTTATGCCCCATGATCGCCATGGCTATCGGCAGCGGGATCGACTTGTCTGTATAGGTCTTGGTGGCGAACCAATGGCGGATCAGATGCAGGGATGCGTTTTCGCCCGCGACGACGCCCGCCGCCTTCATGATGCGCTTGAAGCCGTCTTCCAGCGCCTCGATACGAAGGTGCTCGACTTTCCGCTTGCCGCCACGAGGAGGCACGCCGGCCGGCGGGCAGACCCATGGAACGCCGACGACACGCGCCTTGTGCACGGCCTCCAAGAGGTCGCGGGCCTCATCCGTCATCGGCTTTTTCAGGTAGCCGGTCTTGGTGTCGCCCCAACGCAGCAAGCTTCTATCGAAATCAACGTCTTCCCAACGAAGCCCGCAGATTTCGTCAGCACGGCATCCAGTTGCGAAGAGAAGCCGGACACCCAAAGCGACTTGGGGCTTCAGCCGTTCCTCCAGTTCCAGAGCATGGCAGGCATCTTTCATGCGGGACACCTCGTTGTCGCTGAACAGCCGCTCCCGGCGGCGTGTGCTCTTCAGCTTGACCTTGGCCGGGTTGGAGCCGGCGTCGCGATACCCTTGCTCCTCCGCCCAATCCATCGCCGAGGCGAGGACGCGGATAGCGCCGTCCGCTTGCGTGGTGGCCAGCGTGTCCTTCCGCCCTCGGGACGGCATGGCGCGCAGCTCGTCGCGCAAGGCGGCAACGTCGCTCGACTTCAGTTCCCTGATAGCAATGTCGCCGATGCGCGGTTTGAGCAGCTTTTCGACGTGGCGCTTGTAAGACGTCTGGGTCTGGGGTTTCAGCCCGGCGACATGGATCGCCACGAAGCTGTCGAGAACGCCGCTGACTGTCGTTGCGGTCCTTTTCTCTTTCGCCTCCTTGGCCGGGTCGCCGCCCAACTGAACCTCCGCCGCCTTCTTCCTCGCCGCCGCGCGCGCCAGTTCCACGGTCAAGCCTTTGTCCCATCTGCCGATCAGGTAGCGGCCTTCGCGCCCTTCCTTGGTCCGATAATTGAAAATGAATGCCTTCGCGCCGCCTGCCGTGACCCTCAAGCCAAAGCCCCTGAACTCGCTGTCCCAATGAATTTTCTGACCTTTCTCCGGGGTGGTCAGATTCTTCACGACGGGTTCTGTCAGCTTGACGGGCATATTCGGGCCTCCTTGGAACGCGTGTCAGTACCAGTGTCAGTCCGACAGTGGCGAGATGCTGATACGCAATGTCCTGCAAAGTCCGCATGCCGTCAAGTATTTTCATGTTGAATTTCAATGGCATGAAGGGGGATTTCGGTGTTTTGCGAGTCTGCTCAATGGGTTAGAAAAACACCATATTGAAGAACTTAAAATCCCTCGGCCTTGGCCGTGCGGGTTCGATCCCCGCCGCCCGCACCAGTTCCGCCGGGACAGTCGCCCGGTGCCGAAAGGATGATTCGCCGTTCGCACGGGTGGATTTCGGCCGCCGCCGGCTGGTGTCGACGATGCTTTTCCACCGGTCCCTGCCCGGAATGTGCCGGCCCTGCAACACATGCCGCTTCCGTCTACGCCGGCGAAACACAATCGGAAGTGGCTCTCTTGCCAGTTGAGAAAACTTTCGCTTTTTTAGCGCCCGATGTTTCAACCTGAAGCACCTTGGGGGGCGCTCATGAAATTTCCGAAGTACCTGACGAAAGCCTATCTGCAGAAGACCTACGGTTCGCTGAACGGTGTCGGCGATTTCACCGTCAAGCTGACCAAGTACAGCCTGACCTCCACGACGCTGAAGGCGACCGTGGAGATCGACAGCAGCTTCGGCGACAGCACCACCAGCATCCTGATGAAGGTGGGCAAGACGACGACGAGCCTGTCGGTGAAGATGCAGGGCGAAGGCTACAGCAGCACGCTCGCCTATTCCACCGCGCAGACGAAGGCCGGCGTCACCATCAAGGCGACCTATACCGACAGCTTCAAGACCAAGATTAACTACAGCCTGAACCTCGAAAAGGACGGCGATTTCAGCAAGTTCAAGATGGTCTATGCCCTCGGCACCGAGAAGATGACCATCACCTCGACGAAGATTTCCGGCGACGTGGTGACGTTCAAGGCCGTGGACGGCGACGGCGACGTGATCGGCACCGCCAAGCTGAACCTCAAGTCCTACGGCACCTATTACGACAAGAGCGACAAGTATCTTTTCGAATCGGCCAAGACCGCCGAACTCTTCAGCAAGCTCCAGCTGAAGTTCACCGGCGTGAAGAAGAAGGCCGGCGAATTGGCGGACGACGATCACGGCGGCGCCGACGCCTTCGTGTTCAAGAAGATGGCGGCGGCCGGCAGCGATCACGGCGATGCGGGCTTTGCCGCGCGGCCCTTCGCCATCGACGATGCCTCGGGCGCGACGCGATCCGACGCGTTCGACTTCCTCGCCTCGCAGGACCACGGCCACGCGGTCCACGCGGTCAAGCATGTGCCGGACCTCTTCTGAGCCGGCTTGAGACGACGTGACGAAAAACGGCGGAAGCGGCAGCGCTTCCGCCGTTTCCGTTTGCGGTCACCTCAACCGGCGATGGCGTCGATGACGAGGTAGAAGAGGGCGGAGATCGCGGCGGCGGACGGCAGCGTGACGATCCAGGCGACGACGATGTTGCCGGCGATGCCCCAGCGCACGGCCGTGACGCGCCGCGCGGCGCCGACGCCGATGATCGCGCCGGTGATCGTGTGCGTGGTGGAGACCGGGATGCCGAGCCAGGTGGCGGCGAAGAGGGTGATCGCCCCGCCGGTTTCCGCGCAGAAGCCCTGCATCGGATTGAGGCGGGTGATCTTGGAGCCCATCGTGTGCACGATGCGCCAGCCACCCATCAGCGTGCCGAGCGCCATGGCCGCCTGGCAGGTGATGACCACCCAGAAGGGGACATAAAACTCCCCGCCGAGATAGCCCTGCGAATAGAGCAGCACGGCGATGATGCCCATGGTCTTCTGCGCGTCGTTGCCGCCGTGGCCGAGCGAATAGAGCGAGGCCGAGACGAACTGCATGACGCGGAAGGTGCGGTCGACGGCAAACGGCGTCTGGCGCACGAAGAGCCAGGAGACGACGAGCACGAGGATCAGCGCGAGCAGGAAGCCGAAGGCGGGCGACAGGAAGATGGCGCTCGCCGTCTTGATGAGGCCGCCCCACACGACGGCGTCGAAGCCCGCCTTGGCAAGGCCCGCGCCCACCAGGCCGCCGATGAGGGCGTGCGAGGAGGAGGAGGGGATGCCGAAGATCCAGGTGACGACGTTCCAGATGATCGCGCCCATCAGCGCCGCGAAGATGACGAGCGGGCTGACGATGCCGGGATCGATGATGCCCTTGCCGAGCGTCTCGGCGACATGCAGGCCGAAGAACAGGAAGGCGATGAAATTGAAGAAAGCCGCCCACATGACGGCATATTGCGGGCGCAGCACGCGCGTCGAGACGATCGTGGCGATCGAGTTCGCCGCATCGTGCAGGCCGTTCAGGAAATCGAACAGCAGCGCGATGCCGACGAGGCCGACGAGCAGCGGGAAGGCGAGGGAGGCGTCCATCAGACGTTCTCGATCACGATACCGCTGATTTCATTGGCGACGTCCTCGAAACGGTCGACGACCTTCTCCAGTTCGCCATAGATCTCGCTGCCGATGATATAGGCCATCGGGTCGGTCTTGCCATATTGCCGGAAGAGGTCCTTCAGGCCCTGGTCGTGCAATTCGTCCGAGCGGCCCTCGACGCGGGTGACCTCCTCGGCGATCGCGCTGAGGCGGCCGGCATGCACGCCCACCTTGTCGAGCAGCGGAATGGCCTCGGCGACGAGATGGGCGGCCTTGACGATGACCTCGCCCATCTCCTGCATGCCGGGCTGGAAGCTCGTCTGCTCGTAGAGGCGGATGGTCTTGACCGTCTTGTGCATCATGTCGATGGCGTCGTCCATCGACTGGATCAGGTCCTTGATGTCGCCGCGGTCGAAGGGGGTGATGAAGCTGCGGCGCACGGCGAGCAGCACTTCCCGCGTGATGTCGTCGGCCTTGTCTTCCAGTTCGACGATGCGGTTGCAGTGTCTTTCCATCTCCGGCCCGCCGGCAAGGAGCGCCTGGAGCGCCTCGGCGGCGCCGACGACGGTGCGGGAATGTTGCTCGAAGAGATCGAAGAAACGATCCTCGCGCGGCATGAGTTTGCGAAACAGCGAAAGCATGGGTGCCCCTTACGTGGCTGGGGTTGTCATGCCGCTGTCATAATTGACCGCCTATCCGCTGAAAAGCGCTGATTCGCGCTTGTCACAATTCTGTTGCAGTTGCGGTAAACGGGCCGCGGCCCGCTCAGGGAACGATCTTGAAGGGCTGCTCGCTGATCGCGACCGCCCCGCTTGCCGCATCGCGGAAGCGATAGCGCAGCACATAGTCGCCGGCCGGCGGGCCGCTGAGATTGAGCGTCAGCTTGGCGAAGACCTCCTGGTTGCGCACGCTGCCCTTGAAGTCGAAGGAGCCGAAGGCCTTCTGCTCGGCCAGCACCGTGCCCTTCGGGTCGAGCAGTTCCAGGTCGACGGTGAAATGCGATTCGAGCAGTCCGCCGTCGGCCGGCCGCCAGGTGAGGCCGACCGGCTCGACATAGGAGATCAGCGCCTCGCCGGCCTTGAAGCTTGCCTCCGGCCGCACCGCATACATGCCGTAGCCTTCCGGCGCCGCCGAGACGAACACGGCCTTGCCGATCGAGAAGGGCAGCGTGGCGGCGAAGGCGCCGAAGGCGTCGCGGATCGTGGTGTGCGCGCCGACCGTGTCGCCGGCAGCCGCCTGCTCCTCCGCCTTCCTGGCCGCGTCCGCAAGCGGGCCGGCAAGGGCGAACGTGGGCGCGAGCGCGGCGATAAAGGCCATTCGCAACAGGGACTTCGACACGAACATTCCGTCTTCCTCCAGCCGGTTGGTCGGCAGGATGCGAAGAAGCATGGCAACAGTCAAGAACGCCGTCCGCGTCGCCCGCAATCAGCTCTTCCAGAAGAGCGGGGTCAGGATGACGAGCACGGTCAGGATTTCGAGACGGCCGAGCAGCATCAGGAGGGAGAGCACGTAGAGCGCCGCGTCGTGGAAACCGGCGAAGGTGCCGGCCGGCCCGATCGCCTGCGTGACGCCGGGGCCGACATTCGACAGCGAGGTGGCAGCGGCCGAGATCGCCGTCAGGACGTCGTAGCCCATCAGGCCGAGCAGGATCGCCCCGAGCGCCGAGATCGCGACATAGGTGATGAAGAACAGGAAGACGCTGCGCTGGAAATCGGCGTCGACGGTCATGGAGCCGTAGCGCACGGCATGGATGCCGTCCGGATAGATCAGCCGGTAGAGGCCGGTGCGGATGAAATTGAACAGGATGATCAGGCGATAGGCCTTGAGGCCCCCGGACGTCGAGCCCGAACAGCCGCCCATGAAGGTGGCGACGAAGGCGAGCGCCACGATGAAATGGCCCCATTGCGTATAGTCGTCGCTGGCAAAGCCCGTCGTCGACAGGATGGATGCCACGGTGAAGAAGGAATGGGCCAGCGCCTCGTGGAAGTTGACGCCGTTCTCCAGCCGCTGGAACACGCTCGCCGCGACGGCGAAGAGCGCGAGATAGCCGAGGAAGACGCGGATCTGCGGGTCGCGCCACGCATCGAGCCGCCCGCGCACGACGAAGAGGATGAGCAGCGAGAAGGGCAGGCTGGAGAGCGTCATGAAGAAGGTGGCGCTCCACAGGAGCGGCAGGCTCCTGAAATAGCCGAAGGAGGCGTCGTGCGTCGAGAGCCCGCCGGTCGCCACCGTCGACATGGCGTGGTTCAGCGCGTCGAAGCGGCTCATGCCGAGCGCGGCGTAGACGACGGCGCACAAAAGCGTGATGCCGACATAAAGGGCGAGGAAGGCGCGGGTGTAGCTGGCGATGCGGGCGAAGGGCTTGTCGGTCGTATCGGAGGATTCGAGCTTGAAGAAGGACAGGCCGCCGACGCGCAGGTAGGGCATGACGAAGAGGCCGAGCGCGAGAATGCCGACGCCGCCGAGCCAGTGCAGCAGCGAGCGCCACATGAGCACGCCCGGCGGCGCGTCGTCGAGGCCGGTTATGACGGTCGAGCCCGTCGTGCTGATCGCCGAGACCGATTCGAAGAAGGCCTGCGCGAAGGTGAGGTTCAGCGAGGACAGCCAGAGCGGAATGGCGCCGATGATGCTGCCGGAAAGCCAGAGCATGTTGACGACGAGAAAGCCCATGCGCTTGTTGAACGGCGGCGGGCCGGCGCGCGTGGCCGCGGCCGTCGTCAGCGACAGGCCGCCAGCCATGAAGGCGGAGAAGAAGAAGACCTCCGAATCGGGATGTCCGTAATAGACGTCGATGATGGCCGGGATTAGCATCGCCACGGAGAGATAGATCCCGCTGATCGCTGCGATATTGATGGCGGATCGGAAGATGGTGGCGTTCAAGTTCGGGTCTCGAAGCGGCCATGGCGGCCAGGGCGGGTGGTAACCGTCGCGTCGATATGCCATAGCCTTTGCATCGTCCAAACTCAAGGACGGCCGCGACGGTCGTCCGTCGCGGTCCGGACCGGTTCCGCTTCGGGGCGGATGCGGCCGCGCGGCATCGGAAAGGTTTGAAGAATGACCGGCCCTGCCTGCCTCTGTCCTTGCCCCAGGGCGGGATACGCAGTTTCCTGAACCCAATCCATCGAACACGGACCAGAGCATGACATCCGACGTCGACACGGCCATGGAGGCCCTGCGCGGCCTCTTCCCCGAAACGCCGCTCCAGTTGAACGAACACCTTTCCGCCCGCTACGGCGCGGAAATCTACCTCAAGCGCGAAGACCTTTCGCCGGTGCGCTCCTACAAGATCCGCGGCGCGTTCAACTTCTTCCGCAAGGTTCTCGCCGATCCGGCCGGCGCGCGCAGCTTCGTGTGCGCCTCGGCCGGCAACCACGCGCAGGGCTTCGCCTTCGTCTGCCGCCATTTCGGCGTGCCGGGCGTGGTCTTCATGCCGGTGACGACGCCGCAGCAGAAGATCGACAAGACGCGCATGTTCGGCGGCGACTTCGTGACGATCCGGCTCGTCGGCGACTTCTTCGACCAGTGCTATGCGGCCGCCCGCGACCACGCGGCGGCGACCGGCGCGCTGATGGTGCCGCCCTTCGACCATGCCGACATCATCGAGGGACAGGCGACGGTGGCGGCGGAATTCGTCGCGCAGCTTCCCGACGGCAAGCTGCCGGACCTCGTCGTGCTGCCGGTCGGCGGCGGCGGCCTCGCCTCGGGCATAACGGGCTATCTCGACGGCAGGATCGGCCCGTCGAGTTTTATCTTCTGCGAGCCGGCGGGCGCGCCGAGCCTCAGGCGCAGCCTGGAGAGCGGCGCGGTGGTGACGCTCGACCAGGTCGACAATTTCGTCGACGGGGCCGCGGTCGGCCAGATCGGCGCACTCAATTTCGCCGCGCTCAGCCGCTTTTCCGCCGACCAGGTGATGCTGCTGTCGGAAAACGCGATCTGCGTGACCATGGTCGACATGCTGAATGTCGAGGGCGTGGTGCTGGAGCCGGCCGGCGCCCTGTCGCTGACGGCGCTCGATGCGCTCGGCCGCGAGGCGCTGGAGGGCAAGACGGTCGTCGCCGTCGTTTCCGGCGGCAATTTCGACTTCGAGCGCCTGCCGGACGTCAAGGAACGCGCCATGCGCCATGCGGGGCTGAAGAAATACTTCATCCTGCGCCTTGCCCAGCGCCCCGGCGCGCTGCGCGATGTCCTCAACCTGCTCGGCCCGGACGACGACATCGCCCGCTTCGAGTACCTCAAGAAATCCGCCCGCAACTTCGGCTCGATCCTCATCGGCATCGAGACGAAGGCGCCGGAGAATTTCGCCGCGCTGAAGAAGGCCTTCGACGGGGCGAGCCTGCGCTACCAGGACATCACGGAAAACGAGATTCTGGCTAATCTCGTCATCTAGCATGGCCTTGCCCCGCCGCCTCGCGGCGGGGCTATCCACAGCTCTCCCCTTGGAGCGCGCCGCGGCCTGTGTTAGCAATCGGCCATGGCATCGTTCTTTTCAAAACTCTTCGGTCGCGGCGGCGACTCGGCGGCTCCCGCGAAAATCGCGGAGGAAACCGAGGCTTACAACGACCTCACCCTCGTTGCGGCTCCCATTGCGGAAGGCGGGCAGTATCGCCTTGCCGGCCGGATCGAGAAGCGGGACGGCGAGCGGGTGCTGACCCGCAGCTTCATCCGCGCCGATCTGTTCTCCTCGCGCGACGACACGGTCGCCGCGACCTTCCGCAAGGCCAGGCAGATCGCCGACCAGCACGGCGCCTCGCTCTTCGGCGACGGCGTGGAGAGCCGGCAGGTCTGACGGTCCCGGGCGGGTTTTTGCCCGCCCCGCGCAAAAAGTGGTTCCCGATTGCACGAAGGCGCTGGAGAACCGGCGCGATTGCCTGTATCCGCGGGAAAACAACTTGTTGCGACTCTCCCGCTGCGCTTAGCTGCCGGACAGTCGAAGATGCTGCGGACCGGCCATGGGCACTGAAAACCTGATTCTGCTTCTCATCGAGGCCGGGTTCTACTTCGTCTTCATGGTGGGTCTTCTCCACCTGCGCCACCAATTGGGCATCGGCATGTTCATCGCCGCGCTCGGCGTCATGCATTTCCTCGAGACCTACCTCGCCGCGGTCTTCTATATCGAGCTGCCCTTCGGCGTCATTTCGCCCGGCTCCTCGGTGCTGTTCTCCGGCAAGCTGATGATGATCCTCCTTCTCTATGTGAAGGAGGATGCCTCCGTGGTGCGCGCGCCGATCTACGGCCTGCTCGCCGGCAATTTCCTGACGGTCGGCCTCGGCTTCTTCCTGCGCCATCACCAGACCATCGGCGTGGTGCCCGGCCGCATCGCCGATCTCGCCTTCATCGACGAGATGGGCTGGCTGATGCTGTGGGGCACGACGCTGCTCTATCTTGATTCGCTGGCGATCATTCTGCTGTACGAGCGGCTCGGCCGGGTCTTCCGGAAAAGCACCGCCATGCGCTTCTTCGTTTCCGGGGTTGCCGTGCTCACCTTCGACCAGGTCGGCTTCTTCGCCGCGCTGCATTTCCTGAACGGCGCGCCCACCGCGGTTTTCTGGGGCGGCTGGATCGCCAAGATGATGGCGGCGTGCGCCTATGCCGTCCTCATCACCGTCTATCTGCACTATTCGCGCATTTCGGCCATTCCCGTTTCGCCGCGGCCGATCTCGGATATCTTCGCCGATCTCACCTTCCGCGAGCGCTACGAAGACCTGCTCGATCGCTCGGGCCGCGACGCGCTGACCGGCGTCTATGACCGCAGCCGTCTCGAATTCGAGGCGCCGCGCATGCTGTCGGCCATGCTGGCGGGCGGCAAGCCGATGGCGCTGATGATCATCGACGCCGACCATTTCAAGGACGTCAACGACGGCTTCGGGCATCTTGCCGGCGACGGCGTGCTGAAGGATACCGCGGCCTGCCTGCAGCGGACCCTGCGCCCCGGCGACCGGCTGTTCCGCTTCGGCGGCGAGGAGTTCGTGGTGATCTGCGAGGATCTCTCCCCGCCGGCCGGCGCCGAGCGGGCGGAAAGGCTGCGCCGGACCGTCGAGGCCGAGATCCGCCGGCCGGACGGCGTGCCGATGACCGTCAGCATCGGCGTCGCCAACAGCTACAGCGACGGCACGACGCTGAACGCGCTGCTCTCTGCCGCCGATGCGCGGCTCTATGCGGCCAAGGATGCCGGGCGCAACCGGGTTATTTCCAGCTAGACCCCGACATTCGGCCGGTCGATGACCTCGCGCAGCGCGAAGCTCGAATTGATCTTCACCACATGGGGCAGCGCCGACAGCCAGTCGCGGTGGATGCGCTCGTAGTCCTCCAGGTCCTTGGCGGCGACGCGCAGGATGTAGTCGTATTCGCCCGACATCAGGTAGCAGACCAGCACATTGGGACAGAGCTTCACCGCCGCCTCGAATTCCGCGAGCGTCTTGGCGAACTGGCCGGACAGCGAGATGTGCACGATGGCGATCATCTTGTAGTCGAGCGCCTTGGGCGAGATGCGGGCATGGTAGCCGGTGACGGTGCCGGATTTTTCCAGGATATCGAGGCGGCGCGAGCAGGCCGAGGGCGACAGGCCGACCCGCTCGGCAAGCTGCGCGTTGGAGATCCGTCCGTTCTGTTGAATCACTTTGAGGATCGCAGCATCGATTGCATCCAGATGCGTCATTCGAATTTCCTTCGAAAATTCTGCTGATATTCGGAGAATATTCGACACGCGAGCATTTCGCAAACCGGCTTTGCAAGGACATTGCGTCCGTCCTCTGCTTCCATGATGATCCCCGCCCAGAGCGGCGGCAATGAAAACGGGAACCCACTGGGAAAGGAACGCGCATGCGTGTCGGTTGTCCGAAGGAAATCAAGAATCATGAATATCGGGTGGGTCTGACGCCCGGTGCCGTGCGTGAATATGTGGCCCACGGCCACGAGGTTCTCGTCGAGACCAAGGCCGGCGCCGGCATCGGCGCAGACGATGACGCCTATCGCGCCGCCGGCGCGAAGATCGCCGCCACCGCCGCAGATATCTTCCAGAAGTGCGACATGGTGGTGAAGGTCAAGGAACCGCAGCCCGCCGAATGGGCGCAGCTCCGTGACGGACAGATCCTCTACACCTATCTGCATCTTGCGCCCGATCCGGACCAGACCAAGGGTCTGCTCGCCTCCGGCGTCACCGCCATCGCCTATGAGACGGTGACGGACGAGCGCGGCGGCCTGCCGCTGCTCGCGCCGATGTCCGAGGTCGCCGGCCGGCTTTCCATCCAGGCGGGCGCGACGGCCTTGCAGAAGGCCAATGGCGGCCGCGGCATCCTGCTCGGCGGCGTGCCGGGCGTGCTGCCGGCCAAGGTCGCGATCATCGGCGGCGGCGTCGTCGGCCTGCACGCGGCGAAGATGGCCGCGGGCCTTGGCGCGGACGTGTCGATCCTCGACCGCTCGATCCCGCGCCTGCGCCAGCTCGACGATCTTTTCGGCGGACGGATCCACACGCGCTATTCGACGATCGACGCGCTGGAGGAAGAAGTCTTCTCCGCCGATCTCGTCATCGGCGCGGTGCTGATCCCCGGTGCCGCGGCGCCGAAACTCGTCACCCGCGAAATGCTCTCGGGCATGAAGAAGGGCGCCGTCATCGTCGACGTCGCCATCGACCAGGGCGGCTGCTTCGAGACCTCGCATGCCACGACCCATTCCGACCCGACCTACGAGGTCGACGGCGTGGTGCACTATTGCGTCGCCAACATGCCGGGCGCCGTGCCGGTCACCTCGGCCCATGCCCTGAACAACGCGACGCTGCATTACGGCCTGCAGCTTGCCGACAAGGGCCTGAAGGCGATCGCCGAGGACCGGCACCTGCGCGCCGGCCTCAACGTGCACAAGGGCCGCGTGACGAACCGCCCGGTCGCCGACGCGCTCGGCTACGAGGCCTGTGCGCCCGAAGCGGTGCTGAACGTCGCCTGACCGGGGCCACGGCAGGACAGGAAAGGAAAGGCCCGGAGCGATCCGGGCCTTTTTCATGCCCGCTCGACGCGGCATTGGTAGCAGTTGTTGCGGGCCGAGCGGATGTGCAGATAGGCGACGTCCTCCCGCGCCAGCAGCGTTGCGGCATAGCCCGGAATGTCGGGCGTCGGCACCACGGCGCCGGTGCCGTAGAGGATGCGGTTCTCCGTCGAATAGCCGCGCACGATGTAGTCGCGGCTGTCCAGCATCGGCGGCAGGCTTTGTGAAGGCTCATGGGCCTCGCAGGGCTCGGCGTGCAGGAAGATCGGCCCGGTTTCCGCATAGGGCTGCACGGCCGGGAAGGGGCGGTGCGCAAGGATGAGATAGGGATCGCCCGCGCCGACAAGCCGCAGGCAATGGCGGCAGGGCACGCCGGTGCCGTCGGAGACGTGGCGCTCGGGAACAAGGCCGTAGGCGTCCCTGCCGCCGGTCCAGTAGGCGGCGGCGGTTTCGGTCGGCAGGGGCAGGAAGCGGATCGGCATGGCGGGGACTCCGGTTGGCGGGCCCGCATCTTCCCGTTCCTGCCGCGGCCGCGACACCCGTTTCTTGCGCGTCAGCCCGGCTTGCGGAAGCGCTTGTCGCACTGTTCCAGAAGGCGCACGGGATCGATCGCCGGATCGGCGAGGCAGAGGCCGACCATCGTCCTAGCGATATGCCGGTAATAGGCCTCGTTCTCCCCCGCGGAGGCGATGTTCCTGGCGATGGCGGCGCGCCGCTCCGTCACCCGCTTGCGAATGGCGGGCGGCAGCACGCGCTCGCCGGCCGCCAGCAGGCGGTCGCGGATGACAAGGTGGCGGATGCGTCTTTGCCGCGCGGCAAGCAGACGCGTGGCGGCCGTGAAGACGAGATCCGCCGCGTGGCGCTGCCAGATATCGGCGAGGGCGGCGGGGCAGGCGGCGAGATAGCCCTGCAGCAGGCCCCGCCGCTGCGCGCCCTGGCGACAGAAGGGGCGCATTAAGGTGGCGGCAAGCTCGATGCCCGACACGTCATAGGTCATCAGCTCGTAGTCGATGAGGCCGATCGCATGGTCGTCCTGCTCGATGATGTTGCTGCCGTAGAGATCGCCGTGGGTGAGCTGGTTGGCGGGCAGGCGGCGCATGCGGGCAAGGCTCTCCTCGATCCAGCGCCGCTCCTCTTGCGTATGGGCCTGCACTTCGCGGGAAAGATAGGCCTCGTGCGGCAGCACGGGCCGCCGCCGCTCGAAGAGCGCGCCGGATGCGGCGCCCTCGATGGCGTTCAGCTTCGCCAGCGTTCCGCCGAGCGCGGCGAGCGCCTGCGGATGGGCCTTGCGCGTCAGCGGCGTGCCCGGCAGGAAGGAGAGCGCCAGCCAGTGGCCGCCGGCCCGCAGGGCGTCGCGCCGCGAGCGGGTGCCGGCACAGACATGCTGGGCGGAAATGCCGGCGTCCTGGAGCTTGCGCACCGCCGCCTCGAACCGGTCCTTCGTCGACTTGCGCAGGAAGAAATGCAGCACATAGGCCTGCTCTTCGAACACCACGATGCGCTTCTGGATGCTGAGGCGTCGCTTCGTGTGCAGGATGCGCACCCGCTTGCTGAGCAAATCGCGAAGGTCGGGCGTGCGGCTGTCCATGCGAGCGAGAAATTCCGTTTGTCTGCCGATCGATCCGTCCACCGATCCATCGCCTCCGGAACTGCGTGTGACAGTCATATGGCACAGCTATGACATGGTTTCCAGCGGCGAATTGGCCGATTGTTCGGTGCTCGCAAAACCATCACCGCGGCGCCGGAAGGGCCGGCCCGCGGTGATTTCGCCTGCTTCGAACGGCTTCAGCGCACGAATTCGTCGATGCGGCGCAGCGTCACGCGGCGGTTGCGCCATTCTTCGCTCAGCGTCTGGACGAGCAGGTAATCCTCGCCGTAGCCGACCGTCTCTAGGGCGCGGGCGGGGATGCCGAACTCCTGCACGAGCAGCCGCTTCAGCGATTCGGCGCGGCGTTCCGACAGGACCTGGTTGGAGGCGGCCGAACCGACGGCGTCCGTATGGCCCTCGATCAGGAAGACGGCGCGGCGGCGGCGGTTGATGAGCTGCTCCAGGGCGCGGGCGATCTGGCGCACCTTGCTGTATTCCGAGCGCGGGATATCCGCGGAGCCGAAGGCGAAGTTGATCGACTGGATGTTGATCGAGGGCGCGGCGCCGCGCAGGTCCGGCCGGCGCTTGAACTCGCGCACCGTCACCCGTTCCTCTTCGCGCAGGCGCCGTGCGGGCGCCGCATCGAGCCGGCGCAGGATGATCTCCGAGGAGGGGGTCTCCTGTGCGACGGCGAAACCCGAAAAGGCGGGAACGGCGAGGGCGGTGGCGAATGCGGTCAGAAAGGCGCGGCGTTGCATGGCGGTGTTTCCTTGCTCGATTGATCGTCTGTTGGCGTGAAAGTGCCACAGCCGATCTGAAGCGCACCTGAACCTGCCCTTTAGGTTCCGTTCAGGGTGGTTAACGCGCTTCGCCGGGCAAAAGGCAGTCGCGCTTGGCGAGCGCCAGGAGTTCGGCATCCGACAGGGGCACGAGTTCTGTATCGCGCGTGCCGACCGGCGAGAAGCCGAACATCTGGTAGAGTTGCAGCGCCCGCGGATGGTCGAGATTGTTGGTATCGACCGTCACGCGCGTGGGGCCGAGCGCCCAGGCGGCATAGAGCGTCTGGAGCAGGAACCATTTGCCGATACCGAGGCCGAGCGCCCGCTCGAACAGGCCGAAATGGGAGAGCTCGACCACCGTGTCGTCCACCTGCAGGAGTTCGAAGAAGCCGGCGGGCGCGCCGTTCACGTAGAGCACCGTCACGCTGTTGCGCTTGTCGTGCAGCGTGGCGGCCAGCGTCTCGTCGTCCATGCGCAGCCGGTCGACCCAGTGCCAGCGCCCGCCGACCTGCCGGTAGAGGAAGCGGTAGAAGGCGAGCGGGATGTCGGGCGCGCTGAGGATGGCGGTGTGCACGTTGACCGGCACCGGCAGGCTCTGCTTCGGCGGCGCGGTCATTTCCAGCGTGGTGACATGCACCGCGATCGGTGCGGGCCGGGCTTTCTTCGCCATCAGTCTTTCCCCGTCGCCACGGGCGTGTCGTCCCGACCGCCCCATTCGGACCAGGAGCCGTCATAGAGCGTGTTGTCCTCATGGCCGAGCGAATGGAGGGCCAGCGTGATGATGGCGGCGGTGATGCCCGAGCCGCAGGTCGTGACGACCGGCTTGGAAAGATCGATGCCGCTCTCCTCGAAATGCCGGCGGAGGGCGGAAAGATCCTTGAAGCGGCCGCCGTCGGAGAAGGTGCCGGACGGCATGCTTCTTGCGCCCGGCATGTGGCCGGAGCGCATGCCGGCGCGCGGCTCGGCCTCCTGGCCGGTGAAGCGGCCGGCGCCGCGCGCATCGGCGATCTGCCGTGCCCCGGTCGTCACGATGCCGCGCATCTCCTCCAAGGAGGTGACGGCATAGGGATTGAAATTGGTGTGGAAGACGGCCGGCGCCGGTTCCGGCAGGTCGGTCTCAAGCGGCCGGCCCTCCTTCTTCCACCCGTCGAGGCCGCCGTCCAGCACGAAGACGTTCTTCGCGCCCATGGTGCGCAACAGCCACCAGACGCGCGGCGCGGTGAAGATGCCGGGGCCGTCATAGACGACGATGGTGTCCGTATCCGAAATGCCGAGCTTGCCGACTTCGGCGGCGAAGACTTCCGGGGAGGGCACGGTGTGCGGCAACGAGCCGGAATGATCGGCGATCACGTCCTGGTCGAAGAACACGGCGCCGGGAATGTGGCCTTCGGCATATTCGGCCGCGCCGTTGCGGTTTTGCGCGGGAAGATACCAGGCGGCATCGACGATGCGGAATTCCGGTGCGCCGAGCTGCTTTTCCACGAAATCCGCCGAGACGACGAACCGGCTCTTGTCGTTGGACATGGTCTTCTCCCTGTCAGGCCGGCAGCGCCCGGAAGGTGCGCTCTGCGCGAGGGGCACTGCAATAAACTGAATATGCTGGAAAATATCCTAGATCGATTTTCGCCCGGAGCCTACCCGTCAGGCCTCAGGCCTCAGGCCTCCGGCGTCCCGAATCGGATGCGGAACCGGCGGTTCTCCTTGCCCTTCTTCTCGATCTTGGCGATGTGGATGGCGCCCACTTCCTGGGTTTCGGAGACATGGGTGCCGCCGCAGGGCTGGCTGTCGATGGCGGAGTTCTCGCCGATGCACACCAGGCTGACCCGGCCGAGGCCCAACGGCGGGCGCACGTTCTTCGATTTGATGATGCCGGGATTGGCGGCAAGCTCCGCGTCGGTGATCCATTGCACGAAGATCGGGTGGTTTTCGGCAACGAGCGCCATCAGCTTCGCCGTCACCTCGTCCTTGTCGATCGTTTCCGTCATGTCGAAGTCGACGCGGCTGTCGTCCTCGCCGACGGCCGCACCGGTAATCGGGTAGGGGCAGACGACGGAGAGCAGGTGGCAGGCGGTGTGCATGCGCATCAGCTTGTAGCGGCGCGCCCAGTCGATATGGGCGACGATCGTCTCGCCGACGAGCGGCAGCGCCTCGCCGTCCAGCGGGCGATGGAGGATGATGTCCTTGGTCGCGCCCGTCACCGCCGGGCCGAGCGTAATGCGCGAGCCGTCGGCGCGCTCCAGGAAGCCGGTGTCGCCGGGCTGGCCGCCCGACGTCGCGTAGAAACAGGTCTGGTCGAGCTCGATGCCGCCGTCCTGGTGCACCGCCGTCACCACCGCCTCGTTCGTCGAAAGATAGAAATCGTCGCGGAAGAGGGCAGTGGTGGGAAGGGACATGGGACCTATTCGACCGGCTGGTAGGGGACCTTGACCGCCGATTTCGCCTTCAGCCATCCCGGAACGGGCAGGCCCTTCGAATCGAGGAAGTCCGCGTTGAAGAGTTTCGACTGGTAGCGGTTAGCATAGTCGCACAGGATCGTCACGATCGTGTGGCCGGGGCCGAGGTCGCGGGCAAGCCGGATCGCGCCGGCGATGTTGATGCCCGAGGAGCCGCCGACGGCGATGCCTTCCTTCTCGATCAGGTCGAAGACCAGCGGAACGGCCTCCGAATCGGGGATCTGGTAGGAATAGTCGGGCGTAAAACCTTCGAGATTGGCCGTGATGCGGCCCTGGCCGATGCCCTCGGTGATGGAACTGCCGGAAGATTTCAGCTCGCCATGCGCATAATAGTTGTAGAGGGCCGCGCCGTCCGGGTCGGCAAGGGCGATCTTGATGTTGGGGTTCTTCGCCTTGAGGCCGGCCGCAACACCGGCAAGCGTGCCGCCCGAGCCGACCGCCGAGACGAAGCCGTCGACCTTGCCGTCCGTGTCGCGCCAGATCTCCGGTGCCGTCGTCTCGATATGGGCGTCGCGGTTGGCGACATTGTCGAACTGGTTCGCCCAGATCGCGCCGTTCGGCTCGGTCTTCGCGAGTTGCTCGGCAAGGCGGCCGGAGAGTTTTACGTAGTTGTTCGGGTTCTTGTAGGGAACGGCCGGCACCTCGACCAGTTCGGCGCCGAGCAGCCGCAGCGCGTCCTTCTTCTCCTGGCTCTGGGTTTCCGGGATGACGATGACGGTGCGATAGCCGAGCGCCTGCGCGACGAGGGCGAGGCCGATGCCCGTATTGCCCGCCGTGCCCTCGACGATGACGCCGCCAGGCCGCAGGGCGCCGGAACGCTCCGCCGCGCGGATGATCGAGAGCGCCGCGCGGTCCTTGACCGACTGGCCGGGGTTCAGGAACTCCGCCTTGCCGAGGATTTCGCAGCCCGTCGCCTCGGACGCCCCCTTGAGCCGGATCAGCGGCGTGTTGCCGATTGCATCCAGAACGGACGGAAGAATTGCCATGGAACCCGAGCCTCGCGTTATCTGCCTAGATTGGAAAGCGTCTTTTCGGCCGACGAGCGGCGGTTTGCAAGAAATCGTGTTCCCATGGAACGTGCTTCCAGAGGGATTTTTTCCATCTCCGACCGTCAGGCGAGGGGACGCGTGTAGACGACCTGGCGAACGTCGATGTTGCGCGCCCTGAAACCCGCCTCGCAATAATAGAAGTAGAACTCCCAGAGCTTGCGGAAGCGTTCGTCGAAGCCGAGCGGCACGATGCGCTCCCAGGCGGCCCAGAAGCGGTGGCGCCATTCGGCGAGCGTGCGGGCATAATCATGGCCGAAGCCGATGTCGGAGGCGGTCGAAAGCCCGACCTGCCGGCCGAGCGAGGCGAGATGCTCGCGGGTCGGCAGCATGCCGCCGGGAAAGACGTATTTCTGGATGAAATCCGGATTGGCCCGGTACTCGGCATAGGCCTCCTGCAGGATGGTGATGATCTGCAGCCCGGCCCGGCCACCCGGCTTCAGGCATTCGCTGAGCTTGGCGAAATAGGCCGGCCAGTAGCGCTCGCCGACCGCCTCGAACATCTCGATGGAGACGATTCGGTCATAGGTGCCGGTCTCGTCGCGGTAGTCCTGGAACTTCAACTCGACCCGGTCGGCAAGGCCGGCCTTGGCCATGCGCTCGCGCGCGAAGGCGAACTGCTGGCGGCTGATCGTCAGGCCCGTCACCTTGCAGCCGATCTCGCCGGCGGCGAATTCCGCAAAGCCGCCCCAGCCGCAGCCGATTTCCAGCACATGGTCGTTCGGGCCGATGCCGGTCGCCTCGGCCAGCGCGCGGTATTTCGCCACCTGCGCGGAGGTGAGGTCGTTCGCCCCGCGCGAGTAGAGCGCGGAGGAATAGGTCATCGTCGGGTCGAGCCACTGCGAATAGAACTCGTTGCCGAGATCGTAATGCGCCGAGATGTTGCGCTTCGAGCCGCGGCGGGTGTTGGCGTTCAGCCAGTGGCGGAATTTCTCCACAAGAAGGAAGAGGCCGCGCGGGCCGTTGGTATAGGTCCGGCCGACACTCGTATTGACGAGGAAGAGTTCGAGGAAGGCGCCGGCATCCGGGCTCTCCCAGTCGCCGTCCATGTAGCTTTCCGCGACGCCGATCGTACCGGCGCTGACGGCGCGGTGGACGAGATTCCAGTTCTTGAGCCGGACGGTGGCGCAGGGGCCGGGTGCCTTGCCGCAGATCGCGAAGGTCCGCCCGTCCGGCACGCTCATGGCGAGCGCGCCGACCTCCAGGCCGAGGAGGCCCCGCAACACCATTTTGGCGCGCAGGGGCAGGCGTTTCGTGCGTTCGGCGAAATTGGCCTCCGTCAGTGCATCGTGGTCTGAAAATGCCTTTTCTGAAATCATTTCAGTCGTCATCGATTGCCCCTCTGCCAACCCGACGTTGGGTGAAGGCTATCGTCAATGACGGCGAACGCCAAGACGCAAATCCTGACAGGGCGGATCGAAAATCGGCCCGGGGGCGCGGCAAACGTGCCGGGTTTTAACGGACTGTTAGGAAGCATGGTTAATTTTGCGTCTATGCGGCGCTGGCGGGAACGCAAGTCCTGCCGGGCCGTTTGCAGGGAAACTGGAGATACCATGATGCTTTTCGGATTTTTTCAGGTGAACCCGGCCAGGCCCGAGGACGATATCGCAACCGGCACCTATCCGGACGGCGCGGTCGGAACGCCGCTTGCCGACCCTTCGGCCCCGCCGCGCGACCGCAGCCAGGCCTTCCGCCGCACGCATGCGGAGAGGGACTATGGCCTTTCCCGCAAGGCCGGCCAGTCCGGCGCCGGAATGGTGGCCTGACAGGAAGGGCGGAGGGAACAAGACCCCGCCCGCCGCATTCCTCCTCCGTTCGACCATCGAACGGAGGATCCGATGACGCACCATATCGACAATCGCCAGTTCAGCCCCCGCCAGACCCGCCGCGTCCTCGACGTCATCGCGCATTGCCGCAGGAACGGCCTGGACAAGGCCGAGGAGCGCAAGCTCCTCATGCTCTTCGGCCGCTTCGCCAGCCGCCACGAACTCCAGATGAACACGAAGCGCCCGCCCGTCGTTCGAGGCTAGCCGCAAACCGTTCGGTTCAAGGCAAAAATGGTTCAATGGCTGAAAAGCAGAAGGGCCGCGCTATTCAGCGCAGCCCTTCAAGAATCTGGCTCCCCGGGCCGGATTCGAACCGGCGACCTGTCGATTAACAGTCGAATGCTCTACCGCTGAGCTACCAGGGATCATCCGCTCGCCGCGGAGTGAGCGCGTAATACAAACGCCTGATCGATTTGCCAAGCGCTTTTTGACAAAAAAATGCACGAGGCTTGATTGATTGTGGAGAAGTCTCCAACTGGGAGAGGGACGCGCCTTGGAAAACCAGGCGTTTGCGCGAAATGGACGGCGGATGGCGAGGCGGAAAACAAATATGCATTTCGGGATAGATCCCCGCACGCGGGAGATCGTCATCGGCTCCTTCCGCATGAAACTGCCGGAATCGCGCTGGATGCGCACCACGATCGGCGTCCTTCTCGTCGTCGGCGGCCTTCTCGGCTTCCTGCCGGTGCTCGGATTCTGGATGGTGCCGCTCGGCCTTCTGGTGCTTTCGCACGATTCCGCCTTCGTGCGCCGCCAGCGCCGCCGCCTCGCCGTCTGGTGGGCGAGCCGCAAGGCGCGCTGACCGGCTGATTGCATCGTCCCGGCGGACCTGCTCTAACCGTGCCGGCAACGCTTGGGGCGAGGGGATCATATGGAATTGCTGTTGAAGGGCGTGGCGATCGGCACCGGCGCCACCGTGCTGATGGACCTGTGGGCGATCTTCCTCTGGAAGGTCCTCGGTCAGGCGCGGCCGAACTGGGCGCCGGTCGGCCGCTGGTTCTGGCATCTGAAGAACGGCACCGTCTTTCATGACGACATAGGCACGGCGCAACCCTATGCGGGCGAACGCGCGCTCGGCTGGATCGGCCACTATGCCGTCGGCATCCTTTATGGCGTGGTTTTGGCGCTGATCGTCGGACGCGCCTGGTTCGCCGCGCCGACCTTCCTGCCGGCCTGGATCCTCGGCATCGTTACGGTCGGCGCCGGCTGGTTCCTGCTCCAGCCCGGCCTCGGCATCGGCGTTGCGGCCTCGAAGCTGCCGAATGCCAACACGGTACGGTTCCTCAATCTGGTGGCGCATACGGTGTTCGCGCTGGGGCTCTACGGAACGGCATTGCTGCTGCGGTAGGGGCAGGCGCCGGATCGAAGCGGCGGCCCGGGCGATCGGTCGTTATCGCGGATGGCGTGGGGCGGCCGGCGTGGTCTCGCGGCAGCGACGTGACGTCAATCGGTCGCCCGACCCCGATCTAAAACTATCGGCAGTCGCGCCCCGTGTCGCTTCTGACAGGTTGCGGTGCGTTCGTCTAGCCGCGCGGCGATTTGGCGGAGCGGGAACCGTCTATCGTGCGCGGCCGAAGTCGACGATGTCGATCCGGCGCCGGGAAATGAGTTCCAGGGACCGGTCCGGCGTGATCCGGTAGACTTCCATATAGTCATCGCCGAACTGATCGCGGAAGTGGTGCTCGAACGTGCTGCCGATCGGCGCCTTCGTCAGTTTCGTCCTTGGCTGGCCCTTGTAGATGATGCTCCCCGGTATCGGTTCCACGGCGGATGCGGCGGTGCAGCCTGCCAAGCCAAAGGCAAAGGCGATGGCCGCGAGGGCTTTGAGACTGGGCATCGGACTCTCCTGTTGATCCCGCGTGCACCCGCCGTCCGCCGGAAACCCGGCTTCGGCGGCGCGCGTGAGGGCGCGTCCCATCATAGCTGGGATATTGGGGAATAAAATCAAGAGGGTAGATCGTCGAAAGGGCGGAAGTGGAGGCCTCGCCGAGAATCGAACTCGGGTGCAAGGATTTGCAGTCCTCTGCGTCACCACTCCGCCACGAGGCCATCCGTTTTGCTATAAAGCGTGTGGTGCCGGGCGTTTAGAACGAATTGAGAAAGGGCGCAAGGGGCTTATGCCGAACATGCCGTTTTTTTCATCCGGGCGGACATGTTCGAAGCGTGCGGTCGCGTCCGCAAGTGCCGCCGGGGCAGGGCGGCGCGCCCGCAGGCGCGCCGGGCATTTTATTGCTGCTGCGCCGGGGCGCCGCCTTCGAGGCCCACGAGGGCGATCTTGCCGTAGCCAGCGCCGCGCAGGAGGTTCATCACATCCATGACATTGCCGTAGTCGACGGCCTTGTCGGCGCGCAGCAGGATGCGGGCCTCCTTGTTGCCGTCCGTCACCGCGTCGAGTTCCGGGCCGAAATTGTCGCGGGCGATCTCGCCGTTGCCGATCGAGACCGTCAGGTCCTTCTTCAGCGTCATGAAGACCGGCTTGTCCTCGCGCGGCGTCGGCTGGGCGACGGAGGAGGGCAGGTCGACATTGATGTCGACCGTGGCGAGCGGGGCGGCCACCATGAAGATGATGAGCAGCACCAGCATGACGTCGATGAACGGCGTCACGTTGATCTCGCTGTTCTCCTCCAGGTCGTCGCCGCCGCCTTCCTTGATCTTGCTCGCCATGGCCTCACCCGATCTTCACGACGGAACCGGCGGCCCGTTCGCTGCGCGGCGCGCCGTGGCGCAGCGAGCGGCGAACGTCGAGGTCGCGGCTGGCCAGCCGCTCGATGGCGGCCGAGGCGTCGGCGAGGTTCTGGCGGTAGCCGGTGATGGCGCGGGCCAGGAAATTGTAGATCACGACGGCGGGAATGGCGGCGACGAGGCCGATGGCGGTCGCCAGCAGCGCCTCGGCGATGCCGGGGGCGACGATGGCAAGGTTCGTGGTCTGCGCCTTTGAGATGCCGATGAACGAGTTCATGATGCCCCAGACGGTGCCGAACAGGCCGACGAAGGGGGCGGTGGAGCCGATGGTGGCGAGAAGGCCGGTTCCCTTGGCGATGCGGCGGCCGGCATGGACCTCCATGCGGGTGAGGCGGGAGGAGATGCGCTCCTTCACGCCGCCGTCCGAGACGTGGTCGAGCACGGCCTCGGAGGCGTCCATTTCCTCGCGCGCTGCGCGTGTCATGCGCGCGACGGTGCCGCGGTTGCGGCCGAGCGCCCGCTCGCCGTCATCGAGGCCGCGGGCGGCGTTGAGCTGCCGCACGGCGCGGCTGGCGGAGCGCTGCGCTGCGGCGAGCTCGACCAGCTTGGCGAGAAGCACGGCCCAGGTGACGACGGAGGCGAAGGCGAGGCCGATCATCACGCCCTTGACGACGATGTCGGCGGCCATGAACATGCCCCAGGGGGACAGGTCGTGCGGCAGGCCGGCCTGCCGCACGCCGGCGTCATCGACCGCGTCGAGTTCGGTCGCCTCTTCGTCGATGGCCATCTGGTCGGTTTCGGCGTCGGTATCGCCCGTCA
Source organism: Shinella sp. S4-D37 (assembly GCF_040812195.1). NCBI lineage: Bacteria > Pseudomonadati > Pseudomonadota > Alphaproteobacteria > Hyphomicrobiales > Rhizobiaceae > Shinella > Shinella sp. S4-D37. The sequence continues at coordinate 1,991,910 of NZ_JBFNXL010000005.1, read as the reverse complement.
CGGGCCGGGACGTCGTGTCCGTGGTCGTCGTCGCGCCGCCGCCGGACTGCCCGGCTTCCGGCTGGCCGTCCGCCTGGGTGGAGGTTCCCGGGGTCTGGCCCTGGATGTCCTGGGTCTGCGCCAGCACGGCCGGCGGGGTGGCGAGCGCCATCAGGATGATCGCGAATAGCAGTCGAGACCGTTTCAGCACGGCGTATTCCTCTTGCATGTCTCAATTATACGGTGCCCGTTCGGGAAAACGGGGATGGTGGGGCCGCGGGGCGCCGCGAAAACCTGACCGCTCAATACGACATTTTGCCGGGAGCAGGCAATAATATGTTGAGTAATTTGTTCATGATAAACCCCGGAAATTCCCGCGGGCCATCGGGGCGGAGCCGGGCGGACGCGGTTTTTGCGCGCAGACGATCGGCGCCTATGGACACCCGGGCCGAAACCGCTCTAAGAGAATTGCGACGCATCCGGCATAGCAACCGGGCCTTCGTGCCGCGGTCTGCCGCTTATTCACAGGGCTAGAGATGATTGACTACAAAGCAGCGCGCACGAAGATGGTGGACAACCAGATCCGTACGACGGACGTGACGGCGCACGAGGTGCTCGACGCCTTCCTGACCGTCGCGCGCGAAGAATTCGTGCCCGCGGCGGTCAAGCCGCTCGCCTATATCGACGACGATATCCAGATCGCCCCCGGCCGCTACCTCATGGAGCCGTCGCCGCTGGCCAAGCTGATCCAGCTTGCCGAGATCGCCGGCACCGACGTCGTGCTGGAGGTCGGCTGCGGCACCGGCTACGCCTCGGCGGTCGTCTCGCGCCTGGCCAGCTCCGTCGTGGCGCTGGAAAGCGATGCCGCCCTCGCCGCGAACGCGACGGAGACGCTCGCCCGCCTCGGCTATGACAATGTCGCCGTCGTCACCGGCGATCTGGAAGCCGGCTACGCGCCGGAAGCGCCCTATGAGGTCGTCTTCGTGCATGGCGCGGTGGAGTTCGTCCCGGCCGCGCTCTTCGCCCAGCTGCGCGACGGCGGCCGCCTCGTCGTCGTCGAGGGCTACGGCAACGCCTCGCAGGCGCGTCTTTATATCAAGGAAGGCGGGCGCGTTTCCGAGCGCAACGTCTTCAACACGGCCGTCAAGCCGCTGCCGGGCTTCCGCAAGGCGAAGGAATTCGTCTTCTGAGTGAGCGCCCGCGCGCAGCGTTCCGGCAGGCCCGTTTGTTGCACTTTCGCAACGGGCCTGCCCTATTGTCGTTACCAAATCCTTCCTGACGGGCCTGACGACTGTTCCTGAATGGGCGAAGAGGCATTATCGCGTGCGGCGCGGCCCTGTCCGCCACCGGCCACCGATGCCGATGAGATGTGCCCGGCTCCATGCCGGTGAGAAGTGTGTAAAGGCAGCTCCCGCGACGGGCTGGCCAGGATCGGAGTTTCGTACTGTGTCCCTTCTTCGTCGAACCGCCCTTGCGCTCGCGCTCGCAACCGCCCTTCACGCCCTGCCGCAGGCGGCGCTCGCCGAGACGCTGGCCGGCGCCATGGCCAAGGCCTACGAGAACAATCCCGACCTCAACGCCGCCCGCGCCGCGCTGCGCGCCATCGACGAGAACGTGACGATCGCCAAGTCCGGCATGCGGCCGCATGTGACGGGCGTGGCGGAGGTGGAAGGCACCCGCACGAACCTCGACGTCCGGCCGCCGGCCAATCTTTTCGGGCAGCGCGCCGGCCGGCAGACCGATTACGTCGCTTCCAGCTACGGCATCACGATCAGCCAGCAGGTCTTCGACGGGTTCCAGACGCTCAACCGCGTCAGGGCGGCGGAGGCGAATGTCCTGGCGAACCGCGAATCGCTGCGCGCCCAGGAGATCTCCATCCTGCTTGCCGCGGTGGAGGCCTATTCGAACATCGCCCGCGACCAGCAGATCGTCTCGATCCGCAAGAAGAACATCGCCTTCCTCAAGGAGCAGGTCGCCGCCGCGAATGCGCGCCTGAACGTCGGGGAGGGCACGCGCACGGATGTCAGCCTGTCCCAGGCGGAGCTTGCCTCGGCCAATGCGGAGCTGACCGCCGCGATCTCCTCGCTCAAGCAGAGCGAGGCGACCTATGTCCAGATCGTCGGCGAAACGCCGAAGGGCATCAAGCAGCCTTCGACGGCCAGGAAGGCGATGCCGAGTTCGCTGGACAACGCGGTGGCGACGGGCATGCGCGAGAACCCGAACATCCTCGCCGCCATGCGCGGCGTCGATGCCGCCGGCTTCAATGTGAAGGAGGCGGAGGGCGCCATGCTGCCCGGGGTCTCCCTGCAGGGCAGCGTCTACAAGTCCGTCAATACCGAGGACGGGCCGAGCGACAGCCTTCAGGGCACCGTGTCCGCCCGGCTGACCGTTCCGATCTATCAGGGCGGCGCCGAATACGGCCAGATCCGCCAGGCGAAGGAGCGGCTCGGCGAAAGCCAGTTGCAGGTCGATTCCGCCCGCATGGAGGTCCAGCGCACCATCGCCGCCGCGCATGCCCAGTACGAGGCGTCGAATGCCGCGATCTCGGCCATCCGGGTGCAGATCGACGCCGCCAACCAGGCGCTGAACGGCGTGATCGAGGAGCGCAATGTTGGCCAGCGCACGACGCTCGACGTGCTCAACGCCCAGCAGAACGTGCTCGAAGCCCAGGAGGACCTCGCCGCCGTGCAGCGCAACGCGGTCGTGGCGAGCTATTCGCTGCTTGCCGCCACCGGCAGCCTGACGGTGCGCAGCCAGGGCCTGGAGGTCGCCGAATACCGCGCCGAAGTGCACTATGAGGCCGTCAAGGACAAGTGGTTCGGCCTGAGGACCGTCGACGGTCGCTGAGCCTTGCCCTTGGCAGGGCAAACAAATCTGTGCATCACTGAGGACACATGATTCGCAGCGATTTAGTTCGTCTTCGAACTCGCCTAGGGTTTTCGTGATGTCCGGCAGGTCCCGCAGCGGCTGGCCACAGGGACGCCGCAGAGAACGGGGATTGAAATGGCCCAGCCGAATGTAGCGCGTGAACCGTCCATGGATGAAATCCTGGCGTCGATCCGCAAGATCATCGAGAACAACGAAGCCATGCCGGAGCTTGGCGCCGATGCCGACGACGACGGCGGCTTCGACATAACGACGGAGAGCGAGGGCCGCACCCTGCTCGATCATCCGGGCGTGGTGGAACGGTTCCATGCCGAAGAGCAGCGTTCGGCCACGATCCAGCCGATGCCCCGTGCCGAACCGGCGCAGGGCGGACAGCCGGCCCTGTCGCTCGCCGATGTCGCCGCCCGCGTTCGCGCCGCCTCCGAGCGCCATGTCGCCAACCGTGAAATGCCGGAACACGAGCCCGCTTCCATCGAGCCGGTTCAGGCGCCCGCGCGCGGGGAGAACCCGCTCGTGACTGCGCGCATGGCCGCAAATACCGGCCGTGCCGTACCGGCGTTCGAGACTGTCGCGGAGGTCGAACCGGAAGAGGTCGCGACGCCCGAAGCCGCGCCGGCCGATGCCGGCCGCGAGGTCGCCGCGATCGTCTCGCCCGATGTCGGCGCACGCGTGGCCCAGTCCTTCGGCGCCTTGGCCCACGCGCTTGACGCCGGCCCGCGCCGCTCCTTCGACGAGATCGCCGAGGAGATGCTGCGCCCGATGCTGCAGGAATGGCTGGACGACAACCTGCCGACGCTCGTCGAGCGGCTGGTGCGCGAAGAGATCGAACGGGTGGCGCGCGGCCCGCGCCGCTGACCGACGCGACCAATTCTCAAAAAGATTGGTTTAAGCCGCGCCGGAGCCCCGGGGCGGCTTTTCTTCTGATATTGTTGACTTCGCCCCGGCCATCCGGTTTAGAAAACGTAACCGACAAACAGCAGGCCACGCACGAAAATGCTTGAAAAAAATTATGATTCCGCAGCGGTCGAGCCGCGCATTGCCAAGGCATGGGAAGATGCGGACGCGTTCCGCGCCGGCGAGGGCGCCAAGCCCGGCGCCGAAACCTTCACCATCGTGATCCCGCCGCCGAACGTGACGGGCTCGCTGCATATGGGCCATGCGCTCAACAACACGCTGCAGGACATCATGGTCCGCTTCGAGCGCATGCGCGGCAAGGACGTCTTGTGGCAGCCGGGCATGGACCATGCCGGCATCGCGACCCAGATGGTCGTCGAGCGAAAGCTTGCCGCCGAGAAGCAGCCGAGCCGGCGCGAGATGGGCCGCGAGGCCTTCGTCGAGAAGGTCTGGGAGTGGAAGGCGGAATCGGGCGGCCTGATCTTCAACCAGCTGAAGCGCCTCGGCGCGTCCTGCGATTGGTCGCGCGAGCGCTTCACCATGGACGAGGGCCTTTCCGACGCCGTCCTCGAAGTTTTTGTGTCGCTCTACAAGGAAGGCCTGATCTATCGCGGCAAGCGGCTGGTCAACTGGGACCCGAAGTTCGAAACGGCGATTTCCGACCTCGAGGTCGAGAACCGCGAAGTCGACGGCCACATGTGGCATTTCAAGTATCCGCTGGCCGGCGGCGAGACCTACACCTATGTCGAGAAGGACGCCGACGGCAACGTCGTCTTTGAGGAGGAGCGCGACTACATTTCCATCGCCACGACGCGTCCCGAGACGATGCTGGGGGACGGCGCGGTCGCGGTCCATCCCTCGGACGAGCGCTATGCGCCGATCGTCGGAAAGCTCTGCGAGATCCCGGTCGGCCCGAAGGAGCACCGCCGCCTCATCCCGATCATCACGGATGAATATCCGGAACCGGATTTCGGCTCCGGCGCGGTCAAGATCACCGGCGCGCACGATTTCAACGACTACCAGGTTGCCCGCCGCAACAACATCCCGCTCTACCGCCTGATGGACACGCGCGCGGCGATGCGCGCCGACGGCGAGCCCTACGCGTTTTATGCCGCGCAGGCGCTGGAGATCGCGAAGACCGGCACCGTGCCGAACGAGGCCGAGGTCGACGACATCAACCTCGTTCCCGACGAATATCGCGGCCTCGACCGCTACGAGGCCCGCAAGCGCATCGTCGAGGCGATCAATGCCGAGGGCCTGGCGGTCACCGTCAAGGACGCCGAGGGCAACGACGTGCCCTTCGTCGAGAACAAGAAAGTCATGCAGCCCTTCGGCGACCGCTCCGGCGTCGTCATCGAGCCGATGCTGACCGACCAGTGGTTCGCCGACGCCGCGACGCTGGCCAAACCCGCCATCGCCTCCGTCCGCGAGGGCCGCACCAACTTCGTCCCGAAGAACTGGGAGAAGACCTATTTCGACTGGATGGAGAACATCGAGCCGTGGTGCATCTCGCGCCAGCTCTGGTGGGGCCACCAGATTCCCGCCTGGTACGGCCCGGACGGCCAGGTCTTCGTGGAGAAGACCGAGGAGGAGGCGCTGCACGCCGCCATCCAGCACTACATCGCCCATGAAGGCCCGTGGAAGGCCTGGGTCGAGGAGAAGCTGGAGAATTTCGCGCCGAGCGATATCCTGACGCGCGACGAGGACGTCCTCGACACCTGGTTCTCCTCCGCGCTCTGGCCGTTCTCGACGCTCGGCTGGCCGGAACAGACGCCGGAACTGGAAAAATATTACCAGACCGACGTGCTGGTCACCGGTTTCGACATCATCTTCTTCTGGGTCGCCCGCATGATGATGATGGGCCTGCACCTGATGAAGGACGAGTACGGCAACCCGGTCGAGCCGTTCCACACCGTCTATGTCCACGCCCTGGTGCGCGACAAGAACGGGCAGAAGATGTCGAAGTCGAAGGGCAACGTCATCGATCCGCTGGAACTGATCGACGAATACGGCGCGGACGCGCTGCGCTTCACGCTGGCCATCATGGCTGCGCAGGGCCGCGACGTGAAGCTCGACCCGGCCCGCATCGCCGGCTACCGCAATTTCGGCACCAAGCTGTGGAACGCCACGCGCTTCGCCGAGATGAACGGCGTGGCGTCCGATCCGAAATTCGTGCCGGAAGCGGCCTCGCTGACGATCAACCGCTGGATCCTGACGGAACTTGCCCGCACGGCGCGCGACGTCACCGAGGCGATCGAGACCTACCGCTTCAACGATGCGGCGAGCACGCTCTACCGCTTCGTCTGGAACCAGTTCTGCGATTGGTATCTGGAACTGCTGAAGCCGGTGTTCAGCGGCGAGGATGCGGCCGCCAAGGCGGAGTCGCAGGCCTGCGCGGCCTATGTCCTGGAGGAAATCTACAAGCTCCTGCACCCGTTCATGCCCTTCATGACGGAAGAGCTCTGGGCGCATACCGCCGCCGAGGGCAAGGCGCGTGACAGCCTGGTCTGCCACGCTGAATGGCCGTCGCCGGCCTATGGCGACGAGGCGGCCGCCGACGAGATCAACTGGCTGATCGACCTCGTCTCCGGCATCCGCTCGGTGCGCGCCGAAATGAACGTGCCGCCGAGCGCGACGGCGCCGCTCGTGATGGTCGACGCCAACGCGATGACGCGGAAGCGCCTCGAAACGCACGATTCGGCCATCCGCCGCCTTGCCCGTGTCGAGCAGATCGGCCTGGAGGACACGGCGCCCAAGGGCGCGGCGCAGATCGTCGTCGGCGAGGCGACCGCCTGCCTGCCGCTCGGCACGCTGATCGACCTTTCGGCCGAAAAGGCGCGCCTCGAAAAGGCCATCGAGAAGGCGAAGGCGGAAGCCGCGCGCATCCAGGCAAAGCTGTCGAACGAGAAGTTCGTCGCCAATGCCAAGCCGGAGGTGGTCGAGGCCGAGCGCGAGCGCTTTGCCGAACTGGAGCAGCAACTCGCAAGCCTCGCGGTGGCCCTCGGCCGGGTGAGCGAAGCGGGCTGAGTTCCTTCAGATCTGCGTAAATGCCAGGAAAGCGCGTCGGAACCTCCGGCGCGCTTTTCGATTCGTCGGCCCCTCCGCAAAATTCCGCCTGTATCCCAAATGTAACAGGTTACTACCATTATGGAAAAGATAACCCTTTATTAGCGGGAAGGTCGCTATTGTTGAAAAATCGTTTCCGGTGGTGCAACTGCTGAGGGGCTTCATGAAAAACTTACGTAACTTCTTGAATACCCGCCGGAAGTCGCGGGTAAAAACGCGGGTTTGCCAACCTCGCGGTCCTCTTCGATAGTCGCAGTGGAGAGGCGCAGGACGGAAGACAGCCGTCCGGGGCGCGGGGCTTTGCAGCGGAGGATTGCATGAGACGGAAGACCATCGGCATCGGAACGATGACGGCGATGGCCCTGCTGGCGGCTACCTCGGCACAAGCGGGCGGCCTGGAGCGGGGCGGCTACAATATCGACCTGTTGTTCGATCCTTCGGACTATGCCATCGAGACGGCGGTGACCTATGTCAACCCGCAGCGCGAGATGAACAATGTCCGCGACAACATCCCGCTCGACGGCGACCTCAGCGGCCTGCCCGACGACGGCGTTCGCGACACCGAGGGCTACTGGGTGCCGCGCATCGGCTTCAAGGCGGCGATCACCGACGCGGTCGACTGCATGGCCGATTATTCCCAGCCCTGGGGCGTGCACGTCAATCCCGGCCGCAACTGGGCGGGCGCCAACGACAATGTCGAGACCAAGATCGAGAGCGACAATTACGCGGCGACCTGCTCCTATTCCTTCGACATGGGGCCGGGCAGGCTGCGCCTGATCGGCGGCGGCTTCTACCAGGAGGTCTCCGGCTTCAAGGACCGCCTCGTCTTCGCCATGCCCGACGGCGCGCCGCTGAGCGGCATGGGCCGCCTCGAACTGGAGGGCGAGGGCTGGGGCTGGCGCGCCGGCATCGCCTACGAGATCGAGGAATACGCGCTGCGCGCCAGCCTCGTCTACAACAGCGCGGTGAAGCTCGACGACATTACAGGCACGATGGACCTCCGGCAGGTTCCCGGCGCCGTCCTGCCGGGCATTGCCGGCATCAACACGCCGGTCTTCGGTTCCGCCGAAATGCCGGATTCGCTGGAGTTCAAGTTCCAGACGGGCATCGCGCCCGACTGGCTGGCCTTCGGCTCCGTCAAGTGGACCGACTGGAGCCAGCTTCAGAGCCTGCCCTTCTGCCCGATCGCCACGCGCGGCATCGACTGCCGCACGAGCGGCCCGACGGAGGTCACCTCGCTCGATTTGCTCTATCGCGACGGCTGGACCGTTTCCGGTGGCGTCGGCCACAAGTTCAACGACAGGCTGAGCGGCGCCGTGAGCCTGACCTGGGACCGGGGCACGAGCACCGGCATCGGCGCGCAGACCGATACCTGGACCGTCGGCACGGGCATTTCCTATGCGGCGAACGAGAATGTCGAGTTCCGCCTGAGCGGCGCGCTGGGCATTCTGACGAGCGGTTCGTCCGGCCAGGTCGTCAAGGACGGCCGCACCTTCGGCCGCCGCGTCTCCTATGATTTCGACAGCGACCTGGTGACGGCGATCTCCACCTCGCTGAAGATCAAGTTCTGATCGGCCGGACCAGGAACGGCCAGAATCAGGCCCGGTGTCATCACCGGGCCCTTTTTCCTGGTTAACGTTCCGTTGCCTTGCGGCAGGCTTGACGGGAAGACCACAGCGACGCCTGAAAATATGTGACGGAATCGCAACACTTTTTTCCCAGAGTTTGCTACACCTTCGGGGAAGCGACGAAATGTCCATTTCCCGCCACAAACGGGGCGCAGCGATACGGACATGCAGACGCGTGGAACCGCGCCCAAGGAAACGATGAGCCAGCCGATGTCATTGCCGCCGGAGTTGCCGGAAATCCGCACGGAAGTCGTGCGTTCCCGGTTCGGCGGATGCAAGCCGGGCCGGCGCGGAATTGTAGAAGTGATGCCGAAGTCCGAGTTGATGCCGATGAAAGCAGTGGTATTGGGTCTTTGTCTCTCGCTCCCTCTCGGAGCGGCGTCCCAGGCTCTCGCATTCGATCCCCAGTCCGGCGTCAGCAAGGAAAGCGGGCCCTTCGATCTCTTCAAGTTCGGCTTCTTCTCCTACAAGGAGGGGCGCAAGAGCGATGCCGTCGAGGCCTATCGCTACGCCGCCGAAAAGGGCCATACCGGTTCGCGCTGGGCACTCGCCAACATGTATGCGGACGGCGACGGCGTGCCGGAGAACGATCTCGAAGCCTTCAAGATGTACAGCGAGATCGCCCAGGCCGGCGTCGAACCGGGCTCGGAGGACACGGGTTATTTCGCCAATGCGCTGATCGCGCTCGCCAGCTACTATCGCCGCGGCATTCCCGACAGCCCCGTCAAGGTCGACATGGCCCAGGCCCGCCAGCTCTATTTCCAGGCGGCTTCCGCCTTCGGCATTCCCGAGGCCCAGTTCCAGCTCGGCCGCATGATGCTTTCGGGCGAGGGCGGCGGCGTCAGCGTGCACCAGGCCAAGAAGTGGCTGAACCGCGCGCGCAACAACGGCCATGCGGGCGCCATGGGCCTCTTCGGCAACATCCTCTTCCAGGAAGGCCAGACGGCCCGGGGCCTTGCCTTCATGACCGCCGCGCTCGACCATTGCCCGCCGAAGGACTGCGGCTGGCTGCAGGCCACCCAGGAGGAAGCCTTCTCCGTCTCCAGCGAGGCCGACCGCCGCAAGGGCGTGGCGCTCGCGCAGAGCATCCGGTTCAGCCCGGAAGAATAGCGGCCGGTGGGCGCGCGCTCTGTCCTCTACGCCGCGTAATCCAGCACCGCCACGACCGGCACATGGTCCGAGGGCTTTTCCCAGTTGCGCACATGCTTTTCCACCGCCGTCGAGACGAGGCGGTCGGAGGCTTCGGCCGACAGCATGAGATGGTCGATGCGGATGCCGAAATTCTTCGGCCAGCAGCCGCCCTGGTAGTCCCAGAACGTATAATGCGGCACGGCATCGGTGGAGGCGCGCACGGCATCCGTGAGGCCGAGATTCTCCAGGCGCCGGAAGGCCTGGCGGGTCGGCGGCAGGTAGAGCGCGTCGCGCTGCCAGACTTTCACGTCCCAGCAATCGTGCGGCTCGGGAATGACATTGTAGTCGCCGGCAAGGATCAGCGGCTCCTCCAGCGCCAGCCGGTCCTCGGCAAAGGCGACCAGCCGGTCCATCCAGGAGAGCTTGTAGGGATATTTCACCGGATCGTCCGCCGGGTTGCCGTTCGGCAGGTAGAGCGAGCAGAAGCGGATGACGCCGCCCTCGACGGAGAAGACGCCCTCGATGAAGCGGGACTGCTCGTCGCCGTCGCCGCCGGGAAGGCCGCGATTCACCTCGTCGGGCCGGATTTTCGAGAGCAGGGCGACGCCGTTGAAGCCCTTCTGGCCATGCGTCTCGACGTGATAGCCGAGCGCTTCGATCTCGCCGCGCGGAAACCCTTCGTCGATCGTCTTGATCTCCTGGAGCCCGACGATGTCGGGACTGGACTCCTTCAGCCAGGCGACGAGATTGTCGATGCGCGCCCGCACGCCGTTGATGTTCCAGGTGGCAATCTTGATCGGCATGCGGGTTCCCGTCTTGGTTTCTGGAAGGTCAGATCGAGAAGCTGGTGCCGCAGCCGCAACTGGCCACGGCGTTGGGGTTCTTGATCTGGAAGGACTGGCCGAGCAGGTTGTCGACGAAATCGATCTCGGACCCGTCCATGTAGACGAGGGAGAGCTGGTCGATCAACACTTTCGCATTGTCCCGCACGAGCACCAGGTCGTCGTCCTGCTGGTCCGCGACGAGGTCGAACTTGTAGGAAAAGCCGGAACAGCCGCCGCCTTCCACCGAGACGCGCAACGCCTGCTTTTCGGGCGCGGAGGTGAGGATCGACGCGATGCGCCGGACGGCGGCGTCGGAAATCGTAACGGATTTGTCGGTCATGTCTGCCTCCTGCCGGGGTCAAGATCCGGAGAGAATCGCTATCCTTCGAGGACGGCCGGTTTGCCGTCCCGGGCGTGACCCGCTGCGAGCCGTCTCACACAAATCCTTGAAAAGGCTTGTATTTCACGCTCGGCTTGCAGCCGGACTTGCCGCTGTGCACACTATAGGTATGAAGGCATTGCGGCCGCGTCAATGGGCGGCGTGAATGCAGGTGAAGAATGACGTTCGACAAACATGCGCTGGGTTTTGGCGCGGGGCAACGCGCCACCTATGCCTCCGACCCCTGGGCGACCCGTGGACGGCTCCATCCCGAAGCGGAAAGCCCTACGCGCTCGGATTTCCAGCGCGACCGCGACCGTATCGTGCACACCACGGCCTTCCGGCGCCTCAAGCACAAGACACAGGTCTTCATCGCCGCCGACGGCGACCATTATCGCACGCGCCTGACCCACACGATCGAGGTGGCGCAGATTGCCCGCGCGCTCGCCCGCGCCCTGAGGCTCGACGAGGACCTCGCCGAGGGCGTGGCGCTGGTGCACGATTTCGGCCACACGCCCTTCGGCCATACCGGCGAGGATGCCCTGCACGAGGTGCTGAAGGCCTTCGGCGGCTTCGACCACAACGCCCAGTCGCTGCGCATCGTCACCAAGCTGGAGCGGCGCTATGCCGAGTTCGACGGGCTGAACCTCACCTGGGAGAGCCTGGAGGGTCTCGTCAAGCACAATGGGCCGCTGATCGGCCCGACGGGCGAATGCACCCATGGCGAGGAGGTACCCCGGCCGATCCTCGATTATTGCGCGTTGCACGACCTGGAACTCGGCAGCTTCGCCAGCATGGAGGCGCAGGTCGCGGCGATCGCCGACGACATCGCCTACAACACGCATGACATCGACGACGGGCTGCGCTCGGGCTATCTGACCTTCGAGATGCTGGAGGAGGTGCCGTTCCTCGCCGGGCTGATGCGCGACGTGCGCCAGCGCTATCCGGACCTCGAAGCCTCGCGCTTCACCCATGAGATCATGCGCCGCCAGATCACCGCCATGGTAGAGGACGTGATCGGCTATGCGCAGCAGGCGGTGCGCGAGGAGCGGCCGGAAAGCGCCGACGACGTGCGCAAGGCGCGCCGCTGCCTTGCCACCTTCTCCGCGGAGATGGCGCGCACCGACAAGGAGATCAAGAAGCTCCTGTTCTCGCGCATCTACCGGCATCCGGAGGTGATGCGGGTGCGGGCGAACGCCGCCTCGATCCTCACGGACCTCTACCACGCCTATATGGACGACCCGCAGCTCATGCGGGGGCACTATTGGGTGGACCGGATCGCCACCATGCCGGAATCGGCCCGCGCGCGCCATGTCGGCGACTATCTGGCCGGCATGACCGACAACTACGCGGTCGACACGCATCGCCGGCTGTTTGACCATACCCCCGATTTGCGATAGTCAGCCGCCACCTGAACTTCTTCGCAGAAATGGCCCGAAACGGGCCGCTGCGTGCGGATGGACGAGATGAACCTTTTTACAGACTTCGACAGCAGAATCAAAAACGTACTCGAAGGACTTGAGATCGTGCGTGAAAAGCGCGCCGACCTCGACTTCGGCCGCATCGCCGTCGAGCCGCCGCGCGATGCGAGCCATGGCGACGTTGCGACGAATGCCGCGATGGTGCTGGCAAAGCCGCTCGGTCTCAATCCGCGGGCGCTGGCCGATCTCATCGTCGCCGAGCTGAAGAAGGATCCGGAAGTGGCCGATGTCAGCGTCGCCGGTCCCGGTTTCATCAATGTCCGCCTCTCCGTGCCCTATTGGCAGAAGCTGCTTGCCGCGATCGTTTCGGCCGGCACGGACTACGGCCGTGGTGCGCTCGGCGCCGGCCGCAAGGTGAACGTCGAATATGTCTCTGCCAACCCGACCGGCCCGATGCATGTCGGCCATTGCCGCGGCGCCGTGGTCGGCGATGCGCTGGCCAACCTGCTCGCCTTCGCCGGCTATGCCGTGACCAAGGAATATTACATCAACGATGCGGGCTCGCAGATCGACGTGCTCGCGCGCTCGGCCTTCCTGCGCTACCGCGAGGCGCTCGGCGAGACGATCGGCGACATCCCGTCGGGCCTCTATCCGGGTGACTATCTGGTCCCGGTCGGCGAGGCGCTGGCGGCGGAATTCGGCACGACGCTGCGCGCCATGCCGGAACACCAGTGGATGCCCATCGTCAAGGACAAGACGATCGACGCGATGATGGCGATGATCCGCGCGGACCTCGCCGCCCTCAACGTCACGCACGACGTCTTCTATTCCGAGCGCTCGCTGCATGCCGGCAACGGCGCGCCGATCCGCACCGCGATCAACGACCTGACCTTCAAGGGCCATGTCTACAAGGGCGTGCTGCCGCCGCCGAAGGGCCAGTTGCCGGAAGACTGGGAAGACCGCGAGCAGACGCTCTTCCGCTCGACGGAGGTCGGCGACGACATCGACCGCCCGCTGATCAAGTCGGACGGCTCCTATACCTATTTCGCCGCCGACGTCGCCTATTTCAAGGACAAGTTCGACCGCGGCTTCGACGAGATGATCTATGTGCTCGGCGCCGACCACGGCGGCTATGTCAAGCGCCTGGAGGCCGTCGCGCGCGCCGTTTCGGAGGGTAAGTCGAAGCTGACCGTGTTGCTCTGCCAGCTGGTCAAGCTGTTCCGCGACGGCGAGCCGGTGAAGATGTCGAAGCGCTCGGGCGACTTCGTCACGCTGAGAGACGTCGTCGACGAGGTCGGCCGCGATCCGGTGCGCTTCATGATGCTCTACCGCAAGAACAGCGAGCCGCTCGATTTCGATTTCGCCAAGGTGACCGAGCAGTCCAAGGACAACCCGGTCTTCTACGTGCAGTATGCCCATGCGCGCTGCATGTCGGTGTTTCGCCAGGCCGCGGAAGCCTTTGCCGACCTCGACGTCGCCGCGCTCGATCTTGCCGCCGCCATCGAGGGCAACATCGCCGATCCGAGCGAATTGCAGCTTCTGGCGAAGCTCGCAGAATATCCGCGTGTGATCGAGGGCGCTGCACTGGCGCACGAGCCCCATCGCATCGCGTTTTATCTCTATGATCTTGCCAGTGCATTCCATGCGCACTGGAACAAGGGCAAAGAACAGCCGGAATTACGGTTTGTTAACGATAAAAATAGAGAATTGACCATCGCCAGACTTGGGCTGGTGCACGCTGTCGCCTCCGTTCTCAAGTCGGGCCTGTCCATTACAGGCACGGCTGCTCCGAACGAAATGCGGTAAACGTCACCATTTGCCCACAATAAGCTGGCAAACGCGTCTTTGTAGCTTGTGAGTGGGAAGCAGTATGGCAGACAAGAACTTCGCGCGAAGCGGAACCGCTGACACGGATCTTCTGGCGGACGACGATCCGTTGGCCGAGCTTGCCCGTCTCGTCGGCTACGAGCCGCGTCCGGTTCCGGATGCCGGCAGGCCTTCCCCGGAGCCCGACCATGCGGCTCCGCGCATGGACAATCCCGTGCTTGCGCTCGAGGACGAGCTGATGCGCGCCTTCGAGCAATATGATGCGCCGCCCCGCGAGAGCGTCGAGCCCGTTATTGCCGAGCGCGCCGCGCCGCAGCATGTCGAGCCGGTCTTCGACATGCCGGAGCCGGGCGCGGAAGCACGCGATGCCATCCTCGACGAGGTGCCGACGCGGGATGCCGCGCCGCGCGATGTCGTCCACCACGAACCTTCCTTCGAGGAGCAGTTCTTCCACGCCGAGCCGTCCTTCGAGGAAGATGCCTCGGTCGCGGTAGAGCAGCCGGAAGTCGCCGTGAGCGACGTCACTTTCGATGCGCCCGCGGCCGAGCCCTCCTATGCGCAGGAGGCCGTGGCCGACGCGCAGCCCGCAGACGTCGAGCCGGAACTGGATTTCGATCCGGCCCTGCTGCTGGCCGACGAGCTTGAGACGGCCGTGCACGACGTGTCGCCCGTCGATGCCGAGCCGATGGCGCATGCCGGCCACCGGTTCGCCGACCGGCTGGAGCCGCGCTTCGAGCCGTCCGTGCGCAACGAGCCTATCGTCGAGACGCCGGTCGCCGTCGATGCCGAGGAGCACCGGCCCGTCGTCCTTGGCTTCCAGCCGCTCGCGCCGGAGGAAAATCCGATCGACGAGATCGGCCTCGATCTCGAGCGCGAGCTGGAGCTTTCGATCGGCGACGGCTTTGCCGGCGACCTGCTTTCCGACGTCCGCGATGCCGCCGCGGTGGCCCATCCGGTCTCCGAACCGTTCCATACCGAGCCGGCCTATGCCCGCGACGAGCCGCATTTCGTCGCCGAGATGCCGTTCGAGACGCGCGAGGACCGCGCCCGCGCCGTGGCCGAGGCGGAGACGCAATGGCGGGGCGCCGAGCCCGCGCAGGATCTGGAGCCCGACTACCGGCTGGAATCGGTCGAGCCGGGCCAAGGCTACGACCCGGATTCGCTGCTGGCCGAGGTCGAGCGCTATCCCGTGCCGGACAGCCGCTCGCCGCTTACGGCCGCCACGCTCGCCTCCGTGAGCACGACGCCGCGCGCCAGCATGGCCCATGTCGCCTCGATCTTCGGCCGCGCGACGCCCGTCGCGCACCGCCAGCCGCTAGAGGACGCGGCCCACGCTCCGCTGGCCGACGCTGTTCCTGTTCAGGAGGCCGAAGCTTACCGCGAGCCGGTCGCCATGCCGATCCCGGCGGCGGCCGAGCCGGACCTCGATATCGAAAACCTCGAATTCGACCTCTCCGACATCGATTTCTCGCTCGACGAGGAGCCGGTGCGGCAGGAGGCCAAGGTGGCGGAGACCCGCCCGGAAACCACCGTCGAGGCCGCAGGGCCGGTCGGGATGCAGACGCCCCTGCGCCGCGAGCCGGCGGTCGCCGTTCCCGTCTCGACCTATATCGCGCCGCAGCCGGTGGCCGCCGAGACGGCCGACGGCGCGCTGCCCTTCGACCCGGCGATGATCGCCGAGACCGACGAGGGCGTCTCCCCCGTCACCGAGCTCGACGTGCCGCAGCTTCCCGTCATCGAGAAGGAGAAGCCGCCGGCCTACCAGCCCGATTATGATTTCGACATCGACGCGGAAATGGCGCAGCTCTTCAACGAGCCGGCCGCCAAGACGCGCGGCGAGGACCTGTCGGCCGGCGTTTCCGCCGGCGCGGTCGCGGCCGCCGTCAGCCAGCCCGCGACGCAGATCAACGACGTCGACGATTTCGAGCGCGCCCTGGAAGAGGACTTCCGCCGCTCGCTGAACCAGCCCGAGCGCATGGCGATCCCCGTCGATCCGGGCCAGGCCAACACGCTCTATGCCGGCGACGGCTATGACGAGGAGCGGTCCCGCCCGCGCCGCGGCCTCTTGATCGCCGCCTCCGTCGCGGCCCTGCTCATGGTCGGCGGCGGCGGTGTCTATGCCTGGTCGAGCTTTACCGGCGGCACCGCGAACTCCGGCGAACCGCGCGTGATCCTCGCCGACAAGGAGCCGATCAAGATCGTGCCGGAGGAGAAGGGCGGCAAGACCGTGCCGAACCAGGACAAGGCGGTCTATGACCGCGTCGCCGGCGACACGGCCGCGACCCCGCAGCAGGAACAGCTCGTCACCTCGACGGAAGAGCCCGTCGACGTCGTGCAGCGCACGCTGACGCCGGAAACCCTGCCGTTCGACGGTCCTGAAGACGGCGTCGAGGCGGTCATCGCCGCGGAGAACGAGAACCGCGTGCTGCCGGGCGTCGACGAGCCGGAAACGGCGGCGGCCGAGGGCGGCAACACGCCGCTCGTCTCGCCGCGCAAGGTCAAGACGATGATCGTCAAGCCGGACGGCACGCTCGTCGCCCGCGAGGAGACGGTCGGCGAGCCGGCGGTGGAAACCGCCTCGCTCGACGCCAAGGCGACCGCCACCACCGGCAGCGCCTCGGGCGAAATCGCCGCCACGGCCAATGCGACGGTCGACACCAATGCCTCGCTCGCCGCCGAGCAGGCGGCCGGCGAAGGTCAGCCGCGCTCCGCGCTGGCGGAGGTCGCCAATGCCGACGTCGACGACACCGCGCCGGTGCGCACCGTGAAGACGACGACGATCGGCGCGAGCGCCACCTCGACGGACGGCAATGCGCCGGTTCCGGAAACCCGCCCCATCGACCAGCCGGTCACCGTGGTCGGCACCGTCACCGAAAACGGCAACGTCTCGGGCACCCGGACGGCCGAGGCGACGCCGACGCAGACGGGCGAGCAGACGCAGGTCGCAGCCGTCGCGCCCGGCAGCTATGTCATCCAGATCGCCTCGCTGCCTTCCGAAGCGGAAGCCCAGAAGAGCTACAACACGCTCTCCTCGAAGTTCTCGTCCGTCATCGGCGGGCGCGGCGTGGATATCAGGAAGGCGGAGATCCCGAACAAGGGCACCTATTTCCGCGTCCGAATCCCGGCCGGCTCGCGCGAGGAAGCCAATTCGCTCTGCAGCCGCTACAAGAGCGCCGGCGGCAGCTGCCTCGTCACCCGCTGAGGCGGCGACGATTTCCCGGGGAGGCGCGGCCTGGTCCGCGCCTCTTCGATTCCGACGGCACATCCTTCGTTTCCCCACGAACCTTCAAGATTGCGGACATGAGCGAATCGAAATCCTTCCTTTCCGGCTGCAAGGGCCTCAGCCTGACCGCCGACGAAAAAGCCTTCTTCCGCAGCGAGCGGCCCTGGGGCTTCATCCTGTTCGGCCGCAATATCGGCGAGCCGGCGCAGGTGGCGGACCTGACCGCCGAAATGCGCGACTGCATCGGCGGCGGGGCGGACATTCCGGTGCTCATCGACCAGGAGGGCGGCCGCGTCCAGCGCATCAAGCCGCCGCATGTCCAGCAATATCCGAACGCCGCCGCGCTCGGCGCCATCTACCGCGCCGATGCCGAGAAGGGGCTGCGCGCCGCCTGGCTCATGTCGCGCCTGCAAGCCTTCGATCTCCTGCGCCTCGGTATCAATGTCGATTGCCTGCCGGTGCTCGACGTCACTGTTCCGGGCGTGCACGACGTCATCGGCAACCGTGCCTACGGGCAGGAGCCGGAGATCGTCTGCGTTATGGGCAAGGCGGCTGCCGAGGGCCTCAAGGCCGGCGGCCTGCTGCCGATCATGAAGCACATGCCCGGCCACGGCCGCACCATGGTCGATTCGCACCATGACCTGCCGGTCGTGCACGCGAGCCGCGCCGAGCTGGAGGCCTGCGACTTCGTGCCTTTCCGCCGCATGAAGGACGAGCTGATGGCGATGTCCGCGCATATCGTCTTCACCGCCATCGATGCCGACAATCCGGCGACCACCTCGGCGAAGGTCGTGCGCGAGATCATCCGCGGCCA
Source organism: Shinella sp. S4-D37 (assembly GCF_040812195.1). Classification (NCBI taxonomy): domain Bacteria; kingdom Pseudomonadati; phylum Pseudomonadota; class Alphaproteobacteria; order Hyphomicrobiales; family Rhizobiaceae; genus Shinella; species Shinella sp. S4-D37. The sequence continues at coordinate 1,973,838 of NZ_JBFNXL010000005.1, read as the reverse complement.
TATCGGTTTCGACGGGCTTGTGATGTCCGACGACGTGTCGATGAACGCGCTGAAGGGCGATATTGCCGCAAGAAGCCGGGGAATCATTGCCGCCGGCCTCGACTTGGTGTTGCATTGCCATGGCATCATGGAGGAAATGATCGCGGTGACCGAGAACGTTCCGCCGCTCACCGGCGACAGCCTGCGGCGGGCGAATGCGGTGCGCGCGGGCTTCCCGACGCCGGACGGGGCGGACGAGGCGGCGCTGCGCGAGGAATTCAACGCCATGGTCGCGGTGGCCTGACGACCGCCGCGGGGCGAAGAGAGGGGCGACGTGCAGGGAACGGGGTCGAAGCCACCGAGGAAGGGGCGCGGCGCGCAGGCGCCGATGGCCGACCTGTGGCAGGACGCCGAGGCGCGGGGCCTTTCCGAGGAAAGCCTCGTCGTCGACCTTGCCGGCTTCGAAGGCCCGCTCGACCTTCTCCTGCATCTCGCCCGCACGCAGAAGGTGGACCTCACCCGCATCTCGGTGCTGGCGCTCGCCGAGCAATATCTCGTCTTCATCGAGCGGGCGCGCAAGATCCGTATCGAGCTTGCCGCCGACTATCTCGTCATGGCGGCCTGGCTCGCCTATCTGAAGTCGCGCCTGCTCATCCCCAGACAGGCCAAGGACGACGGCCCTTCCGGCGAGGAGATGGCGGCGAGCCTCGCCTTCCGGCTGAAGCGGCTGGAGGCGATGCGCGATGCGGCAAGCCGGCTCGTCAACCGCAACCGCCTCGGCCGCGACGTCTTCGCCCGCGGCATGCCGGAGCACATCCCGACCGAGCGGCGCTCCTCCTTCGAGGCCTCGCTCTACGACCTGCTCAGCGCCTATTCCTCGCTGCGCCAGCGCCACGCGGTCACCCATGTGACCATCGAGAAGCGCACGGTCTGGTCGCTCTCCGACGCGCGCGAGATCCTGTCGCTGCTGGTCGGCGGCTTCGAGGACGACTGGGCGGCGCTCGACAATTTCATCCTGCGTTACCTCAGCGATCCGGCCGAGCGCACCACGGCGATCGCCAGCGCCTTCGCGGCGACGCTGGAACTGGTCCGGGAAGGGCGGCTGGAACTGCGCCAGGACGGCGCCTTCCAGCCGATCTACCTGCGCCGCGGGCCGAACCCGGACGGCGACGAGGACGGGGGCGACGATCGTGGCTGAGGCGGGAGACGACGCACCGCGCGATGCGGACGCCGGCACGATCGTCGATCCGCGCCGGCTGCACGAGGCGGCGCGCATCGCCGAGGCGCTTGTCTTCGCCTCCGCCGGGCCGGTCCCGCAGGCCTATATCGCCGACCGGCTGCCGCGCGGCGTCGACGTGCTGCATGTCATGCGCGAACTGAAGGCGCTCTATGCGGGCCGCGGCGTCAATCTCGTGCAGCTCGACGACAGCTGGGCCTTCCGCACCGCGCCGGACCTCTCCTTCGTCATCCGCACGGACGAGACGGAGGTGCGCAAACTGTCGCGCGCCGCGCTCGAGGTCCTGTCGATCATCGCCTATCACCAGCCGGTCACCCGCGCGGAGATCGAGGATATCCGCGGCGTGCAGACCTCCAAGGGCACGCTGGACGTGCTGATGGAGGCGGGCTGGGTGCGGTTTCGCGGCCGCCGGCGTTCGCCGGGGCGCCCGGTCACCTTCGGCACGACGCGCGATTTCCTCGATCATTTCGGGCTGGAGGACCTGCGCGACCTGCCGGGTCTCGAAGAGCTCAAGGGCGCGGGCCTCCTGTCCGGCCGCATCCCCTCCAATTTCCAGGTGCCCCTGCCGCTGCGCGAGGACGAGCTTGCGGAGGACGAGGACCCGATCACCCAGCTCGACCTGGAGGAACTCGGTCTCTTGACACCGGGCGGAAAAGAAGACGAATAGACGAAGCTTATGACAGGACTGCATCGTCGGCGGGAGCCGGCGACAGGGAAAGACTTCGGCACATGGTTCTGGATCCGTCAGGCTCCAACGATATCGGGACGAGGCGGGCATCGGCGGTGACCTTCGCGGCGAGCCTGTCCTTCGAGGATATCCACCATAGCTACCACAACAAGGAAACGATCCGCGGCATCTCGTTGACCGCGGAGCCCGGCGAGGTGCTGTGCCTGCTCGGCCCGTCCGGTTCCGGCAAGACGACGCTTCTGCGCATTGCCGCCGGCATCGAGGCACAGACGGCCGGCCGCGTGCTCTTGAACGACCGCGAGGTTGCCGGCCCCGCCGTCTTCCTGCCGCCCGAGCGGCGCGGCGTCGGCCTGATGTTCCAGGATTTCGCGCTCTTCCCGCATATGACGGTGCGGGACAATGTGCGATTCGGCCTGACGGCCCTGCCGCGCGCCGAGGCGGAGGCGGAGGCCGAGATCGCGCTCGATCGCGTCGGCCTGGCGCATTATGCCCGGAAATTTCCGCATGTCCTGTCCGGCGGCGAGCAGCAGCGCGTGGCGCTCGCCCGGGCGCTCGCGCCGCGCCCCTCGGTGCTTTTGATGGACGAGCCCTTCTCCGGGCTCGATTCGCGCCTCAAGGATTCGATCCGCGCCGATACGCTGGCGATCCTGCGCCAGTCGCGCGCCAGCGCCATCGTGGTGACCCACGATGCGGAAGAGGCGATGCGCATGGGCGACCGGATCGCGCTGCTGAAGGACGGCCGGCTCGTGCAGGTGGGAACGGCCGAAGAGCTCTATCTTCACCCGAAGAACATCTTCGCCGCCGCCTTCTTCTCCGAAATCAACGAATTTCCCGGCCATGTGCGCGGCGGCGTGGTCGAAACGCCGCTCGGCAATGTCGACGGCACGCGGTTTTCCGATGGCCAGAAGGTCCATGTCGCGGTGCGCCTTTCGGGGCTGCGGGTGATGGAAACGGGCGGCGATATCCCCGCCCGCATATTGTCGCGGCGCTTTCTCGGGGTGGTCGAACTGCTCGATCTCGCCGTGCCGGGCACGAACCGGCCGATTAGGGCCCGCGTGAGGGCCGATCTGTTAGCATCCGGATTGCGCGACGTCACGCTTTCGGCTAACCACCGCGACATTCTAGTGTTTGAAAAAGACGGCTGAACGTCTTACATCGGGGTACGAGTTCGAAAGGGAGTCGAGATTATGGGTTCATTCAGCATCTGGCATTGGCTGATCGTTCTGGTGGTGGTGCTGCTGCTGTTCGGCCGCGGCAAGATTCCGGAACTGATGGGTGATGTCGCCAAGGGCATCAAGAGCTTCAAGAAGGGCATGTCCGACGACGAGGCCGCCGCTGCCGACAAGGCCAAGACCGTCGACCACAAGGCCGACGAGGTCAAGTGACCGGCGTCGAACCTGGATTTGCCGGGTCGGCCCGTGCGGCCTGACCCGGCGGCCGCGAGCGGCGGTTCGCGGTCCATGAGGACAATATCCTATGCTTGATGTCGGCTGGACCGAAATACTCGTCATCGCGATCGTCCTGATCATCGTGGTCGGTCCGAAGGACCTGCCGCAGATGCTGCGCACCTTCGGCCGCATGATGACGAAGATGCGCGGCATGGCGAGCGATTTCCGCCAGCAGTTCGACGAGGCGCTGCGCGAAGCGGACCTCGAGGACGTCAAGAAGACGATCGGCGAGGCGCAGAAGCTCAATCCGCTGAACACCATCCGCGAGGCGGTCAATCCGCTGCGCCAGATGGGCGACGAGATCAAGGCGGACCTGCAGAAGACGACCAGTTCCGTCTCCTCGGTCGCGCCGCCCGCAACGCCGGCCGAAAGCGTCACCGCCGGCACGCCGGTCGCCGTGCCGTCCGAGGCGCAGACGCCTGCCTCGGCCGAGCCCGTCGCGGCCGTGCCGCTGAAGGCCGGGCCGGTCAAAAAGACGGCGGCAGAGAAGCCGGCCGCCGCCGACAAGGTGGCAAAGCCGCGCAAGGCGGCCGCCAAGGCTGAAACCGCCGAGAAGCCGGCCGCAAAGGCGTCCGCCGAGAAGAAGGCGGCGCCCGTACGGGCCAGAACTGCAAAGACCAAGAAGGGCGACGCATGAGCGGCGACATCGAAGACAAGCCCCAGCCGCTCATCGAGCACCTGATCGAGCTCCGCCAGCGCCTGCTGTGGGCCGTCGGCGCATTCTTCGTCGCCTTCCTCGTCTGCTTCTATTTCGCCAAGCAGCTGTTTAACCTGCTCGTCCTGCCCTTCAAGTGGTCGGTGGAGTGGGCGGGGCTTTCGCATCGCAATGTCGAACTGATCTACACGGCGCCGCAGGAATTCTTCTTCACGCAGATCAAGGTCGCCATGTTCGGCGCGCTGGTCATCGCCTTTCCCGTCATCGCCCAGCAGGTCTACAAATTCGTCGCGCCCGGCCTCTACAAGAACGAGCGCGCCGCCTTCCTGCCGTTCCTCATCGCCTCGCCGGTCCTGTTCCTGATCGGCGCGGCGCTCGTCTATTTCTTCTTCACGCCCATGGTCATGTGGTTCTTCCTGGCCATGGAGCAGGGCGGCGGCGAGGGGCAGGTCTCGATCCAGCTCCTGCCGAAGGTCTCCGAATATCTCAGCCTCATCATGTCGCTGATCTTCGCCTTTGGCCTCGTCTTCCAGCTTCCGGTGGTGTCCTCGCTTCTGGTGCGGACCGGCTTCATCGATTCGAAGGCGCTCGCCGACAAGCGCAAATATGCGATCGTCATCGCCTTCGTGGTCGCCGCCGTGCTGACGCCGCCCGATCCGGTTTCCCAGATCGGCCTTGCGCTGCCGGCCATCCTTCTCTACGAGATTTCCATCTATACGGCCCGACTCATCGAACGGCAGCGGGCGAGCGCCTCGAACGCGCAGGATGCGGAGAACGAGGTCGTTGCGACGCCGGAAGAGGCCGACAAGGCCTGATCTTCGGCGTTGCCGCACTGTGCTGCCGGGCGCGGGTGGGCCTCAATCCACGGAACGCCTGGAACGACAATGCTTGATATCAAATGGATCCGCGACAACGCCGCCGCTCTCGACGCCGCTCTTGCAAAGCGCGGCGCGAGCCCCCTGGCACAGGCCCTCATCGATCTCGACGAGAAGCGCCGCAGCGTCATCCAGAAGGCGCAGGACATGCAGTCGCGCCGCAACGCCGCCTCCAAGGAGATCGGCGCCGCGATGGCGGCCAAGAACAGTGAGCTTGCCGAGAGGCTGAAGACCGAGGTCTCGGCCATCAAGGACCAGCTTCCCGCGGCGGAAGAAGAGGAACGCCAGGTCACGGCCGAACTCAACGACGCCCTGTCGCGCATCCCGAACATCCCGCTCGACGACGTGCCGGTCGGCACGGACGAGACCGGCAATGTGGAAAAGCTGAAATGGGGCAGCAAGCCCGGCTGGAACCACAAGGCGCTGGAGCACTACGAGATCGGCGAAGCGCTCGGCTACATGGATTTCGAGGCCGCGGCCAGGATCGCCGGCTCGCGCTTCACCGTGCTGAAGGGCCAGCTCGCCCGCCTCGAACGCGCCCTCGGCCAGTTCATGATCGACGTGCACACCGGCGAGCACGGCTATACGGAAGTGCACGCGCCGCTGCTGGTGCGTGACGACGCCATGTTCGGCACCGGCCAGCTGCCGAAATTCTCCGAGGACCTGTTCCGCACCACGGACGGCCGCTGGCTGATCCCGACCGCGGAGGTCTCGCTCACCAACCTCGTGCGCGAGGAGATCCTCGACCAGGAGAAGCTGCCGCTGCGCTTCACCGCGCTTACGCCGTGCTTCCGCTCGGAAGCCGGCTCCTCGGGGCGCGACACGCGCGGCATGCTGCGCCAGCACCAGTTCATGAAGTGCGAGCTCGTCTCGATCACCGACGCGGAAAGCGCGATCGACGAGCACGAGCGCATGACGGCCTGCGCCGAGGAGATCCTGAAGCGTCTCGGCCTGCACTACCGCGTCATGACGCTGTGCACCGGCGACATGGGTTTCGGCGCGCGCAAGACCTATGACCTGGAAGTCTGGCTGCCGGGGCAGGATACGTTCCGCGAGATCTCGTCGTGCTCGGTCTGCGGCGACTTCCAGGGCCGCCGCATGAATGCGCGCTACCGCGGCAAGGACGACAAGGCGACGAAGTTCGTGCACACGCTGAACGGTTCGGGCACGGCCGTCGGCCGCGCGCTGATCGCCGTCATGGAGAACTACCTCAACGCCGACGGCTCGGTCACCGTGCCGGACGCGCTGCTGCCCTATATGGGCGGCCTGAAGAAGATCGAGAAGGCTGCCTGAGGCGGAGGCGGAAACGACATGCGCATTCTACTGACGAACGACGACGGCATCCACGCCGAGGGCCTCGCGGCCCTCGAACGGATCGCCCGCGAACTGACCGACGACGTCTGGGTCGTCGCGCCGGAGACGGACCAGAGCGGCCTTGCCCATTCGCTGACGCTCTCCGAGCCGCTGCGCCTCAGGAAGATCGACGACAAGCGCTACGCGCTGCGCGGCACGCCGACGGACTGCGTCATCATGGGCGTGCGCGAAGTGCTCGACGAGAAGCCGGACCTCGTGCTGTCGGGCGTCAATGTCGGCGCCAATATGGCCGACGACGTCACCTATTCCGGCACCATCGCCGGGGCGATCGAGGGCACGCTGCAAGGCATCAAGTCCATGGCGCTGAGCCAGGCCTACCACCATGCCGGCGGCCGCGTCGTGCCGTGGGAGGTGGCCGAAAGCTTCGCACCGAAGCTGATCCGCCAGCTCATGGATGTCGAGCTGCCGGACTGGACCTTCTTCAACATCAATTTCCCGAACTGCGCGCCCGCGGACCTCAAGGGCGTCGAGGTCACCAGCCAGGGCAAGCTCGATTTCGGCCTGACGATCGAAGAGCGCGAGGACGGGCGCGGCTTCCCCTATTACTGGCTGCGCTTCGGCGAGCGGAAGGGCGATTTCCGCACCGGCACGGATATCCATGCGGTGAAGAACCACAAGATCTCCGTGACGCCGCTGAAGCTCGACCTCACGGACTATACCGTGCTGGACCGCGTGCAGCGCGTGCTCAACGGCGAGGACGTGGATTGAACACGGGGCGGGTGATCGAGAAGGAGGGCTTTGCCGCGCTGGCCTTGCGCCTGCGCGGCCAGGGCATCAACGATCTCGACCTGCTCACCGCCGTGGAGCAGACGCCGCGCACGCTTTTCGCGCCGCCGCAATTCGCCGGCGAGGCCTATTCGCGCCGCGTGCTGCCGCTCGACTGCGGTTCCTTCATGGAGGGCATCGACCTTGCCGTGCGGCTCCTGCATCTCCTGAACCTCAAGGCCGGCCAGCGTATCCTGGAGGTGGGCACCGGTTCCGGCTTCACCGCCGCCGTCATGGGCCGCCTGACGGAACGCGTGCTGACGGTCGACCGTTACCGCACGCTCGCCACCAACGCGCAGCAGTCGATCGAGAAGGCCGGCATCCGCAACGTCATCGTGCGCCAGGCCGACGGCAGCAACGGCATGCCGGGCGAGGGGACCTTCGACCGTATCCTCGTCACCGCAGCCTTTCCCGCCCTGCCGCGCTTCTTCGCCGAGCAGCTCGTGTCCGGCGGCATGCTGATCGCCCCGGTCATGGTCGGCGAAACCGAATGCCGCATGCTGAAGCTGGTCAAGACCGGCAGCCGTTTCGACCGCGAAGACCTCTTCGACGTGCCCTACCTGCCGATCGTCCCCCAGATGGCACAGGCCCTCTGACCCGTCCCCGCAACCCGTCCGTTCTCGTCCGGCAGGCCTCCGCCTCTTGAGTCCTTTTCGCGTTTTTGCCGGAAAACCGGCATGGGCGGGGCGCCCGTCTGCGCGTTCCGCGCGAATTCCTGACGCGAATACAGCGCGTTAACCTTTTGTTAACCAGCGCAAGCTTCGCGCAAGCTTCGGGGCGTAGGCCGGTGACGAAGCAGAAACTTCCACCCAGGACGCCGGTTTTCCAACGCGACGGCCGTTCCGATGGAGAGGGAAATGCACGTCTCGAACAGGATCGCCAGCAGCTCGACCAGCGACAGCCTCGCCTACCTTGCGACCAAGGCCGCGGGCAAGGCCGTCGAGGAAAGCACCGAGGCCGGTTCGACCGCGAATCTGGCCGGCGGCAGCTACGACCCGTCCGCCCATGTCGGCCTTTCGGTCGATGCGCTGCTCGTCCTCAATGTCGCACGGGAAGAGACGGCTTACAGTCAGCCCGCCCTTACCGAAGCGGAGCGCGAGAACCTCGATACCGATGCGCTGGAGAAGCGCGAATATGCCGCTTTCGGCCACTTCCTCGATGAGGGCGACCGCAAGGCCTATTATCGCGCCTATATCGAATATTTCGACAGCATGCCGGCCGAGGACCAGCGCAGCGCCCGCTATGCCGGCACGCGCGAGCCGGCCGTCACGGCGCTGCACGCCATCGCCTATAATGAAAGCGCCCTCGACATGACGGCGCCCGATGCCGCCCTCGAAAACGCCACCGCCGGCGAGGGCAAGGGCAGCAGGCGCGCGACCCCCATCTCGGCGATCTTCCAGCCGAGCCAGGTCGATTTCGAGAACGCCGCCCGCGTCGTCACCAGCCGCATCTCGCGCGCCGACACCATGTACGCGACCGGCTTCTGAAGCCTTTGCCGCGGCGGCGCGGACGCGCCATGGTTATCAATTCACCAAAAAACCAATACGGATAGCCCTGCTTTAACCGGGCAGTAACTCTAACGCGCTTTAATCGGTCCACATCAAGTAGCGTACCGATTGGGTAATCATATGCGTAAGAGTGTATCGCCGAGTTTTGCCAGGACCGCGACCCGCCTCGCGGTTGCCGTCTTGCTGGCCAGCGTCGCGACCGGGTGCAGCTCGGACGCCTCGCGTTTCGGCGGTCTCTTCTCCTCCTCCGGCCAGGACAATATGACGACGAGTTCGGTCCCGCGCCGGACGTTGTTCGGTGGCAATCCGGTTCCGCGCGGCACTGTCGGCAACGGCCAGCAGTTCGCGACGGCCGACCAGCTCGGCTCGCGCGAGGAAGCGCTCAACCAGCCGTTCCCCGATCAGGGCGCCGTTTCCTACGATCCGATCAACACGGCGACCACCGGCGGTTCCGGCACACGGCTCGCGACGACGCCGATGAGTGTCCAGCGCGGCGAGCTTGTCGACCCGACCGCAGGCGCCCGCCAGGCCGCCGAGCGCGAGGTCGCCCTCGGCCAGCAGCTTCCCGGGCGCAAGGCGAAGGCCATCGTCGAGGATGCCGATACGCTGACGACGGCAACCGTCAACAAGGGCAAGGCCGGCTGGTCGACCGCCAATGCGCCGGTCGTCATGCTGCGCCAGGGCGAGAGCGTGAAGACGCTCGCCAACCGCTACGGCGTGCCGGAAAAGGAAATCCTCGCGGCCAACAACCTGAAGCGCGCCTCGGATGCCGAGCCGGGCCAGAGGATCGTCATCCCGACCTTCAGCACCACGGCAAGCGCCGCCAAGGCCTCGACCGACAGCACGCTGAAGGTCGACAACAAGCTGCCGACGCCGGAGCGCAGGGGCGAGCAGAACGTCGCCATCCTGCCGACCACCTCCAATCGGGAGAAGCTGAAGTCGGAGAGCGACCAGACGAATTCGAACGTCGCCGATGCCGGCGAAGGCAAGGGCAAGGGCGGCTACGAGGTCAAGCCGGGCGATTCGCTCGCCAAGATCGCGCGCAGCAACGGCGTTTCCGTCGATGCGCTGAAGAAGGCGAACGGGCTGACGACCGCCTCGATCCGCATCGGCCAGAATCTCGTCATCCCGGCCGGCGGCAGCGTGGCCGCGGCCGAAACGACCACCGACAAGACGGTGACCGCATCGGTTCCGGCGAAGAAGGAAAAGGCCGTCGAGACGGCAGAGAAGAAGCCGGAAGCCTACAAGGCGCCGGTGAAGACCGTTTCGGTCACGGAAGTGGCGGCGAAATCCGACGTCACGGACGAGGCGCCCGAATCGACCGGCATCGGCAAGTATCGCTGGCCGGTGCGCGGCGCGGTCATCGCCGGCTACGGCGCGAATGTCGACGGCAACCGCAATGACGGTATCGACATCTCCGTTCCCGAGGGCACGCCCATCAAGGCCGCCGAAAACGGCGTGGTCATCTATGCCGGCTCCAGCCTGAAGGAACTCGGCAACGCCGTCCTCGTGCGCCACGACGACGGCACGGTCACGGTCTACGGCCATGCCGGCGACCTGAATGTCCAGCGCGGCCAGAAGATCCAGCGCGGCCAGACCGTCGCCACCTCCGGCATGAGCGGCAACGCTACCCGCCCGAAGGTTCACTTCGAGGTGCGCAAGAACGCCACGCCGGTCAACCCGATGACTTTTCTGGAATAGGGGCGATCGCTTTCGGAAAGACACCAAGGCCCGGCTCGACCGGGCCTTTCACGTTCCGGGCACATCGGAGGCGGGAGAAGGACCTCGGCACGCGGAGGCCGGCCCGTCGTCCCTTATTTGACGAGCGGCTTGCCCAACCTGCCTGCAAGGTCCTGCACATATTGCCAGGCGACGCGGCCGGAGCGCGAGCCGCGGGTCGTCGACCATTCCAGCGCTTCCGCATGCAGTTGCTCGGCCGGGATGCCCAGGTCGAAGTGCCTGGCGTAGCCGTCGATCATCTCGATATATTCGGCCTGGCTGCACTTGTAGAAGCCGAGCCAGAGGCCGAAGCGGTCGGAGAGCGAGACCTTCTCCTCCACCGCCTCCGACGGGTTGATCGCCGTCGACTGCTCGTTCTCCATCATGTCGCGCGGCAGGAGGTGGCGGCGGTTGGAGGTGGCGTAGAGCAGCACATTGTCCGGCCGGCCTTCCACACCCCCGTCGAGCGCTGCCTTCAGCGACTTGTAGGACGTGTCGTCATGGTCGAAGGACAGGTCGTCGCAGAAGATGATGACCGGGCAGGGCGCTTCCTTGAGGATATCCATCAGCGCCGGCAGCGTGGCGATGTCCTCGCGGTGCACTTCCACCAGCTTCAAGCTGCCGCCCGTCTCCTCGGCGGCCAGCGCATGGACGGATTTGACCAGCGAGGACTTGCCCATGCCGCGCGCGCCCCAGAGCAGCACGTTGTTGGCCGGCAGGCCGCGGGCGAAACGCACCGTGTTGTCGACGAGGATGTCGCGCACATGGTCGACGCCGCGGATCAGCTCGATCTCGATGCGGTTCGGCCGCCTCACCGGCTGCAGGTGCTGGCGGGCCGGCGACCAGACGAACACCTCGGCGGCGTTCCAGTCGTTGACGGCGGGCGCGGGGCCGGCCAGGCGCTCCAGCGCGGCGTTGATGCGGCCGATTTCGGCGAGCAAGAGCTTGACGTGATCTTCCTGCAATTTCTTTCTCCTCATGCGTCCCTGCCGGGTAGCATGCGGCGACGGGTCGCGAAAAGGGGGAAAGCGCTTGAAAACAGGCCGCTTCGAAAGGACGTGTGTTGCATTCAAGGCTCGCTTGCCTATATTCCGGCAACCGAAACGGCCCCGCAGGCCACCCGAATTCACGATTTCAAGGAGTAGTTGATGTTCATTACCGAGGCCTTCGCGCAGACGGCACCCGGCGGGGCAGGCGGCGCAGACATTCTCATGTCGGTCCTGCCGTTCCTGCTCATCTTCGTGGTGATGTATTTCCTCATCATCCGCCCGCAGCGCGCTGCCATGAAGCGTCGCGATGAGCTTCTGAAGAACATCCGCCGCGGCGACCAGGTCGTCGCCGGCGGCATCGTCGGCAAGGTCACCAAGGTCGTCGACGACAACGAACTCGAAGTCGAGATCGCCGAAGGCATCAAGATCCGCGTCGTGCGCAGCGGCGTCAGCGAAGTCCGCGTCAAGGGCGAACCCGTCAAGGAATGACTTGGCCTGCCGCCTGGCCGGGGAAACGTTCCCGGCCGGACGGCCCGACTGGTTTTCAGCCGGCGGCCCGCCGGATTAGTCGAGATCGCGATGCTGCCATCCGCCCGCTGGAAGACCTTCTCCCTCTGGCTTGTCCTCGCGGCGGGCCTTCTGGTCCTTCTGCCGAGCCTTCTTCCGGCCCGCCTTTCCGCCGGCCTTCCCGGCTGGATGACGGATCATCGCCTCGTTCCGGGCCTCGACCTCACCGGGGGCTCCCGCCTGGTGCTGGAGATCTCGCGCAGCGATATCGCCGCCGAGCGCCTGCGCGCCGCCGTCGAGACCATTGGCAATACCCTGCGCGCCGCGCGCATTCCCCATAGCGATCTCAACGGCGCGGACGATACGATCGATGTCACCGTGACGGCGCCCGCCCGCCTCGATGCGGCCCGCACGGCGCTCGCAGCCCTTGGCCTGGGCACGCTCAGCGAACCGGAAAACGGCACGTTCCGCCTCGTGCTTTCCGCCGATGCGGTGGAGAGTGCCGCAAGCGCCGCCTCGCTCGGCGCCGTCGATGCGGTGCGCCGCCGCGTCGAGAGCCTCGATATTCCCGAACTCGTCGTCGGACGCGGCGAGCATGACCGCATCGTCGTCGCCATGCCGGGCCTGACCGACCCGCAGCGCGTCAAGGACATGCTGGCGGCGGTCGGACGGCTTTCCGCTCGCCTCGTCGACGACAGCGTGCCGGTCGACACGGCCATCGGGGACGGCGCACCGGCAGGCACCGAAGTGCTCTACTCCACCGGCGAGCCGCCGGTCGGCTATCTCGTGCGGCAGGACGATCTCTTCACCGCGATCGACGTCGCCTCGGCCCAGCCCGCCGCCAATGACGAGCCCTTCATCGAATTCGTGCTGAAGGCGGATGCCGCCGAACGGCTCGCCGCCTTCACGCGCGAGAACAGCGGCCGCACCATCGCCATCCTGCTCGACGGCCAGGTGATCTCGACCTCGCGCATACAGGGCGCCATCACCGACGGCGTCGGCCGCCTTTCCGGCGATTTCGACGCCCAAGGGGCGGCGAACCTCGCGCGCATCATCGCCAGCGGCCCGCTGCCGGCGCCGCTCACCATCATCGAGGAGCGCTCGATCGAGCCGGCGCTCGGCACGACCTCGGCCACGACGGTGGTCGTCGCGCTCGCCGTCGCCATCGCCGCCGTCGTCGCCTTCATGACCTTCTTCTACGGCGTGCTCGGCGTCATCGCCTCCTTGTCGCTCGCCTTCGCCATGGTCCTCTCCTTCGCGGTGCTGGCGCTTGTTGGCGCGCCGGTCTCGCTGTCGATGATCGCCGGCATGGTGCTGACCGTCGGCATCACCGTCGATGCCAGCGTGCTGATCTTCGAGCGTATCCGCGAGGAGGTGAAGGGCGGACGGGAACTCTCCCGGTCGGTCCTGGTCGGCTTCCGCCGTGCCCGTGCCACAGTGCTCGATTCCTCCGTCACCATGTTCATCGCCATCGCGGTCCTCTTCCTGCTCTCGGCCGCGCCGGTGCGCGCCTTCGCGCTTGCCGTCGGCATCGGGCTTTTCGCGACGCTCGCCACCACCTTCACGCTGACGCGCCGCCTCGTCACCGTCTGGCTCAACCGCAGCCACGCGACGCACCTGCCGAAGGGCGTGCGCTCCGGCTTGTTCGACAGCCTCAACCTGCGCTTCATGGCGGTGCGCAACGGCGTCTTTCTGCTGACGGCGGTGCTGTCGCTCGCCATTGCCGGCCTGCTCGTCGCCGGCAAGCTCAAGCCCGGCATCGATTTCACCGGCGGCGCGGCGCTGGAGGTGCAGGCGAAGGCCGGCAATGCCGATCTCGACGACATCACCGCCCGCCTCAACGATGCCGGCGTCGACGTGCTGAACGTGACGAAGCAGCGCGACGCGCGCCACGCGCTGGTGCGGCTGACCTCGGCCGGCGAGGGCGAGAACGCCGAGCAGACCTCCGTGCTGGTCGCCCGCGGCGAGCTGGAGGACGACTACGACTTCCGCCGCGTCGAGGTGGTCGGCCCGGCGATTTCCGGCGAACTGATCGACACGGCGACGCTCGGCTTCGTCGTCGGCCTGCTTGCGCTTACCGCCTATATCTGGGTCCGCTTCGAATGGCATTTCGCCATCGGCGCGATCATCGCGCTGGCGCATGACGTGTTCTTCACGCTCGGCTTCCTGGCGCTCGCCAAGATCGAGTTCAACGTGACCGCCGTCGCCGCGCTCCTGACGGTCGCCGGCTATTCGCTCAACGACACGATGGTCGTCTACGACCGCGTCCGTGAAAACCTCCGGCATTTCAAGCACATGCCGCTGCCGATCCTGATCGACGACGCGATCAACCGCACGCTGTCGCGCACGGTCCTCACCTCGGCGACCACGCTGATCGCGCTCGCGGCCCTCGCGCTGTTCGGCGGCGAGGCGATCGGCACCTTCGCGCTGACGCTGCTCTTCGGGGTGGCGATCGGCACCATATCCTCTATCTACATTGCCGGACCGATCCTCATCCTGTTCCGCCTGCAGCCGGAGCGCTACCGCCCGGGCAAGGGCGGCAAGGGGCCGGTCACGGAGGCGACGGGAGAAAATGGCTAAAGGCATCGAAATCCGGGAGGCGCATTTCCCCGGGCGTGCGCCGATCGACGCATATGGCAATGGCGGCTTCCGCTTCGCCGACATGTCGCATCGCGGCTCCATCCTCTGCCTGCCTTCGGGCATCCACGGCTGGGACAAGGAGGAAGGCACGCCGCTGACGCTGGTCGACCTGCAGCGCGTGCTGGACGAGGCCGGCGAGATCGAGGTACTGCTCGTCGGCACGGGCAAGGAGATCCGCCCGCTTTCGGCCGAGATCAAGGCGGCGCTCACGGAGCGCAAGGTCCGCTCCGACCCGATGAGCACGGGCGCGGCCGTGCGCACCTTCAATGTCATGCTGGCCGAGAGCCGGGCGGTCGCCGCCGCGCTGATCGCCGTGTGACACCCGACATGACCGATCTGCGGCAAGACCATTACGCCCATTGTCTGGCGATGCTTCGCGACACCGATCGCGACCGCTATCTCGCCTGCCTGCTGGCGCCGGCGGAAAAGCGCGGCGCGCTCGCCGCGCTCTATGCCTTCAATGCGGAGATCGCCCGCGTGCGCGACGTGGTGCGCGAGGCGCTGCCCGGCGAGATCCGCCTGCAATGGTGGCGCGACGTGCTCGACGGCACGGCCGAGGGCGATGCCATGGCCAATCCGCTCGCCGCCGGGCTGATGGCCTGCGTGAAGGAACATCGGCTGCCCGTCGCCGTGCTGACCAACATGACCGAGGCGCGCATCTTCGACGTCTACAACGACCCGATGGAAAGCCGCGCTGCCTTCGAAGGCTATGCCGGGGAAACCGCCTCGGCGCTGATCCAGCTCGCAAGCCTCATCCTCGATCCGGCGGGGGCGCCCGGATCGGCCGAGGCCGCGGGACATGCCGGCGTGGCGCAGACCGTCGCGGGCACCTTGCTGATGCTGCCGATCCACCGGCGGCGCGGCCAGGTCTACCTGCCGGCCGATCTTCTCGCCGCCACGGGCCTGACGCCGGAGGCCCTGCTTGCCGGCAACGATGCGGCCGCCGCCGCGCGGGCGGTGGACGCCTTCGTCGGCCTCGGCCGGGAGCATCTTGCCCGCGCGCGGGCCGCCGGCGGCGTTTCGCCGGCCAACCGGCCGGCCTTTTTGCCGATCGCCCTCGTTCGCCCTATATTGGACGCAGTGGAGAAGGCCGGCGCGGCGGTGCTCGAACGTTCCCTCCAGCCGTCGCAATGGCGGCGGCAGTGGTGGATGTGGCGGGCATCGCGTCGCGGGCCGTTCTAAACGCCTCGCAGGACGCAAAACTGGCGCAAGCCTTGTCCGTTACAGCGGCAGCATGTTTTTCGGGGAGGAATCGCACGATGCTCTGGACCGTCACCATTGTCTGCCTCGTTCTGGCCGGCCTCGTCTTCCGCCAGGTGTTTCGCCGGGAGGACGAGCAGGAAATGGCGGGCGAGGATGCGGGGCTCGCCATCCTGGAATTCGGCCGGGCCTTCCCCGACGAGGCGATCCGCGAGGTCATCGCCACGGCGGACGGCCGCGCCGTGTTCCTGCGCCTGCATGACGGCAAGGCCGGCTGCATGCACGCCCACGGCCACCACTATTCCTGCCACCTGATCGAGCCCGGCGCCGTGCGCGTGGAGAGCGCCGGCCCCAGGCGCCTCGCCGTGAAATTCGCCAATGCCGCCTTCGAGGGCGGCGTCTTCGAATTTCGCGACGAGCGGGAGACCGCGGAGGTGTCGCTCTGGCTGCTCGGCAGCTTCATGCCTGCGGTGGCCGGACGTGGGGCCGAGACCGCAGGGCGAACCAGCTAGAGCATTTCCAGCCGAAGCGAAATCGCTTCGGCGTCGGATAAAGCGGCAAAAACAAGAATCTGGACCTTTCCAGTGAACCGGGGTTCACCGGAAATGCTCAGGAATCAGCGGCCGAGCCAGCGGGCGCAGTCTTCCAGCGCCCGTGCGGCGGTCGCCTGCTTCTTGGCGAGGGCCTTGTCCTTGCCGCGGAACCGCTTCATGCCTTCCGGCTTCGTCACCGCGCCCGCCTCCAGCGGCGGGAACAGGCCGAAATTGATGTTCATCGGCTGGAAGGAGCGCTTGCCCGGCTCGTCGTCCGAAACGATATGGCCGCCGGTGATGTGCCCGAGCAGCGAACCGAAGGCCGTGGTTTCCGGCGGCAGCGAGGGCGTTTCGCCGCGCCGTTCGGCAACCGCGAAGCGGCCGGCGAGCAGGCCGATGCTGGCGCTTTCCACATAGCCCTCGCAGCCGGTGATCTGGCCGGCGAAACGCAGGCCCGGCCGACCCTTCAGCGAAAGCGAGCGGTCGAGCAGCGTCGGAGAATTGATGTAGGTGTTGCGGTGAAGGCCGCCGAGGCGGGCGAATTCCGCATTCTGGAGGCCCGGAATCAGGCGGAAGATTTCTGCCTGCGCGCCGTATTTCAGCTTCGTCTGGAAGCCGACCATGTTGTAGAGCGTGCCGAGCGCATTGTCCTGGCGAAGCTGCACGACGGCATGGGGCTTTACCGTCGGGTTGTGCGCATTGGTGAGGCCCATCGGCTTCATCGGGCCGTGGCGCAAGGTCTCGCGGCCGCGCTCGGCCATCACTTCGATCGGCAGGCAGCCGTCGAAATAGGGCGTGCCTTCCCATTCCTTGAAGCCCGTCGTGTCGCCGGCGATGAGGGCGTCGATGAAGGCGTTGTACTCAGCCTCGTCCATCGGGCAGTTGATATAGTCCTTGCCCGTGCCGCCGGGGCCGACCTTGTCGTAGCGCGACTGGAACCAGCAGATGTCCAGGTCGACGCTCGCCGTGTGCACGATCGGCGCGATGGCATCGAAGAAGGCGAGCGAATCGGCGCCGGTGCGCTCCTGGATCGCCGCGGCGAGCGAGGGGGCGGTGAGCGGGCCGGTGGCGATGATCGCCTGGTCCCAGTCCTCCGGCGGCAGGCCGGTGACCTCCTCGCGCGTGATGGTGATCAGCGGGTGGCTTTCGAGCGCGGCGGTGACGGCGGCGGAAAAGCCGTCGCGGTCGACGGCGAGCGCGCCGCCGGCCGGCACCTGGCTGCCATCGGCCGCGCGCATGATCAGCGAGCCGGCAAGCCGCATCTCGGCGTGCAGCACGCCGACCGCGTTGCTGGTCGCGTCGTCCGAGCGGAAGGAGTTGGAGCAGACGAGTTCGGCAAGGCCGTCCGTCTTGTGGGCATCCGTGCCGCGCACGCCGCGCATTTCATGCAGGATGACGGGGACGCCGTTCTCGGCGATCTGCCAGGCGGCTTCCGAGCCGGCAAGGCCGCCGCCGATGACGTGGATGGGAGCAAGGGAAGAGGTCTGTGTCATGGGCGGTTCGTTACCATGCCCACGGACCGACTTCCATCGCGGAGATTGAAAAGCCGGAATCAAAAACGGCACCGTATGGTGCCGTTTGAAGCGTTCCTCGCGCGTCGCCGTTTCCGGCCGCAGCGGTGGAAACCGGCTATGTCTTAGCGGAAGGAACGGGCTGCGATGTCGCGGATGTCGTAACGGGTCAGGCCGATGTCGGACAGCGTGTGGTTCGACAGGTTGCCGAGTTCGTTCATCGTGCGGCGGTAGGAAATCCAGTTCTTTGCAATGCGGATCGGGTTCATGGTCGTCTCCTCGACGTGTTGGCCGGCAGGTCTGTCTCGCCGGTGTGTGAACTCTATATAGGCGATGCGCCGGTTAATGTGCAGTGCAAAGAAAATGCATCTGCTATGCATTTGTGCAATAAGACGACCGCCAATCGGGCAGATGGTCCGCTCACGGGCATCTTTCGGAGAAAATTCCGCTATTCCAGGCGGATAGGGGAAAGGCGTCGCGCCGGGTCGATGGCGCGTCGCGTGTCGCTGAGAGAGAATTGCGACATTGTGCGGCGCAAAAAGACAGGCAAACGAAAACGCCCTCCGGCGGAAACCGGAGGGCGTTCGAAAAGGGACCGTTGAAGGTCGTTCGGCTTAGTTGGCAGCCTTGCGGGCGATATAGGGGATATCGCTGCGGCCGATGCCGAGGTCGCGCAGTTCCCGGTCCGACATACGGCCGAGTTCGCTGATGGTCTGACGGTACTTGCGCCAGTTGTTGAAAGAGCGTGCCAGGTTCATGTTCTTACCCCTTTCTTGGGCTTCCTGCTGGGCGGCCGCTCGTCCTTGGCGCCGCCCCGATCTGATGGCTTGGACTATACGCTGCACCGCCGAAAAGAACAGCGCTGTTACAGCACGGCACCTATGCATTTTGAGCATGTCAAGCGGAAATTTCGGCAAAATTCTGGCGAAAATCCGGGCTTTCGGCCACAAGAGTTAAGCCGCAATGCATCACGGGTTGGGTGCGGTGCAAAAAAACAACGCCCGCCGGGGGAGGAGATCCGGCGGGCGTTGCTGATATCGATTGGCAGCCTGGGAGGAGGAGGGAGGGCCGCCAATCCTGTCGGGGGACGTTGGGAGGAGGAGATCGTCGCCCGACCGATGAGACTTATATAGATCGTGCCCGCCTTGCGGGGAAGCGCGAGATGGGAATGGCACCTATGCGTCTAATGCATGGATCTTGCGGCGCATAGACGAATGTTGCCCAGGTTTTGGGCGGAAAGAGTGTCTGTTCGGGGTGTTTGGTTGCCTTCGGGCGGGCTGCCATGCGTCTGGCGCAAATAATAACGCCCGCTGGGGGAGGAGATCCAGCGGGCGTCACTAAGAGTGATTGGCAACTGGGAGGAGGAGTGTTGCCAATCGTATCGAAACGACACTTGGGAGGAGGAGTGCGTCGTTCCGAATTCCTGTCGATCCCCGTTTCCGCGGCTCGGGTCCTTCGGCGTCATGCCAGGCGTTCGACCAATTCGCCTTCCCGTTTCTCTGTCGCCCTACGTTACGCGGCGCCTTGATCGGCGGGCCGGATCGCTTCTGATCCGATGTCTGGACTATAGACCCGTCCGTTGATTTTGTGCAGTGCAATATGAGCATGGATGATATGCGCCATCTGCATGTCCGAAACCACCGGTCAAAATCGGCCTGTCGAGGCCAGTTTTATCAGGTTATTCCTTATTTCCAGTTAATCTCGGTGGTCGCAGGCCCGTCTTCAAGGGCGGGAACGGCGAATAAATGCTCTTTTTGCGGATTTTTGCTCCGATTGCGAATTTCCGGCCTATCTGTATCGTCCCTGTTGACAGTGCCGGAATCGGCAGGAATCGCAGGCATTTTGCGAACGGAGCGGGAACGGATGTACAGGGGCAGGCTGGAGCGCGATCTCAAACACTGGACGGCACACGGCCTGCTCGACGCCCCGACGGCCGGGCGCCTGCTGCGGGAATACGATTCCCGCCCCGGTTCCTTCAGCCTCGGGCGGGTGCTGATGATCATCGCGGCGCTGCTCGTTTCGGCCGCGGTGCTGCTGCTCGTCGCGGCCAACTGGGAGGCGATCCCGCGGCTCGTCCGGCTCGTCGGCATCGTCGTCCTGATCTGGGGCGCCTATCTTGCCGGTGCGGTGCTGACCACCCGCGGTGCGGGGCGGCTGGCGGCCGCCTTCCTCGTCTTCGGCACGCTCGCCTTCGGCGGCGCGATCGCGCTCGTCGGGCAGATGTATCATCTGTCCGGCGATACGTTCCAGGCGATGCTCGTCTGGTTCGCCGGCGCGGTCGCCGCCGCCGCGCTCTTCCGCTCCGGCGCCGTCACGGCCATTGCCGGGTTCCTCGCCTTCGTCGTGTCCGGCGCCGACTGGACGCAATCCTACAACGTCGACGAAACGGTGCTGCTCTGGCTGATGCCGCTGATGGCGGTCGTCGTCATCCTTCTCGTGCGCTATACCGGCGCGGCGCGGGTGCGCCATCTTGCCTATCTGCTGCTCGTCGCCTGGCTCGCCTTCATCTACGGCGAATACGAGACGCCCGGAACCGCCATCGCGATCGCCGGCTTCGGCGCTGTCGCCTATCTCCTTGCCGCCGCGCCGCAATCGCCGCTCCATGCGCTCGCCCGCAGCGCCGGCGCGGCGCCGGCCTTCTATTCGTATCTGGTGCTGGCGGTCGGCCTCCTCGTGCTGCATGCCGAATTCGACGACATGGCGAACCGGCTGTTCCTCGGCATCGTCACGCTCGTCGCGGCCATCGCCGGCATCGCGCTGTCCGGCAAGGAGAACGGCGCGGTGCGCTATCTCGGTTACGCGACCTTCGCCGCCGAGACGCTCTATCTCGCCTCCGAGACGATCGGTTCGATCATCGGTACGTCCGGCTTCTTCCTGGTGTCCGGCCTTGTCGTGGCGCTGGTCGCCTGGGCGGTGATCGTGCTGGAGCGGCGCTTTTCCCGGGCTGAAACGAAGGCGGAGGCCTGACCATGACGACATCCCGCTTCTTCCGCGTGCCGCCGCTCGTCGCCGGCATCCTCGCCGCAGCGCTGCAGACGGCCGTTCTCGGCTACATGGTGGAAAGCCGCGCCTCGATCCTGCGCAGCGGCGCCGACATCAGGCTGAAGACGCTGCCGGTCGATCCGCGCGATCTCCTGCGCGGCGACTATGTCATCCTGTCCTACCCGATCTCGACCATTTCGAAGGCGATCGTCACCGGCGAGGCGCCGAAGACGAGCGGCCGTGTGCGCCTCGCCGTCCGCCTGAAACCCGGCGCGGACGGCTTGTGGACGGCGAGCGAGGCGCGGTTCGGCGATCTTGTGCCGGAGGAAGGCAGCGTCGTCCTGCGCACGCTGCCCTTCGACTACTATTCAGCCGGCGACGGCGGCCTGCCCGAAACCCTCTTCGTCAACTACGGCCTGGAGCGCTACTATGTGCCGGAAGGCGAGGGCAGGCTGCTGGAGGATGCCCGCAACCAGGAGGAGCTGGTGGTGGAGGCGCGCGTGAAGGATGGTACGCCGCAGATCGCCCGGCTCGTCCTTCGCGGCGAACCCGTCTATGACGAGCCGCTCTATTGAGCGCGGCACCGAAAAGCTGCTCATTTTTCCTTTGATCCGCCCGAAACGGGTGATATAGAGACGCCGCGCTCGGAAGGCGCCGCGGCGCGCGCATGCGCTGCCCGCGGCAATGCGGTTTCTGAGACGCGGGTATGGTGAAATTGGTAGACACGCCAGATTTAGGTTCTGGTGCCGCAAGGCGTGGGAGTTCAAGTCTCTCTACCCGCACCAGAGCCACCGAACGCCGAAACAGGAGGTTTCGGCGGGTTGTGGACATACGAGAGCGCCATTTTGCTTGCCAAAAGGCCACGAAATTCAGTAAAGCCACTGCCGGCAAATGGACCGGCGGGGTGTTCGCCATAACCGGCAGGCCGGTTTGAGCACCGCCAACTCGAAATGAAGGTTTGAACATGCAGGTTATCGAAACGCTCGCTGAAGGGCTGAAGCGCGAAATCAAGGTCGTCATCCCGGCCAAGGACATGGAAGCTCAGATGAACGAGCGTCTTGAAGACGCCAAGGGCCGTGTCCGCATCAACGGCTTCCGTCCGGGCAAGGTGCCCTTCGCCCATCTCAAGAAGATGTACGGCAAGTCCATCATGGCCGAACTCGTCAACGAGATCGTCCGCGACCGCCCGTCGGCCATCCTTTCCGAGCGCGGCGAAAAGTCCGCGACGCAGCCGGAAATCGCGATGACCGAAGACCAGGACGAAGCGGAGAAGATTCTCGCCGGCCAGGCCGATTTCGAATTCACGCTGTCCTATGAAGTGATCCCGGCGATCGACCTGAAGGACAATACCGGCATCGCCGTCACCCGGGAAGTCGTCGAAGTCGACGCTTCCGAAGTCGACGAGCAGATCCTCAAGATCGCCGAAAGCGCCCGCACCTACGAGACCAAGAAGGGCAAGGCCGCCAATGGCGACCGCGTCACCGTCGACTATCTCGGCAAGGTCGACGGCGAAGCCTTCGACGGCGGCAAGGACGAGGACGCCGAACTCGTTCTCGGCTCCAACCGCTTCATCCCGGGCTTCGAAGAGCAGCTGGTCGGCCTGAAGGCCGGTGACGAGAAGGTCATCACGGTCACCTTCCCGGCCGATTATCCGGCGGCGAACCTCGCCGGCAAGGAAGCCACCTTCGACATCAACGTCAAAGACGTCGCCGCCCCGGCGGATGTCGAGATCAACGACGAGCTCGCCAAGACGCTCGGCCTCGAATCGGCCGACAAGCTACGCGAGATCGTCCGCGGCCAGATCGAAAGCCAGTACGGCTCGGTCACCCGCCAGAAGGTCAAGCGTCAGATCCTCGACCAGCTCGACGAGATGTACAAGTTCGACACGCCGGAGCGCCTGGTGGAAGCCGAATTTGAAAACATCTGGCGCCAGATCAACACGGACCTCCAGCAGTCCGGCAAGACCTTCGCTGACGAGGACACGACGGAAGAAGCCGCTCGCGAGGAATATCGCAAGCTTGCCGAACGCCGCGTGCGCCTCGGCCTCGTTCTGTCGGAAATCGGCGAGAAGGCCGGCGTCCAGGTGAGCGACGAGGAAATGCAGCAGTCTCTCTACCAGCAGCTCCGCCAGTTCCCGGGCCAGGAAAAGCAGATCCTCGAATACTTCCAGAAGACCCCGGGCGCCGCCGCTTCGCTCCGCGCGCCGATCTTCGAAGAGAAGGTCGTCGATCACCTGCTCGGCGAGATCAAGGTGACGGACAAGACCGTCTCCAAGGACGAGCTGATGGCGGACGACGAAGAGGGTTCCGAGAAGGAAACCAAGAAGGCCGCGCCGAAGAAGAAGGCCGCCAAGGCCGAAGCTGCGGAAGGTGAGGAAGCCGCTCCGAAGAAGAAGGCCCCGGCCAAGAAGAAGGCCGCCGAAGGCGACGCCGAGTAATTTGAACTGTGCAATTGATTGCAAACGGAAAGGCCGCCCACCGGGCGGCCTTTTTGCATTTGGTGAGGCTGGAATCTGGGGCGCCCCTCATCCGGCTGCCGCCACCTTTGTAACTTCCCTTCTGCTGCGATTGGCGATGTATTGCCAGTTGCGGTGGCAGATGAGAGACCGCAGCACCTTTGGGCATTGAAGCCCGTGGGAGAGCTTGGGTCATCATCCGCCGTTCCATCGAACCCGAACAGTCGCCAGGGCCGCTCGCATGTGCGAAGCCCGCTTAGGCAAGGATGGGATCAGATGGATGTGATTGTTGGTATCGATGTTTCCAAGGATCGGTTGGATGTGCATGTGCAGCCAGTCGGGGAGAGCTTTTTCGTCGGCAACGACCATGCCGGCGTGGACGGCCTGATCCGCCGGCTGCGAGACGCAAAAGCCGATATCGTGGCGCTGGAAGCGACCGGTGGCTACGAAATGCTGGCAGCTGCCAGCCTGTCATCAGCCGGCTTTGCCGTTGTGGTGGTCAATCCGGCGCAGGTGCGTTCCTATGCCCATGCGCTTGGCAAACGCGCCAAGACAGATCCGATCGATGCCGCTGTGATCGCAGCCTTCGTCGCAGCAACCAGACCGGAGATCCGGCCCTTGCGCGATGAGGAGAGCGAGGCCTTCTCGGCCATCGTTTCGCGGCGCCGCCAGATCGTGCAGATGATCACGGCGGAAGAAAACCGGACACGGACGGCCCAGGCCAAGGAAACGCAGAAGAGCATCAAGCGGCTGCTTGCAGCGCTCCGACGTGAACTCGCAAGCCTCGACGGCGATCTCAACGGACGCATCCGCAAGTCGCCCTTGTGGCGGGTGCGCGAGGCGCTTTTGACCTCGGTACCGGGTGTAGGACCAACCACGGCCCGCACGCTGATGGCCGAACTGCCGGAACTCGGTAGCCTCGACCGGCGCCAGATCGCCGCATTGGCCGGGGTGGCGCCGTTCACTCGGCAGTCGGGCAAGTGGCGCGGCAAGAGCTTCATCGGTGGCGGTCGCGGCAAGGTGCGGGCTGTGCTGTTCATGGCAGCGCTGGTCGCTGCCCGTCGTAACCCGGTCCTCAAGGCCTTCCGCGATCGTCTCGTTGAAGCCGGCAAGCCCAAGATCGTCGCCATCGTCGCGACCATGCGCAAGCTTCTCACCATCCTCAACGCCATCATCCGGGACGGAAAACCATGGCAAAGCGCTTGACAGACAAGACAGTCGCTCTCCCCGCAAGCGGGGCGAAGGGAAACGCGGCGTAGTTTTCCTGCGCCCTGTTCGTCATCGGTTTCCTCGTCTGCCGGACGAGGGGCCGGGGCATCACGCCTTCTGCGACAGGTCACCCATGCGGTTCCAGGCGTCGAGGCCGGCGATCTTGTAGGCTTCGGCGAGCGTCGGATAGTTGAAGGTGTTTTCCACGAAATATTCGACGGTGCCCTTCAGGTTGAGCACCGCCTGGCCGATATGGACGAGTTCCGTCGCGCCTTCGCCGACGATATGCACGCCGAGAAGGCGCCGCGTCTTCAGCGAGAAGATCATCTTCAAGAGGCCGGAATTGAGGCCCATGATGTGGCCGCGCGAGGTCTCGCGGAAGCGCGCCATGCCGCATTCATAGGGAATGCCGCGTTCCTTCACCTCTTCCTCGGTCAGCCCGCAGGTCGAGATCTCCGGCACGGCGTAGATGCCGTAGGGGAAGTATTTCGGCGGCTCCTTGGCGATCGCGCCGACGGCGACACGGGCGGCGATGCGGCCCTGTTCCATGGAGGTGGAGGCAAGGCTCGGGAAGCCGACGACGTCGCCGGCGGCATAGATATGCGGCACGTCGGTCTGGAAGGTTTCCGGGTTGACGCTGAGGCGGCCACGCGAATCGGCCGTCAGGCCCGCTGCGGCGAGGTTCAGGCTGTCCGTCGCGCCGACGCGGCCGGCGGCATAAAGCACCATGTCGCAGGTGACGTGGCGGCCGTTGTCCAGCGTGATCTCGCATTTGCCGTTCGGCAGCTTCTCCACCTTGTCGGCCTTCTGGCCGAGGATGAGCTTCATGTTGCGGTCGCGCAGATCGTGGATGAACTCCTCGACGATCTCCCGGTCGATGAAGTCGAGGATCGTCGGCTTCGGGTCGATGACGGTGACCTGCGTGTCGAGCGCGGAGAAGATCGTGGCATATTCGATGCCGATGACGCCCGCGCCGATGACGGCCATGGAGCGCGGCAGCTCCTTGATATCGAGCAGTTCGTCGCTGTCGAGAACGCTGACGCCGTCGAAGGGGATGCTCTCCGGGCGGTACGGCTTGGTGCCGACGGCCAGCATGATGCTCTTGGCCTGGACGTGAACGATCTCGCCGTCGTCCTTGGCGATTTCCATCGTGTCGGCCGTCACGAACTTCGCCTTGCCGCGGATGTGCTGCACGCGGTTGCGGGCGAACTGGTGCTCCAGCACCTCCACCTCGTGGTCGAGCGTGATCAGCAGGCGACGGCGAAGGTCGTCGGCGCTGATCTCCTGCTTGACGCGGTAGGCGCGGCCGTAGAAGCCGCGCTCGCGCCAGCCGGAAAGGTTGAGCGCCGTCTCTCGCAGCGTCTTCGACGGGATCGTGCCGGTATGCACCGAGACGCCGCCGACGCGCTTTCCCTGTTCGATGACGAGGACCTTGCGCCCGAGCTTTGCCGCCTGGATGGCGCCGCGGCGGCCTGCGGGGCCGCTGCCCACGACGACGAGATCATATTCCTGCATGTAAGATGGCCCCAGCCCTTTGTGGAAAGAATCATATTGCGATGCAGCAATTGTCTTCGCCGTACAAATTTTCGTCAACCGAATGTGGCAGCAAACCGTTTCAAACGGATGAAGGAACGCGCACCCGATTTCGTTGTTTTGTAACGCGATTCGGCAATGTCCCGGGACGCCGCCTTGGTTTTCAGATCAGTCTTAGCCCCTTGAGGCTGGCATGCCCGTCCTTGCCGATGATGATGTGGTCATGCACCGTGATACCAAGCGGCCGCGCCGTTTCCACGATCGTCTTCGTCATATCGATGTCCGCCCGCGACGGCGTCGGGTCGCCGGACGGGTGGTTGTGGAACTCCATTACCAATCTAGCATCCTATTGGAATATATGGACGAAATTGCTGCCTTAAGAAAAGCGGTGCCGCTTATTGGGTGAGGTAGGAACTGCCCTACTGGGATCATCCCCTTGAACATCGGGCCGCATGGCCAGTCCCTTCGGCTCACGGCAAATCACTATGTTTTTTTTGTCCCATGCTTCAAGTTCGCCGATGGGGTAGAGGACGGACTTGCCGATTTTCATGTATGCAGGGCCGATCCTCATGGCCCTCCAGTTGCGGAGCGTGCCGATTGATACACCGCCCCGATAGCGTTCTGCGACTTCTTTGGGTGTAAGAAATTTTCCGTCAGTCATGGTCAACTCCTCAATGGACAGCGTTACTGATGCCTCACGGCGGGACGATTTCTGTGTTCATTTTTTTGTCGTGTCATCGTGCAGATCACGGAGACGAAAACCGGCGCACGATCATTCACAATCCTGCGTCTTTGCAGGTTGCAGCCGGTGCTGGAGCATAGGAAGCGGATAAAGTGGGGCGAAGTGGAAACGGATATTGCTGGCTGCATATAGGACGGGGAGATTTGTTCTCGCAATGAGTGCAATGCGCGGAGTGCGCCGAGATTCTCGACTCTCGATGGTTCGTAGATTTGGACGGAATTGAAGCACGTGCTCGACGATGATGAGCACCATGTCTACGTTATGGCCCTCATAGAGTTGCGGGCGAACGGTGTTGGGGTGGGGTAGCGAACCCGCTCGCGCGGGATTGGCGGCAGCTTCACGGTAAGCGGTCTGAAACGAGCGCAGTGCACTGATTGAGCGTCGCCCCTGTGTGGGCGGATAATCTTGGCTCCGTTCACCGAATGGAGCCCTGTGATGAACACCCTACCTATTCCCGCCGTATCGGTTAGCCCCCTGCGCCAGCGCCTGATCGACGACATGACGATGCGCCGGTTCACGGCCGAGACGCAGGGCAACTATCTCCGCGACGTTGGCCGTCTGGCATCGTTCCTCGGGCGGCGTATTCGGCGTGGGGTGGAAGCTTGGGCCGCTCGAGTCAGCAGGCAGCTTCTGCAAATCGATGACGACAATCTCGGTATTGCCACTCAAACCGTTGAGTGCAACCCCGTTGTCGTGACATCAGACGTTGACTTCATGCATACGATCTAACCATTCGTGCCGGAACTGCTCGTGCAACTCGTGTAGCGATCGTATCACCATGCCCATAACTGCCTTGCAGAAGCTTAGATACCACCTTTAGTGTATTGATCCTGATCTGCCCGGAACCTGGTTCCAGGTTGAAGGCCACTGAGCAGGTCATATTTCGTTGTAACGTCTTTGGGGGGGCAGTGATGGTATGGGCAGATCGCCGAGAGGCATGGCAGCAACGATCATTCGACGCGCGCACGCCAGGTGATGTTGATTACGCTGTCGAGCGTCTACCTAGGCGACGACGAATACGGCCACCCTCGATTTGACACGACGCGCTCAGAGCCCGGCGAGGCGCTATACCAGCTTAAATATCGAGCCGATTGGAATCAGGTGCAGCCGCTCGCAGCCCAAGTGCAGCAATCCTTGCTGCCGTTGTTCGGCAAGATCGGTCTGATTATCCCGATGCCCGCCTCCACGGTGCGTGCGCGCCAGCCGGTCAATGAGATCGCCACCGAACTCGGCAAGTTGACGAAAACGCCAGTGTTCGACGACATCATCATCAAGGCGCCCGCGCCCGAAGGCAGCTCGCAGCTCAAGAACCTCTATGGCCGCGAGGCGAAGGACGCCGCATTGGAGGGGCGGTTCAGCATCAACCCGTCCATCACCAACGAAGGGTGTTGGAACGCGCTCGTCCTAGACGATCTCTTTGACACGGGCGCCACGATGGACGCCGTCTGCAAAACGCTGCGTACGTACAAGAAAATCAACCACGTCTACGCCGCTTCGATCACATGGAAGTAATGTCATGACCACTGTCTTCATCGCCGGATCGATCTCCATCAGCCGCCTGCATGAGAAGGTGGCGGATAGGATCAACAAGATCGTGTCTTCAGACTTCAACGTCGTGGTCGGAGACGCCGATGGCGCCGATACCTCAATTCAGGAATGCCTCCAACGATACAAGGCCGGAAAGGTGACTGTATATTGCACCGGGAACTTGCCCCGGAACAATGTCGCAGAATGGCCGGTCCATAGGGTCGTCACAAAGGCCAAAGCGGGCACGCGCGCCTATTTTACCGCCAAAGACCTGGAGATGGCGCGCCACAGCGACTATGGCCTCATGGTCTGGGATTGCAAAAGCACCGGCACGCTCAGCAATGTCATCGAGCTTCTTCGAGAAAAGAAGAAGTCCGTGGTCTTCGTGAATAAGAACAAGGATTTTGTCACTGTATCGGACAAGGACGGCTTGGAGCACCTTGTCGCCTTCATGTCGGATCATGCTCGCGCAAAGGCGGAAGAGAAGATTGGCCTCACCGCGAAGATCGCCAACATCGCCCAGGAACAATTCTCGCTGGACATCGGTGCTAACAGCGAATTGTCAGCAAGCCCGGTGAAGGAGCGGGAGCCGTCAGCACCAGCCGAGGCGAGCCCGGAGCAAACCGAGAGCGTAAAGTTACGCGCGGCGCTCATGACGGCTCTCAGAGAGCATATTTCGCGCGCACATCTCAGTCAGTCTCAGGCCGCCAAAGTCTTTGGGGTAACCCAGCCGCGGATCTCAGATCTCACGCGCGGCAAGGTCGACCTGTTCGGCCTCGACGCCTTGGTTAACATGGCCGCTACGGCGGGCCTGTGCGTGGAGATGCACGTTCGCGAACCTCGCGCAACTGTCGGCTGACACGGTTCGAGTCTCTTAGTAATGTTAGTCTGAGCGCCTCTGGATTGCTCAGATTCATATTGATCTTGAGCATGCTCTATAGCGGTATAGCTGCCACACACACGTTAGGGCGGGCACGCCGAGTATTGGCTTATTCGCCCAGATTTGAACGTGCGATGCCTTGAGGAAAATCCGCTCTAGCGAAGCGCAGATGGTGATTTCAGGCGGCCGGGAACCCTGAAGACGATGAGATGCCGGGCGAGCGCGCCACCTTCGGGAACATATGCGCTATGCCAGAGACATTCCTCTATGCTCGGCACCGGCCCTGGGCGATCGACGAGTTCGAGCGCACCGAGAAATCCGAGCCGGACATTGGCCGCTTGGTAACTGGTTGCCTGCGCCCGGTAGCGGTTGGCAGCCTCGGGTGAAAACTCGCCCTCATGCTTTTTGAGCTCGATAACGAAAGCCGGGCCACCTAGACTGATGTAGAGATCTGTCCGGCCAGTCGCGACGCCGCGCACTTCGGACAGCACCTCCGCGCCGACGAGATTGCCCTTGAGGAAGTCGCGGAGGTCTGACTGGAGGTCGGCCTCGCTCGGATCCGAGGCGCGCAGATAGGCACCGCGCGGGCCGAGATCGCGGATCTCGGCATTCTGCCGGTCACTGCAAAACATCAAAATCTGTTGGAGTACGGCGTCGAATGCCTGCTGGACCTCGCCTGTATATTCACTGCTGGCGGCCAATTGATCACGCAACGACGCCAGCACACGTTGCAGGACCGGATTGGCAAGTGCGCGGCCGTGCGCGACATAGCCGGCGAGCCCGACCTCAAGCGATCGTGCCATGTCGGAGGGAATCTGCTCGGTCGAGGCGCCCTCGGGGAGAATGCGCGCGAGCAGCGGATATTGCTCATTCTCCCCGGCTTTTCCCGGCCCAGCACTGGCGCGGTAAGCCTCATCCAAAACGGCGCGAAGATTTTGCGCGATCGTTAGCTGTGCATCGGGCCATCGGCCTTCGCTGAGCAGATCGTCGAGATGGGCCGCTAGGCCGCGTTCGCGCAGGAACGAGGCCTCCACCCGGGGACGCAATGCGAACCGCAGGCCGTCGCCGTGCGCGATGGTGCAACTTGCGTCATAGACGGCGAGGATCCGATCCATGGTCGTAGCGGCATTAATCCAGCTCGGACGGGCAAGATCGTCGGCCGCGCGCTGGACCGTGCGCGCGAGTTCAAACCATTCAAGATCCACGTCCTGACGGGGCGCAAGCCATGGCGTCACGTGGCCGGTGCGCAGCACCGCTGCACGGTCTCGCGCAGCGGCCACCAGATCAGTCAGCGTCCCCTGCATCTCCGCAGCGCTCCGGTTCGCGGCAAAGCCGAGAACGAGATCAATCGCCGATAAATAGGCGCGTGCGTCCGACCGATCATCATCGACCTCGCACGCCCGCTCGAAAAGCAGCCGCGCCGTGCCCAAGCCGGCAAGGATCGTTGCCATATCCTTGCCGTCGAGCGCACGCGCCAGATGTGCGAGCCCGAGCTCAAACGCCGCTTCGCTTTCTGCTTCCTCATTGTCGAGCAGCCGGTGGAGCATCGTCAGCAGATCATCATCACCCCATGCATGGAAGGCGGCCCCACCAATCTTTGCGACATGTTGAGCGAAGGATCCCGGCACATCGGATGCGACCTCGGCGAGCTCTAGCAGGGGTCGGTGACGGCTCACATCGCCTTCCAGCGCAAGACGGAAAAGGCCTTCCAGCGCATAGGCAGCGATCAGCGTCTCGCGCTCGGTCGCGCGTTCCCGAATTCGCCGCGTGAAGATCGCGACGACAGCCTGCGTGATGGCAGCGCGCAGCGTCGTGCTCCTGATGAGCCGGTCGATCGCGTCGCGGAAGGATTGCGGATCGCGCGCCACATCGAAGCCGCCCACCAGAAAATCATGCAGCCGCGCGCCTTCTATGGGCGGGGCCACACTGATCATGTCGGCAAGAATGTCGAGGAAGGGCGCTGCGTGGAGCCGATCAGCGTCGGCGAGGATCTCATCCACGCCGCCAAGATCGTCGACCGTGATCGGCTGGCTCTCCGCCAACCGCGCCTCGAGAAGTTCAAGCGCTCTCATGCTGAAGAGCCCGACGGCGACAGCGCTACCATAGATAATCATCGCCCGTCGCGGACCGGCACCATTGTTCGCCGAGCCGATCGACAATCGCGCTGGCGTTGGCGCTCCCGATGATGATCTGCAGTCCCTCGGTTTCCCGTGAAATCGCCTGAAGCTCGCTCAGTACGGCGGTCAGGTCATCGGGACTCACTTCTTCAGCAGCTGGGGAATCGACGATCAGGAGACCGGGATGGCGACCGAGGCCCCGTTCCCGACCGACACGAAGCAGAGCCACCGCAGTCGCGATCCGCAGCCGCAGTCGCTCGCCCGCCGTCACCTTGCTGAAGCTGGTCGGCTCGCTGCCCTTGGTCAGAAGGAGAGAGGCGTTGGTGTTGAGCTTGACCTCCTCCAGCATCTGCACGCCGAGCCGCTGTCCCAGCGCGAGAATCTCCGCGTTCAGCCGATCGAGGATGTCGCCGCGACCAGCCTTATAGGCTTTGTCTGCCTCTGCGTGAGCCGCGCTGACGAGCGCTACGTCGGGAGAAACGGCGACGGGTGTCGCAGGCGCGTGGCGCTCCTTCAGAGCGCCTTCCAGTCGCGCGACCTCGAGTTCTGCCTTGCGGCGCTGTTCGAACGTGGCGCTCGTCGCCGCCTTGATGAGTGCTTGGCGTGCCTCTTCGAGCTCGGTGCTGCTCGCCTTCGACTGCCCCCCGAGTGCCTTGGCGTTGGCACGCGCGCGACCGGCGGCAGCCTTGGCAGCCGCTAAACGCTGTTCGCTCGCGTCCAGCCCCTCGCTTGCGCCCTCCATCTCGTCGATGGGGATATCCTCGGCGCAGAGCGAACAGCTCAGATCAGCGCTTTCGCGCTTCAGCCGTTCGCCCGACACTCGCGTCTCGCAACGCGGGCAGCAAACAGGCTGCAGGCCGTTAAAGAATTGCGTCGCGATGATGTTCTCCCGCAGATCACGCACCGCCCGCTCGTCCGCGGTCGCGAGGCGTTCCAGTTCGGTCGCTTCGGTCTCGGCGCGGGCTAGGCGCTGCGCGAGATCGAGAGCAATCGGCGAAAGGCGGGCTACCTCGCCGGCAAGTCGCTCGAGCTCGGCGGCCGTACCGGTCGCCGGCGCGAAACCTTCGAGAATTTTCTTCGCTACCTGGAGTTCGCGGTCGATTCGTGCGCGTGCCGTCTCCGCGTCTTTCGTGGCCGTCGTGGCAGCCTTGGACGCTTTCTCGGTCTCTTGGTCGAGTTCGCGCTTTGCCGTGCCCGCCTGCATGACCGTCGTCGCCCAAGGCATGCCAATATACATCTGCAGCATCCGCGCGGGCAGGCCGGCCATTTGGACGTCGCCGAGCAACTGCTTGTGGTCGCCGCCAAAATAGAGACCGCCCGAGAGCGCGGCCCAACCATGCTCGACGACCTGGCGCTCGTCTTCCTTACCCTGCATCGCCGTGATCGGGTCGAGATCGAGCGTGTTCATCATGAAGCGCGACATCGCGGCCTCGAATCCCTCGTCCGACATGAAGCGGTCCAACTCGTCAATCTCACCCGACACGCGGCGACGCGCCAGGCTGCCGCGCGGAACACGCTCCTCGACCGCAAACTCCACCACGTAATGCTGATCATCGACATCGAATTCCACGCACACAGAGGACAACCACCGGCGCACATCGTCCTGCAGGCCCTTGGGTGTGCCTCGCAGCGCCCACAGCAGGATCTCCAGCACGGTCGATTTGCCACGGAGGTTACGTTCGCTCGTTACTGCCCAGACGCCAGCGGCAAGGTCTGACCAGTCGAAGTCGATCGGACCTTGTGCGGTTCCGCGCTTCTCTCCCTTGAAAGCAATGCGCCGCACTGTCAGCTTTCGTGCGGGACGCAGGGGCCGGTCCGCCGTGATCCCTCGCTTGCGTAGAGCCAACTCCGCTTCTGCGGGGCGCATGCCAGCCTTTTCCGCGACCGTCTCCAGCCAACCACTGCTCATTCGCCGAGCCCTTCCAAGATTGCCGCGAGCCGTGCCAGCACCCGATCGGTGACCGGCTGGATCAAATGGCTAAGTTCCGTTCCTGCATATTCAGCCTGTAGATACTGTCGGTCCTTCAACGCCTTGCCGCCCTGTTCACCCGCCACCCGCGCCACGATACAGGCACGATCGCGATACCAGCCAAGCTCGGGCGCTGCAGCGGCGATCCGCCCCAGCGCGTCTTCGCCTGCGCTGGTCAGCAGATAGAGATGCTCGCGGATCTTGCCGGGAACACCTTCACGCTTGATCCGAATGAGGTCTGCTGCCCTCAGGATAGCCAGCGCATTGTCGAGCGGTTCGAACGCCCCGAACAGATAGCGTACCATCGGCAGGCGCCGAAGATCGGGTTCACGATCATCGAATATACGCTGTGCGATCGTCAGCAGACCGCGTTCGCCGGACGTCTCGAATTCCGTCAGGAGTTCGTTGGCGAGGTAATCGGGATTGCGCATCCAGAAGTCGAGAGCCTGCAGGCGCGACTGGGAGTGCAGGACGCACACAACATCGCTTCCCCAGCGGATTGCATCATTTGCGTCGCCGGCCGCCTGAATGCAGGCGAGCAAGCGAATGGCTGTTTGTCTTTCGCTGGCAACAGCTATTTCTGTCACTTCAAATTCACCCTGCTGTCGATCTTCGTCAACTTGCCTCGCCGAAACCCACTTTTCTTATGTACCCGATCGCTCGGTAAAGACTAGTCGCAGCAGATATGCTCCACGCACAATAAAAATTATCGAGATTTGAGTTGGCGGTGGTGAGTACCGTTCGCCTGGATGGCGTCTGTTAGGGATGAGCCGTGAATCGATGGCGGCCTTCAGAACGCTTCATTGCAACACCAAACGCCAGCATGTCAGCGGTAATCGTCGGCGCTGGCACATGAATAATCGACGGTTATCAAGAGGCCCATCTAAGCCGCTGAATGAAGGCCATTTGCTTCCATCGGAATCCGTCAAGCCTGTAGCGGCTGCGAATGGAGGGAGCTCTGCGGCTCCATCGCTGCGTCCGGATATCAGGGTGTAGCTCTGCAGGGCTTCCGATCAACTCCCGCAGAGGGTTCGTAACGAGAGACTGTGGGGCGCTTTGCCTGGCGTAGAGACGCCGTATTTGCCAAGGCAAGTGTTTGGCAAATACGGCACCGATGGCCTTCACCAGCAGTTCGAGCGCGCGGTAACGGCGGCCACCGGCCGGGATCTCAAACATGCCGGTCTCATTGCCGTCGGCGTCGACGACGGGGCGCACGTTGAGGCCCTGAAGCAGGCCGCGCCGGGCGATATCCTGCGACAGTTCCTCGATCGACACGCCCGCCTTGACCTTGCGGACGTTCGACTGGCTGAGGACCAGTTTGTTGAAGGGGATGTCGCGTGAGGACGACAGGGTGATTTTCTGAGCACCAGTAGTCATCGGGATATTCTCCGCGACGGGCGCCGAGAGCCTCTCTCTCGACCTCAAACCCGTCACGAAAATCCCGTCCTCCCTCTCACTCTATTTGCGGCGTCGTATGATTGGGGACCGTGCCGCCAGACTTAATGCACCCGACAAGAACGGGCCACGTATCGGCGGTCTGGGCGAGGTGCTCGATTAATGTGCGAAACGCTACGCGTTTGCGCGACGTATCTCCATAGGGTTCAGGTCTGTGCCTGCGACGGAAGCGCATCAGATGCTCCCCGCCGAGCGCGAGCTACAGCATAGACGATGTGTTCGGCTGCGCGGATGCTGCCGGCGCGATGTGCCGCCTCGGCCCAGACCGCGATCGACAGATCGCCGGTGAAGAGGATGTCACGTTCGATTCCCATTCCGAAGGGCAGGCTAATTGATGACATCTCCTTGAGCGAGAAATAGCCAAGCTCGGGTTCGCCGATATCGGCAAGGCCGAAGAGCGTGTCACCGTCAGCGTCCAGTTCGGTTGCGAGCCAGACGCCTTCGCCGAGCGGATTGAAGGACTTCACCACCGGCACATGATCGATATCGCGCTGGCGACCATTGGCGAGAAGCTGCTCGCGCAGTTTGTCGGACAGGATGATCATGCGGACCTCCTGTCGATGATGGTTTTGGCCGCATTGCCGGATTGCTGCTCCTCCGGCAGGAAGGAGAGCAGCCAATCGGTGGCCTTGCTGGCCTGACTGGCCGCGCGGACGATTGCGCGTGAATCTTCGCGCATCACCTCGAGCCAATTGCCGATATAGTCGGCATGGCGCACGGTCGGCACGATGCCGAGAGCCGCGCAACTGAAGGCGGAAATCTGTTCAGCGATCATCTCCTCGAAGGCGTATTTCTTGGAGCCGAAAGAGCCGGTCAGATCGCGGTTCAGCCGGCTGTGATGGCCGCTTGCGTGCCCGACCTCATGTAAGGCCGTCCTGTGCCAATTGATCGGCTCGAAGTAGGCTTGAGGTGGAGGTACGACCACATAGTCCTGGGACGGGACATAGAAGGCCCGGTCGCCGCCGATGCGGAAGTCGATGCCGGTCGCCTTGATGAGCGCCTCGACCCTGGGCTCGATGAGGCCGGGTGGCGGCGGTGGCGCCACGTGGTGGACCTCCTCGGGCAGGCCTTCACATTGCGAGACGTTGAACACAGTGAAGCGCTTCAGGAAGGGGATCGCCGGGGCTTCCTCACCGGTTTCCCGGGCGCGCCGTTTCTCGTCCTCGGGCGTGAAGCGGTCGGCGTAGACGACAGTGGTACCGCGTTCCCCCTTCATGACGTTGCCGCCGAGCGAGAGGGCCTGGCGAAACGTCAGCCAGCCCTGGCCGGGAAAGCCGTGCTGCATGACGGCACCCCAGAGGATGAGAATATTGATGCCGCTGTAGGTGCGGGAGGTTGCGGCGTTCTTCGGCAGCCCGAGCGGCGCTTTTGCTACTGACGTACCCCAGGGTTGGACCCAAGGCACGCGGCCTTCCTCCAGCTCGGCGATGATCTTGTTGGTGATGTCGTCATAAAGGTTCGTCCGGTCCGAGCCGGGGCGCGCATTGCGGTCATATCTAGACATCGCGGGTCTCCGCGACGGGCGCCGGAAACCTCTCTTCCAGCCCTCAACCCGTCACGGAGACCCCGCC
Organism: Shinella sp. S4-D37; assembly: GCF_040812195.1. Taxonomy (NCBI): domain Bacteria; kingdom Pseudomonadati; phylum Pseudomonadota; class Alphaproteobacteria; order Hyphomicrobiales; family Rhizobiaceae; genus Shinella; species Shinella sp. S4-D37. Next base: position 1,937,770 of record NZ_JBFNXL010000005.1, on the reverse strand, counting down.
CGCACTCTCACTTTAAAGGGGGCGTTGCGGGGCAGGCTGTGCAGAAACTCGCAGACGATTCAGTGCGGGCGCGATGAGGCGAACTGAATCGAGCGGGGCTCTCAGCCTCGCGACATCAGCGCTCCGGTCCCGAAGGCGTTCGAAGCGCGGATGATGTTGAATGCCAGGACCGAGAGGGCAGCTTCGGCTTTCACCCGCCGCAAACCGCGGGTCAGGAAGCGGCCTCCGCCAGACATTCGCTTGATGGTGCCGAAGGGATGCTCGACCGTGCAGCGACGGATCACCATGAGATCGGGATTCTCGTGGACCCGACGCTCCATCCGATCGAGCGCACCCTGATCCACGAGCCTGTGGATCGTGCGTTGATATCCCGGCGTACACTGCGGTTTGATCTGGCAGGTCTGGCACGCGGGCGTTCTGTATCGGATCGCCCGATTTCGGGTATGTTTGCCCTTGGGATGCATGGTTTCACCAGCCGGGCAGCGGATCGTGTCGGTTTGTTCGTCATGGATGAACTGCACAGGGCGGAAGAATTCTGCGCTCATGGCGCCACGCTTGATCGGTGCCGCCACGTGAACACCATCTTGCTCGCAGCGCGCGACCTCCTGCGCATTCGAATAGCCTCCGTCCGCCAGCACTTCGAGCTGGTCGACGTCGAGCACTTGCTTTGCCGCAATCGCCATTGGATGCAGCAACTGGCTGTCGTTGGCTTCGTTGGCGACATCGTTGTGAATGATCAGGCCACTTTCGATATCGACGACACTCTGGAGATTATAGGCTGGAAACTTCGGCGCCCGGCCATATCCCATTGGTCGTGAATCCGGTTCCCCGAAGACCACGACGTTTGTATCGTGCTCTGCAAGTTCGGCCTGCCGTTTCTCCAACCTCCGCTTTCGGCGCTCCAGCGATGCGATGGCGCCGGCAAAAGCCGCGCGATTGACTGTCTGATCGCGCACGTCCGCCGGGTGTTGATCCGCTATGTTGAGACGGTCGAGATAGTAGGCGATTTCCGTTTCAGTATGAGCGATGTCGCGCGCCAGGCGATCTGCTCCAGCGATGTTCTTCGCGCTGGCAACCGCCCGCATCTTGGTCCCGTCCAGTGCCACCTTGCCGGGAGTAACAAGGCCGTTCTCGCGACAGAAGCTGATGAACGCGGCGCCTGTGCGAATGATCGCTTCGGGATTATCGTGCCGGAACGCTGCGATGGTCCGATAGTCCGGGGTCATGCGCCGCATCAGCCAGATGGCCTCCAGGTCGCGCTGGCAGGCTCGCTCCAACTGGCGCGAGGAGCGCAACTGGTTCAGGTAACCCCAGATATACAGTCGCAGCATATCGCCGGGGTGATAACCGGGTCGCCCTGTTGCGGCCGAGACAGTGCGCTCGAAGCCGAGCGCCGTGAGATCGAGGGTTTCGACGAAGCCATCAACGACGCGGACCAGAGATTCCTGCGGAACGTAGTCATCGACGCAGGCAGGTAAAAGAAGCGGCTGGCTTCGATCATATCCCTCAATAAAGCGTCCCATTTTGCCCCCGCGTCGCAAGTAATCAAGTGTAGCATCGGCAGCCGAATAATCCCAGTAAATGCTTGGCAATACGAACAATATCTACTGTGGCGCCATCAGAACATGTTGCTCGCACCAGACTGGTGATAGACAATGAAGCTTCGGGGAACGCGCGCGCTGCCGCACGCTCGGGATGCGGACCATGATGAGGTTCTGGCAAGGTGGAATTGGATGGACTCTGGCTCGCGGTGGCCTTCTTCCTCATCGCACTGATCTATGCGTCGGTCGGCCAGGCTGGGGCATCTGGCTACATCGCGATCATGGCGCTGGTCGGCTTTGCGCCGTTGGCCATGAAGACGACCGCGCTCGCCCTCAATCTGCTGGTCGCAGCAATCGGGACAGCCATGTTCCTGAAGGCGGGAAGGTTGTCGTGGCGAAGTGTCTGGCCTTTTGCGATCCTGGGCTTCCCGTTCTCTCTGCTCGGAGGATCTGTTCAGCTACCGGCGGATATCTATTATCCGGTCGTCGGGGCGGTCCTCGTCCTGTCGGCCGTCCAGATGGCGCGGACGGCCCTTCGTAGATCTGGATCATCTGCGGACCTGCCGACCGATCCGCCCTTCATCCCGGCGCTGGCCACGGGTGCGATCATCGGCTTCATATCCGGCACGACCGGGACCGGAGGCGGAGTATTCCTCGCACCGGTGATCCTCGCGATGAACTGGGGGACAGCGCGCCAGACTGCCGCGACAACCGCCGTCTACAATCTGATGAATTCGGCTGCTGCACTGCTTGGAGCCTATGCCTGGTGGGATCAGATCCCTAGTGCGCTACCCGGGTGGCTGATCGCCGTCGCTGTTGGCGGCTCGCTCGGGGCCTTCATCGGCAGCCGTTACCTCCCCGAACTATGGCTGCGCATCATTCTGGCGGCAATCCTTCTCGCCTCGGGTCTGAGGCTGCTGTTTGGGTGACGGCCAGCTTTCCTATCACAAGCGAGTTTCAGCGGTCTCCCGACGAGGCGGAAACTATGTGCCGTCCCGGTCTAGACTCCAGTCCATATGTCGATTAGTCTCGACATATGGAATCAGAAAACGCCATCCTCGCTTTCGCCGCGCTCGCGCAACCGACCCGCCTCGACGTGTTCCGCCTGCTGATGGAGCACGAGCCGGACGGATTGCCCGCGGGCGAAGTCGCCCGCCGGTTGGATGTCCCGCACAACACCATGTCCACGCATCTGGCGACGCTGACGCGCGCCGGTCTGATTGATGCTGAGCGGCATAGCCGCTCGATCATCTATCGGGCGCGGCTCGACGCTGTGCGGGAGCTCGCGGGCTTTCTCGTCAAGGATTGCTGCGGTGGCCACCCGGAAATCTGCGCGCCCCTGATCGCCGATTTTTCCCCTTGCTGCTCACCGCAAACCCTCGCCGCCAAGGAGGCCACCCATGACTGACCGCATCTACAATGTTCTGTTCCTTTGCACCGGCAATGCCGCGCGCTCGATCCTCGCCGAGAGCATTCTGAAGAAGGACGGCGATGGTCGCTTTCGCTCCTTCTCTGCCGGGTCGCAGCCGAAGGGAGCGGTCAATCCCTTTGCGCTGAAGGTGTTGCGGAGCTTCGACTACCCCGCCGAGGGCTTCCGCTCGAAAGGTTGGGAGGAGTTTGCCGGAGCCGACGCGCCTGTCATGGATTTCGTCTTTACCGTCTGCGACAGTGCCGCCGGTGAAGCCTGCCCGGTCTGGCCCGGCCAGCCCATGACCGCCCATTGGGGGATCGAAGACCCTGCCGCCGTCGATGGGCCGGACATCCAGAAGGAAGCCGCCTTCGTCGCCGCTTTCCGCTATATGAAGAACCGCATCTCGGCCTTTACGTCCCTACCAGTCGCCAGTCTCGACAAGGCGTCGCTCCGCACGAAGCTGACTGAGATCGGCCAGTCCGAAGGTGCGTCGTCTCCACGCAACAGCGCGGCGTGAGGCAGGCTATGGACGTCATCATCTACCACAACCCGGATTGCGGAACCTCGCGCAACACCCTGGCGATGATCCGCAATGCAGGCGTCGAGCCACATGTCATCGAATATCTCAAGACACCGCCGTCTAGGGACATGCTCACCCAGCTCATCGCGCGCATGGGTATCCCCGTCCGCGCCCTGCTGCGCGAGAAGGGCATGCCCTATGCAGAGCTTGGCCTGGGCAACCCGGCACTGAGCGACGAGGAGTTGCTTGATGCGATGATGGCGCATCCCATCCTGATCAACCGGCCCATCGTCGTCAGCCCGAAGGGCGTTCGGCTTTGCCGACCGTCCGAGGACGTCCTCGACCTGCTGCCGCCGCAGCACGGCGCGTTCGTCAAGGAAGACGGCGAGCGGGTGATCGACGAACACGGCCGGCGCGTGCCCACGGCCTGAAGGAATTCCATGTCTACTTTTGAACGCTACCTCACCCTCTGGGTCGCATTGTGCATTGTCGTCGGCATCGCGCTCGGCCATTTTCTGCCGGGCGAATTTCATGCCATCGGCGCGATGGAAATTGCCAAGGTCAACCTGCCGGTAGCCGTGCTGATCTGGCTGATGGTCATCCCCATGCTGCTCAAGATCGACTTCGCCGCATTGGGCGAGGTCGGCCGCCACTGGCGCGGCATCGGCGTGACGCTGTTCATCAACTGGGCGGTAAAGCCGTTCTCGATGGCTCTATTGGGCTGGCTGTTCATCGGCTGGCTGTTCCGGCCCTATCTGCCGGCAGATCAGATCGACAGCTATATTGCCGGTCTCATCATCCTCGCGGCCGCGCCTTGCACGGCCATGGTGTTCGTCTGGTCGAACCTGACCAAGGGCGAGCCACATTTTACGTTGAGCCAGGTCGCGCTCAATGACGCCATCATGGTCGTTGCCTTTGCGCCGATTGTCGGCCTGCTGCTGGGCCTGTCAGCCATCACCGTGCCATGGGGCACGCTGGTCCTGTCCGTGGTGCTCTACATCGTCATTCCCGTCATCATCGCGCAGATCGTCCGTCGCCGGATGCTGACAAGTGGCGGGCAGGCAGCGCTTGACCGGCTGCTTGCAAAGCTCGGCCCGGCATCACTTGTGGCGCTGCTCGCGACGCTGGTGCTGTTGTTCGGCTTTCAGGGCGAGCAGATCATCGCGCAGCCGGCAATCATCGGCCTGCTTGCTGTGCCTATCCTGATTCAGGTCTATTTCAACTCTGGCCTTGCCTATCTGCTCAACCGGATGGCCGGCGAACAGCATTGCGTGGCGGGTCCCTCGGCGCTGATCGGCGCGTCGAATTTCTTCGAACTGGCGGTCGCCGCCGCCATCAGCCTGTTCGGCTTTCACTCGGGCGCGGCGCTCGCCACGGTGGTCGGCGTGCTGATCGAGGTCCCGGTTATGCTCTCGGTCGTCTGGATCGTGAACCGCTCCAAAGGCTGGTATGAACGCGGCGGCAAAGTCTCCAGACTGGCGGAGGCGCAGCGCTGATGCCGGACGAGCTTCCCAACCTTGATGCCGGTTGCGCTGATGTTCCCAGTTTGGACCGTCTGCGCGCAGCGACGCCGTCTACCCATCCGCCGCGTATCCTGCTGCTTTACGGCTCGCTCCGCGAGCGATCCTACAGTCGCTTCCTGACATTCGAAGCCGAGCGTCTGCTCAAGCATTTCGGCGCGGAAACTCGTATCTTCGATCCGTCCGGCCTGCCGCTGCCGGACGGGGCTGAGGTCAATCATCCCAAGGTGCAGGAATTACGTGAACTTTCGCGCTGGTCGGAAGGTCAGGTCTGGACCAGCCCGGAGCGTCACGGTGCGATGAGCGCGGTGATGAAGGCGCAGATCGACTGGATTTCCCTTTCGGACGGCGCGGTAAGGCCAACGCAGGGTCGGACACTCGCCGTCATGCAGGTCTCCGGCGGCTCGCAGAGCTTCAACGCCGTCAACCAGATGCGTGTGCTCGGCCGCTGGATGCGGATGGTGACGATCCCCAACCAGTCCTCCGTCGCCAAAGCCTTTCAGGAGTTCGACGAGGCGGGCCGGATGAAACCGTCTTCCTATTATGATCGAGTGGTCGACGTGATGGAGGAACTGATGAAGTTCACACTGCTGACGCGCGACGTCTCTACCTACCTCACCCACCGCTATTCCGAACGCAAGGAGAGCGGCGAGGCTCTGATGCGGCGGGTCAACCTGACGACTGCAACCTGAGAATCTATCTCGCGCCGATCGCACGTCATCGTTTGCAAGAATGCCCCAACCAATGAGGTCTCCTGAATGGATCATAGCCCGCAACAGTCGCAAGGAAGCGTCTCCGAGGTATTCCGCGCATTCCTGAAGCTGGGGCTCACCTCCTTCGGCGGACCGATCGCGCATCTGGGCTATTTCCGGGACGAACTGGTGACGCGGCGAAAATGGCTGAGCGAAAGCGCATATGCCGATCTGGTGGCGCTATGCCAGTTCCTGCCCGGTCCGGCCTCCAGCCAGGTCGGCTTTGCTCTTGGTCTGACGCGGGCGGGATGGCTCGGCGCGTTTGCAGCTTTCCTCGCCTTCACCCTGCCATCGGCCATGATCCTTCTCGCGCTTGCCATGACGGCTACGCGGCTGGAAGGTCCACTTGCGCTTGGCGTCCTGCATGGTCTCAAGATCGTCGCCGTCGCCATCGTGGCGCAAGCCGTGTGGGGCATGGCAAAAAACCTCTGCCCCGATAAGGAGCGCGCCACGATCGCGGTCGTGGCCGTGCTTCTGCTTGCCTGGGCGCCGGGAGTGATCGGGATGATGGCGGCCATACTGCTGGGCGCACTCGCCGGGCTGGCTCTTGGCAAAGGACAGGTCACGATTGGCGAGCATCTGCCTGTGCCGGTTTCACGCAAAGCCGGGCTGACGGCCTTTGCGCTGTTCGCCGTCTTGCTGATTGGTCTCCCGATCCTTGCGGGGCAGGCTCAGGGGTGGGCGCTTGCGGACAGCTTCTATCGTGCTGGCTCGCTGGTCTTTGGTGGCGGACATGTCGTGTTGCCACTGTTACAGGCCGAAACGGTCGCGCCGGGATGGGTGTCCGATGATGCCTTCCTCGCGGGCTATGGCGTAGCACAGGCGGTCCCCGGACCGCTCTTCACCTTTGCCGCCTGGCTCGGAGCGGTCATGGGACCGGCGCCGAACGGCGTGGCCGGCGCGATGATCGCTCTTGTCGCAGTTTTCCTGCCGGGCTTCCTGATCCTGATCGGGGCGCTGCCCTTCTGGGATCAGTTGCGCCGCACGACATGGGCGCAGTCGGCCATGCAGGGCGCCAATGCCGCCGTCGTCGGCATTCTCGGCGCTGCGCTTTATTCGCCTGTCTTCACCAGCGCGATCGGCGGCATGCCGGATTTCGCACTGGCCTTGATTTGTTTCGTGGCGCTGATGGCCTGGAAAGCTCCGCCATGGGTCGTCGTGTTGCTGGCGGCCGTGGGCGGAGCTGCGCTTAGCCTGATGATGTAAAACGTTTCGACAACCTTCGGGCGTTCACTCTGTCAGACCGAGCACATTGATCGAAGCAAGCTGATGCACGGCTTGCAGGATATATCCAAGCCCATTGAGGTCCGGATGAGTTTCTGCACAGCCTGGGGGTCTCCCCGCTGATGGGGGTGCGCCGGCAACGCAGTGCCGGCCAGGGGGAAGGCTTTCCCCGCCAGCATTCTCCAGGACTATCGGTGTTTGCGCATTTCCTCGTCGGCGATTTCCTGGACCACCTTCATGTCCATTTCCGCGACAGGTGAAAGCCTTGCCACCTCGGAGGCGACTTTTGCTCAATGCCAGAAACCGGACCTGTCTCGTATTGCCCGGCTGCGCGCCGCCAGCCGCTGCGCCTCGTAGTAGGCATGTCGTCCGTGCCTTTCGACCATTGTCTGAGCGTCCCGCTGCCAGCCGCGGCGGATCTGTCTGCGCTTTTCGATCCAGTCGGTAAGAATACGGAACATTCGGTCTCGCTTTCCAGGCTGGCCGACGTGGTGTGCGCGGTCTTGGTAGGCCGCCCCACCATGAACAGTGAAAACTACCGCATTTCTGCGCCTTTCCGGCACCCGCAACTAGCATTATGGTTGCTGGGCATTTGTGCAACAACCTGATGCACAACTTCTGAATCGCTTGGACGCAGCTAGGCTCCTTACTGGTCGCTCAATGAAACGAGCCTCTTATTTCACGGTCGTGCCAAGCGTCGCTGCTGTGTTCGGAAATCGGTCTGCATCTTGATTTTTCCGGCCGTTGGCCGTACATATGGCCGATGGAACGGAGATTGCAAAATGGCTGAAGCAGCAAAGAGGTCCACGACTGCTCGCGTCCGGGGGGAACGCCTTGAAACGCGTGTGACCGCAGACCAAAAGCGTCTGATCGAACATGCCGCTGCCCTGCAAGGGCGAACGGTGACGGATTTCGTTTTGACAAGCGTACAGGATGCAGCGCGGCGCGCCATCGAGGAATATCAGCATCTGGAGCTTTCTGTACGGGACAGTCAGGCGTTTGTTCAGGCTCTGGTTGAACCACGGCCGGTCAACGAGCGACTGGGCGACACCGTTCGCCGCTATCGCGAGAGAACAGGCGTCTGACGAGTGGGGGGAGTGGACGATAGCCTGCGGGTTGAAATCCTCGGCCCACAACATGATCGATCCGGCTTTGAAAGCGGTGTAGGGCCGCTCGACCGATATTTTCGGACGCAGGCCGGACAGGACGCTAGAAAGAAGATGGCAGCGCCATTTGTCCTCGTGCTGGAGGACGGCAGCATCGCCGGATATTATACGCTCTCATCGTCAGCAGTACGGCTTCCGGAAATGCCTGAGGCCGTTGTCCGCAAGCTGCCGCGTTATCCTCTGATCCCAACGACTTTGCTCGGTCGTCTTGCTGTCGATCAACGCTACCAGGGCAAGGGGTACGGTCGATTCCTCCTCGCGGATGCGCTCTACCGGGCCGTGCGCAGCGAGATAGCGTCCTTTGCGGTGATCGTGGACGCCAAGGACGAGAACGCGAAACGTTTCTACGAGCGCGAGAGTTTTTTGCCGTTTCCGGATCAGCCGCTGAAGTTGTTCCGGCCGATGGTGGATATTGAAGCATTGTTCAAATGAGGGGGTGTTCGTGGCGGATTCCGATGGAGAAGAGCCTCAGAAATTGACATTCAGATTTCTGAGGGGCGTCGAGGCAGATGCCGGTGAGCTTGAATGGCCGGCCGGCGCCGATGTCGTCAGGAAGGCACTGTCGGAATCATTGAACGCAAAGAATGTGGCGTTCCTGCTCGGGGCGGGATGTTCGTCGTACTGTGTTAAGGAAACGGACATTTTCGACGAAGAGGTATGGCGGGAGCTTGGCATTCCGACCATGGCGCCGCTCGCCGCCGAGTTCACGAAAGCGCGGACTGCCGACGAGGCAGGATTTCCGACCGTCGCGGAGCGGAATGTTCTCATAGACGAACTCGGGATCGATATTGGCGACAAGGAATATGCCCGCAACCTTGAACGGTTGATGGAACTGTTGTTCAGCCTTCGGTTTTCGCTGTCTCGAAGCACGCTTGCGAGGGCGAGTGACAATCTGAAGGTCGTCAATTCGATCATCAACAAGGTTCAGGCCTTTCTGTGGGGCAAATGCACGAATGGAGCGTTTGCCAATGGGGACAGCACCGTCGGGACGCTCTACGAGACATTCTATAGAAAGCTGGTTCTGCGTGACCGCTCACTGCCGCGTCCGTGGATTTTCACCACCAACTACGACCTTTTCAACGAGACGGCGATGGACCGGCTCGGCTTGCCTTACGCTAATGGCTTCTCCGGCGTGGTCGAGCGCCGCTTCAATCCGGCGACTTTCCGTTACGCACTTGCCGAGCAGCTCGATCTGACCAACAGGAAATGGTCGGCTGTGGATGGCTTCGTCTATCTCTGCAAGATCCATGGGTCGATTAGCTGGACCGAAGACGATCACGGCCTGTTCCCGATCCGCGAAATGGCTGTCTTGAAGGGGCAGGAACCGGGGAAGGTGATGATCTATCCCACCCCCGCGAAGCAAAATTCCAGCCTCGGATCGCCCTATGCCGACCTGTTTCGTGAGTTCCAATCGCGGATCGTGAGGGAGCAAAGCGTTCTCTTCACCATGGGGTATGCCTTCGGCGACGAGCACATCAACAACATCATCTACCAGGCACTCACCATACCGACGTTTCGCCTGATAATTTTTGTCGATCCGACACTTGAGGGAGAAGTTGCCAAGCTCCGCGCTCTAAATGACCCTCGCATTTGGATCATCGGCGGCAGCGGCCCGGAAGCCGACCGCAAGGCGCATTATTTCGATACGATCATCGACGAGTTCCTGCCCCAGCGGCCGAGCGAGCGCATCGATGATGCGATCCGGAAGGTGCTGGAGGCGATGTCCTCCAAGAAGGCCGAAGCTCCTTCCGCCGACGGAGAGAGCGAATGAGCCGCGACGATCGCAAACGCGCCATCGGCAAGGTGGTCTCAGTCGCGGCCGACCGCTTTGTCGTCGAGATGCACGCCGGCACGGACAATTTCACTATCGTCGGGTTCGACGATGTTCACTATGTCGCCCGTCTCGGCTCGTTCCTGATGATTCCGGTTCAGACGGAATACGTCGTGGTCGAGGTCGTCGGCCTGCGAGAGCGGGACATCGCAAGCGCCGGGCGCGGAGAAGGGGAATTGGACAAGGCGGCGTCCGCAAAATATCTCGACGTCGTACCGGTTGGAATGCTGCCTCAGAAGCGCGGCGATCCGTTTCGCTTCGGTGTCTCCATCTTTCCGTCGCTCTACGCGGATGCGCTGTATGCTCTCGATGCGGAACTGGATCGTGTGTTCGAGACTGACAGGCCAAGCGAACCAGCGCCGGGCTTGAATGGCGCTGGACCAGTGCCTGATAATGCGACGCGTTTTCGCGCGCTTTCGATCGGTCGCTCGGTCGTGTTCGAGGGCTACGACGTCAAAGTCCGGATCGACGATTTTTTCGGTGGCCATACCGCTGTCCTCGGGAATACGGGGAGTGGAAAGTCATGCACTGTTGCGTCAGTGCTCCAGTCATTGTTCGACAAGGCGGACGAGTTTCACGCCCGAGGAGCGACCTTCGTGGTCTTCGACGTGAACGGCGAATACGCCAATGCGCTAATGCCGCTCGCCAAAGAGAAGGGCATTGGCGTCGCCCATGTCGTGCTGGATGGGACAGCGTCCGACGGAAAGTTCCGCCTTCCGCATTGGTTCCTGGAACAATCCGAATGGGAGTTGCTGCTGCAAGCCAGCGAGCGGACCCAAATTCCGATTCTTCGTACAGCTTTGGGTCTTACAGGGCTGTTTCGGGAGAGCACTCCGGAAGCGCTGGCGATCAAGGAGCACTTTATCGCCACCTGTATCATTGAATGCTTCCGGGGTGCTGATGGGGACTCGCCGGTCGCGAAGTTTCAGCGTGTCGTGTCATTATTGCAGAAATATCCGACGAAAGAACTAAATACAAACCTTCTGCAAAAATACGGGGCAAACTACCAGTACGGTAATTTCTCCGGCGGAAACCTGGCCCCCTTTCTGGATGAGGTTAGGAAAAAGCTCCGGGAAGATGTTGATCTGCCATCCTATAATCGGGCGCCGTTCACATTTGATGATCTTGAAGAATGCCTGGATTTTGCAATCCTCTACGAAGAGGCGCATGGCAACAGGCAAATTCGCGACTACTGTTCGCAGATGTTTACGCGGTTCAAGTCGCTTCGCGATAGGTCCGAATATGCCTTCATGCGCTATGACATCAAGCCCGGTGAAGCCATACCGACCATGGAGGCTTTCCTTGAACAGCTCCTTGGACTGTCAAAGAATGGCGTGAATTGGCAAAAACGCCATCAGATCATTATCGTCGACATGAATTCGATTGAAGACGAGGTGGTCGAACTGGTCTCGTCGGTACTCGCACGCATGACGTTCCGCCTGCTCAGGCAAGCGGAACCAAGGAACCGTTTTCCTGTCCACCTCTTGCTTGAGGAGGCCCATCGCTACATCTCTGAGACTCCGTCAAAATTCGCGATCGACGCCAGCAAGATCTACGAGCGTATTGCCAAGGAGGGGCGAAAGTACGGGCTTTTCTTGTTGGTCGCCTCGCAACGACCGAGCGAACTTTCTAAAACCGTTCTCTCGCAATGCTCGAATTTTGTGGTCCATAGAATTCAGAATCCGGATGACCTCTCCCAGATCCGACAGATGACGCCATTCATCTCAGATGCGGTTCTGAAGCGTTTGCCGTCTTTGCCGAAACAGCACGCGCTCGTCTTCGGAACATCCGTGAACCTCCCGACCACCTTCAAGGTCCGAGAGGCGAAGCCGCTGCCGAAAAGCGATGACGCGAAGATCAGGGAACTCTGGTTCCACGAAGAGGGACGGGCGGCTCTGGTCAGGATTGCGCCACCTGGCCCAGGAGGGGCCGCCGACCCGGCCACAGCATGATGGATCAGCCGGACGCAGTAGCGCTGGAAGCTGCGGCAGCTCTCCTGGAGGCGAGCCAGGACTATCAGGTTCTTCGTCGCCTGCAGCCGCGCGCGTCAGTTACGGGAATACCTGAACAGGATACCCGCCTCGGGCTGTTCGTGGACGTGGAAACGACAGGTCTCGATCCGTCGAAGGACGAGATCATAGAGCTTGCTATGGTGCCATTCCGGTATTCGATTGAGGGTATCATCGTCGATGTTGGGGAACCATTTGATCGACTTCGAGAGCCATCGACTTCCATACCGCCCATGATAGCCGCTCTAACAGGTATAACTGATACGATGGTGGCCGGCCAAAGGATCGACCCGGAGGAGGTTACGCAGTTTGCGCTTTCCGCAGCCGTTGTCATTGCCCACAACGCGGCCTTTGATCGCAAGTTCCTGGAGCGCTTCTGCCCCTCGTTTTCCTTTAAACCCTGGGCATGTTCGATGTCGGAGGTCGACTGGGCCGCGGAGGGATTCGAGGGCACCAAGCTTGCATATCTCGCGATGGGTTGTGGTTTCTTCTACGATCGGCATCGCGCGGCGAATGACTGTTTGGCGGCGGTGGAGATGCTGTCGCGCGCGCTTCCGAAGTCCGGCGTAAACGCACTTGCCCACTTGCTCGCGCGTGCGCGCCTGCCGACATGGCGCATCTGGGCTGAAGGCTCGCCGTTCGAGTTCAAGGATCAGCTCAAGTCTCGGGGGTATCGTTGGAACGGAGAGGAGAACGGTCGTCCCCGTGCCTGGTACATTGACGTTGCGGATGAACAAAGAGACGCAGAACTGGTCTTTCTGAAGACGGAAATCTATCAGCGTGACGTTGACCTGAAACCTTCGAGGATCACGGCCTATGAACGGTTTTCTGAGCGAGTGTAGCAGGGTTGCAGTCGCCTCGGCGCGGAGAGGTGGCGGTAGGGAGGTTATGCGCCGCCTTCAGGCGTTTCTTCGCCAGCGTGGTCCAGGCGAATTTGATCCTGTTGTATCAATCGTCAATCTAACTGCCGAAGGTGAAGTTGTTTTTTGGATAAAACCTAGAGGCAAGGTCAGCAACGCTCGCCTTGGAACCGATTTATGTCTAAATTTAAGTAAATGCATAAAGTAATTGCGCGATTCGGCGCGAGCAGGGGATTAATCCGAACCGATGTGGCCCGACAATGTGTTGATTGCCACTGAGAACTGACCCGGCGTTTCCACCGAGAATTGACCCGCCTGTTAGGTATGTTTCGGGTCTGCGGTCGTGGTCAAGTTCCTCGTTTTCTCCTTTGTCGTTTTGGTGTCGTGCGCAGAGCTGTTCTTGAAGCGGAAGCTGTCGTTTCCGGTTTCAAGGATGTGGCAATGATGGGTAAGCCGATCGAGCAATGCCGTGGTCATCTTGGCATCACCGAAGACGCTGGCCCATTCGCTGAAGCTGAGGTTCGTCGTGATGATGACGCTGGTTCGCTCGTAGAGTTTGCTGAGCAGGTGGAACAGCATCGCACCGCCCGACGCGCTGAACGGCAAGTAACCGAGCTCATCGAGGATGACGAGATCGGAGTGGACGAGCCGATTGGCGATCTGGCCGGACCGTCCTTGCGCCTTTTCCTGTTCCAGCGCGTTGACCAGCTCGACCGTCGAGAAGAACCGGACCCGCTTATGGTGGTGCTCAATGGCCTGGACACCGATCGCCGTAGCAATGTGCGTCTTGCCCGTGCCGGGACCGCCGACCAGGACGATGTTGTTGGCATCGTCGAGGAAGCCGCAGCCATGGAGTTGCTGCACGAGCGCCTCGTTAATCTCGCTGCTGGCGAAGTCGAAGCCGTTCAGATCACGATAGGCTGGAAAGCGTGCTGTCTTGAGCTGATAGGCCGTCGATCGGACCTCTCGTTCGGCCGTTTCCGCCTTGAGAAGCTGGGACAGGATCGGAATGGCCCCCTCGAACGCCGGCGATCCTTGCTCGGTTAGTTCGCCGACAGCTTGTGCCATGCCGTGCATCTTCAGTTGCCGCAGCATAATAACGATTGCGCCGCTTGCTGGATTATGACGCATGGCGAGCCTCCGTCTTTCTCAGGGCATCGTATCGTTCGACATTGGCCTGAGGCTCGTTGATGAGCGTCAGGGCTTGCGGCGCATTGATGGTCGGCGGCGTGAAGGATTTGCCGTCGACAAGTCGATGCAGCAGGTTCAGCACATGCGTCTTGGTCGGAACGCCGGACTTCAGCGCCATTTCGACTGCCGACAGGACGGCCTGTTCATCGTGCTGAAGGACGAGCGCCAGGATATCGACCATCTCCCGGTCTCCGCTTGGCTTCTTGAGCAGATATTGCTGCAAGGTCCGGAATGCATCGGGGAGCTCGGCGAACGGTGCGCCATTGCGAAGCGCACCAGGCTTTCGCTGCACCACCGCCAGATAATGCCGCCAGTCGTAGATCGTCTGCCCTGGCCTGTCGTGGGAGCGGTCAATGACGCGACGATGCTCGCAAACGATTTGTCCTTCTGCGGCGACCACAATACGGTCTGGGTAAACCCGTAGGCTCACCGGCCGATTGGCGAAGGATGCCGGGACGCTGTAGCGATTACGCTCCAGATGCACGAGGCAGGTCGGAGAAACACGCTTGGTGTATTCGACAAACCCATCGAAAGGTCTGGAAACAGGCATAAGCGCGGGTACTTCCTCCGCCCAGATGTCGGCAATGGTGCCGCGCATCTGACCGTGGGGCGTCTTGGCCCAGAACTCCTTGCAACGCTGCTCAAGCCAATCGTTCAGGGCCTCCAGTGATGGAAAGCGCGGGATCGGTTGAAAGAAGCGATGACGCGCATCCTGCACGTTCTTCTCGACTTGTCCCTTCTCCCAGCCGGAAGCCGGATTGCAGAACTCGGGTTCGAACAGGTAGTGGCTGGCCATCGCCTGGAAGCGGACATTGACGTCACGCTCTTTGCCGTGGCCGACCTTGTCGATCGCGGTGCGCATGTTGTCGTAAATGCCACGTCCCGGGATACCTCCGAACACGCGGAATGCATGATTGTGGGCATCGAACAGCATCTCGTGCGTCTGCAGGAGATAGGCCCGCACGATGAAGGCCCGGCTGTAGCTCAGCTTCGTGTGCGCCACCTGCAGCTTGGTGCGCTCATTGCCGATGATCGCCCAGTCCTCTGACCAGTCGAACTGGAAGGCTTCGCCGGGGTCGAACGCCAGGGGCACATATGTCCCGCGGCCGGTCGTCTGCTGTTCCCGCTGTCGATCATCACGCCATTCCCGAGCAAATGCTGCCACGCGATTGTAGGACCCCTCGTAGCCGAGGCTCACCAGATCGGCGTGCAACTGCTTCATCGTCCGCTTCTGCTTGCGGCCCTTTTTGGATTCCGTCTTCAGCCAGGCCGACAAGCGATCCGCAAATGGATCAAGCTTGCTCGGCCGCTCAGGGACCTTGAACTTCGGCTCCACGCCGTCCAGGCGCAGGTATTTGCGGATGGTATTCCGGGATAGGCCGGTCCTGCGGCAAATCTCCCGGATCGATAGTTCTTCTCGAAAATGCCAGCGTCGGATCACGCTCAATAACGCCATGTCGATCACTCCATAGCCCCCGCTGAAAACATGCGAGGGAAGGTTGGAACATGGGTCAATTCTCAATGGAAATATCAGGCCACGCCGGGTCAGTTCTCAGTGGCAATCAACATGTGGTACTTCTATCCGGCGGGTTAGACAGTCTGATCGGAGCAATTGATCTAACCGCCACTGGCCACAAGCCATTCGCAATCAGCCAGACAGTTCGAGGCGATGCGGACAAGCAGATCGACTTTGCCGCAAAGATCGGGGGCGGTCTCGGACACCTGCAACTGAACCACAATGCACATACTTCGGGCGTGCAAGAAGCCTCGCAACGAGCGAGATCGCTTGTTTTTATCACCTTCGGCGTAATTGCTGCCACGGCCCTTAAAGCCTATCGGGAGGGCGCAGAGGTGCCGCTCTTCGTGTGCGAGAATGGCTTCATCGCCATTAATCCGCCTCTGACCGGCGGGCGGCTTGGAAGCCTCAGCACGCGCACGGCGCACCCGGAGTTCCTGGCTCGTCTGCAAAAGGTGCTGGATGCGGCCGGTCTCCGTGTCAAGATCACCAACCCTTATGCCACTAAGACCAAGGGCGAAATGCTCAAAGAGTGCGCTGACCAGAAATTGCTCGGTGCGGAAGCTGCGCGTACGACGAGCTGTGGTCGATTCCAAAGGTTCAACTATCGCCAATGCGGGCGATGCGTTCCGTGCCAAGTTCGCAGGGCGGCATTCCTCGCGTGGGACGCTACCCTGGATACGACCGACTACGTCTACGAACAGATCGGAAAAGACGATGCCGATCACTCGGGGTTCGATGACGTGCGCTCAGTCGCGATTGCGCTTGCGGCCATCAAGGCGGATGGCATTGAGGCGTGGCTCGGTCATGCGTTGGCGTCCCCGTTCATCGCCGATCGACCAGCTCTCATCGGTATGCTTGAGCGCGGTCTTGAAGAGCTTCGCGCGCTTGATCGGGCTTACGGCGTCAAATGATCGATTTTCACGCGCATCTGGACCTGTATCCCGATCCCCACACCGTAGTGCGCGAATGTGTCGCTCGCGATCTCTATGTTCTTTCCGTCACGACAACGCCCTCGGCCTGGTCCGGAACGGCGGCGCTGACAAAGGACGCGCAGCGTATTAGAACCGCGCTCGGCCTCCACCCCCAAATCGCGCATGAGCGGAAAGGTGAGCTTCCGCTGTTTGAGCGCCTGTTACCTGGAGTGCGGTATGTTGGTGAAATCGGCCTCGATGGTAGTCCGGAATATCAACGATACTGGCCGGATCAGGAGCAAGTCTTCTCCCGTGTGCTCAGTCTCTGTGCTCGCGCAGGAGGTCGCATCATGACCATTCATAGCCGTCGCGCGGCCACCCAGGTCCTTGACGCTCTAGCGATGGAGCCTCGCGCGGGCATTGCGATCATGCACTGGTTTTCGGGAACGCAAAGGGAGCTTGCGCGCGCAGTCAATTTGGGTTGCTGGTTCAGCGTTGGCCCAGCCATGTTGGCCGGCAACAAGGGACGGGCATTGGCAGCGAAAATGCCACGGGACAGGGTCCTTACCGAGACGGACGGCCCTTTCGCGCAGGTTGATGGGCGCGCGGCATGGCCGTGGGACGCGGATCTAGCATTAGAAGTACTATCGAATGTCTGGTCAGAACCCATCAAAACGGTGCAGTGCCAGCTCAAAAGCAACCTCCGCCGTCTAACCAGCCATGGAAGTGCATGCGGCGGGCCGCCGAATTTTGGCGGATGACTTACGACATAAGAGTTTTCGCGTCCTATGCTCTTCTGGCACTGCACGTATTGAGAGAACCGGGTTGGCCCCATCCTTCCTCGGCTCAGGAGACGGTCGTCTCTTTTGCTTCCGGGGGCTTAGTGGCCGGGACCATCTTATTCGTGGTCCCCCAAATACCTAACCGCTCGAAAATGTTATCGCCAAAAACTAGAAGAAGCGCCGCAAGAACGGCAAGAGCACCTGCTGCCCACAGCGGCACTTGGAGCCATTCTTCACGCGCGGCAAGCAGGAAAATACCACATAGCATGAAGAAGATGATCGCAAGCAAGCCGCTTCGCTGGCAACGGTGCAGTCTGAAGAGCTTTTCAGTATTCGGTTGAACCGCCTTCCGGTACTCCCAGATCAACCCCGCGATTTCTTCGCGCAGGGCATCCGGCCGGGCGAGCGGCTGAAAGTCGAAGACAGTGTCGATCTCCAGTCGGTACATTTTAGAGACCCCAAGAACGCGCACTGCGTTGTAAAGTCCCTTCACGAGAAACAGCAGCGAACCTAGGAAGAGTACCAGCAAGGACCACTTGCCGTCGCCCTTCGCCGCTTCAACCATCCCAACGAGCGGCACGATGAAGCCGGCCAGGATGCCAAGAATGGCAAGCATCGCCGTTGCCCGTGCTTCTGCAACCTTGCCGCGCTCGGCTTCTTGCGCACCACGCGCGCTGGCAAAGCGCAGCGACTGTTCAAGAACGTCGATATCCTCCGATACCAGCTGCTCTCGGATTTCGCGAATCTCACGCATAAGCAGCGCTCCGCATAGTCAGGCGATCTATGATCGCATCGCGGATCGGATAGCCGGTCTTTTGCTCGATCCACGCCCACTGGCCATTGGGATTTACTTCCAGGAAGTAGAAGAGGCCATCGGTTCCGTGCACCAGGTCGATTGCAGCAAAGCCCAGATTGAAGTGCTTGGCAATCGCGCGGCAATACGCGGCCACCTCCTGCGGAAGCTCAATCTGCTCATGCTTGAGGTCGAAAGCGCTGACATCCCAAAGACGCCAGTCAACTTCAGTATCCTCCCGCTCCTGCGAATGGATGGCAACCGGGAACAACTGATCTCCGATCAAAGTCACACGGACATCATATGCTTTTATGATCTCGCGCTGATAGATCATCGGCACGGTCGCATAGCTGTCGAAATTGTCGATAAATGCGCGTTCAACGCGCCGCGTCATTGCCAGTGTGACCGTATCGCCCTCATGGCTGAAACCATTCTTCACGGCTTTGCAGATGATGCGGCCGCCATGTTCGTCATAGAACGCGCGCACTCGCGCAGCCGACATGCTGACGCAGGTTTCCGGGATGCGGAACCCCAGCCTACCGGCGATGGCAAGCTGTTCAAGCTTGTTTGAGGCAAGCCACAGATTGCGGGGATGATTTAGCCACTTCCTGGCATCGATCAGCCGCCATAGGCCACGGAGAGTTTCCTTGATCTCGCGCTGGACGAACAGGCGGTCACTGTCGGCTGTCCCATTCGGCACAGCGGGCGCGCGCGGCTGCCTGAAATAGACTCCTGTAATCTCCTCGCTTTCCAGCATTTGTCCATCCTCGAACACGAGTCGGCATTCGGGGCGGCCGTTAAACGAGATGTCGATCTGGAATGCCCGGCCAAAATCTTCCGTGTTCAGGCGGAGAAACCGGATGCCGCGCTCCTTGAGGCGAAGTATAAGATAGTCGCAGGCAAGGTCAGACTTATTCGTGACGACTAGTAGCATCCCTCGTCCTCAGGGTCCGGATCGTCATCGCTGGGGGCCTGCATTGTCTTCGAGCCCGTGCTTGCGAACCAGTCCAGCGTGACGACGGGACGCGTTTCGCCGTCCTGTTGCGCAATGTTCAACTGCTCCGTGACGCAATAAGCCGAAGAAATGGATGTCATTTCGAAAGTTCTTGCGCCCTCAAGAAGATAAGATCGCTTCTCTTCCATAATCCCCCCATTGACGGCGGATAATTGTGCGCCGGTTCATGAACTGTCGCGAGAGTTGAGCGTTTCGTCAATGCAGATTGCAGTTAAAATCGCATCTCCGCTTTCCTTCTCGGATCACGGCCTATAAGGGCTTCTCCGAGCGAAGGTAGAGGGCGGTTTTCACCATCCCGCTGCGGGGGGAACGCACGGCCTTGGGTGGCCGGGAGATCATGCGGCAGCTTTCATGCGGTTTTTCGCCAGCATGGCTCGGACGAATTTATCCCATTTGGCCATGCCGGCACGCTTCTCCACCATATAGTTCCAGCGGTCGTAGTGTTTCGAGCTGACGTCCTGCAAGGCGTGGTTTTGCAAGCGATCGCGGATTTCCTTCGGCACGCCTGCCTTGCCGGCCAGCGTCTTGAACGTTCGGCGCAGGTCGCGGTTGGTGGCGTAGGGGATGACGCCACGATCGCGCTGGCGCCAGACGAAGCTGTAGAGCGTGCCGTGGCTTACAGGCTTCGACGGGTCTTTGGCCGAAGGGAAGAACCAGCCCCACTCGTTCGGCTTGATCGACCCGATCAACTCGGCAGCAAGCAAGGGCACAGGAACAGCATGGGGCTGGTCATTCTTGGTCTTGGACCAGTCGATGATCCGTTCCTTGGCATCCCATTGATCGAGGTGCAGGCGTGCGATCTCCTCGACGCGCTGGCCGGTCAGCATGATGAGCTGCACGGCGCGCGGGTAGGAGGGATGGACGGGCGTGTCGGGGCAGTCGAGCCAGCGATAGAGCTGGACGAACTCGTCTTCATCGAGCCAGCGCGTGCCCTGCACCTTGGGTTCGGTCGGGATACCTGTGGCCGGGTTGAAGGGGATGCGGAAGCGGCGAGCGGACTGCTGCCGATAGTCGTTGTCGGATTTCATGCCCCAGCTAAAGGCGGCATGGAGATAGGAGCGCACATGGTCGGCCATCGACTTGGCGCCACGCTCATAGATCGGGCGGATAAGCTCAATGATTTCCTCGGCCTCAATCTCGCGGGCGAGGCGGTTGCGCCCCAGTGTATCGGCGATCTTGTTGAGGCCCTTTTCGGTTTCCTTCCAGGACGGCTTCCCAGCGCCCTTGAGTGCCGCGACGTAGCCTTCGAACAGGTCGGCGACCGTACCAGGGCGGGTGTCGGTCGCGATCTTGATACTGCGGCCCTTCTGGATCACGTCCGCGAAGTCTCGCTTGTAGATCTCACGAGCCTGCGCGAGAGACATCGAGGGGTAGGCGCCCATCTTCTTCTTTGTGCGTTTGCCGTCCCGCCATTGCTGCGCCATCCAGTCGGCGGTGACGCGCTTGGGCATGGGCTTTAGAACGAGGACGAGACGACCAGTGCCACGTCCTTCGCCATCGGCGAGGTTCTCCTGCTTGCGGCTGATCTCGACGCGCTTCAGCGCATGTCGAATCGCTGTGTCAGTTAGGGCGGGCATAGCGTTTCCTCCTTTCCGGAACTGGGGTCAGTCGAGGAGAAACGGGGATCGCTTGCTGGGATCGGGAAGCCTGTTTCTACCCCTTTTACAGCCCCCAATTTGCCATAACCGCCCCCACTACGCAACGGCTAAAAAGGCTAACTTTCCCAGTGTTTCAGCGGGATTTTGCGTGACCGTGCGTGATCGAAATAAGCAAGTGGGGTGGTTGTGTACGAGGATGATCGCCGTCGACGACAGTTCCAGCGCGCGGCGCACCACCTCGCGCGGATAGACCGGCGTATGGTCCACCGTGCCGTGGCCCTGCACCTCGTCGGCGATCAGCGTGTTGCGCTTGTCGAGGAAGAGGATGCGGAACTGCTCGCGCGGCTCGTGCGCCATGGCGGCGTGGCAATACTGGATGACCGAGGACCAGGAGGCGAGCACGGTCTTGTTGCGGATCTCGCTCTTCAGCGTGCGCTGGGCGACGGCCGAGATGAGCTTCAGGTCCAGCGCCACCGCCTCGCCGATGCCCTTGACCTCCTGCAGCAGCGCCGGCGTCGCGCCGAAGACGCCGGAAAGCGTGCCGAAGCGTTCGAGCAGGGCCTTCGCCATCGGCTTCGTGTCGCGACGGGGAATGAAGCGGAAGAGGAGGAGTTCGAGGATCTCGTAGTCGGCGAGCGCCCCGTCGCCGCTGTCGCGGAAACGCAGCCGCAGCCGGTCGCGGTGGCCGTGATAGTGCTTGTCTTCCGCCGCCGCGATGGCCTTGGCGGGCGTCGCGCGGGCGGGGCGCTCGAAGAAGTGGCCCCGCTCGTCAGGGGTGTCGAAGAGGTCGTCGGCGTCCGGCGGGCCGTTTCCCGTATCGTGGGGGGAGGTCGTGTCCGTTCGTCCGCGCGGCCCCGTCATGGGCGGCCTTAAGCGGAAAGGCCGGGGCGGTCGAGGCCGCCGGGCGAAAGCGTGAAGATCTCGCAGCCATCCGCCGTCACGCCCACCGTGTGCTCGTACTGGGCGGAGAGCGAGCGGTCGCGCGTCACCGCCGTCCAGCCGTCGGAGAGCACCTTCACATGCGGGCGGCCGAGATTGATCATCGGCTCGATGGTGAAGATCATGCCCTCCTTCATTTCCGGCCCTTCGTTGGCGCGGCCGTAATGCAGGATGTTCGGCGCGTCGTGGAAGAGGCGGCCGACGCCGTGGCCGCAGAAATCGCGCACCACCGAGCAGCGCTCGGCTTCCGCATGAGCCTGGATCGCCTCGCCGATGGCGCCGGTGCGTGCGCCGGGCCTTACGGCGGCGATGCCGCGCATCAGGCATTCATGCGTCACTTCCAGCAGGCGCTCGGCGGCGCGCTTGATCTCGCCGACGGGATACATCCGGCTCGAATCGCCGTGCCAGCCGTCGAGGATGAAGGTGACGTCTATATTGACGACATCGCCCTCGCGCAGCGGCTTGTCGTTCGGAATGCCGTGACAGACGACGTGGTTGATCGAGGTGCAGCTCGACTTGGTGTAGCCGCGATAGTTCAGCGTCGCGGGCAGCGCGCCGTGATCCATGCCGAATTCGAAGACGAAGCGGTCGATGACGTCGGTGGCAACGCCCGGCTTGACCAGCGGATAGAGCGCATCGAGGCAGCGCGCCGTGAGCTGGCAGGCCTTGCGCATGCCGGCAAAGGCCTCGGCGTCGTAGAGGCGGATCACGCCCGTGTTCTTCAGCGGCGCGGAGGTCGCGTCGATATAGGTCACCATGGTCGAACTTTCGCTAGTCTGTCCGCATGTTCATAGATCAGCCAGACCGGGTTCGTCCATGGCGATCGACGCCACGGGCCGGATTTGCTGGGATGTAACGGCGCATTTGACCGCATAGGCCTCCACGCCGCGCGAAAGCGCGCGGCGGAAGCCGGCCGCATAGACGGGGTCGAGATCGGCGCAGATGCGGAACCGCGCGCAATCCTCCCGTTGGACGAGATAGAGCATCACCGCGCGAAAACCCGCCTCGGCCATATCGCCGAGTTCTTCGAGATGTTTCGCGCCGCGCGCCGTCACCGTGTCGGGGAACTCCGCAAGGCCGGCGGTGCGCCGGAAGTGCACGTTCTTCACCTCGACATAGGCGAGCGGCCGGTCCGGCGCGGAGAGGAGGATGTCGATGCGCGAATTGCGGCCGTATTTCTTCTCCCGTTCGAGAACGGGGTAGCTGCCGAGGTCGGAAACGAGGCCGGCGCGGATCGCTTCCTCCGCCAGCCGGTTCGGCAGGCCGGTATTGATCCCGACGACGGTGTCGTCCGCCTCCACCAGTTCGAGGCGATGGCGGTGCTTGCGCGTCGGGCTGTCGCTCTGCGACATCCAGATGCGCGAGCCCGGCGCCGTCAGGCCGCGCATCGAGCCGGTATTGGGGCAGGAGCCGGTGATCGCCGATCCGTCGTCGAGGATGGCGTCGAACAGGAAGCGCTTGTAGCGCTGCACGAGGGTGCCGGAAACGAGCGGCGGATCGAACTTCATGGGCGTTTTGCTGTCAGGCGCGCACGCGCACATAGGAGCCGGGCGCCTCCTCGATCGAATTCATGGTGCCGCCGGTCTTGCGCGCCGGCACCATGCGGTCGTCCTGCGTCTTGATCCAGTCGTGCCAATGCGGCCACCAGGAGCCCGGCGCTTCTTTCGCCTTTTCCACCCAGTCCTCGAATTCGCCCTTCACCGGGCCGCCGGTCCAGTACTGGTATTTCATCTTGTCCGGCGGATTGACGACGCCGGCGATGTGGCCGGAGCCGGCCATCACATAGGTCACCTTGCCGCCGAAGAGCTTGCTGCCGACGAAGACCGATTTCGCCGGCGCGATATGATCTTCCCTGGCGGCGAGGTTGTAGATCGGGATCTTGACGTCCTTCAGCGACAGTTTTTTGCCGGCGAGCTCCATCTCGCCCTTCGAGAGGGTGTTATTGAGATAGCAGTTCCTCAAATAAAACGAATGGTTGGCGGCAGGCATTCGCGTGGAATCTGAGTTCCAGTAGAGCAGGTCGAAGGGCATGGGATCCTGGCCCTTCAGGTAGTTGTTGACGAAATAGGGCCAGATCAGCTCGGAGGCGCGAAGCATGTTGAAGGCGGTCGCCATCTTCGAGCCGTCGAGATAGCCGGTCGCCTTCATGCCGCGCTCGATGAGGTCGATCTGCTCCTCGTCGGCAAAGACCTTCAGGTCGCCGGCATGGGTGAAGTCGACCTGCGTGGTGAAGAGCGTCGCCGTGCGGATGCGCTTGTCGCCCTCCTGGCCGTGCAAGGCGAGGGTGGCTGCGAGCAGCGTACCGCCGACGCAATAGCCGATGGCGTTCACTTCCTCCTCTCCGGTCGCCTGCTTGATGGTGTCGAGCGCGAAGCCGACGCCCTCGCGGGCATAGGATTCCCAGTCCTTGGCCGCATGCCGCTCGTCCGGGTTCACCCAGGAGATGACGAAGACCGTGTGGCCCTGGTCGACCGCCCACTTGATGAAGGATTTCGCCGGGTTGAGATCGAGGATGTAGAACTTGTTGATCCATGGCGGGCAGATCAGCAGAGGGCGCTTCAGCACCTTCTCCGTCGTCGCGTCGTACTGGATGACCTGGCAGACGTCGCTCTGCGCCAGCACTTTTCCCGGCGTCAGCGCCATGTTCTCGCCGATCGCGAACTTGCTCGTGTCGGTCTGGCGCAGCTTCAGGTCGCCGCGGCCGGCGGCGATGTCCTCGGCCAGCATCTTCATGCCGCGCACCAGATTGGCGCCGTTCGAGGCGACCGTCTCGCGGTAGAGCTGCGGATTGGTGGTGACGAAATTCGTCGGCGAGATCGCGCTGGCGATCTGCTTGACGTAGAAGCCCGCCTTGTGGCGCGTGTGCTCGTCGAGCCCCTCGGCATCGGCGACCAGCTTCTCCGCCCAGTCGGAGGTCACGAAATAGGCCTGGCGCAGGAAATCGAAGAACGGGTTCTTCACCCAGTCCTCGTCGGTAAAGCGCTTGTCCTTGCCGTGCGGATCGGGCGCGGGATCCTGCGGCTGGCCGGAAAGGCGCCCCAGCGTGCGCGACCAGATATTGAAGTAGCTGCCGAGCAGCAGCGTCTGCGCCTCCAGCGTGCGGCGCGGGTCCGTCAGCCAGTATTCGGAGACTTTGGAGAGGGTTTTCACCATGTCGACCATCGGCTCGGAGACCGTGTCGACCTTCTCGCCGCTTTCGCGCGGGGCAAGCCAGGCGGAGGCGGCCTTGCCGAGCTGCTCGATGGTGCGCGCGAAATTGACCGTCAGCGCCTCGGGATCCTTGACGATATAGGGCTCGATCGCCGCGGCATCGAAGGGCTGGAAACCGGGCGTGTTTCCGGCCGCGTCGCGTTCATTCGCCTTGCGTTCGTCGGCCATGGTTCCCTCCCGATTTTATTGTTACTTTTGTATTTTTACATTCTCTACGAAACAGATTACAAGGGCCTGACAGCCGCACAAGGCAATATCGGGAACCGGTCGTTTCGACAGGAGCATACAGCCACATGGCGTTCGAAATCAGGCGCTTGCGCGCCGCTCTTCTCATTGCCGCCGCCGCGGCGCTCGCGTCCTGCGCTTCGAGCGAGACGGCATCGACCGCGACGGTAAATGCCGGCGCCAACCGGGCCGACGTCTATCCCGACATCACGGCGATCGTCAGCGCCGAGACGCAGCAGATGAGCGACGAGGAGGCGGCCGGCTACAGCGCGCGCCTGACCGCGCTCTCGGGCAGCCGCCGCTCCGGCGCGATCTCGGAAGCCGAATACCGCCGTAAGCTCGCCGAATTGCAGGCGCTGCGCGACGGCCACGGCAAGGCGGCGCTTTCGCAAATCGAGAAGACGAATTAGCGCTTGCGTTTCCTGCCGTTTGGCAGCAAAGCGGAAGATGGCCAATTGGCCGTCGGCCGGGCGGAGCGCCTTCATTTCGAACGCTTTCGCCCGTATCCGATTTCTTGATTCGCACGGAGTTTTGCGCCGTCCGGCAAGGCCGCCGGAGGGGCTTCGTGCCTAACGGGGTTGAAGATGGAAGAGTTTCACAAGGTCCGGCGTCTGCCGCCGTATGTTTTCGAACAGGTCAACCGTTTGAAGGCAAGCGCGCGAGCGGGTGGCGCCGATATCATCGACCTTGGCATGGGCAACCCCGACCTGCCGACCCCCAAGGCCATCGTCGACAAGCTCTGCGAAGTGGTCCAGGACCCGCGCACTCACCGCTATTCCTCGTCCAAGGGCATTCCGGGCCTGCGCCGCGCCCAGGCCGCCTATTACGCGCGCCGCTTCGGCGTGAAGCTGAACCCGGAGACGCAGGTCGTCGCGACCCTCGGCTCCAAGGAGGGTTTTGCCAACATGGCGCAGGCGATCACCGCGCCGGGTGACGTCATCCTCTGCCCGAACCCGACCTATCCGATCCACGCCTTCGGCTTCCTGATGGCCGGCGGCGTGATCCGCTCCATGTCCGTCGAACCGGACGAGAGCTTCTTCCCGCCGCTCGAACGCGCCGTGCGCCACTCGATCCCCAAGCCGCTGGCGCTGATCCTCAACTATCCGTCGAACCCGACGGCGCATGTCGCCACGCTCGATTTCTACAAGGACGTCATCGCGTTTGCGAAGAAGCACGACATCATCGTGCTGTCCGACCTTGCCTATTCGGAAATCTATTTCGATGAGAACGCGCCGCCGCCGTCCGTTCTGGAAGTGCCCGGCGCCCTCGACCTGACGGTTGAATTCACTTCCATGTCGAAGACCTTCTCCATGCCCGGCTGGCGCATGGGCTTTGCCGTCGGCAACGAGCGGCTGATCGCCGCGCTGACCCGCGTCAAGTCCTATCTCGACTACGGCGCCTTCACGCCGATCCAGGTCGCCGCGACCCATGCGCTGAACGGTGACGGCTCGGACATCGCGGAAGTGCGCAACATCTACAAGCGCCGCCGCGACGTGATGGTCGACACCTTTGGCAAGGCCGGTTTCGAAGTGCCGCCGCCGGCCGCCACCATGTTCGCCTGGGCCAAGATCCCGGAAAAATTCCGTCACCTCGGCTCGCTGGAATTCTCCAAGCTTTTGGTCGAGAAGGCCGACGTCGCGGTCGCGCCGGGCATCGGTTTCGGCGAGATGGGCGACGACTACGTCCGCCTGGCGCTGGTCGAGAACGAGCACCGCATCCGCCAGGCTGCGCGCAGCATCAAGAAATTCCTCTCCACGGCGGACGAGACGATGCACAACGTCATCTCGCTGAACGCCCATCGCTGAAAAACCCGCCCTCCGCGCCTCTGCGGAGGGCCCTCTTCCAAAACGTTAGGACATGACCATGGCTGATGCCCTGAAGATCGGCATTGCGGGCTTGGGGACCGTTGGTGCCTCGCTCGCGAAGATTCTCGTCGAACGCAGGGACATGCTTCAGACGACGTGCGGCCGGCCGATCGAGATCACCGCCGTGACGGCCCGCAGCAAAGGCCGCGATCGCGGCGTCGATCTTTCGGCCGCCGAATGGTATGACGATCCGGTCGCGCTCGCCCGCGAGGCGAAGATCGACGTCTTCGTGGAACTGATGGGCGGCGCCGGCGATCCGGCCCGTGCCGCGGTCAAGGCGGCGCTATCGCGCGGCGTCCATGTCGTGACGGCGAACAAGGCGCTGCTCGCCGCCCATGGCGTGGAGCTTGCCGGCATCGCGGAGGAGAACGGCTCGCTCCTCAACTACGAGGCCGCCGTCGCCGGCGGCATTCCGGTCATCAAGGCGCTGCGCGAGTCGTTGACGGGCAACACGATTTCCCGCGTCTACGGCATCATGAACGGCACCTGCAACTACATCCTGACCAAGATGGAGAAGGAGGGCCTCAGCTTCGAGGCCTGCCTCAAGGAAGCCCAGCGCCTCGGCTATGCCGAGGCCGATCCCGCCTTCGACATCGAGGGCAACGACACGGCGCACAAGCTGTCGATCCTGACGACGCTCGCCTTCGGCACGAAGATTTCGGCCGACGACATCTATCTCGAAGGCATCACCAACATCTCGATCGACGACATCCGCGCCGCCGCCGATCTCGGCTACCGCATCAAGCTGCTCGGCGTGGCGCAGAAGACCGACACCGGCGTCGAACAGCGCGTACATCCGACCATGGTGCCGCTCGACAGCGTCATCGCGCAGGTGGACGGCGTGACGAACGCCGTGGCGATCGAATCGGACATTCTCGGCGAGCTGCTGATGGTCGGCCCCGGCGCCGGCGGCAATGCGACGGCCTCGGCCGTGCTCGGCGACATCGCCGACATCGCCAAGAGCCGCCCGGGCGCGCAGAGGGTGCCGGCGCTCGGCCGCCCGGCCGCCTCGCTCCAGCCCTACACGCGCGCGCAGATCCGCAAGCATCACGGCGGCTACTTCATCCGCCTCTCGGTGGAAGACCGCACCGGCGTCTTCGCCAGCATTGCAAGGCACATGGCGGAAAACGGCATCTCGCTGGAATCCATCGTGCAGCGCGCGCAGTCGACGACCGAATCGACCGACCCGAAGACCATCATCCTCGTCACCCACGCGACGATGGAGGATTCCGTCCGCAAGGCCGTGGCCTCCATCAAGGGCGAGGGCTACCTCGTCGGCGAACCGCAGGTGATCCGCATCGAGCGGCCGAAGACGGCCTGATTTGAGGTCCTCTTGACGCGGCACAAGATTATCGAAGACCTCGGCAATGGTTTTCGGTAACCTGTGCCACACGCTCCGTCATCCTCGGGCTTGACCCGAAGATCCATGCCTCACCCGCGACGGTGGATCCTCGGGTCAAGCCCGAGGATGACGAAGGAGAGGTTTTCGAGGGAAAGGTCTTCGCGACTTGTCTGCAGTCCAGAGCATTTCCAGCAAAAGTGCGAAGCGGTTTTGCGTCCGGAAATGCGGCAAAACAAGGAGATAGAGCGTTTTCGCGATACGGAGAAAAGCGGAAAAGCTCTCGTTGCCGGAGCCGCCATGAGCATGCTGGAAAACGCCGATCCCGTCAGCCGGGCCTTCCTCAATGTCGA
Organism: Shinella sp. S4-D37; assembly: GCF_040812195.1. Lineage (NCBI taxonomy): Bacteria > Pseudomonadati > Pseudomonadota > Alphaproteobacteria > Hyphomicrobiales > Rhizobiaceae > Shinella > Shinella sp. S4-D37. The sequence continues at coordinate 1,909,196 of NZ_JBFNXL010000005.1, read as the reverse complement.
GCGCTCGGTGACCGGCCAGCGCTGGGTGGCGCGGCTCGACCAGGCGGGGGAGAACCGGGCGCTGGCGATGAGCCAGAGCCACGGCCTGCCGGATCTCATCGCGCGCGTGCTGGCCGGGCGGGGCGTCGCCTTCGAGACCGCGCTCGAATTCCTCGACCCGACGCTGCGCCGCCTGATGCCCGAGCCCTACAGCCTGATGGACTGCGAGGCGGCGACCGAAAGGCTGGCGCTGGCCATCGAACGGCGCCAGCGCGTCGCGATCTTCGGCGACTATGACGTCGACGGCGCCTCCTCCTCGGCGCTGCTCTATCGTTTCCTCGCGCATTTCGGCGTCCAGGCGGAAATCTACATTCCCGACCGCATCTTCGAGGGCTACGGCCCCAACCCCAACGCCATCGCCCAGCTCATCGAGCGCGGCGCCGAGCTGATCGTCACGGTCGACTGCGGCTCGACCAGCCACGAATCGCTTGCCGTTGCCAAGGAGCGCGGCATCGACGTGGTCGTCATCGACCACCACCAGGTGGGCGAGGCGCTGCCGCCGGCCCATGCGCTGGTCAATCCGAACCGCGAGGACGACCTGTCGGGGCAGGGACACCTGTCGGCTGCCGGCGTCGTCTTCCTCGTCCTGGTGGCCTTGCAGCGGCTTTTGCGCGCGCGCGGCGATGCGCGTGCGGCCGGCTTCGATCTCCTCGCCATGCTCGACCTCGTGGCGCTCTCCACCGTCTGCGACGTCGTTCCCCTGAAGGGGCTCAACCGCGCCTATGTGGTCAAGGGCCTCGTCGCCGCGCGCCATCTCGGCAATGCTGGGCTGACCGCGCTCCTGAAGCAGGCGGGCATCGGCGGGCCGGTGACGCCGTATCATCTCGGCTTCCTCGTCGGCCCGCGCATCAATGCCGGCGGGCGCATCGGTGATGCGGCGCTCGGCAGCCGGCTTCTCACCATCGACGAGCCGGGCGAGGCCGAGCGCATCGCCAAGCAGCTCGACGACCTCAACCGCGAGCGACAGGCCATGGAGGCCGCCATGCTGGCCGAGGCGGAAGCCGAGGCGCAGGCGGAATACGGCACCGGGGACGGCGCCTCCGTCATCCTGACGGCCCGCGAGGGCTGGCATCCGGGTGTCGTCGGCCTGCTCGCCTCGCGCCTCAAGGACCGCTTCCGCCGCCCCGCCTTCGCCATCGCCTTCGATCCCTCCGGCAAGGGCACCGGTTCCGGCCGCTCGATCAGCGGCTTCGATCTCGGCCGCATGGTGCGTGCCGCCGTCGACGAGGGCATCCTCGTCAAGGGCGGTGGCCATGCCATGGCGGCAGGGCTGACGGTGGAGCGGGAAAAGCTCGGCCGCCTGCGCGGCTTCTTCGAGGAGCGCGCCGCGCGCACGGTGCGCGACCTGGTGGCGGTGGAAATGTTGAAGATCGACGGCGCGCTCAGCGCCAGCGGCGCGACGCTGGCGCTCGCCGACCGGCTCGAACAGGCCGGCCCCTACGGTTCCGGCCATCCGCAGCCGATCTTCGCATTGCCGGCGCACCGGATACGCGACGTCCGGCCCGTCGGCGTCAATCACCTGCGCCTGGAGCTCGAAGGCCCCGATGGCGGTCGTCTCGGCGCCATGGCCTTCCGTGCGGCGGAAGCCGATCTCGGATCGTTCCTGATGAAGCAGCGCGGACAGACGGTCCATGTCGCCGGCACGCTTTCCGCCGATAGCTGGCAGGGCAGCCGGCGCATACAGTTCCGCGTGCTGGACGCCGCAAAGGCGTTCTGACGGAACGGTCTCGATTACATCATGGGGAAGGGGTGGCACGCCCTAGGGGAGTCGAACCCCTCTTTTCAGAATGAAAATCTGACGTCCTAACCGATAGACGAAGGGCGCGTGCGGTGGGCGTCTTCTAGTCGGGGTCGCCGATTTGCGCAAGCCCTAAAGGCAGGAATTTTCAGTTTTTTCCTCGGCTCGAAGAGGCGCGGCCGTCATCGCTGCAAAGGCGTTCCGGCGGGAGGGTCTGCTTGTCGTCAGAAGGAGGGTGGCACGCCCTAGGGGAGTCGAACCCCTCTTTTCAGAATGAAAATCTGACGTCCTAACCGATAGACGAAGGGCGCGTGCGGTGGGCGTTATCTAGTCGGGGCCGGGCGGATTCGCAAGACGGAAAATCGCGGGCGGGGCAACTTTTTCACAAGCAAGGCAGCCCTGCCGCCCGGGCTGGATTTGACCACTGGCAATTCGGCGGCGGCCTTCCCATATATCCTTGGTGCTGAGGACCTGAGACTGCCGCCGTTCGACCCTCCCGGCGGTGCCCGTTGGCTCGGCTCGTTGCCCTGTCGGCAACACGCAGCCCCCGTCCGGCAAGCTGGGCCGGGCGGGCGGCGCGATTCCGCGCGGTTCGAGACCCCGGAGCGCTGGGCCAAGCTCGACGGGGCCTCTCTCCCGGCCGCGCAAGATGGCAGCCGTGAGGGGTAAACGTTTCCCGCCGTGCATCGTTCCGAAAAACGCGCGCAAACGCCCGCGCCGGACCATGCCGTCACATTTCTTACTGCATATGCATCGGGGGAGGGGTGGCACGCCCTAGGGGAGTCGAACCCCTCTTTTCAGAATGAAAATCTGACGTCCTAACCGATAGACGAAGGGCGCGTGCGGTGGGCGTCTTATAGAAGGGCATCCGGTCTTCCGCAAGCCGCAAAAAGCCTGTCATGACAAAAAAATGAAAAGCCGCCCAGGGGCGGCATTTCCAGTGAAAAGGCATTGATCGCAAAGGGTTACTTGCGCCGGCGGCAGCGCCAGTTCCAGTCGCGCTCCGGGCCGATGTCGATATGCACGGATTCGGTATGGCAATAGGTGCCGACGCCGCCGCGCCCCGGCATGGAGCGCAGATATTCGGCAAGCTCCCACTTGCTGACGCCGGAGATCTGGATATCCGCCGCCTCGCAGCGCGTGTGCAGCGATTGCTTTGCCCGCTTGACCTTAATGTCGCGCAGGCCCGAGGTCACGATGATCGGCTTGTCGTAATGCTTTTCGATCGTCTTCAGCACCTGCAGCAGTTCCGGCTTGAAACAGCCGGTGCGCACCTTCTCCGTCTGCAGCCACAGGCCGTTCGGCGCAAGGCGGGCAAGGCCGGCGAGCGAGGCGACTTCCTTGAACTGCGGGCCATCGTCCTCGACCTCGTCGGCTTCCGAATGATCCGTCGAGAACATGGCGCTGGCCATCGAGACGCCGGGCAGCGTGCCGAGCGAGGCCTTGCGGGTGGTGCCCGCGCTTTGCCGGTCGAGCACGCGGCGCGGCTGCTCGGCGAACCGGTCGCCATCGAACTGCTGCTTGGCCTCGCGCTTGTTCGCGAAGAGCGAGGCGAGCGTCATCGTCTTGCGCGGCTCGCTTTTCTTCGTGCGCGTTTCCGCAACGTCTTTCTGCGCCGGCGTTGCGAGCGCCAGGTCCGCGGCATTGCCGGCGGCGGCCTCCGCGGTCAGGGCCGTGCGCGCCGTCTTGGGAATCGGCCCGTTTTCTGGCAGCGTGACCTCGACCTGTTCATCGCTAGGGGTAGCGACCGGCGGCATGTCCTCGACCGGCAGGCGTCCGGACTGGTCGGCCGTCTGCGCTGCGCCGCCATTGGCATAGAGGTTGTTGATGGCGGCGTTCGTGCCCGCGGTCTGCGTGGCATAGGCATTGCCGGTCGCCACCGCCCCGCCGCCATTGCCGTAGATGCTCGCCCTGCCGGCATTCAGCGTCGTCGGCTGCATGACGAGGCCGGCCCGGTCGGCCGCCGCATCGCCCGCGGCCTGCTGGTCCGTCGCCATGGCCGAAGTGGCGTCGGCGACGACGGAGGCGTCCGTGGCGGCGTCTGCGGTCGTCCCGGCGCTCACCACGGGCGTGGTGGTCTCATCCGTGCCGCCTTCGGCGACCGTGCCCTCGTTTTCCTGCGCGGCCCTGTTGTCCGCGCGCATATCCGTGGAGACTGCGGAAACGCAGCCCGAGAGCGTGGCGACCGAAACGGCCAGCAGCAATCCATACCGCAGCGCCTTCAGGCCTGGCCACTTTCCCTGCATGTCCTGCAAAGGCTTTCCCCCGCTTTCGACGTTCGTGCCCTCGGTCTTGCCGCCGATAGGGCCATTTCTTCAAACAGTCGCAACCGCAATTGAGAAAAGCCGTCGGGCCAGGCTGCGGTTGCTGCGATGTTAACGTTTCGGCCGGTGGTGTAAAGGCCGAAGCATGCGAGGCCGTGGACGCGGAACGGGAGGCAGCCGGCTCGAACCGGCCAAGGCACCCTCTCGCTGGCGATCGACCGGAAGGGCAAGAGATTTCCGGTCAAATACGGCGGAACGATGATCGTTGCAGGCATCCATAAAACGCAAGCTTTGCCCGGAGCTTGCGTCCCTGTCCCGGCGCTACCAGGCGCCGGTATTGCCCATGGAGGCCCAGGGTTCGGCCGGCGCCAGGCTTTCGCCCTTCTGCAGGATCTCGATGGAAATGCCGTCCGGCGAGCGCACGAAGGCCATGTGGCCGTCGCGCGGCGGGCGATTGATGGTGACGCCGTTGTCCATCAGCTTCCGGCAGGTCGCGTAGATGTCATCGACCTCGTAGGCGAGGTGGCCGAAATTACGTCCGCCTGCATAATCCTCGCTGTCCCAGTTGTAGGTGAGTTCGAGGCAGGGCGCGGCGTTCGCCCGGGCGGCGTCGATATCCTGGGGGGCGGCGAGGAAGATCAGCGTGAAGCGGCCTTTCTCGTTCTCGATGCGGCGCACTTCCTCAAGGCCGAACAGCGTCGAATAGAAATGCAGCGACTGGTCGATGTCCTTCACGCGGACCATCGTATGGAGATAACGCATTGGAATATCCTCTGAATGTGGAATCGTCCGGAAGAGTAGGGTTTTGTCAGCCTCAGGCAAGCCTTGCGGCTTACCAATGGGGCCGGCAAAACTTTCAAAGGGGCTTGCGCATTCGCATCGGGACAATGTTATTCTGGTTATCAAGAATCAGTTAACCGTAACTCATGTGACGCGTAAATGAGGGGCTGGCAGGTCATGACGGACAGGGTGTCTTCAAGGGAAATCACGGATCGTGATGACCAGAGCAATGACGCCGTCGATCTCGTCGAGATCACCGGGGTCATCAAGTGGTTCGACGTCGCCAAGGGGTTCGGCTTCATCGTGCCGGACAACGGCGCGCAGGACGTGCTGCTGCATGTCACCTGCCTGCGTCGCGACGGCTACCAGACGGTTCTGGAAGGCACGCGCGTCGTCGCGCTGATCCAGAAGCGCGACCGCGGCTACCAGGCCTTCCGCATTCTTTCCATGGACCAGACGACGGCCGTGCATCCCTCGCAGATGCCGCCGGTCAAGACCCATGTGCAGGTCACGCCGTCGAGCGGGCTGGAGCGGGTTCTGGTCAAGTGGTTCAACCGCACCAAGGGGTTCGGATTTCTGACGCGCGGCGAGGGCACGGAAGACATCTTCATCCATATGGAGACGCTGCGCCGCTTCGGCCTGACGGAACTGCGTCCCGGACAGGTCGTGCTCGTGCGCTTCGGCGATGGCGAGAAGGGCCTGATGGCGGCGGAAATCCACCCGGACATGCCGGTTCCCGGCAACAGGGCCCACTGATGGGCCTTTTCGCGCGGACGGCCGGTTTCGCGCGTCTTGCGAGCGCCGTCCTGGCGCTTTTCCTCTGCTTTTCCCTCGCCGCCTTCGCGGCGGAGACGTTCGACACCCAGCCGCTGGCGATCGTCACGAAGGACGGCAAGAGCCATGCCTTCACGGTGGAACTCGCCATCACGCCGCGCCAGCGCGAGCAGGGGCTGATGCACCGCCGCGAAATGGCGCCGGACCACGGCATGCTCTTCGCCTTCGGCGAGACGCGGCAGGTCTTCATGTGGATGAAGAACACCTATCTGCCGCTCGACATGCTGTTCATCGCCAAGGACGGCAAGGTCCGCGCGATCAAGGAGAACGCCGAGCCGCATTCCGAATCGATCATCGATTCGCAGGGACCGATCGACTACGTCCTGGAGTTGAACGGCGGCACCGTGAAGCGCCTCGGCATACGCGCCGGCAACCGCGTCGAGAACGAGCTGATGGATTCGCTGCGCAAGGCGAAGTAAGCCCGCCATTTCCCGCGACAAGCGCTTGAAAACGCCCATTGCCTGTTGCGGCGGGGGGCGGATGCGTGTATCTCCCCATCGCCGGGACGGACGGAGTGTAGCGCAGTCTGGTAGCGCATCTGGTTTGGGACCAGAGGGTCGGGAGTTCGAATCTCTCCACTCCGACCACCGGCACATACTGAAAAACCGGGAAATCCCGCAATTCCAGTAGGTTCAGCCCAGCTTTCTGTTACAAACCTTGTTACAGAACGGGTTCTGACAGATGGCCGCAAACAACAAATACCTTCTCAATCGTGATGGACGCTATTTCGCCCGCGTCGTGATTCCCAAAGACCTTCGCCCCTTCCTCGAAAATAAAACCGAACTTCGCGCACCGCTCGGCGCTGACCGACGCACTGCGCAGGCCCGGCTTCATACGGCCGTCGCAGAGCTTCAGGCGCGCGTTGCCGTCGCCGAACGCCGCAAGGCACTGGCGAAGGGCGAGGCGATCACGCCCGGCCGCTATCCTCTTCCGGTCGATCAGATCGCCCTTCGGAACTATAACGAACGTCTCGCCTTCGATGTGGAGCTTCGGAACACCAATCCGACCTATGCGCGGATCGGCATTGATGACCGGCTTGTGGAACTGCTTCGCGAGGGTATCGCTGGCGGGCTGGACGACAGCACCCTTGAAACCCTTGTCGGTGATCGGATCGAGCGCTATCGCCGGCTCGGCAACACGACCGTCGCTATCGGCACGGTCGAATGGCGGACGCTGGCCCGCGCGCTTTGTGTTTCGGAACTGGAAGCGCTCGGCCGGGCGATGGAGCGCCATGAAGGCGACTTCACCGGCCAGCCGGAACATCCGATGCTTGCGGCAGCGGTTGAAGCCGATCCGGTTGCAGAAGACGTTTCGGCGGCGGAGTTCAACAACCTGACCTTTGAGGCTGTCATTCAGGAGAAGGAGCGCCTGACCGGCTTGGGGTTAGGAGGCAACAAGAAATCCGCTTCGACCTTGGGAAAGTATCGCCATACGGTTTATGATTTCGAGCACCATCGCCGCAGCAAGAAAATTGCGACCGTCACGCTTGAGGAGGGCGAGGCGTGGCGCAATGCCATGCTTGAGGCTGGCAAGCTGTCCCGCAAGACCGTCCGCGACAAGCTTGCTGCGATCCGGGCAATCCTGACTTGGGGACAGGAGCAATGCCGGGGCAAGCTTTTCCCCAACACGCCGAAGGGAACGCCCTTCGACTTTCTCGAATTGCCCGTCGCCGAAGTGACGGACAGCGCCACGCGCACCTATACCCTTGAACAGGCCCGCAAGGTGCTTGAGGCAGCACGCCAGCAGACGGACAAGCCGAACTTCCGCTGGATACCTTGGTTGCTCGCTTATAGCGGCATGCGCGTCGGCGAAGCTCTACAATTGGAGAAGGCCGACCTTTTCGAGCTTCAGGGCAATTGGTTTGTTCATATTCGTGTCGGCGAAGGCCGCACGACAAAGACCCGCAAAGGCCGCAAGGTTCCAATCCATCAAGCACTTATAGCCGAAGGCTTCATTGAGTTTGTGAAGTCGCGACCGGACGGGAAGCTGTTCCCCGGCACGTTCCAAGACCAGCGTATCCGCGAATGGCTTAAGGAAGGACCGTTGAAGGGCTATGACGATACCCCGCCGCCGAACCATGCCTTCCGGCACCTGTTCGAAGACGCGCTATTCGGTGACGTGAACCACAAGGCCGCGCTTTACATCGCCGGCCGGTCTTCCGGTTCGTCGGCCGACGACTACGGCGGTAGCGATCTCAAGCTATTGGAGCTTGCCGCGCAGATGAAGAAGGTCCGAAACATCGTCGATTTGTGAAATAAATCCTAATTAATGTAGGAAAATATTCATTTTCGGGATTCACAATTGAGTCCTGATATGAGATTCTGTCCTCAAGTTGAATTGAGGACGGATTGCTTGAATTTCGATAGCGTTGTTTCGAGTCTGAAGAAGGCTATCGGCCTTCCTATAGAACAGAAGGCATATTCCCTTAGTGACGCTGGTATCGCCGATATCTTCGGCATCCGGCCCACTTTCTCAGGCGTGAACATGAGCGGCAATTCGGCGCTCTACGTTCCCGCCGTTCTTCAGGCCGTGCGCCTTATCTCCGAAACCATCGGCTCGCTGCCCTGCAAGGTCTATCGGGAAACCGCAGACGGCAAGGAAGCGGCCAAAGATCATTCTTCTTATTGCATCGTCCATCGCCGGGCGAACGAGTGGACCGGCGCGGGCGAGCTTCGCACCGTCCTGACGGCCGACGCGCTCATTCATGGCAACGGCTTCGCGAAGGTGGTCCGATTTGAAGACGGCCGGCTGTTTGAGCTTCACCGGCTGGAACCCGGCACCGTTTCGATCCTGAAGAACCCGGCGACCGGCGCACCCATCTATCGCGTGCAAGAGGCTGGCCGCTCGACCGACTATCCCCATACCGAAATTCTTCATGTCCCGTCCTTCCTCGGCACGTCGCCGATTGCGTTCGGCCGCGAAGGTATCGGCCTCGCCGCGATCCTTGAGCGCCACGGAGCGCAGTTCTTCGGTTCCGGCGCACGCCCGACCGGCATCATTTCCAATGAGAAGCCGCAGGCCGGTGAAGCTGGCGCGAAGGCCGTTGGCAATATCCGCAAGTCCTTCCGCGAATGGCAGAAGGGCGCTTCCGGCGATCCGCTCATTCTCGATGCCGGCTGGAAGTATGACCAGCCGGCCATGACCTCGACCGATGCGCAGTTCCTTGAGCACCGGCTTGAACAGGTCCGCGAAATCTCCCGCATCTTCGGCGTCCCGCCGACCATGCTTTTCGAGCTTACGCGCGGAACGTGGTCGAACACCGAACAGATGGGCGCGCAGTTCCTTCAGCTTTGCCTTCGGCCGTGGCTGGACCGTTGGCAGGACGCGATGACGACCGTCCTTCTCGGCGAGGACGAACAGGACACCCACTATTTCGAGTTTGTCGTGGACGACCTCATGCGCGCCGATATGGCCGGCCGCACCGCGAACATGACCGCGCTCGTTACGAACCGCATCATGACTCCGAACGAGGTTCGGGCGATCCTCAATCTTCAGCCGCTTCCGGGCGGCGACGAACTCACCAATCCGCACACGACCAGCAACGCCGGGCCGGCCACGGTTCCGGCGAAGGAAGCCGCATGATCCAGCATACCGCCTTCTTCGGCGACGGCGAAAAGACATTCGCCTTCCCGACCCTCGACCTTATCCGCGAACTTGAGGCCAAGACCGGCCACGGTATTGGCGCTATCCATGACTGTTTCCGCTTTGGCCGCTTCAGCCTGTCCGACATTGAACAGGTGATCCGGCTCGGCCTTATAGGCGGCGGCACTGCCCCGGCAGACGCCGCACGGCTTGTTTCGACCTACCTTGTCGGCCGGCCGTGGCGCGAAAACATGGACCTTGCCGGCGATATCATCGCGGCCCTGTTCTACGGCACCGAAGACGACGCCCAGGACGAAAAGCGACAAGCCGCAGCGTCCGGCGACCTCTCCGCAGCAATCAACGACGCCCTTGAACAGGTGCCGGCATGACCGAACGCCTCGAAATCAAGGCCGCGCTCACGGTTGACGACGCCGGCACTATCACCGGCCTCGCATGGCCCTTCGGTTCGCCGGATCGCGTCGGCGACGTGATCGAAAAGGGCGCGTTCGCCTCGCCGGAAGTCCTGCCAATGCTCTTCGCCCATGATCAGGGGCAGGTTATCGGCGTTTGGGACGAAATCAGCGAAACCGCGGACGGCCTGACCGTCAAGGGCCGCTTGCTTGTCGATGACGTGGAGCGTGCCCGCGAAGTGCGCGCCATGATCCGCACGAAGGCCGTTTCCGGCCTGTCCATCGGCTTCCGCACGAAGGCCAGTAAGCCCCGCCAACGCGGGCGCACCATTACCGCCCTCGACCTTCACGAAATTTCTGTTGTCGCCGTTCCGAGCCATCCGGGCGCGCAAATCACCAGCATCAAGGCCGCCGATGGCACGGCAGACCAGAAGGAACCTATCTTGGAAAACGAAGCAGAACTTGAAACGAAGAACGCCGACCCGGTTGTCTCGCCGGAGGAACTGAAGGCTCTGAAGGCCGACATTGCCACGATCAAGGCGAAGCTCAACCGCCCGACTGCCGCGAACAACAATCAGCCGGACGGCGCGAATGACAACGCCGTCGAGCGCAAGGCTTTCATCGACTTCGCCCGCCGTGGCGTCGAACGCATGGAACAGAAGGCTGTCGCCGCGCTGACCGTATCGACCGACTCGCAGGGCGGTTATCTCGCCCCGGAAGCCTTCGGCTCGGAAATCCTGAAGAAGATCGTCGAATTCTCGCCGGTTCGCGCTTACGCGAAGGTGACGACGATTGCCGCACCGGAAATTAAGCTTCCGCGCAAGCTGACCGGCACGGCTGCAACGTGGGTATGCGATGGAGAACCGGCGACGGGGCGCACCGTGACACGGTTCACGCCAGCAGCGATTGAGAAGCACATACGCCGCAAGCACCCCGGATGCCCTGATTTCGCAGTGGCGTTCTTCGTCGGCGAGATCGCTAAGAAGGACTGGCAAGGCGTGTCGATAGGGAAAGCGGTCGGCATCACTATGCAGACCGTCCTTCGCCATTCCATGACCGACTATGACCAGATGCTTTTATGTGGCGTGGATCGCAAGGACGCGCGGCGACGGGTGCAGCCGAAAGTGAACGCCATGATAGGTAGTTGGCGGAGACGTAGAGCATAGCCTACGCACCGCCAATTATGGTCTTACCCGCTAGTCACCCGGAACCGAATTAGGCATCATTGATGTGATGTGGCTTCGGGGAGTTGATGATGCGTGGTCGGGGGTCTGTTGCAATTGATCTCAGTGTTGATGAGCGCGGTTTTCTTGAAGCCCAGTTGCGCAGGCACAAGGCAGCGCGGTCGCTTTCGGACAGATGCCGGATCGTGCTTCGATGCGCGGATGGCCTGAACAGCAAGGAAGTTGCGGCCGAACTCGGCCATTCTGAGCACACGGTCGGCAAGTGGCGGCGGCGCTTTGCCGAACACCGGATCGAAGGGCTTTCGGACGAATATCGCGCGGGCCGGCCACGCACGGTGTCCGATGCGCAGGTGGCGGCTGTCATCACCCGCACATTGGAGACCACGCCGAAGGATGCCACCCATTGGTCGATCCGTTCTATGGCCTCCGTCACGGGGTTGTCGCACACTACAATTCGCCGGATCTGGACCGCCTTCGGCTTGCAGCCGCATCGGAGCGAGACCTTCAAGCTCTCGACCGACCCGCTGTTCGTGGACAAGGTGCAGGATATCGTCGGCCTCTACATGGCACCGCCGAACCGGGCCATCGTCTTGTGCGTGGACGAAAAATCCCAGATCCAGGCGCTTGATCGGGAACAGCCCGTCCTGCCGATGGCCCCCGGCGTGGCCGAACGCAGGACCCATACCTACATCCGCCACGGCACGACATCGCTCTTTGCCGCGCTCGACATCGCGACCGGGGCGGTGATCGGCAAATGCTACAAGCGCCATCGCGCTACCGAGTTCCTCGATTTCCTCAAACGGATTGACACGGCCATGCCGCCAGAGCGAGACGTGCATCTGGTGATGGACAACTATGCCACCCACAAGACCCCGAAGATCAAGGCATGGCTCGCGCGCCGCCCACACTGGCATGTCCACTTCACACCCACCTCAGCATCGTGGATCAATCAGGTCGAGCGCTGGTTTGCGGAACTGACCCGCAAGCAGTTGCTGCGCGGCGTCCACCGTTCTACCGCCGAACTGGAGGCCGACATCAACGCCTTCATCGAGGCACACAACGAAAACCCCAGGCCCTACCGATGGGTCAAATCCGCAGATGAGATCCTCGCAGCCGTCAAACGCTTCTGCCAGAAAACGATGACACGAACTTCAGATTCGGGTGACTAGTTCCGTAAACCCGCCGGGTAAGTTCGGCGAGCCTTTCATATTGCACTCTATTCAGCCATCAGCGAAGAATGAGCGAATAGCTGGAGGCCACATGGATAAAGAAACCGCCGATTGTATTCTGAAACTGGATGACCAGATAAAACATCTGTGGAATTCCCTAAAATATCGCGCCGAGGCTGAGGAGTATGAAAGGGCCGCAAGAGAGTGGCGTGAAAAAGCCGAGGCGCTGGATAAGCAAATTCGCGAATACAAAAATGAACTTGCGACCCACATAAAAAGTGTCAATGAAGAAAGTTCGCGATACGTCAACATTGTATCCGTTATCGGTTATGCAGGATACTTTACCACTTGGGGATTTACGCGAGATATTCTTGGTAGAGAGGCAACTATTTTTGTTGCATCAATGGGGATGGCTTCTGTTTCTCTTTTTGTTCTATGGGAAATGTTCGCGATATATATGCGCCTGAAGTCAGTTGGAATGCTCGGGCAAATGTTTCGAAATAGCGTCTCTGTAGAGGCCTTTGAGGAGCTGCGCGCGCAGCTATTAAGCGACGAAGCGCGGACTACCGCGATCATCAATCCAGTGCACAAGGTCGTTTTCATCGTCAGCTTCGCCGCAGCAATAGCGGGTGGGCTTGCCATGATGCAGAAACTCTACATGAGTTTATGAAAGGAGCGCCTTCTATCGATCAATGTTGGCTATTGCTCATATGGATCGATTCGCACAGAAGCGTCTTTTAGTTCCTGTCGAGCAAGCGCCACAAACGTCTCCCACGACTTGCTCAATGCACTGGTCTGACGATTTAACTGCGAAATCTCTTCCATCACCCTGTTGTATTGTTCGTCCGGCAGCCAGCGTTCGTCGGCCGTTCGCCAAGTCATGCGGCCACGACCGTCAGAAGTATAAAGATGGTAGAAATTATGAAGGAATGAATCGGCGTCTTTGCAAAATTTCTCATAAGCGGCCTGAATTTTTGCATTATGGAACGGAAATATATCATCACTATAATAATATTGGAGATCGCGAAGCCCGTCATAGTCCGTATCGTTGATATATGTCTCGATAGCGTGTTCCCGCAAGATGTAAGATTGCCTCCTGTCGATAATCTTTAGTAGCGCGTTCACCTTTTTAACATCGTCATTTAGGGTGTTGTCTTTGCCGATGTTTTCAGAACCAAGATCAGCTAACTCCATGCTGACCCAACTCACGAACGACGCCAGCAGAAGAATGCCGGGGGCAAAATTGAAGTCCCGCAGGTTGATCGGCCATTGAACCCAGATCAGCGAACCCATGACTGTCAAGCAGGCTCCAATCCTAGCGAGCTTGTTAGGGTGCTCAGGCGCTATCCGCATATTCATCTCTCCTATCTGTCGTCATCTAGCCGATGACGGAATGCGAGCGAAAGGGGTGATGAGCAATTTATAGGAGAGTCAAATTTGCAGATTGCCGCGCGGTGCTTTTGAGGCTATAGCCTCAATGAAATCTGTAACAAAAAGCAAGCCGGTCCAACGTTACAAAGAGTGGAAATTATCGTTGAAAAACAACGATATATATGATTTCGAATCTCTCCACTCCGACCAGTCCGGCGGGCGTTTCGATGCCAAAATGCTCCTCCGGTCATTCCCCCTTTACGGAATCCGGGTTATGCATTTTCGAACGCGCGCCGGCGGATCGGTGCGCCTTTATGCGAGAATTCTGGAGCCGCTTCGATGACCGCGAAGATCTATCGTCCCGCCAAGACCGCTATGCAATCCGGCCAGGCCAAGACCCATCTCTGGGTCCTGGAATTCGACGCCGAGAAGCCGCGGACGATCGACCCGATCATGGGCTATACGAGCTCCGGCGACATGTACCAGCAGGTCAGGCTCACCTTCGAGACCAGCGAGGAAGCGATCGCCTATGCCGAGCGCAAGGGCATCGACTACCGCGTGATCGAGCCCAAGGAATCGACCCGCAAGCGCGTCGCCTACCCGGACAATTTCCGCTTCAACCGCATGCAGCCCTGGACCCATTGAGGTTTCGCTGGCTTTCCGCCAGCCTATGGCCCCTTAGCTCAGCTGGATAGAGCATCTGCCTTCTAAGCAGAATGTCGCAGGTTCGAGCCCTGCAGGGGTCGCCAAAATTGCTTCGAACCGGAATGGGCGGTTCCTGGCGGAGGAGGGAACATCGTTGCGCAGGGGCTTGCTTGAAACCGTCATCAGCGGCGTGAACGCGCGGACCAGCCATGCGCAGGTCGTCAACGAACTCGGCAGGGCGATCATCGCGGGCGAGTATCCCGTCGGCGCCACCTTGCCCGGAGACGCCGAGCTTGCCGCCCGCTTCAAGGTTTCCCGCACGGTGCTGCGCGAGGCGATGAAGACGCTCGCCGCCAAGGGCCTCGTCGTGCCGCGCGCGCGCATCGGCACGCGCGTAACGCCGAACACCCAGTGGAACCTCTTCGACAGCGATATCCTCACCTGGTACTTCGCCGTCGGCGTCAACGAGGAATTCCTGCTGCACCTGTCCGAAGTGCGCCTGGCCTTCGAGCCGCAGGCGGCGGCTCTCGCCGCGCAGCACGCGACGGAGGCCGATATCAGCCACATGATGCGGCTCGCCGTCGCCATGGGCGATCCGGAGCATACGGCCGAAAGCCTCGCCGTGGCCGACCTGAAATTCCATCTCTCCGTGCTGGAGGCCTCGCGCAATCCCTTCCTGCGCACGCTCGGCAGCCTTATCGAGGCTGGCCTCGTCGGCGCCTTCAAGCTCTCCTCGCCCGCCGCCGACCGCGGCAAGATCGGCGACGTCTCGACGAGCCACATCCGCATCGTCGAGGAGATCGACAAGCGCGACGAGGACGGCGCGCGCCGGGCGATGGAGAACGTCATCAAGGTGGGGCGCGAGCGCGTCGTGCAGGCGCTGCGCGAGAGAAATTAGCCCATCAAGGACAAGATACGTCAGTCGTCGTTGCTGGCGTTCAGCTCTTCCGGCCGCTTGCCCTCGTCCGCCGCGCGGGTGGCAAGCTGGGCCGCCCCCATCGACTGGTAGAGGTTGAACAGCGCCTCGCTCGCCCGGGCAGCCAGGCGGAACCATTCGCCATTGCCGGCGATGGCAGGGTGGTGGAGAAGCTGGTCGTCGACGAGATCGAGCACGATGGAGGCGGTATGCACCGCCTCGTGAAAGCCGAAGGAGCCGGACGCATAGTGCGACAGCAGCTCCGGCGGCGTGGTGGCGCGTTCCTGCGCCAGAATGTCGAGCAGCCGCAGCCGCTCGTCTTCCAGTTCGATATCGGTGCTTTCCAGCATTGTCGTCTCCATGGCCTGGCTCACCTCAGAAATACTCGATTCGCACGTAGCGGTGGATGAGGAGAAGCGAACGATCCGGCTGGATACGGTAGGTTTCCACCACGGGGCGGCCATAGCGGTCGTTGAAGGTGTGCTCGAACGTGCTGCCGATCGGCGCCTTGGTGAGTTTCGTGCGCGGCTGGCCGCCATAGGTGATGCTGCCCGGGATGGGCTCGACGGCGCGGGGGCCGCCCGTCGTGCAGGCGGCAAGGAAAAGCGCGGCGAAGGCGGCAAGGGCGATACGGGTCATGTGAAAACTCCTCCCATCCGACACTAGAGCATTTTCCAGCCGAAGCGAAATCGCTTCGGCGTCGGATAATACGGTAAAAGAGCATTTCCGCTGAACCGGAAATGCTCTGGCAGAACGTTCCCGCACGGCAAGGAAAAGGGCGGCCGAAGCCGCCCGTCTTCCTGTCTCAGCCCTGCGGCGTAAGGGTCACCGATGTGCCGGTGGCCGCGAGGTTCAGGCCGATCTGGCCGCTGACGCTGATCGTCTGCAGGTGGATCGAGCCGGACGTGCCGCCGACGAGCACATTGGTGCCGACGCCGAAGCCGAGCGTGGCCTCGGCGGTCGCGCCCTGGTAGAGGCCGCCGAGCGAGCCCTGGTGGTAGCCGGCCGTCGGGGCGAAGACCGCCCAGACGATGCGGCCCTGTGTGGTGAAGCCGAGATCGACGCCCATCTTGCGGATCACGCCGCTATAGACGTCCTCTTCGCCGCGGGTCGAGGAGAAGACGCAATCGACGCTCTTGGCCGAGCCGATGACATAGCCGACGCCGCCGCCGACATCGCAGGTCAGCATGCCGATCTTCACGCCGTCGCGATCGCCCCCGCGCTCGACATAGGTCGGGGCGGGATCGCGGATCACCATGTCCGCCGCGCCAGCGGTGGTTGCGAAAGCCTGCGCAAGGCCCATCGCAAGGACAGTTCCAAGCTTCTTGTTCATTTGTGCACTCCTTCTAGCTGGCACGATAATGGCGAATCCGGTGCATTGGTTCCCGACCGCAAGCCATCTGATGGAGAAGATCGTGGCGGAGTGTGGGCGGGTAACGGTTTGATAACATTTTGCGCCGGCAGGCCTGCGCGGCATTTGCCGGGCGCGGCTTTTCGACCACATGTCCGCAGAGGCCGCAGGCCTACACGCGATTGATGGTGGGCAGGAGGGTGATCACCTCGTCGCGGCGCCGGTCGTCGAGCGGGGCGATATGGTCGTTCCAGAACGCCTCGGCTGCCGGCGTCTCCTGCGTCCATTGCCGGACGCCGACGTGGTTGTCGTCGATTTTCGCACGCCGGCTGCCCCCGAGGCGCAGATATTCGGCAGCCAGCGATGCGGCGGTTGTCTGTTCCATGACCGGTCTCCTGCGGTTGGGAAGGAAACCGCGCCGGCCCGGGGATTGTTCCGGCAATAAAAAAGGCCGGGGCGAAAACGCACCGACCTTCCTCATCATCACCCTTTTCACCAGTGCCAGTACATCCGTGGTCAAAGGCATCAGGTGATGGCGGCAATTGCGAGCGGCAGAAGCTTTCCAGCGCTCATCAGCAATGCCGATGAGGGACATATAGGCGGCCATTGTGTTCAAAACAAGGGGTGGACGACGAAGTCTGCTTCAAGCCCTCTCGCGCACGTTGACGATACGGCCAGAACTGCTAAAAAGCCGCATCGCCCGAAGGGCGGCGAAGCGCTCGGAAACTTGGTTTCCCCGCCGCTTCAGCCGGATGGAAGAGTGTCCGAGTGGTTTAAGGAACCGGTCTTGAAAACCGGCGTGCGGGAGACCGTACCGTGGGTTCGAATCCCACCTCTTCCGCCAGATCCTATTTAATCAATGCCTTGGAAATCTGTTCCGCCTTGCGGCGCAAGGCGTGCCCCCATGCGCTGCACCACGTAAAAAAGGGCCGGAGCATCTTGCGGGATGCTCCGGCCCTGGGCTGTTGTGCCGCGGACTTTGGACGTCGTTAGTGCAGGATCTGGCTGAGGAAGAGTTTCGTGCGCTCGTGCTGCGGATTGTCGAAGAACTCTGCCGGCGAGTTCTGCTCGACGATCTGGCCCTGGTCCATGAAGATGACGCGGTTGGCGACCTGGCGGGCGAAGCCCATCTCGTGCGTCACGCACAGCATGGTCATGCCTTCCTCGGCGAGCGAGACCATCGTGTCGAGCACTTCCTTGACCATTTCCGGGTCGAGCGCCGAGGTCGGCTCGTCGAACAGCATGATCTTCGGCTTCATGCAGAGCGAGCGGGCGATCGCCACGCGCTGCTGCTGGCCGCCGGAAAGCTGGCCGGGATACTTGTTCGCCTGCTCGGGAATCTTGACGCGCTTCAGGTAGTGCATCGCCACTTCCTCGGCGTCCTTCTTCGGCATCTTGCGCACCCAGATCGGGGCGAGCGTGCAGTTTTCGAGGATCGTCAGGTGCGGGAAGAGGTTGAAGTGCTGGAACACCATGCCGACCTCGCGGCGCACCTCGTCGATCTTCTTCAGGTCGTTGGTCAGCTCGATGCCGTCGACGACGATCCGGCCCTTCTGGTGCTCTTCGAGGCGGTTGATGCAGCGGATCATCGTCGACTTGCCGGAGCCCGACGGACCGGCGATGACGATGCGCTCGCCCTTCATGACCTTGAGGTTGACATCGCGCAGCACATGGAAGTCGCCGTACCACTTGTTCATGTTGACGATCTCGACCGCGACATCCGTCGCCGAGACCGTCATCTGTTGCGCCTGGGCCTGATTTGCCATTGTTGTTGTTTCCTCTCGGTTATCTTTTGTGGTTCGTGTCGAGCCGGCGTTCCACGAAGGCCGAGTAGCGCGACATGCCGAAGCAGAAAATCCAGAACACGAAGCCGGCGAAGATCAGGCCGGTCAGCGGCGTGACCGGCGTGATCCAGCCCGAATCCCCAAAACTCGCCTTCACGATGCCGAGCAGGTCGTACATCGAGATGATCGTGACGAGGGAGGTATCCTTGAACATGCCGATGAAGGTGTTCACGATGCCGGGGATCACGAGCTTGATGGCCTGCGGAAGCACGACGAAGGTCATCTTGTGGAAGTAGTTTAGACCAAGGGCGTCGGCCGCTTCATACTGCCCTTTCGGGATCGCTTGAAGACCGCCGCGAATAACCTCCGCCATATAGGCCGAGGCGAAGATCGACACGCCGATCAGCGCGCGCAGGAACTTGTCGATGTTGTTGCCGGGTTCGAGGAACAGCGGCAACAGCACGCTCGCCATGAACAGAACGGTGATCAGCGGCACGCCGCGGATCAGTTCGATGAAGGCGATGCAGACCGTCTTGAGGATCGGCATGGTCGAGCGGCGGCCGAGCGCCAGCAGGATGCCGGCGGGCAGCGAGACGACGATGCCGACGAAGGAGATGATGAGCGTCACCATCAGCCCGCCCCACAGCGAGGTCTCCACGTGGCGCAGGCCGAACGCCCCGCCGAGCAGCAGGAAGAAGGAAACGATCGGGAAGACGACGAGCAGCAGCAGCGCGTTCAGCCCCTTGCGCGGCGCCTTCGGTATCAGGAAGGGTATGAGCAGGCCGACGAACATGGCGACGACGAGCAGCGGGCGCCAAAGCTCGCCGCGCGGGTAGGAGCCGAACATGAACTGCACGAAGCGGTCGTTCACATAGGCCCAGCATGCGCCGCTCCACCCGGCGGGAAGCTGGCCGCCCTGTTCGGTGGTGAGGCAGGCCGTGCGGTCTGCCCCGGTCCACACCGCGGAAAGGAAGAGCCAGTTGAGGGCCGCCGGCAGATACCAGACGATCGCCAGGATGGCGACGATGGTCATCGCCCCGTCGGTGGCGGAGGCGAAGAGGTTGCGGTGGATCCAGGCGATCGCGGAACGGTCGGAGGACGGCGGCTTTTCCGCTTCGAGGAACCGGTCGCGGACATAGGTAATGCTTTCAGCCATCTCAGCGCTCCACCAGGGCCATCTTGGCGTTGAACCAGTTCATGAACAGCGAGGTGATGAGGCTGATCGAGACATAGATCAGCATCCAGATCGAGATGATCTCGATCGACTTGCCGGACTGGTTGAGGATGGTGCCGCCGACCGCGACGAGATCGGCATAGCCGACGGCGACCGCGAGCGAGGAGTTCTTGATGAGGTTGAGATACTGCGAGGTGAGCGGCGGAATGATGATTCTCAGCGCCTGCGGCAGCACGACGAGGCGGGTCGCCTGGCCGGGCCGCAGACCCAGCGCATAGGAGGCTTCCGACTGGCCCTTGGACACGCCGCGAATGCCGGCGCGCACGATCTCGGCGATGAACGAGGCCGTATAGAGCGACAGCGCGAGGTAGAGCGCCAGGAATTCCGGCCCGATGACCATGCCGCCCCTCATGTTGAAGGAGCCCGGCACCGCGTAGTCGAGCGTCACGGGGCTGCCCATGACGAGGAAGACGAGGAACGGGAACAGCACGACGAGGCCGAGATTGACCCAGAGCACCGGCGGACGCTGGCCCGTGGCGCGCTGGCGCGCATTGGCCCAGACCGTGAAGGCGATGGCGGCGACGACGCCGATCGCGAACGCGATCGCCACGACCCCGAAGCCCTCGCCGAAGACCGGTGCGGGCATGTAGATGCCGCGGTTCGAGATGAAGAAGACGGTGTCGGGATCTTCCTTGAGATGCTGGAAGATGGTGCGGATCGACGGCAGCAGGGCGAGAACGCCGAGATACCAGAAGAAGATGACGAGCAGCGGCGGAATGTTGCGGAAGATTTCCACATAGACCGTGCAGAGCCGTGCGATAAGCCAGTTGTGCGACAGCCGCCCGATGCCGACCAGGAGGCCGACGATCGTCGCCGTGATGACGCCGGCGGCGGCGACGACGAGCGTGTTGATGAGACCGACCTGCAGCGCTCGGAAATAGGTCGAATCACTCGAATAGTCGATCAGGCTTTGCGCGAGGTCGAAGCCGGCACGGCTGTTCAGGAAGCCGAACCCGGCCGTCATGTTGGCGCGGGCGAGGTTCTGGACGACGTTGTTCCACGCATACCAGACGGCCGCGACGATCACGACGAGCGTGACGACCTGATAGACGATGCTTCTCAGCGCCGGATTGTAGAGAAGAGATACCTTCGGCGGTTCGCCGGACCCTGTTCGGGCATCCGCAAGAGCCATGCATTTCCCCTGACGTTGGTTCGCCCTGTTTTCCGGGCGTTCTGTTTGAAGGGGAGGGCGGTTATCCGCCCTCCCGGTAGGATTGCGCGCGGGCCGCTTAGCGGACCGGCGGGGCGTACTGCAGGCCGCCCTTCGTCCACAGCGCGTTCAGGCCGCGGTCGATCTTGAGCGGGGAGCCTTCGCCGACATTGCGCTCGAAGGATTCGCCGTAGTTGCCGACGGACGCGATGATCTGCACGGCCCAGTCCTTCGGCAGGCCGAGGTCGGCGCCGATCGTCGAATCAGCCTCTTCGCCGAGGAAGCGCTTGATGTCCGGGTTGGCGGACTTCTTCATTTCCTCGAGATTGGCCGTCGTGATGCCGAATTCCTCGGCGGCGACCATCGCATAGTGCGACCAGCTCACGATGTCGAACCACTTGGAATCGTTCTGGCGAACGGCCGGGCCGAGCGGCTCCTTGGAGATGATTTCCGGCAGGACCATGTGGTCGTCGGGATTGGCCATCTTCAGGCGGATCGAGTAGAGGCCCGAGGCGTCGGTCGTGTAGGCGTCGCAGCGACCGGCATTGTAGGCGGCGTCCGCTTCGTCCTGCGCTTCGAAGACGACCGGCTTGAAGTCCATGTTGTTGGAGCGGAAGTAGTCGGCAAGGTTCAGTTCCGTCGTCGTGCCGGACTGCACGCAGACCGAGGCGCCGGACAGTTCCAGCGCGGACTTCACGCCGAGTTCCTTCTTCACCATGAAGCCCTGGCCGTCATAGTAGTTCACGGCGCGGAAATCGAAGCCGAGCTGCGAATCGCGGCTGACGCTCCAGGTGGTGTTGCGGGCAAGAAGATCGATTTCGCCTGACTGCAGGGCCGGGAAGCGGTCCTTGGCCGAGAGCGGGGTGAACTTCACCTTGGTGGCATCGCCGAAGACGGCAGCGGCCACGGCCTTGCAGAGATCGATGTCGAGGCCGGCCCAGTTGCCCGACGAATCCTGCGCGCCGAAACCGGCGAGGTTCGAGCCGTTCACGCCGCACTGCACGAAGCCCTTGGCCTTGACGTCAGAAAGCGTATCCGCCTGTGCCGCCGTTGCGCCAAGCCCCAGTACGGCAGCACCGACGAGCGCCGTCACGATTTTTTTTTGCCATTTTTTCACAACCTTTTTCTGTTGTCTTTGTTTTGTCCGCAGGACCCGCACCCTCGATGGGCACGCCCATGGAACTCGCCACCCTCCCGGCGCGAGGTGGCTTATCTCATGCTCAAAATTTCACAGGGTCAAGTGAGCGCGACCATTTTCCGTCCGGTAACCTAAATTTGTCGGCATTTGACGGCATTTTGGGCGGAAGTTCGTGGAATTGTGCAGTAAACCGCTCAAAAATTCGCGTCTTTCCCACTTGAAGCGCTTTGGAAGCCCCGTCCACCCCGTCGCATGGGGTTGACCTGCCGCCGCGCCTGTCCAAAAGTCTGCTCCTCAAATCCCCTCGCATCTTCTCGGATCGATCATGAAAAACAGAGACGAAATCCTCGCCGGCGCCGGCGTGAACACCCGCCTTGCCCATGCCGGAAACGACCCGGCGGACTATCACGGTTTCGTCAACCCGCCCGTCGTCCACGCCTCCACGGTGCTCTTTCCCAATGCGGCGACGATGGAAAGCCGCGCGCAGAAATACACCTACGGCACGCGCGGCACGCCGACGACGGATGCGCTCTGCGCGGCGATCGACGACTTGGAGGGCTCCGCCGGCACGATCCTCGTGCCCTCGGGCCTTGCCGCCGTCACCGTGCCGTTCCTCGCCTTCCTGTCGGCGGGCGACCATGCGCTCATCGTCGATTCGGTCTATCACCCGACCCGCCATTTCTGCGACACGATGCTGAAGCGCCTCGGCGTTACGGTCGAATACTACGATCCGGCGATCGGCGCCGGCATCGAGGCGCTGATCAGGCCGAACACGAAGCTGGTGCACACGGAGGCTCCGGGCTCCAACACGTTCGAGATGCAGGATATCCCGGCGATCGCCGCCGCGGCCCACAAGCGCGGCGCCGTCGTCAGCATGGACAACACCTGGGCGACGCCGCTCTATTTCCGCCCGCTGGATTTCGGCGTCGACATCTCCATCCACGCGGCGACGAAATATCCGGCCGGCCATTCGGACGTGCTGTTCGGCACCGTCTCGGCCAATGCGGCCCATTGGGAGCAACTGCACGAGGCGCAGATCACGCTCGGCACCTGCGCTTCGCCCGACGACGCCTACCAGGTGCTGCGCGGCCTGCGCACCATGGGCGTCCGGCTGGAGCGGCACCAGGAAAGCGCGCTGGAACTGGCGCGCTGGCTGGAGGGTGTCGACGACGTCTCCCGCGTGCTGCATCCGGGCCTGCCGAGTTTCCCCGGCCACGACCTGTGGAAGCGCGACTTCAAGGGCGCGAGCGGCATCTTCTCCATCGTCCTCGATGGCGGTTCGCCGGAGCGCTACAAGGCGAAGGCCCATGCCTTCCTCGACGCGCTCGGCATTTTCGGCCTCGGTTATTCCTGGGGCGGCTTCGAATGCCTTGCGGTGCACGTCCATCTCGGCGACCGCCGCGTGGCCAAGGGGCCGTCGGAGGGCCCGGTGCTGCGTCTCCAGATCGGCCTTGAGGACGTGAAGGACATCAAGGCCGATATCGAACGCGGCCTGGCGGCCGCGCGGGCGGTCTGAGGGGCCAGATCAATCCGGGATGCGGTAGCCGTAGAGCCAGTCGAGATCGCCGGCGAGGCTTTCCGGGCCGCGCAGCGACAAGACGAGATTGCGGCCGAGCGCGATGGGGCCGCGGGCGTGATAGGCGAAGCGGTTGAAGGTGCCGCGGCGGCGCACCCTGGCGACCCGTTCGCGGCGGGTTGCCTCGAACTGCCGCAGCGCCTCTGCCGTCCCGGATGGATGGGCGAGGGTGTTCGCCAGCAGCGCCGCGTCCTCGATCGCCATCGCCGCGCCCTGGGCGGCAAAGGGCGTCATGGCATGCGCGGCATCGCCGATCAGCACGGTCCTGCGTCCATCCGTCCAGGCCCCGTCGGGGCATTCGAAGAGCGGCCACATCAGCGGATCGCGCGCTTCGGCGAGCAGGCGGCGGATATCGGCATGCCAGCTGGAGAAGGCGTCGAGCAGGCGGGCGGCATCGCCCGTGCGCGACCATCCGGCGGCGGGCGCTTCGCGCTGCGCATGGAGCGCGACGATGTTGAAGGCTTGCGCTTCGACGAGCGGATAGGCGACGAGATGGGCCTGCGGGCCGAGGAAGGCCGTGACGGCGCACGGATCGAGGAAGGGCGGCGCAGCGCCATAGGGCACGAGGAAACGCCAGGCGACGGTGCCGGAATAGTGCGCGGGCAGGGCGCCCGGCACGTCCTTGCGCAGTCTTGACCAGACACCGTCGGCGGCGATCACCAGATCGGCGGGCGCGGCGGCGAGGGCCTCCTCCGTAGAACCGATCCGCCGACCGGTCGTCAGCGTGCAGAGCGATTCCCGACGGACGGCGTCGAGCAGCACGGCCTGCAGCGCGGCGCGGTGCAGCACGCCGTAGGGCGCGCGCCAGCGCTTGCGTGCGAAAACGCCGGCCGGGACGGCGGCGAGCGGGGCGAGCGCATGGCCGGAGGAGAGCAGGATGCGCTCCGGTTCGCTCCAGCGCGCGGCGAGGGCATCGAGAAGGCCGAGACCGGCGAGGATGCGCGACGCATTGGGCGAAAGCTGCAGGCCGGCGCCGACTTCCTCCAGCACGGGGGCCTGTTCCAGGACATGCACGGCGATGCCCTTGCGGGCGAGCGCAAGGGCCGCCGTCAGGCCGGCGATGCCGGCCCCGACGATGCATGCTGATTTTACGGAGGACATGTCTGCGGCGGCCTTCCGGCCGTCACGCCGCGACCTGGTTGGTGAAGGTGCAGCCGGCCGGATCGGTCTGGCTGGCCTTGAGCGCCGGGTTGTAGCGGTAGAGGGTCGAGCAGTAGGGGCAGACCTTCTCGTTGTCGTCGCCCATGTCGAGGAAGACGTGCGGATGGTCGTAGGGCACCGAGGCGCCGACGCACATGAATTCCTTCACGCCGATCTCGATCGAGCGATGGCCGCCGTCGTTCTGGAAATGGGGAATGCTGTGGCCAGCCATGTCGATGCTCCTGGGATGCCGTCTTTCTGGCGCGGACCATAGTCGCCTTCGCTGCAAATGTGTAGATGCAAAACCGCCGCGCCCGGGGAGATTTCCGCACGCCTGCCGTTTTCTCCGCCGGCAAAGGACGGTAAGAGCAGGACATGCAAACGAAAGACGGCCTGCGATGAACCTCGATCCCCCGCCCT
Organism: Shinella sp. S4-D37; assembly: GCF_040812195.1. Classification (NCBI taxonomy): domain Bacteria; kingdom Pseudomonadati; phylum Pseudomonadota; class Alphaproteobacteria; order Hyphomicrobiales; family Rhizobiaceae; genus Shinella; species Shinella sp. S4-D37. Next base: position 1,884,471 of record NZ_JBFNXL010000005.1, on the reverse strand, counting down.
TTTCCGCTTTCAACCATGACGGCCTGGAGCTTGCCTTCTTCGACGAGGGCGACCCGTCGGGCCTGCCGGTGCTGCTGATCCACGGCTTTGCCTCCAGCGCCAACGTCAACTGGGTGTTTCCCGGTTGGCTGAAGACGCTGGGGGACGCGGGCTACCGCGTCATCGCGCTCGACAATCGCGGCCACGGCAGGAGCGCCAGGCCGCACGATCCCGCGCTCTACACGCCGCCGCTGATGGCGGGCGACGCCGCCGCGCTGCTCGATCACCTGGCGATCCCCGAAGCCCATGTCTTCGGCTATTCGATGGGTGCGCGCATCACCGCCTTCATGGCGCTCGCCCATCCGCACCGGGTGCGCTCCGTCGTCTTCGGCGGGCTCGGCATCGGCATGGTGGAAGGCGTCGGCGACTGGGACCCCATCGCCGATGCGCTGCTGGCGCCCTCGCTCGACGTGGTCACGCACGAGCGCGGCCGCATGTTCCGCGCCTTCGCCGACCAGACGAAATCCGACCGCCAGGCGCTCGCCGCCTGCATCATGACCTCGCGCGATCTCCTGACGGAAGCGGACATGGCGCGCATCGACATGCCCGCGCTGATCGGCGTCGGCACGAAGGACGATATTGCCGGCGCGCCGCAGCCGCTCGCCGACCTGATGCCGGATGCGCGCGCGCTCGACATTCCCGGCCGCGACCACATGCTCGCCGTCGGCGACAAGGTCTTCAAGCGCGCCGTGCTGGAATTCTACGCGGAAATCGGCGGCCGCTGACCGGCCGTTCACGACGATGGTCGCCGGCCATTTCGCGCGGGCGCCATTTGCTCTATATAGAGTGGGACAGACGACAAGGAGTGCGGCGATGGTCGCGATGAACGAAATCAGGGCCGGCGAGAAACTCAAGGCCATGGATCCGATCTGGGACAGCCTGCGCGAGGAGGCCCGCGTCGCCGCCCAGGCCGAGCCGCTGCTCGCGGCCTTCCTCTATTCGACGGTGTTGAACCACCGCTCGCTGGAGGAAAGCGTGATCCACCGCGTCTGCGAGCGGCTCGACCATCCGGACCTGCAGGCCAACCTCCTGCACCAGATCTTCGACGAGATGCTGGAGGACTGGCCGGAATGGGGCGGCATCCTGCGCGTCGACATCCAGGCCGTCTACGACCGCGACCCCGCCTGCCTGCGCTTCCTCGACGCGGTGCTCTATTTCAAGGGCTTCCACGCCATCCAGACCCACCGCCTGGCGAGCTGGCTCCACGCGAAGGGCCGGCGCGACCTCGCGCTCTATCTGCAAAGCCGCTCCTCCAGCGTCTTCCAGACGGACATCAACCCCGCCGCGCGCATCGGCAAGGGCTTCTTCCTCGACCACGCGACGGGCCTCGTTGTCGGCGAGACCGCCGTCATCGGCGACAATGTCTCGATCCTCCACAATGTCACGCTCGGCGGCACCGGCAAGGAGGGCGGCGATCGCCACCCGAAGATCGGCGACGGCGTGATGATCGGCGCGGGCGCAAAGATCCTCGGCAACATCCATATCGGCCATTGCTCGCGCATCGCCGCCGGCTCGGTCGTGCTCAAGCCCGTGCCGCCGAAATCCACGGTCGCCGGCGTGCCGGCCAAGGTCATCGGCGAGGCCGGCTGCAACGAGCCGTCACGCGCCATGGACCAGCTCCTGGCCGCCTTCGACTACGATCTCTAGCAAGGTCGGCGGGCGGCCCGGCATCGGCGATCCCAATGCGGGAAAAGTCGCTTTCCCGCGGAGATCGTGGGTTTACACGGCCGGGAGCAGGTGCGAGAAGCGCGGCACATCAATCGACGACGGAGACGTATCGTGAAGCCGGAAGAAATCAGGAAGCTCGAGGCCTACTTCAAGCGCAATCTCAACAAGGAGATTGTCATCAAGGCCCGTCCGCGCAAGGACGAGTCCGCGGAAGTCTATCTCGCCGACGAGTTCCTGGGCGTCATCTTCCGCGACGACGAGGACGGGGAACTCTCCTACAACTTCTCCATGGCGATCCTCGACATCGATCTGTGATCGGTGGGCGCATCCAGACAAGCAAAGCCCGGCTGCCCATGGCGCCGGGCCTTTTGTTATCCTTTTGCGACAAATCGGCATTTGCCAGGCCCAATGATCATACCTGACGCGCAAGGTGTTGCTTTGCCTGCGAAATATTGCGTTGCAGCAATTCATTGACTTTTTTGTGCGCTGCATATAGATTTCGGCCATATCACCGGGATCCAAAGGAGACTTCGATGTTCAATTTCGACGAGGCAAACAAGAAGGGCAAGGAAGCCGTGGACACGTTCGTCAAGAGCTACACGACCGCCGCCCAGAGCTGGCAGGCGATCGCCACCGAGACCGCCGACTATTCGAAGAAGTCCTTCGAGAACGGCGTGGCCCACGTCGAGAAGCTCTCGGGCGTCAAGAGCGTCGAAGCCGCTCTGGAGTTGCAGACCGCCTTCGTGAAGTCCTCCTATGAAGGCTTCGTCGCCGAAGCCACCAAGCTTGGCGAAATGTATGCCGACCTCGCCAAGGGCGCCTACAAGCCCTACGAAGCGCCGGTCGCCAAGGCAGCTGCCGCTGCCAAGGGCGCGGTCGCCGCCTGATCCCATCGACGACGGCATACGCGCATAGCGTTCAAGGGCCGGCTGCGGGCAACCGCAGCCGGCCTTCGCGCGTTGCGGGGATTGCGCGAGGCTGACGCTGCGGCAGCAAATTTCGCTATTTCCTTCGGATGACCCGCGATTATGATTGCAGTGCGAAGCGGGGGTCTTACAATCGCGGGCCGAGACATTAGATAACAGGTCCGAAAGTAACCTTTGACACACGGTGCGCCACGGGCCGGCGACCGGGACGAACCGCCCGAAACCAGGGGAATGAAGACGAAAATGGATGTGAGACGGGTTCGGATGCAGGATGGCGAAGGCGGCGGCGACACTCCCGGTCGCAGCACCTCCGTGATCACCCGCACGAAACCCAAGACGAAGAAGCCGAGCCTGTACCGCGTCCTGCTTCTCAACGATGATTATACGCCCATGGAGTTCGTCATCCACATTCTGGAGCGCTTCTTCCAGAAGGATCGCGAGGCGGCCACGCGGATCATGCTCCATGTGCACAATCATGGCGTAGGCGAGTGTGGCGTGTTCACCTACGAGGTTGCCGAAACCAAAGTGACACAGGTGATGGATTTCTCCCGCCAGCACCAGCACCCGCTGCAATGTGTCATGGAAAAGAAATGAGGAACGAACGTGCCAACATTTTCTGCAAGCCTTGAGAAGGCCCTCCACCAGGCACTGACCTACGCGAACGAGCGCCATCACGAATATGCGACGCTCGAGCACCTTCTGCTCGCCCTGATCGACGACGGCGACGCGGCCGCCGTGATGGGCGCCTGCAACGTCAATCTCGATGTGCTGCGCAAGACCGTCACCGATTATGTCGACCATGACCTCGCCAACCTCGTGACGGGCTACGAGGAGGATTCCAAGCCGACCTCCGGCTTCCAGCGCGTCATCCAGCGCGCGGTGATTCATGTCCAGTCCTCCGGCCGTGAGGAAGTGACCGGCGCCAACGTGCTCGTCGCGATCTTCGCCGAGCGCGAGAGCCATGCCGCCTATTTCCTGCAGGAGCAGGAGATGACGCGCTACGACGCCGTCAACTTCATCTCGCACGGCATCGGCAAGCGCCCCGGCTCCACCGAAGAGCGCAAGGTGCGCGGCGCCGACGAGAGCGAGAACGAGCAGAAGCAGACCCGCAACGGCAACGAGCAGGAAGAGCCCGCCAAGAAGCAGGACGCCCTGACGGCCTATTGCGTCAATCTCAACGAGAAGGCGAAGGGCGGCAAGATCGATCCGCTGATCGGCCGCCATGCCGAGGTCAACCGGACGATCCAGGTCCTGTGCCGCCGTTCCAAGAACAACCCGCTCTATGTGGGCGATCCCGGCGTCGGCAAGACCGCCATCGCCGAAGGTCTCGCCAAGCGCATCGTCGAGGGCAAGGTGCCCGAAGCGCTCGCCGACGCGACGATCTTCTCGCTCGACATGGGCACGCTGCTCGCCGGCACCCGCTATCGCGGCGATTTCGAGGAGCGCCTGAAGCAGGTCGTCAAGGAACTGGAAGACTATCCGGGCGCCGTCCTCTTCATCGACGAGATCCATACGGTCATCGGCGCCGGCGCCACCTCCGGCGGGGCGATGGACGCCTCGAACCTGCTCAAGCCGGCGCTCTCCTCCGGCGCGATCCGCTGCATCGGCTCGACGACCTACAAGGAATACCGCCAGTTCTTCGAGAAGGACCGGGCGCTCGTCCGTAGATTCCAGAAGATCGACGTCAACGAGCCGACCATCGACGACACGATCGAGATCATGAAGGGGCTGAAACCCTATTTCGAGGAATATCACAAGCTCCGCTATTCCAACGAGGCGATCAAGACGGCGGTGGAACTGTCGGCACGCTACATCAACGACCGCAAGCTGCCGGACAAGGCGATCGACGTGATCGACGAGACCGGCGCGGCCCAGATGCTGCTGCCGGCCGGAAAACGCCGCAAGCTGATCACCGAGAAGGAGATCGAGGCGACGATCGCCACCATGGCCCGCATTCCGGCCAAGACGGTGTCGAAGGACGACGAGCAGGTGCTCGCCAACCTCGACAAGGAGCTGCGCTCCGTCGTCTACGGCCAGGACCTCGCCATCGAGGCGCTGTCCTCGGCGATCAAGCTTGCCCGTGCGGGCCTGCGCGAACCGAACAAGCCGATCGGCTGCTACCTGTTCACCGGTCCGACCGGCGTCGGCAAGACGGAGGTCGCCAAGCAGCTCTCCAACTCGCTCGGCGTCGAACTGCTGCGCTTCGACATGTCGGAATACATGGAGCGGCACACGGTTTCGCGCCTGCTCGGTGCGCCTCCCGGCTATGTCGGCTTCGACCAGGGCGGCCTGCTCACCGACGGCGTCGACCAGCATCCGCATTGCGTGCTGCTGCTCGACGAGATCGAGAAGGCGCATCCGGATCTCTACAACATCCTGTTGCAGGTCATGGATCACGGCTCGCTGACCGACCATAACGGCAAGAAGATCGACTTCCGCAACGTCATCCTGATCATGACGACCAATGCGGGCGCCTCCGACATGGCCAAGGCCGCCATCGGCTTCGGCTCGTCCAAGCGCGAGGGCGAGGACATGGAGGCGATCAACCGCCTGTTCACGCCGGAATTCCGCAACCGCCTCGATGCGATCATCCCGTTCGGCTCGCTGCCGACGCCGGTCATCCATCAGGTCGTGCAGAAGTTCGTCATGCAGCTGGAAACCCAGCTTGCCGAGCGCAACGTCACCTTCGATCTCCAGTCCGAGGCGATCGCCTGGCTGGCGGAGAAGGGTTACGACGAGAAGATGGGGGCCCGCCCGCTGGCGCGTGTCATCCAGGAGAACATCAAGAAGAAGCTCGCCGACGAGATTCTCTTCGGCAAGCTCAAGAAGGGCGGCGTCGTGCGCGTCTCCGTCGGCGTGAAGGAGGACGGCTCGAAGGGTCTGATCCTCGACGCCGTGCCGGAAACCGCGCCGATCAAGCCGAAGGCCGAGGTCGAGGAGGCCGCCGCCAAGAAGGCCAAGCCGCGCAAGGCGAGGGAGACCGTCGCCGCCGAGGCCGCGCCCGCCAAGGCGCGCTCTTCGAAGAAGGCGGCCGAGGCCAAGGCCGACGCGCCGAAGGACGAGCCGCCGCGCAAGGCCTCCGGTGCCGTTCCCAAGGTGCCGCGCAAGAAATAGCGGTTTGATGAATGAATGGGCCGGGCAGGCGACTGCCCGGCCCATATTGTTGAGGACGTGGGCAAACCTCGCCCCACTCTCTGTCGTCATCCTCGGCCCTGAGCCGAGGATCCACAGCTGCGGGCATGGCGTGGATGGTCGGGTCAAGCCCGACCATGACGGAGAAGAGCGGGGGCGCGGTTTGCGATCGTATGGGACCAGGCTGAGCAACCAATCGCCCCGCATTCTTTCGCTGCAAGAGAACATCATGACCGCCGAGCCAGACCCCCAATCCCAGATCCACTGGTTCCTCCTCGGCATGCGCGGCATCTTCAGCCTGCCCGCGATCATCCTGATGCTGTCCTTCGTCGGCTTCGCGGCCTTCACCGCGGAGGCGAAGGTGCCGGTCGAGCAGGTGATGTTCATGACCGGGATCGTCTGGGCGCTGCCGGCCAAGGTGATCCTCGTCGGCTCCATGCTGTCGGACGCGCATGTCGCGACGGCGTTCCTCGCGGTAACGCTCTCCTCCGTGCGCATGATGCCGATGGTCGCCGCGCTCGTCCCGGAAATCCGCACGCGCCGCACGCCGACCTTTCTGCTGCTGGTCATCTCGCATTTCGTCGCCATCACGGCCTGGGTCTTTGCGATGCAGAAGGTGCGGGAGGTGCCGCGCGGCGGCCGCGTCGCCTTCTTCGCCGGTTTCGGCGTGACGCTGACGCTCAGCAACGTCGTGCTCGTCGGCCTCGCCTATGGCGCGGTCTCCGAATTCCCGCCGCTCGTCTCGGGCTGCCTGTTCTTCCTGACGCCGGTCTATTTCCTCACCTCGATCTGGATTTCCGCGCGCCACCAGGTGATCTACTGGGCGCTCGGCATCGGGCTCGTGCTCGGCTACGTCTTCGCGGTCATCGCGCCGCAATACGATATCCTTCTGACCGGCCTCGTCGGCGGCACGCTGGCCTGGTGGGGCGAGCGCGCGCTGCGTCGCCGGGAGGCCGCGCGATGAGCTTCGAGGGCCTGTGGCCCTATCTCTACATCGCCATTGCCGGCTGGCTGGCGACGGATCTCTGGCGCTGGGCGGGCGTCATCGCCGGCAATCGCCTCGACGAACGGTCGGAGGTCCTGAACTGGGTGCGGGCGGTGGCGACGGCGCTGGTGGCCGCGGTCATCGCCAAGCTGATCTTCTTCCCGACCGGCACGCTGGAGGCCTCGTCGCTGTGGCTGCGGCTCGCCGCCGTGGTGTTCGGCTGCCTCTGCTTCTTCATCGGCGGCCGCTTCCGCCAGATCGCCGGCATCGCCGGCGCCATCGCCTTCCTCGCCGCGGGTCTGGCCTTGCTGGGTGTTTGAAACGGAGCGCGCCGTCCGCGCGCCCCGTATCGGGCGTTCGTGACGTCTGTTACCGCGCCAGCGCCGCGCGCAGCTTCTCGGCATTGGCGGCGAGCACGCCCTGGTCTTCCATCGTGCCGGAATGCGGCTTCAGCGGCTGGCCCTCGATGCGCGGGATGATGTGGAAATGCAGGTGGTAGACGGTCTGGCCGGCGGCCGGCTCGTTGAACTGCATGACGGTGACGCCGTCGGCCTCGAAAGCCGCCTTGGCGGCGGCCGCCACCTTCTGCACCACCGGCAGCAGGCGAGACAGCGTCTGGGGAGCGGCGTCGAGGATGTTGCGCGACGGCGTCTTGGGGATGACGAGCGTGTGCCCGTTGGCCTGCGGCATCACGTCCATGAAGGCGACGGCGTCGTCGTCCTCGTAGACGCGGTGCGCGGGGATCTCGCCGCGCAGGATCTTGGCGAAGATGTTGTTCGTGTCGTAGGCGGTCATGCTCGTCTCCGATTGCTCAGTCGTTGTCGTTCGTGCGGCGGAAGGGACCGTGTTCGGCAAGATATTCGCCCGTCGCCTCGACGTCACGGCGCTCGCGCTCGAGATAGTCGGCGACGGCGTGGCGCAGGCCCGGATGGGTGATGTGATGGGCCGAATGGGTGGTGACGGGCAGGTAGCCGCGCGCCAGCTTGTGCTCGCCCTGCGCGCCTGCCTCCACGCGCGCCAAGCCCTTCTCGATCGCGAAATCGATGGCCTGGTGGTAGCAGACCTCGAAATGCAGGTAGGCATGGTCCTCGATGCAGCCCCAGTGCCGGCCGAAGAGCGTGTCGCCGCCGATGAAGTTGATCGCGCCGGCGATGTAGCGGCCCTCGCGCCTTGCCATGATGAGCAGGACGTCGTCCGCCATGCGCTCGCCGATCAGGCTGTAGAAGCGGCGGTTGAGATAGGGGCGGCCCCATTTGCGGCTGCCGGTGTCCATGTAGAAGGTGAAGAACTGGTCCCAGATTTTCTCGGTCAGGTCGCTGCCGGTCAGCCAGTCGATCTCGATGCCGTGCTCCAGTGCCGTGCGCCGCTCCTTCTTCAGCGCCTTGCGCTTGCGGGAGGCCAGCGTCTCCAGGAAATCGGCATGCGAGTCATAGCCCTCGTTGAGGAAATGGAACTGCTGGTCCGTGCGGTGCAGGTAGCCCGCGGCCTGGAAGACCGGCATTTCCTCTTCCGGCACGAAGGTGACGTGCGCAGAGGAGACGCCGTGGCGCTTCGACAGTTCCTTCAGCCCCTCGGCAAGCGCCGCCTGGGTGGCGATAACCGGCTGGTCGGGGCGGTGCAGCAGCCGCGGGCCGGTCGCGGGCGTGAAGGGGATGGAGGCCTGCAGCTTCGGATAATAGTGCCCGCCGGCGCGTTCGAAGGCGTCGGCCCAGCCGTGGTCGAAGACATATTCGCCCTGGCTGTGGTTCTTCAGATAGGCGGGCAGGGCGCCGAGAAGGGCGCCGTCGTCGCCCTCCAGCAGGAGATGCTGGCCGAGCCAGCCGGTCTCGGCGATGGCGCAGCCCGACTGTTCCAGCGCGGAAAGGAAGGCGTGGCTGACGAACGGATTGTAGGGCACCTGCGCGTCGCCTCTGGAGGCGCCGGCAAGGCGCCCCCAGTCGTCCGCCGGAATGTCGGCGAAGCTCGTTTCGACACGGATGCGCACCGTCCCGTCCATGTTACGCCGTCAAGGCCTCGCGCGGATCGAAACCCTCGAAGGTCATCTGGTCCGCGTTGAGTGCCGTGATCGTGCGCGCCTCGTCGTCGCGCACGGTCCAGGTGATGACCGGTAGGCCGAGGTCGCGCTGCCGGCTGATGAAGGCGTTCGGCAGGTGGCCGTAGTGATAGGAGATGAAGTCGAGCCCGAGCTGCATGGCCTCCTCGTGAACGGCAAAATTCTCCGGCCGGGCGCCTTCCGCCGTCAGGCCGACGGGGCGGCTGGTGCCGATGGCCGTGAGGTCCTTCAGGAGCCAGTGGTCGAAGCTCATCAGCGCGACGGGGCCGTCATAGGCCTCGATCGTGTCGAGCACGGCCATGGCGAAACCGTCGTCGTCTCCCTCGCGCCCCTTCAGTTCCAGGACGAGCGGCACGCGGCCCTTCACGAGGTCGAGGAGCTGCCGCAGCGTCGGCACGCCGTCCTGCGTGCCGCCGACCTTGAGGAGACCGAGTTCGGCGGCGGTGCGCTGGCGCACGTCCCCCTCCGTGCCGCAGAGCCGCTTCAGGTCGTCGTCATGGAAGACGACGGGAATGGCATCGGCGGCATAGTGCAGGTCGCATTCGATGGCAAAGCCCGCATCGGCCGCGCGGGCGAAGGCGGAGAGCGTGTTTTCCCAGACCTTGCGGTTGAGGTCGTGATAGCCGCGATGGGCGATCGGCCGCTCCGTCAGCCAGGGGAATTTCTGCATCAGGCGATTTCCATGATGGCGTCGATCTCGACGGCGGCGTTGAGGGGGAGGGCTGCCATGCCGACGGCGGCGCGGGCATGCTTGCCGGCATCGCCCAGGGCACCGACGAGGAAGTTGGACGCGCCGTTGATGACGAGGTGCTGCTCGACGAAATCGGGCGTCGAGGCGACGAAGCCGTTGATCTTGATGATGCGCTTGATGCGCGCAAGGTCGCCGAGGGCGGCCTTGGCCTGGGCGAGAAGGCCGAGCGCGCACAGTTCCGCCGCCTTCTGGCCGCCGGCGACATCGACGTTCCGGCCGAGATGGCCGGTCACGGCAAGCTTGCCGTCGAGCATCGGCAGCTGGCCGGAAATGTGGAGGATGTTGCCGCTGATGACGAAGGGCACGTAGTTGGCGGCCGGCGCCGCCGCCACGGGAATGTCGTAGCCGAGTTCCTTGACGCGATTTTCGATTTCAGCGGACATTCCGGTCTCCGTTTCTTGATGCCGGTCCATAGATGGGAGCGGCAGGGGGCGGCTTTGAGGGGCGTTGCGACGATCCGCGCCGCAACGGTGGAAATGAAGTTGGCAAGAGGTGGATATTGCCTCGCTTTTGCCGGAAGAGTTCATATAACATCGCGACCGACTTCAACAGGAGGAAACGGATGTTTCGTTCAGCCTTTGTCGCGGCCCTTGCGGCCGGGGCATGCTTCGCCGGCAGCGGCGTGTCGAGCGCCTTTGCCACGCCGGCGACCGGGCTTGCGCCGCACCGCGCCGTCTACGACCTCAAGCTGAAGGACGCGACCGAGCGCTCCGGCATCGCCGGCATGTATGGCCGCATGGTCTACGAGTTCAACGGCAGCCCCTGTGACGGCTACACGGTGAGCTTCCGCTTTGTCACGCAGGTCAATACCGGCGAGGAAACCCGCCTCACGGACCAGCAGACGACGACCTACGAGGACCTGAAGACCGGCAGCTTCCGCTTCCTCACCCGCTCCTTCACCGACGAGAAGCTGGACAAGGAGGTGCGCGGCACGGCGCGCGAGGACAAGGAAGGCGTCAGCGTCGACCTGACCGCGCCGGATACCAGGCAGGTGGACCTCGCCGCAAGCCGCTTCCCGACCGAGCACATGCTCGACGTCATCGATCACGCCAGGAAGGGCGATCGCTTCTTCGAGGCGCGCCTCTTCGATGGCTCGGATGCGGGCGACAAGACGCTGATGACGACCGCCGTCGTCGGCAAGAAGGAAACGCCCAAGGCGGGCGACCCGGATGCCGACAAGGCCGGCTCCTTCTCCAAGGAAGCCTTTTGGCCGGTCTCCATCGCCTATTACAACGACACGAGCGAAGGCGACGCGCTGCCCGTCTATCGCATGTCCTTCAAGCTCTACGAGAACGGAATCACCCGTGACCTCACCATGGACTACGGCGAGTTCGTGCTGAGCGGGAAGCTGGCCCAGCTGGAGATGTTCAAGCCGCAGGAATGCAAGTAGGCTGCGGGCGAAGGACGTCCGCTCAACCTCTCCTCCGTCATGGTCGGGCTTGACCCGACCATCCACGCCGCGGGCGCCAGGTGGATCCTCGGGTCGAGCCCGAGGATGACGACAGTGGGTGGGGCGGCGTTCGTTGTCGATGTGGCCCCTTTGGAGACACAGAAGGGGCGCCGACCGCCGTGCAAATGCCAAGGGCAACGTCCTGCATATCCACTTTTTTACCCCTCGGCCCTTGATTTTCCGGGAAACTGCGGGTAAAGGGCCGCTCATTCCACACGTAAGGCATGGGATCGTCCGGGAGAAATCCGGACCGTTCCGCCCGGTGGCGCTTCCGAAGGAAGTGCTGTTCGCCTTGCGGAGGTTCAACCGGAAAAGGATGACTAGGCATGGCATTGCCCGATTTCTCTATGCGCCAGCTTCTGGAAGCTGGTATTCACTTCGGCCACCAGACGCACCGCTGGAACCCGAAGATGAAGCCGTACATCTTCGGCGACCGTAACAACGTTCACATCATCGACCTGGCACAGACCGTTCCGCTCTTGTCGCGCGCCCTTCAGGTCGTGTCCGACACCGTCGCCGGCGGCGGCCGCGTCCTCTTCGTCGGCACCAAGCGCCAGGCGTCCGACATCATCGCCGATGCCGCCAAGCGTTCGGCCCAGTACTACGTCAACGCCCGCTGGCTCGGCGGCATGCTGACGAACTGGAAGACCATCTCCAATTCGATCCAGCGCCTGCGCAAGCTCGACGAGATCCTGGCTTCGGAAGGCTCCGGCTATTCCAAGAAGGAACGCCTGACCCTCGAGCGCGAACGCGAGAAGCTTGAAAAGGCCCTCGGCGGTATCCGCGACATGGGCGGCACGCCGGACCTGATGTTCATCATCGACACCAACAAGGAGTCGATCGCAATCCAGGAAGCCAAGCGTCTCGGCATCCCGGTCGTCGCCATCATCGATTCGAACTGCGATCCGGACCCGATCGACTTCCCGATCCCCGGCAACGACGACGCCTCGCGCGCCATCGCCCTCTACTGCGACCTGATCGCGCGTGCCGCCATCGACGGCATCGCCCGCCAGCAGGGCGCTTCGGGCCGCGACCTCGGCGCCTCCGCCGAGGTTCCGGTCGAGCCGGCTCTCGAAGCCGAGGCATAAGGCCAAGGCCGGAGCGACGTCTTTCGCTCCCGCTTTCCAGATGACCGAGGCCAGAGAGACGATCCCTGGCCTCGGCGTTTTTGAAGACCCTGTCTGCCACGATCCTGGAGGATCGCCTTTGCGGCGACAGGTCTAAGGTGATCTTCATCACCCTGTCACACTTCCGGGTACATTCGTTCCCAAAACCTTGAGTTCGCCGAGGTTTTCCGGCGATACGCAACAAGAACCGACAAGAGGCTCACAATGGCTGAAATCACCGCTGCACTGGTGAAGGAACTGCGCGAAAAGTCCGGCGCAGGCATGATGGACTGCAAGAAGGCGCTGGCTGAGAACAACGGCGACATCGAAGCGGCAATCGACTGGCTGCGCGCCAAGGGCATCGCCAAGGCCGACAAGAAGTCCGGCCGCACCGCCGCTGAAGGCCTGATCGGCATCGCCAGCGCCGGCACGAAGGCCGTCGTCGTCGAGATCAACTCGGAAACCGACTTCGTCGCCCGCAACGATGCCTTCCAGACCATCGTGCGCGGCGTTGCCGACGTGGCGCTCAGCACCGACGGCACCGTCGAAGCCGTCGGCGCCGCCACCTACCCGGCAACCGGCAAGTCGGTCACCGACACGATCAAGGACGCCGTCGCCACCATCGGCGAGAACATGAATCTCCGCCGCTCGGTCCTGCTGTCGGTCGAGGACGGCGTGGTTGCGACCTACATCCACAACGCCGCCGCCGACCGCCTCGGCAAGCTCGGCGTTCTCGTCGCGCTGAAGTCGACCGGCGACAAGGAAGCCCTGAACACCATCGGCCGCCAGGTCGCCATGCACGTCGCCGCAACGGCGCCGCTGGCCATCCGCGCCGAGGAAGTCGATGCCGCCGTCGCCGAGCGCGAGCGCAACGTCTTCATCGAGCAGTCGCGCGCCTCCGGCAAGCCGGACGCCATCATCGAGAAGATGGTCGAAGGCCGCATGCGCAAGTTCTTCGAGGAAGTCGCGCTGCTCTCGCAGGCCTTCGTCATGAACCCCGACCTCACCGTCGGCGCTGCCGTCAAGGAAGCTGAAAAGACCGTCGGCGCGCCGATCGAAGTCGTCGGCATGGCCCGCCTGCTGCTCGGCGAAGGCGTCGAGAAGGAAGAAACCGACTTCGCCGCCGAAGTCGCAGCCGTCGCTAAGGGCTGATTTTCTTAATCGCGATTGGGAAAAGAGAAGGGCGCCGCGTGACAACGCGGCGCCCTTCGTGTATCCGGCTTGCCGAAATGCCTGCCCCGAAATTTCTTCTGCGGCGATGGCTGCCCTCAAGCGGGACCGCCTCGGTTCTGCCCGGCTGCCGGTTCGGGTGACGAGGCCACGAGTTCAGGAGCGACCATGACGGCCAAGCCAATCTACAAACGTGTTCTGCTGAAAGCCTCCGGCGAGGCGCTGATGGGCTCGCAGGGCTTCGGCATCGATGTCGCCGTGGCCGATCGCATCGCCTCCGACATCGCCGAGGCGCGGGCGCTCGGCGTGGAGGTCGGCGTCGTCGTCGGCGGCGGCAACATCTTTCGCGGGGTGGCGGTCGCCTCCAAGGGCGGCGACCGGGTCACCGGCGACCACATGGGCATGCTGGCGACCGTCATCAACGCGCTGGCGCTCGCCACGTCGCTGCGCAAGCTCGACATCGACACCGTCGTCCTGTCGGCCATCGCCATGCCGGAGATCTGCGAAAGCTTCTCCCAGCGCGCGACGCTCCATCATTTCTCGCTCGGCCGCGTGGTGATCTTCGCCGGCGGCACGGGCAACCCGTTCTTCACGACCGATTCGGCCGCCGCGCTGCGTGCCGCCGAAATGGGCGCCGAGGCGATCTTCAAGGGCACGCAGGTCGACGGCATCTATTCGGCCGATCCGAAGAAGGACCCGGCGGCCACCCGCTTCGACCGCCTGACCCATAGCGAAGTGCTCGAAAGGGGCCTTGCCGTCATGGACGTCGCCGCCGTGGCGCTGGCCCGTGAAAATTCCATCCCGATCATCGTCTTCTCCATCCACGAGAAGGGCGGCTTTGCCGAAATATTGACCGGCGGCGGGCGCGGGACCATCGTAACCGACAACTGATTCTTGAGGCGCGCACGTGCATCCGCGTGCAGCCGCTCTGTGAAAACGGGAGTATCCGATGAGCGAAGGTATTGACCTGAAGGAACTGAAGCGCCGCATGGACGGCGCGATTTCGGCTTTCAAGAACGACATCGCGTCGCTGCGCACTGGCCGCGCCTCGGCCAACGTGCTCGATCCGGTGCAGGTCGAGGCCTACGGTTCGCGCGTGCCGCTGAACCAGGTCGCCAACATCTCCGTTCCGGAGCCGCGCATGCTGTCGGTCTCCGTCTGGGACAAGGGCATGGTCGGCGCCGTCGAGCGCGGCATCCGCGAATCGAATCTCGGCCTCAACCCGATCATCGACGGCCAGAACCTGCGCATTCCGCTGCCGGAACTCAACGAGGAGCGCCGCAAGTCGCTCGTCAAGGTCGCCCATGACTATGCCGAAAAGGCCAGGGTCGCGATCCGCCATGTGCGCCGCGACGGCATGGACGACCTCAAGAAGTCCGAGAAGGACGGCGATATCGGGCAGGACCTCTCCCGCAGCCAGTCCGAAAAGGTGCAGAAGATGACGGACGAGACGATTTTGGACGTCGATCGCTTGCTTGCCGAGAAGGAAAAGGAAATCATGCAGGTTTAAGGCATTCGCCACCTGCATTCGTTTTCCTTTTCCGGATTGCCCATGAACCAGCTTTCGCCCAGCACCGCACCGGCCCACGTCGCCATCATCATGGACGGCAACGGGCGCTGGGCGAACGCGCGCGGCCTGCCGCGCGCCATGGGGCACCGCAAGGGTGTCGAAGCGGTGCGTGAAGCCGTGCGCACCGCCGCCGAATGCGGCGTGCGCTATCTCACGCTCTTCGCCTTCTCCTCGGAAAACTGGAACCGGCCCGAGAGCGAGATCACCGACCTGATGGGGCTTTTGAAGACCTTCATCCGGCGTGACCTTGCGCTGTTGCACCGCGAGAACGTGCGCATCCGCGTCATCGGCGACAAGACGAACCTGTCGAGCGACATCCTGCCGCTGCTGCTGGAGGCCGAGGACACGACCCGGGCGAACAGCGGAATCACCCTCGTCATAGCCTTCAATTACGGGGCGCGCGACGAGATCGCCCGCGCCGTGCGCCGGCTTGCGGTCGACGTCGCCGCCGGCCGCCTCGATCCTTCCGAGATCACCGCGGAGCGCATCGGCACCTCGCTCGACACGTCCGGCATTCCCGACCCCGACCTCATCATCCGCACCAGTGGCGAGGAGCGGCTCTCCAATTTCCTGCTCTGGCAGGCGGCCTATGCGGAGCTGATGTTCATTCCCGAATTCTGGCCCGATTTTTCGCGCGACACCTTCGTTTCCGCGCTGTCGCGCTACGGCATGCGCGAGCGCCGATTCGGCGGCCTTCAGGCGGCAAAGACGCTTGCGGTGGGCTCGTGATGCGCAGTGAACTGCGCCTGCGCATCCTCTCCGGCATCGTGCTCGCCGCCGTCGTGCTCGTCGCGACCTGGCTCGGCGGCCTGACCTTCCGGGTGCTCGTCGCGGCCATCGCGCTCCTCGTCTACTACGAGTGGTCGACGATCACCCGGCTGCCGGAAACGGATTTTCGCGCCAATGCCTTCGGCTGGCTGTCGGTCGTCCTCGTGTCGGCGATGGTGCTCTTCGGCTTCGAGGAGGCGCTGGCCGTGCTTGTCGGCGCCACGCTCGTCGGCATCGCCTATGCGCTGGCGATGAAGGGCAGCGGCTGGCTTGCCGGCGGCATCGTCTATTCCGGCCTGACGGCGATATCGCTCGCGGCGATCCGCGGCGACAAGGCCGACGGCTTCGCCGCGATGCTGTTCATCTTCGCCGTCGTGTGGGCGACGGACATTCTCGCCTATTTCATCGGGCGCGCCATCGGCGGGCCGAAGCTCGCCCCGCCCATCTCGCCCGGCAAGACCTGGTCGGGTGCCATCGGCGGGGCGCTTTCCGCCGTCGTCGCCGGGACGCTCCTGCACATGGCGTTCTTTCCGCTGAACGGTCTCTGGGTGCCGGTGATCGCGCTGGTGCTCTCGGTATTCAGCCAGATCGGCGATCTTTTCGAATCCTTCATCAAGCGCCGCTTCGGCGTGAAGGACTCGAGCCGCCTCATTCCGGGACACGGCGGCGTCATGGATCGGGTCGACGGCCTTGTTTTCGCCTGCTTCGCCGCGTTCCTCATTCTGCTCGGGAACGAGATCATGTCGGGCACCGCGGGCACGCCGGCCGGCGTGTTCCTTTTCGGCCCGTAGCGGCGCCATATTGGGGATTGGGTTCATGGACATGCTGGCTGGCTCCGTCGGATTCGTGACGGGCTATATCCTTCCCTTCCTCGTCGTGCTGACGCTCATCGTCTTCGTGCACGAGATGGGCCACTATCTCGCCGGCCGCTGGTCCGGCATCGGCGTTACCGCCTTCTCGGTCGGCTTCGGCCCGGAGCTATTCGGCTTCACCGATCGCCACGGCACGCGCTGGAAGCTCTCGGCCATCCCGCTCGGCGGCTATGTGAAGTTCCTCGGCGACGACGACCCGGCCTCCATTCCGGACTACGGCTCCGTCGCCGCGCTGCCGGACGAGGTGCGCAGGCGCACCTTCCTCGGCGCCGCGCTGTGGAAGAGGGCCGTCACGGTCGCCGCCGGCCCCATCGCCAACTTCATCCTCGCCATCGCCATTTTCGCCGTGATGTTCTCCATCTACGGCCGCCAGATCGCCGATCCGATCGTCGCGGAAGTGCGGCCGGACAGCGCCGCGCAGGCAGCGGGCGTGCTCCCGGGCGACCTGCTGGTCGCGCTCGACGGCAACCCGGTCGTGACCTTCGACGACGTGCGCCGCTATGTCAGTGTTCGGCCCGAACTGCCGATCACGGTGACGGTGCGCCGCGACGGCCGGGATATCGACCTGTCCATGGTGCCGAAGCGCACCGAGATCACCGACCAGTTCGGCAACAAGATCGAGCTCGGCCTGATCGGCATCGCGACCAACGAGGAAAGCGGCAATTTCCGCGTCGTCGAATACGGTCCGGTGGAGGCCCTGGGGCAGGGCGCGGTGCAGAGCTGGCACATCGTGACGGGTACGTTCGACTACCTGTCCAACCTCGTCACGGGGCGCATGAAGGCCGATCAGCTCGGCGGGCCCATCCGCGTTGCGCAGGCTTCCGGCCAGATGGCGACGCTCGGTGTTGCCGCCCTGCTGCAGCTTGCGGCGGTTCTGTCTGTTTCCATTGGGCTTTTGAACCTTATGCCGGTTCCGGTACTTGATGGCGGCCATCTGATGTTCTATGCGGTGGAGGCTATCCGGGGCAGGCCTGTCGGGCCCGGGGCGCAGGAGATCGCATTCCGCATCGGCATGGCGCTGGTGCTCATGCTGATGGTCTTTGCGACCTGGAACGACATTTCCATGCTTCTCGGCTAAGGTTTGCCGGCGCGCCGGCGGGAATCGAAAAAGGGGAGCCGTCTTTTCTGGAGCTGTCGCGCTAACGCTCTGTTTACCGTAATGAAACGGATGTAGTGACCTTCGGGCCACGGTTGGAATTGAAGTAAACAGAAATTAACGCGTGACCTTGCTTGTATGGCAAAAGCGGTTAAAACGGCAAACGTGACCGGAGTCGGGCGCGCGCCTGCCGGGACGTTGAAACGAAGGTAAGTAGTGAAGATGAAAGCTGGTTCAAACTTTTTGAACGCCGTGTCGGCCGTTGCGTTGTCGGCCAGTATGGTTGTCACGGGCGGCTCTTTTGCCACGCTTGTCTCCGCCAGCGTCGCGGAAGCAGCCGTTATCCGCAACATCCAGGTGCGTGGCGCCAGCCGTGTGAGCGCCGATACGGTCAAGGCGAACGTCACCATCACGCCCGGCAAGAATTTCTCCAACGCCGATATCGACGCGTCCGTGCGCCGTCTTTTCGCGACCGGCTATTTCTCGGACGTGAAGATCTCCGTTTCCGGCAGCACGCTCGTCGTCACGGTGGATGAGAACCAGTTGATCAACCAGGTCGTCATCAACGGCAACCGCAAGATCAAGGACGAGAAGCTCACGCCCGTTCTGCGCTCGCAGTCGCTCGGCCCCTACAGCGAAACCGCCATCGAAGCCGACAAGCAGGCCATTCGCGATGCCTATGCCTCGATCGGCCGTTCTGACGCCACCGTCACGACGCAGGTCTATCCCCTCGGCAACGGCCGCGTGAACGTCGCCTTCATCGTCGACGAAGGCGACCGCACGAAGATCTCGCAGATCAATTTCGTCGGCAACCAGGCCTACAGCAACAGCCGCCTGCAGGCCGTCATCATCACCAAGAAGTCGAACTTCCTGTCGTTCCTGACCCGCAAGGACGTCTACAGCGAGGACAAGCTGCGCGCCGACGAAGAGGCGCTGCGCCAGTTCTACTTCAATAACGGTTATGCGGACTTCCGCATCGTCTCGTCGGAAGCCGTCCTCGACGAAGCCTCCAACGAATATGTCGTGACCTTCACGGTCGAGGAAGGCCAGCGCTACGACTTCGGCGAGATCAACGTCGAGTCGACGGTGGACGGCATCGACGGGGAGGAACTGAAGGGTCTCGTCGAATCGCGCCCGGGCAAGATCTACCGCGCCCGCGACGTGCAGGACACGATGTCCGAGATCTCCAAGCGCGTCGCGGCCAACGGCTATCCGTTTGCCCGCGTGACGCCGCGCGGCAACCGCGACCTCGGCAACGGCACGATCGCCGTCGACTATCTGGTCGACCAGGGCGAGCGCGCCTATGTCGAGCGCATCGAGATCCGCGGCAACACCCGCACGCGCGACTACGTCATCCGCCGCGAGTTCGATATCGGTGAGGGCGACGCCTTCAACCAGGAAGTCATCACGCGCGCCAAGCGCCGTCTCGAAGCGCTCGGCTATTTCTCGACCGTCAACATCACCACGGCGCCGGGCAGCTCGTCCGACCGTGTGGTCCTGGTCGTCGACGTGCAGGACCAGTCGACCGGTTCGTTCGGCATCGGCGCGGGCTACGAGACGGGCGACAAGGGCGGCTTCAAGCTGGAAGCCTCGGTCGAAGAGAAGAACTTCCTCGGCCGCGGCCAGTATATCCGCGTCGCTGCCGGCGGCGGTGAGCATTCGCGCGACTACAACCTGTCGTTCACCGAGCCCTACTTCCTCGGCTACCGCCTGGCGGCAGGCTTCGACGTCTTCAAGAACGAGGACGACAGCGAGGATTACTACAGCGTCGATACGCAGGGCTTCACCCTGCGCGTGACGGCTCCCATCACGGAAGACCTGTCGACCTCGCTGCGCTACAACTACACGAAGCTCGACTACAGCTCCGGCGACCTCTCCGAGCTGTCGTCGCCCTACCAGCACGCCGTGGTCAACGGCCCGTGGGTTCGCTCCTCGATCTCGCACAGCCTGACCTACGATACGATCGACGACCGGACGCTGCCGCGCGACGGCATCTTCGCCCAGATCACGCAGGAATTCGCCGGCCTCGGCGGCGATTCCGATTTCTACAAGATCTCGGGCAAGGCGCGCTACTTCCACACCCTTCTGGAAGACGCCGACGTCATCGGCTCGATCGCCGTCAGCGGCGGCCACATGTGGGGTCGCAACGACGTGAAGGTCTACGACCAGTTCACGCTGTCGGCGAACGACCTGCGCGGCTTCGAATCGGCCGGCATCGGCCCGCGGGCCACCTCGACCCGCGATTCGCTGGGCGGCACGACCTACTTCACGGCCTCTGCGGAAGCATCCTTCCCGCTGCCGTTCATCGCACGCGACTCGGGCTTCCGCGGTGCTGTCTTCGTCGATGCCGGCACGCTTTACGGCAACGACGTCAAGACCGTGGCGGCCGACAAGGTCCGCGGCGATGACATGAGCCTGCGTGCGTCGGTCGGCGCATCCATCATCTGGGCTTCGCCGTTCGGTCCGCTGCGCGTCGACTACGCGGTTCCGATCAAGAAGGAATCCTTCGACGAGGTGCAGCGCTTCAAGTTCGGCATCGCGACCCAGTTCTGAGGTAGGCAGTCCAGAACTGCGAGAAAACGGACGTTCTGGAGTCATGCCTATGGAGCATAACTGGTTTTTTCCGCCCCATGACGGCATTCGTCTGGGTGACCTTGCCGCGAGGCTTGGGGCGGAACTCGCCGATCCTGCGCATGCCGAGCGTATCGTGCGCAGCGTCTCGCCCGTGAGCCGGGCGAAGGACGGCGATCTCTGTTACATTCTTTCCCGCAAGTTCCGCGCCGAACTCGAGACGAGCGAAGCGACCGCGATCCTGTGCGACCGTGCCCTGGCTTCCCTTGTTCCCCCGAAGATCGCCGTCCTGCTTTCGGCGAGGCCGCACACCGCCTTCGCGCGTGCCGGCGAGATGCTGCATCCCTCGGCCATGCGGCCGGAGGCGACGACCTCGGTGCCGGCCGGCATCGCACAGGGCGCCTATGTCGATCCACAGGCGCGCCTCGAGGACAATGTCTCCGTCGAACCCATGGCTGTGATCGGCAGGGGCGCGGAGATCGGCGAGGGCAGCCGTATCGGCCCGGGCGCGGTGATCGGCGCGGGCGTGCGCATCGGCCGTGACTGCACCATCGCCGCGGGCGTCACGATCCAGTGTGCGCTGATCGGCAACAATGTCATCATCCATCCCGGCGCCCGCATCGGCCAGGACGGGTTCGGCTATGCGCCCGGCCTCAAGCCCGGCATGATCAAGATCGTCCAGATCGGCCGCGTCATCATCCAGGACCATGTCGAGATCGGCGCGAACACGACGGTCGACCGCGGCACGATGGACGACACCGTCATCGGCGAGGGGACCAAGATCGACAACCAGGTGCAGGTCGGCCACAACGTGCGCATCGGCCGCCATTGCGGCATCGTCAGCGGCGTCGGCATCGCCGGCAGCACGCGCATCGGCGACGGCGTGATGATCGGCGGCGCGGCGGGCATCAACGGTCATATCACCATCGGCGACGGCGTGCAGATTGCCGCCATGAGCGGTGTCGTCGCCGATATTCCACCGGGCGAGAAATACGGCGGCATTCCCGCGCGCCCGATGCGCGATTTCCTGCGCGACATGGCGGAGATCGCCATGCGCTCCAGCACTCGAGTCCAGAAGAAGGGGGGCAACGATGAGTGAAGAGACCAAGGCGACGCTCGGCGTGGCTGATCTGCGTGAGATTCTGACGCTGCTTCCTCATCGCTATCCGTTCCTGCTCGTCGACAAGATCGTCGATATCGACGGCGACGATTCGGCCGTCGGCATCAAGAACGTCACGGCCAACGAGCCGCAGTTCATGGGCCATTTCCCCGACCACCCGATCATGCCGGGCGTGCTGCTCATCGAGGGCATGGCGCAGACGGCCGGCGCCATCTGCGCGCGCAAGACGCGCTCGGGCTCCAACCTCGTCTATTTCATGACGATCGACAATGCGCGCTTCCGCAAGCCGGTCGTGCCCGGCGACCGCGTCGAGTTCCATGTCGTCAAGCAGAAGCAGCGCGGCAATATCTGGAAGTTTCATTGCGATGCAAAAGTTGATGGGCAACTCGTCGCGGAAGCTGATATCGGCGCGATGATCGTCAAGAAGGAAGATGCCTGACCATGATTGCCGCCAGCGCGAAGATCCATCCGCTCTCCGTCATCGAGGACGGAGCGGTCATCGGTGAGAACGTCGTCGTGGGACCCTTCTGCCATGTCGGGCCCAAGGTCGTTCTCGGCGAGGGCGTGGAGCTTCAGACGCATGTGGTGGTCACCGGCCGCACGGAGATCGGCCGCCGCACGCGCATCTTCGCCAATGCCGTCATCGGCGGCGATCCGCAGAGCGTGCATCACGACGGCGCCGAGACGACGCTTGCCGTCGGCGAGATGTGCGTCATCCGCGAAGGCGTGACCATGAACGCCGGCACGACCGAGGGCGGCGGCAAGACCGTCGTCGGCAGCCACAACCTGTTTCTCGCGAATTCGCATGTCGCGCACGATTGCCGGCTCGGCGACCACATCATCCTGTCGAACAATGTCATGCTCGCCGGCCATGTGACGGTGGAGGACCGTGTGATCCTCGGCGGCGGCTCGGCGGTGCACCAGTTCACCCGCATCGGCCGCCAGGCCTTCATCGGCGGCCTTTCGGCGGTCGCCTACGACGTCATTCCCTATGGCATGCTGAACGGCAATCCGGGCATTCTCGGCGGCCTCAATGTCGTCGGCATGAGCCGCGCCGGCATGGAGAAGGCGACGATCCACGAGGTCCGCCGCGCCTTCAAGCAGATCTTCGAAGGCGAGGGCTCGATCCGCGCCAATGCGGCGGCGATCCGGGCGGATTACGCCGATAGCGTGCCCGTCATGCACATCCTCGATTTCATCGCCGCCGAAAGCGACCGCGCGCTCTCTTCCCCGAACCGCGGCAAGGGCTGAGCGGCGTGGCGGACGGCCGGCCTCTCGCGCGCGACCGGCTGGCCATCATCGCCGGCGGCGGGCTTCTGCCGCGCTATGTCGCGGATGCGGCCCGCGCCCGTGGCGAAGACCCCTACGTCCTCGCGCTGCGCGACGAAGCCGGTCCGGACTGGTCGGGCTTCGACCATCAGGTCATCTCCATCGGCGACTATGCCGGCATCGGCGCCACCTTCCGCACGAAGGGGATCGGCCGTGCCGTGCTGTCGGGCTCCGTCCGCCGCCGGCCGGAATGGCGCGATATTCATGCGCCGCTGAAGGCGCTGGCCGCCGTTCCCGCCATCATCCGCACGCTGCTGAAGGGCGGCGACGACGCTGTGCTGAAAATGGTCATCCGGCTGATCGAGGCCGAGGGGGTGCACGTCGTCGGCGCGCATGAGATCGTGCCGGATCTCCTCGGGATCGAGGGACCGCTCGGCGCGGTCGCGCCGGATGCCGCCGCCGAGGCGGATATCGCCGCCGCCGCCGCCGCCGCGCTGGCGCTCGGCCGCCTCGATGTGGGGCAGGGCGCCGTCGCGCTCGGCGGGCGCGTGGTGGCGCTGGAGGGGGCGGAAGGCACCGACGCCATGCTGGAGCGCGTGGCGGGCCTGCGCGCCGCGGGCCGCATTTCCGCGCGGCGCAAGGGGGTGCTCGTCAAATTGTGCAAGCCGGAGCAGGACCTGCGCGCCGACCTGCCGTCCATCGGCATGGAAACCCTGCGCCGTGCCCGCGCCGCCGGCCTTGCCGGCATCGCGGTGGAGGCGGGGCGCTCGCTGGTGCTGGAGCGCGCCGCGCTCGTTGCCGAAGCGGACGCGCACGGCCTGTTCGTGACCGGCATCGTGCCGGAGAGGGCGGAGGCGCCGCGATGACGGAAAGGCCCCTGACGATCGGCGTCGTCGCCGGCGAGGTGTCCGGCGATCTTCTCGGCGGCGACCTGATCGCCGCCCTGCGGGCCGCCCATGCCGGGCCGGTGGCCCTGGTCGGCGTCGGCGGCGAGGCGCTGGAGCGGCAGGGGCTCCACTCGCTGTTCGATTTCTCCGAACTCTCCATCATGGGCATCTCGCAGGTGCTGAAGCGCCTGCCGTCGCTCATCCGCCGCATCCGCCAGACGGCGGATGCCCTGATTGCCGCACGGCCGGATGTGCTCCTCATCATCGACAGCCCGGATTTCACCCACCGCGTGGCGCGCCGCGTTCGCAAGGCGCTGCCGGACCTGCCGGTCGTCAACTATGTCTGCCCGAGCGTCTGGGCGTGGAAGGAAGAGCGCGCGCCGCGCATGCGCGCCTATGTCGACCATGTCCTCGCGCTGCTTCCGTTCGAGCCTGCGGTGATGGCGCGGCTCGGCGGTCCGGCGACGACCTATGTCGGCCACCGGCTGATCGGCGATCCCGATATCCGGCGTGTGCGCGCCGCGCGCCTTGCCCGCACCGGCGAGGCGCCCGGCGGGCGCACCTGCCTCCTGCTTCCCGGCTCGCGCGGCACCGAGATCACCCGCCTGCTGCCGGTCTTTGGCGAAGCGGTACAGGAAATCACGGCCCGGAACCCCGGCACGCGCTTCCTCCTGCCCACCGTGCCCCGGCAGGAGGCGCTGGTGCGCAAACTCACGGCCGACTGGCCGGTAAAGCCCGGGATCACCGTCTCGACCGGGGAGAAGTGGCAGGCTTTCAGCGAGGCCGACGCGGCGATCGCGGCGTCCGGCACGGTCATCCTGGAACTGGCGCTCGCCCGCGTGCCCGTCGTCTCGACCTATCGCTTCGACTGGCTCGCCAACCTCTTCCTCGGCAAGGTGAGGATCTGGACGGCGGCGATCCCCAACATCATCGCCGACTATCCCGTCGTTCCGGAATATCTGAACGACATGGTGCGCCCCGGCAGCCTGACGCGCTGGTTCGAGCGGCTTTCGGCCGACACCGCCCAGCGCCGCGCCATGCTGGAAGGCTACGACCTCGTGCACGACCGCATGCAGACCGGAAGACCGCCCGGCGAGACCGGCGCGGCGGTCATCCTCGACCTTCTCGCAACAAAAAAGCCCGGTCGAAACTGACCGGGCTTTTTTCATGGGTATCTGCCGAAATCAGCGCTTGGAAACCGGCACGTAGTCGCGCTTCGGGGCGCCGATATAGAGCTGGCGCGGGCGGCCGATGCGCTGTTCGGGGTCCTCGATCATCTCGTTCCACTGGGCGATCCAGCCGACCGTGCGGGCGAGCGCGAAGAGCACGGTGAACATGGTGGTGGGGAAGCCCAGCGCCTTCAGCGTGATGCCGGAGTAGAAGTCGATGTTCGGGTAGAGCTTCTTCTCGATGAAGTAGTCGTCCGTCAGGGCGATGCGCTCCAGCTCCATCGCGACTTCCAGCATCGGGTCGTCCTTGATGCCGAGTTCGCCGAGAACCTCGTGCGTCGTCTTCTGCATGATGCGCGCGCGCGGATCGTAGTTCTTGTAGACGCGGTGGCCGAAGCCCATCAGGCGGAACGGGTCGTTCTTGTCCTTGGCCTTGGCGACATATTCCGGAATGCGCTCCACGGAGCCGATCTCGGCGAGCATGTTGAGCGCGGCTTCGTTCGCGCCGCCATGGGCCGGGCCCCAGAGGCAGGCGATGCCGGCCGCGATGCAGGCGAACGGGTTGGCGCCGGAGGAGCCGGCGAGGCGGACCGTCGAGGTGGAAGCGTTCTGCTCGTGGTCGGCATGCAGGATGAAGATGCGGTCCATGGCGCGCGACAGCACCGGGTTGACCACATAGTCCTCGCAGGGCACGGCAAAGCACATGCGCAGGAAGTTCGACGCATAGTCGAGGTCGTTCTTCGGGTAAACGAAGGGCTGGCCGATATGGTACTTGTAGGCCATGGCGGCGATCGTCGGCATCTTGGCGATCATGCGCAGCGAGGCGACCATGCGCTGGTGCGGATCGGTGATGTCGGTGGAATCGTGGTAGAAGGCCGACAGCGCGCCCACGACGCCGCACATGACGGCCATCGGATGGGCGTCGCGGCGGAAGCCGGTGAAGAACTTGGACATCTGTTCGTGCACCATGGTGTG
This sequence comes from Shinella sp. S4-D37, assembly GCF_040812195.1. Classification (NCBI taxonomy): domain Bacteria; kingdom Pseudomonadati; phylum Pseudomonadota; class Alphaproteobacteria; order Hyphomicrobiales; family Rhizobiaceae; genus Shinella; species Shinella sp. S4-D37. The sequence continues at coordinate 1,858,894 of NZ_JBFNXL010000005.1, read as the reverse complement.
GTGCGTGACGCGGTAGTCGAAGTCGTCCTTCTGGGACTTGGTCGGCAGTTCGCCGTACAACAGGAGATAGCAGGCTTCGAGGAAGTCGCCGTGCTCGGCCAGCTGCTCGATCGGATAGCCGCGATGCAGCAACACGCCTTCGTCGCCGTCGATATAGGTGATCTTCGATTCGCAGGAGGCGGTGGAGGTGAAGCCGGGATCGTAGGTGAAGGCGCCCGTATTCTTGTACAGCGTGCCGATATCGATCACATCGGGGCCGATCGTACCGGATCGCGTCGGCAGCTCGACTGTCTTGCCACCGATCGACACACCTGCGCTTGTTCCTGTCATAACGATCCTCCGTTGTTTCCGATGGCGGCACGAAGATGTGCCGGAACCATGAACATGCTCGTTTTGCTAGCCCATTTGCACCTGCCTGCCAAGCGAGACGAAAGACAAATTGTGCATTGCGGAAATAGGCTTTCCGGCAACGCAATATCTACCCTTTCCCGCAAGTTTCAAGCAACTTTTACGCGTGTTTCGTGGATGCGGAGGTGGCATCCTTTCTGTCTGGCTTAGCACTTGCCGCGCCCACTCCTGATTGAAGTTTCGTTCATTCGATTGCACAATGGTGGTGTGATCGGGCGGGGCCGGGACCATGGAGAAGCTCGACGTCGCGGAACGACGGGAGGTGCCCGAGGCCCATGCCTGGCGGGCAGCGCCGGATGACGCCCCCCTGCCGGTTCCGGCGCGCGATGCGGCCTGCAGCGGCGCGCATGCCCGCCTCCGACAGGCGGCAGAATACCTGCGGGGACGGCCCGCCGCGCGGCAGGCCTGCGCCGCAGCCTTCGCGCAGGAGCGGGCGCATGGCCATTTCTTCCTCTTCGTGCCGGTCTTCCTTGGCGCAGGGGCGGCGCTCTGGTTTGCCGCCGCCGCCGATCCGCCGCTTGCCGCCGTGCTGCTTTTCGCCGCCTTCGCGCTCTGGCCGGCCTGGCGCCTGCGCCATCGCGAGGACTGGACCGCGCTTGCGGCCGGCGCTGCGCTCCTCCTTCCCGTCGGCATGCTGCTGGCGGCGTTCGAAAGCGCGCGGCTCGGCACGGTCGTGCTTGATGCGCCGGTCACCACCGAGATCAGCGGCCGGGTGTTGTCGCGCGAAAGCGACGACCGGGGCGCGATCCGCTACCGCGTCGCGCTCGATACGACCCGCGACCCGGTGCTGAAACGGCCGCCCCGCGTGGTGACGGTGCTGGCCCGCAGCCCGCATGCGCCTATTGCGATCGGCGGCGGCATAACCGGGCGGGCACGGCTCGCGCCGGCCTCCGGCCCGGCGCTTGTGAACCTCAACGACTTCGCCTTCGACGCCTATTTCGCCGGCACCGGCGCCGTCGGCTATTTCTACCGCGCCCCGACCGCGGTTGCCTTGGCCGCGCCGGGCGTCGTGGACCGGATCCGCCAGGAGATCGCGGCCTGGCGAAGCAACCTCACCGAGCATATCCGGGGCCGGATCGGCGGGGATGCCGGCGCGATCGCCGCGGCGCTGGTGACCGCCGAGCAGCGGGCGATCGGCACTGAGACGGTGGAGGCGCTGCGGCAGGCGGGGCTTGCCCATGTGCTCGCCATTTCCGGGCTGAACATGGTGCTCGCGGCGGGCACGTTCCTTGTCGGCGCGCGGGGGCTGATGGCGCTGATCCCGGGCTTTTGCGAGCGCTATCCCGCCAAGAAGATCGCCGCCGCCGGCGCGCTCGTCATGGTGACGCTCTACATCCTCGTCTCCGGCGGCGCGATCTCCGCCGTGCGCTCCTGGATCATGATCTGCATCATGCTGGTGGCGGTGCTGTTCGGCCGCGCCGCGATCAGCCTGCGCAACGTGGCGCTGTCGGCGATCGTCATCCTCGCCGTCACCCCCTCCGCCGTCACCAATCCGGGCTTCCAGATGTCCTATGCGGCGACGCTCGGCCTCGTCGCCGGCTATGCCGCCTGGCGCGAGCGTCCGGTGCGGCGGGAGGGCGGGGAAGGGCGCTTCAAACTGTTCGGCGGCGCGCTGGGGCGCTTCCTAGGCGGGCTCATGCTGTCCTCGCTGATCGGCGGGGTCTCGACGCTGGTCTATTCCGTCGGCCATTTCCATCGCATCCCGGCCTATGGGCTTGCCGGCAACCTGCTCGCCATGCCCGTCATCAGCGCCGTCGTCATGCCCTTCGGCCTTGTCGCGGTGCTGCTGATGCCCTTCGGGCTCGACGCCGTGCCCTTCGCGATCATGGGCAAGGGCATCGAGTGGATGATCGCGCTTTCGATGTGGGTCGCGGGCTGGAAGGGCGAGATCGTCACCGGCCGCATCCCGCCCGCCGCCTTCCTGCTGATCGGCCTCGGCGGCGGGCTCGTCTGCATCCTGCGCACGCGGCTGCGCCATGCCGGAACGCTGCTTGCCGCCCTCGGCCTTGCGATCGCCTGCCTTCCCGCCGCGGGCGCCAGGCCGGAAATGCTGGTATCGGAGGACGGCCGCCTGGTCGCCATCCTGCGCGGCGAAACCGTCGCGACGAACCGTGCAAGGCCCTCCGACTTCATCTATTCCCAGTGGCGGCGGGCCTTGCGGCTCGGCGATCTTGCAAAACCGCAAACGCGCAGGAGCGAGGGCCTGACCCTGGAGGAAACGGATGATACTGCGGCAAGCGGGAAACCGCCGCGCCGCAAGGCCGACCGGCAGAAGGCGAAGGAGGCCATGGCGTGGGCGCTCGCGGCAGCCCGGACGGGCGGAAGTTTCGTCTGCGAGGCGAAGGCATTCTGCGCCGCCGTCTCGCCGAGCGGCTGGCGGGTCGTCACCCTGGACGACGTCGCCTTCCTGGGGACGGCCTGCGATGCCGCGGACCTCGTCGTCGTGCCCTTTGCCCTGCGGCTGGAAGCCTGCCGCTCCGGCGCCCGCCTGGTGACGGCGCGTCACCTCAGGCGAACCGGTGCCCTCGAAATCCGGCCGGCGGCCGAAGGGGCTTCCGGCACCTTTTCAGAGGCACACATGACGCCCGCCGTGGAAAGCCTCGACCGGCCCTGGACCCGCCACCGCACCTATGACTGGCGCACCGGCAGCTTCGATCCGCCGAAGGATCAATGATAGCGGCGGATGAGGCCGACCAGCTTGCCCTGGATCTTCACCCGGTCCGGCCCGAAGATGCGGGTCTCGTAGGCGGGGTTTGCCGCTTCGAGCGCGATGGAGGCACCCTTGCGGCGGAAGCGCTTGAGCGTCGCCTCCTCCTCGTCGACGAGGGCGACGATGATCTCGCCGGGATTGGCGCTGCTGGCCGTGCGGATGATCACCGTGTCGCCGTCGAGGATGCCGGCCTCGATCATCGAATCGCCCTTGACCTCCAGCGCATAGTGATCGCCGTTGCCGATCATCTCGGCCGGCACGGTGATGTCGTGGGTGTTGTTCTGGATGGCGGAGATCGGCACGCCGGCGGCGATGCGGCCCATGACCGGAACGGAGACGGAGGAGGAAATCTCCGCAACGGGCGTGCGCTGCGGCGGGGCGGCGACGGCTGGCGGCTGCTTGCCGCGGCTGCCCTCGATGACGGCCGGCGAAAAGCCGCGGCGCGGCTGCAGGCTCTGGCTATAGGCTTCGGGAAGCTTGATCACCTCCAGCGCGCGGGCCCGGTTCGGCAGGCGCCGGATGAAGCCGCGCTCCTCCAGCGCCGTGATGAGGCGGTGGATGCCCGACTTGGACGCGAGATCCAGCGCATCCTTCATCTCGTCGAACGAGGGAGGAATGCCGGACTCCTTCATCCGTTCATGAATGAACAGGAGAAGTTCCTGTTGTTTCCGCGTGAGCATGGCCCCTCCACCGAGAATCGAGTGAAACAAATCCAGAACGGACACTATCTGTTCCATATGTGTTCCGCAAGGGGTTGCTGAAACAATAATAATACTGTTCAGGCGGAGGGTTCGCGCAGGAGAAGCACAGTGCAGGGCGCGCCCGCGGGGATCGCGGGCGCGTGCGGCGGGCGGATGAGGAGGCCTTCGGAGGCCGCGAAAGCCTTCATCATGGAAGAATCCTGCTTGTCCAGTGGCGTGACCATGAGGTCGCCGGCGGGGCCACGGGCAAGGCGTGCGCGCACATAGTCCTGCCGATGGTCGTTTTCCTTGAGGGGCACGGCGGCGATTGCCGGATACTCGCGGCTTACCGCCGGCAGGTGCGCGAGGCGGCGCACGAGGGGAACGAGGAAGAGGTGGGAGCAGACGAGACTCGAGACGGGATTGCCGGGCAGGCCCATGACGTGCACGGCGCCGAGGCGGCCGACCATCAGCGGCTTTCCCGGGCGCATGGCGATGCGCCAGAAGTCGAGCTCCATGCCGGCCTCGCCGAGCACGGGCTGCACGAGGTCGAAGTCCCCGACGGAGGCGCCGCCGAGCGTGACGAGCCCATCGATATCGAGCGACAGCGCCCGGCGCACGGCCTGAAGCATCGCCTCCTTGTCGTCCGCGACGATCCCGAGGTCGATCACCTGCGCGCCGGCCGCACGGGCGAGGGCCGCGACGCCGTACGTGTTGGAGGCGATGATCTGGCTGGTTCCCGGCGGCGTGCCGGGCGGCACGAGTTCGTCGCCGGTGGCGAGCACGGCAATGCGTGGGCGGGCATAGACGGACAGCGCCGCATGGTTCATGGCCGCCGCGACCGTCAGGCGGCCGGCATCGAGCATGTCGCCGGCTTTCAGGACGACCTCGCCTTCGGAAAAATCCTGGCCTCGCGGGCGGATGTGGCGGCCCTTCGGCGTGAGGAAGGTGGTGCGGATGCGGCCGTCCTCCAGCACCGCGGCGTCTTCCTGCAGGAGCACGGTATCGGCGAAGGCCGGCAGCGGGGCGCCGGTGAAGATGCGCACGGCCTCGCCGGGACCGGCGGTGCCTTCGAAGGCGTGGCCGGCGGAAGACATGCCTGCAACGGTCAGGATCGAGCCGAGCGCGGCGATATCCGCGTGGCGCACGGCATAGCCGTCCATCGCGGAATTGTCGAAGGGCGGCTGCGTCAGCCGGGCGGCGACGTCCTCTGCCAGCACGCGGCCGTCGGCCTCATGCAGCGGGACCGTCTCGGTGCGCCGGGTCGGCCGGGCGGTGGAAAGCAGGCGATGGAGGGCGTCTTCGACGGGCAGCAGCGACATCAGCCGGCGTCTCCGCGCCGGTAGTCGCCGGAGCGGCCGCCGGATTTCTCCACGAGGCGGATGCCGCCTATCTCCATCTCCCGGTCGGCGGCCTTCGCCATGTCGTAGATGGTGAGGCAGGCGACGCTGACGGCGGTGAGCGCCTCCATCTCCACGCCGGTGCGGCCGGTGAGCTTGGCCATCGCCTCGACGCGCAGGCCCGGCAGGGCGCGGTCCTCGCGAATATCGACGGCGACCTTGGTCAGCATCAGCGGATGGCAGAGCGGGATGAGGCTGGCGGTCTGCTTGGCGGCCATGATGCCGGCAAGCCGCGCCGTACCGATCACGTCGCCCTTCTTGGCATTGCCGGTCAGGATGAGGTCCAGCGTTTCCGGCGCCATGCGGATGCACCCTTCGGCAAGCGCGACGCGCACCGTCTCCGCCTTGTCGCCGACATCCACCATGTCGGCCTTGCCGGAGGCGTCGATATGGGTGAGCGTGCGGGCCTCGCCCGTCATGTCGGGACCGCCATCATTCCGCCGCCAGCATGCCGGCCGAGCCGGTGAGGAGTTCGCCGGTGGCGGCCGCCACGTCGTCCTTGCGCATCAGGCTTTCGCCGACGAGGAAGGTCGAGATGCCGACCTTGCCGAGCCGTTCGCAATCCGCATGGGTGAAGATGCCGCTCTCGCCGACCAGCAGCCGGTCGTCCGGCACCATGCCGGCAAGCTTTTCCGACACGGCGAGGTCCACCTCGAAGGTGCGCAGGTTGCGGTTGTTGATGCCGACGAGCTTGGACTTGAGCTTCAGCGCCCGCTCCATTTCGGGCGCGTCGTGCACCTCGATCAAGACGTCCATGCCGAGCGAGAACGCGGCGTCTTCGAGTTTCTTCGCATCGTCGTCGCCGAGCGAGGCCATGATGAGGAGGATGCAGTCCGCGCCCCAGGCGCGCGCCTCCAGCACCTGGTAGCTGTCGAACATGAAATCCTTGCGCAGCGCCGGCAGGCCGCAGGCCGCACGCGCCGCCGTCAGGAATTCCGGCGCGCCCTGAAAACTCGGCGTGTCGGTGAGGACGGAAAGGCAGGCCGCGCCGCCGGCCTCATACGCTTTCGCCAGCGCCGGCGGATCGAAATCCGGCCGGATGAGGCCCTTGGAGGGGCTGGCCTTCTTGATCTCGGCGATGAGGCCGAAGCGGCCTTCCGCCTTTTTTGCCGTAAGGCTCGCGAAGAAGCCGCGCGGCGGCTCCTGGTCGCGGATGCGGGCGCGAAGTTCTACGGGGGAAACGCGCGTCTTGGCGGCGGCGATCTCTTCCAGCTTGTAGGCTTCGATCTTCTTCAGGATATCGGTCATGGACAATCCTACTCCGCCTGGCCTTCGTTGGAAACTGCGACAAGGCGTTCCAGCGCGGTGCGGGCGCGGCCGCTTTCCAGCGCTTCGGTGGCGAGACGCATGCCGTCCTTCAAAGTTTCCGCCCTGCCGGCGACGACCAGCGAGGCGGCGGCATTGGCCAGCGAAATGTCCCGGTAGGGCATGTGCGCGCCGCCGAGCACGGAGAGGAGGGCGGCCGCGTTGTGCGCGCCGTCGCCGCCGCGCAGGTCGTCGAGCGTCACCTGGGGCAGGCCGAAATCGGCGGGCGTCAGCTCGAAGGTGCGAATCCTACCATCCTCCAGCGCGGCGACCTTCGTCGTGCCCGTCGTGGTGATCTCGTCGAGGCCTTCGCCATGCACCACCCAGATGCTTTCCGAGCCGAGGTCGCGCATCACCTCGGCGATCGGCAGCAGCCAGTGCGGCGAGAAGACGCCGAGCAACTGGCGCTTGACGCTGCCGGGATTGGAAAGGGGGCCGAGCAGGTTGAAGATCGTGCGCGTGCCGAGTTCGACGCGCGACGGGCCGACATGCTTCATGGCGGGATGGTGAAGCTGGGCGAACATGAAGCCGAGGCCGGCGTCGTGCACGCAGCGCGCGATCTCCGCGGGGCCGATATCCAGCTTGACGCCGAGGCAGGACAGCGCGTCCGCCGTGCCCGATTTGGAGCTCAGCGCCCGGTTGCCGTGCTTTGCGACCGGAACGCCGGCGCCCGCGACGATGATCGCCGCGAGCGTCGAGATGTTGTAGGTGCCCGCGCCGTCGCCGCCCGTGCCGACGATGTCGACCGCGTCGGCGGGAACAGCGACCGGCAGCATGCGGGCGCGCATCGAGCCGACGGCGCCGTAGATCTCGTCGACGGTCTCGCCGCGCACGCGCAGCGCCATCAGGAAGCCGCCGATCTGCGAGGGCGTGGCGGCGCCGGACATGATGATCTCGAAGGCGCCGCGGGCGTCGTCGCGGTCCAGCGTGCCGCCGCCGGCGACCTTGGCGATATAGGGTTTCAGGTCGGACATGCGGTTCCCGTCTCCCTTCCTATCGGGCGATGCTCTGCTCGGCGAGCGTGCGGTTGATCGAAACGCCGTAAGAGGTCTGCAGGGCGCTCACCATCTGATCGAGGATGTCGTCGCCGCTGGCGCGGGCAACGGCGGCGATCTGCTGCTCGTCGCCGGAAAGCGCGTCGGTGGCGGCCTCGGCGTTCACCTCGGTCACCTTCAAGAGGATCTGGCCTTCGCCATCGACGCCGGGCGTGTTGGCGACGTGGCCGACGGGACCGGCAAAGGCGGCGGCGACGGCCGCCGGGCTCAGCACGGGATCCTGGGCGCCGCGGTTGAGGCCCGCCTTGTTCTCGACGGCCATGCCGAGTTCACCGGCAATGGCTGCGATATCGCCGCCCTTGCGCACGCGCTCGGCCAGTTCCTCGGCCTTCCTGGCCAGCGTCTGGCGCTGCTGCTCGGCGGTCCAGTCGGCGACAACGCGCTCGCGCACCTCGTCGAGCGTGCGGTCACGGTCCGGGATCACGTCGAGCACTTCGAACCAGGCATAGCCCTCGCGGCCGACATTGATCGGCTGCGTTTCCGTGCCGACATCCGTCTTGAAGATCTCGCCGAGAAGGGCGGCCCTTTCGGGCAGGCCGTCGATCTCCTCGCCCTTCTGGTCGTTGCCCTGGGCGTCGATCGCATCGATCGTCACGGCCTTCAGGTTGTTGTTGGCGGCGGCTTCCGCAAGGCCGAAACCCTCGGCGCGGGCATCCTCCAGCCGGTCGTGCACGGCGAGGATGCCGTCGGCGGCCTCGCTCAGCGCCAGCTCGTTGCGCAGCTCCTCCTTCACCTCGACGAAGGTCTTGACGTTTTCCGGGCGGATGTTCGTCACGCGCAGGATGATCGGGCCGAAGGTGCCGTCGATGACCGGCGTCGTGCCGCCGTTTTCAGCGACGGCGAAGGCGGGCTCTGCGAACTTCTGGTCCGGCACGTTCGCCTGCGTGAAATCGCCGAGCAGCACGTCGGCGGCCGTCTTGCCCTGTTCGGCGACGATCGCGTCGAAGGTCGTGCCGGAGGCGAGCTTGGCGGCGGCGGCGTCCGCGCTGGCGCGGTCGGCGAAGGTCAGCTGCTCGATCGTGCGGGTGGCCGGCGTACGGTACTTTTCCTTGCTCTTGTCATAGTCGGCCTGAAGCGCCTCGTCGGTGATCGCGGCCGTGTCGACGATGTCCTTCGGCTCCAGCGAGACATAGACGACCTTGCGGTATTCCGGTGCGCGGTACTTGGCCTTGTTCTCCTCGAACCAGGGGGCGAGCACGTCGTCGCCCGGCGCCTTGACCGGGTCGATATTGGCGTTGCTGAGGATGAGATAATCGATGGTGCGCGCTTCGTTGCGATACTGGCGCAGCGCCGCCGTCAGCACGTCGGGCGCCTTGTAGCCGTCGGACACCGCCTCGACGACCTGGGCGCGGACGGCCACCTGGCTGCGGTTGTTGATGTAGTCGTTCTCCCTGAGGCCCGCATTGCGCAGCACGGAGGAGAAGATCATGCGGTCGAACTGGCCGTTGACGCCGCGGAAGGCCGGGTCGTCGGCGATCAACTGGGCAAGGCGGCCCTCGGAAAGGCCGAGATTCATGTCGCGCGAGAGCTGGTCGAGCGCGGCGCCGGCCACGAGTTCGGCGAAAACCTGATTCTCGATGCCGAAGGCGCGGGCCTGCTCGGCGTTCAGCCGCATGCCGAAGCGCTGCGACATGGTGGCGACCTGGCGCTCGTAGGCAAGGCGGAAGTCCGTCGGCGAAACGCTGACGTCGCCGACCGTGATCACGGAATTGGCCGTGCCGTTGACGAGAGAACTCGAAACGCCCCAGACAGCGAAGGAACCGACCAGAACGATCAGCAGGGCTTTTGCCACCCAGGTCTGGGAGGCGCGTCTCAGGGCTTCGAGCATCGTCTAAATTTCCTCAATCTCGGCGGCCGTGCGGCCGGAAACCGTCTCTTAACGGAAAGTTCGCGGGAATTGAAGTCCGCCGGGTGCTTGCAATGCGCGGGAAATCCGGTGCCGGCGCAAATGTGTCAACGAGCAGCGATTTATTTTGCCGGCAAACAAACACTTTTTGAAATTATTGACGGAATACCGCCAAAATGGCCTATCACGATGGAAAACTTCGTGCTCGGATACTCGATCGGGCCGGTGAGTCCCGTTTTCACCGGTAAGGAAGGGGCAAAAGCGTGGACTCCACGATTGTCATGATCAATCTTTTCGGCGCGGTCGCGCTGCTGCTCTTCGGCCTTGCGCAGGTGAAGGACGGCATGACGCGCGCCTTTGGCGTGCGGCTGCGCTCGGGCCTGGCGCTCGGCACGCGCGGGCCGTTCCGCTCCTTCTTCGCCGGCTTCATCGCCACCGTCGCGCTGCAGAGCTCGACGGCGACGGCGCTGATGATCGCCTCCTTCGTCGAGCGCAACCTCGTCAGGGCGCGCATGGCGCAGATCGTGCTGCTCGGCGCCAATGTCGGCACGGCCGTCACGGCCTGGCTGGTGGCGACGGGCATCGAATCGGTTTCCCCGCTCATCATCCTGATCGGCATCGTCTTCTATAAATCCAGCAGTTCCACGGCCCGGCAGGGCCTCGGCTCGGCGCTGGTCGGCATCGGCCTCATGCTCCTGTCGCTGCATCTCCTCAGCCTTGCGACCGAGCCGATGCGCCAGTCGCCGGCGCTCGGCGCCTTCCTGACGCTGCTCGACGGCGCCTGGCCGGTGGCGCTCGCCTTCTCCACGGTCCTCGCCATCATTTCGTCCTCCAGCCTTGCGGTCGTCGTGCTCATCATCTCGCTGACCGCGATGGGCATCCTGTCGCCGGCGCTGACCGTCATCCTCGTGCTCGGCGCCAATCTCGGCGGCGCCGTGCCGCCGGTCATCGCCACCATGAAGGCGGCGGCCTCGGCCCGGCGCGTCACGCTCGGCAACCTCATCGTGCGCGGGGTCGGCTGCCTTGCCGTCCTGCCCTTTGCCGGACATGTCGCCGACCTCCTGGCCCTCCTGCCGCTCCCGGCGGCAAAACTCCCCGTCGACGTGCACCTGGCGTTCAACCTTGTCGTGGCGTTGGTCCTCTGGCCGTTCTCCGGCCCGCTTTCCAGGCTGATGGAAAAGCTCGTGCCGGAGGAGAAGCAGTCGGAGACGGGGCCGAAATATCTCGACGATGCCGCGCTTTCGAACCCCGTCGTGGCGCTTTCCGGCGCCACGCGCGAGGTGCTGCGCGTCGGCGACATCATCGAATCCATGCTGATCGGCACCATGCGGGCCTTCAACGACAACAACCTGACGCCGCTGAAGGACGTGGTCGAACTGGAGCGGCAGGTCGATGCCTTGCAGCAGGAGGTGAAGATCTACCTCTCGCGCCTCGGCCGGCAGGGCATCACCGGCGAAAGCGCCGCCCGCTCCATCGTCATCATCGACTATGCGATCAACCTCGAACATATCGGCGACATCATCGAGAAGGGCCTGCAGGAGCAGGTGCGCAAGAAGATCGCGGGCGGCCTGAAATTCTCCGACGACGGCTACAAGGAGCTCGCCAACCTCTTCAACCTGACGATCGAGAACCTGCGCATCGCCCAGACGATCTTCGTGACGCGGGACGCCGGGCTCGCCCGCCAGCTCGTCGAGGTGAAGGTGGATGTGCGGCGCATGGAGAAACAGTCGTCCGAACGCCACCTGGCGCGCCTGCGCGACGGGCGGCTCGACAGTCTCCAGACGAGTTCGCTGCATCTCGACATGCTGCGCGACCTCAAGCGCGTCAACGCCCATCTCGTCTCGGTCGCCTATCCGATCCTCGACGAGAGCGGGCTTCTGACGGAAAGCCGCCTGCGCAGCAGCGCCGGCTGAAACGGGGGCGGGCGGGACGCGCCCGCCGGCCTTTGAGAAATCCCTTTGTCTCCGCCGCTCCGTTTTTGCTATGGAACGGCGTCGATTTCGGGTGAACGAGGATTCCCATGACTGCAACGAAGCGCACCTGCCTGGCCGTCATCCTGGCTGCCGGCGAAAGCACGCGGATGAAATCCTCCCGTTCGAAGGTGCTGCATCCCGTCGCCGGCCGGCCGATGATCGGCCATGTGGTCGATGCGCTGGCGTGCGCCGGCATTGCCGATATCGCGCTGGTGCTCGGCCGCGACGCGGACAGGGTCGAGGCGGCGGCGCAGAACCCCGCGGTCACCAGTTCCGTGCATATCCAGACCGAGCGGCTCGGCACCGCCCATGCCGTGCTGGCCGCCCGCGAGGCGATCGCGAAGGGCTATGACGACGTGCTCGTCATCTTCGGCGACACGCCGCTCGTCACCGAGACGCCGCTGGCGGCCGCCCGGGCGGGCCTTGCCGGCGGCGCGGACGTCGTCGTCATCGGTTTCGAGACGGCGGACTCGACCGGCTACGGCCGGCTGATCGTGGAGAACGGCGCACTGCTGGCGATCCGCGAGGAGAAGGACGCGAGCGCGGCCGAGCGCGCCATCACCTATTGCAACGGCGGCCTGATGGCGATCGACGGGCGCAAGGCGCTCGACCTCATCGGCCGGATCGGCAATGCCAATGCCAAGGGCGAATATTACCTCACCGACATCGTCGAGGTGGTGCGCGCGGCAGGCGGCCGGGCGATTGCCGTCGAGGCCCCCGAGGAAGAGCTGACCGGCTGCAACACGCGCGCCGAACTTGCGGTTATCGAGCGGCTCTGGCAGCAGCGCCGCCGCCACCGGATGATGCTCGACGGCGTGTCGATGATCGCGCCGGAGACCGTGTTCCTCGCCTATGACACGAAGATCGCGCCAGATGTGACCATCGAGCCGAACGTCTTCTTCGGACCCGGCGTCACCGTGGAAAGCGGCGCGCTCATCCATTCCTTCTCGCATATCGAGGGGGCGCATATCGCCGAGGATGCCGAGATCGGCCCCTATGCCCGCCTTCGGCCGGGCGCCAATCTCGGCCCGCATTCCAAGGTCGGAAATTTCTGCGAGGTGAAGAAGGCGGAGATCGGCGCGGGCGCCAAGGTCAACCACCTTACCTATATCGGTGACGCCATCATCGGCGAAAAGACGAATATCGGCGCGGGCACCATTACGTGTAACTATGATGGCATCAACAAGCACCTGACCCGCATCGGCGGCCACGCCTTCATCGGCTCCAACACGTCGCTCGTCGCCCCCGTTTCGATCGGCGACGGCGCCTATGTCGCCTCCGGCAGCGTCATCACCGTGGATGTGCCGGACGATGCCGTCGCCTTCGGCCGGGCCCGGCAGGAGAACAAGGAGGGCAGGGCCGTCCTCATCCGCGAGCGCAACCAGGCGATCAAGGCCGCGAAGAAGAAGGCCGCCGAATAGTCGCTGCCCGCGTTAACGCTTGCAATCGAAAGTGAGTACCGTCGTGTTGCACCGCGGCGGAAAACCTCTACGAAACGAAGGCAATAGAACGAAGCGAACCTGCGGAGCGGGCCATGTGCGGAATTGTCGGTATCGTCGGAAACCAGCCGGTCGCGGATCGTCTTGTCGATGCCCTGAGGCGCCTTGAATATCGCGGCTACGATTCGGCCGGCGTCGCCACCATTGTTGACGGCAAGCTGGTGCGCCGCCGCGCCGAAGGCAAGCTCTTCAACCTCGAAAAGCGCCTCGCAGAGGAGCCGCTCGCCGGCACGACCGGCATCGCCCACACGCGCTGGGCGACGCACGGCGCGCCGACGGAGACCAATGCCCATCCGCATTTCGTCGATGGCGTCGCCGTCGTGCACAACGGCATCATCGAGAATTTTTCCGAGCTGAAGGACGAGCTTGCCGCGGGCGGTGCGACCTTCGCCACGCAGACCGACACGGAAGTCGTCGCCCAGCTCGTCGCGAAATACCGCCGCGAGGGCCTCGGCCGGCGCGAGGCGATGCATGCCATGCTGCGCCGCGTCACCGGCGCTTATGCGCTTGCCGTCATCTTCGAGGACGACCCGTCGACCATCATGGCCGCGCGCAGCGGCCCGCCGCTCGCCATCGGCCATGGCCGCGGCGAGATGTTCCTGGGCTCGGATGCCATCGCACTCGCCCCCTTCACCAGCGAGATCACCTATCTCGTCGACGGCGACTGGGCGGTGCTCGGCCGCGACGGCGCCTTCGTCTTCGATATTGACGGCAACCGCGTCGAGCGGCCGCGCCAGGTCTCGTCCGCCGCCGCCTATCTCGTCGACAAGGGCAACCATCGGCATTTCATGGAAAAGGAGATCCATGAGCAGCCGGAAGCGATCTCGCACGCGCTCAGCCATTATGTCGATTTCCTCGGTCATAGGGTGCGGCCGGTCGCCTCGGGAATCGACTTCGCCACCGTGCCGAGCCTTGCCATCTCCGCCTGCGGCACCGCCTATCTCGCCGGCCTCATCGGCAAATACTGGTTCGAGCGCTATGCCCGCCTGCCGGTCGAGATCGATGTCGCCTCGGAATTCCGCTACCGGGAGATCCCCTTGAACCCGGCCTCGGCCGCGCTCTTCATCTCGCAATCCGGCGAGACGGCCGACACGCTCGCCTCGCTGCGCTACTGCAAGGAGAACGGGCTGAAGATCGGCGCGGTCGTCAACACGAAGGAATCGACGATCGCCCGCGAATCGGACGCCGTCTTCCCGATCCTCGCCGGCCCGGAGATCGGCGTCGCTTCCACCAAGGCCTTCACCTGCCAGCTCGCCGTGCTGGCCGCGCTCGCCGTCGGCGCGGGCCGGGCGCGCGGCACGATCAGCGCGGCGGAAGAAAAGGCGCTGGTGCGCAATCTCGTCGAGATGCCGCGCATCATGGCCGGCGTGCTCAACACGATCCAGCCGTCGATCGAGCAGCTTTCGCGCGATCTCTCCAGGTGCAAGGACGTGCTCTATCTCGGCCGCGGCACCAGCTATCCGCTGGCCATGGAAGGCGCGCTGAAGCTCAAGGAGATCTCCTATATCCATGCCGAGGGCTATGCCGCGGGCGAACTGAAGCACGGGCCCATCGCGCTGATCGACGAGAACATGCCGGTCATCGTCATCGCCCCGCACGACCGCTTCTTCGAGAAGACCGTCTCGAACATGCAGGAAGTGGCCGCGCGCGGCGGGCGGATCATCTTCATCACCGACGAGAAGGGCGCCGCCGCCTCGAAACTTGAAACCATGGCGACGATCGTGCTGCCGAATGTCGACGAGATCATAGCGCCGATGATCTATTCGCTGCCGATCCAGCTTCTCGCCTACCACACGGCCGTCTTCATGGGCACCGATGTCGACCAGCCGCGCAACCTCGCCAAGTCCGTGACCGTCGAATGATCTTTCTGCGCCCGGAACGGCCCGGTGATGGGGACGCCATCCGCGCGCTGACGGAAACGGCCTTCAGGACCGCGCCGCATGCCGACGGCACCGAGCACATCATCATCGACCGGCTGCGCGCGGCCGGCGCCCTGACGCTCTCGCTGGTGGTGGAGGCGGACGGCGTGATCGTCGGCCATGTCGCCTTCTCGCCGGTCACGGTCTCCGACGGCAGCGCGGGCTGGTACGGGCTGGGCCCGATTTCCGTCGATCCGGCCCGACAGGGCGAGGGCATCGGCGGCAGGCTCATCGGGGAGGGGCTGCAACGCCTCAGGGCCCTCGGCGCGACGGGCTGCGTGCTGCTCGGCGACCCCGCCTACTACACCCGGTTCGGCTTTGCCGCCGATCCGAAGCTGGTGCTCGACGGCGTGCCGCCGGAGTATTTCATGCGTGTGGCGTTTTCTCCGGTTTACGGCGAGGGAACCGTTTCCTATCATCCGGCTTTCTACGGCTGAGTGTCTTCCCGCGCTCGCTGGAGCATTTCCGCTTTTCCTCGAATCGCGAAAACGCTCTATCCATATGTTTTTCGCATTTCCGGATGCAGAACCGCTGCACACTTATGCTGGAAATGCGCCAGGTGCTGGATACCCGATGACCGACCTCGTCCCGAGACCGTCGCTTGCCATGCGGCTGCGCAACAATTTCCTGACCGGCCTCGTCATCTGCGCGCCGATCGCCATCACCATCTGGCTGACCTGGACCTTCATCCGCTGGGCCGACAGCTGGGTAAAGCCCTATATTCCCGCGCAGTACAATCCGGAGAGCTATCTCCAGTTCGCCATTCCCGGCTTCGGCCTCCTGACGGCGCTGGTGCTGATCACGCTCGTCGGCTTCCTGGGAAAAAACCTCATCGGCCGCACCATCGTGGAGTTCGGCGACGGGCTGTTCAACCGCACGCCGCTGGTGCGCACGGTGCACAAGAGCCTGAAGCAGATCTTCGAGACGGTGCTGAAGGACAAGGGCACCTCGTTCAACAAGGCGGCGATGATCGAATATCCGAGCCCGGGCCTGTGGGCGATCGTCTTCGTGGCGACGGATGCGCGCGGCGAGATCGCGACGAAATTCCGCTCCATGGGCAAGGACATGGTCGCCTGCTTCCTGCCGCCGACGCCCTTTCCGACGGCCGGGTGGCTTGTCTATGTGCCGCGCGAAAAACTGGTGCCGCTCGATATGAGCGCGGAAGACGCCGCCAAGCTCATCATCTCCGTCGGCCTCGTCACGCCGCCGGAAAAGACGTTGCAGCTCGTCGAGAGCGAAGAGCAGCGCAAGGCGAAGGGCAAGAAGAAGGGCTGAGGGAGGCTTCCAGCGGTCGTTTGCCGAGCCCTCTCCCATCCTTCACGTCATCCTCGGGCTTGACCCGAGGATCCATGCCGCGAGTGCCGTGTGGATCCTCGGGTCAAGCCCGAGGATGACGGAGGAGAGGTTTGTAAACCTTGCCGGCATTTTGGACCGCCCGCAAAAAATGGGGCGGTTCCAACGGCTTATTCGGTTACAGTCGCGTCTTTCTGTTCTTCCAGGATGATCTTGCCTTCTTCCGCCGGCAGGCGGGACTGCTTTTCGGTTGTGTTGACGCTTGCCGTGGTGATCGTCCTGTCGACGTCGGCCTCGGCCGAGCCCTTGGTGTGCCAGGCGCAATCCGCAAGGGCGGCGGATGCCGAAAGGCCAAACGTTGCTGCGACTACGAGAACTGTCTTCATGGCATTTCTCCTTCTTCGCTGATGCGGCCAGCAGTATGCCTTCACGCGCCCTCTCGGCGAAATCACGATTTTGTGGTCATCCCGCACGCAGGAACCGGATCGCCTCGTCGCGGCGGTAGAGATAGAGCAGGGTGCGGATCGCTTCGCCGCGTTCGCTCGTCAGGTCCGCGTCGCGCTCCAGCACATAGGCGGCGTCCTTGCGGGCGATTTCGAGAAGGTCGCCATGGGCTTCGAGGCTGGCCACCAGGAAGCCGGGCGTGCCGGACTGGCGGGTGCCCAGAAGCTCGCCTTCGCCGCGCAGCTTCAAATCCTCCTCGGCGATGCGGAAACCGTCCTCCGTCTCGCGCAGGATCGAAAGCCGCGCCCGGCCGTTCTCGCTGAGCGGCCCCTTGTAGAGGAGGATGCAGCTCGACGCCTCCGCGCCGCGCCCGACGCGGCCGCGCAACTGGTGGAGCTGGGCAAGGCCGAAGCGCTCGGCATGCTCGATCACCATGATGGAGGCATCCGGCACGTCGACGCCGACCTCCACCACGGTCGTCGCCACCAGAAGTCGCGTCTCGCCGGTCTTGAAGGCCTGCATGGCGGCGTCCTTCTCCGGCCCGCTCATCCGTCCGTGCACGAGCCCGGCCGCCTCGCCGAAGACGCTGGCAAGCGTTGCATGCCGCTCCTCGACGGACATCAGTTCGCTCTCTTCCGTCTCCTCCACCAGCGGGCAGATCCAGTAGGCCTTCTTGCCCTCGGCAAGCGCCGTGCGCAGGCGCTCGACGATATCGCCGAGGCGCTCCTGCGGCATGACGACCGTCTGGATCGGCTTGCGGCCGGCGGGCTTCTCCGTGAGCTTCGACACGTCCATGTCGCCGAAGGCGGCGAGCACCAGCGTGCGCGGGATGGGTGTCGCCGTCATCACCAGCATGTGCGGCGAGATGCCCTTGGCCGTCAGCCGCAGCCGCTGGTGCACGCCGAAACGGTGCTGCTCGTCCACCACGGCAAGCACGAGGTCCCTGTAGGCGACATTGTCCTGGAATAGCGCATGGGTGCCGATGACGATCTGTGTCTCGCCGGAGGCGATGCGTTCGAGGATCGCGTCGCGCTCGCGGCCCTTGGTGCGGCCGGTCAGGACGTCGATGGTGACGCCCGCGGGCGCCGCCATGCGCGAAAGCGTCGAAAAATGCTGGCGCGCCAAAATTTCCGTCGGCGCCATCAGCACGGCCTGGCCGCCCGATTCGACGGCCGCCAGCATCGCCATCAGCGCCACCGCCGTCTTGCCCGCGCCGACATCGCCCTGGAGGAGCCGAAGCATGCGCTGCTCGCCCGCCATGTCCGTCAGCACTTCGGCGATCGCCGCCTGCTGGCTGCCCGTAAGCGAGAAGGGCAGGGCGACGATGACCGGGCGGCTCAGCGCCCCGGTCGCGATCACCGGCCGCCCGGCGACCTTGCGCAGGCGCTGGCGCACCAAAGCGAGCGAGATCTGCCCCGCCAGGAACTCGTCATAGGCGAGCCGGCGGCGGGCGGGTGCCTGCGGATCGAGATCCGTCTCGTCGCGCGGATCGTGCAGGCGGTGGATGGCGTCGAAGGCGGAGGCAAAACCCTGTCGCTGCAGCAAGGTCGGCTCGATCCATTCCGGCAGGTGCGGCACGCGCGCGACGGCCGCCTCCACCGACTTGCGCAGCACGCGCGCGGTAAGGCCGGCGGTAAGGCCGTGCACGGGCTCGACCAGCGGCACCGTGTCCGCCTCGCCGAGCCGCGCCATATAGTCCGGATGCACCATGGAAGGGCGGCCGTTGAACCAGTCGACCTTGCCGCTCACCACCACCGTCTCGTCGATCGGCAGGGCCTTTTCCAGCCAGTTGCCCTTGACGCGGAAGAAGGTCAGCGCCAGTTCCCCGGTCTCGTCATGCAGGAAGACGCGGTAGGGCTGGCTCGATTTGCCGGGCGGTGGCGGCTGGTGGCGGTCGACGCGGCCGGTGACGGTGACGATCACGCCCTGCGGCGCATGCGCGATGCCCGGCTGGTTGCGCCGGTCGACGATCGAGTGCGGAAAATGGAAGACGAGGTCGATGACCCGGCAGTCCTCGATGCTCTCCTGGCCGAGCAGGCGCGCGAAGAGATCGCCGAGCTTCGGGCCGATGCCGGGAAGCGAGGAGAGGGGAGCGAAGAGCGGATCGAGCAATGCAGGTCTCATGGCGGCCAAAATCGCCGGACCGGGACGCTTTGGCAAGGCTGACAAGCGGCTTTTGCCGGTCTATAGAAACGCGGAATTACATCTCCGTGAAAGAAAAGCGAGCACGATCATGACGGGAACGACCCGCTCCAGCGCCGAGATCGACCCGCGCCGCAAGCGCATCCTCTTCCGCTGCTGGCATCGCGGCATCCGCGAGATGGACCTGGTGCTTGGCGGCTTCGCCGATGCCGAGATCGATACGCTTTCCGAGATCGAGCTCGACGAGCTGGAGCGCATCATGGCTGAGGAGGACAACGACCTCATCAAGTGGGTGACGGGCGAAAAGCCGGTGCCCGACGCGTTCCGCGACGGCCTCTTCCCGCGCATCGCCGCCTATCGCCCCGATTTCTCGCCGCTCTTCAAAGACGACCGCCCATGATCCCCGGTTTTTCCCCCGAACGCATTGCGGCCGCCGGCCGGCCGTTGACCATCGGCGCCGTGCCGTCCGGCGTCGAGCCGCTGATCCTCGCCGAGCTTGCCCGCACCGGCGGCCCGCTCGCCTATGTGCTGTCGGACGGCCAGCGCATCTCCGATCTCGAACAGATGCTCGGCTTCGTCGCGCCCGACATTCCGGTCCTGACCCTGCCGGGCTGGGACTGTTTGCCCTATGACCGCGTTTCGCCGAGCGCGGAAGTCTCCGCACGGCGCCTGTCGGCGCTTTCCGCGCTGATCGCCCACCAGAAGAAGCCGCATGCGGCCATCGTGCTCGTCACCGTCAACGCTATGCTGCAGAAGACGGCGCCGCGCGACGTCATCGAAGGCCTTGCCTTCTCCGCCCGCCCCGGCAACCAGGTGCGCATGGACGACATTGCCGCCCGGCTGGAGCGTAATGGCTTCGAGCGCGTGGCGACGGTGCGCGAGGTTGGCGAATATGCCGTTCGCGGCGGCATCCTGGACGTCTTCGTACCCGGCAGCCTTGAGCCGGTGCGCCTCGATTTCTTCGGCGACACGCTGGAGAGCATCCGCTCCTTCGATCCCGCCAGCCAGCGCACGACCGGCCAGGCGCGCTCCCTCGACCTCAACCCGATGAGCGAGGTGACGCTGACGCCGGAGACGATCTCGCATTTCCGAAAACACTACCTCTCCTCCTTCGGCGCGGCCACGCGCGACGACGCGCTCTACCAGGCCGTTTCCGAGGGGCGGCGCTATGCCGGCATGGAGCATTGGCTGCCGCTGTTCTACGACGGCCTCGAAACCGCCTTCGACTATCTCGCCGGCTTCCGTATCGTCACGGACCATACGGTGCGGGAGGCGGCCGTTGAGCGCTCCCGCCTCGTGCGCGACTATTATGACGCCCGCGTGGCGTCCGCGACGCCCGGCAAGGGCCAGGTGACGCAGGCGACGCCCTACAAGCCGGTGCCGCCGGGCCTCCTCTATCTCGACGCGGAACGCTTCGCCCGCGACCTCGACGAGCGCGCCGCCATCCGCCTCTCGCCCTTCAACGAGCACGAGGGCGAGGCGCGGCATGTCGAGACCGTCGCCGCGCGGCCCGGCATGCGCTGGGCGCGGCCTTCCGGCAGCGAGGATGCCGACAGCGCCCGCGTCAACGTCTTCGACCAGGCGGTCAAGCACATCGCCGACAAGCGCGCCTCCGGCGCAAAAGTGCTGGTGACGGGCTGGTCGGAAGGCTCGCTCGACCGCCTCCTGCAGGTGCTGGCCGAACACGGTCTCGGCAATGTCGTGCCGGTCGGGAAATTCTCCGATCTGCGCAAGCTGAAGCCGGGCGAGGCGGGTTCGGCCGTGCTCAGCCTCGAAAGCGGCTTCGAGGCCGGCGACGTCGTCGTCATCGGCGAGCAGGATATTCTGGGCGACCGCATGGTGCGGCGCTCGAAGCGGCGCAAGCGCGGCGCCGATTTTATCACCGAGGTCGCCGGCCTCGACGAGGGCTCGATCGTCGTCCACGCCGAGCACGGCATCGGCCGCTTCGTCGGCCTCAGAACCATCGAGGCCGCCGGCGCGCCGCATGCCTGCCTCGAACTCGTCTATGCGGACGAGGCGAAACTCTTCCTGCCGGTGGAAAACATCGACCTGCTCTCGCGCTACGGCGGCGAGGGCACGGATGCGCTGCTCGACAAGCTCGGCGGCGTCGCCTGGCAGGCGCGCAAGGCCAAGCTGAAGAAGCGCCTGCTCGACATGGCCGGCGGGCTCATCCAGATCGCCGCCGCCCGTCTCGTGCGCCATGCGCCGGTGCTCGTCTCGACGGAGGGCGTCTACGACGAGTTCGCCGCCCGCTTCCCCTATGACGAGACCGACGACCAGGCGAACGCCATCGATGCCGTGCGCGAGGACCTTGGCGCCGGCCGGCCGATGGATCGGCTCGTGTGCGGCGACGTCGGCTTCGGCAAGACCGAGGTGGCGCTGCGCGCCGCCTTCATCGCGGCGATGAACGGCGTGCAGGTCGCCGTCGTCGTGCCGACGACGCTGCTCGCCCGCCAGCATTTCAAGACCTTCTCCGATCGATTCCGCGGCCTGCCCATCCGCGTGCAGCAGGCCTCCCGCCTCGTCGGCTCCAAGGAACTGGCGCTGACCAAGAAGGAATTGTCCGAGGGCAAGACGGATATCGTCGTCGGCACCCATGCGCTGCTCGGAGGTTCCATCAAATTCGCCAATCTCGGCCTCCTGATCATCGACGAGGAGCAGCATTTCGGCGTGAAGCACAAGGAGCGGCTGAAGGAGCTGAAGAGCGACGTGCACGTCCTCACGCTCTCGGCGACGCCCATCCCGCGCACCCTGCAGCTCGCCATGACGGGCGTGCGCGAACTCTCGCTCATCACTACGCCGCCGGTCGACCGCATGGCGGTGCGCACCTTCATCTCGCCCTTCGACCCATTGGTCATCCGCGAGACCTTGATGCGCGAACACTATCGCGGCGGCCAGAGTTTTTACGTCTGCCCGCGCGTCAGCGACTTATCGGAAATTCACGACTTCCTGCGCCAGGATGTGCCGGAGCTGAAGGTTGCCGTCGCGCACGGCCAGATGCCGGCGACCGAACTCGAAGACATCATGAACGCCTTCTACGAGGGCCGCTACGACGTGCTGCTCTCGACGACCATCGTCGAATCCGGCCTCGACGTGCCGACGGCGAACACGATGATCATCCACCGCGCCGACATGTTCGGCCTCGCCCAGCTCTACCAGCTGCGCGGCCGCGTCGGCCGGTCGAAGGTGCGCGCCTTCGCGCTTCTGACGCTGCCGGTCAACCGCACGCTGACGGGCACGGCCGAACGGCGCCTGAAGGTGCTGCAATCGCTCGACACGCTCGGCGCGGGCTTCCAGCTCGCCAGCCACGACCTCGATATCCGCGGCGCCGGCAATCTGCTCGGCGAGGAACAGTCCGGCCATATCAAGGAGGTCGGCTTCGAGCTTTACCAGCAGATGCTCGAAGAGGCCGTCGCCGAGATCAAGGGCGACGAGGAGGTCACGGACACCGGCTGGTCGCCGCAGATCTCCGTCGGCACCCCTGTCATGATCCCCGACGACTACGTGCCGGACCTGCACCTGCGCCTCGGCCTCTACCGCCGCCTCGGCGAGATCACCGAACTCGGCGATATCGATGCCTTCGGCGCCGAACTCATCGACCGCTTCGGCCCGTTGCCGATCGAGGTGCAGCACCTGCTCAAGATCGTCTACATCAAGTCGCTCTGCCGGATGGCCAATGTCGAGAAACTCGATGCGGGGCCAAAGGGTGTCGTGGTGCAGTTCCGCCACAAGGAATTCCCCAACCCGGCGGCTTTGGTCGGCTACATCGCCAAGCAGGGTACGCTGGTAAAAATCCGGGCGGACCAGAGCCTGTTCCTCTCCCGCGACTACCCAACGCCGGAAAAGCGCCTGACGGGCGCGGCGCAGGTGATGACGCAGCTTGCGGGGCTGGCGAAGCAATAGGTGCGTGGCGCCCGGATGGGAGGGAGGATGAAGATGTCTGCCGTCACCGTCTACGGCGCCGCCTACAGCGTCTATGTCCGTATCGTGCGGATCGCCCTTCACGAAAAGGGCGTGCCCTACGATCTCGTGCCGGTCGATGTGTTCGCCGAGGACGGATTGCCGACGGGCTACCGGGCAAGGCATCCCTTCGGTCGCATTCCCGCCTTCGACCATGACGGATTCTGCCTCTACGAGACGAGTGCCATTACCCGCTATGTGGACGAGGCCTTTACCGGCCCGACGCTCCAGCCGCGCGGCGTGCGTGAGCGGGCGCGGATGAACCAGATCATCGCCATGTTGGACAACTATGCCTATCGGCCGATGGTGTGGGACGTCTATGTCCAGCGCACGGAGAAGAGGTCCGCGGACGAGGAACTTGTCGCCACGGGACTTGAAAAGACGCGCACCTTCCTTGCGGCGCTCTCGATCCTGCTCGGTGGGGGGAACTGGCTGGGGGGAGCGGCGCCATCGCTCGCCGATTTTCACGCCGCACCGATGTTCGCCCTGTTCGAAAGAGCACCGGAAGGGGCCGCGCTCGTTACGGAATTTCCGGAAATCCTGGCCTGGTGGGAGCAGGTCAAGGCCCGCCCCTCCTTCATGGCCACCGGAGCGTGAGGCCGGGGGGCAAGGTTGCCCCTCAGTTCTTCCCGACGCGCTCCTGCGCCTTCAGGGCCGCGATCTCGCGGAATGCGTTGGCCAGCACGTCGACCGACTGTGCGCCCATCACGGCATATTTGTTGTCGATGATGAAGCAGGGCACGCCCGTCACGCCCATGTCGCGGGCCATGCCGATCTCCTCCTTGACCGAATCGACGTCCGCGCCGGCCGAGAAGAGGGCGGTGACGACGGCCCGGTCCATGCCGCAGGCTTCGGCGATGTCGAGCAGGACGGCGCGGTCGCCGACATTGCGGCCGTCCTCGAAATAGGCCTTGAAGAGGGCGACCGCGGCGCGGTGCTGCACCTCGGGCCCTTCGATCATCGCCCAGCGCAGGAGGCGGTGGGCATCGAGCGTGTTCGGGCTGATCTTCACCGCGGGAAAGTCGAAATCGATGCCGGCTTCCCGGCCGAGGCCGGCCAGCATCTCATGGGCGCGCGTGACGGCCTCCTCGCCGCCGAGCTTCTCGGCAAGGTGCTTCTTGTGGTCGACGCCGTCCGCCGGCATGTCGGGATTGAGCTGGTAGGGGCGGAACGTCACGGCGACCGCAAGGTCCTCCTTGACGGCTTCGATCGCCTGGTCGAGCCGCTTCTTGCCGAGGTAGCACCAGGGGCAGACGACATCGGAGACGACATCGATCGTTATGGCTTCCATCCGGGTTTCCTTTCAAGCGCCGGACAATCCCGGCCGCCGCACGGCCACGTCTGGAGGGCTGCGCGACAGTGTCACATCTTACCGCCGAGATAGGCCGGCTAGCCGCGGCTTTCAACAGGTTACCTGGAGGTAACCCCAATTCTGGGGATGGCCTCTTTTCATTGCGCCTTTTCATCCCACCAGGCCGGAAGCTGGAACCCCCAGAGCGGCGTCGTCTGCGGCCGGCCGATGTGCTTGTTGCGCGCGATCCATTGCTCGCCGAGATGATAGAGCGGCACGATATAGTTGCCGGACAGCAGCATCCTGTCCTGGGCCCTGACGGCCGAGCGAAAATCCTCCGCCGTGCGGGCGGACAGGATGGCGGCCATGACGCGGTCGAGGTCGGGATCGGCGACGCCGGCGAAGCTCTCGCTGCCTTCCGCGTCGCGGGCCCGCGATCCCCAGCGCCGCACCTGTTCGAGGCCAGGCGACAGGGACGAGAGGAAGGCCTTCATGATGACGTCGTAGTCGAAGGTCTGGCTGCGGCTCTGGTACTGCGAATCGTCGACGGTCCTGAGGGTGATATGGATGCCGAGCGCGGCGAGGAAGCGCTGGTAGGCGAGGGCGAGTTTTTCCTGGTCGGCGTTCTGCGTCATGATCTCGAAGGCGAGCGGCGTGCCCGACGCATCGACCATCCGGCCGTCCTTGATGGAATAGCCGGCATTCTTGAAGTGGTTCATCGCCTCGCGCAGCACCTTGCGGTCGCGGCCCGAGCCGTCGGTCACCGGCAGGCGGTAAGTGCCGTCGAGGATGGCCGGATCGATCCGGTTCACGGCCTCGCCGAGGATTTCGCGCTCGCGCGCATCGACCGGCGCGTTCATCGACGACAGTTCGGTGTTCTGCCAGAAGCTTTCCGTGCGCGTATAGGCGTTCTCGAACAGGGTGCGGTTGACCCATTCGAAATCGAAGGCATAGAGCAGCGCCTTGCGCAACTCCGTGTTCTGGAAGACCGGTCGCCGCGTGTTGAAGACGAAGCCGAACATGACCGGCGGCAGCTTCGACTTGACGGCATCCTTGATGACCGTGCCGGACTGGACCGCGGGGAAATCGTAGCCGCGCGCCCATTTCGTCGGGTTGCCTTCCTGGTAGACGTCGATCGCCCCCTTCTTGAAGGCCTCGAACAGCGAATTGTCCTGCAGGAAATACTCCACCGAGATCTCGTCGTAATTGTCGAAGCCGATCTTCGAGGGAATGTCCTTGCCCCAGTAGTTCGGATCGCGCTCGTAGACGATGCGCTCGCCGGGCTTCACGGCCTTGACCTTGTAGGGGCCGGAGCCGAGCGGGAAGGCGAGCGACGACCGGTCGAAGCT
This sequence comes from Shinella sp. S4-D37, assembly GCF_040812195.1. Lineage (NCBI taxonomy): Bacteria > Pseudomonadati > Pseudomonadota > Alphaproteobacteria > Hyphomicrobiales > Rhizobiaceae > Shinella > Shinella sp. S4-D37. Next base: position 1,833,620 of record NZ_JBFNXL010000005.1, on the reverse strand, counting down.
CTCCACGTCCGTCGCGTGCTTCGGCAGGATCGGCGACAGCGCGATGAGGAGCGGCGCCTCGCGGTCGCCCTTCTCGTTGAAGGTGAAGCGGACGCTGTGCGCGCCGGTCTTCTCCAGTTTCCCCACGCTGTTCAGGCGCAGGCTGAAGGGCGCGCGGCCCTTGTCGCGCATCAGCTCGAAGGTGAAGATGACGTCCTCGGGCGTCACGGGCTTTCCGTCCGCCCAGCGCGCCTTCGGATTGAGATGGAATTCGACGAAGCTGCGGTCGTCGTCCCATTCCACGCTTTCGGCGAGAAGGCCGTACATGGTGAAGGCCTCGTCGCGCGAGCGCGCCATCAGCGATTCGTAGACGAGATTGCCGAATTCCGGGTCCCACATGCCGCGCGCCGTGGTGCGCATGCTTTTCAGGATGAAGGGGTTGAGGCTGTCGAAGGTGCCGACGACGCCGTAGGAGATGCGCCCGCCCTTCTTCACGTCCGGATCGACATAGCTGAAATGCTTGTAGTCCGCCGGCAGGGCCGGCTCGCCGTGCATGGCGATGCCGTGAACCGGGGCGGCATGGGCGAAGCTGGCGGGCAAGGCGAGAAGGCAGGCGGCAAAGGCCGTAAGCAAGGGGCGCAACGGGGTCTCCTTGTGGGGTCCGGATGATTCTCGTCCATTATACGCGCTCGGAACGGGACGGCAGCGTGGCGGGCCGGCGAAATCGAATGTGCGCGGGAATTTCGTCAAGAAAGGCTGGATATGCGGCGCGGCCCATTGTAACAGGGTTCCCCGAAGCGGGTCATGCAAATGCCTCATTTCGCCGACAGGAGAGCGCACGGCTGACCAAATCGCCCGAAAGGGACCCAAGGGGCGCTGTCGCTCCGGCACCGGATTTTCAGGAGACCGAAATCGTCATGATCTTCACATCGCACCTCATCAAGCGGACCGTGCTTTCCGCCTTCGCTGCTTCCGTTGCCCTGGCGGCCGCTCCTTCCGCCTCGCTGGCACAGCAGCAGTCGGCGCTGCCGCCGAAGGGCTGGTTCAAGGTCTGCACCAAGCAGGAAGACAACGACGTCTGCATCGTGCAGAACCTGCTGGCGGCCAACAGCGGCCAGCTCATCACCGCGGTCGGCCTCATCACCGTTTCCGGCAAGACGAACCGCAAGATCATGCAGGTCTCCGTGCCGAGCGCCCGCCTGATCCCGCCGGGCGTCCAGATGCAGATCGACGGCGGCAAGGCCCAGAAGCTCGACTACGCCATCTGCATGCCCGACAAGTGCGTCGCCGAAGTGCCGCTGACCGACCAGATGATCGGCAGCCTCAAGAAGGGCGGCGAACTCGTGCTCACCTCGGTCAACTTCCAGCGCGCGCCGAACCCGATCAAGATCTCGCTCGAAGGCTTCACCGGCGTCTTCGACGGCGAGCCGATCGAACAGTCGCAGCTCGAAGAGCGCCAGCGCCTGCTGCAGGAAGAAATGCAGAAGAAGGCGGAAGAAGCCCGCAAGAAGCTCGAAGAGGCCCAGAAGGCCGCCAAGAGCCAGTAAGCGCTTCGCAAGACTACGAAAAACCCGGCCATAGGCCGGGTTTTTTGTTGGCGGCTAGTGGAAGATGCCGCTCTGTTCCTTCCAGCGGTAGTGGCCCTGCTCCACGTCCATCAGGGCGCGCACCTGCGGATGGCGGATCGGCTGGCCGCTTTCGTCGGGTACGAGGTTCTGCTCGGAGACGTAGGCGACGTATTCCGTATCCTCGTTCTCTGCGAAGAGATGATAGAACGGCTGGTCCTTCGACGGCCGGATTTCGGCGGGAATGGCGTTCCACCATTCCTCCGTGTTGGCGAATTCCGGATCGACATCGAAGACCACGCCACGGAAGGGGAACACCCGGTGGCGGACGATGTCGCCAATGGCAAATTTTGCGTTACGCATTTTCATGGCGTACCTACCTTTCCACTTATATTTGGGTAAATACGCCGAAACATCAATAGTTCGGCGGTCTCGCACGTCTTTATCAGGGCAGGTGGCGCGCTTGCGCCACGGGTGGTTTCGGCGTACCTCGAAAGGGGCGTTTCAGCTGGGTCGGATGGCATGAACAATCAATGGGGCAGGAGCGGCGGCGGACCGTCGGCAGGCAGCGGCATGGGGGGCATCCTGTTCGCCTCCGTGGTCTGCCTGGCGCTCGGCGCGGCCGGCGGCTATGGCGCCTTCCGCCTGATGGACGACGCAATCCCGCAAAGCGAACTCGATACGCGCGACAAGCGCATCGCCGACCTTGCGCGCGAACTCGACGCCCGCGCCGCGCAGGTCGCGGAGAACAGCGGCAACACGCAGGCGCTCGTCGCGGAGAACGACGCGCTCAAGCGCCAGCTCGACGCCTTGCGCAAGGATGCGGGCGCGTCGGATCCGGACGTCGCGGCGATCGCCGCCGAACGCGCGAAGCTTGCGCAGGAGATCGTGCCCGCGCTGGAAGACAAGCTCCAGCTGCTCGGCCAGCGCGTCGCGGATGCCGAGGCGGGGCGGAAGACGGCCGAGGAGGCCGTCAAGGACCGCGAGCGCAAGCTCTCGCTCCAGGCCGACAGGCTCGCCGGCCTCGAAAAGACCTGCACGCAGCAGGCCACCGCGCGTGGCGCGGAGGCCGAGGGCCTGAAGGCCGAGGCCGCAGGCCTCCGCGCGGAACTCGACAAGGCGCGTAAAGCCGAGGAAACGCTGCGCACGAAGGACCTGCCGGCGCTCGAGGACGAGATCGGCCGCAAGGACAAGGAGATCGCCGCCCTCGGCGAGCGGACCAAGGCGCTGACGGGGCAGGTCGAGGCGCTGGAAGCGGCAAGCTGCATGGCGCTGCCGAAGGAGCCGAACGACAACGGCAGGAAGACGGTGCCGGAAAAGAAGGTGACCGGCGATGCCGCCCGGGACGTCGCCATCCAGCCTCTCGATCCGCGCAACGGCGCGCGCGTGGCCGAGGCGATGCGGGAGACCCCCGGCCTCGATACCCTCACCAGCGTGCAGCGCGACCAGCTCGAACGCTCGCTTGCGGCGGGCGAATGCGTGACCAGCGCGCTCGGCGGCGTCTTCCGGCGCGTTCCGGTCCTCGCGCTGCGAAACCTGATGCGCGACCTCGACAGCGACTGCTGAGCCGTAACCGTGAACCCGTCCTCTAAGGGAGACCAGGAATGAAGCGATCTGTTCTTTTGGCCGCGCTCGGCCTGGCGCTTTCAGGCGCAGGCGCTTTCGCCGCGGATTTCGAGCGCAACATCATGACGGGAGGCCCGCAGGGCACCTATATCAAGATCGGCCGCGACATTGCCGCGCTCGGCGCCGAATGCGGCCAGACGCTCAATGTCTTGGAAAGCGCCGGCTCGCTCGAAAACTTCGTCGGCGTGCGCAACCGGCGCAACACCCAGTTCGGCATCGTGCAGAGCGACGTGCTCGAATACCTGAAGACCTTCGAGAAGAACGACCCCGAGGTGCAGAAGGCGGTCAAGGGCGTGCGCATCATGTTCCCGCTCTACAACGAGGAGATCCACGTCCTCGCCCGCACCGACATTGCGGGCCTGAAGGACCTCGCGGGCAAGAAGGTGGCGGTCGGCAAGAAGGATTCGGGCACTTTCCTCACCGCCACGCTCATCATGGACATCCTGCAGGTCAAGGCCGGCGCGCGGCTGGACATCAACCCGGACGAGGCGCTGCCGAAGCTTCTCTCCGGCGAGATCGACGCCTTCTTCTACGTCGCCGGCGCGCCGGCCTCGCTCTTCACCGGCAACGCGATCGACAAGGCGAAATTCCACCTCGTGCCGATCACCGAGGCGCCGCTGCTGGCCACCTATACGCCCTCGCGCATCGAGCCTGGCACCTATTCCTTCCAGGACGAGCCGGTCGACCTCATCGCCGTCAAGGCCGTGATGATGACCTACGACTACGACATCAAGCGCAACGCCTACCATCGCGACAGCTGCAAGACGGTGGCGGACTTCTCCAACCTCATCGTCACCGGCCTCGACAAGCTGAAGGCGACGGGCCACCCGAAATGGAAGACGGTGGACCTCACCGCGCTGCCGCCCGGCTGGAAGGTCGGCGTCTGCGTGAAGGCCGGCATGGCGCTCGACTACAAGCCCGCCTGCAAGGCGCCCGCCGCCGCCTCCCGTGCCGCCGACGACAGCAACGAGGAATATCTCAACCTGCTCAAGCAGCGGCTCCAGCCGTAGACGAATATTCTTCGCTTCCGGCATCCGACGCGGCTTGGATCCTCGGGTCAAGCCCGAGGATGACGGGGAGGAGAGGTTGGCCGCCTATCGAACGGTGCGGCATAGGGCATGTCCGCTTGTTTTGCTCGGCATCCCTTCCTGCGTCATCCTCGGGCTTGACCCGAGGATCCACGTCCCACCCGAAACCTTCCGACAAACAAAAAACCCGGCCTGAGGCCGGGTTCTTCGTTTGAAACCGCCGCCGCTCAGGCGGAGTAGTACATGTCGAACTCGACCGGGTGCGGGGTCATTTCGAAACGCATGACTTCCACCATCTTCAGTTCGAGGTAGGAATCGATCTGGTCGTCGTCGAACACGCCGCCGGCGGTCAGGAACTTGCGGTCCTTGTCGAGGCTTTCCAGCGCTTCGCGCAGCGAGGCGCAGACGGTCGGGATCTTCTTCAGTTCCTTCGGCGGCAGGTCGTAGAGATCCTTGTCCATGGCCTTGCCGGGATGGATCTTGTTCTTGATGCCGTCGAGGCCGGCCATCAGCATGGCGGCGAAGCCGAGATAGGGGTTGCCGAGCGGGTCGGGGAAGCGGATCTCGACGCGCTTGGACTTCGGACCCGTGCCGAACGGGATGCGGCAGGAGGCCGAGCGGTTGCGGGCCGAGTAGGCGAGCAGGACCGGCGCCTCATAGCCCGGGACGAGACGCTTGTAGGAGTTCGTCGTCGGGTTGGTGAAGGCGTTGATCGCCTTGGCGTGCTTGATGATGCCGCCGATGAAGTAGAGGCACGATTCCGACAGGCCGGCATATTCGTCGCCGGCGAACTGCGGCTTGGAATCCTTCCAGATCGACAGATGGACGTGCATGCCCGAGCCGTTGTCGCCGAAGATCGGCTTCGGCATGAAGGTGGCCGTCTTGCCGTAGGCATTGGCGACCTGGTGCACGACGTACTTGTAGATCTGCACCTTGTCGGCGCTGCGCACCAGCGTGTCGAACTTGACGCCGAGCTCGTGCTGGGCGGCGGCCACTTCATGGTGCTGCTTCTCGACGGTGACGCCCATCTCGGTGAGGACCGTCAGCATTTCCGAGCGCATGTCCTGGCAGCTGTCGACCGGCGGAACCGGGAAGTAGCCGCCCTTGACGCGCGGGCGATGGCCGAGGTTGCCGGTCTCGTAGTCGGTGTCGTCGTTCGACGGCAGCTCCGAGCTGTCCAGCTTGAAGCCGGTATTGTATGGGTCGGCCTTGTACTTGACGTCGTCGAAGACGAAGAATTCCGGTTCCGGGCCGGCATAGACCGTGTCGCCGATGCCCGAGGCCTTGAGATAGGCTTCCGCCTTCTTGGCCGTGCCGCGCGGGTCGCGGTTGTAGCTCTCGCCCGAGACCGGGTCGAGGATGTCGCACATGACGACCATGGTGGACTGCGCGAAGAACGGGTCCATGTGCACGGTGGCCGGATCGGGCATCAGCACCATGTCGGACTCGTTGATCGCCTTCCAGCCGCCGATCGAGGAACCGTCGAACATGACGCCGTCGGCGAACATGTCTTCGTCGACGCAACCGACGTCCATCGTGACGTGATGCATCTTGCCGCGCGGGTCGGTGAAGCGCAGGTCGACGAACTTGACGTCGTTTTCCTTGATCTGCTTGAGGATTTCATTGGCAGTCGTCATTGTATGGGGTCCCTGTGTGAGATGACGAGATGGAAGCCGCGGCCGGATGGCCGGGCGGGATTAGATGGCGTCGACGCCGGTTTCGCCGGTGCGGATGCGAATGACTTCCTCGACGTTGGAGACAAAGATCTTGCCATCGCCTATGCGGCCCGTCTGGGCCGCGTTGCGGATCGCCTCGATGACGGCCTCCGCATTTTCGTCCGCCAGAACGACCTCGACCTTCACCTTGGGCAGAAAGTCGACGACGTATTCGGCGCCACGGTAAAGCTCCGTGTGACCCTTTTGGCGTCCAAAGCCCTTCGCCTCGGTGACGGTGATGCCCTGCAGGCCGACTTCCTGGAGGGCTTCCTTCACTTCGTCGAGCTTGAAGGGCTTGATGATCGCTTCGATCTTTTTCATGAGGAAATGTCTCTCCGCTTCTTGCGTTTGCGCCCGTTTTGCGCGCGCTGCCTACCCAAATGCATGTATCATGCCAACTTGAAGCAGGATGCCTGTCGTCGCGGATGAAATCCGCTTCTCCGGCGATCCTGCCCGTCCTCACGCGGCGGATGATGCGGCTTTCCGGGCAAAAGGGCCAGCGGAATTTGCCTAAAAAATGTCACTTTCAACGCCGGGCGGCGGCCGCGCGCGGCGGGGTCGGCGGAATTGCCGCCTAAAGCTGCAAATTTGAGCATATCGAATATGCAGATGCTTAAAAAACGGGCTTTGCGCCGGATCGATCCCCGGGCTTGTCTGCGCCATCGCTTTGCGCGCATGGTGTCGGCATGCACAAGGACCTCGACACACTCATCGTCACGCCCGAGGAGATGGGCCGGATCGACCGCGCCGCCGCCCTTAACCTTTCGAGCTGCGGCCTGATGGAGCGGGCGGGACAGGCGGTCGCCGCCGCCGCGCTGCGCCGCTTTCCCGGCGCGCTGCGCTTTGCCGTGCTGTGCGGCCCCGGCAACAATGGCGGCGACGGCTATGTCGCCGCCCGCGCCCTGCAGGCGGCGGGGGCTGTGGTCGCGGTCCATGCGCTGGGGGACACCGGGGCGCTGACGGGGGATGCCGCGACCGCCTTCGCCCGGTTTTCCGGCGCCGTCGCGCCGCTTGCCGCCTACGTGCCCCGGCCGGGCGACGTCGTCGTCGACGCGCTGTTCGGCGCGGGCCTGTCGCGCGACGTGCCGCCGGCCGTTGCCGACCTCATCGAGACGGTGTGCCGCAAGGCGATCCTGCCCGTGCTGGCCGTGGACCTGCCGTCCGGCGTCGACGGGCGGACCGGGCAGGTGCGGGGCGCGGCCTTCGAGGCCGCCGCGACCGTCACCTTCATGTGCCGCAAGCCCGGCCACCTGCTGCTGCCCGGCCGCAGCCTGGCGGGCGATCTCGAAGTCTTCGACATCGGCATCCCCGCGCGCCTGCTCGCCCGCCATGCGGATCACATGCGGGTGAACGTACCGGCGATCTGGCGCCTCGCGCTGCCCGCGCCGGACGGCGGGACCCACAAATACGGGCGCGGACACCTTGCCGTCTTCTCCGGCCCGGCGGCGGCGACGGGCGCCGCGCGCCTCTCCGCCGATGCCGGCCTTCGCGCCGGCGCCGGCCTCGTCACGCTGCTCTCGCCGCGCGAAGCGCTTTCCACCAATGCCGCGCACCTGACCGCGGCGATGCTGAAGCCCGTCGACGGCGGCGCCGACCTTTCGGCCCTGCTGGAGGATCGGCGGATGGAGACCTTCGTGCTCGGCCCCGGCTTCGGCGACGGCAGGCGGGCGAGGGACTATGTGCGGCTGCTGGCCGAGAGCGGCCGCCGCCTCGTGCTCGATGCCGACGGCATCAGCGCCTTCCGCGACGATCCCGCCGCGCTCTTCCTGCAGTTTTCCGAGGGAAGCCCCCGGCTGGTGCTGACGCCGCATGACGGCGAATTCGCCCGTCTCTTCCCGGATCTTGCGGCGGACGAAACCCTGTCGAAGATCGACCGCGCCCGCGAGGCGGCCGCGCGAAGCAACGGCATCCTGATCCTCAAGGGCGCCGATACGGCGATCGCCGCGCCGGACGGCCGGGTCCTCGTCAACGCGAACGCGCCGCCCTGGCTCGCGACGGCCGGCTCGGGCGACGTGCTCGCCGGCATCGTCGGCGCCCATCTCGCCCAGGGCATGCCCGCCTTCGAAGCCGCCGCCAGCGCCGTCTGGCGCCACGGCGAGGCGGGCCGGATCGCCGGCGAGGGCCTGACGGCGGAGGATCTGCCGGGCGCCGTTCCGCCCTTGCCGCGCTAGAGCATTTCCAGTCGAAGCGAGGTCGCTTCGACGTCGGATAATGCGGTAAAAACAAGAATCTAGAGCATTTCCGGTGAACCGGAGTTCGCCGGAAATGCTCTAGGTCGGCCTCAGCCGGCGCGCCGCTGCAATTCGCGCGCGCCGTTCGGCGCGTTCACCTTGCCCGAGGTGATGAAGAAGGCGAAGACATCGCGCGGCCTTTTCGCCGGCTTGCTGTCCGGGTCGATCTTCGGCAGGTCCTCCGGTTCTCCGCCGCCGGCCCAGTCCTTGAGCCGCGTCGCCCATTCGCCGAGGGCCTTTTCCGGATAGCAGGTCTTGATGTCGTCGGAGCCCTTCTGCAGGCGGGCATAGACGAAATCGGCCGTCACGTCGGCGATCTCGGGATAGTCCTCGTGCTGCGCATAGACGATCGCCATGTTGTATTTGCGGACAAGCGCTGCGAAGTCGGGCGTCATGAACGTCTCGTTGCGCACTTCCAGCGCATGCTTCAGGGGCAGGCCGTCTAGCTTTTCCGGCAGGAGCTTCAAAAAACCCTCGAAATCCTCCGGCTCGAATTTCTTCGTCGGCGGGAACTGCCAGAGGATGGGGCCGAGGCGGTCGCCAAGCTCGGTGAGGCCCTGCGTCAGGAATTTCTGAACCGACTCGCCGCCCTCGGCCAGGACCTTGCGGTTGGTCGTGAAGCGGCTCGCCTTCAGCGAGAAGATGAAGCCGTCCGGCACCTCGGCCGCCCATTTGGCGAAGGTCTCCGGCTTCTGCGAGCCGTAATAGGTGCCGTTCACCTCGATGGCTGTCAGTTCGCGGCTGGCGAATTCCAGTTGCCGCTTCTTCGGCAGCTTCTCCGGGTAGAACGTGCCTTCCCAGGGATCGAAGGTCCAGCCGCCGATGCCGGTTCGGATGGTGCCGGATGTGCTCATGTCAGTCCTCCTCGACAGACGGATGGCGGCGCGCCTCAGGCGGGCGCGACGAAGGGCTGCGAAATCTCCAAAAACACCGGCAGCGCCTCCATGCGGGCGCAATGGGCGGCAAGCGCCGGACAGGCCGCCGGATCGACGAGACCGGGATGGGCCTCGCCGACATGCCGCAAGGCGCAGGCGACCGCGATATCCGCATGGCTGAGGCGGCCGAACCAGTAGGGTTGCGGCCGCGCGGCACGCTCGGCCTCCAGCGCGGCCAGCACGGCCGAGATCTGCGCGCGGCAGCGCTCGACGAAGAAGGCCGAGGGCGCCTCGTGCAGGTGCAATTCGTAGAACAGGCTGACGCCCTTGTCGGCAAGGCCGGTCGCGAAGGCCATCACCCTCAGCGCCTGCCGCCGCTCGGGCTCGGCCTGCGGCAGCAGGCGGCGTTCCGGCGGCACGAGGCCGTCGAGATGATCGAGGATCGACGGGCTGTCGGCCACCACGTCGCCGTCGTCCAGCACCAGCGTCGGCACGCGCATCAGCGGGTTGAGCGCCTGCACCTTGTCGCCTTCGCCGAACACCGACCAGGGCCGATGCTCGAAGGGGAGATCGTAGAGCCGCAGCGCGATGCCCACGCGGCGCACGAAGGACGAATCGTACTGGCCGATCAGGATCATGGGGCTACTCCGCCGCCACCGTCTTGATCGGCCGGCGCTCCAGCAGCTCCTTGAGGAAATGGCCGGTATAGGAGCGCTTCACCTTCACCACGTCTTCCGGCGTGCCTTCCGCGATCACCTCGCCGCCGCCGTCGCCGCCCTCGGGGCCGAAGTCGATGATCCAGTCGGCGGTCTTGATGACCTCCAGATTGTGCTCGATGACGACGACCGAATTGCCCTGGTTGACCAGTTCGTGCAGCACTTCGAGCAGCTTGGCCACGTCATGGAAGTGCAGGCCCGTCGTCGGCTCGTCGAGGATGTAGAGCGTGCGGCCGGTCGAGCGCTTCGACAGTTCCTTGGCGAGCTTGACGCGCTGCGCCTCGCCGCCCGACAGCGTGTTCGCCTGCTGGCCGACCTTGATATAGCCAAGGCCCACCTGGTTCAGCGTCGTCAGCTTGTCGCGCACCGCCGGCACGGCGGCGAAGAACTCGACGCCTTCCTCCACCGTCATGTCGAGCACGTCGGCGATCGACTTGCCCTTGAAGGTGACGTCGAGCGTTTCGCGGTTGTAGCGCTTGCCGTGGCAGACGTCGCAGGTGACGTAGACGTCGGGCAGGAAGTGCATCTCGATCTTGATGACGCCGTCGCCCTGGCAAGCCTCGCAGCGCCCGCCCTTGACGTTGAAGGAAAAGCGGCCGGGCTGGTAGCCGCGGGCTTTCGCCTCCGGAAGCCCGGCGAACCAGTCGCGGATCGGCGTGAAGGCGCCGGTATAGGTCGCCGGGTTGGAGCGCGGCGTGCGGCCGATCGGCGACTGGTCGATGTCGATGACCTTGTCGATATATTCGAAACCGTCGATCCGCTCGTGCTCGGCGGGGATTTCGCGCGCGCCCATGATGCGGCGGGCGGCCGACTTGTAGAGCGTCTCGATGAGGAAGGTCGACTTGCCGCCGCCCGAAACGCCCGTCACCGCCGTGAAGACGCCGAGCGGGATCGACGCGGTGACGTTCTTCAGATTGTTGGCCTTCGCACCGACGACCTTGATTTCCTTCTTCTTCTTCGGCTTGCGCCGTTCCGCGGGAACCGCGACGGAAAGCGCACCGGAGAGATACTGGCCGGTCAGCGAGGCCGGGTTGGCGATGACCTCGCCGGGCGTGCCCTGCGCGATCACCTCGCCGCCGTGGATGCCCGCGGCCGGACCGATATCGACCACGTAGTCCGCCGTCAGGATCGCGTCCTCGTCATGCTCCACGACGATCACCGTGTTGCCGATGTCGCGCAGGTGCCGCAGCGTGTCGAGCAGGCGCGCATTGTCGCGCTGGTGCAGGCCGATCGAGGGCTCGTCCAGCACGTAGAGCACGCCCGTCAGGCCCGAGCCGATCTGCGAGGCGAGGCGGATGCGCTGGCTCTCGCCGCCCGACAGCGTGCCGGAATTGCGCGAGAGCGAAAGATATTCGAGGCCGACATCGTTGAGGAAGCGCAGGCGCTCGCGGATTTCTTTCAGGATGCGGACGGCGATCTCGTTCTGCTTGGCGTTGAGGTGGCCCGGCAGCGCCTCGAACCAGTCGCGCGCCACGCGGATCGACATGGCCGTCGCCTCGCCGATATGCAGCCTGTTGATCTTCACCGCCAGCGCCTCGGGCTTCAGGCGGAAGCCGCTGCAGGCCGGGCAGGGCGCGGCCGACATGTAGCGCTCGATTTCTTCACGCGACCATGCGCTGTCGGTCTCCTTCCAGCGCCTTTCGAGGTTCGGCACGATGCCCTCGAAGGTCTTCACCGTCTTGTAGGAGCGCGCGCCGTCCTTGTAGTTGAACTCGATCTTCTCCTTCGTGCCGTTGAGGATGGCGCCCTGCGCGGCTTCCGACAGTTCCGACCAGCGGTTGGAGAGCTTGAAGCCGTAGGCGGCGCCGAGCGCCTCCAGCGTCTGGTTGTAGTAGGGCGAGGAGGATTTGGCCCAGGGCGCGATGGCCCCGTCGCGCAGCGTGCGCTCCGCCTCGGGCACGATGAGGTCCGGGTCGATCTTCTGCTGGCTGCCGAGGCCGTCGCAGGTCGGGCAGGCGCCGAACGGGTTGTTGAACGAGAAGAGGCGCGGCTCGATCTCGGGGATGGTGAAGCCGGAGACAGGGCAGGCGAACTTTTCGGAAAACAGCACGCGCTCATGCGTGTCGTTCAGCGACTTGTTGGCCGAGCCGCCGGCCGCCGTCTCCTCGACCGGCAGCGGCTTGTCGGCGAATTCGGCGATGGCGAGGCCCTCGGCGAGCTTCAGGCAGGTCTCCAGGCTGTCGGCGAGGCGCGAGGAAAGGTCGGCCCGCACCACGACGCGGTCGACCACCACGTCGATGTCGTGCTTGTACTTCTTGTCGAGCGCGGGCACGTCGGCGATCTCGTAGAACTGGCCGTCGACCTTGACGCGCTGGAAGCCCTTCTTCATCAGCTCGGCGAGTTCCTTCCTGTACTCGCCCTTGCGGCCGCGCACGATGGGCGCGAGGATGTAGAGGCGCGTGCCTTCGCCGAAATCGATGACGCGGTCGACCATCTGGCTGACCGTCTGGCTCTCGATCGGCAGGCCCGTCGCCGGCGAATAGGGAACGCCGACGCGCGCGAAAAGCAGGCGCATGTAGTCGTAGATCTCGGTGACCGTGCCGACGGTCGAGCGCGGGTTCTTCGAGGTCGTCTTCTGCTCGATGGAGATGGCCGGCGACAGGCCGTCGATCTGGTCGACGTCCGGCTTCTGCATCATCTCCAGGAACTGCCGTGCATAGGCCGAAAGGCTCTCGACATAGCGCCGCTGGCCCTCGGCATAGATCGTGTCGAAGGCGAGCGACGACTTGCCCGAGCCCGAAAGCCCGGTCATGACGATCAGCTTGTTGCGGGGCAGGTCGAGATCGATGCCCTTGAGATTGTGTTCGCGCGCGCCGCGAATGGAAATGGTCTTGAGTTCGCTCATCGTATCCAGCGTCAAAGGTCGTTGCGCATCGGTGCGGGGTCCGGCCCCTATGTAGGGACGGGATGGGCCATGTCCATGCGCGGGTCTGAGAATTCCGTGCCCGTTTCCGATTCGGTTGACAAGAGTGTAGGGAATTATTAGAACAAAAAAAGAACGAATTTTTGCAATTGATCTGTGGATTACCGCTCATGCGGGGCGGCGCGGGCGCGCGGCAGCTTATAAGATGCCGCATTCGTGTAGTGAGATGATGCCGGGCAGCGAGCGCCCGGTGCAAAAACGGGAAATACGGGTATGGCTGGAAGCGTCAACAAGGTGATCTTGATCGGCAATGTCGGGGCGGACCCGGAAATCCGGCGCACGCAGGACGGTCGGCCGATCGCCAACCTGCGCATCGCCACGTCCGAGACCTGGCGCGACCGCAACAGCGGCGAACGCCGCGAGAAGACCGAATGGCACAATGTCGTCGTCTTCAACGAGGGCCTGTGCAAGGTCGTCGAGCAATATGTGAAGAAGGGCGCCAAGCTCTATATCGAGGGCGCGCTGCAGACCCGCAAGTGGCAGGACCAGACCGGTAACGACCGCTATTCGACGGAAGTCGTGCTGCAGGGCTTCAACTCGACGCTGACCATGCTCGACGGCCGCGGCGAAGGCGGCGGCGAGCGGCGGGGCGGCGGCGATCTCGGCGGCGGCGCGCCGAGCTACGACGACTACGGCTCGCGCCCGTCCCAGGGCGGTGGCGCCGGTGGCGGTGCAAGCCGTTCGAGCGGCTCGCTCTCGCGCGACATGGATGACGACATCCCGTTCTGATCGTTCCCCTTTGCCTTTCTCGGCATGATCCGGGCGCGGACGCGTGCAGCGATCCGCGCCCGCTTCGTTTTCGCGGACGGCGATCGCTGCGCCTTCAGAGCGCGAAAGCGGACTTCACCCCGTCCACCACAAACTGCACCGCCAGCGCCGCGAGGATGACGCCGAGCAGGCGCGTCAGGATCGCGCGGCCGGTCTTGCCGAGGAAGCGGTCGATGCGCTCGGCGATGACCAGCGACATGAACAGGATGACGAGGCAGAGCGCGATGACGCCGATGAGGGCGACGCGCTCAAGCGCCGAGGGGAAGGAGCCGGAGGTGAGGATTGTCGCGGAGATCGCGCCGGGGCCGGCGATCAGCGGCAGGGCGAGCGGGAAGACGGCGATGTTGTGGATGTGGTCGCGGGTGATCGCCACCTCGCTGGTCTTTTCCTTGCGCTCGTTGCGGCGCTCGAAGATCATCTCGAAGGCGATCCAGAACAGGAGCAGGCCGCCGGCGATGCGGAAGGCGCCGATGGAGATGCCGAGCAGCGACAGAACGCCGGAGCCCGTCAGCGCGAAGACGGCGAGGATGCAGAAGGCGATGAGCGAGCCGCGCAGCGCCACCTGCGTGCGCTGCGGGCGCGTCATGCCGACCGTGAGGCCGAGGAAGATCGGGGCGAGGCCCGGCGGATCGATGGTCACGAGCAGGGTCGTGATCGCATTGACCAGAAGATCGATGTTGAGCATGTCGGGCGTTCCCCTCGCCGTTGCGCGGCCGATTTGTCCCGGCCTTGTCCGGTTATTGTTAGGGTAGGGCGCCGTGCAAGGGAAGGGCGGCCGGACGTATGCGGCGCCACGGCCATGAAAATGCGCAAATAGGCGGATTTTACTTGGAAAAGCCTGTTCAAAACCCCCTGCGAAATTGGCGCTTCCAGCGCCGGTAGGCTATAAAATTCCCTTGTGATTCTGAACAACGATCGTGACCGAAATTGACAGAACAATCGACACCCGGCGGCAAGAACCCTCCCGGCATTGAGCCCATCTCCATCATCGAGGAAATGCAGCGGTCCTATCTCGACTACGCCATGAGCGTGATCGTGTCCCGCGCGCTGCCCGATGTACGCGACGGCCTGAAGCCCGTTCACCGGCGCATCCTCTACTCGATGAGCGAGATGGGCGTCGACTGGAACAAGAAATACGTGAAGTCGGCGCGCGTGACCGGTGACGTGATGGGTAAATACCATCCGCACGGCGACGCGGCGATCTACGACGCGCTGGCGCGCATGGCGCAGGACTGGTCGCTCCGCCTGCCGCTGATCGACGGCCAGGGCAATTTCGGCTCCATCGACGGCGACCCGCCGGCGGCCCAGCGCTACACGGAATGCCGCCTGGAAAAGGCCGCCCATTCGCTGCTCGACGACCTCGACAAGGAAACGGTCAGCTTCCGCGACAACTACGACGGCACGATGAGCGAGCCGGTCGTCGTTCCGGCGAAGTTCCCGAACCTGCTCGTCAACGGCGCGGGCGGCATCGCCGTCGGCATGGCGACGAACATTCCGCCGCACAACCTCTCCGAAGTCATCAACGGCTGCATCGCGCTGATCGACAATCCGGCAATCGAGCTGCTCGACCTGATGCAGTACATTCCCGGGCCGGACTTCCCGACCGGTGCGCTGATCCTCGGTCGCGCCGGCATCCGCCAGGCCTATGAGACAGGCCGCGGCTCCGTCATCATGCGCGGGCGCGCCCATATCGAGCCGATGCGGGGCGACCGCGAGCAGATCATCGTCACGGAAGTTCCCTTCCAGGTGAACAAGTCGTCGATGATCGAGAAGATGGCCGAACTGGTGCGCGACAAGCGCATCGAGGGCATCTCGGACCTGCGCGACGAATCCGACCGCCAGGGCTACCGCGTCGTCATCGAATTGAAGCGCGACGCCAATGCCGAGGTCATCCTCAACCAGCTTTATCGCTACACGCCGCTGCAGACCTCCTTCGGCTGCAACATGGTGGCGCTGAACGGCGGCAAGCCGGAGCAGATGACGCTGCTCGACATGCTGCGCGCCTTCGTCGCCTTCCGCGAGGAGGTCGTCAGCCGCCGCACGAAGTATCTGCTGCGCAAGGCGCGCGACCGCGCCCACGTCTTGGTCGGCCTCGCCATCGCCGTCGCCAATATCGACGAGGTGATCAACCTCATCCGCCGCGCGCCCGATCCGCAGACGGCGCGCGAGCAGTTGATGGAGCGCCGCTGGCCGGCCAAGGACGTCGATGCGCTGATCCGCCTCATCGACGACCCGCGCCACCGCATCAACGAGGACCTGACCTACAATCTTTCCGAAGAGCAGGCCCGTGCGATCCTCGAACTGCGCCTCGCCCGCCTCACGGCCCTCGGCCGCGACGAGATCGACGAGGAACTCAACAAGATCGGCGAGGAGATCAAGGACTACCTCGATATCCTCTCCTCGCGCCTGCGCATGATGAACATCGTCAAGGACGAGCTCATCGCCGTGCGCGACGAGTTCGGCACGCCGCGCCGCACCGAGATCGCCGAGGGCGGTCCCGACATGGACGACGAGGACCTGATCGCCCGCGAGGACATGGTCGTCACCGTATCGCATGCCGGCTACGTCAAGCGCGTGCCGCTCGCCACCTACCGCGCGCAGCGCCGCGGCGGCAAGGGCCGTTCGGGCATGGCCATGAAGGACGAGGATTTCGCCACCCGCCTCTTCGTCGCCAACACGCACACGCCCGTCCTGTTCTTCTCCTCGCGCGGCATCGTCTACAAGGAAAAGGTCTGGCGCCTGCCGATCGGCACGCCGCAGTCCAAGGGCAAGGCGCTGATCAACATGCTGCCGCTGAACCCCGGCGAGCGCATCACCACCATCATGCCGCTGCCCGAGGACGAGACGACGTGGGAAAACCTCGACGTCATGTTCTCGACGACCCGCGGCACGGTGCGCCGCAACAAGCTCTCCGACTTCGTCCAGGTCAACCGCAACGGCAAGATCGCGATGAAGCTGGAGGAAGAGGGCGACGAGATCCTCAATGTCGAGACCTGCACGGAGCATGACGACGTGCTGCTGACGACGGCGCTCGGCCAGTGCATCCGCTTCCCGGTCGACGACGTGCGTGTCTTCGCCGGCCGCAACTCGGTCGGCGTGCGCGGCATCTCGCTTGGCAGCGGCGACCGCATCATCTCGATGACGATCGTCAGCCATGTCGCGGCCGAGCCCTGGGAGCGCGCCGCCTATCTGAAGCGCTCCGCCGCCGAACGCCGCGCCAGCGGCGTCGACGAGGAGGATATCGCGCTGGTCGGCGAGGAGGTCGGCGAAGTCGGCGATCTCACGGACGAGCGCTACCAGGAACTCAGGGCGCGCGAACAGTTCGTCCTCACCGTCTCGCAGAAGGGTTTTGGCAAGCGGTCGTCGTCCTACGATTTCCGCACCTCCGGCCGCGGCGGCAAGGGCATCCGCGCCACCGACACCTCGAAGACCAGCGAGATCGGCGAACTCGTCGCCGCCTTCCCGGTCGAGGAGAAGGACCAGCTGATGCTCGTCTCCGACGGCGGCCAGTTGATCCGCGTGCCGGTCGACGGTATCCGCGTCGCCAGCCGCGCCACGAAGGGCGTCACCATCTTCTCCACGGCAAAGGACGAGAAGGTCGTCTCGGTCGAGCGCATCAGCGAGCCGGAAGGCGACGATGACGAGACGGACGGGATCGCCATGGAAGGCGATGTCGACTCCGCCGAGGGAACGCCTCCTGCCGAGGAATAAGGCCTCTTCTTCTGAAGACGAAAAAGCCGGACGGGCAGGGAACGACCGTCCGGCTTTTCATTTGTGCGGGCAGCCCGGAGGAAAGGCTACCCGCTCTGACGGCGGCATACGTGCTGCGGCAGCCATGCGCGGAGGGGCGCTTGCCGCAGGGAGACGTTCTCAGACGCCGAAGCCGCCTGCTTGGGTTTTCAGCCTGGCCGCCTTCAGGGCGGCGCGATCCCGTTTCAGATCCAGGATCGTGTGCGCGAAGTCGAAGGTGAAGACGACGCTGATGAAGAGCGTGAAGACGATGGTGAGCGCGGCCATGGTGCCATACCCGCTCAGTGCAGCCACTTGCCGCGCCCGGCGATCTTCGGCGCTGCCGGGCGATCCTCTTCCCGCAACGCATGGATCGTTGCGGCGGTAAGGGCGATGAACATCGTCATGCAGAGTAGAGCCAGAGCCATTTTCGTGTTCCTTCAAGCCAGAGGAAACGCATTACTTGTTTCAGTGTATTCGACGGGGAGAATGCGCGGACGCGTCTTTTGTTCCCGGCTTCGATGCTGCCATTTAGACATGCCGCGCCTGAAATGGTCTTGAACGGCCCGTTCATGCCGCGTTCATGTTCTTGGCAGGGGACAGTGCGGGTTGCGACAGGCCGCGCCCTTGCGGAAAGGGGCCGTCCGTGACAAAAGGCGGCAAACGGGACCCTGCCGATGACAGTCGCCTTCTACCCTGGCTCTTTCGATCCGATCACCAACGGCCATATCGACGTCCTGGTGCAGGCGCTGAACGTGGCGCCGAAGGTCATCGTCGCGATCGGCATCCATCCCGGCAAGACACCGCTCTTCTCCTTCGAGGAGCGCGCGGACCTCATCCGCCGATCGATCGCCGAGGCGCTGCCGGCGCGGGCAGGGGATGTCAGCGTCGTCTCCTTCTCCAATCTCGTCGTCGATGCCGCGCGCGAGCACGGCGCGCGCCTGCTCATCCGCGGCCTGCGCGACGGCACGGATCTCGACTATGAAATGCAGATGGCCGGCATGAACCGCCAGATGGCGAGCGACGTGCAGACCGTCTTCCTGCCGGCGGGCGTCGCCTCGCGGCCCATTACCGCCACATTGGTCCGCCAGATCGCGGCCATGGGCGGCGATGTCGGCGCCTTCGTCCCCGCGCCCGTCTTCACGGCGCTGAAAGCCCGCAAGACGCGCTGAGCCCATCATCCTGAACCCCCTTAGGGAGCTATCATGAACATCCTCCGTTTCGCCTTTGCAGGAGCCCTGTTCCTTGCCGCCACGACGAGCGCCGTCGTTGCCCAAGCGGCCGAATTCATCACGATCCAGCTCAAGGACGGCCCCGTCGTCGTCGAACTGAACGACCAGGTGGCGCCCAAGCATGTCGAGCGCATCAAGGCGCTGGCCGCCGCCGGCGAATATGACAATGTCGCCTTCCACCGCGTCATCGAAGGCTTCATGGCGCAGACCGGCGACGTGCAGTACGGCGACATGGAAGACGGCTTCCAGCCCGATGCGGCCGGCACGGGCGGCTCCAGCCAGCCGGACCTGCCGCAGGAATTCTCCAACGTGCCCTTCGAGCGCGGCACGGTCGGCATGGCCCGGTCGCAGGACCCGAACTCGGCCAATTCGCAGTTCTTCATCATGTTCGCCCCCGGCGACTTCCTGAACGGCCAGTACACGGTCGTCGGCAAGGTCGTTTCCGGCATGGAGAATGTCGACAAGATCAAGCGCGGCGACGAAGCCAATAACGGCGCGGTCACCGATCCCGATCGGATGATCAAGGTCACCGTAGGCAAGTAGTTCACTTTTCGGTGTGTCGCCCGTTGTAATCGCAGAACGGCGACACACTTTCTGCACAACCGCCTTTGAAGGAGAAAGACCATGGCCGAGATCAAGGATCCGGAAAACACCATCATCATGGAGACCACGAAGGGCAAGGTGGTCATCCAGCTTCTTCCGGATCTCGCACCGGGCCACGTCGCGCGCGTCAAGGAACTGACGCGCGAAGGCGCCTATGACGGCGTCGTCTTCCACCGCGTCATCGAGGACTTCATGGCCCAGACGGGCGACGTGCAGTACGGCAAGACCGGCGGCAAGGACTTCAACCCGGCCCGCGCCGGCATGGGCGGCTCGGAAAAGCCGGACCTCAAGGCCGAGTTCTCCAACATGAGCCATGTGCGCGGCACCTGCTCGATGGCCCGCAGCCAGATGCCGAACTCGGCAAACTCGCAGTTCTTCATCTGCTTCACCGACGCCCCCTGGCTCAACAAGCAGTATTCCGTCTGGGGCCAGGTCGTCGAAGGCATGGAGAACATCGACAAGATCAAGCGCGGCGAGCCGGTGCGCGATCCCGACACCATCGTCTCGATGAAGGTTGCCGCCGACGCGGCCGCCTGATAGAGAACCTTCGTTTTCGACCGCGCTCGCCCCGGCGGGCGCGGTTTTTCTTTGAGCGCTTTTCAAGAGACGACGTCATATGGCTGCTTTCCTCTGGGCGCTGCTCGGCATTGCGGCAGGCGCGTGCATCGCCATCCAGGCCCCCATCAACGCGCTGCTGGGCCGGGGGCTCGCCATGCCGGTCGCGGCCGCCTGCGTCTCGTTCTTCGCCGGCGCGCTCGTCCTCGCTCTTGTCGTCTTCGCCACCGCCGCCTTCGAGGGCCGGGCGCCCGACTGGCGCGGCCCGGATGCCTGGGTCTATTTCGCCGGCGGTGCGCTCGGCACGGTCTATGTGACGACCGCCATCTACCTGACGCCGCGCATCGGCGCTGCCGCCGTCATGGCCTTCGCCGTCTCCGGGCAGCTTCTCGCCGGCATCCTGCTCGATCGCATCGGCTTCCTCGGCATGGCCGTGCGGGAAATCTCCGTCGGCCGCATCGCCGGCGCCGTGCTGCTTGTCGGCGGCGCGCTCATGATCCGCTTCACCTGAGCCCGCCCATGCGCGTCGACCTCTTCGATTTCGATCTGCCGGAAGAAAACATCGCGCTGCGCCCGGTAACGCCGCGTGAGGCGGCAAGGCTGCTCGTCGTTCAACCGGGCAGGGACGCACCCTACGAGGACCGCACCGTCGGCGACCTGCCGTCGCTGCTGCGCCCCGGCGACGCGCTGGTCTTCAACGACACGCGGGTCATCCCGGCCCAGCTCGAGGGCATCCGCCACCGCGAGGGCGCGGGCGGCCAGAAGGTTTCTGCAACGCTGCACATGCGCATCGCCGGCGATCGCTGGAAGGCCTTTGCCAGGCCCGGCAAGCGCATCAAGCTGGGTGACCGCATCGCCTTCGGCGCGGCGGAAGCGCTTTCGGCGACCGTCGAGCAGAAAGGCGAGGGCGGCGAGGTCACCCTGCATTTCGACGCCTCCGGTCCCGATCTCGACCGGGCCATCGCCGCCGTCGGCCATATCCCGCTGCCGCCCTACATCGCCTCCAAGCGCGAGGACGACGAGGCGGACCGCCGAGACTACCAGACGATCTATGCCCGCGAGGAGGGCGCCGTCGCGGCGCCGACGGCGGGCCTGCATTTCACCGGCACGCTCTTCGAAACGCTCGACGTGCTCGGCGTCGAGCGGCATTTCGTGACGCTGCATGTCGGCGCCGGCACCTTCCTGCCGGTGAAGGCGGACGATACGACCGACCACGTCATGCACGAGGAGATCGGCTACGTCTCCGTGGAGACCGCCGCCGCGCTCAACACTGTGCGGGCGAGGGGCGGGCGCATCGTCTCCGTCGGCACGACCTCGCTGCGCCTCCTCGAAAGCGCCGCCGGCGAAGACGGCACGATCAAGCCGTGGTCCGGCGCGACGGGCATCTTCATCACCCCCGGCTACCGCTTCCGCACGGCCGACATGCTGATGACCAATTTCCACCTGCCGAAATCGACGCTCTTCATGCTCGTCTCCGCCTTTTCGGGCCTGGAGACGATGCGCGGCGCCTATGCCCATGCGATCGCTGCCGGCTACCGCTTCTATTCCTACGGCGACTCCAGCCTGCTTTTCCGGAACGACCGATGACCGAGACCTTCCAGTTCAAGCTCCTCGCCACCGACGGCAAGGCCCGTCGCGGCGAGGTTTCCATGCCGCGCGGCGTGATCCGCACGCCGGCCTTCATGCCGGTCGGCACGGTCGGCACGGTCAAGGCGATGTATCTCGACCAGGTGCGCGACCTCGGCGCCGACATCATCCTCGGCAACACCTATCACCTGATGCTGCGCCCCGGCCCGGAGCGCGTCGCGCGCCTCGGCGGCCTGCATGAGCTCATCCGCTGGCCGCATCCGATCCTCACCGATTCGGGCGGCTTCCAGGTCATGTCGCTGTCGGGCCTGCGCAAGCTCGACGAGCAGGGCGTCACCTTCAAGAGCCATATCGACGGCGCGCTGCACCACATGTCGCCGGAGCGCTCGATCGAGATCCAGGGCCTGCTCGACAGCGATATCCAGATGCAGCTCGACGAATGCGTGGCCCTGCCGGCCTCGCCGAAGGAGATCGAGCGCGCCATGGAAATGTCGCTGCGCTGGGCCGAGCGCTGCAGGGTGGCCTTCGGCGACCAGCCCGGCAAGGCGATGTTCGGCATCGTGCAGGGCGGCGACATTTCGCATCTGCGCGTGCGCTCGGCCGAGGCGCTCGCCGGGATGAACCTCAAGGGCTACGCTATCGGCGGCCTTGCCGTCGGAGAGCCGCAGGAGGTCATGCTCGACATGATCGACACGACCGTGCCGCACATGCCGGCCGGGAAGCCGCGCTACCTGATGGGCGTCGGCACGCCGGACGACATCATAAAATCCGTCGCCCGCGGCATCGACATGTTCGACTGCGTGATGCCGACCCGCTCCGGCCGTCATGGCCTCGCCTTCACGCGCCGCGGCCGCATCAACCTGCGCAACGCGCGCCACGCCGAGGACATGCGCCCGCTCGACGAGGAATCGTCCTGCCCGGCCGCCCGCGACTATTCGCGCGCCTACCTGCACCACCTCATCCGCGCCAACGAATCGCTCGGCGGCATGCTGCTCACCTGGAACAACCTCTCCTACTACCAGGACCTGATGGCCGGCATCCGCAAGGCGATCGACGAGGGGCGCTTTGCCGATATCATGGCGGAGACGCAGGAGAACTGGGCGAGGGGCGATCTTGCCCCTCTCTGAGGGCGTCTTCCGTGCTTGGGGTGGTCAGATCTCCGGCCCCGGCGCGGTGCGCACCATGTGCACGCCGTTGATCTTGTAGCTGCCGTCCGGCTGCTTCACGACCTGGTAGAGCGCCGTCCAGTCCTTGCCGTCCGGCCCCGAGATCAGCACTTCCTGCACGACCATGCCGTCCGCGACCTTCGCGCGGCCGAAGGCGAAATTGCCCGGCCGGTAAACGGGCGCATAGCCCTTCTTCACCATGTCGAAAAAGGCGTCCTCGGTCGGGAATTTTCCACGGATGGTCGGCGAGGCGAAGGAATAGGCGGTCTTCGCGTCGTCGTTCAGGAAAGCGGTGATCTGGCTCTGGATGATGCCCTGAACCGTCTCGACGGGTTCCGCCGACCGGGCGGCGCAGGGCGGGGCCAGCGAAACGCAAAGGAACACGGCGGCAAGCATTTTCATGGCGCACACTCCGTTTCGGCCGGCGCCAGAATAGCATGGGCGCACGAAAAGGCCGATGCCTTACGCCGGAGCCTTGCGGAAGAGGACGATATCGCTTCCCAGATAGGTCGAGCGGGCGAATTCGCGGAACCCGTGCTGCTCGGCAAGGCGAATGGAGGCCGCGTTGGCGGGGTCGATGATGCAGGTCACCGGCAGGCCGCCGTGGTTGGCTTCCGCCCAGGGCAGCATGGCGCGCAACGCCTCGCTGGCATAGCCGCGGCCGTGGAAGCCCGGAAGCAGGCCCCAGCCGGCCTCCAGCGTGTCCTCGATACGGGGCGTCATATCGCGGCGCATCTCATGGAACCCGGCTTCGCCGATGAGCTGGCCGGACCTCTTTTCGGTGATCGCCCAGAAGCCGAAGTTCATGACGCTCCACATGCCGATCTGGCGCAGCAGGCGCGTCCACGACTGTTCGCGCGACAGCGGCACGCCGCCGATATAGCGCACGACCTCGGGCATCGCCCACATCGTCGTCATGGCTTCGAGATCGTCGGCGCGAAAGCCGCGCAGGACGAGACGGTCGGTTTCAAGAACGGGGATATCGGGCATCGGGATCGTGGCGGAATGAAAAGCGGCTGGGCGGGTGAGGGATACCTTACTACGCTTCGGGCGAAACCGTCGATATGTCGCACTTGGAAATAGAATGTACCCGGTACAAAGCAAAAGTCGCATAAGATAGATTATGGAACATGGCGATGATTGCAACATGCCCCGAACCCTCCGAAAGTCCGGTTTGCGCCTTGACCCTTTACCATCCCTGGCCTTAAGCGGAACGGCAGATGAAACCAACAGCGAAAGCCTGTCCCGATGAGCGAGTTGCGCATTCTCTCCGACGCCCATATCCCGGAACTGCCGAACCGCTACAACGGCAAGGTCCGCGAGAACTACGACCTTGCGGACGGCAGCCGCGTCATCATCGCGACGGACCGGCTCAGCGCCTTCGACGTCATCCTCACCGCCATTCCCTTCAAGGGCCAGGTGCTGACCCAGACGGCGCGCTACTGGTTCGAGGAGACCGCCGACATCTGCTCGAACCATGTCATTTCCTATCCGGACCCGAATGTCGTCATCGGCACGCGGCTCGATATCCTGCCGGTCGAGATCGTCGTGCGCGGCTATCTCGCCGGCACGACCAGCACCTCGATCCTGACGAAATACCGCAAGGGCGAGCGCGAAATGTACGGCATGACGCTGCCCGACGGCCTGAAGGACAACGAAAAGCTGCCCGAGCCGATCATCACGCCAACCAGCAAAGCCTTCGACGGCGGCCATGACGAACCGCTTTCGGGTGCCGAGATCCTCGCGCAGGGCCTGCTGACGGCCGAGCAATGGGAAACGGTGTCGCGCTATGCGCTGGCGCTGTTTGCGCGCGGACAGGCCCGCGCGGCCGAGCGCGGGCTGATCCTCGTCGACACCAAATACGAGTTCGGCACGGATACGGACGGCCGCATCGTGCTGGCCGACGAGATCCACACGCCGGATTCGAGCCGCTACTGGATCGCCGACAGCTACGAGCAGAGTTTTGCGACGGGCGGTCGCCCGGCAAGCTTCGACAAGGATTTCGTCCGCGCCTGGGTCACCGAGCGCTGCGACCCCTACAAGGACCCGATCCCGGAAATCCCGCGCGACCTCGTCGAGCAGACCTCGAAGGTCTATATCCAGGCCTATGAGCAGATCACCGGCAAGACGTTCACGCCCGATCTTTCGGGCGCGACGGTGCTGGACCGCATCCGGGAAAATCTGAAACCCTATTTCGCCTGATCGTCCGCAAGGACGATCTCGAAGCTGAGCCCGTCAAACGCCGGTTCCACATGAGCCGGCGTTTCCCTTTGCACCGTGTCGTAGTCGAGCGGCACATGCATATGGGTGAGGATGGCGCGCGCCGGCTTCAGCCGCTCGATCCATTCCAGCGCCTGGCTGAGCGACAGGTGGCTGGAATGGAAGCGGTATTGCAGCGCGTCGACGATCAGCATGTCGAGCCCTTCGAGCCGCTCGACGGTTTCCTCCGGGAAGTCGCTGATATCGCTGCAATAGGCGACGTTTCCGATGCGGAAGCCGAGCGAATGGATGGAGCCGTGCACCTGGAGGAGGGGTTGGAAGGTGATCGCGCCCCCTCGCCCGTCGATCGTCAGCGGCGCGTCCATCGGCTCGATCAGGTTTTCCGTCACGATGGGCGGATACATGCTGCCCGGCGGCGTCTTCAGGCAGTAGCCGAACCCCTCGCGGATGCGCTCCATCGTCGCCGGATCGGCCCAGATCGGCACCTGCCTGTGGTTCTGCAGCACGAAGCCGCGGATATCGTCTATGCCGTGGATATGGTCGGCATGGGCGTGCGTATAGAGCACCGCATCGATGGCCTCGACGCCCGCGGCGATCATCTGCGTGCGGAAATCCGGCCCCGTGTCGATGACGACGGTCGTCGTGCCCTGCGGGCCGATCTGCTCGACGAGGAAGGCGGCGCGGGTGCGGCGGTTCTTCGGGTTGGCCGGATCGCAGGCGCCCCAGTCGCCGGTGATGCGCGGCACGCCGGGCGACGAGCCGCAGCCGAGAATGGTGAAGCGCCGCGTGCAGGCCACGGCTACACCCGCGGCATCTTCGAGAAGATGCGGAAGGCGTTTTCGGTGGTGATGCGGGCGATCTCGTCTTGGCCGATGCCGACGGTCTCGGCCAGCACCGCGGCGGTGTGCGCCACATAGGCCGGTTCGTTGCGCTTGCCCCGGTAGGGTTTCGGCGCAAGGTAGGGCGCGTCGGTCTCGACCAGCATGCGCGCCAGCGGCACGGTTTTGGCGATCTCGCGCAGCTCTTCCGATTTCGGGAAGGTCAGGATGCCGGAGAAGGAGACGTAACCGCCGAGCGCCACGCCGGTTCGGGCAAGCTCCGGGCCGGAGGAAAAGCAGTGCAGCAGGAAGGGGAAGGCCCCCTTCCCCGTTTCCTCGGTCAGGATCGCCGCCATGTCCTCGTCCGCCGAGCGGCTGTGAATGACGAGCGGCAGACCGGTTTCCCGCGCGGCGGCGATGTGGTTGCGAAGGCCGATGGCCTGCGCCTCGCGCGGCGCATTGTCGTAGAAATAATCGAGCCCCGCCTCGCCGATCGCCACGACGCGCGGGTGCTTGGAAAGCTCGACCAGTTCCGAGACCGGGATGTCGAGCTCCTCGTCCGCATTGTGCGGATGCGTGCCGACCGAGCAGAAGACGGACGGATATTTCTCCGCGATCGCCAGGATCGTCGGAAACTTTTTCACCCGGGTCGAGATGGTGATCATCTGCTTCACCCCGGCAGCGTGCGCCCGCGCGACGATGGCGTCGCGCTCCGCTTCGAAGTCGGGGAAATCCAGATGGCAGTGCGTGTCGATCAGCATTTACGCCTCGGGTGCGACATAGCGCGGGAAGACCGGGCTCGGCGCTTCCAGCGGCGTGCCGCTGACGAGACGACCGGCTTGGCCGAGCGCCGCGAAATCGCGCTTTTCGACGGGCGCGGCGACGAGATCGAGCAGCTTGCGGCCGGATTTCGGCATGAAGGGCTGCAAGAGGATTGCGATCTGCCGCACGACTTCCGCCGTCACGTAGAGCACGGTGCCCATGCGCACGGGATCGGTCTTCTTCAGCGCCCAGGGCGCCTCGCCGGCGAAATAGCGGTCGGCCTCGGAGACGACGGCGATGATCGCGGCAAGCGCCTTGTGGATCTGCTGCTTGCCCATCTCTTCGCGCGTCAGCGCATGCAGCGCATCGACGGAGGCGAGCATGGCGCTGTCGGCCTCGGAAAGCGCGCCGCACTCCGGCACCTTGCCGTCGCAGTTTTTCACGATCATCGACAGCGAGCGGCTGGCGAGATTGCCGATGCCGTTGGCGAGGTCGGAGTTGATGCGGGTCGCGATGCCCTCCTCGCTATAGCTGCCGTCCTGGCCGAAGGAGACCTCGCGCAGGAAGAAGTAGCGGATCGGATCGAGGCCGAAATGGTTGACGAGGTTGACCGGGTCGACCACGTTGCCGAGCGACTTCGACATCTTCTCGCCCTTGTTGAGCAGGAAGCCGTGGGCGAAGACGCGGCCCGGCAGCGGCAGGCCCGCCGACATGAGGAAGGCCGGCCAGTAGACGGCGTGGAAGCGGATGATGTCCTTGCCGATGATGTGGATGTTCGCCGGCCAGTATCTGGCGCGCTGTCCCTCGGGATCGGTGAGATAGCCGGTCGCGGTGATGTAGTTGGTCAGTGCGTCGACCCAGACATACATGACATGCGCCGGATCGTCCGGAACCGGAATGCCCCAGTCGAAGGTGGTGCGCGAGACCGACAGGTCCTTCAGGCCCGATTTGACGAAGGAGATCACTTCGTTGCGGCGCTCGGCCGGGCCGATGAAATCCGGATTGTCCTCGTAGTGCTTCAGCAGCCTGTCCTGGTAGGCGGAGAGGCGGAAGAAGTAGCTCTCCTCCTCCACCCATTCGACGGGCGTGCCCTGCGGGCCGTAGCGCACGCCGTCGTCGCGCTTCTCCGTCTCGTTCTCCTGGTAATAAGCCTCGTCGCGCACCGAGTACCAGCCGGCATAGCCGCCCTTGTAGATATCGCCGTTTGCGGCCATGCGGCGCCAGATCTCGGCGCAGGCCTCGTAATGGCGCTCTTCCGTCGTGCGGATGAAGTCATCGTTCGAAGCATTAAGAAGGACGGCCATATCCTTGAATTCTTTTGAATTCCGATCTGCGAGTTCGCGCGGCGAAATGCCTTCCTTCTTCGCCGTCTGCTGCATCTTCTGGCCATGCTCGTCCGTGCCGGTCAGGAAGAACACGTCGCGCCCGTCGAGCCGCTGGTAGCGCGCCATGGCATCCGTCGCGATCAGCTCGTAGGCATGGCCGATATGCGGCTTGCCGTTCGGATAGGAAATGGCGGTCGTGATGTAGAAACGGTTCGTGTCGGTCATGGCGGGTGCATTCTGTCTTCGGTTGTGCAATGCCGCAAGGTATTAGACCATGCGGGCGGCAAGGGAAACAGCAAGTTCACTTAAAGCGCGGCGCGGATGTCGTCGAGCACCGTGATGATCGTCTGCTTGCGATCGAGATTGTAGCCGGTCGCAATCGCGATGCGCTCGCCGAGCTGCGCGGAGAGCTGGGCGAGGCGGTCGGCGCGGGAAAGGTCGCCGGCAAGGGCCGCCGCACGCGCGGCATCCGTCACGAAATCCGTGGCATGCTGGCAGAAGAAGGAGAAGACCGTGTCGCTGTCCCTGGCCGACAGTACGTCGGCGAGCTTGTGCACGTCGCGGCGCGGCGGCTCGCCCGGTGCTTCCACTATGCCGCGGAAGGCCTCCACGATATCGAAGCCGCCGTAATTGGTGAGCTTGAGGGCTTCGGAGACGCTGCCGCGGGCGGCCGAAAGCACCTCCCCTGCCCGCGGGCCGCCCGGTGCGGCGCCGAGACTGTCGAGGGCGGCCGCAAGGTCGTCCCGCGACAACGGCGACAGGGGGAGCGGCAGGCAGCGCGAGCGGATGGTCGGCAGGAGCTTTCCGGGGGCATGCGTGAGCACAAGGAAGAGCGAGCGCTTCGGTGGCTCCTCCAGGATCTTCAGGATGGCGTTGGCGGCATTGCGGTTGAGGTCGTCGGCTGGGTCGATGATGACGATGCGCCAGTTGCCCGTGCCCGATGTCTGAGCCAGGAATTTTCCGGCCTTGCGCACCTCGTCGACCGTGATGAAGGCCTTCACCTTGCCGGTCTTCTCGTCGACCGGGCGGGCGAGGTGCAGGAGATTGTGCGAGGCGCCGGCGGCGAGCTGCCGGGTGATCGGCGAGGCGGGCGACGGGTCGGCGATGGTCTCCGGCGCCTCGGCGGGTTCAGGGTGATGGAGGACGTGGTTGGCGAAGCGGAAGGCGAGCGTCGCCTTGCCGATGCCGTTCGGCCCCTCGATCAGGATGGCATGGTGCCCCTTGCCCGAGCGATAGGAGCGCGCGAGAAAGTTCTCCGCCTCGGCATGGCCGAAGAGCTTCGTCTGCTCGGCGGGATGCACCGCACCGTCGAGAATGCCGGGCCGTTCCTCGCTCACGAGACGCGCTCCGGGTCCTGCCGGCCGTGGGCGGTGATGGGCAGCAGAGGCTCGACCAGCGCAAGCACCTTGGCGGCGATGGCATCCTGCGCCTGCGTGGCGTCCACGACGCGGCACCGCAGCGGTTCGCGCTCGGCAATGTCGAGAAAGGCCTCGCGGCGCTTCTCGTGGGTTTCCAGTTCCTCCTTCTCGAAACGGTCGGGCGTTTCGCTCTCGCCGGCGCCGCGCCTGCGGGCGCGCTCCAGGCCGATGGCGGCGGACAGGTCGAAGATGATCGTGCAGTCGGGCACGACGCCGTTGACGGCGACGCGCTCCAGCGCCTCGATGAAGGACGGCTCCAGATTGCCGGTAATGCCCTGGTAGACGCGGGACGAATCCATGAACCGGTCGCACAAAACGACCGTGCCGGCGGCAAGCGCCGGGCGGATGACCTCTTCGAC
This sequence comes from Shinella sp. S4-D37, assembly GCF_040812195.1. NCBI lineage: Bacteria > Pseudomonadati > Pseudomonadota > Alphaproteobacteria > Hyphomicrobiales > Rhizobiaceae > Shinella > Shinella sp. S4-D37. The sequence continues at coordinate 1,804,420 of NZ_JBFNXL010000005.1, read as the reverse complement.
ATGGTCGCTGCGCGCGGCGGCGAAGAGCACCGCCTCCATGCGGATGCCATAGGGTTCGGCGGCGCCGGAGAGAAGGACGTGGCGCACCGCTTCGGCCCCCTTGGAGCCGCCCGGCTCGCGCGTCATCAGCACGGTGAGGCCGCGCGCACGCAAGGCTGCCGCCAGAAGCCGGATCTGCGTCGACTTTCCGGCGCCCTCGCCGCCCTCGAACGTGACAAACAAACCCGGTGCGGCCGCCAAATCCTGTTTCCGTCTTTACGCGCGATATCCGGCAGGGCCGGAATGACTCGGGACACTACTACCCCATGTTTCCGGCCGGCGAAACGCTTTTCGCCCCGTCAGATCCAGAAGAAGAACAGTTCGATCAGCGCGTCGAGCGCCCGCGCCCGCAGCGTGCCGACGCCGACGGTGCCCGCCGTTTTCACCGGCACCTCGCGCAGAAGCTGCTTGTCGTTCCAGATCTTCAGCGTGCCGACCGTCTGCCCCGGCGTGACCGGCGCGCGCACCGGCCAGTCGTAGACGACGCGCGCGACGAGACGCTGCGAATTGTCCTTCGGCAGGAAGACGTCGACCTGCTCGCCGGCGACCAGCGGCACGGTCGAGACATCGCCGCCATAGACGCTGGCATCGGCGATCGCCTCGCCCTCCTTGAACAGCGTGCGGCGCTCGAAGGAGGACAGCGCCCATTCGATGATGCGGCGGGATTCCTCGATGCGAGCCTTGTCGTTCTCCATGCCGCCCATGGCGAGTACGAGGTGCTTGCCGTCCCGGTTGACCGCCGCGACGATGGAATAGCCGCCCTCCTCCGAAAAGCCGGTGACGAAGCCCGTCACGCCGATATCCAGCGCCAGCAGCGGATTGCGGTTGCGCTGCTTGATCTTGTTCCACTCGAATTCCGGCTCGGCATAGTAGCGCATGTGCTGCGGATAGGCCGTCTGAAGGTGCCGGGCGAGCGTGACCATCTCGCGCATCGTCACGATGTTGCCGGGGTTCGGCAGGCCGGTGGCATTGGCGAAGGTCGATGTTTTAAGGCCGAGCGCCCTCGCCTCCACCGTCATCCGTTCTGCAAAGGCCGTTTCCGAGCCGGCAAGGCCCTCGGCGAGGATGATGCAGGCATCGTTGGCGAACTGCACCGTGACGCCGCGGATCAGGTCCTCGACGCGCGGAGTGGATTTCAGCGCAGCGAACATGGTGGAGGTGCGCGAGGGCGCCCCGCCCGTGCGCCAGGCATGTTCCGTGACGGGATAGGTCGTCTCCAGCGTCGTCTCGCCGCCCGAAAGCGCCTTGAAGACGCTCGCCATGGTCATCAGCTTGGCGAGCGAGGCGGCGGGCACGGCCTCGTCCTCGGCGCGCGCGAAGAGCACCGTTCCGGTCTCCGCCTCGATGAGGTAGACCTGCCGGGCCTTGACGTCGAAGCCGGCCTGGGGGGCGGCCGACTGGGCGAATGCAAGGCCCGCGAAGGAGACGAGAAGAACGAGGACGGTGAAAAGGCGGCGATGCATGGTGACTCCGGATGTCGTCACACTCCCACAGCCGTTCGCATTGCGCAAACGGCTTGGGGAAAGCGGGCGGTCAGCCCGCGTTGCCGGCAAGCGCCGAGAGCGGCGTCAGCCTGCCGTCGATCGTCAGGATCGCATCGAAGGCGCCGGCGGCATCGCGCACGCGCTCGTCCGCATAGGCCGCGGCATAGCTCGGATCGGCGGAAAGCTGCGGCACGAAATTGGGCCGGTCGAGCGGCAGCGGGCCGATTTCCGGCAGCATGACGAACTGTTCCATCACCTGGAAGGCGTCGGACGCGGGCGCCGTCTTGGCGAGCGCCGTCATGGTGCTTTCGGCCGGCACGGTCAGCACGCCCTCACCTTGGCCGATGCCCGGCAGCATGCTGTTGTCGGCCGAGGCCACCATGACGCCCGTGGCGATCTGGCCGCCCGGGTCGACGGCGGGCACGCGCGAGCCCTTGGTGACGTAGGAGGCCATGAGATAGGGCATGTCGTTGCCCTCGAGCGGCGCCTTGCCGACATATTGCACGCGGACCTTGGCCGTGCCGGTGCGCTTCATGTCGAGGAGATCGGCGGTCTTGGAGGAGACGTCGATCACGCGCCCCTCATGGAACGGGCCGCGGTCGTTGACGCGCACGACGACGGAGGTGCCGTTTTCCATGTTCGTCACGCGGGCATAGCTCGGCAGCGGGAAGGTCGGATGCGCGGCGGACAGATGATACTTGTCGTAGACTTCGCCGTTGGCGGTCTTGCGGCCATGGAAGGCGGAGCCGTACCAGGAGGCAAGGCCGGTCTTGTTGTAGCCGGGCTCTTCCTTCGGTTTGTACCACTTGCCGCGGACCTGGTAGGCCTTGCCGAGCTGGTAGCGGCCGCCGCCCTTGGGCACGGACTGGCCCTCTTCCACGATGCGCGGGCTCGCCTTCACGCCATATTCGGATTCGGAGAAATACTCCTTGCTGCGCACTTTCTTCTTGGGCGCGGGCGTCGTCGTCGCACAGGCCGCAAGGCCCGCGCAGATCAGCGGAATAGTCAGCAGCCGCAGGCTCTTGCCGAACCGGGTCGCATCGATCTTCGATTTTTTATGTCCCACGCCGCTATTGTCCCCGACGGTGCGCCAGCCAACTGCCTTGCCCCTTGCAAGCCGGCCGTCAATGCCACTCAGTAAATAACAGTCCGTTAATCATGCCAATAAGATGGCAAAATTGCGAATGGATGGAAACCCCGCCGCCAGCTTCCATGAATTATGGTTTATGCATGGTTAAGCCCCGGCGCCCATCCGTCTCGCGACGGCTGGGCCTGCAGCACGTCGAAAAGCTGCTCGGGGTCGCGCACGCCGTGCCGGTAGAGCGTGATGATCGACCGGGCGAGCGAGCGCGCACGCGCCTCGTCGAGGCTGGGGGTGTTCGCCGCCGTCAGGCGGGTGAAGACGCCTTGCAGGACGACGAGGTCCTGAGGCTCGAACATGCCGATATGCGTGGGGTCTCGAAGCGCGTCCATGGCTGACTCCCCTGTTGCGCATCCGGCCGGCAGAATTGCAGTCGGGTGCCGGTACCATTTTAGGAGTGGAATGCGTCAGCAACAAGTCGGGAAATCTTGGAGGGGCCAAACCCCGACCCGCGCCGGCCGCAAAGCCGATCTCAACCGAAAATTAACCCTGTTCGCACAGGGTCGAGACGGCGCAGAAAGCCGATTCCGGCCGGCCACAGGTGGACGAGATGACAGCGGCAGCAACCGGCAATGACGAACACGCCCCCCTCATCTCCCATCGCCTGCTGACGCGCCTGACGATCGGCGTCGCGGTGCTGGCCGGCCTGACGGTGGCGATCGCCGTCGCCGGCCGCGTTCTCGGCGAGCGCATCGCGCTGGCGGGGCATACGGAAAATGCCGCGCCCGTCGATATCGTCATCGGCCAGGACCAGATCCGCCTGCCCGCCAACGCGATCCGCTTCGAGGAACAGCGCCGGACGGGCCGCGCCGAGCGGGTCGACCTCTATCTCACCTGGCCGGAAATGCGGGGCTATTCCCATGCGCAGCGCAGCCGGTTCAACGATGCCGGCCATCCGGAAAGCCTGGTCTTCCTCAATCTGTCGCAGAGCACCATGTCGAAAGACATGTCCGGCCGGCTGGAGCCGATCTACAGCCACCTTTTCGGCGCGACGTTCGAGCCCGGCCCTGCCGGCCTCGTCCTGCGCCGCCTAAAGGAGAATTCCGGCTACGGCGACGAGGTGTTCTTCACCGGTCGCCTCCCCGACGGTTCCGACTACGCGGTGCGCTGCATGATGCCGGCCGACGCGGCGCGCTCGACCAGCGCCGACTGCCAGCGCGATATCCACATCGGCGAGGACCTTTCCGTGCTTTACCGTTTTTCGAGCAGACTTTTGCCGCAGTGGCAGGCCATGGAGGCGCGCGTCCGCGACTATCTCGGCCGCTCGCTCATCCGCAACGGCCGCCCCGCGTCCACCGGCTCCGGTCGGGAAAATACCGCTGATCTCGGAAACCGATGATTCATCATAAACCGATTGGTAACGCTATCCCGCTACTGTGCCGGAATTGGTCGATCGGGCGGTCGCGCCCGGGCAACATGTGCAATCCGAGAATGAAGAGTAACGTAGTGTCCCGTTCCGTATTCCTCGATTTCCTCCCCCGCTCCTGCCAGGCGGTTGCCACTGTGGCGAAAGGCTTGGTGATGATCGGAATGGTCGCCACCGTTGCCGTCGCCACCCCCGCGGAGGCCAATCCGAAATATTCCGGCATCGTCATCGACGCCAAGACGGGCAAGGTGCTCTACAGCGAGGATGCGGACGCGCTTCGGTATCCCGCCTCGCTCACCAAGATGATGACGCTTTACCTCACCTTCGAGGCGCTTGAGGCCGGCAAGATCCGGCTCGATACCCGCGTGCCCTTCTCCAAGAACGCGTCCAGCGAGCCGCCGACCAAGCTCGGCGTCGGCGTCGGCAAGTCGATCACGGTCGAGCAGGCGATGCTCGGCCTCATCACCCGCTCGGCGAACGACGCCTCCACGGCGCTCGCGGAGTTCCTCGGCGGCTCGGAAGAGCGTTTCGCCCGCATGATGACGCAGAAGGCGCGCGCCCTCGGCATGACGCGCACCGTCTATCGCAACGCCAACGGGCTTCCCAACACGGCGCAGGTGACCACCGCCCGCGACCAGGCCCGCCTCGGCATCGCGCTGCGCCAGCATTTTCCGCAATATTACGACTATTTCTCCGTCCAGAGCTTCCGCTTCGGCAAGCAGGTCATCCGCGGCCACAACCGGCTGCTCGGCACCGTGCGCGGCGTCGACGGCATCAAGACCGGCTATACCCGGGCGTCCGGCTACAATCTCGTGACCTCGGCCGTTGCCGACGGGCGCAGCGTCGTCGGCGTCGTCATCGGCGGCCGTTCGGGCGCCAGCCGCGACCAGCAGATGCGCAAGCTCATCGCCACCTACATGCCGAAGGCCTCGCGCCGCGGCGGCGGCGAACTGATCGCCGAAACGAAGGATGCGCCGACGCTGACCGCCGAAACCGCCGGCAAGGTCGCCACCGCCTCGGTTACCGGCAGCCTCGACCTGCCGGAGAACGGCCCGGTCCCGACCTATCGCTACAACGAATCCCGCATCGAGACGGCCTATGCCGCGACGTCGGCTTCCGCCTCGGAAGTCGTGGGCAAGCGGGCGCTCGCCGCGACGCTGAAGATCCAGCGCGAGGCCGCCGTGCCGCCGGAGGACCTGACGGAACAGGGCGACACGAGCGGTACGCTCGACGAACTGACCACCTCCTCCACCGTCGCATCGGAAACGATGCCCTCGGGCTGGGTCATCCAGATCGGCGCGACGCCGGACAAGGGCCAGGCACAGGACCTGCTTTCCAAGGCGAAGGACCAGGGTGGCAAGGCGCTTTCCAGCGCGCAGCCCTTCACCGTCGCCGTCAACAGCGGCAGCCAGCAGCTCTACCGCGCCCGCTTCGGCGGCTTCGACAACCAGGACCGCGCGACGGCCGCCTGCAAGGCGCTGAAGCGCAAGGGTTTCGCCTGCTGGGCCAGCCAGCAGTAAGGACGACCGGAGGCGCCGACCTCCGGCGCTCCCTGAACTACCGCCTTGCCCCAATAGCGTCACCGGACAGGTAGTGCGTCCCGGGACTGCGGAGCAAGGCAGGCGGAATGCCGCGAAGGCGGCTCTGCCATCCTCGATTGGGTAATGCGTACGAGGCAGATCATGGCGATGAACGAGAACCTGTTCGATGTCCCCCCCGCGACCGGCGCGCAAAAGCGCCGGTCGCTCAAGGGCACGCTCCACCCGCTGCACGAAGCGGCGATGCGGATTGCGGATATCGGGCTCGGCCGTTCACGCAACAGGACGAAGGATCTCGTCGGTATGCTGCTCGCCCATGGCGCCAGGGCCTGGCGCTCGGGCCAGCCGGTCGCCGGGATCCATCTCCATGTCGGCGCCAGCGAGCGCCGTCACCCGGTTCGCCTGCGCCTGCGATAAGCAATTCCAGCAAAAGCGTGAAGCGGTTTTACGTTCGGAATTGCGCAAGACAGGAAGCTTAGAGCAGGCCGAGTTCGGCGAGTTCCCGGCGCAGTTCCAACGGCAGGTCGGCCGCTCCCTCCCCCATGTTCTTCAGGTCGCGCGGCGCGTCGTCGTTCGTCAGGTAGCGCCAGCCCTGGAAGGCGCGGCGCGGCTGCAGTTCGGTCTCCACGACCTCCGGCCCGAGCACCAGCTCGCAGCGCGAGATGCCGTCGGTATCCGTGAAGGTCTTGATGTCGAGGAGCGGCTGGCGCGCCTGTACCTGGCCCTTGATCACCCAGTAGAGCGAGCCGCCCTCGAGCAACTCCCGGTCGCGCTTAGGAACCATGCGGGTGATGTGGCTCGAATGCGGTTCCATGCCGGCCGCGATCGCGATCAGCGAACGCTCGGACACCCATTCACGCAGATCGTCGATGGAATCCGCGCCGACACAGAGTTTGATGAGATGGAGGGCCATGCCCCTTTGAACGCTCTTGCGGCGGCCCGGTCAAGGGGCCGCCGTGTCGCACTCCACAGCGTTCGCCGCGAAAGCCTCAGCACTCCACCACGTTGACGGCGAGGCCGCCGGTGGAGGTTTCCTTGTACTTCTCGTTCATGTCGACGCCGGTCTGGCGCATCGTCTCGATGCAGGCGTCGAGCGGCACGAAATGCGTGCCGTCGCCCTTGATGGCGAGCGAGGCGGCCGTCACGGCCTTCACCGCGCCGAGCGCGTTGCGCTCGATGCAGGGCACCTGCACGAGGCCGGCGATGGGATCGCAGGTCATGCCGAGATGGTGTTCCAGCGCGATCTCGGCGGCATTCTCCACCTGTTCCGGTGTGCCGCCCATCACGGCGGCGAGGCCGGCGGCGGCCATGGCGGAGGCGGACCCCACCTCCCCCTGACAGCCGACCTCGGCGCCCGAGATCGAGGCATTGTGCTTGATGATGCCGCCGACGGCGGCCGCCGTCAGCAGGTAGTCGCGAATGCCGTGCTGGTCGGCATCCTCGTGGAAATGCAGGTAGTAGCGGATCGTCGCCGGCACGACGCCGGCCGCCCCGTTGGTCGGCGAGGTGACGACGCGCCCGCCCGCCGCGTTCTCCTCGTTGACGGCCATGGCGTAGACCGAGAGCCAGTCGTTGGCGAGCAGCGGGTTCGCCTTGTTGGAGCGCCACTCTTCCTGCAGCTTGTCGTGGATCGAGCGGGCGCGGCGGCGCACCTTCAGGCCGCCCGGCATGATGCCCTCGTTCTTGAGACCCCGGTCGATGCAGTTCTTCATCGCGCCCCAGATGCGGTCGAGGCCGGCATCGAGGTCGTCGCGCGACATGGTGGCTTCCTCGTTGGCGCGCTTCATCTGGGCGATGGTCATGCCAGAGCGCTCGGCCATCTCCAGCATCTGCTTGGCCGAGGCGAAGGGGAACGGCACCTTCTTGTCGCTCGCCTTGGCCTTGCTGGAGCGCATCTGCTCCAGTTCCGTATCGGTGACGACGAAGCCGCCGCCGACGGAATAGTAGATGCGCTTGAGGAGCAGCCGGTCGTCACGGTCATAGGCGGAGAAGGTCATGCCGTTGGCGTGACCGGGCAGCGGGTTCTTCTTGTCGAAGATCAGGTCGTCCTTCGGCCGGAACGCATAGCCGGGATGGCCCGGCGGCGTGATGCGGCCGGTGCGCTCCACCTCGGCGACGATGGCGTCCATGCGGTCGGGATCGACCGTGTCGGGCCGCTCGCCCATCAGGCCGAGGATGACGGCGCGGTCGGAGCCGTGGCCGACGCCGGTATAGGCGAGCGAACCGTGCAGGCTCATGCGGATCGTCGCGACCTGCGCGCCCGACGGGCGCGGCCAGTCGGCCGACAGGATCAGGTCGAGAAAGCGGTTCGCCGCCGACATCGGCCCCATCGTGTGGGAGCTCGACGGCCCGATCCCGATCTTGAAAACATCGAATACCGAAAGAAACATGTCCCGAACTTCTCCCTTGCCTTGGCAGGCGCATTGATCCTTGAAGCTACGTCATCATAAGGCGCCCGTAAGGCGATCTCCCGACATCGGGTTTTACCTGCGCGACATGTCCCTTCCAACAGGCCCTGAATCAAAAACAGCGCGCTTCACGAGGAAGCACGCTGTTCATATAAGGATTCCGGACCGGTGTTTCAGATGCCGCCGAAGAGATAGGCGATGACCAGGACGGCGCCAAAACCGAGGACTGCACGGGCGGTTACGCCCCAGCAGGATTTCTGAACGGTACTTTCCATGATTTCCCCGAATGGAAGATGTCGTCGCAGCGGCCGAAAAGGCGCTGCACGGCGCTCTGTTTAATGAAGAATTCATGAAACCGCAATCGACAAAAATGGCGAAACCAAGGCGTCCCGATCATAGGAGCCCCGCGCGGGGCGCATGACATGTCGCAAAATCAGACGGTTGGGCCGCATGGCCGCGAGGGCGGACCGCCGCCTTTTCGCCCGAGGTCTGAACGGGGCCGCAAGGCCGTCCCGGCAGCGCTTGCAAAATGCCGAATCCGTGGCACAACGCTTGCCATGAGCACACCGGATTTCGCCGCCCTCGCCATCTTCCTCCTGCTGTGGACGGGTTATTCCTGGATCACGGAACGGGCGAAGTTCCTCGACCGCGTCAGCCTCACGCGGGCGATGAGTTCGCAGCGCGCCGTGTGGATCCGCAACGCGATGCACCGCGACCTGCGCATGATCGACACGCAGATCATGGCCGGCCTGCAGAACGGCACGGCCTTCTTCGCCTCCACCTCGATCCTGGCGCTCGGCGGCTGTTTCGCGCTGCTGGGCGCCACGGAGCAGGTCTTTGCGATCTTCAGCGACCTGCCGCTGGTCTTCCAGGGCAGCCGCGCCGGCTTCGAGATGAAGGTCGGCGGCCTTGCCTGCATCTTCGGCTACGCCTTCTTCAAGTTCGGCTGGTCCTACCGGCTCTTCAACTACTGCACGATCCTGCTCGGCGCGATGCCGATGACCGGCGACATCCACAAGGACCCCGCCGGCGCCGACCTTGCCGCCGACAAGGTCATCCGCATGAACATCCTCGCGGCAAAGCATTTCAACATGGGGCTGCGCGCCATCTTCCTGTCGATCGGCTATCTCGGCTGGTTCGTCAGTCCCTATCTCTTCATCGCGACGACCGCCGGCATCATCACCGTGCTCGTGCGCCGGCAGTTCTATTCGCAGGCGCGCCTCGCCGTGCTTGAACGGATCGACTGACGACCCCCTTCCTGCGGCCACCTTTCGGCCATCCGCCCGGCGCAAGCTTGGCGTGACATTCTCCCATGGACCAAAGCAATGCGGCGACCCCGACCCATGACGACGACGGTGATTGACGGCAATGTGGCAGGAGATGGCGCGGCACCGCGCCGCCTTCCGCGCATCCCGCTGATCGACCAGCTCCGCGCCCTCGCCCTGATCGCCATGGCGGTCTACCATTTCACCTGGGACCTCGGCTTCTTCGGCTATATCGAACCGGAGACGGCGACGACCGGCGGCTGGAAGCTCTTCGCCCGGGTGATCGCCGGCTCCTTCCTGTTCCTCGCCGGCTTCAGCCTGGTGCTCGGCCACGTCCGGGGTTTTCGCGCAAAGCCTTTCCTCGTCCGCCTCGGCAAGATCGGCCTTGCGGCGGCGGCGATCACGATCGCCACCTGGTTCGCCTTCCGGGAAACCTTCATCTTCTTCGGCATCCTGCATGCCATTGCCGCGGCAAGCCTCGTCGGCCTCCTCTTCCTGCGCCTGCCGCCCTTCGTCACGCTGCTCGCCGCCGCCGCCGCCGCCGTCGCGCCGCTCTATCTGCGCGCGCCGCTCTTCGACCACCCGGCGCTCTGGTGGGTCGGGCTTTCGGTCGATATCCCGCGCTCGAACGACTATGTGCCGCTCCTGCCCTGGCTGGCGCCGGTGCTGCTCGGCATCGCGGCCGGCCGGCTCTTCGTCGCAAGCCCGCTGCCCGAACGGCTCGCAGGCTTCGGGGGGCAGGCGAACGACCGGTGGAAAAGCCTTCTGGAAACCGCCGGCCGCCACAGTCTCGCCATCTACCTTATCCACCAGCCCGTGCTGATCGCGCTGGTCTATGGCTTCTCCCTCGTCGTTCCCGCACCCGCGGCCGATCCCGTCGTTAGCTATACGAAGAGCTGCATGCGCGCCTGCCAAAACGAGCGCGGCGAGGGTTTCTGCCGGAGCTTCTGCGGCTGCACGCTGGACGGGCTGAGGCAAGAGAACCTTTTCACCGGCCTCATGCGCGGTGCGATCGATGTCACGAAGGACGAGCGCATCGCCGCGATCTCGTCGCAATGCACGATGGATGCGGAAACGAAGACCGACCCGAAGGAGTAGGATCATGAATGCCTATCGCATGAAGCCGCTCGCCTTTCCCTGGCCGCCGCTGATCTACGGCGCGGCGCTCGCGGCGGCCTTCCTGCTCCAGGCGCATTTTCCGCTCTCGGCGGCCGAGACGAACGTCTGGATCGCCCGCACGGCCGGCGGCATCCTCATCCTTGCGGCCGTCGTGCTGGATGTCTGGGCGATGCGCACGCTGCTCGACTGCCGCACGACGATCCTGCCGAACCGCTGCTCGACCTATCTCGTGACGTCGGGCCCCTATCGCTTCACCCGCAACCCGATCTATCTCGGCTATACGCTGGCCACCGCCGGCATCGGCCTTGCGGTGCTCAATCCCTGGTGCCTGGTGACCGCCATGCTCGCCGCCGCGCTGACGAGCATCGTCGCCGTCAAGCGCGAGGAACTGCACCTGCTCTCGCGCTTCGGTATCGATTTCGAACGCTATTGCAACGGGACGACGCGCTGGATCTGACGGTGCGCCGTCAGGTGCCGACGCCGATTTCGGCAAGGCGCGTCAGGCAGGCTTCCTCGACATTGTCGAGTTCGGCCAGCGTCTCCTCGATATCGCGCCGCTTCTGGCGCAGTTCGTCGCGCTTCTCGCTGACCTTCGCCATCAGGAGCTCCAGCTGCCCGACTTCACCCGGCGGGTCCTTGTAGACGCGGATGATGTCGCGGATCTCGGCGATGCTGAAGCCGATGCGCCGGCCGCGCAGGATTTCCTGGATGAGGCGGCGGTCGGCCGGGCGGAAGAGACGCGTGCGGCCGCGGCGCTCGGGGTTGATCAGCCCCTCGTCCTCGTAGAAGCGCAGGGTGCGGGTGGAGACCCCGAATTCGCGCGTCAGTTCGGTTATGGTATAAAGCTTGTCCACGCCTGCTCCGATCCTCTGTGGGTCGGCATTTTATTGACTTTTACGTGTAAGTCAATTTTTCCGCTTTCGCGGGCGCCGGTCCGGCCGCAAAACCGGCCCCTAGCGGATGGCGAACCACCAGGTCGCAAGCCCGAGGAATGCGAAGAAGCCGACGATATCGGTGACCGCCGTCACGAAGACCGCCGAGGAGACGGCCGGGTCCGCTCCCGCCTTGTCGAGGAAGAGCGGAATGGCGATGCCGGCGAGTGCCGCCGCGCTCATGTTGATCAGCATGGCCGCCGCGATGACGCCGCCGATATTGGCATCATGGAACCATATGCCGGCGACGAGGCCGATCATCAGCCCGAAGGCGACGCCGTGCAGGAGGCCGACGCCCGCCTCGCGCCGCACGACGCGCCAGGCATTGTGGATGTCGAGGTTGCGGGTCGCCAGTGCCCGCACGGTGACGGTCATCGTCTGCGAGCCCGCATTGCCGCCCATGCCGGCGACGATGGGCATCAGCACGGCGAGCGCCACGATCTCCTCGATCGTCGCCTCGAAGAGCGAGATGACCGAGGCGGCGATGAAGGCCGTCAGCAGGTTGACGAGCAGCCAGGGTGCGCGCGAGCGCACGGTCTCGATCGTCGTGTCCGACAGTTCCTCGTCGCCGACGCCGCCGAGGCGCATCAGGTCCTCCTCGGCCTCCTCCTGGATGACGTCCACCACGTCGTCGATGGTCAGGACGCCGACCAGCCGGCCGTTCTCGTCGACGACGGCGGCGGAGAGAAGGTCGTACTGCTCGAAGAGCTGCGCGGCCTCCTCCTGGTCCATCTCCGCCGGGATCGGATGGTTCGTCTCGCGCATGACCGCCTCGATCTTCATGCCGCGCTTGGTGCGCAGCACGCGGTCGAGGTCGATGGCGCCGAGAAGACGGAAGGTCGGGTCGATGACGAAGATCTGCGAAAAGCTTTCCGGCAGGTCGGCGTCCTCGCGCAGGTAGTCGATCGTCTGGCCGATCGTCCAGAACGGCGGCACGGCGACGAATTCGGTCTGCATGCGGCGCCCGGCCGTGCTTTCGGGATAGTCCAGCGAGCGGCGCAGGCGGATACGCTCGGTGAACGGCAGCTTGGAGAGGATCTCTTCCTGGTCTTCCTGGTCGAGATCTTCCAGGATGTAGACGGCGTCGTCCGAATCCATCTCGCCGAGCGCGGCGGCGATCTGCTCGTTCGGCATGTGCTCGACGATGTCGAGGCGGATCGCCTCGTCGACCTCGGTCAGCGCCGCAAGGTCGAAATCGTCGCCGAGCAGGGAGACGAGCTGGCGGCGCTGCTCCGGCTGGATCGCCTCCAGGAGGTCGCCCATTTCCGATTCATGCAGCCGCGCGACGTGCCGGCGCAGGAACAGGAGGTCGCGGTCGGCGATCGCCGCGCCGACATGCATGAGGAAGTCCGAGCGGATCGAACCGTCCTCGGCATAGATGTCCTCGCCGTCGAAGGTGCTGTGTTCCGCCTGCCCCTGATGGATACGGTCGTCGTCGCCGGTGTCGTCCATCGGGCCGCTCCTTGTATCGGGCGCGTCCCGGCCGGCATGTCGCGGCGCTGGGACGACGGGGATTGCATGCGGGGTTCAGGCGCAGCGCGCCGTCTGGCGGATGCGCTGCCCTATCCCTCTGCTAAAGCAAAGAACGCGGCCGGTCCATCGCCGAAAGCGGCAAAAGCCGGCCGGATGCGAGATTTTCGCAACCTGTTGCAATTTCACGATAATCACACGAATCGCTGCCCCCTGCCCGGTCCCGGCGTTTTCCCCCTGCCGGAAACAGGCTAGGAAGGGCACGCAACCGCTCCCGGAGGCCCCATGGCGATCCTTCCCATCCTCAGATACCCCGATCCGCGCCTGCGCCAGCCCTGCCGGGCGGTCGAGACCTTCGATGCGCGGCTGGCGCAGCTTGCCGACGACCTCGCCGCCACGATGCGGGCCGCCCCCGGCATCGGCATCACCGCCGCCCATGTCGGCATCCTCGAACGGCTCACGGTGATCGAACTCGACGGGCCGGCCTCGCTCAGGGTCTATGTGAACCCGCATGTCGAATGGTTCTCGCCGGAAAGGCAGCGTCACGCGGAGGGCAGCGTCTCCATGCCGGGCGTCACCGACGAGGTGGAGCGCCCTGCCCGCATCCGCCTTGCCTACCGGGACCTTTCCGGCGCGTCGCACACGGAGGAAGCCGACAGCCTCCTCTCCGTCTGCCTGCAGCACGAGATCGATCAGCTCGACGGCATCTTCTGGATCGACCGTCTGTCTCGGCTGAAGCGCGAGCGCATCGTGAAGAAGTTCCGCAAGCTGGACGCATAGGCAAAGGCGGAAAACAAAAAACCCGGCTTTGCAGCCGGGTTTTTTTGGTGCGGTCGAGAAGACTCGAACTTCCACGGGTTGCCCCACAGCGACCTCAACGCTGCGCGTCTACCAATTCCGCCACGACCGCATCGTGGTAGGTGTCGTCTTGCGGCGACGGGGGTGCATGTAGCAAAAGCATTTGGGGTGCACAAGGCCGTCGCGAAAGAAAAATGACGAAAAGCGAACAATTTCAACAGAGCCTGTGCAAACACCCTGAAACCCCTGAAATCCTTGCAGGATCGCGCCTATATCTGGCACAACGGAACGAAAAGGACGGGCCATCATGCAGCGCCAGGACATCTCCATTTCCCTTCTCGCCATCCCGGGCTCGCCGCCGGTGCGCTGGCGCATCGCGCAGGGTCTCGTCGGCTATGACGACGCCGTCGAAACCATGGAGAAGGAGGCCGCGGCGATCGCCAACGACGAGGCCGACGAACTCGTCTGGCTGGTCGAGCACCCCCCGCTCTATACGGCCGGCACAAGCGCGAATGCGGCCGACCTCGTGGCGCCGGATCGCTTCCCCGTATTCGCCACCGGCCGCGGCGGCGAATATACCTATCACGGCCCCGGCCAGCGGGTCGTCTATGTCATGCTGGACCTCAAGCGCCGCCGCCAGGACGTGCGCGCCTTCGTGGCGGCGCTGGAGGAGGTCGTCATCGACGCGCTGTCCTCGATGAATGTGCGCGGCGAGCGGCGCGAGGACCGGGTCGGCGTCTGGGTGCGCCGGCCGGAGCGCCCGCCGCTGCCGGACGGTTCGCCGGCCGAGGACAAGATCGCGGCCATCGGCATCCGCCTGCGCCGCTGGGTGAGCTTCCACGGCTTCTCGCTCAATGTCGATCCGGACCTCGACCACTTTTCCGGCATCGTGCCCTGCGGAATCCGCGGTTACGGGGTGACCAGCCTCGTCGATCTCGGCCTGCCCGTCATGATGAGCGATGTGGACATGCGCATCCGCGATTCGTTCGAGCGTGTCTTCGGCCCTACCGCCACTGACGCAGACTGTCAGCCGAGCAGCCTGTCACAGGCATAGACGATGGCATGGCCGTGCAGCGCGATGGCGGCGTAGAGGCCGACGCCTGCCAGGAGCCGCTGCGGCACCGTCATCGGGTCCAGCGCCGCCTTCGGCTTCACGCCGCCCGCGCCGAGGAGGCTCAGCACCGTGAAGACCGCAAGGCCCGCGATCAGCAGGCCGGCCGGCAGGCCGATCCGCCAGCCGACCCAGAGAATGGCCAGCGTCACGAGGAAACTCGCCGCCAGCAGCCCGGGACGGGAGGAGAAAACCTGGCGCAGCACCTGCCCGCCGTCGAACCTCTGCATGGGCAGCAGGTTCAGGAGGTTGAAGGCGCCGAGAATGAGCAACAGGACGAGCAGCACGATGCCCGACGGCCGCTCCGCCAGATCGTGCAGCGCGATGAGCGGCGGCACCAGGAAGGCCGACATGCCGGCGCCCATCAGCGCGCAGACCGCCACCTCGAAGCGTGAATTGTACGGCCGCCCACCGACGGCGATGCCGCCGAGCAGCGGCACGAAGATCATGCGCACCCGCTGGTGCCCGAAGGTCCTATAGGCGGCCATGTGGCCGAATTCGTGCAGGACGATCACCACCGTCAGAAGGCTCGACAGCAGGAGGCCGCGCGCCGTCAGCCCGAAGAACGGCCAGAGCAGCAGCGTGGAGAGTACGGCAAGGGCGACCTGCATGGCCGGTCGCTCCAGCACGCCGCGCACCTCGCCGCTGCCGGTCTCCAGCCATTGCTCCAGCGCCTTCATCTCCCGGCGAAGCTGGATGTAGCGGAAAAGCAGGAAGGCGACGCCGCGATAGCGGTCGGTCTGCGCGACGGTCAGCACCGTGCCGCCCGGCACCGGGCGCAGCGTGCGCCGCTCCACGTAGTTTTTCCAGAAGGCGGCATCGAGCGCGCTGTCCTCCACCACCCGCGTTTCGCAGGAGATGTTCTCCGCGTCCACCACGTCGCGCACCGCCAGCGTCCGGAGGATCGGGTTTCCCCGCCGGTCGGGCTGGCGCAGGGTCTGCCGCACCCGGCCGGCCGGCAGCCGTTCGACGGCGACGACGGACGGATGCCAGTCCGCCTCGACGCCGAGCGGGCTGACGAGGGCCGCAAGGCGCGGCGGCGAGGCCTTGAAGGTGCGGGTGAGATAGAGGGTCCGGCGGCCGACCGGCGCGGCGATCAATAGCCAGATCAGGCCGAGATTGATCG
The DNA here is from genome assembly GCF_040812195.1 of Shinella sp. S4-D37. Classification (NCBI taxonomy): domain Bacteria; kingdom Pseudomonadati; phylum Pseudomonadota; class Alphaproteobacteria; order Hyphomicrobiales; family Rhizobiaceae; genus Shinella; species Shinella sp. S4-D37. Next base: position 1,788,623 of record NZ_JBFNXL010000005.1, on the reverse strand, counting down.
CCAGAAGCAGGATCACCGAAACCGATGTCGACATGCCGTTCTCCCTGGCCGTCATGGCGGGCGGCATTCAGGCTAACGGCAATCTCCTAACAAATGTTAAGATTTTGCCACGGGACGATCGTCAGTCGAAGGCGATGTCGGCCCTCGGCTTGCTGTTCCTGTGCTCGCGCCAGATGATGAACAGGCCGGACGCGACGATGATAGCGATGCCGAGCCATTTGGAGGGCGTCGGGAAGTCGCCGAAGATGGCGTAGCCGAGCACCGTCGCCGAGATGATCTCGAAATACTGGAACGGAGCGAGCAGCGAGAGCGGCGCCAGGCGGAAGGCCCGCACGACCAGCATATGGGCATAGCCGGAGAGCGTGCCGAGGATGAGGAGCAGGAACAGGGCGAACAGCGAGCCCGGCAGCGAGGGTTCGAAATCGGCAATGCCGGCCGAGGCGCCGAGGAAGAGCGCGGCGCCCATGAAGAGGGTGCCGCCGAAGCCGGCGATGGTCTGCATGGTCAGCGGCGAATCGGCATCCCCGAGCGCGCGGTTCATGAAGAGATAGATGGAATAGAGGAAGGCGCAGGCGACCGGCAGCAGCGCCGTCCAGCCGAACAGCATGAAGCTCGGCTGGATGACGATCAGCGCGCCCCCGAAGCCGACGACGATGGCAAGCCACCGCCGCCAGCCGACCTTGTCGCCGAGGAAGGCCGCGGACATGGCGGTGAGAATGAAGGGCTCGACGAAATAGATCGCGAAGACGTCGGCAAGCGGCATGTATTTCACCGCCGCGAAGAAGAGCAGGCTCGCCGCGCCGTGGATCGCGCCGCGCAGGAGGTTGAGCCACGGCCGCTTCGGCCGCAGCGTGGCGCTGCCGGCCGCCGTGAGGATCAGCGGGACCGTGCAGATCACCTGGAAGAAGAAGCGATAGAACGTCACCTGACCCGGCGACATGTCCGCGAAGGTGGCCATGTATTTGGCGATGGCGTCCATGCCGGGCAGAACCAGCATGGCGACCGCCATCAGCGCCACGCCCTGCATCGGGCCGGCGCCCGGCTGGTCGGTGGTGTCGGCCCCGGTGTTCATGCTGCGACTCCTTGCGTTCGCCCCTTGCATATTCCTTTTCCGCCCGCTGGCAATGCCGGAAATCGCGTCACGACGGCGGCGCATTTGAGGTAGCCCCCCGGCGCGCCTTGCCTGTAGACTTGCGGCAGAGACAATGGAGGCCGCGATGACCTTTCCCGGCGAGAGCAACACCATCCCCTTCCCTTCGGGCCGCGCCGACGGCGACACGCTCGGCGGGCGCATCTGGCGGGCGCGCGATGCGCTGGGGCTCGGCCTGGAAGACCTCGCGTCCCGCCTCGGCCTGCCGGAAGGCACCGTGAGCGGCTGGGAGCGGGACCATGCGGAGCCGGAGACGAAGGCGCTGTTCATGCTGGCGGGCGTGCTCTCCGTCTCGCCCTCCTGGCTGATCGCCGGCATCGGCGAGGCGCCGGCCGATCCTTCGGGCGAGGAGCACCTGCATCCGCTGCTCTGCCGGCTGAGCGAAATCCACCAGCTGCACGAAGAGACGGGCAAGGCCATCGCCGCGCTCGAGACCGAGCTTGCAAAGTTGATCAAAAAAGATCAGCGCTGACTTTTTTCCACCTACCGCACTTGAGGGGCCGGACCCGCTCTGCAATGGTCGGCCCGACACAGAATCCGCATGAGGAGAGACGAACATGGACGTACGCGCCGCCGTTGCCGTTCAGGCCGGAAAACCGCTTGAAATCATGACCGTACAGCTCGAAGGCCCGCGCGCCGGCGAGGTGCTGGTGGAGGTGAAGGCGACGGGCATCTGCCACACCGACGATTTCACCCTGTCGGGCGCCGATCCGGAAGGCCTCTTCCCGGCCATCCTCGGCCATGAGGGCGCCGGCATCGTCGTCGATGTCGGCCCGGGCGTCACCTCGGTGAAGAAGGGCGACCACGTCATTCCGCTCTACACGCCGGAATGCCGCGAATGTTACTCGTGCCTGTCGCGCAAGACCAACCTGTGCACCTCGATCCGCGCCACCCAGGGCCAGGGCCTGATGCCCGACGGCACCTCGCGCTTCTCGATCGGCAAGGACAAGATCCACCACTATATGGGCTGCTCGACCTTCTCGAACTTCACGGTCCTGCCCGAGATCGCGCTCGCCAAGGTCAATCCGGACGCGCCCTTCGACAAGATCTGCTACATCGGCTGCGGCGTGACGACCGGCATCGGCGCCGTCATCAACACGGCGAAGGTGGAGATCGGCGCGACGGCCATCGTCTTCGGCCTCGGCGGCATCGGCCTCAACGTGCTGCAGGGCCTTCGCCTTGCCGGTGCCGACATGATCATCGGCGTCGACATCAACCCCGACCGCAAGGCATGGGGCGAGAAGTTCGGCATGACGCATTTCGTCAATCCCAAGGAGGTCGAGGGCGACATCGTGCCGTACCTCGTCAACCTGACGAAGCGGAACGGCGACCTGATCGGCGGCGCCGATTACACGTTCGACTGCACGGGCAACACCAAGGTGATGCGCCAGGCGCTGGAAGCCTCGCATCGCGGCTGGGGCAAGTCGGTGATCATCGGCGTTGCCGGCGCCGGCCAGGAGATATCGACGCGCCCGTTCCAGCTCGTCACCGGCCGCAACTGGATGGGCACGGCCTTCGGCGGCGCACGCGGCCGAACGGACGTGCCGAAGATCGTCGACTGGTACATGGAGGGAAAAATCCAGATCGACCCGATGATCACGCATACGATGCCGCTCGAAGACATCAACGAAGGCTTCGAACTGATGCATTCCGGAAAATCCATCCGCGGCGTGGTGGTCTATTGATCGTGACGCCTCCCTACAGCGTCGATGTGCGGAGACTGGAGGCCTTCTCCGCCATCGAGCTTTACGCGCTGCTGAAACTGCGGGTCGATATCTTCGTGGTCGAGCAGGCCTGCGCCTATCCGGAACTCGACGGCAAGGATGGCGAAGCGCTGCATCTCAGGCTGCTGATCGACGGCAGGACGGCCGCCTATGCGCGGCTGTGGCAGCCGGCCGGCGCGCCGCCGCGCATCGGCCGGGTGCTGGTTTCGCCCGACCATAGGGGGAATCGTCTCGGCGAGGCCCTGATGCACGAGGCGATCCGGACCTGCGAGGCGCATTTTCCCGGCGAGCCGGTTGCCCTTTCGGCGCAAAGCCACCTGGAACGTTTTTATGCCGGCCTCGGCTTCTCGCCGACATCGGAGGAATATGTCGAGGACGGTATCGCGCATATCGACATGGAGCGCCCCGTCAGCCCCTTGAGTGCAACAGGATGATCTATGTCGATGCGGATGCCTGCCCCGTCAAGGCCGAGATCCTGAAGGTCGCCGAGCGGCACGCGATGGCGGTGACCTTCGTCGCCAATTCGGGCCTGCGCCCGTCGCGCGATCCGATGGTGAGGAACGTCATCGTCTCGGGTGCCTTCGATGCGGCGGACAACTGGATCGCCGACAATGTCGGCGCCGACGATATCGTCGTGACGGCCGACGTGCCGCTCGCCGTGCGCTGCGTCGAGAAGGGCGCGCATGTCACCGGCCCGACCGGTCGGATTTTCGACCGGACGAATATCGGCATGGCGAGCGCCATGCGCGACCTGGGCGCGCATCTGCGCGAGACGGGCGAGAGCAAGGGCTACAACGCCGCCTTCTCCCCGCGCGACCGCTCCGCCTTCCTCGAAATGCTGGACCGGCTCTGCCGCCGGGCGAAGAACGCACAGGCAGGCCCGTCCCCATGAGACGCGCGCCGGGATGCCGCCTCGGTCCGGTCTCCTGCGCGCGACCGTTTCCTCCTTCCTCAAAGCGGCGGTGTCGCCGGCTTCCCGAAACACACGGAGTTTCCAGATGAAAGTACTTTCCCAGAACACGGCGTTCGGCGGCATGCAGGGCGTGTTCGCCCATGATTCCGAGGCCTGCAAGTGCGAGATGACCTTCGCCGTCTTCGTGCCGCCGCAGGCGATCCACGAGCCGCGCCCGGTGCTCTGGTATCTCTCCGGCCTCACCTGCAGCCACGCCAATGTCATGGAGAAGGGCGAATACCGTCGCATGGCCGCCGAGCTCGGTCTCATCGTCGTGTGCCCGGACACCAGCCCGCGCGGCAACGACGTGCCGGACGAGATCACGAACTGGCAGATGGGCAAGGGCGCCGGCTTCTATCTCGACGCGACCGAGGCGCCCTGGGCGGAACACTACCGGATGTACAGCTACGTGACGGAGGAGCTGCCGAATTTCGTCAGCCAGCATTTCCGCACGGACATGACGCGCCAGGGCATTTTCGGCCATTCGATGGGCGGTCACGGCGCCATGACGATCGCGCTGAAGAATCCGGACCGTTTCAGGAGCTGCTCGGCCTTCGCGCCGATCGTCGAGCCCTCTACCGCCGACTGGTCGGCCCCGGCCTTCGAAAAGTATCTCGGCGCCGACAAGGCGGCCTGGCGGCAGTACGACACCTGCGCGCTCGTCGCCGATGGCGCCCGTTTCCCGGAATTCCTCATCGACCAGGGCAAGGCCGACGGCTTTCTGGAAAACGGCCTGCGCCCCTGGCTCTTCGAGGAAGCGGTGAAGGACACCGACATGAAGCTGACGCTGCGCATGCACGAGCGCTACGACCATTCCTACTACTTCATCTCCACCTTCATGGACGATCACCTGAAATGGCATGCCGAACGCCTCGGCTGAGCCCGTGCCATGGCGGGGGCGCATGGCTGGCATGCCGCCCTCGTCCTTGCCCTTTGCCGCTCCCGCCCTATAATCCGCCGCGGTAGACGGCTACCGCCGGAGCGCATCCGGTCACGACCGCGGGGACGGCCTCGCTCCTTTCTTGTGGAGTGGGCAATGCCCTGGATCTACCTCACCCTCGCCGGCCTGTTCGAAATCGGCTGGGCGATCGGCCTCAAATATACCGACGGCTTCACGAAGCCCCTGCCGACGGTGCTCACCGCCGGCTCGATGATCGTCTCCATCGTGCTCCTCGGCCTTGCCGTGAAGACGCTGCCGATCGGCACGGCCTACGCGATCTGGACCGGCATCGGCACGGTCGGCACGGTGATGCTCGGCATCTTCCTCTTCGCCGAGCCGGTGACCGCCATGCGCATGGGCTGCATCGCCCTCATCGTCACCGGCATCCTTGGCCTGAAATTCGCCGTTTAACGACGGTTGTCGAGCGCGAAGGCCCCGGGGCCTGCCGCCGTCAGGTACAGGAAGACGAAGCAGAACAGCACGGCGGCATCGCCGCCGTTGTTGACCGGGAAGAAGCTCTGCGGCGCATGGGCCATGAAATAGGCGACCGCCATGAAGCCGCAGAGCACCAGCGCCGCAGGCCGGGTGAAGAGGCCGAGAAGAATGAGAGCGCCGCCGACGATCTCCAGCGCGCCGGCCACCCCGATCAGGTTCATCAGGTCGCCGAAAGGCTGTTCGGCCGGCGGGAAATCGAAGAATTTCTGCGTGCCGTGCTCGATGAAGAGCAGCGCTGTCATGATGCGCAGCGCGGCGAGCGCCTGTGGCCGGTAGGCGGATAGTCCCTCGAACATGCCGTTCACTCCTCTCTTTTTCAACGGGAGGGGAATGGTATCACGCTTTCCGTGCGGTTTCGCCGGGCGGCCGCGGGAGAATCAGTCGCAGCTGATCGCCTGCGTGACGACGCAGGGCGCGATCTTCTTCGCCGAGCCTTCCGGCAGCGCGCGCGAGCGCACGTTCAGCGCCGCCTCGGTGGGAATGACCAGCGGGCGTTTCTGCCCGCCCGAACGGGCCTCGACGGTTGACGCCGTCGCCGCGTGGCGCTTGCCGCCGGCATATTTACGGCCCTTGCCGGGGCGCTTGCCATGAAAAACCTTGCCGGCCGCGACCGGTGCGAGATGATAGGCGAGCGCCACGCGCTTGGCGATGGCGTCGCCGAGCGCGGCCTCGCGGCCCTTCTGCCTGGGCGGCATGAAGCTGTTGATCGTCAGCGTCCGGCTCGACGACGTGCCGGGGCCGCTGAGCGTGACCGTCACCCGCGCGGTGCTCTGGCCGTCGCGGTCTTCCCTGACGCCGGAAACCCGCACGTCCATCGTCGCCCGGTCGATCGCCACCGCCCGGCGTGTCGCCTTCGCGGAGCGCTTCAGGTGCTCGCCGGTGCGCTTCAGCACCGTGGCGGACGCGCTGTCGTCGCCGCTGACGACGATCTTGCGGATATCGCGGACCGGAAAGGCCTCGTCGGCGCCGGCGGCAAGGGGGGTGGAGAACAGGAGGCTGGCGGAAAGAAGCGTGCGAACAAGGAACTGCATGAAAATACCGGTATGCGATGTCGGATGCGGTCGCGCCAAAATGGTGCCGACCGCTTAACAAAGTCTTTCAGCGCGGAATGTCGGCCAGCACCGCGGCGGCGACGTCCATTTCCGCCCGGCGCAGTTCGCGGCGGCGGAAGGCTTCCTCGTCCGTGCCCCAATGCTCGATCTGCCAGTCCTCGTCGACATGGGCGAGCGTCCAGGCCCGGTCGGCGTCGATGACGCCCTCGATGAGCGCCAGCGCCAGCAGGGCCGAGCCGGTGAGCGTCGTCACCGTATGGAGGCAGGCGAGCGCCAGCGGATCGCGGAAGGCGGCGAGCGCCTTGGAAAAGGCCTCGATCGCCGGAACCGGCTGTTCCCGGTGCATCACGCCTTCGACGAGGATGAAGCGCGCGCCCCTTGCCTCGCCCGCCCAGCGGAGGATCGGATCCCAGCCCTCGCGCTGGCGCTCGACGAGCCCTGCCGGCGAATCCGCGCGGTAGCAGAGCATGTCCGTGCCGGCAAAGCGCACGACCTCGTCGAAGACCGCATCGAAATTCTCCGCGACGCCGTCGACGGCCGTGTTGACGAGGCGCGTCACCGGCATCTTCGCGGGGTCGATCTCCTCGCCCTGCCCGTCCCATTCGGCGACGAGGCGGTCGGCGATCGGCCGGACCGGCACGGCGAGCAGCTTCTTGCCGGGCGTCCTCACCGGGCGGCCGTCGAGGAGGATGCGGTGGCCCTCCTCCACCTCGTCCGTCGACACGGCCTTGTAAAAGCGCTTGGGCAGCGGCCGCTTCATCTGGATCTGCGCGCGGCGCACCGGATCGGGATCGCTCATCGCGTCGGAAAGGTCGCTCAGGATGTCACGCATTGGAAATCTCCAGCCATTCGAGAAGGTCGGCGGGCGTGCGCAGGATGTGGTCCGCGCCGGCCTCGACCAGTTCGGGCACGGTGGCATAGCCCCAGGAAACGCCGATCGCCGAAGCGCCGGCCGCCTTCGCCATTTGCATGTCGTAGATCGCATCGCCGATGACGACCGTGCGGGCCGCATCGACGCCCGCCTCGCTGCAGCATTCCGTCACCATGGCGGGATGCGGCTTGGAAGGGCAGTCGTCCGCCGTGCGCGAGACGAAGAAGGTCCTGTCGAAGCCGTGCGCGTCGCGGATGAGATCGAGGCCGCGGCGGGATTTTCCCGTCACCGCGCCGAGGATCAGGTCGTCCTGCCGTTCCAGATGCGCCATCATGGCGGATATGCCGGGAAAGAGCGGCTCCTGGAAGCCGGGCTCGGCGCGCACGCCCGAATAGGTCGCCTTGTAGTGCGCGGTCATCGCCAGCGCCTCGTCGTCGACATGCGGCTTGCCCTGCATGCGGGCGATGGCGATGTCGAGCGTCAGGCCGATGATCGCCTTGGTCTCGGCAATATCCGGCCGCTCATGGCCGAAATCGACGAAGGTGCGCGCCATGACCTCGTGGATCAGCCCGGCGCTGTCGACCAGGGTGCCGTCGCAATCGAAGAGAACGAGCCGCATCAGTCTTCCTCGTCGACGGCGCGCTGGTCGAAGCCGAAGAGGTTCCAGGTCTGCACCATGTGCGGCGGCAGCGGCGCGGTGACGCGCAGGCGCCCGCCGGACGGATGCGGTATGTCGATATGGCGGGCGTGGAGGTGCAGGCGGTTCTGCACGCCGCCGGGAAACGGCCAGTTGATGTCCGCATCGAAATATTTCGGATCGCCGAGGATCGGATGGCCGATATGGGCGGCATGGACGCGCAGCTGGTGCGTGCGGCCCGTATAGGGCTCCATCTCCAGCCAGGCGAAGTTCTGCCCGGCCTGCTCGACGACGCGGTAGAAGGAGACGGCGTGGTCCGCACCGTCCTCGCCGTGCTTGGCGATGCGCATGCGGTCGCCGTCGGGCGTCTGTTCCTTGACCAGCCAGGTCGAGATCTTGTCCTCGCGCTTCTTCGGCACGCCCTTGACCAGCGACCAGTAGGTCTTCTTGGTGTCGCGCTCGCGGAAGGCGGCGGTCAGCTTCTGCGCCGCGCCGCGCGTGCGGGCGATGACGAGCACGCCCGACGTGTCGCGGTCGAGCCGGTGCACGAGGCGGGGCTTCTCGCCCTTCTGGCTCGTCCAGGCCTCCAGCATCTTGTCGATGTGCCGGGTGACGCCCGAGCCGCCCTGCACGGCGATGCCGGCCGGCTTGTTGAGCACGAAGACCTTGTCGTCCTCATGCAGCAGCATGCGGGCGAGCAGTTCGCCATCGGGAGAATGTTTCAGGTCGCGGCCGGCAATGGGGCCGGCCTTCGGCCCCTTCGCATCCACGTCCATCGGCGGGATGCGGACCATCTGGCCGGGCTGCACGCGCGTGTCGCTCTTGGCCCTGCCGCCGTCGACGCGCACCTGGCCGGAGCGCAGCAATTTCTGGAGCGGGCCGAAGCCGAGGCCCGGATAGTGGATCTTGAACCACCGGTCGAGCCGCATGCCCGCCTCGTCGTTCTCCACCTGCTTGTGTTCGATGCCTGCCATCTTCGCCTTCTTTCGTTGCGCCGTGCTTTAGCGCAAGAACGGGCGAAGGGGAATATTGGAAACGGCGCGTCAGAAGGCGCGGAACGTCAGCGTGGTCAGCGAGCGCACGATTCCCGGAATGGAGGCGACGTGGTCGTTGATGAATTTGCCGATATCCTCCTCGCTGTCGACATAGATCTTCAAGAGAAGATCGTAGTCGCCGCTCGTCGAATAGAGCTCCGAAATGAGTTCCGTAGCGTAAAGCGCGTCGGCCACTTCATAGGTCTTGCCCGGAGCACATTGCAATTGCACGAAAATCGGCTTCATCGGTCCTCCCGCGCCATCGGCGGCATGCTTGTTTCCGCCCGATTCCGGCGGCGTTCGACACCTCTTATGGCGGAATTCCGCCGGCAAAGGCAAGGCCGGCGGAATTCCGCACGATCCGTTAAAATTCGATGAAAATGCAACCGCCGCGCTTCACACCCCGGAAAGGCGCAACTGCTAGATTGTGACACCACAACCAACTCCGTTGAACGCCATGACACAGATCGTGACAGTTTCGCCGGCAACGGCCGCCTATGCATCGCTGGGGATGCGATCGCAGACGCGCGCGCACACCCTTTTCGAGGAGCGCATCCACGCCTGGAGCGAGGAAGCCAAGGTGCGTGGCGATGCCCGCGCGATCGCCGCCCTCAACGTCATCCATCCGCCGGCGCTCGCGCTGGCGCTGATCACCGCCCCGGGAAGCACGCCGCAGGTGACGGTCGCCGAGGCGCAGCGCCTCTATGACGAGAACGAACTTCCCGCCCTGCCGGACCCTGCCTGATCCTCCCCGCGAAACAGCCGCCCTCCAATCTGCAGCCCCTTCGGGGGCTTTTCTTTTGGAACATGTTTCCCCCTATCTTTCCCGCGACGACAAAAATTCGCTTGGTAGCGACGCAACGCTCTTGCCAAAGCGCCGGCAACGCCGTTATCTGGATGCAACCTCGCTGGGAGAAGCCGGCCGTCCGAACAAGGGCATGGCCGGTGCCGAAGGAGCAACCGCCCCGGAAACTCTCAGGCAAAAGGACCAGCAAGGTGCCGTCGGAACTCTGGAGAGAAGCGCTTTTCGGGCGCTCGCCGAAGGGATAACAATCTCAGGCGAAGGGACAGAGGGGGCTCAGGAGAGCGGCGCGAAAGCGCCGGTATTGTGAGCCGGTGCCCGTTGGATCGTGGGCGCCACAAGACTGGAGGGCGCCTTTTGGACGGATCGTCTGAGCTCAAGAAAACCCCGCTTCACGCGCTGAACCTGTCGCTCGGCGCCCGCATGGTGCCGTTCGCCGGCTATGAGATGCCGGTGCAATATGCGGCCGGCGTCATGAAGGAACACCTGCACACCCGAGCCGCCGCCGGCCTTTTCGACGTGTCCCATATGGGCCAGGTCACCGTGCGCGCCCGCTCCGGCGACAATGCGGACGCCGCCCGGGCGCTCGAAACGCTCGTACCGGTCGATGTCCTCAGCGTTGCCGAAGGCCGCCAGCGCTACGCGCTTTTCACCAATGACGAGGGCGGCATCCTCGACGATCTGATGATCGCCAATCGCGGCGACCATTTCTATGTCGTCGTCAACGCCGGCTGCAAGGAGGCGGATTTCGCCCATATGCAGGCGAAGATCGGCGACATCTGCGAATTGACGCTGCACGACGACCGTGCGCTCATCGCCCTCCAGGGCCCGCATGCCGAGGCCGTGCTCGCGGAACTGTGGGCGGACGTCTCCTCCATGCGCTTCATGGACGTGCGCGCCTGCGACCTGCACGATGCCGACTGCATCGTCTCGCGTTCGGGCTATACGGGCGAGGACGGGTTCGAGATCTCCATTCCCGCCAGCCTTGCCGAAGCGGTCTGTCGCCGCCTGCTCGACCATCCGGACGTGCTGCCGATCGGCCTCGGCGCGCGCGATTCGCTGCGCCTCGAAGCCGGCCTCTGCCTCTACGGCAACGATATCGACACGACGACGACCCCGGTGGAAGCCGGCCTCGAATGGGCCATCCAGAAGGTGCGCCGCACGGGCGGCGACCGCGCCGGCGGCTTTCCGGGCGCGTCCGTCATCCTCGATCAGCTCGAAAACGGCGCATCCCGCCGCCGCGTCGGCCTGAAGGCGGAAGGCCGGGCGCCGGTGCGCGGCGGCGCGGTGCTCGCCACCGACGCCGAGGGCGAGGACGTCGTCGGCACCGTCACCTCCGGCGGCTTCGGCCCCAATGCCGACGGCCCCGTCGCCATGGGTTACGTCACCAAGGCGGCGATGGCGCCCGGCACCCAGCTCTATGCCGGCGTGCGCGGCAAATTCCTGCCTATCACCGTCGCGGCGATGCCCTTCGTGAAAAACACCTTCAAACGCTGATCGGCGAACAGATTTTCCCAGGAGAGGAACGACCATGCTGAAATTCACCGAAGAACACGAGTGGCTGAAGATCGAGGGCGGCGTTGCGACCGTCGGCATCACGGCGCACGCGGCCGAACAGCTCGGCGACCTCGTCTTCGTGGAACTCCCCGAGGTCGGCGCGACCTTCGACAAGGGCGGCGATGCGGCCACCGTCGAGAGCGTCAAGGCGGCCTCCGACGTCTATTGCCCGCTCGACGGCGAGATCGTCGAGATCAACGAGGCGATCACCGCCGATCCTTCCCTCGTCAACAGCGACCCGCAGGGCGCCGGTTGGTTCTTCAAGCTGAAGCTCGCCAACCCCGCCGATGCGGACGGCCTGATGGACGAGGCCGCCTACAAGGAGCTTGTCGGCTGATGTCTCTCCCCAAGGATTTCGCCTTTACCGACTACCAGCCCTACGACTTCGCCAACCGTCGCCATATCGGCCCCTCGCCGAAGGAGATGGAGGCGATGCTGAAAGTGATCGGCTATGACAGCCTCGATGCGCTGATCGACGACACCGTGCCGAAATCGATCCGGCAGGCAAAGCCGCTGGAATGGGGCGCGCCGATGACCGAGCGCGAGGCGCTCGACAAGCTGCGCGAGACCGCCAACCGCAACAGGAAACTCGTCTCGCTGATCGGCCAGGGCTATTACGGCACGATCACCCCGCCGGTCGTCCAGCGCAATATCCTGGAAAATCCCGCCTGGTACACCGCCTATACGCCCTACCAGCCGGAAATCAGCCAGGGGCGGCTCGAAGCGCTGCTCAACTACCAGACCATGGTCTGCGACCTGACCGGCCTCGACGTCGCCAACGCCTCGCTGCTCGACGAGGCGACGGCGGCCGCCGAAGCCATGGCCATGGCCGAGCGCGTCTCCAAGTCGAAGGCGAAGGCCTTCTTCGTCGACGAGAACTGCCACCCGCAGACCATCGCGCTTTTGAAGACCCGTTCCGAACCGCTCGGCTGGCAGATCGTCGTCGGCGATCCCTTCACCGATCTCGACCCCGTCGATGTCTTCGGCGCGATCTTCCAGTATCCCGGCACCTACGGCCATGTGCGCGATTTCTCGGGCCTGATCGCCCGCCTGCACCAGACCGGCGCCATCGCCGTCGTCGCCGCCGATCCGCTGGCCCTCGCCCTCCTGAAATCGCCCGGCGACATGGATGCGGACATCGCCATCGGCTGCACGCAGCGTTTCGGCGTGCCGGTCGGCTACGGCGGGCCGCATGCGGCCTATATGGCCGTCAAGGACGCCTACAAGCGCTCCATGCCCGGCCGCCTCGTCGGCGTCTCCATCGATGCGCGCGGCAACCGCGCCTATCGCCTGTCGCTGCAGACGCGCGAGCAGCACATCCGCCGCGAGAAGGCGACCTCGAACATCTGCACCGCGCAGGTGCTGCTCGCCGTCATGGCCTCGATGTACGCCGTCTTCCACGGGCCGCAGGGCCTGAAAGCCATCGCCCAGAGCGTGCACCAGAAGACCGTGCGTCTCGCCGAGGGCCTCGAAAAGCTCGGCTACACGGTCGAGCCCGACGTGTTCTTCGACACGATCACCGTCCATGTCGGCAAGCTGCAGGGCATCATCCTGAAGACCGCCGTCGCGGAAGGGGTGAATCTCCGCAAGATCGGCGACGACCGCATCGGCATCAGCCTCGACGAGCGCTCGCGCCCCGTCACGCTGGAAGCCGTCTGGCGCGCCTTCGGCGGGAATTTCGAGGCGTCGGAATTCGAGCCGGACTACCGCCTGCCGGAAGACCTCTTGCGCACCAGCGAATACCTGACGCATCCGATCTTCCACATGAACCGCGCGGAAAGCGAGATGGTGCGCTACATCCGCCGCCTCTCGGACCGGGACCTCGCGCTCGACCGGGCGATGATCCCGCTCGGCTCGTGCACTATGAAGCTCAATGCGACAGCGGAAATGCTGCCGATCACCTGGCCGGAATTTTCGGAGATCCACCCCTTCGTGCCCGCCGACCAGGCGCAGGGCTATCGCTACCTCATCGAGGACCTGTCGCAGAAGCTCTGCGACATCACCGGCTACGACGCCGTCTCCATGCAGCCGAATTCCGGTGCGCAGGGCGAATATGCCGGCCTCCTGACGATCCGCGCCTATCACCTCGCCAATGGCGATGACCATCGCGACGTCTGCCTGATCCCGACCTCCGCGCACGGCACCAATCCGGCCTCCGCGCAGATGGTCGGCATGAAGGTCGTCGTCGTGAAAGTGTCGGATAACGGCGATATCGACATGGATGATTTCCGTGCGAAAGCAGAGCAGTATGCGGAAAACCTCTCGTGCTGCATGATCACCTATCCCTCCACCCACGGCGTCTTTGAAGAGAATGTGCGCGAGATCTGCGAACTCGTCCACAAGCATGGCGGCCAGGTCTATATCGACGGCGCGAACATGAACGCCATGGTAGGCCTTGCCCGTCCCGGCGATATCGGCGGGGACGTTTCGCACCTCAACCTGCACAAGACCTTCTGCATCCCGCATGGCGGCGGCGGCCCCGGCATGGGCCCGATCGGCGTCAAGGCGCACCTTGCCCCCTTCCTGCCGGACAGCCCGACCACCGGCGAGGCGGGCGCGGTCTCCGCCGCTCCCTTCGGCTCGGCCTCCATCCTGCCGATCTCCTGGAGCTACTGCCTGATGATGGGCGGCGCGGGCCTGACGCAGGCGACGAAGGTGGCGATCCTCAACGCCAACTACATCGCCGCCCGCCTCAAGGGCGCCTATGACGTGCTCTACGCCTCCGCCAGGGGGCGGGTCGCGCATGAATGCATCATCGACACGCGCCCGCTCGCGACGAGCGCCGGCGTCACCGTCGACGACGTCGCCAAGCGGCTGATCGATTGCGGCTTCCACGCGCCGACCATGAGCTGGCCGGTGGCAGGCACGCTGATGATCGAGCCGACCGAATCGGAGACCAAGGCCGAGATCGACCGTTTCTGCGAGGCGATGCTGGCGATCCGCGAGGAAGCCCGCGCCATCGAGGACGGCACGATGGACAAGGACAACAACCCGCTGAAGAACGCGCCCCACACGGTGGAAGACCTCGTCGGCGAATGGGACCGCCCCTATTCGCGCGAGCAGGCCTGCTACCCGCCGGGCGCCTTCCGGGTCGACAAGTACTGGTCGCCGGTCAACCGCGTCGACAATGTCTACGGCGACCGCAACCTCGTCTGCTCCTGCCCGCCGCTGGAGGACTATGCCGAGGCTGCCGAGTAGGATCTTGCCTGATCCCAGACCAATGAACCCCGGCCGATGCCATCGGCCGGGGTTTTTTCATGGCGGGCAGGGAAAGTTCACGGCGAGACGGCGACGTCCACCCAGAAGCGGGTGAACCCTTCGGCGAAGTCGCGGTAGCCGCTCCGCGTCGAGGGCTTGACGGCATAGGCGTTGGCGCCGTTCTCGTAGGCGCGGTTGACGTCGGCGGTGCTGGAGGAGGAGGACAGCATGATGACGGGCGTCACCGCCGTGCGGGTGCGTCCGCGCAGCCGCTTGAGCAGGTCCATGCCGCTGGTGCCGGGCATGTTGATGTCGAGCAGGATGTAATCGAAGGCCTCCCGGTCGAGCCGGTCGCTGGCCAGTTCCGCATCGGCGACATGGGTGATCTCGATCATGCTGCCGGCATCGCTGAACGCGCGCATCACGAAGCGCACATCCACCGGATCGTCGTCCACGACGATCAGCTTCCTAGCCGAGCCTCCCACGATCGTTCCCCCTTGATTTCACGGGTTGCGGAAACGTCACGACGAAGCGTGCGCCCGGACCGTACTGCGTGTCAAGCGCTATCACGCCATTGTGGCTCTCGACGATCCGGCGCGCCAGCGCCAGCCCGACGCCGGTGCCCTGATACACCGTCTCGTCGCGGTGAAGGCGTTGAAACACCTCGAAAATCCGTCCGACGTGCTGCGGGTCGATGCCGATGCCGTCGTCCTCGACGATGAACTGGATGCCCTCAGCGCGCTCGCGGCAATAGACGCGCACGACCGGCGGCGTGTCGGGCCGGCGGTATTTCAGCGCATTGCCGATCAGGTTCTGCGCCAGCCGTTTCAGGAGTTCGGGATCGCCCAGGACCTCCGGCATCGGCGCCGTCTCGACGCGTCCGCCGGCTTCATGCACATGGCTTTCCAGAAGCACCAGCGCTTCGCGCACCACGTCGGAAAGGGAAACCGGCTTCGGCGTAGCGATCCGGTAGGCGATCTGCGAGAATTCCAGGAGGCTGTCGATGATCCGCCGCATGCGCGCGGCGCTCTTGCGCACATGGTCGGCATAGTGCGGCAGTTCGGCGATGTCGCCGCGGTGAAGGTCCTCCGAGATCATCTCGGCGAACATGGACAGATGGCGCAGCGGTGCCTTCAGGTCATGCGAGACCGTGGCGGTGAACTGGTCCAGCGCCTCGTTCTTGCGGCGCAGTTCCTTCGTCTGGGCCTCCACCTGCTGCTGCTGGCGCTTGGCCTCGGTGATGTCGCGGCCGGTGCTGACGATCTCGCAGACGCCGCCCTCGTCGAAGATCGCGACCGTGGTCCACAGGAGCCAGGTCTCCTGGCCGTTGCTCCCTTCCAGGCAGAGTTCCAGCGTCTTCATCGGTTCGGCCCGCGTGTAGCTGTCGATGTCCATCAGCACCGCCGTATGCTCCAGCGAGCAGGAAACATCCGGCAGGTAGCGTCCGATCAGCTCGTCGGTCGTCGATCCGACGAAGCCGGCATATTTGTCGTTGGCAAAGCGGATCGTCAGGTCCCGGTCGAAACGCAGGATCATGTCGGGCAGGATCTGTAGCAGCGAGAGATATTCGCGGCGCCTCTCCTCCAGCGCCGCCTCGGCGCGCTTCAGTTCCGAAACGTCGATGCGCAGCGCCACGATGTCCCCGGTCTCTGCGACATGACTCTCGCCGCGGATCCACCGGTCCTTGCCGAACTCGAAGACCGTTCCGCCGCTGTCGGTGTTGCGGTGGCTTTCCAGCCGCGAGCGCACCATCGCCTCGGCCTCCGGCGTGCCCTCCCGGATGCCGGGAAACATGCCGGCGCGGATATTGGCGCGCGTAATGTTTTCGAGGGTCACGCCGACGCGCACGGCGTCGCGGGCAGGCCCGCAGCGCTCCTTGTAGGAGCGGTTGAACATGACCAGGCGCTCGCCGCCGTCGAAGATCGCAAATCCCTCCGTCATCGTGTCGAGCGCGGCGGCGATGCGCTGGCCGAGCAGGATCTGCTCGCCGTGGCTGCCGCCGCTGAGCAGGCTGCGCAGGAGAAGCGCATAGGTCGGGAGACCGCCCGCATCCGGCATGTCGATCACATGGGCAGTCGCGTCGAAGGTGGTGCCGTTGTCGTGGCGGAAGCAGAGCGCATGGGTGTTTTCGCGCCCGCCCGCGGCCTGACGGGCAAGGAGCGCCCCCGCCGCCGCGCCTTCGAGCACGACCGTGCCCGCCGGGTCGCAGGCGTCGCGGGTCCAGCCGAAGGTACGGGCCGCCGCGTCGTTATGGGAAACGAGGCGCGCCTCCGCATCGACGACGACCACGGGAAAGGGCAGGTTCTGGTACAGTGTCGCGGCCAAGCCGTCCATCGCGCGCGCCTCCCGCCGGCAATCGTGTCGGCACCGGATGATCGGGCCGCCCGGGCAGACTAGGCAAAACCGCCGGGGAAGAAAAGCCGCAAGGACTGGCCGTCGCCGTTTCCCGGCATTCCGGGCTCACCCGGCGCGCACCACCGGTTGGCCGGAGGCGGCAAGGGCCGCAAGATCGGCCGGCTTCAGTTCGACCGATTCGCCGCAGCCGCAGGCCGAGGTCTGGTTCGGGTTGTGGAAGGTGAAGCCGGAGCGCAGCGTCGTCACCTCGAAATCCATCTGCGTGCCGAGAAGGTAGAGCACCGCCTCCGGCGCGACCCAGACGCTGGCGCCATTGCGCTCGATCAAGTCGTCCTTGGCGTTCGGCTCGGTCACGAGGTCGATGGCATATTCCATGCCCGCGCAACCGCCCTTCTTGATGCCGACGCGGATGCCCTTGGCATCGCCGCCGGCATTGTCGACGATCGCCTTGACGCGGTCCGCCGCCGTATCGGTGAGTGTCATCACTGCAAAGGCCATGGGCCGTTTCTCCTTCGCCGGCCGGGTTCAAGGCCCGGCGGTTCGCGACTCTGAATCTAGTGTCGGCGGGTTAACGGATCAAGTCACGGCATCGAGAGTTCGCCCCTCACGTCAATACCAGCCGACGGCGACCTGCGCCTCTTCCGACATGCGGTCCGGCGTCCACGGCGGGTCGAAGGTCATTCTGACCTCGACGCCGGACACGCCCTCGACCGCGCTGACCGCGTTCTCCACCCAGCCCGGCATCTCGCCGGCGACGGGGCAGCCGGGGGCGGTCAGCGTCATGTCGATCTTGACCATGCGGTCGTCTTCGATGTCGATCTTGTAGATCAGGCCGAGTTCGAAGATGTCGGCGGGGATTTCCGGGTCGTAGACCGTCTTCAACGCGGAGACGATATCGTCGGAAAGGCGCGTCAGTTCATCGGCCGGGATCGCCGAATGGACGATGCCGTCGCGGACGTCGATCTTGTCTTGCGTTGCGTCGAGGGACATGGGGCTCTCCTTCAGGCGAAGAATTTGCGGGCATGGTCGAGCGCGTCGGCCAGGGCGTCGACTTCGGCGCGCGTATTGTACAGGCCGAACGATGCCCGGCATGTGGAGGTGACGCCGAAGCGTTTCAAGAGCGGCTGGGCACAATGGGTGCCGGCGCGCACCGCCACCCCTGCCCGGTCGATGACCATCGAGACGTCGTGCGCGTGGATGCCTTCCAGCTCGAAGGAGAAGATCGAGCCCTTGCCGGGCGCCGTGCCGAAGATTTTCAGCGAGTTGATCGCCGACAGCCGCTCGTGGGCATAATCGCGAAGATCCGCCTCGTGGGCGGCGATCGCCGCGCGACCGACCTTCTCCATGTAATCGAGCGCATGGCCGAGGCCGATCGCCTGCACGATGGGCGGCGTGCCGGCCTCGAAACGGTGCGGCGGGTCGTTGTAGGTGACGATGTCCTCGGTGACGTCGACGATCATCTCGCCGCCGCCCTGGAAGGGACGCATCTCCTTCAGCCGGTCCATCTTGCCGTAGAGCACGCCGATGCCGGAGGGGCCGTAGAGCTTGTGGCCGGTCATCACGTACCAGTCGCAATCGATGTCGCGGACGTCGACCGGCATGTGCACGGCGCCCTGCGAGCCGTCGACCAGCACCGGAATGCCGCGTTCACGGGCGATGCGGCAGATCTCCTTGACCGGCACGATGGTGCCGAGCGCATTCGACATATGCGTGATGGCGATGAGCCTGGTGCGCTCCGTCAGGCACTTCTCGAAGTCTTCGATGTGGAAGGCGCCCGCATCGTCCACCGGCGCCCAGACGAGCTTGGCGCCCTGCCGCTCGCGGATGAAATGCCACGGCACGATATTGGAGTGGTGCTCCATGATCGACAGCACGATCTCGTCGCCTGCGCCGATCTTCGGCATGCCGTAGCCGTAGGCGACCGTGTTGATCGCCTCGGTCGAGGACTTCGTGAAGATGACCTCGTCGACGGAGGAGGCGTTGAGGAAGCGGCGCACCTTTTCGCGCGCCGCCTCGTAGGCGTCCGTGGCGGCGTTCGACAGGAAGTGCAGGCCGCGATGCACATTGGCATATTCGTTGGAATAGGCGTGCGAAATCGCGTCGATCACGGCCTGCGGCTTCTGCGCCGAGGCGCCGTTGTCGAGATAGACCAGCGGCTTGCCATAGACCGTTTTCGACAGGATCGGGAAATCCTTGCGGATCGCCTCGACGTCATAGGCTGCTGTGGGCAACGCGTGTTCCATCTCGTTCGTCCTCGTTTACGCAATCCCGGACGCAAAACCGCTATACACTTTTGCTGGGATTGCTCCTGTTACGCGTGCTTTTCGAGCCAGGCGGCGATGACGCTTTCCAGCGCCTCGACCAGCGGCTCGTCTTCCAGTTCCTCGACGATCTCGGCGACGAAGGCGTTGATCAGCATGGCGCGCGCCTTGTTCTCCGGAATGCCGCGGGCCATCAGGTAGAAGAGCTGGACGTGGTCGATGTCGATCACGGTCGCGCCGTGGCCGCACTGCACGTCGTCGGCAAAAATCTCCAGCTCCGGCTTGGCCGAAAAATCGGCTTCGTCGGAGAGCAGCAGCGTGTTGCACGACATTTTCGCGTCGGTCTTCTGCGCATCGGGCGCCACGCGGATCTGACCCTGGAAGACGCCGCGGGCGCGATCGAAGATCACGTTGCGGATCACTTCCGTCGAGGTCGTGTTCGGCACGTCGTGGCCGACCGTGAAGGTCACGTCGGTATGCGTCTCGCCGCCGAGCAGGTTGATGCCGCGCAGGATGAGGTCGGAGCCCTCGCCCGCCACCACGACATGGATTTCCTGCCGCACGAGCTTGCCGCCGGCATTGACCACGTAGAGGCGAAGCTTCGCATCCGTGCCGAGCGTGATGAGGATCTGGCCGAGATGGGTATCGGCCGCGCCCTGGCCCTGGAAGATGACCCAGGTGATATCCGCGCCTTCGGCAAGCGAGATGTCGCTGACCGTCGTGACGAAGGCGGCATTGTCGCCGGCTGCCGCATGGCGCTCGATGACGGTCGCCCTCGCGTTGGCGCCGAAGGTCACGGGAAAGCGCGTGTGCGCCTGGCCCGCATTCTGCACCGTCTGGATTTCCAGCGGGGCCGCAAGCTCGGTGCCGGCCGGGACGTCGAGCACGAAGCCGTCGCGCACGAAGGCGCCGTTGATACGGCCGATCGTGTCGTCGCTGTCGCGGGCGACGAGGCCGTCCGCCGCGGTGCCGTCGGCCAGCGCATCCTTGAAGGCGCGCACCGTCACGCCCGCGACGGTCGCGCGGGCATCCGCGATGCCGTTGACGACGGACAGCACCGTCGAGCCCTCGACGAGCGGGCCGAGCCGCGCGGCGGAGGCCGCGGGATCGAAGGCCGGGACGGCGCGCAGCAGCGCCTTGAGGTCGGTATAGTGCCAGGCCTCGACGCGGCGCGTGGGAAGGCCGGCATCCTTGAAGTCGCTGATGAGGACGTCGCGGGCGGCGAGCACGGCGCCGTCGCCCGGCAGTTCGCCGAGCGCGTGGTCGTAGGCCTCGCAAAGCGCCGTCTCGGCGACGGAAAGCTTCATGCCTGTCTGCATGTTCATGGGATCACTCCTTCGCCAGGCCGTCAGGCGGCGGCGCCGATGATGTCGGCGTAGCCGTTCGCTTCCAGCTCGTGCGCCAGCGTCTTGTCGCCGGACTTGATGACCTGGCCCTTGTAGAGGACGTGCACCGTATCGGGCACGATATAGTCGAGCAGGCGCTGGTAGTGGGTGATGACGATAACGGCGCGGTCGGGCGAGCGCAGCGCGTTGACGCCGTCGGCGACGATCTTCAGCGCGTCGATGTCGAGGCCGCTGTCGGTCTCGTCGAGGACGCACAGCTTCGGTTCGAGCAGCGCCATCTGCAGGATCTCGGCGCGCTTCTTCTCACCGCCGGAAAAACCGACATTGAGCGGGCGGCGCAGCATTTCCGGCGCGATCTTCAGTCCCGCGGCGGCGTCCTTGACGCGGCGCATGAAGTCCGGCGTCGTCAGCTCCGCGTCGCCGCGCGCCTTGCGCTGCTCGTTCATCGCGACCTTCAGGAACTGCATGGTGGCGACGCCCGGGATCTCGACCGGGTACTGGAAGGCGAGGAAGATGCCCTTGGCGGCGCGCTCGGCCGGGTCCAGTTCCAGGATGCTCTCGCCGTTGTAGAGGATGTCGCCTTCGGTGACCTCGTAGTCCTCGCGGCCGGAGAGGATGTAGGACAGCGTCGACTTGCCCGAGCCGTTCGGGCCCATGATGGCGGCCACTTCCCCGGCCTTCACGGAAAGGTTCAGGCCGCGGATGATCTCGGTGCCGTCCTCGGCGATGCGTGCGTGCAGATTCTTGATTTCAAGCATGGTTTCTCGGTCCTGCGTTCGGAGCGGTCAAACGCTCCCGTCTTGGTTTCAGAAGCCGAGGACGAAGTGGACCACCGGAAGGAGCGTCGCCGAAAGGGCACCCACCCCGAACCCCAGCACCAACCGCACGATCCTGTTCGTGAGCGTCGGCGAATAGGCTGCAAGTCCACCGCAAACCACGGCGTAGTATGTCAGATTGACCGGATCCATGTCGTCGCCTCCGGATGAGAGCCGCATCCGCTACTATAACGGATCACGCGGGAACTTCATCGAAAGCCTGTCCGGCCCCCCGGCGGAAACCGCCGGGACATTCCTTCACCCGATCAGCCGACCGAGCCTTCCAGCGAGATGCCGATGAGCTTCTGCGCCTCGACGGCGAATTCCATCGGCAGTTCCTGGATGACTTCCCTCACGAAGCCGTTGACGATCAGCGCGATCGCCGCCTCGGTCGGGATACCGCGCTGCAGGCAGTAGAACAGCTGGTCTTCCGAGATCTTCGAGGTGGTCGCCTCGTGCTCGAACTGCGCGGTCGCGTTCTTCGCCTCGATATAGGGCACGGTATGCGCGCCGCACTTGTCGCCGATCAAAAGCGAGTCGCACTGGGTGAAGTTGCGCGCGTTCTCCGCCCTGCGGTGGGCCGAGACCTGGCCGCGATAGGTGTTGTTGGAAAAGCCGGCGGAAATGCCCTTGGAGACGATGCGGCTCGACGTGTTCTTGCCGAGATGGATCATCTTGGTGCCCGAGTCGATCTGCTGGTGGCCGTTCGAGACGGCGATCGAGTAGAACTCGCCGCGCGAGCCGTCGCCGCGCAGGATGCAGGACGGGTACTTCCAGGTGATGGCGGAGCCGGTCTCGACCTGCGTCCACGAGATCTTGGAGTTCTTGCCCCGGCAATCGCCGCGCTTCGTCACGAAGTTGTAGATGCCGCCCTTGCCTTCCTTGTCGCCCGGATACCAGTTCTGGACGGTGGAATACTTGATCTCGGCATCGTCGAGTGCGACCAGTTCGACCACGGCGGCATGAAGCTGGTTCTCGTCGCGCTGCGGCGCGGTGCAGCCTTCGAGGTAGGACACGTAGGCGCCCTCTTCCGCGATGATCAGGGTGCGCTCGAACTGGCCGGTGTTCTTCTCATTGATGCGGAAGTAGGTGGACAGTTCCATCGGGCAGCGAACGCCCTTCGGCACGAAAACGAAGGAGCCGTCGGTGAAGACCGCGGAGTTCAGCGTCGCGTAGAAATTGTCGGTCGTCGGCACGACGGTGCCGAGATACTTCTTCACGAGATCGGGATGCTCGCGGATGGCTTCCGAGATCGACATGAAGATCACGCCGGCCTTCTTCAGCTCTTCCTTGAAGGTGGTGACGACGGAGACCGAATCGAACACGGCGTCGACGGCGATCTTCGAGGTCTGCACGCCGGCAAGGACTTCCTGCTCGCGCAGCGGGATGCCGAGCTTCTCGTACATCTTCAGAAGCTCGGGATCGACCTCGTCGATGGACTTCGGGCCGGTCTGGTTCTTCGGCGCGGCATAATAATAGAGGTCGTTGAAGTCGATCTTCGGATAGTCGACGCGCGCCCAGGTCGGCTCTTCGAGCGTCAGCCAGCGGCGATAGGCCTCCAGGCGCCATTCGAGCATCCAGTCGGGTTCGCTCTTCTTGGCGGAGATGAAACGGATGATGTCCTCGGAAAGACCCTTCGGGGCCTTGTCCATTTCGATCGTCGTTTCGAAACCGTATTTGTACTGGTCGACGTCTATCTGACGGACCTGATCGATCGTTTCCTGCACCGCAGGCATATCGTTCTCCAATCTTGCCGGATACAAGGTCCGGCAGTTTGTCAACGTCTGGCGGGACCTCCCGCCGCTTATGTAAGCGCCAAAGGCGGATTTTCCCACCTTTTGGCAAGCGAAAACTTGCGTTCCCGCAAGATTCCCGTCAGGCCGCCCGTCGCCGCGCGACGACGCGCGAGAAGGCGGCCAGGAAACGCTCGACATCCGCCTCGCTCGAAGCGGGCCCGAGCGAGACGCGAAGCCCGCCGAGCGCCGCGTCGAAGCCCATGGCGACGAGCACATGGCTCTGCCCGACCTTGCCGGAGGAGCAGGCCGAACCCGCCGAAAGCGCGATGCCCTCCAGATCGAAGGCGATCTGCCCCGTCTCCGACTTCAGGCCGGGCAGGCTGAAGAACGAGGTGTTGGCGATGCGCTCCACATCCGCCCCGTGGATGACGACGTCGTTCGTCGCCGCCCGCATGCCGTTCTCCAGCGCGTCGCGCAGCGCGCCGATCCGTCCGTTGCGCCCGGCAAGGTCCGCCGCCGCCGCGCGGGCGGCCGCGGCAAAACCGGCGAGCGCCGCCGGGTTCTCCGTGCCGGAGCGATGGCCTTTCTCCTGGCCGCCGCCGCGGATCAGCGGTGCGGGCATCAGCACCTCGCCGCGCGCGATCAGTGCCCCGGCGCCCTTCGGCCCGCCCAGCTTGTGCGAGGAGACGATGAGGAAATCGGCGTCGAGCGCCGCAATGTCGACCGGCACGCGGCCGGCGGCCTGCACGGCGTCGACGACGAGGAGGCCGCCGTGGCGGCGCACGATCTCGGCGACGGCCTTCACCGGCTGGACGATGCCCGTCTCGTTGTTGGCGAGCATGACCGCCACCATCGGCAGGCCCTTCGCCTTGTCATGACCGTCGAGAAGCGCCGCCAGCGCATCGAGGTCGACGATGCCGGCGCGGGTGACGAGGATCGTCGTCACGGCCTCGCGCGCAAAACGCCCGCCCTCGCGGATCGCCGGGTGCTCGATCTCGGACACATAGAGATGGCCGATGGAAAGCGGCGTGCGGCCCATGCGGTAATCGGGCGTCAGGGCGAGGTTCGCCGCCTCGGTCGCGCCGCTCGTGAAGATCACATGGGCCGGCGCGGTGTTGGCCAGCATGGCCACGTCGCGGCGCGCGGCCTCCACCAGCATGCGCAGCGCCCGGCCCTCGCCATGCACGGAAGACGGGTTGCCGACGGTGTCGAGCGCGGCAAGAACGGCCTCGCGCGCCGCCGGCAGCAGCGGCGCCGTGGCGTTCCAGTCCAGATATGTGCGCTCCGTCTTCGTCATTTCCCATCCATGCGCGCACGATACATTCGGTACGGCGTGCATTTTCCTTGAATTTCCCGTCGGGCTTGCCTTATGACACCAAACTCACGGCGTCCCGGGGACGCCCCTACAGTTTCGAATGGTTCTAAACTAGGTTCTAGAAAAGCTGACTGCTTTCGTCAAGACTTCAGTTGACAAGAATCCTGTCCGAACGCGAACGTGCCGGAGTAAGAATGCCCGAAATCATCTTCAACGGACCCGCCGGTCGCCTTGAGGGCCGTTACCAGCCGTCCAAGCAGAAGAACGCCCCCATCGCCATCGTGCTGCATCCGCACCCGCAGTTCGGCGGCACGATGAACAACCAGATCGTCTATCAGCTCTTCTACATGTTCCAGAAACGCGGCTTCACGACGCTGCGCTTCAATTTCCGCGGCATCGGCCGCAGCCAGGGCGAATTCGACCACGGTGCGGGCGAACTGTCGGATGCGGCCTCCGCGCTCGACTGGGTGCAGAGCCTGCATCCCGATTCGAAGAGCTGCTGGGTCGCCGGCTATTCCTTCGGCGCCTGGATCGGCATGCAGCTCCTGATGCGCCGCCCGGAGATCGAAGGCTTCATGTCGATCGCCCCGCAACCGAACATCTACGACTTCTCGTTCCTGGCCCCCTGCCCGTCCTCCGGCCTCATCATCAACGGCGATTCCGACAAGGTGGCGCCGGAGAAGGACGTCAACGGCCTCGTCGAGAAGCTGAAGACGCAGAAGGGCATCCTGATCACCCACCGCCTGGTGCCCGGCGCCAACCACTTCTTCAACGGCCAGACGGAAACGCTGATGGCCGAATGCGAGGACTATCTCGACCGGCGCCTCGCCGGCGAGCTGACACCGGAGCCGGCCGCCAAGCGCATCCGCTGACCGGCCGAAACCCGAAGGATAGACCCGGTGGTTCCGCCACCGGGTTTTTCTGTGCCTGCACGACGTCGAGCGGCAGGCCGCAATGGCCATGAAATACTCCAGATTCTTGATTTTACCGCATTATCCGGCGCCGAAGCGATCTCGCTTCGGCTGGAAATGCTCTAGTCCGCGGCAGCGGGTTTCCGCAGGACGCCGCCGGTGACGGGCGCCTTGACGCCCGTCGTGCCCGGGAAGGTGAGCGGCAGGCCGTCGAGCGCGCGCACCGCGAGATAGGCCCAGGCCTCCGCCTCCATGCTGTCGCCGCCGAGACCGACCGCCTCGGCCGTCACCACCTCCGCCCCCTCCGTCTCGGCAAGCGCCGCGAGATCGCCCATGATCACCCGGTTGAGCCGGCCGCCGCCGCACACGACATAGAGCTTCGGCCGTTCCGGCAGGTGGCGGGCGGAGCGGATGACGGCGGCGG
Organism: Shinella sp. S4-D37; assembly: GCF_040812195.1. Classification (NCBI taxonomy): domain Bacteria; kingdom Pseudomonadati; phylum Pseudomonadota; class Alphaproteobacteria; order Hyphomicrobiales; family Rhizobiaceae; genus Shinella; species Shinella sp. S4-D37. Next base: position 1,763,048 of record NZ_JBFNXL010000005.1, on the reverse strand, counting down.
CCGTGACATGGGCCAGCGTGCGCGCGCCGTCCTCCAGGCTCGCCTCCGCGCCCGACGGCGGGGAAAAATCGTTACGGTCGAGCGAGCGGCGCACCGGATCGGTGAAGAAGGCATGGCCGAGATAGCGCCCGGCAAGGCCGGGATCGACGCGGCCCTCCGAGGCGATCATGCCGCCCTGGTCGTAGGGAATGCCCGCATGGGCCTCGACCCACTGGTCGATCAGCGTGTTGCCGGGGCCGCTGTCATAAGCGACGATCGCCCCTTCGGCGCCGATGAAGGTGATGTTGGAGATGCCGCCTATATTGACGAAGACGACCGCCCTGCCGGCAGGGCCGGAAAGGCCGGCGGCGAGCGCGGCGTGATAGGCGGGAATGAGCGGCGCGCCCTGCCCGCCATGCGCCATGTCGTTCGCCCGCATGTCGTGGACCACGTCGATGCCGGTCTCACGCGCCAGCAGCCCGCCGTCGCCGAGCTGGACCGTCAGGCCGGCATTCGGCCGGTGCAGCACGGTCTGGCCGTGGAAGCCGACGACGTCGATATCGGCGGGCCTCAGGGCGTTTTCAGCGAGGAAGGCGCGCACGGCCTCGCCGTGGCGCAGCGTCAGGTCGCGCTCGATCTCGGCCAGGTCGCCGGGCCGCTCCGTCCGCTCGCCGATGGCCTTGGCCGTTTCCAGCGCGCCTTGCAGGCGCCGGCGGAAGGCGGCGTCATAGGGCCGGCCCATCGAGGGGCCGCGCTCCACGACGGCCTTGCCGTCCGTGCGCAGCAGCGCCACGTCGATGCCGTCGAGGCTCGTGCCGCTCATCAGACCGATCGCCGTTCGCAGTCCCGTCATGCCGTCCGCTCCAGAATCACTTTTTGAAGTGATTATGCGGTGAAACAGTGCTAAACGCCCGGCGGTTCGCCGGAAAATTATGTCCGGCCGCAACATCCCGCCCAAAAGCATCCCGGCAAGAGAGACAGGCCATGTCCGAATTCAAATCCGATTTCCTTCGCACGCTGAAAGAGCGCGGCTTCATCCACCAGATCTCCGATGAAACCGGCCTCGACGACCTTCTCGCCAAGGAAACCGTGACGGCCTATATCGGCTTCGATCCGACCGCGCCCAGCCTGCATGCCGGCGGCCTCATCCAGATCATGCTGCTGCACTGGTTCCAGAAGACCGGCCACCGCCCGGTCTCGCTGATGGGCGGCGGCACCGGCATGGTCGGCGACCCGTCCTTCAAGGACGAGGCGCGCCAGCTGATGACGCCGGCCACGATCGACAGCAACATCGCGAGCATCAAGAAGGTCTTCTCGAACTACCTCACCTATGGCGAGGGCCCGAAGGACGCATTGATGATCAACAATGCCGACTGGCTGCTCGGCATCAACTACCTCGAATTCCTGCGCGATGTCGGCCGCCATTTCTCGGTCAACCGCATGCTCTCCTTCGACAGCGTGAAGCTGCGCCTCGAGCGCGAGCATTCGCTGTCCTTCCTCGAATTCAACTACATGATCCTGCAGGCCTACGACTTCGTCGAGCTGAGCAAGCGCTACGACGTGCGCCTGCAGATGGGCGGCTCGGACCAGTGGGGCAATATCATCAACGGCATCGACCTCGGCCACCGCATGGGCACGCCGCAGCTCTACGCGCTGACCTCGCCGCTGCTGACGACCGCGTCGGGCGCCAAGATGGGCAAGTCGCTCTCCGGCGCCGTCTGGCTCAACCCGGACATGCTGTCGGCCTATGATTTCTGGCAGTACTGGCGCAACACGGAAGACGCCGACGTCTCGCGCTTCCTCAAGCTCTACACGACGCTGCCGATGGACGAGATCGCCCGGCTCTCCGCGCTCGGCGGCGTCGAGATCAACGAGGTGAAGAAGATCCTCGCGACCGAAGTGACCGCGATGCTGCACGGCCGCGAAGCCGCCGAACAGGCCGCCGAAACCGCGCGAAAAACCTTCGAGGAGGGCGCGATCGCAGAGAACCTACCGTCGATCGAAGTCGCCACGGCTGAACTCGAAGCGGGCATCGGCCTTCTCAGCCTCGTCGTCAAGGCCGGCCTTGCCGCCTCCAACGGCGAAGCCCGCCGCCATGTGCAGGGCGGCGCGGTGCGCATCAACGACGCCGCCGTCTCCGACGAGCGCCGCCTCGTCGGCACCGCCGACGTCTCGGCCGACGGCGTCGTCAAGCTGTCGCTGGGCAAGAAGAAGCACATCCTGGTGCGCCCGGCCTGACGGAAGCTCCAGCCCCTCATCCGCCTGCCTCACTGGAATTCGAAGATGTTGCGGAAGACGCCGGGGGCGATGATCGACAGCGGGTTGATCGTCAGCTTCGGCTTGTCGAAGGGGCCGGAGAGCTTGAAGGTGATGCCGATCAGGCCGCGGTCGTTGCCGTTGCCGAGGATGATGCCGATCAGCGGCAGCTCGGCGAACAGCCGATTGAGGCCGTAGGCCGGCATGAAGGTGCCGGTCATGTCCGTATGACCGTTGGCGTCGCGCACCGTGCCCTGGAAGGTGGCGCCGACGGTTTCGCCGCGCACCACGCCGTTTTCGAGGCTGAGCGTGCCGCCGCCGGTGCGCACCTGGGCAAAGCCGCGGGAGAATTTCACGGCGCTGACGTCGATCTCGCGGCGCACCGCCTCGTTGAGGCTGCGACCGCTCTCGCCGGCCGGCGTCGAGACGAGCGAGCGCAGGCGCTCCTCCCCGACGAGCGAGAAGTTGCGCACGTCGACGGAACCGCGCCAGCCGCTGCCCGCCGTCTCGCGCAGGCGGACATTCAAAAGGCCGCCGCGCATGTGGCCGTAGATGTCGGCGAACCGGGCGATGGCGCCGGCATCGCCGCTGGTTAGCTGGATGGCGTCCGAGCCGCCATTGCTGGCAAGCTGCGCCACCACCGGCGCGCCGCCCTTCGTCACCGCCGAGAGGTCCAGGCCGGAAATGCGGCCGCCGGCCGTGCTGTAGCGGAAGGAGACATTGGAGAGCGTCTCGCCGTTGAAGCCGACGGCGCGGGCAAGATCGGCCCGCACGGTAACGCTCTGCTTCTCGCCGCCGTCGCCGCCGCTCGCGTTCTTCAGGCGCGCCAGCACGGCGCGCACGTCCGCCGCCTCGCCGTCGGCCACCACGACATAGCCGGACTTTCCGCGCTCCACCTTCAGGCGGAAGCGGTCGTCGGCCGAAAGCCGGACGGTGGAGAAAGTCGCCGCATCGAGCCGCGCGCCGCGGAAGGCGAGATTGCCCGCCACGTTGAACCCGTCGCCGGAAAAGCGGAAGTCGGACACGCGGGTGACGCCCTCTTTGCTATCCGCCGTCAGCGTGACCTTGCCGCCGATGCCCGCGCCCTTGGTCCAGCCGATCCACGGAATGGAGACCGCGGCCGCCCCGATATCCGCCTCCACCAGGCGCGGCCCGTCGCCCTCCTGCTCCAGCCGCACGTCGACCCGGCCCTCCACCACGTCCTCCAGGCCCGGCAGCAGCTTGCGGCGGTCCTTGTCGTCGAGCGTGCCGGACAGCACCGTCCTGCGCTTGAAGCCGGCTTCCTTGCCGACGGGCTCGGCCAGTTCGAGGTCGAGCGTCACCCCGTCGATATCGCCCCTCGCCTTGAGGTCGGCACGCTGCGGGTCGATGGAAAGAAGGCCGCGCAGGCCTGTCACGGTGCGCCCGGCGACCGGCTTGCCAAGATCGACGTCGTCGAGCGTGAGGGCCGCCGTCCATTGCGGCGGCGGCGGGTTGTGGGTGGCGATGACGCCGAAATGCGCCTTCACCTTCGCCGTCACATGGCCGGCGAAATCGCCCGGCGCAAAGCCGGTCGCCGGCAGGGCGCGGATCGGCCGGTAGGTCGCCAGCTCCGCAATGGCATCGGCATTGCCGGCGACGTCGATATCCATGTCCGCCATCAGCGGCTTGGTGTAGTTGTCGGGCAGCACGAAGGTGCCGCCCGTCAGCGCGACGGAGCGGCCGGAGGGGAAATAGGCGGTGCCGCCGTTGATCGTGATCTGCGTGCGCGGCCCGCGCAGGCGGAACTTCCCGGACGTATCGCGCAGCGGCGGGATTTCGCCGGCGACGTTCATGCGCGCGCCCTCGATGTCGAAGTCGATCTTCAACTCCTCCGCACCGAGATGCATCGGCACGCCCGGCAGGCGCTCGCGGCCCTCGGCAATGTAGAATTCGATGCGGCCGTTGGTGACGGTGCCGCCGAAGATGTTCTTGATCACCCAGCTGCGCGCCGGCTTGGCTATCCAGAACGGCCAGAGCTGCTTGACGGCGACCGATTCCAGCTCGCTGGCGATCATCACGAAGCTGACCTCCGGCTCCCGGTCGCTAAAGCGCATGGCGAGCGAGCCGGCGGCATTGCCCTTCTCGCTGGAGACGGCCATCTCCTCGAAGAGGAGGTTCTTCGTCTTCGGCAGATAGTAGCCGTTCACCTTGGCATCGAAGCGGATCGGCGCCTCGTCGGAATCGACGGGGCGGCTCACCGCATCGCTGAAGACGAGATCGATGGCGAACCCCTTGTCCGGCCGGTCGGAGACCCGGTCGAGGTCGATGAGGCCGCCGGTGAAGGGAAAACGCGACTGGCCGACGCTCGCGTCCTGCGAGGCGAGTTCGATCGAGCCCTTGTCGAAATTGTAGCCGACCTTCAGGGTGGACGGGCGCAGGTCGGCCGCGATGCCGTCGCCGTAGATCGAACCCGCGGCAAGCGCGACGTCGAGGCCGAGCACCGGCCGCGTGCCGTCGATCTCGCGCACGGCCTGCACCGAGACGTCCGCCGTCGTGTCGATGCCGGCATGCACGTTGCCGTAGACGTCGTTGCCGAGCAGGAATTTTCCCAGCGCCACGTTGCGGATCGAGCCCTCCAGCCCGCGCACCGCCCCGTCCGCGCCGGAGGCCGTCAGGTCGATCTCGCCCTCGGCGCCGTCCATGGTGAAATGCCCGTCGATCGACATCGTGCCGTCGTCGTCGCGGGTGAACTGAAGGCTGGCGATGGACAGCGTCAGCGGCTTGCCGCCCGGCCCCTGGAAGGTCGCGCCGAGGTCGGACACCTTGACGGTCTGCATGCCGTTCGCGTCGATCAGGTGGCTGACGCCGTCGAGCCGCTCGAAGGTGGTTTCCAGATAGTCCGGCACGTCGGAAATGCGCAGCGCCGCCAGGTCGAGCGGCTTGCTCCTGGGCAGCAGCGCGGCATTGAACATCGCCCCGTCCACGTCGAGCCGCGAGACGGCGATGCGGCCGGCGGCAAGCCCCAGCGGGTCGAGCGCGATGCCGATCGAATCCGTCCTTGCCAGTTCCTTGCCGGATTCGACCTCGACGATGCGGACGTTCTCCGCCTTCAGCGCAAATCCGTTGAAGCCGGCAAGCCGCAGCACGGTATGGTCGACGGAGGCGCGGTAGCGCGTGCCGAGCGCCTGGTTGAGGGCGGTGACGGCGCGCGCGTTCAGCGTGCTGTCGAAGAGGCCGGTCTCCACGAGGCCGATGAGCACGGCGCCGAGGAACAGGACGAGCGCGACGGTGGCGGCGACGATGCGGCAGGCGATGCCGGTGCGGCTCGCGCTGCCTGCGTGCAGGACGATGGGTTCATGCGCCTGCGCGGACGGCAGTTCGTGCAGCGGAACGATGTCCTTTCTGCGGAACACGACCTTCTCGTCGCGGAGTTCTGCCATCGCGCGCTGGTTTCCTTTGCCCCATTTCGCAGCGTTATCCCATGGAATCGCTGCCTGCCGTCCGCTCGCCGCTGGACGATTCTGCCTGCCACTATATATGCGGGAGGCCGGCTCCTTGACTCAAAAAGCCGGCCAAAGAAAGGAAATCCCATGGCAGAACTGGCCCCGGGCGCCATCGCCCCGGACTTCACCCTTCCGCGTGACGGCGGCGGCACCATTTCGCTCTCCGCCTTGCGCGGCCGGCCCGTCGTCCTCTTCTTCTACCCGAAGGATGACACGGAAGGCTGCACGACGGAAGCGAAGGATTTCACCGCCGCGAAGGCGGATTTCGAGGCGGCCGGCGTCGCCCTCGTCGGCCTTTCGCCCGATCCCGTGAAGAAGCACGACAGGTTCGTCGCAAAGCACGCGCTCGCCGTGCCGCTCGCCTCCGACGAGAGCCTTGAGACGCTGGAAGCCTATGGCGTCTGGAAGGAAAAGAGCATGTACGGCCGCACCTATATGGGCGTCGAGCGCACGACCATGCTCGTCGATGCCGAAGGCAGGATCGCCGAGATCTGGCCGAAGGTGAAGGTCAAGGGCCATGTCGATGCCGTGCTCGAAGCGGCGAAAAAGCTTTAAGAACCGAAGGCAATATATTGGAATGACGGAATTACCGCACATCGAAAGCCTTCGCGGCGGCACCACGGCGGCCATCAGCGCCGCCGATCTCGACCTGAAGACGGCGCTGGCGCAGGAGACGGCGCGCCGCTGGTTCGCCCGCACGCTCTCGATGCGCTCGCCGCGCGACCCAGCCCTGCCGGCGCGGCCCGGCCGGCCGGAAAGACCGGAGCTCATTCCACCGAAGCACATGGAGAAGCGCTCGCTGCACACGCTGAAGGGCCGCATCGCGCTTCTGCATGCGCTCGCCCATATCGAGCTCAACGCCGTCGATCTCGCGCTCGACATCGTCGCGCGCTTCACCACGGAGCGCGTGCCGCATTCCTTCTTCGACGGCTGGATGCAGGTGGCCTTCGAGGAGGCCAAGCATTTCCGGCTCATCCGCGACCGCCTGCGCGATCTCGGCGCCGACTACGGCGACCTGCCGGCCCATGACGGGCTCTGGCAGGCCGCCCATGACACGCGCAACGACCTGACCGCCCGCCTTGCCGTCGTGCCGCTCATCCTGGAGGCGCGCGGGCTGGATGTGACGCCGGCCCTGCAGGCCAAGATGCGCGAGACCGGGGACGATGCCAGCGCCGACATCCTCGACATCATCTACAACGACGAGAAGGGCCATGTGGCGGTGGGGGCGAAATGGTTCCGCTTCCTGTGCGCCCGCGAGAAGAAGGACCCGTCGGCCACCTTCAAGGACCTCGTTCGCACGAATTTCCGCGGGCCGCTGAAGCCGCCGTTCAACGACGTGGCGCGCGCCGAGGCCGGCCTTACGCCTTCCTTCTACCGTTCCCTCGTTTCCGTCAGCCAGAGCTGATATTCTCGGCCCGCAACCCTTCCGTGAAAGGCTTTGTTAACCCTAACGATGTGTAATTCCCGGCATGAGACCTTGAGAATCGGCCGGGGAGCAGATCGTGGCGGAGCGTCCTGAAAACCGCGTCTTCGGAAAGCGTGCGCAGCAGCATGTGGTGATTCTCGCGAGCGGCGACAGGATTCGCCACATGACCGTCCGCCCGTGGATGGTCGCCGTCACCTTCTGCTTTGCCGGCATGTTCACCGTCGGCTATCTTGCCGCCACCTCCTATCTCGTGCTGCGCGACGACCTGATCGGCGCCACCATGGCGCGCCAGGCTCGCATGCAGCACGACTACGAGGACCGCATCTCCGCGCTGCGCGCGCAGGTCGATCGCGTCACCAGCCGCCAGCTGCTCGACCAGCAGGTCGTGGAGGAGAAGGTCGAGAAGCTGATGCAGCAGCAGCTCGCCCTCTCGGCCCGCCACGGCAAGCTCGACGCACTGCTGAACCGCGCCGAGAACGCCGGCGCCGCCCCCCTCACCGACGAGACGCCCGCCGTGGACGGACGCCGGGCCGATGCGGCCGGCGCCATCGACGCCATCATGGGCGGGGCCGGCGGCACGCCGAAGAAGACGGCAGCGCTTGCCTATGCCGCCACAGGCGAATCGGTCGCCGACCGCGCCGACCGGCTCTTCTCCAAGGTCACGCTCTCGCTGAAGGACCTCGAACACGACCAGATCGACCGCATCCAGTCGCTGACGGCGGGCGCCTCCGAGACCGCCGACGCCATCCGGACCATCCTGCGCCGCACGGGCTTCGACGTCACCGTGGAGGCCGCGGATGACGATTCGGAGACGGCGATCGGCGGCCCGTTCGTCGAACCGGTCGACGTCACCGATCCGTTCGAGGCATCGATCAACGATCTCGACACGGCGCTCGACCGCCTCGACACGGCACGCCGCACCGCGCGTAAACTGCCCTTCGGCAACCCCTCGCCCGCCAGCAGCATCACCAGCCGTTTCGGCAACCGCACCGACCCGTTCCTCGGCCGCCTCGCGCTGCATGCCGGCATCGACTTCCGCGCCCGCACGGGCACGCGGATCGGCGCAACCGGCGCGGGCACGGTCGTCGTCGCCGGGCGCAACGGCGGCTACGGCAACATGGTGGAGATCGATCACGGCAACGGCCTGACGACGCGCTACGCCCACCTTTCCCGCGTCCTCGTCAAGGTCGGCCAGCGTGTGGAGGCGACGACGCCCATCGGGCTTTCCGGCACGACGGGCCGCTCCACCGGCCCCCATCTCCACTACGAAGTGCGCCGCAACGGCAAGGCGCTCGACCCCATGCGGTTCCTCACCGCCGGCATGAAACTGACGACCTATATGGATTGACGTACCGCAAAACGAAGCGCCTCCCCGCGGCAAAAATACCGGCCATCGGCTTCAAATCGCTGGCCGATTTACCAAATTCGCTGATTTCCTTGACTTTCCGGCACTTTCGGCATATCTGCGCTGCATCCTCGCGGCGATCGGCCGCTGAAACCCATTGCGTTCGCAAGAACCGGAACGGAAACTGTTTTCCCTTTGACCACTTTTGCTGATCTTGGCCTGAGCCCGAAAGTCCTGTCCGCCGTCACCGACGCGGGGTACACGATCCCGACCCCGATCCAGGCCGGCGCCATTCCGCCGGCGCTCGCGCGGCGCGACATCCTCGGCATCGCCCAGACGGGCACCGGCAAGACCGCCTCCTTCGTGCTGCCGATGCTGACGCTGCTCGAAAAGGGCCGTGCCCGCGCCCGCATGCCGCGCACGCTCATCCTGGAGCCGACGCGCGAGCTTGCCGCCCAGGTTGCGGAAAACTTCGAGAAATACGGCAAGAACCACAAGCTGAACGTCGCCCTCCTCATCGGCGGCGTCTCCTTCGACGAGCAGGACCGCAAGCTGGAGCGCGGCGCGGACGTTCTGATCTGCACCCCCGGCCGCCTGCTCGACCATTGCGAGCGCGGCAAGCTGCTGATGACCGGCGTCGAGATCCTCGTCATCGACGAAGCCGACCGCATGCTCGACATGGGCTTCATCCCCGATATCGAGCGCATCGCCAAGCTCATTCCCTTCACGCGCCAGACGCTGTTCTTCTCGGCCACCATGCCGCCGGAAATCCAGAAGCTCGCCGACCGCTTCCTGCAGAACCCGGAGCGCGTCGAAGTCTCGGTCCGCTCCTCAACCGCGACGACCGTGACGCAGCGCCTCGTCGCCACGCACAGCAAGGATTACGAGAAGCGCGCGACGCTGCGCGACCTCATCCGCGCCCAGGAAGACCTGAAGAACGCCATCATCTTCTGCAACCGCAAGGTCGACGTTGCCGATCTCTTCCGCTCGCTCGACCGCCACGGCTTCTCCGTCGGCGCGCTGCACGGCGACATGGACCAGCGGGCCCGCACGACGATGCTGGCCAACTTCAAGGAAAACAAGCTCACCCTTCTCGTGGCATCCGACGTCGCGGCCCGCGGCCTCGACATTCCGGATGTGAGCCACGTCTTCAACTTCGACGTCCCGATCCATGCCGAGGACTATGTCCACCGCATCGGCCGCACCGGCCGTGCCGGCCGCTCGGGCGCCGCCTTCACCCTGGTATCCAAGCGCGACGGGAAGTTCCTCGACGCCATCGAAAAGCTGATCGATCAGAAGATCGAATGGCTGAGCGGCGGCATCGAAGACCTGCCGCCGCAGGCCGAGAGCGAGGAGCGCGAGCGTCCCCGCGGCGGCCGCGATCGGGGCGGTCGTGACCGCGACCGCGATCGTTCCCGTGGCCGCAAGGGCGAACCCCGCGCAACCGAAACGCGCATCGAGACCAGCGAGAGCGAAGAGAAGGTGGAAGCCGTGAAAGCTGAACGCAAGGCGGAAGGGCGGCCGCAGAATCCCGCTCGCAATCCGCGTGCCGCAAACCATGCCGCACCGCGTCCGGCCAATGACGACAGCCGCGATCGCCGCAGCCGTTACCGCCGCGACGACGATGACGGCCCGACGCCGCTCGGTTTCGGCGACGAGGTTCCGGCCTTCATGCTGATCGCCGGCAAGGCCTGATCTTCCGGAATGTCCATTCCAGGCATCGATGTGCCAGGCCTCGGTTGCGGCCTGGCGATTTTGCGTGAGGGCAAGCTCCTGCTCTACCGGCGCCTGCGCGCGCCGGAAGCGGGCGCATGGAACATCGTCGGCGGCAAGATCGACCATATGGAGCGTGCCGTGGATTCCGCCCGCCGGGAGGCGGAGGAGGAATCGGGTCTGACCATCGGCGCCGTCGATTTCCTGTGCATTTCCGAGCAGATCATCGCGGACGAACGCCAGCACTGGCTGTCGCTCGTCTATGTGACGGAGGATTTCTCCGGCGAGCCGCGCGTCATGGAGCCGGAAAAGCTGCCGGAATTCGGCTGGTTTTCCCTCGACGCCCTGCCCGCACCGCTCTCGCGCTTCGCCGCCGATGCGGTGAAAGCCTTGCGGAAATGATCAGAACCGGGCCGTCGCGCCGATGATGAAGGTGCGGCCGCGGCCGTTCTTGACGCCGCCGTAATTGTCCATCAGGCCGGAATTCGCCTTCATGTAGCTCTTGTCGAAGACGTTCTCGACATTGAGGAAGACTTTTGCATTCTCGTTGATCTGCCAGGAGGCATGCGCGTCGAACAGCGTATAGGCATCGACGTCGAAGGCCATGTCCTGGTTGATATAGGCCTGGCTGCTCTTGCCGACATATCGCATCCGGCCGCCGACCGTCAGCGTTTCGTCCAGGAAGCGCATGCCGGCGTCGATGGTCAGGAAATCGTCCGGCAGTTGCCCCGTATCGCTGCCGACGCCGGCGGCGGCGCCTTCCGGCTGGTCGGTGTCGGCGAGCGTCAGCGAGAAGCCGGCATAGTAGCGGCCGGCATCGTAGCCGCCCTCCACTTCCAGCCCCTTCATCACCGTCGTGCCGGTCACGTTGACCCAGCGCGCCGCCCCGTCCGTGTCGATGTCGTAGGTGATGTAGTCGCGGATGCGGTTGTGGAAGTAGCCGCCTTCAGCCAGGCGGAATCGCCCGGCGTCAGAAGGTCGACCGCCGTCATGTTGACGCCGAATTCCCAGCCGCGGCTCTTTTCCGGCATGAGGTTCGGGTTGTTGTTGACCGGATCCGAGGAGCCGTCGAAGCTGTGGCCGCCGGGATAGAACATCTCGGCCGCCGTCGGCGGGCGGGCGGTATGGGCATAGGTCACGTAGGGCTGCAGCCATTCGAGCGGGCGGGCGGAAAGCGTGACCTTGGGGTTGAGGTCGCCGCCGTCGCGCGACAGCGTCTCCATCGGGCACGGATCGCCGCCGGCAGCGCAGCCGTTGGTGCCGGGCGCGTCGTAGCCGCTGATGCCTTCGAGCGACCAGTAGTCGTAACGCAGGCCCCCGGTAAGGTCGAAGATGCCGTGCGAGAGCGTCGCCTCGCTGAAGACGCCCGCCTTCACCAGCGTCCCGTCCGGATTGGCGCCGCGCTTGGCGTTGCCTTCGTAGCGGTCGCGGCTGTAGGCGCCGCCATAGGTGAGCTTCAGTTCCGTTCCCTCGCCGAGATCGAAGCGCATGCGGTTGGAAATGTCGAAGCCGGTCGTCGTGTTGGTGCCCTTGCGGCCGTCGAACGTGCTGACATTGCCGTTGGTGCCGTCGAATTCGAGGTCGGTGATGTTGAGATAGGCGTTGATCGACAGGTCGATCAGGTCGTTGCCGGGCTGGTAGCGGTATTTCGCCGTATAGGTCTGGTTCTCGACGATCCAGTTGTAGCCGGAACTGCCGGGCAGGAACTCGTTGCTGTACCAGATGCCGCCGAGCGACAGGGTGTGATCGGAATTCGGCGACAGGTTGACCTTGAAGAGGCCCGATTTCGGATGCTGGTCGCCGGCATTCGGGTAGAGGGCGCCGTCGCCGTTCTCGTAGGGGCTTTTCTTCGTGTCGCTGAGCGCGCCGACGATGCCGATCTCGCCCTCGCCCATCTTCGCGCGCACGGCGCCGCTGACGAGGCGCGAATAGTCGAAGCCGTTGGTGCCGGCGCGCACCGAGGTCATCGCGCCGTAATCCCTGCCGGGCAACAGCACGTCGTCGACGTCGAGCGTGCGGAAATTCGCCGCCCCCGCCAGCGTCCCCATGCCCTCGGCGCCGGAGACCGCGCCGCGCGTCACGTCGACGCCGACCAGCATGTTCTGCTCGACATAGAGCAGGCTGTCGAAGGTGCCGCCGTGGCCGGAAAGGTTGTTGAAGGTCTGCGGCACGCCGTCGATCATGCTGTTGACGCGGCCCATGCCCTGCATGCCGCGGATGTTGACGGTGATGCCCGGCTGGTCCGCCGGCTCGCGCGTGAACGTGCCCGGCGCCGAGCGCAACACCTGCATCACGTCGCCGGCATAGCGCTCCTGGATCTTCTCGCGGTCGGCGGTCGAGACGCCGGCCGGAACGTCGGCGACGCCCTCGCCGTTGCCGTCGCCTTCCACGTTGATCTGCTGGAGGTTGGTCACCGTCGCATCCTGTGCGATCGCGGGGCCGGCGGTGGCCATCGGCGCAAGCGCCATGGCCGTACCGGCAAGAAGCGTAAACGCGTGGAAACGAACGTTTTTCATGGAGACCTCACCGCACCCTGCCACACGCGATCTGACGCGCGGACCGTCCGGTAATGGACAACATGATAAAATAAGTCAAGTTTAAATGCGGCGCTTTCCGGGCATCGTCATTTCGCCCGCAGCGCCGCCTCATAGGCCCGGCGCACCCAGAGCGCCATGAGGTCGGGATCGTCGAAGGCCTCGTCGGGAACGGACCAGTAGGGCATCTTCACCGGCTTGCCGCCCTTGCCGTCATAGGCCCATTGCCGGCAGCCGGCGGCCGAAAAATCCGGCGCGCTGACCGCATCGGCCTTGAAGAGGATCTCGTCATGGACTTCCAGCGCCAGGATGCGGCCCTGGTGGTAGATGCCCTTGCCGCCGAACATGCGCTTGATCGTCACCGGTCCCAGCGCCTGGAACATCTCCTCGATCGCATCCCGATCCATGGTCTACCCTTTCAAAACCCCGCCGGCGGCCAGCACCGCCTCCGGCGTGTCGACATCGACATGCGCCGCCGCGCCGATCTCCACGTCGATGATGTCGAGCCCGGCGCTCTCGACGATATGGCGCGCGCCGACATCGCCTTCAAGCTGCAGGATCGCGGCGAAGGTGCTGCGCGGCAGCACGACGGGATTGCCGCGCTTGCCGCCGGAGACGGCCCGCACGATGGCATGGCCGCCGGCCGCGGCGAAGGCGTCGAGCAGCCGGCGCACATCCTCGCCCGTGACATGCGGCATGTCGGCCAGCATGACGACGACGCCGTCGCAGCCCGGGCCGAGCGTTGAGACGCCCGCCCGCAGCGAGGTGGACATGCCCTGTGCATGATCGGGATTGCGCACGAGATCGACCCGAAGGCCGGAAAGCTCAGCCTCCACCTCCTCCGCCCTATGTCCCGTCACCACCAGCACGCGCGCCGGCCGCGCGGCCAGCGCCGCCTCGGTCGAGCGACGGACAAGCGCCTTGCCGTCGAAGGCGGCGAGCAGCTTGTGGCTGCCGTTCATGCGGCTGGCGCGGCCGGCGGCGAGCACCAGGGCGGTGACGGAAAGCGGCCGTTCCGCCGCGCGGACATCGCGCGGCTGCGGCCGGCTCGGGATTTCGGCGAGAAGGCCGCCGACGCCCATGCCGGTGATCTCGGCGGGGCCGGGCGTTTCGCCGGCAAGGATGCGGGCGAGGATCCAGTCGAAGCCGTTCTCCTTGGGGCTGCGCGCGCAGCCTGGTGCGCCGATGACCGGCACCGTGCCGAGGCGCCCGAGGACCAGGAGGTTGCCGGGATCGACCGGCATGCCGACATGCTCGACCACGCCGCCGGCCGCCCTTATGGCTGCGGGGATGACGTCGTTGCCGTCGGTGATGGCGGAGGCACCGAAGACGAGCACGAGGTCGTTGCCGGCCGCCGCATCGCGGATCGCCTCGGCGACGCCGGAGGCCTGATGCGGCACCCGCACCTCCCCGGTCAGATGGCTGCCGGAAGGGTGAAGGCGCTGCTCGACGAGCCGGCGCGTCTTGTCCATCACGGAGGGTTTCAGGGTCGGCAGTACCGTCGCCACAAGCCCGACGCGGCGGGGCACGAACGGCTTGACCTCCAGCACCTGGCCGCAGGCCATCACCGCCGCCGCCTTGCGCGCGAGATCGCCGGCGACGGCCAGCGGAATGATCTTGATCGTCGCCACCATGTCGCCGGTCGTCACGCTTGCATGGTCCGGCAGGGTGGCGATGGTGATGGCCGGGTCGATCCGGTTGAACCGGTCGATGGCCGCCCGGTCGGCGACGAAGAGGCCGTTGGCGGCGGCATGCAGGTTGATGCGGCCGGTGGCGGGCGAGGTGAAGGTCAGGTGATCCGGCGGGATCGCCCCGGCGATCAGCGCCGCCGCCGCGTCCTCGTCGAGATCGCCGGCTTCCAGACGCACGGCGACGACGGTCGCGACCCCGGCGGCCAGCAGCCCGTCGCAATCCGCCTGGCTCATCACATGGCCCTTGCGCAGCGACAGGCCCTCGATGCGCACGCCATGCGCCAGCCGCGCGCCCTGTGCCTCCGATACCGGAACCTCCCCGAAGATCATGGCCCGGCCCCGATGAGCGGCCGGCGGCGCAGATGCGCCACGATATCGGCGAGGATGGCGACGGCGATTTCCGCGGGGCTCGCCGCGCCGATATCGAGGCCGATGGGCGCCGAGATGCGGGCGATCTCCGCCTCCCCGTGCCCAAGCGCCGCCAGGCGCTCGACGCGTTTGGCATGGGTCTTCCGGCTGCCAAGCGCGCCGATATAGAAACAGCCGGTGGCAAGCGCCTGCGACAGCGGAAAGTCGTCGATCTTCGGATCGTGCGTGACGGCGACGAGGGCGGTATAGGCATCGAGCGGCCGCGCTTTCAGCACATCCTCCGGCCAGTCGGCGACGAGGTCGATGCCGGCAAAGCGTTCTTCCGTCGCAAAGGCCGTGCGCGGGTCGATGACGGTGATGTCGAAGCCGGCGATCTTCGCCATCCGCGCCAGCGCCTGGCTGATATGGACCGCGCCGATGACGACGATGCGGGCGGGCGGCAAGTGGACGTTGAGGAAGAATTTTCGATCCTCGCCCTCCACAAGGCCGGACCGGCCGGAGCGCAAGGCGCGCGCGATCGCCTCGCCGAGCGGGCCGTCGACCGGTTCGCCCTCGCGGATCACCCGGTCGCGGCCTTCGCCGAGATCGGTGAGGTGGATGACGGCGCGGCGGGCGGCGCGCGCTCGGTTCAACTCGCGCAGGAGAGAAAGATCCATCAGCCGACGCGCTCCACATAGACCCGGATGCGCCCGCCGCAGGAGAGCCCGACGCGCCAGGCCGTCTCGTCGGCGACGCCGAATTCCAGGAGTCGGGCCACGCCGCCCGAAATCACCTCCATCGCCTCGCCGATCACCGCCCCCTCGACGCAGCCGCCGGAGACCGAGCCGTGGAAATTGCCCTCGCCGTCGATCACCAGATGGCTGCCGACCGGGCGCGGCGCCGACCCCCAGGTCTCGACGACCGTGGCGAGCGCCACGCTGCGCCCGTCGTCCATCCAGCGTTCCGCGATGGCCAGCGGATCGAGCACGTCGTTGGTCTCCATTCTCCCCTCCTCATGCCGCCGGCAGGAAACGCCGCGGGTCGCCGGCGCCGCGCGGCGCCTCGCCGGAAAGCGCCGCCACCAGGTCGGCCATTGCCTCCAGATTGTGCACCGGCCGCAAGTCGTCGACATGCGGCAGCATCGCCCGCACCCCGCGCGCCCGCGCCTCGAACCCCTCGAAGCGCAGCAGCGGGTTGAGCCAGACGAGCCGCCGGCAGGAGCGGTGCAGCCGGTCCATCTCCTTTTCGAGGAGGTCGATGCCCTCGCGCTCCAACCCGTCGGTGATGAGCAGCACGACGGCGCCCTGCCCCAGCACGCGGCGCGACCACAACCGGTTGAATTCCTTCAGCGTCTCGCCGATGCGCGTGCCGCCGGACCAGTCGCTGACCGACCGGCTGCACGCCTCCACCGCGATATCGGGATCGCGGTGGCGCATCTGGCGCGTGACGTTGCTGAGCCGCGTGCCGAACAGGAAGGCGTGCAGGCGGCGGCGGTGCTCGCCGAGCGCATGCAGGAAATGCAGGAAGATGCGCGTGTACTGGCTCATCGAGCCCGAAATGTCGGCCAGCACCACCAGCGGCGGATGCACCGTCTTCGGCTCCCTGTGGCGCGGCAGGATCAGCGCGCCGCCGGTGCGCATGGCGTGGCGCATGGTGGCGCGCGCGTCGATCGCCGCCGGCCGGGTGGACCGGCGGAAGCGGCGCGTGCGCACCTCGTCGAGCGGCAGAACGAGGCCGGCGATGGCGCGCTTGGCGGCGGCAAGCTCGGCCGCGGACATCTGCGCGAAATCCGTCTTGCGCAGCATCTCGCTGCCGGAGGCGGTGAAGCGGGCGTCGATCTCGATATCCGGCTCCTCGCGCGGCGGGCGCTCGTCCTGCCGGCCGCCGAACAGCGCGTCGGAAACGCGCGTGTCGCCCGCCTTGCGCTTTTCGCGCTCCTCCTCGCGCCGCACCACCGGCGACATCATCGCGATCATCTTGCCGACGAGATCGCGCGAGCGCCAGAACAGCCGGAACGCCTCGTCGAAGACCGCATCGTCCTCATGCCGCTTGACCAGCGTCGCATGCAGCGCAGTATAGAACGCCTCGCGCTCGCCGATGCCGATGGCCCGCACCGCCTCGATGGCGTCCGTCACCGCCGCCGGTCCGATGCGCAGGCCCGCCTTGCGCAGCACGCGGGCAAAGAACACGATATTGTCGGCAAGCCGCCCTTCGAAGGCCACGCCTGCCAGGCTGTTGTCCGCCGCCGCCCTCATCGCTCAGCCCGCCGCCGCCAGATCGGCCTTCACGCCGTCCAGCAACCTGCGCCCTTCCCCGCCCTCGATGCGGGCGATGTCGTCCTGGTATTTGAGCAGCGTGCCCAGCGTGTCGGACACGGTCTCCGGGTCGAGCGCGACGCGGTCGAGTTCGGTGAGCGCGCTCGCCCAGTCGATGGTTTCGGCAACGCCCGGGTTCTTGAAGAGATCGAGCGCGCGCAGCTTCTGCACATAGGCGACGACCTCCCGCGAGAGCGCCGCATTGCAGCCCGGCACCTTGCGGCGGATGATCTCCAATTCCTGCGCGGCGGCGGGATAATCGACCCAGTGGTAGAGACAGCGGCGCTTCAGCGCGTCGTGCACCTCGCGCGTGCGGTTCGTCGTGATGATGACGATGGGCGGCTCTGCGGCGCGGATGGTGCCGAGTTCGGGCACCGTCACCTGGAAATCGGACAGCACTTCGAGGAGGAAGGCCTCGAAGGCCTCGTCGGTGCGGTCCAGTTCGTCGATCAGGAAGACCGGCGCCCGGCCGCCCGGCGAGGAGAGCGCCTGCAGCACGGGGCGGCGGATGAGATAGCGCTCGGAGAAGATATCGGCCTCGATGCGGCCGCGATCCGTGGTGCCGGCGGCCTCGGCAAGGCGGATCTCCAGCATCTGCGCCGGATAGTTCCACTCGTAGACCGCCGAGGAGATGTCGAGGCCCTCGTAGCATTGCAGGCGGATCAGCGGACGGTCGAGCGCGCCGGCCAGCACCTTGGCGATCTCCGTCTTGCCGACGCCGGCCTCGCCCTCCAGGAAGAGCGGCCGCTTCATGCGCAGCGCAAGGAACAGGACGGTCGCCAGCGACCGTCCGGCGAGGTAGTTGCCCGCCGCCAGCATGTCCACGGTCTCGTCGATGGATTGCGGGATGTTTCCGCGTTGATGGGCCACGCCGTTCCTCCGTCTGGAAGAACGAACTTATAGCGTGCGATAGCCCCGGTCCATATAGAGAAGGGCCTGACCGTGCTCGCCGAAGGAGACGCCCATCACCTCGCCGATCAGCAGCATGTGCGTCGCCATGACCTTGAGTTCGACGAGCCGGCAATCGAAGGCGGCCATCGCCGTCTTCAACACGGGCGCGCCCGTCACCAGTTCCTGCCAGTCGCCAAGGGCGAAGCGCTGCTCGGCCGTCAGCGACGGATCGCGGCCGGAAAATGCGTTGGCAAGGTCGACCTGGTCGGCCGAGAGCGTGTTCAGCGCGAAGTTGCCGCTCCGGGAGAAGATCGCGTTCTTCGGGTTGGAGGCGTTGACGCAGGCGAGCACCATGGCCGGGTTGTCCGACAGCGAGCAGGCGGCGGTGATCGTCACGCCGCGCTTCTCGCCGGCATGCGCCGTCGTCACGATCTGCACATGGCCGGCATAGCGGCTCATCGCATCCCGATAGAGCGACGGGTCCAGCATCAATCTGTCCAACACGGCATTCTCCTTCACACAGGAGATACATGGCGAAAATGACGCAAAATGTAACCCCCGTTGCCGAATTTTCCTGTCCTGCCGGAGACGAGGCGGGATTTGCGGCCATATTTCTCTTTGACGCTGCCGGCCCGATCCTTACAAAGAGCGTCATCGCGACCGATGGATTGAGAATGAGAACCGCTTTCCTTGCCAGCCTGCTCGGCGCCTCCCTGTTCGCCACCTTGCCCGCGGGCGCGGCAGGCCTCACCTTCGCCGTGGTCGCGCCGACCGAAGGGCCGCTCGCCATTCTCGGCCAGCAGGTGCGCGACGGCGCACGCTTTGCCGCGCAGGCGAACGGCGACACGGTGGTGGAAATTCCCGAGGCCTGTGACGAGAGCGACGGGGCGGCGATAAGCAAGGCGATCCTGGCGGCGGACGCCGTCGCCGCGGTCGGTTTCCTCTGCACGGAGGGGCTTGCGGCCGCCCTGCCCGCCCTTGCCGAGGCGAAGGTGCCGGCGGTCACGCTTTCCGTGCGCTCGGGCATCCTCATGGAGGATGCGCTGAAGAAGAACTGGCCGCTCTTCCGCCTCGCCCCCGGCCCGAAGGCGGAGGCCGACAAGGCGGTCGAGGTCATCGTCCGGGACTGGAAGGCAGAGCCCTTCGCCCTCATCGACGACGGCACGATCCATGCCCGCGAACTGGTCGAGACGATCCGGCTGCGGCTGGAGGAGGTCGGCATGAAGGCCGCCTTCGTCGATACCTATCGCCCGGCGCAGGAACAGCAGCTCACCCTCGTGCGCCGCCTCGCCCAGACGGGCGTCACCCGCGTCTTCGTCGGCGGCGACCGGACGGATATCGCGGTGATCGCCCGAGATGCGAAGGGGGAAAAGCTGGCGCTGGCGTTTCTCGGCGGCGAGGCGCTGATGGGCGCCGACCCGCTCGCGCCGATGACCGACGGCGTCGCGGCGATCGCGCTGCCGGACTACCCGGCCCTGCCGGAGGGCAAGGCCGTGGCGGCGGCGATGAAGGAGCAGGGCATTTTCGCGGAAGGCTACGTGCTGCCCGCCCATGCGGCCGTCACCGCGCTTGCGACGGCGGCCGGCCGGGGCGGCGACCTTGCGGCCGCGCTTTCGGGGACGCCTTTCGCAACCGCGATCGGCACCGTCGCCTTCGGGGCCGATCACGAACTTGCCGAAAACCCTTATCGCCTGCTCGTCTGGCGCGCCGGCGCCTTCGTGCCGGCGGAGACAGAATGATGCGGCCCGGCCCGAACAACCGCCTGACGGACGTCGCCGGGCTTCTGGTCGGCAACGCCACGGATCACCGCCTGCGCTCCGGCGTCACCGTCGTCCTGTGCGAGGAGCCGGCGACGGCCGCCGTGCAGGTGCTCGGCGGCGCGCCGGGCACGCGCGAGACCGATCTCCTCGAACCGCACAACACCGTCGAGGCCGTCGATGCGCTGGTCCTGTCCGGCGGCTCGGCCTTCGGGCTCGATGCGGCATCGGGCGTGCAGGCGGGCCTTCGCGAAATCGGGCGCGGCTTTGTCGTCGGCCCGCATCGCGTGCCGATCGTGCCGGCCGCCATCCTCTTCGACCTGATGAACGGCGGCGACAAGGACTGGGGCCGCTATCCGCCCTATCGCGAACTCGGCCATGCGGCGCTTGCCGACGCGGCCGCGGATTTTTCCACCGGCAGCGCCGGCGCCGGCACCGGCGCGCTGACGGCGACGTTCAAGGGCGGGCTCGGCACGGCCTCCAGCGTGGTCGAGGGCGGCTTCACCGTCGGCGCGCTTGTCGCAGTCAATGCGCTCGGCTCCGCCACCGTCGGCGACACCCGGCATTTCTGGGCGGCACCCTTCGAGGAGGGCGACGAATTCGGCGGGCTCGGCCTGCCCTTCCCTTTCCCGGCGGATGCCCGCACGCCGCGCACGAAACTGTCGCTCCGGCCGAGCGGCACGGAGAACACGACGATCGCCGTCGTCGCCACCGACGCCGTCCTCACCAAGGCAGAGGCCAAGCGGCTGGCGATCGCCGCGCATGACGGTTTCGCCCGCGCCCTCTGGCCGGCCCATACACCGCTCGACGGCGACCTCGTCTTCGCATTGGCAACCGGCCGACGCGGCCGCCGGCCGGCACCGGAAGACTTCATCATGCTCTGCGCCGCGGCAGCCGCCACCATGGCCCGGGCCATCGCCCGCGGCGTGCACGATGCGACGCCGATGCCCGGCGATGTATTACCGGCGTGGGCGCTGCGCTGATTCGGCCGTTGTCCGCTCCTGCCGGGAATGGTATGGCGACGCCAAATCCCTTCCTCACGGAGCCTGACATGACCCTCCCCATCCGGATCGCGCCCTCCATCCTCGCCGCCGACTATGCGAAACTCGGCCAGGAAGTGCGCGACGTCGTTGCGGCCGGGGCGGACTGGATCCATCTCGACATCATGGACGGCCATTTCGTGCCGAACATCTCCTTCGGCCCCGACGTCATCAAGGCGCTGCGCCCGCATACCGACGCCTTCTTCGACTGCCACCTGATGATCGCGCCGGCCGATCCCTATCTGGAAGCCTTCGCCAAGGCCGGCTGCGACGGCATCACCGTGCATGCCGAGGCAGGCCCCCATCTCGACCGCTCGCTGCAGGCGATCCGCGCGCTCGGCAAGCGCGCCGGCGTGTCGATCAACCCGGCCACCTCGGAAAGCGTGCTCGACTACCTGCTCGACAAGATCGATCTGATCCTCGTCATGACGGTCAATCCCGGCTTCGGCGGCCAGAAGTTCATTCCCGCCATGCAGGAAAAACTGCGCCGCGTGCGCAAGATGGTCGGCGACCGGCCGATCGATATCCAGGTCGACGGCGGCATCGCGGTCGACACCATCGCGATGCCCGCCGCGGCCGGCGCCAATGTCTTCGTCGCCGGCTCGGCCATCTTCGGCGGCGGCCATGTTGACGCCTATCGCAAAACCATCGACACTCTGCGCAGCAATGCGGAGGGCGCGCGGGGGTGAGGATTTTCCGGAAAGCGGCGAGCGCGCTCGCGGCCGTCCTGCTGACGACGTCGGGGGCGACGGCCGGTGATTTCTCCGCCTTCCAGTCGCTCGGCTTCTCGCCCGACGGCAAGGTCTATGCCTTCGAGGAATTCGGCGTCCAGGACGGTTCGGGCTTTCCCTATTCCACCGTCTATTTCATCGACACCGAGAAGGACGCCTATCTCCCCGGCACGCCGATCCGCGTGCGCATCGACGACGAGGCGGCGGACATCGCGAAGGCCCGCGCGCAAAGCCGCGACAAGGCCAAGGCGCTCATCGAGACGCACAGGGTATTCTCCCATCCCGGCGTCCTTTCCGCCTTCAACCCGATGGGCGAGGTCGGCGCCGACAGGGGCCGCATCGAATACCTGCAACACGCCGTCGAGCCGGTGCCGGGCGGCAGCTTCGCCCTGGCGCTGGAGGAGATCCCGCTTCCGCTCTCCGACACATGCCGCGACATCACGCCGGAGGGCGGCAAGGGGTTTCGCCTGAAACTCGTCAGGCGCGACGGCGCGGCAGTCGATACCGTCGTGCATGAGGATACGCGCGTGCCCGAAAGCCGCGCCTGCCCGCTCTCCTACCAGCTTTCCGGCGCGCTGACCTTCCATCCGCGCGAGGGCGGGCCGGTCCATGTCGCGCTCGTCCTGGTGCGCAGCTTCGGCTTCGAGGGCAGCGACGGGCGCTGGATCGCCCTGCCCTTCCGGCCCTGACGGTGGAGTTGGTCGCGGCAGGACGAGGCGGACCCGAGGCTGCAAGGCTTCGGCCGTCGATGCCGGTCTTCCCTTCGCTGCCGGTCTATCTCGGCGGCGCCCTCGGCTGGGGCGTGCTGATGGCCGCGGGCGCCTTCCTGGCGCTGCGCCTGCAGGGGCGCGCGGAAAACTTTCAGCTCGTGCGGATCCTCGCGGTTTACTTTGCCGGCGGCCTTGCCACCTGGCCTCTCGCCCTGCCGCTGGCGCGGATCCTCACTCGCCGCCGGCCGTTCGAAACTCGTTTCGCCGCCCATTTCGCGCTGCTCAGCCTCGGCACCATCGCCGTGACGGCCTTCTTCTTCGCCCTCGACTACCGGCTGTTCTACGCGCAATGGCACCATGCGCCCGGCACGCGCATCTGGCTCTACCAGTTCGTCTTCACCATTGCCGGGGCCGTCTATCAGTTCCTCGTCATGGGGCTCAGCCTCTATCTGCCGGTCGGATTGCCCGTCGTTGCAGGCACCAGCCTGTGGCTCTCCCGATCCATACGTTGAGCTTGCCGGCCATCTTTGCTAAAGCGGCGGCAACTCCCACACTGCCAAGGAAAGCCAAGAGCCGATGATCCCTCGCTATTCCCGACCGGACATGGTCGCCATCTGGTCGCCCGAAACGAAGTTCCGCATCTGGTTCGAGATCGAAGCCTATGCCTGCGACGCGCTCGCCGAGCTCGGCGTCATCCCGAAATCGGCCGCCGAGACGATCTGGGAGAAGGGCGGCAAGGCCGAGTTCGACGTCGCCCGCATCGACGAGATCGAGGCCGTCACCAAGCATGACGTCATCGCCTTCCTGACGCACCTTGCCGAATTCGTCGGCCCGGACAGCCGCTTCGTGCACCAGGGCATGACGTCCTCCGACGTGCTCGACACGACCTTCAACATCCAGCTCGTGCGCGCCGCCGATATCCTGCTTTCCGGCATGGACCGCGTGCTCGCGGCGCTGAAGACCCGCGCCTTCGAGCACAAGGATACGATCCGCATCGGCCGCAGCCACGGCATCCACGCCGAGCCGACAACGATGGGCCTGACGCTCGCCCGCTTCTATGCCGAGATGGATCGGGGCCGCGCCCGCCTCGTCGCCGCCCGCGCGGAAATCGCCACCGGCGCGATCTCCGGCGCCGTCGGCACCTTCGCCAATATCGATCCGCGCGTCGAGGAACATGTCTGCGCCAAGCTCGGCCTCGTGCCGGAGCCCGTCTCCACGCAGGTCATCCCGCGCGACCGCCACGCCATGTTCTTCGCCACGCTCGGCGTCATCGCCTCGTC
Source organism: Shinella sp. S4-D37 (assembly GCF_040812195.1). Classification (NCBI taxonomy): domain Bacteria; kingdom Pseudomonadati; phylum Pseudomonadota; class Alphaproteobacteria; order Hyphomicrobiales; family Rhizobiaceae; genus Shinella; species Shinella sp. S4-D37. Next base: position 1,739,568 of record NZ_JBFNXL010000005.1, on the reverse strand, counting down.
CATCGAGAACGTCGCCATCGAGATCCGCCACATGCAGCGCACGGAAGTGCTGGAGGCGGAAGAATTCTTCTCGCCGGGCCAGAAGGGCTCGTCCGCCATGCCGCACAAGCGCAACCCGGTGCTGACGGAAAACCTGACGGGCCTCGCCCGCCTCGTGCGCATGGCCGTCACCCCCGCCATGGAGAACGTGGCGCTCTGGCACGAGCGCGACATATCCCATTCCAGCGTCGAGCGCGGCATCGGCCCGGACACGACGATCACCCTCGACTTCGCGCTGAACCGGCTTGCCGGCGTCATCGAGAAGCTGGTGATCTACCCCGACAACATGATGAAGAATCTCAACAAGTTCCGCGGGCTCGTTCATTCGCAGCGCGTCCTGCTTGCCCTTACGCAAGCCGGCGTCTCGCGCGAGGATTCCTATCGTCTCGTGCAGCGCAACGCCATGAAGGTCTGGGAACAGGGCAAGGACTTCCTGGAGGAACTGCTGGCCGACGCGGAGGTGCGCGCCGCGCTCTCCGAGGAGCAGATCCGCGAGAAATTCGACCTCGGCTACCACATCAAGCATGTCGACACGATCTTCCGCCGGGTCTTCGGCACGGTATAGGCGAAACCGGCCGGCGAAGACGCTTCGCCGGCCGCATTCTTCGAATTTGACTTCCCTTGCGCGGGTCGCCGGAAACAGCGATGGCGCCGATGGCGCCATCGCTCCCCTCTGACGGGCGGCCTTGCACTCTCCTCCCGGCGCGTGCCGCCCGCAAACGGCGTCACCGCTTATCGTCGACGACGATCTTGCGATAGAGATGCCAGGTGGCATGGCCGAGGATCGGCATGATCACGGCAAGCCCGACGAAGACCGGGATGGAGCCGACGACCAGCAGCGCGGCGACGATCAGGCCCCAGCAGGCGATGGGCACCGGGTTGACCAGCGTGGCGCGCAGCGAGGTCTCGATGGCCGCCACGGCGCCGGCGTCGCGGTCGAGCAGCATGGGAAAGGCGATCACGGTCGTCGCCAGCACGACGAGCGCGAAGCAGAAGCCGATGGCATTGCCGGCCAGCATCAGCAGCAGGCCGTTCTCCGAGCCGAAGATCGAGGCGAGGAACAGGGCGAGCGACTGCGGCGGCTCCGGCCCGAACAGGCTTGTATAGAGCACTTGCGCGAAGACCAGCCACGCGATGAACAGCGCCATCAGCATGGCGCCGACGGCAAGGATGGACGGCAGGGCCGGCGAGTTGCGCACCTCCAGCGCATGGCGCCACGAGGCATCCATGCCGCGCTCGCGCCGCCGGCTGATCTCGTAGAGACCGAGGGCGAAGAACGGCCCGAGCAGCGCGAAACCGGCCACCAGCGGAAAGATCAGCGGCAGCATGTTGGCGCCGGAACTCCAGGTGACGAGCACCACGCCCGCGATGGGGTAGATGAGGCTGAGAAAGACGTAGTGGGACGGCTTGGCGCGAAAATCCGCAAAGCCGAGGCGAAGCGCGTCCATCACGTCGGAAAGACCGATCCGCCGGATCGCCGGGCGCGCCGCCATCTCGCCGTCGCCCGTCATCACATGAAATGTCGTCATGACAAATCCTCCTTGCCGGTTCGAGACCGTCTCGGCGCGCGCGGAGGGCAATCGTCCGCCAGCACAGCGGGCCGTGATTGGCATTGAAGAGGGCGAAGCATACACCCCGGGCGATGATTTGTCCCGCCCCCTTGACTTCAGCACTTCGTGAACGCACATGCCGGCGCATGAAAGCCTCAGAAGCAGAAATCCTCATCGTCCCGGGCTACACCAATTCCGGGCCCGAGCACTGGCAGAGCCGCTGGCAGTCCAGGCTCGGCTCGGCGCGGCGCGTGGAACAGGCCGAGTGGTCCAAGCCCGTGCGCGAGGACTGGGTGCAGCGCGTGATCGAAGAGGTCGCGGCGGCGACGAAGCCCGTCGTGCTCGTCGCCCATTCGCTCGGCGTGGCGGCGGCGATCCATGCCGCCCCGCATCTCGGCGGCAAGGTCGCCGGCGCCTTCCTCGTGGCGCCGCCCGACGTCGCCAACGAGGCCGTCCGGCCGAAACACCTGATGACCTTCGGCCCCTATCCGCGCGAACCGCTCGACTTCCCCTCGCTCGTCGTGGCGAGCCGCAACGATCCGTTCGGCACCTACGAGCATGCCGACGACATCGCCGCCGCCTGGGGTTCGCTGCTGCTCGACGCGGGCGAGGCCGGGCATATCAACACGGAGTCCGGCCACGGGCCCTGGCCGGAGGGCACGATGGTGTTCGCCCAGTTCCTGAGCCGGCTCAAGGCGCCCGAATAGCAGGCGCTCCAGCCATTAAGGGGAATTTCATAGAAATCCGGCACGCTGTTCCCGTTGAGTTCCAAGCAGGCGCCGCGTTTCATGGCCAAACCCTCCGGTTCGACCTCCATTGCCGTGCATGAAACGGAGCGCGAGCCGTTTTATCGCCGGCTTTTCGCGCGGTCCGGCTTCGGCTTTGCCGCGCTCGACGCCGAAGGACGCGTCGTCGATGCGAACGGGACGTTCCTGCGCGCCTTCGGGGTCGCCACCCTCTCCGTCCTGCCCCCCTTCGCCGAATGCGTCTCGCCCAAGGATCGCGCCGTCATGGCCTTCGCCATGCGCCCGAGCCTTGCCGAGCAGGCCCCCTGGGAAATCCGCCTGCAGCGGCCGGATGGCGCGGAATTCTGGGTGCTCGCCTCCTTCCTCGAGCCTCCGCCCCTGCCCGGCGAGCCGTCCGCGCCCGCCCTCATCGTCCAGATCACCGACATAGACGAACGCAAGCGCAACGCGTTCGAACTGGCCGAGCGGGAAAGCCGCTGGAACCATGCGCTCGAATCCGCCGGCCAGGGCGTGTGGGACCACGATTTCGCACGCGGCGACCTCTTCTATTCCCGCCAGTGGCGGGCGATCCGCGGCCTGCAGCCGGACGATCCCATCCAGCCTTCCCTTTCGGACTGGCTGCAGAACGTGCATCCGGACGACCGGGCGCATGTGCTGGAAGAGATCGACAAGCAGGAGACCGGCCAGACGCCGTTCAACGTGTTCTCCTACCGCGAGCGCCACAAGGACGGCCACTGGGTGTGGATCGAGAGCCGTGGCGCCGTCGTCGACTACGGGCCGGATGGCAAGCCGGGCCGCATCGCCGGCACCGACACGGACATAACGGAGCGCAAGGAGGCGGAAGAGCGCCTTGCCCAGATGTCCCGCCGGCTGGAACTGGCGTTCGGCGTCTCGCGCATCGGCGTCTTCGAGGTCAACCTGCGCACCGGCGAGGTGCGCTGGGACGAGCGCATGATCGAGATATACGGCCTTGCCGGAGAGCCCGACGCGAAGAGCTGGGAGCGCGCGCTCCATCCGCAGGACCTGCGCAAGGCGATGGCCACGGTCGAGGACGGCCTCTTCGGCAACCAGGATTTCGCCAACGAATTCCGCATCATCCGCGGCGACGGGGAAGTCCGCCACATCCGCGGGCGCTCGGCGCCCTATGTCGACATGGCCGGCGTGCCGCGCCTCATCGGCGCCAACTGGGACGTCACCGACGACATGCGCCTTCGCGAGGAGCTGGAACATGCCAAGGAACTGGCGGAGGCGCGCAATCTGGAGCTGGAGACCGCCCGGGCGCGCATCGAATACACCGCCCTGCACGACCACCTGACCGGCCTGCCGAACCGCCGCTATCTCGATGCCGCCATCGAGGCCGCCGCGCAGGAGGCGCAGCAGTCCGGCAGCCGCCTTGCAGTGCTGCATATCGATCTCGACCGCTTCAAGGAGATCAACGACACGCTCGGGCACCTTGCCGGCGACCGCATGCTCGTCCACGCCGCCGGCGTGCTCAACGACCTGAAAGGCCCCGACGACTTCGTCGCGCGCATCGGCGGGGACGAGTTCGTCTTCCTGTCGAACGGTTCTGCGGGACGCAACCTCGCCTCGCTCGCCGAGGCCATCGTGGAGGCGATGCGCAAGCCCGTCACCTTCAACGGCCATATGTGCCGCTTCGGGGCCAGCGTCGGCATCGCCAGCCAGTCGGGCAGCGCCATCGATGCCAAGCAGCTCCTCGTCAATGCCGACCTTGCGCTCTATCGCGCCAAGAACCGCGGGCGCAGCCGGCACGAATTCTTCACCAGCGATTTCCAGGCGCAGATCATCGTCAACAAGAAGACGGCCGACGAGATCCTCACCGGCATCGAGCAGCAGCGTTTCCTGCCCTACTACCAGCCGCAGTTCTGCGCCCGCACGCTCGATGTCGTCGGCGTCGAGACGCTGGCGCGCTGGAACCATCCGACCCGGGGGATCCTCGCCCCCGACGCGTTCCTGAAGATCGCCGAGGATCTCGACTGCGTGGCGATGATCGACCGCGTCGTCCTGGAAAAGTCGCTCGCCGACTATGCCGAATGGCAGGCGCTCGGCCTCGGCATCGAGAAGATCTCGGCCAATGTCTCCTCCAAGCGCCTGCACGATCCGGAGCTGGCGCGGTCGCTGCACACGCTGGGCATCCGCCCGAAATCGCTTTCCTTCGAACTCCTGGAATCGATCTTCCTCGACGATTGCGACCGCGTCGTGCTGGAAAACCTCGCGGAGATGCGCAAGCTCGGCATCGACATCGAGATCGACGATTTCGGCACCGGCCATGCCTCGATCGTCAGCCTGATGAAGCTCTCGCCGCGCCGGCTGAAGATCGACCGGCAGCTCATCAAGCCGGTCAGCCGCTCGCCCGGCCAGCGCAAGCTCGTCGGCACCATCATCGAGATCGGCCGCTCGCTGAACATCGAGGTCGTGGCCGAAGGCGTCGAGACGCCCGCCCACGTCGCCATCATGCGCGAGCTCGGCTGCGATATCCTGCAGGGCTACGCGCTCGCCCGGCCCATGCCGGCACACGCTATTCCGGATTTCGTGCGCGGTGAGGAATGGCGCCACCAGGACGGCAATGTGCGCGACCTCCAGAGCGAGGCGCGCCGGGCCGGCATCCGCTAGAAACGGGAAAGCCGCCCGGTTTGGCCGGACGGCTTCCAAAGACGCGGCGGAGGCGTGAAAACGCGGCTCAGCCCACTTCGAGCTGCGCGATGGCGACGGCCAGCAGTTCGATCATCTGGACGCGGATTTCGTCTTCGCTGCGGGCAACGCCGGCCGCCACGAAATCGGCCTTGATCTTGCGCACGACGTCCTCATGGCCGACTTCCTCGAAATCGGCGGCGACGACCTCCTTGGCATAGGCTTCGGCCTCGCCGTCGGTCTTGCCGAGCAGGCCGGCAGCCCACAGGCCGAGCAGCTTGTTGCGGCGTGCTTCGGCCCTGAAGCGAAGCTCCTCGTCCAGCGCGAACTTGGCCTCGAAGGCCTTTTCCCGATCCTGTATGCTGGTCATCCATGGCTCCCGTAGATTCTTTGACCCGATAGGCTTTCCGCCCATAAATCAAAACAATGGCAAAAGTGCAATGCGAACTTTCGTGAGGTCCGAACTTCCCGGAAATCGGGGGATCGGGCGCGACAGCGATTGTTAAACTGCGGCATTTCGTTTATGGGAGCGCAAACGAACGACACCTGCGCGGCCCAAGCGCGCCAACAACAGAGACAAAATCCATGAACCGTCGCCGCCGTATCTACGAGGGCAAGGCCAAGATCCTGTACGAGGGTCCCGAGCCGGGCACGCTGATCCAGTTCTTCAAGGATGACGCCACCGCCTTCAACAAGAAGAAGCACGATGTCATCGACGGAAAGGGTGTGCTCAACAACCGGATCTCCGAGTACCTCTTCACCCAGCTGAACAAGATGGGAATCCCGACCCACTTCATCCGCCGCCTCAACATGCGCGAGCAGCTGATCAAGGAAGTCGAGATCATCCCGCTCGAAGTGGTCGTGCGCAACGTCGCCGCCGGCTCGCTGTCCAAGCGCCTCGGCATCGAGGAAGGCACCGTGCTGCCGCGCTCGATCATCGAATTCTATTTCAAGGCCGATGCGCTGGAAGACCCCATGGTCTCCGAAGAGCACATCACCGCCTTCGGCTGGGCGAGCCCGCAGGAACTCGACGACATCATGGCGCTCGCCATCCGCGTCAACGACTTCCTCTCCGGCCTCTTCCTCGGCGTCGGCATCCAGCTCGTCGATTTCAAGATCGAGTGCGGCCGCCTCTACGAAGGCGACATGATGCGCATCATCATCGCCGACGAGATCTCGCCGGACAGCTGCCGCCTCTGGGATATCGCCACCCAGGAGAAGATGGACAAGGACCGTTTCCGCCGCGACATGGGCGGCCTGGTCGAAGCCTATCAGGAAGTGGCCCGCCGCCTCGGCATCATCAACGAGAACGAGCCCGTGCGCGGCACCGGCCCGGTTCTGGTGAAATAACACGCCTTCCAAGGATGGACAGACAGACATGATCAAGGCACGCGTAACGGTTACGCTCAAGAACGGTGTTTTGGACCCGCAGGGCAAGGCGATCGAGGGCGCCCTCGGCAGCCTCGGCTTCGACGGCGTCGGCCACGTCCGCCAGGGCAAGGTCTTCGATCTGGAACTCGCGACCGCCGACCGCGCCAAGGCCGAAGCCGACCTCAAGGCCATGTGCGACAAGCTGCTGGCCAACACGGTAATCGAGAACTATACTATCGCCCTCGCCTGACGGTTGAAGGGGATGGCAAATGGCGGATGCGACACACGACCTGCTCCATGAATTGCTGAAAAGCTTTCATGTCCGCATGGACAAGTTGGACAGGGGTTTGGCCGACCTCCGCAGCGAGATGATCACGATGCGCGGTAACATCGTGACCATCCAGCAGGATGTGCATCACATCTACTCGCGCCTGGACCGCGTGGACCAGCGCCTCGACCGTATCGAAAACCGCCTCGAACTGCGTGAACGCGCCGAGGCCCAGGCAAGGTTTGAACCACACCCATGAAGTCCGCCGTCGTCCAACTTCCCGGCCTCAACCGTGACCGCGACATGATCGCGGCGCTGACCAAGATCTCCGGCACCGCGCCGGTCACCGTCTGGCAGACGGAAACGGACCTGCCCGACGTCGACCTGATCGTCATCCCCGGCGGCTTCTCCTACGGCGATTACCTGCGCTGCGGAGCGATTGCCGCCCGCATGCCCGTCATGCAGGCGATCAAGGCGAAGGCCGAGGCCGGCGTGAAGGTGCTGGGCGTGTGCAACGGCTTCCAGATCCTGCTCGAATCCGGCCTCCTGCCCGGCGCGCTGATGCGCAACGCCTCGCTGAAATTCGTCTGCCGCGAAGTGAAGCTCGAAGTGGTGAACGCCGAGACCGACTTCACCCGCGCCTACGACAAGGGCCAGATCATCCGCTGCCCGGTCGCCCATCACGACGGCAACTATTTCGCCGACGCCGAGACGCTGGCCGCCGTCGAAGGCAATGGCCAGGTCGTGTTCCGCTATGCGCAAGGCACCAATCCGAACGGCTCGATCAACGATATTGCCGGCGTGATGAACGCGAAGGGCAACGTGCTCGGCCTGATGCCGCATCCGGAAAACCTCATCGAGGCCGCCCATGGCGGTTCGGACGGCCGCGGCCTCTTCGCCTCGGTGCTCGACGTCATCGCGGCCTGACAGGCGCTCGAAAACCGTTCCGGCGGGGATGGGCGCGGCTCGTCCCCGGCCGCGCGCCGCTTCGTCAGGCTCTCTTAACGCCCGGCTGCTATCAAGAGCGCCTGTCCATCCCCGAAAGGCCTTCCATGCGCTCTCGCCCCGCCGCCAAGCTTCTCCTGCCGCTGCTGTCCGTCGCGGCCCTGGCGGCCTGCCAGGCGACGCCGCCCGCGCCGAAGGTCGATGGCGGCGCCCTGCCGACCATGGAGCGTGTCGCGCTCGGCGCCAATGGCTGCTGGTTCAAGTCGGGCGATCCGGCCTTCAAGGCCTACCGCCTCGCGCCGGAGCTGAATTCCTTCTCCGGCCGCCCGCGCATCCTCGTCGTCCACCGCAACTCGCCGGAATCGCGCCCGCTGCTCGTCGTGCAGGCGGAAGGCAATCCGGCGAAGCTCGATGCCTTCGGCCCGCTGATGGCCGAGGCCGCCGGTGCGCGCATCACGGCCGACGTCAGGCGCTGGGCCGGCGGCGGCAAGGGCTGCTGACCGCCCGCCCTCAATCCCAATAGATCGATTTGCGGATCTCCCGCGTCGCCTCGGCGCGGCTGAGGCCGATGTCGCGAAGCTGTTCGTCCGTCATCTCCAGCAAGGCATGGCGCGTGCGCCGCGTGATGCTCCAGGCGTGGCATGCGCCCCAGGCGCGATGCAGCATTGCACGCAGGCCACCGGGCCGATTGCATGCCTCCGTCGCGGACATTGTATCGATTGCCATGATCGTCTCTCCTGAAGCATTGCGACCCGCCACAATGAGCGGTGCATTCAGGAAATAATTGACTTCATCCGCGGTGCAATCTAGGAATTGACACCATGACAAATTGGCTTCCCGATCTGCAGGCCTCCGACGGCCCCCTTTATGTGCGCATCGCCGACCAGATCGAGCAGGCGATCAGCACCGGCGCGCTCGCCTCCGGCAGCAAGCTGCCGCCGCAGCGCAACCTCGCCTACGATATCGGCGTGACCATCGGCACCGTCAGCCGCGCCTATACGATGGTGCGCGAACGCGGCCTCGTCAGCGGCGAGGTCGGCCGCGGCACCTATGTGCTCGGCTCGACGGAAGGAGACGATGCGGCGGCGCTGGATCCGGTCAGCGCAAGGCTGGTCGGCACCCGCGCTGCCAATGCGCCGCCCGGCAAGCTGCGCTTCGACACGACGGCGGCGACCGATGTGGGCCAGTCGGGCGCGGTCACCGACATCCTCGCCGACATCTGCCGCGAGCAGGCGAACGAGATCGCCAGCTATACCCGGAATTTCCCGCCGCAATGGCTGGAGGCCGGGCGGCGCTGGCTGAGGCGCGACGACTGGCAGCCGGCGATCGAGAGCATCGTGCCGACGCTCGGCGCCCATGCCGCCGTCATCGCCGCCGTCTCGGTCATCACCGCGCCCGGCGACCGCATCGTCTTCGAACACGTCACCTATTCGCAGGTGAGCCGCGGCACCGCCCTCATCGGCCGCCAGACGGTGCTGGTCGAATCGGATGCGGAGGGCGTGATCCCGGAGGATTTCGAGCGCGTCTGCGTACAGCAGCACCCGAAGCTCGCCTTCCTCATGACATCCGGCCAGAACCCGACGCTCTCCATCATGCCGGAAGAGCGGCGCCGCGCCATCGCCGCCATCGCCCGGCGGCACAATGTCTTCCTCATCGAGGACAATCTCTATGGCGGCACGATCGACGCCGGCATTCCGCTTCTCGCCGAAATCGCGCCCGACCGGACCTTCCTCGTCGGCGGCCTGTCGAAGAGCGTGGCGGCGGGCGTGCGCGGCGGCTGGATCGCCTGCCCGCCGCACCTTTCCCAGCGCGTGCGCATCGCCCACAAGATGGTGAGCGGCGGCCTGCCCTACCTGCTTGCCGAACTCGGCGCCCGGCTGGTGCTGTCGGGCACGGCGGACGCCATCCGGGCGAAGGTCTCCGCGGAGGTCGAGGTCCGCGAGGCGCATGCGCGAGAAATCTTCGCAGGGCTCGATTTCAATTCGCACCCGCGCGTGCCCTTCCTCTGGCTGAAGCTGCCGGACCCGTGGCTGTCCGGCACGTTCCGCCAGGCGGCTTTCGCAGAGGACATCCTCATCGACGACGAGGACGAGTTCAAGGCCGGCCGCTCGGAGAGGACGTTCTACCGCGTGCGCATCGGCCTTTCCTCGCCGGAAAGCCGCGCGGACGTCGTCACCGGCCTGACGCGGCTGCGCCGCCTCATCGCCCACGGCCCGACGGGCTATGACAGCCCGGCCTGAAACCGCGCGGTTTCGCCTGTGATCGGGGTCATTTTCCTGTCGCACTGCCCGGCGGCATAGGTTAAAGAGACCGCAATCCTGCCCTCCACGACAAGACGAGCGACGATGACCATTTCGAACACCCGCCCGATCACCCCGGAGCTGATTGCCGCCCATGGGCTGAAGCCGGATGAATACGACCGCATCCTCTCGCTGATCGGCCGCGAGCCGACCTTCACGGAACTCGGCATCTTCTCGGCCATGTGGAACGAGCACTGCTCGTACAAGTCCTCCAAGCGCTGGCTGCGCACGCTGCCGACCAAGGGTCCGCGCGTCATCCAGGGCCCGGGTGAGAATGCCGGCGTGGTCGATATCGACGACGGCGACTGCGTCGTCTTCAAGATGGAGAGCCACAACCACCCGTCCTATATCGAGCCCTACCAGGGTGCGGCGACGGGCGTCGGCGGCATCCTGCGCGACGTCTTCACCATGGGCGCGCGCCCGGTCGCGGCGATGAACGCGCTGCGCTTCGGCGCGCCCGACCATCCGAAGACCCGCCACCTCGTCTCGGGCGTCGTCGCCGGCGTCGGCGGCTACGGCAATTCCTTCGGCGTGCCGACGGTCGGCGGCGAGGTCGAGTTCGATCCGCGCTACAACGGCAACATCCTCGTCAACGCCTTTGCAGCCGGCCTTGCGAAATCCAACGCCATCTTCCTGTCCGAAGCCAAGGGCGTCGGCCTGCCCGTCGTCTATCTCGGCGCGAAAACCGGCCGCGACGGCGTCGGCGGCGCCACCATGGCTTCGGCCGAATTCGACGAATCCATCGAAGAGAAGCGCCCCACCGTGCAGGTCGGCGATCCCTTCACCGAAAAGTGCCTGCTGGAAGCCTGCCTCGAACTGATGCAGACCGGCGCCGTCATCGCCATCCAGGACATGGGCGCGGCCGGCCTCACCTGCTCGGCCGTCGAGATGGGCGCCAAGGGCGACCTCGGCATCGAGCTGAACCTCGATCTCGTGCCGGTGCGCGAAGAACAGATGACGGCCTACGAGATGATGCTGTCGGAAAGCCAGGAGCGCATGCTCATGGTTCTGGAACCCGCCAGGGAAGAGGTCGCCAAGGCGATCTTCGTCAAGTGGGGCCTCGACTTCGCCATCGTCGGCAAGACGACGGACGACCTGCGCTTCCGCATCCTGCACCAGGGCGAGGAAGTCGCCGACCTGCCGATCAAGGACCTCGGCGACCAGGCGCCGGAATACGATCGCCCCTGGCGCGAGCCGGGCAAGCCCGCGCCGCTGCCGGCCAACCTCGTCGCCGAGCCCGCCAGCTATGGCGAGGCGGTGCTGAAGCTCGTCGGCTCGCCGAACCAGTCGAGCCGCCGCTGGGTCTACGAGCAGTACGACACGCTCATCCAGGGCAACTCGCTGCAGATCCCCGGCGGGGACGCCGGCGTCGTGCGCGTCGAAGGCCATGCCAGCAAGGCCCTTGCCTTCTCCTCCGACGTCACCCCGCGCTATGTCGAGGCCGATCCGTTCGAGGGCGGCAAGCAGGCCGTCGCCGAATGCTGGCGCAACATCACTGCGACCGGCGCCGAGCCGCTCGCCTCCACCGACAACCTCAATTTCGGCAATCCGGAAAAGCCGGAGATCATGGGCCAGTTCGTCAAGGCCATCCAGGGCATCGGCGAAGCCTGCCGCGCGCTCCACTTCCCGATCGTCTCCGGCAACGTCTCGCTCTACAACGAGACGAACGGCATCGCCATCCTGCCGACCCCGACCATCGCCGGCGTCGGCCTCCTGCCCGATTGGTCGGTCATGGCGAAGATCGGCGGCGCGAAGGACGGCGACCAGCTCGTGCTGATCGGCGTCGACGGCAGCCATCTCGGCCAGTCCGTCTATCTGCGCGACGTGCTCGGCCTTATCGACGGCCCGGCGCCGGAAGTGGACCTGCACGCCGAACGCCGCAACGGCGATTTCGTGCGCTCGGCCATCCGCAACGGCCAGGTCACGGCCTGCCACGACATCTCGTCGGGCGGCCTTGCCGTCGCGCTCGCGGAAATGACGATGGCCTCCGGCAAGGGTGCCAAGGTCGATCTTTCCACGGCGAACGGCCCGGCCCATGCGCTGCTCTTCGGCGAAGACCAGGCGCGCTATGTCCTCGCCGTCCCGGCCGATCTTGCGAATTTCCTGTGCGCCAATGCGGAAGGCGCGGGCGTGCCGTTCCGCCGCCTCGGCACGGTCGGCGGCGATGCGCTCGTGGTGGACGGCCTCCTGTCGCTGCCGATTGAGCAATTGCGCGACACCCATGAATCGTGGTTCCCTGACTTCATGGATGGCAACGGCACCGCCGCTGCCGCCGCGGAATAACGATAAGGGAGCAGTTCACATGGCTATGTCACCCGGCGATATCGAAGACATGATCAAATCCGGCATTCCCGGAGCGAAGGTGGTCATCCGCGATCTTGCCGGCGACGGCGATCACTACGCCGCCGAAGTCGTCGCGGAAGCCTTCCGCGGCAAGACCCGCGTACAGCAGCACCAGATGGTCTACGACGCGCTGAAGGGCAATATGGGCGGCATTCTGCACGCCCTCGCCCTGCAGACCTCGATCCCGGAGTAGAATCCGACCATGGTCGATCTCCTCAAGGAACTCGTCAGCGGCGTGGTCGATGCGGCCCTCAAGGAGGTGCTGAAGAAGACCGGCGTGCGCAAGGCCTCGACCAAGCGCACGCGCCGCAGGACGACGACGCGCAAGAAGCCGTCCGGCGGGATCCTTGGCGATATCATCGAGGCCGCGCTGAAGCCGGCAACGAAGACGGCCAAGCGCCCGAGAAAACAGGTGAGCCGCCGTCGCACGGCGGCAAGCCGCTCGCGCCAGCGCGCGCGTTAGGCGCGTCCCCCGCGCAACACCCCGGAAATGGTAAGGAAGCCCCTTGCATTTTTTGTCGCGGGGCTTCTGGCATTTGGCACCCGAGGTTGTTATCTAGGGCGAATGGTTCATCGCATCGGCCCTTGAAGCCGATTTGCTAGGGAATACGGCTATGAGTGGCATCCACGATTTCATCAAAAACGAAGTGAAGACGAACGACGTCGTCCTGTTCATGAAGGGCACGCCGGAATTCCCGCAGTGTGGGTTCTCCGGTCAGGTCGTGCAGATCCTCGACTATGTGGGCGTGGGCTACAAGGGCATCAACGTGCTGGCCGACGCCGACATCCGCCAGGGCATCAAGGACTATTCCAACTGGCCGACCATCCCGCAGCTTTACGTGAAGGGTGAGTTCCTCGGCGGTTGCGACATCGTGCGCGAGATGTTCCAGTCGGGCGAGTTGCAGTCGCACCTCCAGGAACAGGGTATTTCGATCAAGGGCGCTGCCTGACGCTTAACGGTCTTTGCGAAGGCCCCAAGCTTTTCAAAGGCGCCGCATCGCTGCGGCGCCTTATCTCTTTCATGGAACAATTGATTATGTCCGGACTTTCCCCCGAATCGGCCCAGCGCCTCAAAGGCATGGGCAAGATGGAATTCATTGCGCTCATGGCGCTGCTGATGGCGCTCAATGCGCTCGCCATCGACATCATGCTGCCCGGCCTCCAGGAAATCGGCGCCAGCCTCGGCGTCGAGAACGAGAACCACCGGCAGTATGTCATCTCCGCCTACCTGATCGGCTTTGCCTTCGCGCAGCTCGTCTACGGGCCGATCTCCGACCGGTTCGGGCGACGCATCCCCATGTTCGTCGGCCTTGCCATCTACATCGTCTCCTCGCTCGCCGCGATCCTCGTGCCGAGCTTCGCCGCGCTTCTGGCGCTGCGGTTCATCCAGGGCATCGGCTCGTCCGCCATGCGCGTCATCACCATCTCGATCGTGCGCGACGTGTTCGGCGGGCGCGCGATGGCCGAGGTCATGTCGCTCATCATGATGGTCTTCATGGTCGTTCCGGTGCTGGCGCCGGGCACGGGCCAGGTCGTCATGCTGTTCGGCGACTGGCACCTCATCTTCGTGTTCATGGCGGTCATGGCCGCCGCCGTCTGGGCCTGGATGTATCTCCGCCTTCCGGAAACGCTCCATCCCGAGGATGTGCGCCCCTTCACGGTGCGCTCGGTCCTCGGAGGCTTCCGCATCGTCCTGACGAACCGCGTCGCGCTGTGCTACACGCTGGCCAGCACCTTCATCTTCGGCGCGCTGTTCGGCTTCATCAACTCGGCGCAGCAGATCTATGTCGGCATCTACGGGCTCGGCGTCTGGTTCCCGGTCGCCTTCGCGGGTGTCGCCGCCTTCATGGCGCTGTCGTCCTTCGTCAATGCGCGGCTCGTCGGCAGGTTCGGCATGCGGCGCCTGTCGCACGGCGCGCTGATGGGCTTCCTCGGCGTCAACGCGCTGTGGCTGCTTCTGACGCTCGTCTGGACGCCGCACCTGCCCTTCCCCATCTTCATCGTGCTCTTCGCGCTGTCGATGTTCCAGTTCGGCTGGATCGGCTCGAACTTCAACTCGCTCGCCATGGAGCCGCTCGGCCATGTCGCCGGCACTGCCTCCTCGGTGCTCGGCTTCATGGGCACCGCCGGCGGCACGATTTTGGGCGCGATCATCGGCCAGGCCTTCAACGGCACGGCCCTGCCGCTGGTCATGGGCTTCTTCGTGCTGTCGATCATCGGCCTCGTCTTCGTCCTGATCGCCGAGCGCGGAAAACTGTTCCAGCCGCACAACCAGCCGGTTTGAAGGCCATGCCTCTCCTTTGGCAAAGTACGAACAAGAAGGACGCCATGCCTCTCTTCCGTCATGGTCGGACTTGATCCGACCATCCACGCCGCAAGCGCCAATGGATCCTCGGGTCAAGCCCGAGGATGACAGGAGGAGAAGTACGGCGACAGAGAAAAGGCCCGGTTGCGGATGCAGCCGGGCCTTTTCCTTGAGAAAAATCTGCTCAGTCGACGAAGACCTCGCGGCGCAGCATCTCCCAGCTCTCCTTGTCGGGTGCGACCAGCAGGCCGCCCTCGACATGGTGCGGCCTGTAGGGCGAACCGTCGAAGCGGGCGGCATAGGCCCCGGCTTCCTGGGAGATCAGCGTTCCGGCAAGGTGGTCCCAGGGCATCAGCTTGTTGTACATCAGGTAGTGCAGGTTGCCGCCGGCGAAGGTGCGGTATTCGTGCGCCGCGCAGCGGTAGTTCGAGACGAAGGCCACCTTGGCGAGGTTCGACAGGACGCGCGCGCGGCGCTCCCGGTCGAGGAAGCTCGTGGAGGCCATGCCGGTCATGGCCTCCAGCGGCGCGCCGCCCCGCGCCTTCAGCCGCACGGCCGGGCGATGGTCGCCGGTCTGCCAGGCCCCGCCGCCCTTTTCCGCCATGACGAAATCGTCGCCCATCGGATCGTAGATGATGCCGCCGACCGTCTCGCCGCCGGAGACGATCGCCGCCATGACGCCGAAGAGCGGCACGCCGGTCGCGAAGTTGAACGTGCCGTCGATCGGGTCGACGACGATGGCAAGGTCCGCATCCTTGAGCTTCGGCAGGAGCGCCGGATCGGCCGCGACCGTCTCCTCGCCGACGAACAGCACGCCCGGGAACTGCGCCGCCACTTCGCGGCTGATGAAGCGCTCGGCCGCCTCGTCGGCTTCCGTCACCAGGTCGTTGGCGTCTGCCTTGGTGCGGATGTCGCCCTTGGCGAGCGCGCGGAAGCGCGGGCGGATTTCCGCCGCCGCCGCCTGTGCAAGCACGAGCGCGAGGGCATTGATGTCAATCGTCGTCATGGGGCCTTACCGTTTCGAGGGAGGAGAAATCGAAAAGCTTCGGGTCGAGAAGATGGGACGGGTTGGTATGGCCGAGCGCGCGCAGCATGGCGTCCTTGCGGCCCGGCATGCGCGTTTCGATATCCGCCAGCATCGCCTTCATCGCATTGCGCTGGAGGCCGTCCTGCGAGCCGCAGAGATCGCAGGGGATGATCGGGAACTGCATGGCGGCGGCGAATTTCGCAAGGTCGTCCTCGGCCGCATAGGCGAGCGGACGCAGCAGCATGACGTCGCCCTCGTCGTTCAGGAGTTTTGGCGGCATGGCGGCAAGCCGCCCGCCGTGGAAGAAGTTCATGAAGAAGGTTTCGAGAATGTCCTCGCGATGATGGCCCAGCACCAGCGCGTCGCAGCCCTCCTCCCGGGCGATGCGATAAAGATTGCCGCGCCTCAGCCGCGAGCAGAGCGAGCAATAGGTCGCCCCCGACGGCACCTTCTCCTTCACGATGGAATAGGTGTCGCGATATTCGATGCGGTGCCTGACGCCGATGGATTTCAGGTAATCCGGCAGGATGTGCTTCGGAAAATTCGGCTGGCCCTGGTCGAGATTGCAGGCGATGAGTTCGACCGGCAGCAGGCCGCGCCATTGGAGGTCCATCAGCAGGGCCAGCAGGCCGTAGCTGTCCTTGCCGCCCGAAAGGCCGACGAGCCAGCGCTTCTGGCCCTTCAGCATGGAAAAATCGTCCATCGCCTGCCGCACCTGCCGGAGCAGGCGCTTGCGCAGCTTGTTGAAGGAGACGCTGGAGGGCGCATCCGCAAAGAGCCGATGGCGGCCGGCATCCGGTGCGTCGTCGTCGGTATCAGCAAAAGCCAGGGTCGTAGTTGCCGTCATGGGCCTGCAATGCCCCGAACCGGCCGCACAATCAAGCCCCGAAGACGGACCAGCCGGTGCGCGCCGCCAGCATTTCCAGCGCCAGCGAGCCGAGCAGCGAATTGCCGTTCTCGTTGAGCCCCGGCGACCAGACGGCGACCGACGCCTTTCCGGGCGCGACGGCGAAAATCCCGCCGCCGACGCCGCTCTTGCCCGGCAGGCCGACGCGATAGGCGAAATCGCCCGAACCGTCATAGTGGCCGCAGGTCAGCATCAATGCGTTGATACGCCGCGCCCGAAGATGCGGGACGACGCGGTGGCCGGTCAAAGGATTGGTGCCGCTGTTGGCGAGGAACAGCCCCGCCTTGGCAAGCTGCCGGCAGCTCATCGCCAGCGCGCATTGATGGAAATAGACGCCGAGCACCAGTTCGGCGGCATGGTCGAGCTTGCCGAAGGAGCGCATGAAATTGGCGAGCGCGAAATTGCGGAACCCCGTCGCCTGCTCCGAGCGCGCCACATCCTGGTCGATGATGATGTCGTCCTCGTCCGCCAGATAGCGCAGGAACCGCACGATCTCACCGATCGCCTCCTTCGGCGTGTGCCCGGCAAGCACGAGGTCGGTGATGGCGATGGCGCCGGCATTGATGAAGGGATTGCGCGGAATGCCGCCCTCGTGCTCGAGCTGGACGATGGAGTTGAAGGCCGAGCCCGACGGCTCGCGCCCGACGCGCTTCCAGATACCCTCGCCGTGCTTGCCGAGCGCCAGCGTAAGCGTGAAGACCTTGGAAATGCTCTGGATGGAGAAGGCCTCCTCCGCGTCGCCGGCAAGATGCACCGCGCCGTCGGTCGTCACCACGGCGATGCCGAGTTTCCTGGGGTCCACATGGGCAAGCTGCGGAATGTAGTCCGCCACCTTGCCCTCGCCGCGCCGTGGCGACAGCGCCGCGTGAATCTCCTCGACGATGCCCTGCAAATCCGTCATGCGATTTCCCCCCAAAGAAAAAGCCGCCAATCTCTTGGCGGCTTTTTCAGATTGCGCAAGGTGTCGCCCGCGAATTAACGCGAATAGAATTCGACGACCAGGTGCGGTTCCATGACGACGGCGTAGGGCACGTCGGTAAGAACCGGAACGCGAACGAAGGTCGCGGTCATCTTGTTGTGGTCGGCTTCGATAT
Organism: Shinella sp. S4-D37; assembly: GCF_040812195.1. Taxonomy (NCBI): domain Bacteria; kingdom Pseudomonadati; phylum Pseudomonadota; class Alphaproteobacteria; order Hyphomicrobiales; family Rhizobiaceae; genus Shinella; species Shinella sp. S4-D37. The sequence goes on along the minus strand of NZ_JBFNXL010000005.1, from coordinate 1,722,024 downwards.
AGTCCGGAACGTCGCGTTCAGCCAGGCCAACGGATTCGAGAACCGTGACGAGCTGCTTGGACTTTTCCTTGACTTCGATGACGTCGCCCGGCTTGCAGCGGTAGGAACCGATGTTGACGCGCACGCCGTTGACCTTGACGTGGCCGTGGTTGACGAACTGACGGGCAGCGAAGACCGTCGGAACGAACTTGGCGCGGTAGACGATCGCGTCGAGACGCGATTCGAGCAGGCCGATCAGGTGTTCCGGGGTATCGCCCTTGCGGCGCTCGGCTTCGGCGAAGATCGCGCGGAACTGCTTCTCGCGGATATCGCCGTAGTAGCCCTTAAGCTTCTGCTTGGCGCGGAGCTGAACACCGAAGTCCGAAAGCTTGGACTTGCGGCGCTGGCCGTGCTGGCCCGGGCCGTATTCGCGGCGGTTGACCGGGGACTTCGGACGGCCCCAGATGTTTTCGCCCATGCGGCGGTCGATTTTGTACTTGGATGCAGCGCGCTTGCTCATCGCATTTCCTCTAAGTCTTGTTATCGCCTGCCCGTTGCCGGGCCGGCTGAAGGAAACACGCCCTCCTCTGAACCTTTCGGGTTCCGACAGGCTTCTCACGATCGCGACCGGAGAATCCACGGGACATGTCAAATGAAACACCGGACATTTCTGCCCGGCGCTGGCGGGTCATTAGGGGAGTTTTACAGGACTGTCAACGAGCAAGACCCGGAAAATCCGCCTATTCCGCCGCATCGCGGTGGGAATCGGCAAGGTCCGGCCCGTTGGCGTCGCCCGGCAGCGTCTCGCAGTTCAGATCCGGGAAGGCAACGATGCGGTGGCCGGCAAGATCGCTGTGCACCACCACCAGCCCCTGCTCCTCGAAATAGCCGAGCAGGCGCCGCGCCCGGCGGGCCGAATGCGTGCCGTAGGCCCGGGCGATCCGGGCATCCGAGGGGCAGGAGAGCCCGCGCACCGCGGCCTGCGCGACGAGCAGGAACACGCCCTGCAAATCCTCGGTGACGCTGCGCGACAGATCGAGCGCCCTGCCCCAGACTTCCGTCGCCGCCGTCTCGGCATCGACGCCGGAGCGCGCGACCGCCATCTTGCGGCGGAAGGCCGAAAGCGACAGCGGCGCGCCCGGCACGCGGCGGATGCGGCAGCGCACGAGGAAATCCTGGAAAAGCTCGGCATCGGCCCGGAAGGCCGCGTCGGGATTGGCGAGAATTTCGGCGAGCGCCTGGTCGAGCAGGCCTTCCCGCTCCTGCGCAGAAATCTCGGGTGCCGGAGCCTTCGCCTCCGCCTGCATCGGCTCCGGCCGCGCGCGCGACAGTTCGGCGAGGATATCCGTCGTCGGGCGCGGCGCCGGCGGCGCGCGGCGGACGAGCGGTCGGGAAAACTCCTCCGGGTCGGGCGTGAAGATCAGGTCCTCCACATCCTGAGGCGCATCCGGCAGCGGCATCAGCTTGGGGCTGGTCGAGCGCGCCGAGGTTTCCACCGCGCCGATCTCCACCGGCAACGGGCGGCGCGACAGTGCCGGGCCGAGCGCCACGAAGGAGCCGCGCGGCAGGTCGCGGAACATTTCCGCCTGCCGGCGGTCGAGGCCCAGAAGGTCGGCGGCGCGCGCCATGTCGATGTCGAGGAAGGTGCGGCCCATCAGGAAGTTGGAGGCCTCGGCCGCGACGTTCTTGGCAAGCTTGGCGAGGCGCTGCGTGGCGATGACGCCGGCAAGGCCGCGCTTGCGGCCGCGGCACATCAGGTTGGTCATCGCGCCGAGCGAGAGTTTTCGCGCTTCTTCGGAGACCTCGCCGCTGACGGCGGGCGCGAAAAGCTGCGCCTCGTCGACGACGACGAGCACCGGATACCAATAGTCGCGATCCGCATCGAACATCGCATTGAGGAAGATGCCGGCCGCGCGCATCTGCTCGTCAGCCTCAAGACCCTCCAGCGAGAGCACGCAGGAGACGCGATGCTGGCGGATGCGGGTGGCGATGCCGACAAGCTCGGCTTCCGTGCGTTCGCCATCGACCACGACATGGCCGAACCGGTCGGAGAGCGTGACGAAATCCCCTTCGGGATCGATGATGACCTGCTGCACCCATTGCGCGGACTGTTCGAGCAGGCGCCGCAGGAGATGCGACTTTCCCGAGCCCGAATTGCCCTGCACGAGCAGGCGCGTCGCCAGCAGTTCCTCGATATCGAGCCTGGCCGGTGCGCCGCCCTGCACCGTTCCCATGTCGATGCCGACCTTCATCCCGTTCCTCGTTCAAAAAATTCCTGATTCGCCGGCCGCCACCGGACAACCGGCAAGCCCTAACACGAAATCCGCGGGCGTCACGCCCGGCTTTGTGAAAAAATCCACAAGGTTCTCGCCATGGCCGCGCTCAGGCAGCCTTGTCGTCCAGCGGCTGCACGTCGGGCTGGCCGCGCTGCATCGCCTGCGCCAGATCGAAATTGGCCTGCATGGCAAGCCAGGCGCGCGCCGTGCTGGCCCCCGCCCGCTCAAGGCGCAGGGCAAGGTCGGGGCTGACGGCGGCGCGGCCATGGAGCACGCGCGAAAGAGCGACCCGGGACATGCCGAGCCGGCCGGCCGCATCCGTCACCGACAGGCCGAGCGGCTGAAGCACGTCCTCGCGGAGCAATGCGCCGGGATGGGGAGGAAATTTCATCATCGCCGCGATCCTTTCAATGATAGTCCTGATAGTCGACCAGTTCGACATCCGCCCCGACGAAGCGGAACGTCACCCGCCAGTTGCCGTTCACCCAGACCGACCAATATCCCTTCATCGTTCCCTTGAGGGGATGAAGCCTGAGGCCCGGCAGGTTGACGTCGGCCGGCGAACTCGCGACATCCAGCAAGCCGAGGATACGCCCCAGCTTGGCGGCATGCGATGCCTGGATCCCCTTCGTCGAACCCGACATGTAGAAGAGTTCCAGGCCTTTGTGCCGGAAACTGACGATCATGGCGCAATGTATCGCGTATCGATACGCGATACAAGATTCAAACGACCCGGAGCCCGAATCCCTGCATCAGCCGCCGCGTCGAGAAATCCGGCCTGCCGGAGGTGAAGACGGCGATGTCCTCGCCGGGCGCCAGCGTTTCCAATGGCGGCACGAGGCGGCGGGCCTGGCGGGCGATGGCCTCGGCGGGGTCGAGCCAGTCGACGGGCCACGGGGCGAGCTTGCGGAAGAGGTTGGCCATGAAGGGATAATGCGTGCAGGCGAGCACGACGATATCCGTCTTGCGGCCGTTCTCGTCGACGAAGCACGGCATGATCTCGGCGCGCACGGCCGCGTCGGAAAAGGTCTCGCCGCGGATATAGGCTTCCGCCATGCGGGCAAGGTTTTCCGAGCCGACGAGGCGCACGTCGCACTGGCTGGCGAAGGACTGGATGAGGTCGCGCGTATAGGCGCGCTTCACCGTGCCGGGGGTCGCAAGCACCGAGACGAGGCCGGAGCGCGTGCGCTCGGCGGCGGGCTTGATGGCGGGCACCGTGCCGACGAAGGGCATGCCGGGGAATGCGGCGCGAAGGTCGCCACCCACCAGCGTGAAGGCGGTGTTGCAGGCGATGACGCAGATTTCCGGATCGTGCTCGGCGAGCAGTTTTCCGAAGAGGTCGACGATGTGCGCCTTCAGCGCCGGCTCTTCCCAGCCGCCATAGGGAAAGCCGGCATCGTCGGCGACATAGGTGAAGTGCCGCTCGGGCATCAGCACGCGCGCCTCGCGCAGCACGGTCAGGCCGCCGATGCCGCTGTCGAACATCAGGATGGGTTTCGGGCTAGTCGTCGCCACGGGGCACCTTGGGCCGGCGGTTGCGGGTGCGGTTCGGGTTGGCCGCGCCGCGCGGCGATTCGCGCGTGAAGCGATCGAGGCAGGAGATGATGCCGCGCATGACCTGGATCTCCGTGCCGGTGAAGGAAGGACGCGTCAGGATGGCGCGCAGGTTCTCCACCAGTTTGGGCTTTTTTTCGGCGGGCCGGAAATAGCCGCGCGCATCCAGCGTCTCCTCCACATGGTCGAAGAGGCCCTGCAGCTCCTCCTTCTTCGCCGGGCGCTGCGGCAGCGCGTCGAAGGGCGTCTCCTCGACGGAAGCAAGGCCGCTCTTCATCCATTCGTAGCTCATGAGGAGCACGGCCTGGGCAAGGTTGAGCGAGGCGAAGGCGGGATTGACCGGGAAGGTCACCAGTTCGTCGGCCAGCGCGATCTCCTCGTTGGTGAGCCCCGTGCGCTCGCGGCCGAAGAGGATGCCGGTCTTTTCCCCGGCGCGAAAGCGCGTGCGCAGGTCGTCGGCGGCGACGACCGGCGAGCGGACCTCCTTGTAGCCGTAGCGATCGCGCGCCGTCGTCGCATAGACGAATTCGAGATCGGCGACGGCCGCCTCCAGGGACGGATAGACCTTCGCCGCCTCGATGACGTGATCGGCCTTGCTGGCGGCGGAGATCGCCTTCTCGCTCGGCCAGCCGTCACGCGGATTGACGAGGCGCAGTTCGGCCAGGCCGAAATTCGCCATGGCGCGCGCCACCATGCCGATATTCTCGCCGAGTTGCGGATGAACGAGGATGATCGCCGGTCCTTCGGCGATCAGCGTGCGTTCGCTGTTCGTGCCTGCCATGCCCAAATATCCCTGGAAAGTTCGGGCCTCACTCGCACAATAAGCGGCAAATGAAAAGCATGAAGCCGCTCATTCGGGGGATTCGGTGGCGCTGCCGCTGCCGCCATTGGCGCCGGCCTCGGCGATCTCCACCATTTCCTTCTTCAGCGACGCGCCCTCCTCGAAGCTCGGCCGCTCGATATCGTCGATCACCGCCCTTCCGTCCTCCTCGATCATCTTGAAGACCAGCTTTTCCGGCTGCCAGTCGCCGGCCCGCTCGCCGAAGCAATGGCTGTTGTCGAAGGTCACGGTCACGTCTTGCGCGCCGTTTGCCGGCTGGCCCTCGGCGGTCGTAACGTCCTTCAGCGCGCAGCCGTCCTGGCCGCCGATGATCGGGTCGTAGTCGAAGGGCGAGCCGCCGTCGTCATAGGCGGGGAATTTCGCCGCCTGGCTGTATTTTTCGGCGAAGTCCCGGCTGTAGAGACGCTTCAGGAAATCCTCGGAAAAATAGTCGGCATAGGGCGGCGGCGTGTCCAAGTCGGTGCCCAGATCCTGCCAGTTGGTCGTGGCGGCGGCCATGACATCGGCGACGGGCGCCTTGAAATCGGCAGCCTGCGCGCCGACGGGAACGAGAAGGGCAAGCGCCACGAGACCGAAACGCGACATCATATTCTCCATTGGATGACGGCGGACCGGACGGGCCGCCGGATGGTTTCCTGAAACGGAATTTCGGCGAAACTTATTCTCAAGCCGAACGAAAATAAACCGTCTCGGCAATTGGTTGGCTTTGCCTTCGGGGCGTCGAGTGCTATAGGGCCAGAGTTCCTTTCAAGTCCACGATCCGGGGCGCTAGGCCCCGACAAAATACGAGGCTCTCCATGGCAAAGATCAAGGTCGCCAACCCCGTCGTCGAACTCGACGGCGACGAGATGACGCGCATCATCTGGCAGTTCATCAAGGACAAGCTGATCCATCCGTACCTGGACATCGACCTCGAATATTACGACCTCGGCATGGAGAACCGCGACGCGACGGACGACCAGGTGACGATCGACGCGGCCAACGCGATCAAGAAGCATGGCGTCGGCGTCAAGTGCGCGACGATCACGCCGGACGAGGCCCGCGTCGAGGAGTTCAAGCTGAAGAAGATGTGGAAGTCGCCGAACGGCACCATCCGCAACATCCTCGGCGGCGTCATCTTCCGCGAGCCGATCATCGCCAAGAACGTGCCGCGCCTCGTTCCCGGCTGGACCAAGCCGATCATCGTCGGCCGCCACGCCTTCGGCGACCAGTACCGCGCCACCGACTTCAAGTTCCCCGGCAAGGGCAAGCTGACGATGAAGTTCGTCGGCGAGGACGGCAAGGAGATCGAATACGACGTGTTCGACGCGCCGTCCGCAGGTGTCGCCATGGGCATGTACAACCTCGACGATTCGATCACCGAATTCGCCCGCGCGTCTTTCAACTACGGCCTGCAGCGCAAGGTGCCGGTCTATCTGTCGACCAAGAACACCATCCTCAAGGTCTATGACGGCCGCTTCAAGGACATCTTCCAGCAGGTCTTCGACGCCGAATTCGCCGAAAAGTTCAAGGAAGCCAAGATCTGGTACGAACACCGCCTGATCGACGACATGGTCGCCTCGGCGCTGAAGTGGTCCGGCGGCTATGTCTGGGCCTGCAAGAACTACGACGGCGACGTGCAGTCCGACATCGTCGCCCAGGGTTTCGGCTCGCTCGGCCTGATGACCTCCGTCCTGATGACGCCGGACGGCAAGACCGTGGAAGCCGAAGCCGCGCACGGCACGGTGACGCGCCACTACCGCCAGCACCAGAAGGGCGAGGAGACCTCGACCAACTCGATCGCCTCGATCTTCGCCTGGACGCGTGGCCTTGCCCACCGCGCCAAGCTGGACGGCAATGCGGAGCTTGCCAAGTTCTCCGAAACGCTCGAGCGCGTCTGCGTCGAGACCGTCGAATCGGGCTTCATGACCAAGGACCTCGCGCTCCTCATCGGTCCCGACCAGCCGTGGCTCTCCACCACCGGCTTCCTCGACAAGATCGACGAGAACCTCAAGAAGGCCATGGCGGCCTGATCGAAAAGACCAAGGAAAGCCCGGCCTTCGCGCCGGGCTTTCTCGTTGCCTCCCCTTGCGGCAGGCGCCATCTGCCCTATCCTCCCGTCAGCGCTTGCAGGAGGAGGACCCGCATGGCCGAGGAACTGGTTTTCTACAGCAACCCGATGTCGCGCGGGCGCATCGCCCGCTGGATGCTGGAAGAGGTCGGCGCGCCCTACCGCGTCGAGTGGCTGACCTTCGACGGCTCGATGAAGTCGCCGGACTTCCTGGCGGTCAACCCCATGGGCAAGGTGCCGACCATCCGCCACGGCAACACCGTGGTGACGGAGGCGGCGGCGATCTGCGCCTATCTCGCCGATGCCTTTCCCGAGGCCGGCCTCGCCCCGCCGCTCGAAAAGCGCGGCGACTATTACCGCTGGCTCTTCTTCGCCGCCGGTCCCCTGGAAATGGCCGTGTCGCTAAAGGCCTTCGGCCTGGAAGTCCCACGGGAGCGCGAACGCAGCATCGGCTGCGGCCGCTACGAGACGGTCATGGACGCCCTGTCGCTCGCCGTCACGCGCCATCCCTATATTGCCGGCGACACCTTCACCGCCGCCGATGTCTATGTCGGCGCCCATATCAGCTGGGGCCTGCAATTCGGCTCGCTGGAGCCGCGCCCGGAATTCAAGGCCTATTGGGACCGCCTCAAGGAGCGGCCGGCAAGCAAGCGCGCGACCGCCCTCGACGACGAGGAGATGCACCGCCAGCTCCAGGCGGAGAAGGGTTAAGGCGGCCCTGCCGTTCAGGCCGCGGGCTGGAGCGGCAGGCAGATTTCCGTCAGAAGCGCGTTCGGCGGCACCTCGCGCGGGTTGTTGAGATAGGCCTCGAACATCACCTCGTCACGGATCGAGCGTCCCGAGGCGGGAAGCCATGTGCCGTAGAGCCAGCGATAGGCCGGCCCCATATCCGCGTAAGGCCCCTGGTGGCGCAGCACCGCGTAGTCGCCGCCCGCCAGCGTGCGGCGCACCAGCGGCGCCTCGGCCGGGATATCCGCCCCCGCCGTCACACAGGCGAAGGATCGCAGCGCCTCCTCCGCCACGAGATCGGGATCGTCGAGGAAAACGCCGATCATGCGCATGTCCGGCCGGAAGAGGTTGCGGGAAAAGAGCACGCCATGCAGCGCCTCGAAAGCCTTGCCGATGCCCATATAGGCGCCGGAATGGGGAACGGCGAGCAGCGGCTGCTCGGCAATGGTGCGAATGGTTACATCGAACATGCGCGAGGGTTCCTTGTCGTTTTCGGCCTCATAGGCGCGATGGGAGCCCTCCTTGCGGTAGCGTGCCGGCGGCATGCCGTAGGCAGCCGCAAAGGCACGCGTGAAGGACTGCAGGTTGGGGTAACCCCATCGCGCGGCGATGTCCCGGACGGAGCGGTCGCTGCGCACCAGATCGCCCGCCGCGCGGTGCAGCCGCAGCCGGCGAACGGTGCCCGCCAGCGTCTCGTCGTGCACGGCGCGGTAGACACGGTGCCAGTGATGGGCGGAAAGGCAGGCGATCTCCGACAGCCGGTCGAGGTCGAGATCCTCTTCCAGGTGCTCGTGGATATAGGCTGAAACCCGGAGCAGGCGCTTCTCATAGGCTGTCCAGATCGCGCTCTCGCTCATGCCGCTTTCCCCTCGCCGGAACGCATTCAATCAAGCACGGAGCGATTTCACAAATCCTGCGCTTCTTCTTGCCTTGCAAATTTTGCATGGCCCTGCCTTGCGCCATTGCAAAAACGGGCGACTCGGCGTGAGATGCCCGCGCCGGCCCCTCCTTCCTCCATCCCCGGCCTTTCGAGGCATCCATGACCGATACTTTGACGCCGAAGCTCGCCAGCGTTTTCGCGGAGGGCTACGGTCCCGCGCGTTTCAAGGCCGATGCGCTGTCCGGGCTGACGGTGGCGATCGTCGCGCTGCCGCTGTCCATGGCGATCGCCATCGCCTCGGGCGTCACGCCGGATCGCGGCCTCTACACCGCCATCATCGGCGGCTTCCTCGTTTCCGCGCTCGGCGGCAGCCGGTTCCAGGTGGGCGGGCCGGCCGGGGCCTTCATCGTGCTCGTCGCGGCCACGGCCGCCCGCCACGGCGTCGAGGGCCTGCTGCTCGCCACGCTGCTTTCCGGCCTCATGCTGGCGCTCGCCGGCTATCTCAGGCTGGGCAAATACATCAAGTTCATCCCCTATCCCGTGACGGTCGGCTTCACGGCCGGCATCGCCGTCATCATCTTCGCCAGCCAGATCGGCGAATTGCTCGGCCTGACGCTGGAAGAGCGCGAGCCGGGACCGATCGTCGAGAAACTGGAAGCGCTCTGGGCCGCCCGCCCGACGTTCAACCCGGCCGCCCTCGGCGTCGCCGGCCTCACGATCGCCGTCATCCTCTTGCTGCGCCGCTTGCGCCCGGGCTGGCCGAACCTCCTCATCGCCGTGACCGTCGCCTCGCTCGCCACCGCGCTTTTCTCCCTGCCGGCGGATACGATCGGCACCCGCTTCGACGGCATCCCGCGCGGCCTGCCGCTGCCGGCGCTGCCCTCCTTCTCGCCCGAACTCGTCCTCGCCGTTCTGCCGGATGCCGTCGCCTTCGCGCTGCTCGGCGCCATCGAATCGCTGCTCTCGGCCGTCGTCGCCGACGGCATGACGGGGCGCAGGCACCGCTCCAGCATGGAGCTGGTCGCCCAGGGTTTCGCCAATATCGGCTCGGCGCTGTTCGGCGGCATCTGCGTGACGGGCACCATCGCGCGCACCGCCACGAACGTCCGCTCCGGCGCCACCAGCCCGGTCTCGGGCATGCTGCATTCGCTCTTCCTGCTTCTCTTCATGCTCGTCGCCGCGCCACTCGCCAGCTACATCCCGCTCGCCGCGCTTGCCGGCGTGCTCGCCGTCGTCGCGTTCAACATGGTGGAGCGCCCGGCCATCGCCGCGCTCTTCCGCTCCTCGCGCGGCGATGCGGCGGTGCTCGCCGTCACCTTCCTGCTCGTCGTCTTCCGCGACCTGACGGAGGGCATCGTCGTCGGTTTCCTCATCGGCGCGGTGCTGTTCATCGACCGCATGGGCAAGGCCGTCGATATCCGCGAGGAGACCGTCCCGCGGGTCGTGCGGGCCATCGAGGATGCCGGCGAGGACGACGGCCTGCCGGAGCGGCCGGTCGTCGCCGACGATCCGGACACCGTGATCTACCGCATCAGCGGCGTCTTCTTCTTCGGCGCGGCGGCCAGCGTCGGCACGGTGCTCGACCGCATCGCCGACCAGCGGCGCAACTTCGTGCTCGACTGCGCCGACGTGCCGCTGCTCGATTCGACCGCCGCCAGCGTCATCGACGGCCTGGTGCGCAAGGCCGAGCGGGCGGGCGTGCGCGTCTTCATCGTCGGCCTGAAGCCCGAGATGCGCCGCCTGCTGGAAGCCCACGAGCTGCACGCGCCGCGCGTCACCTTCACGGCGACCGTGGAGAACGCCATGGATGAGATCGCGACGACGGCGCGCTAGAGTATTTCCAGCCGAAGCGAGATCGCACCGGCGCCGGATAATGCGATACGAACAAGAATCTAGAGCATTTTCCGACGCCGCTGGAATGCTCTAACCGGCGCGGGCGACGGCATCCGCGCCGGCCGGGGCCTTCATGCGGTCGGCGACGTCGGAAAGCCCCAGCGAGGGCGCCGCGCGCTTGACCTGGTTGCGGCCCGCTTCCTTTGCCGCATAGAGCGCGCCGTCGGCGGCCGAATGCAGGCGGTCGAAATCCGCCCCGAAGGTGGCGATATCGGCAAGGCCGATGCTGACCGAGACGGCGATCTCCCGATCGCCGATGCGGACCGGCAGGGCTGCCACCTCCTGCCGCAGCGCTTCGGCAAACCCTTCGGCCGAGGCCATGTCGCGCCCCGGCGTGAAAAGCGCGAACTCCTCGCCGCCGAAGCGGGAGAACAGCATGTTCGCCTCCAGCCGGGCGGCGACCTGCGCGGAAAACCGCTTCAGGACGAGATCGCCGGCGACATGGCCATAGGTGTCGTTGATCGCCTTGAACCGGTCGAGGTCGAAGATCATCAGCGTGCCCTGCGCGGGATCCGCGAGCCGCGCGCGCATGTCGTCCAGGAACGAACCGCGATTGGCGATTCCCGTCAGCGCGTCGGTGCGCGAGGCCTGGCGATAGAGCGCCTCGCCCCGCTCCTTGATCAGCACCAGCATGGTGACGGCCGCCAGGATCGTGTGGGCGAAGAGTTCCAGCGAGAAGAGCGCGAACCAGGCGGAATAGGCCGTGCCATGGCCGAAGGCCGCGGGCACCGTGATCGCCATGGGAATGCGCAGGCCGTAGATGACGCCGTGGCTGACGAAGAAGGCGGCGGCAAGGGTGCGGGTCGGCAGCACTTCCCTGCCGCGCCCGCGCCAGACATCGACGCCGATCCACAGCGAATAGGCCGAGATGATGACGGAGGAGACGATGATGCGGGCGTTCACATCCGCCGTCACCTGCGGAACGAGGAGATAGGCAAGGCACCAGAGGGCCGGGCCGGCGAGGACGACCGAAAGATGGGCGCGGCGGCGATCGAAGACGCGGAAACCGGCCCACATGAACGCATAGCCGAGGGCGGCGAGCAGGTTGCCGAGGCCGACGGTGAGAAGCGGCGGGCCGACCGCGCGCAGCGCGAAGAGAAGGGTGCAGAGCGAGCCGATCCACATGGTCAGGCACCAGTGGCCGGCCGCCGCGTGCCGCCGGTCGGTCAGCCAAACCTGCAGGAGAAAGATCCCGACGACGGTGGTCGACAGGAACGTACAGATCATCAAGGTTGATATACTGATGACATTTTCAATCAAAACAAGCCCCCCGCACGCGCAGGATGCTAAGGGTAAACCTTGAAGACTTCGCAAACAAAAGCGGCGGCCGAAGCCCGCCGCCGTGATCCTTCTGTATCGGGGCCGGCCGATCAGCCGGCGATGACGGCGGCGAGCGCCTCGATCGCGTCGCCCGCCTTCGCGCCGTCCGGGCCGCCGGCCTGCGCCATGTCGGGACGCCCGCCGCCGCCCTTGCCGCCGAGCGCCTCGGAGGCGCGGCGCACGAGATCGACGGCGCTGAACCGGCCGGTGAGGTCGTCGGTGACGGCGACCACGGCGCTCGCCTTGCCGTCGGCCGAGACACCGATGAAGGCGACGACGCCGGAGCCGAGGCTCTTCTTGCCGTCGTCGGCAAGGCTCTTCAGGTCCTTCGGCTCGACGCCGGTGACGACCTTGCCGAGATATTTCACGCCCGCGACGTCGCGCACGCCGTCGTCGCCGCCGGCGGAACCGCCCGAAAGGGCCAGCTTCTTCTTTGCCTCGGTCAGCTCGCGCTCCAGCTTGCGGCGCTCCTCGACCAGCGCCTCGACGCGGGCGAGCACGTCGGCGGGCTGCGCCTTCAGCGTCGTGGCAAGCGTCTTCACGCGCTCGTCCTGCTCGGCGAGATAGGCGCGGGCCGCCTCTCCCGTCAGCGCTTCGAGACGGCGCACGCCGGAGCCGACCGCGCTTTCCGAGAGGATGCGCACGAGGCCGATCTCGCCGGTCGCCGAGACATGCGTGCCGCCGCAAAGCTCGACCGAATAGGGCCGGTTCGCCTTGGCGCCGTGCAGGCCGGTGCCCATGGAGACCACGCGCACCTCGTCGCCGTATTTCTCGCCGAAGAGCGCCATGGCGCCTTCCGCGATCGCGTCGTCCACCGTCATCAGGCGGGTGGTGACCGGGGCGTTCTGCACGATGATCTCGTTCGCCATGTCCTCGATGACGCGCAGCTCTTCCGCCGACATGGGCTTGGGATGCGAGACGTCGAAGCGCAGGCGTTCGGGCGCGACCAGCGAGCCCTTCTGGGCGACGTGGGTGCCGAGCACCTCGCGCAGCGCCTCGTGCAGGAGGTGAGTGGCGGAATGGTTGGCGCGAAGGCGCGACCGGCGGGCATGGTCCACCGTCAGCGCGACCGCGTCGCCGACGGCAAGCTTGCCGCTCTCGACGACGGCGCTGTGGACGAAGACGCCCTCGCCCTTCTTCTGCGTATCGGTCACGGCAAGGCGCGCATGGTCGCTGACGATCACGCCCGTATCGCCCATCTGGCCGCCCGATTCGCCGTAGAACGGCGTCTGGTTGACGACGATCTGGACGGTGTCGCCGGCACTGGCGCCGTCGATCGTCTTGCCGTCCCTGACGATCGCCTGGACGACGCCCTCGGCCGTCTCCGTGTCGTATCCGAGGAATTCGCTCGCGCCGTGCTTTTCCTTCAGTTCGAACCAGACCGCTTCCGTCGCCTTGTCGCCGGAGCCGGACCAGTTGGCGCGCGCTTCCGCCTTCTGGCGCTGCATCGCGTCGTTGAAGCCGGAAAGGTCCACATGGATGTCGCGGGCGCGCAGCGCGTCCTGCGTCAGGTCGAGCGGGAAGCCGTAGGTGTCGTAGAGCTTGAAGGCCGTCTCGCCGTCCAGCATGTCGCCCTTGTGAAGCGTCACCGTGGCGTCCGACAGCAGCGACAGGCCGCGCTCCAGCGTCTTGCGGAAGCGGGTCTCCTCCAGCTTCAGCGTCTCGGAGATCAGCGCCTCGGCGCGCACGAGCTCGGGATAGGCACGGCCCATCTCGCCGACCAGCGCGGGAAGCAGCGACCACATCAAAGGTTCGCGGGCGCCGAGCAGCTGCATGTGGCGCATGGCGCGGCGCATGATGCGGCGCAGAACGTAGCCGCGGCCCTCGTTCGACGGCAACACGCCGTCGGCGATCAGGAAGGCGGAGGAGCGCAGGTGATCGGCGATGACGCGGCAGCTTGCGGCCGCCTCGCCTTCCGCCTTGATGCCCACCGTCTCCTCGACGGCCGAGACCAGCGTGCGGAAGAGGTCGGTCTCGAAGACGCTCTGCACGCCCTGCAGGATGCAGGCCATGCGCTCCAGGCCCATGCCGGTGTCGATCGACGGGCGCGGCAGCAGGCTGCGCTCGCCGGGCGCCGTCTGGTCGAACTGCATGAAGACGAGGTTCCAGAATTCGAGGAACCGGTCGCCGTCCTCCTCGGGCGAGCCGGGCGGGCCGCCCCAGACGTGCTCGCCCTGGTCGATGAAGATTTCCGAACAGGGGCCGCAGGGGCCGGTATCCCCCATCTGCCAGAAATTGTCGGAGGTCGGGATGCGGATGATCCGGTCGTCGGAAAGGCCGGCGATCTTCTTCCAGAGGATCGCCGCTTCCTCGTCCTCGGAATAGACGGTGACGAGCAGCCGGTCCTTCGGCAGGTCGAAGCCCTTCGTCACCAGCGTCCAGGCAAGCTCGATGGCGCGCTCCTTGAAATAGTCGCCGAACGAGAAGTTGCCGAGCATCTCGAAGAAGGTGAGGTGCCGCGCGGTATAGCCGACATTGTCGAGGTCGTTGTGCTTGCCGCCGGCGCGCACGACCTTCTGGGCGGTCGTCGCGGTGGAATAGGGCCGCGATTCAAGGCCCGTGAAGACGTTCTTGAACTGCACCATGCCGGCATTGGTGAACATCAGCGTCGGGTCGTTGCGCGGCACGAGCGGGCTGGACGGCACGATCTCGTGGCCGTTCTTTCGGAAATAGTCGAGGAAAGTCGACCGGATCTCATTCACGCCGCTCATATCGCGTCCTTCATCTGTGCCCATTTCGCGCCGGAAGACCGGCGCATCGCCCACCCAATGTCGCTGCAACGACGGTAAAACCGCCTCGCCGGCCGGAGTGCCCGCCCGGAAGACCCCAAGGCCGCCCTTTCGCGAATTCCGTCGAAACCGCCCGCGCCTGCCGCTTAAGGATGCGGACGGTCGAAAACCTTGGCGCGCGCGAGAACTGAAGGCTTTTATCGCCCGCCTCGGCGCCTGTCCAGACACCAAAAAACCGGCCTTTCGCGAAGAAGAGGCCGGTCTTTGCTGTTTTGCGAAACCGTTGCGCGGCGATTACATGCCGGCCGCGTCGTCCGCGTCGTTCGCGTCGTTCGGATCCGGCCCGCCGTTCTCCAGGAAGCGGTCGGCGATGAGGCCGGCATTCTGGCGCAGCGCCGTCTCGATCTCGCGGGCGAGATCCGGATTGTCGCGCAGGAACGTCTTGGCGTTCTCGCGGCCCTGGCCGAGGCGCTGGCTGTTGTAGGAGAACCAGGCGCCGGACTTCTCCACGATGCCCGCCTTGACGCCGAGGTCGATGAGCTCGCCCGTCTTGGAGACGCCCTCGCCGTACATGATGTCGAACTCGACCTGCTTGAAGGGCGGGGCCATCTTGTTCTTGACGACCTTGACGCGCGTCTGGTTGCCGATCACCTCGTCGCGATCCTTGACGGCGCCGATGCGGCGGATGTCGAGGCGGACGGAGGCGTAGAACTTCAGCGCGTTGCCGCCCGTCGTCACTTCCGGCGAACCGTAGACGACGCCGATCTTCATGCGGATCTGGTTGATGAAGATCACCATCGTGTTGGACTTGGAGATCGAGGCGGTGAGCTTGCGCAGCGCCTGGCTCATCAGGCGCGCCTGCAGGCCCGGCAGGCTCTCGCCCATCTCGCCCTCGATTTCGGCGCGCGGCGTCAGCGCGGCGACCGAATCGACGACCAGCACGTCGACGGCGCCGGAACGCACCAGCGTGTCGGTGATCTCGAGCGCCTGCTCGCCGGTGTCGGGCTGCGAGATCAGCAGGTTCTGGAGATCGACGCCGAGCTTGCGGGCATAGACCGGGTCGAGCGCGTGCTCGGCATCGACGAAGGCGCAGATGCCGCCCGTCTTCTGGGATTCGGCAATGGTCTGCAGCGCCAGCGTCGTCTTGCCCGAGCTTTCCGGGCCGTAGATCTCGACGATGCGGCCCTTGGGCAGGCCGCCGATGCCGAGCGCGACGTCGAGGCTGAGCGAGCCCGTCGACACCGTCTCGATCTCGATGATGCTGTCCTTTCCGCCGAGCTTCATGATGGAGCCCTTGCCGAAGGCGCGCTCGATCTGGGAGAGTGCCGCTTCGAGTGCCTTGCTTTTATCCACTGCTTTATCCTCTACGAGCCGCAAAGTGTTCTGTGCCATTTGGTCCACCTTTAGGTTATTGAAGCAAGACAGGCAACGAAGCCGTCGATGAAAGCTATGTACACATTTTGTTCTCTTTTTGCAAGGTCCATTCATCCATTTGAATGATTTCGTGAATCGAGCGTGTGTTCTCTTTTCGTTTACGTCTGTTGAAAGCCGTGGCGGAACAAGGATGTACCCGCGTGGACGCGTCGCTCTTGCCGGCGAATCGCGCGCCCCGCGGGAATGAAGGAAGACGATGACGGGAAAGACGATACTGGTGATGGGCGGCGCCCATGTGGACAGGCGCGGACGCATCGCCGGCGAGACGGCGCCGGGGGCGAGCAATCCCGGCGCCTGGTTCGTGGAGGCGGGCGGCGGCGCCTTCAACGCGGCGCGCAACCTTTCGAGGCTCGGCCGGACGGTGCGGCTCGTCTCGCCGCGCGGGGGCGATGCGGACGGCGCCGTCGTGGCGGCCGCGGCGGCGGCGGCCGACGTCGAGGACAGGCCCTTCACCTTCCTCGACCGGGCGACGCCGAGCTATACGGCGATCATCGAGCGGGACGGCAACCTCGTCATCGCGCTGGCGGACATGGAGCTCTACCGCCTGTTCTCGCCGCGCCGCCTGCAGCAGCGGGCGATGCGCGAGGCGATCGCGACGGCGGGGCTGATCCTCACCGACGCCAACCTGCCGGCCGAGACGCTGGCGGCCATGACGGCGGCGGCGGGCGCGGCCGGCGTGCATATCGCCGGCATCGCCATCTCCCCGGCGAAAGTGCCGCGGTTCCAGGAGAGCCTTCCCGCCCTCGCCTTCCTCTTCATGAACGAGGCGGAGGCCCGCGCGCTGACGGGCGCGGCGCCGGAGGACCCGGCCGACTGGCCGAAGGCGCTGCGCGCGGCCGGCCTTCCCGCCGGCGTCGTGACGCGCGGCGGCAAGGGCATCATCGCCTTCGACGCGAAGGGCGCCGTGCGTGTCGCGCCGCCGCAAGCGCCCGCGCTCGGCGACGTCACCGGGGCGGGCGATTCGCTTGCCTCCGGCTTCCTCGATGCCTGGATGGCCGGCCACGCTATCGGCGAGGCGCTGCGCCGCGGGGTCGCCGCCGCGGCGATCACCGTGCGCTCGCCGCTTGCCGTCTCCGAAGAAATGTCGCAGGCGGCCCTTCAGGCCGCACTTTCCCTTGTGCCGGAGGCCGAAGGAATGGCATGAGACTTTTTTGCCGAAATTCCTGCAAGGACACCGCATGACCAGACCCGTTTCCACCCTCCTGCCGATGCAGTATTCGGACGAAGTCGCCGCCGCCAAGAGCCGCGGCGCGCCGATCGTCGCGCTCGAATCGACGATCATCACCCACGGCATGCCCTATCCGGGCAATCTCGACATGGCCCGCAGCGTCGAGCGCATCATCCGCGAGAAAGGCGCCGTGCCGGCGACCATCGCCGTCATCGACGGCGTGCTGCATATCGGCCTCGACGAGGCGCGGCTGGAAAAGCTGGCGCAGACCGAGGGCGCCATGAAGCTGTCGCGCGCCGACCTCGCCTTCGCCATCGCCGAGCGCCGCACGGGCGCGACCACCGTGGCGGCGACGATGATCGGCGCAGCCCGCGCCGGCATCAGGGTTTTTGCGACCGGCGGCATCGGCGGCGTGCACCGCAAGGCCGAGGAGACCTTCGACATCTCCGCCGACCTCGACGAACTGTCGCGCACCGGCGTCATCGTCGTCTGCGCGGGCGCTAAGGCGATCCTCGACATCCCGAAGACGCTGGAAGTGCTGGAAACGCGCGGCGTGCCCGTCGTCACCTATGACAGCCCGGTCTTCCCGGCCTTCTGGTCGCGCGATTCGGGCCTCAAGAGCCCGCTGACGCTGAACAGCCCGGCCGCCATCGCCAATTTCCAGAGGGTGCGCGACCAGCTCGGCGTCGACGGCGGCATGCTGATCGCCAATCCGGTGCCGCAGGCCGACGAGATCGAACGCGAGGAGATGGAGATCTACATCGCCCGCGCGCTCGACAATGCCGAACGCGACGAGATCGCCGGCAAGGCCGTGACGCCCTACCTGCTCGACAGCCTGTTCCGCCTGACGGACGGCCGCAGCCTCAAGACCAATATCGCGCTCGTCGAGAACAATGCGCGGCTGGCGGCGGAAATCGCCGTGGCGCTGGCGGACTGAGCCGCCATGCGGGGCAGCCGCACGGCCTGCCCTGCCCTTCCGGTCGGCCGAAGAGCTCCCCAACGGCAAGGCCCTGGCGTGTGGAATGAAGCCTGCGCCACATTCCCCTTCTCCCCCGGGGAAAGGTGCCGGCAGGCGGATGAGCGGGCGGCACGCCAAAAACCGTCCTTTCATCGACATCCCCCTCATCCGACCCTTCGGGCCACCTTCTCCCCGAGGGGAGAAGGGAAGAGCGGCAATGTCGAATCCCGGATGCACTTGCTTTCCGTCGAAGAGATGCCTGCAGCCTGGCCCCTCATAAAACAAAAACGGCGGCAGCGCTTGCACGCTGCCGCCGAAAAATGCCGTGGGACCGATCAGCCGCGCAGGATGCCGCGGCCGGCGTATTTCGCCTGGGCGCCGAGCTGTTCCTCGATGCGGATCAGCTGGTTGTACTTGGCGGTGCGGTCGGAGCGGGCGAGCGAACCGGTCTTGATCTGGCCGCAGTTGGTGGCGACGGCAAGGTCGGCGATCGTCGAATCCTCGGTCTCGCCCGAGCGGTGCGACATGACGGCGGTGTAGCTCGCCTTGTGCGCGGTCTCCACGGCGTCGAGCGTCTCGGAGAGCGAGCCGATCTGGTTGACCTTGACGAGGATCGAGTTGCCGACGCCCATCTTGATGCCGTCGCGAAGGCGCGCCGAGTTGGTCACGAACAGGTCGTCGCCGACGAGCTGCACCTTCTTGCCGATCTTGTCGGTCAGCGCCTTCCAGCCGTCCCAGTCGTCTTCCGCCATGCCGTCCTCGATCGAGAAGATCGGGTATTTGCCGGCAAGCTCGGCGAGGTAGTCGGCCATGGCGCCCGGCTCCAGGGTGCGGCCTTCGCCTTCGAGCACATACTTGCCGTCCTTGAAGAACTCCGTCGAGGCGCAGTCGAGCGCGATGAACATGTCCTCGCCCGGGCGGTAGCCGGCCTTCTCGATCGACTTCATGATGAAGTCGAGGGCGGCGGGAGCGGAAGCGAGGCCCGGCGCAAAGCCGCCTTCGTCGCCGACATTGGTGTTGTGGCCGTCGCTGGCGAGCTGCTTCTTCAGCGTGTGGAACACTTCCGAGCCCATGCGCACGGCATCGCGCACCGTTTCGGCGCCGACCGGGACGATCATGAATTCCTGGAAGTCGATCGGGTTGTCGGCATGGGCGCCGCCATTGATGATGTTCATCATCGGCACCGGCAGGATGCGGGCGTTCGGGCCGCCGACATAGCGGTAGAGCGGCAGGTTGGCGGCTTCCGCGGCGGCCTTGGCGACGGCGAGCGAGACGCCGAGGATGGCGTTGGCGCCGAGGCGCGCCTTGTTCGGCGTGCCGTCGAGCTCGATCATCGTCTGGTCGATCTCGATCTGGTCTTCCGCATCGAGGCCGCCGATCGCTTCGAAGATCTCGCCGTTGACGGCGGCGACGGCGTTCTCCACACCCTTGCCGAGGTAGCGCTTGCCGCCGTCGCGCAGTTCGACGGCTTCATGCGCGCCGGTGGAAGCGCCCGAGGGAACGGCCGCACGGCCGAAGCTGCCATCCTCGAGATGCACGTCCACTTCGACGGTGGGGTTGCCGCGGCTGTCGAGAATCTCGCGGCCGATGATGTCGATGATTGCAGTCATGGATATCGTCCTGTTCCGGGGTTTATAAATCGATTAAAATCCACTTTTAATCGACGATGCAGAAATTACAATGGCGTTTCCGCAGCAGAAAAACGGATGACATGCCTCCATGTCATCCGTTTGAAATGTCAGGCCTTGGCGATGTCGTCGAAGGCGACGAGCTTTTCCAGAAGCCGCGGCATGTCCTTCAGGTGCACCATATTCGGGCCGTCGGAGGGGGCGTTGTCGGGGTCCTCGTGGGTCTCCACGAAGAGGCCGGCAATGCCGACGGCGATGGCCGCGCGCGCCAGGGTTTCGACGAACCGGCGGTCGCCGCCCGTCGAGCCGCCCTGCCCGCCCGGCTGCTGCACCGAGTGCGTGGCGTCGAAGACGACCGGCGCGCCGAGCGAGGCCATGATCGGCAGCGAGCGCATGTCGGAGACGAGCGTGTTGTAGCCGAAGGAGGCGCCGCGCTCGCACAGCATGACGTTGGGGTTGCCGCTCTCGGTGAACTTCGCCAGCACGTTCTTCATGTCCCAGGGCGCCAGGAACTGGCCCTTCTTGACGTTGATCGCGCGGCCGGTCTTGGCGGCGGCGACGAGCAGGTCCGTCTGGCGCGACAGGAAGGCGGGGATCTGCAGGATGTCGACCGTCTCGGCGACGACGGCGCACTGCTCTTCCGTGTGGATGTCGGTGACGACCGGAAAGCCGAAATCCTTCTTGAGGTCGGCGAAGATTTCCAGCGCCTTTTCAAGGCCGATGCCGCGCTTGCCGGAGAGCGAGGTGCGGTTCGCCTTGTCGAAGGAGGACTTGTAGACGAGGCCGATGCCGAGCTTGTCGGTCATCTTTACCAGCGCCTCGGCCATCATGTAGGCGTGGTCGCGGCTCTCCATCTGGCAGGGGCCGGCGATCAGCGAGAAGCGCTTGTCCTGGGCGAAGGTAACCTTCTTGGCGCCTTCGCCGACGACGACGGTGGAATTGGTGTTCATCTTATTCTCCGAAGACAAAGTGGACGCCCTGCCCCGGTGCCGGCGGCACGAGGAGACGGTTGTCCCGTTTCTGGAAGGCGACGCCGCGCTTCGTCAGCAGGCGTTCGCATTCCGCTCTATTTTCAACCTTGAAGACGACCGCGCGCCCTTTCAGGCCGCGGTCCGTGCCGGGGACCGGCGCAATGCCGTAGAACCCGTCGAGGCCGGCATCGTTGAGCACGGTGATGCGCCCGCGCGGCGTGTCGACGGACATGCCGAAGGACAGCGCCTCGACCGCGCGCTCGTCGGCCGCTTCCTGCACGAGATACTGGAAATCCGTCGGGTTCTGTTCCGACAGCACGACCTCAGACAGCGCGACGACGCCGTTCTCGTGCGCTTCCAGCGACTTGCGGTCGGCCGGCAGCGGCAGGATGCGCTGCGAGGCGAAAAAGAAGAAATCGGGGCTGCGCAGGTCGGCGGCAAACGCAAGGCGGAAGCTGCCCGTCGCGCTGGTCCCGTCGGGCAGCAGCATGTCGCGGGAGAATTCCAGCACCTCGCCGCCGGAAAGGCCGGCATCGGTGTAGCGCTGGTCGTCCTCCCAGGCGTCGCCGCTCGCCATGGCGATGCCGGAAAAGCCCTCGAGGCCGCGGCGGAAGCGGAAGGTCTGGTCGCGCGCCACGAAAACGTTGCCGCCGCGCGCCGCTTCCTCGCATTCCTCGCGATTGGCGATGCCGAGCGGCTCCAGATAGGAACCGTCGGCGAGGAAAACGCAACAGTTCTCCGTGCCGAACGGGTGGCGGGCGTCCTTCGCGACGGTGAAACCGAGTTCGGCCAGGCGCGCGCGCGCCACCCCGAGGTCGGACACCGGCAGCACCAGATGGTCGATCGGGCGGGGCGTTCTCGAACTCACGGTCATGGCGAAAAATCCGGCGTGTTTCAGGCGCCCCGTGCTTTGCCCGCTTTCGGCGCGCAATGCAAGCGCCAGCACGGCCCGCCGCGCCGCGCGGGAACTTTTCCGTTCGCCGGCCATTCCCGCCGCGTCCCCGCACCGGAGCCGGCCCATTTCCAGATCCCGCGACATCACCCGCCAGCGCGACCTGCACGAATCCCGTCCCCTCTGGGCCGGCTCGCCGCGCCTTGCGCTGCGCGCGCGGCAAAGGCCGTCGCAGACCGACCATGACGTCATCATCGTCGGCGCCGGCATTTCCGGGGCGCTTGTGGCCCATGCGCTGGCGGACGGACGGCGCTCCATCCTCGTCGTCGACCGGCGCGTCCCCGTGCACGGCAGCACGCTTGCCAGCACCGCGATGATCCAGCACGAGATCGACATCCCCCTCTCCCGGCTCTCGCAGATGATCGGCGCGCCAAAAGCCCGCCGCGCCTGGCAGCGCTCGGCCCGCGCCGTCGAGCGCCTCAGCGAGACCGTCGCCGATCTCGGCCTGTCCTGCGGCTTCGCGCGCAAGCAGACGCTGTTCCTCGCCGGCGACGTCTATGGCCACAGGGCCCTTGCGGCCGAGGTCGAGGCCCGCCGCGCCGCCGGCATCGCGGCCGATTATCTGGACGCCGCCACCCTTGCCGAACGCTTTTCCATCCAGCGCACCGGCGCCATCCTCAGCGATATCTCCGCCGCGGCGAACCCGGCCCAGATGGCGGCCGGCATCCTGCGCGCGGCGATGGCGCGCGGCGTGGAGCTTGCCAGCCCGCTCGAAATCACCGACCTGCGCGCGACGGGCGACCGCGTCTTCCTGGCGACTTCCGACGGCCGGATCCTGTCTGCCGGCCATGCCGTGTTCTGCTCGGGCTACGAATTCCTGGAGGCCGTCGCCGACAGGGAGCACGCCATCGTCTCCACCTGGGCGCTCGCGACGCCGCCCGGCACCCCGCTGCCGCACTGGCTGAAGGACTGCATCGTCTGGGAGGGAGCCGATCCCTACCTCTATCTCCGCCGCACGCGCGACGGGCGACTGATCGTCGGCGGCGAGGACGAGGACAGCGCCGAGGCCTACGCCTCCGCGACGAAGCTGCGGAAGAAGGCGGCGGCCATCCGCCGCAAGGCCGAGGCCGTGCTCGGCCTTGCCCTGCCCGAGCCGGACCATGTCTGGGCCGCCCCCTTCGGCACCACCCGCACCGGCCTGCCGCTGATCGGCCGCGTGCCGGGCCTCGAAAACGTCTTCGCCGTCATGGGCTTCGGCGGCAACGGCATCACCTTCAGCCAGATCGCCGCCGAGATCGTCGCGGCCGAGATCGCCGGCCATGCCGATGCGGATGCCGACCTCTTCGCCTTCCGCGGCCGGCCGGCCTGACGCCGCCGCGGCAAATTCGCCGTTGCGAAATCGCGTCCGGCGGCGGAACCCCCCCCCGCATCAATCGCGAACGCAAGGGAGCCGCCATGAGCAAGCGCGCCATCATCATCGTCGACCTCCAGAAGGACTATCTTTCCTCCGGCAGCTTCGCGCTGACCGGCATCGATGCCGCCGCCGCCAATGCCGCGCGCATCGTCGAGGCCGGGCGTGGCCGGGGCGACCGGATCGTCCATGTCCACCACATTGCCACGGACGCCGCCTCGCCGCTCTTCGCGCCGGGCACCGAGGGCATCCAGCCGATCCCGGCCGTCACGCCGCGAGAGGACGACACGGTCATCGTCAAGAACTACCCGAATTCCTTCCGCGAGACGGCGCTCGACGAGACGCTGCGGGCGGGCGGCATCGAGGATGTGGTGGTCGTCGGCGCGATGAGCGACGTGTGCATCGACGCGACGGCGCGCGCCGCCGCCGACCTCGGCTACAATCTCACGGTGGTGCACGATGCCTGCGCCACGCGCGACAAGGCCTTCGGCGATTCGCGCGTCCCCGCCGCCCAGGTCCACGCCACCATCATGTCGGCGCTGGAATTCGGCTACGGCAAGGTCACCACCACCGCCGACTTCCTGGCGTAGCCCTGAGACGGCAGGGCGATGCCGTCTGGAGTTCGAGATCGCCTTTCCTCCCTTCTCCCCGCCGGGGAGAAGGGGATGTGGCGACGGTTCCTTCCCATACCGCGCGCCGCCAAAACCCATCCAACCCGCCCGTC
Organism: Shinella sp. S4-D37; assembly: GCF_040812195.1. Lineage (NCBI taxonomy): Bacteria > Pseudomonadati > Pseudomonadota > Alphaproteobacteria > Hyphomicrobiales > Rhizobiaceae > Shinella > Shinella sp. S4-D37. The sequence goes on along the minus strand of NZ_JBFNXL010000005.1, from coordinate 1,698,587 downwards.
ATTCGCCTGTCATGCGACAATGGTGTCTCTTCCCGCGTGAATGCACCCCGGCGGCCGCGATCCGGCGCCCAGCGGAGTACGCGTGAATGGATACGGCTCAGGCCCTGGCCCTTGCCTCGGGCGCCCTCGTCGCCACCAATCTCCTCAGCATCCTCATCGCCGGCCGGCGGCTGAAGCCGACGGATGCGGCGCCGCCCGAGATCGAGGAAACGCCGCCCGTCTCCGTCGTCATCCCCGTGCGCGGCATCGAGAATTTTTCCGCCGAGACGCTGGAGCGCGCCTTCCGCCTCACCTGGCCGGACTACGAGCTTCTGTTCTGCGTCGCCCATTGCGGCGACCCCATCGTGCCGCTGATCGAGGCGACGGCCGCCGCCCATCCGCATGTCGCCGCGCGCATCCTCGTCGGCGACGACCGCATCGGCGCCAATCCGAAGCTCAACAATTGCGTCAAGGGCTGGCAGGCGGCGCGGCACGACTGGGTGGTGCTCGCCGATTCGAACGTCCTGATGCCGCCGAACTATATCCGGCACCTGATGGGCGGCTGGCGCAGCGATTCGGGCCTCGTCTGCTCGACGCCGCTCGGCTCGCGCCCGGACGGCTTCTGGGCCGAGGTGGAATGCATGTTCCTCAACACCCAGCAGGCGCGCTGGCAATATGCCGGCGAGGCGCTCGGCCTCGGTTTCGCGCAGGGCAAGAGCATGCTCTGGTACAAGCCGATGCTCGATGCCAATGGCGGCATCCAGGCGCTGAATGCCGAGATCGCCGAGGACGCCGCCTCCACCAAGCTCGTCAGCCGGCTCGGCCTCAAGGTGCACCTCGTCTCCTCGCCCTTCGAGCAGCCGCTCGGCCGGCGCTCCGGGCAGGAGGTCTGGTCGCGCCAGGGCCGCTGGTCGCGCCTGCGCCGCGTCACCTTCCCCGCCTTCTTCACGCCGGAAATCCTGCTCGGCGCCGTCCCGCCGCTGCTTCTCATACTCGCGGCGGTGCTGACGGACGATATGCCGCTCCTGCCCGCCGTGCTTGCCGTGCTTGCCGGCCTCTACCTTCCCGAGACCGCCCTTGCCCTGGCCAAGGGCTGGCGGCTTTCCGTCTGGTCGGTGCCGGCGATGATGGTGCGGGACGTCATGATGCCGGCCATCTGGCTGCGCGCCTGGATCGGCGGCGCCATCGACTGGCGCGGCAACACGATGACGATCGGGACGAATGCCTGCGAGCTGAAAGAGGCACCGGCGGGGCCGTAGGCGCCCCTCAGGCGTTGACGCGCAGCCCATCCAGCAGCGTGCGGAACCCCCTGACGGCGCGCTTCGAGGTGTCCTCCGGATCGTCGGACTTGGCGATCCACAGCGCCGCGTGGCTGCTCGCCCCGTTGATCAGCCGGGCGGCCGCCTCCGTGTCGATCTCCGCCATCACGCCGTCGGCCTTCAGCTGCGCGATGCTGCGGCTGAGGGCGGCGATGCAGCCATTGTTGGTCGGCCATTGCGAAACGTCGCCCAGCACGGCCGGCCCGTCGCGGAACATGATGCGCTGGATCTCCGGCTCCAGCGCCATCTCGATATAGGCGACGCATTCCGCGACGAAGCCCTGCCAGCGGTTGGGCGCTTCGGCCGAGATCCGGTTGAGCCGCAGGGTCATTTCCGCGTCGATCTCCTGGATGACCGCCTGGAGCAGCCCCTTCTTGTCGCCGAAATGGTGGTAGAGCGCGCCGCGCGTCAGCCCGGCCCCGGCCGTGAAATCGTCCATCGACGCGGCGGCATAGCCCACCGTGCCGAAGGCCTGCCGCCCGGCGGCGATCAGCTTGGCCCGTGTCTCAGCGATCATTTCCTCGCGCGGCTTGCGCATGGCGTCTCCTCATTCACATACGTCGCGTATTTTATTTGACATACGCCAGGTATGCAACTATCTCTTCGACATACGCTGCGTATGTAATTATAGAACCCGTCCCTTTCCAGGAGCAGGCCATGTCCAACCCCTACAAGGAAATCTTCAGCGTGCCGGGAACCAGGGCGTTCTCCGCCGCCGGCTTCCTCGCCCGCCTTCCCATCGCCATGGCGCCGATCGGCATCGTCGCCATGCTCTCGCAGACGCACGGCGAATACTGGCTCGCCGGCGCCGTCTCCGCCACCTTCGCGCTCGCCAATGCGCTCATCGCGCCGCAGGTCTCCCGCCTCGTCGACCGCTTCGGCCAGTCGGCGGTGCTGACGCCTGCGACCATCGTCTCCGTCCTCGCCTTCCTCGCGCTGATCGCCGCTACCCACCAGGGCTGGCCGATCTGGACGCTCTTCGCCGCCGCCTTCCTCGCCGCCGCCATGCCCTCGATGCCGGCCATGCTGCGCGCCCGCTGGACGGAGATCTTTCGCGATCGGCCCGAGCTCAACACGGCCTTCGCCTTCGAATCGGCCGCCGACGAGCTGGTCTACATCGCCGGCGCCTCGCTCTCCGTCGGCCTTGCCGTCGTGCTCTTCCCGCAGGCCGGCATGCTGATCAGCACCGCCTTCCTCGCCCTCGGCACGCTCGCCTTCGTGCTGCAGCGCGCGACGGAACCGGCCGTGCAGCACGTCGCCGGCAGCGCGCCGCAGACATCGGCGATCCGCCTGCGCCCGGTGCAGATCATCACGCTCGCCCTCATCTTCGTCGGCGCCACCTTCGCCACCGCCGAGGTCTCGGCCGTGGCGATCACCAAGGAGCTCGGCCAGCCGAATGCCGCCAGCCTCGTCATCGGCGTCTATGCCGTCGGCTCCTTCGTCGTCGGCCTTGTCCTCGGCGCGCTGAACCCGAGGATGGCGCTGCAGAAGCAGTTGATGATCGCCGTCGCCGTGCTGGCGCTCACCGCCCTGCCGCTGCCCTTCGCCGGCACGGTGCCGCTGCTTGCCTTCGCCGTCTTCGTCAGCGGCATCGCCATCTCGCCCACCTTCATCACCGCCTTCGGCCTCGTCGAGCGCCGCGTGCCGTCCGCCATGCTGACGGAGGGCGTCACCTGGGTGACGACCGGCATCGGCATCGGCATGGCGCTGGGCGCCTTCGTCGCCGGCTGGGCGGTGGACACGTTCGGCGCCCAGAACGGCTTGTGGGTCTCCGTCGCCGCCGGCCTCGGCGCGGCGCTCACCATCGCCATCGGCCAGCGGGTGCTTGCCGGAGAGGATTGCGGGAGCGAAGAATGCCCGCTGGCACAGGCCGCCGAATGACAAAAAGCCCGGCATCGCTGCCGGGCTTTTTCGTGGCCTCAAAACAATCCTCAAACGAGGCGGCTCTGTTCCAGCGCCGCTTCCACGAAGCTCGCGAAGAGCGGGTGCGGATCGAGCGGGCGGCTCTTCAGTTCCGGATGGTACTGCACGCCGATGAACCACGGATGGTCGGGATATTCGACCGTCTCCGGCAGGATGCCGTCCGGCGACATGCCGGAGAAGACGAGGCCGCAGCCTTCCAGCCGGTCCTTGTAGTCGATATTCACCTCGTAGCGGTGGCGGTGGCGTTCGGAAATCTCCGTCGAACCGTAGATGTCGGCGATCTTCGTGCCGCCCTTCAGCGATGCGCGATAGGCGCCGAGACGCATCGTGCCGCCGAGATCGCCCGAAGCCGAGCGCTTTTCCAGTTCGTTGCCCTTCACCCATTCCGTCATCAGGCCGACGACGGGTTCCGCCGTCTTGCCGAATTCGGTGGACGACGCCTTGTCGATGCCGGCAAGGTTGCGCGCCGCTTCCACGACCGCCATCTGCATGCCGAAGCAGATGCCGAAATAGGGCACCTTGCGCTCGCGGGCAAAGCGCGCCGCGTTGATCTTGCCCTCGGAGCCGCGCTCGCCAAAACCGCCGGGAACGAGGATGCCGTGCACCTTTTCGAGATAGGGCGCCGGGTCCTCCTTCTCGAAGACCTCCGACTCGATCCATTCGAGCTTGACCTTGACGTGGTTGGCGATGCCGCCGTGGTAGAGCGCCTCGATCAGCGACTTGTAGGCGTCCTTGAGGCCGGTATACTTGCCGACGATGGCGATCGTCACCTCGCCTTCCGGCGTCTTGATGCGGTCGGAAACGGTCTGCCAGGCTTCGAGGCGCGGCTTCGGCGCCGGCTCGATGCCGAAGGCGGCCAGAACCTCGTCGTCGAGGCCTTCCTTGTGATAGGCGAGCGGCACGTCGTAGATCGATGCAACGTCGAGCGCCTGGATGACCGCCGTCGGGCGCACGTTGCAGAACAGCGAGAGTTTTCTGCGCTCGGCCTCGGGGATCTCGCGGTCGGCGCGCACCAGCAGGATATCCGGATGGATGCCCATCGCCTGCAGTTCCTTGACGGAGTGCTGCGTCGGCTTGGTCTTCAGCTCGCCCGCCGCCGGGATATAGGGCATCAGCGTCAGGTGGACATAGACGGCGGTGCCGCGCGGCAGGTCGTTGCCGAGCTGGCGGATCGCCTCGATGAACGGCATGGCCTCGATGTCGCCCACCGTGCCGCCGATCTCGCAGATGACGAAATCGTACTCCTCATTGCCCTCGGTGACGAAGTTCTTGATCTCGTTGGTGACGTGCGGGATGACCTGCACGGTCGCGCCGAGATAGTCGCCGCGGCGTTCCTTGTCGATGATGTTCTTGTAGATGCGGCCGGTGGTGATGTTGTCGGTCTTGGTGGCCGAGCGGCCGGTGAAGCGCTCGTAATGGCCGAGGTCGAGGTCGGTTTCCGCGCCGTCGTCGGTGACGAACACCTCGCCGTGCTGGGTCGGGCTCATCGTGCCCGGGTCGACATTGAGATAGGGGTCCAGCTTCCTGAGGCGGACGCGGTAGCCGCGGGCCTGAAGGAGAGCTCCGAGTGCAGCGGCGGCAATGCCTTTTCCGAGGGAGGAGACCACGCCGCCTGTGATGAATACATATCGCGCCATGGGAGTCACCGGATACCTTTTCAAAATCGATTCCGCCACCGAAAAATCACCTTGGGCGTGATTTCGGAAGGCGCAATCGGCGTTTTACACAAGAAGAAGGCCGGTTGGATTTCGCCAACCGGCCGGTTCGTTTTCGGTCCTGCGGCTTACTGGCCGCTCGGGACGCCGGAATTCTGCTCCGTGCCCGTCGCGGGCGTGTTGCCGGTGCCGGTTGCCGCGCCGCCTTCGGTCGGAACGGCGTCGGTGCCGGTCGTCGCGGGAGTCTGGTTGTTCTGGGTGCCCTCGCCCTGCGATGCGCCGCCGAGCGCGTCGAGCACGCCGCCGGTGCCGGTCGTGCCGGGGATGCGGTCGAGGATGTCGGTCGGCTGCGTCTCGTAGCGGGCGAAGATGCCCATGCCGAGCGCCAGCACGAAGAACAGCGCGGCGAGGATCGCCGTGGTGCGCGTCAGGGCATTGGCCGTGCCGCGCGCCGACATGAAGCCGGAGCCGCCACCGATGCCGAGGCCGCCGCCTTCGGAACGCTGGATCAGCACGACGCCGATCAGCGCGACGACGACCATGAGATAGATGACGAGCAAGATGGTCTGCATGTTTTCGGTATCCCGGCCAGATGGCCCAAATGTCAGGTTCGCGGCTCAATATACCAAGCCGCGCACCATTCCAAGCCCTAGCTGTCGATCCGCCCGCCGTTTTGGCCGAAGCGGATCAGGGGCGCCCCGAAGCGGGCATTGTGAAAGTCAGGCGGTCAGCGCTTCGTATGCGCGGTAGATGGCGAGGAAATCGTCCGATTTCAAGCTCGCCCCGCCGATCAGCGCGCCATCGACATTGGCGACGCCCATCAGTTCCTGCGCATTGCCCGGCTTCACCGAGCCGCCGTAAAGGATGCGCATCTTCGCCCCCTCGCCGGCAAGGCGGCCGGTCAGCTCCGCGCGCATGAAGGCGTGCGCCTCCTCGACGTCGGAGGCCGTCGGCGTCAGCCCCGTGCCGATCGCCCAGACGGGCTCGTAGGCGATGACGGTGTTTTCCGCCGTCGCGCCGTCGGGCACGGAGGCGGCAAGCTGCGCCTTCAGCACGTCGAGCGTCCGGCCCGCCTTGCGCTCCTCGCCGGTCTCGCCGATGCAGATGATCGCCACGAGGTCGTTCGCATGGGCTATCTCCGCCTTGGCGCGCACCAGCGCGTCGCTTTCCTTATGGTCCGTGCGGCGCTCGGAATGGCCGACGATGACATGGGTGCCGAAGCAGTCGGCGATCATCTCGGCCGAGACGTCGCCGGTATGCGCGCCGGAGGCCTTTTCGTGGCAATCCTGCGCGCCGATCATCAGCGGGCTGTCGTCGCAGAGCGCGGTGGCGACATAGAGCAGCGTCGCCGGCGGGCAGATCAGCGTCTCGACCTTGTCGGAAAGCGGCCCCTTCACGCCTTCGGCCATCGCCTTGATCTGGTCGAGCGATGCGCGCGTGCCGTTCATCTTCCAGTTTCCGGCAACGAGCGGGGTTACATCCGGTGTCATGAGACCTCCCTGTCCTTGAAATTCGCGTGGCTTGCGGCGTAGCAAATCGAAGGCCGCAAGAAAAGCCGGATAGTTCCGGGTGGACCGAATAGGCCGCCCGCCTCAGCCGTACCATTCCAAGGCGCGGGGGGCGCCGAGGGGAAGGCGACGATGCCGCGCACAGGGTCCTTGACAGGCTGTTTCCTCATGCTGCTGGCGGGATTTTTCCTCGCCGGCGGCGTCTTCGCGCAGGCCCCGACCGCCGAGGAGAAGACGCGCGGCCTGATGGGCATCAGGACCCGGGTCGAGGCCGGCACGACCGCCGAGACGGCGCAGGCCGCCCCCTCCATCGCGGCAAAGCGCGTCGCGCTGGTCATCGGCATGTCGGCCTACACGTCCATAGCGCCGCTGCGCAACACGGCCGCGGATGCCGAGGCCGTCGCCGACATGCTGCAGCGGCTCGATTTCTCCGTCGATCTTATGGTCGACGCGCCGCTTGCCCGCCTGCAGGACACCATCGTCGCCTTCGCGCGCAAGGCCGAGACGGCGGAGATCGCGCTCGTCTACTATGCCGGCCACGGCGTGGAGGCGGCGGGCGAGAACTATCTCGTGCCGATCGACGTTTCGGTCGACGACCCGGCGACGATACCGCAGCAGGCCGTCAGCCTCGCATCTATCCTCGCCAGCGTGGAAAGCGCGCGAAAACTGCGCGTCGTCATCCTCGATTCCTGCCGCAACAACCCGTTCCCCACCCTCGTCGGCGCGGCGGCGGCAAACGACATGACATTCGGCGGCGCCGGCCTCTCGCCGCCCGATCCCGCCCAGGGCATGATGGTCGTCTATGCCGCGGAGGGCGGCAAGGTGGCGCTCGACGGCGACGGCGCGCACAGTCCCTTCGCCACCGCCATCCTGGAAAGCCTGCCGCGGCCGGATGTCGAGATCGGCCTCGTCTTCCGCCAGGTCCGCGACCGGGTGATGGCGCTCACCGCCAATCGCCAGCAGCCGCATTTCTACGGCTCGCTGTCGGGCGCGCCCTATTTCCTCGCCGGCAAGGACGCCGCCGTCGCCGACCCTTCCGACAAGGCCGCGCAATGGCAGGCGCTGAAGCCGGACCAGGAGGTGCAGCTCGCAGCGCTCGTCAGCGAAGGCAATACCCGCGCCATGATCGGCCTCGGCTACATGGCGCTGACGCCGGACACGGCAAAATTCCAGCCGGAAAAGGCCTTCGCGCTCTTCGGCAAGGCGGCGGCGGCCGGCGATGCCGAGGCGATGTTCGAGCTGGCGAAGCTCCACGAGAAGGGCATCGGCACGGCGCAGAACGTGCCCGAGGCGATCGAACTCTACCGGCGCGCTGCCGATCTCGGCTTCGCCGATGCCATCAACGATCTCGGCTTCCTCTATTACCAGGGCGCGGACGGTCTGGCGCGCGATCCGAAGACGGCGGTGGAGCTGTTCATCCGCGCGGCGGACCTGCGCCACCCGCAGGCCATGTTCAACGTCGCCGCGCTGATCGACGACGGGCTGGTGCCGGGCAAGACGCCGGAGGACGCCGCCGCCTATCTCTACAGCGCGCTGCGCTCGGGCGTGAACGACGTGCTGGAGCAGCTCACCACCCGCCCGACCATGTTCAAGCCGGCGACGCGCCGCGCGCTCCAGGCGGAGCTGCGGCGCAACCGGTTCTATGCCGGCGCCATCGACGGCGACATCGGCGCGGGCACGCAGCGCAGCATGCGCATCGCCTTCGGCCAGACGCAGTAGCAAGGGGGATCTCATGTTTTCGACCAGACGGATGCAAGGCCTTTACGCCGCGGTCCTCACCGCCGCGCTCGCCCTCACCGGCGTTTCCGACGGCTACGGCCAGTCCACCGACAATCCCAGCCACGGCGCGAGCGATTCGCGCACGGAAGGCGAGACGACGCCGAGCGATTTCGTCACCAACGCCATCATCGCCAATCTCGCCGCCGCGCGCTCCGAATGCGGCAGCTACGACCGGGTCTACCGCATCGACTGCCTGCGCCAGCGCATGCTCGACATCGCGCGCCGCATCCCGCAGGGCCCGGCCTATGCCCAGGCGCGGCAGATCGTCGGCCGCGCGGCAAGCCGGCTCGGCACCATCCAGTCCGCCAATGCCGATACAAGGGTGAAGAAACAGCGCTCGCGGCGCAACGCGCGGCTGCGCGAGGCCAAGGTCTACACCGCCATCAAGCAGGAGAAGCTGAACCAGGCGATGCAGCAGGCGAGCCGCGTCATCGAGGAGGCGACCACGCAATTGCTGCGCGCCGGCGAGAACTCGGAAAAGCGCTCGGCCCATTATCAGAAGATCGCCGCCGCCGTCGGCTCGACCAAGGTGCTGCTGCGCTCGGCCTGAATGTCTACTGCGAAAACAGCCAGTTCAGCGTCTCGCGCCAGTCGGTCATGCGCACGGGCGTGCCGTGGCCGCCGGTCTGGAACAGCACGAAGCGCGCCGGCACGCCGGCCTTGCGCAGCTTGCGGAACACCGCGATCTGGTCGTTGGCGGCATAGACGCCGTCGCTGTCGCCGTGGGTGAAGAAGACCGGCAGCCTCGCCTTGAAGGCGGCCGTCTTCGCATAGTCCCCGTCCGCCGCCCCGCCCATCAGCACCATGCCGGCAAGGCTCTTCACCGCCGCCGGATCGCGCGCCACGCGGGCGCAGATGAAGCTGCCCATCGAGGCGCAGGCGAGGATGACCGGCGCCTGCGGCGACAGCGCCTTGGCCGTCAGGATGAGGCCGGCAACGCGGGCCGCGCCCTTGTCGTCGAAGGAGGGCACGCTCGGCGCGTAATAGACGCCGCCGTTCTGCGCCGCGAGGTTCTTCAGCCGGTTGAAGTTGCCGCCGAAGTTCCAGTCGTTGTTGCCGAGCCGCCGGTCGCCGCCGCGGCCGTGGATGAAGATGACGGTGAAGGCCGCGCCCTCCGCCTTGCCGGTCATCGCGACGTCGATCGGCCCGGCCGGCGTTCCGATCGCCGCGTTCTTCTGCGCCTTCTTCACCGCCGTCGAGACATAGGCCGATTTCACCCGGCGCTCCGGCACCTGGTCGCGGCCGTTGATGTCGCGCATCTCCTGGTAGTCGACGACGCGCAGCGCCCCGTCGTCGCTCGTCTCCACCACCGTGCCGTAGCCGAACAGGTCGTCCTTCCAGGGCTTCAGGCTCAGCGCCGCCGCCTCGCCGGCCATGCAACACGCGAGCACCGCGGCCAGAAACAGCCGGGAAAGGCAATGAACTGTGGACTGGCGCATGAACTGTGGCTCCCTGAAGGCTGCGATACTTGCCATCCGCCCGCCCGCAACGCAATCCTCAGGCAGCGATAGGCGCGGCGGCGCGCCGTCCCGGAATCGCGAAAGCCCGCGGAATCTGGCAGGATCGCAAGTGATTCGCGTAACCACCTCTTCTGCGCCCGACCCCGATCCGCCACGGACCGGCGGGAAACCGGCAAACGGAACAAAATCTGAACGGCCCATGCAAGACGACAGCAACGACCTCTTCGCCCACATGCCTTCCCAGCCCGTCGCGCCACGGGTCGAAAAGCCCGCAGCGGCAGCCGCCCCTGCCCGCGAGGCGCGTCCCGCGCCGCCGAGCGAGGGCACCGGCGGCTACGACGCCTCGGCGATCCGCGTGCTGGAAGGGCTCGAACCGGTCCGCTTGCGCCCCGGCATGTATATCGGCGGCACGGACGAGAAGGCGCTGCACCACCTCTTCGCCGAGGTCATCGACAACTCGATGGACGAGGCCGTCGCCGGCCATGCCAATTTCATCGAGGTCAATCTCGACGCCGAGGGCTACCTGACCGTCACCGACAACGGCCGCGGCATCCCGGTGGAGAACCACCCGCAGATGCCGGGAAAATCCACGCTGGAGGTCATCCTCACCGTGCTGCACGCCGGCGGCAAGTTCGACGGCAAGGCCTACGAGACCTCGGGGGGCCTGCACGGCGTCGGCGTCTCGGTCGTCAACGCCCTCTCCGACCATCTGGAGGTCGAGGTCGCCCGCAACAAGAAGCTCTACCGCCAGCGCTTTTCGCGCGGCAAGCCGGTCGGGGGCCTAGAAGAACTCGGCGACGTGCACAACCGGCGCGGCACGAAGGTGCGCTTCCATCCCGACCCGGAGATTTTCGGCGCGCATGCGCGTTTCGATCCGGGCCGCGTCTTCCGCATGGCTCGTTCCAAGGCCTATCTCTTCGGCGGCGTCGAGATCCGCTGGAGCTGCGATCCCTCGCTGCTGCCCGAAGGCTCCGAAACGCCGGAAAAGGCCGTCTTCCACTTCCCCGGCGGCCTCAAGGACTATCTCCAGGCGACGCTCGGCAAGGACTATACCGTCACCCGCGAGATTTTTGCCGGCAAGAGCGAGAAGTCGGGCGGCCACGGCTCGCTGGAATGGGCCGTCACCTGGTACGGCGGCGATTCGCTGATCCACTCCTATTGCAACACCATCCCGACGGCCGACGGCGGCACGCATGAGGCCGGCCTTCGCATCGCCCTCACCAAGGGCCTGAAGAACTATGCCGAGCTGACGCAGAACAAGCGCGCCGCCGCCATCACCACCGACGACGTGATGATCTCGGCCGTCGGCATGCTCTCCGTCTTCATCCGCGAACCGGAATTCGTCGGCCAGACGAAGGACAAGCTCGCCAGCGTCGAGGCCCAGCGCATCGTCGAGAACGCGCTGCGCGACCCCTTCGACCACTATCTCGCCGACAATCCGGGCGAAGCCGCAAAACTGCTCGACTGGGTGATCGAGCGCGCCGAAGAGCGCCTGCGCCGCCGCAAGGAAAAGGAAGTCAGCCGCAAGACCGCCGTGCGCAAGCTGCGCCTGCCGGGCAAGCTCGCGGACTGCTCGCAGAATTCCGCCGACGGCGCCGAACTCTTCATCGTGGAGGGCGATTCGGCCGGCGGCTCGGCCAAGCAGGCGCGCAACCGTGCCAACCAGGCGATCCTCCCCTTACGCGGAAAGATCCTCAACGTCGCCAGCGCCGGCCGGGAAAAGCTCGGCGCCAACCAGCAGATCTCCGACCTGGTGCAGGCGCTCGGCTGCGGCACGCGCTCGAAATACCGCGAGGACGACCTGCGCTACGATCGCGTCATCGTCATGACCGATGCCGACGTCGACGGCGCGCACATCGCCTCGCTGCTCATCACCTTCTTCTACCAGGAGATGCCGGATCTCATCCGCGGCGGCCATCTCTATCTCGCCGTGCCGCCGCTCTACCGCCTCAGCCAGGGCGGCAAGACGCTCTATGCTCGCGACGACCCGCATCGCGAGGAACTGATGCGCACCGAGTTCAACGGCCGCGGCAAGGTCGAGATCGGCCGCTTCAAGGGCCTCGGCGAGATGCTGCCGGCGCAGCTCAAGGAAACCACGATGGACCCGAGGAAGCGCACGCTTTTGAAGGTGGCGATCGACGACGTCGACTTCGAGGGCACGCGCACCGCCGTGGACGACCTGATGGGCACCAAGCCGGAAGCCCGCTTCCGCTTCATCACCGAACGCGCCGTCTTCGCCGACAACCTCGATATCTGAGCCAGTCGCGCCTTATTTTCGCGGCAAAGCATGCCTCTAACCGCCGGAAACAAGCCCCGAAAGGACGGCCATGAAAGCTGCGCTCATCGTCATGACGATCATGGGCTGCGACGACAGCGCGACCCGGTGCCACTATATCGATACGGTCGGCAAGAGCTGGCAGACCGTGGCGCTATGCGACGCGCAGGCCGAGACCTGGATCAACCGCCACCAGGACAAGAACTATCCCGTCATCGTGGCGGTCTGCGAAAGCTCCGGCGACCGCATCACCGCGGATGTCGCCAGGCCCTCCGTCGATGAGACGCCGCCGGCGACCGCGGCCGAGGTTTCCGTGCCGGCCCGGACGGCCGAGGCCCGCCAGGGCCTTGCGATCCGCGCGCTGAATTTCGTGAAGAAGGCCATTCTCGGCGAGGCCGACCTGAAGGCCGCCGTCACCACGCCGGTGCGCTATGCCGAGGACGGCTATTCCTGGGTGGTCAAGCGCTTCGCCGACTGAGACCCGAAGCGTTGGGCCTACGCCGCCTCGCGTGCGGCGATGAGGGCGTAGCTGCGCGCCGTCTGGCGCTGTTCGGCGATGGCCAGCCGCTCGACAAGCTCCAGCATGGACCGGCAGGAGGCATCGCCCGCCGTCCGCGCCTGCGAGAGCAGGCGCTCGGAAACCGAAAGCCCGCCGTCCCCGCCCTTCGCCTCACGCCGCCAGAGCATCGTCGCCTCGGCAAAGAGCGCGCCGATGTCCCGGCCGAGGCCGGCGGTCTCGTAGAGCGCGCGCACCGCCGCCTCGCGCCCGTCGGACAGGATGGAGCGCACGCGCCGCTCCGCCTGGCCGGAAAGGTCGGCGATGGCGGCCGCGAAGAACTCGGCCCGCCCCGTGCACAGCGCATGCATCAGGAAGACCGGCGTCAGCCGGCCCGTCAGCCGCAGGTGCTCGACGAGCGCGGGCATTTCGGCCGCCGGGATCTCGCCCGCCATGCCGATCGTCGCAAGGTCGCAGGCCTCGCGCGTGATGCGCTCGACGCGGCTCGTGCCGACCGCCGCCTGAATGAGGCCGAAACCGGCCAGTGCGGTTCCGATCTTCTCCACCAGCGCATGGCGCGCATCGCTCGGCAGGTCGTCGCGGTCGAGCAGCAGGGCGCGGATCTCCGCGTCGTCGCCGAGCCGGTCGGCGATGCGCGCCAGGCTGCGCCGCGAAAGGACGGCGCCGGCATTCTCCAGCAGCACCAGCACGTCGGGCACATCGCCGATTTCCGCCAGCGCCGCCGAAACGGGGCGCGAGACGAAGGCGCGATGGGCGATCAGCATGCGCGTCGTCGCGCTGCCCTTGGCGGCGAGGTCGACGAGGTCGCCATCCGTCAGCAGCAACGAACGCAGGATGACATGGGCGGCGATCTCCGGCTGGTCCTCGGCCAGCGGCAGGATGACGGCGCGCGGTGCGTCGTCGCAATCGGCAAGGGCTTCGGCGAGCGCCAGCCGCACCTTCGGCGCCGGATCGTCGAGCAGGAAGATCATCGCCATCTCCGCGCCGCGGCGGTCTTCCGCCGAAATGCGCGCCCGCGCATAGGCCCGGGCCAGCACGCTGGCCGCCTTGGCCCGGTCGGCGGCCCGTGCGGTCTCGACCCAACGGAGAAAAGCATGAACGATCAATGGACGCCCCAAACGCCTGGAAAACCTACTGGAAACACGCTAGCGCCAAAGTGTTTAAGATTGGTTCACCATAGCCGTTAACCGGATGGTCATTGCCAGGCCTAGGGGCCCGCGCCTATGAAAGGCCATGAAACCGCTGCCCCGCGCGCTTGTCGAAGCGACAGACATCCTCCCCGCCCTTCGCGAAGGGTGCGGCACGCTGGTGCGCGCCGGCGATCGGGGCATGAAAGACGGCATCGTCCATGTCGACGCGGCGATCGGCGTCGAAACTCTCCGCCGCGCCATCGGCGGTGGCGCAGCCGCTTTCGCCCTTGCCGGCTGGCGGACGGGCGCGGATATCCAACGCCTCGCCGCCCTCCTGTCCGTCGCCGAAGCAGAGGAAGGCCGCGCGGACGGCGCCACCCCCATCCTCGCGATCACCGACGGCATCCTGCCCGCCCCCGTCTCATGCGAGGACCTGGCGGCAAAATCCACGCGGCTTGCCGCTCTGGTCTGGGACCAGAAGGTTCTCAAACGCACCCTCGGCGCAGAACGCGCCCTCACCGTGGCCGGCGAATGGACCGCCGTCTTCGCCGCAGCGCGCAGCGCTGCCCTCCTTGCCGCCGCGGCGGCCGGCCTGCCGGCCTATGATTCGCTACCGGACAGGGTGGGAGAGGCGTTGGAAAAGGCATGCGAACGGTCGCGCGACGACGGCTTCTTCGGCGCCCTTGCCGGGAACGCGGCGCAGGTCGCGACGATCCGGACCGTCTACGGCCGCATCATGGAAAAGACGCCCGCCCCGCCGTCGCAATAATCCATGTAGCCCATGCGGCCGAGCGGGCGGGCGACGCCCATGTCGACCATGCCGTCGTGCAGGATCTCGGGGCTGATATGGATGCCGACCACCTGGCCGAACACCACCCAGTTGTCCGTCTCCCGCCCGTCGAGATCGAGGGGGCGGAAGGTCTGCGTCATGCGGCATTCCAGCGCCGCATGGGCCTCGCCGACATAGGGCGCATCGACGAGGCGGCCGGCGACCGGCGTCAGGCCGGCAAGCGCGAACTCGTCGACGTCCTGCGGCACGACCGCCGAACTCGCATTCATCGCCTCGGCGAGATGCCGGCCGGCCAGCGAGCAGGTGAAGACGCCGGTCTCCTCGATATTCGTCACGCTGTCCTTGTGGCCACCGGAGGAGAACATCACCAGCTTCGGCCGGTCGCCCACCGCATTGAAGAACGAATAGGGCGCAAGGTTGCGCCGCCCGTCCGCCGCCTTCGTGCCGATCCAGCCGATCGGCCGCGGCGCGACGATCGCCTTGAAGGGATCGTGCTTCAGGCCGTGGGCGTTCTGCGCCGTCTCGTAGAACAGCGCGTCAGGCCTCATCGCCGACCCATGTGACGATCTCGCCAAGCTCCGGCCGCGGCCGCTCGGTCGGCGGCACGGTGGGCGTGCCGATATGGATGAAGCCGGCGACCTTCTCGCCCGCCGTCACGCCGAGGATCGGATAGGCGCGCTCGTCGAAGGCGTACCATTCGGTCAGCCAGTTCGAGGCGAAGCCGTGCGCATTGGCGGCCATGACGAGGTTGAGGCAGACGGCGCCCGCCGACATCACCTGCTCCCATTCCGGGATCTTGAAATGCGGCGCCGCGCGGCTGACGACGGCGACCACCACGGGCGCGCGGGTGAGCCGCGTGTTCTCCACCTTGACCATCTCGTCGGAAAGGTCCGGCTTGTCGGCGATCGCGATGGCGGCCAGTTCCTCGCTGATGCGCCGGCGCTCCTCGCCGCGATAGACGATGAACCGCCAGGGGGCGAGCTTGCCGTGGTCGGGCACGCGCGAGGCGAGCGTCAGCATCTCCTCCACCTCGCCCTTCGCGGGGCCGGGTCCGCTCATCTGGAAGGCGGGGATCGACCGGCGGGTCGAAAGATAATCGATCAGCTTGATTTCGGTTTTCATCGGGCGGGAGTTCCAATACCTTGGCGCACGGACGCGGCCTTGAAAATGCCATTAGCCGGGTCTTCAAGTGGAGCCTTACAGTCAGGAAGTCAACCGTCCCCATGCGCATGCCCGCCCGTCCCGTCCTCGCCGCGTGCCTTGCCGTGGCCAGCCTCGCCTCGTCGTTCGCCCCGGCCCGTGCGCAGGAGGCGCTGGACAGTTTTTCGCAGATCGCCACGCCCACGAAAGGCGGCAAGCTCACCTCGTTCAACCCGATCGTGGCGGGCGAGGCGACGCCGGCGAACCTCAGGGACGTGAGCTGCGAGGCGCTGCTGACCAAGGACGGCAGCGCCATGCAGCACGGACTGACCTGGCGCGTCTTCTCGCCCATCCCCGGCGCCGACGGCAAGCTGCCGCTGCTGGCCACCTCCGAGGGCGGCTCGGCCGCCTTCCAGCTCGTGCCCGGCGAATATTTCGTCAACGTCGCCTTCGGCCGCGCCGGCGCCACCAAGAAGCTCGTCGTGCCCGATAGCGGCGACGTCGACAAGCAGGTCATGGTGCTCGATGCCGGCGGCATCATGCTGAACGCCGTCTCCGGCTCGGACGTGCGCATTCCGCCGAAGGAGCTCTCCTTCTCGGTCTTCGCCGCCGACGTGCGCGAGGACGGCGAGCGCAACCTCGTCGTCGCCGACGTGAAGCCGAACTCCGTGGTGCGCCTCAATGCCGGCACCTATCACGTCGTCTCCGACTACGGCACGGTCAATGCCGTGATCCGCGCCGACATCCAGGTCGAGGCCGGCAAGCTGACGCGCGCGACGATCCAGCACCGCGCCGCGAAACTCACGCTGAAGCTCGTCTCCGAGCCCGGCGGCGAGGCGATCGCCGATACGGCCTGGTCGATCCTCACCTCCTCGGGCGACACCGTCAGCGAAAGCGTCGGCGCCTTCCCGACGCTGGTGCTGGCCGAGGGCAGCTACATCGCCGTCGCCCGCAACAAGAACAAGATCTACCAGCGCGATTTCGCGGTGAAGGCCGGCGTCAACACCGATGTCGAGGTGCTGCTCGACGAGAACGCCAACGAGGAGAAGGCCGCCGCCGAGGATGTGGCGGACTAAAACAGTTCAGCCGGCGCGCCGCAGGAACGGGCGCGGCCGCGGCGCCATGGCGAAGACGGCCTCGTAGAGCCGCGCCATGATGGTCTTTCGGTCGCCCGCATCCAGCTCCGCCCAGGGGATCACGCCGCCGATGCGCGCGGCGATCGTCGAACCGGAAAGCCTGCGGAACTCGCGGATCAAAAGCGACAGGCGCAGCGTCAGCGAGACCTTGCTGGCGAGATGGAAGAGCCGGCCGTTCTGCCCCTCGAAATAGACCGGGATGACATTCGCCCTCGCCGACTGGATGAGCTTTGCCGGGAACATCTTCCACGGCAGGTCCTCGGCCCGGCCGAACACCTTCTTCGCCGTCGCCACGCCCCCCGCCGGAAACACGATCACCGTCGTGCCCTCCTTGAGGAGCCGCACGGCCTCGGCGCGCGTCTTCATGTTGAGCGCCAGCGCTTCCTTCGTCTCCTCGAAGGAGACCGGCAGCGCATAGGGCAGCATTTCCGGCACTCTGAGGAGATCGTTGTGGATCATCACCCTGAACGGCCGGCCGAGCTGCTCGGCGAGCGCCAGCACCGCGATGCCGTCGCCGATGCCGAAGGGATGGTTGGCGACGATGACGACCGGCCCCTCGGGCAGTCCCGGCGGCGGCCAGGCGCCCTCCACCCGCAGCCCGACATCGATGAGGTCGAGCATGTCGCCGAACACCCGCGCGCTCCGCCCGACGATCGAACTGCGCCAGACATGGTAGAGCCGGGCGTAGCGGCCCCGCCCGGCAAGGCCTTCCATGGAGCGGATGAACCATCGTTTGAGGCGCGGATCGTTTTCGTTGGCGTAGGAGAGTTCCTTGAACCGCACGGTGTTCCCCGAAAAAGAAGTCCCGTGCCGGGTGCACGAGACCTTCGACCCTCGACCTGCGACGCCCTCTCCTCCGTCATCCTCGGGCTTGACCCGAGGATCCAAACCCTCGAACGAAGGTGGATCCTCGGGTCAAGCCCGAGGATGACGGAGGAGGCGGAGCACGGCCTGTCGCCAGCCTGATCCCGCGCTCACTAGCACGGGACTATTGCAGTTTTCCGACAGTTGCCGGGAAGGCTCACGCCTTGCCGAGCTTGCACTTCAGGTCCGGCGCCATGGCTTCGAGCGACAGCGTCGCGATCGCCTCCTCCAGCGACATCACCGTCTGGTTCTGCGAACCGAGGCGGCGGATGTTGACGGAGCGTTCCTCCGCCTCGCGCTTGCCGCAGACGATGATGACCGGAACCTTGGTCACCGAATGCTCGCGGACCTTGTAGTTGATCTTCTCGTTGCGAAGATCGGTCTCGACGGTCATGCCCGCATCGCGCAGCGTCTCCGCCACTTCCCGCGCATAATCGTCCGCCTCGGAGGTGATGGTCGCCACCACCACCTGCATCGGCGCGATCCACAGCGGCATGTGCCCGGCGAAGTTCTCGATGAGAATGCCGAGGAAGCGCTCCATCGAGCCGCAGATGGCGCGGTGGATCATCACCGGCTGGCGCTTTTCCGACGCCTGGTCGATATAGAACGCCCCGAACCGCTCCGGCAGGTTGAAGTCGACCTGCGTCGTGCCGCACTGCCATTCGCGGCCGATGGCGTCCTTCAGCGTATATTCGAACTTCGGCCCGTAGAACGCGCCCTCGCCGGGCAGGATGCCGGTCTTGATGCGCCCGCCGGACTGCGCCTCGATCTGCTTCAGCACGTCCATCATGACGCTTTCCGCCCGGTCCCACAGCGCGTCGGAGCCGACGCGCTTTTCCGGCCGGGTCGAAAGCTTCACGACCACCTCGTCGAAGCCGAAATCCTTGTAGACCGAGAGGATGAGGTCGTTGATGCGCAGGCATTCGGCCGCCATCTGCTCGTCGGTGCAGAAGACATGCGCATCGTCCTGCGTGAAGCCGCGCACGCGCATCAGCCCGTGCAGCGCGCCGGAAGGCTCATAGCGATGCACGTTGCCGAATTCCGCAAGCCGCACAGGCAGTTCGCGATAGGACTTCAAGCCATGCTTGAAGATCTGCACATGCCCCGGGCAGTTCATCGGCTTCAGCGCGAAAACGCGCTCGTCGTCGGTCTCGTCGCCGGCGACGGTCACCTTGAACATGTTGTCGCGATACCAGCCCCAGTGGCCGGACGTTTCCCAGAGCGACTTGTCGAGCACCTGCGGCGCGTTCACCTCTTCATAGGTGCCGGCGAGGCGACGGCGCATATAGGCGACGAGCGTCTGGAACATGCGCCAGCCCTTGCCGTGCCAGAAGACGACGCCCGGCCCTTCCTCCTGGAAATGGAACAGGTCCATTTCGCGCCCGAGCCGGCGATGGTCGCGCTTTTCGGCCTCGGCGAGAATGTTGAGATAGGTGTCGAGCTCCTCCTGCGTGCGCCAGGCGGTGCCGTAGATGCGCGTCAGCATCGGATTGTTCGAATCGCCGCGCCAATAGGCGCCCGCGACCTTCATCAGCTTGAAGGCCGTGCCGATCTGGCCGGTCGCGGCCATGTGCGGGCCGCGACACAGGTCGAACCAGTCGCCCTGGTAATAGATCTTCAGGTCCTGCCCCGGGGGAATCGCATCCACCAGCTCGACCTTGTACTTTTCGCCCTTGGAAGCAAAAACCTCCTTCGCCTTGTCGCGCGACCACACTTCCCGGGTAAAGGGCTTGTTGCGCTGGATGATCTCCTTCATGCGCTTTTCGATCTTGGGCAGATCGTCCGGCGTGAAAGGCTCGTCCTTGGCGAAATCGTAATAGAAGCCGTTGTCGATGACCGGCCCGATGGTCACCTGCGTGCCCGGCCAGAGCTCCTGCACGGCCTCGGCCATCACATGCGCGGCATCGTGCCGGATCAGCTCCAGCGCCCGGTCGTCCTCGCGCGTGACGATCTCGATCCGGCCGTTCGAAACGGTCTCGGAGAGATCGCGCAGCTCGCCGTCGAGCGCAATGGCAATCGCCTTCTTGGCCAGCGACTTGGAAATCGCCTCGGCCACATCACGCCCCGTCGAGCCCGCGGGATATTCGCGAACGGAGCCATCGGGAAACGTGAGGGAAACGGGTGCAGACATGAAAGAATCTCCTATCCAGTCCCGCCAACGAATGCGGGTGGTATGCGAGGGAAGTGGCCGGATGCGCCGGCGCGTGCGTCGCGCGGTATAAGGGGATTTTGGGGGGATTGGAAGGGTTAAGGAACCTCCAATACTGAGATTGCGATTATTGCGAGAGTAATGGTAGCCGAGGAGGGCAAGGAACGAGTTATTTTTCCCCACCCCCAAAACCCGCGCTATCCTAAACCTCCTTCCGCCGCCGGACGGATCGCGTAACGTGTCGATGCGGGCGGGAGGAGGCGCTTTCGTCTTCTGCCGAAACGTACGGCAGGGGCGGAAGAGGCGCAGAACGCTGCGGGAATGCGAATTTCCGTTGTGACAGGCTTCCCCCTTCCCCGGGTCTTGCGGGGTCGGTTTGGGTCCGCCATGCAAGCAGGATGGGGTGCATGTCCGCAAGGCATATGCGCCAACAAACTGCGCAGCGAAGCAGTTTTGCGCCTGAAGGAGACCGGACCGTCTCCGAAGAACGCCTTGGGCCGCGCGAAAGCGATGCCGCACATCCCATATCCCTGAGGCAACGCTTTCGCGCGGTTCTCCGGACATGAGCAAACCCGATGGAGCGCCTGCGGGGCGTTTTCGCACGCCCGCAGGCAAGGCCGGAATGGCCGCATCATGAAAGGCAGGAGCGATGGACGAGCTGAAGGACGTAGCGACCACGATGAGTGCGCTGGAGCGCCGCCACATCCGGCGCGTCCAGCCGGAGCTTCGCGCAGCAGCGACGGAAGCAGGCCACCACCGCACCTGCCGCCTGCCGAAATGCCAGCGGGCCAAGCGCTGCACCGGCTGCTATCCCGCCGACGAGATCGCCACGACCTTCTTCAAGACCTTTCCGCCCTGCGTGCGCGACGACGCCACGCAGGCGAGCCTGCTTGCCGGCTGGAAGGTGCTCTGCGACCGCTACGAACAGGCAATGCTCGCCGCCGGCTACACGCCGGAGGCGCTGGACCGGCTCGGCGAAGAGCGAAACCGCGCCCTGGAGGAGGACGACGACTGGCCGGAGGATCCCCTCTGCCCGCCGCCGCGCAATGCCGTCGCGTGAGGCCGGGTCAGGAAACGCCCAGCGCTTCGGCGGAAATCCAGAACACCGCGTCCTGCGATTGCTCCGTTTCCAGCCAGACGAAGTCCAGATGCGGGAATTCCTCTTCCAGGATTTCGCGGCCCGAGCCGATCTCGCAGATCATGCCGCCGCCGGGATTGAGGTGGTCGGCCGCCGCGGCGAGGATTTTTCGCACGAGGTCGAGGCCGTCCTCGCCGCCGTCATGGGCCATTTCCGGCTCGGCGCGGAATTCCGGCGGATAGCCGGCGAGCGCGTCGTGGTCGACATAGGGCGGATTGGTGATGATGAGGTCGTAGGTGCGGCCGGAAAGCGGGGCGAAGAGATCGCCCTCAAAGAGCGTCACCTGGTCCTCGACGCGGTGTTCGGCAAGGTTGCGTTTGGCGACCTCCAGCGCGTCGGCCGAAAGGTCCACCGCGTCCACCTCCGCCTGCGGGAAGAATTTTGCCGCGAGAACCGCAAGGCAGCCCGAGCCCGTGCAGATGTCGACGGCGCTCTCCACCAGCATCGGATCGGGCAGGAAGGACGAGCCGTGCTCGCCGAGATATTCGGAGAACAGGATCTCGCCGATATGCGAGCGCGGCACGATCACCCGCTCGTCGACGAAAAAGCGCACGCCCTGGATATAGGATCGGCCGGTGAGATACGCCGAGGGTTTGCGCGTGGTAATGCGCGCCTCGATGCGCGCCGCCAGCAGCGCCCGCTCGGCCGGCAGCAGGCGGGCGTCGAGGAAGGGATCGAGCGCGTCGATCGGCAGGTCGAGCGTGTCGAGCAGCAGGAAGGCCGCGTCGTCGCCGGCGGTCGTCGTGCCATGGCCGTAGCTGAGATCGGCCGCGTTGAAGCGGGAGATCGCATAGCGCCAGTAATCGCGCAGCGTGACGAGTTCGTTCGTGATGTCGTCCTTGGTCAACGGCGGCCTCGCTTGGGATATATTGGGCTGGACGGACCCGGCTTTAGAATGGCATGGGCTGGCCGGTCAACCGCGGTGAGCAAGGGTTTTACGGGCAGAATGGCGAAAGACAGAGGCAAACGGCCAAAACCGGCCCCCGCCGGCAGGGCAGCGCCCGCCGCACGGCCGAAGGCCGCCCCAGACGGCAAGCGCGCCACCCTGTCGCGCGCCCTGTCAAAACTCGGCTTCTGCTCGCGCACGCAGGCGGAAGGGCTGATCGCCGCCGGCCGCGTCGCCCTTGCCGGCCGCATCGTCACCGATCCCGAAACCTGGATAGACCTTGCCGATGCCGCAATCACGGTGGACGGCGCGGCGGTCGCCGCACGAAAACCCGTCTATTTCATGCTCAACAAGCCGCGCGGCCTCGTCACCACCCGGCACGACCCGGAGGGCCGGCCGACGGTGTTCGACTGCCTGAAGCATCTCGACCCCGCGCATCTGTCCCCCGTCGGCCGGCTCGACAAGGCGAGCGAGGGCCTGCTCCTCTTTTCCAACGACACGGAATTTTCGAACGCCCTGCTCGATCCGAAGACTCATGTCGAAAAGACCTATCACGTCCAGATCGACCGCCGCGCCGACCGGGCGGTCCTCGAAGCGCTGGAAAAGGGCGTCCACCACGACGGCGAGTTCCTGCGCGCAAGGACGGTGCGTCACCTCAGGGACGGCGAGCGCAATTCCTGGCTCGAGATCGTGCTCGACGAGGGCCGCAACCGCCAGATCCGCCGCATGCTGGAGGCGCGCGGCATCGCGTGCCTGCGCCTCGTGCGCGTCGCCATCGGCACCCTTGCGCTGGGCGATCTGGAAAAGGGCGCGGTCCGCGCGTTGACGCAGGCGGAGGTCGAGGACCTGCGTCGCCTCGCCGCGCAGGCGCCGCGCAAGGCCCGGAGATAGGCCATGGCGTCAGGGCTTGCGCGCCGCGATGCTCCAGAGCCGCCAGGGCGCCCACCAGCGAAAGCGCGGCGCCAGCGCCTCCGGCACGGGGTCGAAACCATGGGTGCCGCCGGGCCCGCAGCGGGCGACGCGGAACAGCGCCAGGAAACCGCCGCGCCACAGGCCGTGGCGGGCAACGGCCTCGTAGCCGTATTCCGAGCAGGTCGGCAGGTGGCGGCAGGCATTGCCGATGAAGCCGGAGAGAGTCAGCTGGTAGAGCCGGATGAGGCCCATGCCGAAAAGGCGGCCCGGCGTGCGGCGGAACGGGCCGTGCCAGTTGCGGCCCCGATAGGCAGGCCGCGCGCCGTCATGCCGGCAGTCGGGCGCCTCGCACATCGTCCCTCACCCGGCCTTTTCCAGCCGCTTCGCCTCGATCTGGCCGATGGCGTCCACCACCGCGTCGAAGGTCAGCATGGTGGAGGCATGGCGGGCCTTGTAGTCCTTGACGGGCCTCAGGAACCGCATGTCCTCGAAGCGGCCGTCCGGCCCCTCGCCGTCTGCCTTCAGCATGGCGAGCATTTTTTCGCGCGCCGCGCGGATTTCCGCCGCCGTCGCGCCGATGACATGGCGCGCCATGATCGAGGACGAGGCCTGGCCGAGCGCGCAGGCCTTCACCTCATGGGCGAAATCCGTGACCCGGTCGCCGTCGAGCTTCAGGTAGACCCTGACGCGCGAGCCGCACAGCTTGGAATGGGCGCCCGCCTCGCCGTCGGCGTCGGCCAGCGTGCCGATGCGCGGGATGTTGCCGGCGAATTCGAGGATACGGCTGTTGTAGATATCGTCCATCATGGTCCCGTTTTCCGCATTTTTTGCGGAATCTTCAATGATCCGAGGAGATTATTCCGGCCGCGTCGGTAAAAAAGCACGGCGTGTCGTCTCAAGCCTCTTCGCAGGCCTTGCTCGATACTATATGATAACTCGTATTGGGGTGAGCGTTTTGCAAGACGCAAGCAATTCCGGGAAACGCGCGAAGCGGTTTTCCGTCCGGAATTGCGTAGGGCAAAAAGCAGATCGTTCACCTGTTGTTTGGGAAACCGTGCCGGACGGTCAGCGCACTGAGAAGCGAAGACCTGAAAGCCCCGGAGCCCGCCAACGGAACCCAAGCCTGCAGGGTTAGGCGAATGGCCAGTGGCGAGTCCGATAAACACGTCAGGTAACCTGCAGAAAGGTCAATGGGTCCATGGACGCCATAGTCACCAATTTTCCGCGTATCGACGATCCGTCGGGCCGTCCTTCGCAGAAGGAAGCCGAGGATGCCGTCCGCGTCCTGTTGCGCTGGGCGGGCGACGATCCGGCGCGCGAGGGGCTGCTCGATACCCCGGCCCGCGTCGCAAAATCCTATCGCGAACTTTTCTCCGGCTATGACCTTGCCGCCGAGGACGTCCTCGGCCGCACCTTCGAGGAGGTCGCCGGCTACGACGACATGGTGCTGGTGAAGGACATCCCGTTCTTCTCGCATTGCGAACACCACATGGTGCCGATCATCGGCAAGGCGCATGTCGCCTATCTGCCGAACGGCCGCGTGCTGGGCCTGTCCAAGATCGCCCGCGTGGTGGAGATCTACGGCCGCCGCCTGCAGACGCAGGAGACGATGACGGCGCAGATCGCCAAGTCGATCGACGAGACGCTGAACCCGCGCGGCGTCGCCGTGATGATCGAGGCCGAGCATATGTGCATGGCGATGCGCGGCATCCAGAAACAGGGCTCGACAACGCTCACCACCACCTTTACCGGTGCCTTCAAGACCGAGCCGACCGAACAGGTCCGGTTCATGACGATGATCCGGAGCTAGGCGAGGACCGGCTCCCTTGCGACGGAGCCGACCGCCATGCCGATCACCTTCCAAAGCCCCTCCAAGGACAAGGCCGAGCTCGAAACGGGCACGGCCTTCACGCCGCGCTTCGACGAGCACGGCCTGGTGACCGCCGTGGTGACGGATGCGAAGGGCGGCGAACTGCTGATGGTCGCCCACATGACCGCCGAGGCGCTGGCGCTGACCGTCGAGACGGGCATCGCGCATTACTGGAGCCGCTCGCGCAAGGCGCTGTGGAAGAAGGGCGAGACGTCGGGCAACCTGCAGACCGTCGTGGAGCTGCGCACGGATTGCGATCAGGACGCCGTGTGGCTGAAGGTATCGGTCGCCGGCCACGACGCGACCTGCCACACCGGCCGCCGCTCCTGCTTCTACCGCACCGTCTCGAACGGCCCCGACGGCGCCGTGCTGACGGTCACCGGCGGCGCGCCGCACTTCGACCCCGCGGCGGTCTACGGGAAAAATTAAGCATCCCGGCGAATTCCGTCCGGTTTCGGCACGGATTCATCAATTGGCAACCGGTGCCGACGCCTAATGTCCCCCATGGCGGCCCCTACCCCCGCCATCGGATCAGGACATGGAACCCCATCGCTCTCGTGCGTCACGACCGGTTTCCAAGACCACCCTCACCGGGGCGACGATCCTGCGGGCAAAAGCCCTTCTCCAGCGACGACCGGACGCACACGGAACGGCCCGCCGGCAGATTCTTTCCGGCAAAGTTCCCCGCGTCACAGAGTGCATCTATCCTGTCATCTATTGTGTTGCCGAGGGCGTTGAGGCGCCGGAACCGATTGCCTCGCCGCGAATTCCTCTTGGTAACGGAGGTCCGGAATGTTGAACTGGAGTTTCAATCGTAGTCTCGTAACGGCGGATGCATCCGACCCCGGCGGCCCTTCCATGAATGACATGTCCCATATTCCCGCGCCGGCCGCGCCGCGCAAATCGAAGATCGCGCTGGCGCTGGGTGGCGGTGCCGCCCGCGGCTGGGCCCATATCGGCGTGCTGCGGGCGCTGGACGAGGAAGGCATCGAGGTGTCGATGATCGCCGGCACCTCCATCGGCGCGCTGGTCGGCGGCTGTTATCTCGCCGGCAAGCTGGACGAGCTGGAGGCTTTCGCCCGTTCGCTGACCATGCGACGCATCGCCAGCCTCCTCGACTTCACCATTCGCGGCTCCGGTCTCTTCGGCGGCATGCGGCTGACCAGACGCATGCAGGAGCATCTGGAGAACCTGTCGATCGAAAGCCTCGACCGCCCCTTCGTCGCGGTCGCCACCGAGGTCAACAGCGGCCACGAGGTGTGGATCAACAGCGGTTCGCTGATCACCGCCATCCGCGCCTCCTATGCCCTGCCCGGTATCTTCGAGCCGATCAAGTGCAACAACCGCACGCTGGTCGACGGGGCGCTGGTCAATCCGGTGCCGGTGTCGGTCTGTCGGGCCAACGAGGAGCCGCTGGTCGTCGCCGTCAACCTCAACTACGACCTCTACGGCCGCTCGGCGGTGATCAAGCACAGCGCCAGCGAACAGAAGATCGACGAACCGAAACAGGAGGACAGCGCCGCCCGGCTCGGCCTGACGAGCGTCATGGTGCAGTCCTTCAACATCATCCAGGATCGCATTTCCCGCGCGCGCCTTGCCGGCGACCCGCCGGATCTCGCGCTGCATCCAAAACTTTCGGATATCGGCCTGTCGGAGTTCCACCGCGCCGGCGAAGCGATCGATCGCGGCTATCTGGAAGCCAAGACCCGCATCACCGAGATCAAGCGCATGCAGGAGGTCGTGCTGATGCGCTGAGGAAGGGCTTGCATTTCAAATGCCGGAGCGGGCGGAGCGAGGCATCGTTCCGCCCGAAACCGTTCGGGTAACGGTCGTCAGCCGGCGATATAGGCCTTGATGGCATCCGCCTCGTGCTGGATCGCCCGGATATGGGATTTCACCACGTCGCCGATCGAGATGATACCGACGAGCCGGCCGTCCTTTTCCACCGGGATATGGCGGGCGCGCAGCGTGCTCATCATTTCCATGAGTTCGTCGACGGTCTGGCTTTCGCCGCAACGATGGACATTGCCCCACATGATGGAGGAAATGGGTTTGTCCAGGCATTCGGCCCCGTTGCGGGCGACGGCGGCCACGATGTCGCGCTCGGTCGCAATGCCGGCGATGCGGTCGTTGCGGTCGAGGATAACGATGGCGCCGATATGGTTTTCATGCAGGTAGACGGCAGCCTGCCTGACGGTGAGCTGCGGGCCGCCGGTTACGACGTTGCGGCCTTTTTCGTCCAGTATCGTCTTTACATACATGCGTACCTCCCGTGTGCATCATGACGCAGAGAGGCGGGACACCCGCGCAGGGATGCCCTGCCAGTACCGGCGGCATCCGCTTCCTCCTGCGAAATGCCGCTTGCGTTCCGGTGTGCATGTGCGAACCGGAACACATCCATGGTGCGCCACGAAAGAGGCGATTGCAAGACCGCTAATGGACTATCGTTAATCCCGGCGGCTTTCCGGCGCGCCGACGTCGAACAGAGGGAAGAAGAGGAAGCCGAACAGGAAGCCGCCGATATGGGCTTCCCAGGCGATCACGCCGCCGGCGTCCGAGCCGAAGACCTGGCCGAAACCGATCAGGAAATTCGTCAGGAACCAGATGCCGGAAAAGACGAGAACGGAGCGGTTGGACAGGGCCTCCGCTATTGTCAGACGCCTGTTGAGATGGGCGAACTGCCGGCTGATGCGCCCGCTCGGCGAGAAGACGAAGCGCGCCGCCGCCCCCATCAGGCCGGACACGACGCCGGAAGCGCCGACGACGATGATCATCGCCCCCCAGTGCAGCGCGGTGTGGAAGGCGACGGCGGCGACGGCCGAAAGGCACCAGAACAGGAAGAAGCGCGCAAGGCCGATGCGGCGCACCACCGGCGCCCCGAAGGCGACCATCCAGAAGGCGTTGAAGATCAGGTGTTCCCAGCCGCCGTGCAGCAGCGAATAGGTGACCGGCCCCCACAGCCAGCCGAGATCCTGCTCGGCGAAGGGAATGGCATAGCGGCCGGGGATGAAGGCGAAATGCAGGAGCACGAACTCGTCCGCCGGGGCCGAGAGAAGATAGGTGCGGATCCCGTGGATGGCGGTCAGCAGCGCCAGCACCGCCACGAGGCTGCCCGGCAGGTTGAAGGCCGGCTCGCGCCTGCGGATATCCGCGCCGCCACCGCGCATCTCGACGTCTTCGTTGCTCATGACCGGTCCACCAAATTCATAAAATACGAATCGCGCTTATACAGAGAAAAGAAAGGCCGTGCAGCTTGCGCTGACGGCCGGCGCCCCCAATCCCCGGGGCTGAAATCGATGTGCAGTAAACCATTCCCTCATGGAGGGATGCCCGGATGTTCCTCCAGGCCGGCCGCAAGCGCAATCGAAACCGAATGTTAACCTTAACGCCGCGCTGGCACGAAACTCGCTCCTTCCCCCGCAAGACCCCCGTTTGCCCGGCCTTTCGTGCCGGAACGGAACAGAATCGATTGGAAATGAGCATGCAGACGAAGGCCGTCACGGTCCTTTACGATTACTGGACGCGCCAGCGCGGCGATCGCCGCGTCCCGTTGCGGAGCACCATAGAGCCCGCCGACGTCGCGCCCATCCTGCCCGACCTCTTCATCCTGGAAGGCGGCCGGCTGCACGATCCGCGCTTCCGCCTGGCGGGCACGCGTCTGTGCGCCCAGTTCGGCCGCGAACTGAAGGGGGCCGCATTCGACACGCTCTTTGCGCCCGACCAGCGCGCCCGGGTCGCGCAGACCGCGGAGACCGTGATGGCGCATGCCGCGCCCGCCGTCCTGCAGGTCGCGCTCGTCGAGGGCCGGCTGGACACGACGGAGGCCGAGATCGTGCTATTGCCGCTTGCCAGCACGGGCAGGACGGCCGATCGCATCATCGGCGCCTTCGCCCCCCTGCCCGGCCAGCGCCCGCCGCTGAGCGCCTTTCGCTATGCGACGCTCGGCGCGCTTTCGCTCATCGACCCGAGCCGGCCGCACAGCCTTGAGGGCAACCGGCCGGCCATCCCCATGCCGACCTCCGTCATGGCGGTGCGGCCGGCCGGCCTCGGCCAGACGGTGAGCCGCGTGCTGCATCTTCGCATCTTCGAGGGCGGTCGCCCGACTGACGATGCGTGAGGCAAGCGATGCATGCACAACCAAAAACGCCCCTGAGTTGTCCGAACCGGCCCCTTTCGCTGCTTTTCCCTGCCGTGGAAAACCTTCTGTTAACCCCGAAAGACTAAGACTTGGAAAGAGATAGGATCACCAGGCCCGCGCGCACATGTATTCATTCCAGCAAGCATCGCCCGCGGCCCGCAAGCCGCAGCCAGAGCAGCGCAGCTTCCAGCGCGTCTCGGTCAACCTGCCCGGTCGGCTGATGCTGCCCAACCATGACGAATACGACTGCACCGTGCTCGACATGTCGCCGGGCGATGCCAGCTTCGTCTGCGTCGCCCGCCCGCGCATGGGCGAGCGCATCATCGCCTATGTCGACCATCTCGGGCGCATCGAGGGCAGCGTCGCCGTCCTCAACGATACCGGCTTCGCCATCCTCCTCACCGCCACGGACCGCAAGCGCGAAAAACTCGCCGCGCAGCTGACCTGGATCGCCAACAAGCATGAACTGGGCCTGCCGGAAGACCGCCGTCACAACCGCCTGACGCCGCGCAACACCCGCACGGAACTGACGCTCGACGACGGACGGCGCTATCCCTGCCGCATCATCGACCTGTCGCTGTCCGGCGCGGCCGTCGACATCGACGTGCGGCCGGCGCTCGGCACGCCCGTGCAGCTCGGCAGCATGAAGGGCCGCGTCGTGCGCCACTTCCAGGAGGGCGTCGCCGTCGAGTTCTCCTCCGTGCAGTCGAAGGAAGCCCTAACCGCCTTCCTGTAGCGTTCCGGGACAATCCGGCGCCGACCTGTTCCACAAGGGCCCCGCGGGGCCCTTTGCTATGGAATAAATAAACCTCCACCTTCGGTGGAGGACTGGACGCGTTCTACATATTGATTGAGAGACCTCCGCGCTTGGACCGTTGGATTGGCTGAGACATAGAACGGAGGTTTTATGGACGTACGATCGCAATCACACGCGACGTGGGACTGCAAATACCATGTGGTCTTCGCGAGCAAGTACCGAACGAAACGCCTTTACGGGGACGTAAGGCGTGAGTTGGGTGAGTTGCTGCATACTCTTGCCCGACAAAAAGGCTGCGAAATCCAGGAAGGGCATCTGATGCCAGACCATGTGCATATGCTGATCTCGATCCCACCGAAATTCTCGGTGGCGCACATAGTCGGCTTTTTGAAGGGCAAGACCGCGCTTTACGTTGCCAACAAATATGCCCGCAAGCGGCGCTACAAGGGCTATCACTTTTGGGCGCGAGGGTATTTCGTCTCTACGGCTGGCTATGATGAGCAGGTCGTCAGACGTTATATCCGTAATCAGGAAAAGGCCGACAAAGCTTCCGACTTTGCCGACCTCTTTAATCGTAGCTACTAACTTATCGCAAAACCGCTTCTAGCGGTTCAAGCGCAGCGTTTCAAACCTCCACCTCTGGTGGAGGTCATGACTTGTTTCAGGACGGCACAATGCCGCCCGCGCGGAAAAAATAATCGCAAAAACTTTTTGTGGCCGCGCGAGGCGTTTTTTCGCCGTTGGCGATACCCGCCGGACTTTCCCAGCCTCCGCATGACCTCGCGCCTAGAGCTTCCCGCATCCTCCCGGCATGTCCCGGCCGCCGATTCCCCGTCGGCAAGATCGAGTGAAATTGCAAAATATCATTATGAGGCAGCATCTTAGCCGAGAGGCGGCCGCTATGGCGGCAGCCCGTTTCCATTCAAATTTTAATCAAATACCGCTCAAATACAGATCAAAACAATTTCGAATTTTATTCTTGTTTTATACTTATGTGATCTTGATTTGAACTAAGTTATACTACGGCTTTTCGCGCAAGCTCAAAACATAGCTGTCATTGTCGCCTCATCGAACGGGGACAGACACAATGACAAAAGCGATCAAGACAGGGACGTTTGCATTCCTCTTCTCTCTCGCCGCCGCCGGGGCCGCGATGGCCCTGCCCGCCAACATTCCCTTGGCCGGCGCGACCAACCAGCCCATCGGGCACTATGAATTCTGCAAGCGGTACAGCGACGAATGCAGGGCGACCGGCAAGGATGCCGGCCCGCTCAAGCTGTCGCAGGAAAACTGGAAGACGATCCTCAACGTCAACTACACGGCGAACACCGAGTTCATGCCGCTGACGGACATGGAGATCTACGGCGTCGAGGAGCAGTGGACCTATCCCGCCGGCGCGGCGGATTGCGAGGACTACGTGCTCATCAAGCGCAAGCGGCTGATGGAGGCGGGCATCGCGCCCTCCAACCTTCTCATCACCGTCGTGCTGCAGCCGAACGGCGAAGGCCATGCCGTGCTGACCGTGCGCACCGACCGCGGCGACTTCGTGCTCGACAACATGCGCAACAAGGTCCTGCTCTGGTCGCAGACCGAATACCGCTACCTGAAGCGCCAGTCCTCGGTGAATGCCGGCAAGTGGGTCAAGCTCCAGGACGGTCGTGCCGACGCCGTCGGTAGCGTCAAGTAGCAACCGGTCGCCGCAAGGCGCCGCATGACGAGATTGCCCGGCGCAGCCGCCGGGCGCGAAAAAGGGCCCGGTCAGTCCCCCAATCCCCGTCCCGACCATGGCCCTGCGGCCGGTTCTGCTGTCCCGGAACCGGCCGCGCTCTATTTCGCCCGCTGCTCCGCCCGCGTTTTGAGCGGGCTTGCGCCGAAATGATTGCGAAAGGCGCGCGAGAAGGCCGACAGGCTGTCGAAGCCGCTGCGCAGCGCCACCTCCTGGATCGAGAGCGACGTATCGCGCACCAGCCGCTGGGCGGCCGTCAGGCGCAGGCGCAGGTAGTATTTTCCCGGCCCGATGCCGAGCCCCGCGGCAAACAGCGTCTCCAGCCTGCGCGTGGAAAAGCCGAGCCGCCGGGCGAGCGCGGCAATGGTCAGCGGCCGGTCGATGGTGCGCTCCATCAGGCGGATCGCCGCCGCGAGATCCGGCTGGTGCTCGCCCAGCCGGCCGAGCGAGACGAGCGGCTGCGCATCCGTCGCCGCATGGGTCTCGTCATAGACGAAGATGCTCGCCACATCGAGCGCCACCGCCGAGCCGAAGCGCGCGCGCACCAGATGCAGCATCATGTCGAAGGTCGGCGAGGCGCCGCCGGAGGTCCACAGCGGCCCGTCGGTGACGAACCGGTCGGCCCTGACATTGAGAGCCGGAAAGGCGGCGGCGAAATCCTCCAGTTCCTCCCAGTGGGCCGTCGCGTCGCGCCCGTCGAGCAGGCCGGAACGGGCCAGCAGCCAGCAGCCCGATTCGATGCCGGCCACCACGTCGAACCGGCGCGCCACCTTCTTGAGCCGCGAGACGAAGGCCCGGTCCGCATGGCGGTCCTGGTTGAAACCGGCGATGACGAGCAGCGCGTCGCCGCTCGTCACGTCGGCAAAGGCGCCGTCCACGCCGATCTCCACGCCGCAGGTCAGAAGCACCGGCCTGCCGAGCGGCGACAGGATCGTCCAGCGGAAGACCGGCTCCGGCACGACGCGGTTTGCCGCGCGCATCGGGTCCAGTGCCGAGGCGAGCGACATGATCGAGGATTCGGGCAGAAGGACGATGGTGATGTCGAGCGGGCCCTGCCGCGGCGCTTTCTTGCTCATGTGGAAATTGTCAAAAAATATGCGGATTCTGTCAATCGAGAAAATCCCGTTCGGGCATGATCGGCGGCACAGGAGATCTGGAGATGCAGCCGGATCATGGTGAGAACCCCTGTACCCCGAACACCCTGATCCGCATTTTACCGGAACGGGTTGGCGAGCCGACAAGGCGGACCAGCCCGTTTTTTTTGCCCTTTGCCCCCGCATCGCGGCGCGCCTTCGTGGTCGGAGGGAACCTCCCCGCTCCTGCGGCGTTCTCTAGTCGGAAAAGCAGGAAAGGTTTTTGCCATGTTCAATTTCAAGACTGGTCTTGCCGCGGGCGCGCTCTCCCTGGCGCTCGCGCTGACCTCCGTCATCCCGGCCCAGGCCGTGACCTTCGCAAGGGTGCCCGTGCCGGAGGCCTCCGCGGTCGAGAAAGTACAGTACCGCTCTGATCGCCGCGACCGTCGCGATCGCTATGAACGGCGCACCGACCGCCGCTGGCATGGCCATCGCGGCTCAAGGGACTATCGCCCGGGTTATCGCCGCCATTCGGACGGCTGGTGGTATCCGCTTGCCGCCTTCGGCCTCGGCGCCGCCATCGGCGGCGCCATAGCCAACCAACCGCAGGCCGGCAGTGGATCCCACACGAGCTGGTGCGCCAACCGCTACCGCTCCTACAGGGCCTATGACAACACGTTCCAGCCCTATAACGGCCCGCGCCAGCAGTGCGTGTCGCCCTACTCGTAAAGGCGGCCGGATGCGCAAAAGGCGCCCCTTTCGGGGCGCCTTTCGTGTTTCTCGCGGGTCGCTGCGGGCTTACTTCGGCAGCTGGTCGTCGACGCCGGCGATGTAGAAGTTCATGCCGAGCAGCGTGCCGTCGTCGGAGACGGCGCCGTCCGCCAGCCAGTCCGAACCGTCCTGCTTCTTGATCGGGCCGGTAAAGGGGTGCAGTTCGCCGGAGCGGATCCTGGCTTCGGCCTCTTCCGCCAGTTTCTTCACGTCGTCGGGCATGTTGGTGTAGGGCGCCATGGTGAGGATGCCGTCCTTCAGGCCGTCCCAGATCTGGCCGGTCTTCCAGCTGCCGTCCAGAACCGCCTTGGTGCGCTTGATGTAATAGGCGCCCCAGGTGTCGACGATGGCGGTGAGCTGGGTGTTCGGGCCGGCGGCGATCATGTCGGATGCCTGGCCGAAGGCCTTGATGCCGCGCTCGGAGGCGAC
Source organism: Shinella sp. S4-D37 (assembly GCF_040812195.1). Taxonomy (NCBI): domain Bacteria; kingdom Pseudomonadati; phylum Pseudomonadota; class Alphaproteobacteria; order Hyphomicrobiales; family Rhizobiaceae; genus Shinella; species Shinella sp. S4-D37. Next base: position 1,665,263 of record NZ_JBFNXL010000005.1, on the reverse strand, counting down.
CTGCATCGGCGCGGTCGTATCCGTGTGCTGCGTCAGGATATCCACGCCCTGGTCGATCAGCGCCTTGGCAGCGTCGGCTTCCTTGCCCGGGTCGAACCAGGTGTTCGCCCAGATGACCTTGACCTTGAAGTCCGGGTTCACCGACTGCGCGCCGTGCACGAAGGCGTTGATGCCCATGACGACTTCCGGGATCGGGAAGGAGGCGATGTAGCCGGCGACGCCCTTTTCCGACATCTTCGCGGCGATCAGGCCCTGGATGTAGCGGCCTTCATAGAAGCGCGAATTGTAGGTCGCGACGTTGTCGGCCGACTTGAAGCCCGTCGCGTGCTCGAACTTCACGTCCGGGAATTTCGCGGCGACCTTCATCGTGGCGTCCATGAAGCCGAACGAGGTGGTGAAGACCAGCGCGCAGCCGGAACGGGCCATGCGCTCGATCGCACGCTCGGCGTCCGGGCCTTCCGGCACGTTTTCGAGGAAGGGCGTTTCGATCTTGTCGCCGAATTCGGCCTGCAGCGCCTGGCGGCCGATATCGTGCGCCTGGGTCCAGCCGCCGTCGGTCTTCGAGCCGACATAGATGAAGCAGATCTTGGTCTTGTCCTGGGCGGCTGCGGCGGCGGCAAAGCCGAGAACGGCCGCCGAGGCTGTAAGAGCGAGAATGATTTTCTTCATTTTATCCTCTGTGGTTATCAGGAGTAGGTTTCCCGTCTTCTTGTTCTTCGTCACCGGTCGGGCACGAACGGCTTTCCAAGCGAGGCAGGCGTGTTGATCAGCGTCATCCGCCGATTGTGCGATATCAGGATTAGTACGATAACGGTGGCCGCGTAGGGAAGAGCCGACAGGAACTGCGAGGGGATGCCGAGGCCGAGCGCCTGGGCATGCAACTGGCTGATCGAGACCGCGCCGAAGAGGTAGCCGCCCGCCAGCAGCCGCCAGGGCCGCCAGGAGGCGAAGACGACGAGCGCGAGCGCGATCCAGCCGCGCCCGGCGGACATGTTCTCCACCCATTGCGGCGTGTAGACCAGCGAGAGCTGGGCGCCGGCAAGTCCCGCGCAGGCGCCGCCGAACATGACGGCGAGATAGCGCGTGCGGATGACGTGGATGCCGAGGGCATGGGCCGAGGCATGGCTGTCGCCGATCGCCCGAACCTTCAGGCCCGCGCGGCTGCGGAACAGGAACCAGTTGACGCCGAAGACGAGCGCGATCGACAGGTAGAAGATGATGTCCTGACTGAAGAGCAGCGGCCCGAGGAACGGAATGTCCGACAAGAGCGGGATGGCGATCGGCTGGAGCTTTATGCCCGACATGCCGACATAGGGCTCGCCGATCTGGCCGGAAATGCCGAGGCCGAGGATGGTCAGCGCAAGGCCGGTCGCCACCTGGTTGGCGACGAGCGTCAGCGTCAGGAAACCGAAGAGCAGCGAGAACAGCGCGCCGCAGGCGATGCCGGCGAGAACGCCGATATAGGGCGAACCGGTCGCCTGCGTCGCCGCGAAGGCCAGCACGGCCCCCATCACCATCATGCCCTCGACGCCGAGATTGAGCACGCCGGCCCGCTCGCTGACGAGTTCGCCGAGGGAAGCCAGCACCAGCGGCGTCGCCGCGGTGATGACGGTCAGGAGGATCGCTTCGACGATACCCATCAGTGCGCTCCGCCTTCGCTGGTCGGGTTGAACCGCGAGAAGACCAGCCTGATCTTGTATTGGATGAGCGTGTCGCAGGACAGCACGAAGAACAGGAGCAGCCCCTGGAAGACGCGCGTCACCTTGTCGGAGACGCTGAGCGTCAGTTGCACCGCCTCGCCGCCGACATAGGTGAGCGCCAGGAACAGGCCGGCGGCGATGATGCCGAGCGGATTGAGGCGGCCGAGGAAGGCGACGATGATCGCGGTGAAGCCGTAGCCGGGCGAGATGATCGGCTGCAATTTGCCGATCGTGCCGCTGACTTCGGAAATGCCGGCAAGGCCGGCGAGCGCGCCGGACAGCAGCATCGAGAACCAGATCATGCGCTTCGACGAGAAGCCGGCGAAGCGCCCTGCCCGCTCCGACTGGCCGAGCACGGTGATCTCGAACCCCTTCAGCGTGTAGCGCATCATGATCCACAGGCCGACGGCCGCGAGAACGGCGAAGGCGAAGCCGAGATTGGCCCTGCCCGACGCGACGAGCTCGGGAAGGATCGCTTCCGGCGCGAAATCGCGCGTCACGGGGAAATTGTAGGCGTCCGGGCTGCGCCAGGGGCCGCGCACCAGCCAGTCGAGGAAGAGCTGGGCGATATAGACCAGCATCAGGCTCGTCAGGATCTCGTTGGTGTTCATATGCGCCTTGAGAAAGGCGGGGACGGCGGCATAGAGCGCGCCGCCGATCATGCCGAAGACCAGCATCAGGGGCAGGACGAGCGAGGAATGCCAGTCATGGAAGACGACGGGCACGATGGCGCCGGCAATGGCGCCCATGATGAACTGGCCCTCGGCGCCGATGTTCCAGTTGTTCGAGCGGTAGCAGATCGAAAGGCCGGCGCCGATGAGGATCAGCGGCGCGGCCTTGATGGCGATCTCGTGCAGCGACCAGATGTCGAGCAGCGGCTCGATGAAGAAGCTGTAGAGCGCGGAGACCGGGTCCTTGCCGATCAGCGCGAACATGATGCCGCCGGCGATCACCGTCAGGCCGAGCGCCAGGAACGGCGAGAGGATGGAATGGAGCGTCGAGGGATTGGCGCGCTTTTCCAGTTCAATGCGCATGGGCCACCTCGCCTTCCGTCTTGCCGTGCATGCCGCCCATCAGGAGGCCGATCTTCTCGCGGGTCATTTCGTGCGCCGGATAGGCATCGGACAGCCGTCCCTCGCTGATGACGGCGATCTCGGTCGCGACTTCGAAGATCTCGTCGAGGTCCTGGCTGATGACCAGCACCGCCGAGCCAGCCCTGGCGAGATCGACCAGCGCCTGGCGGATGCGGCTTGCCGCGCCCGCGTCGACGCCCCAGGTCGGCTGGTTGACGATCAGCACCGCCGGCTGGCGGTCGAGTTCGCGCCCGACGATGTATTTCTGCAGGTTGCCGCCGGAGAGCGATCCGGCCGCCGGGTTCTCGCCGCTCTTGCGCACGTCCATCGTCTCGGAGATGCGCCTGGAGGCGATGCGCACGACCGCATGGCGTATGACGCCGAGCACGCCGCCGGCAAGGAACGCCTTGCGGTCGGACTGGTTGCGCGCCAGGACGAGATTGTCGGAGAGCGGCAGGGCCGGCACGGCGGCATGGCCGTGGCGCTCCTCCGGCACGAAGCCGGCGCCCATCAGCCGGCGCGCCGTGATGCCGAGATTGCCGGCCGCCTTGCCGCGGATGGAGACGGCGGCGGCTTCCGGCACCGGATATTCGCCGGACAGCGCATCGAACAATTCGCCCTGGCCGTTGCCGGCGACGCCCGCGATGGCCAAAACCTCGCCGCCGCGCACCTTCAGACAGACATCCTTCAGCGCCACGGCAAAGGGCGTGCGCGACGCCACGCTGAGATGCCGCGCTTCGAGCAGCACGTCGCCCTTCGTGTTGGTGCCGGCCGCCGTCACCGAGGCGACGTCGCTGCCGACCATCATGCGCGCCAGCGAGGCCGGCGTCTCCCGGCGCGGATCGCAGGCGCCCGTCACCTTGCCGTGGCGCAGCACCGTGGCGCGGTCGCAGATGCGCTGCACCTCTTCCAGGCGGTGGCTGATATAGAGCACCGAACGCCCCTCGGCCTTCAGCTTGGCCAGCGTCTCGAACAGCCGGTCGGCCTCCTGCGGCGTCAGCACCGAGGTCGGCTCGTCGAGGATGATGAGCTCCGGGTTCTGCAGAAGCGCGCGCACGATCTCGATGCGCTGGCGCTCGCCGACGGAAAGGTCGGCGACATGCGCCTTCGGATCGAGCGGCAGGCCGTAGAGATGGGAGAGGCGCGAGGCCTCCTCCGCCACCCTGGAAAGCGAGATGCCGGGGCTCAGCGACAGCGCGATGTTTTCCGCGACCGTCAGCGCCTCGAACAGCGAAAAATGCTGGAAGACCATGCCGATGCCGAGCCGGCGCGCGGCGCCCGGGCTTGGTATGCGCACGGGCTCGCCCTTCCACAGGATCTGCCCGCCGCTCGGCGCCAGCACGCCGAAGAGCATCTTGACGAGGGTGGATTTGCCCGCGCCGTTCTCGCCCAGCAGGGCGTGGATTTCGCCGGGCTGGATATCGAGATCGATGGCGTTACACGCGGCAAACGAACCGAATAGCTTTGTCAGGCTGCGGACAGCCAGCAACGGGCTGCCCCCGGACGCTCCAACGGCTGACACTCTTCCCCTCTTTCCTGTAACCCAGTCCTGCCGTCCGTTCGGATCGTGTCAGGGAATGAGCAACGTCGTTCCGCTTGTTTTTCTTGCTTCCAGATCCGTGTGCGCGCGTCCCGCCTCCGCCAACGGATAGGTCTGATGAATATTGATACGCACTTTGTTGCTTTGCACAACATCAAAGAGCGAGTTTGCACATGCATCCAGCGCCGCGCGGGTCGCGATATAGGTGAAGAGCGTCGGGCGCGTGGCGTAGAGCGAGCCCTTCTGCGAGAGCAGGCCGACGTTGAAGGCCTCGACCGGGCCGGAGGAATTGCCGAAGCTGACGAAGAGGCCGCGCGGCTTCAGGCAGTCCAGCGACTGCGGGAAAGTATCCTTGCCGACGGAATCGTAGACGACGTCGACGCCTGCCCCGCCCGTCAGGTCGCGCACCCGGGCGACGAAGTCCTCCTTGCTGTAGTCGATGACGTGGTCGTAGCCGTTGGCGAGCGCCAGGTCGATCTTGGCCTGCGAACCCGCCGTGCCGATGACCGTCGCGCCGAGCGCCTTCGCCCATTGCCCGGCAATCAGCCCGACGCCGCCGGCGGCGGCATGGAACAGCAGCACCGTGCCCGGCTTCACCTCAAAGGTCTGGAGCAGCAAGTATTGCGCCGTCATGCCCTTCAGCATCATGGCTGCCGCCGTTTCCAGCGAGATGCCGTCCGGCACCTTGACGAGATGTCGCGTCGCGACGTTGCGTTCGGCCGCATAGGCGCCGTCCGACGACGCATAGGCGACGCGGTCGCCGACGGCGAAATCCGTCACGCCCTCACCGAGCGCGGTGACCGTGCCGGCGCCTTCCTTGCCGGGAATGAACGGCGGATCGGCCTTGTAGAGGCCGGTGCGGAAATAGACGTCGATGAAATTGAGCCCGACGGCCGCCTGCCTGATCTGCACTTCGCCCGGGCCCGGCGCGGAAAGCGGCACGTCCTCCAGCTTCAACACTTCCGGTCCGCCGAGACTGCGGACGACGATCGCCTTGGTCATCGAAAATCCTCCCGATTGTTGTTTCTACCGGCCGAGATTGGGGAAAACCTGTAGCACGGCCCCGACGACATAGAGATAGACCCCCGTCGCCACCACGCCCCAGACCACCCAGGCCGGCGTATCGAAATGCAGGAGCAGCGCATAGCCGCCGAGCAGCGCCCAGAGGAAGAAGACCGTAAGGTTCAACGCCCGCAGCCGCTGGACGCGCACCGGATGCAGGAAGTTGATCGGCATGAAGGTGAGGAGGACGGAGACGAAGACGATGATCGACGCCGTCAGTTCGCTCGCCTGGATGACGAACAGCGTGAACACCACCATGTTCCAGACGACGGGAAAGCCGGAGAAGAAATATTCGTCCGTCTTCATGCCCATGTCGGCATAGTAGATGGCGCTCGAAACGACGATCGCCCCTGCCGCCACGAAGGACCACGGCACGCCGATCATGCCGCTCTGGTAGAGCGCGAAGGCCGGCAGCAGCACATAGGTCACATAGTCGATGACGTTGTCCAGCGTATCGCCGGACCAGTTCGGCAGCACTTCCTTGACCCGCACTTTCCGCGCGATCGGGCCGTCGATGCCATCGACCAGCAATGCCAGGCCGAGCCACCAGAACATGTCGACGAAGCGATGCTCGGCCGCGGCCACCACGCCGAGAAAGGCAAGGAACGAGCCCGACGCCGTCAGGATATGAACGGAAAAGGCACGAATCTCCGCGTAGGGTACGCGTTTGTAGTTGAAAAACTTCATAGCCCTTCGCGGTTCCATTCCCCGGGGTTTCGTCGGCGACACGCCGGCAGCCCTCTTACGCGGTCACTGCCCGTAATATGCATTGATTGCCGGGCATCGCCAGTGCAAATCGGAGGCTTGGCGGGCGGCCTGGCGCCCTGCGCCGATTCATCCCATGGAAATTGCCTCTTTGCCGGCCTAGATTCTGCCGGTAGAAGCATCCCGAACCTGTGGGTAACGCTTGCCGCTTCGGAGGTCGGTCATGAGACAGTTCGATATCGCGATCGTCGGCGCCGGCCTTGCCGGCAGCCTTGCGGCCTTGGCGCTCGCCGATTCGGGCGCGCGCGTCGCGCTGGTCGCCCCGCCCGCCCGCGCAGGCGACGGCCGCACGACGGCCCTGATGGACCAGTCCATCGCCTTCCTGAAGACGCTCGGCCTGTGGGAGGAGATCGCCCGCCATGCCGCGCCGCTTGCAACCATGCAGATCCTCGACGGCACCGCCCGCCTGCTGCGCGCCCCGCCCGTCGCCTTCCGCTCCGGCGAGGTCGGGCTGGAAGCCTTCGGCTACAATATCCCGAACGCGCCCTTCCTTGCGGTGCTCGACGCCCGCATTGCGGCGACCGGCAATATCGAGCGGATCGAGGGCGGCGTGACCGTCGCCAATGCCTTCGAAGAGCATGTCGAACTGACGCTCGAAGACGGCCAGCGGGTTGTCGCCGGCCTCGTCGTCGGCGCGGACGGCCGCAAATCGAAGATCCGCGACAGCGCGAGCATCGGCGTCAGGGCCTGGTCCTATCCGCAGGCCGCCCTCGTGCTCAATTTCGCGCACGAACGCCCGCACGGCAATGTCTCGACGGAGTTCCACACGGAAAGCGGCCCCTTCACGCAGGTTCCCCTGCCCGGCAACCGCTCCAGCCTCGTCTGGGTGCTGCCGCCGAAGGAGGCCGCGCGCCTCAAGGAACTCTCCGCCGCCGATCTCGGCCGCGCGGTCGAGGTGCGCATGCAATCCATGCTCGGCAAGGTCACCGTCGATGGCCCGGTGCAGAGCTTCCCGCTCTCCGGCATGACGGCCGAACGGTTCGGCAAGGGGCGCATCGTGCTCGTCGGCGAGGCCGCCCATGCCTTCCCGCCCATCGGCGCGCAGGGCCTCAATCTCAGCCTGCGCGACATCATGGCGCTGAAGGACCTGCTTGAGGGCGCGACGCCGGCGGGCCACGCCGGGATCGGCGAGCGCTTCGACCGCAAGCGGCAGGCGGACATCCGCTCGCGCACGCTCAGCGTCGACCTGCTCAACCGCTCGCTGCTCTCCGATTTCCTGCCCGTGCAGTTCCTGCGCTCGGCCGGCCTGCACCTGCTCTCCGCGCTCGGCCCGCTGCGCAGCATCGTCATGCGCGAGGGCATCGAGCCGCTTGGCTCGCTGAAGGCCTTTCGCGACGGCCTACGGGAACGGGTCGCCCGCAAGCAGGCCTGACTTGATGAGATAGAGCAGGACCGTCACCGTGGCGACGGACAGCACCGTCGTGACGAGGATGGTCGCCGAGGCCCGTTCCTGCCACACGCCGTATTGCTGGCCGATGACGAAGACGTTCGTCGCCGTCGGCAGGGCCGCGAGCAGGACGGCCGTGAAGACCCAGACCGGATCGAAATTGCCGGCAAGCCCGAGGATCAGATACATGGCGACCGGCAGCAGCAGGAGTTTTGCCGGCACGATGTAGCCGATCTCCACCGGCACCCGCTTCAGCGGCCGCAGCGCCAGCGTGACGCCCATGGCGAAGAGCGCGCAGGGCGCGGCCGCCTGCGCCAGGTAGTCGATCAGCCTTTGCAGCGGTGCCGGTGGCTCGAAGCCGGCAAAGGCCGCGACGAAGCCCGCCGCCGTCGCGATGATGAAGGGATGGGTGACGATCTTGCGCAGCACCCCGGCGGCGATCCTGAGCGCCGGCTGCTTTTCTCCGCCGCCGAGCGCCATCAGCGCCGGCGCGACCGTGAAATGCAGCATGTTCTCGAAGCAGAAGACCAGCGCCACCGGCACGGCCGCCGGCTCGCCGAAGGCGAGCAGCGCCAGCCCCGGCCCCATATAGCCGATATTGCCATAGGCCGCCGCCAGCCCCTGGATCGTCGCCTCGCCGACCGTCGCCCGCCGCAGCCAGAGGCCGATAGCGAAGATCAGGCCGAAGACCAGGTAGGTCGCGCTGATATTGGCAAGGATGAAGTCGACCCGCGTCAGCTGCTCGATCGGCGTCTTGGCGACCAGCTTGAAGAACAGCGCCGGCAGGGCAATGTAGATGATGAAGGTGTTGAGCCAGCCGAGCGCCTCGACCGGCTGGCGCGTGATGCGCGCGACGACATAGCCCAGCAGGATCATGCCGAAGAACGGCAGGACCAGTCCGATGATGTCAGCCATGATGCGCAGCGACTCCGCTTGTCGGGGTAGGATTCCGACCTAGCCGATTTGCGAGAGAATGGGAAACGTTTGCTGGAACCAGATGGCAACAGTGCTGATATAGCCGAAGATGAAGGCAAGGCCCGTGAGAATGAGCAGCACGCCCATCATCTTCTCCACCGTGCCGAGATGGCGGCGGAAGCGCATGAGGAAGCGCATGAAGGCGCCGGAAAAGCCGGCCGCGATCCAGAACGGCACCGCAAGCCCCAGCGAATAGACCGCAAGCAGCACGGCCCCGTCGCCGACCGTCTCGCGCGCCGCGGCGACGCCAAGGATCGCCCCCAGCACAGGCCCGATGCAGGGCGTCCAGCCGAAGGCGAAGGCAAGGCCCATGACATAGGCGCCGGAGGCCGTCGCCGGCTTGCCGCCGCCCTGGAACCGCGCCTCGCGGGCAAAGAGCCCGATCCGCAGCACGCCGAGGAAATGCAGGCCCATCAGGATGATGACGACGCCGCCGATCTGCGCGAGGATGTCGAGATGCCGGCGCAGCACCATGCCGATCGTCGAGGCCCCGGCGCCGAGCGCCACGAAGACCGTGGCAAAGCCGAGCGTGAAGCAGACGGCCGCGAGGAGCACGGCCCCGCGCGTCTCGCGCCGCATCGCGACCGCATCCCCGCCCTTGAACTGCTCGACGGAAATGCCCGCCATGTAACACAGATAAGGTGGAACGAGCGGCAGGACGCAGGGCGACAGGAACGAGAGAGCGCCGGCAAGAAGTGCGCTCAGAAGGGAAATATCGGCGATCGACAATGAACTACTCCGCAGCGGCGGTCAGAGGCGGGCCGGCCCGAAACCGGCCGTCCCCGCCCCTCCGGTGGCGCCCCTAGTATCCGCGCAAACCCTCTCCTGCCAATCACCTTTTGGAGAACGCGGCGAAATGCAGCAAAAGCTGTTTTTCGCCGCATTTTCCGGGTTGACCCGGCAAATCCTCCTGCCTATGTTCCGCCCACTTCCGCGGGGCGCCTTCGCACCGCCTGGGAGCGCGTAGCTCAGCCGGTAGAGCAACTGACTTTTAATCAGTAGGTCCAGGGTTCGAATCCCTGCGCGCTCACCAAAAAATCAAGCGAAATCAGCGATTTAACAAGATTGCATTAGCGCTTCACAATGAAACCTGAGATGTGCGTCGCGATTTGTATGTAGGATTGTAAGTATCCGACTCGCGTCAGCGTGCGCCGATCTCCAGCGCCTCGTTGAGTGCGTCGAGCGCGAGCGCCCACGCTTGACCGCACCCGGCGAGATGCGTGTAGATGGCGGCACCGGCCGCTGCCACGGCGGCGTGGTTCTCCACTTCGCTCAAAACGCCACGGCAACCAATCGACAGATAAGCTGCGCCACGCGCCGCCTCCAGCGCGCGGTGGACCGCGAAGACGGCCGGCGACCATTCGCCACCTTCCTGACGCGCTAGCCTGTCCCGCACGCTCTCGCATTTCGTCCACGCCTTGAAGAGGTCTGTCTGGCGCTCCAGTGCGCGGGCGGTGGCCGCCCGGCGCTTCGACCGCGACGACGCGCGTAAAGCGGCCGGTGCGAGGACGCGGATGGCGTGCCATGCGAGGGATACGGCGCGCTCTACCTCCTCCGCCTCGCTGCCGGCGGTGCCGATCAGTCTCGGGGCGACAAGGGCGAGGCGCTGCCGCTCGTCGTCGGGCATGTTGTCGTTCAGGCGGCGGACATAGGCGGCGAGCATGGGGCTCGCGCAGCGCGGGTTGTCGCTATGGGTTTCCCCGGCCAGAAGCGCCGTAAGCTCCATGGCGCAAAGGCCCTCGGCGGGCAGCGCGTGCCGGCCGGCGGTCAGATGGATGGTCATTAAAATCCGAGCCCTTCAGGGTTGCTGTCGGGCTTCAGGGTACTGGCTAGCCACTCGGGCGGCAAGCCTTGGGCATGAGGGGGTGAAGTAATCCACCCGCCAACGGCACGCAGGCCCGGCCTGAGGGACGGCCGAAGACCACTTGCTCGCCGTGTTAATAGGGCGGCGATCTTGGTTTCTGATCGGGCTCAACGCGAATAAAATTCGGAGGCGGCCCAAGTCTCGTATCGAATTTTCAGATTGCCGTCCTTTGACCCGTTTTCCATCGGGCCATGCAGTTCTTTAAACTTAGGTAATCCAATCAGATGCGCCACGAGGTGCGTTTGCTGCTCGAAACCGGTATGCGTCAAACCGTATGCGGGGGCGGCCGCGATCATATCTTCAGGCGTCGAAAACTTCGGGATTCCAAGGCCCTCTAGGCCGACGACGGTAATTTCCATGGGAACTATCTCTTATAGAGGCTTCACGATCAACGGCGGATTCGCTCGTATCACACTAATATGGCTGGACAGAAACGGTTTAGTCCAGCCCCCCTATACGCGCGCTCTTCAATGCGGCGACAGTAAAAGTTATCGGAACTTAAACCCCTCAAACGCCCTAACTGGATAAGCAGCGAAGGCATAGCTTCCTTGATAGGGCCGTTTCGGCCTACAAAAGGGGGTGTCCGCGAGGATTTCAAAGGGGCAATATGAAGCTGATATTTAGACTTGCGGTCATTACTACGCTGATCTCGGGTGTTCCGGCAAGCGCGGCTGAAATCACGGCCGAAGAATGCGCCGCGATCCGCAACTTAAGCACAAATCTAGCGGTCGCAAATCTCGAAGCAAACAAGGCCATGCTTGAGGCTCACCACGCTATCATGGCGCTGATGGTTACAAATATCGAGAACTCAAATTCGGAATCGCAATCGAAGATGCTTGACGGCCTGAAGAATCTAACGAAAACGCTGAAAGCCAAAGACCTTGACAACAAAATATTGGTCAAGGGGCTGAAGGCGCTCAATAGGGTTTGTCCTGCTTAACTCGTCGGTAGCAAAGACGGCACGGCCGCTGAGGCGGCCCGCCATCTTGAAGAGTGTTGGCACGAATTGAAGACTCGATCAATTTTCGGTAAGCCGAAGTCCTTCTGGTCGAGCACTCGGACCCTTATTTTCTTCGGAGCGGCGCATGAAAGTTCGGCGGGCGGTAACGATTATCAAGTTCGCGCACTTGGCGATGATACCACCGACAATTGCCTGCGCTCAGGAAGGTTCATCCGGCGGGTCGGGCCTCCGTTCATTTCTCGATTACTACGGGCTGAACCTTCTGGGCGACACCCTCGCAGGCGTTTTCGCTCCCATCGCTTTTTTTGTTATCGTCGCAACTCTCATTCTCCAGCGGCAGACGGTCGCGGATATTAAGGAGCAGAACCGACTATCAAGGGATTCAGCAGCGGCCAACTACAAGCTTGCCATTCATGACAAGCGGCTGGCGGTTTACCTTCGCCTCAAGGAGTGCGCGGTGGCGCTTAGTATTTCGGGATCGATTGAGAGGGAGTCGTATGACAAGATTTTCGCCGCCGCTGAAGACGCCAAGTTTGTCTTCGGCGAAGATGTGACGGGCTATGTGACCAATCTCAGAGAGAAAGCTTGGGAGCTTGTAAGGTTCGGATTTCGTAGACAGCGACTAGATGCAAGGCAAAATAACGGGCTTCTCTCGGAGGCCGAAGCTGCTCAACTGGAAGAGACGATTCAAGGGCTACATGCGGTGGAGGACTGGTTCTACGAGAACCTTACTGATGCTCGGCTAGATGAAACCTTCGGTCCCTCGTTAAAGCTGCCGAGTGAGATAAGCTAGGCGTGCTAGCTAGTGTGGGCGGCGGAGAAATCGCCGGCAGCGACGCGAGGCCGCTGCCGGGGTAAAGTGGCTAGCCACTCCGTTTCAGGGCCGCGCTGGCGGGCGGTCAGCGGCCAAGGCCAAGCGGCGTGGTGGCGGAACGCTGTGCGCGTTGGTGCTCGGCGTTGACGGCGTGGCCCTCCATGCGGTCGTCAAGCTGCGCCTGCAACCTGTCATGCCGCTCCTGCCGGGCCTTTTCGCGCATCGCTTCGGTGGCGAAGTGCACGTTGATGGCTAGGATCGCCCGCTTGCCTGCTTCAAGCGCCGGGTCGCTAGCGGTGAAAGAGCTGTCACGGCGGGCCGCCCACGAGGCATAGCGGAGGCTCCAAGCCCTGTCCGTCTCGCCCTTGCGGGTGAGCTTCAGCTTCTCGGCGATCACATGCATGACGCGGGCGCGGAAATCTGCCTCGGTCTCGTCGTCAGTCGGGAAGATGTCCAGCGCCATCGCGGCGAAGACCAGCCGGCGGCCGGCATAGGCCGTGTCGTCCTCCCCATCCTTCCGGGCCGTATGCATCTGCTTCGCCCAATAGCCGGGACCTTTGATCGGCCGCTTGCCGGGATTGGCGGGGGCTTTGAAGGTCGCGGCAGAAGTCTCCATGGTCGCCCAGACGCGCGCCTCCCATTGCGCGTCGCTCTCGCCCTGCCGGACGGGTTCCGGCGGCAGGTGCGCGGCCTCGGTTCGCAAGCCCGCGACCGCTGCCGAGCGCAGGGCGTCGAGATGAAGGTAGAGGTCGAGGCGTCCACGCTCCTTGGCCTGCTCGGCTAGGCTCGTGAGGTTGAATACCAGCTCGTCTAGCTCGATGCCGAGCCCCCCGATGATGTTCGCATGATACACCACGGCTTGCAGGCGCTGGACGTAGCGCGGCACGTCTTTCCCTTGTGACGGACGCGCTCTTTGAGAATGCGCTGCCCCGCGAGGCCGTGCAGGAGAAAACCAAGCTCGTGAAGCGCAACGGCGCGCCTGACGAACTGCATGTCACCACGACACGCGAGCGCGTTGCGGGCGACACGGCCGCCCAACGCATTTTCCTGCAAGCGGCCCGGCCCGACATCTATCGCCCGGACGTGCAGGCGAAGGTCAACATTCTCAACGCGCAGGTGAACCCCATGACCGTAGACGATCATCGCAAGGACCCGCGCCATCTCGCCATGGCGTTGCTTGGCCTCATCCGCGAAGGTGTAATGGCCGCCGAGCAGAACGGCCCGCTGGAAATCGACGCGGAAGCCGTGCCGCTCGCCGCCGTCGAGCGAGAGCCCGAGCCCCAGCCCAGCCCGACCGGCGGCGCTTGGCCGCTGACTGAACCCGCCTATAGCGACGGCATCCCCAGCCGCCGCGAGCAGCGCAAGGCAGAGCGGCACGACGGCGGCTACATCTTCGGACCCGAGGATGAGGACCACGCCGCCGATTTCGACACGGACTACGACCCGCGCGACGAAGACCATGCCGCCGACCGCGACGCGGACGACTACGATCCGAGGAACTGAGAGGCGATGGCGGCTGTTTGACTCACAGCGAGTCGTTAGCGCGCGTTTGGCATCTGCCCGCCCTCTGGGACTCGCCGAGGCCGGAACCGCGCCAGCGGCCCGCCCTGAGTCAAGGCGGGCATTTGTGATAGGGGCGGCCGATTGGCCGCACGGCGCTTGCGCGGAAAGCCTGCCTCGACCCGGCGCTGAAAGGAAAAAATCCTCCGCGAGCCGATCACACTTTCGAGAGGTCGCTGTCAAAGCGCCCGGCGGGCTATGACAGCGCGTGATTAACTTTAGCCAGCACCATGCCAGATGACACCTACTAATGGTTCAGTAGTAGACGTTCCGCAGCATGTCCATGACAAATTATTGATATTATTGATGTAAGTTTTCTTCCGCTCTAGAATCACCCTCAAGATCGAACGGTTGTAAGTGCCGTCGTCAGTAAATTTTGAGAAATCGGAGCCGAAAACCTTTGCCGCTCGCCCAGAAAGACCTCGACCAAATCGCCGCCATCCGACGCGCGCTGAACGACGTCGCCTACCGGATGACGTGGGCCACCGGCCCGGCCGAGCGCGCTAGGCTGCGTCGTCGCCTCACCGTCGCTGAGAGGGCGCTTGCCGGCAAGAGCGAACAGGAGGACTGACCATGGCACGCGATAACATCGACGGCGCGGCGATTGATGAGGTCAGAAAGGCGTTGGCCTTGCTGGAAACGCGCATCGACGTGGCCGACAGCCAAGCGAAGAAAGAGGCGGCCCGCGCCGACCTGAAGCGGTTGCGCGATATCGCCGTGCAAATCACGAGGGCGAGACGATGACCCCTAGCCGAAACGACAACCACAATCTGGAGACCCTTCGCGAAGCGCTCCGAAAAATTGAACATGCCTTGCTCTGGGCCGAAACCGCCACACAGCACGGTAAGGCGCGCGCCGACCTTGGCGCGCTCGCCGCTGTCATGGTGCTGCTCACAGCGCGCGCCGACCGATACGAGGCCGCCCGCCAGAAGGCCGTCGAGATCATCGCGGTCGCGACCTCCACCGCCCGCAAGCTGGACGACGCCGAGGCCGCACCGTCCGCCCGCCGCGCCATCCTGAATATGCACAGCGCCGTCATGGCGGCCCAGAAGATATCGGAAGGCAAGGTGGCGTGATGGTCAAGCCCTTCGACCGACACGACCCGCTGAAGTCCTTCCGCGACCGCACCACTGGCAAGGCCGACGCACAAGCGGTCGCCGCCGGGATCGTCGCGCTCGAAGCGGAGCACGCCGCCGCGCGCGGCATGTCCAAGCGCCGGCAGGCCAAGAGGAAGCTGGGGGAGGCACAGCCATGACGAAGCCGATCAGCCGCCAGCAGTGGCGCGTAGTGAAATCTTTCCGCAATCCCAAGACCGGCGCTATCGACCTTAACGCCTTGCGCCGGGAGGTCGAACGTTTCGTAAACTTCGCCGCTGACGACCTCAGCAACCCCAAGGCGCGTCGCGAGACGAGAGAGATCGGAAAACGGTTGAGGAAAGCACTCGCCGCCCTTGAACGACTGGAGATTTGACCATGCCGACGACCGCCTACAACCCCGCCAAGGAACTCGCCGACGTCCGCGCCGAACGTGACGCCCTTGCGTTGGCCCTCGCCAAGGCGGAAGCCGAACGCGATGCCCTCGCCAAGGAACTCGCTGGTTTCCGTGCTGACGCCGAAACCGCAAGTTACGCCTTGAAAGACGCCCTCGCATACGGCGGCTGCGACGACGAAGCCGTGCGCGAAGCCCTGAGTTACCTCGACTGAGGCCGCGAACGCTTCAGCCCTTTGACCTGCCTCACCGGAGACCGAGACCATGGCACAAATTCTTAAAGACCCGCGCTATCCGAACGCGCCGTCCGTCCCCGAGCCCAAGGGCGAAAGCGATCAGGAGCGCATCCGGCGCTCCATGATGGCCGCCCGGACGCTGCCGGACCTCACGACCGACGCGCCCGACCCCGACGACCCCGGTCTACCGACGACCGCCGGCAGCGCAGAGCTTGACCGCATCATGGAAAAGTTCCGCTCGATCCACCCGCGCCCGCCCGGCCGTCCCCGGAAGGGCGAAGGCGTCGCCGACCTCGCGCACGCCTTCGCCTCCGCCGACAAGCTGGACGAGCGCGCCGCGAAAATCGCCGCCGAACTGGACGCGGCGGAAGCCAAGTTGCACGAGCTTGAGGCGAACAAGGCCGACGTCGATGTGCTCGACCCGGCCGCGATGGACGCCTACCTCGCCGATACCGTCAGAACCAAGGCGGCAATCGACATGCTGCGCCCGGCGCTCGCCCGCGCGACGGCCGAAGCCGAGAAGGCCCGCGCGGACGAGAACGACCGCGCCTTTGAAGAACGCGCCCGCGCGCTCGTCACGAAATGCGCGCCTCGTCCCCGCAGTGCAAGGCGTCATGGAACGCCTGATCTTCGACGGCCCAGCATTGCAGGTGGTTGACGGTCGTGCCGAGCGCGTCGGCAATGGCGCGCTGGGTCGTGCCGCCCTTGGCGAGTTGCTGGATGGAGGCGAGCGTGGCGAGGCGCTGGCGGCCCGTCATGTCGAGCACGGACGGCGGCAGGCTGGGACCGGGCGGCGCGGGCGCGGGGCTCGTGGCGGCGGCTGGCGGTGGTGTCGGCTGAGCCTGTGCCTGCCGCTCGCGCCGGGCCTCAGCGCGAGCGGCCTGCCGGGCGGCAATGCGGTCCATGGCGGGCGGCTCGGCCGCTGCCGCTGGGGTTGCTGCCGGCTGGCTGGCGTTGCGGCCTCGGGTCCGTTGCTGTCGGTTCATGGGTTCAATCCTTGTGTCGGGCCGTCAGGCGGCAATTGCATCGGGCTTCAGGCGCAGGCCGACAAACACATGGGTCTGCACGGTGCCGTAGCGGCGGTTCGCTGTGCGGAGGTCCTGCCCCACGACGCGGATAAGCTCGCGGCTGAATAGCGGCAGCGCCATGCGCGGGGCACGTTCCTGAATGGCATCCATCGCTAAATGTAGTATCGACACCTTGTTAACTTTTTCGGGCCGCCACTCGGCGCGTCCAGCAACCGCTTACCAACACCGCTTAAATCCAACCTGATACTTTGACGCTATTTAAACGGTCGGCGTGCAATGTGAGGTGGTCTTCCGCCTACATATTGAGGGTGCTATGTTTTGGTTCTGTGTAATCGTAATCGTGGTTTTGGGCGTCGGGATCATAGGGGCGCAAGCCGATGCTGAGAAAGCCGCTCGGAAGGCCCGTCAGCAAGGCAAGGCTCTTTCAAATATTCCGGATTTCCAACCCGCCATAGTTTTTGAGGGCAGTTCCGGCAATGCGGGCCTCGCACTCGATCCAACTAACAACAAATTTGCCATAGCTAGAGGCGCGCACAACACTAAGGTCTTCAACTTCAGCGATTTAGTGGGCGTCGAAGTATTAAGAAACGGATCATCTATTCATAAGACAAACAGAGGAAGCCAAGTTGCAGGAGCTGCTGTTGGGGCAGTTCTACTTGGACCAGTTGGGCTCCTCCTCGGTGGATTAACCGGATCAAAAAGATCGGTTCAAAAAATTGATCGTCTTTCTCTTAAGATTTTTACAAACGATCTCATAACTCCTGTTCACGAGATTGTATTCTACAACGTGCCCGGCTCGAAACCTGAATCTAAGGAGGTGAAGAGGGCTTCGCAACGACTTGATAGTTGGCATGCTCGTTTTCAAACCATCCTTGCAATGAGCAATCGAAGCGCCGAATGCATAGTTCACGCCAATTGATAAAATTATACTTGTTTGCAAAACCAGCAATTTGCGAGTTTGAGCACTGAAAAATCTCAACCTCTCGGGCTTATAAGCGGGGCGTTCGCATGAGTAACAATTGGATCAAGGCGGCCGCCTTCGCTGCCGGAATACTTCTAGGGGGCGGATCAGGCTATGCTCAGGAAGGGGCGAAAACTGACCGTAAAACACCTTCAATAGTTTACTATGGCGCAGGACTGAATCAACGCGTTGACGAACAGAAATATCTAGCAAATCAACAGCAGATTTCTGTCTCGCAGCCGCACTACACCGAAGGCCGGCAAGGCCAGCACCTTGCGAGAATGGAAGAAGCAACACGCCAACGAACCGCCACCGGTTATGGTGCTATTTCAGACACCACTGGCAACACGCGAACGATCTTTGTTACGGGGCATACACGCGCAAATGGCGAACGTGTTCGCCCCTACTACAGAAGCAAGCGCTAGAGACCGATTATAATGCGAGACGGGTCACGCCGCGCCCCCTTTAAGAGGCACCACCTGCCCGCGCTCGCGTTCACGGGCAAGCCGTTCGCGCCGCCGGTCTGCCTGCCCCTGCCCGTCCTCTGCTAGTTCCTCGTCGCTGAAATGGGCGTAGCGTTGGGCGGTGGCGACCGACTTGTGGCCGACAAGCTCCATCTGCTTGAGCGGCGCTAATTCCTTGTCGCCATAGGTGTCGGTCGCGAACCAGTGGCGGATGAGGTGGGACGTCGCGTCCTTGTCGGTAACACCTGCCTCTTCCATGGCCCGCTTGAATATCTTCCCCAATGTGTCGGGGCGCAGGTGCGGTGTCGGCGGCCTCTTGGCCTTGCTGTTTCGGTTTCCGGGTTTCAGCGGCGGGCAGACCCACGGCTCACCGACGACGCGCGCCTTGTGCGCCGCTTCCAAGAGGTCGCGGGCCTCGGCCGTCATCGGCTTCCGCAGCGCGCCGGTCTTGGTGTCGTCCCATCGCAGCATGCCGCTTCTGAAATCGACATACTCCCAGCGAAGACCGCAAATCTCGCTCGCCCGGCATCCGGTGACGAACAAGAGGCGGATGGCCAAGGCGGCGGTCGGGTGCAATCTGCCGTCCGCCGCCATGGCATCGACGGCATCCTGCACGCGCGGCACCTCTCCGGTGAAGAGCACACGATCCCGCTTGGGCGTGCCCTCCAGCTCTATTCTAGCCGGGTTCATTCCATCCGGCCGATGGCCCGCCCCCACCGCCCACGCCATTGCCGCCGACAGGAAGCGCATCGCAGCCGTGGCCTGCGTCCGGGCGCGGGGGATGTCTTCCGCCTTGAGGTTCTTCGCCTTCGCGATGCGTCTAGGCATTTTTTGCAACTCTGAATATAGGGCAGCGACGGCCGGGGCCGCCAGCTCAGCAGCCTTCACCGCGCCGATGCGGGGCTTCAGCACCCGGTCGGCGAGCCGCTGATACTCCTCCAGCGTCTTATCCTTGGCCTTGCGCTTGCGGCCGTCCACCTTGCGGGCTGCGACATAGCCGTCGAGCACGTCGGCGACCGTCACCGCCAAGCGCTCGGCCTCTGCCGCCACCCGCTTTGCTTCCCGGTCGGCCTTCGCCTTGTGTTTCTCCTCGTGCGGAGGTCGGCCGGCGGCGATCTCAGCCTTGAGCCTCTTCGCATCGTTGCGGGCCGCTCCGGTCGTCCATTCCGGCCGCGATCCGATTGTGTAGCGGAACTCTCCCCCAGCGGCGCGGTTGCCATATTCGAGGATGAACGAACGCTTTCCGCCGGCATTCACACGGCAACCGAAGCGTGCCTCCTTACTGTCGTAGTAGAATTTCTGCCCCTTCTCAGGGACGGGCAAGGCGTCAACGGTCTTGTCGGTGAGCAGGATAGGCATGGGGCGGTCCTCTGTATGTATTTTGTAAGTGTCCGCGCTGTCCACGCCGCGACATTCACCTGACATACAGAATCATACAGACGCCGCCATTCGTCAATCTCTGTCAGTAAATCAAAGACTTAACAGATGTAAGCAATTGATTTTAGATGGTTATTTTTGCATCGGCTAATAACTTTTAATCAGTAGGTCCAGGGTTCGAATCCCTGCGCGCTCACCACCTTCACCGGATTTTCCCGACAAGATTCCAGCGCGCCAGCAATTTCAGAACGTTGCCGGCGGGGGTCAGTAGACCGTGTATTTCAAGAGGCCGAGGGACCAGTTGACGCTGCGGTTTTCCGTGTCGCGAGTCCAGGTCTGCTGCAGCGTGCCGGCGATGTCGGCGATGGTGGTGCGGGCGTCGAGTTCCCTGGTCAGGCCGTAGTCGCTGGGCGCGACCTTGGTGAGGTCGACGTCGTCGGCGATGACGATGGCGACGAGCACGTTCTCGCTCGGCCCTTCCGCCTCGAAATCGAAACCGTAATAGTCGTCCGGGATGGTGAGCGGGGCATTGGCCGTCAGCGGCGTGATCTTGCGGGCCGATTCGTTCGGGAAGATCTGGGTCGCCTTGCCGTCCTTGTCGACGTCGTAGAGGATGAGGTGGCCGCCCGTCGTGCTGGTGACGCTGATCTTGAAGACGTCGCCGCTCTTCAGGTAATCGGAGGAGAGCGCCACCTTGACGTCGCCGCTCTGCGCCTTGCCGAGGATATCGCCGACGGCGTCCACCGGGTCGGCAGCGACATAGGCGGTCTGCTGGGTGTTCTCGACCTTCACCTCCTCGACCTTGCCATAGTCGGGCGTCTGCTGCTGGGTGTCGCCGCCCGTCTGCGGCTGCTGGTATTGCTGGGCGGTGGCGTCGGCCGTCGGCGTCGTGGCGCTGGCGCCGAGCAGGGCGTAGTTCACCTCGAGCTGCGGGTCGAGGCCCTGGCACTGGGCCTGGGCGGCGCAATAGGTCTGCGACTGCTTCTTCACATATTCGAGCAGCTCGGCATTGGAGACGATGCCGTTGCCGTTGCTGTCGCCCGCGGCGACCTCGTGGCCGGTCACGTAGGAGAGCGTGAAGACGCCGTGGCGGTCGTCCGGCGGCAGGCGCGTGTCGTCCCAGGCGACCTGGTAGGAGGACGCCGCGCTCCAGGCCTCCACGCCGTTCTGCCTGGCGATCTCGGGCTTGTCGACCACGGCGACGTCGATGCGCAGGCCGCGCGTCTTGACCGCCTCCGCCGGCTTGGCGAAGGGGCGCGGCAGGAAGCGCGCGCTTTCCAGCGCCTCGCCCACCTTGGTGGAGAGCGACCGCGAGATCGTGCCCGAATGGCAGGCATCGATGACGATGGAGACGGCGCGGTCCTTGAGTTTGGCGAGCATCGCGTCGATCTCGTCGTCGAGGATGACATTCGTCCAGTCGCCGTCGCCGGCGGTAATATCGAAGGTGGACAGCGCCTCGTCGAGCCCGTCCTCCTCGTCGCCGCTCTGGTCCTTCACCTGGAGGCCGTGGCCGGAGAAATAGAAATAGACGCGGTCGCCGGGCTGGGTTCCGGCGACCAGCCACTCCTCGATGCTGGCGAGAATGGCGGCCCTGGTCGCGTCCTTGTCGCTGAGGATGCGGATCGATTCCGGGGCGAAACCCTGCTTTTCCTTGAGCAGCGTCTCGATCAGCGGCACGTCGTTCTTCGGCCCTTCGAGGAACATCTTTTCCGGCAGCGTGGCATAGGTGCCGATGCCGATGAGAAGCGCCCGGTCGGCGGCGGCGGCACCGGAAACGAGAAAGAGCGAGAGGACAAGCGCGGCGGCGTGACGGATCATCAGAGCGTTTCCCGCGTGTAGAGGGGTTGGATGGCGACGCTCGCCTCCCTGCCGTCGAGCCGGGTCAGGAGCGCCTGCAGCAGGGTTTCGGAGGTCACATTCTTGTCGGCGAGCACCGCGCCGATCGCATCGACGGGTTCGCCGGTCCAGATCGTGATCAGGTGGTCGGCGCCGAAGGGCTTGACGACCTCGACATCCGTCAGCTTGAACTGCGAACTGGCGGTGCCGGCCGCCTGCATGTCGAGGAACTGCACCTCGCCCGTATTGGCGAGGTTGAAGACCAGCATGTTGGGATAGCGGCCGGGCGGGGCGTCGAAGCGCAGGCGGTTTCCGGCGGCATAGATGTCCTTCACCGGCGTCAGCGAGACGGAACCCGGATTCTGGCTGGCGAGCGCCTTCAGGAAATCGAGCAGGACATATTTGTCGACCACGGCCTGGATACGGTCCGCCCCGACATTCTCCGCCGCCACGTCGCCGTTCGGCGTGTAGAACACGCCGCTCGCCACGTCCCAGCGGTAGGGCGTGCCGGTGCCGTCCGCATTCTTCGGCTTCTCCGCCGTGCCGGCGATCTCAAGCGCGATGCTGCCCGTCCAGCCGAGGTCCTTAGCCGGCTTGATGATCTTCTGCGTTTCGGTGCCGGCGGTGCCGGCATCGGTGTTCGTCCCGCCCGTGTCGGCGGCGACGGGAATGCCGCGCGTCAGCGTCACGACGACCTCGCCCTCGGAACGGGCGACCTGCGGCATGAAATTCGGCACCTGCAAGGCTTCCGACCGGTTCTTCACGTTGGAGAAGATATAGTCCTCCAGTTCGATGCGGGTGATGAGGCCGTTGCCGTCGCGGTCGGCGCTGCCTTCCACGGCGCGGGCGAAGCTCCAGCTCAGCGCGCCGCGCGGCTCGCCGTCGATGATGACCTCGGGCGTCGGCTGGCTTTCCAGCGAGGCGGCGAGCACCGTCACCTGCTTGAAATCGATCTCCTTGAGATTGGCCCCGGCCAGCGCCTCCTGCGAGGGCGGCGCGAGCTTGACCGTGACGGCCGGCGCAAGCCGGCTCTTGCCGGTGACGGAGCGGCTCATGCCGCCGGAAAAGCAGCTGTCGGATACGAAGAGCACATGCACGCCCTTGCCTTCCGCCTCGCCGAACCAGGCGTTCATCTCGTTGTCGACGATGATCTCGTTTGCGGTTTCCTCATGGCGGTTGCGATCGAAGCCCGGCAACTGGAGGAATTCGTCGAGCCCGTCGGCCTCGTCGCCGGCGACGAGTTCGGGCATCTGCGCGCCGTGGCCGGCATAGGTGAAGATGATCGTATCGCCCGCCGCCGCCCCGGCCACCATGTCGGTCCAGGCCTTGCGGATATCGTCCTTGCGCGCCTCGGCATCGGTGAATTTGCGGACGGTGAAGCCGGCGGCGCTCATCGCGCGCGCGACGTCCTCGGCATCGCGCACCGCGCCGTCGAGGCTGACATCGTTGGGATACTGGTCGACCCCGACGACGAGCGCATGGGTCTGCGCGGCAAGGGCCGGAAGCGGCGCGACGGCGGCAAGGCAAAGGGCCAGCGCGGTTCCGGCAAGGGAACGACACAACCTTCCCCGGACGGGGAAAACAGGCTCCAGCGGGCGCGACAGCGGGCGCATCACTCCACGTCCACTTCCACCCGGCGGTGCAGCTGGTTCAGCGTTTCCGTATCATAGGCGCTGGCATCGTCCGGCTTGAAGGGCTGCTCCTCGCCCTTGCCTTCCACGGCGATCGTGCCGGCATAGCCGTTGCCGGCAAGATAGGTCTTCAGCGTCTCGGCGCGGGCGACGGAAAGCCTGTAATTGGCCTCCGCCGAGCCGACGGGATCGGTGTGGCCGATCAGCGTGATCGCGGCGGGCTTGACCGTCTTCAGGCATTCGGCGAGGTCCTTTGCCGCCTCGATGCCCTCCGGCGTGAAATCTGCCGTGCCGAAGACGTAGCGCACGGGCGTCGACTTCTTCTTGATCTTCACCCCGCGGAAGGAGACCTTGCAGCCGCCGCGCATGGCAAGCTGCACGGGCCGCGGCGCGGCAAGGCGCATTTCGCTGGCAAGCTTGTCGAGGCGCAGGATGTATTGCTCGTCCGGCGCCATCCAGTCCGGCGTCATCGTCTCGTTCGAGCCGTCCTCCAGGGCAAGCTGGTAGAAGCGGGCGGCCTGTTCGTAGTCCTTGCGCTCGCGCGCCAGGTCGCCCAGCGCGTCCAGCACCTGCCACGGGCCGCCATACTGGCGCTGCAGGTCTTCCAGCGCCTGCCGGTGATCGGCAAGCCGGCCGCCGTTGCCGACGGCGGTCGCGATGCGGTTGAAGGTGGTCAGCGCCGCGACGCGGCCGGTCAGCGCGCGCTCGTTGGCGCTGCAATTGGCCGTGCCGGCGGTTTCCGCAAGCACCCGGGCCTTCTCCTCGTCCCCTGAATTGAGCGCCTCGACGACACCGGTAAAGGCCTCACAGGCCGCGGCGGCGGGCGCCGTCCCGGCCAGTACGAAGAGTGTCGCTGCAAGGGATCGCATCAGCATTGTCGGTCCAGCCCTCATGTCCTCATGGAAGAAATCGGCAGGGGCCGGACGGCCCCTGCCCTTTTGTCATTTGATCTCGAAGGTCACCATCTGGACGCCGCTTGCCCCGTTGTCCTTCTCGGCCTGCTTGGCGAGATTGACGGCAAGGCCGCGCGTCAGCGGCTGCTTCGAGCCTGCGGCCAGTTCCTTGGCCTTCTCGGCCGTCAGCTTCTGGTCTCCGAGGCCGCCGACGCGGCAATAGGCGATCATCGTTTCGCCGGGAGACGGCGAATCGAAGGTCAGGTTGCCCGTGCCCGGCTGCGGGATCAGGCGGCGTTCGCCGGCATTCAGCGTCGTGCTGCCGATCATCACGTCGGGGATGATCTCCACGTTACCCGTGTCCTCCACATACATCACCTGCAGCTCGCAGGCATGGTTGGTGCTCAGCTCGAAGGCAAGGTAATCGCCGACCTTCGCGCTTGTCGAGGGCACATGCACGGCAAGCTTCACCTTGCTTTCCTGCGCCTTGTCGTCCTGCTTGTAGGACGGGACGTAGGCCTTCTCCTCGGGCTTGGCGTACTGGTCGCCGCCCGAAGCCTGGTCGGCCGGCTTCTGCTGGTAGTCGCTCGCGGCCTGTTCCTGCTTCTGTTCGGGTTTCTGCTCCGGCTGCTGGTAGCCCGAATTGTCGGCCGAATACTGGCCGGCACTACCCTCCGGGTTGACGCCGCGCTTCAGGGGTTCGAGCTGGAGAAGCGGCTGGAGCATGAAGGCATATTGCTCCTCGACCTCGACGCGCGGGATCGTCGCGCCCGATTCGAGCGTCGCCACCCAGTCGATGCCGATGCGCAGCGCATTGACGTCGGTGAGGCGGCGGATGTCGGAGGCGAACTCCTCCGGCGTCATGTCGAACTCGGCGGCAAGCTGCTCGAAGTTCAGCTCGTCCTCGTACTTGTCGGCGAAGTAGGTGAAGATCTCCGCCCCGCCGGGGGCCTTCAGGCTGGTCTTGCCGCCGCCGGACGTGGCTTCCGTGATGCCGAGGCGGTCGAGCGCGGCGACGAAGCGGTCCGTATCGCGCTTGTAGACCTCGTTCAGCTCCTCCTGCGGCACGTAGACGGCGAGCAGTTCGTCCTGCTGATCCTTGGAGAACAGCGTCGACGTCTCGATATGCTCGCGGATCTGGTCGCGCTTGGACAGGATGCCGTCGAAGTGGCAGTCGAAGCACGAGCGGGCATTGATGATCTCGACGCCCTTGCCGATCGGCCGCTTGCGGAAGGAGACGATCGCCGTCGGGCCGATATCGAGCTGGTCGCCCTTGTCGGTCGACAGGTAATAGCCCTGCATGCCGTTCGGGAGCGAGAAGATCATTTCGCCGCCGTCATGGTCGAAGGCTTCGAGGCCGGCCTTGAGGCGCACGCCCTCCGGCCCCGCCGGGAAGCGTTTCAGCACCTGCTTGCCCACGTCACCGGCAAAGTCGTAGGACTTCCAGTAATAGCCGCCGAAGGGCATGTCGTGCCGCTCCAGCAAGCGGTTGTGGTCGGAAACCCCGGAGGAGCCGTCGGCAAAGCCGGCGCGCACGATGCGGCGACGCTCGATGTTCTGCTCGACGGGCACGCCGAAACGCTTTTCCAGTTCGGAAATGTTCGTCGGCAGCTTCATGAGGCGGTTATAGACCTTCGGCCTTGCGCCGTTGCTCATGAACCAGTCGACGCGCATGATCGGAAGCTGGGTCTGCGTCGCCTTGGCGAGCGAGTGCAACTGGGCGTCGCTCGCCGGGTCGACGCCGTAGAAATACTCGTTGATCAGGAAGTCGTAGTCCTCCTGGCTCCATTCGAGGTCGCGCAGGTCGACGCGCACGAGCAGGCCGTCGGAGCCCTCCACCTCTTCCGGAAGCACCAGTTCCGGCCCGTAGGACAGCGAATTGAGCAGCTTCTTGAAGCCGCCCGCCAGCACACGCATGCGCTTCAGGAAGGTTTCGTGGCTCTCGCAGCTCATCATGCCGTTATACTGGTCGCGATAGCTGAAGTAGCGCATGAACGGCTGGTCGTGCTCGTCGACCTTGGAAACATCGCGCAGCGCCAGTTCGACGAAATCGAGATATTTCAGCATCGGCCGCGCGCGCTCGGTCTTCATGGCCGAGACTGCTGTAGGAATGGCATCCTTGTTCAGCGAGTTGATCCAGTTGGCAAGGCTCTGCACCTCCGCATCGTCGGGGCGCTTGCCGAGCGGCATGCGGCCGCTGGTGACGCTGGTGTAGAGCAGCGACTTGGCGGCATCGCCCGGCGTCACGAAGGCCGGGTTGGCGGCGATCGAGGCAAGATCACCCGAAGGGAAGGAACCTTGCGAGCTTTCGCCCGGGCCATGGCAGTTGCGGCAATATTTGCCGATGAACGCGTCGGCCGCCGAAGCGAATTCGGCGCTGCCGCCACCGGCGGAAAGCGCGGTCTCGGCGGTCGCCTCGCTGCAGACCGGCGTCGGGCTGGTCTCGACCGGCGTCACCTTCACCTCGCGGTCGGCGAGGAAGGCGTACATCGCCTGCTTGTCCTCGTCCGACAGCGTCGAAAGGCCCTGTGCGATGCGGCGCATCACCGGATCGGAGAGCGGCGAGCCGGAGAGCTTCTTGCCCTCGTCGATCAGGCCGCGGGTGAAGACTTCGTGCGAGGCAAGGCCGCTCATGCGCGCCTTGGTGATGTCGGGCGCGACGGCGCCCGTCAGGCCCTTCTCGCCCTCGTAGGCGCGGGCGAGGTCGAGGCCGTAGGTCGTGGTGCGCGGGGTGTGGCAATCGCCGCAGCCGCCGACATTCTCCACCAGATAGCGCCCGCGCTCCATCTGCGTCTCCTCGCGCGGCTGGTAGGCCTGCACGGTGAAATGGCTGCGCTTCCAGAGCGTGATCGTCGTCTGGCGGCTGAACGGGAAGGCGATCTCGTGCTCCTGCGAGGCGGCGTCGGATTTCGGCAGCGTCTCGATATAGGCCTTGATGTCGAGCACGTCCTCCGGCTTCATGCCGCCGTAGGACGTATAGGGCATGACCGGATAGAGGTTGTCGCCGTCCTTCTTGAGGCCGACCATGACGGCATTGAGGAAATCCGCATTGGACCAGCCGCCGATGCCGTTCGGATGGGCGGAGATGTTCGGCGCGAAGAACTTGCCGATCGCCGTCTGCATCTCCATGCCGCCGGAAAGCAGCTCGATATTGTCGCCCGAACCGTGGCAGGCGCCGCAGCCGGCGGCGCCGAACAAGAGCTTGCCGTTCTCGGCATTCGCCTTGTAGGTGCCGTAGGCATCGGGCGCGAACTGGTCGATCGCAAGCGCTCCGGTGGGACAGAACGCCGCCATGGCAAGGCCGAAGGCAGCCGCAAGCCGGGCGCGGGGGCGGGAGAATGATGTCCTGAACATGCGCATGGCTTGTTCCTTTCGCTCCATGAGGCCGGCACGCCGGCTGGAAATGCAGTCCTTCGGGTCACAATTCCGGATGACAAACCGCTTCGCAGTTTCCCCGGAAACTGCCCTACCGAAATTCGAAACGCTCGAACTCGACGCGGCGCGGCGCCTTGCCGAGTTCCTTCAGTCCCTTTTCGATCGCCATCCGCAAGGGCGGCGGGCCACAGAACCACAGATCGGCTTCCGCGGGGTTCATGCTCGTCCCGGCAACGAGCTTGGAGGCGTCGAAGCGGCCGTCCGTCGCCGAATTGTGCAGCACGAAGTTGAAGTTCTCGAGCTTTTCGGCCTGCGCCCGGAACGTGTCGAGGCCGATCGCCTCGGCCCCGTCGCGCACGCAGTAGACCATGTGGATATCCTGCCCCTCGTCGCCCTTCAGCCGGCTCGCCATGGCGAGGAACGGCGTGACGCCGATGCCGCCGGCAAGCCAGATCTGCTTCTTGCCGCCGCGCTTGTGGTTGAAATGACCGTAGCCGCCCTCCAGCGTCAGCGCGTCGCCGACCGCGACAGCCTCGCGCAGCGCCTTGGTGTAGTCGCCGAGCGGCTTGATGGCGAAGCGCACGGACCCGTCGTCCTCGATGCCGGCAATCGTGAAGGGATGCGGCTCGCGCAGGCCCGGACGGTTGACGCGGAAGAAGCCGAACTGGCCGGGCATGGCCCGAAGCTTGCGGCCCGTGGGCCTTGCCGAGATGATCGTCGCCCCGTCGTGGCGCTCGACATTCACCACCTCGTATTTTCGCGTGCGCAGCCAGGGCAGCAGCTGGGTATAGGCATAGCTGACGATGCCGAGCGCGGCGAAGAGGTTGAGATAGACCGCCAGCAGCACCGTGCCGTCATAGGGCCGCTTGATGAACATCTGGTGGAAGGCGACGAGCACGAAGAGCAGGCCGATGAACCGGTGCGTGATGCGCCAATACTGGTAGGGGATCTGGAAGCGCGTCTTTGGGATCACCTTCACCAGGCTGAGGACGAGCAGGAAGACGAAGCCGTAGAAGGCCCACTCGCCCGCGGTCCTGGCGAGCACGTTGAGGCCGCTCGTCACCGAAAGGCCCTGGAAATCCGGCGCCACGAAATAGTGCACGAGGATGAGACAGAGCACCGCGATGCCGATCTTGCGATGGAACTGGTAGATGCGGTCGAGCCCGCCGAACAGCCGCTCGATGAAGGGCGGACGCGTCGCCATGAACTGCGCGATGCCCATGGCGACGAAAGCCATGGAGGAGGCCATCAGGGAGAAGGTGGTTCCCGCATTGGTATGGCTGACGGCAGGCACGGCCAGCAGCCCGGCAAAGATGATCAAGATCGTCGCGACGATGGAACCCGCAGTCAATGTATGCCCCCACAAATTCAACTGGTCCGGTCGGAAATCCACGGGCATGCTGGCAAGGCCCATGACGTTCGTCAACCGCATTCCTCCTATCGACGGGCGGGCGCACGGCTTTATTCGGGATGGTTTATTAGGGAGGGGAAACGTCCGGAAAGAGCGCGGGGCGGATGCGCAAAGGGCGCCTGACGGCGCCCTCTTCAGATCGGTCTCACGGGGGCGGCTATTTGCCGAACCCCTTGATCTCCTCGCGCGCCCGTTCGGCGAGCGGATGGTCGGGATGGCGCGCGATGAACAGTTCCAGCGCCTCGCGCGTGCCTTTCGACTTCAGGTTTTCATATTCCGCCTGTACGGCCTTCTCGGGATCGGAAGGCCGCGCCATGATGCCGCCGGTGCCCGGGGGCGCTTCGCCGGCCGCCGCAAGCAGGATGCTGGCGGTCGCCACGATAGATATCTTGGGTAGCAATTTTAACCTCCGGTCGAATACCATTCGGCAATAGTCCGTTCTGATCCAGGGGCTTCCATTTCATCACGATAGGCCTGCATCTTCAAGCGACCCCAGAATCGGCCTGAATTGCGGTCTATCCAAGGCACACCAGACGACATCCCGCATAGGAGGAGAATGCGACATGACAGGAACAGGCAAGACCACCAAGACGATCGGCAAGACCGGCATAGGGATCATCGACGGCGTTCTGTCGGGCACGGCCTGGTCGGGCTCGGTGACCTATGCGTTTCCGACGTCCTCGTCGGTCTACACCTATGCCGGCGAACCGGACAACGCCTTCGGCGCGATCTCCTCGATGCAGCAGACGGCCGCCCGCTTCGCCCTGGACACGGCATTCGGCAATGCCGCGAACAACGGCTTTTCGGTCGAGGGTTTCACCAACCTTTCCGTGTCGAAGGGGACCACGACGGGCTCCAACCTGCGCTTTGGCGAATCGAACGACCCACCGACGGCCTGGGCCTACTATCCCGGGGAAACCGACGGCGACGGCGACCTGTGGTTCGGCCGCGCCGAGGACTATCGCTCGCCCGTCGCCGGCAACTATGCCTGGGCGACCATGCTGCACGAGATCGGCCATGCGCTCGGCCTCAAGCACGGCCATGAGTCGGAAAACGGTTTCTCGGCCCTGCCCGCCAGCAAGGATTCGATGGAATATTCCATCATGACCTATCGCGCCGCGATAGGCGACTCGGCGAGCGACGGCTACAGGAACGGCGAGTTCGACTATGCCCAGTCCTACATGATGGCCGACATCGCCGCCCTGCAGCGCATGTACGGCGCCGACTTCACGACCAATTCTGGCAACACGGTCTATAAGTGGAAGCCGGGCAACGGCGACACGCTCGTCAACGGCAAGGTCGCCATCGATGCCGGCGGCAACCGCATCTTCGCCACCATCTGGGACGGCGGCGGCAAGGACACCTACGACCTCTCCTCCTACAAGACGGGCGTCAGCGTCGACCTGCGCCCCGGCCAGCATTCGAAATTCAGCGACGCCCAGATCGCCCTGCTGAACTTCGAGACCGACGTCTATGCGCGCGGCAACATCTTCAACGCTCTCCTCTTCAAGGGCGATACGCGCTCGCTGATCGAGAACGCCAAGGGCGGCAGCGGAAGCGACGTCCTGCGCGGCAACCAGGCCAACAACACGCTGCAGGGCAATGCCGGCGCCGACAAGCTGTTCGGCATGCTCGGCAACGACAAGCTCAACGGCGGCACCGGGAACGACACGCTGACCGGCGGCAAGGGCTATGACGACTTCATCTTCAAGAAGGGCTACGGCCGCGACACGATCACCGACTTCAAGGACAATGTCGACGATATCGACCTGCGCTCCTACAATTTCTCCAGCGTCAAGAAGGTGCTGGCGAAAGCCGACCAGGTCGGCAGCGACGTGCATATCGAGCTTGGCGGCAACGACGCCCTGATCCTCAAGAAATTCGACCTCGACAATCTCGACAAGGGGGATTTCCTGCTCTGATTTCCAGCAAGAATCCGAGCGCAGCACAGGCCGGAACCCGGGTTCCGGCCTTTTTTCCCGCCTCTCCCCACTCCGTCCGCGACCCCGCTGATATATCACGACGATGGACAGCCGCTCCGCGGCGTGCCACGGTGTGATATATCAACAGGGTGCCCGACATGACGGAAAGCGCGGCCTCGCAAGCCCACCTCGCCTATCTCGCCCTTGAGGGGCTGATCGTCACGCTCAGGCTGAAGCCGGGCTCGCTCGTCACGGAACGCCAGCTCATCGAGCATGCCGGGCATGGCCGCACGCCGGTGCGCGAGGCGATCCAGAAGCTGGAATGGCAGGGCCTCATCGCCGTGCGCCCGCGCGCCGGCCTGCAGGTCACGGCGATCCGCCCCGAGGATCACGCCGAGGTGATGGCGACGCGCCGCCAGCTCGAACCGCTTGCCGCCGATCTCGTCGCCCGTCATGCCGGCGAGGCGCACCGAGAACAGCTCGTCGCCTGCGCACAGGCGATGACGGCCTGCTCGATCCATTCCGACATGGAAGGCTTCCTTGCCGCCGACAAGGCCTTCGACGAGATCATGGAGGCCGCCTGCCCCAACCGCTTCCTGACGGTCGCCCTCGCCCCGCTGCAGACCCACGCGCGCCGCCTCTGGTTCGCGCGTGCCGACAACCGGCACATGGACCGCTCGGTGGACCTGCATGTGAAGGTCATCCGCGCCATCCGCAACGCCGACGGCCCGGCCGCCGCCGCGGCCATGGCGACCCTCGTCGACGATCTCACCGGCTGAAACGAAAGGGGCGGCCCGAAAGGCCGCCCGTTCGTGTTCAAGAGATTCGCGCGCTCAATCGACGAAGGCGCGCTCGATGACGAATTCGCCGGGCTTGTTGTTGGCGCCCTCGATGAGGCCCGCCTCTTCCAGGAGCGCCTTGGTTTCCTTCAGCATGGCCGACGAGCCGCAGATCATGCCGCGATCGACCGCCGGGTCGAAATGCGGCACGCCGAGATCGGAGAACATCTTGCCGTTGCGGATGAGGTCGGTGATGCGGCCCTGGAACGGGTAGTCCTCGCGCGTCACGGTCGCATAATGGCGCAGCTTGTTGCCGACGACTTCCGAAAGGAATTCGTGGTTGCGGATCTCCTCGACGAGGTCGAAGCCGTATTTCAGCTCGGCGACCTCGCGGCAGGTATGCGTCAGGATGACCTCGTCGAACTTCTCGTAGGTTTCCGGATCGCGGATAAGGCTGGCGAAGGGCGCGATGCCCGTGCCGGTCGAGAACATGTAGAGCCGCTTGCCCGGCGTCAGCGCGTCGAGCACCAGCGTGCCGGTCGGCTTCTTGCGCATCAGCACCGTGTCGCCCGGCTTGATCTGCTGGAGGTGGGAGGTCAGCGGACCGTCCGGCACCTTGATCGAGAAGAACTCCAGTTCCTCGTCCCAGGAGGGGCTGGCGATCGAATAGGCGCGGTAGACCGGCTTGTCGCCGACCATCAGGCCGATCATCGCGAATTCGCCGGAGCGGAAGCGGAAGCTCTCGGGACGCGTCATGCGGAAGCGGAACAGGCGATCCGTATAATGCTGCACGCTCGTCACCGTCTCGGCGAAGACGCCGGCGGGAATGGCGGAGGCCACAAAATCTTCGGTCTTGGCAGGTGCGTTCATTTCGGGATCGGTCCTGGCTTCGCGTCGAGAAAATTTGACGATAGGCAAATATTACATGTTGAGCTGCAAAGGAAGGTATTCCGTTCCAATGCGCCGATTGGCCGCGCAATAGTTTGCCGTTCGCGCCGATTTTGCGTGAAGCCGGCCGCGCCGCCTTGATCTGGCGCAAGCCTGCCACAAAATTGCGGCTATTCGCCGGCCGGCTGTCGCCGTCAGGCCCGCCGGCGCCAGCTGTAGGAACCGGCGTCCCCGGAAGGGCGCGCGGTCGGCTGGTAGTGGTTGTCGATGCCCGGCAGGCGGTTTTCCGCAAGCCGCTTCAGCGCCGTCGCATTGGTGACGGAGAAGCTGTCGATGCCGCAGCGCAGCATCAGCGGGATCTGGTCGATCAGCACGTCGCCGACCGCCCTCACCTCGCCCGTAAAGCCGAGGCGCGCGCGCAAGAGCGAGGCGTGGCTGAAGGCCCGCCCGTCGCTGAACGCCGGAAAGGCGACCGCCACCAGCGCGATGCGGTCGAGATGGCCTTCCAGCCTCTGCACGTCGTCGGCCGGATTGACCAGCACGCCGAGCCCGGTCTCGTCGGTCTCGGCCACCTTCGCGAGGAAATCGCCGAGGCCGAGGATCGCCTTCTCGTTCGAGCCGGCCTTGGTCTCCTCGGTCTCGACCACCCAGGGATCGTCGGTCACGAAGCCGGTCTCGTTCCAGATTTTCGTCATCGTCGTTCTCCTCAGGCTGCCGCGGCGGTCTTGTCGCCGTAGAGCGCATCCTTGAACGGCTGCGGCCCGACGCGGCGATAGGCCGTCAGGAAGGTCTCGGAGGGATCGAGGCGAAGGCCGAGATAGGTGTCGACGATCACCTCGATCGCATCCGTCACCTTCTCCGGCTCGAAGCCGCGCCCGATGATCTCGCCGATCGACGTGTTCTCGTCGCCGGAGCCGCCGAGCGTGATCTGGTAGAGTTCCTCGCCCTTCTTCTCCACGCCGAGCAGGCCGATATGGCCGACATGATGGTGGCCGCAGGCATTGATGCAGCCGGAGATCTTGATCTTCAGCTCGCCGATCTCGGCCTGGCGCTCGGGCGAGCCGAAGCGGGTGGAGATCTCCTGCGCGACCGGGATCGAGCGGGCATTGGCCAGCGCGCAGTAGTCCAGCCCCGGACAGGCGATGATATCCGTGATGAGGCCGGCATTGGCGGTTTCGAGCCCGGCGGCGACGAGGCTGCGATAGACCGGCTCCAGATCGGCCAGCGCCACATGCGGCAGGATCAGGTTCTGCTCGTGGCTGACGCGGATCTCGTCATGGGCATATTCCTGCGCGATGTCGGCGACGGCCTCCATCTGCGCGTCCGTCGCATCGCCCGGAATGCCGCGGATCGGCTTCAGCGAGATCGTCACGCTGGCATAGTCGGGATGCTTGTGCGGATGCACGTTGTGCTGCACCCAGCGGGCGAAGTCGGCATCGGCCTTCTTCGACTGCGCAAGGCTCGCCCAGCCCTCGGCGCGGGCGGCAAGCGCCGGCGGCGCGAAATAGGCGGCGATGGCGGCGACGTCCTTTTCCGGCAGCTTCAGCTCGGAGTTCCGCAGGGCGGCGAACTCGACCTCCACCTGCCGCGCCAGTTCCTCCGCGCCCGTCTCGTGCACGAGGATCTTGATGCGCGCCTTGTACTTGTTGTCGCGCCGGCCGTGCAGGTTGTACACGCGCATGACCGCGGTCGTGTAGGACAAGAGGTCCTCTTCCGGCAGGAAGTCGCGGATCTTCTTTGCGACCATCGGCGTGCGGCCCTGCCCGCCGCCGACATAGACGGCAAAGCCGATCTCGCCCTTTTCGTTCTTCTTCAGGTGCAGGCCGATGTCGTGCACCTGGATGGCCGCGCGGTCGCGCTCGGCGCCGGTGACGGCGATCTTGAACTTGCGGGGCAGGAAGGAGAATTCCGGATGGACGGAGGACCACTGGCGCAGGATTTCCGCATAGGGACGCGGATCGGCGACCTCATCGGCGGCGGCGCCGGCGAAATGGTCGGCCGTCACGTTGCGGATGCAGTTGCCGGAGGTCTGCAGCGCATGCATCTCGACCGTTGCGAGATCGGCGAGCGCATCCGGCACCTCGGACAGCTTCGGCCAGTTGTACTGGATGTTCTGGCGCGTGGTGAAATGGCCGTAGCCGCGGTCGTACTTGCGGGCGATATGGGCGAGCATGCGCATCTGGCGCGCATTCAGCGTGCCGTAGGGAATGGCGACGCGCAGCATGTAGGCGTGAAGCTGCAGGTAGACGCCGTTCATCAGGCGCAGCGGCTTGAAGGCGTCCTCGGCGAGTTCCCCGGACAGGCGCCGGCCGACCTGGTCGCGGAACTGCTCCACCCGGCCGGAAACAAAAGCGTGGTCGAATTCGTCGTAGCGATACATGAAGCGTTCCTCAGGCGGCCGTTGCGGCCGTCGCGGTCAAGCCGGCATAGCCGGCGGCATAGGCGATGGTCGGGCCGGCGGCGCGGATGCGCTCGCGCATGCGCAGCGGCCGGAGCACGCCGTCGACTTCCTCGACGTCGACGACATTGACGTCGACCACCTTGTTGTCGGCATAGGCCTGCCTGCCGGTCGCTTCAAGCGCGTCGACGGCCTCCTTGTGGCGCGCGACGAAGGCGGCCTGGAGCTGTTCGTTCCAGTTGCCGCTCGCATCCAGCCAGACGGAGATGCCGTCGGAAAGGCGGTTGGCTGTCAGAACCTTGTCGGCCATGTCATGCTCCCAATGCTGCTGTGGTGCGCACCGGCTCGCGGGCGGCAAGCGGTGCGGAATGTTCGAAATTGGCGCCGGCGACGGCATCGCCGATGATCACCATGACGGGGCCGGTCAGTTCGTCGCGATGTTCCAGGCCCGGCAGGTCCTTCAGCGTGCCGTGCAGCAGCCGCTTGTCGCGGCGGCTGGCATTCTCCACGACGGCGACCGTCGTCTCGGCCGGCAGGCCCGCCTCCATCAGCCGGGCGGCGACGGAAGCGGCGACCGTGCGGCCCATATAGACGGCGACGGTGGCGCCGGAGATCGCAAGCCGCGCCCAGTCCGGCAGCACGGCGCCGGTCAGGTCGTGGCCGGTCGTGAAGACCAGCGAGGAGGCGACGCCGCGCAGCGTCAGCGGCAGTTCGAAATCGGCGGCCGCGGCGAAGGCCGAGGTGATGCCGGGCACGACCGCGTAGGTGATGCCCGCCCGGCGCAGCGCGGCCATCTCCTCGCCGGCGCGGCCATAGACCAGCGGATCGCCGGATTTCAGGCGCACGACGCGCTTTCCCGCCCTGCCGAGTTCGATCAGGAGGTCGTTGATCTCTTCCTGCGACTTGGAATGGCAGCCCTTGCGCTTGCCGACGGAAAGCCGCTCGGCATCGCGGCGCCCCATGTCGACGATGGCCTGCGGCACGAGCGCATCGAAGACGATGACGTCGGCTTCCATCATCACGCGCTGGGCGCGCAGCGTCAGGAGGTCTTCCGAGCCCGGGCCGGCGCCGACCAGCCAGACATGGCCGGCGGCGCGGCCCTGCGAGGTCAGGAGCGAATCGGCCGTCCGGGTCGCCAGGTCGATATCGCCGTTGTTGACGGCATCGGCGACCGCGCCCTGGAAGAAGCGGCGCCAGAAGACGCGGCGCGTCACGCCGCGCGGCAGGATGCGGTCGGCGGCCTCGCGGTAGCCGTTGGCAAGGCTCGCGAGCCGGCCGAGCGAGGGCGAAAGGATCTGGTCGACCTGCGCGCGGATCATCTGCGCCAGGACGGGGCCGGCGCCCTCCGTGCCGATGGCGACGGCGACGGGCGCCCGGTTGACGAGCGCCGGCGTGAAGAAATCGCAATAGTCCGGCTGGTCGACGGCATTGACCGGGATGCGCAAAGCGCGGGCCGCGGCGGCGATGGCGCGGTCGGCGGCGGCCTCGCCCGTCGCGGCGAAGACGAGCGTCGCATCGGCGATGGCCTCGCCGGAAAAGGGCGCGCGCACCAGCACCAGGCCGTTGTCGGCGATGAAGCGGGCGAAATCGGCCTGCGGCGCCTCTGCGAGCACGACGATCCGCGCATCCGTGTTGGCGAGCAGGCGGGCCTTGGCGAAAGCCTCCTCGCCCGCGCCCACGACAACGACCGTCCGGCCGCTGACGCGGAAGAACGCCGGGAATGTCGAAAGCTTCTGGTGCGCTGCTGTCATGGTCTGGTCCGGTTGAAGTGTGCGCACTATCGCGAAAAAAGGCCATAAACAAAAGAAACAGAAATTCCAATGGCTCGGGGGGCGCGTATTGTTTTGCTCGCACCTCCGGCATTTTGAGCATAAGTCACCGGCCGCACTTGCCTGCCCGCCGCGGGGGCCGCTAAGGAGGTTCCTGTCACGCCAACGGGGATTCCCATCATGGACCAGTCCGCCCTCGCAAAGCGCCTCCTCGATGTCATCGAAGTCGATATCCTGCCGCTGACGCGCGCCGGCGTCGCCGCCGGCAACAAGGTTTTCGGCGCGGCGATCCTCGACAAGGCCGATCTGTCGCTGGTCATCGCCGAAACGAACAACGAGACGGAGAACCCGCTCTGGCACGGCGAGGTGCACACGCTGAAGCGCCTTTACGAGCGCGTCGAGAAACCGGACACGAAGGACTACGTCTTCCTCTCGACGCACGAGCCCTGCTCCATGTGCCTTTCGGCCATCACCTGGGCCGGCTTCGACAATTTCTACTATTTCTTCAGCCACGAGGATTCGCGCGACAGCTTTGCCATCCCGCACGACCTGAAGATCCTGAAAGAGGTCTTCCGGCTCGACCCCGGCGGCTATGCGAAGACGAACGCCTTCTGGCATTCCGCCGCCATCGCCGATCTCATCGCCACCTCCGACGAGACCGCAAAGGCGGCCTTGCAGGCGCAGGACGCGCGGATCCGCGCCGCCTATGACGGCCTGTCGGACGCCTACCAGTCCGGCAAGACCGGCAACAACATCCCGCTCAACTGAGAACCGCGATGGAACCGAGCCGCGACATCGAACGCCTGATCGAGATCATGGAAGCCCTGCGCCAGCCCGGGACCGGCTGCCCCTGGGACGTCGTCCAGACCTTCGAGACGATCAAGCCCTATACGATCGAGGAAGCCTACGAAGTCGCCGACGCCATCGAGCGGAACGACATGGACGACCTGTGCGAGGAACTGGGCGACCTCCTCCTCCAGGTGGTCTTCCATGCCCGCATGGCCGAGGAGCAGGGCGAATTCGACTTCGGCAGCGTCGTCGAAGCCGTCACGCGAAAAATGATCCGCCGCCATCCGCACGTCTTCGCCCGCTCGGATGCCGACACGCCCGAGGCGGTGAAGCTGCAATGGGACGCGATCAAGCAGGTTGAGAAACGCGAGCGCAAGGAGCGCCGCGCCCGGCGCGGCCTGCCGGAGGATCCGCTGCGCGGCCATCTCGGCTCCGTGCAACGCTCCTTCCCGGCGCTCGTCGAGGCGCTGAAGCTCCAGGAGCGCGCCGCCAAGGTGGGCTTCGACTGGTCCGAGCCGGCGCCGATCCTCGACAAGATCGAGGAGGAGATCGGCGAACTGCGCGAGGCGCTGCGCAACGACGATCAAAAGGCCGTCGCCGACGAACTCGGCGACCTCATCTTCGCGCTGGTCAATATCGGCCGCCATGTCGGCGCCGATCCGGAAATGGCCCTGCGCGGCACGAACTCCAAGTTCCGCAACCGTTTCTCGCATATCGAGGAGAGCCTTGCGGCGACCGGCGAAAGCCTCGAAGAGGCGACGCTGGAGCGGATGGAAGCGCTGTGGCAGGCGGCGAAGGGGATCGAGCGGCAGTTGGCACGGTAAGCGCAAATGCATTAATTTGCCGGCAAATTGCTTCGTCCACGCCCCACCCAATGCCGTCATCCTCGGGCTTGACCCGAGGATCCACGCGGCACCCGCCGTTGTGGATGGTCGGGTCAAGCCCGACCATGACGGAGGAGAGGTTCTATGCCTTCCGACCTGAATGGACAGGTGGATGAGGGGCAAATCAGCCCGGCGCCCTTACCGCTCCCAATCCTCACGCGCCGCCTTCTGGCCGATGCCGAGCCGACGGTCGAGTTCGGCGGCTTCCGTTTCCGTCAGCCGCAGTTCCAGCCGCACATTGCCGTCTTCCATGTCCTCGCGCGCATCGACGATCGAATGATCGTAGACCCAGGGCAGAAGCTGCAATTGCTTGACCGGCAGGACGACGTCGCGGTCGACCAGCACGCCGGACAGCCGCTGGTTGATCTCGGAAAGCAGCCCGTCGACGCCCTCGCCGGAAATGGCGGAGACGGCGATGACGTTCGGCTGGGTCTCGGCCTTCTGCACCAGCGCCTCGCGCGCCTCCGGCTCCAGCCGGTCGATCTTGTTCCAGACCTCCAGGATGCGCTCGGCGCCGTCCTTCTCGTCGATGCCGAGATCGGCGAGGATGCGCAGCACGTCGGACGACTGCGCGCCGTTGTCGGGGTCCGACATGTCGCGCACATGGAGAATCAGGTCCGCCTCCAGCACCTCTTCCAGCGTCGCGCGGAAGGCGGCGACGAGGTGGGTCGGCAGGTCGGAGATGAAGCCCACGGTGTCGGACAGGATGACGGTGCGGCCCTGCGGCAGCTTCATGCGGCGCAGCGTCGGGTCGAGCGTGGCGAAGAGCATGTCCTCGGCCAGCACCCCTGCCCCGGTGATGCGGTTGAACAGCGTCGACTTGCCGGCATTGGTATAGCCGACGAGCGCGACGATCGGGTGCGGCACCTTCTTGCGCTTGGAGCGGTGCAGCTGGCGGGTGCGGCGCACCTGCTCCAGTTCGCGCTCCAGCTTGACGATCTTGTCCTGCAGGAGCCGGCGGTCGGCCTCGATCTGCGTTTCGCCCGGGCCGCCCATGAAGCCCGCGCCGCCGCGCTGGCGTTCAAGGTGGGTCCAGCTGCGCACCAGCCGGCCCTTCTGGTAGTTGAGATGGGCAAGCTCGACCTGCAGCGTGCCTTCCTTGGTGGAGGCGCGCCGGCCGAAGATCTCGAGGATGAGGCCCGTGCGGTCGATGACCTTGGCGCCCAGCTCCTTTTCGAGGTTGCGCTGCTGCACAGGCGTCAGGGGATGGTCGACGATGACGAGGCCGGCATCGTGCTCGTCGAGCGCCGCCTCGATCTCCGCGATCTTGCCGGTGCCGAGCAGCGTGCCGGGCTTCGGCTGGCTGACGGGCACGATGGCCGAATGGGCGACGGTGAGGTCGATGGCGCGCGCAAGGCCGACGGCCTCTTCCAGTCGCGCCTCGTCGGAGCGGGTAATCGCCGTCGGATCGGGCTTTGCGCGCGCGGCCTTGAGGACCGGCACGATGACGACGGCACGCATGTCGTCCCGGTGCTTTTCAGCCTCCGGAACGATGGATTCCTTGGCTTTATCGGATTTCTTAATGGTCTTGGGTCCTGTCAGGAGCCGCTTTCCTCGGTCTCGAACATCTGCAGCGGCTGGCCGGGCATGATGGTCGAGATCGCGTGCTTGTAGACGAGCTGCGAGTGACCGTCGCGACGGAGCAGCACGCAGAAATTGTCGAAGGAGGTGACAACCCCGGTCAGCTTGACCCCGTTGATGAGAAAGATCGTCAGGGAAATCTTTTGCTTGCGAACGGTATTAAGAAAAAGATCCTGCAGGTTCTGAGAACGTTCCGCCATCGCGCCGCTTCTTTCTGATTGCCGGCCCTTGAGACCGGTTGACTAAAATAATTGCCCCCAGGTCCGGCATAAACTCCCGGACCGTCGGTTTTGGTATCAAATCGCGGTCTTCTCCGCAACGGCGAAAAAGGCTTCGCGGATTTTCTGTGCGGTCATGCCGGGATGACCGTTGGCGATCGTCCGGCCGTCGATCGAAACGACCGGCAGGCAGATCGTCGTCGCTCCCGTCACGAAGACTTCGCGCGCCTCCAGCATCTCCGCCACGGAGAAACGGCGCTCTTCGACGGGAAGCCCGAGCTTTCCGGCGACATCCATCAGCGTCGTGCGGGTGATGCCGTTGAGGATGGCGTGGTCGGCCGGCCGCGTGACGAGCGTCCCGGCCTTGTCGACGATCCAGAGGTTCGTCGCGGCGCCCTCCGTCACATGGCCCTCGGCATCCACAAAAATCGCTTCCTGCGCGCCGGCCTCCTTCGCCTGCTGGCGGGCGAGAACGTTCGGCAGCAGGCCGACGGTCTTGATGTCCACCCGCCCCCAGCGGTTATCGGCAACCGTGACCGCCTTGACGCCCGTCGCGTATTTGGCGGCGTTCAGCGCGGGATCCAGGCTTTTCGCCGTGACGACGAGCGTCGGGCGCACCTCCGGCGCGGGAAAGACGTGGTCCCGTTTCGCCACGCCCCGCGTCACCTGGAGATAGACCATGCCTTCGGTAACGCGGTTGCGCCGCAGCACCTGCCGCAGGATACAAACCAGGGCGGCGCGCGGCATCGGCGGCCGGATGCGCAGCTCCCCCAGCG
The DNA here is from genome assembly GCF_040812195.1 of Shinella sp. S4-D37. Classification (NCBI taxonomy): domain Bacteria; kingdom Pseudomonadati; phylum Pseudomonadota; class Alphaproteobacteria; order Hyphomicrobiales; family Rhizobiaceae; genus Shinella; species Shinella sp. S4-D37. The sequence continues at coordinate 1,624,858 of NZ_JBFNXL010000005.1, read as the reverse complement.
ACCGGTCGAGCCGGTCGAGATGGCGCGAAAGATCGACGAGAAAACCCTGCCGGACCTGGCAGACCTCATAGACCGCATCGGCGAAGACGAAGCCGCGGTCGAGGATATGCACCGCCGCATCGGCATGGCGGACATAGCGGCCGTTGACATAGGCGATGCGCGGCATGGGCGTTCCTGTTCAGAAATACTGGATGCTGACGCGGAAAAGCTGCTCGACATGGCGCACGGCCGCGGCGGCGGCGAACAGCACGACGCGGTCCTTCGCCTTGATCTTCGTGCTGCCGTCCGGCCGGATCACCGTCTTGTCACGGTAGATCGCGCCGATGCGGATGCCCGGCGGCAAGTCGATCTCGCGCAGCGGCCTGCCGACCAGCGGCGAGGTCTCCAGCGCCTCCGCCTCGATCACCTCGGCCGATCCGCGCTGCACCGCATAGACCGCGCGGATGCGCCCCTTGCGGACGTGCTGCAGGATGCCGGAGATCGTCACCGCGCGCGGATTGATATGCGCGTCGATGCCGAGCGTCTTGGTGAAGTCCTGGTACATCGGGTCGTTGATCAGGACGAGGTTCTGCTTGCAGCCGAGCCGCTTGGCCATCACGCTGCCGAGGATGTTGATCTGGTCGTTGTTGGTCAGCGCGACGATGAGGTCGGCGTCCTGGATGTCGGCCTGGAGCAGCATCTTCTGGTCGAGCGCCGAGCCGTGCAGCACGACGGCATGGCGCAGCTTGTCGGCGATCGCGACGGCCCGCTCGCGGTCGCTCTCGATGATCTTCAGCCGTGTCTTCGCCTGGTAGTCCTCGATGGCTTTCGCGACGAAATAGCCGATATTGCCGCCGCCGGCGATGACGATGCGCGCGGCCTCCTGCTCCTCGTGGCCGAACAGCGCCAGCGTGCGCCGCACATGCTCCTTGTCGCAGACCACATAGGCGAGATCGCCCGAATGGAGCTGGTCGGTGGAGTTCGGCACGAACAGCTTTCCGTTGGAAAAGATGCCGGTGACGGTGGCGTTGAGGTCTGGGAAAAGTTCGCTCAATTGCTTCAGCGGCGTCTCGACGACCGGGCAATCCTCCATGCACTCGATCGCCACCATGACGATGCGGTCGTCGGCAAAGCGCACGACGTCGTTGGCGCCCGGGAAGGAGATGCGCCGCAGCACCATCTTGCCCACCTCGATTTCCGGCGAGATGGTGACGTCGATCGGCATGTCGTCGCGCGAATAGAGGTCGGAATATTCCGGCGCGAGATAGCTCTGCGAGCGGATGCGGGCGATCTTCGTCGGCACGTTGAACAGCGAATGGGCCACCTGGCAGGCGACCATGTTGATCTCGTCGAACAGCGTGACGGCGATCAGCATGTCGGCCTGGTCGGCGCCGGCCTTGGCCAGCACCTCGGGATGCGCGCCGTGGCCGACGACGCCGCTGACGTCGAGCGTCTCGGTGATGGCCGATATCAGCGAGGGCTGCGTGTCGATCACCGAAACGTCGTTGCCTTCTTCCGACAGCCGTTCCGCAATACCGTAGCCGACGCGGCCGGCGCCGCAGATGATGACTTTCATGCCGTAACTTCCCTCAAGCCGCCCGGCGCTTATACGCCAAGCGACTTCAGTTTGCGATGGAGCGCGGAGCGCTCCATGCCGACGAATTCGGCGGTGCGGGAAATGTTGCCGCCGAAGCGGTTGATCTGGGCGATGAGATAGTCACGCTCGAACATCTCGCGCGCCTCGCGCAGCGGCAGCGTCATGATGTGCTGGTCGCCCTGCGTGGAGATCTTCGGCAGCATGTCGCCCACTTCCGTCGGCAGCATGTCGGCGCTGATCGGCGTGTCCGGGCCGTCGCTGCGGGCAAGGATCATCAGGCGCTCGATATTGTTGCGCAGCTGGCGGATGTTGCCCGGCCAGTCGTGCGCCTGCAGCACGGCCAGCGCGTCGTCGCCGATCTTGCGGGCGCGGATGCCCGCCTGCTCGCTCACCTGGCGCATGAACATGTCGACGAGGAAGGGAATGTCCTCGCGCCGCTCGGCAAGCGGCGGCACGCGCACGGGCACGACGGCGAGCCGGTGGTAGAGATCCTCGCGGAAACCGCCCTCGGCGATCAGGCTTTCCAGATTGTAGGCGGTGGAGGAGATGATGCGCACATCCACCTTGACCCGCTTGGAGCCGCCGACGCGCTCGAACTGCTGGTCGACGAGCACGCGAAGAATCTTGTTCTGCGTCTCGCGCGGCATCTCGCCGATCTCGTCGAGATAGAGGATGCCGCCATGCGCCTCCTCCAGCGCGCCGGTCTTGCGCGGCTGGCCGGGCGTGCCCTCGGTGCCGAACAGCGCGATCTCCATGCGCTCGGGCGTGATCGCCGCCGCGTTGAGCACGACGAACGGGCCGTTCGCGCGGGTCGACTTGCGGTGGATCATGCGCGCCACCAGTTCCTTGCCGGAACCGGAAGGGCCGAGGATCATGATGCGGCTGTTGGTCGGAGAGACCTTCTCGATGTTCTGGCGAAGCTGCGAGACGGCGACGGAGGTGCCGATCAGCTCCACCGGATCGCCGGACCGCTTCTTCAATTCCGTCACCTCGCGGCGCAGCTTGGAATTTTCCAGCGCCCGCTCGGCGATGAGGATCAGCCGGTCCGCCTTGAACGGCTTCTCGATGAAATCGTAGGCGCCGCGGCGGATGGCCGAGACGGCCGTCTCGATATTGCCGTGGCCGGAGATCATCACCACCGGTAGGTCCGGATGGCGGCTCTTGATCTCGTCGAGCAGCGCCAGGCCGTCGAGCTTGCTGCCCTGCATCCAGATGTCGAGGAAGACGAGGCGCGGCACGCGGTCGCTGATCGCCGCGAGCGCGCTGTCGCTGTCATAGGCGGTGCGCGTCTCGTGCCCCTCGTCCGAAAGGATGCCGGAGACGATCTCGCGGATGTCCTCCTCGTCGTCCACCACAAGAATATCAGACGCCATGGCTCACTTCCTTGTTCTTTTCGTCCGCATCGACGGCCACCGTTTCCTCGTAGGGCAGGATCACGCGGATCATCGCCCCGTGGCCGTTGTCGAAATCCGCGGGGGCATCGTGCAGTTCCAGCTGCCCGCCGTGGTCCTCGATGATCTTCTTCACGATGGCGAGACCGAGCCCCGTGCCCTTCTCGCGCATCGTCATGTAGGGTTCCAGGATCCGGTGCCGGTTCTCCATCGGCAACCCCTTGCCGTTGTCGATGACGTCGACGACGAACCGCCGTCCCGCATCGTCGGGCGTCGCGCGCACGAGGATCTTGCGCTCTTCGCGCGCCACCTCCGGCGGCAGCGCCTCGATGGCCTCCACCGCGTTCTTGATGAGGTTGCCGAAGGCCTGGCCGAGCATGCGCGTGTCGAACAGCCCTATGAGCGCCGCCTCGCCGAGATCCTTGCGGAAATCGACATGGGTATTGCCCATCTCGCGCAGGAACACCGCGTCCTTCAGGATATGGCGCAGGTCCGAACGCTCCTTCGTCGGCTTCGGCATGCGCGCGAAGGCGGAGAATTCGTCCACCATGCGGCCGATATCCTCGACCTGCCGCACGATCGTGTCCGTACACTGGTCGAAGACCGCGCGGTCCTCCGGGTCGATCTGCTTGCCGTAGCGGCGGCGGATGCGTTCGGCGGAAAGCTGGATCGGCGTCAGCGGGTTCTTGATCTCGTGCGCGATGCGCCGCGCCACGTCCGCCCAGGCGGTGGAGCGCTGCGCGATGACGAGATCGGTGATGTCGTCGATGGTGATGACGTAGGATTCCTTGGCGTCCTTCGCCTCCTCGCGCGTCACCTGGACATTCAACGTCCGCTCCTTGCCGCCGTGCATGATGTTGATCTGCTTGCGGTAATTGTTGCGGTGGCGGGTCGAGCCCTCGGCCAGCACCGCGGCCATCTCCGGCGCCACCTCGGTCAGCGGCTGGCCGATCAGGTCGTTGGCGCTCTGCCCGAGGAGGATTTCGGCGGAGAGGTTGGCGATGGTCATGCGCCCGTCCTCCTCCACGCCGATGACGGCCGCCGTCACACCCGAAAGCACCGCCTCGATGAAGCGGCGGCGGTGATCGACCTCGTCCTTCGCGTCGAGGATCTGCGCCTGCTGCGCGCGGATTTCCGCGATCATCTTGTTGAAGGTGCGCGAGAGGTTGCCGACGTCGCCGTCGACCGTGCGCACCGGCACGCTGACGTCGAGATTGCCCGAGGCGACGCTGTCGGCCGCGCCGATCAGCTGGCGGATCGGCCGCACGATGCGGTCGGCGACGGCGATCGCGGTCCAGATGGCGGCGAGCAGCACGATGAGGGCGAAGCCGAGATAGAGCACGCCGAAGGCGATCTGCAGCGTCGTGCGCCCGGCCTCCAGAGCCCGGTATTCCGCCGTGTTCTCCTCCATCAGCCGCATGGAGCGCATGACCTCGGGATCGACGGTGCGGATCGTGTAGAGGAAGGCGTTCGAGATATTGTCGAGCTTGATGATGGCGCCGACGAGATTGGTCGTGCCCGGCGGTATCAGCGTCGGCTGGCCGGCGGCGGACGCCTTCAGCGCATCCTCCGGCACGGCCGGCAGCGGGACTTCGATCTGGATGTTGGCCTGCAGGATGGTCGAGCCGTCGGCGCGCAGGAGGAAGGCGCCGAGCATGCCGCGCCCGCGCGCCTGCCGCGTCATCAGGTCGACGAAACCCGTGCGGTCGAGGCTGTAGAGCTGGCGGTTGCGGTCGAGGTCGTTCGCCATCGAGGCCGTCTGGCCCTGGAGGTAGCTGGCATTTTCCAGCACGTAGGCCTGGGCCACGTTGAGCGAGGAGCTGACGATCGACTGGGTGCGGATGGAGAACCAGCGGTCGAGGCCGACATCGAGCGTGATGGAGGCGAAGATGGCGACGAGCACGGCGGGCGTGATCGCGACGATGGAGAACAGCGCAACGATGCGCACATGCAGGCGCGCGGCGGCGCGGCCGCGGCGACGGGCGCGCAGCAGGCGCAGGATCTCGCGGCCGATCAGGAACATGAGGCCGACGATGAAGACCGCGTTGATCGCCGCCGAGGCGATGACGACATTGGCCTCCGGCTTGATCGGCGTCAGGCCGAGCAGGATGAAGAGCGAGATCGTCGCGGCGACGAGGGCGCCGCCGGCCAGCACCAGGCCGGGCAAGGCGAAGGAGGCGCGCCGGTCGCCGCCCGCTCCCTTTCCATTCTCGCTCGAAAGCAGGCTCACGCCGTCCGTCATCTGCCGCATCGCTTCCCCGGCCGGGCATCCCGAAAGGCGCCGGCGTTCTCCTCGTGTTTTCCGGAGTAGCGCCGACCGCATGGGGGCCGGCCGCATTCGCACCCGCATCCATGACGATCAGGCGCGCAAGCCTATTCGGCCGCAAACCCCTCTGTTACCCTCAAGCAACAGATTGTGGCCAAAATGCAACGCCCCCTGCCGTTAAGTCAAGCAGAACGCGAACTTCTGTACACAGACACACCCAGTTCGCGAATTTTCTTGCGCAGCGTGTTGCGGTTGAGGCCGAGCAGGTCGGCGGCCTTGATCTGGTTGCCGCGCGTGGCGGTGAGCGCGGCGAGGATCAGCGGATACTCCACCTCGGCGAGCACGCGCTCGTAAAGCCCGGCCGGTGGCAGGCCGTCGCCAAAACTCGAAAAATACTGCCGCATGTTCTCCTCCACCGCCTGGGATATGGAGAACGAGCCGCTGCGCACCACGGTCTTCTCGATCGGGCTGTCGGGAATGTCGGCGCGCAGCTCCGTCTCGATGATCTCGCGGGTGATGATATCCTGCGGATAGAGCGCGGTGAGCCGGCGCACGACGTTTTCCAGCTCGCGCACATTGCCCGGCCAGGGATGCGCCTTCATCAGTTCCAGCGCCTCCTGGTCGAAGCGCTTGGCGTCGAGCCCTTCCTTCTCCGCCTGCTGCACGAAATGGCGCACCAGGTCCGGAATGTCCTCCGCCCGGTCGCGCAGCGGCGGCAGGCGCAGCGGCACGACGTTAAGGCGATAGTAGAGGTCTTCCCGGAAAAGCCCTTGATTTATCGACTGTTTCAGGTCCTTGTTGGTCGCCGCCACGATGCGCACGTCGGTGCGGATCGGCGTGCGGCCGCCGACGGTGGTATATTCGCCCTGCTGGAGCACGCGCAGGAGGCGGGTCTGCGCATCCATCGGCATGTCGCCGATCTCGTCGAGGAAGAGCGTGCCGCCCTCGGCCTGCTCGAAGCGGCCGGTGGAACGGTTCTGCGCGCCGGTGAAGGCGCCCTTCTCGTGGCCGAACAGTTCCGATTCGATGAGGTCGCGCGGGATCGCCGCCATGTTGATGGCGACGAAGGGGCCGTTGCGGCGCTTGCCGTAGTCGTGCAGCGCGCGGGCGACCAGTTCCTTGCCGGTGCCCGATTCGCCGGTGATCATCAGCGTCAGGTCCGTCTGCATCAGCCGGGCGAGCACGCGGTAGATCTCCTGCATCGCCGCCGAGCGGCCGACGAGCGGCATGCCGTCCTGCGTGTCGTCGTCGAGCCGCGCGGGCTTTCGCTTCGGCTCGGACAGCGCCCGGCCGATGATCGCGATCAGCTCGGTGAGGTCGAAAGGTTTCGGCAGGTAGTCGTAGGCGCCCTTCTCCGAGGCCTTGATCGCCGTCATGAAGGTGTTCTGCGCGCTCATCACGAGCACCGGAAGGTCCGGCCGCGCCTTCTTGATGCGCGGCAGGAGGTCGAAGGCGTTCTCGTCGGGCATCACCACGTCGGTGACGACGATGTCGCCCTCGCCGGCGGCGATCCAGCGCCACAGCGTCGCCGCATTGGAGGTGATGCGCACGTCATAGCCCGCGCGGCTGAGAGCCTGGTTGAGAACCGTGCGGATCGCGGCATCGTCATCGGCAACGAGGACTGTGGCGCCTGTCATCAATCATGTCCTTTGGTCTTGGGAAAGTCGTCGTCTTCGCTGACGCCGCGGGAGGCCGGCATCAGCACGCGGAAGGTGGTCCGGGAGCCCTGGCTGTCGCATTCGACGATGCCGCCATGCCCGCCGATGATCTTGGCGACCAGCGCGAGGCCGAGGCCCGAGCCGTTGGTCTTGGTGGTGATGAAGGGATCGAAGAGATGCGGCAGGAGGTCCGCCGGCACGCCCGGCCCGTTGTCGTGCACGCAGAATTCGAGCGGCAGCGAAATCTTCTCCCGCGTGCCGGCGACCGAAAGCCGGATGCCCGGGCGATAGGCGGTCGTCAGCAGGATTTCCCCTTCCGCGCGGTCGCCGATCGCCTCCGATGCGTTCTTGATGAGGTTCAGGAACACCTGCACGAGCTGGTCGCGATTGGCGAAGACCGGCGGCAGCGACGGGTCGTAGAGTTCGGATATCTTGATGTTGCGCGCGAACCCGGCCCTGGCGACGATCTTCACGTGGTCGAGCACGGAGTGGATGTTGAGCGGCACGCGGTCGACCGGCCGCTCGTCGGAAAACACCTCCATGCGGTCGACCAGCGAGACGATGCGGTCCGTCTCGTCGCAGATGAGCCGCGTCAGCGCCCGGTCCTCGTCGCTGACGGAGGTTTCCAGAAGCTGCGCGGCGCCGCGAATGCCCGACAGCGGGTTCTTGATCTCGTGCGCCAGCATGGAGGCGAGCCCCGTCACCGAGCGCGCCGCGCCGCGATGCGTCAGCTGCCGGTCGATCTTGTCCGCCATCGAGCGCTCCTGGATGACGACCACCACCGAACCCGGCTCTGTCGTCACCGGCGCGACATAGATGTCGACGAGCTTTTCCGCGCCGAGCCGCGGGGAGCTCAAGTCCACGCGGTATTCGCTGACCGGGGCCTTGCGCTCGCGTACCTGGTCGATCAGCGTCAGGAGCGGGCTGCCGAAGGGAATGAAGGCGGAGATGTCGTGGCGGGCGAGATAGCCGGCGCTCGCGCCGAAGAAGGATTCCGCCTCCCAGTTGGCAAAGGCGATCAGCCCGCCCGCATCGACGAGGATGACCGGGTTCTGGATGGCGTTGAGCACGGCGAGCGCCAGGTCCGGCGCCTTCGCGGCATTGGGATCGACCGGCTTGCTTGTCATGCCGCTTCTCCGAATGCTGGTGCCGCGCCGGCGAGCAGCGCCTCGCCCAGCCGGTCGGCGACGAAAGCGCTGTCGCGCGCCGTCATGACTTCCGCCTTGGCCGGCCCGGTGAAGCCGGGGGCGAAGCGCTCCAGATACCAGCCGAGATGTTTTCGCGCGTGGCGCAGCCCCGCCTCGGCGCCGTAGAAATCGAGCATCATGCGATAGTGCTCCACAGCGAGCGCCGCAATCTCCGCCGTCGAGGGATGCGCGCAGGCGCCGGCCAGCACCGCCGGATGCCACGGGCGGCCCTGCGCCGAGCGCCCGACCATCACCGCATCGGCGCCGGAACGGCGGAGAATCTCCTCGGCATCCTGCGCCGTGTCGACATCGCCGTTGGCCACCAGCGGAATGGAGAGCACGTCGCGCACCGCGCGGATCGCGTCCCAATCGGCCCGGCCCTCGTAGAACTGCATGCGCGTGCGCCCGTGCACGGTGATCATCGCCGCGCCCGCCGCCTCGGCGCGGGCCGCGATGTGCGGTGCGTTGATCGAGCCGTGATCCCAGCCGAGCCGCATCTTCACCGTCACCGGCACCTTTACCGCGTTCACGGTCGCCTCGATCAGGCCGAGCGCGTGATCGGGATCGCGCATCAGCGCCGAGCCGGAATAGCCGCCGATCACCTTCTTGGCGGGGCAGCCCATGTTGATGTCGATGATATCGGCACCCTCGCCCTCGGCGATCCTCGCCGCCTCGGCCATCCAGTGTGCCTCGCGGCCGGCAAGCTGCACCATGTGGGGGCGGATGCCGCAATTGCGGATGCGCGACCAGCTTTCCCGCGCGTTCAGCGCCAGTTCCCGGCTCGCCACCATCTCGGTGACCACCAGCCCCGCGCCAAAACGCCAGGCGAGATCACGGAACGGCAGGTCCGTGACACCGGACATCGGCGCCAGGACAACCCGGTTGCGAAGGCTCCGGCCGCCGACATCGAGCGGCGCCGACAGGGTGGGGATCGTCAAATGCTCATCTTTCAAGCAGGTCATGTACGTGCACTATTTTTAGCCATTCTTGTCGTTCTTGCCAAGCCGCAATCACGCACCGCCGCAATTTTCCAAAGGATGCTGGAATTGCGCCGGCCTTCCGGCTAAACCACCGCAAAACGCTTTGAGCCGGGAGGTGTGAGACCGAAATGCAAGCGGAAAATGCGCTATCCTGCGGCGTGGTGATCGTTGCCGCCGGGCGAGGCGAGCGGGCCGGCAGCCATGCCGACGGCCCCAAGCAGTACCGCCGCATCGGCGGAAGGCCGGTCATCTCCCATACGCTCGATCTCTTTGTCAATTGGCCGCATGCCCGGCATATCGTGGTGGTGATACATCCCGATGACGCGGCGCTGTTCGAAACGGCCCGCGCCGCCGCCCTTCCCGCCGGGGAGCGCCTTACCGTCGTCCATGGCGGCCCGACCCGCCAGCAATCCGTGCTGGCCGGCCTGGAGGCGCTTCCGGCGGACGAGGTCAGCCACGTCCTCATCCAGGACGCCGTGCGCCCCTTCGTCGAGCCCACCATCCTGGAGCGCACCCTCGCCGCCTTCCAGCACGGCGCCCGCGCCGTGTTGCCGGCCGTCGCGGTGGCCGACACGCTGAAACGGGCGGACGCCAACGGCAATGTCGCCGAGACCGTGTCGCGCTCCGGCCTCTTTTCCGCCCAGACGCCGCAATCCTTCCACCTCGCCACCATCCTGGAGGCCCACCGCCGCGCCAGCGCCTCCGGCCGCACGGATTTCACCGACGACGCCTCGATCGCCGAATGGGCGGGCGTGCGCGTGCATCTCGTCGAGGGCTCCGCCGGCAACGTCAAGCTCACCTTGCAGAAGGATATCGCCATGGCCGACCAGCGGCTTTCCCACGGCCTGCCGGACGTTCGCACGGGCAACGGCTATGACGTGCACCAGCTCGTCGAGGGCGACGGCGTCACGCTCTGCGGCCTCTTCATTGCGCACGACCAGAAGCTCTCCGGCCATTCCGACGCCGACGTCGCGCTGCATGCGCTGACGGACGCGCTGCTCGCCACCTGCGGGGCCGGCGACATCGGCGATCATTTCCCGCCCTCCGATCCGCAATGGAAGGGTGCGGCCTCGCGCATCTTCCTCGAACATGCCGCCGGCATCGTGCGCGCCAAGGGCGGCACGATCATGAATGCCGACGTCTCGCTGATCGCCGAGGCGCCGAAGATCGGCCCGCACCGCGAGGCGATGCGCCAGAACCTCGCCGATTTCCTCGGCATCTCTATCGACCGCTGTTCGGTCAAGGCGACGACCAACGAGAAGATCGGCTTCATCGGCCGCCGCGAGGGCATCGCCGCCATCGCGACGGCGACCGTCGTCTACAAGGGAACCGACGCATGAGCCTCTGGCCAAGGGACATCGAAGAGGCCGCGCGAAAAATCGTCGCCGACTTCACGGAACGGGGGCTGCTGATCGCCACCGCCGAATCCTGCACCGCCGGCCTCATCGCCGGCGCGATCACCGAGATATCCGGATCGTCGAGCGTCTTCGACCGCGGCTTCGTCACCTATTCCAACGAGGCCAAGCGCGAGATGATCGGCGTCGCCAACGCCACGCTGAAGGCGCACGGCGCCGTCTCCCGCCCGACCGCGCTGGAAATGGCCGAAGGCGCCATCGGCAATTCCGGCGCGAACATTTCCGTCGCGGTCACCGGCATTGCCGGCCCCGGCGGCGGTACGGACGAAAAGCCCATCGGCCTCGTCCACCTCGCCGCCGCCCGCAGGGGCCATGAAACGCTGCACCGGGAAATGCGCTACGGCGATATCGGCCGTAGCGCGGTGCGGCTTGCGACGGTGCGCACGGCGCTGGAAATGCTGATCGAGATCGCCAGGGCGGAATGATCTATTTCGTCACGCAGAGGCCGGTGACGTCGAGCAAGGCTTCCATATGGGCGTTCACGTCGTCCTGTTCCCACCAGGGAATGCCCGTCGCCAGATACTCCTTGACCATCCAGGCGTCGTTCGTCTCATGCTCACGGCGAACGGCATCCTTATACTCCTGGCCGGCGCGTTTCTCCGCCATGCATTTGGCATAGGCATCGCTCGCAAGCACGCGGCTGGCATACATGCCCTCGAAATCTCCCGTACTCCCGGCCGTGCCGGTCTCGATGTCGGCGACGCGCGCCGCCTGCTCGCGGGAAATGTCGAGATCGAGCGTCTCGATATAGACCCGCCGTCCCCAGTCCATCTCCTTGTTCGCCGGGTCCGTCGGCGCGATCTCATAGATTCTGCTGAGCAATTTCGCGCCAGCCATGGTCTCGGAGACAACGGCGACCGTGGTGAGCCTGTAGGTCAGCTTTCTCACTTCGGCCTTTTTCGCAAGCCGTCCCACCGGTTCGTATTCGCGCGTCACCGTCGCCGTTTCACCGACCGGGATGGCCCTGATATCGGGCGTCACCGTCTCCTTCCCATTGAGAAAAAGATACATGTTGGCGACGCGGCCGGGCGGGAAATCCTGGTCGCTATAAAGAAGCGACTGCGGATAGGAGCCGGGATTGCGCGAATGCGTGCTGACTTTTAGCCCTTCGGAGAGCCAGTAATTGCCGGCGATCGGGCGTTTTTCCGCATCGAGCAGCAGCACGTAGCTTCCCGGCTTGCGCAGGAGCGCGAGGTCCGGCTCGGCGGATGCGCCATGGGCCGCCAATATCGAAGACGCCAGTAGAAAACAGCGTAAACGTCCCATCGCCCGCCTCCCGGCCGTTGACCTTCGGGTGGATGACGGATGACCGGGGCTTTTTGTTCAACCGCCGTAGATCGCCGCGGCGCGCTTCTCGAAGGCGTCGGTGAACATGCGGAAGGCGCGGTCGAACATCGAGCCCATCAGCGCGCCGAGAATGCGGCTCTTGAACTCGTAGTCGATGAAGAAATGCACCGAGCAGCCGCCGTCGGGCAGCGCCTCGAAACGCCAGCGATTGTCGAGATAGCGGAACGGGCCGTCGATATATTTGACGTCGATCGCCCGCTCGGCGGGGTTCAGCAGCACCTGCGTGGTGAAGGTCTCGCGGATCGCCTTGTAGCCGACGGTCATGTCGGCGACGAGGAGTTCCTTGCCGTCCCGCTCCTTGCGCGAGCGCACCGTCAGCCCTTCGCAGAGCGGCAGGAACTCGGGGTAGCGCTCGACATCGGCGACGAGGGCGTACATCTCTTCGGGCGTATGGGGAACCGGGCGGCGGGTTTCGAACTGGGGCATGGCCGAGAGCTAATATTGCCGCGCCGGGATGGCAAGTAGCTGGCGGTTCTGCGCCTTCGATTTCAACACGCAAACCGGCACACCCGGTCCATATGCCGCAAGCTTTTCCTCGATTTCGGGGCTCTCCGTCTTCTCGAAATTCCAGATATAGGTCAGGAATTCGCGCGTCATCCGCTCCGGGCAGCCATCGGCCATTTCCGGCCGCGACTGGCCGCGGAATTTCAGCCAGCGCGACAGCACGCCGTAAAGCGAAGCCCAGCGCGGCGGGCGAAGCCAGAGGACGAGATGCGTGCGCGGCAGGCGCACCGGCAGGGTGCCGGGGCTGGTGCCGTCGATGATCCAGCGCTCCTGCGCCACGATTGCCTGCAGGCGCGCCAAAGCCTGCGCGCGCGGACGCACCGTCCAGCCCGGCAGCCAGAAGATCTCGCGGTCCATGGAGATATAGGAAAGGCCGAGCCGCTCGTTCAGTTTTCGCGCCAGCGTCGATTTCCCGCTGCCCGAGCAGCCCATGACCAGCACGCGCTGCGCCGTTCTCAGCCGCTCGGCCGCGTCCTCCATCGTGATCGAAACCGTCATCGCCATCCCCGAAACGAAAAACCCCGCCGTCGGGCAAGACGGCGGGGCTTAGAGGAAGGCGGCGGGAAAGTCTATTCCGCGGCGGCAAGAAGTTTGCGCTCGCGCGCCGCCCGAAGCCGGGCGAAATCGTCGCCGGCATGGTGCGAGGAGCGCGTCAGCGGGCTGGAGGAGACCATCAGGAAGCCCTTGCTGTAGGCGACGGTCTCGTAGGACTTGAACTCCTCCGGCGTCACGAAGCTCATGACGGCATGATGCTTGCGCGTCGGCTGGAGATACTGGCCGATGGTGAGGAAGTCGACGTCGGCGGTGCGAAGGTCGTCCATCAACTGGAGCACTTCGTTGCGCTCCTCGCCGAGGCCCACCATGATGCCCGACTTGGTGAACATGGTCGGGTCGAGTTCCTTCACGCGCTGCAAGAGGCGGACGGAGTGGAAGTAGCGCGCACCCGGACGAACCGTCAGGTAATTGCCCGGCACGGTCTCCATGTTGTGGTTGAAGACGTCCGGCTTGGCGGCGACGACGCGCTCCAATGCGCCGGGCTTTTTCAGGAAGTCGGGCGTCAGGATCTCGATCGTCGTCGAGGGCGAGGCGGCGCGGATCGCCCAGATCACCTTCTCGAAATGCTCGGCGCCGCCATCGGCGAGGTCGTCGCGGTCGACGGAGGTGATGACGACATGGGAAAGGCCCATCTGCCGGACGGCCTTGGCAACGTTCTCCGGCTCTTCCATGTCGAGCGCGTTCGGCTTGCCTGTCGCCACGTTGCAGAAGGCGCAGGCGCGGGTACAGATCTCGCCCATGATCATGAAGGTGGCGTGCTTCTTGTCCCAGCATTCGCCGATGTTCGGGCAGCCCGCCTCCTCGCACACCGTCACCAGCTTGTGCGAGCGCACGAGCTCGCGCGTCTCCTGGTAGCCCTTGGAGACCGGCGCCCTGACGCGGATCCATTCCGGCTTGCGCAGCACTTCCGTGTCCGGCCGGTTGGCCTTTTCCGGATGGCGCACCCGCTTGGCGTCGGGCGAGAGATTGGTGCGGTCGAGAATGGTGACCATGTCGTTTCAACTTTCCTGGCGGGCGGCGTCGCGCCCATCCTGCGGACCGAAAATAGGAGCCCGCCTCATGTGGAGGCAGGCTCTAGCACGTTCAAGCGTTCAGCGCACGCCCATAGGCGTCGAGCACGCTTTCCTTCAGCGTTTCGGAAATCGTCGGATGCGGGAAGATCGTGTGCATCAGCTCTTCCTCGGTCGTCTCCAGGTTCATGGCGATGACGAAGCCCTGGATGAGTTCCGTCACTTCCGCGCCGACGAGGTGGGCGCCGATGAGTTCGCCGGTCTTCCTGTCGAAGATCGTCTTGACGAGGCCCTGGTCCTCGCCGAGCGCGATCGCCTTGCCGTTGGCGACGAAGGGGAAGCGGCCGACACGGATGTCGCGGCCCTGCTCCTTCGCCTTGGCCTCCGTGAGGCCGACGGAGGCGACCTGCGGGTGGCAATAGGTGCAGCCCGGGATCTTGGACTTGTCCATCGGGTGGACGTTCGGCAGGCCGGCGATCTTCTCGATGCAGATGACGGCTTCGTGCTCGGCCTTGTGGGCGAGCATCGGCGGACCTGCGACATCGCCGATGGCGTAGATGCCGGGCACGTTCGTCTTGCCGTAGCCGTCGATGGCGATGAAGCCGCGGTCGGTCTTCACGCCGATGGCTTCAAGGCCGATATTCTCGACATTGGCCTGCACGCCGACCGCCGAAATCATCCGGTCGGCGGTGATCTTCTCGACCTTGCCGTCCTTCATCTCGACATGGGCGGTGATGGAGTTGGCGCCCTTCTCCACCTTGGCGACCTTGGCCTCCAGGTGGATCTTCATGCCCTGCTTGTCGAACTGCTTCTTGGCGAGCGCGGAGATTTCCGCGTCCTCGACCGGCATCACCGTCTTCATCACCTCGACCACCGTCACGTCGACGCCGAGCGTGCGGTAGAAGGAGGCGAACTCGATGCCGATGGCGCCCGAGCCCATGACGAGCAGCGACTTCGGCATTTCCTCCGGCTTCATCGCTTCGAAATAGGTCCAGATCAGCTTGCCGTCCGGCTCGATGCCCGGCAGTGCGCGCGGACGTGCGCCGGTGGCGATGACGATGTGCTTGGCGGTATAGGTCCCCTCGGGCAGAACGTTCTTCGGCAGCGGCGCCTGCGGCTGCTGGATCGCCTTCGTCGTCTTGGACACGACGATCTCGCCCGGCTTGGTGATCCTGGCCTCGCCCCAGATGATATCGACCTTGTTCTTCTTCATCAGGAAGCCGACGCCGCCGTTCATGCGGCTTGCGATGCCGCGCGAGCGGGCGACGATGGCCGGAAGGTCCGGCGTGACCTTGCCTTCGATCTTCACGCCGTAGTCGCCCGGATGCTGGGCGTAGTGGAAGATTTCGGCGGAGCGCAGCAGCGCCTTGGTCGGGATGCAGCCCCAGTTGGAGCAGATGCCGGCGAGATGCTCGCGCTCGACGATGGCCGTCTTCAGGCCCAACTGGGCGGCGCGGATGGCGGCGATGTAGCCGCCCGGACCCGAACCGATAACGATGACGTCGTAAGTCTGAGCCATGTCGTTTCCTGCCTTCTTCCTGGCGCGCGGATCGCCGCCGCCTGTTGTCTTTTTAAAGTCCGAGCATCATGCGCACGACGGGCTCCAGCCCGCGGCCGATGGCCCGTGTGTTCTCCGCATCGAGATGCACGCCGTCGAGCGGCGTCGTCCGTGCGACTGAACCCGCGTCGAAGAAGCCGCAGCCGGCCTCGTCCGCAAGGTCCGCATAGAGCGTCGCCAGCATCGCCGATTGCTCGACGCCGCCGGCGAACATCGCCGCAAAAGCGGTGTTCGCCGTCTCGCAGATCGGCGGCGGCGAGACGAGCAGGATCTCCGGCCCCTCCTGCCCGCCGAACGACCAGGCGTGGTGGCGCGTGAGCTCCACCAGCCGCTCCATGCCCTGCACGGCGCCGAAGGCCGTCCCGCAGATCGTGGGCTTCATGTCGTTGGCCCCGAGCAGGATGATCACGAGGTCGATCGGGTCGTGGCTGTGCAGGATCGTCGGCAGGATGCGCGCTCCGTTGCGATCGCAGTCCGCCAGGTGATCGTCATAGGCGGTGGTGCGGCCGTTCAGGCCCTCGGCAATGACGGTGACCTCCGGCCCCAGCGCCTTGGCGAGCACGCTCGGCCAGCGATCCTCGAAGGAATGCCGGTCGAGCGTTTCCGCACTGTAGCCCCAGGTGAGACTATCGCCGTAGCACAGAACCGTCTTCATGGCCGCACTCCGCTATCAGACGAGCATCCCCATCGGGCTTTCGATATAGCGCTTGAAGGCCCCGAGCAGTTCGGCGCCGAGCGCCCCGTCGACGCAGCGGTGATCGGTGGAGAGCGTGACCGTCATCGCGTTGACGATGACCATCTGGCCCTTCTTGACCACGACCCGCTCCGTGCCGGCGCCGACCGCCAGGATCGTCGCATGCGGCGGGTTGACGACGGCGGCGAAGTTCGAGACGCCCATCATGCCCATGTTGGAGACGGCGGTCGTGCCGCCCTGGTATTCCTCGGGCTTCAGCTTGCGTTCCTTGGCGCGCTTGCCGAGGTCCTTCATCTCGTTGGAGATGGCCGACAGGCTCTTCGTCTCCGCCTTGCGGATGATCGGCGTGATCAGGCCGCCCGGGATGGAGACGGCGACGCCGACATCCGCGTGCTTGTGCTTGACCATGTTGGTGTCGGTCCAGGAGACGTTGGCGTCCGGCACGTCGCGCAGGGCAAGCGCCATGGCCTTGATCACCATGTCGTTGACCGAGAGCTTGTAGGCCGGCTTGCCGTCCTTCTCCGGCGCGGAACCGTTGATCTGGGCGCGCAAGGCCAGCAGCGCATCCAGCTCCACGTCGACCGAGACGTAGAAATGCGGGATCGTCTGCTTGGATTCCTGCAGGCGCTTGGCGATCGTCTTGCGCATGCCGTCATGCGGCACCAGCTCGTAGGAGCCTTCGTCGAAGAGCTTGAGGACGGCGTCCTCCGACATGCCCTTCGGCGCGGCGGCGGGCGCGGCAGCCGGGGCTGCGGCAGCGGGCTTGGCACCACCCGAGGCAAGCGCCTTCTCGACGTCGCTCTTGACCACGCGGCCGTGCGGGCCGGAGCCGGAAACCGCCGAGATGTCGATCCCGGCTTCCCTGGCGATGCGGCGGGCGAGCGGCGAGGAGAAGAGGCCGTTGCCGACCCGCGGCGGGCTTGCGGCGGCCGGTGCGGAGGCCACAGGCGTCGGAGCTGGCGCGGCAGCCGGCTTTTCGGCTTCCTTCGGCGCTTCGGCCTGCTTGGCCTCCGCCTTCGGAGCCGAGCCACCGCCGGCGGCGGCAGCGCTCACGTCTTCGCCGTCGGCGGCCAGGATGGCGATCAGGCTGTTGACCTTCACGCCTTCCGTGCCGGCCGGAACGACGATCTTGGCGACAACGCCCTCGTCGACGGCTTCGACTTCCATCGTCGCCTTGTCGGTCTCGATCTCGGCGATGACGTCACCGGATTTCACGGTGTCGCCTTCCTTGACCAGCCACTTGGCGAGGTTGCCCTCTTCCATGGTGGGCGACAGGGCGGGCATCGTAATGTTGATCGGCATTTCGGCGCCCTCCCCTTATTTGTAGCAGACGGTTTTGACCGCCTGGACGACTTCGCCGACATTCGGCAGCGCCAGCTTCTCGAGGTTCGCGGCATAGGGCATCGGAACGTCCTTGCCGGCGATCGTCAGGATCGGCGCGTCGAGATAGTCGAAGGCCTGCTGCATGACGCGGGTGGCGATCTCGGTGCCGACGGAGGACTGCGGATAGCCCTCTTCGACGACGACGAGACGGCCGGTCTTCTTGACCGATTCGATGACGGTCGGCAGGTCCATCGGGCGGATGGTGCGAAGGTCGATCAACTCGACGTCGATGCCGTCCTTCTCCAGTTCCGCGATCGCCTTCAGCGCATAGGTCATGCCGATGCCGAAGGAGACGACGGTGACGTCGCTCCCCTTCCTGTGCACGCGCGCCTTGCCGATCGGCAGCACGAAATCGTCCAGCTTCGGCACTTCGAACTGCTGGCCGTAGAGGATTTCATTTTCCAGGAAGATCACCGGGTTCGGGTCGCGGATCGCGGCCTTCAGGAGACCCTTCGCGTCGGCTGCCGTGTAGGGCATGACCACCTTGAGGCCCGGAACGTGGCTGTACCAGGCGGCATAGCACTGCGAGTGCTGGGCGGCGACGCGGGCTGCTGCCCCGTTCGGGCCGCGGAAGACGATCGGCGCGCCCATCTGGCCGCCGGACATGTAGAGCGTCTTGGCGGCGGAGTTGATGATCTGGTCGATCGCCTGCATGGCGAAGTTGAAGGTCATGAACTCGACGATCGGCTTCAGGCCCGTCATCGCCGCGCCGACGCCGACGCCGGCAAAGCCGTGCTCGGTGATCGGCGTGTCGATGACGCGGCGGGCGCCGAATTCCTGCAGCAAGCCTTGCGTGATCTTGTAGGCGCCCTGGTATTCGGCGACTTCCTCGCCCATGACGAAGACGTCCTCGTCGCGGCGCATTTCTTCCGCCATGGCGTCGCGCAGCGCTTCACGCACCGTCGTCATCACCATTTCGGTGCCGGCCGGAATATCCGGATCAGCGGCGGCTTCGGTCTTCGGCTGGGCCGGAACGGGTGCGGCGGCGGCCGGTGCCGGTTCAGCGGCCTTGGGCGCCTCGGCTTCCGCCGGCTTTTCGGCGGCCTTCGGTGCGGCGGCGGCATCGGCGCTTTCACCGTCCTGCAACAGCACGGCGATCGCCGTGTTGACCTTGACGCCCTCGGTGCCGGCGGCGATCAGGATCTTGCCGATCACGCCCTCGTCGACGGCTTCGACTTCCATCGTCGCCTTGTCGGTTTCGATTTCGGCGATCACGTCGCCGGACTTGACGGCATCACCCTCGTTCTTGACCCACTTGGAGAGCGTACCCTCTTCCATGGTCGGAGACAGGGCGGGCATGAGAATCTCGATTGGCATTGGTGTCCCTCCCCGGATTACAGCAGGATGTCGGTGTAGAGTTCGGATGCATCCGGCTCCGGATCGGCCTGCGCGAAATCGGCGCTGTCGGCGACGATGTCACGGACGTCCTTGTCGATCTGCTTGAGATCGTCCTCGCTTGCCCACTTGTTCTCCAGGAGGCGGGCGCGCACCTGCTCGATCGGATCGTGCTCGGAGCGCATCTTCTGCACCTCGTCCTTCGAGCGGTACTTCGCCGGGTCGGACATGGAGTGGCCGCGGTAGCGGTAGGTCTGCATTTCGAGGATGATCGGCCCCTTGCCGGAGCGGCAATGCTCGACGGCCTCGTCGGCGGCGGCCTTGACGGCGCGCACATCCATGCCGTCGACCTGGAAGCCGGGGATGTTGAAGGAGGCGCCACGCTGGGAGAAGTCCGTCTGGGCCGAGGCGCGCGAGACGGCGGTGCCCATGGCGTAGCGGTTGTTCTCGATCACGTAGACGACCGGCAGCTTCCACAGCGCGGCCATGTTGAAGCTCTCGTAGACCTGGCCCTGGTTGGCCGCGCCGTCGCCGAAATAGGCGAGCGAGACATTGTCGTTGCCGCGGTAACGGTTGGCGAAGGCGAGGCCCGTGCCGAGCGAAACCTGCCCGCCGACGATGCCGTGGCCGCCGTAGAAGTTCTTTTCCTTGGAAAACATGTGCATGGAGCCGCCCTTGCCCTTGGAAAGGCCGCCGCGACGTCCGGTCAGTTCCGCCATCACGCCGCGCGGGCTCATGCCGCAAGCGAGCATATGGCCGTGGTCACGATAACCGGTGATGACCTGGTCACCCTCTTTCAGCGCCAGCTGCATGCCGACGACGACAGCTTCCTGGCCGATATAGAGGTGACAGAAGCCGCCGATGAAGCCCATGCCGTAAAGCTGGCCGGCCTTCTCCTCGAAACGCCGGATCAGCAGCATCTCGCGATAGGCCTTGAGGTCGTCTTCCTTGGAGAATTCGGCGATGGTGCCGCCGGTGAAGTCTTTTTTCGCAGGCTTTGCCGCGGGCTTGCGGCTGGACGTGGACGCGGTTTTACGCGGAGCCATTCGTTCCTCCCTATGTTTGCCTCTTGACGGAAACCATAGGGGAGAAATCCAGTCGCAGCAATGCTATAAATGCATGGCTTATATTCTCGACAAACCGCTGATTACTAAGGGATATTTACGATTAACCAGATTTCGGTTAATCGACATTCTCAATGGAAAATCACGATTTCGTCGGCCCTGGACATGTTGAGATAGAAGCGCGCCTTTTCGTCGAGCATGTCGCGCTCGAGCGAGCCGTCGCTCATCAGGGCCACCTCTTTTTCCAGGGTCTGGCGCTGCCGCACGAGGACGTCCAGGCGCGCCTGACGCTCTATTCTCTGCCGTTCGAACTCCTCCATTCCCCTGAGGCCGAAATCGCCATGGACGGAATGATAGCCGAAATAGGAGAGGAATGCGACTGTAATTGCCGGCAGAGCCAGCCGGCCGAATTTCCGCTTCTTATGGTGTTTGGTCCACATGCACAGCAGCCCCGATACGCAATACGGGTTCGACACTAGCGGCAAGCGGTTAACCGACCATTGACCATGATCGCCGCGCACGGAAAAAACCGCATCCGCCGACGCGGCCTTCATTTTCCCCGCATAACAAGCAGCACGGCAGTCAGGCGTCGAGCATTTCCCGCACGGCCTCGGCGAGCTGCTTCAGCGAGAAGGGCTTCGGCAGGAAGCCGAACTTGGCGTCCGCCGGCAGGTTGCGGGCGAAGGCGTCCTCCGCATAGCCGGAGACGAAGATGAACTTGAGGTCCGGGTAGGTCTTGCGCAATTCGCGCAGCAGCGACGGGCCGTCCATCTCCGGCATGACCACGTCGGAGACGACGATGTCGACGGCGCCGTCCAATTCCTCCATGATGTCGAGCGCCTCGACGCCGGAGCCGGCCTCGTGCACGGTATAGCCGCGCGTCTCCAGCATGCGCTTGCCGCCGCGGCGCACGGCCTCCTCGTCCTCGACGAGCAGCACCACGGCCGAGCCGCCGGTAAGGTCGCGCGGCTCCTTGTCCGCCGCCGGCATCGCCGCTGCCGCCTGCTGGTCGCCGGCCTGCGGCAGAGCGCGCGCCTCGCCGGCCGCCTCCGCCGGCACCGCCTCTTCGGTGTGGCGCGGCATGAGGATGCGGAAGGTCGTGCCCCGGCCGACCTCGGAATCGAGGTAGATGTAACCGCCGGACTGCTTGACGATGCCGTAGACCATGGAAAGGCCGAGACCGGTGCCCTTGCCGACTTCCTTGGTGGTGAAGAAGGGCTCGAAGATCTTGTCGATGATCTCGGGCGGAATGCCGGTGCCCTGGTCGGCCACTTCCACTTCGACATAGTCGCCCGGCGGCAGGTCGCGCAGGTTGCGCGCCGCCGCCTCCTCGGCCTCCACATTGCGGGTGCGGAAGGTGATGGTGCCGCCCTCCGGCATGGCGTCGCGGGCATTGACCGCAAGGTTGATCAGCACCTGCTCGAACTGGCCGAGATCGGTCTTCACCGACCAGAGGTCGCGGCCATATTCGACGTCGATCTTGACGTTCGTGCCGGTCATGCGGTCGACCAGCATGCGCAGGTCGCCGATGACGTCGGTGAGGTTCATGACGGTCGGGCGCATCGTCTGCTTGCGCGAGAAGGCGAGAAGCTGGCGCACCAGCACGGCCGCCCGGTTGGCGTTGCGCTTGATCTCCATGAGATCGGCGAAGCTCGCATCGGACGGGCGGGCGGACAGGAGCAGATGATCGGAAGAGAGCAGGATCGCCGTCAGCACGTTGTTGAAGTCGTGCGCAATGCCGCCGGCGAGCGTGCCGACCGCATTCATCTTCTGCGTCTGCGCCATCTGCGTCTCGAGCGCCTTCTGCTCGGTGATCTCGACGGCATAGACGATGGCCGCCTCTTCCGGCGCCTCGTCGCTCTGGTCGATGACGGCGTTCACATAGAAGCGGAAATGCCGGTCGTCATCGGCCGGATGCAGCGAATCGAGCGGCGCGATGTCGCCCTGCCGGTCCTTCGCCGCGTCGAGCGCCGATTGCAGGCGCAGGCGGTCCGTCTCGTGCACGATGGTCTCGAGCTTGGCGCCGCGGTCGATGTCGTCGCGCGAGACGACGCCCGAGAAGAGTTTCAGGAACGGCGCGTTGGTGCGCAGGATCCGGCCGTCGCCGTCGACCGACGCGATGGCCATCGGCGTGTTGTTGAAGAAGCGCGTGAAGCGCATGGAGGCGATCGAGGCGGACTGGTCGTTGGCGCCGCCCTCCTCGCGCGCGAGAACGATGGTGCGGCTTTCGCCCGGCGCCCCGTCGCGCGTCGTGGAGACGCGGTGCACGATGCGCACCGGAAGGCTCTGGCCGTTCGTCTTGCGCAGGTCGAGGTCGAGCCTTTCCGTGCGTTGCAGGCCGGGCTCGGCCTGCACGGACTGGATGAGCGCCAGCCCCTCGCCCGCCACCACCTCGGCGATCGACAGCGAGCCCGGATGGAACTTGGCAAGGTCGATGCCGAGCCATTCGGCGAGCGTCGCGTTCAGGTAGACGATCTCGCCCTTGCGACCGGCGGAGAAGAAGCCGGCCGGCGCGTGGTCGAGATAGTCGATGGCGTTCTGCAACTCCTTGAAGAAGCGCTCCTGGTCGTCGCGCTCGGAGGTGATGTTGGAGATCTGCCAGATGTAGAGCGGCTGCTTCGGCTTGTCGCGGTTCGGCAGGATGCGCGCCTTGAGGCGATACCATTGCGCGCCGGAGCCGCCGGAAGCGGCCGGGTTGAGCGGCTTCGGGACGCGGAACTCCTCGGCCCCTTCCTTGCCCTCGTGCAGGCCGTTCGTCAGGCGATAGACGGCCTCGGTCGCATCGCGGTTGCGCGACAGCAAGGTTTCCAGCGTCTGCACCTCGGCGGCGCCGTTCGCCCCGGTCAGCGCGCCATAGGCGGCATTGGCATAGACGATGCGGCCCTTGCGGTCGGTGACGACCGTGCCGTCGGGATGGGTATCCAGAAAGACGCGCGCCAGCTCGTCCGAGCGCGCCGCCTGCGGCATGACCTCGATGAAGCCGATCAGCGCGGAGACGACGAAGAAGATGCCGGCCATGGCGAGGACGCCGAGCACGCCGAGCACGAGTTCGTTGTCGAGCTGGTTCTTGAAGACGATGAACGCCCCTGCCGAAGCCGCCAGCACGATCGCGAGCAGCACGACGCGCAGCGCCACCGCCGGCCGCACCCCGCGGTCCACGATCGGCACATTATCCCCGTCCGGCCGCTTCATCGTCGTCATCAATCCCTCGTCTGCAACAGTCCGGGCCTTGCGCTTGCCCCAAACCCGATGCCAGAATCATGTTTATCCGCACGAAGGAAGCGCAAAAAGCCGTCGAGGGGAAGCAAGGCCGCGAATTCACAGGGAATATTCCCGGCTCAAACATCGCAATTTCCCTAACCTGCCATACTTACGCGACGATGACGACGGCAATACGCGCTGGACAACCGGTGCTCCGCGCTTGTACGAGCCCCGGAAAAGCCGTCAAATGAGCCCATCGGCCCGAAAGGCCAAACTGCCGGTAAGGAGTGCGCGCGCCATGTTCCAGGAGATTCTCGCAGAGAACGGCACGAAGTTCGTCGTCGCCGCGGTGGTGGTGCTGCTCGGCCTTCTCTGCCTTGCGCTGGTGCTCTGGATCATCCGGGGCCGTCCCTCCTCGCCCTTCATCCGCGGCGGACGCAACCGCGCGCCGCGCCTTGCCGTGCTCGATGCCGCCGCGATCGACACGCGCCGCCGTCTCGTCCTGGTGCGCCGGGACGACGTGGAACATCTTTTGATGATCGGCGGCCCGACGGATATCGTCATCGAGACGCGCATCGCGCTCGCCTCGGCCGAAAGCGCCCGGCCCGCCGGAGACACGCCGCGCGCAACCGAGCGCGCCGACGCCGCCCCGGCGCTGCAGGAAAAGTCCGCCAAGGCGGCCGAGACCGCGGTCGCGGCCCGCTCGGGCGCATCGGCCGGCGCCGCCGCGACGACCGGCGGCGCCGTGGAACGCCGCCCGGCGGCAACGCCGGAGGGCGTGTCGGCCATGGCGAAGGTGCTCTATGCCGGCGACGAGGACGGCGTCCCCGGCACCCCGCCGGTCCACGCCGTCGCCCGGCCGGCCCAGACGGTCCAGCAGGGGCAGACGGCGGTGCAGCAGCGCACGCCGGAGCGCCGCATCGAGGACGTTCTTGACCAGAACCGCCAGCGCGTCCTGCCCCAGTCCACGGCGACGACCACGGCGCAGGCGAGCGCCGGCCAGGCGGTGCAGCACCCGCAGGCGACGCCGACGCTTGCCAGGCAGACGCCCCAGCTTGCCGACAACCAGGCCCTGGTGAGCGAATTCGAAAAGATCCTCGAAGCCGAGATGACCGGCAGGGCAGCCCCCGGCACCACGACCCGCACGGCCGCCCAGCCCACCCTCAACCCGACGCAGACCGCGGCCACGATCGGCCACGCACAGCCCGTCGCGAAGAGCCGCGAGGAAACGGAAGCGGAAATGGCGCGCCTGCTCGGCGAAATCGCCGCCAACCGCAAGGCGTAAGCGGGCACCGCTACACGAAAAAAGCCGCTGGAAACACGCGGTTTCCGGCGGCTTTGATTTTGGTATTTCCGATACCCGGCAGCACGAAATCCGCCGGCACCGGAAACATCCGGTGTTCGATCACCGAAACCTGTCCCCGGACCTCCTCAGATCCGCGGAAAAGGCCTACTCGTCGCGATACACCTTCTCCCGACGCTCATGGCGCTCCTGCGCCTCGATCGAAAGCGTGGCGATCGGGCGGGCGTCGAGACGCTTGAGGCCGATCGGTTCGCCCGTTTCCTCGCAGTAGCCGTAGGTGCCTTCGTCGAGACGCTGCAGCGCCGCATCGATCTTGGAGATCAGCTTGCGCTGGCGGTCGCGTGCCCGAAGTTCGATGGCACGGTCGGTTTCCGAAGACGCCCGGTCCGCAAGATCCGGATGATTGGCGCTTTCTTCTGCCAGATGCTCGAGGGTTTCGCGCGCTTCGCGCAGGATATCGTTTTTCCAGGCGTTCAGCTTCGCTCGAAAGTAAGCCCGTTGGTTTGCGTTCATGAATTCATCGCCCTCGTCGAGGACGAAATTGCTAAGATCGATCTTCTCACTCAACGCGATTCTCCTGAAGAACATCTCAAGGCGCGCTGTATATCCCCACGGGTAACGTGTTTCAAGCCTGCAGAAACTTACCCACGGTTTTTCGCGCCGCCTCTATCCCGAATCTTGCCAGACTAATATTTCATCAAGATTACAACGGGATGGCAAAACCGGTCATCGTATATCCCGCCGTTTCGCCCGGAGGGCGTCTCATCGTCTGCCTGTCGTATCTTGCTGCGCCGAATATAGGTACGCGGCCGCCGATCGGGGATGGAGGATAGAAGAATTTTCTTTCGCGAACCTGTCGCACCCGTCGAACCGGGCCCGCCACGCCGCGCGCTCGCGCGCAAAACCGGTTGATCTTTCCGGCAAGGACGGACATGAAGTCGGAACGCGGCGCGCATCGCCTGCCGCAGGCGGATGGAGGACACACTTGGCATCTCTGGGCACGCCGGCCTTCCGGCTCTACATCCTTCGCCATGCCCGCGCCGCCTGGGCCGAGTCCGGCCAGTCGGATTTCGACCGCGCCCTCGACGACGACGGCTTCGCCGAAGCCGAGGTGATCGCCGAGGAGGCGGCCGACCAGGGCTACCGGCCGGACCTCATCATCTCCTCCACCGCCGTGCGTTGCCGCCAGACCGCCGAGCCCTTCCATCGCTCGGTGAGCGAGGAGCTGACGATCGACTATGTCGATTCGCTCTATTCCGGCACGGCCGACACCTATGCCGAACTCGCCTTCGCGAACCGGCAGGAGACCGCGGTGATGATCGTCGGGCACAATCCGATGATCGAGGAGTTCTTCCACCGCCTCGTCGGCAAGGAGATCGCCGAGACCGTCGCGCCCTTCGGCTATCCGACGGCTGGCCTCGCCATCCTCGACTTCGACGAACGCCCGAGCGAGGACAATTGCAAAGGCGCCTGCCTTGCCGGCTTCATGACGCCGCGCTCGGCGCGTTGAGGCGCGGCGCGCGCCCTCGGGCCGCACCTTGGTTTCCGGCATCGCACCGGCGCAAAACCGCAGCGTGAAAAGGCGGCCTCTTTTTCCGCCCGATTTCGTTTCCTATATCGCCTTCGATGCTGGAAAGAGACCTTGCCCCCTAGCCTGACCACCCTGACCGACGAAGCCCTGCTCGCGCTCGACGCGCTGACCGGCCGCGCCACCAATCTCGTCAACCCGTCGATCCGCCTCGGCGTGACCGGCCTTTCGCGCGCGGGAAAGACGGTGTTCATCTCCTCACTGGTGCATAACCTGCTGAACGGCGGCCGCCTGCCGCTGTTCGAAGCGGGACGCTCGGGGCGCGTGTCGAAGATCCGGCTGGAGCCGCAGCCGGACGACGCCGTGCCGCGCTTCCAGTACGAGGACCATATCCGCGCGCTGGTCGCCGACCGCCTCTGGCCGGATTCGACCCGCGCCATCTCGCAGCTTCGCCTGACGCTCGACTACGAGAGCGCCTCCGGCTGGGGCCGCCTCCTCTCGCCCGGCCGGCTGTCGATCGACATCGTCGACTATCCCGGCGAATGGCTGCTCGACCTGCCGCTGCTCGCGCAGGATTTCCGCGCCTTCAGCGCCAACACCGTGGCGCTCGCGCAATCCGGCATCCGCGCGGAACTGGCGCGCGACTGGCTGGCCCTGTCGGCGACCGTCGATCCCGCCGCCGTCGCCGAGGAAGCGACCGCCCGCATGCTGGCAGACGCCTTCACCGCCTATCTGAAGGCCTGCAAATCCGACGAGCGCTCCCTCTCCACCCTGCCGCCCGGCCGCTTCCTGATGCCCGGAGACCTCGAAGGCTCGCCAGCCCTCACCTTCGCCCCGCTGCCGAACCTTCAGGAAGGCCGTCCGGCCAGGGGCTCGCTGCATGCCATGATGGAGCGCCGCTACGAGGCCTACAAGACGCACGTCGTGCGCCCGTTCTTCCGAGAACACTTCGCCCGGCTCGACCGGCAGATCGTGCTGATCGACGCCCTGCAGGCGATCAACCGCGGCGCGGAGGCCGTGCACGACCTGGAACGCGCGCTCGGCGACGTGCTCGATTGCTTTCGCGCCGGCGCGAACAGCTTCCTCTCCTCCTTCGTCACGCGCCGCATCGACCGCATCGTGATCGCCGCCACCAAGGCGGACCACCTGCACCACGAGAGCCATGCGCGGCTGGAGGCCGTCACGCGCCGCCTCGTCGAGCGCGCCATCGCGCGCATCGGCATGAGCGGCGCCGGCATCGAGGTGATGGCGCTCGCCTCCGTGCGCGCCACCCGCGAGGCGACCGTCAAGCATGACGGCGAGGACCTGCCGGTCATCGTCGGCGTGCCGATGGCCGGCGAGCGGATCAACGGCGAGACCTTCGACGGCGAACGGAAAACAGCCATATTTCCCGGGGACTTGCCGAAGGATCCGGATTCCCTTTTCAAGGAACTTGAATCCCTGCCCGAAGGCGCGGCGCCGCATCTCCTCAATTTCGTGCGCTTCCGCCCGCCGCATATCGAGGAGACGGGCGGCGGCCTGAAACTGTCCGTGCCGCACATCCGCCTCGACCGCGCGCTGCAATACCTGATCGGAGACCGGCTCGCATGAACGACCGCCCGCGCAAGCCCGCCGCCTTCTCGCTGCCCGCCGGCTCCCCGCAGCCGCCCCAGCGCGCAAACCCCCGTGCGCCCGCCGCCTTCGACGACGCCGTCACGCTGACGCCGGATGCCGAGGATCCCTTCATCGCCACCACCGCCGACCTGCCGGACCTGGCGCCGCCGGTCGCGACCCCGCGCCGTCGCCGCCTGACGCTCGGCCGCCTCGCCCTCGGCGCGCTCGGCCTCCTCGTCTCGCTCGCCGTCGGCCTCTGGGTCGACGCGCTGATCCGCGACCTCTTCAGCCGCAACGACTGGCTCGGCTATCTCGCGATCGCGGCCGCCGCCGTGGCCGTGCTCGCCGTGCTCGGCCTCGTCGCGCGCGAACTGATCGGCCTGCGCCGCCTCGCCGCGGTGCAGGACCTCAAGCGCGACGTCGCCGCGGCGGCGCTGGCGCCGGGCCCGCAGGCCGGCCGCGCCATCCTCGCCCGCCTCGTGCATCTCGTCGCCGCCCGGCCGCAGACGGCGCGCGGACGCGCCCGCCTTGCCGAGACCGAGGGCGAGATCATCGATGCGGCCCACCTCGTCGACCTTGCCGAACGCGAACTGATGGCGCCGCTCGACCGCGAGGCGCGCGCGCTGATCCTCGGCGCCGCCAAGCGGGTCTCCATCGTCACCGCCGTCAGCCCGCGCGCGCTGGTCGATCTCGGCTACGTCGTCTACGAAAGCAGCCGGCTGGTGCGCGGCATGGCGGAGCTCTACGGCGGGCGCCCGGGCAAGATCGGCATGCTGCGGCTGATGCGCGACGTCGTCGCCCATCTCGCCGTCACCGGCTCCATCGCCATGGGCGACAGCCTGGTGCAGCAGGTGCTGGGCCACGGGCTCGCCGCGAAACTCTCCGCCCGGCTCGGCGAAGGCGTCATCAACGGCCTGATGACGGCGCGGATCGGCATCGCCGCCATGGACCTCTGCCGGCCCATGCCCTTCCGCGCGCTGAAGCGGCCCGGCATCGGCGATTTCATCGGCGACCTGACGCCGGGCGTGGCGGGCGGCCGGCGCGACGAAGCGTGAGCCGCGCGCCCTTGACGGTGGCGCACTGTGGATTCGCTGCAACACCCCGGTTTTCCGGGCCTGCGCGACCGGTAAATCACGACGGGCGGGACGGCCGGAAACCGTCCATTAACCATTTTCGCGCAAATCTCGTCGCACACAAGCAGGCCGGATGGCCGTCGCCCATCAAGGATCGTTCATGTACCCGCGCACTTCTTTGATCGCCCGCGTCTCCGCAGCGGCCTTCCTCGCAGCCACCGCCATCGCGCTTCCGGCCTCCGCCGGCTCGCGCGACAAGGCCTTCTTCGAGCAGGTCACCGGCAATTGGCAGGGCAAGGGCGAGATCGTCGCCGGCAAGTACAAGGGCACCAAGTTCGCCTGCGACCTGACGGGCGACACGGCCCCCGCCAAGGGCGCCGGCATCCAGCTCGACGGCTTCTGCCGCGTCGGCGTCTTCAAGCAGCCCATGTCCGCCCTCATCACGCGCGCGGGCGGCACCTACAAGGGCAAGTTCCTCGACGGCGCCTCCGGCAAGGGCCTCGACATCACCTCCGGCCAGGTCAACGGCAACAAGGTGGTCGTCGGCATCAACCGCCAGAAGCTCAACGGCGCGATGATCGCGCGCCTCGACGGCGACAACAAGATGAACATCACCATCTCGGTGAAGGTCGCCGACAAGATGGTCCCGGTCATCGGCGTCTCGCTCGACCGCAATCTCGACGACATCGCCGTCGGTTCGATCAAGTAGCCTGCCACCAGTCGCAGCCGGCGCTCGCCGGCTCGATGCCGGCGACATCCGCATCCCCCAGCCATGCCGTCACCGTTCGCCCCTCCACCACGAGGGCGGGCGCCACGTCGGCAAGCGGCATCAGCACGAAGCCGCGCCCCGTCATGCGCGGATGCGGCAGGTCCAGCCGTCCGCCGGTCTGCGCCACGCCCTCATAGGTCAGGACGTCGATATCGATGGTGCGCGGCCCCCAGCGCTCCTTGCGCTCGCGCTTCATGTCGCGCTCGATGGCAAGGCAGGTGTCGAGCAGCGGCTCGGGCGCAAGCACCGTGTCGACCAGCGCGCAGGCGTTGAAGAACCAGTCCTGGTCGGTCTTGCCCCAGGGCGGCGTGCGGTAGAGCCGCGAGACGGCCGTCACGCGGCAATCCTCGCGCGCATCGAGCGCGCGCAGCGCCTCGGCCATGGCGCGCACGGGATCGCCGATATTGCCGCCGAGGCCGAGCGCGGCCCGGCGGAAGGGCTCAGACGGCATGGTCGACCGTCACCTGCACGAAGTCCAGCACGCCGGGCACCGGCGCGTTCGGCTTGCGCACCGTGATGCGCGCGCGGGAAATCTGCGGGAAACGGGCACAGAGCACGCTGGCGATCTCCTGCGCCAGCGCCTCGATGAGATAGCGCCGCTGGCCGGTGACGATCCGTTCGATCTCCTGGAAGGCGACGCCGTAGTCCACGGTCGATTCGATCGCGTCGTCGGAGAGCGGGCGCAGCGGGCGCACCTCCAGTTCCGCGTCGACGAAGAACCGCTGGCCGAGGAACTCCTCGGCATCGTGCAGGCCGTGACGGGCGAAGAAGGCGCAGTTCTTGAGCGTGATCGTGTAGGTGGTGGTCATGGGTCTTTCCTGTCTGGCTGCCTGTCAGGCGCGCGCCTCGCGCGCCGACACGTTGCGCCCCGCGGCAAGCATAGCATCCGCCATCGCCAGCGCATCCCTGTTGATTGCGACATCGTGCACCCTGAAGACCGCCGCGCCGGCGATCCGCAGCAATGCGGTGGAGGCGGCCGTGCCGGCGTCGCGGCCCTCCGCCTCCCGCCCCGTGACGGCGCCGACGAAGCGTTTTCGCGAGGTGCCGGCGAGGATCGGCAGTTCGAAGCCGTAAAGCTCGCCGAAACGCGCCATCAGTTCGAGGTTCTCGTCCGTATCCTTGGCAAAGCCGAAGCCGGGATCGAGCACCATCGCCTCGCGCGCGACGCCGGCCGCCCGGGCGATCTCCAGCGAGCGGCCGAGGAAGAGATACTGGTCCTCCACGACGTCCGGCCGCTTCTCGCGGTCCCGCCCGGTATGCATGATGCACAGCCCCGCCCCGGTCTTCGCGGCGACGCCGGCAATGTCGGGCTCGCGCTGCAGGCCGTGCACGTCGTTGACGATATGGGCGCCGGCCGCAACGGCAAGCCGCGCCGTCTCGGCCCTGTAGGTATCGACGGAGATGATCGCGTCCGTCGTGCCCGCCAGCGCCTCGATGACGGGCAGGATGCGGTCCTGCTCCTGCGCCGCCGAGACGAGAGCCGCGCCCGGCCGCGTCGATTCCCCGCCGATGTCGACGATCTCCGCCCCCTCTTCAAGACAGAGGATGGCCTGCGCCACCGCCTTGTCGGCGCTGTCGAAGCGGCCGCCGTCGGAAAAGGAATCCGGCGTCACGTTGACGATCGCCATCAAAATGCCGCGCGGACCGAGTTCCAGCGAACGGCCGTGGGCAAGCGCCCAGCGAAAGGGTTGAAAGGGCGAGAACATGGCGGTTTCCTCCCGCGGTTGACCACAGCGCCTCGGATATTCCCCGGCACCCTTAGCTTTAAATCAACGGATTCACCGCTAAGGCTGTCGAGCGGCGTCCCGGATAGGGTGTTGCGCTCGCCGAGCCTATGCCCCAAGCTCGGGGGAAGTTCAACCGGCCCCTTGGGCCGGTCTCCACGCCGGACGATCCGGTGGCGAAAGGAATGCTGACGGAATGACGACCACCGCTCGCCTGATGGCCCTGGCCGCCCTTGTCTGCCTTGCGTTCCAGCCGGCCCGCGCCGACACCATCACCTCCAAGACCTTCGCCTATTTTTCCGTCGGCGGACGCACGGCGGCCGAGCTCGACGAGGAGCTGTCGAAGCGCGGCCCGGTCATGAAGCACAGCGGCGCGCGCCATCCCGGCGCCACCCGGATCAAGTGGGGCGGCTCGGTGACCTATGTGCGCCGCGGCAGCCGATGCGCCGTCGGCGAGGCGCGGGTGACGCTCTCCACCGAGATCATCCTGCCGCGCTGGAAACACCGCAAGCGCGCCACCCCGTCGCTCGCCCTCATCTGGGATACGCTTTCGAGCGACATCAAGCGCCACGAGGAACGCCACGCCGAGATCGCCCGCAACCACGCCCGCGGCCTGGAGCGCACGTTGAGGAGCCTGCGCCCCGAAGCCGACTGCGAACGCATGCAGGCGCGCGTCGACCGGGTGACGGCCGACGCCGTCTCGAAGCACGATGCCGACCAGGCGCGTTTCGACCGCATCGAATCGAAGAACTTCAACGACCGGATGATGCGCCTGCTGGTGCACCGGTTGAAGAGCCGCGCCGAGTAAGGCGCGGCACCGGCAGGTATTTCTTGAAAGAGTTTTAATGGAACGGGACCGGGCGAAGGCCCGCGCGCCTTTTCATGCACGAAATGACTGGTTAGTTTTAGCGATAGCGCAATTCTGCAAATCGCCGTATTTTCATATCAACAGTGAACGGGAAGACGATTTTCCTTCCCGAAGTCGCATGAAACGGTTTGTAACAGGTTCTCCTGGCGCGTCCCAATCAAGGCAGCAGGCGTCTCCTCCCTCTCCTGCTGCGATGCGCCCTCCTGGCCTCGCTCGTCCTGACCGACCGGCGAGGCTCTTTTTTTGCCCTTCTATTCTTGCCGGCGTGAAAAAGCCCGCGATCTCTTCTTCCGTGATGAAGAAGAGACGGCAAGGCGACGGCCGGAACCGGCCGCGCGCTTCGGCAAATCCGGGAAGGGCGATGTCAGGCCTGGCGTTCGGGAACGTGGACGACGAGCCCGTCCAGCGCATCCGATATCTTGATCTGACAGGAAAGCCGCGAGGTCGGGCGCACCTCGTAGGCGAAGTCCAGCATGTCCTCCTCCATCGCTTCCGGCGGGCCGACGACCGCGCTCCAGGCGTCGTCGACATAGACATGACAGGTCGCGCAGGCGCAGGCGCCGCCGCACTCGGCCTCGATGCCGGGCACGGAGTTGCGCACGGCGTTTTCCATGACCGTGGAGCCGTTGGCGACGGTGAGGTCGTGGCGCGTGCCGTCGAAGGCGACGATGGTGAGTTTGCTCATGATGGCTTCCGGATCCTCAAGACTGCCCGGGCGGGCGAACGAACGGCCGGCGGGAAGGTGGTCGAACGCGCCGGTTTTCCGCGGACGTTTCCAACAAAACCCCTCTCCAGTCAACATCGCGCGCCCGGTAGGTTCCGGCCGGTCCGGGCGCGCCATCGGCTTTTCCCGCCGCGCCGGGACGGCACGGCGGGCCCGCGGCGATCAGCGGCAGAGCTTGAGGATGAAGTTTTCCGCCTCGACCACGGCGGCGGCGACGCCGGCGAGCGCCGCGGCATCGGCCGGGTCGTCCTCCAGCGCGGCGGCCGCCCTGCCGACCGCGGTGGCGCCGACGGACTGGGCCGAGCCCTTGAGGCGATGGGCGACGGCGGCGCGGGCGGCGCCTTCGGTGCCCGCCAGTTCCTTCATGCTCTCGCGCGCCTGCCGGCTGAACATCTGCAGCACTTCGAGTTCCAGCCCCTTGTCGCCCATGGTCTGGCGGGCGAGGTGTGCCAGATCGATCGGCTTCTCCCCGCAATGGGACATGCCGCCCGTATTGTCGGGTGCCTCGAATGCGATGTTGAGCGCTGCCATTTGCCAATATCCTTATAGACGCGGTGTACGCTTGTTTCTTTCTGGTGCACGCGGACCTTGAGGGTCATCCTGCGCGGCCGGCGCGGCTATCCGATTAAAAGACGGCGCAAAATGGGCATGAATCGCAAACTATGGTTAACGGCTGAAAAATTGCCGTTTTCACAGGTTTTCCATCGCGATACGGAATCGCCCGATCTTAACTTCCTGTTAAGTTTCGAGCGAAGGGAGATGGCAATGAATTGTGTGATACAGGCTAATGTGTCACTACGATACGACCGGATAGTCCCGGTGGATAAGCCGTGGGCGGAGATACACCGCTTCGCCTTTTCGGTCTATCGAGCGAATTTGGAATGAACGGTGGTCCGGACGCTGCATGCCATGAGGGTATGCAGCAAGACCGGCCGCCAACCGGACCGGTTCGAATGCGCCTGAGCAGCGGCAGCGCGCATGAAGCCCGATCCCGGACATGGTAACGAGGCGTATCCGCATGGCGACGAACAAGCCCACCGAGTCGATCGACGACAAGGCCTTCCAGGCCCTGGAAGAAGCACTGAAGATCGACTTTGATGATCTAGCGCCGGAGACGCCCTCGAAGAAGGACGCTTCGGAGGCCCATGTGTCTGAACCAGCAAGCCGCGTTCCGAACAAGGTGCAGGAAAAGCCCGCCAATCGCCCCGCATCCGGCGAAACCGCGCGCGGCCTCGGCCCCGAGCCGGCGCCGAAGACCCCTGCCTTCACCCCTGCCAACGACGGCTCCCGCAAGACGCCGGCCGCGATCCTGAAATCGCTGGACGTGCGCTCCGGCCGCGCCTCGATCCGCATGGCCGTCCTGGTGTCCGTCCTGTGGGTCATCGGCGGGCTCGGCGTTGCCAACCTGCTCTATGCACCCGAGATCTGGCAGATCCGCTCGGTCGCCGACCTCGTGGCGCTGCCCGGCGCCATCGGCATGGTCGTCGCCATCGTCATGCCGATCATGCTGTTCTTCGCCTTCGCGATCATGATCTCCCGCGCCCAGGAACTGCGCAGCGCAGCCCGCTCCATGGCGGAGGTCGCGCTGCGCCTGTCCGAGCCGGAAACCGTCGCCAGCGACCGCATCATGAGCGTCGGCCAGGCCGTCCGCCGCGAGGTCTCGGCGATGAACGAGGGCATCGAGCGCACCATCGCCCGCGCCACCGAGCTGGAAACGCTCGTGCATTCCGAAGTCAACGCGCTGGAACGCAGCTATTCCGACAACGAGATGCGCGTGCGCACCCTCGTCCAGGAACTCGGCTCGGAGCGCGAGGCGATCGTCAGCCATGCCGAGCGCATCCGCTCGTCGATCTCCGGCGCGCACGAGCAGCTCAAGGACGAACTGGCCAGCGCCGGCGACAACATCACCCAGCGCCTCGCCACCTCGGGCGAAGCCTTCGCCTCCATGCTCGACACCCGCGCCGCCATGCTGATGGAGAAATCCGACAGCGCGACGCAGACGATCGGCGCCATGCTGTCGGCCCGCACCGACAGCCTGCTGTCGACGCTGAACTCGTCCGGCCTCGCGCTCGCCAACGAGTTCGACAGCCGCCTCGACCAGCTCACCCACAACCTCGATTCGCGCGGCCGTGACCTCCTGCAGCAGTTCGAGACGCGCGCCACCTCGCTCGACACCAATACCGAGAAGTTGAACGCCGCGCTGAACGAGCGCGCCAAGCAGCTCAACGAGACGCTGATCGCCCGCACCCGCGAGATCAGCGAGAGCCTGTCGATCGGCCAGCAGGCCGTCACCGGCGGCCTCGACCATGTTCTCCAGTCGATGAACGCCGCGCTCGACGAGAAGGGCGCGCAGTTCCGCCAGAGCCTCAAGAACGCTGCCGACGACACGGTCATGGACCTCGACCTGCGCACCGGCTTCTTCGACGAGCGCATGCAGGCCACCGTCGGCCAGATCGCCAGCGCCTTCGACCACCGCGTCGAGGAATTCGCCCAGGCCTTCGACCAGCGCGCCGGCTCGCTCGACAGCAAGCTGATGGAGAGCCTTGCCCGCATCAACGAGACGGTCGCCAGCGGCCGCGACGCGATGGACGGCATCCTCACCTCCAGCATCGACCGCCTCGGCAACACGCTCACCGACCAGTCCTTCGCGCTGGCGACGACGCTCGCCACCAGCCAGGAAGTGCTCGAAAGCGCCGTCTCCGGCCATGCCGACGCCATTTCCAATGCCGTCGGCGGCGCGCATGAGCGCATGGGCGCGGTCCTCTCGGAAAAGTCCGCCATCCTTCTCGGCGGCCTCGCCGACGTGCAGAACCGCATCGAAAGCGGTTTTGCCACCCGTGCGGACGCCCTGGCGGAAAGCATTTCCGGCAGCGAGCGCCGCCTGACGGACGCGCTCGATTCGCGCGGCTCGGCCATCGCCACCGACATCGAGGCGGCCCAGGCCCGCATGGAAGAGGCCCTTGGCGCCCGCGCCAGCGCCCTGGTGGAAAGCATCTCCGGCAGCGAGCGCCGCCTGACGGACGCGCTCGATTCGCGCGGCTCGGCCATCGCCGGCGGGATCGAGGCGGCCCAGGCCCGCATGGAAGACGCGCTCGGCGCCCGCGCCGACGAGATCGCCTCGACGATCGCCGCCAGCCACAACCGCATCGACAGCGCGCTGTCCGAGCGCACCGCCGCCCTCTCCTCCATGCTGAACGAGACCGGCAGCCAGCTCGAACACTCCGTCGGCGCCGCCGCCGGCCGCGTCGAGAGCGCCCTGACGGGCGCCGCCCGCCAGATCGACGACGCCATCACCGGCCGCACGGCCAACCTCGCCTCGGTCCTGTCCAACAGCGCCGGCGCCATGCAGTCGGCCATCGACGCGGCGGCCGAGCGCGTCGGCACGGTTCTGTCGGAAGGCAACCAGCAGCTCACGGGCGTCCTGCACGGCCAGGCCGCCGAATTCGCCGAAGCGTTCTCCGGCCGCGCCGCCAGCATCGCCGAGCAGCTTTCGGGCCGCGCCTCGGAACTGGCGGGTTCCCTCGTCTCCACCCACGAGCAGATCCGCGCGACGCTGGACGACCGCATCGACGCGATCAACCTTGCCATCGCCGAGGGCCGCAACCAGATCAACGAGACGCTGAACGACCAGGTCACCTCCATCGGCACCTCGATCGCCACGAGCACGGGCATGCTGGAACTGTCGATGGAACAGCTTTCGGACAGGGCCTCGACGCTCACCGGCTCGCTGGTCTCCACCCATGACGAGATCCGCGCGACGCTCGACGACCGCATCAACGCGATCAACCTCGCCATCACCGAAGGCCGCGACCATCTCGCCGAGACGCTGAACGACCAGGTGACCACCATCGGCACTTCGATCGCCACCAGCGCCGGCATGCTGGAACTGTCGATGGAGCAGCACGAGGAGGCCCTGCGCCGCACCATCGACAGCAGCGGCACCCTGCTCGACCAGAAGGTGCGCGAAAGCGTCGGCGCCGTCGCCGAACGCCTTGTCGAGACCTCGGCCAAGATCGTCCAGGCCGCCGATACCTTCGGCAACCGCATGGAACAGACGGTCGACAGCGTCGCCAACCGCTTCGACACCACCGGCAGCCGCCTGGAGGAGAACCTCGGCAAGCTCGAATCCCGCATCGAGTACAGCGTCGATCATGTCTCCGGCCTCGTCGACACCGCCGCCTCGCGCATTTCCGACACGCTGTCTGAACGCCTCAGCGACCTCGATCGCGTGGGCGGCGACGTGTCGCTGCGCGTCTCCGACGCCCTCTCCCGGCCGATGGCCGAGGTGGAGCGCATCGGCGACGAGACGACCGCCCGCATCGCCGCCGCCCTCGCCGGCCGTGTCACGGATATCGAACGCCTCAGCGCCAGCGCGAGCGAGCGCATCGAGGGTGCCCTTGCCGGCCGCCTCACCGATATCGAGCGCGTCACCGGCGAAGCCGCCGCGCGCATCGACGGTGCGCTGGCAAGCCGCGCCGACCAGATCGCCCGCGTCGCCGGTGAGGCCGCCGACCGCATCGACGACACGCTGATCGCCCGCGCCACCCAGATCGAGATGACCGTCGGCAACGCCGCCGAGCGCATCGACGGCGCCCTCGTCGGCCGCGTCGAAGAGATCAACCGCGTCGTCGGGGAGGCTGCCGACCGCATCGACGACACACTGATTGCCCGCGCCACCCAGATCGAGATGACCGTCGGCAACGCCGCCGAGCGGATCGACGGCGCCCTGGTCGGCCGCGTCGAGGAGATCGGCCGCACCGTCGGCGAGGCCGCCGAACGCCTAGAGGGCACGCTCCTCAACCGGGCAAGCCAGATCGAGCGCACCGTCGGCAACGCCGCCGAACGGATCGACGGCGCCCTCGTCAACCGCGCCGACGAGATCAGCCGCGCCGTCGGCGAGGCCGCCGAGCGCATCGACAGCACGCTCGCCGCCCGCACCGGCGATATCGCCCGCATCGCCGGCGAGGCCGCCGAACGCATCGACGGCACGCTCACGGCCCGCACCGGCGACATCGAGCGCATCACCGGCGAAGCCGCCGTGCGCATCGCCGGCACGATCGACGAGAAGACCGGCCGCATCGAGGAACGCCTCGGCACGATGGACCGCGCGCTGACCATCGGCCTCGACAGCGTCAACCGCACGATCGACGGCAAGGCCGCCGGCCTTGCCGCCACGCTGCGCGATGCGGTGTCCCAGGCTGCCCAGGACATGGACGCCGAAGCGGTCCGCTCCGCCCAGTCGCTCGCCAAGACCGGCGAGGAATTCGCCAGCCTCAGCACGACGCTGCGCGGCGCGGTTTCCCGCGCAGCCCAGGAAATGGGCGCCGAAGCCCAGCGCGCCGCCGAGAACATCGCCCGCACGGGCGACGAATTCGCCGGCAACCTTTCGGCCCGCAACGAAGCCTTCGCCCGCGCCGTCGAGGAGACCACCTCGACCGCCGTCGCCCGCTTCGCCGAGACGGAAAACCGCCTCGCCGACCAGGCCCAGTCGCTGCGCGCCGGCCTCGGCGATGTCGAGAAGGCGCTGGAAGCGCGCGGCGCCTCCATCCGCTCGACGCTCGACGAGCGCACCCGCGAGCTCAACTCCATGCTGGCAAGCCGCACGGAAGAGCTTGCCCGCCTGATCGACGAGGAAGCCCGCCCGGTCATCGACAGCTATGCCGCCGTCGGCCGCGAGGCTGCCGAGGGCATCGGCGGCGTCGCCCGCGATGCGGCCGAGCGCATCAGCGGCGTTGCCCGCGAGAGCGCCGAGCGCCTGCGCAGCGAGAACAACGCGCTCATCAACGCGATCTCCGCCCGCACGGCCGACACGCTCGCCGCCATCACCGGCCGCACGGAAGAAGCCGCCGGCGCGATGCGCGAGATCGAAAGCGGCCTTGCGGCCAATGTCGAGAGCCTGATCGCCCGCCTTTCGGAAAGCAACGGCGCGATCGCCGGCATCGTCGATGCGGCCAGCCAGACGCTGGGCGCCATCGACGGCCGCCTGACGAGCACGGCCGAGCGCTTCTCCACCTCCGCCGAGCGCGCCTCCGACATGGTATCCACCACGTCGCGCCTGCTCGAAGGCAAGGTGGACCGCCTGTCCGACATCTCGTCCGGCACGCTCTCGCAGATCGGCGGCATCGTCGGGCGCTTCGAGGATCACTCGAAGATCCTGTCGCAGGCCTCCGACCTGCTGGCCGCCGCCCAGTCGAACCTCGTCTCGACGCTGGAGGAGCGCCAGGATGCGCTGCGTTCGCTCTCCGTCGGCCTCGTGCAGCGCTCGGAGGAGATCGAGAAGACCATGCAGTCGCTCGAAGGCATGGTCGAGGGCGCCTTCACCCGCGCCGAGGAGCGTTCGAACCTCATCGCCGGCAATCTGCGCGGCGGCATCCAGTCCTCCTTCGCCGAAGTCGGCCGCGTCCTTGGCGAGACCGAGAAGCGCGCCGAGGCCGCCGCCAACACGCTGCGCGAGCAGCTGATGAAGGCCGGCGAGGAAGCGGGCCAGTCGGTCGAGGGCTCCTTCGCCCGCGCCGAGGAACGCACCCGGGAAGTGGCGAACCGCCTGCGCGGCAGCGTCGGCGCCTCGCTCTCCGATGTCGATCGCCTGCTCGCCGAGAGCGGCAAGAAATCCGAGGCCGCCACGGCGATCATGCGCGACACGCTGCGCGAGGCCGTCGAGGAAGCCGTCGGCAAGTTCTCCGGCGCAACGGAAGAAATCCGCCGCGCCGCCGCCGATATCCGCAAGGAGCTCGACCAGACCCGCGGCGAACTGAAGCGCGGCGCCTTCGACCTGCCGGAAGAGGCCAAGGAGAACGCCGCCCAGATGCGCCGTGCCGTCAGCGAGCAGATCAAGGCGCTGCAGGACCTGTCCGACATCATCGGCAAGTCCTCCTCGGCGCTGGAAGTCTCCCGCCCGGCAGCGGTTCAGGCCAAGGCCGTGCAGCAGGCGCAGCCGGTGCAGGAAACCCGCGTCGAGCCCCGCCGCGAGGAGCCGGCCCCGTTGCGCGGCAGCCTCGGCATCGAGCGTGCCGCGCCGGCCTCCGTGCCCCAGCGTGCGCAGCCCCTGCCCGCGGAAGCCGAAGCCCGGACCGCCGGCGAAGGCGGCTGGATGCGCGATCTCCTGCGCGGCGCCGTCTCGCGCGAGGAGGCCCAGTTCAGCCAGCCGCGCGCAGATGGCCAGGCCGCCCGCCCGGACAGCCGCAACCCGCGCCATGTCGTCGAATCGCTGAACTCGCTGTCGGTCGATATCGCCCGCGCCATCGACCACGACGCCTCGGTCGACCTGTGGCGCCGCTACCAGCGCGGCGAGCGCGACGTCTTCACGCGCCGCCTCTACACGCTGAAGGGCCAGCAGACCTTCGACGAGATCAAGCGCAAGTACGAGCGCGAGCCGGAATTCCGCACCGCCGTCGACCGCTACATCTCGGACTTCGAGAAGCTGCTCGCCGATGTGGCGCGCAACGACCGCGACAAGGTGATGACGCAGACCTACCTCACCTCGGATACCGGCAAGGTCTATACGATGCTCGCCCATGCGGCAGGCCGCTTCAGCTAAGCGAAACCGAAAACGAACAGAAGCGGCCGCCTCAGGGCGGCCGTCTCGTTTTTGTGAACGGTGAACGCCGCTTTCCGCGTGAAAAACCCTTAAAATCCGGGCCTCCAGCCGCTATATGCGGTCCAACGCGCCATAAGGCGCATGGGAAGAGAGACGGAAATGATCTTGATACAGGGCTTTGGACGCATTCTGGCGACGCTCGCGGTCGCGGTGATGGTGATGATGACGATGGTCGACTTCGCGGAGGCCCGCCGCGCCGGCGGCGGCTTCGGCAGCCGCGGCAGCCGCACCTTCTCGACACCCTCGACGACGCGCACCGCCCCGACGGACGCCCAGCCGATCGACCGCACCATGACGCGCCAGCAATCGGCCCAGCCCTCCGCCGGCCGCAATGCGACGGCCACCAATCCGCGTCCCGGCCTCTTCGGCGGCTTCGGCGGCACGCTGCTCGGCGGCCTCATGCTCGGCGGTCTCGTCGGCATGCTGATGGGCCAGGGCCTCGGCGGCGGCATCGGCATGCTCGGCCTTCTCCTGCAGGTGCTGCTGATCGCCGGCCTCTTCCTGTTCCTGCGCCGCATGTTCGCGCAGAAGAACGCCCCTGCCTATGCCGGCAACGGCCATGCCCGCAATGCCGCGCCGCATAGGGGCCCGGATTTCAAGATCCCGAGCATCGGCGGCGGCAGCCGCAAGACCGCGCCGCAGCCGAAGGGCGGCGACGAGATCGGCATCCAGCAGGCGGACCTCGAACAGTTCGAAAGCATGCTGAAGGAATTGCAGGCGGCCTATGCGGCGGAGGATTTCCGCACGCTGCGCCAGATCACCACGCCGGAGGCGATGTCCTACCTTGCCGAGGAACTCGGCGACAACGCCACCCAGGGCCTGAAGAACGAGGTGCGCGACATCCATCTCGTGCAGGGCGACGTCGCCGAGGCCTGGCGCGAGGGCGCCGACGACTATGCCACCGTCGCCATGCGCTACGAGAGCATCGACGTGATGCGCGATCGCGCGACCGGCGCGCTCGTTTCCGGCGATCCGGATAATCTGACGGAAACCGTCGAGATCTGGACCTTCCTGCGCCGCAACGGCGGCGACTGGAAGGTCTCCGCCATCCAGGGCGTCGAAAACGCCTGACGGGATGGGCTGCGCATCGACGTGCGGCCCCTCATCCGCCTGCCGGCACCTTCTCCCCGCAAGCGGGGCGAAGGAGCAAGGGGCACGGCTTTCCAATCAGCATGGCGTTATTTGCCTGGGGAAACCCGCAAGGCACTCCCCTTCGCCCCGCTTGCGGGGAGAAGGTGCCGGCAGGCGGATGAGGGGCCTTTTCACCCCAAGACATCAGGAAAATCAGATCGCCGCCAGCGTCCAGCCGATGATATCGGCGGTGACCGCGGCGAAGGCCGCGTCGAGGGCCTTCACGAAGGCCGGGTTGCCAGTGCCGCCGACGGGCGCCGTCGCGCGAAACACCTTCTGCGCCCGCACCGTGCCGTTGCGGTCGTTGAGCAGCTTTGCCGAGATCTCCACCACCGCCGCATCGGCGCCGGCTGTCTGCACCTCGAAGGCGCGGATATCGGTGACGATCTGGTAGTCGATCGCAAGGCCCTGCCCGGGCATGCCGACGCCGCCGAGGCGGCCGGTGTTCTCGAAGGCCTGCACGAGCTTGGCCTGCACCATCTTGCTCAGGCTGTCGCTCCACTGCGCGCCGGCGAGATACTGGATTTCGGAGGCGGACGGGCGGATGACGATCTGCTCGCCGTCGAGCGCCTTCAGCGCTGCGGGCTGCGGCACGAGGATCTGCCGGCTCCTGGCCGAAGGACCGTCGGCGGTGGCGGTGGCGGTGGCGGTGGCGGTGAGCGCGAACGTATCGTTCTTGGCCTGCGTGCTGCCGCAGGCGGTAAGCGTTGCCGCCAGAACGGCGACGAGCGCGGCGCGCGCCGCAGTCCCGTTCCGCAACAAACCCATACCCGAACCCGTCATGTCGTCCTCAAACCCTTGTGCCTGCCTGTGTAGCAGCGGCACGGCATGCTGTCACGGCCGCGCGGGCGGACAAGTTCGCCTTGAGCCGCCAGTGCCTTGCGGTTGTGGGGATAGGGCCACACCTTGCGGCCGGGTCAGCGCCGGTTGCGGCCGTCATACTGCTTGACCGTCTCGCCGCCGAAGAGCAGGCGCTGCGGATTGCGCTCGAAACCGGAGATCGCGCCGTCGAGATTCTGGATCGTGCGGCGGGTATCGAGCACCAGCGCCTCGATATCGCGCAGGCCCGAGCCGGAGAATCGCTGCAACCCGTCGGCGATCGGGCCGATCCGGCCGTTCAGCGTGTCGGCCGCCTGCTTGATCGATTGCAGCGTCGCCTTGGCCTCGGCGAAGAGCGATTCGGAATCGCCCTCGCCCAGGAAGCCGTCGAGCTTGGCGAGCACGCCGTCGACGCGCGTGGAGGCGGCGTTCAGCTTGCCGCTCATCTGCTGCACGTCGGTGATGATCTGGTCGATATCCTCCTCGCGCGCGCCGATGCGGTCGGCGACGCCCGTGACGGAGGCGATGGCCTTGCGGGCGTCGGCGGTCGCGACGGAGATGTCGTTGATCGCCCCGCCGACCTTCTGCGGGTCGACCGCGGCGATCAGGCTGTCGATCTTGTCGAGCGAGGCCGTCGCCTGCCTGCCGAAGGTATCGAAGGTCTCGGCCGTCTTGCGGAAGCCCTCGACGGTGGTCTTGATGTCGCCGGAAGCGGCCGCGATATCCCTGCTGACCTTGTCGACATTGCCGACGAAATCCTCGACCTTCTTCGGATCGACCGCCTTGATCAGCGCGTCGACCGAGGCGAGCGTCGAATCGAGCTGGCCGGAAAGATTGCGGAAGGTCTCCGAAAGCCCTCCGACGCTCTGCAGGAATTGATCCACCTTCTCGCCGTTGCGGGCGAGCGCGCCGGAGAACTGCTCGGCGTTCTGGATCGTCGTCGTCAGCGGCCCGCGCGCATCGGCGACGAAGCCCTGGATATCGGTGATCGCCGCATCGGCGCGCTTGAGGATCTTGTCGGCGGTCGACAGGATGTTCGTCACGCTCGACTGCTCCGCCGTCAGCACGGCCGGAATCTCGCTGTCGAAGGCCTCGCGCAGGATGTTGGCGTCGGCGCCCTCGCCGCCGGAAAGCTCGATATAGGCCGCGCCCGTCAGGCCCTGGACCTCAAGCACCGCGGTCGTCGACTGCTTGACCGGCGCGCTGGTGGAGACCTCCGTCATGGCGATGGAAAAGCGCGGGTCGTCGGCATCGATGGCAAGGCTGCGCACGGAGCCGACCGGAATGCCGTTGAAGCGCACGGGCGAGCCAATGCTCAGCCCGTTCGC
Source organism: Shinella sp. S4-D37 (assembly GCF_040812195.1). NCBI lineage: Bacteria > Pseudomonadati > Pseudomonadota > Alphaproteobacteria > Hyphomicrobiales > Rhizobiaceae > Shinella > Shinella sp. S4-D37. The sequence continues at coordinate 1,581,277 of NZ_JBFNXL010000005.1, read as the reverse complement.
CGAGCCGGGGATGCGCACGGCAAGCTGCGCCATCTCGCCGCCGCGGCCGTATTGCGACATCCAGTAGACGAAGGCGAAGGCGGCAGCCATGACGAGGACGGTGAAGAAACCGACGAGGGCGTAATTGGCTTTGGTTTCCATGCTTCGGGCTATCCTGCTCGCAGTTCCATCCGCCGGGACCCGTCGCCCCGGACACGTCCTTACGTCGTGCGCACGATCGATCGCGCGCGCTTGCCCCGGAAATAGGACTGCACCCAGGGATCGTCAAAGGCCAGCATGTCCTCGATCGTGCCTTCGACCATGACCTTCTTCTGCCCGAGAACGGCGATGCGATCGCAAACCGAAAACAGGCTGTCGAGGTCGTGAGTCACCATATACACGGTCAATCCCAGGGTGTCGCGCAGTTTGGCGATCAGCTCGTCGAATTCCGCCGCGCCGATCGGGTCGAGGCCCGAGGTCGGCTCGTCGAGGAAGACGAGCGCCGGATCGAGCGCCAGCGCCCGCGCCAGCGCCGCACGCTTGATCATGCCGCCCGAAAGCTCGGAGGGAAATTTGTCCGCGGCCTCCGGGGCAAGGCCGACAAGCTCGATCTTCAGCCGCGCCAGCTCGTCCATCATCTCCTGGGGCAGGTCGAGATACTCGCGCATCGGCACCTGGATGTTCTCCTTGACCGTCAGCGAGGAGAACAGCGCGCCGTGCTGGAAGAGCACGCCGAGCTTCATGTCGAGCGCCAGCCGCTCGGCCTCGCTCGCCTTGTCGAAATCCATGTCGAAGATGCGGATTGTGCCGGAGCGGCGCGGCAGCAGGCGCAGCACCGTGCGCATGAGCACCGACTTGCCTGTGCCGGAGGCGCCGACGAAGCCAAGAATCTCGCCGCGATAGATATCGAGATTGAGCCTGTCGAGCACGATGTTGCTGCCGAAGCCGACGGTCAGGCCCCTGACCGAAAGCACCACTTCGTGCGACTTTGCCGAAACCTGCTCCATGGACATCCCTAGAAATCGATCGCGGCGTAGAACATGGCGAAGAGGCCGTCGACGAGGATGACGACGAAGATCGACTTCACCACGGCGGCGGTGACGTGGCGGCCGAGCGATTCGGCGCTGCCCCCCACCTTCAGCCCCTCGACCGAGGCGACGATGCCGATGATCAGCGCCATAAAGGGCGCCTTGATCATGCCGGACACCACCGTCGACAGGTCGATCGCCTCGCGAAGGCGCGACAGGAAGGTGTCGAAGGTGATGCCGGAATAGGACCAGGCGACGAAGGCCGCGCCGCCGAGCGCCGCGAAATTGGCGAGGATGGTCAGAAGCGGCAGCGCCACCGTCAGCGCGACGAGGCGCGGGAAGACGAGGACGCCGATGGGGCTGAGCCCCATGACCTTCAACGCGTCGATCTCCTCGCGCATCTTCATCGAGCCGATCTCGGCCGTGATCGCGCTGCCCGAGCGGCCGGCGATCATGATGGCGGTGAGCAGCACGCCGACCTCGCGCAGCTGGAGGATGCCGACGAGATCGACGACGAAGACCTCGGCCCCGAAATAGCGCAGCTGGAAGGCGCCCTGCTGGGCGATGATCGCGCCGATGAGGAAGGACATGAGCAGGATGATCGGCACGGCGCGCACGCCCATATGGTCGATCTGGTGCACGATCGCCGAGGGCGACACGCCGCTGCGGCGCCCGAGCTTCAACTGGGCCCCGCGCACCGCCGAGCCGAGGATGAACATGGCGGCGACCGTGTCGTCCCAGACGTCCATCACCGCGCGGCCGACCGGCGCGAAGGCGCGCTCGAACAGCGTGCCCTTCCCGCGGCCGGTGTCCTCGGGTTCGGCAAGCCTTTCCGGCAGCGCGGAAATCAGGTCGGCATAGCGCGTGCCCTCGCGGTCGGTGAGGCTCACCGCGCCGCCTTCGCCCTGCCGTTCGGTGATGGCCCGGCGCAGCAGCCAGGCGCCGGCCGTGTCCATGGCGGTGACGTCGCCGAGGTCGATTTCCAGCGCACCGCCCTGCCCGCGGCCGATATCCGCCAGCCGCCTGCCGGCGTCGACCGCGTTCGTGTTCACCCATTCGCCGGAAAGGCGCCAGACCTCCCCGCCTTTTCCAGGCAGGTTTTCGATCGCGATGTCGATGGGGGGACGGGCGGCGGTCAAGTCTCTTGCATCTTCCCGTGCTTGGGACAACATGCGCCTGTCTTACCGGCTCGCCGCCCGTCTGTCACCGAACGAACCCGCAAAAGCCCCGTCCCGCCTCGATTTTTTCAAGCCCGTCAGGATCAGCCCCATGCGCCGCACCTTGCTCGCCACCGCCGAAAGCTTCCCGATCGCCGGCACCTTCACCATTTCGCGCGGCGCCAAGACGACGGCGGAGGTGGTGACCTGCACGATCGGCGGCTCGGGCCGTTTAGGGCGCGGCGAATGCGTTCCCTATGCGCGCTACGGCGAATCGGTCGCCGGCGTGCTGGCCGCCATCGAGGAGGTGCGCGGCGCCGTCGAGGACGGCATCGGCCGCGAGGAACTGGCGCGGATCATGCCGGCGGGGGCTGCCCGCAACGCCCTCGACTGCGCGCTCTGGGACCTGGAGGCGAAGCTGTCGGGCGTGCCGACCGCGCAGGTCGTCAACGCCGCGCCGCCGCAAAAGCTCGTCACCGCCTATACGCTCTCCCTCGGCGAGCCCGAGGCGATGCGGCGGCAGGCGACGCAGGAGGCGGGCCGCCCCCTCCTCAAGGTCAAGGTCGGCACGGCGGACGACGCCGCCCGCATCCGCGCGGTGCGTGCCGGCGCGCCCGAAAGCGCCATCATCCTCGATGCCAACGAGGGCTGGACGCCGGAAAACCTCGCCTATCACCTGGCGCTCTGCGCCGAGGCGCGCATCGCCCTCGTCGAGCAGCCGCTGCCGGCGGGAAGCGATTCGGCGCTGCGCGAGATTGCCCGCCCCGTGCCGATCTGCGCCGACGAGAGCGTGCACCGCACGAAGGACGTCCAGAACCTCGTCGACCGCTACGACGCGATCAACATCAAGCTCGACAAGGCGGGCGGGCTGACGGAGGCGCTGGCGCTGCGCGCGGCGGCGAAGGCGCACGGGCTGAAGATCATGGTGGGCTGCATGGTCGGCACGTCGCTCGGCATGGCGCCGGCCGTGCTGCTGGCGCAGGGCGCCGATTTCGTCGATCTCGACGGCCCGCTGCTGCTTGCCCGCGACCGCGAGCCGGGCCTCACCTACGAAGGCTCGACCGTCTATCCGCCGGAACCTGCGCTCTGGGGCTGAGCGCGCGGCGCGACGAGGCGCCCGGCGATAACCGAGGCGAGGCCGGCCGCGGCGACGAACGACATGAGGTAGAAACCCTCGACGCCGTACCAGCTGAAGGCATAGCCCGAAACGAAGGTGGCAAGCGCGGTGAAGACGCCGGTATAGAAGTAATAGAGCCCCTGCGCGGCCGCCTCCTGCTCCTCCGCCACGCGCTCCACGAGCCGGCTCTGCGCGCTCATGTGGATCAGCGCATAGGTGAAGGCGTGCAGGCATTGCAGCGCGAAATAGCCGGCGAAGGACATGTCCATCGGAAAGAGGACCCAGCGGCCGACCGCCACGGCGCCGCCGACCATCATCATGGACCAGAGATCGAAGCGCCGCCGCAGCTGGACGGCGAAGAGGAAGAACACCACCTCGGCCAGCACGCCGGCGCTCCACAGGATGCCGACATCGACGCCGCTGAACCCCATCTTCTGCCAGTAGATCGCCGAGAAGGCGAACAGCATGGCGTGGCTCGCATTGACCAGCGAGACGCCGACCAGCATGAACTGCACGTCCGCCTGCCGCAGCGTGCTCTTCGTCGGCATGGTGGCGATCGCCGCGATGGGCGACGGGCGGCGCGGCTTGCCGATCTTCGGCGCGATCACCGCGCCGAGCACGGTCAGAACGAAGCCGGCGGCCATGGCCGGCAGCACCATGGCCCCGCCGTAGAGCCCGGCGAGCCACCCGCCGATCATCGTCGCGACGATGAAGGCGAGCGAGCCCCAGAGCCGCATCCTGCCGTAGTCGAAATTCCAGCGCCGCACGCCCGACAGCATGATCGCCTCGGTGATCGGCACATAGGGCGAATAGACGGCGCCCTGCAGCGCATAGAGCAGCAGCACCGGCCAGAAGGACCCGGTCGCAAACAGGGCGAGCGCCGTTAGAAGCGACAGGAGCCCCGACCAGAGCAGCACGATCGAGCGCTCGCCGAGCCGGTCCGCGATGATGCCGGCCACCGGCGCGGTGAAGACGCGCACGAACATCGGCACGGCAAGGACGATGCCGATCTGGAAATCGCTCATCGACAGCGTTTCCAGCCAGACCGGAAAGAACGGCAGCGCGATGCCGTTGACCATCATCGGCGCGCAGAAGACGAGGGCGATGCGCGCGGCGAAGAACGGCGGCGCGCCGGCGGTCACGGTAAAACCGGAGGGGGCATTCATGGATGGGGAACCTGATTGGAACGCCCACCGCTCTAGCATGACGATGTACGTACGCCAATCCGCTATTTCTGCCCGCCGCCGGCTTACGCCGCCTCCGGCGTGCGGACCCCGATCGCCGGCATCTGGCGCGAGACCGGAACCACCTCGGCGGGCGCCGCCGCCAGCTTCTGCCAGGTGATCAGCTCCATCTCGCCGTCGTGATGCTCAGCGATCGCCGTGCAGCTTTCCACCCAGTCGCCGCTGTTGATGTAGCGGATGCCGTCGATCTCGGTGATGACGGCGTGGTGGATATGGCCGCAGATCACGCCGTCGGCGTCGTGGCGCCGCGCCTCCTCGACGACCACCTTCTGGAATTCGCCGATGAAGTTCACCGCCGTCTTGACCTGCTGCTTGGCCCAGGAGGAGAACGACCAGTACGGCAGGCCGAGCCGGCGGCGGATGGCGGCGAAGACGACGTTGATGGCGATGGCCGCGTCATAGGCCCAGTCGCCGAGATAGGCGACGACGCGGGCATGGCGCACGACGACGTCGAACTCGTCGCCGTGCAGCACGAGATAGCGCTTGCCGTCGGCCGCCTCGTGGATGATGCGGTCGGCCACTTCCACGCCGCCGAAATGGGTGCCGGGGAACGCGCGCAGGAATTCGTCGTGGTTGCCGGGAATGTAGATGATGCGCGTGCCCTTGCGCGCCTTGCGCAGGAGTTTTTGCGTCACGTCGTTGAAGGCCTGCGGCCAGTACCAGTTGCGCTTCAGGCGCCAGCCGTCGACGATGTCGCCGACGAGCACGATGGTCTCGGCTTCGTGATGCCGCAGGAAATCGATCAGGAAATCCGCCTTGGCCGCCTTCGATCCCAGATGCACGTCCGAGATGAACAGCGTGCGGAAGTGGCGGACATTGGGGTCGGCAAGGGTCGCAGTCATGCGTCTTTACTCCGGGTGGCCGGCCGCCGCGGTGGTCGTCGGAAAGGGCGGCTTTCATCCCGTTGAAAACCAGACTCCTGTTTCAGATTGATGACACACCTATGCCTTTTTCGATGGCAAATAGGCATTGCACAGACCGCTGATTGCGGCTTTATGGAAGACTCGGAAAACTTCACGGCGCGGCGGTTTCGCAGAACGAAGGGTCGCAACGAAAACAGCATATGGCAGGGAGCATCATGAGCACGGGTGACAAATCGCGGACGCAGGACGGTCCGGCAAGCGGCGACATCGACCAGCAGGCCCTCTTCTTCCACCGCCACCCCCGTCCCGGCAAGCTCGAGATCAACCCGACCAAGCCGCTCGGCAACCAGCGCGACCTGGCGCTCGCCTATTCGCCCGGCGTCGCCGCGCCCTGCCTTGCCATCCGCGACGATCCCAACACCGCTGCCGACTACACCGCGCGCGCCAACCTCGTCGCCGTCGTCTCCAACGGCACGGCCGTGCTCGGCCTCGGCAATATCGGCCCCCTCGCCTCCAAGCCCGTGATGGAAGGCAAGGCGGTGCTCTTCAAGAAGTTCGCCGGCATCGACGTCTTCGACATCGAGATCGACGCGCCGACGGTCGACGAGATGGTCAATGTCGTCTCCGCGCTGGAGCCGACCTTCGGCGGCATCAACCTGGAAGACATCAAGGCGCCGGAATGCTTTGAAGTCGAGCGCCAGCTGCGCGAAAAGATGGACATCCCCGTCTTCCACGACGACCAGCACGGCACGGCGATCATCGTGGCCGCCGCGGTCCTCAACGGCCTGGAGCTCGCCGGCAAGGCGCTGTCGGAGGCCAAGATCGTCGCCTCGGGCGCAGGCGCGGCCGCGCTCGCCTGTCTCAACCAGCTCGTCTCGCTCGGCGCGCAGGTCGAGAACATCTGGGTGCACGACATCGAGGGCGTGGTCTACAAGGGCCGCGAGGCCCTGATGGACCAGTGGAAGAGCGTCTATGCGCAGGAGACGGACAAGCGCCAGCTCTCCGAGACCATCGACGGCGCGGACGTCTTCCTCGGCCTGTCGGCCGCCGGCGTGCTGAAGCCGGAACTGCTCGCCCGCATGGCGGAAAAGCCGCTGATCATGGCGCTCGCCAACCCGACGCCGGAGATCATGCCCGAGGAGGCGCGCGCCGCCCGCCCGGACGCGATGATCTGCACCGGCCGCTCGGACTTCCCCAACCAGGTCAACAACGTCCTCTGCTTCCCCTACATCTTCCGCGGCGCGCTCGATTGCGGCGCGCGCACGATCAACGAGGAGATGAAGATGGCCGCCGTGCGCGCCATCGCCTCTCTCGCGCGCGAGGAAGTCTCCGACGTCGCCGCCCGCGCCTATTCCGGCGACACGCCGAGCTTCGGCCCGAACTACCTGATCCCCTCGCCCTTCGACCAGCGCCTCATCCTGCGCATCGCGCCGGCCGTCGCGCGCGCGGCGGCGGAAACCGGCGTGGCGACGCGCCCGATCACCGATTTCGACGCCTATCTCGACCAGCTGAACCGCTTCGTCTGGCGCTCGGGCTTCATCATGAAGCCGATCTTCGCCGCCGCCAAGAACGCCGCCCGCAAGCGCGTGATCTTCGCCGAAGGCGAGGACGAGCGCGTGCTGCGCGCCGCCCAGGTGCTGCTGGAGGAGGACATCGCCAAGCCGATCCTCATCGGCCGCCCGCAGATCATCGAGGCGCGCCTCAAGCGCTACGGCCTGCGCATCCGCCCGCAGACCGACTTCGAGGTCGTGAACCCCGAGGACGATCCGCGCTACCGCGACTATGTCGACGACTATTTCCGCATCGTCGGCCGCCGCGGCGTCATCCCGGAGGCCGCGCGCACCATCGTGCGCACCAACCAGACGGTCATCGGCGCGCTCGCCCTCAAGCGCGGCGAGGCCGACGCGCTGATCTGCGGCGTCGAAGGGCGCTATGCGAAACACCTGCGCGACGTCAGCCAGATCATCGGCAAGAAGAAGGGCGTGCTCGACTTCTCCGCGCTCAGCCTGCTGATCTCGCAGCGCGGCGCCACCTTCTTCACCGACACCTATGTCACCTTCGACCCGACGGCCGAGGAAGTCGCGCAGATGACGGTGATGGCCGCGCAGGAAATCCGCCGCTTCGGCATCACGCCGCGCGCGGCCCTCGTCTCCCATTCGAACTTCGGCTCGCGCGATTCCGACAGCGCCTTCAAGATGCGCCGGGCGATGGAGATGGTGCGCGAGATGGACCCGAGCCTCGAGGCGGACGGCGAGATGCACGGCGATGCCGCGATCTCCGAGGCCCTGCGCCAGCGCGTCATGCCGAACTCGACGCTGTCCGGCGAGGCCAACCTCCTGGTCTTCCCCAATCTCGACGCGGCCAACATCACGCTCGGCGTCGTCAAGACGATGACGGACAGCCTGCATGTCGGCCCGATCCTGCTCGGCCCCGCCATGCCCGCCCACATCCTCTCGCCCTCGGTCACCTCGCGCGGCGTCGTCAACATGGCCGCGCTCGCCGTGGTGGAAGCCTCCAACCCGGCCTGAGCGGGCCGCAGCCCGCTCAGGAGGCAAGCTCCAGCCGCCGCGTCATGCCGATCGCCGCAAGAAACGCCTCGTCGTGGCTGACGACGAGGAGCGCGCCGTCATAGGTCCGCAGGCCCGCTTCCACCGCCTCGATGGCCTCGATGTCGAGATGGTTGGTCGGCTCGTCGAGGATCAGCAGCGCCGGCGGCGTGCTTGCGCCGAGCACGCAGGCAAGGCCGGCGCGCAGCAACTGCCCGCCCGAAAGGCTGCCGGTGACCTGCAGGGCGGCATCTGCGCGGAACATGAAGCGCGCCAGCGCCGCCCGGCAGGCGTTTTCGCCGGCCTCCGGGTTGATGCGGCGGAAATTGTCGCGGATCGACAGGGCCGGATCGAGCAGGCTTACCTTCTGGTCGAGCATGGCGACATCCACAAAGAGGCGCACGCTGCCCCGTGAGGGTTCGAGCGCGCCGGTGACGAGCGCGAGAAGCGTCGTCTTGCCCGAACCGTTCGGCCCCGTCACGGCCACCCGCTCCGGCCCCGTCATGGTGAAGGACAGGTCGCGGATGACCGGGCGTTCCGGCCGGTAGCCGGCGGTGACGGCGTCTAGCCGGAGCACCGTCTTGCCGGCGGCAAGACGGGTCGGCGGCACGGCGACGGCCAGCGGCTCCAGGACCTCGATGCGTCCGCGCGCCGTCGCCACCGCCTCGCCGGCCTGCGCCTGCCGGTCCTCGGCAAGCCGCGCATTGGCCCCGCTCGTCAGCTCGGCGCGCTCCTTCATGGCGCCCAGCATGATGCGCGGGATATCGCCGCGCGCCTTCTTGCGGCGGCCGGCGCTGTCCTTGCGCGCCTTGCGCTCGGCGACGGTCTGCATGGTGCGCGCCACCTCGGCGGCATGCTTTTCCGCATCCGCAAGGTCGCGGCGGGCGGCGGCAAGCTCCAGCGCCTTGCGCTCGCGATAGGCGCTCCAGTTGCCGCCGTAGCGGGTGGCGCCGAGCGTCGTCAGCTCGACGATGGCGTCCATCATCTCCAGCAGTTCGCGGTCGTGGCTGACAACGACGGCGCCCGCCCGCCAGCCGGCAAGGAGATCGACGACCGCCCGCCGCCCGTCGCGGTCGAGATTGTTCGTCGGCTCGTCGAGCAGCAGGAAGTCCGGTTCGCTGAAGATGAGGGCCGCGAGCGCCGCCCGCGTGCGCTGCCCGCCGGAGAGCGCGGCCAGCGGCGTTTCCGGCTCCGCCTCCAGCCCGACGCGGGCAAGGGCGGCGGCAAGCCGCGCCTCCAGCGTCCAGTCGGCGTCGGCAAGCGCCTCGGCGTCCGCCTCGCCGTGCGCGGCGCGGGAAAGTAGGTCGAGCGCCTCGACGATGCCGAACAGGCTGGCGACGGTCTCCTGCGCGTCGACCTGCACGATCTGGCGCAGGAGGCCGAGCGTGCCGTTCACGCTGACGGTGCCGGATTGCGGCACAAGCGTACCGGCGACGAGCTTCAGCAGCGTCGTCTTGCCGACGCCGTTGCGGCCGATGAGGCCGGCGCGCTCGGCGCCGAAGGTCAGGTCGAGATCGGAAAGAAGGGCGCGGCCGTCAGGCGTGGACCAGCGGATTTTGGAAAGGGTGATGGAATGCGGCATGGATACGGATTTCCCCGAGGACAAAACGAAGTCGGTTTGCGGTCGGGTCGAAATCCATGGTGCACCATCCGGTCGGCATTGCGTTGCCGGAAATCTAGGAACGAACCGGCCGCCTTGCAAGGGCGCAGGCCGGCTCGTCCGTTTTCAAAGGCTCAGGCCGAGGGCTGCTTCAGCCGCTTCGACCATTCGTCGGCCTTGCCCCGGCCGGCATCCTTCCAGGGCGAGCCCTTGAGGCCGAGCTTCGCGCGAAACCCCATGGCCGAGATGATCAGCCGGTTCATGCCGGAGGCGATGAAGGGCAGCGAGGCGATGTGCAGGCCGGTGAACGGCAGGAAGGGATTGCGGCGCAGCGAGCCGTAGATCTCGATGCGCGTCGTCGTCTTGTAGCTGGGGCTGCGGGCATGGAAGCCGTGCGTGTCGGCGACGATCAGCGTGTTCGCCTTCACCGTCATCTTGACCGGCTGGCCGTAGCCGAGCGCGGCAAGCTCGTCCGGCATGACGCGCAGCGAGCCGCGGGCGGAATACTTGTTCTCGATCGCATCGGCATTCTCGCTGATGCCGCGCTCCCAGGCGAGGCGCTGCGGCGTCATCTCGTGCGAGCCCGGCACATAGGCGAACGGGCCGTCCTCCTCGCCGACGTCGCGCAGGAAGAGCCACGCCTTGGCCGTCGGCTGGAACGTGTCGCTGTGCAGCGCGGTCTGCGGGTCGGTGGAGCCCTGCGTGATGACGGAGGGCAGCGCCATCACCACCTGCACGACGAGCAGCGGCTGGCCGGCATGGGACGAGACATAGCGCAGGAGATTGGTGACGCGCGGATCGTTGCGCGCCGCCTTGAAGCCCGGCAGGCTTTCCAGGTCGCTGTCGTCGATGATCGCGCGGCGCGTGACGGTGTCGCCCTGCAGCATGTCGTAGCGCTCGAAGTCGCGCTCGGCGATCTCGCGGGTGACCGCGGCGAACACGTCCGGCGACAGGAAATCCTCGATCTTCACGAAGCCGTTCTCGGCATATTGCCGGCGATGGTCCGGGGCGACGAGGTGCTCCAGCTTCCTGCGGCGCCAGGCGGCCATGCGCATGGCGAGCGACACGCGCTTCTCGTGCAGGCCCTTCCGGTTCAGCCATTTGCTGCCGATGATGGGATTGTCAGCGAAGGACTTTGCGCCGGACGCGAGCTGGAGCGCGTACCAGGGGCTGAGCAAGATGGAGGAGATCCGCATGAATACCTGCCTGCAAGGGCCGGTTTCCGCCAGGGGCGGATGCGCGGGCAAGGGCGCGGACCGGCTGTTGAGTTTGTCGAGAGTGCTACACCAAGGCCCAGGGGAGATCAATTGCGGGGCGCGGCCAAAAACATGAATATGAAAATCATATTTCCGGGAGCCGCGTTAATCACAAATGCGGGAGCACGTTGCGCTTCCCCCGCCACGGCCTATGATGGAAGCCTGACGCGGCCGGATTGCGGCCATCCACTCAAGGGATCGACGATTTGAAAGGGCGCCTTCGCCTCCTCCTTGCCATTGCGGCCGGCCTGCCGCTGCTTCTGTCGGGCGGCACGGCGGCGGCGGAGGTCTGCGAGCGCGTGCGGGCGGAGCTTGCCAACCTGCCGAAGGTGGTTGTCGACACCGCGAGCGCCCGCAAATATGCCGGCGCGATCGCCCGCCAGAACATCCAGCTTCGCAAGGCCAAAAGCGACCAGCGCCGCCTCGGCTGCTCGGGCGGCAGCATCATCGTCTTCGGCGGCGCGAATGCCGAGGCCTGCCACACGCTCGCGACCGTGATCGGCAAGATGGAGCGCAACCTCCAGATCCTCGACGGGAAGCGCCGCGAATTTGCCGGCGGCACCTCCTCGCAGGGCAAGCGCAACCGCCTTGCCGCCCTGCTGGAGACCAACGGCTGCAACGGCAAGGCGAAGGTCGTGCCCATCGCGGCGACCGAGACGCTGCGCACGCTCGACGAGAAGCGCACCCTGCCCCTCGGCACCGCGCCCGAGGGCAGCGAGCGCCTGCCATTGCGCACGCTCGGCGGCGGCAACGGCCACGGCAACCTGCGCACCGTCTGCGTGCGCACCTGCGACGGCGGGTTCTTCCCGATCTCGTCGGGCGCCACCCCGCTCGATTTCCGCCGCGACCAGAAGGTCTGCGCGATGATGTGCCCCGAGACGCAGACGGAGCTGTTCTACCAGTCGATGACGAGCGGCCAGGAAACCGAGCAGATGACCTCCACGGTCACCGGCCGGCCCTATTACGAAATGCCGAACGCCTTCTCCTACCGCACGCGCGACCTCTCCAAGCCCGGCGCCTGCGGCTGCAATCTCTCGGCCTATTACCAGGAGATGATCAAGCGCGAGAAGGCGCTGAAGGGCGACGATGCCGAGACGGCCCGTTCCGGCACGGGGGATGACGCCGACAGCGGCTCGATCACCACCATCCGCACCCTGCCGAAGAAGGAGGAGGCGCCGGTCAAGCTGCCGGCGCAGGTCGAGGAGCGCGACTACGACCCGGCCACCAGCAAGGTGCGCACGGTCGGCCCGGTCTTCCTGCCGGCCAACGAATCCGCCATCGATCTCGGCCGTCCGGTGGAGGCCGGCGTCAACTGACGCCCTCTTCCGGCCAGCGTTCCTCGAACACCAGGTCTTCCAGCGGCAGGCGCTGGCGCCAGCCCTTCACCGCCAGTTCCGGCTCGCTATAGAGCCGGTCGACGAAGCCGACGCAGAGCCAGGCGACGATCTCGACATGGACGGGGATGCCGAGGATCGCGCGGATGTCGCTGTCGTGGAAGATGCTGACCCAGCCGACGCCGACGCCCTCCGCCCGCGCCGCCAGCCACAGGTTCTGCACGGCGCAGACCGTGGAATAGACGTCCATGCGCGGATTGTGCGTGCGGCCGAGCACCACCGCGCCGCCGCGGGTCGGATCGCAGGTCACGCAGATCGACAGCGGCGCCTTCAGGATGCCCTCCAGCTTCAGCGCGCGGTATTGCGCCTGCCGCTCCCCTTCGAACATCGCCGCCGCCTCGCCATTGGCCTTCAGGAAGGCCGCATGCACCGCCCGCCGCGTCGCCTCGGCGCGCACCAGCAGAAAGTTCCACGGCTGCATGAAGCCGACCGAGGGGGCGTTGTGGGCGGCCTGCAGCAGGCGGCCGACGAGATCGTCCGGCAAGGGATCGGGCAGGAACTGGTCGCGCACGTCGCGGCGCGTCTCGATGGCACGGTAGACGGCCTGCCTTTCCGCACGGGAAAAGGCGCCGGCCCGGACGAGCGCGTGTCCGCTCTCCTTCGGATCGTGAAAACGCTCCGGCTCCGTCTTTCGCAATTCCGGACGCAAAGCCGCTTCGCACTTTTGCCGGAATTGCTCTTGGTCCAAGGGTTCGCTTCGCATCGTCATCTCCCCAACAACGCGTCACGACCTGCCGCCGTCCGCGCGGTTCGGTCTATCGTGCCAGGCCGGTCTTCTGACTTCGGGTCACGCGGCAGGCACCTGCCTTCCCGGTTGAACAACCAGTGGCAAAAGCCTGAATCGATTCAAGCTTTCATGGTGCGAGCCATCCCCGTCACAGCGTTGGGCACGTTCCGGACCTGGGCTTTTCGCCCGCACCGGATTCCCGATTCTCCCGCCGAAGCGGGCACCTGACGCGCAGGATATGCGCATGGCTTGCAGGCGCGATCAAGCCCGCCCGCGCCATGCATCGCCCTGGCTGCGCCTCACAGCGGCGCGTCCGGATGGGGCGAGCCGTCATAGGCGCCCCAGATCGACTGGTCGAAGCAGATGACCGAGCCGGTCATCAGGCCGGATTCCGCCGAGGAGAGATAGGCGCAGGCCCGCGCCACCTCGGCCGGATCGACCAGTCGCCCGAAGGGCTGGCTTGCCGCGGCCCTGGCCAGCCAGTCGTCGGCCGCGCCGTGGAATTCGCGCTGGATGCGGTCCTCGCCCTCCGAGGCCATCCAGCCGATATTGAGGCCGTTGACGCGGATGCGGTTGCGCAGCACGGCATAGGCCGTGTTCTTGGTCAGCGTCTCCAGCGCGCCCTTGGAGGCGCAATAGGCCGAGATGAAGGGCTGGCCGGCCTTGGCGGACATCGAGCCGATATTGACGATGGTGCCCTCGGTCTTCTCGCGCCGCATCACCCCTATCGCCTCCTGCATCAGGAAGAAGGGCGCGCGCACATTGACCGCGAACATGCGGTCGAAGAGTTCCGGGCTCGTGTCGAGGATGGTGCCGCGGTCGGTGATGGCGGCGGCGTTGACCAGCGCGTCCACCCGGCCGAAAGCCTTGTCGCAGGCGGCGATGACGGCGCGCGCATCCTCCACCGCGCCGAGGTCGGCCTTCACGTAGAGCGTCGCGACACCCGTCGCGCCGGAGATCTCCTTCGCCTTCGCCTCGCCCTTGGCGGCATTGCGCCCGCAGATGACGAGGCCCGCCGCGCCCCGCTCGGCAAAGAGCCGGGCGATCGTCGCGCCCAGTCCCTGCGTTCCTCCCGTGACGACGGCGATCTTGCCGTCCAGCCGCGCAGCCTCGCTCATGCCATGCCTCCTTTTGCAAACCGGCCGACGCGTCCTGCGGACCGCCCGTCGGCACCTTACGCATGTCCGCGAAGCAAAGCCTCTATCCGGCCGTCTTACAACTCATTTCTGGAGAGGGACGCCCGTGGCTCACGCCGCGCGCGCCGCACCGGCCGCGGCGACCGCCGCGCTGTCGATGTCGCCGGCATGGGCCGCCCGGTTGCGGCCGGCATTCTTCGCGGCATAGAGCGCCGCGTCCGCCATCACCATCACGTCGTGCAGGCTGCCGCCATGGTCCGGGAACTGGGCGATGCCCGCGCTGCCGCCGATCACCAGAAGCTGCCCGTCATGGGCGATCGGCATGCGCGCATCCCGCACGAGGCCCTCGGCGAGGTCGAGCAGCTCCTGCCGGCTGAAGGCGCCGGTGAGCAGCACGGAAAACTCGTCGCCGCCAAGCCGCGCGACCGAGCCGAGCGTGCCGATGCGGTCGGAAAAGCGCCGGGCGACGGCCTGCAGCACCGCGTCGCCCGCGGCATGCCCGTGCCGGTCGTTGACGGCCTTGAACCGGTCTAGGTCGAGCGCGAGGATGGCGAAGGGCTGGTTCTCGCCCTTGCGGATAGCGCGGCGCACCTCCTCGTCGAAGCCGCTGCGGTTCCTCAGGCTCGTCAGGGGATCGTGCCGCGCGAGGAAGGCATTCTGCGCCTCGCTGCGCTGCAGCGCCTTGACCAGCGCGGAAAACCGCATCGTGACGAAGAGCATGACGCCGGCGAAGACGAGTACGAATATCGCGATCTGCGGCAGCGCCGATTCCCAGACGAAGGCGCCCGGCATGTTCGGCCGCCAGGAGGCGACCATCGGATTGTAGGTGTCGGCGCCGACCGGCGTCATCACGAGGCCCGGTTCCTGCGTCACGATGGGCGAGAAGCCGAGATCGTGCACGCCGAGGCGCTCTTCGGTGTTGGCCAGCATCTTCTGCGAGACGGGCTTGACGGTGATCAGCAGCGTCGGCTGCAGCCGGCTTGCGGGAATGTAGAGCGATTTCGGAATGACCGCCTGCACGACCACGATGCTCATGACGCTATCGATGAGACGCATGCCGGAGACGTGGATCTCCGGCAGCGACGGCGTCAGGAGGTCGGGATCCTCCCAGGCGCGCTCGACCTGCCAGCCGCCGGGGCCGGGCGTCAGCGCGCCCCGGTAGGCCCGCTCGGCCTTGAGCGTGAGGTCGCTCACCCAATGCAGTTTTTCGCGCGCCTTGCGTTCGGAGACCTTTTCGCCGCGGTGGACGCCGAGCACCTTCTCGCCGCCCGGCGTGGTGAAGATCATCCAGGAAAAGCCGAAATCGGACCACATCCAGTCACGGATCTGGTCCCTGACGAAGACATCGCCCGGCATGCCGGCCTTCAGCTCCTCGAAGGTCTTGTCCCAGAAGGACATCTGGCTCTGGTACTGCACCACCTGGTCGATCTGGTGGCTGAACTCGTTGCGCACCAGCGTGCGCTCGGTCTGGGCGACGAAGCTGTCGGCCCGCTCGATCGCATGGTCGAGCACGAGATAATTGGCGACGCCGAACAGCAGGACGATCATCGCCGCCGCCGCCCGTATCGCCAAACCAACCCCACGTCGCCGCCTCGCGCGGCCAGCCTGCGTCTTGTCCGTCATCCGTTTCCCTGCCCGCTGCCCCCCGCCGGTTTCCCCGGCATTGTTGAACGAAGGCTAGCGGACAGACGGCAAAAATCGCTTAAACGGCCTGGTGAGCGAATGCTTAATTTCATCCGCCCCCGCTTCCCGGCGGCCCTAGCTGCGGTCGCGATAGCGGTTGGTGATCGGATAGCGCCGGTCGCGGCCGAAATTCTTGCGGGTGATCTTGACGCCCGGCGCGGACTGGCGGCGCTTGTATTCGGCGATGTAGAGCAGGTGCTCGATGCGGTGCACGGTCGCCGCGTCATGCCCGCGCGCGACGATCTCCTCGGTGCTCATCTCCAGTTCCACCAGGCATTCGAGGATATCGTCGAGCACCGGATAGGGCGGCAGCGAATCCTGGTCGGTCTGGTTGGGGCGCAGTTCGGCGGAGGGCGCCTTGTCGATGATGTTCTGCGGGATCACCTCGCCCGTCGGCCCGAGCGCCCCCGGCGGCACATGCCCGTTGCGCCAGCGCGAGATCGCGTAGACCTGCATCTTGTAGAGGTCCTTGATCGGGTTGAAGCCGCCGTTCATGTCGCCATAGAGCGTCGCATAGCCGACCGACATTTCCGACTTGTTGCCGGTGGTCACGACCATCGAGCCGAACTTGTTGGAGACCGCCATGAGGATGGTGCCGCGCGCGCGGCTCTGCAGGTTCTCCTCGGTGATGCCCTCCTCCGTGCCCTCGAAAAGTTCCGAGAGGGAGGCGAGGAAGCCGGTCACCGGCGGCTCGATCGGCGCGATGTCGTAGCGGCAGCCGAGCAGCCGGGCGCAATCGGCCGCATCCTTCAGCGAATCCTTCGAGGTGTAGCGGTAAGGCATCATGATGCAGCGCACCCGCTCCTCGCCGAGCGCGTCGACGGCGATCGCCGCGCAGATCGCCGAATCGATGCCGCCCGACAGGCCGAGCACGACATTCTTGAAACCGTTCTTGTTGACGTAGTCGCGGAAGCCGAGGAGGCAGGCACGGTAGTCCGCCTCCTCCCTCTCGGGAATGCGCGACGCCGGCCCGCCGTCGCAGACCCAGCCGTCGGCGCGCTTCTTCCAGGTGGTCAGCGCGATCGTCTCCTCGAACTGGCTCATCTGGAAGGCGAGCGACTTGTCCGCATTGAAGGCGAAGCTGGCGCCGTCGAAGACCAGCTCGTCCTGGCCGCCGAGCTGGTTGGCGTAGATGAGCGGCAGGCCGGTCTCGATGACCTGCTTCAGCGCGACCTGGTGGCGGATATCGACCTTGCCGCGATAATAGGGCGAACCGTTCGGCGACAGCAGGATTTCCGCGCCGCTCTCGGCCAGCGTCTCGCACACGCCGAGATCGCCCCAGATATCCTCGCAGATCGGAATGCCGAGGCGCACGCCGCGGAAATTGACGGGACCGGGCATCGCGCCCTGGTCGAAGACGCGCTTTTCGTCGAATTCACCGTAGTTCGGCAGGTCCACCTTGTCGCGCACGGCGATCACCTTGCCGCCGTCGAGGACGGCGACCGCGTTGTAGCGCCCCGTCTCGTCCTGCCTCGGAAAGCCGATGACGACGCCGGGACCGCCCCTGGCGGTGTCGGCGGCAAGATCGTCGACGGCGCGCCGGCAGGCCTTCAGGAAAGCCGGCTTCAGCACGAGATCTTCCGGCGGATAGCCGGAGATGAAGAGTTCGGTCAGCAGAAGCAGGTCCGCCCCCTGCCGGGCGGCATCCTCGCGGGCGGCGCGGGCCTTGGCGAGATTGCCGGCGATGTCGCCGACGGTCGGGTTCAATTGCGCAACCGCGATGCGCAGCGTCGCCCTGCCCTGATCTGTCATGTCTCGATCGGAAGTCATGTCTGCGGACCCATCTCCTCTGGTGTCCGAGCCTGCGGCCGCGCGTCGCTGTCGCACTCTCGAACAGTCGACAAGCTCTTTAGAGCATGACGGACGGTTTGGGAATGAAGCGCCGCGCCTTTGCCGGCGCTTTCGGCGCAAGCCCCCGGTTTTCAAAGGGTTCCCGGCACGACGGCGCCCGGCGAAGGGGGAACCAAAGCGGGGGACGAACGTTCTCGAAACCATTCATCTTCTGTTCAAGATGACATCCGTATGACAGATACACGAAACTTTCATGAAATCTGGAGACGGCCTTGGCCCTGTTCACCTCCGCAGCCGTGGCAATCGATGCAACCGAAGAACGCGCCGTCTCGGCGGGCTTCCTCGCACGCCACGCCAAGGCGCTTGCCGTCCTGCGTTCGCTGGCCGTTTCCGCCCTTCTCGCGTTCCTCACCGTCCTCGTCGTCGAATGGATCACCCGCGGCTCGCTCGCCCAGGTGCGCAACTATTTCACCAATCTGCAACAGCCCGCCTGGTCCACGACGGGCGTCTTCTTCGTGCTGTACCTCGCCGTGGACGCGCTGATCGGCCGCCAGCACAAGGCCGTCCTGCTCGTCTCGCCGCTCGTCGTGCTGATGGGCATCATCTCCCAGCAGAAGCAGGTGTTCCTCACCGATCCGCTCTATCCGACGGACCTGCTCTTCGGCCGCCAGATCCTGGAGCTCATGCCGGTGCTCGTGCAGGACCGGCCGTGGACGGCCGCCCTCCTCGCCGTCGCCGTCCTCGCCTCGGTCGTCGGCCTCGTCAGCCTCTGGGTCTTCGCCTGGCGCCGCTTCCGGCCGCTGACGGGGAAGGAGCGCCTGACGCGGCTTGCCGTCGCGCTGCCGCTTCTGGCCGGCTTCGTCTCCATCATGGACTACAACGAGTTCTCCTGGATGCGCGACCGGCTGAAGGTCTTCCCGATCATGTGGGACCAGGCGGAGAACTATCGCCACAACGGCTTCGTCATGGCGTTCGCCATCAACCTGCCGATGGCCAATGTGCAGGCCCCCGCCGGCTACATGACCGAGGCGATCGACAAGATCCCCTCGAAGCCCATGCCGGCCGGCACCACGCACCGCTCCAAGCCCGACGTCATCGTCGTGATGAGCGAATCGCTGTGGGATCCGACGCGCCTTGACAGCGTGAAGCTCTCGGCCGATCCGATGCCCGTCATCCGCGAAAACCAGGGCGGCAACGTCTTCTCGCCGGAATTCGGCGGCCTCACCGCCAATGTCGAGTTCGAGGCGCTGACGGGCTTCTCCAACGCCTTCCTGCCGACGGGCTCGATCCCCTACCAGCAATATGTTCGCAAGCCGATCCCGTCGCTCGCCACCTTCTTCCGCGCGGAAGGCTACACGGCGCGCGCCATCCATCCCTTCTCCGGCTGGTTCTGGAACCGCACCAGCGTCTACAAGGCCTTCGGCTTCGAGACCTTCAAGGACGTCGACAAGATGCCGCCGCTCGCAAAACGCGGCAACTTCACCTCGGACGAGGCGCTGACCCGCGAACTCATCCGCCAGGCCGACATGCAGGAAGACCCGTTCTTCTTCTTCACCGTCACGCTGCAGGGCCACGGCCCCTATGACGACGGCCGCTACGCCAAGACCGACATCGAGGTGGACGGCAGGCTCGACGCCCGCGAAAACCGCATGCTGGCAAGCTACGCCCAGGGCGTCAAGGAAGCCGACGGCAGCCTGAAGATGCTGATGGACTGGGCGAGCGCGCGCGACCGCGAGACGATCATCGTCGTCTTCGGCGACCACCTGCCGCCGCTCAACACGGTCTACAAGAATTCCGGCTACATGAAGAGCGTCACCGCCTCGCGCAAGGGTTCTGCCGAACAGATGAAGAGGGAGCACGAGACCCCGCTCGTCATCTGGTCGAACAAGACGGGTGCGCAGAAGGAGATCGGCACGATCAGCCCGGCCTTCCTCTCCTACCATGTCCTCAAGGAAGCCGGCTTCGAGCATCCCTACTACACCGGCTTCCTCGGCGCGGTGCACGACAGGCTGCGCGTCATCGACCGCTACATGCTGATCGACGCCAAGGGCAGCGCCACGGCCGGCTGGGCGCGCCAGAAGACGATCGACCCGCTGGTGCGCGATTTCCGCTTCCTGCAGCACGACATCATGTTCGGCAAGCAGTACGGCCTGGAGCGCTTCTTCAATTCCCACGCGGAACTGATGGCCGCAGGCTCCTGATTTTCCTCGCAACGCCGCTCCTGAGCCTTGCGGGACACCGCAACGGCCGGACGGCCTGCGCCGTCGCGGCCGAGGAAGACAATCGGCTGCAACCCTACATATATTAAATTGATATAATTCAATTAATAGGAGAAAATTAACCCGCGAGGCGCACCGTATGGATGCACCTCCGTGAGAGGCGCGAAGACCTTGTCAGCGGACAGTCCCAAGGAGGAGACGTCATGCGCACGCTGCCGAACCTGATAAAGGACCGAGCCGGAACGTCGGCTCTGGAATTCGCGATCATCGCCCCCCTGTTCTTCCTCATCCTCTTCACGCTGATCGCCTACGGCATCTATCTCAGCGTCACCCACGCGGTACAGCAGGTGGCGGCCGATGCCGCCCGCACCGCAGTCGCCGGCCTCAACCCGGCCGAACGCATCTTGCTGGTCAACCACTATCTCAACGCTTCGCATTTCGACTATGCCTTCCTCGACCGCGCCCGGATGCAGGTGGACGTCACCGACGACCCGTCCAACCCGGAGCAGTTCACCGTCAGGATCGTCTATGATTCCGGCGACCTGCCGATCTGGAACCTCTTCACCTTCGCCCTGCCGAGCCAGAGGATCGAGCGCTATTCCACCGTGCGCGTCGGAGGGCTGTGACGATGAGACGCCCCCGCGCCCTCCTTCCCGACCGCGCCGGCAATATCGGCACGCTCGCCGCCATCAGCCTGCCGCTGCTGATCTTCTCGCTCGCCCTCGGCGTCGACTACGGCTACCTCACCGTGCAGCAGCGCCAGTTGCAGGCCGCAGCCGACCTTGCCGCCATCGCCGCCGCCGCCGATATCGCCAGCGCGGAGAAATCCGCGGCCGGCTATTTCGCGCTCAACCACCTCCCCGTCGCGGTGACGGGCACGGACGGCACCACCATCCCGGCGGTCGTCACGGCGATCAATTCCAGGGCGACGCCGGCGACCGCGCTCGTCGAGCGCGGTCGCTACACCGCCGATCCGGACATTGCGCCGGAGGACCGCTTCAAGCCGGCAAGCGCCGATGCGGACGCCGCGCGCGTGACGCTGACCCGCGCCTCGGACCTCTTCGTCGCAACGCTCTTCACGCCCCATCCGCCGCTGCTGTCGGCGACCGGCGCGGCCGCCCGCTCCAAGACGGCGGCCTTTTCCATCGGCACGCGGCTTGCCAGCCTCAACGACGGCATCCTGAACGCCGTGCTCGGCAAAATGCTCGGCACCAACCTCTCCCTCAAGGTCATGGATTACCGGGCGCTGGTCGATACCGACATTTCCGTCCATCCCTTCCTGAAGGCGGTCGCGACGGACCTCGACCTGACCGCCGGCACCTATGAGGACGTGCTGGAGGCCGGCATCACCATGCCGCAGCTCCTCGCCTCCATGCGCGCCGTGGAGGGCCTGTCCGGGCCGGTGCGCTCGGCGCTGCGGCTCATCGAGCAGGCGACGGCCGGCAGCAGGGTGAAGCTTCCCCTCTCGCGCATCCTCAACCTCGATCCGAAGAAGGGTCTTGCGGTGGCGACGGGCGGCGACTGGAAAATGTCGATCAACGCCCTGCAGATGATCACATCGGCGGCCGCGCTCGCCAACGGCACGAACCAGGTGGCGCTCGACCTCGGCACGGCCGTGCCCGGCCTTGCCGCGGTCAGGGTGAACCTTGCGATCGGCGAGCCGCCGGTGGAAACGCCCGCGCACCGGCTCGGCGAACCGGGCAGCGCGGTGCGCAGCGCCCAGACGCGGCTTTCCGTCGAGGTGGGCATAGACGGCCTTGCCGCGCTCGCCGGCCTGCGCATCAAGCTGCCGCTCTATGTCGAGGTCGCGGCCTCGGAGGCCAAACTCAGCGATATCCGCTGCTTCGGCGGCACGCCGGCAAATGCCAATGTGGTGATCGATGCGGTGCCGGGCGTCGCCGAGGTGGCCATCGGCACGGTCGATCCGTCCGTGCTCTCGGATTTTTCCGACGAGGCGCGCGTCGTGAAGGCCCGAATCGTCGATTCGGCCCTCCTCGGCATCGAGGCGATCGCCCATGCCGAGGCGAAGAACCTCGGCAGGACCCGCCTCACCTACACGCCGACGGAGATCGCCAACGGGACGACGAAATCCGTCTCGACGCGGCATACCCTCACCTCTGCCGTGCGGACCCTGTTCGGCAATCTCGACCTCGACATCGACGTAAAGCTGCTCGGCCTGTCGATCGGCGTTCCGGGCATCGCGTCATCGCTCGGCAGCACGCTCGCCGCCGCGACACCGGCGGTCGACGACCTGCTCTACAACCTCCTGGTCGTCGCCGGCGTGCGCATCGGCGAGGCGGATATCCGCGTGACGGGCGTCTCCTGCCGGCGGCCGGCGCTGGTGCAGTAGAAGAGGTCCGGAAAGAAGCGGCGCGCCTCAATGGCCCTGCGCATATTGCGGCACGCCGTCCTCGATCTCGTAATAGTCGCCCTTGTCGGCACAGAAGATGTGCTTGCCGATGGCCAGCCCGGTCGGCTGGTCGAACGTGCCGGCCATGATCGAGGTATAGTCGGTATTGTCGCCCTTCCAGAACAGGGCCGAGCCGCAGGTGCGGCAAAAGCCCCGTCCCGCCGTGTCGCTCGCCCGATACCAGGTGACGTTCTCCCCGCCCTCGACCGCCAGCGCCTCGTCGCGCACGTTGGTCGCCGCGTAGAAATGCCCGGTCTGGCGCCGGCACTGGCTGCAATGGCAGGCGATCACCTCGCGCAGCGGCCCGCTGGTCCGAAAGCGCACCGCGCCGCACAGGCAGTGGCCGGTATGATCCTCACCCATAAACTCTCCCCCCAACGAAAAACCGGGCCAGCTTCGCCAGCCGGCCCGGTCCTGTCAATTTCACATTCCTGAATGCTTGCATCAGCTCCGCTAATCTACGGAGACGAAGCATGAACGGAAGGCGATCAGCCGTTCACAACCATGCGTTTTTCGTCGCGGCCGCCCTTCATGCGCTCGGCAAGAAGGAAGGCGAGCTCCAGCGCCTGGTCGGCATTGAGGCGCGGATCGCAATGCGTGTGGTAGCGGTCGGCGAGGTCGTCGCCCGACAGCGCCCGCGCACCGCCGGTGCATTCCGTCACGTCGTTGCCGGTCATCTCGATATGGATGCCGCCCGGATGCGTGCCTTCCGCGCGGTGGATCTGGAAGAAGCTTTCGACCTCCGACAGGATCCGCTCGAACGGACGGGTCTTGTAGTTGTTGAGCGTGATCGTGTTGCCGTGCATCGGATCGCAGGACCAGACGACCTTCTTGCCCTCGCGCTCGACGGCGCGGATGAGCTTGGGCAGGTTGTCGGCGACCTTGTCGTGGCCGAAGCGGCAGATCAGCGTCAGGCGGCCGGCCTCGTTGCCCGGGTTCAGGAGGTCGATCAGCTCCAGCAGGCCGTCGCCGGTCAGCGACGGGCCGCACTTGAGGCCGAGCGGGTTCTTGATGCCACGGCAATATTCGATATGCGCATGGTCGGCCTGGCGCGTGCGGTCGCCGATCCAGATCATGTGGCCCGAGGTGGCGTACCAGTCGCCCGAG
Source organism: Shinella sp. S4-D37 (assembly GCF_040812195.1). NCBI lineage: Bacteria > Pseudomonadati > Pseudomonadota > Alphaproteobacteria > Hyphomicrobiales > Rhizobiaceae > Shinella > Shinella sp. S4-D37. Next base: position 1,558,020 of record NZ_JBFNXL010000005.1, on the reverse strand, counting down.
GTCGAATCGACCCGGGTCAGCGCCTGCTCGTAGCCGAGCAGCAGCGCCTCATGGCTGGTGAAGAAATCGGTCTCGCGCAGGTTCGGGTTGGTTTCCGGCGTGATTCCGATGGCCTTCATGAAGTCCATCGTCTCGGAAATCCGGTCGGCGAGCTTGCGGTAGCGCTCGGCCTGTGGGCTGTCCTTGACGAAGCCGAGCATCCACTGGTGCACGTTGTCGAGATTGGCGTAGCCGCCCATCGCGAAGGCGCGCAGGAGGTTCAGCGTGGCGGCCGACTGGCGGTAGGCCATGATCTGGCGTTCCGGATTCGGCACGCGGGCCTCTTCCGTGAACTCGATGCCGTTGATGATGTCGCCGCGGTAGGAGGGCAGCGTCACCTCGCCCTGCTTCTCGATGCCCGAGGAGCGCGGCTTGGCGAACTGGCCGGCGATGCGGCCCACCTTCACGACGGGCTGCTGGGCGCCGAAGGTCAGCACCACGGCCATCTGGAGGAAGGCGCGGAAGAAGTCGCGGATCGTGTCCGCGCCGTGCTCGGCGAAACTCTCGGCGCAGTCGCCGCCCTGCAGCAGGAAGCCGTTGCCCTCCGCCACGCTTGCCAGCGAGGCCTTCAGGCGCCGGGCTTCGCCGGCGAAGACGAGCGGCGGAAACTTTGCGAGGCGCTCTTCGGTCGCCGCCAATGCGGCGAGATCGGGATAGTCCGGAACCTGCTGGATGGGCTTGTGCCGCCAGCTACTCGGGGTCCAATTCTCTGCCATGATACTCACCTGTCCTGATGCGCCCGCGAAACGCCGGGACGCCACGTCCGTTTGAAGATGCGGGCTTATAAACCGTTAGATGAGGCTTGCATAGCCGCAGTTCCAGCGGCAGGGCCGCATTTGCGGCGGTTGCGCCTTCGCTCCGGGACAGGCTGTAGAGCACCGGCGGCGACGGGTCTGGCCTAGAAACGACGCAGAATCGCACGCGTGCCGACGACCTGGTCCGGCAGGACCTGCCGCGTGCGCCTCGGCGCCGGCCGACCGCGACCGTTGAGGAGGCGCGAAAGGAGCGCACTCACCGCCTCCAGCCCCCGCCAGGTTTCCGCTTCCAACGGATCGGACAAGGGATCGGTCCGGCGCCTCCGCATATTCTTCTCCGCCCTGTCGAGGGCGATCATCCATTCCGGGCTCATGACGGCCTCCTGTTTCGATGTCCTTTTCGAGATAGCGACCGGACCCCGGCGGGCGTAGACGCGGAAATGAAACGCCCGTTTCACGGATGAGCGATGCGGGCCGGCGGCTTTTGCGCTAGAAGAAGGGGCAACAGGAGTGGTGCATGTCGGAAGTCGACTGGAGCGATCTGCAGCTTTTCTTCCACGTCGCGGCGGAGGGCGGGCTTGCCGGCGCCGCGGCGATCACGGGCGTCAGCGCGCCGACGATCGGCCGGCGCATGCTGGCGCTGGAGCGGGCCATGGGCCGCAACCTCTTCATCCGCAGCCAGCAGGGCTACCGGCTCGCCCCGGACGGCATGGTTTTGTTCGAGCATGTCCAGACGATCCGCCGCACGACCGCCGACATCACCCGCTGGCACGGCGACGCCTTCGCGCTGCCCATCGTTTCCATTACCGGCGATATCTGGCTGATGGGCTTCGTGGCGGAAAACAGCCGGGCGCTACGCGGCCCGACCGACAGCTTCCGCCTCTGCTGCAAGCACTTCCCGGCGGGAGAGGACCTGACCTATCGCCATGGCATGATCGGCCTCTTCCACGGCGCGCCGAAGACCGGCAATGTCGCCGTGCGCAGGTCGGTGACCGTCGCCTACGCGGTGTATCGCGCCGCCGACCTTGCCTTCGAAGCGGACCTGCCCTGGGTGTCGATCGGCACGGAAGTCGCCGTTTCCGATGCGGAGAAATGGGTCTTCCGCAACCACGAGCCGCAGATCCACACCTGGACGAACGCGCCGGCCGTGCTCGCCCGGCTGATCGCAAGCGGCGCGGGGCGCGGGGTGCTGCCGGCCTTCGTCGGCGATGCCATGCCGACGCTCGTGCGCGAGGGCGAGCCGATCGAGGCGCTCGCCCATCCGCTCTGGCTCGCCGTCAACGACGACGACCGCCACCGGCCGGAAATGCGACTCGCCCTCGATCGCCTTGCAAGCCTCTTCAAGCACCACGAAGACCGCTTCGCCGGCCGGCTGGCCCGCGGGAAAGAGCCATTCGTCAGACCCGCTGCCCGTTCCTGACCCGATAGCTCGGCTGGTACATGGTCACCAGTTCCTCGCTCGCCGTCGGATGCACCGCCATGGTGCGGTCGAAGTCGTCCTTGGTGACGCCCGCCTTCAGCGAGATGCCGAGGAGCTGCGCCATCTCGCCGGCCTCGTGGCCGAGGATATGGGCGCCCAGCACCTTGCGGTCGGCCGCGTTGACGACGAGCTTCATGATCGTCTTCTCCTGCCGGCCGGAAAGCGTCGCCTTCATCGGGCGGAATTCGGCGCGGTAGATCTCCAGGTCGTCGAACCTCTTCGCCGCCTCCTCCTCGCTCATGCCGACGGTGCCGATCTCCGGCTGGGAGAAGACCGCGGTGGCGATGAGGTCGTGGTCGGGCGAAACCGGGTTGCCGCGGAACTCCGTCTCGATGAAGCACATCGCCTCATGGATCGCGACGGGGGTGAGCTGCACGCGGTCCGTCACGTCGCCGAGTGCGAAAATGCCGGCGACGTTGGTGCGGGAATGGGCGTCGACGACGATCGCGCCCCGCTCGTCCGTCGCCACGCCTGCGGTCTCCAGGCCGAGGCTGCCGGTGTTCGGCACGCGGCCGAGCGCCAGCATCACCTGGTCGACGGCAAACGTCTCGCCGCCCTTGGTGGTGACCGACCGGCGCCCGCCCTCCGCTTCGGCGACGCTCGTGATGATGTCCTCGCAGATCACCCTTATGCCCTTGGCGATCATCGCCGCCTGCAGGCCGGCGCGCATGTCCTGGTCGAAGCGCGAGAGGATCTGCCTGCCCCGATAGATCAGCGTCGTCTCGACGCCGAGGCCATGGAAGATGTTGGCGAATTCGACGGCGATGTAGCCGCCGCCGGAGATGACGATGGATTTCGGCAGCTTCGGCAGGTCGAAGGCCTCGTTGGAGCTGATGCAGAGCTCGTGGCCGGGAAGGTCGGCATGCGGCGCCGGGTGGCCGCCGACGGCGATCAGGATGCGCTCGGCCGTCACCAGCTCGTCCGTCGCCGTCAGGCGCAGGGTGTTCGGCCCGACGAGCACGGCGCGGCTCGCAAGGATCGTCGCCCCGGCATTGTCGAGGCCCTTGCGGTAGAGGCCTTCCAGGCGGGTGATCTCCTTCTCCTTGGCGGCGACGAGCGCCTGCCAGTCGAAGCGCGTCTCGCCGACCTGCCAGCCGAAGCCGGCGGCGTCCTCGAAATGCTCGGGGAACTGCGAGGCATAGACATAGAGCTTCTTCGGCACGCAGCCGCGGATGACGCAGGTGCCGCCGAAGCGGAATTCCTCGGCGATGCCCACCTTCTTGCCCATGCTTGCGGCAAGGCGCGCGCTGCGCACGCCGCCGGAGCCTCCGCCGATGACGAAGAGGTCGTAGTCGAATGTCGGCATGGTGATCTCCTGCGGGCAAGCCTGGCCGGAAGGCCGTCTGACGGGACCGGCGCTCGCGAATCCGCCGCCGGGCGCTACACATATAGGAACAGTGCGGCCGAAAGGAAAAGACCACGTTGCCACAGCCCGGCGTGCAGGCAAATCTTCCCATTCACGTCTTCGCGAGATTCGCCCAAAAATGGGTAGGGCGGCGGCGGAAATTCCCGTTTACGTCCGCTCGCGCGCGCTCTAGGAATTGCACGCTCGATTGTGGGCTAACCGGATGACAAATATGCATAAATCAAAATATTTCATGAGCGCCGCCGCAGCACTCGTCATGCTTGCAGGCCCGGCCTGCGCAGAAGACCTCGTCTTCCAGCTCAAGAACGGCACCAAGTCGGTGCTCACCCATTTCTACTCGTCGCCGGTCGGCGTGGAAAAGTGGGAAGACGATGTCTTCGGCGACCAGGTTCTCAATCCGGGCGAGACGATCGAGATCACCATCGCCGACGGCCGCAGGGTCTGCGAATACGATATGCGTTTCGAGTTCACGGAGGATTCCGACCTCGACACGACCACCGACACGCAGAACCTCTGCGAACTCGGCGAATACACGATCGACGAATAAGATCGTACGGACCGCCGCACATTGCGGCGGTCCCACTCTTCTCAGGCCATGACAGAATCGCGCTCGACGGCCACCTGAAAGGCCTCGGAAATCGCCGAAAATTTGAGGGCCTGCCAACGCCGGTAGGCGAAAACGAGATCCGGCGACACCCAGCAATCGCCGCGATTGCCGGCAAGCGCCCAGCCGATCAGCCCTTCGTCCCGCGCCCTAGCCAGGATACGTGCCGTGTGGCTCTGCGAGATCAGGTAGCGCGCGGCAAGGCCGCTCGATGTCATCGGCCCGATCCAGACCCGCGTTTCCGGCAAGTGCCACGGCGCCCGTGCCGCGATATCGTGCAGGATGTTGCTGCCCGCTTCCGCCCGGGTGAACAGGCCGACGGCATTCGGCGGGCGACACCAGCCCTGAGCGGAAAGCAGCAGGCGCGCCATGTGTGTCTGCGCAAGAAGGATGAGGTCCGGCGCCACCCGCAGACGTTCCGCCCGCCCCGCGCCGTCCATGCGGTCGAGCGCTTCGAGATGGGTGCAGTACCAGCGGCGGATCAGGTCTTCCGTATGCGGCCGCGCAACGAAAACCCGTTGCCGGCGATCGGTATTCGCAAGCGGCTCGACGAGACCGTACTGCCGCATCTCGGCCAGGAAGGCGAGAACGGTGTTGCGGCTGGCGATCGGCGTATCGGCAAGGAAGCGCAGGAGGTTGCTGGGCGAAATCGGCGGGCGCGCCGGATCGAGGCGATGTTCGAAATGCAGCGCCAGCGTCGCCTGGCTGAGCAACCACTTCTGCAGGTCCGCCAGATAGCGCACCTCGCGGGGAATCTCGCGATGCGTGGCCAGGAGCTCGGCGGCGGAAAAGACGAGACAGTCCTGGAACCGACTGTCCGCAAGAAGGCGGTCAACGCTATAGACTATCATCTGGTCGGGGACGCGATCGACGGAAGATCGCTCTGGCAGCACGGGCGACAGGGCGGCACAACGGAAAAGGGCGGCTCGCGCCGCCCTTTCCTGATGCGATTACTGCTGCGCGGGCTGCGCTTCGCCGCCCTCGGCCGGCGTGGCGGCGCCGAGGATCGGGTTGAGCTTCTTGGCGCTTTCGGCGCGCAGGTCGCGGTCGACGCCGACGGCCCAGATCTCGGCGGCCTTCATGACTTCGCGCGTGGCGATCGGGCCGTCCGACAGCAGCTTCTTGCCGACGGGCGAATTGTAGAAGTCGGCGATCGCCTTCAATTCTTCCTGGGTGAAGGTCTTGGCGTAGATCGTCGCGGCTTCCTTCTCCAGGTCGGCGCGGCGCGGGGCGAGCGCCAGCGCCTGCTCGTCGACGGTGGCGTTGATCTCGGACTCGTGGTTGGGCGAGGCCTGGACGAGCGTCGCCTTGATGCGAACGGCAAGGCCCGGCAGGATGTTGTCGAAACCGTTCGTCGCGCCGATCGCGTCGATGGCGGCGCGGGCGGCCTTGACCTGTTCGTCGGTGACGTCCTGCGCCCTGGCGGCGCCGGCAAGCGCTGCCGAAACGATGAGGGTCGCCGCGAGGGTCCGGCCGAAACCAGCAAATTTGATCATGTCGGTCTGTGCTCCTGTCTAGTCTTTTGCCGTCAGCGTGCGCGCACCCGCGGGTCCCGCGATGATGGCCAGCGACGCCATGTTGATGAAGAGTCCGTGTTCGACGACACCGGGAATGTCATTGAGGCTGCTTGCGAGCGCATCTGCATCAGGAATGCGGCCAAAAGATGCGTCGAGAATGTAGTGTCCGCCGTCCGTCATGAAGGTGCCGTCGCCCGAGGCGCGCAGCGCGATCGCCCCCGAAAGCCCGAGGCGGGCGGCCGTCTTCTCGATGGCGATGCGGGTGGCGGCAAGGCCGAAGGGATTGACCTCGATCGGCAGCTTGAAGGCGCCGAGCGTGTCGACCACCTTGCTCTCGTCGGCGATCACGATCATGCGCGTCGAGGCGCTGGCGACGATCTTCTCGCGCAGCAGCGCGCCGCCGCCGCCCTTGATGAGGCGCAGCCTGCCGTCGACTTCGTCCGCGCCGTCGATGGTGAGGTCGAGTTCCGGCAATTCGTCGAGCGATTTCAACGGCACGCCGAGTTCGACGCAGAGCCGCGCCGTGCGCTCGGAGGTGGGCACGCCCTCGACCTTCAGGCCGTCGGCGACCTTCTCCGCAAGGAGCCGCACGAATTCCTCGGCGGTCGATCCGGTGCCGATGCCGAGGCGCATGCCGTCCTCGACATGGGTGAGCGCGGCCTCCGCGGCCTTGATCTTCATTTCCCGGGCGTCCATGACCCCAAAACTCCCTGAATGGTCGTGGCCCGGCGCCGAAGCGGCCGGAATTCCGGTGAGACACTTACACGCCCCCGCCGGCAAACGAAAGCCAAAATCGCCGCCCGCACCCTGCCCGCCGAGGCGGAGAAGGCGATTGCAAATACCCGTGCCATCGCATACCGGAAGGGCCTGCCCGCCCCTTCCCATGCAAGGTTTCCCCATGTCCGCTTCTCTCGTAGTCTTCGATCTCGACGGTACGCTCATCGACACGGCACACGATCTCGTGGCCAGCCTCAACCACACGATCGGCCTCGAGGGCCTCGATCCCGTCGGCTACGGCGACCTCACCTATCTCGTCGGCCATGGCGGCCAGGTGATGATCAAGCGCGCCTTCGCGCTGCGCGGCCGGGACATCTCCGAAGAGGAACTGCAGCGCATGATCGGCGCCTTCGTCGAGCACTATTCCGGCGCCATGCCCGGCGTCTCCGTGCCCTATCCGGGCCTTCTCGCCGCCATGGACCGCCTTTCCGGCGCCGGCTACCGCCTCGCCGTCTGCACCAACAAGCTGGAAGGCCTTGCCCGCCGCCTGCTCGACGGCCTCGCCCTCACCGCGCGCTTTTCCGCGATCACCGGCGGCGACACCTTCGCGGTGCGCAAGCCCGACGCCGAGCACCTGCTCGGCACCGTCCGCCTCGCCGGGGCCGAGCCGACGCGCACGGTGATGATCGGCGACAGCCTCAACGACATGCTCGTCGCCCGCAATGCCGGCGTGCCCTCGATCGGCGTGCCCTTCGGCTATTCGGACGTGCCCGTCGCCGCGCTCGAACCGAACCACGTCATCGCCCATTTCGACGAGCTGACGCCGGACCTGGTCGAGCGCCTCATCGCCCGCTGAAACGGCGAAGGCGACGCATCCGGAGGATGCGTCGCCTTTTTCCGGCCGGCTTGGGCGCGGGATCGAAAGCGCTCAGCCCTCGACCTTCCGCGCCTTCTGCGTGGCGGCGAAGGCCTTGCGCATGTAGCCGTCGCGGTCATAGACGTCGTCGAAATACTCGACCACGCCGTCCTTGTTCGGCCAGGCGGTGAAATAGGCGATGTAGATCGGGATATCCGCCTTGACGTTCAGCGCCTTGTTGCGGCCGGCGGCGATCTCCTTGCCGACCTCCTCCTCGCTGACGCCCAGCACGGCGGCCGCCATCTTGCGCGGCTCGGCAAGGCGCACGCAGCCGTGGCTCAGCGCCCGCATGTCCCGCTTGAAGAAGCTCTTCGACGGCGTGTCGTGCATGTAGATGGCGTGGCTGTTCGGGAACAGGATCTTCAGTTCGCCGAGCGCATTGTCGCCGCTCGGCGGCTGGCGTACGGAGACGCCGGCGGTCGAGCCGTACCAGTTGACCGAGGACGAGGCGACCGCGCGCCCGCCGACGGCGACCTCGTAGCCCATGCGGTCGAGATAGGACGGGTCGTTCCGGAGCTTCGGCAGCATCTCGTTGATGATGATCGACTGCGGCACGCCCCAATAGGGGTTGACCTCGACGGTCTGCACCTTGTCCTCGAAGAAATAGGTCTGGTTCGACTTCGAGCCGACCACCGTGCGCATCGAGAACTTCTCCGCGCCGTCCTCGTGGTAATAGACGCGGAAGGCCGGCTGGTTGATGAAGACGTGGCGGGCGCCGAGATCGACCGGCAGCCAGCGCGCCTGTTCCAGCGCCACCTCCAGCTTGGCGATCTTGTCGGCGACCGAATCGCCGCCCGTCAGCTTGCGGATCGACGCCTTGCCGACGATGCCGTCCGGCTTCAGCCCGTTCTCCTTCTGGAAGGCTTCGACGAGCGCGACCAGCTCGGGCGTATAGTCCGGCGTGTCCTTGTAGGTGGCGATGGCGAGCGAATGATCGGTCTTCAGCGCATCCGAGCCGTGCTTGACGATGCCCTTGACGATATTGACGAGTTCCGGATCGCTCTGGCCCGGCTTCAGGAGCGTGCCCTCGGCGATGACGATCCGGTCATCGCCGGCGTTTTGGGCCTTCAATCTGGCAAGCTCGGCCTTCAGCGCCTGGAAATCGGCGCTCGCCGGCGAGCGGCTTTCGAGATAGCCCTTGACGTTGCTGCTCATCGCCACGTTCTTCAGCGCCGCGACGAGGTTGACGTCCTTGCGCTTGAAATCGTGGTAGCCGGAAATCCGGTTCGGATCGATGCGGCCGCGCACGGCGTCCTCGACGTAAGTCGCGACGGCGGCGGAAAGGCCCACTTCGAAGGCGGCAAGCGCGCTGTAGCGGGCATTCATGTCGGCGCCGTCGAAATCGTCGGCCGGGATCTTGACCGCATAGTCCCAGGGATCGAGGCCGACGGAGGCCGCATCGGCCAGCACGGCGATGGCGCTCTTCGCCTTGTCGTTGATGCCGGTGCCGTCGACCCAGACGAATTTCTTCTGCGTCGCGTAGAAGGTCTCGACCGCCCTGGCGGCGTCGGGCGTCGCGCGCACGTCTATGGTGGAGAAGGCGGCGCGCACGCCGGCATCGCCCGCCGGCACGACATCGGCCGAAATCGAGCTGGTGACGACCGGGTCGGCCAGCTTGTCGACGGCGACGCGCTTCAGGGCGTCGGCCTTGTAGGTGTAGTAGCGCGGGCCGGTGACGCGCGGCAGCGGCTTGGCTTCCTGCTTCGTCTCGGCGCCGGGCAGCGCGAGACCGGTCGTCACGCCGGGAAGCGGTTCGGCCTTCTGCCTCCTCTTGCCGTTCAGCCATTCCATGACGGTCAGGGCGTTGGCGGGCGTCGCATGCAGCGAAACGGCGGCGCAGGAAAGAGCCAGCGTGGCGGCCAGCACGGCAGTCTTGGTAAGCTTCATCTGTATTCCATTCCCCGATTGAACCGTGGTGACGGTCTCTGGCGGCGCCCGAACCAGCAGGCCGGTAAGTTATAGGAAAGGATGGTTGATGAAAAGGAAACGCCCCTTCCCGCCACCCTCGCAAGGCCTCACGCTTGCGTGACGCCGGACCCTGGCAAGCCAGACGGATGAGCCCGCGTAAAAATTTGAATTGCCGTCGATTTTTCGAGCGGGAAGCCCGGATCTCGGGAGGCAGGCCGGGCGGCCGCAAAAAAACAAGCGGACGATTGTGATGGAAAAGGCACAGCGCCGGCTGCCCGGCCAAGCCCGTCGCCGGCCCATCGCCGGCCTGCCCGGCCTAATCGATTTTAACCGAAAGTCGCGTGCGCGCGATCGATCCGCCCCTTGCAACCCCGTCGCAGATAGGCCAGAGATTTGCGCGATTTTATCGCGCCAGCGCGGAGCCTTGGGGGCTCGCGCGTGCCCGGCCTGCCGCCTCCCATGCGGCGGCATCGCCGGCGGCTCACCGAAGCGCATGGGTATTTAGCGGGAAGCACAATGACGACGCGCACGGAAACGGATACATTCGGCCCCATCGAGGTGGAGAACAGCCGCTATTGGGGGGCACAGGCCCAGCGCTCCCTCGGCAACTTCAAGATCGGCTGGGAAAAGCAGCCCCTGTCGGTGGTGCGCGCCCTCGGCATCGTCAAGCAGGCCGCCGCCCGCGCCAACATGGAGCTGAACCGCCTCGACCCGGCCATCGGCAAGGCGATCACGGAAGCGGCCCAGGAGGTCATCGACGGCAAGCTCAACGATCATTTCCCCCTCGTCGTCTGGCAGACGGGCTCGGGCACCCAGTCGAACATGAACGCCAACGAGGTGATCTCCAACCGGGCGATCGAGATGCTCGGCGGCGTCATGGGCTCCAAGAAGCCGGTGCACCCGAACGACCACGTCAACATGAGCCAGTCGTCGAACGACACCTATCCGACGGCCATGCACATCGCCTGCGCCGAGCGCATCGTCCATGACCTTCTGCCGGCTCTGAAGCACCTGCACGCCGCCCTCGAAGCCAAGGTGAAGGCCTTCGACCACATCATCAAGATCGGCCGCACGCACACCCAGGACGCCACCCCGCTGACGCTCGGCCAGGAATTCTCCGGCTATGCCGCGCAGGTCGCCTCCTCCATCAGGCGCATCGAGATGACCCTGCCGGGCCTTTGCGAACTCGCCCAGGGCGGCACCGCCGTCGGCACGGGCCTCAACGCCCCGGTCGGCTTTGCCGAGAAGGTCGCAGCCCACATCACCGCGATCACCGGCATCGACTTCCAGACCGCGCCGAACAAGTTCGAGGCGCTGGCCGCGCACGATTCGATGGTCTTCTCGCACGGCGCGATCAACGCCGCCGCCGCCGCGCTCTTCAAGATCGCCAACGACATCCGCTTCCTCGGCTCCGGCCCGCGCTCGGGCCTCGGCGAACTGGCGCTTCCGGAAAACGAGCCCGGCTCGTCCATCATGCCCGGCAAGGTCAACCCCACCCAGTGCGAGGCCCTGACGCAGGTCTGCGCCCAGGTGTTCGGCAACCACGCCTCGCTCACCTTCGCCGGCAGCCAGGGCCATTTCGAGCTGAACGTTTTCAACCCGCTGATGGCCTACAACTTCCTGCAGTCCGTCCAGCTCCTCTCCGACGCCGCGATCTCCTTCACCGACAATTGCGTTACCGGCATCGAGGCGCGCGAGGACAACATCAAGGCGGCGCTCGACCGCTCGCTGATGCTCGTCACCGCGCTCGCTCCGAAGATCGGCTACGACAACGCGGCCAAGATCGCCAAGACCGCCCACAAGAACGGCACGACGCTGCGTGAGGAGGCCGTCGGCGGCGGTTATGTCACCGACGAGGAATTCGACGCGCTTGTACGCCCGGAAAAAATGATCATGCCGGGTTGAGGAAGAATTTCCGAATATTCTCCTACTAAGGCCGCAGATCGTTGAATCTGCGGCCTTTTTGCTGCCAGCTTTCCGTTGCGGCAGTCACAACCGTTAATCATTCCCAAAGAATTTTAGTCGTATTTTGCGGGTCGGGAGCCAATGAAGGAAATCAGGAGCCGCCGACATGAACACGGCCGTTGCGCAAAAGGTCCAGGTGCCGGATATCGCCGCGCAGGTGACCTATGCGATGCGCATAATGGGTGTCTCTCCCATTCCGCGGAACTACGAGCTGTTCTATGAGGCCTATATCGGCTCCAATCCCAAGCTGACGCGGGAACTGGCGGCGCTCGGCAGCAAGGCCTCGCAGGAGGAACTGGACGAGATCGGCGGGCAGTATTTCGGCCATCACCACGGCGCCACCGCCATCGACGGCGCCCATATGCGGATCGCCGGGGAACTGGACGGCCTGCTGCGCCTCCTCAAGCAGGAACAGACCTCGCTCGAGAGCTACAACAGGCTGCTCGACGAGACCTTCGTGCGCATCAACGGCAAGAGCGCCACCAGCGTCGAGATCATCAGGAGCGTCATCGACGTCCTGACGGAAGCGACCGGCGACACCATCAACCAGGGCAAGGAGATGGTCGAGAACGTCGCGCAGAAGTCGATCGAGATGGACAATGTGCGCAAGGAACTCGACGAGTACAAGCGCATCGCCAACACCGACTCGCTGACGCAGCTTTCCAACCGCCGCGCCTTCGACGACAAGCTCTCCGCCATCTACAATTCCACCCTGTCGCGCAACGTGACCGCGCTGATCCTCGCCGACATCGACCATTTCAAGAAGATCAACGACACCTATGGCCATCCCGTCGGCGACAAGATCCTCGCCTCCGTCGGCAGCCTGATCCGCGCGAACGTGCGCAAGGACATCCTCGTCGCGCGCACCGGCGGCGAGGAATTCGCCATGATCGTCGAGGGCAACACCGAGGAAGAGGCGATGGGGATCGCCGAGCGCATCCGCAGCGCGCTGGAGAACACGCCCTTCAAGAACTCCAGGACCGGCGTCAACTACGGCCCGATCACCATCTCGCTCGGCTTCTGCATGGCCTCCTGGGCGGAAGGCCCGGGCGAGCTCTATTCCAAGGCCGACATCGCGCTCTACTGCGCCAAGAACGGCGGGCGCAACCGCACCATGCCCTTCGAGGACGGCATGAAGAAGGACTTCACCAAGAGCTGGCTGATCTACCGCAAATAGGCGGCCCTGCCCTCCTTCGAAAACGGCGCCCCCGGGCGCCGTTGCGCATTTTGCCCTGCCCGCGGAACCGCAGCCGCCATCGCGCCGCAGGCAGGCCTGTTCCCGCAGGAACATCGCCGCGCCCGCCGCTGGCCTAGAACGTCCCCATCGAAGAACGAACGCCCGGCATCAAGCCAGAGGCGGAAACAGGGACCAGGACAATGAAGACGCTCGCCATCGCCCTCCTCGCAGGCCTCCTTTCCACCGCAGGCGCCGCCACGGCCGCCGACACCGAGGTCGCCTCGCTCTCCTCCTCCACCCAGAAGGCCGGCTGGCTGCAGGTGCTGTCGGGCGGCAAGCCGGTCAAGTCGGAAAAGAAGGTCGCCGCCGTCTCCCGCGCGCCGATCGCCCGCGAACTCGTCGCCTTCACCGAGAAGGTCGCGCCGGGCACGATCATCGTCGACAATTCTGAACGCCGCCTCTACCACGTCCTCGGCTCGGGCCTCGCCATGAAATACGCCGTCAGCGTCGGCCGCGAAGGCTTCATCTGGACCGGCTCGGAAAAGGTGACGCGCAAGACCGAATGGCCGACCTGGACGCCGCCGGAAGACATGCGCGCCCGGGAAGCCAAGAAGGGCAAGATCCTGCCGGTCTCGATGAAGGGCGGCCTCGACAATCCGCTCGGCTCGCGCGCCATCTATCTCGGCTCGACCATCTACCGCATCCACGGCACCAACCAGCCGTCCTCGCTCGGCAAGGCGCAATCCTCGGGCTGCATCCGCATGGCGAACGAGGATGTCGAGCACCTCTACGCCCAGGTCACGGCGGGCGTCACGGTCATCGTGCGCGATTGATTTCCGGGAAGCGGCAGAGAGCAACCCCTCGCCCCACCCTCCGTCATCCTCGGGCTTGACCCGAGGATCCAAGCGGCAATGACGGCGTGTGCGGTGTGGGTCCTCGGGTCAAGCCCGAGGATGACGCAGGAGAGGTTGGCAGACTATATCGGTCATCTCAGCGGCAGGCGGAAGCGCCTGCCGCCTTGGCGATCGCGAGGAGGTCCGGGCGATATTCGAAATGCATCGTATCGTAGTGATACCAGCGCCCGCCCCAGACGAAGCCGTGCCGCTCGAAGATCTCGACGATCTCCAGCGGATATTTGTTGGCATATGTCGGCACCCTGCCCGGCTTGCCGCCCGACCAGACCCAGTAGTCCGCGAATTTCGTGTTGAGATCGATGGCGGCGCCGAAACTGTGCACCGACATGTTCTTGGCGCCCGACACCTTTCGCCAGTTGAAGACACCGGCGGAGGGCGCAAGGTAACGCTTCAGCTCCGGTCTGGCCGCAAGCGCGTCGCGCACCTTCTCCAGCGCCGCCGCAGCCCCCTGCCGTTTCGTCACGCGCAGCGTCTCGCCGAACCATTTCACCGGAACGAGATCGGCCGAGACCGCCTTCGCCGAGGCGCCGTAGAGCCGCATCATCAGCGCGTCGCTGCGGATGCGGCCGGGATCGAAGTCGACCTGCGGCGTCCTCTCGCAGGCGCCGGGCGGATAGACCTGCCGCAGGCTGTCCTCGACATCGCCGGCGGCCAGCGCCCCCTGGTGGTCCTTCGCCCTGCCGTCGTCGATTTCGAGCGGCGGCCCGCCGTCCTTGAAGACGAGCGCGTTGCCCTCGACGCCGGCAAGGCTTTCCGGATAGGCGGCGACCAGCAGCTTCAGGCGGGCCGCGAGGTCGAGCTCCGCCGCGCCGGCCGACGACGCGGCGACGAAAAGCAGCGTTGCGGCGAGGAGGCGCCGGCTAGTCGACCGAGATGTTGATATAGTCGCCTCCCGCGCCGCGCCAGATTTCGACATGGATCTGCACGTCGCCGTCAAGCAGCCGGCGGGCGGCGCTGCGCTCGATGCGGCCGGCGCGGATCATGCGCTCGGCAAGCTCGCGGTTGCGCGCGGAGGCGAAGTAGCCGTCGAGGTCGTCGCCGGGCTGGCGCACGCCGAAACGGTGCACGTTGGCGCGATCCTGGCGGATGACCTGCCAGGGCTGCGTCAGCCGCGCATTGCTGGAATTGTAGAGATCGTCCTGGCCGATATAGGCGCCGTAGCTCTCGATCAGCTCGTCCGCCCTGGCCGCACCGGCCGAAGCCGCAAGCGCGGCGGCAAGAGCCGCCGCCAAAAGTCCTTTTCGCATTCCCTGCTCCACGTTACGGCCGGGGCCATCCCTGCCGAAGACAAGACGGGCGACGGCGACCGGATATTCGCCGCCCCTCACCACATGGACCTGGCGGCCCGGCCCGGCCATTCCCGGTCGCAGGCCGCGCCGTCGAACCCCTTCTTGACCGAGGCGAGCATCTGCCAGACGGTCGGCAGGCAGCACGGCGCGGGCGCACTGCGACGACGGAGCGCGGATGTTTCCCGTCCATCACGAAGCGCCCGGTGGTCTCGACACCGCTCCCTAGACAGTGGCGACATCGTCCGCCCGCGTCGATTTCAGCGACAGGAACTCCCAGAGCGCGACGGCGAACAGGACGGCGGCCGCGGCCATGAAGAGCTGGTAGGGCTCGGCGAAGGGCACGAGCGCCGAGAGCGCGAGCAGCGCGGCGATGCCGGTAAGATGCGACAGCGGCGCGCGGCCGCGGATCGCCGCCTTGAACCAGATGTTGCCAGTGAGGAACACGACGGGCCCGCCGATGATCGCGCCCGCCGTCCTCAAATCGACCGGACCGTGCGGATGGGCGAGCGCGAACTCCTCCGCCACCGCGGACAGGATGATGCCGGCGACGATCGGGATATGGGCATAGGTGAAGGCCGTGCGCGCGATGCGCCCCGGCGTCGCCGAATGTTCTATGAGATGGGCCGCCTCGCCGTGGCCGAAGCGGAAATAGATCCACCACATGGTGGCGGTCGAGAGGAACGCGACGGCGAGCAGGAGGACGGTGAAGCCGTCGAGCAGTTCCATGCCGGCGACCGTGCGGCCGGTGACGAGGATCGTTTCGCCGAGGCAGATGATGACGAAGAGCGCGCAGCGCTCCGCCATGTGCTCGCCGGAGACCTGCCAGTCGCCGAAGGTCGAGCGCCCGAGGCCCGGCACGGCGAAGCCGAGCGCCGGCGAGGCATATTCGATGCCGAGCGCGATGGCCCACAGGGCAAGCCGCGCCTCGTGCCCGACAAGCGCCCCCGCCAGCCAGAACACGGCGGAAAACAGCGTCCAGACGGTGATGCGGGTGAAGTTGCGGCTGTTTTCCGGCCAGTCGCGCCGCATCGCGAAGGCGGTGAAGGCCGAGCGGCCGACCTGCATGGCGACATAGGCGAGCGCGAAGAGCAGGCCGCCCGCCCCGAATGCCGTCGGTATCGCGATTGACAGCATCAGGCCGAGGAACATCAGGACGAAGAGCAGGATGCGCACCGGCGCCTTGTCGGGGTCCAGCCAGTTCGTCGCCCAGGTCGTGTAGATCCATACCCACCAGACCGCCAGCGTCAGCATCGCCGCCTCGCCAAGCCCGAGCAGCGAATAATGCGCCGCCAGCGAATGGGAGAGCTGGATGATCGTCAGCACGAAGACGAGGTCGAAGAAGAGTTCGGCGAAGGCGACCTTGCCTTCCTGTGCGGTGCCGCGCGCCCGGAGGCAGGCGGAATTGGCGAAGCGCTCGTCGGTCGTCGCCGTCATGGCGGGCGTTCCTTTTGGCGGGATCCCTTGGCGCAGGCCGCCGGTCCCGTCCCCGAAGGCATGCGCATTCCATGGAAGATCGCAAGCACCGCGAAGGCAAGGCCGCAGAGCCGCCCCTCGCCCTCAGCTCGCCTGGTCCTGCTCGATACGCCGGTGCTCCTGCTCGGCCGCCGCACGCTCGCGCGCCGTGCGCGCCGCGACGATGTCGGCCGGCTGGACATTGCCACGGATGAGCTGGCGGCCGGCATAGATGCCGCCGACCATCTCCAGGTCCAGCCGCTCGCGGTCGACGAGGCGGAACTCCTCCACCACCTCGGCGGCAAGGTCCTCGTCCTCGCCCAGCGCCTTCAGCGTCTCGCGGCTGAAGACCAGCGCCGATTCGAAGGTCTCGCGGATCTGGAAATCGACGCCGGCATGGATGAGGTCGACGGCGTGGCCGCGGTCGTAGGCGCGCGCGAGGATCGGCACCAGCGGGAACTCCTCGCGCACCACCTCGGCGATCTTCACGGCGGCCTCCTTGTCGTCGAGGCAGATGAGGATCGCCTTGGCGGTCGAGGCGCCGGCGGCATGCAGGATGTCGATGCGCCCGCCGTCGCCGTAATAGACCTTGAAGCCGAAATCGGCGGCATCGCGCACGAATTCCGCATCCTTGTCGATCATCGAGAGGGTGTAGCCGCGGGCGAGCAGCGGCTGGCTGACGATCTGGCCGAACCGGCCGAAGCCGATCATCAGCACGGTGCCCTCGACATTCTGCGGCAGCGTCAGCCCCTCGGTCGACGGCTGCTGCTTCGGCACGACGCGGTCGTGCAGGACGACCATCAGCGGCGTCAGGATCATCGAGATGATGATCGTCGCCGTCAGGATGGCGTTCTCCTCGCCGTTGAAGATGCCGGCGGAAACGGCGGCGGCATAGAGCACGAAGGCGAACTCGCCGCCCTGCGCCATCAGCACGGCCCGCTCCAGGCTTTCGGCATGGCAGGTGCCGAGAAGGCGCGCGACCCCATAGATCAGGAGGAGCTTCGCGATCATGTAGCCGACGACGCTCGCCGCCACGAGCTGCCAGTTGGCCGCGATCACCGAAAGGTCGATCGCCATGCCGACGCCGAGGAAGAAGAGGCCGAGCAGGATGCCGCGGAACGGCTCGATATCGGCTTCGAGCTGGTGGCGGAAGCTCGATTCGGAGAGCAGCACGCCGGCAAGGAAGGCGCCCATGGCCATGGACAGGCCGGAGACCTGCATGGCGAGCGCCGAGCCCAGCACCACGAGCAGCGCCGCCGCCGTCATCACCTCGCGCGCGCCGGAGGCCGCCAGCACCCTGAAGAGCGGATTGAGCAGGTAGCGGCCGGCCAGCACCAGCGCGACGATGGCGCCGATGGCGATGCCGATGGAAAGCCAGCGGTCGGAAGCGTCCGTCGCCGCCGCCCCCGTGCCGAGCAGCGCGGCGATGGCAAGCAGCGGCACGATGGCGAGATCCTCGAAGAGCAGGATCGCGATGATGCGCTGCCCCTTCAGCGTCGACAGGGTGCCGCGCTCCTGCAGCATCTGCATGACGATGGCGGTGGAGGTCAGCACGAAGCCCGTGCCGGCGACGAAGGAGGGAATGAGCGCAAAGCCCATCGCCACCCCGATGCCCGTCAGCACGAGCATGGCGCCCATGACCTGGACCGCGCCCAGCCCGAAAATGTCCTTGCGCATGCCCCACAGCCGGGAGGGCTGCATCTCCAGCCCGATGATGAAGAGGAACATCACCACGCCCAGTTCGGCGACATGGATGATCGCCTGCGGGTCGGCGAAGAACCCGAGGCCGAAGGGGCCGATCACCAGCCCGGCGGCAAGATAGCCGAGCACCGAGCCGAGGCCGATCTTCTTGAAGACCGGCACGGCCGCCACGCCCGCCGCCAGGAGCACGACGACCTGGGTGAGATCATTTGCATTCGCTTCGGCTGCCAAGGGCATCTCCCGTTCGTTTCTGGGTGGACGCTACCTTCGCAAGGCAGTCCGACATGTTACCGCGGTTTCTGCGAAATATCGCGGCTCATGCCTTTCTCCGCAAGCTCGCGCTCATAGGCGGCGAAGAGTTCGGCGCCTTTTTCCCCGAGTTCCCGCAGATAGGACCATGTGAAGATGCCGGTGTCGTGAAGGTCGTCGAAACCGATGCGCACGGCGTAATTGCCGGTCGGCGTCATGGCGATGATCGCGACATTGCGCTTGCCCGGCACCGTCACCTTCTGGCCCGGCCCGTGGCCCTGCACTTCCGCCGAGGGCGAGAGCACGCGCAGGAGCTCGGCGGAAAGATCGAAGCTCGCGCCGTCGTTGAAGGTCACGAGGAGGCGCTGGCGGTCCTTCGACACGCGCAGCTCGGTCGGCCAGAGATCGCTCATCCCGTTTCCTTTCGTCTGTTTTCGCGAAGGACTATGCGCCATATCAAGGATGCGCAAGGCGGAAAATGCTGTCATACTCGCGCGGGCCGGCTTGACGCCGCGCGCCCGGCGCACGACATGTCGGTAATGGAGGACGTGACTTGAATTCGTATGCAGGCCCGCTGGGTGGCGCGAACCTAATCGCGCAGTCCGATACACCGATGATCGACCCCTTCGGGCGCGCCATCACCTATCTGCGCGTGTCGGTGACCGACCGCTGCGATTTCCGCTGCACCTATTGCATGGCGGAGAACATGACCTTCCTGCCGAAGAAGGACCTCCTGACGCTGGAAGAGCTGAACCGGCTCTGTTCCACCTTCATAGCCAAGGGCGTGCGCAAGCTCAGGCTTACCGGCGGCGAGCCGCTGGTGCGCAAGAACATCATGCATCTCGTGCGCGAACTCGGCCGCCAGGTTGAGGACGGGCGCCTCGACGAACTGACGCTGACGACCAACGGCTCGCAGCTCGCCCGCCACGCGGCCGAGCTTGCCGATTGCGGCGTGCGCCGCATCAACGTCTCGCTCGACACGCTCGACGCGCAGAAATTCCGCGCCATCACCCGCTGGGGCGAGCTTTCCAAGGTTCTGGAGGGCATCGACGCCGCGCAGGCGGCCGGCCTCCACGTCAAGATCAACGCCGTGGCGCTGAAGGATTTCAACGACCGCGAGATCCCCGAGCTGATGCGCTGGGCGCATGGCCGCGGCATGGACCTCACCCTCATCGAGACCATGCCGATGGGCGAGATCGAGGAGGACCGCACCGACCGCTACATGCCGCTGTCGGAAATGCGCGCCCGCATCGAGGACGACTTCACCCTGACGGAAAACGCCTACCGCACCGGCGGCCCGGCCCGCTACGTCACGGTCGCTGAAACCGGCGGCCGCCTCGGCTTCATCACGCCGATGACGCACAATTTCTGCGAAAGCTGCAACCGCGTGCGCCTCACCTGCACCGGCACGCTCTATATGTGCCTCGGCCAGAACGACGCGGCGGACCTGCGCCTGCCGCTGCGCGCCTCCGACGACGACGCCCTGCTCTCGCAGGCGATCGACGAGGCGATCGGCCGCAAGCCGAAGGGCCACGATTTCGTCATCGACCGGCGCAACCGCCCGGCCGTCGCCCGCCACATGAGCGTCACCGGCGGCTGAACCCCGCTGGAAGCGAGGTTTTCGTGAAAGTCCTCCCGGTCCTCTTCCTTGCCGCCGCCCTTCCGTCCTTCGGCCTCGCCGCCGAGCGGCCGGAGGGCATCGCCGCCGCCGAGGCGATCGCCAGGGCCGCCCTCGGCGCGGATTGCGACATGAACGGCATGGAAGAGGTGCCGATGGCCGGGCCGGAGGCGGAAGGCTTCGGCCACGCCGTCCACCGCTTCGCCTACAAGCCGGACTACGACCCGAACGGCCCCGACGTCGAGGCCGAACTCTACCAGCTGTTCTGCGGCTCGGGCGCCTACAACATCCGCAACGCCTTCGTGCTGAAGACCGGCGACAGCGACACGCCGAAGCTCCTCGCCTTCGCCGCGCCGGACCTTGCCTATGCCTATGCGGACGAGGAGAACAGCCGCCTTGCCGCCGATCCGAAGGTCCGCGGCTTCCACGCCACCGCCCTGCTGGTCAATGCCTCCTTCGACGAGAAGACCCGCACCATCGCCAGCCACGCCGCCTGGCGCGGCATCGGCGATGCCTGGGACAGCGGCAGCTGGGTTTTTCGCGACGGCACCTTCCTGCTCGTCCGCTTCGAGGTCGATCCGACCTATGGCGAGCCGGACCCCGCGGCGCCGGAGAGCTACGTCGTCTTCGAGGCCGGCAGGTAAGGCCGGCGCAAACGAAAACGGCCGGGCTTCCACCCGGCCGTTTCGTTGATGGCGGACAGATCACGCCGCGTGGTGCTGGCCGTGGTAGCCGCCCTGCCGCATGTCGAGGTCGCGCGTCTTGAAGTGGTCGATCTTCTGGTTGAGGACCTCGACGCGCTGGCGCAGGCCGTGGATCTCGGCCGTGTTCTCCTCCACCATCGCCGCGTTCTGCTGGGTGATGAGCTCGACCTGGTGCACCGCCTGGTTCACCTCGTTGATGCCGTCGTACTGGGCGGCGGCCGCCGCCTCGATCTTGCCGACCAGCGTGTGGATCGAGGAGATGTGCTCGTTGATGACGCTCAGCGCCTCGCCGGTCTCCGTGACGAGGGCGACGCCGTTCCTGACCTGCGCCGAACTGTCGGAGATCAGGCCCTTGATCTCGCGGGCGGCACCGGCGCAGCGCTGGGCAAGCTCGCGAACCTCCTGCGCGACGACCGCGAAGCCGCGGCCCGCTTCCCCTGCCCGCGCCGCCTCGACGCCGGCATTGAGCGCCAGGAGGTTGGTCTGGAAGGCGATCTCGTCGATGACGCCGATGATCGTGCTGATCTTCTCCGACGACCGGTTGATCTCGCCCATGGCGTCGACCGCCTTGGCCACGACCTCGCCGGAACGCCGGGCATAGCTGTGCGTCTCGTCGACGGACACCGCCGTCTTCTGGGCGCTTTCGGCGGTCGAGCGCACGATCTCGGTGAGCTGGCGCAGCGCGCGCGAGCTTTCCTCCAGCGCCGCCGCCTGCTGCTCGGTGCGGCGGGCGAGATCGTCGGCGGAAGTGGCAAGGTTGCCCGTGCCGCCGTTGATCTCCACCGTCGTCGCACGCACATCCGAAAGGGTCACGCGCAGGGCCTCGACCGCATTGTTGTAGGTGCGCGCCATCGCGACATATTCGGCGGCGAGCGCTTCCGTCATGCTTTCCTCGAGATTGCCGGCGGCAAGCTGGCCGAGCACGTCCGAAAGGGCCGTGAGCGCCTCGGTCTGCTCCGCCTCGATGCGGGCCTGCTCGCTGGCGCGGCGGGCCTGCTCCTCGGCCGTCATCTGGCGCTGGGCCTCTGCCTCCAGCTCCAGGCGGACGTTTTCCCGCGCCGCGTCGCGGAAGACGGCGACCGAGCGCACCATGTCGCCGATCTCGTCGCCGCGATTGCGGCCGTCGATGCTGATGTCGAGATCGCCGCTCGCCAGCCGCGACATGGCCTCCGTCACCCGCTTGAGGGGACCGCGCAGGGTTTCCACCAGCATCAGGCCGCCGATGATGGCGAGCAGGGTGCCGGCGACCATGGCGATGATCGACACATTGGCCGAGCGCTGGCTGTCCTTCTTGCCGGCCTCCTGGGCGCTGGAGACGAACTGTTCCAGCGTCTGGCTGGCATCGGCGACGGAGGCATAGGCCGCGACGCGCGCAGCCCGCCAGGTCTCGCCGACGGAGATGAGGTCCTGCGTGCCCTGCTCGATGCTAGCGAGCGAGGGCGCGAGTTTTTGCGAGAGGTCGCGCAGGGCGGCGTTCTTCGTGCCGAGCTTGGCGAGTTCGGCGGCACTTGCGGCGACGGCCTTGACGTCCGCCAGCACGGCGTCGCGGCTCGGCTGGTCGAGCTTGCGATGCAGCTCGCTGATATGCAGGCGCGTCTCGTCGATGCCCTTGAACGTATCGCCCATCAGCGTGATCAGCGTCTTCAGGAGCGCGATCTCCGCATCCATGCCGACGAAGCGCTTTGCCGCCGTGTCGGAATTCTTGCCGGCCTCCTTGAGGAAGTCGGCGTCGAACTTCGCCAGCTTGCCGAGCACCGGCATGAACTTCGCCTTCTTGGCGTCCGCGTCGTCGGTGCCGGCAAGGATCTCCTTGACCGTTTCGAGTTCCGCCTCGAAGGACTTGATCTGCTCCAGCGCCTTCGGCGAGGCGATCGCCTTGGATTCGCCCAGTTGCTTGACGAGTTGCGGCAGGTAGGTCTCGGCCGCCTTGACCTTGTCCTCCGCCTTCATCGCCAGCGCGACGGGCTTGCGGAACTTGCCGATGCGCTCGGCCAGGCCCTGATAGGCGGCGGCATCGAACAGCAGCGCCTTGGCGAAGGCTTCCTTCTCGCCCGATTCGTTGCGGATGACGCCGATCTGCTTTTCGGCGAAGGCACCGTCCTTGGCCATCGTCGCCAGCGCCTCTTCCAGGTCCGCCGTCACGGCGTTGCGCTTCTGGTCGATCGACCAGAGCGTTTCGCTCTGCGCGCGCATGGTCCCGGCCAGCGCCACGACCGAGGCGATCTTCGCCTTCTCGGCCGCATCGGGCAGAAGGGCGTCGAGATCGCTGATGCCGGTCTCC
The DNA here is from genome assembly GCF_040812195.1 of Shinella sp. S4-D37. Lineage (NCBI taxonomy): Bacteria > Pseudomonadati > Pseudomonadota > Alphaproteobacteria > Hyphomicrobiales > Rhizobiaceae > Shinella > Shinella sp. S4-D37. The sequence continues at coordinate 1,535,368 of NZ_JBFNXL010000005.1, read as the reverse complement.
TGCTCGTCGATGCGCTCGCCGAGCGCCGTCCGCGTCGCCTCGCCCGGCTTGTCCACGAAGTCCTGCAACCCGCTGCGCAGGTTCTGGAAATGCGACAGGCTGTTGATCGTCTCGCGCGTCACCGTCATGTGACCGTTCAGCGTGCTCGCGGTGAAGTAACCGACGAGGCCGATGCCCGCGATCAGCGCAACGAGCGGAATGACGAACAGCAGCACCTTGGTGACGATGCGGCGCTGCTGGAGCAGGCGGTCGATGAAGGACATGGGTTCCCCGACGTTTTTATGACGACCAAGATCCCCTCGGGTGTTCCTCAAAGCCGAAGCGGCCGCTCATGCTCGCTATGAGAGCGCGGCCGGTTTCGATATCAGGGCTTCGGCCGATCTTGCATCAGGCGGCCCGCCCTCACCCGTCGCATCATGCGATCGCTCATTGGGATGACCCAACGATAGGTCGGGAAGCTTAATGAATTGCTTCGGTAAAGCGGCAGGAATTCAAACCTTTGCGTCCGAAAGATCATACTTTTGCGGGCCGATGTCGAGGGGGCCGCCGCCGCGCGCGGCAATCACCCCGATTGTTCCAGCCTTGAGGGTGATGGCATGCGGCGGACAATGTGCCTAAGAATGGCCAAGACACGCTTGGAATCACCTGCATGACCTCTACCGCCAATGCCCGGGGCGCCCTGTTCATGGCCATCGCCATGGCCGCCTTCACCTGCAACGACGCGCTCGTCAAGTCCGTCACCGGGGACTTGAACACCGGCCAGATCCTGTTCGTGCGCGGGCTGATGACCACGGTGCTCGTCGTCGTCATCGCCCGCTGGATGGGCGCGCTCGGCTCCTTTCGGATCGTGCTGCAGCCGGTCGTCGCGCTGCGCATCGCCGCCGAGATCCTCGCCTCGCTCGCCTATGTCTCGGCGCTCGGCGCCATGCCGCTCGCCAATACGGCCTCCATCCTCCAGGCCCTGCCGCTCGCCGTCACGCTCGGCGCGGCGGTCTTCCTCGGCGAGAAGGTCGGCTGGCGGCGGTGGCTCGCCATCGTCGCCGGCTTTGCCGGCGTGCTCATCGTCATCCGCCCCGGGCCGGAGGGCTTTTCGCTCGCCGCCGTCTACGTCATCGTCTCCGTCGTCGGCGCCGCGGCGCGCGATCTGTGTACCCGCCGGATCGACACCGCCGTGCCCTCGCTGTGCATCAGCGTCATCACCGCGGTGTCGATCACGCTCGCCGGCGCCGTGATGATCGTGCCGATGGGCGGCTGGCAACCGATCCCCGGCGAGGCGCTCGGCCGTCTTGCCGGCGCCAGCGTGCTGCTCCTCGTCGGCTACCAGACCATCGTCATCGCCATGCGCACCGGCGAGATCTCCTTCATCGCGCCCTTCCGCTATACGAGCCTCATCTGGGCGATCACGATCGGCGTCCTGTTCTTCGGCGAGGTCCCGGATTTCTGGATGACCGTCGGCGTCGCCATCATCGTCGCCTCCGGCCTCTACACCTTCTACCGGGAGAACCGCCGCCGGGACGTGGGGGCGGTGGCGCAGGAGTCCAAGCCCGAATCGCCCTGACAGGGTTGCGGGCCGCGGCGGCACCGACTAGACCGGAAGCGTGAAACCTGCCGTTGGGAGCGAGATGACAGCGACGCATGCGATAGTGGGCGTGATCCTCGCCGGCGGGCTCTCCTCCCGCATGGGGCAGGACAAGGCGCGCATCCGTCTCGGCGGCGCGGCCCTCATCGACCGCGCGGCGCGGCGCCTCAAGCCGCAGGTCTCGGCCGTCGCCGTCAATGCCAACGGCCCGGTGCTCTTCGAGCGCGGCGAGGAACTGCCGGTCTTCGCCGATCTCGACGCGGCCCGCGCCGGCCCGCTCGGCGGCGTGCTCGCCGCCCTCGACTATGCGCGGCACCATCATCCCGAGGCGAGCCACGTCGCCACCGTGCCGACCGACAGCCCCTTCTTCCCGGCCGACCTCGTCGCCCGCCTGTCGCGCGTCGTCGACACGCCGGAGCGCATGGCCGTGGCGCGCTCGGCGAGCGGCCTGCATCCCGTCTTCGCGCTCTGGCCGGTGACGCTCGCCACGGACCTTGCCGAATGGCTGGCGGGCGGCGGGGCGCTGCGCGTGCGCAGCTATATGGAGCGCCACCAGGCCCGCGAGATCACCTTCCCGCCGGTCGAGACCTCGCGCGGGGCGTTCGACCCCTTCTTCAACATCAACACGCCGGACGATCTCGACGAGGCGGAAAACTGGCTCTGGGTGCTGGAACGATGACACGACCGAAGATCTTCGGCATTGCCGGGTGGAAGAACTCCGGCAAGACGGGCCTTGCCGTGCGCCTTGTGAGCGAGCTCGTCGCGCGCGGCTACCGCGTGTCGACCATCAAGCACGCCCATCACGACTTCGACATCGACAAGGTCGGCGCCGACAGCTACCGGCACCGCCAGGCCGGCGCGCACGAGGTCACCATCGTCTCCGGCACGCGCTATGCCATCATGCACGAGCTGCGCGGCGCCCCCGAGCCGAGCTTTAAGGAGATCCTCGCGCGCCTGGCACCCTGCGACCTCGTGCTCATCGAGGGCTACAAGCGCGAGCCGATCCCGAAGATCGAGGCCCGGAGGCTGGAGGCCGCCAACCGCACGCCCCTTGCCCCGGAAGACCCCCACATCGCCGCCATCGCCGCCGATCACCCCGTCCCCGACACGGCCCTGCCCGTCTTCGACCTCGACGACACGGCGACGATCGCCGACTTCGTCGTGGCGGTGACGGGTTTGGGCAAAGCGGGAGACTGAGCCGCAACGAAAAAGGCCGCGGGCAAGAACCCGCGGCCTTGCGTTCGACAATCGACGTCGCCCCACCCTCCATCGTCATGGTCGGGTCGAGCCCGACCATGACGAAGGAGAGGTTCGTCAGGACCGGCCGGTCACTCGGCCATCGCCACGGGCTTCACCAGCGGGGTGACGCGTCGGATGGTGACGCGGCGGTTGAGCTGTTCGCCGGCGTCCGTGTCGATCTTCAGGAAGCGCTCGCCATAGCCCTGGGTGGCCAGATTCTCCGGCGGGATGTCGTAGACGTCGGTCAGGATGTTGGCGACGGCCTCGGCGCGCTCGTCGGAGAGCAAGAGGTTCGACTCGTCCGAACCGACCGCATCCGTATGGCCCTCGATCAGGAAGGTCTCGCCCGCGTCCTTGTCGAGGATCTCGTTCATCGCCTCGGCCACCTCGCGCAGCGTCGCGGCCTGGTTCATCGAGATCTCCGCCGACCCTGTCGCGAAGGTGATCGTATCGAGGTCGATGCGGCGCACCTTGTCGCGGATGCGGGCCGAATACTTCACCTCGGCGAGCGAATAGACCCGCTCGACCGGCTCGACCGGCGGCCGCTCCAGGAAGGCGCGGTAGTCGACACCCTCCTCGGCGGAGGTGTCGACGATATATTCGTCGACCGGGATCGTCAGGCGCATCGGCGGCAGGCGCTCGCCGGGATCGACGAAGGTCGGCCGGCTGTCACGGTCGATTTCCGGCGCGTAGAACATCACATATTCCCGGCCGTCGCCGTCGATGCGCGAGCGCTGGATGACTTCGCCGTAGCGGTTGCGGATGGTGACGACGCGGTCGCCGTTCGGCCGCGCGATGACCTCGCGCACGCGGCCGTTCGGCAGGTCCTCGTAGTAGGTCTCCCGGGCGTTGCGCGACAGACGGCGGCCGTCGTCGGAGCGCACGATGATGCGGTCGCCGAAATTGATCACGGAGCGGTCGTCCACCTCGCGCTCGACGCGCCAGCCGTCGCGATCCTCGTAGCGCGGCCGGCGGTCGCGCCGCTCGCCGCGCTCGCGGTCGCCCGGCTCGTAGCGCATGCGCTCGCGCCCTTCCCAGCCGACCTGCGCGTCACGGTCGGATTCGGGAACCCGCACGCGCACGTCGCGGCGCTTCTCCTCGCGTTCGCGGCGCAGTTCCTCGCGCGAGCGGTCGCGGCGGTTGTCCCAGTCCTTGTCGCTGTCGAGAACGGCGGCGCCGTCGATGAACGGCAGCTCGATCGTCCCGGTCGTGCGCGACGGGTCGCGGGCGATGCGCTCGCGCTCCTTGTCCCGCTCGCGGCGCGGACGCCCCGCCGTCTCGTCCGGACGCTTGCGCTCCCGCTCGGCGTCGCGCTGGCGCTCGCGGCGTTCCTCGCTCGCCTTCTGCTTGCCGTCCTGCTGGCGCTGCTCGTCCTTTTCGGCGTCACGCTGCTTCTTGCGGCGTTCCTCGCGGTCGCGCTGCTGGTTCTCCTCCGCGCGCTGGCGGTCGCGGTCCGCGTCGCGCTCGCGCCGTTCCTCGCGCGCCTTCTGCTTGCCGTCCTGCTGGCGCTGTTCTTCCTGTTTGACGTCACGCTGCTTCTTGCGGTCCTGCCGCTCTTCCTTCTTGCGGTCCTGCCGCTCTTCCTTCTGGCGGCTCTCCTCGCGCTTGCGCTCGCGGCGCTCTTCGCGCTGGCGGTCGAGCTGCTCCTTGGCCTCGCGGTTGCTCGCGCCGCCGCCGTTGTCTTCGCGGTTGCGCTTGCGCTCCTTGCCTTCCTCGCCGCTGCCCTGGTCGTCGCGGTTGCGGCGCTTGGGGATGAGCAGGTCGTCGCCGAACTGGCCCTCCTCGGCCTGCACCTGCAGGACACGGGCGGGTGCGACATGCGGCAGCACCGGGCGCATCATGGCGGCCTCGACCGGCTGCCAGACGAAGGACAGCGATGCGATGGGCAGCGCAACGGTCGCCAGGAATCTCGTTCTCTTCAGCATTTGCGTTTCCTCGTTTGCCGGCGTTCGACGCTATTGCATCGGTTTTTTGGGCGAATTTGTGTTTCACGCACGCTCGCCCGTCTTCGATGCCGCACGCTAATTCACGGCAGATGAATTCGCGCTGAATGCGACGGGTCCGCCGGCGGCCCCCTTTAAACGCATGAGGACGGTATCGGTTCGCCCGCACTGCGGCGACAAAAGGTCCCGTGTGGAAAGACAGCACGAAACCAGTTGATTTTTTGACGAAAACCGGTCGATTATCGGCGCCAAGCGGGCAGCCCTGCCCGCTTCAATTCAAGGCCCGGACAACAAGAAAAACCCGAGCGCCTTCAAACAGAGAGGATCAACATGCGTATTTCCAAACGTTTCACGCTCGCAGCATCCGCTGCGGTCATCGCCCTCTTCGCGTCTTCCGCGATGGCTGAAGGCGAGAAGATCGTGATCGGTACGGAAGGCGCCTACCCGCCCTTCAACAACCTCGAATCCGACGGCACGCTGACCGGCTTCGACGTCGACATCGCGAAGGCGCTTTGCGAGGAAATGAAGGCCGAGTGCACCTTCGTCACGCAGGACTGGGACGGCATCATTCCGGCGCTCATCGCCAAGAAGTTCGACGCGATCATCGCCTCCATGTCGATCACCGCCGAGCGCAAGGAGAAGGTCGACTTCTCCAAGAAGTACTACAACACGCCGCCGGCGATCGTCGTGCCGAAGGATAGCGAGATCAAGGAAGCCACCCCGGAAGCGCTGGCCGGCAAGACGCTCGGCGCGCAGGGCTCGACGACGCATTCCAACTATGCCGAAGCGCATATGAAGGACGCCGAGGTCAAGATGTACCCGACGGCCGACGAGTACAAGCTCGACATCGCCAACGGTCGCGTCGACGCCGTCATCGACGACGTGGTGGTGCTCTCCGAATGGCTGAAGACCGACGACGGCGCCTGCTGCAAGCTGCTCGGCACGCTGCCGGTCGACCCGGTCATCAACGGCGAAGGCGCCGGCATCGCGGTGCGCAAGGGCGAGACGGCGCTGGCCGACAAGTTCACCGCGGCGATCGCTGCGATCCGCGCCAGCGGCAAGTACCAGGAAATCAACGCCAAGTACTTCCCCTTCGACGTCTACGGCGACTGATCCGCGGCAACGCCAAGTCATGCGGGTTTTTTCTGACCCGATCACCAGAATGCAGGGGCGGGAGGGCTTGCTCTCCCGCCCCTTTTGCTTGAGAACTTGCACATAAGAAAAGACGGGTGCATCAAGCGCCCGGACAACAAGCGCATGGCGCATCGGGGGTTCTTCTGGCATGAGCGGGTTCTTCACCGCCATCGTCGAAGCGGTATCCGCATTTCTCGGGATCATCGATCCCCTCTGCGGGCCGGTCGGCGTCTTCAATCTTTTTGCGGGCGACACGCTGCTCGCCTGCGGCGATGCCGGATGGGGCGACGAGATCGCCTTCGGCTTCCTGGTGACGGCGAGCCTCGCCATCGCCACCCTGCCCGTCGGCCTCGTCACGGGCTTCTTCATCGCGCTGGCAAAGCAGTCGGAAGAGAAGTCGCTGCGGCTGTCGGCCAATATCTACACGACGCTCTTCCGCGGCCTGCCGGAGCTCCTGACGCTCTTCATCGTCTATTACGGCCTGCAGATCCTCGTGCAGAACCTTGCGAGCGCCGTCGGCTATGACGGCGCGGTCGAGATCAACGCCTTCTTCGCCGGCATGATCGCGCTCGGCGTCGTCTTCTCCGCCTATTGCTCGGAAGTGCTCTTGTCGGCCTTCAAGGCCATTCCGCGCGGACAGTACGAGGCGGGCTATGCGCTCGGCCTGCACCACGGCCGCACCATGCGCCTCATCGTGCTGCCGCAGCTCATCCGCGTCGCCCTGCCCGGCCTCGGCAATCTGTGGATGGCGCTGCTGAAGGACACCGCCCTCGTCTCGGTCATCGGCCTGCCGGATATCCTACGCCAGACGGGCGTCGCCGCGCGCGTGACGAAGGAAGCCTTCCAGTTCTACGCCATCGCCTGCCTGCTCTTCCTCATCCTCGCCTTCCTGTCCTCGCTGGTCTTCTCCGCGATCGAAGGCTGGACCAAGCGTTCGGAGGCCGTGCGATGAGCCACGTCACCACCCTCATCGCGCCGCAGGCGCCGCCGGAAGCCCCGCCGCGGCCCTTCACCGCCGGCCGCTTCTTCGGCAATATCTTCATGGGCGTCTGGCTGGCGCTCACCGTCGGCGTCTTCCTGATGATCGTCGGCGGCTGGGATCCGGAAAAATTCTCGAAATACGGCCCGAGCTACCTTTCCGGGCTCGGCGTGACGCTGCTGCTCGTCATCTGCTCCGTCGCGCTCGGCGGCCTCATCTCGCTGCCGCTCGCCTTCGCGCGCATGTCGAAGAACCCGGTCCTGTCCTGGATCGCCTACGGCTACGTCTATTTCTTCCGCGGCACGCCGCTCCTGACGCAGCTCTTCCTCGTCTATTACGGCCTCGGCAGCTTCTCCGCCGAATTGAAGGCCTGGGGCCTGTGGTGGTTCTTCCGCGACGCCTGGAACTGCGCGCTCCTGACCTTCACGCTCAACACCGCCGCCTACCAGGCCGAAATCCTGCGCGGCGCCATCGAGAGCGTGCCGCGCGGCCAGCACGAGGGTGCCGCCGCGCTCGGCCTGCCGAAGAAGGTCGCCTTCTTCAAGATCATCCTGCCGCAGGCGCTCATCGTGGCGCTGCGCCCCTACGGCAACGAGATCATCCTGATGATCAAGGGCTCGGCCATCGTCGCCATCGTCACGGTCTTCGACCTGATGGGCGAGACCCGCCGCGCCTTCTCGCGCACCTTCGACTACCAGGCCTATCTGTGGGCCGCGCTGCTCTATCTCCTGATGGTGGAGCTCCTGCGCAACCTCTGGGCCTGGCTGGAGGCGCGCCTGACGCGCCACCTGAAGCGGTGACACCCTTGGCAGCACTCATCGACGGGTGCTGCCAAACACCTGATTTCAAAGAAATGTTCCCGCTACAGGCCGATCTTCAACAATTCGTTAACCTTGCAGGCGCTCAATCACAGGGACCATCATTCATCACGCGATGAGGTCCCTATGACGAACGACATGGCAATGCAGCTCAAGGGCTACGGCGTGACCACGGCCCAGATCCTCTACCGCATGCCGGATCACCGGCAGTTCCTGCAGACCTTTATCTGGCAGCACTACGACCTCGCCCCGGATTTCCCGGAGATGAAGAGCTTTCTGAAATTCTGGCAGGAGACGCTGGACGGGCCGCTGCACTCGGTGCGCTACGTCCACCGCCGGCTGATCTCGGCGACGGAATGGCGGGCGCTGAAGGGCGAGTTCGTCATCAACTGATCAGACGTGCACGGAACCGTGCGCCAGCTCGCTGTCGGACATGTCCACCTTCATCGAGAAATAGAGGATGACGGCATAGAGCAGCAGCACGATGGCGATCACCACGCCGCCGGGCACCGGCCCGAGCGCCGCATTGGCCACGACATGTTCGAGGGCGAGCGTCATGTCCTTGCCCGCCGTCGCCGGCCGCTGCATCATCGAGGACGAGATCTTCAGCGCCCAGGCGAGCAGCAGGATCAGGTAGAGCCAGCAATAGTTGCGCCGCAGCCGCCGGCAGGCCGCGTCGCGGTAGCTGATCAAAAATTCCGGCTTGCGCAGGCTCTTGGCGATGGGCGCGGCCCAGTCGAGGTCGAGCGCGGCGCGCGGATTGAGGATCTCGGCGAAGTAGAACCGTTCGAGCTGGCGCACCCGTGCCCGGTAGACGTCGAAGAACCGGTAGCGCCGCGCCTCGATCATCAGGAGCAGCGAGACCAGCAGCATCGCGAAGAGCAGCACGCCGTGGTGCGAGGTCGGCGTCGAGAGCGAGACGGACAGCAGCGCCGCCACCACGGTGATCGCCCAGTTCGAGGTGCGGTCGATGCGGTCGCGCCAGCCGGCCATGCGCCCGAGCTCGCCGCGATAGTAGTGCACCATCGTGTTGATCGTCTCCATCGGCGTTGCCGGCAGCGCCGGACTGCCGGTCCGTTTGGTGTCGGTGGAGGGCGGGAAAGGGGGCGTATCGGCGGGCATGTCATTCCTCCCAATGGTCTTTTTGGTTTTGGGAAGAGGATCATGCGCCTGTTTCGGCGATTGATAAATGCCTATTTTCGCTCGAAAGGCGCCATTGCCAAAGCCCCGCCCGGGCCGTAAGAGACGCCCCCATGAAGAAGATCGACGAAGACGCGCTCGCGGAAGCCTACAACCGCGCCCTCTCGCTGGAAAAATCCGGCGATTTCGACGCCGCAGCCAGGGCCTATGCCGAGGTGCTGGCGCTCGATCCGGAGGATCACGGCGGCGCTGCCGTGCGCCTTGCCTCGATGGGTCGCGGCGAGACGCCGGAAAAGGCGCCCGACGCCTATGTCGCCACGCTCTTCGACCAGCATGCAGAGGTCTTCGACAACGTGCTCGTAGACCAGCTCGGCTATTGCGTGCCGCTCACCGTGCGCCAGCGTTTCCAGGCCCTTGGCATGGGACCGTTCAAGCGCGTGCTCGACCTCGGCTGCGGCACGGGGCTGACCGGCGGGGCGCTGCGCGACATGGCCGAGGACATCACCGGCATCGACCTGTCGGAGAACATGGTCGAGATCGCCCATGAGAAGGATCTTTACGAGACGCTCTATGTCGCCGAGGCCGTCGACTTTCTCGACGACAACGACGACGAGCCCTTCGACCTCATCACGGCGACGGACGTGCTGCCCTATCTCGGCGCGCTCGAGCCGCTGTTCTTCGGCGCGGCCGAAAACCTCGTGCCCGGCGGCCATTTCATCTTCTCCTCCGAGACGCTGCCCGGGGAGACCTTCGCCGGCCGCCCCTTCATGGTCGGCCCGCACCAGCGCTTCGCCCACGCCGCCGCCTATGTCCGCCAGCGCCTGGCGGAGACCGGCTTCGACATCGTCGAGATCACCGACATCACGGTGCGCATGGAGGAAGGCGAGCCCATCCCCGGCCATCTCGTTCTGGCGAAATACCGCGGCTGACGGAGAAACACTTTCGCGCAAACCGATGATCCGCTACACCTCTGCCAGGAATTGCAGGAGGTTACAGCATGGCGAAAGTCGCATTCATCGGTCTCGGCGTCATGGGCTATCCCATGGCGGGACACCTCAAGGTCAAGGGCGGCCATGAGGTCGCGGTCTACAACCGCACCTTCGCCAAGGCGGAGAAATGGGCGGCCGAGTTCGGCGGCAAGGCGTTCCGCACCCCGGCGGAGGCCGCCGCGGACGCCGATTTCGTCTTCACCTGCGTCGGCAACGACGACGATCTGCGCTCCGTCACCATCGCCGGGAACGGCGTTCTCGACGGCATGAAGCCCGGCGCCATCCTCATCGACAACACCACCGCCTCCGCGGAAGTCGCCCGCGAACTCGACGCGGCCGCCCGCGACAAGGGCCTCGCCTTCCTCGACGCCCCCGTCTCCGGCGGCCAGGCCGGCGCGGAGAACGGCGTCCTCACCGTCATGTGCGGCGGCGAGAAGGAGACCTTCGACAAGGCCCGCCCCGTCATCGACGCCTATGCCCGCATGGTGGGCCTGATGGGCCCGGCCGGCGCCGGCCAGCTGACCAAGATGGTCAACCAGGTCTGCATCGCCGGCCTCGTGCAGGGGCTTGCCGAAGGCATGCATTTCGGCGCGAAGGCCGGCCTCGACATGGAGGCGGTCATCGAGGTCATCTCCAAGGGTGCGGCCGGCTCCTGGCAGATGGAGAACCGCCACAAGACGATGATCGCCGGCAAGTACGATTTCGGCTTCGCCATCGACTGGATGCGCAAGGATCTCGGCATCGTCCTGTCGGAAGCCCGCCGCAACGGCGCGAAGCTGCCCGTCACCGCGCTCGTCGACCAGTTCTACGGCGACGTGCAGGACATGGGCGGCAACCGCTGGGATACGTCCTCGCTGCTGGCGCGCCTCGAAAGGAAATGACGTGGCGCTCCGCCGCGCCCTCCTCGTCCTCGCCGCCGGCGCCGTGCTTGCCGCTCCGGCACGCGCGGACGAGGCGGGCCGGCAGGCGCTCGCCGCCGCGCTGAACGGCAAGATCGCCCGATGCTGGTCGGTGCCCTCGGACCTGCCGGATCATGTGCAGGCGGTCCGCGTGAAGTTCTCGCTGACGGAGGCCGGCGCGCTCGACGGCTCGCCGGCGATCGACGGCCCGGTCGGCGGCGATGCGGGAACGAAGGCCTTCGCCGCCGGCGCGGTGCGCGCGGTCGTGCGCTGCGCGCCCTTCGCGGGGCTGGCCGAGCTTGCGCCCTACGCGGACTGGAAAACGGTCGTGGTGACCTTCAGGCGCCCGGACCTCTGAAAGCGCCTGGAGCATTCCCAGCCGAAGCGATCTCGCTTCGGCGGCGGATAATGCGGTAAAAACAAGAATCTGGAGCATTTCCGGTGAACCGGAGTTTGCCGGAAACGCTCTAGTCCTCGCCGCTCTTCTGGTTGTCCACCATCATGTAGTCGAGCGGCAGCTCGGTCGTGTACTTGATCTGCTCCATCGCGAAGGCCGAGGAGACGTCGCGGATCTCGATGCGCGCGATCATGCGCTTGTAGAAGGCGTCGTAGGCGGCGATATCGGGCACGACCACGCGCAGCAGGTAGTCCACCTCGCCGCTCATGCGGTAGAACTCCACCACTTCCGGGAACTCGACGATCACCTCGGAAAAGCGCTTCAGCCATTCCGTCGAATGGGCGTTGGTGCGGATCGACACGAAGACCGTGACCTTGGTGTTGATCTTGACCGGGTCGAGCAGCGCGACGCGCTTGCGGATCACGCCGTCCTCTTCCATCTTCTGGATGCGCCGCCAGCAGGGCGTGGTCGACAGCCCTACCTTCTTGGCGAGGTCGGCCACGGCGAGCGTGGAATCTTCCTGCAAGAGGCGCAGGATTTTGCGGTCCAGACGGTCCATTGATGTCCCCTACGAAATTTAATTCCCTCGTATACCGCGATGGCGGTAAAATGAAAGAATTGCATTTCATTCCGTAAGGGTTTTCACCCGCTTTCGCAATTGCGGAAGCACCTCCGCCTCGAACCACGGATTGCGCTTCAGCCAGGCCGTGTTGCGCCAGCTCGGATGCGGCAGAGGCAGCACGGCCGGCCCTTCGTTGCGGTGGAGGTGCCGGCGCCAGTCGCGTACCGTCTCCGTCATGCTGGGGGCCTTGGACGCGCCCAGGTGCCAGGCCTGCGCATACTGGCCGATGCCCAGCACCAGCTCGACCTGCGGCATGGCGGCCATCACCCGGGCGCGCCACAGCGGCGCGCATTCCCGTCGCGGCGGCAGGTCGCCGCCCTGCGCGTCGTAGCCGGGAAAACAGAAGCCCATCGGCACGATGGCGAATTTCCGCGGATCGTAGAACGCTTCGCGCGTGACGCCGAGCCAGGTGCGCAGCCGGTCGCCGGAAGCGTCGTTGAACGGCAGGCCGCTCTCGTGCACCCTGAGCCCCGGCGCCTGGCCGGCGATCAGGATGCGCGCGGTGTCGGAGAGGACGGCGACCGGCCGCGGCTCGTGCGGCAGCCGGTGCGCCGGCCCCTTCGCCGGCGCGTCGCGACAGAGCCGACAGGCCGTGATCGCCGCGCCAAGGGCGGCGATCGCGTCTTCGGTCCCGGTCTCGTCCATCGCGTCGTCCCTCCTAGAGCATTTCCAGTCGAAGCGAGGTCGCTTCGACGGCGGATAATGCGGTAAAAACAAGAATCTGGAGCATTTCCGGAACCGGAGTTCGCCGGAAATGCTCTAGAAGCCGAACCTGTCCAGAATGCCGCCGAGGACGCCCGGTTCCGCGTCGTGCACCTCTTCCTGCGGCCGGCCGTTCGTCCGGCGCCATTGCTGCGGCATGTCGAACTCGGCGCCCCACAGCCCCTTGCGCTCGGCCCGCGCGAACCGTTCCTCGTCCTCGTAGCCGCCATAGGCGACCGCGAGCCCTTCGCGCACCATGCGCGCGCCGAGGTCGCCCGCCGCATTCTCGCAGCGCGCCAGCCAGCGGTCATATTTGTCCCTGCCCTGCATGCGGCAGGCGATGGGCCCGGCGCGCAACAACTCGGCAAGCCGCGAGCGCGCGGCCGCGCCGCAGCGCCAGTCCGCGCCGTCGCGCTTGCAGACCTGCGCCAGTTCCGGCGTATCCATGCCGAGGAGCCGGATGCGCTGGCCGTCGAGCGTCAGCGTATCGCCGTCCGCCGCCCGCGCCGCGCCGGTAAGGGTCTCGCCGTCCCCGCCGCCGACGCGCGCCACGATCAGCGCCGTCAGCGCCAGGATCGCCATCGCCACGCCGACATCGCGCGCCCGCCTGGAAAGTCCCATGGAATGGCCTGCCTCCGGAACGATGCAAAATGAAAGAAATAGGCTGTTTGCGCGATTCGGAGAAAGGCTGAAATGCCCCCGCGTCACGCCGTTACGTCATGCATGTGGCGCTCCTTCCGGGAAATGCCGGAATGGTTCGCAAATGGTTTATGCCCGGCAGCATCTTCTTAAGGATTCCCCCCTAGACTTCAACGCGTCCGCAACAGTTGCAATCGTGATGAGTACCGGCGTCAGCACATCGACCGACAAGATCATCGTCGACAAGTCGCGCAGCCATAGAAACAAGGCTGTCTCGCGCACCGTGCGCGCGACCCGGGAACGCCTGCAGACCGCCACGGGCCTCGCGCCCGGCTTCGAGCGCGAGATGTTGCAGCTGCACGTCGCCTCCGCCGCCCAGAGCGCGCTCGCCGTCCCCATCGTCGTGACGCTGATCGCCGCCGTCGGCGTCTATCTCACGCAGGAGGTCGGCCTTCTCGCCTGGGCCATCCTGGCGCTCAGCGTGCATGCGCTCGGCATGATCGTCGCCCGCCGCGCGCGCCGGCAGGAGATCACCGCCGACAATACGCGCGGCTGGCAGCGCGTCTTCATGGCGGCGCAGGTCGCCATGGGCCTCACCTGGGCCGCCTTCGCCCTGCAGACCTGCGGGGCCTGCGGCGGCGTCACCTTCGATTTCTACAAGGGCTCGGCCCTGCTCGTGGCGCTGGCCGTCACCGCCATCAGCACCCTGATGCTGCGCCATGCCGTGCTCTACGCCTTCCTGCCGACGGTCGTCGCGCTTTCCGTCTCGGCGCTGCTGCGCCCCGATCCCGCCACCTTCGGCATGGCGGCGGTCATCTCCGCCGCGCTGATCTTCCTCATCTTCATGACGAACCGCCTGCGCCACACCAGCGCGCAGCTGCTCTCCTCGCAATCGGAGAAGGACGACCTGATCGCCGAGCTGGAAGTGGCCAAATCCATGTCGGACGAGGCGCGCCGGCGCGCCGAAGAGGCGAACCTTGCCAAATCCCGCTTCCTCGCCTCCATGTCGCACGAGCTGCGCACGCCGCTGAACGCCATCCTCGGCTTCTCCGAAGTCATGTCCACCGAGGTGCTGGGGCCGCTCAACAACCCGGTCTACAAGGAATACACGTCCGACATCCACCGTTCCGGCCAGCACCTGCTCAACCTCATCAACGAGATCCTCGACCTGTCGCGCATCGAGGCGGGCAAATACGACCTGTCGGAGGACAGCGTGCACCTCGTCGATATCGCCGAGGACTGCATCGGCATGGTGCAGCTTCGCGCGCGGGCGAAGAACATCGCCATCTCCGCACAGGTCGAGGGCGACATGCCGGCCGTCTGGGCGGACGAGAAGGCGCTGCGCCAGGTCATCCTGAACCTTCTGTCGAATGCCGTGAAATTCACGCCCCAGGGCGGCGAGATCTTCGTCAAGGCCGGCTGGACGGCCGGCGGCGGCCAGTATGTCTCGATCCGCGACAACGGCCCCGGTATCCCGGAGGAAGAAATCCCCGTCGTGCTCTCCGCCTTCGGCCAGGGTTCCATCGCCATCAAGAGCGCCGAGCAGGGCACCGGCCTCGGCCTGCCCATCGTCCAGGCGATCCTCGCCAAGCACAACGGCGAGTTCATCCTGAAATCCAGGCTGCGCGAAGGCACCGAGGCCATCGCCATCCTGCCGGCCAAGCGCGTGCTGCAGAGCCTTCCCGCCGTCACCGAGACCCAGGCCGTCGCCCCGCGCAGGAAGAGTTTCGCCTGAGGCGGCGGCTACGCAACCGCTCAGATGAACTTCGACGCCACCACATAGCCGGCATAGACGGCATTGGCGACGATCAGGCAGAAGACGGCGAAGGAGCCGAGGTCCTTCGAATGCTTGCCCATCTCGGAAATCTCCGGCGAGACGCGGTCGACGATCTCCTCGATCGCCGTGTTGAGCGCCTCGAAGGCGATCATCAGGAGGAAGAGGATCGCCATGGCGACATACTGGAAGAACGAGGCGCCGACGACGGTGAACAGCACCATGGCGACGCCGAAGGCGATCAGCTCGTGGCGGAAGGCGGATTCGCCGAGCAGGCGCCGCGCGCCGGCGGCCGAATAGGTCGCGGCCGCGAACAGATGGCTGATGCCCGTCTTCTTCTCGATTGGTGCCTGGCCCATTCCCGCGATCCCGTTTCGGAGTTCTCATGAAACACGCCCGTGTGACGGGCGTGTTTCGAGGTCTCGATCCATGCCATTGAGGCTTTTTGCCGGCGCCGGTTACGTCCGGTTGCTGACGCCCGCCTGAACGAAGGTCGCCATGCCCGAATGGCAGGCCGCCGCCGCCTTGACGATGCCGGCGGCAAGCGCCGCGCCGGTGCCCTCGCCGAGCCGCATGCCGAGCGCCAGCAGCGGCGTCTTGCCGAGCTTGTCGATCGACTTGAGGTGCCCCGGCTCGGCCGAGACATGGCCGATCAGGCAATGGTCGAGCGCCGCCGGATTGGCCGCGCGCAGGATCGCGCCGGCCGCCGTCGCCACATAGCCGTCGAGGATGACGGGGATCTTCTGCATGCGCGCGGCGAGGATCGCGCCGGCCATGGCGGCGATCTCGCGGCCGCCGAGGCGGCGCAGCACTTCGAGCGGATCGGAAAGATGCGGCCCGTGCAGGTCGACGGCCTTCTTCACCGCCGCCACCTTGCGCTGCAGCACCTCGCCTTCCGATCCGGTGCCCGGCCCGACCCATTCCTCCGCCGTGCCGCCGTAGAGCGCCAGGTTGATCGCCGCGGCGATCGTCGTGTTGCCGATGCCCATCTCGCCGACGCACAAGAGGTCCGTGCCGCCGGCAACCGCCTCCATGCCGAAGGCCATGGTCGCGGCGCAGTCGCGCTCGGACAGCGCCGCCTCCTGCGTGATGTCGGCGGTCGGATAGTCGAGCGCAAGGTCGAAGACCTTCAGGCCGAGATCGTGCGTCACGCAGATCTGGTTGATCGCCGCGCCGCCGGCCGCGAAATTCTCCACCATCTGCGCGGTGACGGAGGACGGATAGGGCGTGATGCCCTGCTTTGTGACGCCGTGGTTGCCGGCGAAGATGGCGACGAGCGGACGCGTCACGGCCGGCGGACGGCCGGTCCAGGCGGCGAGCCAGAAGGCGATCTCCTCCAGCCGGCCGAGCGCGCCGGGCGGCTTGGTCAGCTGGCTGTCGCGCTCGCGCGCCGCCACCAGCGCCGCCGAATCGGGACCGGGCAGGTTGCGCAGCAATTCACGAAAATCATCGAACGGCAGGCCGCTGGCACTCATCTTGGGGAATTCCTTAAGTTTCGGCTTTCAAAGGCGGGTGTTTGGTGTCTCCTAATAGAGGCAGGGCGCGAATCCGACAACCGCATTTGCGGCGGCGGCCAGCGCGTTTTGCGGCGGGACGTTGGCGGCGTGCCGTGCAGGTGGATCCTCGGGCTTGACCCGAGGATCCACCTGCACGGCACCCCTTTCCATTAACGGGGACTCACTTGGCCATTCAGGACTATATCGACGACACGGCCCGCGCGGTCGGCTTCCTCTCGCGCGTGCCGGTGCCGCAGCGCCATTTCATCGGCCATGACGGGCGGCTGTCGCGCGCCGTGCGCGCCTTCCCGCTCGCCGGCGTGCTGATCGTGCTGCCCGCCGCCGCGCTCGCCGCGCTGCTCTCGGCCCTCCATGCGCCGCCGCTTCTCATCGCCTTCGCCGCGCTCGCCGTGCAGGTGCTCGTCACGGGCGCCCTGCACGAGGACGGGCTCTCCGACAGCGCCGACGGCATCGGCGGCGGGCGGGACCGGGAGAGCGCGCTTTCCATCATGAAGGACAGCCGCGTCGGCTCCTACGGCGCGGTCGCTCTCATCCTGTCCTTTGGTCTTCGCGCCGCGGCCATCGCGGCCCTTGCCGCCGCCCTCGGGCCGTCCGGCCTCGGCATGGCGCTGCTTGCCGTGGCCGCCGCCGGCCGCACCGCCATGGTCTGGCACTGGTCGCTGCTGCCGCCCGCCCGGCAGGGCGGCGTCGCCGCCTCGGTGGGCGAGCCGGAGGGCGGCGCGACCGTCGTCGCGCTTGCAACCGGCATCCTCCTTGCCGCCGCGCTGCTCCTGCCGCACGGCAGCGTGCTTGCCCTCGTGCTGGCGCTCGTCCTCGCCGTCGCCGCCGTCCTCGCCTTCAACCGCATCGCCATGCGCAAGATCGGCGGGCATACGGGCGATACGATCGGCGCCACGCAGCAGCTCGCGGAAATGTCGGTGCTCTTCGCCCTTGCCTTGGCGCTCTGAGCTGCCGATATAGGAAAAGACAATCTTCGGGAGCCGTGATGGAATCGCCCTGCATTCTCGTCTGTTCGATCGACATGGTGACCGGCTACTGCTTCGGCTGCGGCCGCACGCGCGACGAGATCGGCGCCTGGACGCTCTATACGTCCGATCAGCGCCGCGCCATCATGGCCGAGCTGCCGGCCCGCCTCGAGACCGTCGAGCGCAAGCCGCGGCGCGAGACCCGCCGCGCCCGCATGGCCCGGGAGCGTGGCGAGGCATGAGGCTCTATGTCCTGCTAGGCATCCTTGCCGTCGGCCTCGGCGCCCTGGTCCTCAACCACGACAGCGGCCGCACCATGGGCATGGACAACAACGATTTCGGCCGCCTCGTCACCCTGTCGGCCATCGCCACCATGATGGCGGCGGGGGTCCTTGCCGGGCGGCGGCAATGGGGCGAGAGCATCCGCCAGGCCGGCGTCTGGCTGGTGATCATCCTCCTGCTCGCCACCGGCTACCTCTACCGCTTCGACCTGCAACAGGTCGGCAACCGGCTCACCGCCGGCCTCATCCCCGGCCGCGCCGTGGTGACGACCGGCGCTGCCGGCGAGCAGATCCTCGTCATCCACAAGGGCGTTTCCGGCCATTACGAGGCCGACGTGACGATCGACGGCACGCCGCTGAGGATGCTGGTCGATACCGGTGCCAGCTCCGTCGTCCTTTCCTATAAGGACGCCATGCGCCTCGGCATCAACCCGGACAACCTCGTCTTCTCCATCGACGTGTCCACTGCCAACGGCCGGGCGCTCGCCGCGCCCGTCACGCTGCGCCAGGTCGCCATCGGCCCCATCCTGCGCGGCACCATCCGCGGCATGGTCACCGAACAGGGCCGGCTGGAGCAGAGCCTCCTCGGCATGAGCTTCCTCGAAACGCTCGGCTCGATCGAGATCACCCGGGACGAGCTGCGGCTCAAGGATTAGTTCTTCAGCTTGTAGCCGGTCTTGAAGATCCAGGCCGTGATCGTCAGGCACACCGCCAGGAAGCCCAGCACCGTCACGAGGCTGACGATGGGGTTCACGTCGGCGATCTCGTAGAAGCTCCAGCGGAAGCCGGAGACGAGGTAGAGCACCGGGTTGAAATGGCTCACCGTCTGCCAGAAGGGCGGCAGCATGTCGATCGAGTAGAAGCTGCCGCCGAGGAAGACCAGCGGCGGGACGATCAGCATGGGGAAGAGGTTGAGCTGCTCGAAATCCTTCGCCCAGATGCCGATCATGAAGCCGAACAGGCTGAAGCTGACGGCCGTCAGCACGAAGAACAGCACCATCATGAAAGGATGCTTGATCGAGATGTCGACGAAGAGCGAAGCGGTGACGAGGATGATCGTGCCGACGATCAGCCCCTTGGTCGCCGCCGCGCCGACATAGCCGATGACGATCTCGATCATCGAAATGGGCGAGGAGAGGATCTCGTAGATCGTGCCGGTGAATTTCGGGAAGTAGATGCCGAAGGAGCCGTTGCCGATGCACTGGTTGAGCAGCGTCAGCATGATGAGGCCGGGCGCGATGAAGGCGCCGTAGGAGACGCCCTGCACCTCCTGCATGCGCGAGCCGATCGCCGCGCCGAAGACGATGAAGTAGAGCGAGGTGGTGATGACGGGCGACACGATGCTCTGCAGCAGCGTGCGGCGCGTGCGCGCCATCTCGAATGCGTAGATCGACTTGATCGCCTCGATGTTCATCGGCCCTCTCCCACCAGTTCCACGAAAATGTCTTCCAGCGAACTCTGCTCGGTGGAGATGTCCCTGACCCGAAGCCCCGCCTGCGACAAAGCGGAGAGGAGCGAGGATATGCCGGTGCGCTCGCCGGAGCTGTCGAACTCGTAGACCAGCCGCTCGCCGCCCTCGCTGAGCGTCAGCCCGTAGGAGGACAGCGTGTCGGGCACGGCCGGGAGCGGCTCGGCGAGTTCCACGGTCATCTGCTTGCGCCCGAGCTTCGCCATCAGCGCCTTCTTGTCCTCGACCAGCAGGATGTGCCCGTGGTTGATGACGCCGATGCGGTCGGCGATCTCCTCGGCCTCCTCGATATAGTGCGTCGTCAGGATGATGGTGACACCGGAGGCGCGCAGGCGCTCGACGAGCTGCCACATGTCCTTGCGCAGCGAGACGTCGACGCCCGCCGTCGGCTCGTCGAGGAACAGCACCTTGGGTTCGTAGGAGAGCGCCTTGGCGATCAGCACGCGCCGCCGCATGCCGCCGGAAAGGTGGCGCAGCATCGTGTCCTTCTTGTCGTAGAGCGAGAGGTCGCGCAGGATGCGCTCGATCAGCGCCGCGTCCGGCGAACAGCCGTGCAGCCCGCGCGAGAAGGCGACCGTGTTCCACACCGTCTCGAAGGCGTCGAGCGTCAGCTCCTGCGGCACGAGGCCGATGATCGCGCGGGTCTTGCGGTAGTCGGCGAGGATATCGCCGCCGGCGACCGTCACCGAGCCGCCCGACGGCGTGACGATGCCGCAGACGATCGAGATCATCGTCGTCTTGCCCGCGCCGTTCGGCCCGAGGAGCGCCAGGATCTCGCCCTCCTCGATATCGAGGTTCACGCCTTTCAGCGCCTGGAACCCGGATGCGTAGCTCTTGGTGAGATTGCGAATGGAAACGATGGGCGCCATGGGAGGGTCCGGAAAGGAGGGATTCATGCGGAAGGACACCCTATATGGCGTGCCCTTCGTCGATTTTCACCCTGAGGGCGCAAAAAACTCGCTCAGCCGTAGATGCTGGCGAGAAAGCGCAGCGCGACGAGGATGAGGAAGATGCCGAAGCCGACTTCCAGTTGCCGCTTGCTCATCGAGTGCGCCAGCCGCACGCCCCAGGGCGTGACGACGAGGGCGATCGGCACGATGAGCGCGACGGCCACCCAGTTGATGAAGCCGGTGGAGAACGGCGGCAGGCCCGGCGCGCCCCAGCCGGCCCAGATATAGCCGACAATGCCGGGAATGGAGATCAGCACGCCGACGCCGGACGAGGTCGCCACCGCCTGGTGGATCGGCCGGCCGAAGGAGGTCATGTAGGTGTTGTTCAGCACCCCGCCACCAATCCCCATCAGGCCGGAGAGCGTGCCGATGACGACGCCCGCCAGCTGGTTGCCGATGCCCTTCGGCAGGTCGTTGCCGACGCGCCAGGTGTCGCGGTTGAACAGCATGCGCAGCGCCACCAGAAGCGCGATGCCGACGAAGATGAGGCGAAGGCCGACGCTGGAGATCACCGCCGCGATGACCGAGGCGAGGATGGCGCCGAAGGGCAGCGCGACGATCCAGCTCTTCAGGAGGTCCGTGTCGACCGCGCCGCGCAGCCGGTGCGAGGTGAAGGAGCGGATCGAGGTCGGCACGATGATGGCGATGGAGGTGCCGATGGACAGGTGCATGCGCACCGCCTCGGGCACGTCGAGGTAGCCGAACACCTGGTAGAAGACCGGCACGAGGATCGCCCCGCCGCCGATGCCGAAGATGCCGGCGAGCAGGCCCGACACGACGCCCGCCGCGACGAGCGCGAGCGCGAACAGGACAAGATCGGCGACGGGGGGCATGGCAGGCTCCTCAGGATCCGCCGGACGGCGGCGACTCGCGGGCATTTCGCAGGTGCGAAGCGCGCACTGTCATCAAACCGTGACCCATTTCAACCATTGTCTCGCGTAAGGCCGGCGGAAACGACCCGCACCCCGCGCATCGCGTCGCTTCCCTGCTGCCCCCCAGCGGCCTTGCTCCCGACCCTGAGGGAGTTTCCGGCGGTCCCATCCGCCCGCTTCCCCCGCGGAAGCACGCCTTTCGTCTTCGCCGGTCCGCGCCGGCGCGGGTGATGGAATGTGACGTTCCAGGCGGCCGCACCCCGCGCACCGCCACCCCTTTTGACCGGCGCCCCGCCGGTCTTTTTTTGCCCCGCGATCAGGCCCCTACAGGCTGCAGTGCCGGTAGCCGGATTTGCGCGCCCTGAGGTCGAAGTGGAAATGGTCCTTGTGGAAGCGGTCGCTGCCCGGGCCGAGCACGGTGGAGAAATACTTGCAGCTGTCGCCGCGCACCGACTTCAGCAGGCCCTTCTCGCGGAAGGCGAAGAAGCCCTTCTTCTCGATGGCGATCGCCTTGCCGTTCTTCAGCACGATCTTGCCGACGTCGATGGCGTTGCCCTTGGCATGCTCCGACATGGAAGCGCCGCGCTGCGAGTTCATCGTGCGGCAGGAATAGGAGGACATCTGGTGGATGGCCGAGACGCCGGAGAGGTAGCGGGTGCGGCTGGAGGGAACCAGCTCGTTCTTCACCCAGCGCGCGAAGGCCTCGGTGATCTGGCAGTTGACCTGCGCGGCCGGCTTGATCTGGATGCCGCCGGAAAGGCCGGACAGCTCGATCGGCCAGGATATGCCGCAGGAGCGCCCGCGCGAGATGCGCGGCACGTCGCGGAATTTCACGCCGAGCTTGTGCAGGCGTTGCCGGCAGGCCTTTTCCGAGGCCGGCATGCCGCCCATCGTTTCCGGCATCTGTATCGGGTTGCTAAGGCGCGGCAGGAAGGCGACCTGTTCGCCCTCGCTCGCCTGCCGGCGGCGGGCCGTCGCCTTGTCCGGCACCTGCAGGTAATCGCCGGCCTCCGACATCGGGATCGTCGCCGGCTGGCCGACCTGCTGCGGCATGTCCGAGCCGATGCCGTCGACGACGACCTGGGTGGCGGTGCCCTCCGCGATCTCGTTCGCCTGCGCCTCCGCCAGCCCCTCGACGCGCGCGACGCCGAGCCCGTCGTCCATGTTGACGCCGCCTTCCGGCACGGTCAGCACGCCGGCGGAGGCCCGGACGGGCTCGCCGATGCCCATCGCCTCGTCGCTGTCGATCATCGGCAGGCGCTTCTCTTCCGCCGGCGGCATATCGACCACAGCCGCCGCCTCGGCCGGATCGTCCGCGAGGTCCCCGCCCGTATCGCCGATATCGGCGGCGGGGCGCTGCGCGACCTCCTGCGACGGCCGGATGGCGCCGACGATGTCGTCGGGCGGCGTCATGCCGCCGGAACAGGCGGCCAGCATCGCCGGGACGAGGAACAGCCCGAGCGGCCGGCGCAGACGAGAAACGAACGCAATACCCATTGTCACTTCCGCCAGCCCTGCCCGCGTCCTGCGCGGTCCCGGTTGCGCACATTGTTGTCCGGTCATGGTGCAGGCCGCTTTTGTCCGCATTCGGACGGGAAAGGCCCGAAACCGGACGCGAGAAGCGATCCTCCTGCATTTCCAGGGGATTTTCGCGCAACAGGGTAAAGGAACCGTTTTCAGGCGACCCGCGAGATTGATGGGGGGCGAATGTGCTCCGTGGCACCCCCCTCTGCCCTGCCGGGCATCTCCCTCTTGACGGCAGGCGAACTGCATATGGAATGAGGCGACGCGTCTTGCCCCTTCTCCCCCGCGGGGAGAAGGTCGCGGCAGCGGGATGAGGGGGTGGCGCAAACGTCAGACGGTGTGCAAGCCCCCTCATCCGGCCCTTCGGGCCACCTTCTCCCCGTGGGGGAGAAGGAGAAAGCAGCAGCGTGCTGTTATATGCAATTCGCCTGCTGCCCGGCAGGGCAGAGGGGGCGCTGCCACACAGGACAACATTGCTCTTATGGGGGAGACACAGGCCTTCCGGATGACCTTCCCACTACAATTGCGCACGCTGCCAACGAAAAACCCCGGCGCCTGAAGCGCCGGGGCAAGATGGTCCGGAGATCGTCTTCTGTCTTATGCCGCGCGGCGCCGGTGGTCCGCCGCTCCGGCTGCGTTCAGCCGGAAATTGCCGAGCAGGGTCTTCAGCTGCTCGCTTTCCTGGGTCAGCGTCTGGCCGGCCGCGTTGGTCTCCTCCACCATGGCGGCGTTCTGCTGGGTCATCTGGTCCATCTGGTTGACCGCCGTGTTGACCTCGGCAAGGCCGGTCGCCTGCTCGCGCGCGGCGGTGGCGATGGAGTTCACCTGGTCGTTCACCTTGTTGACCAGCGCCTCGATCTCGGTCAGCGCATCGCCCGTCGAGCGCACCAGCGCCACGCCGGTGCCGACCTCGGTGGCCGAATTGCTGATCAGCCCCTTGATCTCCTTGGCCGCATTGGCCGAGCGCTGGGCAAGCTCGCGCACCTCCTGCGCGACGACGGCGAAGCCGCGGCCGGCCTCCCCTGCCCGCGCCGCCTCGACGCCGGCATTGAGGGCGAGGAGGTTGGTCTGGAAGGCGATCTCGTCGATGACGCCGATGATCTGGCTGATGCGGCTCGACGCATCCTCGATGCGGCTCATCGCGGCGACCGCGTCGCGCACGATGGTGCCGGAGCGGCCCGTCGACTGCTTGGTCTCGGCCACCATGCGGCTCGCCTCGGCGGCCCGGTCGGAGGCGTTGCGCACCGTCGCGGTGATCTCGTCGAGCGCGGCGGCGGTTTCCTCCAGCGAGGCCGCCTGCTGCTCCGTGCGGTGCGAGAGATTGTTGGCCGCCTCCGCGATGCCGCCGGCGCTGCCGTAGACGATATCCGTGGAGCGGGCGATGGCGTTGATGACGCTGGAAAGCGCGTCGACCGCGCGGTTGAAGTCGTCGCGCAGCTTGGCGTATTCCGGCGCGATCGCCTGGATCGAGACCGTCAGGTCGCCGTTGGCGAGGCGCTCCAGCGCCTGGCCGACCGTGTTCATGGCATCCGTCTGGCCCTGACTGACGGCGCGCTGGCGGCGCTCGCCCTCGCTGCGCTCCTCGTCGAGGCGAACCTGCTGCTCGCCCTCGCGCAGGCGAAGCTGGGCGCGCTCGGCCACCGACTGGCGCAGGATGGACATGACCTTGGCCATCTCGCCGATCTCGTCCTTGCGGTCCGTCTCCGGCACGTCGCCGGACACGTCCTCCTCGGAGATCGCCTGCATGGAGGCCTTCAGGCGCGAGACCGGGCCGGTCACGCTCTTCACGATGCCGTAGGCGGCGAGGATCATGGCGAGGCCGCCGAGGCCGAGGATGACCGCCGTCTCGATGGCGTTGCGGCGGAACAGGGCGGCAAGGTCGTCCGCATAGACGCCCGTGCCGACGACCCAGCCCCAGGGGGCGAAGCCCGCGACGTGCGAATATTTCAGCACCGGCTCCTCGAAGCCCGGCTTCGGCCACAGATAGTCGACGAAGTCCTGGCCGGTCGAGCTCGCCTTCACGGCCTTCACGAATTCGACGAAGATCTTCTTGCCGGTCGGATCGGCCATGCCGGACTGGTCCGTGCCGTCGAGCTCCGGCTTGATCGGATGCATGACGATCACGGAATTCATGTCGTTGATCCAGAAGTAGCCGTTGTCCTCGTAGCGCAGCGCCCGCACCGCGTCCTTCGCCCGCGTCTGTGCCTCCTCGCGCGTCAGCGTGCCGGCGGTTTCCAGCGCGTGGTAGTGCTGGAAGAGCGTCAGCATGCTCTCGTCCATCGCGGCCAGCTTCGACTTGCGCTCGGCCACCATCGCATCTTGATAGTGGTAGAGACTGTAGACGAGCGCCGCCACGATGATGGTCAGGGCAAGACCGACGAGCAATGACAGGCGCGTGGATATTCTGAAATTCTTCACCGGGCTCTCCTCCAAACGAACGGATGCGGCACTCCAATCTTTCCGAAGGTCTAGCAAACCCTTTAAAATCGCCTAAAACTGTAATCATCAATTTTTAGAGGGTGAGAATAAGCGGAAATACCGGGAGCGGTTTCGGCTCGCCGGGGCGCGCCCTCTTCCTCCGCCTTGCGCATTCCGCTAGAGCATGTCCGGTTCACCGAAAATGCTCTAGATTCTTGTTTTTGCCGCATTATCCGACGCCGAAGCGATTTCGCTTCGGCTGGAAATGCTTTAGACCGGTAATCAGCCAAGGAGAGGATGCGCATGACCGACAACAGCACGCCGAACGGACAACTCACCCTGCGCACGCTCGCCATGCCGGGCGATGCCAATGCCGCGGGCGATATTTTCGGCGGCTGGGTGATGGCGCAGATGGACCTTGCCTCCGGCATCCGCGCCGCCGAGCGCGCGCGCGGCCGCGTCGTCACCGCCGCCGTCAAGGAGATGGCCTTCGACCTGCCGGTGAAGATCGGCGACACGCTCAGCATCTATACGGACATCGTGCGCGTCGGCCGCACCTCGATCACGCTGTCCGTCGAGGCCTGGGCGCAGCGCTACCTCACCACCACGCTGGAAAAGGTCACGGGCGCCACCTTCGTCATGGTCGCCCTCGACAGGGACGGCCATCCGACGCCCGTTCCGATGGAATAGCGGCAGGTCAGCCGCGCAGATACGCCGCCCTCGCATCGAAGCTCAGCCCCGGGAACACCGCGGTCTCCAGCGCGCGCGCCGAAATGCCGAACTGCTGGCGCAGCATGGCGGCGGCGAGCTGGCGCAGATCCGTCGTCGGCCGGAGGTCGCGCCCGTCGAGCAGGTCGCCCTCCGACAGCGACGGCCAGTCGCCATAGACCTTGCCGCCCGCCACCGCGCCGCCCGAAAGGATCGCGACGCCGCCCGTGCCGTGGTCGGTGCCGGCCGAACCGTTCTCCCGCGCCGTCCGCCCGAATTCGGTGATCGCCAGGATCGCCGTCTTGCGCCAGACGGCGGGCGGCAGGCCGGCCTTCAGCGTGGTGATCGCCGTCGCGAGGTCCTTGACCGGCCTTGCGAAACCGCGCGCCTGGCTGAGATGGGTGTCCCAGCCGTTGATCGAGAAGCTGGCGATCCGGTGGTCGGCCGCGAGCATCCCCGCCGCGAGCGTCGCGACGGCGGCGATCCCGGCCGAGCGCTTGCCGTCCGCATCGCGGATCGCGTCCGACAGCATGTCCGTCGCCGTCGCCTCGCGCAGCGCGGCGGCAAACAGCGGGTCGTTGCGGTAGAGCCGGACGAAGAAGGCCTCCTCGTCCTCGGCCAGCGCCAGATCGGCCCGCGTCGACCAGACGTCGACCGGGTTGCCGCCCGAAAGGATCAGCTCGGCCGTGGTGGTGACGTCGATGGCGCGGCGGTCGGCCGGCCGCGGAATGGCGGCGATCGCCCGGTTGAGCCAGCCGGTGCGCTCGTCGCGCACCGCCGCGCCGCCGCTTTCCAGCATGTCCTGCCCGTCGAAATGGCTGCGGCCGTCGCGATAGGGCGTCGAGATCGCGTGCACGAAGCCGAGTTCGCCCGCCCTCCACAGCGGCATCAGGTCCGCGGCGGCGGGATGCAGGCCGAAGAAGCCGTCGAGATCGAGAAGCCCCTTGTCGGCGCCGAGCGCCAGCGTCGGCCGCAGCACCTTCAGCGCCGTATCGCCATGGGGCTGCACCAGCGCGAGCCCGTCCATCGCCCCGCGCAGCACGATCGTCACCAGCCGGTTGTCGCCGGGCATGGCCGCGAAGCTGACGGGCGTGACGAGCGGCGAGGCCGCCAGGCAGCACGCGCCGGACAGGAAGGCTCTGCGGTGGATCTCGCTTGCCATGCCCGCTCCTAACGCCGGTTGAACTCGGGGGACGCCAGCACCATTGCCAGCCCCACCGCGCGGTTCGGCGCCCGCGCCACGGTCTCGATCGTGTCCGCCCGCGCCGCATCCGCCATCGTCGCCTCCAGGAAGGCGCGCGGATCGGCGTCGCCGCCGAAGCGCGCCACCAGCCGCCGCGCCCAGGCGATGCGCTCGGTGACCTGGCTGGCGGTGATCCAGGCGGAAAGCCCCTCGTCCCAGCCCGCCGGGCTCGGCGCCGACCAGATCGGCTGGCCGAGCCGGCCGATGATGCCGACGGACAGCGGATTGGCCGTCAGCGCCGGCTTGCCCTCGGCGGTCATCATCGTCACGTCGGCGAGCGCCGCGACATCCGCCGCCGGCCGGCCGCCGCCCTTCTTCGCCCCGTCGCCGGGCGCGAGCGCCTCGGCCGGCACGTCGAGCGCGCGCAGGGCGGCAACGACGAAATCGAACGGCTGGCGCGCCTTGCGGCCCTCCTCCTGCGAGCTTCGCGGATGGTCGAGCATCGCGCGGTAGACGTCGAGCAGCCGGCCGTCGCTGCGCTTCCACGCCGCCGCCATGGCGTCCACCACCGCGTCCGGCGGATCGTCGGCGATGAAATGCACGACGAGCTTGCGGCAGATGTGGCGGCGCGTCTCCTTGCGCGCGGCAAGGTCGTCGAGCAGCGCATGGATCTCTTCCATATCCCGCCGCTTGCCGCCGTAGTCGCGCCCCAGCACCCGGTAGGTGCCGGGCTCGGCCGAGCGCGGGCGGAAGGCGGTCTCGTAGACCGGCGCGCGATACCACAGCCCGGTCAGCAGATAGGCGGCGGAGCGCACGTCCTTCTGGCTGTAGCCGCTGCCCGCCCCCATCGTGTGCAGCTCGATGAGTTCGCGCGCCAGGTTCTCGTTGAGCCCGCGGCCGGATTTCAGCCCCACGGCGGAATTCGGCCCGACGGAGCGCGTCTGGTCGAGATAGGCGAGCATGGCCGGGTGCAGCGCGGCCGCCTTCAGGAGATCGGCGAAGGAGCCGGCAAGGTTCGGACGGATCGCCTCCGCCTCGTGCAGCGGCGCCAGCAGCCGCATGGCGCCGCCCTTGCGCACGTCGATCGCGAAATGATCGCACCAGAAGGCGACGAGCCGCTCGTAGAAGCCGTTCGGCGAGAAGACCGCCTGGCGGACCTTCAGGTGCCGGTCGCGCTGCAGCGTGTTGGCGAGCGCGATGCCGTAGGGATTGATGGCGCGCGTGCCGACGGTCGTCAGCATGTTCTTCTCGCGCGCCGCCTTGTAGGCGGTGTCGAGCGCGCGATAATCGGGGAAAAGCGCCCGGCGGCCGGCAATGCCCCCGGCGGGGAAGAGACAGGTCTCGCGTGTGCCGCGCTTCACCTGGCGCAGAAGCGCCTCGACGCTCTCCGGCGCGGCCTCGCCCGGCCTGCGGCCGTAGCCGAAGCGCCGGGATGCCATGGTAGCGAAGGCTGTCGTCACGAAAACCTCATCCGTTCCACCGAAGGCTTGCGCCCGATTGCGACTATTTTGCGGGGCGGCCTATCCCTTGAAGACGAAGGCCGCGCCCGCCGCGATCAGCATGAAGCCGATGGCGTGGTTGAAGGTCAGGCTCTCCTTCAGCCAGAACACCGAGAAGCCGGCGAAGACGAGAAGGGTGATCACCTCCTGGATCGTCTTGAGCTGCGCGGCCGAATAGACCTCGTGGCCGATGCGGTTGGCCGGCACCGCCAGGCAATATTCGAAGAAGGCGATGCCCCAGCTCGCCAGGATCGCCACGAAGAGCGGCGCGGACTTGAATTTCAGGTGCCCGTACCAGGCGAAGGTCATGAAGACGTTGGAAAGGCAGAGCAGCACGATCGGCCAGACGGCCGCGGGAGAGAGGCTGAAGGGCATCGCGAATCCTGATTCCTGAGGAAGTCCGCAAAGGGCATATCCAACCGGCCGGCCCCGTCAAGCCCGCCGCCGCGAAATCGCCCGCTGGGGCGAAGCCTACCCGATGCGCCGCACGAGCTGCGCCGTCGCCAGCAGCGTCACCAGATCGCGGATCATCGGCCTGATGTAGCGGTCGAAGTCGATGGGCGTGTCCACCGGCGGCAGCTCGAAGAAATCCTTCTTCGTCGGCACCAGCAGGTAGCAGTCGTGCCCCTTGAGGGCGAGGCGGACCACGTCGTCCCGCCACACGCCCGCAAGGTAATCCAGCGCCTTGGCCAGCGCCCCCTGCACGAGGGGCGTCGCCGCCTCGGCCCGGTCGGTGCGGAATTCGTGCGAGGCGTCCACCTCCGGATTGCCGCTGGTGACCAGCGCCAGCGCCCCGCCGCCGAAGAGGTCGCGCACGAAGCGCTGCACGGCATTGGGCTTGCGCGCGGCGATCAGCAGGCCCGGAAACGCCTCCTCCCGCACGAAATGGAAGATCACGCCCTTGAAGGTGGTCTGCTTGCTCTTGCCGCTGCCGGTGCTCAGCTCCGTCTCCGACAGGGTGAAGGCCAGCCCGTCCTGCGCGCCGGCGATCATGTCGCCGTGCACCGCGCGGTCCCGCGGCACGAATTCCTTGCCCGGCATGCCCGCGATGAAGCGCGGCGCCGCGCCATGCGCATATCGCACCTCGTCGACGAAGCCGAAAACCAGCGGCAGCATGCGGTCGCGCAGGCCCTGCTGGAAGCGTTTTGCCGGCGCCACGGCGAATGACCAGACGAAGGTGCCGCCGATGAACAGCACGACGAGCGCGATGAAGGTCCAGTCCGCCTCGATCTGCGTCGCCACCAGATAGAGCACGAGCGCCGAAAAGAGCAGGTAGACGCCGAGGATCAGCGTGACGCTGATATACATGTCGCGCGCCACCTTCGGCCGCGCCGCGTTGTAGGCGGCGACCGCCGCCTGCAGGTCCTCCAGCGCCGCATCCTTCGGCATCAGCGCCGCCTCGTCCACCATCGCGTCCATGACCGCCCCCTTTTCGAGGATAACGGCCGGGACGCGCCGCAAATTCGTTTCCCTTTTGTACTCTTCCCCCCTTTCCTTTCCGGATGACTCTCTCCATATTCCCCGCATGGCCAGAACCCCGAAAAAATCCTCGCCCTCGAAGCCCGGTTTCGAGGAAGCCCCGCAGTCGCCGTTGTCAGGGACGCCCTTCGAGTGGAACGAGAAGGACAAGCGAGTCCCGGAAGAAGCAGGCGCACCGCTCTCGGGCAGCGTCTCGGATTGGGTCAAGCAGCTCGAAGCCGAGGCGGAGGCCGCCAGCGTCGAAAGCCGCCGCGAGGTCGCCTCCAAGGCGGGCAAGCACCGCAAGTCCGTGGAGAACGCCGCCCGCCGCCATACCGAGCAGGTGACCGTCTCGAAAACCTCGCGCGGCGTCTCGATCGGCGGCTCGTCCGACCCGAAGACCCGCGCCGCCGCCGGCCTGATGCCCGTCTCCGGCCTCGACGTCTCGCTGGAGGACGCCGCCGCGCTGGAGAAGGGTTCTGGCGTCACCGCCACGGTGGAAGCCCTGTCGAAGCTGATCGAGAGCGGCAATCCGCTCTTCAAGGACGGCAAGCTCTGGACGCCGCACCGCCCCGCCCGGCCGGAAAAGTCGGAAGGCGGCATCCCGATCCGCATGATCAGCGACTACGAGCCCGCCGGCGACCAGCCGACCGCCATCAGGGACCTCGTCGACGGCCTTTCCGAGGGCGAGCGCAGCCAGGTCCTGCTCGGCGTCACCGGCTCGGGCAAGACCTTCACCATGGCCAAGGTGATCGAGGAGACGCAGCGCCCCGCCGTCATCCTGGCGCCGAACAAGACGCTGGCCGCCCAGCTCTATTCCGAGTTCAAGAACTTCTTCCCGGAGAACGCGGTCGAATATTTCGTCTCCTACTACGATTATTACCAGCCGGAAGCCTATGTGCCGCGCTCCGACACGTTCATCGAGAAGGAGAGCTCGATCAACGAGCAGATCGACCGCATGCGCCACTCCGCCACGCGCTCGCTCCTGGAGCGCGACGACTGCATCATCGTCGCCTCGGTCTCCTGCATCTACGGTATCGGCTCCGTCGAGACCTACACCGCCATGACCTTCCAGATGGAGGTCGGCGAGCGGCTCGACCAGCGCCAGCTCCTGGCCGACCTCGTCGCCCAGCAATACAAGCGCCGCGAGATGGATTTCCAGCGCGGCAGCTTTCGCGTGCGCGGTGACACCATAGAAGTCTTCCCCGCCCACCTTGAAGATGCCGCCTGGCGCATCTCGATGTTCGGCGACGAGATCGACGCGATCACCGAGTTCGACCCGCTGACCGGCCAGAAGACCGGCGACCTGAAGTCGGTGAAGATCTACGCCAACAGCCACTACGTCACCCCGCGCCCGACGCTGAACGGCGCCATCAAGGGTATTCGCGAGGAACTGAAGCACCGCCTCGCCGAGCTGGAGAAGGCCGGCCGCCTTTTGGAGGCGCAGCGCCTGGAGCAGCGCACGCGCTACGACCTGGAAATGCTGGAGGCGACCGGCTCCTGCGCCGGCATCGAGAACTATTCGCGCTACCTGACGGGCCGCCGCCCCGGCGAGCCGCCGCCGACCCTCTTCGAATACGTGCCGGACAACGCGCTGATCTTCATCGACGAGAGCCACGTCACCATCCCGCAGATCGGCGCCATGTATCGCGGCGACTTCCGCCGCAAGGCGACGCTGGCCGAATACGGCTTCCGCCTGCCCTCCTGCTTGGACAACCGGCCCTTGCGCTTCGAGGAATGGGACGCGATGCGCCCGGACACCGTCGCCGTCTCGGCGACGCCCGGCGGCTGGGAGCTGGAACAGTCCGGCGGCGTCTTCGCCGAGCAGGTCATCCGCCCGACCGGCCTCATCGACCCGCCCGTCGAGGTGCGCCCGGCGAAAAGCCAGGTGGACGACGTGCTGGGCGAGATCCGCGAGACCGCGCAGGCCGGCTACCGCACGCTCGTCACCGTCCTCACCAAGCGCATGGCCGAGGACCTTACCGAATACCTGCACGAACAGGGTGTTCGCGTGCGCTATATGCACAGCGACATCGACACGCTGGAGCGCATCGAGATCATCCGCGATCTGCGCCTCGGCGCCTTCGACGTGCTGGTCGGCATCAACCTTTTGCGCGAAGGCCTCGACATTCCCGAATGCGGCTTCGTCGCCATCCTCGACGCCGACAAGGAAGGGTTTTTGCGCTCGGAAACGTCCCTCGTCCAGACCATCGGCCGCGCCGCGCGCAACGTCGACGGCAAGGTCATCCTCTATGCCGACACGATCACCGGCTCCATGCAGCGCGCCATGGACGAGACGACCCGCCGCCGCGAGAAGCAGGTTGCCTACAACGAGGCGCACGGCATCACCCCGGAATCGGTGAAGGCAAAAATCTCCGACATCCTCGACAGCGTCTACGAGCGCGATCACGTCCGCGCCGACATTTCCGGCGTCTCCGGCAAGGGTTTTGCGGATGCCGGCCACCTCGTCGGCAACAATCTCAAGGCCCATCTCGAAGCGCTCGAAAAGCAGATGCGCGACGCCGCTGCCGACCTCGATTTCGAAGCCGCCGCCCGCATCCGCGACGAGATCAAGCGCCTCAAGGCCGCCGAACTCGCCGTCATGGACGACCCG
This sequence comes from Shinella sp. S4-D37, assembly GCF_040812195.1. NCBI lineage: Bacteria > Pseudomonadati > Pseudomonadota > Alphaproteobacteria > Hyphomicrobiales > Rhizobiaceae > Shinella > Shinella sp. S4-D37. The sequence continues at coordinate 1,503,057 of NZ_JBFNXL010000005.1, read as the reverse complement.
ATGGCGCGCGACGAGGCGAAGGCGCAGGAAGGTGGCAAGGGCGGAAAGGCCGGCCCTTCCCCCTCCGGCACGCCCTCGGGAAAATCGCGCCCCACCTCTCCTCCGTCATCCTCGGGCCTGACCCGAGGATCCACAGCCACGACCGCAGACACCGCGTCAAAATCCCTCTTCCAGAAACCCTCGCTCGACGACATGGGCCCGGGCACCGACACCGAGCGCCCCCTCTTCCGCAAGCCGAGCCTGGACGAGATGGGCCGCGACGTCGCGACCCCGGCGGGCAAATCCCTCTTCCGCAGGAACACGCTCGACGAAATGACCGTCGGCCGCACCGAAAAACCCGTCACCGGCGCCCTGCCGGACCGCCCGGACGAAACCCTCAGCACCAAGAAACGCCCCGCCCCCCTCCCCGAAGCCCAGCCCGACCGCGCCAACGGCGCCGAGGACGCCAAGCCGGTGCGGCGCGGGAAGATCGGCGTCGGGAGCTACGAGGACCCGGCGGAGGCGAAGCGGAAGGGGCGGACCAAGGGGAAAACGGGGCGGCCGGGGCGGTAGCGTCTGCATCGCGCACGGCGCAAAACGCTTTAAAGTTCATTCTGGACTGAAAGAGTATGCAAAGCTCCGCGAGACATGTGGTTAGTGCTTCTGTCATTGACCGTACATTGTATCAGTAACAAGCGACGTAATTTTCCCCACCCCCCAAACCCCATGCCATACTCCCGTCATCCCGCCGCGGATACACCGCAAGGCGTTGCGGCGAGGCGGGGTCGGCGCTTTTGGCGGGGGACGGACGTAGGCCGTCGCCAAGGGGGCTCGCGGAAAATGGTCTCCCTCCGGCGACACGGGGGAAGCGTCGGGGCGTCGGACCGGCCCTGTCGTTTCAGCCCCGGACGGCGCGTCGGGCGTGCCTGTGCGGCACACAAGGAGGCAGGGCGTGACGGATGCGTCGGCATCGTCCGCCGGAGCGGCGTTTTCCCGGGAAAGGCGTAAAAAACCTTTCCGTCCGGGCAGGGCTCAAGGCGGGCCCGCCCGGCGCGCAAAACCGGAAAAAACCCGCCCCGGAAACCGGCGGCCAACATTCGTGCGCCCGGCCTTTGCAGAGAGACCCAGGTCGCGGGCAGAAACCGCCGAACGGGGCGCTGAAAGGCGCATATACATATTTCTGACCCGGCGACTTCCAGCGCCCCGTCCGAAACCCGATGCGCAAACCCCGGCGTGATGCTTTTCACGCGCGGCGCTGCGAGCGCTTGTCCCGACGTTTCCGGATCGAGCGGCCACCCGGCGCGGCCACGTCTGCGCCGCCGGCCCGCCTCCCTCCCAGAGGAGCCCCCGATGCCCAGGACCTGCCCGCTTCCCCCGCCCGACCGTCATCTGCTCGCCCGCGCGGCCGAGATGCTGGCCTTGCCGGAGCGTGTCTGCCGCCGCCGCGCCTGCCGCCGCAAGGGGTGCTGCGCCTGGTATTTCCCGGCGACGCAGGAGCCCTGCTGCCTTGCCAATCTCGACGCCGCGCAGCGCCGCCTCTTCGACGATTTCGTCGCGCTCGCGCGCAATGTCCGGGATCTCGGCAATGCGCGGGGAAAGGTCTCCTTCGCCTCGCCCTTCCGCGAGACCCGCGCCCTTCAGGACGCCGCGCTGGAGGTCGCCCGCCCGCTTCTGCGGGGCGCCGCGCTCGCCGCGTTCCGCGCCTTTTCCGGCGCGCGGGCGAAAAGCAAGCCGCCGGTGCGCCACGAGGGCGCCGAGCCGCCGCTCACCGTATGAGACGGGGCGGCCGCCTATTCCGCCGCCTCGCCCTTCACCTCGACCGGCAGGGGTTCGAGGGCGGCCGCCAGTTCGTAGGAATAGCCTTCCAGCATGGAATAGGCCTGCTCGATCGCCTGGATCTGGCCCTCGGCGTTGCGGATCGCCTCGGCGATCGACTGCGAGCGGGCGCGCAGCATGGAGCCGAGGAAATCCGTGCCGGCCTTGCGGCCGAGCCGGTCGATATGCTGGCGCACGCGGTTGCGGTGGCGCTCCAGTTCGAGGATGTGGAAGCGGCTCTTGACGATGTCGTCGGAGAGCTTTCGGCGCATGGCCGCCAGCGGATCGAAGCTGCCGGGCTCGCGCTCGTCGAGGATGACGTCGTTGACCAGCGGCTCCAGCAGCATCAGGCCCTTGAGGTCGCGCGGATCGGCAAGCTGCGGGTCGAAGCCGGTATCGTCGAAGACCTTGCGCCGCACGGGGTCGCGCAGGAGGTCGTAGCAGGCCTGGAGGCGGGCGAACTGGTCCGCATCGCCGCCGGAATCGGGATGCATGCCCTTGGCGGCCTTGCGGTAGGCGGCCTTCACCGCGATATCGTCCGCATCGCGCTCCAGTCCGAGTATGGCATAGGGATCGATCACGCGGCCACCTGTCGTCTTGTACTGCGTCGTCTGTCTAGCAAAGTCTCCGACCCCGAGGGGACGAAATTGTGGTGATGCCGCGGCGATGCACAGAAAGCGTTACTCCGCCGCCGCCGCCACGCACCGCGCGGCAAGAACGGCCGCGAAGGCCGCCGCGATCACCTCCGGCCCCGCCCCCGGCCTCGTCGCGTCCGCCGACAGGACCTGCCGGTATTTTCGCGCGCCCGGAAAGCCCTGGAAGAGGCCGATCATATGCCGCGTGACATGCGCCACCCGTCCGCCGCGGGCGATCACATCGCCCGCATAGGCCATCATCGCGTCCCGCACCGCCTCCCAGTGCTCGACCGGAAGATCCTGCGGAAAAGAGAGGCGGCCGGAGGGCGGGGTGCCCGCCTGAAGCGGATGCGCAAAAAGATCGTCCACGCCCGTCAGGATGCCGCTATCCTGATAGGCGGCCCGCCCGAGCATGACGCCGTCCAGCCCCGTCATCTCCTCGCGCGCCTGGTCCAGGCTGTGGAGCCCGCCGTTGAGCCCGACGAAAAGGTCCGGGTTCTCCGCCTTCAGCCGGCGCACCAGGCCGTAGTCGAGCGGCGGGATGTCCCGGTTCTCCTTCGGCGAGAGCCCCTGCAGCCAGGCCTTGCGCGCATGGACCCAGACGGCGTCCGCGCCGGCGGCCTTGACGCGAAAGACGAGGTCGCGCAGCGCCGTCTCCGGGTCCTGGTCGTCGACGCCGATGCGGCATTTGACCGTGACGGGGAGCGAAACCGCCGCCTTCATCGCCGCCACGCAGTCCGCCACAAGCTGCGGCTCGCGCATCAGGCAGGCGCCGAAGGTGCCGGATTGCACCCGGTCCGAGGGGCAGCCGACATTGAGGTTGATCTCGGCATAGCCGAACCCCTCGCCGATCCGCGCCGCCTCGGCGAGCTTGGCGGGATCGCTGCCGCCGAGCTGGAGCGCGACGGGATGCTCCACCGCGTCGAAGCCGAGCAGCCGCTCGCGGTTGCCGCGCAGGATCGCCTCGGCGACGATCATCTCGGTGAAGAGCAGCGCGTTCCGCGTGAGTTGCCGCGCGAAGACGCGATAGCGCCGGTCGGACCAGTCGATCATCGGCGCGGTGGCGAAAATCTTCGTCCCCGTCTCCACGGCCTGCTGGTAGAATGTGGCTGCATTGGTCATGGCCGGGCTCATACTCCATCGCCGGTCAAAAAACCACCCTCGCCTCTTTTCCCGCCCGGCCGGGCGGATGCTAGAGTAGCGGCGGGAATCAGAACCGCCGGAGGACCCCATGCCGCTTTACGCCCTCGATGACGCCAGGCCGACGCTTCCGGAGGGCGATCGCTACTGGGTGGCGCCGGATGCCAATGTCATCGGCCGCGTGGTCATCGGCGAGGATGTCGGCATCTGGTTCGGCGCCACGCTGCGCGGCGACAACGAGCCGATCACCGTCGGCGCGCGCTCGAACGTCCAGGAAGGCGTCGTCGTGCACACCGATCCCGGCAAGCCGGTGACGATCGGCGAGGACTGCACGATCGGCCACGGCGCCATCATCCACGGCTGCACGATCGGCGACAATTCGCTGGTCGGCATGGGCGCGACGGTGCTGAACGGCGCCGTCATCGGCCGGAACTGCCTCGTCGGCGCCAATGCGCTGGTCACGGAGGGCAAGGTCTTCCCGGACAATTCGCTGATCGTCGGTTCCCCCGCCAAGGCGGTCCGCACGCTGGACGAGGCGGCCATTGCCGGCCTCACCCGCTCGGCGGAAAACTACGTGCGCAACTGGCAGCGCTTCAAGAAGGGGCTGAAGCCGGTCGGCTGAGGGGCGGTTCCGCCTCAGGCACAGCCCGCGCAGGTGCCGCGGATCTCGATCGTCGTCTTGCCGGTCTTGAAGTTGCGGTCCATGGCAAAGCCCTTCAGCCGGTCCTCGATGACATGGTCGTGGAACTCGGTGACCTTGCCGCAGGTCTCGCAGATCGTGAAGGCGGTGATGCCGTGGGCATGGCACCCCTCCTCCGGATGGGCGCAGGCGACGAAGGCGTTGATGCTTTCGAGCCGGTGCACGAGGCCGAATTCCAGCAGCTTGTCGAGCGCCCGATAGACCTGCAAGGGCGCGCGAAACCCGGCGTCGCGCAGCTTGTCGAGGATCGAATAGGCGCTGAGCGGGCCTTGGGAATGCGTCAGCACGTCGAAGACGAGGCCCTGGTTGCGCGTCAATGGTTGCGTGGTCATGCCCGACCTCCCTGGCTTGTCGCCGAATGTTCCGCCCCGCTCGTCCTCGGCCTGGTGATGAGGCTTAGAATGAACAGGGCGAGTGCTGCCACCACGATCGAGGGACCGGAGGGCGTGTCGAATTTCAAGGAACCGAAGAGCCCGCCGACAACGGCAAGCGCCCCGACGACGGAGGCGAGCACCGCCATGATCTCCGGGCTCGTGGAAAAGCGCCGGGCGGTGGCGGCGGGGATGATCAGGAGCGAGGTGATCAGCAGGATGCCGACGATCTTCATGGCGATGGCGATGACGAGCGCCATCAGCAGCATGAAGGCGAGCCGCGTGCGTTCCGGCTGCAGGCCTTCCGCCTCGGCCAGTTCCGGGTTCACCGTCGAGGCGATCAGCGGGCGCCACATCCAGATAATGGCGAAGGTGACGAGGATGCCGCCGCCCCAGACGAGGTCCACGTCGGCGCGCGTGACGGCGAGGATGTCGCCGAACAGGAAGCCGACGAGGTCGATGCGCACCCAGGTCATGAAGGAGACGATGACGAGGCCGATCGCCAGCGTGGCATGCGAGAGGATGCCGAGCAGCGCGTCGGTGGAAAGCGTGCCGCGCCGCTGCAAAAGCAGCAGGAGGAGCGAGACGGAGGCCGCGACGATGAAGACGGAGAGGAGCAGGTTGAATTCCATCAGCAGCGACAGCGCGACGCCGAGCAGCGCCGAATGCGCCATCGTGTCGCCGAAATAGGCCATGCGCCGCCAGACGACGAAACAGCCGAGCGGCCCGGCGGTGATCGCCAGCCCCACGCCGGCGACGAGGGCGCGGATGAAGAAATCGTCAAGCATCGCGCCGCTCCCTGCCGTTGCCGGCCGGCGCCGGGCCGGGGTCGCAGCCGCAGTTCGGCCCATGCACATGGCCGATGCGCATCGGTCCCGCCCGCCCGCCGGTCGGCAGGATATCGACGGGGCGCCCGTCGTCCGGCCGGCAATCGTCGGTGATCGAGCCGTCGGCATGCAGCACGCGGCCGTCCGGCAGGTGCGTGTGGTCGTGGTTGTGGTTGTAGAAGGCGAGCGTCTGGCCGGCGCGGGCGCCGAAGAGCTTCAGATATTCCGGGCTCTGGCTGACGGTTTCCGGCGTGCCCCGGCAACAGACATGACCGTTGAGGCAGACGACGGTGTCGGTTTCCGCCATCACCACATGCAGGTCGTGCGAGATCAGCAGGATGCCGCAGCCGGTGGTGTTGCGGATCGTCTTGATGAGGTCGTAGAGCGCGATCTCGCCGGAGAAATCCACGCCCTGCACCGGTTCGTCGAGCACCAGGAGGTCCGGCTTGCGGGCGATCGCCCGGGCCAGCAGCGCGCGCTGGAACTCGCCGCCGGAAAGGTGCTGCACCTCGGCGCGCGCGAGATGGCGAATGCCCGTCGCCTCCAGCGCGGCGTCGATCTCCGCGCCCTTCAGCGAAGAGGTCAGCGTCATCAGCCGGTCGACGGTGAGCGGCATGGTCCAGTCGATCGAAAGCTTCTGCGGCACGTAGCCGACCTTGAGGCCGGCCTTGCGCTCCACCCTGCCCTCGTCGGCCTTGAGCACGCCGATCGCCGTCTTGGCGGTCGTCGACTTGCCGGACCCGTTGGGGCCGATCAGCGTGACGATCTCGCCCGGCGCGATGGAGAATTCCACGCCGCGCACGAGCCAGCGGCCCTGGCGGCGCACGCCGACGCCCGCAAGCGAGACGAGCGGCGGGAGGGTCCTGGTGGGGGTCTGCAGCATCATTTTTCCAAAAGCCTGTTGCGTCCGTCTATGGCACACGTTATAGCATAACGCAATTGATGTAATAACATTACATTCACATTCAAGACGGAGATTCCCATGCAAAAGGCCGTTCGCGCCCTCCTCCTCACCACCGCGCTTCTTTCCGCCGGCACCGTTGCCGCGCGGGCCGAAACGCCGAGCGTGGTCGTGTCGATCAAGCCGGTCCATTCCCTCGTCGCCGCGGTCATGCAGGGCGTCGGCGAGCCGGCGCTGGTCGTCGAGGGCGCGGCCTCGCCGCACACCTATGCGCTGAAGCCGTCCAACGCCGCGGCCCTGCAGGATGCCGATATCGTCTTCTGGGTCGGCCACGGCCTGGAAGCCTTCCTCGAAAAGCCGCTGGAAGCGCTCGGCGACAAGGCGACCGTCGTGGAACTGGAGGACGCTCCCGGCCTCGAAAAGCTGCCCTTCCGCGAAGGCGGCCCGTTCGAGGCGCATGAACATGAGGGCGAGGAAGGGCATGACCACGCCCATGGCGAGGAGGGCCACGACCACGGTGCGGAAGCCGGTCACGAGGGGCACGAGCACGGCGCCTTCGACATGCATCTCTGGCTGAGCCCGGACAATGCCCGCGCCATCGCCGCGGAGGCCGCGCGCGTCCTGTCGGAAAAGGACCCGGCCCATGCCGCCGCCTACCAGGCCAACCTTGCGGCGCTGAGCGAAAAGCTCGGCGCGCTCGACACGGAGATCGCCGCCACCGTCGCGCCAGTGAAGGACAAGCCCTTCGTCGTCTTCCACGACGCCTACCAGTATTTCGAGCACCATTACGGCGTGACCGCCGCCGGCTCCATCACCGTCAGCCCGGAAACCCTGCCCGGCGCCGCGCGCCTCACGGAGATCCGCGACAAGGTGAAGACCCTCGGCGCGACCTGCGTCTTCGCCGAGCCGCAGTTCGAGCCCAAGCTGGTGAACGTCGTCATCGAAGGCACCGATGCGAAATCCGGTACGCTCGACCCGGAAGCCGCGACGCTCGACCCCGGCCCGGACCTCTATTTCACCCTGATGCGGAGCATCGCCGCCTCGCTGCGTGATTGCCTCGGGCAGGCAAGCTGAGCGGGCAAGCCATCAGGAAGGAAAAAGGCGGGAGCATCCCGCCTTTTTCAGCCACACGAATGTAATAATATAACATTAAAAGGCATCGATCATGGACAACCGCCTTCCCGTCACCGTCCTTTCCGGCTTCCTCGGCGCCGGCAAGACGACGCTGCTCAACCATGTGCTGAACAATCGCAGCGGCCTGCGCGTCGCCGTCATCGTCAACGACATGAGCGAGGTCAACATCGACGCCGCCCTCGTGCGCGATGGCGGGGCGGACCTTTCGCGCACCGACGAACAGCTCGTGGAAATGACGAACGGCTGCATCTGCTGCACGCTGCGCGACGACCTCCTCACCGAGGTCCGCCGGCTGGCGGAGATGAACCGCTTCGACTACCTGCTGATCGAATCGAGCGGCATTTCAGAACCGCTGCCCGTCGCCACCACCTTCGATTTCCGCGACGAGAACGGCCGCAGCCTGTCGGATGTCGCCCGGCTGGACACGATGGTGACCGTCGTCGATGCCGCCAACCTGCTGAAGGACTACGCGTCCGAGGATTTTCTCGCCGATCGCGGCGAGACGGCCGGCGACGGCGATACGCGCACGCTGGTGGAGCTGCTCGTCGAGCAGATCGAGTTCGCCGATGTCGTCGTCATCAACAAGACCGGCGCGGCCGGCCCCGCCGCCCTGCGCGCCGCGCGCCAGATCGTCGCCGGTCTCAACGGCTCCGCCCGGGTCATCGAAACGGATTTCGGCCGCGTCGAACCCGCCGACATCCTCGGCACCGGCCGCTTCGATTTCGAGAAGGCGAGCGAGCACCGCTCTGGTTCAAGGAACTGCACGGCTTCGCGGACCATGTGCCGGAGACCGAGGAATACGGCATCCGCGCCTTCGTGTACCGCGCGAGGAAACCGTTCCATCCGGCCTGCTTCAAAGCCTTTCTCGACGAGAGCTGGCCCGGCGTCATCCGCGCCAAGGGGTTCTTCTGGCTCGCCACCCGGCCGCATCATGTCGGCGAACTGAGCCAGGCGGGCGCGCTGGTCAGGAGCGGCCGGCTCGGCCTCTGGCGGGCCGCCGTGCCGCGCCCGCACTGGCCGCAGGACCCGGCGGCGAGCGAGGCCATCGCCCGCGCCTCCGATCCCGTCTGGGGCGACCGGCGGCAGGAGCTCGTCTTCATCGGCGCGGACCCTATGGATGAAGCCGCGCTCCGCCGCCGGCTGGATGCCTGTCTCCTCGCGGCGGAAGCGTTCGAGCCGGCCCGCTGGGCGAACCTTCAGGACCCCTTCCCGCTCTGGACGCGCCAGGCGGGATGACGGTCCCTCACCGCGCGGTCGGTCCGTCAGGCGAGTTCGGCGGATTTCTTCCAGAGATTGATGTCCGCACCCTTGCTATGGGTGTCGATCGCGGCCAGTTCCTCCGCGGTGAAGGCGGTGTTTTCCAGCGCCTTGACGCAATCGACGATCTGCGCGGAGCGGCTGGCGCCGATCAGCGCGGAGGTGATGCGCCCGCCGCGCAGCACCCAGGCGATCGCCATCTGCGCCAGCGTCTGGCCGCGCCCTTCGGCGATCTCGTTCAGCTTGCGGATGTTGGCGATGATCTCGGGGCGGATGAAATCCGTCTTGAGGAAGTGGTTCAGCGCCGCGCGGCTGTCGCCCGGAATGCCGCCGAGATATTTCGCCGTCAGCATGCCCTGCGCCAGCGGCGAGAAGACGATGGAGCCGATGCCGAGCTCGTCCAGCGTATCGACGAGGCCGTCCGTCTCGATCCAGCGGTTGAGCATGGAATAGCTCGGCTGGTGGATGATGCAGGGCGTGCCGAGGTCCTTCAGGATCGCGGCGGCCTCGCGGGTGCGCTGCGAATTGTAGGAGGAGATGCCGACATAGAGCGCGCGGCCGGAGCGCACGATGTGGTCGAGCGCGCCGCAGGTCTCCTCCAGCGGCGTCTCCGGGTCGAAGCGGTGGGAGTAGAAGATGTCGACATAGTCGAGGCCCATGCGCTTCAGGCTCTGGTCGCAGGAGGCGATGAGATACTTGCGGCTGCCCCATTCGCCATAGGGACCCTGCCACATGTTGTAGCCGGCCTTGGAGGAGATGATCAGTTCGTCGCGCAGATGCGCGAAATCGCGGCGCAGGATCTCGCCGAAGGCGATCTCGGCCGAGCCGGGTGGCGGGCCGTAATTGTTGGCGAGGTCGAAATGGGTGATGCCGAGATCGAAGGCCGTGCGGCACATGTCGACCTTGCGCTCATGCGGCGTGTCGTCGCCGAAATTGTGCCACAGCCCGAGCGAGATCGCCGGCAGCTTCAGGCCGGAGCGTCCCAGCCGGTTGTAGGTCATCGTCTCGTAACGGTTGTCCGCGGGCTGCCAGGCCATGGTGAAATTCCTTCGTTCTTTCGGGGCGAGTCTCAATACCGCCCTCACGCGCATCGCGACAAGAGGCATTCGCCCCTCGCCCTGACCTTCTCCCCGCAGCCAGGGAGAAGGTGGCCGGCAGGCCGGATGAGGGGCGGGCACGAGCGATGCCTACCGCAACAACCCCCGCGCCTCCTCGATGCCCAGCGCCGCGGGCTGGGTGCAGGTGGTCGCGATGTCGATCGCCCTGCCCTCCTCGGCCGAACGCAGGATCGCGGTCAGGACGTCGATCGTGTGCAGCGACCGGTCGAGCGAGCAGCGATAGTCGCGGCCGCTCGTCACCGCCTCCATCATGTCGGCAAGGCCGATGCCGCGGTAGTTCGCCTGCAGGCCCCAGTCGAACTGGTAGTTCTGCGCCGTCAGCGGATGGTCCCAGACCTCCACCGGCTTCGGCTCGCGATCCCTGCCGGCGACCTCCACCGCGCCGCCGAAGAAATTCGGGTCCGGCACGAAGACCGCGCCCTCCGTGCCGTAGAGCTCCATGTTCTGGTGGCGATGCGCCCAGACGTCCCAGCTCGCCATCAGCGCGACCTGCGCGCCGCTGACGAAGTCGAGGATGGCGTGGATATTCGTCGCGACGGCCACCGGCACCTTCTCGCCGAGGCGCGGGCCGTTGCCGATGGTGCGTTCCTCATGCGCCCGGTTGGCGAGCGCCACGACCCGCCGCACCGGCCCGACGAGGTTGACGAGGTTGTTGACGTAGTACGGCCCCATGTCGAGGATCGGTCCGCCGCCCGGCGCGAAGAAGAAGTCCGGGTTCGGATGCCAGCTCTCCATGCCCGGGCCCAGCACATGCGCCGTGCCGGACATGATCTTGCCCACCGCGCCGCTGTCGATGAGATGGCGCACGAACTGGTGCGAGCCGCCGAGATAGGTGTCCGGCGCCGAGCCGACCTTCAGGCCCCGCGCGTCGGCGATGCGGCGCAGGTCCTCGCCCTGTTCCAGCGTCAGCACGAAGGGCTTTTCGGAATAGACGTGCTTTCCGGCCTCCAGCGCCCTTTTCGAGACGGGGTAATGCGCCTCCGGCACCGTCAGGTTGACGACGACGTCGACGGCGGGATTGGCGAGCAGCGCGTCGATCTCCTGCGCATCCACGCCGAACTCCTCCGCACGCGCCCGGGACGCGTCCGGGTTGATATCGGCGCAGGCGACGAGCTTCAGGTTCCTGAAGGTCGGGACCAGCCTGAAATAGGCGCTCGATATGTTGCCGCAGCCGATGATGCCGACTCCGTATTCCTTGCTCATGATGCCCTGTCCTCAAAATGCCTTGATGGTCGCGATCGAGCGCGTGGCGAGCCGCGCGATATCGCTGGGATTGTCGTGCTCGACGATGAAATGCCTGACGGGAGAACCGGCGAGCGCCTTGGCGAGATCGCCCCACGGCACCGTGCCGTGCCCGACATCCGCCCAGCCGTCCTCGTCCGTGTTCTCGCCCTTCGGCGCGATGTCCTTGACGTGAACGGCGGTGATGCGGTCCCCGTATTTCCGGATCCAGGCGAAGGGATCGGCGCCGCCGCGGATGATCCAGGCGATATCCGCCTCCCAGGCGAGATCCGGCCCGCCGGCAAAGAGATGGTCCTGCGGCACGCTGCCGTCGGGCAGCGCGAAGAACTCGAAATCGTGGTTGTGCCAGCCGAAGGCGAGGCCCGCCTTGCGGATCGGTTCGCCGGCCTTCTGGAGCCTTTCCCCGAAGGCGCGCCAGCCGGCGGCGTCCGTCGGGCGGTCCTCCGGCAGGAGGTAGGGGCAATAGACCGCGGTGATGCCGAGCGTGCGGCAGATGGCAAGCACCCGGTCCGGCTCCTTCTCCAGCATGTCGAGGCTGAAATGGGCGGTGGGCATGGTGAGCCCGCTTGCATCGAGATCGGCCTTCACCGCGAGGATCGCGGCATCGTCGAGCTCTCCATAGAGGGCGCCGTAGCCCTCGACTTGCTGGTAGCCGGCATCGGCAAGGATACGGAACACCTGCGAAAAGGGCTGGAAGTTGCGGGCGCTGTAAAGCTGGAAACTAACCGTCTGCATCGAGAACTCCTCGTCTTGCTTGAAATGGAAACCGGGGCCCCGGGAAGAGCCGCGCCGGCGCTAGATTCGCTCCTGCGTCCCCGCGTCGAACAGCGAGGCGAGCCCCATGTCGAAGGAGAGCGTCACGCCGGTCCCCGGCGCGAAGCGCCGCGCGCCGCCGACGCGCACGGAGAGCGTATGGCCGGCATGCTTCAGCCAGAGCAGGTTGTCGGCGCCCATCGGCTCCTCGATATCGACGGTCGCCTGGTGGGTGCCGTCCGCCTGCGCATCGACCGCGACATGCTCCGGCCGCACGCCGAGGACGACCTTGCGGCCCGGCTGCAGCGTCTCGGCCGCATCGTAGCCGTCGAGCGCGAAATCGATGCCGTTCGTCGTGAAGACCGGGTCGCCGTCCCGCCCGGCGATCTCGCCGTGCAGGAAATTCATCGAGGGCGAGCCGATGAAGCCGGCGACGAACATGTTCCTCGGCGCGTTGTAGATCGTGTTCGGATCGGCGAGCTGCTGGATGACGCCGCTCTTCATGATGGCGATGCGGTCGGCGAGCGTCAGGGCCTCGATCTGGTCGTGGGTGACGTAGATCATCGTGTTCCTCAGCGACTGGTGCAGCCGCTTGATCTCCACGCGCAGCTCCGAGCGCAGCTTCGCGTCGAGATTGGACAGCGGCTCGTCGAAGAGGAAGACGTCGACATCGCGCACCAGCGCCCGGCCGATCGCCACGCGCTGGCGCTGGCCGCCGGAAAGCTCCGAGGGCTTGCGCTTCAGGAGCGGGCCGATCTGCAGGATCTCGGCGGCGCGGGTGATGCGCTTGTCGATCTCCGGCCGCGACATCTTCGCCACCTGCAGGCCGAAGGAGAGGTTCTTCTCCACCGTCATCTGCGGATAGAGCGCATAGGACTGGAACACCATGCCGATGCCGCGGTCCTTCGGTTCCTCCCAGGTGACGTTCTTGTTCTTGATGAAGATCTGCCCGCCCGTCGGCTCCAAGAGGCCGGCGATGCAGTTGAGCAGGGTCGACTTGCCGCAGCCGGACGAACCGAGGAGGACGAGGAACTCGCCGTCGCCGATATCGAGGTTGAGGTTCTCCAGGACGTTGACGGCGCCGAAGCTCAAGGACAGGTCTTTGATCGATACGGAAGTCTGCATGATTCACCCCTTCACTGCGCCGGCGGCGATGCCGCGGACGAAGAGGCGTCCCGACACGAAATAGACGATGAGTGGGACCGCGCCGGTAAGCAGGGTCGCGGCCATGTTGACATTGTATTCCTTCACCCCCTGGACGGAGTTGACGATGTTGTTGAGTTGGACCGTCATCGGGTAATATTCCGGCCGGGTGAACACGACGCCGAACAGGAAGTCGTTCCAGATGCCGGTGATCTGCAGGATCATCGCGACGACGAAGATCGGCAGCGACATGGGCAGCATGATGCGCAGGTAGATCTGCCAGAAGCCCGCCCCGTCGATGCGCGCCGCCTTGAACAGCTCCTCCGGCAGCGCGGAGAAATAGTTGCGGAAGAGCAGCGTCAGGATCGGCATGCCGAAGATGGTGTGCACGATGACGAGACCTGTCAGCGTGCCGTAGACGCCCATTTCGCGCAGCACGATGACGATCGGGTAGATCATCACCTGATAGGGGATGAAGGCACCGACGATGAGGATGGTGAAGAAGATGTCCGCGCCCTTGAACTTCCAGTTGGCGAGCGCATAGCCGTTGACCGAGGCGACGAGGATCGAGATCAGCGTCGAGGGCACGGTGATGCGCACGGAATTCCAGAAGCCGCGCGAAAGGCCGTCGCAGTTGAGGCCGGTGCAGGCGCTCGCCCAGGCCTTGACCCAGGGCTCGAACGTCACCTCCACCGGCGGCGAGAAGATGTTGCCGAGGCGGATCTCCGGCATGCCCTTCAGCGAGGTGACGATCATCACGTAGAGCGGCAGGAGATAGTAGAGTGCCGCGACGAGGAGCGTGCCGTAGAGCATGATGTTGCGGCCGGAAAGCGCGCGGCGGGGCCTGGCGCCCCAGGGCTCGGCTTTCGACGCGAGGGCGGGGGCCGATGCGGAAACAACGCTGTCAGACACGCTTGCGCCCTCCGAATTCGAGATAGGCCCAGGGGATGATGATGATGGCGACGGTGACGAGCATCATGGTGGAGGCGGCAAAGCCCTGGCCGAGGTTCTGCGCCTGGAACATGTAGTCGTAGACGTATTTCGCCGGCACTTCCGAGGCGATGCCCGGCCCGCCGCTCGTCTGCGCCACCACGAGGTCGTAGACCTTGACGATGCCGCTCGCGATGATGACGAGCGTGGTGATGAAGACGGCGCGCATCATCGGGATGACGATGAAGAGATAGGTCTTCCACATCGGGATGCCGTCGACGCGCGCCGCCTTCCAGATATCCTCGTCGATGCCGCGAAGCCCCGCGAGCAAAAGGCACATGACGAGCCCCGTGCCCTGCCAGAGGCCGGCGATCAGCACGCCGTAGATGACGATCTTCGAATTATAGAGCGGATCGAAGGCGAAGCTTTCCCAGCCGAGCGCGCGCACGACGGACTGCACGCCGTATTCCGGGTTGAGGATCCATTGCCAGACGAGGCCGGTGACGATGAAGGACAGCGCGAAGGGATAGAGGAAGATCGTGCGGAAGGTATTCTCGAAACGGATCTTCTGGTCCATCAGCGCCGCCAGCACAAAGCCCATCACGAGACTGAAGACGAGCGTCAGCACGCCGTAGATCGCGAGATTCTGGATCGAGACGATCCAGCGCGGCGCGTCCCACAGGCGCTCGTACTGGTCGAGGCCGACGAACTTGGCCCGCGGCAGCAGCTTCGAATTGGTGAACGAATAGACGACCGTCCAGACCGTGCCGCCGAGAAAGATGACGACGGCGGTGAGCATCATGGGAATGGAGGCAATCTTGGCGTTGAGATTGCGCAGCAGTCTGCGGGGACGACCGGTGTGTGCCTGGCCCGTCATGGGTCACTTCCTCCTTGGCCTCGATCAGGGGTGGCCGGCGGCAAGCCGCCGGCCGTCTGCCGATCAATCCGCCGAAGCGATGATGTCGGTAAAGCGCTTCTGTGCGTCTTCCGGCGTCATCGAGGGGTTGGCGAAGAATTCGGAGAAGAGATCCTCCTTCTGCTTCTGGCTGTCGGCCGAAAGCAGCTGGTCGGTGCCCTGGATCACGTTGCCCTTGGCGAGGATATCGAGGCCCTTCTTCATGCAGTCGTTGGCGGCGGCAAGATCGACGTCGCCGCGCACGGGAAGAGAGCCCTTCTTCAGATTGAAGGCGACCTGCGTGGCGGGGGCAAGCAGCGTGGAGGCCAGAACCTCCTGCGCCTTGGATTTCGCCTCGTCCTCCAGAACCGGGAAGTAGAAGGCATCGCCGCCCGTCGAGATCACCTCATTCACGCCGAGGCCCGGAAGGCAGGTATAGTCCTTGCCGGCGACCTTGCCGGCAAGCGCGAACTCGCCCTGTGCCCAGTCGCCCATGATCTGGCCGCCGGCCTTGCCGGTGATCACCATGTTGGTCGCCTGGTTCCAGTCCTGCACATTCGTGCCCTTGGACATGCGGCGCGCATCCTCTGCCGCCTTGAAGACCCTTGCCATGTCCGGCCCGGCCGCGACGTCCGCGTCCTTGTCCTTGAACACCTTGTTGAACGTGTCCTTGCCCGCGATGGCCACCATCAGCACGTCGAAGGCACCGGCCGCCTGCCAGGGCTGACCGCCGACGGCGAGCGGCACGATGCCGGCCTTTTCCAGCGCCGGCGCGGCGGCGACGAACTCGTCCCAGTTCTTCGGCACGGGCACGCCCGCCGTTTCGAACGCGGCGTTCGACAGCCACAGCCATTGCCAGGAATGGATGTTGACCGGCGCGCAATAGATCTTGCCGTCGACCGTGCAGCTATCGAGCAGGCTGGCGGGCTTGATGATCTCCTTCCAGTTCTCGCGCGTCGCCACATCCGTCAGGTCGCGCAAAAGGCCGGCCTCGACCAGTTCTTCCGCCTGGCGGCCGTGGTTGAACTGGGTCGCGCCCATCGGATCGCCGCCGGTGATGCGGCTGACCATGATCGGACGCGCCGTGCCGCCGGCCCCGGCGATCGCGCCGTCGACCCACTTGTTGCCCGTCGCATCGAATGCCTTTGCGAATTCCGCGACCGCCGCGGCCTCCCCGCCCGACGTCCACCAATGGGTCACTTCCAGATCGGTCGCATTGGCGGCGGCGAACGGCAGGACGACTGTCGCTGCCAGCGCGGCAGCCCAAAATCGCATTTTCATGAGTTTCCTCCCTCACTGAAACGTTGCAGTAAAAACGTAACCCAATCGATTTCGTCGTGCAACGGGGTCGAGGCAGAAAAGCGGTTTTTCTTCCGCGGCGCGGCTCTACCACCCGCTGCAGTTGCTGCCGCGAGGGAAGGACAGAGCTTTGGAAAGCATAGAAGTTTCAATTAATATATTGTAATTACTTTAATATAACTGATCTCTTAAATACTTTCTACAGGCCTCGCCTTGCAAACGCACACTTTACCGTTTTGCGGTGCAATGCGGGCGTTAGTCGCTTTTTGCCCGCCGTCGAGGCACTTTTTGCTCGACAAAGAATCTGTATCGTTACAGTTTTGGGTAATCGAGCGTAAAGGAGTGGTGGGCGGAGGTAAAAAATGTATAACCGGCCCAAGGGGCGCAGAGGTGGCAGGCAGCGGATGGACAAGACGATGAGCGAAGACCCGGCGGCAGTGCCTGCGCCTGCGGGCGAGCGGCCGACGCTGAAGACGATCGCCTTCATGACCGGCCTCGGCATCACCACCGTTTCGCGGGCGCTCAAGGATGCGCCCGATATCGGCGCGGAGACGAAGGAGCGCGTGCGCCTCGTCGCGCGCCAGATCGGCTACCAGCCGAACCGCGCCGGCGTGCGCCTTCGCACCGGCAAGACCAACGTCATCAGCCTGATCCTCAGCCTGGAGGAAGAGATCATGGGCCTGACGAGCCCCATGGTCATCGGCATTTCGGAAGTGCTGGCCACGACGCAGTACCATCTCGTGGTGACGCCCTACCGGGCGCAGGGCAATGCGCTGGACCCGGTGCGCTACGTGCTGGAGACGGGGGCCGCCGACGGCGTCATCATCTCGCGCACCGAACCGAAGGATCCGCGCGTCGCGCTGATGATGGAGCGCAACTTTCCCTTCGTCACGCACGGGCGCACGGAAATGGGCCTTGTCCATCCCTATCACGATTTCGACAACGAGCGCTTCGCCTACGAGGCGGTGCGCAAGCTCGTCGAGCGCGGCCGCAGGCGGCTCATCCTGTTGCAGCCGCCGCCCTACCTCACCTTCTACCTGCACATGCGGGCCGGGTTCGAAAAGGGCATCCGCGATTTCGGCGCGATGGCCCTGCCCTTCAACCAGGTCAATCTCGACAACAATCTCGTCGATATCCGCACGGCCGCCGAGGCCCTGTTCAGCGCGCCGGACGGCCCCGACGGCATCGTCTCGGGCAGCGGCGGCGGCGCGGTGGCGCTGATCGCCGCGCTGGAGGCGAAGGGCCGTACGCTCGGCCGGGATATCGACATGGTGTCGAAGGAACCGCACATGTTCCTGCAATGGCTGCGGCCGGAGGTCGTGACCATGCGCGAGGACATCCGCCTCGCCGGCCGCGAACTCGCCAAGGCCGTCATCGGCCGCATCGAGGGCACGGCGCCGGAGAACCTGCAGACGCTGAGCTATCCGATCCCGACGAACGAGGCCTAAGTGCGTCGGATGCTTGCGGCCATTTCGTCCATGGCTATAGCGACACTTTCACCACACTCTCGACGTCATCCTCGGCCTTGAGCCGAGGATCCATGCCGCGCATAGAAGCCGTGCCGTGTTGAGTGGATCCTCGGCTCAAGGCCGAGGATGACGAAGGAGAGGTTTGCGGACAGAAGCAACGTCGTCAACGCCTCCAAAATAAAACGGCCCGGTTCCAAGACCGGGCCCTTTTATTTTACTTTGCCAGTTTCTCAGCCGTTGAGGCCGGAGCCCCACGGGCCGTGGTGGCTGTCGGCGCCGTCGACGCGGTCGAAGCCGTGCGCGCCGAAGAAGTCGCGCTGGGCCTGGATGACGTTGGCCGTGCCGCGGGCGCGGCGGTAGCTGTCGAAATAGCCGAGCGCCGAGGCGAGCGCCGGGACCGGCAGGCCATGCAGCGCGGCGGCGGAGACGACGCGGCGCAGCGCCCCGTCGGTTTCCTTGACCATGGCGGCGAAGGCCGGGGTGACGATGAGGTTGGCCGCATCCGGCGCCTTGGTGAAGGCGCTGGTGATCTCGTCGAGGAACTGCGAGCGGATGATGCAGCCGGCGCGCCAGATCTTGGCGATGGTCGGCATCGGCAGGTTCCAGCCATATTCCTTCGAGGCGGCGGACATCACCGCAAAGCCTTGCGCATAGGCGCCGATCTTGCCGGCGAGCAGCGCGCTTTCGAGGTCCTTGACGAAGGCGGCCTTGTCAGCGACGGCGAGCGCCGGCACGTCGGGCAGGCCGAGGATCTTCTCGGCGGCTTCGCGCTCCGTCTTGAACGAGGAGATCGAGCGCGCGGCGACGGCGGCCTCGATGCCGGTCGCCGGCACGCCCATGTTCTGCGCCTCGATGGCGGACCATTTGCCGGTGCCCTTCTGGCCGGCCTTGTCGAGGATCATGTCGACGATCGGGTTGCCGCTGATCGGGTCCTTGGCGGCCAGCACCTTTTCCGAGATCTCGATGAGGTAGGATTCGAGGCGGCCCTTGTTCCATTCGCCGAAGACGGCGGCGATCTCGGCAGCGCTCATCTTCAGGCCGTCGCGCAGGATGCCGTAGATCTCGGCGATCATCTGCATGTCGGCATATTCGATGCCGTTGTGGATGGTCTTGACGAAGTGGCCGGCGCCGTTCTCGCCGAGCCAGGCGACGCAGGGCTCGTCCTTGTACTTGGCGGCGATCGAGGTCAGCACCTTCTCGACGCGCTTCCAACTATCTTCCGTGCCGCCGACCATGATGGACGGGCCGTGGCGCGCGCCCTCCTCACCACCGGAAACGCCCATGCCGATGAAGGTGAGGCCCGAATCCTTCAACGCGTCGAAGCGGCGCATCGTGTCGCGGAAGTTCGCGTTGCCGGCATCGATCATGATGTCGTTCTGTTCGAGATAGGGGCGCAGCAGATTCATCTGCTGGTCGACCGCGGCGCCGGCCTGGATCATGATGATGATCGGCCGCGGCGGGCGGATGGCGGCGACGAATTCCTCGATCGTCTCGCAGGGCACGATCTGGCCCTTGAGCTCGCCGGCCTCCTCGTAGAATTCCTTCGTGCGCGCCACCGTGCGATTGAAGACTGCGATCTTGTTGCCCTTCTCGGCAATGTTGAGCGCAAGGTTGGACCCCATCACGCCGAGACCGATGAGACCGATTTCCGCCTGTGCCACGTTCATACCTCCGTAGGATGGCGCGGCGTGGGATATATCCGGACCGGTGCCGGAAACGCCGCGCAGAAAGAGATTGGGGAGCTCCGCTCCAGCGCTGGTGTTTTGGCATTCAAATCGATTTACGACAAGGGATTGTTTGCCTTTGGCGGGATTTTCGCCGCCACCTGCATCGTTGCTATGACCCCATATCCGGCGCCCTCAGCGCTGCGGCTTGTCGTCGCCGTCGTCGAGGACGCGCCAGGCGGCGCCCTCCACATCGTCGTACTGCCCGCTCTTCAGCGACCAGAGGAAAGCGGCAAGCCCCAGCCCGCCGAGGAAGAGCGCGATGGGGATGAGGAAGACCAGCGTGCTCATGCCGCGCGCACCTGGGGATCGACCGCACGGGCCTCGTCCGCCGCCCGCGCGGCGAAGGCCGGCAACCTCCCGCGCAGGCGCAGCGAGTTCACCACGACGATGATCGACGAGGTGGACATGGCGATGGCGGCGATCAGCGGCGTGGCGTGGCCGAGGATGGCGATCGGCACCGCGATGACATTGTAGCCGATGGCGAGCGCGAAATTCTGCCGGATCAGGCGACCGGCGCGGCAGGCGGTCTCATGGGCGAAGGGCACGGCCTCCAGGCTCTCGTGCAGGAAGACGAAGTCCGCCGCCTGCCGGCCGACATCCGCAGCCGTCGCCGGGGCGATGGAGACATGGGCGGCGGCGAGCGCCGGGGCATCGTTGATGCCGTCGCCGACCATCAGAACGCGATGGCCGGCGGCGGAGCGCTCGGCGACCGTCTCCGTCTTGTCCCTGGGCGAGAGCGCGGCGCGCCAGCGGGAAATGCTAAGCAGGCCCGCGATGCGGGCGACGGCCGGCGCGCGGTCGCCGGAAAGGATCGCCATGTCGATCTGCGCGCGCCTCAGCGCGGCGACGGCCTCGCCTGCGCCCGCCCGCAAAGCATCCTCGAAGCGGAAGGTTTCCAGCACCGTGCCATTGCGCGACAGGACGACCTCGGAAAGCCCGTGCGCCGCCTCGCCGGCTGCCGGCGCGCCGCCGGCGAAGGCGCGGTTGCCGAGGCGGTAGAGCCCTTGCGGCGTCTCGGCCTCGAGGCCGCCGCCGGCCACTTCGCTGACGCTTTCGACGAGCGGCATCGGCCCCGGCCAGGCGCCCGCCAGCGCCACGGACAGCGGATGGCGCGAATGGGCGGCGAGCGCGGCGGCGAGCGCCAGATGGGTGCGGTTGAGCTTTTCGCGCTCGACGAGGCGCGGCTTGCCGAGCGTCAGGGTGCCGGTCTTGTCGAAGACGGCGGTGTCGATCTCGGCAAGGCGCTCCATGGCCGAACCGTCCTTGACCATCACACCGCCGGCGAACAGGCGCCCCGCGGCGACGACCTGCACCACCGGCACGGCGAGACCGAGCGCACAGGGGCAGGTGATGATCAGCACGGCGATGGCGACGAGCATGGCGTGTTTCCAGTCGCCGTCGTAAAAACCCCAGCCGAGGAAGGAGACGAGCGCCAGCAGGTGCACGGCGGGCGAATAGATCTGCGCGGCGCGATCGGCGATGCGGCGATAGCGGGCCCTGCCCCCTTCTGCCGCCTCCATCAGGCCGATGACCTCCGACAGGAACGAATCGCGCGCCATGGCGACGGCCTCGACGGTGAGCGAGCCGGTGAGGTTCATCGCACCCGCTTCGAGCCGCGTGCCCGGCCCGGCGGCGACGGGGTCGCTCTCGCCGTTGACGATCGAGCGGTCGATATCGCTTGCGCCCGCAAGGACGCGGCAATCGACCGGGATGCGTTCGCCGGCGGCGATGGAAAGGTGCTCGCCGGCGGCGATCTCCTCGACGGGCCGGTAGTCGCGGCTGCCGTCCGGACGGATGACCATCGCGCCGCGCGGCGAAAGGCGGGCAAGGCCGGTGATGGCCGAGCGGGCGCGGTCGCGCATGACGTGGTCGAGCGTGCGACCGATGAGCAGGAAGAACAGGAGGCTCACCGTGGCGTCGAACCAGGCGTGCTCGGCGCTGTGCAGCGTCTCCCAGAGCGAGACGATATAAGACAGCGTGATGGCGAGCGCGATGGGCACGTCCATGTTGGTGCGGCCGTGGCGCAGCGCATTCCAGGCCGACTGGTAGAAGAAGCGGCCGGCATAGATCAGCGTCGGGCCGGCGATCAGCGCGGAGATCCAGTGGAACAGGTCGCGCGTCGCGGCCTCGGCGCCGGACCAGACGGAAACCGAGAGCAGCATGATGTTCATCGCGGCGAAGCCGGAGACGGCGACGGCGCGGATCAACTGGTTGCGCAGCCGGTCGTCGCCTTCCGCCGCCAGCGAGAAGAGATGCGCGTCGTAGCCCGTGGCGCGGATGGCGGCGGCGATCTCCTGCGGGTCGGTGCGCCGGCCCTCGACCTCCTCCTTCCAGACCACCGAGACGCGGCGGGTGGAGAGGTTGACGCGGGCGCGCTCCACGACCGGCAGCGCCTTCAGCGCGCCTTCGACGGTGGTGATGCAGGCGCCGCAATAGACGCCCGGCACGCTGAGGTCGCTCTGGCGCAGGCCCTCGCCGACCGGGCGGCTTGCCAGCATCAGCTCCTCAGAGGAGGGCAGCGCCGCGCGCTGTGCGTCGACGGCGCCTTCCGTGCCGGGTGCGCAGCAGCTCATTTCCCCCCTCCCGCAACGACGGTGCGCACGGTCTGGTGGAAGACCTTCGCGCCGTCCCGCTTCGTGCTGATATCGACGATCCACTGGCCGGCCGGCACGGCCTGCTCGGCCACGAACAGCCCCTCGCCTGCAGGCTCAAGGGCGACCGTGAAATCCTTGCGTTCGTCGACGGGCCGCTTGAAGACGGCCGAGACGTCGTCGGCGACAAGGGGCGTGCCCCCGGCATCGGTGACGCGGTAGGCGATGCGGCCCTCCTTCACGCTGAGGCTTCCTTCGATGCCGCTCGCCGCCAGCGCCCGCGCCTCGGCCACCTTGCCGTTGAACTGCTGGCTGGCGACATAGGTGTTGGGAACGACGAGGCCGCTCCAGCTTTTCGAGGCGTTCCAGGCCATGATCAGGTTGACGGTGACGATCGTGCCGAAGAACAGCACCATGACGCCCGCCATGTGCCAGCCGGTGAAGACGAAACCCTGTTCCTTGCGTTCGACGGTCATCACTTTGCTCCCGGCGTGTTGAAATTGGCGGAATAGGCTTCCCGCTCATGGCCCTGCCGGTCCTCGGCGATAATCTGGAAGCCTTCGGCCGCTTCCGCAAGCCGATCCTTCGGCAGGGTGACGAAAACACGCAGGGCCGTCACCTTGTCCGGATCGACCGGCACGTCGACGCTGCGCCCGTCGGCGCCGTCATGGCCGGCGATCTTCATCGTCGCGCCGGGCATGCCCTCGATCGACACCGCGATGACGCGCGGCTCGGGAATCATGTTGAGCAGCTTCACCGCATAGCCGTTGCGGACCGAGCCGTCCGATTCGACGACGAACTGCGGATTGCGGTCGTGGATGACGTTGAGGTCCAGCCGATCGCGTGACAGCAGCGCGAAGAGCAGCGCAAGACCCGCCAGCGACCAGACGCCGAAATAGAACAGCGTGCGCGGGCGGAAGATGATACGCCAGTCGAAGTGCCGGATCTTTTCATCGAAACGGCCCTCGGTATTGCGAACGCGCTTCGGATCGACCGGCGCGGTGCCGCCGGCGGTGGCGAGCGCCATGTTGGCGGAATAATCCGACAGCGTGGCATAGGCGATGAGGCCGCGCTCCTTGCCGATCTTGTCCATCACGTTGTCGCAGGCATCGATGCACAGGGCGCAGGTGATGCATTCGAGCTGCTGACCGTCGCGGATGTCGATGCCCATGGGACAGACGACGACGCAAGCATTGCAATCCACGCAGTCGCCGACGCTCTCGCCGGCGGCGATCGCCTTCTTGGCATGGCGGGTGCGCGGCTCGCCGCGCCAGTCGTTGTAGGTGACGACCAGCGAGCTTTCGTCGAGCATCGCCGCCTGGATGCGCGGCCAGGGACACATATAGGTACAGACCTGCTCGCGCATCAGCCCGCCGAAGACGTAGGTGGTGGCGGTCAGGACGGCGACGGTGATGTAGGCGACGGGCTGCGCCCTGAGCATCGCGAAATCGACGAGCAGCGTCGGCGCGTCGGCGAAATAGAAGATCCAGGCGCCGCCGGTCGCCACCGCGATCACCAGCCAGACGGCATGCTTGCTGACGCGCTTCCAGATCTTGCCCAGCGTCCACGGCCCGGCGTCGAGCTTCATGCGCGCGTTGCGGTCGCCCTCGATCGCCCGTTCCACGACGAGGAAGAGATCGACCCAGACGGTCTGCGGACAGGCATAGCCGCACCAGGCGCGCCCCACCGCCGAGGTGACGAGGAACAGCCCGAAGCCCGCCATGACGAGCAGGCCGGCGACGAAGAAGAATTCCTGCGGCCAGATCTCGATGAAGAAGAAATAGAACCGGCGGCCGGCAAGGTCGATGAGCACCGCCTGGTCCGGCGCATGCGGCCCGCGATCCCAGCGGATCCACGGCGTCAGGTAGTAGATGCCGAGCGTGATCAACATCACCAGCCACTTGAACTGCCGGAACCGGCCCTCCGCGCGCTTCGGGAAGATTTTTTTGCGCTTTTCGTAGAGGGGCTTTCGAACCTTCGCCGAGTTGACGGGTTCCGCCTCGTGGCGCTCGATGGAATTGTAGATCGTCGTCGTGTTCTGCTGCATGTCTGTCGGCCGCACCTGTCGTTGTGCCGGCACAATGACGCCAACGACAGCCTCCATCGTTGATCTACGTCAAGTTTTGGACGTGGCCGGACGTGGCGGGTTGCCGCACGCGGCCAATGTTCACTTTTTGTTCGACATGCGGCAGGCCGTTCGCTAAGATGGCTCCGGGGAGATTTCCAATGCCGACATCGCAAGCCCGCATCATCCACCGGACGATCGCCCGCAATTGGCGCGCCGTCTACGCCTTCGCCGCCCGGCCCGAGACCATGCCGGTCTGGGCCTCCGGGCTCGCGGCCGGGCTGACATGGGACGGCGAGGACTGGATCGCCGGCGGCGGGGCAGTCGGCGACGTGCGCGTGCGCTTTGCGCCGCCCAACGATTTCGGCGTGATAGACCATACCGTCACGCTGCCGGACGGGCGGATGGTGGAGAATGCGCTGCGCGTCGTGCCGAACGGCGACGGTGCGGAAGTCATGTTCACCCTGCTGCGTCAGCCGGACATGGACGACGCGGCCTTCGAGAGGGATGCGGCGCATATCGCCCGCGACCTCGAAACGCTGAAGAGACTGATGGAAGAGGAGGAGGCGCCGTAATGAGCAGCAAGGGCGCGGATCGCAAGATCGACTATATCGAGTTCAATGTCGGCGATATTGCCGCAAGCAA
Source organism: Shinella sp. S4-D37 (assembly GCF_040812195.1). Lineage (NCBI taxonomy): Bacteria > Pseudomonadati > Pseudomonadota > Alphaproteobacteria > Hyphomicrobiales > Rhizobiaceae > Shinella > Shinella sp. S4-D37. The sequence goes on along the minus strand of NZ_JBFNXL010000005.1, from coordinate 1,478,421 downwards.
GGCCTTCTACGGCGCGGCCTTCGGCTGGACGTTCACCGATTACGGCCCGCAATATTGCGAGTTCCAGGACGGTCGCCTCACCGGCGGCTTCACGACGCTGGCGCCGGTCAACGCACAGGGCGGCGCGTTGATCATCCTGTTCGCCGACGACCTCGAAGACGCCCTCGCCCGCGTGGAGACGGCCGGCGGCAGGATCGTCAAGCCGATCTTCGACTTCCCCGGCGGGCGGCGCTTCCAGTTCGCCGACCCGGACGGGTATCAGCTGGGGGTCTGGTCGGACAGGTAAGGCCGCGGAAAACCGCGGCCTTCGTTCTCGATGCGTCGAGCGCCTACTCCCCGCCGCCCAGCGAGTGCACGAAGACGGCGAGCTGCTTGACGGCCGGGTCGCCGAGGCGGGGAAGCCAGGCGGGCATGACGCCGTGCCTGGGCGCACGGACCTGCCGGGCGACGGCGGCCTCGCCCTCGCCCTTCAGCCAGATGGCGTCGGCAAGGTCGGGGGCGCCCATCTCGCGATTGCCCCTGGCGTCCTCGCCGTGGCAGGCGGCGCAGTTGTCGGCGAAGATCTGACTGCCGGGCTCCACGAGGCCGGCATCCGACGGCGTGCCCGTCAGGCTGATCACATAGGCCGCGACCTGCCTGATCTCCTCCGGCTGGAGGATGTCGCCATAGGCCGGCATGTCCGAGATGCGGGTCTCGTCGTCGCCCGGATGGCGGATGCCGTGGGCGATCGTCTGGTAGATATCGTCCACCGTGCCGCCCCAGACCCAGTCGTCGTCGTTGAGGTTGGGGAAACCCGCGGCCCCGGCCGCACCCGACCCGTGGCACTGGGCACAGTTGACCTTGAAGGCCGAGGCGCCGCCGGCGATGGCGAACTGCGAGAGCTGCGGATCGGCCATGATCTCCTGCAGCGACGATTTGCCGATGCGCTCGACCATGCCGGCCTGTGCCTGCTTTGCCTCGGAAAGCTCGACCGCGACATTGGCGCGGCTCGACCAGCCGAGCATGCCGCTCGTCGCATCGGAGATCAGCGGCCAGGCCGGAAAGGCGAGGGTGTAGCCGATGGCCCAGACGATCGTGGCGTAGAACGACCAGACCCACCAGCGCGGCATCGGGTTGTTCAGTTCGCGGATGCCGTCCCATTCGTGGCCGGTGGTTTCGACGCCCGAGATTTCGTCGATATGCTTCTCGGCCATGATCAGTCCTCCTTGAGGGGGATTTCGGCGGCCCGTTCGGCCGCCTTGCGGGCACCGGGGCGAAGGGTGAAGGCGACGACGGCGAGGAAGAACAACGTCATGGCGACGAGGCCCCAGCTGTCGGCGAAGTGCCGCATGGCGGTATAGGTTTCCATCGCGTCCTCCTCAGCGGTAGCCGCTGGCATCGTCATAGGTGGAGAAGTCCACCAGCGTGCCGAGCATCTGCAGATAGGCGACGAGCGCGTCCATTTCGGTGAGTTTTGCCGGATCGCCGTCGAAGTCGCCGAGCTTGGCCTTCGGGTAGCGGGCCTCCACGCCGGACGTATCGGCGTTCGGGTCGGCCTGCGCCTTGATGTCGGCGGCGGCGTTGGCGATCATCTCGTCGCTGTAGGGCACGCCGACGGCGCGGCTCGCCGCAAGGTGCATCGAGACGTTCTTCACCTCCAGCGGCGTTTCCTTGAGGAAGGAATAGCTGGGCATCACCGATTCCGGCACGACCGAGCGCGGCTCGATCAGGTGCTGGACGTGCCATTCGTTCGAGTAGCGGTCGCCGACGCGGGCAAGGTCCGGGCCGGTGCGCTTGGAGCCCCACTGGAACGGATGGTCGTACATCGATTCCGCCGCCAGCGAATAATGCCCGTAGCGCTCCACCTCGTCGCGGAACGGCCGGATCATCTGGCTGTGACAGGTGTAGCAGCCCTCGCGGACATAGATGTCGCGCCCGGCGAGCTCCAGCGGCGAATAAGGCCGCATGCCCTCCACCTTCTCGATGGTGTTTTCCAGGTAGAACAGCGGGGCGATCTCGACGATGCCGCCGATGGTGACCACGAAGAGCGAGCCGACGAGGAGAAGCGTCGCGTTGCGCTCGAGGATCGCGTGTTTGTCAAGAATGGACATCGGGTCCCTCCTATTCGGCCGGCTGGAGCTTCGGCGCGGCACCCGGGATCGAGGCCTCGTCGCGCTGGTAGCCGAGGATTGTCATGGTCACGTTGTAGGCCATGATGAGTGCGCCCATGAGGAACAGCCCGCCGCCGGCGGCACGCAGCACGTAGTAGGGGAACATGGCGGCGATCGTCTCGGCGAACGAGTAGACCAGGAAGCCCTGCTCGTCGTATTCGCGCCACATCAGGCCCTGCTGGATGCCGGCGACCCACATGACGGCGGCGTAGACGACGATGCCGAGCGTGGCGAGCCAGAAGTGCCAGTTGACCATGCGGATCGAATAGAGCCGCTCGCGCTTCCACAGCTTCGGAACCATGAAGTAGATCGCGCCGAAGGTGATGAGGCCGTTCCAGCCGAGCGCGCCCGAATGGACATGGCCGATGGTCCAGTCCGTATAGTGGCTGAGCGAGTTGACCGACTTGATCGACATCATCGGGCCTTCGAAGGTCGCCATGCCGTAGAAGGCGACGGCCATGACCATCATGCGCACGATCGGGTCAGTGCGGATCTTGTCCCAGGCGCCCGAGAGCGTCATCAGGCCGTTGATCATGCCGCCCCACGAGGGCATCCAGAGCATGATGGAGAAGACCATGCCGAGCGTCTGCGCCCAGTCGGGCAGCGCGGTATAGTGCAGATGGTGGGGACCTGCCCAGATATACATGAAGATCAGGGCCCAGAAGTGGATGATCGACAGGCGGTAGGAATAGACCGGACGGTTCACCTGCTTGGGGATGAAATAGTACATCATGCCGAGGAAGCCGGCCGTCAGGAAGAAGCCCACCGCGTTGTGGCCGTACCACCACTGCGTCAGCGCATCCTGCACGCCGGAGAAGGCCGAATAGCTCTTCACGCCGAGGAACGAGACCGGAACCGCCAGGTTGTTGACGATATGCAGCATGGCGATCGTCACGATGAACGACAGGAAGAACCAGTTCGCCACATAGATGTGCGGTTCCTTGCGCGTCATGATCGTGCCGAGGAAGGCGACGAGATAGGCGACCCAGACGATGGTGAGCCAGATATCGACATACCATTCCGGCTCGGCATATTCCCGGCTCTGCGTGATGCCGAGCAGGTAGCCGGTGGCAGCCATGACGATGAAGAGCTGGTAGCCCCAGAACACGAACCAGCCGAGATTGCCGCCGAAGAGACGGGCGCGCGAGGTGCGCTGCACGACATAGAAGGACGTCGCGATCAGCGCATTGCCGCCGAAGGCGAAGACCACCGCGGACGTGTGCAGCGGGCGGGTGCGGCCGAAATTGAGCCAGGGCTCGATGTTGAGATCGGGAAAGGCGAGCTGGAGCGCCACGACGACGCCGACCAGGAAGCCGACGACGCCCCAGAACACCGTCGCGACGACGCCGTACTTGACGACGTCGTCGAAATAGCCCTCGTCATCCGGGGACGACTTGACCGCGACGGCCGGCGCGAAGGAGATGCGCCGGACCATGAAGAGCGTGCTGGCGAGCAGCACGAAGAAGAGGACCCACATATGGGCCTCGAAGAACCTGTCCTGGGCAAAGGCCGCGCCGAGCAGCGCGATGAACGCCCCCACGGCCAGGACGATCGTTTCCGTTACATATTTCATCGTTGGCATCCCCCAACTCGTCGATTTCCCGCAAGCGCCGCTTCCCTCGCGGAATCGGCGCTTGCGCTCGACCGAGCCTTCGCAGATGCGGCCGGAAGCATCCTTGACATGGATCAAGGCAGAGCGCGGATGCCGGCGGCATCTAGGGACAGGTTGACGCAGCCGCGCGTCGAAACGCTCGCGGCACGCCCGAACCGAGGGAACACGACATGACGGATTATACAGGGATCGCCCGGCTGCTTTCGGATACCCCGACGGACGCTGTTTCGCTGGACTGGCTGAAAAAGGCCCATGACGCGCAGCTGACGCTCTGCGAAGCGCTGGAGGATATCGCCGACAGCCTGCCGGCGAACGTCAACCGGCAGAAATGCATGTATGCGGCCAAATCGCTGATGCCGCTGGTGAACGGCATCCATCGCTACGAGGAGGACGCCGTCTTCCCGCTGCTGGAGCGCATGGCCTGCGGCGACCGGGATCTTTCCGAGTCCATCGCCCGGCTGAAGTTCGAGCATGTCGAGGACGAGTGTTTCGCCGAGGAACTGACCGACACGCTGACGCGGCTGGGCAGCGGCGATGGGTCCGTCAACGCGGAGGCCGCGGGATACATGCTGCGCGGCTTCTTCGAATCGATCCGCCGCCACATCGCCTTCGAACAGCAGTTCATGCTGCGCGGCACCGGCCTCGCCTCCTGAAATGTCAGGCGGCGAGCGGCCCCTGCTCCGCCGTTTCCTGAAGGACCAGGATGGCGCCGAGCACGTTTCCGGCGGCCGACAGGCAGGGCGTCATGCGGCAGCGCGTGATCGCCCCGCCGCGGCGCTGGGACACATAGTCGTATTCCACCACGTCGCCGGCGAAGCAATGGTCGAGACTGCGCTTCACCCGGCCCTCGAAACGCTGCACGCCGATGAACTCCACGATGTGCCGGCCGACGAGATCGATGGGCTTCCCGCTGAAGCTCTCGGCATTGAGCGGATTGGAATAGAGATAGCGGTAATCCGTCGTGATGACGGCGACGCGGTCGGGAAAGCTGTCGAGGATCGCCTCGTTGAGCAGTCCATCCTCCGCCACGCGCGGCGCGGAGACGGGCCGGCCGGCCTCGGGCATCTCCATCCGGGACGGCGCGGCGGCGTCCTCGGCCCCGAAACATCGATCCAGCAGCAGCTTGAGATGATGGGCCTGCCGGAGCACGCAGGCCTTGTCGTCCGCCTCCTCCCTGAGGAGATCCACGACGCACTGGAACTGGGCGCGAAGTTCGGAGGCGTCGCCCGCCTCCTTTTGCAACACGGCGGCCAGCGCCGGTTCGATCTCCCTGTCCAGCATGGAAACGAGCCTTTCGTTCCCGGCCTTCACGGCATGCTGAAGTTGTGAATACTTAAACCAGAACAACTCTACAAGAGCTTTCAATCCATGCTCCCTGAATTGCTGCAATGTACAGCAATAGAATCATCACACTATTTGAGATATTGAGAATCAAGATACGGTTTTGACCGTCTCCCCCTCGAAATACGCTGTCCAAAGCGCTTACATTAGCAAAATGGTAACAGCGAACGGGAGGATGTCAAACCCCAAATTTGACGAAAGTCAAATATCCCGCGAAAGTGAACGTATTCAAAATCGCGGTGGAAAGAAACGATCGTAAGCAGTCAAGTAATAAGGCCGCGCTTGATATTCCACCGGTCGTGATACCACAGCCACTGGCCGGGATATTCGCGCACCCATTGCTCGACCTTGTCGTTCAGCATCTGCGCGGTCGCGTCGACATCGACGGCGCCGTTCTCCTTGCGGGGAACGGCCATCGCCGGCTCCAGTTCCAGGCGGTAGCGGTTGCCCGGCAGGCGGATGCAGCGGGCCGGATAGACCTCGCAGTCGAACTGGCGCACCAGCTTGGCAAGCAGCGGATTGGTCTGCACCTTGCGGCCGAAGAAGGTCGTGTGCAGGCCCTTGTTGAACTTCTGGTCGACGAGGACGCCGACCGGACCGCCCGCCTCCAGCTTGCGGGCAAGCGTGAAGGAGGAGCCGGCATGCGAGGGCACCAGATGCCCCATGCGCGCCCGGCGGAACTCGAAGACCTTCTCCGCGACGTAGGGATTGTTCGGCGGCCGGAACAGCACCGTCACGTCGAGCCCGAAGGCGGCGCCGGCCACCGGCAGCAGCTCGAAATTGCCGGTATGCGCGGTGAAGACGATGAAGGGCCGCGGATTGTCGCGCAGGTCCACGAAGAGCGGAATGCCCGAGACCTCGATGCGGCCGGGCGACGGGCGCGCGGGATCGAAGTCGAAGAGACGGTCGAGGAAGACATATTCGGCGGCGAGCCGGCCCATGTTGCCCCAGGCGTCGAGCGCGATCGCCGAAATCTCCGCCTCGGACTTTTCCGGAAAGGCGTTCCGAAGGTTGGTCAGCGTCAGCGTGTGCCGCTTCGTCTTCGGCCCGATCCAGCGCGCCGCGCGATCGGCGAAACTGATCGCACCGTCCGCCGGCAGGAGCTTCAGGAGGCTGAGCAGGCCGAAGACGCATTGCGCCAGCGACCATTGCTTGAATTTCCGGAGCGCCAGGACGAGGCGTGTGACGATCATCCGCACGGCAATCAATCCAGCTTGAGGACGATCTTGCCGAAGATCTGGCGCGATTCCATGCGCTCCAACGCCGTCGCGATGCCGTCGAAGGTGATTTCCGTATCGATGACGGGGTGGACGATGCCGCGCGCCATCTTCTGCATGGCATTCGCCATGTTCTCCATGCGGCAGCCGAAGGAGCCGAAAAGCTTCAATTGCTGCTGGAACAGCATCATCAGGTTCATGTCGGTGGAGACGCCCGAGGTGGTGCCGCAGGTGACGAGGCGCCCGCCGCGCTTCATGCAGAGCATCGAGCCCGCCCAGGTGTCCTTGCCGACATGTTCGAAGACGACGTCGACCCCCTTCTTCTTCGTCAGCTTGCGCACGACGCCCTCGAAGCGGTCCTCGCGGTAGTTGATGACATGATCGGCGCCGAGCGCCTTCGCCTTCTCGATCTTGTCGTTCGAGCCGACCGTGGTGATGACGGTGCAGCCGATCTTCTTGGCAAGCTGGATCGCCGCCGTGCCGATGCCCGAACCGCCGGCATGGACGAGGATCGTCTCGCCGGCTTCGAGCTTGGCGTTATCGAACAGCATGTGCTCGACCGTGCCGAAGGTGACGGGGGCGAGCGCCGCGCCGACCGCGTCGACGCCGGGCGGGGCCGGCACGAGCAGGCGGGCGGGAAGGTTGACCTTCTCCTGCGCGAAACCGTCGAGATGGAAGCCGTGCACGCCGCCGACATGTTCGCAGAGATTGTCGCGGCCTTCGCGGCAGGGCTTGCAGAGGCCGCAGGTGCGCGCGCCGTAGATCGAGACGAGCTGGCCGGGCAGCACGTTGGCAACGCCGGGGCCGAGCGTTTCGACGACGCCTGCGGCCTCCGCACCTATGACGAGCGGCATCTTGCGCTTGGCAAAGGCCATGCCGCGCCAGCCCCAGACGTCGATATGGTTGAGGGCGACGGCCTTGACGCGCAGCGTCACCTCGCCGGGGCCGGGAGCGTCCGGTTCCGGAATATCGGTCAGTTCGAGCTTGCGGTCGTCGAGAAGCTGGAGGGCGCGCATGTCAAAATTCCTATCAGGCGGGTTCGGCCGTCATCACGAGGCTGGCGTTCTGGCCGCCGAAGCCGAAGGAGTTGGAAAGGACGGCGGAAACGCGCGCATCGCGCTTCACGTTCGGCACGACGTCGAGCACGATGGCCGGGTCGGGATTGGTGTAGTTGATCGTCGGCGGCAGGGTGCCGGTCAGCATGGTCTGGATGGAGAACACCGCCTCCACTGCGCCGGCGGCCGTCAGCGTGTGGCCGATCATCGACTTGTTGGAGGAGACCGGGATGTTCGCCAGCCTGTCGCCGAAGACGGTCGACATGGAGAGATATTCCATCTTGTCGTTTTCCGGCGTCGAGGTGCCGTGGGCATTGATGTAGCCGATGCCGCTCTCGTCGATTCCGGCGTCTTCCAGCGCCGCGCGGATCGTCGCGATGGCCGGGCCGCCGTCCGGCGAGGAGCGGGTGCGGTGGAAATGATCGGCCTTCTCGCCGCACCCCTTGAGGATGCCGAGCACCTTCGCGCCGCGGGCGATGGCGGATTCGAGCGATTCCAGCACCAGCGTCGCCGCGCCTTCGGCGATGACGAAGCCGTCGCGATCCTTGCTGAACGGCTTGGAGGCCTTGGTCGGCGGGTCGTTCTGCGTGGACAGCGCCGAGAGCAGCGCGAAACGGATCAGCGCCTCGGCCGTCACCGAGCCGTCGGTGCCGACGGTCAGCGCGCGGTCGGTGCGGCCCTGGCGGATCGCCTCGACGCCGAGCTGGATGGCCGTCGCGCCGGACGCACAGGCCGTCGAGAGCGTCACCGGCAGCCCGCGCGTGCCAAAGCGGTCGGCGAGGCGCTCGGAAATCGCGCCGAAGGCCCAGGCCTCGTGCAGGGCGGGCTCGGCCTTTTCGCGCAGCGCCGACAGGAGGCGGTCATAGGCATCGCCGGGGCGCTGCGACGGCGGGGCGCGGTCGGCAAGCGCGAAGCGGTCGCGCCAGTCCGGCTCGATCGGCGGGGCGGCAAGGAAGAGCGGGCCGCCGAACTCGCCGGAAAGGCCGGCCTGCGCCAGCGCCTCGTCCGTCGTCTCGCGGGCATAGGCATAGGAGCGCTCGACCGGGTTCTCGACGGGCAGCTCGATGAAATCGACCGTGCCGGAAATGCGGGTGTTCAGCCCGTCGACCGGAAAGCGCGTGATGCCGTGGATGCCGGACACGCCGCCGACGAGCGCGCTCCAATTGTCCTTGAGGCCCTGCCCCAGCGAGGTGATGACACCCATGCCCGTGACGGCGACGATCGGGCGGCCGAGATGATCCCTGTAAGCGGCTTTCGACATGGCCGGCTCCTACTTCTCTGCGGAAAGGATTGCGACGCCTTCGCCGCGCGCATGGCCGACCGTGGTGACCACGGCGCTTTTCGCCGCCGCGGTCATCGCGGCCTCGGCCGTCGCATCGAACGGGGCGACCTTGACGCCCGCGCCGAGCGTCAGGGCGGCGATGGCAAGGCCGAGCGGGAATTGCGCTTCCAGCGCCTGACCCGTCACGGCGCTGAAGCCGCGCACCGGACTGCCGGCGAACCGCGTGTCGAGCCAGGCCTTTTCGCGCGCCGTCGGGCCATGCTGGCCGGAGGCGCCGGAGAAGACGACGGTTCCGGCGCCGGCCGCGGCGCCCTCGGCGAGACGATCGAGGCGGGCTTCCAGCCGCCCCTCGTCGCGCGCGCCGCGATCGCCGCCGATGGCCTCGATGGCCGCATAGATGCGTGCGCCCCGCGCCTCGGCATGGGCCCGCGATTCCAGGACGAGGAAGGCCGCGGCCGTGCCGGTGACGATGCCGCCGCCGGCATTCTCGTCACGCGACCAGAGCGGCGTCCAGCCGCCCGTCGCATGCGCCTGCATGGCCTCGTAGAGCATGATGACGTCCTGCCGCTCGGCCACCAGCGCGCTGCCGACGAGCGTATGCGTCGACTGGCCGGCGCGGATGCGGTGGAAGGCGGTCTCGATGGCGGAGATGCCGGCCGCCTCCTCGCCCATGAAGGTGCGGGAGGAACCGGTGACCTTGTGGACGATGGAGATATTGCCGGCCAGCAGGTTCGAAAGCTGGGCGAGGAAGAGCGTCGGCCGGAGTTCCGTCGTCAGCTTCTCATTGAGCAGGCGTTCACGGTCGTTGCGCTTCAGGCCCTCGTCGACGATCAGCGAATCGACATTGATGTCGCGCTCGCCGCCGCCCGCCGCCACAATCATGTCCATCGTGCCGCAGGCGTCCGCGTCGTCCTTGAGGCCGGCATCGTCGAGCGCAAGGCCGGCGGTGAAGACGCCGAGGCGCTGCCAGTTCTCCATCTGGCGCTGGTCGCCGCGCTTGGGGATCTGCTGGTTCCAGTCGATCTCCGGCATCGGATGCACCGGATAGGGCGCGAAGCGCTCCGTCTCGACCTTCAGCGGGGGGGCTTCGGCGCCGCCAAGGATTTCCACATGCGTCGCCGCCCCGACACCCTGGCAGGTGACGATGCCGACGCCGGTGATGACCACATCGTTGTTCGCCATGCTCATTTTCCTTCCGCGGACGCTTCGAGCGCCTCGAACAAACCCACCTCGCCCGCGCGCGCCCGCACGATATCGGCAAGCGGCACCTCGGCAAACGGCATGGTGCGCAGCTTCAACTGCGCGTCGCACACCTTCTTGCCGGCAGACGAGATCTTCGCCTTGGTCACCGCATAGCCCGACCCGTCATGCTCCAGCACCGCCTCGATGTCGAGCACGGCATCCGGCGCGACGAAGCTGCGCATCTTGGCGCCGTCGACGCTCATCAGGAAGGGCATGGCGGCAAAATCCGTCGCGGCGAGCACGAGGAAGCCGGAGGCCTGCGCCATCGTCTCGATGAGCAGCACGCCCGGAACGAGCGGCATGCCGGGAAAATGGCCCTCGAAGACGGGGCTTTTCGACGGCACGACCGAGCGCGCCTTCAGCACGCGGCGTGCGCCGTCGACGGCCTCCACGCGATCGATCATCTGGAAATATTCGAGCAGCATCGGGATACCTCCGGCAGGTTCCGGAAATCGAAAGGCCTGCCGGGAACGGCAGGCCGTGCATCACACGCACCGGGATCGCCCGGAACACGGCCGCAACGGCGGCCGGCGCCGTTGCCTCAGGCCTTGGCGGCCCGCAGTTCGTCGATCTTGGCACAGAGGTTCTTCAGGACGAAATACTCTTCCGTCGCGACCTTGCCCTCGTTGACGTCCTGCGTCCACTGTTCCAGCGGGATCTTGATGCCGAATTCCTTGTCGATCGCGAAAACGATGTCGAGGAAGTCGAGGCTGTCGATGCCGAGATCGTCGATCGTGTGGCTGTCGGGCGTGATCGTCTCGCGATCGATCTCGCTCGTCTCAGCAATGATGTCGGCAACCTTGTCGAATGTAGCAGTCACGCCCATACCTCATGAATCTATAGTCGGGCGATCCTATATGGAAATACGACGCGATTGCCAATGGGTTTGATGAGGGCCCTGCGCAGTCGGCGGTGCTGTGTTGCGCAAACAGCATGGCCGGCCGCCCTCCCCGCTCCCGCGACAAATAAACCCGAAAGAGCCGCCGCCAATTGATTTCGATCAAGTAAAAGCCGCAAGGAGCGCGCTAGGATTTGACAATAGTCAGGAGGCGCTATTTTGCCGCGAGGCGGTACGCTTTATGTTCATCACCCTGTGCGGTAGCACGGCATTGTTGCGCCGCGGAAGCTGCGGGGCGAAAGGAAAGCCGATATGGAAGTTCGCCGCCAAGATATCCATAATTCCGATATTCCGCTCGTGTGCCGTGCCTGCGAGGCGCGCCATGGCGGGGTCTGCGGTGCGCTGACCTCCGAGCAGCTTTCCGAACTCAACAAGCACTCGTTCCGCAATCGCCTGGAAACCGGCGCCGAAGTCATCGGCCAGGGCGAGACGGTGGTGAACTATTCCAACATCATGCGCGGCGTGGTGAAGCTGACCAAGGTGATGGCGGACGGCCGCCAGCAGATCGTCGGCCTGCAGTTCGCCCCCGACTTCCTCGGCCGGCCGTTCCTGGAAGAGAGCGCCATCACCGCGGAAGCGGCGACGGAAAGCGAAGTGTGCAATTTCCCGCGCCATGTGCTGGACCGGCTCGTCAAGAAAACGCCGGAGCTGGAACACAAGCTGCACCGGCAGGCGCTGAAGGAACTGGACGAGGCGCGCGACTGGATGCTGACGCTCGGCCGCAAGTCGGCGCAGGAGAAGGTGGCAAGCTTCCTCTATCTCATCGCCACCCATATCGACCCGGATAGCGTCGACACCTCGACCTTCGACCTGCCGCTCTCGCGCGCCGACATCGCCGATTTCCTCGGGCTGACGATCGAGACCGTCAGCCGGCAGTTCACCAAGCTGCGCAAGGAAAACGTCATCCGGCTCGAGAACAACCGCAACGTCACCGTTCCCGACATGGACCGGCTGATGCGCTACGCCGGCAACGACTGAGCCGAAAGCCTCAGCGCGTGATGACGATGCGCGTGTTGGACAGCCCGCTGCGGTTGGCCATCTGGAAGAAGGTCGCCGCATTGTCGGGATGGAGGCGCACGCAGCCGTGCGAGGCCGGACGGCCGAGGCGCTTCGTCTCGTAGGTCGCGTGCACCGCATATCCGCCCTTGAAGAAGATCGCATAGGGCATCGGCGCATTGTTATACTTGCGAGAGCGGTGGTTGCGCGAGGCCCATTTCGCCGACCATGCGCCCGTCGGCGTGCCGTAGCCCTTGCGGCCGGTCGACACGCGCCAGCGATACTTCACCGCGCCGTTCTGAGTAACGACCATGGTCTGCGAAGAAAGGCTGATCCGGGCGACGAGATTGGCGGACAGGGCGGTCTGGGTCTGGAACAATACAAGAAGGAATGCGACTGCGGTCGCAAACAGGATGCGCATGACTTCCCCTCTATTCGATTGCGGATGGCTTTGACGCCATGTCTCACGGCGAGACAGGATATAGACGTTTCAGCCTTGCGCAATATTGGCGGGACCGGCAAAGGAAAACGAAGTTAAGGCATAAAATCTTACCGAATGCCGCGCCGCCCGCTCACAGCAAAGCCAAAAGAAGCGCTGCCGACAATACAGCGGCGGCAAGTGCAGCGCAGGCAGCGGAGAATATCCGCAAGGACAGATCGATATCCGCGACCGCCGCGACGATGCGCCCGCTGGCGTTCATCATCGGCTCGTCGACGCGCGTGCCGCCGTAGATGCGCGGGCCGGCAAGGCCGATGCCGAGCGCGCCGGCCATCGCCGCTTCCGGCCAGCCGGAATTGGGCGAGCGGTGAAGGCCCGCATCGCGCAGCGCCGTGCCGATCGCAAGGCGCGCTGCCGCCCTGCCCTTCACCGCCCATGCGCCGGCGGCGAGGAAGACGATGGAAAGCCGCGCGGCGGGCCAGTTGGCAAGGTCGTCCAGCCGGGCGGAAGCGCGGCCGAAATCGAGATATTTCGTATTCTTGTGGCCGATCATCGAATCGGCCGTGTTCAGCATCTTGTAGGCGAACAGGCCCGGCAGGCCGAGGAGCGCGTACCAGAGCGCGGGCGCCACCACGCCATCGGAGAAATTCTCGGCAAGACTCTCGATGCCGGCGCGGCAGATGGCCGGCTCGTCGAGCGTCGCCGGATCGCGCCCGACGATCATCGACACGGCCTGCCGCCCGCCCGCAAGGCCGCCGCGCCGCAGCCCCACGGAGACGGCGCGCACATGGTCGTAAAGGCTTTTCTGCGCGAGGAGGACCGCGACGACGACGATCTCGACAAGGTCGCCGACGATCCCGAGAGGTGCGAGGAGCCGGTGCAGGACGAGGCCGGACAGTGCACTGGCGGCGAGCAGCACGGCGATGCCGGCGGCGCCGTTGAAGCGCTTCGTTTCGGCCGAGAGGCGCTTGCCGTTGAAGAGCCTGTCCGTCAGCCCGATCGCCCGGCCGAACAACACGACCGGATGCGGCACGCGCCGCCACAGCCCGTCCGGATCGCCGACGAAGCGGTCGAGCAGCAAGGCCAGGAAGAGGAGGAGAAGCGACCCGCTCATCGCCCGGCCATCACCGCGGCCAGCGCCTCCGCCAGCCGGGCGTCGGAGGCGGCATCCGGCGCAAGCCCGAAGCGCAGCCAGCGCGCCTCGTAGTCGAAAGGCCGGACGAGGATGTGGTGGCGGCAGAGACCTTCGTGGAGGCCGGCCGCATCCGCATGGTCGACCAGCGAGAACAGGCCGGTGCCGCCGATAACGGCAAGGCCCGCCCCGGCAAGCACCGCGTCGAGCGCCGCCTTGCGCGCCTCGATCGACCGGCGGATGGCGGCGGTGTCGGAGGACATCAGGCCCGTGGCGATGGTGAGCGCCGGGCCCGACACGGCCCAGGGGCCGAGCCCGTCCTCGATACGGTCGATGAGCGATGTCTCACCGATGACGAAGCCGAGGCGCAGGCCCGCGAGGCCGAAGAACTTGCCGAAGGAACGGAAGACGACGAGCCCCGGCATGCCGTCGCCGGCGAGCGGCGCGACGGCGGCGTCGGGGCGCATGTCGCCGAAGGCCTCGTCGACGACGAGAAGGCCGCCGCCGCCGGCAACCCGCCGGTGAAGATCGAGCAGCGCTTCGCGCGAGAACAGCCGTCCGTCCGGATTGTTCGGATTGACGACGACGACCAGGCCATGGGCCTCGTCTACGGCATTAAGCCCGGCTATGCGATCCACCGCCACGCCGGCATTTTCCAGCACGCGGGCATATTCGCCATAGGTCGGCGAGACGACGGCGGCGCGGCGGCCGGGAGCGACGAGACGCGGCAGGAGCTGGATGACGGACTGCGTTCCGGGAACGGGAAAGGGCAAGGCGCCCGACGTGCCGTAATAGCGGGCGGCGGCGGCGCGCGCGGCGTCCTGGCGGTGCCGGTCCGGCAGGCGGTGCCAGGCGCCGGCGTCCACGTCGGGCAGCGCCGCGGGAATGGGATTGATGCCGGTGGAAAGGTCCAGCCAATCCTCCGGCCGGCCGCCGAAGCGCCGGGCGGCCGCGGCGATGCCGCCGCCATGGACGATGGCCGGCGCGGTCATGCCGCCTCCGGCGCAAGGTCGATAAGGTGCATGTAGGAGCCGCTGACGGCTCCGCGGCGCAGGCCCGCCTCGCCGAGGTCCTCGCCGATCGCGTCCGTGACAGCGAAGAGACGATCCGCGGCGCCCTCGCTCACGACGGTGGAATAGTGGAACTCGTGGGCGGTCATCGGCGCCGAGAAACCCGAGCCGGCAAGCGGCGTCACGCAGCGGTAGCCGAGATGGCGGCGGCGCTCGGCAAAGCTGGTGACGAGCGGCAAGAGGCCGAGCATTGCGTAGCGCGAACCATCCGCCGCGACCAGCGCTTCCCCCAATGCCATGTACCCCCCGCATTCGCCATAGATGCGCGCCCCCCGGCGCGCCGCATCCTGCATGCCTAGACGGAAGGCATGGGCATTGGCAAGAGCGGCCCCATGCAGTTCCGGATATCCGCCGGGCAGATAGACGGCATCCGCGTCGGCCGCGGGCGCCTCGTCGGCCAGCGGCGAGAAGAAGGAAAGGCTCGCCCCCGCCATGCGCCAGCCCATCAGGATGTGCTCGTAGCTGAAGGCGAAGGCGACGTCGCGGGCGACCGCGATGCGCTGGCCGAGCGGCGGCAGGCACGGCACGGCGCCCCGCGGCTGCGCCCGTCCCCGCTCCGCGATGGCGACCAGGCGGTCGAGATCGCAGCACCGCGTCACCACGGCCGCCGCACGGACGATGAAGCTTTCCAGCGTGCCGTGCTCGCCGGCCTGCACGAGGCCGAGATGCCGTTCCGGCATGGCGAGCAGCGGATCGCTCCTCAGCATGCCGAAAATCTCGATGCCGCTCGCCTCCAGCGCGCCGCGCAGCATGGCCTCGTGCCGGGGGCTGCCGATCTTGTTGAGGATGACGCCGGCGACGCGGATATCGCTGCGATGGTCCCGGTAGCCCTTCACCAGCGCGGCGACGGACTGGGACATGCGGCTGCAATCGACGACGAGCACGACGGGCAGGCCGAGCGTCGCGGCAAGGTCGGCCGGCGCGCCGGTGCCGTCGGCGGCGGCATCGAAAAGGCCCATCATCGCCTCGACCAGCAGGAAACCCTCGGGCCCGGCCTGCTCGGCGGCATTGGCGCGGATGAGGTCCGGGCGCATCGCCCAGGGATCGTAGTTAAGGCAGGCCCGGCGGCTGGCGGCAGCATGGAAGGCCGGATCGATGTAGTCCGGTCCCGCCTTGCCGGAAACGAGGCCGAGACCGGCATCGGCAAGCGCGCGCGCCAGCCCCAGCGTCACCGTCGTCTTGCCGGAACCGGAAGCGGGCGCGGCGATGAGCAGTCCGCTCATGCCGGGTCCTTCAATTCGCGCGCGCCGAACGGATCGGGCACCAGCGCGCGACCCTGCGTCAGCGCGCCGAGCCAGTCGAGCGAGGCGCGCAGGCGCACGACCTCGCCGACGACGACGACGGCCGGCGGTTCGAGGCCGGCGGCCGTGACGTCCGCCTCCGCGCGGGCGAGCGTCGTTTCCAGCACCTGCTGCTCGGCGGTGGCGGCATTGCAGACGAAGGCGACGGGCTCGTCCGGCGCCCGGCCGGCGGCGATGAGGTTGGCGGCGATCTGGCCGATATGCTTCATCGCCATGTACATGACGATGACGGGCGAGCCCTTGGCGATGCCTTCCCAGTTGATCCGATCGGGCACGAGGCCGGAGGAATCGTGGCCGGTGAGGAAGGTGACGGCGTGGTTGACCTCGCGATGCGTCACCGGGATGCCGGCATAGGCAAGGCCGCCGATGCCGGCCGTGATGCCCGGCACGATGCGGAAGGGGATGGCGTGCTCGATAAGGGTCAGCGCCTCCTCGCCGCCGCGGCCGAAGACGAAGGGATCGCCCCCCTTCAGCCGCAGCACGCGGTTGCCGGCGCGCGCCAGTTCCACGAGCCGCAGCGAGATGTCGCGCTGCTTGTGCGAAGGCTTGCCGCCGCGCTTGCCGGCGAATTCCAGCACCGCGCCCGGCCGGGCGAGCGACAGGCACTCCGCATTGACCAGCGCATCATGCACGATGACATCCGCCTGCTGGAGCGCATTGGCGGCATGCAGCGTCAGGAGACCGGGATCGCCCGGGCCGGCACCGACGAGCCAGACGCTGCCCTTCTGAAGGGATGGGAGGGCGGTGAACAGGGTTTGCATCAGGCAGGTTCCCGGCTTGAATCAGAATGCGAGGGCGCGGACTCGACCTCACAGGAAAGCGTCGCAAACGACTGGAACGATTCGGCGATCGCGACCGTGGCGTGGGGTGACTTCGTCTTCTCGACGACGAGCCTGCCGCCCTCGCCCGCCTGCGCCAGCGCCGCCGCCTCGGCGACGCCGTGGCAGCCGGTAAGGGCGAAGACGCGCTCCGAGGGATTGGCAAGGCGAGGCGTCTCGGCTTCGAGACGGGCGGCCGCAAAGGTCACCAGCGGCGCGCCGAAATGCCGGGCGACGGCATGCATGGCCGGCTCTCGCGCGCGCGCATCCAGCGTCGCGACGGCGGCGATGCCTTCGCGATCCGGGACGACGGAAAGGGCAAGGTCGAGGAGTTCGGCGGGCGGCGTGCCGCGCTCGCAGCCAAGGCCGAGGACGAGCAGGCGTCGTCCGGTGTCGGGATGTGGGGCTTCAGCGCGCATGGCGGTCTCTCGCAAAATTCCACGCGAAAGCGCCCGGCCTTGCCGTCCACCGACAGTTCCGGATGAAGCCCCTCTGGGTCAGCCGCACCGGACACCGCTCGGCCCGCTGCGCGGGCACCGTCGCGAGACCGTTCCCGCCTTTCCTGGAAAAGCGAAAACGCTCCATCTGTTTGGTTTCACGCAGTTCCGCAGGCGCAATTGCGTGAAGCTTCTTAGTACCGGAGGGCGCAAGGCCGGTCAAACCGGATTGCGGCATCGCCCGCACCGGATGCGGCATGCCGTCGCGGCGGCCCATCCCTGCACCGGGCATGGGCCTTGCTTTTGCCGCGCAGTCTGACAGAAGGGGTGGAAATCCTCTCCTCGCATCCCCCGAGACCCGTCGTGGCCGACATAGCCTTCCAAATCCTCGTCTTCCTGTTCCTCGCCGCCTTCCTGGCCGGCTTCATCGATTCCATCGCCGGCGGCGGCGGCATGATCACCATCCCCGCCATGCTGATCGCCGGCATTCCGCCGCTCGAAACGCTCGGCACGAACAAGCTGCAATCCCTTTTCGGCTCCGGCTCGGCGACGCTCGCCTATGCCCGCGCCGGCCATGTGCGCCTTGCCGAGCAATTGCCGATGGCGGCACTCTCCGCGCTCGGCGGGGCCTTCGGCGCCCTGCTCGCGACCATCGTGCCGGGCGACGTGCTGAAGGCGATCCTGCCGTTCCTGCTCGTCGCCATCGCGCTTTATTTCGGGTTGAAGCCGAATATCGGCGATATCGACAAGCACCGCCGCATGGGCGTCTTCCTGTTCACCGCCACCATCGTGCCGGCGATCGGCTTCTACGACGGCGTGTTCGGACCGGGCACCGGCTCGTTCTTCATGCTGGCCTTCGTGACGCTGGCGGGCTTCGGCGTGCTGAAGGCGACGGCGCATACCAAGCTCCTGAACTTCGGCTCGAATCTCGGCGCCTTCGCCGTCTTCCTCGCCTATGGCGTCGTCTTGTGGAAGGTCGGCCTCGTCATGGGCGCCGGACAGTTCCTCGGCGCGCAGGTCGGCTCACGCGTCGCGATGAGGATCGGCGCGAAGATCATCAAGCCGCTGCTGGTGGTCACCTCCATCGCCCTCGCCATCCGCCTGATGGCCGACCCGGGCCATCCGCTGCGGGTGTGGCTGGGGTGGTGAGAGGCGGGGCGCCCCTCGCGGTCAATATTCCACGCCCTGCTGCGCCTTGATGCCCGAGCGGAACGGGTGCTTCAGCAGTTCCATCTCGGTCGCGAGGTCGGCGATCTCGATCAGCTCTTCCTTGGCGTTGCGGCCCGTCAGCACGACATGGGTCATGTAGGGCTTTTCATTCGTCAGGAACGCGATCACCTCATTGACGTCGATATAGTCATAGCGCAGCGCGATGTTGATCTCGTCGAGCAACACCATGGAATTGCGCTCGTCGCGGATGAGTTCCTTCGCCTTCTCCCAGGCCTTCTGCGCCATCGCAACGTCGCGGGCGCGGTCCTGCGTTTCCCAGGTAAAGCCCTCGCCCAGCGTGAAGAACTGGCAGAGATCGGAGAAATGCGCCTCGATCAGGTCGCGCTCGCCCGTCACCATGGCGCCCTTGATGAACTGCACGACGGCGCAGGGCTTCCCGTGCGCGATATGGCGGAAGATCATGCCGAAACCGGCGGTCGACTTGCCCTTGCCCTTGCCGGTATGGACGATGACGAGGCCCTTCTCGTCGGTCTTCGTCGCCATGATCTTTTCGCGCGCCTGCTTCTTCTTGGCCATCTTCTCCGCGTGGCGGGCGAGTTCGGCTTCGGTCATGCCGGCGGTTTCGTCGTGGTTATCGCTCATCGTTCTTCCTTCCAATATCCCGTTACGACGCCTTGCGCCGGGTGAGGCCGTCCAGTTCGAAGCGCGCGGAGTTCGAGCGCGGCGTCCAGAGCTTCCGGTCGATCGCCTCGGCGAACCGCGCCGCCATTTCGGCAAGCGCCGCCGGATTCTTCTCCATCAGGAAATCGCGCACCCGCTCGTCCAGCACATAGGCCTGGTAGGCGGCCTCGAAATGGTGGTCCTTCACCGCGCCGGTCGTGGCGGCGAAGGCGAACATGAAATCGACCGTCGCGGCGATCTCGAAGGCGCCCTTGTAGCCGTGGCGCATGACGCCGTCGATCCATTTGGGATTGACGACGCGGGCGCGCACGACGCGGCCGATCTCGTCCTCCAGCGTGCGCACCACCGGTTTTTCGGGTCGCGACAGGTCGTTGTGGTAGACGACCGGCTGCTTGCCGGAAAGGTGCTCCGCCGCCGCGGCCATGCCGCCTTCGAACTGGTAGTATTCGTCGCTGTCGAGCAGGTCGTGCTCGCGGCTGTCCTGGTTCTGCACCACGGCCTGGAGGCTCCTCATGCGCGCCTCCAGCCGCTCGCGCATCGGCACGCCGTCGCTCGTCCCGTCATAGGCATGCGCACCCCAGGTAAGCCACGCCTCGGCAAGGTCGCCGCGTTCCGTCCACAGCCCCTCGTCCATCATCGTCTGGAGGCCGGCGCCGTAGCCGCCCGACTTCGCGCCGAAAATGCGGAAGCCGGCCTGCTTCAGCGCCTCGTCCTCGGAGGCGCCTTTTTCCGCCAGCGCCGCCGCCTCGGCCCGCATGCGGGCGGCGATCGGGTTGTCGGCATCGTCCTCGTCCAGCGCGCCGATGGCGCGCACGGCCCGGTCGAACAGCGCGATCTGCTCCGGGAAGGCATCGCGGAAGAAGCCGGAAATGCGCAGCGTCACATCGACGCGCGGATGGCGCAGCATGGCCGGCGGGATGATCTCGAAGCCCGTGACGCGGCGCGAGGCCATGTCCCAGGTCGGCTTGACGCCGATCAGCGCCATGGCCTGCGCGATGTCGTCGCCGCCGGTGCGCATGTTGGAGGTGCCCCAGGCGGTGATGCCGAAGGCGGTCGGCCATTCGCCGTGGTCCTGCGCATAGCGGGCGACGGTGAGTTCGGCGGATTTGCGGCCGAGTTCCCAGGCCGCCGGCGTCGGCACCGCGCGGCTGTCGACGGAATAGAAGTTGCGCCCCGTCGGCAGCACGTCCGGCCGCCCGCGCGTCGGCGCGCCGGAAGGGCCCGGCTCGATGAAGCGCCCGTCGAGACCGCGCAGCAGCGCCGCAATCTCCGCCGGGCCGCAGGCGGAGAGCGCGGGGCGGATAGTCGCGTCGATCACGTCGAGCACGGCGCGGGTGGCGTGCCAGTTTTCCGGGCAGGCAAGCGTCCCGTCCACGAGCCTTGCGGCAAGCAGTTCGATGCACTCGACCGTGTCGCCGTTGCTGCGCCAGGGGGCATCGGTTTGCGTGGCGAGGATTTGCGGGCGCGGGCCGGTCCAGGGATCGGAGGGGATGCAGTCGAGCGGGTCGAAGGAAATCGCGCCCCGGAACGCATCCGCCGCGATCGCCCGCTGCAGGCTTGCTTCGCCGCCCTCGCCGAGGCCGCGCGGCACGCGGGCGAGCGCCAGCGTCAGGTCGGTCAGGAGCCGTCCCTCGGGCGACACGCCGAAGACGTGCAGGCCGTCGCGGATCTGCATTTCCTTCAGGTCGCAGAGATAGGCGTCGAGCTTCTGCAACGCCGCCGCCTCGCCGTCCGTCCGGGCGATGCCGGCGTCGCGGTCGAGGCCGATGTCGCGCACGAGGTCGAGGATCTGCTTCGTCAGAAGCTTGATGCGCCGCGGATCGCCGCCGGAGGCGTCGTAATATTCGTCGACCAGCGCCTCGAGGTCCTTCAGCGGGCCGTAGGTCTCCGCGCGGGTCAGGGGCGGCGTCAGGTGATCGACGATGACGGCGGCGGAGCGGCGCTTGGCCTGCGTGCCCTCGCCCGGATCGTTGACGATGAAGGGATAGAGATGCGGCACCGGGCCGAGCACGGCTTCCGGATAGCACGCCTCCGACAGGGCCAGCGCCTTGCCCGGCAGCCATTCCAGATTGCCGTGCTTGCCCATATGCACGATGGCATGCGCGCCGAAATGCCGGCGCAGGAAGGCATAGAAGGCGAGATAGCCGTGCGGCGGCACGAGATCCGGCGAATGGTAGGTGTCCTTCGGATCGATATTGTAGCCGCGCGCCGGCTGGATGCCGACCAGCGTCTCGCCGAAACGGGCGAGCGGCAGGGCGAAGACGTCGCCGATGACGAAGGGATCGTCTTCCGGCGCACCCCAGCGAGCCGTCATCTCCGCCTGAATCTGCATCGGAAGGGAGGCGAAGAACGCCTTGTAATGATTGAGGGAAAATGTCTCGCGGATTTCGCGCCCGTCGCTCGCCGCATTGGTCGGGCCGGCCATCAGGTGGGCGATCAGCGCGTCGCCGTCGGCCGGCAGGTCCGCCACCGCATAGCCCTCCGCCGCCATGGCGCGCAGCACCTCCATCGTGCCGGCCGGCGTGTCGAGGCCGACGCCGTTGCCGAGGCGCCCGTCGCGGTTCGGATAGTTCGCCATGACGAGCGCGATGCGGCGCTCCGCCGGCGCCGCCCGCCGCAGCCGCGCCCAGCCGGCGGCCAGCCGGGCGGAAAAGCGGATGCGGTCCTCGACCGGATCGAGGCTGACGATGTTCGTCTCGACGCGCTCGTCATAACGCGCGGCCGCCTTGAAGGAGACGGCCCGGGCGAGCACGCGGCCATCGACCTCCGGCAGCGAGACGTTCATGCCGAGGTCGCGCGCCGTCAGCCCCTGGCCGGAGGCTTCCCAGGCTTCGCGCGAAGAACCGGAAAAGACGATCTGCAGGACCGGCGCGCCCGTTTCGTCGAGCACGGTCGGCTTGCGGCCGGCGCCGGGGGCGGATACGGCAAAGCTGGTGGCGTTCAGCACGACCTCGGGCCGGGCGTTCTCGAAGGCAGCGCGCACCGTCTCGATGGAGACGGGCTCCTTGAGGCTGGAGACGAAGAGCGGCAGGGCGCGGACGCCCTCGGCCGCCAATGCCTCGATCAGCATTTCCACGGGGCGTGTCTCGCCGCTCTGGACATAGGCGCGGTAGAAGCAGATGGCGGCGGTGGGGGCGTGCTCCTCCGAGGGAGGTACGGCACCCGCCAGCGCCCGCCACGTCTCGATGTCCACAACACCCCGCCCCGGCCACCAGATGCCGGCCTTTTCCAGCAGTGTGGCCGGTTCCGGCCTGTCGCCGCCGAAGACCAGGGCATCGGCATAGGCGAGGAAGCGGTCCGCATTGTCGGCGCCGCCCTCGTTGAGATAGGCCCAGAGGGTCTGGCGGTCGGTGTCGTCTATGCGGTTGAAGGGGACGAGGCCCTCGTCCGGCCGGTCGTCGCCGGGCAGCGCCACGAGCCGAATGCCGTTCGCCACCGCCGTCGCCAGCAGCGCTTCCAGCACGTAGCGGAAATAGCTGGCGCCGCCGAGGGCGCGGATGACGATGAGCTTCGCGTGCCGGGCGGTGCGCTCGACATAGGTATCGACCGACATCGGATGGGACAGCGTGGCGAGGCTGGCGAGCCGCAGCCGCGTTTGCGTGTCGCGCGCGCGATGGGCGGCGGCGATGGCGGCAAGCTCCGTGTCGGCGGCGGAGAGGAAGAGGATGTCGCCGGGCGTCTGCCCAAGGTCGATCGCCTCCCTGCCGTCGGCGATGGTGCCCTTCTGCGCTAGGAGAAGATGCATGCGGCGCCTCCCCTCCCGGCACGCCGCGAACGGGCTTGCCGGGCCGAAAACATCGAAGAAGGGAACCGCCGCATGCTCATGCCGAAACTCACACCGCCGCGGCGATGGCCGCGCGCACCGCGGCTTCGTCCATGTCGTGCAGGCCGATGACGACGAGGCGGGTGCCGCGGGTCTCGCCGGGGGCCCAGGCGCGCTCGAAATAGTGGTCGATGCGGCTGCCGACGGCCTGGACGAGCAGGCGCAGCGGCTTGCCGGGCACGTCGGCGAAACCCTTGACGCGCAGCACGTCATGGGTGGCGATCACGCCCTTGAGGCGTTCGATGAAGGCGGCCGGCTCGGCGATGGCCGGCAGGTCCACGACGAAGCTGTCGAACTCGTCATGGTCGTGCTCCTCACCGTTCTCGTGCTCCATCTCGTGGTGCGACTTGCGGTTGGCGATGTCGTCCTCCGTGCCGACGCCGAGGCCGAGCAGCACGGCGGCGGCGACCTCGCCGTTCCTCGCCTCGATCATCGTGGGCTTGCGGGCGGTGCGGGAGGCGACCTCGTCGCGCACGGCCTTGAGGCCCTCGGCGTCGATCAGGTCGGTCTTGTTGAGCACGATGAGGTCGGCGGCGGTGAGCTGGTCCTCGAACAGCTCCTCCAGCGGGCTTTCATGGTCGAGGTTCTCGTCCGTAACACGCAGCGCATCCACCTTGTCGTGGTCGTCGGCAAAGCGGCCGGCGGCGACGGCGGCACTGTCGACGACGGTCACGACGCCGTCCACCGTCACCTGCGTCTTGATCTCCGGCCAGTTGAAGGCGGCGACGAGCGGCTGCGGCAGGGCAAGGCCCGAGGTCTCGATGACGATGTGGTCGGGACGGTTCTCCCGCTCTAGGAGCTTCGTCATGGTGGGGATGAAATCATCGGCGACGGTGCAGCAGATGCAGCCGTTGGTAAGCTCGATGATGTCGTCCTCGGTGCAGGCTTCCGCGCCGCAACCCTTCAGGACGTCGCCGTCGACGCCGAGATCGCCGAACTCGTTGATGATGAGCGCGATGCGTTTTCCTCCGGCATTCTGCAGGAGGTTGCGGATCAGCGTCGTCTTGCCCGCGCCGAGGAAGCCGGTGATGACGGTGGCGGGGATCTTCTGTTGCAGCATGGCTCAACCCTTCATTTTCAGCGGCAATCCGGCCGCGATGAAATAGACTTCAGGCACGAGGGCGGCGACCTTCTGGTGCAGCCGCCCGGCATGGTCGCGGAATTCGCGCGCCATGCGGTTTTCCGGCACGATGCCGAGGCCGACCTCGTTGGAGACGAGGACGATGCGGCCGGGCGCCTGCCGGATGGCGTCCAGGAGGCTGGAGGATTCGGCGGCGATATCCCGCTCTTCCAGCATCAGGTTCGTCATCCACAGCGTCAGGCAATCGACGAGCACGGCCCGGTCGGCCCGCGCCACGGCGCGTATGCGCGCGGCGAGCGCCAGCGGCTCCTCATGCGTCTGCCAGCCCTCGCCGCGATCCTCGCGGTGCTTTGCAATGCGGGCGCGCATCTCGTCGTCGAAGGCGCGGCCGGTGGCGATATAGTGACGCGAGAGGCCGGTCTTGGCGACCAGCCTCTCGGCAAAAGCGGATTTTCCGGAACGCGCACCGCCCAGAACCAGGACGGCTCCGGGCGATGTCAGCGTCATATCAGGCGGCCTTGGCGATCTTCTCGTTGGCAAAGCCGAGCGAGAGGCCGAGCACGATCCAGAAGAACAGGGTCGTGGCAAGGGCGGCAACGGCGAATTCCGCGCCGAGCACGGCCGGAACGCTGCTGGAAATGTCGCCCGGCTGCGGTGCGCCATAAACCTGCGGCGCCGCGATCAGCACGATACCGACGATCTTGGCGACGATATTCGGCTTGAGGAACAGCAGGTAGAGGCCGGCCGCCGACAGGATGACGGTCGCGATCCACCAGACCTGGCGGTCGCCGAGATCGGCGGCGGGAAAGCCCGGAAGCTCCGGCGGCAGGCCGATGGCCGGCAGCATGTGCACGGCAAGCCAGCCGGCAGCCCCCCAGAGCGCCCCGTTCGCCACCGTGATCGGATGGCCGGAAACGAGGCTGAAGCCGGCGAGCAACAGGCCGAAGCCGGCGCCCGTGACGAGGTTGGCAAGGAGCGTTCCGGAGAACCGGCTCATGCCGAACATGATGCCGCCCTCCTCGTGGTCCTCGCCGTCATGGGCATAGGCGACGGAGACCGGCGAGAGCGCCGAGGCCATGTCGAGGATGACGGCGCCGAGCGAGGAATGATCCTGCGTCTGGGCAGCGCCTTCGGTGCCGGGTGTCGTGCCTTCGGTTGCGGGCGCGGCTTCGTCGCCGCCCTCGAATTCCTCGGCATGCAGGATGAGCGGCACGACTCGGGCCTCCTGGGCGGCCGTCATGAGCACGCCGGAGAACAGCCCGGCCACCAGGGCGGCCAGGAGATAACGAACGATCATGTCAAAAATCCTTAGTGGCAGGGAAAGCCGTAGGAGTGACGCGTATCGTGCGCCGTATCGTGCAACACGGCGGAATTCGCAAGGCCCGCGCCGAACACCAGGAAGGCGCCGAGCACGAGAGCGAAAACACCGGCGACGAGACGATCGTTTGCCGATAGGGTAACAGAAGACGTAGTCGAAACAGCCATGACAACCTCCGTGCAGGCAGCGGGGAAACCTCCCCAGGTCGGACGAAATGCCCTTACATTGGCTGGCAGGTCTCCTGGCTCGCAGCGTCCGGCGTTCAAAACGCCTGCGGGTCACCCTCGCCTTCCCAGGCTGCGGCATCACGAAAAGGCGGACGATTCGTAGAGAAAGAGGCGTCCCACCCCGGTTTATCGCAATGCCACCCAGTGGCTTTTCCGGCTGGTCCCCACGGCGCGGCCGACGGCACCATTGCCCCGTTCCGCGCAGATCCTCCCATCCGGATGAGCGTCCCTCGCCACTCTACAGTCGCGGGGTCGGCCGTGATTGCAGCGCCCTGATTGGGTCCGCCGCGTCACATTCCCATTTACTCCCCGATCCGTTTCCGGATCCGGGAACCATCCAATATGCTGGATGATTATGCTTCCACCCCTGCGAAGTCAATCGACCGGCAGCGTCATCGCCTGTGCCGAAACCGCCGCCGGGCCGTCGCAATCTCAATAGCCGGGAATGATCACCACGCCGCCGCCGTTGTAATAGCCGTCGTCGCGGTAGTAGCGCTCGTAATAGCCGTCGACCGGACCTTCGAGCATGTCATAGTCCTGCCGGTAGCGGCGCTGGCGATCCTGCCCGGCCTCGGCATATTGCGCGGCCTGGCGAAGGGCGCGGTACTGCTGGCGGGAGAGGTAGCCGTCGGCGCGGTAGCCCGACGCGCCCTGCCAGGCGGCGATCGCGGCGCGGCTGCGCGCGCCGAAGACGCCGTCGACGCCATAGGTGTTGAAGCCGAGCATGCTCAGCCAGCGCTGGGCCTGCGCCCGGATCGCGCGGTCCATATAGGCCTCGCGGCGATCGACCGCCGGCTGCTCCGCCTTGCGTTCGGTCTCCACGACGGCCGCTTTGCCGTCCGTCTTCGGCTTCGCCTCCTGCCGGGCCGTATTCGCCAGCGCCGAAAGGCGCGCACGCGCATCCGCGACGAAACGACCGTCCGGATATTCGTCGAGATAGGCGCGGAAGGCCTTTTCCGAGCCCTCCAGCACGGCTTTCTGGAACGTCTCCTCCTCGCGCTTTTCCGCGTCGGCGGCCTCTTCGACGGCAAGGCCGCGGTTCTTCCTGTCGGCCTCCTGCGTGTCGTCCTCGCGGGCAGCCGCGGTGTCCTTCGCCGCACGCTCGGCAGCGGCCGCTTCCTCGGCGCGCTTTTCGGCCTCCTCGGCAAGGCGGGCCGCTTCCGCCGCCTTGGCCTTCGCGTCGGCGGCGGCCCTGGCGGCCTCCGCCTTCAGCCGTTCCACCTCGGAGGCCTTCTCTTCCGCAAGCTTGCGGGCGGCGGCCGCCTCCTCTTCGATCCGTGCCTTCTCGGCCGCGGCGGCCTTTTCCGATTCGATGCGCTTGGCCTCGGCTTCGCGCCGGGCGGCGGCTTCCTCTTCGGCCCGCGCCTTTTCCGTCGCGGCGGCCTCTTCGGCCTTCAGGCGGGCAGCCTCTTCCGTCCTGGCCTTGTCCGCGGCAGCCGCGGCCTCCGCCTTCAGCCGTTCTGCCTCGGCAGCCTGCTCTTCAGCCAGCTTTCGGGCAGCCGCCTCCTTCTCTTCCGTCTCGGCCTTCAGGCGCGCCGCCTCTTCGACGCGCGCCTTTTCCGCCGCGGCGGCTTCCACGCGTGCCTTCTCCTCGGCCGCGGTCTTCTCCTCTGCAAGCTTGCGCGCCGCGGCCGCTTCTTCCGCCTTCTTCGCGTCCGCTTCCGCCTTCAGGCGCGCCGCCTCGGCATCGGCCTTCGCCTTTTCTACTTCCGCAGCCTTCTGCGCCTCCTCTTCGGCCTTGAGGCGCGCGGCTTCCGCATCGGCCCTGGCCTTTTCCGCCTCCGCCGTCTTCCGCGCCTCTTCCTCGGCCTTCAGGCGTGCGGCTTCCGCGTCGGCCTTGGCTTTCTCGGCCTCGGCGGTCTTGCGGGCCTCCTCCTCGGCTTTCGCCTTCTCAGCGGCGGCCTCGTCGGCCCTGGCCTTGGCGTCCGCCTCGGCCTGCTCGGAGGCGTCCGTCGCCGGCTTCGCCTTGGCGGCAGCCTGCAATTCCGCGATGCGCAGGCGCGCCATGGAGGCGAAGGTGCCGTTCGGATATTGCTTCAGATAGCCTTCGTACTGCGCGACGTCGCTTCCGGCCGAAACCTTCTGCCAGAGCGAGAATTCCTCTTCCCAGCGTTTTCCGGCGCTGCCGGCCTCCTTGCCGGTGGCGGCCTGCGCGAAGGCGACGGCCGGCTGGCCGGCGAGCGACAGCCCGACGATGCCGGCAAGGCCGAGCCGCACCAGAACGGAGCGTGCGAGAGGTCCAGAACCCATATATTCCACCCTTTCGGATCGCGCGAAGGCGCCAGCGCCCGGCGATCCCGGGCGGATTTCCATCACTCCTCGCACCGAATTCTGGCGCAACTTTGGTGCGGCAGGCCGGCGGCGGAGGAACCCGATAGCTGTACGTTTCAGGCGGGCGGTTTAATCAGCCCCGGCTTAAAAGACCGTCGAGCCAGCGCGGGTCGAGAACCGCCTCCAGCTCCGCCGCCACGCCGTCGAGCGCCGCATCGACGCTCGCCCGGTAATCGAAGCCGCCGCCCTCGATGCCGAAATCGGCAAGCAGGCCGGCGCGATAGGCGTCGCTCGACAGAAGACCGTGCAGATAGGTGCCCATCACCCGCCCGTCGGCCGAGAGTGCGCCGTCCGGCCGCCCGTCGATGCGGACGGCAGGGCGCAGCGTATCCGGCCCGGTGGTGCGGCCGAGATGGATCTCATAGCCTTCGAGCGGCACGCCGTATTGCACGGAGCGGGCCGTGCTGTTGCGCACGGTCTTTTCCGGCGCCATCTCGGTCTCGACCGCCAGCAGGCCGAGCCCCTCGACCTCCCGCGCGCCGCCCTCGATGCCGAGCGGATCGGTGACGCGGCTGCCGAGCATCTGGTAGCCGCCGCAGATGCCGATGACCCGGCCGCCGCGGCGCATGTGCAGCGCAAGGTCGCGGTCCCAGCCGGCGGCACGGAAATCCTCAAGGTCGGCGATGGTGGATTTGGAGCCCGGCAGAACGACGAGGCCGGCATCGGCCGGAAGCCGCTCGCCCGCTCGCACGAAGACGACGTCCACATCCGGTTCGGCCTTGAGCGGATCGAGGTCGTCGAAATTGGCGATGCGCGAAAGAACGGGCACCGCGACCTTCAGCGCCCCGCCGCCGCCCTTGGCAAGCCGCTCCAGCACGACCGAATCCTCGGCCGGCAGGCGCGCCGCCTCCCTCAGCCACGGCACGACGCCGAAACAGGGCCAGCCGGTGAAGCGGGCGATTTCGGCGATGCCGCTGTCGAACAGCGTTACGTCGCCCCGGAACTTGTTGATGAGATAGCCGGCGACCATGCGCCGGTCTTCCTCCGGCAGGATGGCGTGGGTGCCGACCAGCGAGGCGATGACGCCGCCACGGTCGATATCGCCGACGAGCACGACCGGCACGCCGGCGCGGGTAGCAAAGCCCATATTGGCGATGTCCCCGGCCCGAAGGTTGATTTCCGCCGGCGAGCCCGCGCCCTCGACGACGACGAGGTCGGCGCCGTCCGCGACCGTCGCGAAGCTCTCCATGACGGCGCCCATCAGTTTCGGCTTCAGCGCCTGGTAGTCGCGCCCCTTGGCCTGGCCGAACACCCTGCCCTGCACGATGATCTGGCTGCCGGTCTCCGATTGCGGCTTGAGCAGCACCGGGTTCATGTGCACGGAGGACGGCACGCGGGCGGCGAGCGATTGCAGCCATTGCGCCCGGCCGATCTCTCCCCCGTCGGCCGAGACGGCGGCATTGTTCGACATGTTCTGCGGCTTGAAGGGACGCACCTTCAGCCCGCGATTGGCGGCGATGCGGCAGAGCCCCGCCACCAATACCGTTTTTCCGACATCCGAGCCGGTGCCCTGGAGCATGATCGTTCTGGTCATGCGGCCCTCGTAGCATTCCCGCCGACCACCGAAAAGCCCTGATTCACCGCAATTCCGCCGCAATCTCGCAGCGCCCGCACAGGTCATCGGCGAGCCGATCGCCATGCGCGGCAAGCATGGCTGCCATGCCATTCCATTTGCGACATATTGCGCCGTGAACGACCCTGGTTTTACGCGGGAGAACGCCTATATCTGCGACATCACACAGCCGAGGCGCGTGGCTTCGGGTTTCAAGGACAAAGACCATGCTGTTCATCTTCAGCAAGCCGAACTTCGTACAGATCGCCTGGAACGGCGAAGCCCCCCAGAGCCAGTCCCGCGTGCGCAACGTCGTCATGGACGCGCCGCTCGGTCCCCTCGGCTTCATCCGCACGCGCAACGTCGGCTGATCCTTCGAGCGCGACGTCAGGTCCCGCTCGCATACGGCGCCGTCTCTCTCCGGGAGGCGGCGTTTTTTATTGCTTTCACGATCCCTGAAACGGCGAAAGCCGCGCATCCCTTGCGGTGATGCACGGCTTGCCAAAATACGCATGGCGGCATTCGACAAGAACGCGTCGAAGCCCAGGCACCCCGGTACGCAATACCTTTCCGGAGCGGGCGGCGGTGTCCCCCGCCGTGAGAGAACCAATAGCGGCACATCCTTACCGGACCGTTATCGGGAACTTAAGCAAAGATGAATCGCGCTCTTTTTTGAAAATTCCCGCGATCGTATCGCAAAAGGCCGCCGCGGCGCATTCGCGACAGGATCTGTCCGCTTTCGGCGACCATCGCGCCCGGTTACGCGAATGGCGCCCCGATCATTTGCCCCGATGCGAGCAAACGCCCAAAAATTCCACCGCAGGGTTGCTGGAATTTCAGCCTTTCGGCCGCCCGGAAGGACCAGGCCGCCGCGCAGGAGGTTGATTTCTCAATGAGAACCCGTAGGCTACCCCTCGCGACGTACGACGTAGGGTGCCGGTGACAGGGTTCCGCCGGCAGATCAGAAAAAGGCTCGGCGTCGCTGCAGCAGGGGGATTGGATTGGCTCGCCTCACCTGGCATCGGATCCCCGTGGCTGTCGCAAAACTTTCGGGCAGTCGGGATAACGCAGTAACCTGCGCTGCCCTCCGGGTTGATCGCTGCATCCAAGACTGGGAGGTCTTAATCCATGAAGAAGCTCCTCGCTTCCACTATCCTTGCCGCCGGCCTTTATGGCTTTGCCGGTTCTGCCCAGGCGGCAGACTGCGGCGAAGTCTCGATCGCCGAAATGAACTGGGCCTCGGCGGGCGTGGCCGCGCATGTCGACAAGCTCATCCTCGAGAACGGCTATGGCTGCACGGTCACGCTGGTGACCGGCGACACGATGCCGACCTTCACCTCCATGAACGAGAAGGGCGAGCCGGACGTCGCGCCCGAAATGTGGGTCAACGCCGTGCGCACGCCGCTCGACGCGGCGATCGCCGAAGGCCGCCTGATCCAGCTTGCGCCGCTCCTTTCGGAAGGCGGGGTCGAAGGCTGGTGGATCCCGAAATTCCTCGCCGACGCGCATCCCGACATCAAGACCGTGCAGGACGCGCTGAAGCATCCCGAACTGTTCCCCGCACCGGAAGACGCCTCCAAGGGCGCCGTGCACAATTGCCCCTCGGGCTGGAACTGCCAGGTCTCGACGGACAACCTCTACCGCGCGCTCGATGCGGACAAGGACGGCTTCACGCTCGTCGACACGGGCTCGGCCGCAGGCCTCGACGGCTCCATCGCCAATGCCTTCGAGAAGAAGAGCGGCTGGCTCGGCTATTACTGGGCGCCGACCGCCATTCTCGGCAAGTACGAGATGACGAAGCTCTCCTTCGGCGTCGACCACGACAAGGCCGACTGGGACGCCTGCACCGCCGTGCCGGACTGCGCCAACCCGAAGGTCAACTCCTACCCGACCTCCGACGTCTTCACCGTCGTGACCAAGGCCTTCTCCGAAAAGGCCGGCGTCGCCATGGACTACATGAAGACGCGCCAGTGGGACAACGGCACGGTCGGCAAGGTGCTGGCCTGGATGGGCGAGAACCAGGGCACCAACGAGGACGCCGCCCGGCACTTCCTCGAAAACTATCCGGACATGTGGACCAAGTGGGTCGCCCCGGACGTCGCGGAAAAGGTGAAGGCCGCGCTCTGACGGCAGCTTGCCGGCAGCCCATCCGGCTGCCGGCTTTCCCGCGACCTGAACGAAGGGCCGGCTTTTCCGCCGGACGCCCGCCAAGAAACTGCAGAGGTCGCAAACAGCACAATATCATGCTGCAGTTCGTGTCATGACGAACCTGCAAGCCGGGAACCGACAACAAGAATATCCCTGTGTGCGCCGTTCCGTTCGCAATTGCATCAATGTTCTATTGCGGCGCGGGACAATAACTTCCGGTAGAAGAGGGGAAGAGGATGGCAGGCCTATGCGAACTTTTGCCAGGCTTTCTTTGCAAGTTTCCGGCCTTCAGTGATGCCAGCATCCGCGGAGCTAGAAAAATCATCGACGACGGCTTCAAGAGCCTCGTCAGGAGTTACGTCAACATCATCGATGCAATGGTCCAGCCGTTGCAATCGTTCCTGAACTACCTGGAGCGGCTGTTCGTCAGCTCGCCCTGGCCGATCATCCTGATCGCGATGCTGGCCATCGTCTATTTCGGCAGCCGCAACATCAGGATTACCATCGGCACCGCCGTCTCCATGTGCGCCATCGGGCTTCTCGGCCTGTGGAACGACACGATGGTGACGCTCGCCATGGTGACGGTCTGTACGCTGATCGCCGTCATCGTTGGCATCCCGATCGGCATTCTGATGGCCCGCTCCGACCGGGTGCAGGCCTTCGTCAACCCGATCCTCGACGTGATGCAGACGATGCCGAGCTTCGTCTACCTCATCCCCGTCGTCATGATCTTCGGCATCGGCAAGGTGCCGGGCCTCATCGCGGTCGTCATCTATGCCGTGCCGCCGATGATCCGCCTCACCAATCTCGGCATAAGGCTGGTCGACAAGGAGGTCCTGGAGGCGGCGGACGCCTTCGGCTCCTCCGGCTGGCAGAAGCTGAAGAACGTGCAGATGCCGCTCGCCCTGCCCACCATCATGGCCGGCATCAACCAGACCATCATGATGTCGCTCGCCATGGTCGTCGTCGCCTCGATGGTCGGCGTCGGCGGGCTCGGCAAGAACGTGCTCCAGGCCATCAACAACCAGTTCTTCACGGTCGGGTTCCTCAACGGGTTCGCGCTCGTGGCCATCGCCATCATCTTTGACCGTACAAGCCAGGCCTACGGCAAGCGGCTGCAGAAGCATTCGGAGGTAATTCATGGTTAGTCATGCAATCGAGGTCCGCAATCTCTACAAGATTTTTGGCCCGCGGGGCGGTGACTATGTCGACGCGGTCAAGAACGGCCTCGGCAAGGCCGAACTGAACCAGAAATACGGCCATGTGCTCGGCCTGCGCGACATCAACATCTCCATGCCCGCCGGCGGCATCATGGTGGTGATGGGCCTGTCGGGCTCCGGCAAGTCGACGCTGATCCGCCACATCAACCGGCTGATCGACCCGACCGCCGGCGAGGTGCTCTACGACGGCGTCGACGTTTGTCGGATGAACGAGAACGACCTGCGCGAGTTCCGCCGCCACAAGACGGCGATGGTGTTCCAGAAATTCGCGCTGCTGCCGCACCGCACGGTGCTGGAAAACACGGTCTACGGCCTGGAAATCCAGGGCGTCGGGGCTTCGGAGCGGGAAAAGCGCGCAAAACAGTGGATCGACCGCGTCGGCCTTGCCGGTTTCGAAAACCACTATCCGAACCAGCTCTCCGGCGGCATGCAGCAGCGCGTTGGCCTTGCCCGGGCGCTGACCAACGACGCCGACATCCTGCTCATGGACGAAGCCTATTCGGCGCTCGATCCCTTGATCCGCGTCGACATGCAGACCGTACTGCTCGACCTGCAGAAGGAGCTGAAGAAGACCGTCGTCTTCATCACCCACGATCTCGACGAGGCGCTGCGCCTCGGCGACAAGATCGCGATCCTGCGCGACGGCATGGTCGTGCAGCAGGGCACCGGCCAGGAGATCGTGCTGAACCCGGCGGACGAATACATCACCGCCTTCGTCAAGGAGGTGAACCGCGGCCGCGTGGTCAATATCGAGACGATCATGGCGCCGCTCTCGGGCAATCCCGAGGGCATGCCGATCGCCAAGGGCACCGTGCTCGAAATGGCCGCCCGCGCCATGACGTCCGCCAACCAGACGCTCGCCCATGTCGTCGACGAGGCGGGCCGGCCGATCGGCGCCATCAGCCTCAGCGCCATCATCTCCTCGATGGTGACGCCGACCAGCCACGAGGCGAAGGCGGCCTGACCCACACAGACGAGCAGAGAGGGCGCCCCGGGCGTCCTCTCCCGTTTGGAAAGGTCCCTTCCTCACCCGCTTCCCCTTCCTTCGTCACCCTCGGGCTTGACCCGAGGGTCCACTCGGCACCCGCGGCTGTGGACGGTCGGGTCAAGCCCGGCCATGACGGAGGAGAGGTTGCGACCCCTCAGCTACCTTCCTCGAAGGAGCCGCCAATCCGTCGTTGCAATCACATAAAGAAATCTTTATATGATGTGACAAACAGAGGATCTGCCCATGACCGTGACGAACCCGCTTGCCCAGCTTCTTGCCGAAAAGCCCTTCCTGCTCGCCGACGGCGCGACCGGGACCTCGCTCTTCGCCATGGGCCTCGAAGCCGGGGAAGCGCCGGAACTGTGGAACGAGGCCAAGCCCGAGAACATCACGAAGCTGCACCAGGACTTCGTCGATGCCGGAGCCGACATCATCCTGACCAACACCTTCGGCGGCACGCGCCACCGGCTGAAGCTGCACCATGCGCAGGACCGCGTCTTCGACCTCAACAAAAAAGCCACCGAGATCGCCCGCGCCGTCGCCGACAAGGCGGAGCGCACGGTGATCGTCGCCGGCTCCGTCGGCCCGACGGGCGAACTGCTCGTGCCGCTCGGCGCGATGACCTATGACGACGCCGTTTCCGCCTTCGCCGAGCAGATCGAGGGCCTGAAGGCCGGCGGCGCGGACGTCGCCTGGATCGAGACCATGTCCTCGCCGGAGGAAATCCGCGCCGCGGCCGAGGCCGCCACCAAGGTCGGCATGCCCTTCGTCTATACCGGCTCGTTCGACACGGCCGGCAAGACCATGATGGGCCTGCACCCGAAGGACATCCACGGCGTTGCCGGCGATATCGGCGCAGGTCCCCTCGCCGTCGGCGCCAATTGCGGCGTCGGCGCCTCCGACATCCTCTCCTCGCTGCTCGACATGACCGGTGCCGACCCGGCCGCGACCGTCGTCGTCAAGGGCAATTGCGGCATCCCGGAATATCGCGGCGCGGAAATTTTTTACTCCGGCACGCCGCCGCTGATGGCCGACTATGCGCGCCTTGCCCGCGATGCCGGCGCGCGCATCATCGGCGGCTGCTGCGGCACGTCCTGCGAGCACCTCGCCGCCATGCGCGCGGCGCTGGACGCGCACGAGCCGCGCGAACGCCCGACGCTCGAAACCATCGTCGAGAAGATCGGCCCGCTGCGCAACAAGACCGCCGACGAAAGCGCCGCCGCGCCCGCCCGCGAACGCGGCCGCCGCCGCGGCTAGAGCATTTCCAGCCGAAGCGGAATCGCTTCGGCGTTGGATAATTCAGCAAAAACAAGAATCTAAAGCATTTCTTCCAAAAGGAACGAACGCCACGCGTCAAGCCCGGCATCGATGTTCCTGCGCCCGATGCCGACGCGGAAACGGTCCGCCGGCACCGGCAGGAGGTCCGAGACGTAGAGGCTGGAGGGCAGCAGCAGGACGCCCTTCTCCTCCACCAGCCGGCGGCAATGTTCCTCCACGCCGTCCCTGCCGAGATAGCGCGGGAAGGCGACGCAGCCGCCATCGGGCGCGACCCACTCATACAGGTCCGGATACTCGGCGAAGAATGCGCCGATCCTGGCGATGTTTTGCGCGCAAAGCGCGCGGTTGCGGGCGAAGATCGTCTCGCGCGCCCTGATCGCGATGCCGGCCAGCACCTCGGAAGGGCGCGCATTGCAGATGGACAGGTAATGCTTCATCTTCTCCATGCGCGACAGGAGGGCGTGGTCGCGGCAGGCGATCCAGCCGATGCGCAGGCCCGGCAGGCCGTAGGCCTTGGACATCACGTTGAGCGAGATGCCCTTGTCGAACAGGTCGGCGGCCTGCGGCAGGCGCTTTGCGGCGTCGATCTCCAGCCCGCGATAGACCTCGTCGGAAAAAAGATGGATGCCGCGCCCGGCGCAAAGATCGACCAGGCCGTGGAAGATTGCCTGGTCGGCGATGGTGCCCGTCGGGTTGTTGGGGAAATTGACGGCGATGAGTTTTGTTTCGGGGCGCAGCGCGGCGCGCACGTCGTCGAGATCGAGCTGCCAGCGGTTTTCCGGCCGGAGCGCGATGCCCGTGACATGGCCTGATATGGTGACCGGCATCGTCTCCATCGACTGGTAGTTCGGCACGGTGATGATGGCATGGTCGCCGGGCGCAAGCAGCGCCAGCATGGCGCAGTAGAGCCCCTCCTCCGCACCGGCGAAGGTCAGGATATCGGCGCCCGACAGCGTGTCATAGGTCGTCGCGATGGTCTCGCGCAGTTCGGGCGCGCCCCAGGTCTCGGTATAGCCGAGCGCGACGCGCTCCCAGGCCTCGCGATCCTCAGGCCCGGCCAGCGCCAGGAGATCCGACATGGCCATCGTCTCGGCGTCGCTCGCCGTCATGTGGTGGCGCGCCTTGAACTCCCAGCGCGAGAAATGGGTTTCGAGACGGAAATCCGGCAGCGTGGTCACGGGGTCCTGTCCTTCTGGCTCTGGCGCCGGGCATCGGCGAGGTAATTGTAGATCGAGGCGCGCGAGGCGCCGATGAGGCCGGCGAGATGGTCGACGGCGTTGCGGGTCTGGAACAGGCCGCGCTCGTCGAGCGCGGCGACCAGTGCCACCCGGTCGCCCTTCTTCAGCGCCGTCAGCGCCAGCCCGCGGGTGCGCAGCCAATCGTGCAGCGCGGTGTTGATCTCTTCCCGCCAGTCGCCGGCGAAAAGCGATGCCGGGCGGGTGGCCGCCGCGCCGGCAAAAGCCGAGAGCAGTTTTGCCGCGGCATCGAAATGCGAGACATCGATGTTGATGCAGAAAAGACCGAGCGCCTGGCCGAAATCGTCCTTCAGCACCGCCGTCACCGATTTCAGGCGCCGCCCGTCCTCGCCGGTCTTCTCGTAGGGGCCGTAGATGCCGCCCTCGCCGGCCTCCTCCAGCGCCGCCCCGACGAGCGATTCCATGCCCGCCTTGCGGCCGGAAAAGGCGTTCCAGATACCGGCGATCGTTCCCGTCTCCAGATCGTGCAGCACGACCTCGGCATGGGGATAGAACAAGGCGGAGACGGCCACGGCCGTCGCGGCGTGCTGGCGAAGCAAGATGTCGGCATTGGATGAATCGAACATGGCGGCATGACAATCCAAAAATGGAGAATTTGTCAATATTGGATTTTTAGTCCAAACATCCACTCCAGGCTTGCGACCCGCTTTTTCCCTGTCCTATCTAGGACAACAGCGATTCTTGGGGGACGAACATGAGTGCCGATCTTGCAGCCTTTCCCGACCGGGAGACCGTGGCCGACAAGCTGGATGCCCTCGGCGAGGCCGACCAGGCCTATCTGCGCCTCCTGATGGAAAACCCCCAGCAGGACGAGAACCTGCTCGAAGGCCTCGACGTGCACCTGAACCGCGCCGCCGCCGCCCGCTTCCTCAATTCGCTGAAGCTGGAAAGGCTCGGCGAATGGCTGGGCGAGACGGCGCCCGCGCGCCTGCAGATGCGGCTGACCGAGGCCGCCCGCTCCAGCCAGCACGCCGCGCATGCGGCCTTCCGCGCCGGCCTCACCCGCTCGGGCGGGCTCGAAAAGGCTTATCCGAAGGCCTGATCGGCTGCCGGCGCCAGCGGCCCGAAGGATTTGCGGATCATGTCGGCCATGCCGTCGATCGTCGGTCCGCTGCGCCGCGGATTGCGTTTCAGCACGACGCGGGAGGAATCGATCGGCGGAAAGCCCTCCGCCGCGGTCAGTTCGCGCGTGCCGGGCGGGATGGTGCTGCGCGACAGCGGCGCGACGGTGAGGCCGCTCACCACCGCCGAGCGCAGCCCGCCGCTGGTGTCGCAGGTATAGGCGATGCGGTGGGAGATCGCGTGGCGCTCCAGCGAGCGCAGGGCAAAATCCCGGCACCAGCTCGACCGCCAGTAGACGGCGACCGGCATGGGGCGCTCGAGGTGGCGGTTGTGCGCCACCGAGGTGACCCAGACCGTCGGGTCGATGGCCAGCAGCTCGCCCGAAACCCCTTCGCACCAGTCGAAGATGATGGCGAGGTCGAGGTCGTCGGCCTCCAGCGCCGCAAGCTGCTGCGCGGTGTAGCCGCACAGCACCGTCACCTCGGTGTCCGGATGGATCTCCGCGAAGGCGGCCAGCGCATTGGGCAGGACCGTCTGGTTGTATTCCTCGGGAATGCCGACCCGCACCGGCCCGTCGAGCGGCACCGCGCGCATCGCCGCCGTCGTCTCGTCGACAAGCCCGACGATGCGCCGCGCATAGGGCAGCAGCCGCTGCCCCTCCGGCGTCAGGGCGACGCCGCGCGGGCCGCGGGCAAAGAGCGTCACGCCCACCGCCTCCTCAAGCTTGCGCACCTGCATGCTCACCGCCGACTGGGTGCGCCCCAGCCTGTCGGAGGCATGGGTGACATTGCCGGCCTGCGCGACGGCGACGAAGATGCGGAGCAGATCGCTTTCGAGAGGGGGATACATGGCGCCATCGCTTTTTCTGATACCAGGCATCATCGCTATTCGTTTGTGAAATGTCCATGATTTTGATTGGCTTTGTCCGGCAAAGGAAGGCAGGGCCATGGGAATCATCGGAACACTACGCGACCACTGGATACGGTTTCGCCGGCGGCAGGCGGAGCGGGAGGCCTTGCGGCTCCTCCTCGCGCGACGCGACGCCCGGCTGCTGCGCGACGCGGGGCTGGCCCTCACGGAAGACGGCGCGGGCGGCTGTGAGGCGCTGCCGCGGGTGAAGGAACGGCACTGGACGGCGCCCCTCATCCGGCTGCGCCCGCCATCGCGCAAGCGGGGCGAAGGCGATGTTGCGCCGGCTCTCCACGGCACGCGGGAAAAGCCGGCCGCATAGGGCCGTTCCGTCCGCTTGGGGTAACCGCATATGGTGAGAGCCCCCCAACTTGTACATGTGTGATTACCCTACTCCGCCTTCTCTCCCGAAAGGCCGCCGGCGAGCTGGACGAGCTTCACGAACTCCGCACGATAGCCGAAGGGATCGTTGCCCTTCGCCGCTTCCGCAAGGCCGAGGATCGAGCCGTAGGCGTAGTCCTGCAGGGCGCCCACGCCCTTCAGCTTCTGCCCGAAGGCCGCGACGGCGACGGAGAAGCGCACGTCGGCGGAGGCCGCGCTCACGTCGGCGACCGCATTGGCGTCCGTCACCGGCAGGGTGACGAGTTCGCTCGTGTCGCTCGCCGGCGCCTTCCAGCGCATCTTCAGGAAGGCGAGTTCACCGCTTTCGGCCGCGGGCACCGCTGCCGCGTTCTCCTTGCCGTAGCGCAAGGGGTCGTTCAGCACGGCGGGGCTGCCCTTCGGCGTCACCTCGTAGATCGCCGTCACCCGGTGGCCGGAGCCGATGTCGCCGGCATCCACCTTGTCGTCGTTGAAATCCTCGCGGTTGAGCACGCGGGTCTCGTAGCCGATCAGGCGGTATTCGGCGATGCGCTCGGGGTTGAACTCGATCTGAAACTTGACGTCCTTGGCGATGGGGAAGAGCGAGGCGCCCGCCTCCTCCACCAGCGTCTTCTGCGCCTCGGCCAGCGTGTCGATATAGGCGGCCGTGCCGTTGCCGTTCTGCGCCAGCGTCTGCATCATGCCGTCATTGTAATTGCCCCGACCGAAGCCGAGCACGGAGAGGAAGATGCCGGACTTGCGGCGCGCCTCGATGATGCGCTTCAAATCCTCGTCGCTCGCCGGGCCGACATTGAAATCGCCGTCCGTCGCCAGCATGACGCGGTTGACGCCATCCGTCTTGAAGGCCTTCTCGGCCAGCCGGTAGGCCGCCTCGATCCCTTCTGCCCCCGCCGTCGAGCCGCCCGGCTGGAGCGTGTCGATGGCGTCGAGGATCTTTTGGCGGTCCTTCGCCGCCGTCGGCTCCAGCACCACGCCGGCATTGCCGGCATAGGTGACGATGGAGACGGTGTCCGTGTCCTTCAGCTTGCCGACAAGCAGGCGGAACGCGCCCTTCAGCAGCGGCAGCTTGTCCGGCGCGTCCATCGAGCCGGAGACGTCGATGAGGAAGACGAGGTTGGCCGCGGGCTGCGCCGTCGCCGCGGTCTCGAAGCCCTTGATGCCGATATGCAGCAGCTCGGTGTCCTTGTTCCACGGCGTCGGCATGACGGTGACGGTGGCGTTGAACGGCTTTTCCGCCGTCTCCGGCCCCTTCCAGTCATAGGGGAAGTAGTTGACCAGTTCCTCCACCCGCACGGCCTCCCTGTCCGGCAGGCTGCCGCCGAGCAGGGCGCGGCGCACATAGGAATAGGATGCCGTGTCGACATCGGCCGAGAAGGTGGAGACCGGATCGGTGGCGACGCTCTTGACCGGATTGGGATCGGCCGAGGCGAAGCGCTCGCGGTCCTCCACCGGCGTCGGCATCGCGATGGCATCGACCGCCGCGGAGGGTTGCATGACAGTGCGGCTGAGCGCCTGCACATCGGCCGCGCGGCCAACGGCGAGCGCTTCGGGCATCGCCGCGACAGCCTCTTCCTCGCGGCTTTCGGCAAGCGGTGCAGGCTCGGCGGCCAGCATGTCGGTCGCCGGGGCGGCATCCGCTTTCGCATCCGCCCCGGGCGTCGCATTGCCGCCATGGGCCTCGCCGCTTTGCAGGGCCGCGGACGCGTCGTCGGCGCGCGGCGTGGCCTTCCCGGTCTCCTGCTTGCGGGCACGCTGGCCCTGGTCGACGGGTTTCTCGGCGACCTCCGTCGTCACGGTCAGCGGCATCGTGCCGTTGCTTACCAGTTCATAGGTCACGAGGCCGGCGACGGGCACGACGAGCAGGGTGGCAAGGGCCGAGCCGGCGAGAAGTCTGCGGTTCATGATGGGGCTCCATATCCGGTTGAAGATGGAGCTCTGACGCCCGCCTGCGGACGATCCTTGGGGGCTGGCCGCATTTTTTTCCGCATCGTCGAACGCCGCCATGGCGGCGGCAAGCGCGCGGGCGCGGGCCGCAGGGTCGGCGGCGGGGGCCCTGTCGCGGGCAAGTTTTTCGAGGTCGAGATCGCTCATCGTCTGTCCTTCCGTCACGCGGCCGCATCGCGCAAAAGCACCTTCAGGCGCTTGCGGGCCTCGTGCACATGCCAGGAAATCGTCGTTTCGGCGCAGCCGAGCACATCGGCTGCCGCCGCATGGCTGAGGCCTTCGCCGTAGATCAAAAGCACGGCGTCGCGCTGCTTGTCGGGAAGCTGGCGCACGGCCTGCCAGAGCTCCTCGCTGCCGTCCTCGGCGGGGGCGCCGTCCAGCACCGCTCGTTCGCGCAGATAGGCGGCCTCGCGCCATTCGGCCCGGCGCCGCTTGCGCATCTGGTCGCGGGCGGCGTTCAGCGTCACCGTATAGAGCCAGGTGCTGAACCGGCTCGCCCCCTTGAAGCCGCGGATGGCGCCGGCAAGGCGCATGCAGACCTCCTGCGCCACGTCCTCGGCATCCTGCCGGTCGCCGCACCATCGCCAGGCGACGGCATGGATGAAATCATAGCGGCTTTCGACAAGCGCGGCGAAAGCCTGCCTGTCGCCCGATGCCGCCTTTTCGACGAGTTCTGTTTCCACGGGTCCATCCCGATTGCTGTGCACTATCCTTTCAGACGTGCGTCGGCCGGCGATCCTTGGGTGCTTTCGCGAAAAAATTTCTCACCAGGGCAGGTTCTTCACGACCGCGATGATGGTGCCCATCACGGCGTCCCGGTCGTGGCGCCGGATTTCCGGGGCGTAGAGGCTGGAAATGCTGCCGTCGAGGAAAAGCGCGTTGCGGCTCTGCAGCCGGTCGCGAAAGAGGGTCGCGAAATCGTGGAAGCGCACCGGATCGTTCGAGATGGCAAAGGAGATCCGCCCATCGGGAAGGCTGCCCACGCCGTTGCGGATCTGCCGGCTCGTGCCGTCGACAAGAAAGCGGGGATGGATGTTCCCGTCGATGACCAGCATCGGCCCGGACTGCGTCGCCGCGCGCGGCGAAAGCGCGGCCCTGGCGAAGGCTTCCGTCTCCATCACGCCGGCCTCGCCCTCACCCACCCAGAACACGCCGTTCGGCTTCAGGAAGAAATTGCCGAACGCATCGCCCCGGTTGAGCGCGCCCGTCTCGCGCCCCTCCTCCACCAGGAGCCCGACCGGCCCGTAATCGGGATGATACATGCCGCCGTTCATGGCGAAGGTCATGTGCTGCCCGTTGCGCAGGAGATGGGTGTTGAGATGGTCATAGCGCGCGCCGCGAACGCCGAGCGTCGCCGCGCCGAAGAGCCGGATGGTCTCCTTCGCCGGGTCGAACGTGCAGACGGTGTAGCGGGCGGAGAGATGCTCGATCTCGGCGCATTTCGACGGTTCGGCCATGGCAACGCTCCGCAAGGTCAGGGCGGCGAGGAGAAAGGAGAGGAACAGGCGGGCGCGCATGCTTCTGGCTCCCTTGGCAATGCGGCGACATTAGCAGCAGGCTCGCGACAAGATCAAAGCGACAGCGCCGCCATGTGAAAGCGAAGCTGGGCCGCGTCATAGCGATAGGCGGCCCCGACGGGACAGGTGGCGCGGGACAGACAGCCAGCAGCCATGCAGCCGCCCTGCCCTTCCGGCGTGCGCAGATGCGCGCGGCAGGCGGGCACGTCGAAAAGATCGCGGCGGACGGCGCCGGCGGGACAGGCCGCCAGGCACGGCTTTCCGGGACAGTGGTCGCACGGATGCGGCGCGGCCGCCACCGGCGCCGTTTCGAGCGGCGCGGCAAAGCCGAGCGCGCCGCGATAGCCGTGCCAGAGGCCGTAGACGGGGTGAATGAGGATGCCGAGCGGCGAGGCCTTCAGGCCTTCCGCCCGCATGGCCCATTGCTGGAAGGGCTGCCAGGGCGGATCGGAGGGAAACCAGGCCGTCGCGCCGGCCGTCGCGGCGACGGCCCGGATGACCGCCTTCGACCAGGTGTCGAGCGGGTCGTTGCCGCCGCGATCCGCCTGCGCCGCCCGCCAGCGCGAAAAGGCCGGCCAGATCGAACCGCCGATATTGCCGACGAGGACGACGCTGGCCGCGGGGCGGCCGCCGGCAAGCTCCGGCGCCGCCTCGCCCGCGGCAAAGTTCACGGTGCCGCGCAAAAAAAGACCGTGCGGCTGGAAAGCCGCACGGATCGTGTCGAGATCTGGACGACGCGCCCTCACCGGGTCACGTCTCCCTTGAGTTCGTAGTGGGGACGCCAGACTTCCTTCTGGATCATGTCCGCCACCCGCGTTGCTCCGCCTTGCTCCCTGGCGCGATCGGGACCCTTTCAGGTGAAGGCGTCGGGCATCGAATCCTTGCGGCTCTTGACGTATGCGAGCAGCGCCTCGTCGATCGCCGGATCGAGATAGGGCGCCTCGTAGCTTTCAAGCCAGGTGCGGCAAAGCGCGTTGGCGCGCTCCTCGATGCGCTTCTGGCCCTCGATCTCCCACTGCTCGAACGAATTGTTGTCGGCGAGCGGCGAGCGGTAGAAGGCGGTCTGGAAATTGGCCTGGGTGTGGGCGCAGCCGAGATAGTGGCTGCCCGGGCCGACTTCGCGGATGGCGTCGAGCGCCTGCGCGTTTTCCGACAGGTCGATGCCCTCGGCCAGCTTCTGCATCATGCCGAGCTGGTCCTGGTCGATCATGAACTTCTCGTAGGACGAGACGAGACCGCCTTCCAGCCAGCCGGCCGCGTGCAGCACGAAGTTGGTGCCGGCGAGCAGGGTCATGTTGATCGTGTTGGCCGATTCGTGCGCCGCCTGCGCATCGGGAACCTTCGAGCCGCAGAGCGAGCCGCCGGTGCGGAACGGAATGCCGAGACGGCGGGCGAGCTGGGCGGCGCCATAGGAGACGAGCGAGGGCTCCGGCGAACCGAAGGTCGGCGCGCCCGACTGCATGGAGATCGAGGCGGCAAAGGTGCCGAACAGCACCGGCGCACCCTTGCGGATGAGCTGGGTGAAGGAAGCGCCGGCGAGAACCTCGGCGAGGATCTGCGTCAGCGTGCCGGCGACAGTGACCGGGCTCATGGCGCCCGACAGGATGAACGGCGAGACGACGCAGGCCTGGTTGTGCCGGGCATAGACCTTCAGCGCGCCGACCATGGTCTCGTCGAAGACCATCGGCGAATTGGCGTTGATGAGGTTCATCATCACCGTGTTGTTTTCGACGAACTCATCGCCGAAGACGATTTTCGCCATGGCGATCGAATCTTCCGCGCGTTCCGGCGCGGTGACGGACCCCATGAACGGCTTGTCGGAATACTTGATATGGCTGTAGACCATGTCGAGGTGACGCTTGTTCACCGGAACGTCGACCGGCTCGCAGACCGTGCCGCCGGAGGAATGCATGGACGGCGCCATATAGGCGAGCTTCACGAAGTTGCGGAAATCCTCGATCGTCGCATAACGGCGGTTGCCTTCGAGGTCGCGCACGAAGGGCGGGCCGTAGACCGGCACGAAGACGGTGGCCTTGCCGCCGATCTGCACGCTGCGCTCGGGGTTGCGGGCATGCCAGGTGAACTGCGACGGCGCGGTCTTGAGAAGCTCGCGGCAGAGTCCCTTGGGAAAATGGACGCGCTCGCCCTTCACATCGGCGCCGGCGTCGCGCCAGAGCTGAAGCGCTTCGGGATCTTCGCGGAATTCGATGCCGATTTCCTCCAGAATGAGGTCGGCATTGGCTTCGATGAGCTGCAGGCCTTCTTCGTCGAGGACTTCGTATTCCTTGATCTTGCGCGTGATGTAGGGAAGCGACGGGCCCGGGCCGCCTCCGGTGCGCGAGGCGCGCCGCGCGGCGGCGCCCCGACCCTCGCGCGAACGGCGGCCGCCGCCTTCACCAGCGCCCTCGCCTGCCACCTGCTGAATATCCTCGCTCATGATCCGTCTTTCCTTGTTGTCGCGGTGCCGAAAGGCGCCGTGGGCCTTGTTCTTTCCGGCGCCTGAATGCGCCTCTCGTCCTATGCTAGCAAGCCGCCGGGGCGGGGCGGTTCTCAATGCGCCAAGCGGTGGCGCACGCGGGATACCGGCACGCCCGGGACCATAGCGGGATTGCGCGGGACATCGTAGCGGCATTCGCCTGTTTGCACTGTCAATTCACCGCTTTACCGGCTATGCATGGCACAAGCGGGAGGCGGGTCGC
Organism: Shinella sp. S4-D37; assembly: GCF_040812195.1. Lineage (NCBI taxonomy): Bacteria > Pseudomonadati > Pseudomonadota > Alphaproteobacteria > Hyphomicrobiales > Rhizobiaceae > Shinella > Shinella sp. S4-D37. Next base: position 1,433,846 of record NZ_JBFNXL010000005.1, on the reverse strand, counting down.
TTTTCACCATAAGCGACGTCGCTTTCAACATCGGGTTCGCGCAAGAGGAACGCTATTTCTTGTAGGGAGAGCCTGCCGCCGCAGCGCCACTGGAGACGAGGAAACACCATGTCTGACGACGAAATCATTCTCGCCGATCTCTCCGACGAAGAGCTCGTGCAACAGATGCACGACGACCTCTACGACGGCCTCAAGGAGGAGATCGAAGAGGGCACGAATATCCTGCTCGAACGCGGCTGGGCACCCTACGACGTCCTGACCCAGGCGCTCGTCGAAGGCATGCGCATCGTCGGCGTCGATTTTCGTGACGGCATCCTCTTCGTGCCGGAAGTGCTGCTCTCGGCCAATGCGATGAAGGCCGGCATGTTCATCCTGCGTCCGCTGCTCGCCGCCACCGGCGCGCCGAAGCAGGGCAAGATGGTCATCGGCACCGTCAAGGGCGACATTCACGACATCGGCAAGAACCTCGTCGGCATGATGATGGAAGGCGCCGGCTTCGACGTCATCGACCTTGGCATCAACAACCCGGTCGAGAACTATCTCGAAGCCATCGAGCGCGAGCAGCCGGACATCCTCGGCATGTCGGCCCTCCTCACGACCACCATGCCCTACATGAAGGTCGTCATCGACACGATGAAGGAAAAGGGCCTGCGCGACGACTACGTCGTTCTCGTCGGCGGCGCGCCGCTGAACGAGGAATTCGGCAAGGCCGTGGGTGCCGACGCCTACTGCCGCGACGCGGCCGTGGCCGTGGAGACCGCCAAGGAATTCATGAAGCGCAAGCACAACATGCTTGCCGGCTGATCTTGAATTCGACGGCGCCGGTCTTGAATCGGCGCCGTCTTCTGACGACCTTTAGTTTGCGGCGTTGTCGATATCCTGGCCGGCGGCCTGCGTCGCATCCACGGCATTGGCGGTATCCCGACCCATGCCACGAATGGTGTTGCCGCAGGCACTGAGCGCCAGAAGCGCGGCGAGAACGATGGCCATACGGGTCAGGTTCGTCCCAGTCATGATTGGAGTCCCTCTTCATGGATATGGTTGACGCGGAACTTCAGAACGGAAGCTCGACCGGTGAACGCGTGAACGCGGAAAAAGTTCGCATCATCGCCTGCGGCGCTATCGCCCGCGAGGTGCTTGCGATCCGCCAGGCGAACGGGCTCTCCCATATCGACCTGCTCTGTCTTCCCGCCATCTGGCACGCCCATCCGGAAAAGATCGCCCCCGGCGTCGAGCAGGCCATCGCCGAGGCGCGCGCGGAAGGGTTTTCCCGCATCTTCGTCGGCTATGCCGATTGCGGCACGGGCGGGCTTCTCGACCGGCTCTGCGAGCGCGAGGGCGTCGAGCGCATCGCCGGACCGCACTGTTACTCCTTCTTCGCCGGCAACGAGGCCTTCGCGGCCAAGGACGACGACGTCACCTCCTTCTTCCTCACCGATTTCCTCGCCCGCCAGTTCCGCTCCTTCGTCATCGAGCCGCTCGGCCTCGACCGCTATCCGCAATTGAAGGAGATGTATTTCGGCAACTATGAGAAGCTCGTCTATCTCTCGCAGGTCGAGGACGAGTGCCTGCAGCAGAAAGCGAAGGAGGCGGCGGACTATCTCGGCCTCGCCTACGAATACCGCTTCACCGGCTACGGCGACCTGACGGCCGAATTGCTGCGAGCGCGGTAAGCCCCCCTCGGAGCTAACCGATATTTAGCCTTTCCGGGCAAATCCCTCCTGCCGGTTACCGCTTCCTAAGCTCTCGCGACGATGATGCCGCGACAGATTGGGCGAGGCTTGGGAAATGACGGAACGCGACGCACGAATGGAAACGGTGGCCATTGTGATCCAGCCCGGCCCCAACCCGGAAATCGTCGTCAATGCCCTCAAGGTCGCCTTCCCGAACGTCGTCGTCATCGAGGAACAGCCCGAATCGAAGACGCTGTTCATCCGCCGGCGGGCGAAAAAGCTCGGCTGGATACAGGCTCTCGGCCAGCTCGCCACCATGGTCGTCTCGAAATACGGCAAGCGTTTCACCGTGAAGCGGGCTCAGGAAATTCTTGAGGAATTCGGCGCAAACCCCTCGGCCGATTCGACAATCCGCCGTATCGCCGTTCCCTCGGTCAACAGTCCGGAACTACTGGCAGCGCTGGCGGATATCCGGCCGGCGGCGCTGCTCCTCGTCAGTTGCCGCATGCTGAAGGCCGCGACGCTCGCCGGTATCCCCTGCCCCGTCCTCAATTTCCACGCCGGCATCACCCCGCAATATCGCGGCCTGCAGGGCGGCTACTGGGCGCGCGTCGCCCGCGACGAGGAGAGTTTCGGCGGGACGGTGCATCTCGTCGATCCCGGCGTCGACACCGGCGACATCCTCTACCAGCAGCGCGTCACCCCCTCCAAACGCGACACGATGCACACCTATCCCCTGCTCCAGACGGCGGCCTCGACCGGCGTCATCGTCGCGGCGATGCGCGATGCGGCCGGCGGCGATCTCAAGCCTTTGAAAATAGCGGGACCGTCGCGGCAATGGTATCATCCGCCGGTCTGGACCTGGCTCCGGCACGGCATGACCCGCGGCATCTGGTAAAAGCGCCTGTATAGTCGAATCCCGCGTCGTTTTTGAGCATGGGGCAGTCGTGGCGGGTGAAGCCCGCGGCGCGGCAAGATCGCATTGTCAGCGCAAGGAGAAATTTCGACATGGCAGACCGCATCATCGTCTACTGGCGCGACATCCCCGCCCAGGTCATCATCAAGAAGGGCCGCACGAGCGCCAAGCGGGAACTGTCGCTGCGCTTCACCGAGGCGATCGACATGTGCGCCATGCGCACCGGCGCGGCCGAAACGGACGACTACCTCGCCGAATGGCGCAAGGCCGCTCCGGTCCCGGTCTCCGACGACCTGGAGGCGGAAGCGGACGCCGCTGCCGCCGAACTGGAAGCCGCCTATGACCGCGAAAGGCTCGTCGCCCTCGTCAAGGCCGGAGGCCGCGACAATGGCTGACGCCATCCAGAAGCCCGGCAATGCCGCCCCGGCGAAGAAGGCCGCCACCGGCGCCTTCACGCCGGCCGGCGTCTCGCCCAGCCGCCGGGCCCGCCGCAAATACACGATCCGCCTGTGGGCGGTGCGCAACTCCCGCTTCTTCGAATGGTTCTACCACCGTTTCGCCGAGGTCTTCCTGCTTCTCCATCCCGTCTGGAAGCTCTTCGGCTACCAGCGTGTGGAACGGCCGATCACCTTCGTCGAGAAGCATGTGAAGGGGTTCCTCTTCGACTGTCGCATGTGCGGCCAGTGCGCGCTGTCGTCCACGGGCATGTCCTGCCCGATGAACTGTCCCAAGCAGCTTCGCAACGGTCCGTGCGGCGGCGTGCGCGCCAACGGCAATTGCGAGGTGGAGCCGGACATGCCCTGCGTCTGGGTCCAGGCCTGGAAGGGGTCGCAGAACATGGTGAAGGGAAATGCCATCATGAACGTGCAGAAACCGGTGAACCAGTCGCTGCGCGAGACCTCGTCCTGGCTGCGCGTGACGGCCGAAGCCGCCGCGGCCCGGGAAGCGGCCGCCGCTGCCCGAAAGGACGCCTGATCCATGGCGCATATCGATGAAAACCCGCTCGGCCCTCACCTGCCGCTCGATCCCCTGCCCGGCCATTCCTCGCTCGGCCGGCTGGAGCGCATCCTGCGCCGCGGCGAGTTCGCCGTCACGACGGAGCTCAACCCGCCCGACAGCGCCAATCCGGAAGACGTCTACGAGCGCGCCGCGATCTTCGACGGCTGGGTGGACGGCATCAACGCGGTCGATGCCTCCGGCGCCAACTGCCACATGTCCTCGGTCGGCATCTGCGCGCTGCTGACCCGCATGGGCTATGCGCCGATCATGCAGATCGCCTGCCGCGACAAGAACCGCATCGCCATCCAGGGCGACGTCCTCGGCGGCGCGGCCATGGGCGTCACCAACATCATGTGCCTGACCGGCGACGGCGTGCAGGCCGGCGACCAGCCGGGCGCCAAGCCCGTCTTCGATCTCGACTGCATGTCGCTGCTCGAGACAGTGCGCATCATGCGCGACAATTCGAAATTCCTGTCCGGCCGCAAGCTGACGACGCCGCCGAAGGTCTTCCTCGGCGCGGCGATCAATCCCTTCGCCCCGCCCTACGACTTCCGCCCCTATCGCCTCGCCAAGAAGATCGAGGCCGGTGCGCAGTTCGTGCAGAGCCAGTATTGCTTCGACGTGCCGATGTTCCGCGAATACATGAAGAAGGCGCGCGACCTCGGCCTCAACGAGAAATGCTTCATCCTCGTCGGCGTCGGCCCGATGGCCTCGGCCAAGACGGCGAAGTGGATCCGCTCCAACGTGCCCGGCATCCACATCCCCGATTCCGTCATCGCGCGGCTGGAAGGCGCGCAGGATCAGAAGAAGGAAGGCAAGCAGCTCTGCATCGACATCATCAACGAGGTGAAGGAGATCGAGGGCGTTTCCGGCATTCACGTCATGGCCTATCGCCAGGAGGAATATGTCGCGGAGATCGTGCATGATTCCGGCGTACTGAAGGGCCGCAAGCCCTGGAAACGCGAGCCGAACCCGGTCGACCAGCTCGTTGCCGAGCGAATCGAGAGAACCCGCGAGGGCGTCGAGCAGAACCAGCAGCAGATGGCGGAGATCGCCGCCCAACACCCCCATTGACCGCCGTGCCGGCCGCCGCCGGCATGCAGCTTGTAACACCGCAAATCGCGCGCTAGACCAGACCCAGCGCCCCGCCCCAGAGGACCTTATATGACACGCACCATCGTCGCCTCGGCCACCCGCGAAATCGTCATCGGTTTCGACCAGCCCTTCTGCGTCATCGGCGAACGCATCAACCCGACCGGCCGCAAGAAGCTGGCCGCCGAAATGCAGGCCGGCAATTTCGAGACCGTCATCAAGGACGCGCTGGAACAGGTCGCCGCCGGCGCGACGATGCTCGACATCAATGCGGGCGTGACCTCCGTCAACCCCAACGAGACGGAACCGGGCCTGCTCGTCCAGACGCTGGAGATCGTCCAGGGCCTCGTCGACATCCCGCTCGCGATCGACAGTTCGGTCACCGCCGCCATCGAGGCCGGCCTGAAGGTCGCCAAGGGCCGGCCGCTGGTCAATTCCGTCACCGGCGAGGAGGAGAAGCTCGAAGCCATCCTGCCGCTCGTCAAGAAGTACGACGTGCCGGTCGTCGCGATCTCCAACGACGAGACCGGCATCTCCATGGACCCGGACGTGCGCTTCGCCGTCGCCAAGAAGATCGTCGAGCGCGCCATGGACCACGGCATCAAGCCGCACGACATCGTCGTCGACCCGCTCGTCATGCCGATCGGCGCGCTGGGCGATGCCGGCCGCCAGGTCTTCCAGTTGCTCTATCGCCTGCGCAACGAGCTGAAGGTCAACACGACCTGCGGCCTCTCCAACATCTCCTTCGGCCTGCCGCACCGCCACGGCATCAATGCCGGCTTCATTCCCATGGTCATCGGCGCCGGCATGACGTCGGCCATCATGAACCCCTGCCGCCCGCAGGAAATGGAGGCCGTGCGCGCCGCCAACGTCTTGAACGGCACGGATGCGAACTGCACCAACTGGATCATGACCTATCGCGACCACAAGCCCGCCGAGGCCGGTGCGGCCGCTGCCGCCTCCGCGGCCCCGGCAGCCGGCGGCGGCCGCCGCGGCGGCCGTGCAGCCCGCGCCGGCGCCGGCGCGGTGCGCGAATAACATGGCCGGCGGGCGCCAGTTTCGCCGCGACGCCTTCAGCCTCTGGCTGGAGGCACCCCTCGTGATCGCCATGCGCTGCCACGAGATGGGCATGGCGGCGCTGACGGGCTCGACGCAGAACACGGCCGAAATGACCCGGATGGTCACCGAAAAGATGGCTGCCGCGACGGAAAGCGTCGTGGCAGCCAATTTTGCTGTTGCAAAGGCCATGATGACGGCGGCCTCGCCCGAAGCCACGGCCCGCGCCGTCTCGCAAGCCGCGCTGAAACCCTATGGCAAGCGCGTGCGCCGCAATGTGCGACGCCTCTCGGCCAGGAAGGGCTGAGAAGCGTCGCTTCACGCCGAAAAGAGAGTACGACCGATGCGCATCGAAGGTGAGAACGAGATCAACATGACCGAAGCCTCGGTGAAGGAGCCGCTCGTCCTCTTCATGCCCTCCGGCAAGCGCGGCCGCTTCCCGGTCGGCACGCCCGTACTGGAAGCCGCGCGCAAACTCGGCGTCTATGTCGAGAGCGTCTGCGGCGGCCGCGCCACCTGCGGACGCTGTCAGATCGAGGTGCAGGAAGGCAACTTCGCCAAGCACAAGATCGTCTCCTCCCTCGACCACATCTCGGAAAAAGGCCCCAAGGAAGAGCGCTACGAGAAGGTGCGCGGCCTGCCCGAGGGGCGTCGCCTCTCCTGTTCCGCCCTCGTCCTCGGCGATCTCGTCGTCGACGTGCCGCAGGACACCGTCATCAACGCGCAGGTCGTGCGCAAGGCGGCAACAGACCGCGTCATCGAGCGCAACGCCGCCGTCCAGCTCTGCTATGTCGAGGTGGACGAGCCCGACATGCACAAGCCGCTCGGCGATCTCGACCGCCTCAAGGTCATGCTGGAGAAGGACTGGGGCTGGAAGGACCTGCTCATCGCCCCGCACCTCATCCCGCAGGTGCAGTCGATCCTGCGCAAGGGCAACTGGGGCGTCACCGCCGCCATCCACCGCGACATGGATTCATCGCGCCCCTTCATCGTCGCCCTTTATCCGGGCCTCAAGAACGAGGCCTACGGCATCGCCTGCGACATCGGCTCGACGACCATCGCCATGCATCTCGTCTCGCTGCTCTCCGGCCGCATCGTCGCCTCCTCGGGCACCTCCAACCCGCAGATCCGCTTCGGCGAGGACCTGATGAGCCGCGTCTCCTACGTCATGATGAACCCGGACGGGCGGGAAGCCATGACGAAGGCGGTGCGCGAGGCCGCCAACGGCCTGATCGGCAAAGTCTGCGCCGAAGGCGAGATCGACCGGCACGACATCCTCGACATGGTGTTCGTCGCCAACCCGATCATGCACCACCTCTTCCTCGGCATCGATCCGACGGAACTCGGCCAGGCGCCCTTCGCGCTCGCCGTGTCGGGGGCGCTGCAATACTGGGCGCATGAAATCGACATCGACGTGAACCGCGGCGCGCGGCTCTACACGCTGCCCTGCATCGCCGGCCATGTCGGCGCGGACGCGGCCGGCGCGACGCTTTCCGAAGGTCCCTACCGGCAAGACCGCATGATGCTGCTGGTCGACGTCGGCACCAATGCGGAGATCGTGCTCGGCAACAAGGACCGCGTCGTCGCCGCCTCCTCGCCCACCGGGCCCGCCTTCGAGGGCGCGGAAATCTCCTCCGGCCAGCGCGCCGCCCCCGGCGCGATCGAACGCGTGCGCATCGACGCCGCGACGCTGGAGCCGCGCTTCCGCGTCATCGGCGTCGACAAGTGGTCGGACGAGGAGGGGTTCGCCGAGGCCGCGGCCAGCGTCGGCGTCACCGGCATCTGCGGCTCGGCGATCATCGAGGTCGTCGCGGAAATGTACCTCTCCGGCATCATATCCGAGGACGGCGTGGTCGACGGCTCCATGGCGGAGAAGAGCCCGCGCATCCTGCAGAACGGACGCACCTTCTCCTACCTGCTGCACGACGGCGAACCGCGCATCACCGTGACGCAGAACGATATCCGCGCCATCCAGCTCGCCAAGTCCGCGCTCTATGCCGGCATCAAGCTGCTGATGGAGAAGCAGGGCATCGACCATGTCGACACGATCCGCTTCGCCGGCGCCTTCGGCACGTTCATCGATCCGAAATACGCCATGGTGCTCGGCCTCATCCCGGATTGCGACCTCGCCGAGGTGAAGGCCGTCGGCAACGCCGCCGGCACGGGCGCGCTGATGGCCCTCCTCAACCGCGACCATCGCCGCGAGATCGAGCGCACCGTCGCCCGCATCGAGAAGATCGAGACGGCGCTGGAGCCCAATTTCCAGCAGCTCTTCGTCAACGCCATGGCGCTGCCGAACAAGGTGGATCCGTTCCCCGAACTCGCCAAGGTCGTCACCCTGCCGGAACGCAAGGTGCTGGCCGACGACGGCGGGGGCGAAGGCGGCGGGCGACGCCGGCGGAGAAGCCGGGAGTAGGACTGCCGAAGCCTCCCGCCATGAAGGCCCTCTCTGCCGGCCGGCATCTCCCCCACAGGGGGAGAAAGGCTGGCAGCGTACTTTTCCCGAAAATTTTCCGCCGAGGGTGCCGCGATGTAAGTCCCTCCCCCTTGTGGGGAGGGATTTAGCGAGGGGCTTCAAGCGCCCCCTCAGCAGGCGACCTGCAGCATGTCCATCGGCCGGCGCTCGATGCGGGCGAAGGCGGCGCGGATATAGTCCGCCACGGCCTGTGCCGGCGTATCGGCCTCCTCGCTGACGACGAGGCCGATGAGGTAGTGGCCGAGATCCGGCAGGCCGTCCTTCTCGCCGAGCGCCACCATATCGTCGCCGACGAGGAAGCGGGCGAGCGGAGCGACCGCAAGGTCGGCGCGGATGGCGGCGCGCTGGCCCATGTGGTGGGCGCAGAAATAGGCGACGCGGAAATCGCGGCCGGACCGGCTCAGTTCCTCCAGCGCCCGCGCCCGCCAGATGCAGCCCTCTTCCCAGACCGAGACCGGCAGGGGGTTCTTCAGATGGGCGTTGCCGCAGTTCTTGCCCGCCCAGACGAGCTGTTCCTTCAGCAGGATCTCGCCGGGAACAGGAAGGACGCCGTCCGTCGCGTTGAAGATGGCAAGGTCGAGTCGCCGCTCGGCGACGGCGCGGCGCAGGTTGCTGCTCGTCTCGATCGATACGTTGACGGCGATGGACGGATAGGTCTCGGCGAAGCGGCGCAGCACTTCCGGAAGGATGAGCTCGCCCACGTCGTCCGGCGCGCCGAGCCGCACCAGGCCGTTCATTTCCGGCATCATGAAGCGCGAGACCGCCTCGTTGCTGAGCGCGATCAGCCGGCGCGCATAGGAAAGCAGCACCTCGCCTTGATGCGTCAGCACCACGGAGCGCGCGTCGCGGCGGAACAGCGTGCAGCCGAGCAGTTCCTCCAGCTTCTTGATCTGCATGGAGACCGCGGACGGCGTTCGGTGCACCGTTTCGGCCGCCGTGGTGAAATTGCCCGTCTCGGCGATCGCCACGAAGGTTTTCAGGATGTCGAGTTCCAGCAAGGGGAGCGTCTGGCGCATCAGCAGGTTCATGCCTACCTCCATGGATCAGAAAATCTGAAGCAAACTGTCACTTCATTTCGTTTGATTGAAAACCGAGATGGGCGGATAGTCAACCTCACACGCCAACGGGTGGAAGGAAAAACGTCATGAAAACGCAGAAATCCTATGCAGACGGCACCGATCTTGCCGTTTCGATCCGCGGCAATGGATTCTACTACGCAATACGGCGCTTCGTGGGCGACGTCATCGAGGCCCGCCGCCGTCGCAATGCGGCCCGCCACACGGCCGAGGAGCTGGCGCAATTGCCGCCATACCTCAAGGCCGACATCGATTGGCCCGCCCTCGCCGACCATGAAGAACGCTGATCAATTCAATCAAATATATTCGTTTGATTGATGCATGAGGTTGCGACATAGTCACGATCAAGGTCGCGACCTTTCGAAACCTCCCAAGCTCGAAAGGACCCTGAAATGGCAATCGCATTGCAACATCGCCCGCTTCGGCGCGCGCCCGGCATCCGCCATGCCGGCACCCCGTCCCATTCCGCCCGGGACCTCTTCGGCCGGATCGTATCGGCCTGGCGGCGCTATCGTATCGAGCGCGAGCTGGAAGGCCTGTCCTTCGACCAGCGCAAGGATATCGGCTTCCGCTCGTGGGACAAGACCACCCGATGACGGACGGCTGTAGCGGCAATCCGCCAAGGGAAGACGACGCCGGATACCGCCGGAGCTGACCGTCAAACGTCGCTCCGGCGGTTTTCTTTCAGGCCTGCAGGATCGGCACCTGGGGTGCCGCCGTCTCCGGCAGGAGGCCCGTCAGCCGCGGATCGTCGAAGACCTCCACCTGGCGCTTCACCGGGGTGAAGCCGGAGCGGATGTAGAACGACAGGGCCTGCGGCGCATCGAGCGTGCAGGTGTGCACCCAGAAGCGGCGGATCGGCGGATGCCCGTCGCGCGACCAGGCCCGCGCGATCGCCCGGTTCATCAGCCAGCGCCCCGCTCCATTGCCGATCGTCGCGGGCGTCAGACCGAAGAAGGCGAGTTCGCAACTCCCCTCCTCGCGAAAATCCAGCTCCAGCAGCCCCTCGCCGCGCCCGTCCTTCATCACGGCATGAACCTCGACGTCGGGGTGATGCAGGATGCCGGCGAGGTCGGCATCGGGGATAGCAAGGCGCGAGGCCCAGAGCCATTCGGCGCCGATGCGGCCATAGAGGTCGCGATACCAGGCGATTTCCGGCCGGGCGATGCGCTCCAGCGCGATTCCGGCCTGTGCCGGGTCGGCGCGCCCGGGCGGCGGCGCCCGCATTTCGAGGCAGGTCACCACGGCGGCGAGCTTTCCCGCCGGCACATCCGAATATCCATCTGGCAGCATCGACATCACCTTGCAAAAGTCCCGCCTTCTATGTCGCGCGGCAGGCGCGGTTGTCAAACGGCAGGGCGCCGCGTGGGGGCATCGGCCGGACTGTCGCAATCGGGCGACGTCGCCGAAAAGGTCGCAAATGCGCAAGTGCGATGGCGCGGCCGCAATTTCGCCTGAAGGCACTGGCATTTCAGCGATAGGCAGCGCCTCCCAGTCGTAACCATCCCTTTCGGTGTCGCAAAAATACTAGCGCGGCGGCTGGCATGCCTGCGACGATTGCGACATCACGCCCCCAGCATGGACACTCCGATGAACAAGCAAGACGTCAAGAAGCGCTCTCTCGTTTTCTTTCTGGTGCCCAACTTCTCCATGCTGCCCTTCTCGGCGGCGATCGAGACGCTGCGCATCGCCAACCGCATGCTCGGCTACGAGGCCTATACCTGGCGCCTCGCCTCCGCGGACGGCCAGCAGGTGCTGTCCTCCAGCGGCATCGGCATCGAGGTGAACGCCTCGCTCGCCGACGAGCGGAAGTATCTCGGCGGGGAGAACCGTCCCTCCATGGTGCTGGTCTGTTCCGGCATCTATGTCGAGGACTTCTCCAACAAGTCGGTCAATGCGTGGCTGCGCGAGGTCTACAACCGCGGCATCGCCGTCGGCTCGCTGTGCACCGGCGCCCATGTGCTCGCCCAGGCGGGCCTGCTCTCGGGCAAGCGCTGCGCCATCCACTGGGAGAACCTGCCGGGCTTTGCCGAGGCCTTCCCGCAGGTCGACGTCTATGCCGACCTCTACGAGATCGACGGCAACATCTACACCTGTGCCGGCGGCACGGCCTCGCTCGACATGATGCTGAACCTGATCGACCAGGATTTCGGCGAGAACCTCGTCAACCGCGTCTGCGAACAGGCGCTGACCGATCGCGTGCGCGGGCCGCACGATCGCCAGCGCCTGCCGCTGCGCGCGCGCCTCGGCGTGCAGAACGCCAAGGTGCTGTCGATCATCGAACTGATGGAAAGCAACCTTTCCGAGCCGCTGTCGCTGCTGGAGATCGCCGACAGCGCGGACCTCTCGCGCCGCCAGATCGAGCGGCTGTTCCGCCAGGAAATGGGCCGTTCGCCCGCCCGCTACTATCTCGAGATCCGGCTCGACCGGGCGCGCCACCTGCTCGTGCAGTCTTCGATGCCGGTGGTGGAGGTGGCGGTCGCCTGCGGTTTCGTCTCCGCCTCGCACTTTTCCAAGTGCTATCGCGAACTCTACAACCGCTCGCCCCAGCAGGAGCGCGCCGAGCGCAAGCTGACGCTTTCGGCCATCGCCCGCTGAACGGGGACATTCCGGCCGGGCCCCGCCAAGGCGGGGCTCAGCTTGCCAGCGCGCTCATCAGCGACAGTTCGGAGAAGACCCGGTTCCGGCCGGCATGCTTGGCCATGTAGAGGAACTGGTCGGCGGCGTTCAGGTAGTTGTCGAAGGTTTCCCGGCCGGAAATCGCCGCAAGGCCGGCCGAAACCGTGATCGTCAACGGCTCGCCGTCCGCATTGATCGGCTGGTCCGCCAGTTCCAGGCGCAACTGCTCGCAATGGCCAAGCGCCTCTTCCAGTTGCAGGCCGTTGAAGATGATCCCGAACTCCTCGCCGCCGAGCCGCGCCAGGAGATGGCGGTCCCCCACCCGGTGCTTGAGCCGGCGCGAGATGGCCTTCAGCACGATATCGCCGACCTCGTGGCCGTAGGTGTCGTTGAGACGCTTGAAATGGTCGATGTCGAGGATGGCGATGGACATGGGCTCGCCCCGGCGCAGCGCCTGGTCGACGAGCCGCGGCCCCGCCTCGAAGAAATAGCGGCGATTGTAGATATCGGTCAGATAGTCCCGCGCGGCGATGCGATGCAGCGACTGCACGCGCTTCTGGATCGCAGCGACGTGGAAGATGCGGCTGTTGAATTCCTCGATGAGGAACGGCTTCTGGATATATTCGTCGCCGCCGGCGCGCAGGAAACGGGCCGCCACCATGCGGTCCTCCGAGGTCGAGAGGCCGACGACCCGCACGGTATCGTCGCCGTGGCGCTGGCGGATCTCCCTCAGGAGATCGAAACCGTCCATGTCGGCAAGCGCCAGATCGCACACCACCATGTCGATGCCGCCATGCGAATCAAGCACGTCGAGCGCGGCAGCGCCGCTTTCGACCGCGATGATCTGGAAGCGCTGCTTGGCGATCAGGCTCACCTGCCGCTGCCGGCTCTCCGGGTCGGAATCGACCACCAGCACCTGCGTCTTGCCGCTCGTCAGGATTCGGTCGACGGCCAGCACCAGTTGCTGGATCGCCGACGGATTGTCCTTGACGACATAGTCGAGCACGTTCTTGGCGAGGATATGGTCGCGGGTCGCATCGCTGAAGGAACCCGTGAAGACCAGCGGGGCGATGCCCTTGGAGATCACGTAGTCGAGCGCCTCGCAGTTCGGCGCGTCGGGAAGGTTGAGGTCGAGCACGGCCAGCACGAATTCCGGCGCATCGGCCTGGAAGATCGCCCGGACGGCCGCCATGCTGGAACAATGGGTGACGCAAAGGCCGAGTTCCCGCTCGAGGCGGTACTTGAGCGCGGTGGAGAACATGCGCGAGTCCTCCACGAGCAGCACCTGCTGGCCCGAGTGGCGCGGAAATGCAGCCCCTCTCTGCGGATTTGGATCCACTCCCACGTCGCCCCGTACCCCGATGATGTTCCGGTCTGGAACGCATTACAAACCACCGGTTTTACCAACTGGTTAATTGGCGAAGAAATATCTTACGTTACGTAAGGGATATATTCGGGTGGTTCATGGAAGATGGGAAGAAAATCAGGCCTTCTGGCGGCCCCGGGCCGTCCTGATCTGGGTCAGCGTGTCGAGGTTCTGGTTGACGCGGCAATAGAATTCCTCGTCGATGAACGGACGCATGATGAAGTCGTTGCCGCCGGCCTTGAGGAAGCGGGCGGAGAGCAGCCGGTCAGTCGAAGACGACACGCCGATGATGCGCAACTGGTGCGAGCCGATCGTGCTGCGGATGCGCCGCGTCAGTTCGAAACCGTCGATGTCGGGCATGTTGTAGTCGGTGATCATCAGGCCGATATCCGGGTTCGCCTTCAAGAGCGCGAGCGCGGCCGAACCGTTCTCGGCCGTGCTGACGCGGAAGTTGTAGCGCTTGAGGCGCGTCGTCAGCAGCGCCCGGGCCGTCGCGCTGTCGTCGACGATCAGGACGTGGTGATTGTGGTTGGTGAGGAAGCGGCAGACCGATTCGGCCAGCATCTCGACGGCGAAGATATTGTCCTTCAGGATGTAGTCGACGATCTCCTTGGAGAGCAGCTGGTCGCGCGTCGTCTGCTGGAACGTGCCGGTGAAGACGATCGTCGGGATGCTGAGGTCGACCAGGTAGTTCAGCGCCTCGCCGTTCTCGGCACCCGGCAGGTTGATGTTCGAGATCGCGAGCGTGATCTTCTCGCTGGACTTGTCATAGGCAAGCTCCAGCTCCTCGAAGCTGCGGCAGATCTCGACGTCTATGTCGAAAAGTTCCTTCAGGCGCTTGGAGATCATGGATGTGAAGACATTCGAGTCCTCGGCAACAAGAATACGGTGATGCGAGAGAGACGCGCCGGAATACTGCATCCCGGAAATGCCGATAAATGCCATGACATGCCTTCGTAATATCAATGTTCCCCAGGTTAAGACCTAGCGGCAACCCTTTGCGAAAGCGTTAAAATTAGAGGGCATGAAAAAGCGGTAGGCGAAGTTCGCCCGTTGGCGCGTAAAGTGCGTCGCACGAAAGCAAAACGGCGCGGTTCATCTTCCGCGCCGCAGCAACGTTCGCATCCGACCTTACTTGACCGAGGCGGAGCCCCCTTCGATCTCGACATTCTCGCCGCCGTTCAGGGCGATCCGGTCGCCGTTCGGCAGGGTGACGAAGCAACCCGAGGGGCAGATCGTTTCCGTCGCACCCGGTTCCAGCGCGACCTCCATGCGGCTGCCGCCTTCCACCACGATGAGAACCTGGACATCGCCGTCCTTGTTGGTCACCGAGGCGGCGATCGCCGGCGCACACATCGCGGCCGACACCAGCAGCATCATGATCATTCGCTTCATCGTCGCCCGGCGCCGCGGCGCCGCCCCTGTTCACAAGCCCTTGGGTAACACTATCGTTCCTCGTCGGGATTTGCATGTGTTTTATGGCAAGGCGGCTGAATGCAGCGTGAATGCGGCGTTCATGTGCCGCAAATCGGACGCGGCGCTCAGGCTTCGGGCGCATCGTCCATCGGCGGACGGACCTTGCGCACCGCGTCGTCGAGGAGCGCGGTGATGAGACCGGCCCCTTCCGGCGAGATCTTGATCGGCACCTCGGCCGCCGCCGGCGCGCCGATGGCGATGCCCTCGGCCCGGAACCGTTCGAGGACGGCGGCGCGCAGGTCGGATTTCACGCCCGTGCCGTTGAGGATGTCGGCGAGGAAGGCGCGGATCTCGAAATCGAGCGTCGCCGAGGAGAAGGCCTGGAAGACCACCATGGGCTCGGGATTGCGCAAAAGCCCCTGCTGCGCCCGCACGACCTCGGTCAGCACCTCCTGCACCTGGCGCGGATCGTTGCTGCCGTGCACGCCGATCACCATGTCGATGCGGCCGAGCTTGTTGCGGTGCGTCCAGTTGCCGACCTGCCCGTTGATCAGCACCGAATTCGGCACGATCACCGTCTGGCGCTGGAAGGTCTCGATCTCCGTAGCGCGCACGGAGATGCGACGCACGAAGCCCTCGGTCGTGCCGGCCACCACCCAGTCGCCCACCTTGAAGGGCCGCTCGGCAAGCAGGATGAGGCCCGAGACGAAGTTCGACACGATGTTCTGCAGGCCGAAACCGATGCCGAGCGAAAGGGCGCCGGCCACGAGCGCGAGGCTGGACAGATTGATGCCCGCCGCCGATATGCCGATGAGGCCGGCCAGCGCCACGCCGGCATAGCCGACGGCGGTGCGGACGGAATTGCGCACGCCGGTATCGACCTGGCTGCGCGCCAGGACGTTGCCGTCCACCCATTTCTGGAACCAGCGCGTGACGACGAGGCCGGCGACGAAGAGCAGGATGCCCGCGAGGATGCCGACCAGCGAGATCGTGATGCTGCCGATGCGGATTTCCGTGAAGATGCGATAGGCCCAGGATTCGATGTCGGCGACCTGGAAGCCCCATTGCAGGAGCACCATCGGCACGAAGAACACGAAGATCAGGAGATAGATGCCGAGCCCGGCGGCAAGCCCCACCTGGTCGAGCGCCACCTGGCCGAGGCCGAAGCGTTCCTCCAGCCGCTTGCCGACCGCCGTCTCGGTGAAGGCATTGGGCGCGGAGACGGCGCGGCCGGACAGGAAGCCGATATACATGGTCACGACGATCGCGCCCGTAACGACGATCTGAGTTGCCACGAAGCGCGCCATGCCGACATAGCCGAGCAGCGAGGCGAAGACGAGCCCGAGGCCGGTCAGCGTCAGCAGGACGAAGATCGACCGCGGCCAGGGGCGCCCCTGCGAATCATGCCTTTCCCCCTGGTGCAGCACCGGCTTGATGAAGGCGGTGACGACGAGCAGCGCGCCGATGACGATGGAGGCGAAGAAGCTTTTGACCACCGTGAGGACGACCGGGGAGCCCAGCGCCTCGCTGATCTTGCCGAGGAAGTAGTCCGCGCCGTTGACGATGGCCATGCTGAAGATCAAAAGCCACAGAAGCTGCGCGCCGCGATCGGACACCCGCACCAGCCGCCAGTGCCCGTCGCCGGGCGACAGGACCGCATTGGCAAGCTGCGCCACGAAGAAGACCGCCACGATCACCCCCAGCGCGACGGAGACGATCGGCGCGATATCGGGGCGCAGCACGTTGAACGTATCGAGGAAGAAATAGCTGGTGCCGGCGAAGGCGCCGACGGCGATGCTCGGCAGGATCGTCGACCAGAAGGCGACGGAAAGCCGCGTGATATAGTGCGGCTTCTGCTGCTGCACCGCGCGCGTGATGAAGGGCGAGAACAGCCGATAGCCGCCGGACAGCAGCACGAGCGCCGCCATCAGGGAGAGCGCGACGGCGCCCAGAAGCTGCATGCGCTTGAATTTCCAGACGAACTGCAGCCAGGCCGTCACCGTGCGCCCGAAGGTGGACGTCTCGTTGGTCAGTGCGGCGGAGGCTTCCGTGAAGAGCGCGGTATTGACGCCCGTGCGCTTGAGGATCGCGTCGGTGAAGAGCTGCCGGCGGATTTCCGTGATGCGGTTGGAAAGCTTCGTCGCCTCGATGGAGAGGTTTTCCGCCTCCCCCGTCAGCGCGTTGATTTCGTTGCGCTCTCCGGCGAGCTTCTTGCGTTCCTCCACCACGACGGCGGCCTCGGCCGGCGCGCCCTCGGCCGGCGGGTCGCCAAGTTCGGCCTGGCGCGCCTTGATCGCCTCCAGCCGCGGCCGCGTCGCGACGGAAATGGCAAGGATGGTCCGGTTCAGCGCTTCCGCCTCGACCTTCAGTTCGACGAGCCGCGCATCGTCGTCCTTGAAGCGGTCCACCCGCTCGGCGATCGTACCGATCTGGCCGCCGGCCCGGTCGAGGTCACGGCTCGCCTGATCGAGCTGCGTCGCATCGGCGATGGCGGGCGCGGGCGCGGTCTGCGCGCGGGCCGGGACGGCCGCGAGCAGGAGGGCCGCGAGAAGGATGGAGAGAAGGCGGAAGATCGGCAACGGGCCATCCTCGGTTGAACGGAAACGGGCGACGCGGCACGGAGCATGCGACCGTCCCCTTCTACCCACGAATGCGGCCATTTTAAACCGGCCGCAAGCGGAACTAGAAGCCGGCCCCCGGCTCGGCGAGATAGGCCTCCTCCTCGCGGGTGGAGACCCGGCCGAGAAAGCCGTTGCGATGGGGGAAGCGGCCGTACCTGGCGATGACGTCGCGGTGGCGGATGGCATAGTCGAGATACATCTCGTCGCCATGCGCCTCGAAGAGCTCGACGCACAGGTCCTGGTCCGCGAGCGCCTCGGAATGTTCGAGCGGCATGTAGAAGAAGTGGCGGCGGTCGTAGGACACGGCCTTGTCGGCGCCGGCCTCCAGCGCAAGGCGCGCCTCGCGCCGGGCGATCCAGTCGGTGGCGAAGGCCAGCGGCGAGGCGCGGTACATGTTGCGGGGGAACTGGTCGAGCACGATGATGGCGGCAAGCCGCGCCTCCGGGCTTTCCCGCCACGGCGCCGTCACCTCCTGCGAAAGGGCGAAATGGGTTTCGGCGAAGGCCTCGCGCACATGCGCGTCGAGCGCCGGGGTCGATTGCCACCAGTCCTTGGCCGTCAGCGTCTCGCACCAGAAGCCGACGACCTCCCGCGGTGTCTTGATCGTTTCATGCATGCCATCTGTCTCCATTCGTTTCCGCGGCAATATGGCGGCGCGCCATCCGGTTGCAAGGGGCCGCGTTAGCAAAGCGTTTCCCGTTTTCGTGAGCGGCGCCTTTACCCTTGGCGCGCTAGGCTGCGCGCACGCGGCGAAATGCAGGGCCAACAATGCTGAAATTCACCGGTCTTTCCACCTCCGCCTATCGGAAGACGGGTTTCGACCTGCTCCTCGTGCTGGAGGGCTCCACGCGGCGCGCCTATCTCGACACGGCGGCCGATCCCGCGCCGACGATCGGCATCGGCTTCAACCTGCGCTACAATCTCGAACCCGTGCTGAAGGCGATTACCGGCAGCGACTGGAACGCGACGCTGCAGGCCAAGCTGAAGGCCGTCATCGAGAAGGGCTATGCGAAGGGCGAGACCGCGCTGCTCAACAGCCGGCTCGACAAGGTCATGGCGGACTGGAACGCGACGCGCGATCCGGACGTGCCGGCGACCTTCGCCTTCTCCTCCAATGCCGAGATCCGCACGGCGCTGACCGCGCTCTCGACGCGCTACGAGACGGCGATCGACAAGTGGCTCGCCGGCATTCCCAACTCCACCGAACGCGCCGTGCTCTTCAGCATGGCCTATAACGCGCCCTCCCTGCTCGGCCCGAAGCTGAAGGCCGCGATCCTCGATGGCGACCGGGCGGAAGCCTGGTACGAGATCCGCTACAATTCCAACGGCAGCGGCCATGCGGGCATCGCCAACCGGCGTTATGTCGAAGCCGAGCAATTCAAGCTCTTCGCCAGGGACGGCACGGCCACGACGGCGGAGGCGCTCGATGCGGGCCGCATGTACGCCGCGCACCGCGACAAGATCCTCATCTATGAAAGCCGTTTCGACGCGGATGCCGCCGGCCGCATCAAGGGCTTTTCCGGCATCGATCCGATCCTCGATGAATATGCCCCCGCCATCGCCCGGCTGAAGGCCGCCTACGGCATCGGCAAGGGCATGGCGCTGGAGGAATTGCAGGTGGCCTCGGCCAAACTCCGCAATCTCTCGGGCGACGGCACGGCCGACGATAGGGCCGCCAACGACGCGGACCTCCTCGTCGGATCCTCGCACGCCAACACGCTTTCCGGCGGCCGCGGCAATGACGCGCTCGTCGGACTTGCCGGCAAGGACAGGCTCGACGGCGGCGCCGGCAACGACTGGCTCCGCGGCGGGACGGGCGCGGACCGGCTGACCGGCGGGGCCGGCGCCGACACCTTCGTCTTCCGCAGCGCCGCCGAAATCGGCCTTGCGGCGCACGACCGCATCACGGATTTCACTCCCGGCCGCGACCGGATCGATCTCTCCGCCATCGACGCCAACGGCCCCGAGGCCGGCCACGCCTTCACCCTTCTGGCACGCGGCAAGGCCTTCACGGGCGATGCCGGCGAACTGCGCTGGTACACGAAGACAACGGACGGCAAGGCCGTCACCGTGGTCGAAGGCGACATCGACGGCGACAAGGCCGCCGATTTCCGCCTCGATCTCGACGGCAGGCTGGCGCTGAGCAAGGGCGACTTCCTGCTGTAGCCTGTTCCCCAGGGAACAGCGCGGCGCGGACGGTGCAATAAAACAACGGTTCATCCCGCCGATCGCACGGATTCCCGGCCACCGGCGGCATCACCATAACGTCCAGGCTGCGCAGTTCATTCGATGACGAACGAAATTCTGACCATGGGTCTTTTGCTGTGCGCCGGGCACTGGCTGGCCGATTATCCCCTGCAATCGGACTTCCTGGTGAAGGCGAAGGTCGAGGGCCCGCTGCGGGCCTACCACCTCGTCGCCCATGCCGGCATCCACGGCGCCGTGGTGCTGCTGGTGACGGGGCACGTCCTGCTCGGCCTTGCCGAATGGGTCCTGCATGTGCTGATCGACGAGGCCAAGATCAGGCGGAAGATCAGCTTTGCGCAGGACCAGGCCCTGCATCTCCTGTGCAAACTGCTCTGGCTGGTCGCCGCCGTCGCCCTCATGCCCTCATGAGGGGAGCGAGCGCCCTTCCCCGGCGCGTTCCTGTTTCTTGAGGCCGGCGTCGCGGATGATGCCGGCGATCGTCGCAAGCTGCGCCGAAAGCGGGTTGCTCTTGCGCCAGACCATGCCGATCGTCCGCGTCGGCCGGGGCGCGGCCAGCGCGGATATGCAGACGGCGGCGGAGCGCGTTTCCGTATCGACGGCCATCTGCGGAATGAGCGTCACGCCGATGCCCGCCCCGACCATCTGCACCAGCGTCGACAGCGAGCTTCCCTCCATCAGGTCGCGCATCGCGCTCGCCCCGACATTGCAGACCGAGAGGGCCTGGTCGCGGAAGCAATGCCCCTCCTCCAGCAGCAGCAGGCGCATCTCGTGAAGCCTGTCGGAACTCGGCACCGGCTTGCCGGCGTCCTCCAGCGGCCGCACCAGCACGAATTCCTCCTCGAACAGCGCGATCTCCTCGAGCGCCGGCTCCGAAATCGGCAGCGCGACGATGGCGGCGTCGAGCTTCGCCTCCGTCAGGTCCTCGATCAGCCGCTGGGTGATCGCCTCGCGCGGCCGCGGGTCGATGCCGGGATAGAGCCGTGCCAGCGACTTGATGATGTCGGGCAGGAGATAGGGCGCGACCGTCGGGATGACGCCGAGGCGGAGGCGTCCGGCAATCGGCCCGTTCGCCGCCCGGCCGAGATCCTCCAGCTCGTCGACCGAGCGCAGGATCGCCCGCGTCCGCTCGGCGAATTCCTCGCCGAGCCCCGTCAGCCGGATGCGCCGCCCGCCCCGCTCGACGAGCGGCACGCCCACCAGTTCCTCCAGCTCGCGGATCTGCACGGAGAGCGCCGGCTGCGAGATGGCGCAGCTCTCCGCCGCCCGGCCGAAATGGCCGATGCGGGCCAGCGCCTCGAAATAGCGCAGATGTTTCATTGTCAGCCCATTCATAACCTGAGCATATCGGAGACTTTAGTTTTTACAATTGGAGTTTATGGTTTGGCTTTGCTACGCCTTGGCAACCCGGAAGACGCTTCACCGCGGCGCCGACCCAAGAGGCGCGCCTGCAAGTTCCCTTCCGGTGTCCTGTCGAATCAAGAAAATCCGTTGGAGGACCAAATGGATACGAAGACGACCACGACCGGCAAGTGTCCGGTCATGCACGGCGGCAACACGGCGCTCGGCAAGTCCGTCATGGAATGGTGGCCCAACGCGCTGAACCTCGACATCCTGCACCAGCACGACACCAAGACCAATCCGCTGGGCAAGGACTTCAATTATCGCGAGGAGCTGAAGAAGCTGGACGTGGCGGCGCTGAAGGCCGACCTCCATGCGCTCATGACGGACAGCCAGGACTGGTGGCCGGCCGACTGGGGCAGCTATGTCGGCATGATGGCCCGCGTCAGCTGGCACGCCGCCGGCTCCTACCGCGTTACCGACGGCCGCGGCGGCGTCGGCACGGGCAACCAGCGCTTCGCCCCGCTCAATTCCTGGCCGGACAACGTCAACACCGACAAGGGCCGCCGCCTGCTGTGGCCGATCAAGAAGAAGTACGGCAACAAGATCTCCTGGGCCGACCTCATCGCGCTCGCCGGCACCATCGCCTACGAGGTGGCCGGCCTGAAGACCTACGGCTTCGCCTTCGGCCGCGAGGACATCTGGCACCCGGAAAAGGACACCTACTGGGGTGACGAGAAGGAATGGCTCGCCCCGAGCGACGGCCGCTACGGCGACGTCTCCGCGCCCGCCACGCTGGAAAACCCGCTGGCCGCCGTGCAGATGGGCCTCATCTACGTCAACCCCGAAGGCGTCAACGGCAGGTCCGACCCGCTGGCGACGGCCGCGCAGATGCGCGAGACCTTCGCCCGCATGGGCATGGACGACGCCGAGACCGTGGCGCTCACCGCCGGCGGCCACACGATCGGCAAGTGCCACGGCAACGGCAATCCGGGCGACCTCAGCGCCGATCCGGAAACCGCAGGCCCCGAGTTCCAGGGCCTCGGCTGGATGAACACCAAGGGCCGCGGCATCGGCCGCAACACGGTCGTCTCGGGCCTCGAAGGCGCCTGGACCACCAAGCCGACCAAGTGGGACAACGGCTTCTTCGACATGCTGTTCAAGCATGAATGGACGCTGACCCACAGCCCGGCCGGCGCGTCGCAGTGGGTGCCGATCACGATTGCCGAGGAAGACAAGCCGGTCGACGTGGAGGATCCCTCGATCCGCGTCATGCCGATGATGACCGACGCGGACATGGCGCTGAAGGTCGACCCGGCCTACCGCGCGATCTCCGAGCGTTTCCGCGACGACTTCGACGCCTTCTCCGACGCCTTCGCCCGCGCGTGGTTCAAGCTGACGCACCGCGACATGGGCCCGCGCAGCCGCTACTTCGGCCCGGACGTGCCGGCGGAAGTGCTGGTCTGGCAGGATCCCATCCCGGCCGGCCGCACGGACTACGACGCCGCGGCGGTCAAGGCGAAGATCGCGGCCTCCGGCCTTTCCGTCTCCGACCTGGTCGCGACCGCCTGGGACAGCGCCCGCACCTTCCGCGGTTCGGACGCCCGCGGCGGCGCCAACGGCGCGCGCATCCGCCTCGCCCCGCAGAAGGACTGGGAAGGCAACGAGCCCGCCCGGCTCGCCCGCGTTCTCTCCGTTCTGAAGCCGATCGCGGCCGAGACCGTCGCAAGCCTTGCCGACGTCATCGTGCTCGGCGGCAATTACGGCGTGGAACAGGCGGCCAAGGCCGCCGGCTTCGACGTGACCGTACCCTTCGCGCCCGGCCGCGGCGATGCCAGCGCAGAGCAGACCGATGCGGACAGCTTCGCGCCGCTGGAGCCGATCGCCGACGGTTTCCGCAACTGGCTGAAGACGGACTATGTCGTCAGCCCCGAGGAGCTGCTGCTCGACCGCGCCCAGCTCATGCGCCTGACCGCGCCGGAAATGACGGTGCTGATGGGCGGCCTGCGTGTGATCGGCACCAACCATGCCGGCACCGCCCATGGCGTCCTCACCGACCGTGTCGGGGCGCTGACGACGGACTTCTTCGTCACGCTCACCGACATGGGCTATTCGTGGGTGCCGACGGGCAACAACCTGTACGAAATCCGCGACCGCAAGACGGGCGCCGCCAAATACACCGCGACGCGCGTCGACCTGGTCTTCGGCTCGAACTCGATCCTGCGCGCCTATGCGGAAGTCTATGCCCAGGACGACAGCCGGGAGAAGTTCGTCAACGACTTCGTGGCCGCCTGGGTCAGGGTCATGAACGCCGATCGCTTCGATCTCAAGGCCTGACGGCCGGGACGACACGAAACGCCTTCCCCCGCCCGCGCGGGGGAAGGCTTGAAGACTATGAGGGTTTTGCCGGGCGCTTCGACTGCTCGTCTCCGGATTTCGGCTTGCGCCCCTCCGGCGCCTTCCCGGCGCGCTCGTTCGCATGCGCCTTCGGGCCGGCGACGATCACGCCGGACTTGTTTTCCTCCCGGCGCTTGTCTTCCTGCGACGTCGAAACCTGAGACTTCTTGTCCATGGCTGCCTGTTCTCCATTGATAGGTGACAGACTAACGATCTCGCCGCACGCCGGTTCCCTGTGGTTTTCGGCTACCGCCGCCAGGCGGACGCGATCGTCACGGACACGGTGTCGCCCGGCACCGGCTTTTTCCGGCTGAAGGCCCGGAGGGTCCGGCCGTCCGCAAGCTCCAGCGTCGAGCGGACCCGCGCCGCCCAGACGGACGTCCTCCGGCCGGACGAGGACATCGGCACCGCCATCGGCGGCTGCCCCCGGCCTTCCCGTTTGCGCGGGATCTTGTTTCGCCGGCACACCATCCCTCAAGGGTGCCCGGCGCCGAAAGTCCCTGTTGACGGCTGCAAGCCCCTCTGGACGAAAGCCGTCCGATCCCGCTTTAACGGCACGACACGCGATTTTCTCCCGGCCCGTCCCTACCGATCGGAAAACCATGCCAATCCACGAACTTGCCGCGCTGGGCGCGGCGACCTGCTGGGCTTTTACCGGCCTGATCTCGGCAGGCCCCGCCGGCCATCTCGGCGCGCCGGCCTTCAACCGGACGCGCCAGGTCTTCGTCACCGGGCTGCTGGCCTGCTACGTGCTCGCCACCGGCGCCTGGCGCGAACTGGACATGGCGAATGCCGGGCCGCTGCTCCTCTCCGGGCTGATCGGCATCTTCGTCGGCGACACGCTGCTCTTCGAGACGCTGAATCGCCTCGGGCCGCGCCGCTCCGGCGTCCTCTTCGCGCTGAACGCGCCGATCGCAGCCCTGCTCGGCTGGCTGGCGCTCGGCGAAACGCTGTCGGGCCTTGCGGTGGCGGGCATCCTGCTGACGGCCGCCGGGGTGCTGCTCGCCATCGTCTTCGGCAAGCGCCGGGCGCAGATGCATCAATGGGAGGCGATCAAGGGACCGCTGTGGGCCGGCGTGCTCCTCGGCATCGGCGCGGCGACGGGCCAGGCGATCGGCTCCATTCTCGCGCGGCCCGTCATGGCGACCGGCATCGATCCCTTCCTCGCCTCGCTGCTGCGCGTCGGCATCGCCGCCTTCTGCCTCAGCATCCTGATCCAGCTTCCCATCCCCTCCGTGAAGCCGAAGGGGCCGCTGACGCTGAAGGTCGCGGCGCTGACGGCGCTCACCGGCATCCTGGCGCTGGCCATGGGCATGACGCTGCTGCTCTTTGCGCTTTCCGGCGGCAAGGTCGGCATCGTCTCGACCCTGTCGGCCACCTCGCCGGTGATGATCCTGCCCATGCTGTGGCTGAAGACCGGCGAGCGGCCCGCCGGCGGCGCCTGGGCCGGCGCCCTCCTCGTCGTCACCGGCATGGGCCTGATCTTCCTGTGAGAAAAGGCCCGGAAAAGCGGACGCCCCGGATTCTTGTTCCTACCGCATCGTCCGACGCCGAAGCGATGCCGCTTCGGCTAAAAATGCTCTAGCCGAGCGCCAGATAGGGCATCACCTCCATCGCGCCGCGATAGATCATGTCGAGCGAGACATAGAGGATGATCACGAGACCGACATAGGCGATCCAGCGGTGCCTGTTGAGCAGGTTGGCGATGAAGTTCGCGGCGATTCCCATCAGCGCGATGGAAAGGGCAAGGCCGATGACCAGCACGCTCGGATGCTCGCGCGCGGCGCCGGCGACGGCCAGGACGTTGTCGAGCGACATGGAGACGTCGGCGACGACGATCTGCGTGGCGGCCTGGAGGAAGGTCTTCCTCGGCATGTCCTGCAGGCTCGCCTCTTCCTCGCCGCCATGGCCGGCATGCAGTTCGCGCCACATCTTCCAGCACACCCACAAAAGCAGGAGGCCGCCGGCGAGCAGGAGGCCGATGATCGCCAGCAGGTGCACCGCGACGAGGGCAAAGACGATGCGCAGCACGGTCGCCGCCAGGATGCCGACCAGGATCGCCTTCTTGCGCTGCTCGGCCGGCAGGCCCGCCGCCGCAAGCCCGATGACCACCGCGTTGTCGCCGGCCAGAACGAGGTCAATCGCGATGACCTGCAAAAGCGCCGTCAGACCGGCTGCCGTTAGAATTTCCATGCTCCCTCACCCATTGGTATGCGCCGGCTGGCAAGTGCCTCGAAAACGCCCGGCGGTCGGTAATTTCCCCATGCGCGAACGAATCCTTGCCCCGAAGGTCCCCGATCCTTCCCGCATCCCCATTCATCGCCGAAAGCCGGCACAAGGTCAAAGCGTTGTGTTAACAATCCAACGCCGTTTTCGCCGAGGCGACCGCAGGGGCGCCTTCGCCGGATCACAGTCCTGTCTCCGGGACATGATCCCGATTGCAGGCGGCCCGTTGCTATCCTATTGCATCGTCGAGGACGCATCACCGGGAGGATACCGTTTGGCCCTGTCTCACAATCTCACGCGCCGCCTGAAGAACCCGGCGCTGTTCGAGGCGATCGGCGATCCCGCCTGGCTCGGCCTTGCCGCGGACAATCCCACCTTCGCGGTCCTCGATCCGGCCACCGGCGCGCATCTGGCCGACATTCCCGACATGGGCGCGGCCGAGACCCGTGCCGCCATCGACCGCGCCGGCGAGGCGCAGACGGAATGGGCCGCGCAGACGGCGCGCGAGCGCTCCGACACGCTGTGGCGCTGGCACCAGCTGATCGTGCAGCACACCGACGATCTCGCCACCATCCTCACCGCCGAGATGGGCAAGCCGCTCGCCGAGGCGAAATCGGAGGTCTCCCATGCCGCGGCCTATCTGCAATGGTATGCCGAGGAGGCGAACCGGGTCTATGGCGAGACGATCCCCGCCCCCTCCCGCGACCGGCGCATGATCGTCATCAAGCAGCCGATCGGCGTGGTCGGCGCCATCACGCCCTGGAACTTCCCGGCCTCCATGGTCGCGCGAAAGATCTCTCCGGCGCTCGCGGCCGGCTGCACGGTGGTGCTCAAGCCGGCCGAACAGACGCCGCTCGTGGCGGGCGCGATGTTCGCGCTCGCCGAAAAGGCCGGCTTCCCGGCCGGCGTCGTCAACCTGGTCTATGCCAGCGAGGGCGACGCCATCGGGCGGGAACTCTGCTCCAACGCGACGGTGCGCAAGATCAGCTTCACCGGCTCGACCGAGGTCGGGCGGCTCCTGATGCGGCAATGCGCCGACCAGGTGAAGAAGCTCAGCCTGGAGCTCGGCGGCAATGCGCCCTTCATCGTCTTCGACGACGCCGATGTCGATGCGGCCGTCGACGGCGCCATCCAGGCGAAGTTCCGCAATGCGGGCCAGACCTGCGTTTCCGCCAACCGGCTCTACGTGCAGGCCGGCGTGCACGACGAATTCGCGCGCAAGTTCACCGAACGGGTGCGCACGCTCCACGTCGGCGACGGCTTTGCGCCGGAGACGGCGATCGGCCCGCTGATCGACACGCGGGCGCTCGCCAAGATCGAGGCGCATGTCGCCGATGCGGTGGCGCGCGGCGGCAGCATCCGCTGCGGCGGCGCGCGCATCGAGGGCGCCGGCACCTTCTTCGCGCCGACCGTGCTCACCGGCGTCTCCCGCGACATGCGCATCGCGCAGGAGGAGACCTTCGGCCCGCTCGCCCCCATCATCCGCTTCACCGACGCCGACGCGGTGGTGCGCGAGGCGAACGACACGATCTACGGCCTCGCCGCCTATTTCTACGCCTCCAATCTCAGCCGCGTCTGGCGGGTCGCCGAGGCGCTGGAATACGGCATGGTCGGCATCAATACCGGCCGCATGTCCTCGGAGGCCGCCCCCTTCGGCGGCGTCAAGCAATCCGGCATGGGCCGCGAGGGCTCCCGCCACGGGCTGGAGGACTATCTGGAGATGAAATATCTCTGCATGGGCGGCATCTGACGGGCGCACCGCCGCCAGGGGGGCTCAGCCGCGCCAGCGCCCGGCAACGAGCACGAAGAGCAGCGGCACGAAGAAGATGCCGAGCACGGTCGCCGCGATCATGCCGCCCATCACGCCGATGCCGATGGCGTTCTGCGCCGCCGAGCTTGCGCCGGTCGCAAAGGCGAGCGGCAGGACGCCGAGGATGAAGGCGAGCGACGTCATGATGATCGGGCGAAGGCGCATGCGCGCCGCCTCCAGCACGGCCTCGACGACGCTTCGCCCCTGGTCGCGCAGGTCCTTGGCGAATTCGACGATGAGGATGGCGTTCTTCGCCGTCAGGCCGATCGTCGTCAGCAGGCCGACCTTGAAATAGACGTCGTTCGACTGGCCGAAGGCCCAGGCGGCCACCAGCGCGCCGAGCACGCCGACCGGCACCGCCAGGAGAACGGAGAGCGGGATGGACCAGCTCTCGTAAAGCGCGGCGAGGCAGAGGAAGACGACGAGCATGGAGACGGCGTAGAGCATCGCCTCCTGCGAGCCGGCGAGCCGCTCCTGATAGGAAAGGCCGGACCAGGCCGCGCCATAGCCGCCGTCGAGGCTGGCGACGAGCGTCTCCATGCGGTCCATCGCATCGCCGGAGCTGGCGCCCGCCTGCGCCGCCCCGTTCATGGAGATCGCCGCCGTGCCGTTGAAGCGGGACAGCGAGGGCGAGCCCTGGACCCACTTCGTCGTCGCGAAAGCCGAGAACGGCACCATCTCGCCGCTGCCGTTGCGGGCATACCAGCGATCGAGGTCCTCCGGCTGCATGCGGAACGGCGCGTCGGCCTGCACATAGACGGGCTTGATCTCGCCGTTATAGACGAAGTCGTTGACGTTGCTGCCGGCAAAGGCCGTCGAGATCAACCCGTTGATGCCACCGAGATCGACGCCGAGCGCGCCGGCCTTCTCCTGGTCCACCTCGATCTTGAGCTGGCTTTCCAGCGTGCGGGTGTTGCCGCGTATATTGCCGACCGTGTCATCCGCCTGCGCGAGATCGGCAAGCCGGTTGCTCGCCGCCGTCAGCGCGTCGCGCCCGTTGTTGCCGGTGTCCTCCAGATAGAGGGAGAAGCCGTTGCTCTGGCCGAGCCCCTGGATGGCCGGCGGGGCGAGGACGAAGACCTCCGCATCGCGGATCTGGCGGAAATGCGCCGAGGCCCGCTGCGAGATGGCGGACGCCGAGAGCGGCGCGTCCTTGCGCGCGTCGAAATCCTTCAGCCGCACGAAGGCCATCGCGGCGTTCTCGCCGCTGCCGCCGAAGCCGAAGCCGAGCGTCATAAAGACGCTCTGCACGGCGTCCTTCTCCTCGGTGAGGAAATAGTCCTCGACCATGTCGATGACGGCCTGGGTGCGGGCGGCGTTGGCGCCGGCCGGCAGCGTGATCTGCGTCATCAGCACGCCCTGATCCTCCTCCGGCAGGAAGGAGGACGGCAGTTGCCCATAGACCCACCAGGCGCCGCCGAGCAGCGCGGCGAACAGCACGAGCATGCGCAGCGGCCGCAGCAGCATGGCGCCGACGGCGCTGACATAGCCGCGCGTCGTCTTCTCGAATCCCCGGTTGAAGCCGCCGAAGACACGCGCCGCCAGCCCGCCATGCGTCGGCTTCAGCAGCATGGCGCAGAGCGCCGGCGTCAGGATGATCGCGACGAGGACGGACAGCAGCATGGCGCTGGCGATGGTGACGGAGAACTGCCGGTAGATGACGCCGACCGAGCCCGAAAAGAAGGCCATGGGGATGAAGACGGCGGTGAGGACCAGCGCCACGCCGATGAGCGCGCCGGTGATCTCGCCCATCGACTTCTCCGTCGCCTCGCGGGCCGAAAGCCCCTCCTCCGACATGACGCGCTCGACATTCTCCACCACGACGATGGCGTCGTCGACGAGAAGGCCGATGGCGAGCACCATGGCGAACATGGTGAGCATGTTGATGGAATAGCCGAGCGCCGCCAGCACGCCGAACGTGCCGAGCAGCACGACGGGCACGGCGATCATCGGGATGATCGTCGCGCGCAGGTTCTGCAGGAAGAGCAGGAGCACGAGGAAGACGAGCACGATCGCCTCGATCAGCGTCTCCACGACCTTCTCGATCGACAGCTCCACGAAGGGCGTCGTCTCGTAGGAATAGGCGATCTCGACGCCCTGGGGCAGCGCGCCGGCAAGGCTGTCGAGCTCGGCATGCACGGCCTCGGCTGTCGTGATGGCGTTGGCGCCGCTCGCCAGTTGCACGCCGAAGCCGGCGGCCGGCATGCCGTTGAAGGTCGAACTCTGGCCGTAGCGCTCAAGCCCGATCTCGACGCGCGCCACATCGCCGAGGCGCACGACGGAGCCGTCCGTCGCCGTCTTCAGGATGATCTTCCTGAATTCGTCCGCCGAGGTCAGTTGCGTCTGCGCGACGATGCTGGCTTTCAGCTGCTGGCCGCGCACGACGGGCGTCGAGCCGATGGAGCCCGCGGCGACCTGGGCGTTCTGCGCCTGGATGGCCGAGGTCACGTCGGAGGGGACGAGCTGGTACTTCTGCATCTGGTCGGGATCGAGCCAGACGCGCATGGCATAGCCGCTGCCGAAGGACTGCACGGAGCCGACGCCATCGAGGCGCTCGATTCGCTCCTCGATGCTGCTCGACATGATGTCGGAGAGTTCGGAGGACGTGTAGCGGCCGTCGCGCGAGACGATGTTGCCGATCATCAGGATGCCCGAGGGCGAGCGCGACACGCTAACGCCGGAATCCTGCACGGCCTCGGGAAGCTGCGATTCGACGCGCGCCAGCTTGTTCTGCACCTCGACCTGCGCCAGTTCCGGATCCGTGCCGCTGGCGAAGGTCAGCGAGATGGAGGCCGAGCCGGTATTGGAGGTGGATTCCATGTAGAGCAGGCCATCGAGGCCGGTCAGCACGCTCTCGATCTTCGTCGTCACCGAGTTCTCGACCGCTTCGGCGGTGGCACCGGAATAGCTTGCGCCGATGCGCACGGTGACGGGCGCGACGTCGGGATATTGCGAGATGGAGAGCGAGTAGATGCCCATCACGCCCGACAGAAGGGTGGCGATCGCCAGCACGATGGCAAAGACGGGGCGGGCGATGAAGAAGCTCGCCAGGGCATTGCGCCGGAGGCCTTCGGTCATTGGGCGGCTCCCGACGCATCGCCCGTCGCGGCCGGGCCGGCGAGGGATTGCTTGACGACGCCGTCCTCGTCGATCGTCACGTCCACCGGCCTGACGGCGGCGCCGGCGGAGATCTTCTGGAAGCCGTCGACGATCAGGCGATCGCCGTCCTTCAGGCCGTCGGTGACGATCCAGTCGTTGCCGCTCGTGCCTTCGGTGGAAAGCGTGCGCTGCTCGACCTTGCTGTCGGCGGAAACCACATAGGCGATCGGCTCGCCCGCACCGCTGCGCTGGACCGCGCGCTGCGGCACCAGGAAGGTGTTCGGCATGGTGCCGAGATCGACGGAGGCGCGCACGAACATGCCCGGCAGCAGGATGCGCTCGGGATTGGGGAAGCTTGCGCGCAGCGTGAAGGTGCCGGTGCTTTCGCTGACATTGACCGTCGCCAGCGAGATCGTGCCGGCAGCCTTGTAGTCCGCGCCGTTCTCCAGCGTCAGCCTGACGCTCGGCGCGCCTTCCCCCTCACGACCGAGGCGCCCGGCCTCGACGTCCTGGCGGATCCGCAGGAGGTTGGCGCTGGTATCGACGAGATCGACATTGACGGGATCGATCTGGCGGATCGTCGCCAGCGCATCCGTCTGGTTCTGGGTGACGAGCGAGCCGACGCTGACGCCCGCCGTGCCGATGATGCCGGCGATCGGCGCCTCGATCACCGTGTTGTCGAGATCGATGCGCGCCGTCTCCAGGCTGGCCTTCGCCGCCTCCACGTCGGCCTTCGCCTGGAGCAGCGCCGCCCGCGCCTCGTCCAGCGACTGCTGGCTCACCGCGCTCTGCGATTGCAGCCGCTCGTTCCGGTCGAAGGCGACCTGCGCGGATTGCTCGGTCGCCTCGGCACGGGACAGGGCGGCGGCCGCCGCCGCATAGGCCGCGCGGAACTTCGCGTCACGCACCTTGAAGAGGATGTCGCCCGCCTTGACCTGCCGCCCCTCGCGGAAAACGATGCTCTCGATGATGCCGTCGATCTGCGGGCGGATTTCCGCCGTGGCACGCGCCACGACGCGGCCGGAAAGCTGCGCGTGGCGCGGCACGGATTGGCCTTTGAGAACCACGACACCCACCTCGATCGCGGAAGGCGCGCCCCCGCCGGGAGGAGCGCTTCCGCCGCCTTGATCCGAGCAGGCCGCCAGAAGGAGGCCGGCGGCCACCAGGCCGATCCTCAGGGTCTTCACGCGCATCGTGCACCTTTTCATTGGCGGCGGGTCTCGATCCTGCCGGCGTGTTATTTACAAAACTCATGAGTACCATTAATTTCCACCGGACGACATTGTCAATGGCCTCCGGAATCCCATGCCCGAAACACCCGCCTTCCCCCCCGCCGCCGCAAGCAGGACCCGCGGCCGGCCGAAACGTGCCACACCGGCCGAGCAGCGCGCGAAAATCGTCGCGGCGACGCGCGACCTGTTCCTCGCCCGCGGCTATGGCGGGACGACCATGAGCGACGTCGCCGCCCATTGCCGCGCCTCCAAACGCACGCTCTACGAACTCTTCCCTTCCAAGACCGACCTGCTCGGCGCGATCATCGAGCAGCATCGCGAGAGCATGCTGGCCCTTCCCGGGGACTATGAGGGGCTTGACCTCGCGCAAGCCCTCGAACGGATCTTCCAGGTCGATATCGGTGAGGAGGAAGATAAGGCGCGCGCGGCGTTTCTCAATCTCACCATCGTCGAAGCCGTGCGCTATCCCGAGGTCGGCGAGATGATGCGACGCCTCGGCGGCCTGCGGGCGCATGCCCTGCTCACGCAATGGCTGGAGGGGGAAAGGCTGGCCGGGCGGCTCTTCGTCGACGACACGGCCAGCGCGGCGCGGATGCTCATGGACATGATGTTCGGCGCGATCGTGACGAAGACGGGCACGGGCGCCGAATGGCCCGGCCTCGATGCGCGCAAGGATTATATGCGGCGCTGCATCCGCATCTTCGTCTACGGCATCGGCAACCCGCCGGTGCCCGTCCCCGGTCAGACGTAGAGTTCCCGCTCGCCGAAGGGATCGCCGTCCTCGAAGTTGCGCGTGCCGATGCGCGAAGTGTCTTCGTCCGCCGACCCCTGCGCCGTCTGCTGGCGGGCCGAGCCCGCCTCCCTTGCCGCCTTCAGCGCGGCGATCTCGGCCTTGAGGCTGGCGATGGCCTCCTGAAGTTCCGCCTTCGCGTCCTCGTCCTGCGCCTCGGCAAGCTCGCCTTGCTTGCTGGAGAGCTGCGCTTCGAGCGCGGAAAGGCTGCCGCCGCCCGACGAGGATGTCAGCGTCACGGCCGCCGATGTCGATGAGGAAACTGCTGCGACCATGTCGATCCACCAAACCGTTTTCGATAGGCTGACATTGATCACACAGAAATTGAGATACCCTCAGCACATCTTTCGTACCGGCCCGCACAGCGCGCCGGATTGCCAATCCGGTCCGGGCGAACTAGGTTCGGCCGGTCTGAGCGCCCTGGACCGCCATGCCTGAACCGAACCGGAAACCCGATATTCCGCCGCCGAGGGGGCCGGCCTTTCGGTTGTCATCCCTGTTTGCCATGAGCAAGCCGAGCGCCCGGCGCTGGCCGTTCGCGCTGCGCGCGGCCCTGGCGATGGGCGTTCCGGCCGCCGCCGGCTGGCTGGCCGGCGACCTGCCGGCGGGCCTGATGGCGACGATCGGCGGCTTCACCGCCGTCTATGGCAACGACCGGCCGTTCGTGAACCGCGCCTTCCATCTCGGCGCCATCGCCATCGCCTTCGCGCTTGCCGTCATGATCGGCGTGGCGGCGGGCGGCGCCGTATGGCTGACCATTCCGGTGATAGCGCTGATAGCGACCGCCGCCGCCTTCCTGTGCAGCGCCCTGAAGGTCTCGCCGCCCGGCGCCTATCTCTTTACGCTCGCGGTCGCCGCCGGCACGGCAATGGGCGCCGAGCATCTCGCCTGGTGGCATGTGGGCGCGCTCGTCTTCGCCGGCGGGGCCTTCGCCTGGATGCTGCATATGGCCGGCGCGGTCTTCGCGCCGCGCGGGCCGGAGGTGCAGGCCTTGAAGGCGGCCGCCCGCGCGGTCGGCGCCTTCCTTTCCGCCGCCGGAACGCCGCGCGCCGATATCGCCCGGCACCAGGCGGCCATCGCCCTGCATCTCGCCTGGACCGCGCTGGTCGGCCAGCAGCCGGTGCAGCCCCGCCCGGACGGCACGCTGACGCGGCTGCGCATGGAAGGCCGGGAACTGCACATGATCTTCGCCGAGGCGATCAACGCTTCGGTGGCGGGCGAACCCATCCCGCAGGCAAGCGTCGAGCGCGTGGAGGCCATCGCCCGGCAGGGGTCGATGCCGCGCGACGTCACCGATCCGGGCCACATCCCCCTCGGGCGCGTCAGCGGCTGGCAATTGCTGAGGGAAAGCGCAAGGCCGGGCGCGCAGCCGTTCGAGATCGGCCTGCGGGTGGCCGTGGCCGCGGCGGTCAGCGGGCTCATCGGCTGGGTGACGAATATCGAGCATGCCTACTGGATCACCGCCGCGGCCGTGCTGATGCTCTACCAGGGGCTCGACCGGGCGACGATGCTGGAGCGGGGGATCCAGCGGGTCGGCGGCACGCTGATCGGCACGGTGCTGGCCGGCGGCGTGCTGTTTCTGCATCCCCAGGGGCTGTGGCTCGCCGCGACCGTCATGGTGCTGCAATTCATCATCGAGATGCTGGTGCTCCGGAACTACGGCTTGGCCGTCGTGTTCATCACGGCGATTGCGCTGACCATCGCCGCCGGCGGCCAACCGGTGCCGGATATACCGCACCAGGTCTGGATCCGCGCCGAGGACACGATTTTGGGCTGCGCGATCGGCATCGCGGTGTTTCTGCTGCTGGCAAGGCGCGACGCCACCCGGGCGATCGCGCAGGCGCTGCTGCGCAGCTGGGGCGCGATCGACCTCGTCGCCCAGCGCCTTTCCTCCGGCGATGCCGATACGGCGGAGGCACGCAGCGCCCGGCGCAACCTCCAGCATCACACGATCCTCTTGCTGCAGAGCTTCGACACCGCCGTCGGCAGCAGCACGGACAGCCGCGTCGCCGCCGAACCGCTCTGGCCCGCCGTGGTCGCCACCCAGCGCCTCGCCTATCGCCTGCTTGCCGCCGCATGGCGGATCGAAGCCGCCGCGGCGACGGACGGGAATGCCGCCCTGGCGGAGGACCTGTTCGGCAAGGACGGCGCGGCGCAATTGCACGCCGCGCTCGCCGAAATCATCGCCGCGTTCCACAAGGGCGCCGCGCCGCCTCGCCTGCCGGGCCTTCCCGCCTTTCTCGATGCGGAAGTCCGGCTGCTCGGCAACTCGATCGTCGCCGCGGCCCACCGCGCGTGACGGGCTATTCCTTCACCGCGCCCGTCATGGACGAGACGTAGTAGTCGACGAAGAAGGAATAGAGGATGACGACCGGCAGCGAGCCGAAGAGCGCCCCCGCCATGAGCGATCCCCATTCGAAGACGTCGCCGCGCACGAGTTCCGTCAGCACGCCCACCGGCACCGTCTTGTTCTCCGAGGACTGGATGAAGGTGAGCGCGTAGATGAACTCGTTCCACGACAGCGTGAAGGCGAAGATGCCCGCCGAGATCAGGCCCGGCACGGCGAGCGGCAGGATGATCCTGATGAGGATCTGCCAGCGCGAGGCGCCGTCCACCAGCGCGCTTTCCTCCAGCTCGAAGGGGATGGAGCGGAAATAGCCCATCAAGAGCCAGGTGCAGAAGGGGATGAGAAAGGTCGGATAGGTGAAGATCAGCGCGAGGCGCGAATCGTACATGCCGAGCTTGAAGACGATGAAGGCGAGCGGGATGAAGAGGATCGACGGCGGCACGAGATAGGCGAGGAAGATGAGCAGGCCGACGGAGCGCGAGCCCGTGAAGCGCACGCGCTCGATCGCATAGGCGCCGAAGACGGAGGCGGCGAGCGACAGGACGGTCGAGCAGACCGCCACCAGCATCGTGTTCCACAGCCAGCCCGGATAGGATGTCTCGAAAAGCAGGTACTTGATGTGGTCGAGCGTCGGCCCGACGACCCAGAACGGGCTATAGTTGTTGTAGTCGGTGAGCTGCGCGTTCGGCTTCACCGCCGTGATCCCCATCCAGTAGAACGGGAAAAGCAGCACGAAGACGAAGACGGCCATCGGCAGGTAGAGCGTGACGACGCGGCGCGGCAGGCGGTTGAGATAGCTCATCCCTTCCTTGTCGTCGGTCAGGACGTCGGCGGGGATCGTGGTCTTGGTGCTCATGGTCTTCCTCCCGGTCTCAATCCTGGCCGCCCTGCTGCCATTTGCGGCGTTGCAGGCCGAAGAAACTGAACATGATGGCGGCGAGCAGGAACGGCACCATCGCCACGGCGATCGCCGCGCCCTCGCCGAGCTGCCCGCCGGGAATGCCGCGCTGGAAGGAGAGCGTCGCCATCAGGTGCGTCGCGTTCACCGGCCCGCCCTTCGTCAGCACGTAGATCAGCTGGAAATCGGTGAAGGTGAAGAGGACGGAGAAGGTCATCACCACGGCGATGATCGGCGTCAGCATGGGAAGCGTCACATAGCGGAAGCGCTGCCAGCCCGTCGCCCCGTCGAGCGAGGCGGCCTCCTGCAGCGAGGCGGGAATGGTCTGCAGGCCCGCCAGCAGCGAGATCGCGACGAAGGGAATGCCGCGCCAGACATTGGCGGCGATCACCGAGGCCCGCGCATTGTTGGCGTCGCCCAAAAAGTTGATGGGGCCGTCAATGACGCCGAGCCGGATCAGCGACCAGGAGATGATCGAGAACTGGCTGTCGTAGATCCACCAGAAGGCCAGCGCCGACAGCACCGTCGGCACGACCCAGGGAAGCAGCACGACGGCACGGAAGAAGGACTTGAACGGCAGGTTCTGGTTGAGAAGCAGCGCCAGCCAGAGCCCGAGCGCGAATTTCAGGACCGAGGCGACGATCGTGTAGAGCAGCGTGTTGAAGACCGAGAGCCAGAAGACCTTGTCCTGCGCCAGGAACGCGTAGTTCTCCAGCCCGATGAAGACGCCGTCCCGCCCGATCCGCGTGTCGGTGAAGCCGAGCCACACGCCGAGGCCGAGCGGATAGGTGAGGAAGCAGAGGAGGAATACGGCGGCCGGCACCATGAAGAGGAAGCCGAGCACATTGTTGTTCTGCATCAGCGACGCCATGGCGGATGGCGGCTTACCGGACGGCACGACGGACATGGCTTCTCCTCTCAATCTCGTCTGGAAACCCCGGCGGCGCGATGCCGCCGGGGCCTGAAGCGGTACGTCCCGTCAGACGCGATAGTAGCGGTTGGCGCGGCGTTCGGCTTCGGCCGCCGCCTCTTCCGGCGTCATCTGGCCGGTCACGGCCGCCGCGAACATGTCGACGAGCACGTAGTCGGCCATCACGCCGGCCGACGCATAGCCCAGCGGGCCGGCATAGCCGTTCGGGCGCAGCGTCTCGGAAGCCCGCGCATAGGGCGCGTGGATCGGATCGGCCGTCCAGATCGGGTTGTCGGCGAAGGCCTTGAGCGGCTGGCAGCAATAGGCGCTCGCCCCCGTGATCCAGGCATTCATCTGGTCGGCCTCCATCATGAACTTGATGTAGGCCTTGGCCGCTTCCGGATACTTCGTGTGGCTGAAGAGCAGGAGCGAGCTCGTCTGGTGCAGCTCGACGCTCTGGCCGACCGGGCCGATCGGGAAGTTGGTCGTGCGCATGTCCGCCGCGATCTCGGCCAGCGCCGGGTCCTTCTTCGCCGCATAGTAGGCCGAGACGCCGTTGGCGATCAGCGATACCTGGCCGGCGAGGAAGGCGCGGTTGTTGTTGATGTCCTGCCAGCTCTCCGTGCCGGGGATGAAGGTCTCGTAGAGCGCCTTGGCATAGTTGATCGCCTTGATCGTCTCCGGGCTGTTGATGGAGACGACGCCGCCCTCGTCGACCATCTTGCCGCCATGGCTCCACAAGAGCCAGTGGGCATAGTTGTTGCCGTCGCCGACGGCCTTGCCGTGCGGGAAGCCGGCGGGCGTGCCCTTGGCCTTCAGCGCCTTGCACAGTTCAAGGAAGCCGTCCGTGTCCTTCGGGAACTCCTTGAAGCCGGCGGCCTCCATGTGGCTCTGGCGGTAGACGACCGCGTTGCCGATGGCCGTCAGCGGCATGGCGATGAACTTGTCGCCGCGCATCGCATAGCCCTTCATGCCGTCGTACCAGCCGCCGTACTTGCCGCCGAGATAGTTGGCGAGATCCGTCAGGTCGACCAGCTTGTCGGGATACTGGTGGGCATCGTCGAACCAGCACATGACCATGTCGGGGCCGGAGCCCACATTGGCGGCAACGGCCGCCTTCGGGCGGATGTCCTCCCAGCTTTCCTTGTCGACGCGGACCTCGACGCCGGTCGCCTCGGTGAACTTCTTGGTGTTGGCGAGCCAGGCGTCCTCGTCGCCCTGCACGAACGGCGTCCAGCGCAGGAGGCGAAGGCTGGCGCCCTCCTCCGGCGTGTAGGTCGGCTCGGCCGCCTGGGCGAAGCTCGGACGGATGCCGAGGCCGGCAAGGCCGGCCGCAGCGGCGGATGCTGCAAGAAAATCGCGTCTTTTGAACGTCATTTGCACTCCTCCTAGGATGCGGGCTTTGCTCGTTCGAGCATCCGCCGTCCCGCTTGGGCGAATGCCTCGCATCGGTGCCCGGCCTGGCCGGGACCCAATCACCGCACATGCCTCCGGGCCCCTCCTCCCGACGGCGCAAGACGATGTTCAGTCGACGAGCCTGACGCCCGTCTCCGCATCGAACAGATGCACATGGTTCGCATCGATCGAAACGCGGATCGTCTCGCCGGGGCGCACGTTCACCCGCTCGCGAAAGACGCAGGTGACCT
The DNA here is from genome assembly GCF_040812195.1 of Shinella sp. S4-D37. Taxonomy (NCBI): domain Bacteria; kingdom Pseudomonadati; phylum Pseudomonadota; class Alphaproteobacteria; order Hyphomicrobiales; family Rhizobiaceae; genus Shinella; species Shinella sp. S4-D37. Next base: position 1,395,635 of record NZ_JBFNXL010000005.1, on the reverse strand, counting down.
CCGCGCCGCCGAACCTGACGACCAGCTGCGTCTCGTAGCCGGTGGGCTCGATCACCACGACCTCCGCCGGCAGGCCTGCCGCGTCGAGGCTGATATATTCGGGCCTGAGGCCATAGACGAGGTTCTTGCCGGCGGCTGCGGCCGGCGGGCGCGCGACCGGCAGGCGCGTGCCGTCCGCCGTGACGAAGGCATGGGCATCGCCGGGGTCGAGCCGGCCTGAGATCATGGTCATGGCGGGCGAGCCGATGAAGCCCGCGACGAAGAGGTTCGCCGGGTTGTCGTAGAGATCGAGCGGCGCGCCGACCTGCTCGACGATGCCGTCATGCATGACGACGATCTTGTCGGCCATGGTCATGGCCTCGATCTGGTCGTGGGTGACATAGACCGTCGTCGTCTTGAGGCGCTGGTGAAGCCCCTTGATCTCCGCGCGCATGGCCACGCGCAGCTTCGCGTCGAGGTTGGAAAGCGGCTCGTCGAACAGGAAGACCTGCGGATCGCGCACGATGGCGCGCCCCATCGCGACGCGCTGGCGCTGGCCGCCGGAAAGCTGGCGCGGATAGCGGTCCAGGAGCTTGGACAGCCCGAGGATGTCGGCCGCCTTGGCGACGCGGCTGTCGATCTCGGATTTCGGGCTGCCGGCGAGCATCAGCGAGAAGGCCATGTTGGCCGCCACGGTCATGTGCGGGTAGAGCGCGTAGTTCTGGAACACCATGGCGATGTCGCGCTCTTTCGGCGGCAGCGTGTTGACCACCCGCTCGCCGATACGGATCTCGCCGGCCGTGATGTTCTCCAGCCCCGCCAGCATGCGCAGCAGCGTGGACTTGCCGCAGCCGGACGGGCCGACCAGGATCACGAACTCGCCGTCCTCGATCTTGATATCGACGCCCTTGATAACCGGAAAAGCGCCGAAGGATTTCCTCACATCGACGAAGTCGACACCTGCCATATGCGTTCCTCCCAGAACCGATTTGCCGTGCCGTGCCGGGGGCGGGTCCTCCTCAAGACCCTGCACCCCGGCCGGTCCGCCACGAACTATGCTTGCCCGTCAGCCATCTGCGATACGTCCCTGCAATTCATCCTCGATATGGATGCGGATGATCTCGTCGAACGTGCTTTCCGCCGTAAAACCCAGTTCGCGCGCACGCTGCGCGTCGAAGTCCGTCGCCCAGCCGGCGACGATCCGGCGGATCACCGGATCCGGCTCGCGCCGGATGAGGGCGACCGTCTTCGGCCCGGCGATCCGCCCCAGCGCCTCGATCTCCTCGCCGACGAGGGCGGAAAGGCCTGGCATGGTGAGATTGCGGCGCGGGCCGATGCGCGCGGTGTCCATGCGCGCGGCATGGACGAAGAAGCCGACCGCCGAGCGCGGGCTTGCAAACCAGTGGCGCACGTTCTCGTCCACCGGAAGCACGGCTTCCTTGCCGGCGAGCGGCTCGCGCAGGATGTTGGAGAAGAAGCCGGACGCGGCCTTGTTCGGCGTGCCCGGGCGGATGCAGATGGTCGGCAGGCGGATGCCGATGCCGTCGAACACACCCTTGCGCGTATAGTCGGCCAGCAGCAATTCGCTGATCGCCTTCTGCGTGCCGTAGCTCGTCAGCGGCGTGGTGAAGAACGTATCGCCGATCTTCTCCGGGAAGGGCTCGCCGAAGACCGCGATCGAGGAGGCGAAGATGACCCGCGGCGCATAGGGCGCCTGCAGGCCCTCCCGGCGGATCGCCTCGAAGAGGAAGCGCGTGCCGTCGAGGTTCACCTTGTAGCCGAGGTCGAAATCGGCCTCGGCCTCGCCCGAAACGATGGCGGCGAGGTGGAAGACGACGTCGGGGCGCCTGGCGACGAGGCTTTCGGCGACGCCGGGGTCCGAGACATCGAGCGCCAGCGCGGAGGCAATCGCCGAAAGCCCGGCCGGGACCGGCGGCGTCACGACGTCCACCAGCGTCATCGCCGCGACGTCGTAGCCGAGCACGCCGGGTTCGGCCGAAATCCTCTCCACCAGCTTGCGGCCGATCATGCCGGCCGCTCCGATCACCATTACATGCATGTGCGGCGGACCTCCCTGCGTCGTGCCTGCCCGGTGGACAGGACCTTCAATCCTGCTCCTGCCCGAAACCCTTCCCGGCTTTGCCGGCCTGTGCGACCAGTTCCCCGGTGGTCGCGTAGATGCGCTGCAGATGCGTGTGGAACGCCCGGGTGACCGCCTCGCGGTCGCGCCGGCGCAGCCCCTCGACGATCTCCAGATGATCGCGATAGCTCGCCTCGATCGCCCCCGGCCGCGACATGGCCGAGCGGCGGAAATCCATCATGTAGGTGTAGAGATCGGTGACGAAATCGGCGAGCAGCGGGTTGCCGCAGGCCCGATAGATCGAAACGTGGAACTCGCGGTCGCAGATGAGGAACCGCATGGCGTCGTCGCCGCCGGCCCGTTGCGCCTCCAGAAGGTCGTCGAGCTTGGCGAGGGTCTCCTCGTCGATGGTCTCGGCCGCATCGCCCACCACCTTCAGTTCGACATGCAGGCGCGCCGCATGCACGGCCTCCAGGTCGTAGTTGTTGATGGCGTTCGGCGAGACGATCGTCACCGGCAGGTCGCTGAGGTCGATCGCGGTGACGCGCGTGCGGCTGCCCTGCGCGACGTCGAGGATGTTGCGGGCGGCAAGCTGCCGGATGGCGCCGCGCACGGTCTCCCGGCTGACATGCATGACATTGGCGAGCTCGCGCTCGCCCGGCAATTCGTCCCCCGGCCGCAGCATGTTGGTCGCGATGAGGACCATGATCTTCTCGGCGATGAGGTCGCGCGCGGTGCGCCGGTCGAGCGCCTTGCCCACCTTCGGCATTTCGACCAGCACGGGACGTCCGCCCATCGCCATCTCGCCCTCCAACTGATCTACTGGTTGGTCCAGCAGATCAGTTGCCAGCAAAGCCGGAAAGGCTGGGCCCGTCAAGACAGCTTCGTCGCCGCGCCGCATCAAAAAGCCGCCCTCCGATTGTGCACCGCATGGTCGGCTCGCGGCGCGCGCGCACGCTCCAGCCAGCCGAGGCCGTCGAGGGTGGCGCCGGCGGGACGGTATTCGCAGCCGACCCAGCCGTCATAGCCGAGCGCATCGAGCGCCGCGAAGATGCGGAAATCGTCGAGTTCGCCGGTGCCGGGCTCCTGTCGCTTCGGCACGGAGGCGACCTGGACGTGGCCGATCACCGGCATCAGCGTTTCTAGGCCCGTCAGCACGTCGCCGTGCAGGATCTGGCGGTGGTAGATATCGAACTGGAGCCTCAGGTTCGGGTGCTCCAGCCGATCGATAATTTCGGCCGCCCGGTCGAAATCGTCGAGGAAATAGCCCGGCATGTCGCGCCGGTTTATCGGCTCGATGAGAAGCGTGCGCCCCGCCGCCCCCGCCGCATCGGCGGCAAAGCGCAGCGCGTCGAGATAGGCCGCGGCGGCGGCCGGATCGCCGACCGGGGCAAGGCCCGCCATCACATGCAGCAGCGGCGCATCCAGCGCCCGCGCATAGTCGAGGGCCGTCGCGACCGAGCGGCGGAATTCTTCCGCGCGCTCCGGCAGGGCCGCAAGCCCCCGCTCGCCCTTCGCCCAGTCCCCCGGCGGCAGGTTGAAGAGCACCTGCCGCAGGCCCGCCGCCCGCAGCGCCGCGGCGACGGCTTCGGTCGGATGGTCATAGGGGAACAGATACTCGACCGCCTCGAACCCCGCCTCCGCCGCCGCGCCGAATCGCTCCAGGAGCGGCCGCTCAGTGAACATCATGGAGAGGTTGGCGGCAAAGCGCGGCATCTCAGTCCTTCTCCTCCGGCCCCATGCCGGGAAGCGTGAGGCCGGATATGCCGGCGAGCAGCCGGGCGACGGACGAATCGTCGTCACGCCCCATGCCCGCCGCCTCCGTCATGACGAAAAGCTGCAGCGCGGCGCTCGTCACCGGCAGCGGGAATTTCTGCCGCCGTCCGAGATCGGAGACGATGCCGAGGTCCTTGGTGAAGATCGAGACGGCGCTCATCGGCGCATAATCGCCGGCCAGCACATGCGGAATGCGGTTCTCGAACATCCAGCTGTTGCCGGCCGATTTCGTGATGACGTCGAAGACGCGGGATATGTCGAGCCCGAGGCTCTTGGCGAAGGTGATCGCCTCGCAGGCAGCGGCGATGTGGACGCCGGCCAGGAGCTGGTTGACGATCTTGAACGACGAGCCGATACCGACGCTGTCGCCGAGCCGGTAGACGGTCTCGGCCATCGCGTCGAGCGCAGGGGCGGCGGCGGCAAAGGCCTCCGGCGACCCCGACCCCATGACCGTCAGCGCGCCGGCGCCCGCCTTCGCGGCGCCGCCGCTGATCGGCGCGTCGAGATAGAGAAGGCCGGCCTCCTCCGCGCGCCGTGCGAAATCCTGCGCCTCCTGCGGCGCCATGGTCGGCGAGGCGATGACGACGGCGCCCGGGCCGAGCGCCGCGGCGGCGCCGCCGGCGCCGAACAGCACGCTTTCGACCTGGGCCGCATTGACGACGACGAGGACGAGGATATCCGCCCCGCGCGCCGCCTCGGCGGCGCTTGGCGCCGCCCGGCCGCCCGCCGCCTCCAGCGCGCCCAGCGCATCGGGATTGGTGTCGTAGCCCGAGACGGAAAGGCCGGCGCGCAACAGCGACCGGGCCATGCCGATCCCCATGGCGCCTAGGCCGATCACTGCGACCGATTTCGCTGGATCCATCCCGTCCTCCCCGTCCGCTATTCTTATGACAGCGCTAACATATGTTCAGTCAAACACATTGACGGGAGGCTCGCAAGAAAAATATGTTAGCGCTGTCATTCGACCTGAAACCACCCTGAAAGACTGCGCATGCCGCCGACCAAACCCACCCTGACCGATGTCGCCCGCCTTGCCGGCGTGAGCGAGATCACCGTCTCGCGGGTCGTTCGCGGCAAGGGGCCGATCGCCGAGGAGACGCGCCAGCGCGTGCGCGGCGCGATCGAGGCGCTCGGCTATGTGCCGAACCGGGCGGCCGGCACGCTCGCCTCCTCGGCCTCGCTGTTCATCGGCGTCATCCTGCCCTCGATGCACAACATCGTCTTCCCGGAGGTGCTGCGCGGCATCTACGAGGGGCTGGCCGGCAGCCCCTACCAGCCGCTTCTCGGGGTCAGCGAATACGACCGCGAGAAGGAGCAGGAGATCCTCTCCTCGCTGCTCGCCTGGCAGCCGATGGCGATCATCACCGCCGGCTCGGACCACACGGACGTCACGCGCCGGCTGCTCAGGGAAAGCGGCGTGCGCGTCGTCGAACTGATGGATACGGAGGGCGATCCCGTCGATCTCGTCGTCGGCTTTTCCCACCGGCAGGCCGGTTACGACAGCGGCCGGCACCTGATCGCCCGGGGCTATCGTCGCATCGGCTATGTCGGCCACGACTGGGTCGCCGACCGGCGCGCGCGGCTGCGCTACGAAGGCCTCGTCGCCGCGCTCGCCGAGGCGGGCCTTACCCTTGCCGCGGAGGTGCATGTCGACGGGCCGAGTTCCGTCACCGGGGGGGCGGAGATGCTGGCCAGGCTGCTCGCCGGGGCGGATATCGACGCCGCCGTCTTCGTCAACGACGACATGGCGGTCGGCGGCTATTTCCACTGCCTTGCGGCCGGCATCGCGGTCAAGGAAGAGCTCGCGCTCTTCGGCTTCAACGGGCTCGACATCGGCCAGGCGATCCCCATGCCGCTGTCGACCGTCCGCTCCAACCGGTTCGAGATCGGCCGCATCGCCGCCGGGCGCATCATCGCCGAGCCGAGGCGGCCCGCCGAAACCGAGGTCGTGAATACGGGATACGAGATCATCGAGGGCGCGACCGCCTGAGGATAGGAAAGAAGGACGAGACATGTTCATAGGCGCCATTGCCGACGACCTGACGGGAGCGACAGACCTCTGCCTCATGCTGGCGCGCGGCGGCATGCGCGTGGTGCAGGCGATCGGCGTGCCGGACGCAAGCTTCGATTTCGGCGCGGCGGATGCCGTGGTCGTGGCGCTGAAATCGCGCACGCTTCCCAAGGCGGACGCCGTCGCCCAGTCGCTCGCGGCCGCCCGCCGGCTCCTCGATGCGGGCGCCCGGCAGCTCTTCTTCAAATATTGCTCGACCTTCGATTCGACCGACGAGGGCAATATCGGGCCGGTGAGCGAGGCGCTGCTGGAGGCGACCGGCGCCGCGCTGACCATCGCCTGCCCCGCCTTCCCGGCCAACGGCCGCACGGTCTACCGGGGCCACCTGTTCGTCGGCGACCTGCTGCTTTCCGACAGCCCGATGAAGGACCATCCGCTGACGCCGATGCGCGACGCCAACCTCGTGCGGGTGCTGCAGCGGCAGACGGCGCTGCCGGTCGGGCTCGTCGGCCATGAGACGGTGGAAAAGGGCGCGGGCGCAATCCGCGCGGCGCTCGACAAGGCCGAAGCGGACGGCCTGCGCATGCTCGTCGTCGATGCCGTGACGGACGACCAGCTCAGGGCCATCGGCACGGCCGCGGCGGGGCTGAAGCTCGTCACGGGCGGCTCGGGCGTCGCCATCGGCCTGCCCGCCAATTTCGGCTTCTCGCAAGGCGCGGGAAGCCACCGGCCCTTTCCCGCGCCGGCAGGGCGCGCGGCCATCATCGCCGGTTCCTGCTCCGCCGCCACTCGCCGGCAGATCGCCGCCGCGCGCGCCGCCGGCATTCCCGCGCTGAAGATCGATCCGCAGGACATCGCCGAAGGGCGGATGACGGCGGAGGCGGCGGCGCGCTGGATCATCGAGAGCGACCATGCCACGCCCCTTATCTTTTCAAGCGACGATCCCGCGGAGGTCGCAAGGGCGCAGGCCGCGCTCGGCCGGATGCGCGCCGGGGAACTGGTCGAGCATCTTCTGGCGGGCGTCGCGGTCCGGCTGAGGGATGCCGGCTTCCGCCGCTTCGTCGTCGCCGGCGGCGAGACCTCCGGCGCGGTCGTCAACGCGCTCGGCCCCGCCGCCCTTGCGATCGGGCCGGAGATCGACCCCGGCGTGCCCTGGACCGTCAGCCTCGACGGCGCCCCCCTGGCGCTGGCTCTGAAATCCGGCAATTTCGGCGCCGACGACTTCTTCCTCAAGGCATGGGAACTGCTGCAATGACCGCCATCATCTCCGAGGAAACCAGGACGCGCGACGCGATCGCCGCAGCCGGAAAATCCCTCTTCGACCGCGGGCTCACCTTCGGTTCGGCCGGCAATATCAGCGTGCGGCTTTCCAGCGGCGACATGCTGATGACGCCGACCAATGCCTCGCTCGGCGCGCTCGATCCGGCGCGGCTTTCGCGCTTTTCGGCGGAGGGCGTGCATACGGGCGGCGACAAGCCGACCAAGGAAGCCTTCCTGCACCAGTGCATGTATTGCAAGCGGCCGCAGAGCGCCGCCGTCGTGCACCTGCACTCCACCCATTCCGTCGCCGTCAGCATCCTTGCCGATACCGATCCGGAGGATGTGCTGCCGCCGCTGACCGCCTATTACGTCATGCGCGTGGGAGCCCTGCCGCTGGTGCCTTATTTCCCTCCAGGCGACGCGGCGCTGGCCGAGGCCGTGGCGTTGAGGGCGGAGAAGAGCCACGCCGTCCTGCTCGCCAACCACGGCCCCGTCGTCGCCGGCGCGACGCTCACGGATGCGCAGTACGCGACCGAGGAACTGGAGGAGACGGCCAAGCTCTTCCTTCTGCTCCGCGGCTCGGCGATCCGGCCGCTCACCGCCGGGCAGAAGGCCGCGCTCCTTCCGCAAGCGCCGCCGCCCGATCGCCACCGCCCGGAATGAGCCGGGCGATGGAGCGGGCGTCCCGCCGAAGGCCTGTCAGAGCCCCGCGACGCAGACATATTTCAGCTCAAGGAAGCCTTCGATGCCGTATTTGGAGCCTTCGCGGCCGAGGCCCGACTGCTTGACGCCGCCGAACGGCGCCATCTCGTTGGCGATCAGGCCGGAATTGACGCCGACGATGCCGGCCTCCAGCGCCTCGGCGACGCGCCAGACACGGGCCATGTCCCTGGCGTAGAAATAGGAGGCGAGGCCGTATTCGCTGTCGTTGGCCATGGCTATCACCTCGTCCTCGTCCCGGAAGGTGATGATCGGGGCGAGCGGCGCGAAGGTCTCCTCGCTCGCGACCTTCATCGCCTGCGTGACGCCGGTGATGACGGTCGGCTCGTAGAAGGTGCCGCCGAGCGCGCTACGCCTGCCGCCCGCGACCAGCTTGCCGCCCTTCTCCAGCGCATCGGCCACATGTTCCTCGATCTTGACGACGGCCTTGTCGTCGATCAGCGGGCCCTGGGTGATGCCGGCCTCGGTGCCCCGGCCGAGCGTGATGGCCGACACCTTCGCCAGCAGCTTCTCGGTGAAGGCTTCAACGACGCTTTCCTGCACATAGATGCGGTTGGCGCACACGCAGGTCTGGCCGGCATTGCGGAACTTCGAGATCATCGCGCCCTCAACGGCCGCGTCGAGATCGGCATCGTCGAAGACGATGAAGGGCGCGTTGCCGCCGAGTTCCAGCGACAGGCGCTTGATGCCGTCGGCGGCTTCCTTCATCAGCCAGCGGCCGACGCCGGTGGAGCCGGTGAAGGTGATCTTGGCGACCTTCGGATTGTGGCAGAACTCCTCGCCGATCGGCCGCGCCTCGCCGGTGACGACGGAGAAGACGCCGGCCGGCACCCCGGCCCGCTCGGCAAGCACGGCGAGCGCCAGCGCCGAAAGCGGCGTCTGCGAGGCGGGCTTCAAGAGCATGGAGCAGCCGGCGGCGAGCGCCGGGCCGGCCTTGCGGGTGATCATGCCGTTGGGGAAGTTCCAGGGCGTGATGGCGGCGCAGACGCCGACCGGCTGCTTCAGCACCATGATGCGCTGACCGGCATTGGCGCCGGGGATGATGTCGCCGTCGATGCGTTTCGCCTCCTCCGCGAACCATTCGAGATAGGCGGCGTTCGAGACCACCTCGCCCCGCGCCTCGGCCAGCGGCTTGCCCTGCTCGGCGGTCAGGATCAGCGCGAGGTCGTCGGCATTGTCGAGGATGAGATGGAACCAGGCATTGAGCACCTTCGCCCGCTCCTTGGCGCTGCGCCTGGCCCAAAGCTTTTGCGCGACCTCCGCGGCGTCGATGGCGGCGGCCACTTCCGCGCGCGACAGCGAGGGGACCTCGGCGATCACGGCGCCGTCGAAGGGATCGGTTACAGCGAAGGTGCGGCCGTCGACGGCAGAGGTCCAGCAGCCGTCGACGAAGGCCCTGTCGGCAAGCAGGCGTCCATCCTTGAGCGCGGTCTTGAGCGGGTGCGTCATGAGAGATCTCCGAAAAGCGTGAGGAAGGCGGGGGCGGCAAGCGAGATGCCGGACAGAAACAGGAGGCAGAAGGCGACGCGGCGAAGCCCCGTCGGCGTCAGCGGCGGCGGATAGCGGCGGGCAAGCGCCGTGAAGGCCATGACGGCCGGGATGCACAGAAGGCCCCACCAGAAGGAAGCCGAGGGCATGTCGCCCGCCCCGGCGACGAGCGCCAGGCGCAGCACCGCATTGACGGCGAAGACGGCGACGAGCGTTTCGCGGATGGCGGCGGGGCTGAGCGGCTGGCGATAGAAATGATAGACGAGCGGCGGCCCGGCCGTGGAGAACAGCCCGCCCATCACCCCTGCAATCGCCCCGAAGAAGGCGAAGGAGGCCGGCCCCGACGGCGTGTCCAGCGGCGCGGGTTTGAGGAGCAACTGGATGCTGGAGAGCACGATGATCGCGCCGAGCACCAATTTCAGCCATTCGAGCGAGGACGAGACCAGCAGCCCCAGCAGCCAGTAGCCGACGACGAGGAAGACGAGGCTGACGAAGATCACCAGCAGGAATTCGCGCTTGGCGATCTCGCGCCACCCCCTGGCGAGCACCTGCGCCGCATTGACGATGGCGAGGATGCCGACGAGCACGGCCGCATCGGGCAGCGGCACGACGCCGGTCAGCCCGACGCCGCCCATGAACAGCAGGCCGAGCGCAAAACCGGTCAGCGTCTGCACATAGGAGGCGCCCGCCGCCAGCAGCAGCAGGACGGCAAGGCTCGACACGTCCATGGTCAGAGCGTCCCGATGCCCGCGAAGAGGTTTTCGCGCGCCGCGCCGGCGCGGTAGAAGACAGCCGGCTGGCCGAGCGGGGCCGGAACGGTCGCCTCGCGGCCGCCCTCATGCGCCTTGCCGCTCCAGACATGCACCCAGTTCGCGCCCTTCGGCAGGTAGACGCTACGCTCCTCTTCGCCCGCCTTCCAGACGGGGGCGACGAGCAGGTCGGCGCCGTAGAGATAGGCGTCCTGGATGGCATAGGTGGCGCGGTCGTCCTCGTGATGCAGGAAGAGCGGGCGCTGGACGGGCAGGCCCGTCTCGGCCGCTTCCGCGGAAAGGCTTTTGAGGTAGGGCGCCAGATGCACGTAGATCGCCGTCATGCGGGCGAAATGGGAAAGCACCGCCGCGTCCTGGTCGATCTGCAGGTTGTCGCGCGGGCGGTTGCCCTCGTGGCTGCGCATGACCGACGTGAACGCCGCCATCTCGGCCCAGCGCATCAGGAGTTCCGGCGTGCGGACATTGCCGAAGAGGCTGGTGTAACCGCCGATATCGGAATGGTGATAGGCATTGCCGAGAAGGCCCGAGGACAGCGCGCCGCAGATCACCGTGACGAGGCCGTCATGGCGCGAGAAATCCACCGACTGGTCCCCGCCCCACAAAAGCGGGCAATGGGCCTGCACGCCGGTATAGCCCGCGCGCATGAAGAACAGCGCCTCGCCGGTCTTGCCGCGGCTCTCCACGGCCTTCGCGTTCACCTCGGCCCAGAGCGTCGGCCAGGCATTGTGCATCAGCTTGGCGTCGACGCCGTTCGAAAGCTTCACGTCGATCGGGAGATACTCGCCGAAATCCGCCATCCAGCCGGAAAGGCCGAAATCCAGCATGTTCTCGCCGATCACCCGGTCGGCGAACCAGGCGGCCGCGCCCGGATTGGTGAAATCCACCACGCCGCAATCGAACTCGCCGAAATCGACCAGCGCGGTCTTGCCCTCGGCGTTCGTCGCGAAATAACCCTTCACCTCGGCCTCCGGGAAGAGCGAGCCGTCGACGCACAGATAGGGGTTCACGTAGCCGAGGAAGCGGATGTTCTCGTCGGCAAGCTCGGCGATTTTCTGGCGCAGGTGCGGATAGCGCTCCTCATTGCCCACCCAGTCCCAGAAGAGGCGTGCGCCGAAGGTGGTGTGGCGCAGGCCCACCCAGTCCTCGCACCAGAGCCCCGAGACCTTCACGCCGGCGGCGCGCATCTTTTCGAGGCGCTCGAAGGAGCCCTTGCCGTCCTTGAGGCCGATGATCGCGCCCTGGTAGACCCAATCCGGCAACTGCGGCTGGCGGCCGAAGCGCAGCGAGAGCTTTCCGACGAGATCGCGGAAGGTGGCGGCCGCGAAGAACTCGATCCTTTCCGGCACGTCCCAGACTTCCACCTCGTGAAAGCCGTCGCGGCGGAAATCGAAGGCGGCATAGGCGGTCGTATCGACATGCAGCGCATAGCGGCGGGAAGAGACGTAGGTCGGCTGGGGGTAATTGGTGTTGTAATAGTCGCCGCCGGCCTTGCCGGTCACGTCGGACTGGAAGGTGATCGCCGTCGTCTTGTCGCGGCCGACGCCGGGCTCCGACGTCCAGAGCGGGAAGCGGCGGCCGCGCAGGTCGAAATAGGACATCTGCTCGCCGGCGCCCCAGACATGCTCGTCCTTTTCCGCGACGGTGCGCAGCCAGAGGCGGTTGATCGAGGCGTCCGGCGCTTCAAGGCGAAGGCTGTCGCCGCCGACCGTCACGACGAGGCGCACCGGCTGGCCGGGCGCGCTGGAAAGGCGGATCGTCTCGCCCTCGATATCGGCATGGGTGAGCGCCACACGCTCCACCACATAATCCTCGATGTCGAAATTGCCGCGATACATGTCCATCCGCTCCTCGCCGCGGCCGGCGAAGAAAGCGGGGTTTTCCGCCGTGTGGGCGATGATCGGACGGTCGTCGAGGGAGAGCGTGAAGCCGGTGGCGGTCTTTGCGAGGAGCATGGCGGAAACCTTCAGTTCTGCGTGAGGCCGGCGTCGACGATGAAATTGGCGCCGGTGCAGCCGCCGCTCTCATCGGAGCCGAGGAAGAGTGCGAGCCGCGCGACATGGCCGGCGTCGAGGCGGAATTTCAGGGATTGCAGGTCGATGAACTTCTGGCTTTCCTCCGGCCCCGCCCAGAGCGCCTTCTGCCGCTCGGTGACGATGGCGCCCGGCACGATGCAGTTGACGCGGATGCCGTCCGGCCCGAGGTCGCGGGCGAGCGTGCGCGTCATGCCGTTGATCGCGGCCTTGGCCGTCGTGTAGCCGACCATGACCGGGTTGCCGCGCATCCAGGAGACCGAGCCCATCATGACGATGGAGCCCCCGCCCTTCTCGCGCATGCCTTTCGCAACCGCCTGCGTGGCGAAAAACTGGTGGTCGAGGTTCAGCGCCAGCATGCGTCGCCAGTAATCCGGCTCCACCTCGTCCATACGGTGACGGTCGTCCTTGCCGGCATTGTTGACGAGGACGTCGACCGCGCCGTGCCGCACCTCGACCTTCGCCACCGCATCGCGCAGCGCCGGAATGTCCGTGAGGTCGCAGGCATGAAAATCCGCGCCCGTCGCCTCCGCCGTCGCCTTGCCGGCCGTCTCGTCGATATCGAGGAAGGAGACGCGCGCGCCCTGCGCGCGGAAGGCCGCCACCATGGCCTCGCCGATGCCGGAAGCGCCGCCGGTGATCAGCACATTGCGGCCTTCGAGCGAATGATAGCGGACGGTATCGTAGGTCATGGCATGCCTCAGCGGGCTGGGTTGAACAGGGGCCGAGCGAGGCCGGCGACGTCGGTGCGCATGGAGAACAGCGCGCCGGAAAGCGGATATTCGACAAGCTCCTCGTCGGGTCGGCCGATGGAGGCGCTGGTGCAATAGAGCGTCTTCAGGTCCGGGCCGCCGAAGGCGATCATGGTCGGGCATTTCGCCGGGACGGGATATTCGGCAAGCAGCCTGCCGTCCGGCGCATAGCGCTGCACCCGGCCGCCCTCGTAGAGCGCCGACCAGTAGCAGCCCTCGGCATCCACCGCCCCGCCGTCCGGCCGGCCCTTGTCCGTCTCGCTGCCGAAGCGGGCGAAGACCTGCCGGTTCGTCGCCTCGCCCGTCGCGGCGTCGTAGTCACAGGCGTAAAGCGTGTAGCGCAGCGTATCGGAATGGTAGAGCCGCCGGCCGTCCGGCGAGAAGGCGACGCCGTTGGAGGTGAGCAGCCCGGCGGCAAGGCACGTCAGGCCGCTTCTGTCGTAGCGGTAAAGGCTGGCTATGCCCTTTTCGCGCGTCTCGTCCACCGTGCCGGCGATGAAGCGGCCGGCGGGATCGACGCCGCCGTCGTTGAAGCGGCTGATCGCCTGGTCCTCGGGATTGTCCACGAGCTTCTTGCGCAGCGTACCATCCGCATCGATGAGCCAGAGGCCGGAGCGCAGGCCCGCGATGAAGCCGCCGCCCTCGGCAAGGCCGATGCAGCCGACTTCCTCGGGCAGCTCCATCGCACCGAGCGATTCCGTTGTCGGATCGTAGCGGTGGATGCGGCAGCGCTTGATATCGACGAAATAGAGCGCCTGTTCGGCAACCGACCAGAGCGGGCATTCGCCGAGCGCAGCCGTAAAATCGAGGACGGGGGCAAAACCTTGTTCCACCGCGCCGCCCTCAGTAAGCCGCCATGGGCGTTGCGGGCGCCTTCTCGACGCCCTTCATCTGGCCGAGCCATTCGCTGGCGCGGCCGGTCATCAGGGCGATGTCGGAGGCGATGGCGGCGTAGTCGTAGCCGTAGCCGATGAAGCGCTTCACCATGTCGGGATTCGGGCCGACGATGCCGACGGGCTTGCCGGCCGCATGGGCGTCCTTCGCCGCCTTCTCGATCAGCGCCTGCACCTCGGGATGGGCGATATTGCCGATATGGCCCATGGCGGCCGAGAGGTCGCCGGGGCCGACGAACAGCGCATCGATGCCCTCGACGGCGGCGATCTCCGGCAGGCGCTCGATGGCCTCCGGCGTTTCGAACTGCACGATGGTGCAGATGTCGTCGTTTGCGGATTTCAGGTAATTCGGGATCGTGCCGAAGCGCGAGCCGCGATGCACGGCCGCGACGCCCCGGATGCCATGCGGCGGATAGCGCGTATAGGACGCGGCGGCCCTCGCCTCCTCGGCATTCTGCACGAAGGGCAGCATGACGGTGCGCGCGCCGGCATCGAGCGCGCGCTTCACCAGCACCTGGTCGTTCCAGGCGAGCCGCACCACGCTGTCTGCCGGCGTGCAGCCGATGGCGCGCAGGATATGGGCGAGATCGGTGAACTCGACCGGCACATGCTCCATGTCGACCACGAGGAAATCGAAGCCGCCATAGCCGAGGGCTTCCGCCGTCGCGGGCGCGGCGGCCATCAGCCAGGTGCCGAGCGGGGTGGCGCGCGAAGCATCGCCGAGCCAGGACTTGAAGGGGTTGTTGCTGCTCATGGGTTGTCCCTCAATAGATCGGCGGTTCGGGCACGGCTTGCGTGCCGGTCAGGAAATCGAAGTCGCAGCCCTCGTGCGCCTGGCTGACATGGCGCTGGTAGAGGGCGGCGAAGGAGCGTTCGTAGATCGGCGCGGTCGGTTTCCATTCCGCCCGGCGGCGCGCCAGCTCGTCGTCGGAAACGCGCATGTCGATGGTGGCGGCGGCGACGTCGAGTTCGATGAGATCGCCGGTCCTGACCAGAGCCAGGGGCCCGCCGACGGCGGCTTCCGGCGAGACGTGCAGGATGCAGGTGCCGTAGTGCGTGCCGCTCATGCGCCCGTCGCAGATGCGTACCATGTCGCGCACGCCCTGCTTGAGCAGCTTCTTCGGGATCGGCAGGTTGCCCCATTCCGGCATGCCGGGCGCGCCGACCGGGCCGGCATTGCGCAGCACGATCACCGTGTCCTCGGTGATGTCGAGGTCCGGATCGTCGAGCGTCCGGTTCATGGTGCGCGGATCGTCGAAGACGATGGCCGGGCCGACATGCTTCAGGAACTTCGGATTGGCGGCGGAAGACTTCATCACCGCGCCGTTCGGCGCGAGATTGCCGCGCAGCACTTCCAGCGTCTTGCCGCGTTCGAGCGGCACGACGGGATTGTCCTCGCCGCGGATCACCTCGTCGTTCCAGCACTCGGCATCGGCGATGTTCTCGCCGAGCGTCCTGCCGTTGACGGTCGGCCGGTCGAGCTTCAGGTGCCGCGAGAGTTTTTTCAGCATCGCATTGACGCCGCCGGCGAAGTAAAAGTCCTCCATCAGATATTCGCCCGACGGGAAGACATTGGCGACGACCGGCACCTTGCCGGCCATTGCCGCCATGTCGTCCAGCGTCAGCTCGACGCCGACGCGCTTGGCCATGGCGATGAGATGCACGGCCGCATTGGTCGAGCCGCCGAGCGCCATATAGGCGACGAGGCCGTTGAGGAAGCTGTCGCGGTTCAGGATTTTCGACGGCTTCAGGTCCTCCCAGACCATCTCGACGATGCGCACGCCGCAGGCCGACGCCATGCGCGTATGGCCGGAATCGACGGCGGGGATGGAGGAGGCGCCGGAGAGCGTCATGCCCATCGCGTCGACGATGGAGGTCATGGTCGAGGCGGTGCCGATGGTGTTGCAGGTGCCGGGCGAGCGCGTCATGCGGCTTTCGAGGTCCACCCAGTCCTCGCGGGTGATGTTGCCGGCGCGAAGCTCGTCCCAGTATTTCTTGGTATGCGTACCCGCGCCGGTCTTCACACCGCGCCACTGGCCGTTCGACATCGGCCCGGCGGGGCAGAAGATCACCGGGATATCCATCGAGAAGGCGCCCATCAAAAGCGCGGGGGTGGACTTGTCGCAGCCGCCCAGCAGCACCGCCCCGTCGATGGGGTGGCAGCGCAGCAGTTCCTCACATTCCATGGCGAGGAAATTGCGGTAGAGCATGGTCGTCGGCTTCACCATGACCTCGCCGACGGAGATCGCCGGCAGTTCGACGGGATAGCCGCCCATCTGCCAGACGCCGCGCTTGACGGCCTCGGCCCGGTCGCGCAGATGCGCATGGCAGGGGCTCATCTCGCTCCAGGTGTTGATGATGCCGATGACGGGCCGGCCCATGAATTCTTCGCGGCGCATCCCCATCTGCTGGGTGCGCTGGCGGTGCGCGAAGGCCCGCATGTCGTCGGAGGCGAACCAGCGCTGGCTGCGCAGTTCGGAAAGCTCGCGCTTCGTCATCCCTTGATCCCCCCGGCGGTAAGACCAGAGACGACGCGCTCCTGGAAGATGACGATCAAGACGGCGACCGGCACGATGCCGACGACGAGGGCGGCGGAGATGACCGGCCAGGGGAAGGCGAACTCGCCCTGGTAGAGCTGGATGCCGACGGGCAGCGTGCGCAGCGCCGGGTTGGAGTTGAAGGAGAGCGCCAGCAGGAACTCGTCCCAGGCATTGACGAAGGCGAGGATGCCGGCGGTGAAGACGCCGGGCGCGCAGAGCGGCACGACCACCTTGAAGAGGGACCCCATGCGCGTGCAGCCGTCGATCATCGCGGCGTTTTCCAGATCGCGCGGGATGCCCTCGAAGAAGGAGACGAGCATCAAGGTGCAGACCGGCAGCGACAGCACCGTGTAGGGCAGCACCAGCGCGATCCAGGTGTTGAGCAGGTTCAGCGTGCGCATGATCTCGAAGAGCGGCACGAGGAGCGTCACCAGCGGGAAGGTGGAGACCGCGATGATCAGCGACAGGATGAGGCCGCGATAGCGCAGGTTCAGTCGCGCCAGCGCATAGGCCGCCAGCACCGAGACGAGCAGCGTCAGGCAGGTGGACAGCAGCGCCACCATGAAGCTGTTGAACAGGAAGATATGCAGCGGCTGGTCGGAAAAGGCCTGCATGTAGTTGGACAGCGTCGGGGCGTGCGGGATCCAGGTGATGGGCTTTGCGGTCAGCTCGGCTTCCGTCTTCAGCGAGGTGAAGAGGATCCACAGCGCCGGGAACATGCCGTTGACGATCAGCACGCCGCCGGCGATGAGGCGCAGCGGACGGCCGGACAGAAGGCCGGAAAATCCGGGAGAGGCGGCGGCGCTCATGGCTTACTCCTTGGTCCGGATGGCGCGGAGATAGACGGCGGTCACGCACATCGACAGGACGAACATCACGACGGCGAGCGCCGAGCCGTAGCCGAGGTCGAGGAATGAGACCGTGTTCTGGTGGATGTACATGGCGAGCGTGGCGGTCGAGGTGCCGGGGCCGCCGCCGGTCATCATGTAGGGGATGTCGAAGGTCTGCAGCGCCGTGATGGTGCGGAAGATCAGCGCGACGACGATGGCCGGCTTGAGCAGCGGCAGCGTGATCTCGAAGAACTGGCGGATGCGCCCGGCACCGTCGACGTCCGCGGCTTCATAGAGCGAGCGCGGGATCGTCTGGAGGCCGGCCAGGATGATCAGCGCCATGAAGGACGAGGTCTTCCAGACGATCGTCAGACAGATCGCGGCGAAAGCCCAGTTCGGCGAGTTGAACCAGATGATGCCCGGAAAGCCGAGGCGGTTCAGCACGTCGTTGACGACGCCGTATTCGGAATGGAAGAACCAGGCGAAGATCAGGCCGGCGAAGGAGAGCGGCAGCGCCCAGGGGATGAGCAGCGAAAGGCGCACCGGCCACTGCACGCCGAAGGGGAGGTTCGCGAGCAGGGCCAGTGCCAGCCCGACCAGGAGGGCGCCGGGCACGGTGATGAGCGTGATGAGCACGGTGTTCCAGGTGGTTTCCCAGAAGACCGGGTCCTCCAGCATGAGGCTGTAGTTTTCGAGCCCGACGAACTCCGCCGGCAGGCCCGACGTCAGCGACAGGCTGAAGAAGCTGGTATAGCCGAGGCGCAGCACCGGATAGACGATGATCAGCGCGAGCAGGATCGCCGCGGGCGCGAGCAGGACCACGGCCAGCGCCCGGTCGCCGAGATCGAGCCAGCGCGTCCAGGCCGGCGGGCCGCGGTCGGCAGGGCTTGCCGCATTGAGGGTGGAGGTCGTCGTCACGGGGCTACTCCCGACAATTCAGGTTGGGGAGGCGGAAGGGCGGGCAGGCCGCCCTGCCCTTCCGGCGATGGCGATCAGCGCAGGATGCGCTTCAGGCGCGCTTCGATCTGGCTTGCGCCGTCTTCCGGTGTCGTCACGCCCGCGAGCACGGCGTTGACGGTGGTGCGGATGACCTCGCTCACCTCGTTGTAGCGCGGCGTGACCGGGCGGGCCTTGGCGGTCTCGACCACCTGAAGGGCGTCGGCGAACCACGGCACGGCCTTCAGCACTTCGTCGTTCTTGTAGGCGGCTGCATAGGTCGGCAGCAGCGAGCCGTTGGCGGCCATGAAGACGGAGACCTCCTCGCCGGAGAGGTATTCGACCAGCTTCTTGGCTTCGTCCTGATGGGTGGAATAGGCCGAGACGCCCCATTCCCAGCCGCCGAGGCAGCTTGCCTGCTCGCCGGAGCCGAGCGCCGGCAGGCGCGTGACGCCGACCTTGCCGGCGACGGCCGATTCCGCACCCTGGAAATGCGTCCAGGCATAGGACCAGTTCACGGCGAAGGCGACGGTGCCGGCCTGGAACTCCTTGCGCGTGTCGTCGGTGGCGACTTCCGCGATGTTCTTCTTGGCGACGCCCTGGTCGACGAAGTCCTTCCACAACTTCAGCGCCGTGACCGCAGCGTCGTGGTCGAAGGTGAGCTTGCCGTTCTCGACGAGGTTCCTGCCCTGGCTCCAATAGGGCAGCAGGAAGGTGCAGACCGCGCCCTCAATGGCCTTGCCCTGGAAGGAAAGGCCCTGCAGGTCGGGGTTCTTCTCGCCTTCGGCGATCGTCCTGGTGGCGGTCGCCAGCTCTTCCCAGGTCTTCGGCGGGGTGATGCCGTACTTGTCGAGCAGGTCCTTGCGGTAATAGAGGAACATGGCGTCGGCGAAGGCCGGCAGGGCGACGATCTTGCCGTCCACCGTGTTGGCCTCGGCATAGGCCGGCAGGTAGACCGACATGTCCTTGCCCGAGAAATCGGAGGTCCAGCCGGCGGCGGCGTACTGCGCCGGGCGGATGACGTCGAGCATCAGCACGTCGAGATTGGTATCCTTGGCGGACATGACCGTGTTGAGATACTGCGCCTGCGCTTCCGACGTGTTGCCGCCCGTCTCGATCGCCACCTTGACGCCCGGATTGGCCGCCTCGTACTTGTCGAGCACCTTGCGCCAGACGTCCGGCTGGTGCTGGCTCGAAACGAAGATCTTCAGGTCCGTGTCGGCGAATGCCGGGACCGCGAAGGCAAGCATGCTGGTGGCGGCGAAGAGGCTCGCCGTGATCCTGATATTCATTCTATCCTCCCGTGGATGATCAGTTGATGACGCGTTCGCTCGAAGCGTCGAAAAGATGGATCTTGGCGGGGTCCACGCCGAAGCGGATCTCGGCGCCGGGCTCCAGCCGCGTTTCCGGCGGCATGCGCGCCGTCAAGACGTCGCCGCCGACGGAGAAATGGACGAGCGTATCGGAGCCGAGCGGCTCGACGACCTGAACGCGCGCCGAAAGGGCGGCGGCGGGATCGACATTCGCGCCGAAATGCTCCGGCCGGATGCCGACGATCACCTCGCGTCCGTCAAGGCCCGTCTCGCGCCCGGCCCTGACGGCCGAAAGCGCCAGCCTGTTGCCGTCGGCGAAGGAGAGACAGCCCTCCTCCACCTTCGCCTTCGCGAAATTCATCGCGGGCGAGCCGACGAAGCCGCCGACAAACACGCTCTGTGGCCGGTTGTAGACCTCGTCGGGCGTGCCGACCTGCTCGATATCGCCGCCCTTGAGGATGACGATGCGGTCGGCGAGCGTCATGGCCTCGACCTGATCGTGCGTGACATAGATGATCGTCGTGCCGATCTGCTGGTGCAGGCGCTTGATCTCGGTGCGCACCTGGCCGCGCAGCTTGGCGTCGAGGTTGGACAGCGGCTCGTCGAACAGGAAGACCTTCGGGCGGCGCACGATGGCGCGGCCCATGGCGACGCGCTGGCGCTGGCCGCCGGAAAGCTGGCCCGGACGGCGCTCCAGCAGATGGCCGATGCCGAGCATTTCCGCCGCGTCGTTGATGCGGGCATCCGCCTCGCGGGGCGCGACGCCGCGCACCTTCAGGCTGAAGCCCATGTTCTCGCGCACCGTCTTGTGCGGATAGAGCGCATAGTCCTGGAAGACCATGGCGATGTCGCGCTCGCGCGGCGGCAGGCTGTTGACCAGCGTGTCGCCGATGCGGATCTCCCCGCCGCTGATGCCTTCGAGCCCCGCGACCATGCGCAGGGTCGTGGATTTGCCGCACCCCGAAGGGCCGACGAAGACCACGAACTCGCCATCGGCGATCTCCAGGTCGACGCCCTTCACGATGCGCAGCGAACCGTAACTTTTTTCCAGCTTTCGCAGACTGACAGAAGCCATTCCTCTCTCCCAAGCGCGGCCGGACATCCGGCTGATCTGCACGAATAATAGCGCTACGATTAATTTGACGCAAGACATGTCCAGCAAAATGTTTTTCGCTGCGGAAACAAATGAAAGAGAAACGAAAACTGACAAATATGCCTTTATTTTCAGCATATTATAGATTCGCCCGACTGCGATTTTCATTGCGACGCGGTGAAAACTATGCTACTGGTACGATAATAGCGCTACGGAGACATCCATGGACAACACAATGCGAAAGCCGCCCCGCAATCGCCGGAAGATGCAGTCCGTCACCATGTCCGACGTGGCCGAACTCGCCAATGTCTCGCCCTCCACCGTCTCGCTCTTCCTGCGCAAGCCCGAGGCTGTCTCGGCCACCGCCAGCCAGGCGATCAGCCGGGCGATCGACAAGCTCAACTACGTGCCGAACCTGATGGCCGGCGGCCTGGCAGCCGCCTCCTCCCGCGCCGTCAGCATCCTCGTGCCCTCGGTGCGCAACGCCTTCTTCGCCGAGACGGTCTCCTCCATGCAGACGGCGCTCAAGAAGCAGCGCCTGCAGCTCATCCTCGGCCATACCGAATATGACGAGCAGGAGGAGGAGGAACTGGTGCGCATGGCGCTGTCCTGGGCGCCCGCCGCCGTCGTCCTGACGGGCCTGTCGCACAGCGCGGCGACGCGCCGGCTGCTCGCCAATGTCGCCATCCCCGTCATCGAGATCTGGGAGCTGGGCGGCCCGCAGATCGATACCGCCATCGGCTTCCACCACGATCAGGTCGGCGTGGCGGCGGCCGAGCACCTCATCGGCCAGGGGCGCCGCAACCTGCTCTTCCTCGGCGCCCGCATGCACCAGGACCGCCGCGCCAAGCAGCGCTGCGACGGCTTCCTGCAGGCCGCCCGGGCCGCCGGGATCGCCGTAAAGGTCGTCGAGCATCCCGATACGGCCTCGGCGGAAATCGGCTCGATGCTCCTCAGCGAAGCCCTGCGGCTCCATCCCGATACCGACGGCATCGCCTGCTCCAACGACCACATCGCGCTCGGCGCGCTGTTCGCCTGCGAGCGCCAGAAGATCGCCGTGCCGGACCGGCTCGCCGTGGTCGGCTTCGGCGATCTCTCCTTCAGCGCCGCCTGCAACCCGCCGCTCACCACCATCCGCCCCTCCGGCGACCTGATCGGCCGCGAGGCGGCACGCCTGATCGAGGCGCATCTGCACGGCGAAAGGACGGACGGCCCCCGGCAGATCGACACGCGCTTCACACTACAGCACCGCCGCAGCAGCTAAGACGTCAGGCACAGAGCGCGAACGAATGGAGCGCTTCCGCGGCTCGAACGGGCGAAAACGCTCCAGGATCATTGCAGGACCGGATCGGCAGACTTGCCGATCCGCTTGCCTTTTATGGGTTCGCCCCGTCAGTCCAGTGTCAATCCGTCGAGGGCGACGACGCGCTTTTCCCGGGCGGAACGCTCTGCCGCCAGGCCGATGGCGACCGCCTTCAGGCCATCCTCCAGCGTCACCTCGACAGGGCCCGCGCCCAAAATCGCCTGGCGAAACTTGCGGTGCGCGTAGAAGGTCGCGCCGTGATGGGCGCCGGCGTGCAGCACGTCCGCATCCACCTCGACGACGCGGCGCTCCGGCTGGCGCTTCTCTTCGCGAAAACTGACCTCGATCTCCGAATGCCTGTCGGCCTCGTGACCGCGATAGCCCGGCACGAAACATTCGACCCGGCCGAGCGAGCCGGTCGCGGAAAACTCCTCCTGCCAGAGCGCGCCCTCGGCGAACATGCAAAGGTCGAGCGAGGCACGGATCCCCGACTTGAAATCGACGGTCACGAAGGCGTTGTCGATGATATCGGGCCGCGCGCCGTCCTCGCGCCGCTCGTCGGCATGGTTGACGTCGATGCCGGCGGAGGCATAGACGCGCACCGCCTCGTCCTCAGCGATCAGTCGCATGAGATCGAAGAAATGGCAGCATTTCTCGACCAGCGTGCCGCCCGTGCGCGCCGCATAGCGGTTCCAGTTGCCGACCTTGGCCTTGAAGGGAAAACGGTGCTCGCGCAGCGCGATCATCTTGAGGTCGCCGACCGTCCCCTTGCGAACCTCCTCCACCAGTTCCGTGACCGGCGGCATGTAGCGGTACTCCATGCCGATCCACAGCGGCGCCGTGTAGCCGGACAGCGCCGACGACATCCAGGCGAGCTGCTCCGTCGAGGTGCAGGCCGGCTTTTCCAGAAGGATCGGCAGGCTGAGGCCGCGATCGAGGATCCTCGCCAGCACGTCGGCATGCGTATCGTTCGGGGTCGCTATCACCAGCGCGTCGACCGAATTGCTGGCGAGGAGCGCATCGGCCGAATCGAAAAGCTGCGCTTCCTCCGGCACGCATTCGGCCGCCAGCGACCGCGATCCGGCATCCGGATCCGCTATGGCGGTGATCCTGGAGCCGGGCGTCATGGCGATGTTGCGAAGATGCTCCCGCCCCATCATGCCGGCCCCGATCAGGCCGTAGCGTATTTGGTCAGACACTCTTATTCCTCCTCTCGATTGCGCCCCGCACGGCGATGCCGCCGGAAGCCCGTGACAGGGGAAACGTTACGCATGGGGATTGAGAAAATCAAACAAAATCGTAGCGCTATTATTAGCCGTCACACAAAAGCAAGCCATATCTAGCTGATATTACTTCAATAATTTGTGGAATCTGAACGATATCAGAATTTCAACTCTCGAATTGACGGATTTATGTGCAGCGCTATCATGGCGGCGGGAGTATGTTGGAGGAGGAACCACGCATGAAACACCCCATCCTTGCCTGGACCGCGATCGCCCTTGCGGCCGGCACGCAAACACCGGCCCACGCCGACACGACGCTGCGCATGTTCGTGTCGAGCCAAGGAAGCCCCGAAACCCATCGCAAGATCGCCGATCTCTACGAGCAGAGGAATCCCGGCATCAAGATCGAGATCGAGCTTGGCGGCGCCACGTCGGAATTGCAGGCCCAGTATCTCAACACGGCCCTGTCGAGCCGCGACCCGTCGCTGGACGTCCTGATCCTCGACATCATCCGCCCCGCGCAGTTCAGCGCAGCCGGGTGGATATCGCCGCTCGGCGATGCGGCCGAGGCCGCGCCCGTGCTCAAGGACTACATCAAGGCCTATGCGGATGCGAACACGGTCGACGGCAAGCTCGTCGCCCTGCCCTCCCATGCCGATGCGCTGCTGCTCTACTACCGCAAGGACCTTCTGGACAAATACGGCCTGCCCGTGCCGAAGACCTGGCCCGAGCTTGCCGAGACCGCCGGGAAGATCCTCGCCGGCGAAGGCAATCCGGAGCTGCAGGGCCTCTCCTTCCAGGGCAAGGCCATCGAGGGCGCCGTCTGCACCTTCTTCCTGCCCTACTGGAGCGCCGGTCACGACCTGACGAGGGACGGCAAGTTCGTGTTCGACAAGGACGGCGCGGTCGCCGCCTTCAACGTCTGGAAAGGCCTCGTCGATCAGGGCATCGCCAAGAAGAACATATCGGAGGTCGGCACCGACGACACGCGGCGGGAATTCCAGGCAGGTAAGGCCGTCTTCGCGTCGCTGTGGGGTTACGGCTGGAGCAATTTCCAGGGCGAGGATTCCGCCGTGCGGGACAAGGTCGGCGTCGCTGTCCTTCCGGCCGTCGAGGGCGGCAGGCCCGTCAGTTGCCTCGGCGGCTGGGAGTGGGCGGTGTCGGCCTATTCGCGCCACCAGGAGGAAGCCAGGAAGCTCGTGACCTTCCTCTCCGGCATGGAGGCCACGAAGATCAAGGCCATCGAAGCGTCCTACCTCCCGCCGCAGACCGCGCTTTATGCCGATCCCGACGTCCAGAAGGCGATGCCCTGGGTGGAAAGCGCCCGCGCCGTCGTGGAGAGCGCGATCCCGCGGCCCGTGACGCCGCGCTACAACGAGGTGAGCGAGGTCATCCGCACGCTGTTCAATGCCGTCATCGGCGGCTCGATGACACCCGAGGATGCCGCCGCGCAGATCGATGCGCGCCTGCGCCGCATCCTGCGATAGGATCGCACTGAACAACGCGGCCATGCCCCCCGAAACCGGGCCATGGCCGCCATGTGCCTGTTGCGCCGGCAAGCGCCGCATTCTATAGGGACGTCACTCACCACGGACCCGGTGAAAGCCCGGGTGGCTCTTCTGGCCGCCGATCCGCCAGACTACGCAAAAGCATCGACCCCGTTCACGAGATCGGACGCCGTCCGGCCTGGATGCACTCCTTTGCGGACCTTCCCATGTTCAATCTGACGACCTACAGGCGCGCGTGGTTCTTCAACATTCGCGCCGACATCCTCTCCGGCATCGTTGTCGCGCTGGCCCTTATCCCGGAAGCGATCGGCTTCTCGGTCATTGCCGGCGTCGACCCGAAGGTCGGCCGCTTCGCCTCCTTTACCATCGCCTGCGTCCCGGCCTTCGCCGGCGGCCGGCCGGGCATGATCTCCGCCGCGACGGCGGCGACGGCCGTACTGATGGTCACGCAACCTTCGACTGCGCGGAAAGCCTGCGCAAGGTAACGATCGACCTCAGCCAGGCCCATCTCTGGGACATCACGGCCGTCGGCGCTCTGGACAAGATCGTGCTCAAATACCGCCGGCAGGGCGTCGAGGTCGCCGTCATCGGCGTCAGCGAAGCAAGCGCCCACATGCTCGACCGCTTCGCGCTGCACGACAAGGACCATGCGGCCTTCTCCGCGCAGGGCGGCCATGGAGGAAACCCGGAGCACCCCACCGGCGCTGAAATTCGTTGCACGAAACCAATACCAGTTTAAGATCAGAAAAATAGTCCGCCGGCGATCCACTCCAGGGAGCGTGCCTTCATGACCGATCGGCCGATCCTCGCCTTCCTCGCCGGCGAGCTTTCCGCGCCCAGCGCCGAGCCGCTCTATAGACGGCTGGAAGCGGCCCTGAAGCAGGCCGTCGCCGCCGCGCATATCAAGCGCGGCGCCGTCATTCCCAGCGAGCGGGTGCTGAGCCAGGCGCTCGGCCTTTCGCGCGTGACGGTACGCAAGGCCATCGACGGCCTCACCTCGGACGGCATCCTCGAACGCCGGCAAGGCGCCAAGACGGTGGTCTCCTCCCGCCTTGAGAAGTCGCTGGCCACGATGACCAGCTTTTCCGAGGACATGCGCTCGCGCGAGCTCAATCCCGGCTGCGTCTGGATTTCCCGAGAAACGTCAAGGCCTTCACCGGTCGAGATGATGGCGCTCGGCATTTCCGGCAGCGAAAGGGTCGTGCGGCTGCGGCGCCTGCGCACCGCCGACGGCGTGCCGATCGCCGTCGAGACGGCCACCCTGCCCGCCCGCTTCGTGCCCGAACCGCAGGCCATCGGGGATTCGCTCTACGACTATCTCGAAATCACCGGCGCGCTGCCGGTGCGCGCGCTCCAGCGCATGCAGGCAAGACCCGCAACGCCGGAGGAGCGACGCCTGCTGGCCGCCCCCGACGACGCCTCGCTCCTCATCATGGAACGCCGGTGCTTCCTTGCCGACGGGCAGATCGTCGAGTTCACCCAGACCAAGTATCGCGGCGACGTCTACGACTTCGTCATCGAGCTGACGCGATAATACCAGTTTAAAGCCTGTTGCCATCTGGCCCTGTTTTGCTACCATCCTGCCGATGACAGGAGATAGCCGGTGCCGCTTGATTTCAAAGCCTTCGACAAGGGTCTGATCGTATCCTGCCAGCCCGTGAAGGGCGGCGCCATGGACAGGGCGGAGATGGTCGTCGGCTTCGCGCTGGCGGCGCTGGACGGGGGCGCTGCCGCCCTGCGCATCGAATCGGCGGACTATGTCGCGGCCGTCCGCGCGGCGAGCGACCGGCCGATCATCGGCCTCGTAAAGCGCGACCTCGACGACAGCCCCGTGCGCATCACCCCCTTCATCGAGGATGTCGACGCGCTGGCGAATGCCGGCGCGGACATCATCGCCTATGACGCCACGCAGCGCCCGCGCCCCGTTTCGACCCGCATACTGGTCGAGCGCATCCTTGCGCACGGCCGCATCGCCATGGCCGACTGTTCCATCCTGCCGGATGCCGAGCGGGCGCTCTTCGAGGGCGCCGACGTGGTCGGCTCGACGCTCGCCGGCTATACCGGACCGGTCGAGCCCACCGAGCCCGACCTCGCCCTCGTCGCCGCCATGCGCCGCCTGACGCCGCATGTCGTCGCGGAAGGCAATATCCGCACGCCGGCGCAGGCCCGGCAGGCGCTGATCGCCGGGGCGTCCATGGTCGTCGTCGGCTCCGCCATCACGCGGCCGGAATATGTCACCTCCTGGTTCCGCGCCGCGCTCGACGACGCCATCGCGGCTACGGGAGCCTGATAGCCATGCGCCGTCCCGACACCGTCCTCGCTCTCGATATCGGCGGCACCAAGATGCTTGCGGCGCTGGTGCGGGAAGACGCGGTGATCGAGGCGCACACCATGCCGACCCCGCGCGGCGGCGATCCCGAGGCCTGGCTTGCCGCCCTCTTCACGGCGATCGTCGGCTGGAGGGGACGCTACGACACCGTAGGCGTCGCCGTCACCGGTATTGTCGACGAGGGCTGCTGGTCGCCGCTCAACCGCCGGACCCTCGATATCCCCGACCGCTTTCCGCTCGTGGCATCGGTCGCCCGGCTTTCCGCCGTCGACCGGGTTCTGGCGACCAACGACGCGCAGGCCGCCGCCTGGGGCGAATATGCCTTCGGCGCCGGCCAGGGCCACGACCTCGTCTTCCTGACGGTCTCGACCGTCATCGGCGGCGGCATCGTCGTCAACGGCCGCCTGCTCGGCGGCCTCGCCGGCCATTTCGGCCAGTTCCGCAGCCTCGGCGAGGAAGGCCGGGTGCTGGAGGACAGGGTTTCCGGCCAATGGATCGCCGCGCAGGCCGCGCCGCACAAACCGGACGCCACCGCGCGCGACGTCTTTGCGGCAGCGGCCGCCGGCCAGGGTTGGGCGGAGGCCGTCATCCGGGCCTCGGCGCGCGAGACCGCGCTTCTGTGCGGCAACATCCAGCTCGCGCTCGATCCCGCCCGCATCGTCATCGGCGGCGGCATCGGCCTGGCGCCCGGCTATCTCCAATCCGTCCGCCGGGACCTTCAGGGCCTGCCGCCCCGGCTCACGCCGCAGCTCCATCCCGCCGCGCTCGCCGAAAAGGCCGGCGTCGTCGGGATCGCGGATCTCGCAAGACGTCGGACCTAGCCGGGGGAACGGGAACACGGCCTCTTGCCGCCTTGCCCGACGTCGAACCGATCCCGCTTCGGCTGGAAATGACCCTAGCGGAGGACCTGGGACAGGAAGTCCCGGGCCCGCGGGGTTTTCGGATTACCGAAAAACTCCGCCGGCGAGGCCTCCTCCACGATGGCGCCGCAATCCATGAAGACGACGCGGTCCGCGACCTCCTTCGCAAAACCCATCTCGTGGGTGACGCAGACCATCGTCATGCCGTCCTGGGCGAGGCCGACCATGGTGTCGAGCACCTCCTTGACCGTTTCCGGGTCGAGCGCCGAGGTGGGCTCGTCGAGCAGAAGGATCTTCGGCTTCATGCACATGGCGCGGGCGATGGCCACGCGCTGCTGCTGCCCGCCGGAAAGCTGCGAGGGATATTTCAGCGCCTGCTCGGCGATCCTGACCCGTCCCAGGAAATGCATGGCGATGCTCTTGGCCTCCTCGCGCGCCATGCCCTTCACCGACATCGGCGCAAGGAGACAGTTCTCCAGGACGTTCATGTGGGGGAAGAGGTTGAAGCTCTGAAAGACCATCCCCACCTCCCGGCGGATCCGGTCGCGGTTCGCGGTCGCCTTGTCGAGCGGGACGCCGTTGACGGCGATGGTGCCGCTGTCGTGGCGTTCGATGCCGTTCATGCAGCGGATGAGCGTCGACTTGCCGGAACCGGAGGGGCCGCAGACGACGAGCTTTTCCCCGGCTCGAACGCAGAGGTTGACATTGTTCAGGGCCTGGAACGACCCGAACCGCTTGCCGACGTTGCGGATGTGAATTTCCCCGAATCGATCCGGCTCGCCCGAAAGGGCTGCCGATCCGTTTGCGTGAAGGGCCATGGTGATCTCCGTATGGGTTTTACCCATGCCCCTCAGGCGTGGGCAGCTTGCGCGTTCTGCAGGGGCGTGCTCGCAGGCGTCTTCAGGTTTTCAATGGAAAGTCGCTGCTCGAGCCGCCGCAACAGCCAGGAAAGCGTCGTCGTGATGCAGAAATAGATCGCGCCGGCCGTCAGGAAGATCTCGTAGGGCGCGTAGGTGTTCGAGACTTCGAGGCGGGCGACGCCGGTCAGGTCCATCAGCGTCACGGTGCTGGCGAGCGACGTCGCCTTGACCGTCAGGATGATCTCGTTCTCGTAGGCCGGCAGCGCGGCCCGCACCGCAAGCGGGATCGTCACCTTGCGCTGGGTCTGGAACCAGGAGAGGCCCAGCGCATAGGCGGCCTCGACCGGCCCCTTGGCGATCAGGCGCAGCGCCCCGGAGATGATCTCGGCGGTGTAGGCGGCGGAGTTCAGGCCGAGGGCGATGATCACGCACCAGAACGGATCGCGCAGGATCGGCCAGAGCGCCGAGTGCCGGACGACGTCCAGCTGGCTCATGCCGTAATAGACGAGGAACACCTGGAGGAGCGAGGGAATGCCCCGGATCACCAGGATGTAGGCGTTCGCCGGGCCATGAAGGTATTTCGAGCGGGCGTTGCGGGCATAGGCGATCGGGATCGCGAGGACCATGCCGAGGATCAGGATCAGGACGGCAAGCTTGCCCGTCACGCCGACCCCCTCGATCAGCCGGGGAAAGGCATCGGACATCAGTTGGAAATCAAGCATTTCGGCCTCCCTCAGGCAAAACCGCGATCGGCGCGTTTGCGGGCAAATCGCAGCCCAAGCGACGCAACGCCCGTCAGGACGAGATAGATGGCCGCCGCCGCGCTGTAGACGTAGAACGGCTCCCGGGTCGCGCCCGAAACCACGGAGGAGGCGCGCAAGAGCTCCTCCAGCCCGATGACGGAGATCAGCGACGTCTGCTTCAGGAGGATGATGGACAGGTTGCCGTAGCCGGGGAGCGCCAGCCGCCACGCCTGGGGCATCACGACCTTGCGAAAGCAGACCCGGCGGCTGAGCCCGAGCGCCATGGCCGCCTCGGTCTGCCCGCGGGGAACCTGGCGGATGGCGCCGCGGAAAATATCGCTCGCATAGGCGCCGAAGATGAAGGCGAGCGCGCAGACGCCCGCCGTGAAGCCGTTCACGTCGACATAGTCGCCGGTGAGCTTCGTCAGGGCGACCGTGCTGCCGAAATAGATCAGGTAGATGACGATGAGGTCGGGAACACCGCGCACGATCGCCGTATAGGCCTCGACAAGGTAGCGAAAGGGCCGGCTGGCATATGTCTTCACCGAGCCGAGGAAGACACCGAGGATGGTGCCGACGAACAAGGCGGCAACCGTCACGGCGATGCTGATGACAGCGCCGTTCAGCAGTTGCACCCCGTAGCCTGAGAAGATCGTCATACCGCCTCCTTCTCTCCCCGGAATTTTGCGCCCTTCTCCCTGAGGAGACGGCGGATCGGGGCATCGCGCGACGCCTGGAGCTTTCCACCGGACGTCCGCTCCCGACCATAGACGATCCACACGTCGTCGGGGGATCCGAGGATCGCATCGACCCGCACGCGATCCGGGAACTGGGCGGCGTATTCCAGGTAGACCAGCGCGGAATCATAGGCGCCGTTAAGCAGGTTGTCGAAGATGATCGGCAGCGAGACGCCGGGGATCAGCGTTTCCCACCTGTCCGGCTCGATGTAGCTTTCGGTTGCGGGCGCCAGGAGGCCGATCGTCCGTGGCGTCTCCACTTCCTTTCGCGTCAGGATGGCAAGCTCCTTGCTGCGCGAAATGAAGGAATCCACCGCGAACATCCGGTGGAAATGGCTCCCCATGGTCTCCGGCGTTTCGGGATGGACGGCGCACTGGACGACGAAATCGAAGTTGCCGTTCAGGAGCCCCCGGGTCGCGTGCTCGAAATTGGGGACCAGTTCGATCCGGGCATTCTCGATACCGTGAAAGCGAATGTATTCGCCGGTCACGCGTTCGTGGTTCGTCCCTTTCGGGCCGAAGGTGGCGAAAGTGATCATGGAGCACCTTTTGGGAGGAAATGAAGCGGCGCCCTGGTCGCCGCTTCGCAAAAACGTGGCCGTGCTCACATCAGCTTGAACTTGAAGTATTTCGACGTGATCTTGTCATAGGTGCCGTTCGCCATGATCGCATCGAGCGCGCTGTTGACCTGGCCGAGCAGTTCGGTGTCGTCCTTGCGCAGCGCGATCGCGTTGCCCTCCCCCAGGACGCCGCCGGAATATTCCTCGCCGACCAGTTCGTAATTGGCCGCTTCCGGGCGCGTGAGGAAGTTGACGAGGGACGTCACGCGGTTGGCGATCATGAGATCGACGCGGCCGGCCATCAGATCCATCTCCGGATCGGTCGTCTTGTCGTAGCGAACGATCTCGGAATCCTTGTAGGTGTCGGTCAGGAAGCCGTCCTGGCTGCTGCCGCGCTGAACGCCGATACGCTTGCCCTTGAGCGCTTCGGGCGAGGTATCGGGATAGGTTCCCTTCTCGGCGACGAACTGGCTGGTGGTGTTCTTGTACTTCTTCGAGAAGGCGACCTGCTGCTTGCGCTTCTCGGTGACCGTCATGCTCGCGACGATCATGTCGTATTTCTTCGCATTGAGGCCCGGGATGATGCCGTCCCATTCCTGGGCGACGACCTCGCACTTGACCTTCATTTCCTCGCAGAGCGCATTGGCGATGTCGACGTCCCAGCCGGTGAGCGTGCCCTGCTCGTCGACGAAGCTCCAGGGCGCGTAGGTTCCTTCGGTGGCGATGCGCAGGTCCCGCGCCAGGGCGGCCGTCGACAGGGCGCCGAATGCGACGACGGATATCGCCAGGACTGACTTCAGCTTTCGAAATTCGATCATTTCCGTTCCCCTTTTGTGGCCCTTCATTGAGCTGCCACGATTGTTCGCAAAGAGAGCCGGCGGGTCAATTCTGCTGCAAATATTTTCATCTCAGGAAACAGGGCCTGATCGAAGGAAGAATGGAGAAAGCGATAAAAATATTTATATTCAATATCTTGTAAAAGTATTGAGACCTCGCCTGCCCGTGCAAACAGGGCCGCAATGCGCATCGGCCCTGCCGTTTCCACCTGCGCCTTGCGGCGGCGGCGTGGGTCAGGTGGGAAGCGCGGTCGTGTATTTCACCGCCTTCAGCGCGAAGTGGGACGACGACGTCAGGACGGCGTCATGCGTGAGGATACCCCTCATGAGGAGCGTTTCATATTCCCGCACGTCCCCCACCACCGCCCGGATTAGGTAGTCCCACTCCCCCGACATCGAATAGCATTCGAGCACTTCGCGATGGCTGTTGATGAACAGTTCGAAATCGTGCCGCGCAGCGGGATCGTGCGATTTCATCCTGACCTGGCAGAAGACGTTCAGCCCCTTCCCCACCGCGTCGGGGTCCACGAGGCGGACGGTCTTGCCCAGCACGCCGGCCTGTTCGAGCTTGGCGATCCGCCGCCAGCAGGAGGCCGCCGATGCCCCGACCCTCTCGGCCAGCCGGGCCTGGCTGATATCGCCCTCCTCCTGCAACGCGCGCAGGATCGCTTTGTCGACACCATCGAGGGCGACCTGTTCCATTCAATTTCCTCGCAAAGATGAAATGTCCATTTCATATCCTAGGGCGCAGGCGCAAAGATTGAAAGGAAAATCGCGCGGCAACCCGGTACACTGATCCCAGTGATTTTGGGAGGATCTCATGGACCAGGTTGTCGTGAAGGGCCGCGAGCGGAACGCACCCGATGACAAGATCGACTGGCGGCGGCTTGCCTACGTGCTGCACCTGTCGCGCACACTGGACGAGATGGAGGAAAGCCGTCTCGTGCCGGAGAAGAAGGTGCTCTATCAGTTTTCGGCCCGCGGCCACGATATGGCGCAGATCCTCTTGGGGATGCAACTGACCGGCGCGCACGATGCGACCTGCGGCTACTACCGGTCGCGGCCCCTCCTCCTGTCCCTCGGCGTCGATCCGGCCGATGCGCTGGGTTCCGCGATGGGACGCGCCGGCGGCTATTCGGACGGGCGCGACATCGGCGTGGTCTTCAACTACCCGAACCGCTCCGGCGCGTCGGCTTTGCCGATGTGCGGCGGCGTCGGCGCGCAGTACACGCCGACCGCCGGCTGGGCGCAGGCCATGAAATATTACGCCGATACGCTCGGACGCGCGGACTATGCCCGCGATATCGGCGTCGTGCTCGGCGGCGACGGATCGGTCGCGTCGAACGGCTTCTGGGCGGCCATCACCGCGGCCACGACCCAGGCGCTTCCCATGCTGTTCTATATCGAGGACAACGGCTTCGGGATCTCCGTGCCGTCGACGGTCCAGACGCCCGGCGGGAACATCGCCGCCAACCTGGCGAGCTGGCAGGGCCTGCGGATTTTCGATGGAGACGGCTGCGATCCCGCCGCCGCCGCGCGGCTGATCCGGGAGGCCGTGGCGTTCGTGCGCGACATGCGCAAGCCCGCCCTGCTGCGCCTGACCGTTCCGCGCCTTCAGGGCCACAGCTTCCAGGACACGCAGGCCTACAAGAGCGAGGACCTCGTCCGGCAGGAATGGGACCGCGACCCCCTGCCGCGCCTCCGCGAATTCCTCGTGCCCGCCGTCATGACCGCCGGGGAATGGGACGACGCCCGCCAGAAGGCGCACGACGATGCGGAGCTTGCCCGGCAGGCCGCCGAGGCCCGCCCGGTGGCCGATCCCGCCACGGTGACCGACAACGTCTTCTACAGCGGCGCGATGCAGGCCATGGGCGGCCAGCATCGCGACGGCTATGTCGCCCCCGCCGGCACGGAGATTCCCCAGCCTTCGGGCGCACGGATGAACATGGTCACGGCGATCCGCAAGACCCTCGAGCATGAACTGTCGATGAACGAGCGCGTCGTCGTCTTCGGGGAGGATATCGGCCCGAAGGGCGGCGTTCACGCCGTGACGCTCGGCCTTCAGGAGAAGTTCGGCGTCGGACGGGTCTTCGACACCTCCCTGTCGGAGGAAGGCATCATCGGCCGCGCCGTCGGCATGGCGCTGGCCGGCCTGGTGCCGGTGCCCGAAATCCAGTTTCGCAAATATGCCGAGCCCGCCACCGAGCAGATCAACGATTGCGGCACCATCCGCTGGCGGACGAACAACCGCTTCGCCGCCCCGATCGTGGTGCGCATGCCGGGCGGCTTCTTCAAATGCGGCGATCCCTGGCACAGCCAGACGAACGAGGTCGCCTTCGTCCACCAGCCCGGCTGGAAGGTCGCGGTCCCCTCCAATGCGGAAGACGCCGTCGGCCTGCTGCGCACGGCGCTGCGCGGCAACGACCCCGTGATCTTCTTCGAGCATCGCGCGATGCTCGACCACGCCTGGGCACGCCGGCCCTATCCCGGCGACAATTTTACGCTTCCCTTCGGCAAGGCGAAATTCACGCGCACCGGCAAGGACATCACCATCGTGACCTGGGGCGCCATGGTCCAGCGATGCGAAGACGCGGCCGAAGGCATCTCGGCCGACGTGATCGACCTGAGGACGCTCATGCCCTGGGATCGGGAGGCCGTCCTGTCCTCGGTCAGAAAGACCCGCCGATGCCTCATCGTGCACGAGGATCTCGGCTCCGCCGGCTTCGGTGCCGAAATTGCGGCCGTCGTGGCCGACGAGGCATTCATGGACCTCGACGCCCCCGTCTCCCGCCTGACCATGCCCGATATTCCAAGCCCGCATAATCCGGTCCTCCTGGATTGGGCGGTTCCGTCCGTGGAACGCATCGCCGAGCGGATCGCCGCACTCCTGGAGTTTTGAGCATGGACACGACGATCGATATCCTGGCGCCAATCGAGCAGGAGGGCACCAAAGCCGTCGTCCGGAACTGGCTGAAGCAGGTGGGAGACAGGGTCGCCGAGGGCGACGCGCTTGTCGAACTGGAAACCGACAAGGTCACCCAGGAGGTTCCCGCACCCTGCGACGGCATCCTGACCGAAATCGGCATGCGCAATGGCGACGACGCGGCGCCGGGTTCGATACTCGGCCGCATGTCCGCCCAAGAGGAACCCGCTCGTCCCATGCCCGCAGAACAGTCCCTCCCCGATCAAGCCGGCGTGCACTACTCGCCGGCGGTGCGCCGCGCCGCGGCCGAATACGGCATCGCCCCTTCCACGGTCAGCGGCACCGGAAAAGGCGGCCGCGTCACGCGGGCGGATATGGACCTTGCGCATGAACAGGAGACCGGTTCCTCGGGCTCCGCTCCGGTCGCCACGGCATCGATCCCCTCGGCCCAGGGCGATCTTTCGCGAAAGGTCCCGCATACGGCCATGCGCCTCGCCATTGCCGACCACATGCATCGCTCGCTTGCGACCGCGCCCCAGGTGACCGCCGTCTTCGAAGCGGATTTCACGGCGATCATGCGCCACCGGGATGCCCACAAGGCCCTCATGAAGGCGGAAGGCGTCAACCTGTCCTATACGGCCTATATCGTGGCGGCCTCTGTCGCGGCGATGCGGGTCGTCCCCGAGGTCAACAGCCGGTGGCACGCCGACAGCCTGGAGATCTTCGGCGACGTCAATATCGGGATCGGCACCGCGCTGGGCGACAAGGGGCTGGTGGTGCCGGTGCTCCGCGGGGCGCAGAACCTCTCGCTCCAGGGCATTGCGGCGCGCGTGCAGGACATGACGGCCCGCGCCCGCGGCAACAGGCTGAAGGCGGAGGACCTGAAAGGCGGCACCTTCACGATCTCCAACCACGGCGTTTCCGGCTCTCTTCTGGCCGCGCCGATCATCATCAACCAGCCGCAGTCGGCCATACTCGGCGTGGGCAAGCTGGAAAAGCGGGTCGTGGTCCGCGAGGTGGACGGGGTCGACACGATCCAGATCCGGCCGATGGCCTATGTGTCCCTGACCATCGACCACCGCGCGCTCGACGGCCACCAGACGAACGCCTGGCTCGGCGATTTCGTGAAAACGCTGGAGACCTGGCCCCGATGACGGCGACGTTTGATTTCGACGTGCTCGTCATCGGCGGCGGCCCGGGCGGCTATGCCTGCGCGATCCGCGCGGCGCAGCTCGGCCTTGCGACCGCCTGCGTCGATGCGCGCGACACCCTCGGCGGCACCTGCCTCAACGTCGGCTGCATCCCCTCCAAGGCGCTGCTGACGGCCTCCCGCCACTATCACGCAATGGCCCGCGGCGACTGGTCGAGCTACGGCATCGCTGCTGAGAACGTGTCGCTCGACCTTTCAAGGATGATGGCCGCGAAGGATGAAACCGTGCACGGCCTGACGAGGGGCATCGACTTCCTCTTCGGGAAGCACAAGGTCCAGCGGCTGCACGGACGGGCGACGTTTTCAGGACCGGACCGCGTGTCGATCGCCGGCAGGGAATTCACGGCAAGGTCCATCGTGATCGCGACGGGCTCCGACCCCTCGCCCTTTCCCTCCGTCGAGGTCGACAACGCGGGCGGTGTCGTCGTCGATTCTACCGGGGCCTTGGCGTTGAAGGGCGTTCCGGGGAAGATGGTCGTGATCGGCGGCGGCGTCATCGGCCTGGAACTGGGCTCGGTCTGGAGCCGGCTCGGCTCGCAGGTCGTCGTCCTCGAATATCTCGACGATATCCTTCCCGGCATGGACCGCGACGTCCGTACCCAGATGCGGCAGCTCCTGCGCAGGCAGGGCCTCGATATCCGGGCCTCCGTTCAGGTGCGGGCGGTCGAACGGAACGGTGCGTCCGCGACGGTCACGCTTGAAACCGGCGGTGCGCTGGAAACGATCCCGGCGGACACGGTGCTGGTCGCGACCGGGCGCCGGCCGAACACGACCGGGCTCCGCCTGGGAGCCGCCGGCATCGAGACCGACGAACGGGGCTTCATACCGGTCGATCATGCGGCGAAGACCGCGGCGAGCGGCATCTACGCGATCGGAGACGTCACGAAGGGTCCGATGCTGGCCCATCGCGCCGAGGATGAGGGTATCGCCCTTGCCGAACGCCTCGCAGGCATCCCGCGCGCCGTTAGTCACAGCATCGTCCCGGCGGTCGTCTACACCGATCCCGAGGCCGCCGGCGTCGGGCTGACGGAGGAAGCGGCAAAGGCCGCCCGACGCCCGTTCCGTGTCTCGACGTTCCCGATGGCCGCAAACGGCCGGGCCAAGGCGAACCGCGAGACCGACGGCTTCGTGAAGATCATCGCCGACGAGAAGACCGACGTGATCCTCGGCGCACATATCGTCGCTTCCCTTGCGGGAACGATGATCGCCCAGATCGCCCAGGCCATGGAATTCGGCGCGACGGCGGAAGACGTCGCCTATACCTGCCACGCCCACCCCACGCACAGCGAGGCGATCAAGGAAGCGGCCATGGGGATAAGGGGGCGTCCGATCCACGCCTGATGCGACCGGGCCGGGCGACCCTGTCTCCGGCAGCGAAAAGGTTCTACAATGAGCGCGAACTGGAGCCCCAAACCTGTGCACGATCCGAAGAAGAAGGTCGTAGAGGGCAAGCGCGTCAAGCGCGGCGCCCTCTCGATGATGATCCGCCCGGCCTCGCATGACGAGGTCGAGGAAACGACGCCCCCGCCGCGCGCGGCCGCAGCGCGTGGTCCAGGCGGCGAGACGCTGGCGATCGCGGTCGGGAAGGAGATCAAGAGCCTGCGCCTGAGCCTCAGCATGGCGGCAAACCAGCTCGCCGAGGCCGCGGGCCTGTCGAACGGCATGCTGTCCAAGATCGAGCGGGGCTCGACGACGCCGTCCTTTGCGACGCTCGTGGCCATTTCCAACGCCCTGAAGGTTCCCGTCGCCCGCCTGTTCGCAAGCCACGAGCAGCGCGCGGACTATTCGCTCGTCCGCGCCGGGAAAGGCATCTCGGTCCATCGGCGCGGCTCCAAGATCGGCCTGGACTACGAGCTTCTCGGCCACCTCCTGTCCGGCGAGAAATATGTCGAACCCTATCTCGTCACCTTGAGCAGCGAATCGAGCACCAGCCCCGGCTTCCAGCACACGGGGATCGAGTTCATGTATATCCTGCAAGGCTCCATGGTCTATCGCTATGCCGACGCGATCGTGGAGTTGCGGCCGGGCGACACGATGGTCTTCGACGCGAATTCCATCCACGGCCACGAGCGGCTGATCGAGACCCCCGTGAAATACCTCTCAGTGGTTTTCAATCTCCGTGCCTGACACGGCCGGGGTCGCCGCCGGCCCCGGCATCCCACCCGCCGTGCCGGTCCGCAGCCCGGCGAGCCGCTGCGCGAGCCTTGCGGTCAGGACGACGGAGACGATGGCGACGCCGATCGACAGGCCGAGATAGACGCCGTTTCCGCCGAGGCCCGCGACATTGGCCAGCACCAGCGACGCCGGGAAACCGAAGGCCCAGTAGCCCATCAGAACCAGCAGCAGCGGAACGACGGTATCCGACAGTCCGCGAAGGACATGCGAAACGATCCCCTGCAGCGCATCGAAGATCTGCATGACCGCGACGATATGGAGGAAGACGATCGCCGTCGCGACGACCGGCTGGTTTTCCGGCAGCGTCCTGTCGAGGAACAGCGAGATGAAGGCGACCGGAAACAGGGCATAGAGCAGCCCCACGCCTGCCGCGATAACCAGCCCGAGGGCGATGGCGGAAAGGCACGCGCGCGTGACGGCGGCAAGGCTCCCCGCGCCATAGGCCCACCCGACCCGCACCATCGCCGCAATGCCGATTCCCGTCGGAATCGCGAATGCGAGGCCGTTCAACTGCCCGGACAAGGCGTAGGCGGCAAGCACCGTCTCGCCCTGATGCCCCATCAGCAGCGAACTGGCGCTGAAGAACGCGACTTCGAGCAGGATCGCCCCGCCGATCGGAAAGCCGATCCAGGCGAGCGCCTTCAAGGCTGCCGTGTCGAGGCGCACCGCGCCGCTGTATGCCGATACCGAGGCCATCCGGGGACTGAGCGCGATATACAGCATGAGCACCACCGCGACGGCGGCATTCGAGATCGCCGTCGCATAGCCGATCCCGGGCAGCCCCAGCCCGGCGAGCCCCCAAAAATCCGCGACGATGAAAGAGCAGAGCACGAAGTTCAGCGCAGCGCCCGCGATCAGCGTCGCCAGCGCGAAATGCGTCAGGCCGTGCGCGGCAAGGAAGTTTCGCGCCACGAGCGTCAGCATGTACGAGGGCAGCACCAGGCACAGGGTCGCCGCGTACTGGCCGGCAACGGGCACGAGGCCCGCATCCTGCCGAAGGAAAGCCAGCGCGGCGTCGGCATGGTAAAGCAGCGGCACCGAAACCGCCGAGAGAAGGGCGCAGAGCCAAAGCCCCTGCTGGAAATAGACGCGCCCGCCGGACGTGTCGCCGGACCCGATGGCCTGTGCGGTCAGCGGCGCCACGGCCGTCAGAACGCCACCGAAACACAGCATCAGCGGATTGACCACGGCCAAGGCCAGCGTTCCCGCCGCCAGCTCCCGGGCTCCGAGGTGCCCCATCATGACGACGTTGACGATCACGATCAGCCGCTGGGACACCTGGCCGAGGATCAGCGGCCAGGACAGCGCCAATGTCGACCTGAACTCGGCAGGCCACGACGGCACGGGAACGGGCGATCGAGCATTCATGGTATTTCAATCCGCATTCGGCGTGACGCCGGGGCGAAACGCGCCCTCTGGAGACTGTCAGGTTCATTCTGAACCAGATAGACTCCAGGTTTCTTTGTTTTCGTTTGTCAGGGAAAACCGGTTCCCACTTTTCCCTGACAAACTCTAGTATCGCCGCGGATAGGAGCCCAGCACTCTCAAGCCCTCCGCACTCGCAAGCCGGGCGATGGCGGGGTGGGAGACGACGTGGCCTTCCACGTCGATGACATACTGATGGGCGTCGAGGCGTTCGCCGGTCGGCCGCTCGTAGATGTTGAGAAGGGTCAGGCCCTCCCGGACGAGAGCGGCGAGGATCGCATGCAGCGCCCCTTCGTCCGCCCGCAGGTGGAGCGTCGTCCGGTCGTGGCCCGTCGGCGCGGGCGTCGCCCTTGCGAGGACCCACCATCGCGTGACGTTGTGAAGCCCCTCTTCTATGCCCGTGCGCAGTTCCTTAAGATCGAAGAGCCGGGCGCCCAGCCCCGGCCCGAAGGCGGCGAGCAAGGGGGAATTCTGCTCGGCGACATAGGCCGTCGCGCCGGCGCGGACCTCGCGCTCGACATTCGGCATGTTCGCGTCGATCCATGCACCGACCTCATCGAGGGCAACGGAATGTCCCATGACCGTGCGGATCGAGGCGAACGTCGCCTCCTTGCCGGCGATCAGGCTGTAGCTGAGGATTTTCGGATATTCCGCGATGATTTTCACATCGCCCAGCGCCAGGACATTGTCGAGATAGGGCGTCGCGCCCACCAGCGACGTGGTGACCGGAACGCATATCGCGTCGACCGCGCCCGCCGCATAGGCCTCGAACAGGCCTTCCGTGAAGGGCAGCAGCCTGACGCCGCCGCGGAAGAGATCCAGCGCCGCCTGGTGCGTCCATGTCCCTTCCGGCCCGATATAGCCGACGGTCTCGATGCCCGTGATGTCCGCTATCGCCGGCGGCTCGATGGTGGCGTCCATGCATGAACCCTGTCTTCTCGGCATCATTGCCTGCGAAAGGGTTATCCAAGCCGTGCGCGCGCTTCAATCGCACCGAAAAAATTTTACTGTCATGAAATTCCGGCACGGCGGGCGGGCACCGTCCGCGCGGAACGGGACCTTCTTCATCCCGGACGCCGTCACGCTTCCCGCGTGGGAACCTAGTCCACGAACACCCGGCCGTCGAAGAGCTTGCGCGCTGTGCGCAGGAAGGAGCACTCCCCGAGGCCGCCCGGCGCGCTTGCGTCGAGCCGCAGGAGGATTTCCATGTTGCCGGTCGGATGCTCAACGGCGACGGTCTTGGCGTCTCCTTCCGGAAGCCTCGCGAGGGCGGCGGCGGGGCTTTCGGGGAACATGCAGGCCGTCGCCACGCTGAGCGCGCCGAAGACCCCGATGGACGCATGCACGCGGTGGGGAATGAAGCTGCGCGTCATGATGGCGCCGCCCCCTGTCGGGGAAGCGACGAGCGTCATCTTGGGCACGGACTTGCTCGTCACGTCGCCGAGATTCATCAGGGGGCCGGCGGCAAGCCGGATGCGCTCGATGCGCGCCTTCGCGGCCTCGTTCGCCTCCAGTTCCGCGCGGCTCTCATAGCCCGTGAGGCCGAAATCCGCAGCGCGCATCACGACGACCGGCATGCCGTTGTCGATCAGCGTACAGGTGACGCCGTCGATCTGCGTTGCGGCCGAACCGGTCGGCAGCAGGGCACCGCAGCTCGAACCCGCGGCATCCGTGAAGGCGAGGTAGACGGGCGCCGAGGTGCCGGGCACGCCGTCGATGCGCGCCTCGCCGGCATAGACGGGCCGGCCGTCCTTCGTGCGGATGCGCGCCACGGCGGATTGCGCCGTGTTCTCCATGTAGATGCGGATGGCGGTCTCGCCCTCCCCGGCCGGCACCAGCCCGCGCTCGACGGCGAAGGCGCCGACACCGGCGAGGATGTTGCCGCAGTTCTGGCTGTCGCTGACGAGCGCCTGGTCGACGAAGACCTGCAGGAACAGGAAATCCACGTCGAAACCCGGCCGCGCCGAGGCCCGCACCACCGCGACCTTGCTGGTCAGGGGATCCGCCCCGCCGATGCCGTCGATCTGGCGGGGGTCGGGCGAGCCCATGACGCGCAGGAGGAGCCGGTCGCGCTCCGCCGGGTCCGGCGGCAGGTCGTCGGCGAGGAAATAGGCCCCCTTCGACGTGCCGCCTCTCATCATCATGCAGGGGATGCCATCCGCCGTCATGTCCGTCACTCCTATCCGTCAGGGGTATATGCGGCCGGAGCGGTGCCGCTCCGACGTCGAGGATTGTGGTAAATCCGGAGCGCGTCCGGTCAGGGAAGCGGCAGCTCCAGCAGCTTGCCGAACAGTCCCCAGGCGATCAGCCAGAAGCCGGCGCCCGTCGCGACCGCCCGCACCAGCGGCTTCTCGCCGGGAAAGAGCAGCGTCGCCACGCCCGTGCCGACGCCGAGGCAAAGGGCAAGCCCCATCCAGTTCGCACTGAGCACCACCGCGACGAAGAGGCCGAGCAGGCCGGCCACGCGCGCCACGTCGATCGTCTCGCTCGACCCGCCGAGATCGGTGCCGCGCAGCACCTGCACGAGATAGACCGCCGAGACGACGAGGCCGAAGCCGGACACTTCCATGGGCAGCGAGCCCGGCCCGACATCGCCGCGCGAATGACCGGCCGGAAGCGCGAGGCTCATGGCGAGAAAGCCGGCATTCCACGCCAGGCAGATGCAGGCCGCCACGAGGTTCTGCCGGAAGTGCCGGCGGGGCGCCTCTCCCCCCGATGCGGGGGAGAGGTTCGAGCCCGGAACAGCCGAAGCCTGGTTGGTCATTGGGCGTATCCATTCGCTTTCAGGAATTCGAGCTGGTTGGCGAGATCGCTTTCAGCACGCTTGGTGAACTCCTCCTCGTTCCAGTCGGGGCTGTCCTGGAACTGCTCGGTCTGGAACTTCTTCCAGTCCTCGGAGGCCGTGACCTTGTCCACCGCGGCCTGGATCGTGCCGACGACGTCGTCCGGCGTTCCCGCCTTCACGGCGATGCCGCGCCAGACCGCGCCCTCGATGTCGTAGCCGAGTTCCTTGAAGGTCGGCACGTCGGGCAGGAAGTCGCTGCGCGTGTCGGTGGAGATGCCGAGCAGCTTGATGTCGCCGTTCTTGACCTGCGCCAGGCCGGTCGACGGCGTCATCATCGCGGCATCGATATGCTTGCCGAGCAGGGCGAGCGTGACCTTGCCGGATGCGTCATGCGGGATCCAGCCGCTCTCGAAGCCGCCCGCCTTCATCAGCTGGTAGAGCATGTACTGGTGGAAGCCGCCGGGCGCGTGGCCGCCGACCTTCAGCCCGCTCGGATTTTCCTTCATGTGTTTCACGAAGTCGTCGACCGACGTGTAGGGGCTGTCGGACAGGACGGCCAGCGAGGACGGCTCCGACTGCATGGCGCGCAGCATGCGGAAGTCCTTGAGCTCGAAGGGAATGAGGCCCTGGGCGATGCCGAAGGTCAGCGTTCCCGTGAAGACGAGGATGTTGTAGCCGTCGGCCGGCTGGGTCATGATCTGCGAGACGCCGACGGCGCCGCTGCCGCCAGGCCGGTTGTCGACCTTCACGCTCCAGCCCGCTTCCTTTTCCAGGAGTTCGGCGAGCTTGCGGCCATAGGTGTCGAGCGCCCCTCCGGCACCCGCCCAGACCACGAGCGTCACGGACTTTTCCGGAAAACCGGCCGCCGCGGCAGGGGCCGGCAGCGCGACGCTCGACAGCGCGAGCGCCAGTCCCAGGGCCGCACCCGCCATGCGTGTGCCGAATGTTCTTCTGTTGATCGTCATGTCTTCTCCTCCAGTTGATAGGCTGTCTAGCGCGCCGCGCCGTTCACCGTTTCGTCGGGCCGGCGCATGCGGCGTGCCTGGACCCAGCGCCACACCGGCGTCAGCAGGCTGACGAGGCTGAGGACGAGGAACAGCAGGCTGACGGGATCGGTGATGAAAATCGTATAGTCGCCCTGCGAAGACACCAGCGCGGTCCGGTAGTTCGATTCCACGAGATAGCCGAGCACCATGGCAAGGATGATCGGTGCGACCGGGAAGCGCAGCTTCTTCATGAGATAGCCGACGACGCCGAAGCCGAGCATCAGGTAGACGTCGAACATCAGGTTGCGAATGGCGAAGGCGCCGAGGACGGCAAAGGCCATGATGCCGACGGCGATCACCGCATCGGGCAGGCGCATCACCCGCGCCATCAGGGGCAGGAACAGCGAGCCCGCGGCATATTGCACCAGCGACGCGATGATCGTGCCGAAGAGGATCGAATAGACCAGCGAGGGCGCCTCGGTGAAGAGCTGGGGGCCCGGATGCAGGCCGTGCATGATCAGCGCGCCGACCATGATGGCGGTGGTGGGCGAGCCCGGCACGCCGAGGGCGAGCAGCGGGACGAGCGCACCGCCGACCGTCGCGTTGTTGGAGGCTTCCGGGGCCGCGATGCCGTTGGCCGAGCCGTGGCCGTACTCCTCCGGATGCGGATCGCGCGCCCGGGCATAGTCCCGTGCCACCCAGCAGGCGATGTTGCCGCCGACGCCGGGCAGGATGCCGAGCAGCGTGCCGATGACCGAGCCCGACAGCATGGAGCGCCAGGTCTCCTTCCACAGCGCCATGGACATGAAGACATGGCCGACCTTGTCCTTGATCGGCGGCGCCGCGATCACCCGGCTTTCGATCATGACGAGGGCTTCGGAGACGGCGAAGAGGCCGATGAGCGCGGCAAGGAACGGAACGCCCTCGTAAAGCTCGAACAGGCCGAAGGTGAAGCGCGGCGTGCCGGCGATGGGATCGATGCCGATCGTCGCGAGCGCGAGCCCGAAGGCCGCGCAGACGAGGCCCTTTACCAGCGAGCCGCCGGAAAGCGCCGCGACCGAGCTGAGGCCGAAGACGCCGACGGCGAAATAACCCGCCGGGCCGAACTTCAGGGCGAGCGAGGCGAGCGGCATGGCCAGAAGCAGGAGCGCCAGCCCGCCGAAGACGCCGCCGACGGTCGAGGCGGTCAGCGAGATCGAGATCGCCTCGTTGGCCCTGC
This sequence comes from Shinella sp. S4-D37, assembly GCF_040812195.1. Taxonomy (NCBI): domain Bacteria; kingdom Pseudomonadati; phylum Pseudomonadota; class Alphaproteobacteria; order Hyphomicrobiales; family Rhizobiaceae; genus Shinella; species Shinella sp. S4-D37. The sequence continues at coordinate 1,351,482 of NZ_JBFNXL010000005.1, read as the reverse complement.
CCTTGCGCGCCATGGCATAGCCGTCGATGGCGGTGGCGGCCGCCGCCGCCGTTCCGGGCGTCGAAAGCAGGATCGCGCTGATCGACCCGCCATATTCGGCCGAGGTGTAGAGCGAGATCATCATCAGCATGCTCAGCTCGGGGCCGAGATTGTAGGTGAAGGGGATGAGAAGGCTCAGCCCGATCGACGGGCCGAGGCCCGGCAGCGCGCCGATGACGATGCCGAGCAGGGCACCGGCAACGAGCGCGGCGAGGCCCGAAAGGCTGAAGATGACGCCGAGCGACTGGAGAATACCGTCCATCTCACAGATCCTTTGCCATGCGGCGTGCCATCACCGGCACGAAACCGCGATATCCGTCGGCCACGGCTAGGCCCTGGTCCTTCATCGCCGCGTGGGCGGCAGCGATGGTCCTGCAGGCGGCCCGCGACATGGAGGCTTCGAGGCCGAGCGATTCGATCGTCTCGGCCGCCTCGGTCATCTCGGTCACGCGGCGCGCGCCATGCTCGAAGGTTCGCGACAGGTAGTAGTCGGCCACCTGCCGCCAGTCGAGCCCGGGAAAGGTCTCCTGCACGGAATCGAGGATGCGCTCGGTCACGCCCGCACGCTCGGCCGAGGAGAGCGCCTCGATCAAAAGCGCCTCCACACCCTTGATCATCACCGAGCGGATCATCTTCAGCGACGAGGCCTGGCCGGGCACGTCCCCGACGACCTCCAGGTTCATGCCGAGCGCGTTCAGCCGCTCGGCCGCCTCGCCCGCCCGCGCGCCGGCGACGAGGATCGGCACCTTCTCCGCATAGGGCGGGACACGGGCCATGACGGCCCCTTCGACGAAGCTTCCCCTGCCGGTCGCGATTTCCCCGGCGGCGAGCGCCTTGGTGTCGGGGCCGACGGAGTTGAGATCGATGAAGATCGCCCGGTCCGAAAGGTGCGGCGCAGCCGAGGCCGCCACGGCCCGCGTCGCCGAGCCCACGACGAGCGACAGGATGACGTCCGCCGCGGCGATGCCGGCGATGTCGCCGAGCGGTTCCACGCCGCGCTGCGCGGCCCTCTCGCGCAGGCCGGCGGACACCGCGGGATCGGCAAAGCGCAGGTCGTAGGCGGCGAGCCTTGCCGCATTGCGGCCGGCAAGGCCGCCGGCGATGGACTGCGCCGCCTCGCCGAAGCCGATGAAAGCAATCGTGGTCATTCGTCCTCCCTTGCGGAAAAAGGTCCTCCCCCTTTCCCGGCTTCGATCAATCGATGTAAGTCAACCCCTTGGCGGCCAGCGCCTCGCGCATCTTGTAGATATCGAGGCCGAGTTCGCCGGCGGCGAGCCGTGCGCGGGTCTGCTGCTCCTTGTCGAGCCGCGCCCGCGAGGCCTGAAGCGCCTTCTCCGCCTCCGCCTTCTGCACGACCATCACCCCGTCGTCATCGGCGACGATGACGTCGCCGGGCGCGATCGCGGCGCCGGCGCAGACGATCGGAACGTTGACGGAACCGAGCGTCGCCTTGACCGTGCCCTGCGCGGACACGAAACGCGACCAGACGGGAAAGCCCATCGTCTCAAGCTCCGCGACGTCGCGAACGCCGGCCTCGATCACCAGGCCGCGCACGCCGCGCGCCTTGAGCGACGTGGCGAGCAGTTCGCCGAAATAGCCGGCATCGCATAGCGAGGTCGGGGCGACGACGAGAATGTCGCCCTCCCGGCACTGCTCCACGGCGACATGGATCATCCAGTTGTCCGCCGGCGGGATCGAGACCGTCACGGCCGTGCCGGCGATCCGCGCGCCGCGCCAGACGGGACGCATGTGGGAGCGCATCAGGCCGACGCGCCCCATGGCTTCGTGCACCGTCGCCGCGCCGCATTCGGCAAGGCCGTCTACGATAGCGAGCGGTGCCCGTTCGATGTTGCGATAGACGACGCTCATGCCAGGGCTCCATGGCCGAGCGTGCCCGTCACATGCGGGAACACCGCCTCATAGGCCTCGCCGTGGACGATCTTGTGGTCGGAATTGCGCGAGGCCTGCACGCCGCGCTGGAGGGCGACGCGGGTATAATATTCCCAGAGATGTTCCTGCCCTTCCATGCACTTGATCGCCGCCAGCTTCTTCTCCCAGTCCGCGCTGATGTCGAGAAGGAAATTGGGCTTCCAGTTGCATTGTTCGGGCTGGTGCGGCTCGAAGAGATAGACGGGCGGCGCGCCGAGCACCGGGACTTCGGGCTTGTGGCCATGGGCCTGCGCGATGACCCGCGCATGCTGGGCGAACTCGGTCGCCATCGGATGGTCGAAATTGTACGGGTCCTGCCGGGAATGCGTCAGCATGAATTCCGGGCGGAGCGCCCGATAGAGGTCGACCAGCCGGTCGAAGGCCTCCGGCGTGACCTGCATGGGGTAGTCGCCGAGATCGTAGAACTGGATCTCGTGGACGCCGAGCGCCCGGGCCGCGTTTTCCGCCTCGCGGCGGCGGTCCGCCTTCACGGCCTCAAGCGTCATGCCGGGCTTGCGCCAGAGCTTCGCCGATTCCCCCCTTTCCCCGAACGACAGGCAGACGACCGTGACGTCGTAGCCCTGCCGCGCATGCGCCGCGATCGCGCCGCCGGCCCTCCAGACAAAATCCGCCGAATGAGCGCTGACGACGAGTCCGGTCTTGTTCTGCATGTCCATGCTCCTCACATTTTCGAGGGGACACTGGCACCGATCGGGTGTCCGGTGCTAATACGAAAGCTGCACCCCGTTATAGCTTTTTGCGAATCCGTTTTGGGAACCCCCATGATCGCCACCGGCCTGAACCTTCGCCATCTGCGCGCCTTCATGCAGGTCTGCGAGACGGGCAGCCTCAACCGCGCCGCCGCGGAACTGAACGTCTCCCAGCCCTCCGTCACCGTGGCGCTGGCCGGCATCGAGGCGCGCTTCGGCGCAAAACTCCTCGAACGCTATGCCGCCGGCAGCCAGCCGACTTCGGCCGGCGCGGTGCTTCTCGCCCGGCTGCGCCGCATGGACGACCAACTCGCCGCCGCGCTCGGCCAGGCGCTCGGCGCCGGCTTCCAGCGCGACCCGGCCCTGATGTCCAAGACGCTGGCCCGCATCGGCTTTCGCCAGATCGAGGCGCTGATCGCGCTTTCCGGCAGCAGCTCCATAACGGAAGCCGCCCGCAGCGGCGGCGGCTCGCCGGCGGCGCTGCACCGGGTCCTGCATGAATTGCAGGCGAATGTCGGCAAGGCGATCCTCATGCGCGGCCCGAGCGGCGTGGCGCCGAACGCGGTCGGGCACCGGCTTGCCATGCGGTGGCGCGTCGCCCTGACCGAACTCGAACAGGCGGTCGACGAATTGCGGGAGCTCGAAGGCCGCATGGAGGGGCGCATCAAGATCGCCAGCCTGCCGCTTGCCCGCACCCTGCTGCTCGCCCGCGCGATCAACCCGCTGCTGGCGGCCCATCCGAATGCCCGGATCGAGATCGCCGACGGCTCCTACGACCTCCTCTCCCAGCAATTGCGCATCGGGGCGAGCGACATCCTCATCGGCGCGCTGCGCTCGGGGAGCGATCTTGCCGGCCTGAGGACGGAGGCGCTGTTCAACGATCCCTATGCTATCGTCGGCCGGCCCGGCCATCCGCTTGTGGCGCGCGACGCGGCCGCCTCGCTCGACGACCTTGCCGGACAGGAATGGGTGGCGCAGCGGCCGGGAACGCCCATCCGCGCCGCATTCGACGCCCTGTTCGAGAAATGTCCCGTTGCTCCGCGCGCCAGCATCGAGACGAGTTCCCTCGTCCTCACGCGCGCCATCATCCTGGAGAGCGACCGCCTCTCCATGCTTTCCCGCCGGCAGATCGCGATCGAGGAACGGGAGGGCCTGTTGAAATGCGTGCCGATCGCAGACGACGTGCGCCACCGCCTCGGCACGCGGACGATCGGCATCACCATGCGCGAAAACTGGCTGCCGAGCGGGCTGCAGTCCCGCTTTCTGGAGCAATTGCGATTGCAGCCCCATCGACCCGGGTTCTGAGCCCGCGTTTCGGGCTGCCGATGTCCATGGAGCGAGGCCGACGGCACGCCCCCTGTCAGAAACGCCGCTCGTTCTCGCGCGCCAAGACGTCGAACGCGTCCGAATCGGCACTGTAACGCTCACCGGCGGCATCCCAGCGATAGGTCACGGCGATGCTGCGCGTTCCCGGTTCCGGAACGGTCGCATCGCCGCATTGTCCCGCGGAAACCGTCGTGCGTTCGCTCACCGTGGCCCTGATATCGGCAAACGGCGTGCCCGTCCCCTGCCGGATGCCGAGCCGCTGCGTGCGCTCGAAGGCGCATGCCCTGTCGTCGAACGTGAAGATACTGTCGACGAGCGCGAACCGGTCGCCGCGCAGGAGTATCAGGGCCGTGGTCGCATAGCCCTGGCTGGAATTGAAATGCGTGCTCCGGGTGACCAGCAGGTCGTCCCCCTCCCCGACCGGAAGCCGGACAGGTTCGGCAAAGGCTGTCCAGCGGTCGAAAGCGATATCGGCCGCGTCGAGCAGCCTCGGCTTACCCGTGACGTCGAAGAGCGCGAGCACGACGAAGCCGGAGGCGCTCTCGCGCGCCGGGCCGAAGTCCAGCAGCAGCACCGTTCGATCCCGGCCGCCGGAGCGCACCGGGACGGCCGCAAGCGTCAGAAGCCTCATCACCTCCGGTCCGGGATCGCTCCATGCGTCGCCGCCGATGTGGCGGACGTCGATCGTCCCCTCGCCAGGCGCCGCTTCGCCGTTTGCGACGGCCCCGGGCGCGACGAGCCGGACGAGGTCCGCGAAGGTCACGTCCTTCCTGCCGGCGACCGTATCCGTCAGGTCGGGAAACGACACCGGCTCGGCAAACGCCCGGCCGGCCAGAATCCAGAAGAGCGCAAGCGCAAGCAGGGTCACACGCGATAGGACGACCATCATGACGGCTCCTCTCAGATCACCGCGACAGGATAGCCTTTTTCATCGGGCCGGCACAGGTCAGCAGGAAATGCCGGCGTCAGGGGCAGGTCGTCACCTGGTTCGAACAGGTTCCCGTCGTCCAGCCACGCAGGCGGGGTCCGCGGACAATACCGTCGATCGTCAAGACGCCCTCGACCTCCAGCCAGTCGCCCCGGCAGGCGTGGATGCGGTCGACCAGGATCGAATCCGGCCCGTAGGGCATGCCGTCGATCGTGCCCGCGAGCGTGGCGACCACGGGGGCGTCGTGCGCGGGACCGCGGCGCAGATGCCGGTTGTTGAGCCCGAGACCGATATGGCGCCCCGACACCCAGCCCACGCCCTTGAAGACGACCTCGGTCGGGTCGTCACCGATATAGTCGAGCACCCAGCCCTCCGATATCCGCAGCCAGCCGTCCTTCGAGCCCGTGATCGACACTTCGGTGGCGAAGCGCTCGCCGCCGACGTCGCGGGCCGCCGGAAGCGTGCCGATGATCGCCGCGTCGTCCTGCGGGGCGGCCCGCACGTTGAGTCCGTTCGGATCGGGATCGGTGCTCCAGGCGGAGATCGCGCAGGCTTCGTGCGCGCCCTCCGCCACAGCGTCATCGGCCGCCGCCGCCATGGGGATGAGGCAGAAGAGCGCGGCGGCGCGAAAGAGGATCTTCGATCGGTCCCGGGCCATTCCTCTCACCGCCTTTCCGCCATGTCTTGCAGGGATGCGAACCTGAGATCCGGGCCTCCGCCCGGCTTCTCCTCATCATTCCACCAGATCGTTCCTGCGCAAGCGTTTTCGTCCGATGGGGCCCCCGATCCGGCTTGCCCTTCAGGCTGACCGCTCACAGCGCCCTTTCGAGTTCGGGCAGAATGTCGAAGAGATCGCCGACGAGGCCGTAGTCGGCGACCTGGAAGATCGGGGCTTCCTCGTCCTTGTTGATCGCAACGATCACCTTCGAGTCCTTCATGCCGGCGAGATGCTGGATCGCACCGGAGATGCCGCAGGCGATGTAGAGCTGCGGCGCGACCACCTTGCCTGTCTGCCCGACCTGCCAGTCGTTCGGCGCATAGCCCGCATCGACGGCAGCACGGCTTGCGCCAACCGCTGCACCGAGCTTGTCGGCGACGGGCAGGATGACTTCCCGGAACTTTTCCGACGAGCCGAGCGCACGGCCGCCCGAGATGATGATCTTGGCAGACGTCAGTTCCGGACGGTCCGACGAGGAGAGTGCATCCTTGACGTGGGTCGAGAGGCCCGGGTTTGCTGCGGCCGAGACGGTCTCGATGGCCGCGCTTCCGCCTTCGCCGGCAGCGGCGAAGGACGCCGTGCGGACGGTGATCACCTTCTTGTCGTCCGTCGACTGCACCGTCTGGATGGCATTGCCGGCATAGATCGGACGCTTGAACGTGTCGGAAGAGACGACCTCGACGATCTCCGAGACCTGCGCGACGTCGAGCAGCGCGGCAACGCGCGGCAGCACGTTCTTGCCCACCGAGGTCGCCGCCGAGACGATGGCGTCATAGCTGCCGGCCAGCGAGACGATGAGCGCTGCCAGCGGTTCGGCGAGGTTGTTGGCAAGGTTTTGGTCGTCGGCGACGAGGACCTTCGTCACGCCGGAGAGCTTTGCCGCCTGCTCGGCGGCGGCCTTCGCATTGCTGCCGGCGACGAGCACATGCACGTCCGAACCGATCTTGCTTGCCGCCGTCAGCGCCTTGGTGGTCTGGTCGGAAAGGGTGGCGTTGTCGTGATCTGCCAGAAGAAGAATGGCCATGGTTTAGTTCTCCCTTTCCGGTCTCAGAGCACGCCGGCTTCGTTTTTCAGCTTGTCGACCAGCACGGCGCGGTCGGCGCCCATGGCAAGGGCCGTGCGCAGCGTCTCTTCTGCCTTGGCCGGGCCGATCGACACGACGACCACTTCCTCGGCCTTGCCGGCTTCTTCAGCCGCAGCGCCTCTTCCACGGAAATCTCGTCGACGGGTTCATCGACATCTTGACATTCGCAAGCTCGACGCCCGAGCCGTCCGCCTTGACGCGGATCTTCACGTTGTAGTCGACGACCCGCTTGACGGGGACCAGGATTTTCATCGTCATTTCCTCCCACGGCCGGCCAGCGCCGCCCGCTCTCGTCATCAAATGTCCTTGGCGAGGCGCAGAGCGTCGTAGATCGCGGCATGCGTGTTGCGGGCGGCCACCGCGTCGCCGATCCGGAAGAGCTGGTAGGTGCCCTCCTGATTGCGCTCGACCGTCTGCGGCGCGCCGGCCAGCAACTCGTCATAGGAGACCGCACCGAGGTTCGTCGAACCGGGCTTCAGCTCGAAATAGAGATCGTCCAGCGGAACGGTGCCGTGGTTGACGACGATCTGGTCAACCGTGCGCCGCTTGCTGACGCCGCCGTAGTCGCTGCCGACATGGGCGATGATCTGATTGCCGCTCCGTTCCGCCGCCTCCAGCCGGTATGTCACCGTGAAGGTCGTATCGAGCTTCTGCAGCGAGCGCATATAGGGCACGAGGTTCATCGCCATGACCTCGGGCGCGAAGGACCGGTCCGGCGTCATGATCTCGACCTTGCCGCCCGCCCTGGCGATGAACTCGGCGGCCTGCAGGCCGGCATGGTCGCCCGCATCGTCGTAGACGAGCACGTTCGTTCCCGGCTTCACGTCGCCGGAGATGATGTCCCAGGAGGAGACGACCAGCTCGTTGCCCTTCGTCAGCACCTCCGTATGCGGCAGGCCCCCCGTCGCGACGATCACGACGTCAGGGTTTTCCGCCGTGATCGTATCGGCCTCCGCCCAGGTGTTGAAGTGGAAGGTGACGCCCAGCTTCTCGCACTGGCTCATGCGCCAGTCGATGATGCTGATCATCTCGCGCCGGCGCTCGCTCTGCGCCGTCAGGCGGATCTGGCCGCCGGGAACGTTCGCCGCCTCGAAGACGACCACCTCGTGGCCGCGCTCGGCCGCAACGCGCGCCGCCTCCAGACCGGCCGGGCCGGCGCCGACGATCGCCACCTTCCGGCGCATGTCCGCCTTGGCGATCCTGTGCGGCATCGTCTCCTCGCGGCCCGTCGCCGCATTGTGGATGCAGAAGGCAAGGCCGCCCTGGTAGATGCGGTCGAGACAGTAGTTGGCGCCGACGCAGGGGCGGATATCGTCCTCGCGCTTCTCGATGATCTTGCGCACGATATGCGGGTCGGTCATGTGGGCGCGGGTCATGCCCACCATGTCGACCTTGCCGGCGGCGATCGCATGGCGGGCCGTCGCGACATCCGGGATCTTGGCGGCATGGAAGGTCGGGAACCTGGTCGCCGCGCGGATCTCGCCGGCGAAGTCGAGATGCGGCGCGTTCGCCATGCCCTGGATCGGGATGACGTCGGTCAGGCCGGGATCCGTATCGATATGGCCGCGGATGACGTTGAGATAGTCGATGAGGCCGCTATCCTTGAGACGGCGCGAGATCTCAAGGCCTTCGGCCTTGCCCGTGCCGCCGGGAAGACATTCGTCGGCCGTGTAGCGCACGCCGAGGATGAAGTCGTCGCCGACCCGCTCGCGCATCGCCCTGAACACGTCGAAACAGAAGCGCATGCGATTGTCGAGCGAGCCGCCATAGGGGCCGTCGAGCTCGTTGGTCAGCGGCGAGGTGAACTGGTCGATCAGGTGGCCGTAGGCCTCCAGTTCGACGCCGTCCATGCCGCCGGCCTTCATGCGCTCGGCCGCATCGGCGAAATCCTTGATGACGCGCTCGATATCCCAGTCTTCCATCTTCTTGGGAAAGGCGCGGTGCGCCGCCTCGCGGTGATGCGACGGCGCGACGACGGGCAGCCAGTCGCCCTTGTCCCAGCGCGTGCGGCGGCCGAGATGGGTGAGCTGGATCATGATCGCCGCCCCCTCCTCGTGCACGGCGTCCGTCATCTCCCGGATCCACGGGACGATCTCGTCCTTGTAGGCGAGCAGGTTGTTGAAGACCGGCGGGCTGTCCTTGGAGACGGCGGCCGAGCCCGCCGTCATCGTCAGCGCCACCCCGCCCCTGGCCCGCTCCAGCGTGTAGGCCCGGTAGCGCCCCTTCGGCATGCCGTCCTCCGGATAGGCCGGCTCATGCGACGTCACGATGATGCGGTTTCGCAAGGTAAGGTGCTTGAGCTGATAGGGCTGAAGCAGAGGATCGTTCGACATGCGACGGGCTCCAGATTAGAAACAACGGACCGACGCTACGCTTGAATGTACATATGTGTCAACTGAGAAAACAGTTCGGCTCTTCATTCTGACACTCATGTACATTTTTCTTGCATCGGCTTTCATCCTTTGCTAGGAGGCATTCATGGAACAGGCGACGAGCGACAGCGGCTGGCGAGGATCGCAGGAGGGTTGGTTGGAAGCTGCCTACACCTCCCTTCTGGAATCGGGGGTCGATTCCGTGAAGATCCTGCCGCTCGCCAAGCGGCTCAATCTGTCGCGCACCAGCTTCTATTGGTTCTTCAAGGATCGGGAGGAATTGTTGAGCGGCCTGGTCGCCCGGTGGCGCGACAAGAACACCGGCAGCATCGTCAAGCAGTCGGAAGCCTATGCGGAATCGCTGGCCGAAGCGATGCTGAACGTCTTCGACTGCTGGCTCAACAAGGAACTCTTCGATTCCCAGTTCGAATTCGCCGTACGAAGCTGGGCCCTTCAGGCTCCCGAGATTCTCGAAGAGGTCCACCGCGCGGATCAGATCCGGATGGAGGCCCTGAGGCGCATGTTCATGCGGTTCGGCTACGAGGAAGGCCCCGCCGACGTTCGCGCGCGCACCACCTACCTCGTGCAGATCGGCTACATCTCGATGCAGGCGAGCGAAGACATCGCGCTGCGCATGAAGCGAATCCCGGATTACATCGCGATCTACACCGGAGAGGTTCCGCAGCAGCGCGAACTCGACCGGTTCTTCGCGCGCCATGGCTACAAACCGGAGTAGAAAACGTGGAAGCGGCCGGAGGTTTGAGGATCGGCAAGGCCTGCGCCCGGCGGTTCCGCGGCGACCATGGAGACATAGCGGAGCCTGCCGAAAAGATCGAAGCGGCGCATGCAGGATGCGCCGCACTTCAACCGCCGGAAAACAACAAAAAGACCGAACGGCTTCTGTCCAAGATTGGGGAACCGAATGGAATGGTTTTACAAATTCCCGAACATGAACGACGGGGCGCTACGCGATCTCAAGAAGGTCATCGATAACGGGTTCCGCGCCTTCACGCGTGCCTATGGCGATGCCATCGAGGGCGTCTTCGCCCCCTTGCAGCACTTCCTGATCGCGGCCGATCGCTTCATGACCCAGACGCCCTGGCCGATCATCCTCGTCCTCGTTCTCGCCATCGCATGGCTTGCCAGCCGCAGCCTCAAGATCGTCCTGGGCTGTCTCGTGACCCTCATGCTGATCGGCTATTTCGACATGTGGATGGACACGATGCGGACCGTGGCGATGATCTTCGTCTGCACGGTGCTGTCGATTGCCATCGGCCTTCCCGTCGGCATCCTCATGGCGCGCTCCGACCGGGTTCAGCGGGTGGTCAATCCGATCCTCGACGTCATGCAGACCATGCCGAGCTTCGTCTATCTCATCCCGGTCGTCATGCTGCTCGGCATCGGCAAGGTGCCGGGCCTCATCGCCGTCGTCATCTACGCCATCCCGCCGATGATCCGCCTGACCAATCTCGGCATCCGCCTCGTCGACAAGGACGTGCTCGAAGCCGCCGACGCCTTCGGCGCCGACCGCAAGCAGAAGCTCTTCAAGGTCCAGCTGCCGCTGGCGATGCCCACCATCATGGCCGGCATCAACCAGACGATCATGATGGCGCTCGCCATGGTGGTCATCGCCTCGATGATCGGCGTGCAGGGCCTCGGCCAGCCGGTGCTGAAAGCCATCTCCAACCAGTATTTCACGCTCGGCATCTTCAACGGCCTCGCCATCGTCGGCATCGCCATCATGTTCGACCGCGTCAGCCAGGCCTACGGCCAGCGCCTCCAGAAGCACCGGGAGATCGTCCATGGCTGATCACGCTTTCGGCGGCATCAGGATCCGCCATCTCTACAAGATCTTCGGCCCGAATGCCGCAAGCCACATCGAGGCCGTCAGGAACGGCCTCACCAAGGCGGAGCTCAACGCGCAGTTCGGCCATGTGCTCGGCCTTCGCGACATCAATATCGAGATGCCCTCGGGCTCGATCCAGGTCATCATGGGCCTGTCCGGCTCCGGCAAGTCGACGCTGATCCGCCATATCAACCGGCTGATCGACCCGACCGCCGGCGAGGTGCTGGTCGACGGCGTCGACGTGGTGACGATGGGTGAGGCGAAGCTGCGCGAATTCCGCCGCCACCAGACGGCGATGGTGTTCCAGAAATTCGCCCTCCTGCCCCACCGCACCGTGCTCGACAACACGGTCTTCGGGCTGGAACTGCAAGGCGTTTCCCGCGCGCGATGCATCGACACCGCGATGCGCTGGCTGGAGCGCGTCGGCCTCAAGGGGTTCGAGGAAAAATACCCCAACCAGCTCTCCGGCGGCATGCAGCAGCGCGTCGGCCTTGCCCGGGCGCTTGCCAATGACGCGCCGGTGCTCCTGATGGACGAGGCCTATTCGGCGCTCGATCCGCTCATCCGCACGGACATGCAGACGGTGCTGCTCGACCTGCAGAAGGAGATCAAGAAAACCGTCGTCTTCATCACGCACGATCTCGACGAGGCGCTGCGCCTCGGCGACCAGATCGCCATCCTGCGCGACGGCGAGGTCATCCAGCAGGGCAGCAGGCAGGATATCGTGCTGCGGCCGGCGGACGACTACGTCGCCAATTTCGTCAAGGAAGTGAACCGCGGCCGGGTCGTTCAGGTCGATGCCGTGATGCGGCCCCTCGGCGCGCCGGCGGCAAGCGGGCCGGTCGTTTGCGCAGACGTCACGATCGAGGACGCCGTCCGCCTGCTCGCCGACGCGCCCGAAGGCGACATCACGGTGGTCGACGCCGCCGGCAAGCCCGTCGGCACCGTCACCTTCCGCCAGTTGGCCGGCGCCATGGTCAATGCACAGGAGAGCGGCCAGCGCGCCGCGGCATGACAGGAGGCCGGCGCGCGGCGCCGGCCCCTTCCTCTCCGCCTTCCGGAAAATCCTTGACCCGCAGGAACTTGCGCGATGTCGAAAAAATTTCCCCGCCTTTTCTCTCCGCTTGGACTGCGCACGAAAACGCTGAAGAACCGCATCGTCTTCGGCGCGCACACCGCCAACATGGCCGTCGAAGGCCTGCCCACCGAGCGCCACGCCGCCTATTACGAGGAGCGGGCGATCGGCGGCGCGGCGATGATCGTCGTCGAACCCATGCCCGTGCATGCCGCCGCCGTGCTCACCCGCAGCAATTTCCTCCACTCGGACGATGCCGTCATCCCGCATTTCAAGAAGGTGGTCGACGCCATCAAGCGGCATGGCACGGTGGCGATCCAGCAGCTCTACCATGTCGGCGCGCACGGCGATTCCGACAATTCCTTCCACCCGCACTGGTCGCCCTCCGGCGCGCCGAGCTACCATGACAGCGACGGCTCGCACCCGATGAGCGAGGCCGAGATCCGCGAGACGATCGACGGATTCGTGGAGGCCGCGCGGCGATGTCGCGACGCGGGCTTCGACGGCGTCGAGGTCTGGGCTGCCTATCTCGGCATGGTCGACCAGTTCTGGACGCCCTGGTGCAACCGGCGCGAGGACGAATGGGGCGGCTCGCTGGAGAACCGCACGCGCATGTCGCGGGAAATCCTGACCCGCATCCGCGCCGTCTGCGGTCCCGACTTCATCATCGGCCTTGCCGTTTCCGACGAGCCGGACGTGAAGGTCGCGCTCCAGCGCGACGAACTCGCCGAGATTATCAAGCTGCACGACGAGCTCGGCCTCATCGACTACGTCACCTGCGGTTCGGGCGGCTACCTCGATTTCTACAAGCTGATGCCGACCTTCCTCTATCCCGAAAAGCTCGGCGCGGACCTTGCCGCCGTGCTGAAGGGCGTCGTCAGGAATGCCGTCGTGATCGCCGAAAGCCATATCCGCACCCCGGAAAACGCCGAGACGGTGCTCGGCGAAGGCGCGGCGGACCTCGTCTCCATCGTGCGCGGCCAGATCGCCGATCCACATCTCGCCGCCAAGGCCGGCGAGGACCGCCCGGACGACATCCGCGGCTGCATCTCCTGCAACCAGATGTGCTGGGGCCGCCGCTCGCGGGACTACTGGATCAGCTGCCTGATCAACCCCTCCGTCGGCCGCGAGACCGAATGGGGCGGCGACCGCTTCTCCAAGGCGGGCGATCCGAAGCGCGTGCTGGTGATCGGCGGCGGCCCGGCCGGGCTGGAGGCGGCGCGTGTCGCCGCCGAGCGCGGCCATCGGGTGACGCTGGCGGAAGCCGCCCCTCGCCTCGGCGGAAATTTCCTTCTCGCCGGCCTGCAGCCGCGGCGCGCGCAGATCCTCGATCTCATCGCCTGGTATGAACGCCAGCTCGAAAAGCTGGGCGTGGAGGTCCGCCTCAACACCTATCTGGAAGCCGGGGAGATCGACCCGGCCGACTTCGACATCGTGATCGCCGCGACCGGCTCCTATTCGCCCGAGACGGGCTTCCAGAAGGCGCTACCGACGGTCGAGGCCATGCCGGGCATCGAAAAGGGCAATGTCTTCACCGTCGAAGCCGTCATGGCGCGACAGGCGCGGCCCGGCAAGCATGTGCTGCTGCTCGACGAGGGCGGCGGCTGGCGCGGCGGCGGCACCGCCTGGAAGCTCGCCGAGGAAGGCCACCGGGTGACGATCCTCACGCCCGATCCCTTCGTCGGCAAGGAGCTGCAAAGGACCGCGGCGGACGTTCCCATGCGCCAGGCGCTGCGCAAGCTCGGCGTCGACTGGATCGTCGAGGCCAGCATCACCGAATGGCACGGCAACGGCGCGACCATCGTCGAGCACAACACCGGCGAGAACCGCTTCGTCGAGGCCGATACGCTCGTGACCGCCACCACGAACGCCGCCATGGACTGGCTGATGCCGGGGCTTCGGGACCTCGGTGTCGCGACGCGCCAGATCGGCGACTGCGCGGCCCCGCGGCAGGCACCCTACGCGTTTTTCGAGGGCAGGAAAGCGGGACTGGAGGTTTGACCTCGCCGATGCGATCCAAGGCGCGGTCGGCGGCGACCGCCTGGTTCCCTCCCCTCACGCGTATGTCGCCACCGGCTCGCCCAAGGCATCCATCCGCGGCGTGATGCCGAGGCCGGGCATTCGAGCACGCTCCTCAGGTTCTTCTCGGGAACCGTCTGGCCGGGATGGACGATCGCCTCTTTGATGCGGTCGACCCGCCGCGGATCGCGCCCGATCAGGCTCGGTGCGATTTCCGCGATGCCGGCGCGCACCCCGCGGGCATGGAAGGCGATCCAAGTGGAACCGAAGGGCGTGCACCAGCTCATCCGAGCTGCGAGGGGCCTGCGTCCTGACCGGGCGGACAGGCTCCGCACCGAGCGACGCGCGATTTCGTCCGCGGAAGAGCGCTTCGCTCATCCGGCTTGCAGAAGTCACGGGAAGGGGAAGACGGCACGCGGGAGATGATTTGAGGTGATTTGGCGCAACTATCCAGGCGCGCGCCTACCATGCCCGCCTCGCTCAAAAGACATGCCTGCCACCGCAGGAAGAAAGGGTTGCGACCCGATCCATATCGGAGAGATCAATAGAAGAAATCAGCGTAACCATTTGCCTCATAAGAGGAAAATGGTGGGTGATCACGGGCTCGAACCGTGGACCCGCTGATTAAGAGTTATCAAAGTCAAGTTTCCCTGAATTTCCCCGTCTTTCATATTCTATTGTTTTTTATAGGATATTCACTATATTGGTTTCCATACCTTTCCACCAATTTCCGCCTGTTTTACCTCATGGTGGCGACTCGGTGGCGACTGGAATGGAAAATCAGAGGATCTGCAGTTGCCGACAATTAAGCTCACAAGGAAGGCCGTTGCAGCGATCGAGGCTGCGGCAAAGGCAACTACCTACTACGACACCGACGTCAAGGGCTTCGGCTTGAAGGTCATGCCGAGTGGAGCCCGATCGTGGATCCTGGAGTACCGCCCTGGCGTCGGCGGCCGGTCCGTCTCCAAGAAGCGCATTAAAATCGGCACGCCCGCGACGCACTCGCCTGAGGAAGCCCGCGACGAGGCTGCAAAAACGTTGGCAAGGGTCACGCTTGGAGCCGATCCTGCGGCGGCACGGGCCGAGGAGCGGGCGGCGATGACGGTAAAAGAGGTGGCCGAAAGCTACCTCGATAAGCATGTTTCGGAAAAGCGAAAAGGCAATACCGAACGGCTGTATCGATGGGTGCTCAACGATCACGTCTTGCCCGCTATCGGGTCGATGCGAGCTTCGCAGGTGACGCGTGCCGACGTTACGCGAATGCAGGCATCGATCACCCGCGGCCGCAAAGATTTACCCAATGGTGGCCGGACAACGGCGAACCGGGCGCTCGCCGTTCTCGGCGCCATGTTCAACTGGGCCGCTGGTGAAGGACTGGTGCCGGAAGGCTTCAATCCTGTCCCAAAGGTCGAGCGGTATAGGGAAAACCAGAAGGAGCGATACCTTTCCTCGGAAGAACTCGCGGCGCTTGGCGCAGCCCTGACAGAGGCCGAAACGACTGGACTGCCCTACGATGTGGATGAGACGAAGCCAACCGCTAAGCACGCCCCGAAACAGGAAAACCGCGTTACCGTCTTCTCGCCCCATGTCACAGGCGCGATCCGGCTGCTGGTCTTGACGGGATGCCGGCTGCGCGAAATCCTTGACCTCCGGTGGACGGACATTGATTTCGATCGGGGCTTGCTGTTGTTGTCGGATAGCAAGACCGGCAAAAAGGTGATCGTCGCCTCGACTGCCGCTATTGACGTGCTAACCGCCCTCCCCCGTGTCGGGAGATACGTCATAGCCAGTTCGAGTGCTGGAACCGAGAACGAGCGCCCGCGGCACGATTTGAAAAAGCCGTGGGAGGCGATCCGCGCCCGCGCAGGATTAGAGGGGGTTCGGCTTCATGATCTACGCCATTCCTTTGCGAGCGTTGGCGCCGGCAGTGGCTTGGGGCTCCCCATCCTTGGCAAATTGCTGGGGCATAGCCAGGCCGCGACGACCGCTCGGTATGCGCATCTAGACGCTGATCCCGTTCGCCGTGCCGCGGACGTCATCGCCGATCGGATCGCTACCGCTATGGGAGGGAAGTAATGGCACGCCTCCCCGATGGTTTCAGTCTTCAGGCGCTGCCCATTGAGGCGGCACTGTCCGAAGGGCGCACGGAAGATGCGAAGACCGCTATTGTTGCGTTGCTCAAGGCAGGAACGGCGGACAAGGTAGTCCAGAGGCTCGCGGCCGAAATGATCAAGCCCCCAAAGCGGAAAAGGGGCCGGCAGAAGGCGCATACTAGGTACTGGTTCGATATCGGGGAAGAGTTTCATTCTCTGCGGGGGCGCGGGGAGAAATATGAGGACGTGCTCCTGCTGCTTTCAAAGAAATTCTGCCATTCGGAGTCGCACATCCGAAAGGCCGTTGCGGAGTACAATGAGGCAAAGGCGGCGGCCGACGAAGCCTCCCGCGAGTAAATGGGATTTATTCGGCCTAAAAAGGCACCGGCAATTCAATCATATTCACGGCATCACCAACCTTGAAGAGGAGATGCCATGACAAATATCCGAACCCAAGAAGCCGCAGCCCATCTCGGGCTTTCGAAATCCACGCTTGACAAGCTGCGCTGCTTCGGTGGCGGGCCGCGGTTCTACAAGTTGGGACGCGCCGTTATCTATGATGTCGCCGATCTCGACGCCTGGAAGGCTGAGCGCGCGCGCACGAGTACGTGGCAGCCGGCCAATGATAACGGTAAACTGCGAGGTGCAGCATGAGCCGGCTGCACTCCATGTTGTCCTGGAGCATAGCCAGCCCGCAGCAGCGATCGGACTGGTTCTGGAAGTTCGCCGTTGCAGAGATCATCGCGCATCGCCGCTACCTCATCGAAGAAGGTCTGCATCATGGCGACGACCAGCCTCACGACTTCGAACTGAAGGCGATCGACAGTTTCTGCGATATCGTCATCCAGGGCGACAAGGACGATGACGCAGCGGTCGAGGCCGCGGTTCATCTCATATACTCGCTGGCGAATGCCACGCGGGGGCGCGTTCCCGCTGCACTGCTTTACAATCATGGAGCCGGCTCACGGGTTCGAGCGGCCCTTCTTAAGGGGGCGTGGATAGACGGGAAATCTGGGTCCGTTCTGGCGCTAAACGGTGGAAGCCTGACCTCTGTCGTAACATACTTCCAAGAGGTAGAGCGAAATCACCTGATGGATCCGGAGGAGATCGAAACGCTGTCGAGCTTGAGCGAGACGGTCCGCGTCTTCCGCGGCGCCAAGATGAAGGACTCCGTCAAGAGTACCGCATTCGCCCTGTCATGGACCCGCGATTATACTTTGGCGCGGAGTCTCACCGCTCCGGTCAAGGCCGCTGTCGCTTTCGAATCCAAGCTAGAGGACATTGGCCAGAAGGCCGACATTCCCCAGAAACGGCTGGCGGAACTGGGGAAACAGCTTCGCCTGATCGGCCGGCAGACAAACCAAGCAGGCAGCCAGATGGCGGAAGGGATGGACACCCTTCTCGGCCTCGGCGCCTCTGAGGGTGACGCGCTCAAGCTTTTGCCCAACATCGGCAAAGCCGCCTTCGCTTACAAGGCCAGCATCACTGACCTGTCGTCAGCCGGTTACGCCGCGCTCGACAACCTGAAGGTCCCCGCCGACCAGTTCGGCAAAGCTTTGGATGCCATGGCCCAGGCTGGCAAGGCTGGGGCTTTCGAGCTCAAAGATATGGCGCAATACTTCCCCGCCCTCGGCGCAGGATATCAGGCTCTCGGCCAGACCGGCGTGCCGGCTGTGGCCGACCTCTCGGCTGCTTTGCAGATCGTCCGAAAGGGCACAGGGGATTCCGCTTCGGCGGCAACGAACCTGTCGAACGTCCTGCAGAAGATCCGCGCGCCGCAGACGATCAAGGCCTTCAAAAAGATGGGCGTCAATCTTGAGCGCGAGCTGAAGAAGCGCGCCGAAGCCGGCATGAGTCCGATTGAGGCCATCGCGGACATCACGAATAAAACGCTCAAGGGCGACCTTGGGAAGCTCGGCGACCTCTTCAGCGACGCCCAGGTTCAGCAAGGCCTGCGGCCGCTGATCCAGAACATGGAGGAATACAGACGCATACGCGCCGAGGCCATGGCGGCGCAAGGGACGGTCGAGGCCGACTTTGCGCGCCGCATGAAGACTTCGGAAGGCGCGCTGCTGCGCATGCAGGCCGCGCTGGAAAACCTTTCCGCGTCCATTGGTGCCACCCTTCTGCCGGGCCTCAATGCGGTCATCGACAAGGTGGCCCCTATAGTCACCGGGATCGCGGATCTGGCAGAACGCTATCCGGAAGCTACCTCTGCCATCGTGGCCGCAACGGCTGCCGTTGTCGGCTTCAACATCGCCATGACCGCCACGCGGTTCGCGTTTTTGTGGACCAAGGGCGGCGTCCTGTCCATGGTCATTCCGGTAGCGCGCCTGGCTTCGCACTTCACTACGGCCGCCACGGAAGCGGTTGCGCTTCAGCGGTCCCTCAAGGCGCTCTCCACATCGAAGAACGCCGGCATGGCCGCCATGCTGGACGGAGGCCTCAACGGCGCGGGCCTAACCAAACTTGAAACGGTGCGCGCTGCGCTCGGCGGCATGGCAGCCGCCGTGCCCGGCGTTACCGCAATCGGTGGCGCCCTCACTACCGTTGGTGCTGCACTGGCCACCATCTCGGCACCGGCGTGGTTCGCCATCGGTGCGGGTGTTGCGCTTGTTGCTGGTGCCGGCTTGGCGCTCTGGCAGAACTGGGATCGTATCAGCAGCATCGTGACGGGCGTTGCCCGCGCAATCGGCGAAGAGCTTCAGCCAGCCATCGATTTCCTGTGGCCCGTGCTCGACCCGTTCGCGCAGTCGTTCTCCGCACTGGGGGATGCTGCGAAATGGGCATGGGAGCAGTTCAAAGAGGCGGCTAGCTGGCTCGGTTCGCTATTCCAGTCAAATGACCTCACGCGCCAGCATCAGATGGTGATTGAGGACAATGCCTATGCAGTGACGAGAAAGCTCATCGACGGTTTCAAAGCGCTGAACTCTGCGATGTTCCAGGCGGGCGTCGACATGATCCAGCGCATCATTGATGGCGTGACCGCGAAGGCGGGCGAGCTTCTGGCCTGGTTCACGTCCCTGCCTGACAAGATCAGGGCGGCGATCGGCAGGATCGATCTTAGCAACATCATCTCGTGGCCGAAAATGCCGTCATGGCTTGGAGGCGGCGAAGAGGCTCCTGCACAAAAGCCAGCCGTTGACGGCGCGCGCGCCAAGGGTGGCCCAGTCCGGAGCGGCGGGCTCTATGTCGTCGGCGAGCGCGGGCCTGAGCTGTTCAGTCCCGGCGCGTCGGGCATGATCTCGCCGCATGATGCATATCGGGCGGCTGCGGCGGGTTCGTCAGGTGGTGGCGGCCCGGTCCGGGGTGGTGGCCACACCTTCAACATTCAGCCCGTGATCCATATCCCGGTGAACGCACCGGTTGGCGGCGACCCGGACGCATTCGCGCGGAACGTTTCCGACGGGGTGGGCAGCTATCTCATCAGCCAAATGGAAGGCGCCTTCGGCTTCGAATTGGCTGACAACATGGTTTATAAGTGAGGCCTCATAAATGGCAGGAAATTTAGGAACAATCTTGATGAGCTTTGGCGAGCGGATCCATGAGAGCGAGCGCCGCGCAGCCAACAAGCGCCGAACCGGCACGGTAGCCGAAGGCCCCGACGACAAAGGCCGCTACCGGGTGGAGCTCTCCAGGCAGGGCGGCGTTCCCTATCTGACGCCCTGGATCCGCCCTAAAACGGTCGGAGCCGGCAACGTCAAGCTAGACGTGGTTTATGCCATCGGTGAGCAGGTCGATGTGGTTTCCGAAAGCGGCGATCTGACGGACGCGCGCATCGACTTCGGCACCTACAGCGACGACAACCCGCGGGAGAACGACGCTAACGCGCCCCTCAGGCTGAAGGTGGGCGACTCCATCATCGAAATCACTGGCGGCGGCATCACCTTGAAGGCCAGCAAGATCGTACTGGATGGCGAGGTGCATCTAGGCGGCGAAGGCGGCCAACTCCTGCACCGTAAGGGTGACGCGGATAGCGACGGGGATACGGCTGTTGGTTCGGCAAGCCGGGTTTATGCGGTGTAGCCATGTTGAAAATCGACATCAAGGGCGACGGCCTCGCCCTCTTCACCAAAGCGACGGCGGCCCTCAAGTCGCCGCGCAAGGCCGGTCAGGTCTTCAGCCGTGCGATCAACGAAACAGGCAGAGTTGGGGGCACGGCGGCAGGCCGTGCCCTTGCCGTCCAGACGGGTCTGCGGAAGAGCACGACGCTGAAGGCGGTGCGGCGGAACGTCACCAAGTCCACGCCGGCCACCCTAACCTACGTGATTCACGGTCAGGGTGGTGACATCAGTCTGAAGCACTTCAAACCCCGCGAGACCAGGATCGGCGTGAGCGCTGCGCCTCGTGGCGTTCGGCAGGTCTTCCCGTCCAGTTTTATGAAGGCAGGTTTTTGGCCAAAGAGAGTTGCCAAGCCCGCCTGGAATGGGCAGGTGTTCGTTCGCGCGAATACCGACGGGTATTCCTACAACTACACGAAGAACAACCCGTTCGTTAAGTCGGGTCTGGTCAAGCGGGAGCGCTCGGGGACGAAGTTCCTGAAGCAGAAATCAGGCGTTTTCATCCCCGTGGAGCTCTTGCGGGGAGAGGTGGCGAAAGTCTGGGACAAGACCGCCGAACGGCTTGAGCCGCGTGTCATCCACCACGTCAACAGGATGACGGGTGGGCTGTTCACCTGAGCAACGCCTCGGCAACACCGCAACAGCCCCAATACCCGGCATTTCGCCTCTCAAGCAACCCGTTGCCGAGGTTGCCGAGCTGTGCCTAGCCCGCCGCCGGGACTTCCGACCCGCATCGGTTGTATTTCGGCTGAAAAGGGACCCGTGGTGGGGGGGGGCGCCGGATCGACGAGCCCTACCGGTCAGGGCTGGCCGGCCGCGCCTGCTCTCTGATCTGCTCAGCGAGATGACGCAAGCGCGCCACGATCTCCTCCAGCGTTAGCTTTTGCAAATCCATCAAAGTATCCCCCGTTGCGCGCCCCGAACGCCCGCCGGGCAGAAAGGTTCCCTTGATCAAAATCACACATATGAATCCGTCCAGTGGACGGATTTCCTGCACCTTCACCGCAGAGGTCGGCGACCTGGTGTTGCCAGGCTGCGCGCTCTTCCGCCGTGGCGATGGCTATGTGCTGTCAGTGCCGCGGATAGGCGCGCCCGGCGAGACGCGGCCGGCGCCTCTGTCTGCGCTCATGGAGACAGAACTATTAAGGGTGGCAATCGCCCATCATGAGGAAAAAAGAACATGATCAATATTAGCAACATGCGGCCCGGACCAGGGGGTGCCAACGGCTCCCCCCAATATTGAGGACAGAATGGAAATTGCAATAAACTCATTCATTATACCCAACCTCAATCAGCACTGAGCACTTTTTCGATTTTCTTCGCGCGGTTCTCCAGTAGGCGACTTGGTGTACGATTCTTCATTTGTTCGAGGAAGTTCAAGACAAGCGGCATTTCTTTCCCATTTTTGGGTATTTTCGACGCCACGCCTAGTGCTTGGTTCTCTGTGACCTTGTGCCATCGAACCCAGTGCCGGGCGACATCCCTGTTCCATGACCGAACTTCTGAAGCTGCGCCCGCACGCGCATCTATGTAGTCGATGAGAACGTCGATTTCCTCTTCGGTTAAGGCACTGTCCGCGTTGGCGACCCAAACCAACATATCCAGACCAGAGCGAGCGCGACGCATGGTTGCTTCGTGTCCCATTTCATTTAGTTCCGCAGATCTAAGGAACCCACGAAAATACCTTAGGGGTTTTGCAATCTCGCTCCCATCTTGATGTCTTGCCAATCTAAGAATTCGGTCAGCGCGTAGCGTCCTCTCCTCGTTTCTAAGATAGCAAAACCCCTCCAGGATGATGTGCTGAAGATTATCGAAAACCCTGTTCAGCCTGAAGACGCGGGAGGTAATCTCACCGTCGCCGCTAACGTACTCCATCGAGTAGACTAAGCCAACCAAGCTGCCCGCGGGCGGTAGAGGGTACTCTGCAAAGTCGGGTGCCGTTTCGTGGCGGAGATATCCCGAGACATCTTTGTTGTCGATTGCAACACGGAACGCGTCAGGCTTGAAGCGTTTGCCGTCCCGCGCCCATTTGCACCTGTTATCCGCCGCGAACGTTTTTCTGCGTCCATCTATAATCGCGTTGACGTAAATTCTGGAGTCTTTTTCGACCAGAGAATGAACGATCATTCGATTGATTTCACGTCCGGATATCCTCTCTATGGCAGTGCCCTTGCCCGGCACGCCCCTCAATGACCACAAATCCCGAACGAACTGCTCGTACTCAGGATCGTCATCTTCGGTTATGATTACGCGGGTCTCGATGGTGAGCTTCGAGTAGTCTTTCCTCTTGTTCTCAATTGCAATGTGTTCGTTTGACGGAAGTTTTGAGCGGCTAGTCGATCGTCCCAGGACAATCACCAAAGACAGAGTCACCAGTATGAATGCTAAAATAATCCATAACATGATCGGCCCCACCCCTGCCGCAATCTAAGGGCGAGCAACGGAGCAGTGCAAGTCCTATTTTAGGGTTCATGGCACCGTGAGACCTCAGCTCAATCCCGCCCCATCTTCGCCAGCACGAAATCATTGGCCTCACGGTTGCCGCATCGCGTGGACCGCAGTTTCGGCTCAAGGGTGATGATCATGCACTTCTTGCCGAAGCGACGCGCCAGTTCCCAGCGATCCAGATAGCCGGCGTGCTTGCACCGGAAACACCGGGCGCCCAGCTCATACCATTGTGGAATGTCCTGAAAGGCGACGGAATGCTGGCGGCTGTTCACGTAGACGTTGACGCCGGTGAGCGTCGCCGGATCCATCGTATTGCCGGCCGTGATGTCTATGCCGCGCCGGTGGCGCATCACGGTCGTTCATACTGAGGCTTCCAACTGCGCGCGTATCCCTTCGAAACCAGCACAGACGCGGTGTATAACTGATCGCGCAGGAAGTCCGCATCAGCCAGCAATTCGCGCACCGCGGCCCGTGCGTCGCCGCCATAGGCTTCAATGACTGCGTCTATTTCCTGGGTGGCGGCCTTGGTGGACATGGGGAACCTCATAGGAATGGAGTCCGCTCGGCGGACTATGTTCCTATTTTGTTCTCATTTCGGAAGGAGTCAAGGTGGAACCTGAGCGGTCGCCACCCGCTTCCTGATTAACCTCAATTCTTTGGGTTAACGAGCTGATTAATTTGATCCGATCACGCTGCCGGCCGTATTGAGGGCAGGAGGTGATTTGATGAAGTATGAAACTGGCATGCACATCGTCTATGACGTTCTGGCCAAAGGCGTCCTAATCGAATTCCGCGGCAAGTCGCACTATCTGGCCGGCCCCTTCAAGACCCAGAAGGAAGCGATCGGCGCGGGTGAAGAGCTGTGCCGTAAGCTGGGCTGGGGGAAATCGGACGACGCAGGTGGCATCTAGGGCGATGCCCTCCCGACAACGATGGCCGATGACAAGAGATCAGATGGGCGCCGCCACTTTGCACGACGCCCGCCGCCAGAGCGAAGGCTCTACCGAGCAGCCTTTTCATCTCGTGCATAGTACTGTCGAGCGACAGCCTCGACCTCATCGAAATGCCGCTGTCGATCAAACAGACCAGCGGGATAGGTCGCAAACAGGTACTTCGCAAACCCTTTTTTCGCCTCTTCGGAGGGGCGAAACCAAATCTGCGACGTTATTTCGTCAAACGCCGCCTTGAGGGATGTCAGTTCCTCGGGCTCATAAGCTTGGCTAGTCCAGGAGACATTCATCCTGCCGCCTTTCTCGTGCTGGGCAAAAGCCATGGGGCTTTCAACGACGGCGCCCGTGTAAGCGACCGTCGCTATCCCAAGCATACGCTGTTGGGGCAGGATGTCCATTGCCGGGGGAGTATTCGGAACCTCGGGCCCGTGAGGAATGTTACGCTCGTCCGTTAATCGAGTGAGCGTAATGACTAGAAGCACCAGAACTCCCCTTCAACCCTGCAAGGACGCCGTGCTCGCCGAATTGACCGCGGTCGGATGCAGCGCCGACAATCCTGTCGACCTTTATCTGGTCGGACCGACGTTGATTGCGGCCGGCTATTCGCAGCAAGAAATCGTTAGTACTCTCGACAGCCTGGCCTATGACAAGCGCCTCGAATACGTCGGGGGAAATCGCGTGCGTTTGCCTCGGTGAGGAAAAGGGGGGCCGCCTGCTTCCCTTGACGGCCCCCGATGCGGAACGAAGCCATGCTCGGGCGAAGGGCTTCGCGTGGCCGCTGGCTTGAAACCGTGGCAAGGGCAGGTTGTTCCGCCCTTAAGAGAAAAACCGCCCGCTGGTGAGGGCGAGCGGTTTGGTGCGATGAACTTCAGTTCGCGGTCTTGCCGGCCGCAGATGCCGCAGCATCTGCCTCGCCGCGACGTTTGTTCGCCGCCTCTATGTCAGCGAGCGAGGGCCCCTTACTGCGAATGCCTGCCTCTTGCTTAAGGGTTTCCAGATGTTCGTGGTAGCCTTCTGGCATCGGATGTTCAGCCTTCGCTTCCGCAAGAAGCTTGATCAGCCCAGCCAAGCCGTCGCGCGCGCCTTCGATGCCGACCGACGCAGCTTCCACCTTCGAGGAAGGCTTCCCTGAACCACTCAGCGCGGCCTCGGCGGCTTCCAGGAAGGCTTTCACATGCTGTACTTCCAGAAGCAGTTCATTGATCTTGGTCATGTCATTCTCCTCATTGCTCGCCGCCAAGCAGGCGCGCGAAGTTGCTGATCCATGGCTCGGCATGAGCGCACAGTTTCCCAATGCTTGCCTCGGCAAGCGATACGTTGCGTTGAGAAGTCTCGCGAAATGGGTTGCGAGCGAGACATGGCCTCTCAGAAAGAGGCGAGTGGATCTTGGTCCACTGCACTCTCATAGCGCAACTTGCCCGTGCCGGTCAAGCCGGCCGAAGACCGTATGGGAGCGCCCCTGCAGTGTCGGAGCAGGTGGTGATGGGCGCTCCCCGGTGTCTGGAAACTGGTGGGTGCCGCCGGCGGACCGGCGACACCCGGCGCCCCGTGTTCACGCGAGGCGCCACCTCCTCTCGGAGGATAAAGACCGGGGCTGCCACGAAGGCGCCGCCGGCAAGTTGCCAGCCGACATGCGGCGACGGCTGGCGGGAAGTTTCAGTTGGGTCGATCGATCTTGGCGTAGTAGTCAGCTCCGCAATTGGAGCAGATCGCCATAAATCGTCTCAACCAAACCAAATCCTTCAGCGATCATTTCGCGGATCCGGTACGCCCCGAGGTCATGCAGTACGGCCTGCAGCAGGACGGTCTCGAGTGTCAGCGCCCCGCCTTCGTCGTCCTCGACGAGATCGGCGAGGACGCGGAGTTTGTCGGCAATCTCGCTAGACTTAGTGACTGGTGCCGCCGCAAGCGCCTCGACGACCGCTGTGTGGGCGTCGTTGAGGCCGTCCATCGCCTCGTCGGGCATCGGCTGAAGGTTGTGCATCGCGTCGTTCAATTGTAGCGCCAGCGCCGCCATGCGCGGGATCTCGGTTTCAGCGGCCTGGTCATATGGGAAGTGAGGCGGTCTTAACGGCAGGAGCCGGCGGGGTTCGAGCCTTCTGTCGGTTGCATGCGTGCTGGTCGTCATGGCTGGTCTCCTCGTTGTTGCTGTGGCGTCTATGAAAATAACCCTAGCGGTTATCTTTAGATACGTCAAGCACATAAATAACCGAGGCGGTTATTTTCATTGCCTTGAGGGTGGCTGAAGCGTATCTAAGGTCATGATTACAAACGCTCAAATTCGGGCTGCACGCGCCCTTCTGGACTGGAAGCAGACCGACTTGGCGAAAGCTGCCAAGGTATCCGAGATGAGCGTGAAGAACCTCGAAAAGGGTGACAAGGACCCTCGAGTCAGCACCGTCAAAGCGGTACAGACCGCCCTCGAGTCGGCCGGCATCGAATTCATTGAGGGCGGAGTGCGTAAAGTCGGTGACGTAGCTTCGCCATAATGGCGAAGCTACCGCCTCTTCCCGATCAGCAAGTCCGCGGCCGGAACCAGATCTGCGCTTTTCGATCGGCACTAAAATTCAAAGAGGTCGAAATGGAAGTCGATGGCCCCTTTGAAGCGAATTAGGAAATCGGCTCTGCCGTCACCATTGGTATCACCGGTAAGCAGGGTTTCCTTACCGCTCTTTTCGTAGCGCAATTCACCAGCGTCCTTCGAAAATTTCTGCTTTCCGATGAACTCGAAGTCTTGGGTACCCCTGCGATTGGAGTTTGCATCCCAAAGATGCAAGTCAATCTTGTCGCCCTGCTTTGCCGTGAAATCGTTGATGAGGTCCGCCGATTTCTTTGTCCTACCGGTATCGCCCTTGCGGAAAATGAATAGGTCGGCGTCTCCGCCGCCTGTCAGAACGTCTGCCCCCTTACCACCGGTTATGTGGTCGATCGCTTTTCCACCCTTCAGGACATTGGCTTTTGCATTTCCATTAATTTCCTTGGCGAACAGAACCTCCAGATTGACATAGGTGTCCTTGGTGAACGAACCGCCACGCCAGTCGATCAAGATCGAATCCGTTGTGATCAAGATGTCGGTCTTTTCCAGCGAATGCATGTTCGTGTCGAGCCGAACACCAGCAATCTTCGGCAGTTCCTTGTTCACATCGAGTATGTATGGGCCGTTTGGCGCATAGAGCGTGAAAAGTCCTGTCTCATAGAACTTGATGTTGATGGCACTCCCCGCGAAGTCCATCGAAAAAATCCCACCGGTAGGATTGGTTTCCCAGCCCTTGGGGCTTGTCGAAGGGCTTTGGGTTTCGGCCGCCGTGATCTCCTGTCCAACTCCAACTCGCTTGATCCCCCAGCCTGAACCGGGAAACGCCATACCCCACTGGTGGACTTTATCGACAACATTGCTGCCGTACTGATAAAACCAATAATCGATCTGAACCTGCTTGCCGTCGAATGACATCGTGTACGCCTAGACTTTCGAATCTCTCAGGCGACCGTACTAGTGTCATGGTTACCGGAAACTTAAAGGCCGCAATCAGAAGTAGGCCAGGCAAGCATGGGATTCAGGATGACCGCAGCGGCTGTGCGGTCGCCGCCTACGTCGAGATGCTCATCGTTGCAGATTCGGAAGCAAAGGGACTGCTCCCGAAAGCCTAAAGGCAGATGGCATTATCTTCATCGACCAGAACGGGAACGGGCCGGTCGCTGGGGCACTGGCTTCAGGCCGAGAGAGAGGTCCAGGAGGAGGATGAGGCGGAGGCGGCGAGTCGGGATGTGGTCGGTCTGGCTGCAGCGGTGAACCCTACGCATTGAGCGCCCCGCCCGGCTCGGAAAAGCCGGGCGGTTTTATGACATCACGTTGGACCGTAATGCCCGCCGCGTGGCGACTCGGTGGCGACTGGCCTTACGGAGAAAACAGGGAAATCAGCGTAACCTGTTGAAATATTTGGTGGGTGATCACGGGCTCGAACCGTGGACCCGCTGATTAAGAGTCAGCTGCTCTACCAACTGAGCTAATCACCCACTTGACCGCTCCAGCGGTCTGACCGGGCGTATAAAGGCCTTCGCGGGGCTTGTCCATAGCCAGCTCGAAAAAAGATGCATCGGCTGGGGAATTTCTTTTGCAGCGCAAAAAACCGTCACAGATCCAGCATTCCGGAAGCGATGCGAACCGCCTCGCCGCCGATGCGCGCGCCGGCGATCGTGCCGCCCGAAACGTCGAGATGAAGATGGATGAACGAGGGGCGGCCCATTTCGACGCCCTGTTCGATCAGGAACGGATGGTGGCCGTCCACCAGCCTGTCGAAGAAATGGATGGCGCCGGACATGGCGGCGACCGCGGCGCCCGTCGCCGGGTCCTCGGCGATACCCATGTCGGGCGCGAACATGCGGGCATGGAACCGCGCGACGTGATTGACGCCGCCGCGGCAGTAGAGATAGGCCGAGGCGAGCCGCCCCTCGGCGAAGGGCGCACAGCGCTCCCATAGCGCCGGGTCGAACTCCACCGCCGCGACGGCCGCAAGGTCGTGGACGGGGATTATCACGAAGGCGACGCCGGCGCTCCACAAGGAGGGAACGTGATTCTCGAAGCCGATCTGGCCGGGCTTCAGACTGAAGGCATCGGCAAGCGCCTGGCGGTCGAACGTCGCCTCCAGCCGCACCGCCTTGCGCGGCACGTCGAATTCGGCGAAGGCCGCCCTGCCGGCGCCAAGCTTCACCGCGCAGCGCACCGGCCCGACATTCTCCTCCAGCACGCTGACGAGGTCGCGCGGGCCGGCCTTACTGCCCTCGCCCGCCTCGGCGATCGCGATCGCCGCGCCCACCGTCGGATGCCCGGCGAAGGGTAGCTCCCGGCCGGGCGTGAAGATGCGCAGGCGCGCCGTGTGCGCCGGGTTTTCCGGCCTCTTCACGAAGACCGTCTCGGACAGGTTGAATTCACCGGCAATGCGCTGCATCGTGCCGCCGTCGAGATCGTCGGCATCGAAGACGACCGCCAGCGGATTGCCGGCGAGCCGCGTGTCGGTGAAGACATCGTAGATGGCGTAGCGGCGGGGCAAGGCATTCTCCCTGTTCAGTTCCTGCCGAAGGCATTTTCATAGAATTGCCCGAGGCATACCCTTACGGCAAGGGAAAATGGCACCGCCCGCCGCGCCGGTATTTCACATATCGAGAGTCATGACGACCGGGCAATGGTCGGAGGCCTTCGGCCGGTCCCAGCCGACGCGCGGATAGCGCTCCACCTCCTGGCCCGGCGGGAAGAGCGTGCGGAAGGGCTGGCCGGCGCGGATGATTTCGGGCACGCGCTCGGCGTTGCGCTCGGCAAGCGAGGGCGAAAGCCAGATATAGTCGAGCTGGCAGAGATGGCGCTCCTCCGGCCCCCGGCTGTGATAGAGCGTCCAGCGGTCGTCCACCGGCCGGCGCAGCATCGGGTTCACCGCAAAGCCGTCCGCGCTGAAGGCGTCGAGCGCGCTCACCGCCTCCTTGCGGGGGACGAAGCGGTAGCCGTTGCGCTTGTCGCCCTCGATGGCCAGTTTCTCCTGGTAGTCGTTCATGTCGCCGCAGATGGCGAAGGCCTTGCCCGCCGTGCGGCCGGCGCCGAATCGGTTCTCGATGATCCGCCGCACGGCCCGCGCCTCGGCCATGCGCACCGGCATGGTCGAATGGCGCCCGTCCATGCCCTCCCTGCCCGGCCCCATCGACTTGAAATGCACCACATAGAGCGTCAGCGGCCGGCCGCCGATGGTGAGGTCCATTTCCAGGCAGTCGCGCTTGAAGATCTTGTCGTCCGGATTGAGCCCCTGCCCGAGATCCGACGTATGGAGATTGAAATCGCGGTAGGTGACCGCGGCATGGCTGCGGATATCGACGCATTCGATGCGCTGGCCGTCGCGCGTCTCCTCGCGCATCAGCACGGACACGTCGATGCCGCGGCTGTCATTGCCCTCGATGAGGTATTTCTGCCGGTAGCCGTTGCCGACCATGCGGAAGAGATAGCCGTATTCGAACGCCTGGAGCGCCGCCATGTTGTCGGTCTCCTGCAGGCAGAGGATGTCGGCATCCGCGTCCGCGATGGCAAGCGCCGTATGCTGGCGGGTATCGTCCGTCTGGGCGATGGTGCGCGCCTCCTCCAGCCGCTGGTACTCCGCCTCGTTGCGGATGTCGAAGAGGCGCAGCACGCGGTCCTGGCGAACCTGGTTGCGAAAACCCGTGAAATCGAAACGGGTCATGAGGTTCTCGATATTGAAGGTGGCGAGGCGTAGCGACATGGGGGCTTTCGAGGTCCTTCCTGCAATGCCGGGCGAGTGTAACCGGCTGACCGGCGATGGAAAGCCGCTTTTCGCCCCGGCGCCCGCCCGCCGGCGGAATAAACCGGCTTGCCGCGCCGTTATCCAGCACGGATGATGCGCATCCGGTGGCGGGCGGAGGATCATGCATGGGGATTGTTTCCAGCACGGTACGGACATTCCTGGCCGCATGGCTCGCCGCCCTGCTGCTTTTTTCCGGCCCGCCCGCCCGCGCCGCGGAAAGCTACGTCACCGGCCCCGGCGAGGCCGCCCGCGCGGCGGGACGCATCGCCGAGGCGCTCGGCCGGACGCCGCAGGTGCACACGATCCGAATCACCGAGAAGGAAGTGAACCTCGTCGTCCAGGGGGCGGGAACCGGCAGCGTGGACGAATGGCGCGTGCGGCAGGCGACCCGCCTCGTCTTCTTCGAGGCCGAGACCGTCGGCGGCCCGACGGCACGCTCCGCGCCGGCCATGGTGTCCGATCTCGCAAGCGGGCTCTTCCCGCTCGACGCGATCCCGCTTGCCAAGGCCGACCAGGTCGCCACCCGCGCCATCGGCTATGCGAAGATCGAGGGCGGCGGCACGGTGCAGTCGATCGAGATCTCCCGGCGCGTCAACCTTCTGCCGACGCCCTCCTACGGCGATATCCGCTGGGCGATCTACGTCGCCTCGCCGCGCGAGAGCGCCACGGTCTATGCGGATGCCGAGGGCACGATCATCGGCGGCGACCTTTCCAACACCAACCGCGCCCGCCAGATGGATTTCTTCAAGGACGAGGACTGGCCGAAGGAGGCCGCTCTGGAAAGCCTCGCCTCCGTCATCGGCAGCAAGCCCGTCGTCCGCGATCTGACGATCTATCCGAAATCCGTGCAGGTGAAGGCCGACCATCCCAGCCTGCAGGAGACCACGGTCGGCTATTCCTGGGATATTTCCGGCGTCACGCGCTCGCCCATCACCTCGCCGATGTTCCCCGGCACCTCCGCCCTGCCCGGCTTCTCGATCGGCGACGTCGACCTGTCGAAGCTCTCGATGATCCGCGACAAGGCGAAGGCTGCCTGGCAGAACGACAAGTCGACGATGAGCTACATGATGCTGAAGCTCTCGACCGACGGGCCTGGCAAGCCGGAACTGCGCTGGGTGGTGCATCTCACCGATCTCGGCCAGCCGGGGGAAATGACGATGTTTACCGCCAGCGGCACCGTGGAGCTGACGACGGACGGCACGGTGCGCGCCGCCAACCTGCCCGACGCGCGCAAGCCGAAGCGCAACTGGCTCGATCCCGCCATGACCTGGCAGACGTTCGACACGGTCGGCGAGCAATTCGGCAAGAACGCCCGCTTCGCCGAGATCGTCGTCAGCAGGGATTCGATGAGTCTTCTTGCCGAAGTGCCCGACACGCCCGGCACCATGCGCGACTACAACGCCAACGACCGCGGCATCACCGCGTCCAGCATGATGATGCCGTGGGATGCCGAATTCCGGCCGGAACGGCTCTTCCGCCTGGAGGATATCGCCTTCTTCTCCGCCGAAAAGCTCGGCGAACTGACGGCACGCACCTTCACCCGCCTGCAGGTCGGCTCGGAAATGGCGGTGGCGCGCTACACCTTCTCCATCGGCCAGCTGATGTCGCCGGACGGCAGCTTCATGGTGCCCTCGCCGGACGGCAAGGTGACGCTGGAGATCCGGCTGGAAGCCGCCGACGGCTGGAAGGGCGGGCGCATCACCTATTCCTCGACGGGCGAGGAGATCGACATCGTGATGCCATAGGCCCTAAAGGGTCGTCAGCAGCAGGCTGGTTTCCGATTTCGAGACGCCGTCCATGGCGCGGACGCCGCGCAGCACGCGCTCGAACTCCACGAGATTGTCCGCATGGATCTCCGCCACCAGGTCCCAGGCACCGTTCGTCGTGTGCAGCGCATGGACTTCCGGCAGGCCGCGCAGCGCCTGGATGACGGCAAGCGTCTTCTGGCCGGTGATCTCGATCATCATGACGGCACGCACGGCATGCGGATCGTCGGCCTGCGTCACGCGCACGGAAAAGCCGGCAATGACCCCGTCGCGCGTCAGGCGCTCGATGCGGTTCTGCACCGTGCCGCGCGACACCGCCAGCGCCTGCGCGAGCGCCGAGAGCGAGGCGCGCCCGTCCTTGCGCAGAAGGGCCAGGAGTTTGCGGTCGATCGTGTCCATGTCACCTGCCGGATTGTCAGTTCTTGCTGGCGAAACGGCAATCGAAGCTGCGATTTTTCCAAAAAATTGCCGTTTCGCCTGCCACCGTCCTTGGCTAGCCTCGTGGCTCCTTCAATGCAACCGCTTTCGGCAGGTCCCATGACGAACGACACCGCACATGCCATCGCAACCGCGCGAACCCGCGACCTCTCGCTCCTGATGACCCGCTGGCCGAGCGTGACGGGCTCGCCGGACGAGGCGGACTTCTCGCAGAAGCTGCGGGCGCTCCTTGCCGATACGCCCTATTTCACACGCCATCCCGACCAGCTCGTCACCGTGGACAGCCATGGCGCGCCGCTAACACGGAGCGTCGCGGCGCTGGTGCGCGGCAGCGGGCGGCGCACGGTGGTGCTGGCCGGCCATTTCGACACGGTCTCGATCGCCAACTACGGCACGCTCGCGCCGCTCGCCTGCGATCCGGAGCCGCTGACCGATGCGCTGGTAAAAGAGCTGAAGAGCCGACCGCTGAATGCGGCGGAGGCCAGGGCGCTGAAGGATCTCGAAAGCGGCGACTTCATCGCCGGGCGCGGCCTGCTCGACATGAAGAGCGGCCTTGCCGCCGGCATCGCCGCGCTGGAGCGCTTCGCCGGGCTGGAGACGAAGGAGGGCAACATCCTCTTCGTCGCGACGCCCGACGAGGAGAACCGCTCGCGCGGCATGCGCAGCCTGCGCAACGCCCTGCCGGAGATCGCCCGGCGCTTCGACCTCGACATCGTCGGCGGCATCAATCTCGACGCTTCGAGCTGCGAGCGCGACGGCGAGGAAGGCCGCGCGGTCTATCTCGGCTCGATCGGCAAGTTCGCGCCCTTCGCCTTCGTCATCGGCCGGCCGACCCATGCCGGCTACCCGTTCAACGGCACCAGCGCCCACCGCATCAGCGCCGAGATCGTGCGCGCCATGGACACCGTGCCGGAACTCTCCGACGAGGCCTTCGGCGAGCGCTCCCCGCCGCCCGTCTGCCTGGAGGCGCGCGACATCCGCGACGGCTACGACGTGACGACGCCGGATCGCGTCTGGCTCTCCTTCAACTGGCTGACGCATCGGCGCAGCGCCCGCGATATCCTCGGCGAGTTCCGCGTCCTCGTCTCCGGCGCGCTGGAAGCCGCCCTTCGCACGCAGGACGCCCACGCCGCCCGCTACCGCGGGCACGACACGGGGAGGACGGACGGCATGGTGCTCGACTATGCCGAACTGCTGGAACGGGTGGCCGCGCGTGGCGGCAGTGCGGCGCTCGACCGGCTGAAGGCCCTCGACGCGGCGCTTGCAGGCGGCACCGATCCGCTGAAGGTCAGCCGCGAGATCGTCTCGGCGGCGGCGACCGAGGCCGGCATCGAGGGGCCGGCGGTGATCATCGGCTTCGGCAGCCTGCACTATCCGCTGGTGCATCTCGACCGGTCGGAGGCCGGGCGCCGGATGCAGGCGCGGCTCCGGCCTGTCATGGAGGAGGCCGCGGCGCGGCACGCCGCCTCGATCAAGTTCAAGCAGATCTTCGCCGGCATTTCCGACATGAGCTTCTTCGGCCACCGGCCCGAGGCCGGCGAAACGGGCCTGCTTGCCGCCAACACGCCGTCCGCTGCCTTCACCGACGACGCGCCGGAGGGCCTGCTCTCCTTCCCGACCGTGAATATCGGGCCGTGGGGGCGCGACTACCACCAGAAATGGGAGCGGGTGCATGCACCCTATACGTTCGGCGTCTTGCCGGACCTGGTGTTCGCCTCGGCGCTGGCCTGCCTGGAGGAATGACACGGTCGGGACCCATGCCTCTCAT
The DNA here is from genome assembly GCF_040812195.1 of Shinella sp. S4-D37. NCBI lineage: Bacteria > Pseudomonadati > Pseudomonadota > Alphaproteobacteria > Hyphomicrobiales > Rhizobiaceae > Shinella > Shinella sp. S4-D37. Next base: position 1,317,613 of record NZ_JBFNXL010000005.1, on the reverse strand, counting down.
CCGCCTGCCGGCACCTTCTCCTTGGCTGCGGGGCGAAGGGAATATGCCGCCCTGATTTCCTCAAACAGCGACCGTTTCGTGGGCCACGTCCCCTCTTCCCGCTTGCGGGGAAAGGGTTAGGGTGAGGGGCAAGCCCCACCCGCAATTAAACGCCATTCAGGCCGCAAGCCGCTCGCCGGCGAGCAGCCGGCCGAGGCGGGAGATGCCCTCCTCGATCGTCGCGGCATCGGCGCAGGAGAAGCTGAGGCGCAGCGTGTTCGCGCCGCTGCCGTCCGCGTTGAAGGCCTGGCCGGGCACGAAGGCGACCTTTTCCGTCTCGATGGAGCGGGCGAGCAGCCTGGCGCCGTCCATGCCGGCCGGCAGCGTGACCCAGACGAACATGCCGCCTTCCGGCTTCGTCCAACTGACGCCCTCGGGCATGTATTTCTGCAGGGCGGCCAGCATGGCGTTGCGGCGCGCGCTGTAGGCCGCCTTGATCTTCGCCACCTGCGCGTCGAAGCCGCGCTCGGCGACATGGGCGATGGCCATCTGGTTGATGGTGGAGGAATGCAGGTCCGCCGCCTGCTTCATCAAAACGAGCTTGCGGATGACCGGCGCCGCCGCGACGACGTAACCGACGCGCAGGCCCGGCGCGAGCGTCTTGGAGAAGCTGCCGCAATAGATGGTGCGCGCCGCGTCGATGCCGCCCTTTCGGGCGATTTCCAGCGCCAGGATCGGCGGCACCGCCTCGCCGTCATAGCGCAGCGACTGGTAGGCGGCGTCCTCGATGACGGGGATTTCCAGTTCCTCGGCAAGGTCGAGCAGCCTTTCGCGGCCGGCCCGGTCGACCGTCTCGCCGGTCGGGTTGGCAAAATCGGCCGAGAGATAGGCGAATTTCACCCGGCCGCCGGCTTCCGCCGCCGTCGCCCGGTAGGCGCCCGGCGTGCGGTTGCCCGAAAGGTTCAAGCGGTCGTAGGTCGGCTCGTAGGCGTTGAAGGCCTGCAGCGCGCCGAGATAGGTCGGCCAGGTGACGAGCGCGGTGTCCTTCGGCGACAGGAAGAGCTTTCCGAGATAGTCGAGGCCCTGCTGCGAGCCGGAGACGATGAAGACGTTCTCCGCCGCACAGGCTATGCCGATCTTGCCCATCTCGCCGGCGAGCCACTCGCGCAGCGGCTTGTAGCCTTCGCTGACGGAATATTGCAGGCCCGCCGCCGCGCCCTCGCCGGCCAGGACGTCCGCATAGGCGGCGGAGAAGGCTTCCTTCGGAAACAGCGCCGGATCCGGAATGCCGCCTGCGAACGAGATGATGTCGGGCCGTTCCAGCAGTTTCAGCAGTTCACGGATTTCGGATGCCTTCATACGCGATGCGCGCGTGGCAAAGGCCTGTTCCCATTCGAACATAGGGGTTTCCTCGGGCGTTGTTGTTTGAACGCACCTCATCACGGCGCCGTTTTTATGTCAATAATACTGACCTAAATATCCGCACCAATAAAAGATGCCGGCGCCCCAAGGTTTCGCGCCGGCTTCATCTCGCCGGAGCGCCCGTGCCCCGACAGCCGTTTCAGGCACGGGTGGCGCTCAGGTGGCGCGGTCGCTGTAAAGGCTGAGCAGCACCAGCGTGGCTATACTGCCAAGGATCAACAGATCGAACCAGGCGAAGTATTGGATAATCGTGGACATCGCATTTTCCTCCCGACAGCGGAACGAAACACGCGCCCATCTTGTTCCCGTTCGCCCCGCGGCGCAAGTTTATTACTTGCTGCACCGCAAGGGAGCGGAAGGATGCACTGCATTATTTCAGAAAACCTGAAATAGAAAGCCGGGCGGATTTTCTCCGCCCGGCCCCTCACCCTGCTTAAGCAGGAGCGATCAGTTGACGGCCTTGTCGGCCTGCTTGTACCTGCCGATCCACGCGGTGCCGCAGGCATGCAGGCAGGGAACGGGGATCGGCAAGCCCTTAGTTGACAGCCTTGTCGACGAGCTTGTTCTTGCCGATCCACGGCATCATGCCGCGCAGCTTGGCGCCGACTTCCTCGATCTGGTGCGAGTCGTTGTTGCGGCGGATGCCCTTGAAGCGTGCGCCGCCGGCCTTCCATTCCTGCATCCACTCGGAGGTGAACTTGCCGGTCTGGATGTCCGTGAGGACGCGCTTCATCTCGGCCTTGGTTTCAGCCGTGATGATGCGCGGGCCCGAAACGTATTCGCCCCACTCTGCGGTATTGGAGATCGAGTAGTTCATGTTGGCGATGCCGCCTTCATAGATCAGGTCGACGATCAGCTTCACTTCGTGCAGGCACTCGAAATAGGCCATTTCCGGCGCGTAACCGGCCTCGACCAGCGTTTCGAAACCGGCGCGGATCAGCTCGACGAGACCGCCGCACAGGACGACCTGCTCGCCGAAGAGGTCGGTTTCGCACTCTTCCTTGAAGTTGGTCTCGATGATGCCCGAACGGCCGCCGCCGACGCCGCAGGCGTAGGAGAGCGCGAGATCAAGGGCGTTGCCCGAAGCGTTCTGGTGAACGGCGACGAGGCAGGGAACGCCGCCGCCCTTCTGGTATTCGCCGCGAACCGTGTGGCCCGGGCCCTTCGGCGCGATCATGACGACGTCGACCGAGGCCTTCGGCTCGATGAGGCCGAAATGGACGTTGAGGCCGTGCGCAAACGCGATGGCCGCGCCGTCGCGGATGTTGCCGGCGATCTCGCCCTTGTAGATGTCGGCCTGCAGTTCGTCCGGGGTCGCCATCATCAGGAGGTCGGCCCACTTGGCGGCCTCGGCGACCGTCATGACCTTGAAGCCGTCGGCTTCGGCCTTCTTGATGGTCGGCGAGCCGGCCTTGAGGGCGATCACCAGGTTCTTGGCGCCGGAATCCTTGAGGTTGAGGGCGTGGGCACGGCCCTGCGAGCCGTAGCCGACGACGGCGACGTTCTTCGCCTTGATGAGGTTGAGATCGGCATCACGATCGTAGTAGACGCGCATCGATGGTTCCTTCCCTTCGCTAGTCTGTTTGCGTTGAACCGGCGGGGTCTGCCTGCCGGCTTATCCTTTCACGCCATGAAGCGTCAGGAAGGCGTCGACCGCCTTCTCCGCGCGGGGCGAGAATTCCTTTTTGAGCGCTGCGGCATTCTCGCCGAGCAGCATGCGCAGATGCATGTCGGAGACGATCAGGCCGTAGAGCGTGCCGTATGCCTCGTCCGCACTGCCGAAGGCAAGCAACTTCGCCTTTCGGCCCGCCTCCAGAAGCGCTGCGGCGCGCTTGCCGATCTGCCGGCGGCCGCGCTCCTGCAACAGGCGGCCAAGGCCCGCGCCCTCGCGGCTCGCCTGGCCGATGGCCAGGCGGTTCAGCGCCAGCGACACGTCGCCCGAAAGCACGTCGATCAGATCGCTCGCGAAGGCGAGGAGATGCCTGCGCAGCGTCTCGGCCGTCAGCGCGCCGGCGCTTACCTCGACCGTGCGCACCTTGCCGGCCTGGTAGGTGATCATCGCCGAGATCAGCCCGTCGCGGTCGCCGAACCACTTGTAGAGGCTTTCCTTCGAACAGTTCGCCGCGCGGGCGACACCGGCCGTCGTCAACGCCCGCTCGCCGCCCTCCACCAGCAGGCCGAGCGCGCGCTCCAGCACCGCGCCCTGACGTTCCGTCAGTCCCGCGGCCGCAGCCCCTGCCTTTGCCTGCGCGAACCCCTGCAAGATAACCATCCACCCGATTGCGTACCGTACCGTACGGTTCGGCATCTTCTATCGGTCTGCGCACGGCTGGTCAACACTCTTTTGCAAGACAGGGAAGGACAGGGGATCTACCGGGCCGAATCACCCGCATATCCGGATCCCGCAGCACACAATTATCGCTGCAACGCACAACGAGCGGGAAATTTTCTTTCCGCTATGTCGCTGATTTGAAACATAACTCTACGCCAAGCGGGCAAGAGCCCCAGCCGGCACAAAATTTTTCGCTTCCCAATCCGTTTCCGCTCGTTAAGATTTGTGAGACCTGCGGTGCAGCAGGCCGCTCGCTTCGCGCGTCGGCACGCCGGCATCCGGGCTTTCAGTCAGGAGTACGAAGCCAACCGCCCTTACGCAAAGGAGACAGAAAATGATGAATTTCCTGCCAGACCTTCACGAGGGACATGCTCCCATCACCCTACAGCAATTGTTCGGCGCCGCCCTTGAGGCGCTCGTTGCCTGGGAAGACGAACGCGCCGAACCGATGGTGATCTACGAGGACCAGATCATTCCGATCGGCGTCGTGTTCGAAAGCATGCGGGCCTGCACCGATATCCTGCCGCGCACCCTGGCGGATATCGTTTCCGACACGCTCGCCCGCACGCCGGCCGCGGCCGGCGTCGAGACCGTCACCTTCGGCGATGCCGCCCACCTTGCCGGCGCCCTCGTCGAGCAGCGGCGCCTGTGCGGCGAGGCCGCCATCGCAGCCTTCCTCGATCATCACCGGGTCGACAAGCGTCGCCCGGCCTGATTGCCGATCGGTCCCGCCCAGGGCATGACGCGCCGGGCGGGACTTTTTCTTTCCCGGCCCCGTCGATACGCGAATAAGGGACGGGCGCTGCCCGTCATAGCTGCGCCTGCCCTCCTGCGACGGATCCGCGCCATGCTTCGTCTTCCTGCCTGCGCTCTCGTTCTCCTCGCCCTGCCCGCCCATGCCGCCGATGCGCCGCCCTATGTCGGCACCTGGGATTGCGAGGTCTCGACCTTCATCTTCACCGCCGACAGCTATGATTCCGGCGAGGGGCCGATGCCGATCCTGAAAAGCGAGAAGGACGGCGGCGCCTATACGCTGACCTTCGCCGACGACTATCGCATCGGCCTTGCCAACATTACCGCCGGCGAGATGGACTGGGCCTCCGGGGCCAGCGGCGACACGTTCCACTGCAGGAAGATCGGGAACTGAGGACGCAACGATGACGAAACCTCTCCTTTGCGCGGCGCTCGCGCTGTTCTCCACGGTCACGATCGCCGAAGCGGCCGAAACCCGCTGCGGCTGGCTGCAGAACCCGACGCCCGCCAACTGGTGGCTGGACGACAGCGCCGGGACCTGGACGCTGATGACGCAGGGCGCCGGCGACGAGCCGGAGGGTTTCGACCGGATTCCCGACATTTCCGCCGGCGACTATGTCCGCACCAACGGCAATTACGGCTATGCCTGCGCCTGCATGAAGGTGGAGACCGACGCGTCGCAAGGCCGGATCCTCGCCATTCACAGCTTCCGGCAACTGCCGATCGCGCAATGCGCCAACGATACGGCCCTGCCCGCGGCCGAGTGAAAACCGCAGGCGATCCGGGCCTCACGCATCTTGACCCGGAGCGCCGAACCACCTATTTCTCCCGCATCGAGATTTGAACGTTGACTTCTGCATTTGCAGGCGGTTCCGCTTGCAGTTACGAACCTCCCCTTCAAATTCGACCTCCCATGGTCGCCATTCCGGCGACCGAAGATTGATTTGACGGCTTAGGAAAGGTTTCGTCATGGCAACTGGTACCGTAAAGTGGTTCAACACGACCAAGGGCTACGGCTTCATTCAGCAGGACAGCGGTGAGCCGGACGTTTTCGTCCACATCTCCGCCGTACAGCGCGCGGGCCTCACTGGCCTCAACGAAGGCCAGAAGGTCTCCTTCGAGCTGATCCGCGACCGCAAGTCCGGCAAGATGTCGGCCGACCAGCTCGTCGCAGCCTGATCGGCCGCAAGAGTTCTGAAATTCGAAAGGCCGGAGCGATCCGGCCTTTTTTGCGTCCGTCGTCTGGCCGCTCACGCCTCCTGCGGCACGCGCTGCGGCCAGCGGCACTCCTGAAGCCCGGCCCGCGTGAACGGGTCGGCGAGCGTGCCGGAGACGATCGCCGCAAGGATCTGCGGCGCCGGGGGGATTCTCGCGACCGTCGCCACCAGCCGGTCGCGCAGCCAGGCGATCGCCTGCGAATCCGACTGGTAGAAGGGCGTGAAGACGTAGGAGAGCATCTGGAACAGCCGCACATGACTGCGCCGGGCGGCCGCATAGGCCGCAAGCCCCTCCTCCAGGGTGGCGGCCGAGGACAGGGCATGTGCCAGCGCCGCCGCATCGAGCAGCGCCATGTTCGCCCCCTGCCCGAGCTGCGGACTGGTCGAGTGGGCGCTGTCGCCGATGAAGGCGATGCCGTCCGCCACGGGCGGCAGCGTGGTGCGGTGGGCATAGCGGGCGAGCGTCAACTGGTCCCAGTCGGCAATCTGGTCGAGGAAGGGCGCGGTCTGCGGCCAGTAGGCGAGGATGCGCGCCTTCCAGCGCTGGAGGCCGGCCCGGCGGATCGCGTCGGCGTCGGCCGCCTTCAGGCTCCAGAAGAAGGCGGCCTTGCGCCCTTCGCCCGCCCCTGCCCGGCCGACGGGCAGCACGCCGATCATCACCCTGGCCGCGTCGTAGCGCTGCGCGAGCGCGTGCGCGTCATGCGCGATCCCCTCGCAATCGAGCGTCGCCCAGAAGGCGCCCCAAGGCAGTTCGCGGATATCGGGCGCAACGACGGAGGCGGCGGCAAGCTGCGAGCGGGCGCCCGTCGCGTCGACCACCAGGTCATAGTCGCCGACGATCTCGCCGTCGGGATCGTGCAGCGCCGTGCGGGCCTGCCGGGTTTCCGCCTTGGCGAGCGTGATGCCGGTGCGCACGGGCAGGCCTTCGGCCACGACCGCGTCGTGCAGCGTCGCAAAGAGCGCCGCCCGGTGCACGGCAAGGCCGTAGCGGCCGCCGGAAAGCGCATCGTAGCGCACGTCGAGCACCGTCCGGCCGCTGCCGGCATCGGCACCGTGCAGCCGGTCGATGCGGTTGCCGAGCGCGTGAATGGCCGGCGAGAGGCCCAGCGCGTCGAGCACGGTCAGGCCCGTCGGCTGCATCAGCAGGCCGGAACCGACGGGGGACGGTTGCGCGAAGCGTTCGATAAGCTCCACCCTGTGGCCGGCGCGCGACAGGAACAGCGCCGCCGCAAGCCCCGCGGGCCCGGCGCCGGCGATACCGATATCGAGTGGCTTCATGGCCCTTCCCCGCATGCGGCTCCCTTGGCCCTGCGGCCGGAGCGTCAGTCCTTGGCCGCGTCGTAGACCTGTCGGGCGGCCCGGATCGCGGCATGGTTCTCGGCAGACCAGTGCACGAGGGAGCGCAGGAGCGCAAGGAAGGAATGGCCGAGCGGCGTCAGGCGATATTCGACGCTCGGCGGCCGGGTGGGGTAGACGGTGCGGCTGAGATAGCCGTCGCGCTGCAGGTCGCGCAGCGTCTGGGTCAGCATGCGCTGCGAAATGTCGGGGATGAAGCGGCGAAGCTGCGAGAAGCGGCGCGGCCCGTCGGCAAGGCCGAGGATCATCAGCGACGTCCACTTGCCGCCGACGCTGTCCAGCACGTCGCGCACCGGACAATCGTCCATCGACATGGCGACGCCGTCGATGAGGATGACGCGCTCGCCCTCGGCGCGATCGACGATCCTGTTCATAGCCGGTTCCCTCCAGGTAACCACCGCAGAAGAAACTGCCTCCTTTACAGCTCCTATCAGATTACCAGATAAGAGCAAGTCTCGATTAGAGACCAATACGCCGCAGGACCGGGCACTTCCCCGCACACCTGCAGGAACGGCCCAGAAAGGCAAAACATGACCGACACAGTTCTCGTTACCGGCGCTTCCGGCCAGCTCGGCCGCCTCGTCATCGACGCGCTCCTCGCCTCCGGCAAGCTCGCCCCCGCCGATATCATCGCCACGACCCGCGACGTCGCGAAGCTCGCCGCCTATGCCGGCAAGGGCGTCACCGTGCGCACCGCCGACTTCGACGTCCCCGCCTCGCTCGACGCCGCCTTCGCCGGGGCAACCAAGGTGCTGATCATCTCCACCGACGCGCTCGACACCCCTGGCAGGCGCCTCGCCCAGCACAAGGCCGCCGTCTCCGCCGCCGCCAGGGCCGGCGCGAAACACATCCTCTATACGTCGATGCCGCAGCCGGACGATTCGCGCGTCACCTTCGCCCCCGACCATCTCGGCAGCGAGGAGGCCATCAAGGCGACCGGCATCCCCTACACGATCCTGCGCGACGGCTGGTATGCGGAAAACCTCTTCATGTCGCTGCCGCATGCGCTCCAGACCGGGTCCTGGTACACCTCGGCCGGCGAAGGCAGGATCGCCCATATCACCCGCGCCGACACCGCCGCCGCCCTTGCCGGCGCCGTGCTGAAGGCCGGCGGCGAGAGCCGGACCTACACCCTGACCGGCACGAAGGCGCGCACGGCCAAGGAGATCGCCGCCCTCGTCTCCAAGGCCACCGGCAAGCCGCTCGCCGTCGTGCATGTCACGGATGCCCAGCTTGCCGAGGGCCTGAAGGCCGCCGGCCTGCCGGAAGGCTTCGTGCCGACCATCGTCTCCTTCGACGCCAACACGCGCGAGGGCAAGATCGCGATGGTGACGGACGACGCGCAGGCGCTTTCCGGCCGCGCACCGACGTCCTTCGAGGACTTCGTCGCCGCGAACACGGCCGCGTTTCTCGGCTGATGCTATCTTAAGGTGCGGCGCTCGAAGGGGCGCCGCACGGGCCCTCAGATGTCCTGGCCGCAGGCGCGGCGGAAGCGCCGCACGGTTTCCGCCATGCCGTATTCCAGCGCGTCGGCGGTCAGGCCGTGGCCGATCGACACTTCGGCAAGGCGCGGAATGCGCGCGACGAGCGCCGGCAGGTTGGCAACGGTCAGGTCGTGGCCGGCATTGACGTCGAGGCCGAGTTCGAAGGCGATATCCGCCGTCTCGCCCAGCCGCTCGGCGATCCGCGCCGCCTCGGCCGGATCGTCGTAACAGCCGCCATAGGGGCCGGTATAGAGCTCGATCCTGTCCGCGCCGACCTCCTTCGCGATGGTCAGCGCCGCGCGGTCAGGATCGCCGTCGGCGAAGACCGAGACGCGCAGGCCGAGCTTCTTCAACCGGCCGACGATGTTGCCGAGGAGGTTGTGGTTCTTGCGGAAGTCCCAGCCGTGGTCGGAGGTCGCCTGGGAGGGATCGTCCGGCACGAGCGTCACCTGCTCGGGGCGGTGCTCCTCGACGAGCCGCATGAAGCCCTCCTCAGGAAAGCCCTCCATGTTGAATTCCGTGCCGGCGAATTCCGTATCGATAAGGCTGCGGATCGGCGCGAGGTCGGAAAAGCGCACATGGCGCTGGTCCGGCCGCGGATGCACGGTCAGGCCGCTCGCACCGGCCTGAAGGGCGACCCGGCCAAGGCCGGTGACGCTTGGCCAGGGCAGATCCCGGCGGTTGCGCAGCATGGCAATGGCATTGAGATTGACCGACAGTTTCGCAGGCATGGCGACGCAAACTCCTCTTGCTGGTGATAGGTCTAGCCTGTTGTTTCCACAAGAGCAATCGCCTCGAGGGCCCTGCCTGCCGCAGCCTTGCGGCTTTGTGGCGGGAGCCTGTGCATGCCCCCTTGCGGCCGTGCGGGAATCACCGGTAGAATCCCCTTGGTTTTTGGGGGGATGCCGTGCCGGCGTTCCGTCTTGGGGAACGGGAAGGAAAGCGGGCAACGGCGATGGCCTCCTCTTTGGCGACGCGATGACGAGGACCGACAGGCCGGCATGCGAGCGCGTGCGGCATGCGCTTGCCGCCGTTGTCGCGAGCGAGGCGTTCTCCCGGTCGGAGCGGCTGCGCTCGTTCCTCTCCTACATCGTCGAGAACGAGCTTTCCGGCAAAGCCGCCCAACTCAAGGGTTATACGATCGGCATCGACGTGTTCGGCCGCACGCCGGGCTTCGACGCCGGCAACGACCCGCTCGTGCGCGTGCAGGCGGGCAAGCTCCGCAAGCTGCTGGAGCAGTATTACGAGAAGGAGGGCGCGGGCGACGGCCTGCGCATCCGCGTGCCGCTCGGCAGCTACGTGCCGGAATACACCATCCCGAAGGACGCGGCACCCGACGCGCCTTCGTCCGTGCCGACGGCCCGGCACAAGCCGCAGCCCCGCCGCTCCTGGCTTCCCGCGCCGGTCTCCTCGCCGCTCGCCCTCTTCTCGCTGCTGCCGCTCTTCTTCCTCGCCCCTTCGGTCTATCCGGACACTACGAATGCGGCGATCGACAAGGCGCAGCTCGTGCTCTCGGTGCAGAACAAGCTGGCCGGCCTCGTCCAGGCGCTGCCGAGCCTCCACATCCTGCAATGCTGGCCGGCGGGCGGCGAATGCAATGCGCTGGCCCACGCCATCGCCGGGTCGGCCCGCTACCACAGGACCGTGCATCTCGTCGATTCGCAGGACACCGCCGAGCCGCCGCATGCGCTCTCCTACGCCATCCGCATCGAGAATCGCCCGAACGGGCAAGGCGTCTATGCCCGGCTGATCCACGAACCATCGGGCGCCACGATCTTCACCCGGCACTTTTCGCGCGAACAGCTTCGCAGCGAAGGCGGCATCGCCTACGAGGCCGTCGCCTTCGCCGCCCGCGCCCTGACCGCCACCGGCCCGCTCTATCGCCACGCCACGCGCACGGGCGTGGCCAGCAATCTCATGGAATGCCTCGCACAGGCGGACAGCGGCACGCCGCGCCGAACGGCCGCCGCCGGCAAGCCGGCCGCCTGCAACCTGCTGCCGGCGGCGCTTGCCGGGGTCTCACCGGGAGACGCCCCCAGTACCACCGTGACGCGCTGAGCCACCTGCACCCGGCCTATGGGCGGCGCCAGAAAATACATCCCTAGATATAACGATAGGCATGTGCCCGCCTTGGGTTTATTTTACGATGCAGGGCGGATGGGTAATGTGTGCCGCTCGGATTCAGGATCCCGCACGGTCGCGTTGCGAATGGGATCGGGAATCCCTGCATGATCGTATACAGTTTCATCGACCTGCACAGTCGGCGAAACGGTGAAAGGCATTGTCCGCCGGCTTGTCATCCAGCCTTCCGCGTGAAGCTGGCCCATGGCCCGGCGACCGGGGGTAAGCACATGACCAATCCACTTGTTTGCGAGCTGCTTTCATGATGACCAACGAGCCGAAGAAAGCCGACGGCCGGTCGAGCGCGCGCAAATCCATCCGTTTCCTGCCGGTCGCGCCCGTGCCGGAAAACCTGCCCGAGGGCCGCCTTGCCATCGCCGACATGGCCAACGCCTTCGGCGTGACCCATCGCACGCTGCATTTCTACGAGGAGAAGGGCCTCCTGACCGCGGCACGCGTCGGTCCCATGCGGGTCTACGGCCCGGATGAGATCCAGCAGATGGCGGTCGTCAACACCTGCCGCGAGACGGGCATGCCCGTCGCCGTGATCCAGGAACTGCTGGAGCAGCTTTCCGCCGCCCAGAGCCAGGACGAGGCCGACGGCGTCTTCCGCAGCGCCATGACCGCCCGCAAGCGCGAACTGGTGGCTCAGCAATCGACGATCCGCCGGCAGATGCAGCAGATCAACGAATTGCTCGATTTCAGCTCCGCCCACGAGCCGGAAACCAACGACAACACGCCCTGCGCCCATCTTGCGCCCGCCGAACTGCGCTGCCTCTCCCTGATGGCGGAAGGCTATCCGACGAGCCGCATCGCCCGCGCGCTCGAGATCGAGCCCGGCGAAGTGCAGGTGATGGAAAAGACCATCATCGCCAAGTTCGACAGCAACAACCGTTTCCAGGCCGTCGCCAAGGCGGTCATGCTCGGCATCGTCGGTCACTGAAACCGGCGGGACGGGCCGGACATGACGACCGGCCCCATCCATCCGCTTCCTGAAAAGCGGTCCGTCGTGCGGGTCCCCTCTATCGCACGATGGTGAGCGTTTCCGCGGCGCGCGTAATGGCGGTGTAGAGCCAGCGTTCGCGCGTGTCGCGGAAAGCGTAACTTTCATCGAACAGCACGACATTGTTCCACTGCGAACCCTGCGCCTTGTGCACGGTCAGCGCATAGCCGAAATCGAACTCGTCATAGCGCTTGCGCGTCGACCACGGAATCTCCTCGTCGAGATTCTCGAAGGCGGCCTTCAGAAGCTTGATCTTGGCCGCGCCGCGATCCATGTCGTCGTCTTCCGGACGGATCATCAGGTTGATGCCGGGCTTCACCGTCTCCTTGGACGAGCTCATCACCTGCCAGAGCGAGCCGTTGAGCAGGCCCTTGGCCGGGTCGTTGCGCAGGCACACCAGCTTGTCGCCGGATTGCGGATAGTCGGTGGTGAACCCCTTCAGTTCGCGCAGGCGCTGGTTGTAGCGCCGCCGCGTTCGGTTCGTGCCGACGAGCACCTGGTCGGCATCGAGCACGAGCGTCTGGTCCACCTCGTTGCGGCCGATGACCCGTGCGGCGCCATAGTCGCCATAGTCGATCTCCCGGCCCTCGCGCACCTGCATGGCAAGCTGGATGATCGGGTTGTCGCGCGCCTGCCGGTGGATATCCGTGAGCAGGTAGTCCGGCTCCTGGTTGGTGAAATAGCCGCCGCCGGAAACGGGCGGCAGCTGGCCGGGATCGCCGAGCACGAGGATCGGCGTGCCGAAGCTCATCAGGTCCTTGCCGAGCGCTTCGTCGACCATCGAGCATTCGTCGACGACGACGAGGGCGGCCTTGGCCACCGGGCTCTGGCGGTTGATGGAGAACATCGGCGAGATCGAGGTCTTGCCCGTCTCCTCGTCCGAAACCTCCTCCTCGCCGCGCGGGCGATAGATCAGCGAATGGATCGTCTTGGCATTGCTCGCGCCCTTGGAGCGCAGCACCTGGGCCGCCTTGCCGGTGAAGGCGGCAAACAGCACCTCGCCGTCGACATTCTCCGCGAAATGGCGCGCCAGCGTCGTCTTGCCCGTGCCGGCATAACCGAACAGCCGAAACAGCGGCGCGCGCCCGTCCTTCAGCCATCGTGCGACGGCCTTCAGCGCCTCATCCTGTTGGGGTGCAAATTCCATGTCCGGACTTGGCAGGATTCGGCGCCCGGAGGCAAGGGGGACGTGACCGTTTCGCACCATGGCGGACGCGATCGCCCTGCGGGCGATTTCCCCTGTTCGCCGGCGCCGCGCCGCGCTATGGAGGGCCCAGTTTTCCGGAGCGCCCCTTGTCCCGCCTCTCCCCAGTCTCGAAGAACACTGCCCCGCCGGCGGGAATCGGCAAGCTGCCCGGCGCCCTGCAATGGGCCGCGGTCGGCGCGCTGTCGGTCGTCACCACGGTGCCGCTGGAGATCGGCGGCTTTCCCGCCGCCCTCCTGATGGGACCGATGCTGGCCGGCATCGCCGTGGCGCTCGGCGGGGGAACGATCCGCCTGCCGCGCATCTTCTTCTTCGTCGTCCAGGTCGTGCTGGCGCTGATGATCGCCACCACGGTCTCTGAGGATTTCCTCGGCACCTTCCAGCGCAACTGGCCGCTGATCCTGTTCGTCGTGGTCTCCGTCATCAGCGTCAGCACGCTGTCGGGCTGGCTGATCACGCGCACCGGCATCCTGCCCGGCACCACCGCGATCTGGGGATCCTCCGCCGGCGCGGCTTCCACCATGATGATGATGGCCGAGGCCTACGGCGCCGATGCCCGCCTCGTCGCCTTCATGCAATATCTGCGCGTCGTCTTCGTCGCCAGCCTCGCCACGCTCGTCGCCCATTTCGGCGGGCACGACGGCGCGGCGGTGCCGCCGCATGCCTGGTTCGAGCCGGTGCCGCTGCCGCCGCTCGTCTCCATGCTGGCCGTCGGCATCCTCTGCGGCCTTGCCGGCCAGAAGCTGCGCATCCCGGCCGGCGCCTTCCTGGTGCCCTTCGCGCTCGCCGCCGTGCTCAACGCCTCCGGCACCGTCACCATCGAGCTGCCGCAATGGCTGCTCGTCATCGCCTTCACGCTGCTCGGCTGGAACATCGGCCTCGGCTTCACCCGCGCCATCCTGCTGCATGCGCGCCGGGCGCTCCTGCCGACAGTGCTCTCCATCATCGGGCTGATCAGCTTTTCCGGCCTGCTTGCCGGCCTGCTGATCCTGGTGCTCGGCATCGACCCACTGACGGCCTATCTCTCGACCAGCCCGGGCGGCCTCGATTCCATCGCCGTCATCGCCGCCTCCAGCAATGTCGATGTGGCCTTCGTCATGGCCCTGCAGACGGCCCGGCTCATCCTCGTGACCCTGTTCGGCCCGTGGCTCGCCCGCTTCGTCGCCGACCGATCTTAGTCCGGCACGTTTTCAAGGAGGATGGGCCGTCCGTGCGGCGTCGCCTCGGCGGCGCGGGCCCAGCGGTCGGCCAGCGCGACCTGCTCCGCTTCGCTCGCAACGCCCCTTGCGGCCAGCAGCGTGGAGAGCGCGGCGACCCAGCAGTCGAAATAGTCCGCGCCGTCGACGGCCCTTCCGGGCCGGTGGACCTCGCGCGACAAAGCCTCGGCCCATTCGCCCCAGGTGAAGACGCCCCGCTCGTGGAGGCGCACCGTCATTGCGAAGGCCTGCGCCTGCCAGGGCTCGGCGAAGACCGGATCGCCTTCCCGGGATTTCGGCAGGCCGGGCGAATCGGCGGGCGTCTCACACCGGCTCAAGATAGCTCTCCCAGGCGTCGATCGAGACGGTGAGGCCGGGGTCCGCCCCCTCGCCCCAGATCTCCGCGCCGTCGAAGACGACGGTATAGACCCATTGCGGGTTCTCGCCCCTGCCGTGCGCGTTGTCGTCCGGAAAGACGAAGGAACCCTGCACGGCCTCGACCACGCCGACCTTGCCGCGGGCATAGCGCGGCAGGCGGGTACGCGTCGCCGGATTGAAAGTGCGGGTGCGCACGCGCGCGCCGGCGGCAAACCGCGGCGCCGTGTCGAGCGGCCGGTCGCACGGCCCGCCCCTCGCAAGAACGGCCGACACCATCTCCGCCGTCAGAACGCGCTTCGGCGTCGCCCCTTTTTCCAGCATCCGGCCTTCGGCGCGCTCGGCGCCGCTGACGAAGCCGTGGCGTTCGAGCAACGTTTCGAGCGCGCGGATCCAGATCTCGTAGTAGCTCGCGGCAAGATAGGTGGCGGGCGGGATGTTCTCCCGCGCGTGGCGGCTCTCGTCGATGGTCCAGGCGCCGAAGGCGCCGCAGGAGAGCGTCACGCCGAGCGCCCGCTTTTCCCACTCGGCATGGAAATACGGCTCGTTCGCCTCCGGCGCGACGGGGCCAAAACCGTGCTGGCCGCCCAGATCGTGCGGCCCGTTCATGCCCGTGCCTCGGGCGAAAGCGCCAGCCCCGTGCCGATCATGGCATCGCGCGTCACGAGGTCCGCGAGGGCGTCCTGGTCCAGTCCCTCGCTGCCCGCCGGCCGCTCGGGGATGACGAGATAGCGCAGTTCCGCCGTCGAATCCCACACGCGGACCTTCCGGTCGGCCGGCAGCGTGACGCCGAACTCCTCCAGCACGCCGCGCGGGTCCATCACGGCGCGCGCGCGATAGGCCGGCGCCTTGTACCAGACGGGCGGCAGGCCGAGCACGGACCAGGGATAGCAGGAGCACAGCGTGCAGACGACGAGGTTGTGCGTCTCGCCGTCGTTGAACACCGCCCGCATATGCTCGCCCTGCCGGCCGGTATAGCCGAGGCTGGCGATCGCCGCCGTCGCGTCCCGCTTCAGCCAGGCGGCGAAATCCGGCTCCGCCCAGGCCTTGGCGACGACGCGGGCGCCGTTGCGCGGACCGATCTTCGTCTCGTAGATCTCGACGATGACGTCGATGGCCCTCGGATCGATCAGGCCCTTCTCCGTCAGGATGGTTTCCAGCGCCCGCACGCGCGCCTCCATCGGCGAGAAATGGTTGTCGTGATGGTGGTAGTCGTCGTGATCGTGGTCGTGCATGGCGGCCCTCCGCTCCGGTCTCTCCTTTTACGCCGCTAGCGCAGCATCGGCCAGAGGCTCGCGACGAGCAGGAGGGCCATCGTTATGTTGAACCATTTCAGCCGCGCCGGATCGGACAGCCACTGGCGCAGCGCCGAGCCGAAGCCGGCCCAGGTGGAGACGCTGGGGAAATTGACGATGGCGAAGGCGGCGCCGACGATCAGCACGCTCATCGCGTAGTTGGCCGAATTCGTATAGGTCGCCATGGCGGAGACGGCCATGACCCAGGCCTTCGGGTTGACCCACTGGAAGGCGGCGGCCTCCAGGAAGCTCATCGGCCGCGCCCCGGCCTTGCCTTCGCCGAGCGAGCGCGACGTGCCGATCTTCCAGGCGATCCACACGAGATAGGCGCCGCCGGCGAATTTCAGCGCCGTATAGACCAGCGGCACCGTCTCCAGCAGCGCCCCGAGCCCGAAACCGACGGCGAGCAGCAAGACGAGGAAACCGACGCCGATGCCGCACATATGCGGGATCGTGCGCACGAAACCGAAGTTCACGCCCGAGGCGAAGAGCATCATGTTGTTCGGGCCGGGCGTGATGGAGGTGGTGAAGGCGAAGACCAGAAGCGCCAGAAAAATCTCGATCTGCATGGGTGGTCCTGAAAATCCGGATTGTTTTTTCCGATTGATAATCCATCTCCTTGCAACGACCAGCCAATTCTTGTCATGCATGCAATTCGGCTGGCTGATGCATGGCCCTTGCAAGCGGAGCGTACCATGAAAGCGGAATTACCGGCAGTCACGTTCCCCGGCGGTCGGCAGGTGCCGGCCCTCGGCCTCGGCACCTGGCACATGGGGGAAAGCGACGTATCGAGGACGCAAGAGGCGAACAGCCTGCGCGCCGGGCTCGACCTCGGCATGACGCTGATCGACACGGCGGAAATGTATGCCGACGGCGGCGCGGAGACGGTGGTGGGCGAGGCGATCCGGGGGCGGCGCGATGCGGTGTACCTCGTCTCCAAGGTGCTGCCCCACAATGCCAGCCGCAGCGGCACGATCGCCGCCTGCGAGGCGAGCCTGAAACGGCTCGGCACCGACCATCTCGACCTCTACCTGCTGCACTGGCGCGGCAACCATCCGCTCGCCGAGACGGTCGAGGCCTTCGAGACGCTGAAGGCCGAGGGCAAGATCGGCGCCTGGGGCGTCTCCAATTTCGACCAGGACGACATGCTGGAACTGCTCGACGTCGCGGAACCCGCCCGGCCCGTCGCCAACCAGGTGCTTTACAATTTGTCCCGCCGCGGCATCGAGTTCAATCTCCTGCGCTGGAGCCAGGTGCAGGGCATCCCGATCATGGCCTATTCGCCGCTCGACGAAGGCCGCCTCGTCGGCCATCCCGTGCTGGAGGAGATCGGCCGCATCCATAAGGCGAGCGCCGCCCAGGTCGCCCTCGCCTTCCTTTTGACCAAGCCCGGCGTCATCGCCATCCCGAAATCCGGGACGCCGGACCGGGTGCGCGAGAATTTCCGCGCCGCCGAGATCCGCCTGACCTCGGAGGACCTGCGCCTCCTCGACGAGGCCTTCCCACCGCCGACGCGCAAGCGGCCGCTGGAGATGATCTGATCCGCATGAAAAAGGGCTTTCCCGTTTCCCGAAAAGCCTTCCCACCCGCGACGTCATCCTCGGCCTTGAGCCGAGGATCCATGCCACAAACTCAAGGCGTGCCGTGGGAATGTGGGTCCTCGGGTCAAGCCCGAGGATGACAAAGGAGAGGAAGCGGGCTTGCAGGAGGCTCCGAAGCGGAAGCACCGCCTCACGAGTTCGAGCCACCGCCCGCTTCGCCTATTCACATCCCCTGCGGGCCGCGGTTCATCGCGGCGATGCCCGTGCGACACACCTCGCTGAGGCCGAGCGGCTTCATGATCGCGACGAACTGATCGACCTTGGACGATTTTCCCGTGATCTCGAAGATGAAGTGCTCGGTCGTCGCATCGACGACCTTGGCGTGGAAGGCGTCGGCAAGGCGCAGGGTCTCCGCACGCATCTCGCCGGAGCCCGTGACCTTGACCAGCGCCACTTCGCGCTCGATCGGCCGCTCCTGGCCGAGCATCTTCGCGCGCACGGTGAGGTCGACGACGCGGTGGACCGGCACGATGCGCTCGAGCTGCGACTTGATCTGTTCGAGAACGCCGGGCGTGCCGCGCGTCACGACGGTGATGCGCGAAAGATGCGCCTCGTGCTCGGTCTCCGAAACCGTGAGGCTCTCGATGTTGTAGCCGCGGCCGGAGAACAGGCCGATGACCCGGGCAAGCACGCCCGGCTCGTTGTCGACCAGCACGGAGAGCGTGTGGCTCTCCGCGACCTGGGTTTCCTTGGCGATGAAATAGGCAGAGCCGGTGGGCTGAAGGTGTGCGTTCATGATTTTCTCTACCTCTACATCAAACGAGCTGGCGGCCCTTGGCGTCGATCGCATTGGCGACCGCTTCGTCCGTGGCCTCGTCGGGCAGCAGCATTTCGTTGTGCGCCTTGCCCGAGGGGATCATCGGGAAGCAGTTGGCAAGGTTCGCCACGCGGCAATCGAAGATGACAGGGCGCCTGACGTCGATCATCTCCTGGATGGCCCCGTCGAGATCGCCGGGCTTGTCACAGGCGATACCGACGCCGCCATAGGCTTCCGCGAGCTTGACGAAGTCGGGCATCGCTTCCGTATAGGAGTTCGACAGGCGGTTGCCGTGCAGGAGCTGCTGCCACTGGCGCACCATGCCCATATACTGGTTGTTCAGGATGAAGATCTTGACCGGCAGGTCATACTGAACCGCGCAGCTCATCTCCTGGATGCACATCTGGATCGAGGCGTCGCCCGCGATGTCGATGACGAGGCTGTCGCGGTGCGCGACCTGCACGCCGATCGCCGCCGGGAAGCCGTAGCCCATCGTGCCGAGGCCGCCCGAGGTCATCCAGCGGTTCGGCTGCTCGAAACCGTAGAACTGCGCCGCCCACATCTGGTGCTGGCCGACTTCCGTGGTGATGTAGGTGTCGCGGTCCTTGGTCAGTTCGTAGAGCCGCTGGATGGCGTATTGCGGCATGATGACGTCGTTGCTCTGCTTGTAGGCAAAGGAATTGCGCGCCCGCCACCGGGCGATCGACGACCACCAATCGCCCTGGATCGCCTTGTCGTAGTCCTTGCCGGCGGCCCGCCACTGGCGCACCATGTCCTCCAGGATCGAGCCGACATCGCCGAGGATCGGAACGTCGACGCGGACGTTCTTGTTGATCGAGGACGGGTCGATGTCGATGTGGATCTTCTTCGAGTTCGGCGAGAAGGCGTTGAGGCGGCCGGTGATGCGGTCGTCGAAGCGCGCGCCGATGCAGACCATGACGTCGCAGTCGTGCATCGCCATGTTCGCCTCGTAGGAACCGTGCATGCCCAGCATGCCCAGCCAGTTCTTGCCGGAGGCCGGATAGGCGCCGAGGCCCATCAGCGTCGAGGTGATCGGGAAGCCGGTGATCTCGACCAGTTCGCGCAGGAGGCGCGAGGCTTCCGGCCCGGAATTCACGACGCCGCCGCCGGAATAGATGACCGGCCGGCGGGCCGAGCGCATCAGGCTGATGGCGGCCGCGATCTGGTTCGCGTCGCCCGTGACCTTCGGCTGGTAGCTCTTCTGGATCGGCGCGGCGGAAGGCGGCGTATAGGTGCCGGTCGCGAACTGCACGTCCTTCGGGATATCGACGACGACGGGGCCCGGGCGGCCCGACTGCGCGATGCGGAAGGCCTCGTGGATGACGCCGGCGAGTTCGTTGACGTCCTTGACCAGCCAGTTGTGCTTGGTGCAGGGGCGCGTGATGCCGACCGTGTCGCATTCCTGGAAGGCGTCCGAGCCGATGAGCGTGGTCGGAACCTGGCCGGTGAGGCAGACGAGCGGGATGGAATCCATCAGCGCGTCCTGCAGGGGCGTGACCGCATTGGTGGCGCCCGGGCCGGAGGTGACGAGCATGACGCCGACCTTGCCGGTGGAGCGGGCATAGCCTTCGGCCATGTGGCCGGCGCCCTGCTCGTGGCGCACGAGAATGTGCTCGATGTCGTCCTGCTGGAAGATCTCGTCATAGATCGGCAGGACGGCACCGCCCGGATAGCCGAAGATATGTTCCACGCCGTTGTCCTTCAGGGCCTGCAGGACAATTTCGGCGCCCGTCATCTGATTTTCTGTTCCGCTCATCGGATTTCCGTCCGTCTCTTTGGTATTTCAGGTGTGATTAACGAATTTCTGGGCATAAAAAAAGGCCCCTTGGAGGAGCCTGCTTACCGCGCATGGGTGCTTTCGCCGGATGGTTACACCACCCTGCCCATGCGCCTTCCCACCACAAGAATGATAGCCGTCAGTTTTTTCATGGGCCGAAGTGTTACCGGCAAAGCCCGCGCACGTCAACGCCTTTCCGCCTGTTTCGAAACGGCACGGATTCGCGCCGATCCTCAAAATTGCAATCAAGGGGTGCATCACGACGAAACGTCTTATTAAGCGCCGGCCGTTAGACTTCGCCTTTGATGGCAAGGAGTGCCGTGATTGCTGAACAGTGATTTTCAAAGTTCCATCGTCGCCGGCGAGCAGGAACGTCGGGACGGCGTATCGGGCAACCGGCTGCTTGGGCGCGTCGTCGCGTGCAACGGCTCGCGCGCAACCATCAGCGCCATCGCCGAAGGCGGGGAAACGGCGCTCACGGAACTGTGGGCCGTCGGCCGGCTCATCTCCATTTCCGTCGGCCGCAACCGCATCGTCGCCCTCGTCTATTCCATGTCCACCGACCAGCAGAGCTGGGCGGAGAATCAGGACACGGTCTTCCGCATCGAGGTGGAGCTTCTGGGCGAGGTGCATGTCAGCGCCGACGGCCGCGAGGAATTCTCCGCCGGCATCACCGACTATCCCCATCTCGGCGCCATCGCCCACCGCATCCGCGCCTCGGACCTCGCCAAGGTCTACGACACCGGCAAGAACGACGTCTGCGCCATCGGCAAGCTGACGCAGGACGAGACGATCGACGCGACGATCCATGTGCCCTCCATGCTGGAGAAGCACTTCGCCATCGTCGGCACGACCGGCGTCGGCAAGTCCACCTCCGTCACGCTGCTGCTGCACAAGGCCATCCAGGCCGATCCGCGCCTGCGCGTGCTCATCCTCGACCCGCACAACGAATTCGCCTCCGCCTTCGGCGAGCTTGCGGTCATCGTCGACACCGACACGCTGGACCTGCCCTTCTGGCTGTTCCGCCTGGAGGAGTTCGCCGAGGTGATCTTCCGCGGCCGCCCGCCGGTGCCCGAGGAGATGGACATCCTGCGCGACCTCATCCCGGAGGCCAAGCGCGCCTTCCGCGGCACGAGCGACAACGGCCTGATGCGCCGCACGAGCGAGAAGAGCTCGGTGACGGCCGACACGCCGGTGCCCTTCCGCATCGCCGACCTGCTCGCCCTCGTCGACGAGCGCATCGGACGCCTCGAAGGCCGGGCGGAGAAGCCGCACCTGCGCTCGCTCAAGGTCAAGATCATGTCGGCGATCAACGACCCGCGCTACCATTTCATGTTCTCCTCGAACACGATCACCGACACGATCCTCGACACGATCGCCCGCATCTTCCGCATTCCCGGCGACGGCAAGCCGGTGACCACGTTCCAGCTCGCCGGCATTCCCTCCGAGGTCGTCAATTCCGTCGCCTCCGTGCTCTGCCGCATGGCCTTCGAGATCGGCCTGTGGAGCAACGGCGGCGTGCACATGCTCGTCGTCTGCGAGGAGGCGCACCGCTACGTGCCGGCCGACATGAAGCTCGGCTTCATGCCGACGCGCCAGGCCATCGCCCGCATCGCCAAGGAGGGCCGCAAATACGGCGTCTCGCTCGGCATCATCACCCAGCGCCCGGGCGAACTCGACCCGACGATCCTCTCCCAGTGCTCGACGATCTTCGCCATGCGGCTTGCCAACGAGCACGACCAGGAGATCATCCGCTCGGCGATCCCCAACTCCTCGTCCTCGACGACCAGCTTCATCTCCTCGATCGGCAACGGCGAGGCGATCGCCTTCGGCGAGGCCGTGGCCGTGCCGATGCGCATGCGCTTCTCGCGCGTCGAGGCCAGCCGCCTGCCGAAGGCGAACGGCACCGGCGTCAAGATCAGCGAGGAGACGCCGCAAAGCGTCGACCTGCGCTCCATCGTCGCCCGCATGCGCGCCATCACCGGACCCGACATTTCCGGCTTCCAGAATTCCTTTCTCGCCGCCCAGGGCCAGAACGCTGCCCTGCCGACCGGCTACGAGGACGCGCCCTACGAGGACGAGGAGGGCTATGTCGAGACGCTGCAGGCCGCCGCGGCCGCGCGTCCCGCCGCCCAGCCCTCCCTGCAGGAGCCGTACCGGCCGGACATGCTGCCGGGCGCCCAGGGCGCCTACGACCCCTCGCCCCAGGAACGTTTCGAGGCGATCCGCCGCGAACTGACCGCCGAGCCGCAGCGCCAGCCGCCGGCCGATCCCTATCGCCAGCCGGCCCGTCCCGCGCCCGCCTTCGGCGAGCAGCAGGAGCCGCGGCGCGACGGCTCCATCCGCGAGCAGCTTCTCAAGAAACCGCTGAGCAGCCTGATCCGCCGCTGAGGCCTTCGCGCCGGCCGCTACGCCGTCCCGCCGGCGGCCAGCGGATCGATGCGTCGCCAGCTCTCGTCGAGCTGGTTGCGGATCCAGGTCATCTGGCGCTTGGCATATTGTCGCGTGGCCGCCGCCCCGCGCTCGGCGACCTCCGCCGCACTCATCGTCCCGGCCAGCATGGCCGCGATCTGCGGCACGCCGATCGCCTTCATAACGGGCATGGCGGGCGGAAGGTCGAGCGCCAGCAGCGCCTCCACCTCCGCCACCGCGCCGGATGCCAGCATTTCGGAAAAACGCCGGTCGATGCGGGCGGCGAGCACCGCGCGGTCCGGCAGGACAACGATCTTCTCCGCCCTTTCCGCGTCGATGACGGCCGGCCCCGTCGCCGCCTGGAAGGCCGAGATCGAGCGCCCCGTCGCCTCCAGCACCTCCAGCGCCCGCACGATGCGCTGGCCGTCGCCCGGCTTCAGCCGCGCCGCCGTCTGCGGATCGCGCGCGGCAAGCGCATGGTGCAGGGCCTCGGCGCCCTCTTCGGCAAGCCGTTCGCGCAGGTGCGTGCGGATCGCCTCGGGGATGACGGGCATGTCGGAGAGCCCGCCCGTCAGCGCGCGGAAATAGAGCCCCGTGCCGCCGACGAAGACCGGCAGCGTCTCCCGCGCCCGCAAGTCCGCGACGACCGCTGTCGCCTCGCGCAGCCAGTCGCCGGTCGAATAGGCGGCACCGGCCGACACATGGCCGTAGAGCCGGTGCTCGATGCCGGCCATGTCGTGCGGGCGCGGACGGGCGGTGAGCACGTCCAGCGTGTCGTAGACCTGCATGCTGTCGGCATTCACCACCACGCCGCCGTGCTCGGCCGCCAGCCGCACGGCAAGCGCGGACTTGCCGCTGGCCGTCGGGCCCGTTATCAGGATCGCGTCCCGCTTTCGATCGAGGTTTCTCATCATGGCTTTCGTTGCCACGCTTGTCGCCAATCCGTCAAATCCCGTCCTGACGCCGTCCCTCGCCGAAAAGGCCGCCGACGCGGTCGAGGCCTCCGGCCTCTACTGGCTCGCCGACGGCATCGCCTGCGATATCGCGCTGCGCGACGGCAGCGACCTTGCCGCCGCCGAGAGCGCCATCCGCGCCGTCATCGGCAGCGAACCCGTCGACCTGGCCATCCAGGAAGCGGAGACGCGGCGCAAGAAACTGCTGATCGCCGACATGGATTCGACGATGATCGGCCAGGAATGCATCGACGAGCTTGCCGCCGAAGTCGGTCTCAAGGACAAGGTCGCGGGCATCACCGCCCGCGCCATGAACGGCGAGATCGCCTTCGAGCCGGCGCTTCGCGAGCGCGTCGCCCTCCTCAAGGGCCTGCCCGTCTCCGTCATCGACGAGGTGATCGAAAAGCGCATCACGCTGACGCCCGGCGGGCGCGAACTGATCGCGACCATGAAGTCGAAGGGCTATTACACCGCCCTCGTCTCCGGCGGCTTCACCGTCTTCACGAGCCGCATCGCCGCAACGCTCGGCTTTCACGAGAACCGCGCCAACCTGCTTCTCGACGCCGACGGCAGGCTGACCGGCACGGTGGCCGAGCCGATCCTCGGCAAGCAGGCCAAGGTCGACGCCCTCACCGAGATTTCCGAACGCCTCGGCATTTCTCCCGAGGAGGCCATGGCGGTCGGCGACGGCGCCAACGACCTCGGCATGCTGCATCTTTCCGGCGCCGGCGTCGCGCTGCACGCCAAGCCGGCCGTCGCGGCGGAGGCGAAGATCCGCATCGACCACGGCGACCTCACGGCCCTGCTCTACCTGCAGGGCTACCGCAAGTCGGATTTCGTGACGGCCTGACCCCCACCGTCGCACCCCGTGGCGTGAAGGGTCGGGTCAAGCCCGGCCATGACGAAGGAGCGGCAGGGCGGCTTTGCCGGCAAACGAAGGCCGCTGAAGCGATGCTCCAGCGGCCTGATTCATTATCTCGCCTTTTGCCCGCAAGCCCCTGAAGGGACTCGCCCTAATCGATGCGCACGGTGATGTAGCGCAGCGCCCCGCTGCGGTTGGCGATCATCATCAGCGCGTTGCGGCGGTCTTCCGATTTCAGCTTGGCGATGCGGGTGCGCACCTCCTCCGCCGTCGTCACCGCCTCCTGGCCGATCTCGACGATCACGTCGCCCGGCACGATGCCGCGCTCGGCGGCGGCCGAATCGGGCGCCACTTCCGTGATGACGACGCCCTTGACGCTTTCGACGATCTCGAAGGTCTTGCGCGCCTCTTCGCCGAGGTCGCTGATGCCCATGCCGAGCACCGTGTCGACCTTGCCAGGCTGGGCGTCGCCGGTCTCGGGCGTCGTGCCTTCGTCGGGCGTGCCCTCGTCCTGGGTGACTTCGTCGTCCTCCACCTGTTTCTCGCCGTCCTCAAGGCGGCCGAGCGTGACCTTGACGGTCATCTCCTTGCCGTCGCGCAGCAAGACGACGTCGACCGCCTTGCCGACCGGGCTTTCGGCGACGACGCGCGGCAGATCGCGCATCTCGTCGACATCCTTGCCGTCGAAGCGGGTGATGACGTCGCCGGTCATGATCGAGCCGTTGTCGACCGGCCCGCCCTTGATGATGCCGGCGACGAGCGCGCCCTTGGCCTCGCTCATGCCGATGCTTTCGGCAATGTCGTCGGTGACGGGCTGGATGCGCACGCCGAGCCAGCCGCGCCGCGTCTCGCCGAACTCGCGCAGCTGCTGGAAGATGTTCTGCGCCAGTTCCGTCGGCACCGAGAAGCCGATGCCGATCGACCCGCCCGAGGGCGAGATGATCGCGGTGTTGATGCCGATGACCTCGCCCTTCATGTTGAACAGCGGGCCGCCGGAATTGCCGCGGTTGATGGCGGCGTCCGTCTGGATGAAATTGTCGTAGGGGCCGGCATTGATGTTGCGCCCGCGCGCGGAAATGATGCCGACGGTCACCGAGCCGCCGAGGCCGAACGGATTGCCGATCGCCATCACCCAGTCGCCGATGCGCATGGTGCGGGAATCGCCGAAGGGCACGGCCTTCAGCGGCGCCTTCGGCTCGACCTTCAGGAGCGCCAGGTCGGTCTTCGGGTCGGTGCCGACGAGCTTCGCCTTCAGCTTGGAGCCGTTGGCGAAGTTCACCTCGATATCGTCGGCCCCCTCGATGACATGGTTGTTCGTGGCGATGAAGCCCGAGGGATCGATGACGAAGCCGGAGCCGAGCGAGTTGACGGTCTGGCCCTGGTTGGAGCCCTCGCCGCCCTCGCCCTTGAAGAACTCGTCGAAGAAATCCTGGAAGGGCGAGCCTTCCGGCACCTGCGGGATGGGCGCCTTGTCGTCGCTCTTGACGTTCTGCGAGGTGGAGATGTTCACCACGGCGTCGAGCAGGCTCTCGGCAAGGTCCGCGACCGATTCCGGGCCGGCCTGCCTGTTGGCCTGCGCCAGCGCCGGCCCTGCGAACGGCCCGCCCGCGACCAGCGAGAAACTCACCGCGAGCGCGAGTGCCGCATGGGCAACGCTGGACCTCATCTTCAAAGCCATGGTCGGCATCCTCTTTCGTCTGACTGTCGCGGCGAGTGTTTGCCGCGGATACGGCAAAAATCAGTCCGGCACGCTGAATTCATGTGAAGTCTTGCCCGTCTTCGCGGGCAGCCGCAAGGGCCGCGTTCACGCGCCGCGGATGAACCACACCAGGGCGACGCCGAGTGCCACGGCGACAAGCCCGGACGTGCGCAACTGGCTTTCCGGAATCTGCGGCAGCATTTGCGCCATGCGCTTCAAAACCGAAGGGGCCAGTGCGTACACCAGCCCCTCGATGATCAGGAAGAACGCGATCCCCGTCAGGAAATCGGACATGCCGTTCTCAGTCTGCGGTCGACGGCGTCGTCGTCGTGCCGGTGCCCGTTGCCGCGCCCGAGGTTGCGGGCGTCGTGCCGGCAGCGTCCTCGAAGTAGCGGAAGAACTCCGACTGCGGCGACAGCACCAGCGTGGTGTCGGACGCGGTCAGCGAGGTCCGGTAGGCGCTCATCGACCGGTAGAAGTCGTAGAAGGCCGCATCCTGCGAGAAGGCCTCGCCGTAGACGCGGCTGCGCTCGCCGTCGCCCTCGCCTCGCAGGATTTCCGAATCGCGCTGCGCGGCGGCGACGAACTCGACGACCTGTCGATCAGCGATGGCGCGGCGGCGCTGGCCGGCCTCGTTGCCGCGCGCGCGGATGAGTTCGGCTTCGGCAAGACGCTCGGCCTTCATGCGCTCGAAGGTCTGTTGCGAGACTTCCTGCGTGAGATCCGTACGGCGGATACGCACGTCGGAGATCGTGAGACCGAGGTTCGACGCGTCGTTCGTCAGCTCGCCGCGGACTTCGCGCATCATCGACGCGCGCTCTTCGGACAGGGCGGATTCGAAGCCGCGCAGACCGTAGACCCGGCGCAGAGCCGCATCGAGACGGGTGCGCAGGCGCGCTTCAGCCGATTCCCGGTCGCCCGAGACGGCTTCGCGGAAGCGGCGGGCATCCGTGATCTTGTAGACCACGAAGGCATCGACCTCGTAGAACTTGCCGCCCGAGACCTGGACGCGGATGTCGTCGAGGTCGAAGCGCAGCGCCTGGTCCTGGATGTACTGCACGCTGTCGGCATCCATGAAGCCGAAGGGCAGCTTGAAGTAGAGGCCGGGCTCGGCCTTGACGTCCTGGATCTGGCCGAAGCGGATGACGATCGCCTGCTGGCGCTCGTTGACGACGAACACCGAGGAATAGGCGATGAAGAGAAGAACGCCGACGGCGATCAGAATGGTCGGTATCCGGTTGCCCATTACTGCGTGCCTCCTACGCTCTGCTGCTGGGTCGCGTCGCGGCCCAGTTCGTGCAGCGGCAGGAAGGGAACGACACCCTGCCCGCCCTGCTTCTCGTCGATGATGACCTTCTTGGAGTTCTTCATCACCTCTTCCAGGGTTTCAAGGAAGAGACGCTTGCGGGTGACGTCGGGAGCGACCTTGTACTGTTCGTAGATGGAGAGGAAGCGTGCCGCCTCACCTTCCGCTTCCTTGACGACGCGGTCCTTGTAGGCGGCCGCCTCTTCGCGGATCTGCGCGGACTGGCCGCGGGCAAGACCCAGCTTCTGGTTGGCGTACTGGTTGGCTTCTTCGAGGAAACGGTCCTCGTCCTGCTCGGCGCGCTGCACCTCGTCGAAGGCATCGGCCACTTCGCGCGGCGGGGCCGCGTCCTCGATCGCGACGGTGTTGATCGAGATGCCGGCGCCGTAGGCGTCCATGGTCGCCTGGATCGTCGTCTTCACGCCTTCGGCAATCGCCTGGCGGTTGTCGCGGAAGATGTCCTGGGCGGGACGGCGGCCGACGACCTCGCGCATGGCGCTTTCGGCAACCTGTTGCAGCGTCTCGGCCGGGTATTCGAGGTTGAAGAGGTAGGACTGCGGGTCGGTGACCGAATAGAGTACCGAGAACTGCACGTTGACGATGTTCTGGTCGCCCGTGAGCATCAGGCCGGAATTGTCGGAGCCCGGAGACGCCGCGCGGCGGCCGATATTCTGCTGCTGCTCGGTGATCTTGACGAGCTCGACGGTTTCGAGCGGCCAGAGATGGAAATGCAGGCCGGGCATGGAGACTTCCTGCTTCGGCTTGCCGAAGCGCAGCTCGACGCCGCGCTCGTCCGGCTGGACGGTATAGATGGCGTTCATCAGCCAGAAGACGCCGACGAGAAGCAGCGCGATGACCACGACGCCGCCGTTGATGCCGCCCGGCATGACGTTCTTCAGCTGGTCCTGGCCGCGCCGGATGATGTCCTCAAGGTCGGGCGGGCCGCCATTGCCGCTGCCTCCGCCGCCACCGCGGGGCCGGTTCGGTCCCTGCCCCCATGGCCCCTGATTGTTTCCACCGCCGCCGCCGCCCCAAGGGCCGCCGCCGCCGTTCTGATTGCTCCAGGGCATCAATACCTCTTTCTTTAAATCCCTACGTGCCGCGCTTCGCGGAATGCTTCACCGCGCTGCGCGAGGTGAACCCGTTATAGGTATCCCTCCGGCACCTTTCAACAAATCCGCGTGGGCTTGCAGGCTTGTGCGGCAAAATAGTTCGTGATCGGGGTCTATGCGGCCGCTTTTCGGCGCCAGGTGACGAAATGCATGGCGTGGCTGTCCTTCTCGCCCTGCGGAATGGGCTCTTCCGCCACCTTCTCGAAGACGGCAGGGTCGATTGCGGGAAAGCGCGCATCGCCCTCCACATCCGCCTCCACATGGGTGACGTGGAGGATATCCGCCCGCTCGAAGACCTGGGCGTAGATCTGCCCGCCGCCGATGACGCAGACCTCGTCGACGCCGAGGGCCTTCGCCTCGCGGCTAGCGGCGGCCAGTCCCTCGTCGAGCGAGGAAACAACCTCGGCACCAGGGGCGGAAAAGGCCGTGTCGCGCGTGACGACGATGTTCGGCCGGCCCGGCAGCGGCCGGCCGATCGAATCCCAGGTCTTGCGCCCCATCAGCACCGGCTTGCCGAGCGTCAGCAGCTTGAAGCGCTTGAGGTCGGAGGGCAGGCGCCACGGCAGGTCGCCGTCGCGGCCGATGACGCCGTTCCGGGCGACGGCGACGACAAGGACGATCTTGGCTTCGGTCATGCGAATACCCGCAGGTCAGACGGCGATGGGCGCCTTGATGGTTGAATCGGCTTCGTAGCCGACCAGGGTGAAGTCCTCGAACCTGAAGGAGAAAAGGTCCTTCACATCGGGGTTGAGCTTCATGAAGGGCAAGGGCTTGGCGCGGCGCGTCATCTGGGTGCGCACCTGCTCGAAATGGTTGGAATAGATATGCGCATCGCCCAGCGTGTGCACGAAGTCGCCCGGCTGCAGCCCGCTCGCCTGCGCCACCATCATCGTCAGCAGCGCATAGGAGGCGATGTTGAAGGGCACGCCGAGGAAGATGTCGGCGGAGCGCTGGTAGAGCTGGCAGGAGAGCTTGCCGTCCGCCACGTAGAACTGGAACAGGCAGTGGCAGGGCGGCAGCGCCATCTCCTCGACCAGCGCCGGGTTCCAGGCCGAGACGATATGGCGGCGCGAGTTCGGATTGCGCCGGATGCTGTCGAGGACGGCGACGATCTGGTCGAGATGGCGGCCGTCATGGGTCGGCCAGGAGCGCCACTGGTAGCCGTAGACCGGGCCGAGCTCGCCTTCGGCATCGGCCCATTCGTCCCAGATGGTGACGCCGTTCTCGTGGAGATAGGCGATGTTGGTGTCGCCCTTCAGGAACCACAGCAGTTCATGGATGATCGAGCGAAGGTGCAGCTTCTTGGTGGTCAGCACCGGAAAGCCTTCCGCAAGGTCGAAGCGCATCTGGTAGCCGAAGACGCCGCGCGTGCCCGTGCCGGTCCGGTCGCCGCGGTCGGTGCCGTTTTCCATCACATGGGCGAGAAGGTCGAGATATTGCTGCATGGTCGCCGCCGATTCGTTGTCCAGCGTGCGATACTAGAGCGGGAACGGCGGCGGCCAAAGCGTGAAATCGGGTTGTCCCGGCTTTCCCCAGGACGTGCGCCTGGGTGGAAGTGCCGCCATCCTTGCACTTTCTGAAGGAATTGCGGGCAGAGAGGACGACGAAGGCCCGGTGGGGCCGCCCCGCAACGGGCATCGCCGCAGGTGAGACAGACCAACGACTATTCCGACCGCTTCCGCCGCGTCTATTCCACGGCCTCGCCTTCCAGGGCTTCTATTTCGCCGCCCCGTGCCGCTCGCCGAAACCGCCTGAGCCGAAAACTTTACCGATTCCCTGTCACAAAGCCCTTTTCTTGCGGGCCGGGAGCGCCTATATGAAGGGTGCTGCCTCGGCAGCTATGGCAATAAACGGGCGGTGTAATAAACCCATTGGACCCGGGGGCGGTACCCGGCGCCTCCACCAAAAACCGGTCTTTCCAAGCGGACCGGCTTTTGATGGGGGCGAAATAGGATCGACAAGGGCGTAAAGATCGACTTTTTGCTCGGCATTGTACCACCGTTATCGGGCTAAACTTGTAGTTGCAAACGACAACTATGCGGAAGCTCGTCTCGCTGCCTAATGGCGGTGTGACACTTCACTCAAAGTCCTGACGGGTCGCACCGGCAGGCGGGGTCCGAAGGCACCTGGCAACAGAAGCCTTCACCTTCTCCAATCCCTTGAAATGGTCTATAGCTGTGCCAGATGACTCGTGCTGAGAGGCGCGGTTAAACATGCAATGCCTGAATTACAAAGGCTGGAAGAAAGACAGGAACGGATGGCGCAAGACCACATTCGCTACGACATTCTCGCCCAGGACGCGCTGCGCAGCGTCATCCGCAAGGTTTTGTCCGAGGTCGCCGTCACCGGGCACCTGCCGGGCGAGCACCACTTCTTCATCACCTTCCTCACCAACGCCCCCGGCGTGCGCATCTCGCAGCACCTGAAGGCGAAATATGCCGAGCAGATGACCATCGTCATCCAGCACCAGTTCTGGGACCTCAAGGTCACCGAGAGCCTGTTCGAGATCGGCCTCTCCTTCTCCGACACGCCGGAAAAGCTCGTCATCCCGTTCAACGCCATCCGCGGCTTCTATGACCCGTCGGTGAGCTTCGAACTGGAATTCGACGTGCCGGCCGTCGAGGAGGAAGACGAGCATTCCGCCGAGATCACCGCCTATCCCGCCGCCGCGGAGAAGGTCGAGGACGGCGCCGAGGACCCGACGCCGCCGACCGGTGGCGACGACAACAACAAGGGCGGTTCCGTCGTCTCGCTCGATTCCTTCCGCAAGAAGAACTGAGGCTGCGCGATGAGCGGCGACGTCGTCAATCTCCGCCAGGTCCGCAAGCAGAAAGCCCGCTCCGAAAAGGAGAGGCAGGCCGAGCAGAACCGCATCAGCTTCGGCCGCACCAAGGCGGAGAAGACGGTGACGCGCGCGCTGAACGACAAGGCGCAGAAGGCATTCGAACAGGGTCGCCTGGAAGGGCCGGAAGACGGGCCCGAGGACAGCAAGGGCTGATCTTCCAAGCCCTTGCCGGCGGAACCGGGTCCGATCCGTCCTCACTCGAACGGTTTGCGAAGACGGCATGATCCGCAAATATTCCACCACGCTGCACGGCCACCGCACGAGCTTCTCGCTCGAACCCGCCTTCCATGACGAGTTGAAGGCCATCGCCGCGGAACGCCGCCTGCCGCTCGCCGCCCTCATCCGCGAAGTCGACGATGCCCGGGGCGTCGAAGGCAATCTCTCCTCGGCGCTGCGCCTCTTCGTGCTCGCCTGGCTGAAAAAGGCCGGCGAAGGACCGTAAGGCGGCTCAGTTGACGCCGGGCAGCGTGTCGAAATTCAGGCTTCGACCGCTGTCGAGGGGCGGCAGTTCGCCGCCGCGCTCGACGCCTTCTCCCGGCAGCACCGGCAGGCGGCGGCGCGCCGCCTCGTCCTCCGCCCGGCGGGCCTCGTCCGCCGCGCGCTGCTCGGCCAGGCGCCGGGCCTGTTCCTCTGCCTCCAGCAGGCGGCGCGCGTCGTCCGCGGCCTTGCGGCGGGCGCGCTCGGCGGCCTCCGCGGCCTCCCGCGCGGTCCGCTCGCGCTCGGCGCGCTCGCGCGCCTCGCTGCGGCGGCGCTCTTCCTCCTCCATCTGCAGGCGCATCGCCTCGGCCAGGGCGGCCCGCGCCTCGGCGCGCGAGCGATAGAGCGCCGCCTCGCGCCTGAGGCGCTGCTTTTCCAGCACGCTGGCCTGCAGGGTCTCCACCCGGCGGCGCTCCGTCTCGAAGCGGCGCAGCGACAGGAAATTGGCGAGCGGCTGCACGTCGAGCGTGACGCCCGGCGTCTCCACGAGGCCGCGATAGTCGAGCGCGACCTCCGGCTCGGCCCCCGCGAGCGCCGCCTCGCCCGCCGCATAGGTGACGGACAGGCGGCCCGTCATCGCATCGCCGGCGAGATCGATATCGGCATCGCCGGAGAAAGCGGCCTTGCCGTCCCCGGCGGTCACGCTCTGCACGCGCAGCTTGCCGCCGGCAAGCGCGAAGGGCACACGCACCGCGCCCAGCGCCGCCTCGCCCTTGAGGATCGCGTCCACGGCAAAGCCGGCGATACGCTCCGGCGTGATATCGCCCTCGATGCCGTCGGCCGCCGCCAGCAGCGCCGGCAGCGCGCCGGTGTCGACCCCGCGCACGGCAAGATCGGAGATCCGCGCCTCGCCCGAGCCGCTCGCGCCCTCGACCATGGCGCGCACGCTCTTGCCGGAGGCGTCGACGGCCAGCGTCACATCCGCCCTGCCCGTGGCGACGGCGCCTTGCGGCCCGGCCCAGACGATCCTGGCGAGATCGACGCCGGTCAGTTCCGCCCGCGCCTCGAACAGGCCGTTCTCCTCCGCATTGGCGACCTTGAGGCGCCCGGCGAGCCGGCCGCCCAGCCAGTCGCCCGCCATGTCGGTCAGCGTCAGCTCGCCGCCCTTCCACACGAGATTGCCCGAAAAGCCCTCCACCGCGCCGTAGAGCCCCGGCCAGAACGAACCGGCCGCGAGCCTGACGGACAGATCGGCGGCATCCCTGAGCGGCTGCACGAGCGGCGCCGCATTCAGCCCGCCGTCGAGGATATCGGTCACCGGCCCGGCGACGGCCTCGGCAAGGAAGGCGAAATCGACCGTGTCGAAACGCAGCGCGCCGGTGCCCCTCAGCGTCGGCGCCGTGCGGTCGAGCGTCAGGCGGCCGGAAAAGGCGTTGCGGTCGGCCTCTCCGGCAATGTCGGTGATCGCGATCGCCTCGGCATTCGTCGCGACGGACGCCTGCAGGGAGAGCGGCAGGCCGGCACCGGCCTGCGGCACGGCGATGCCGTTCATCATCAGGTAGGGCTCGATGTCGTCGCTCTTGGCCGACAGCGCAAGCACGCCCGCCGGGAAATCGGCCGCGGAAAGCGCCGCCGTGCCCTTGAGCGAGATCGTCGTGCTGCCGGCGCTGAAGGCCGCCGAGAGGTCGGCCGGACCGTCCTCCGGCTGCGTCACGCGGAAGGTGAGGCTGCCGTCGGGGTCAGCGTCGAAGGGCAGCGGGTCGAGGCCGAGCTGCCCGGCGAGCACGACCGACTGCGGATTGAAGAGGCTGCCGGCAAGCTCGAAATTGCGGCCCTCCAGCAGATCGGCGGGCGCCGCGGCGGAAAGCCTCATCTCGACCCGCCCGTCATTGACCGGGCCGCTCAGCGTCAGCGTGGCCGGATCGGCCCCTTCGCCGGAAAAGGCCAGCCGGACGGCGAGGTCCGCATTGTCGTAATAGCCGGCATTGGCGCGGAAGCGGGCGAGCACCGGATGATCCGGCAGATGCCGTGCGAGAAGCTCCGCCACCGGGGCCATCGCCGCCGCCTTCACCGTCATGTCCAGCCCGGCGCTCGGCGCAAGAAGCGAGCCGCCGAGCGTGCCGCTGGCCGACAGGACCGCGCCCTCCAGCGAGGCGATGTTGAGGCGGCTCAGCGTCAGGAGGCCGTCCTTGGCGCTGAGCGCCGCGTTGACGCCGGAGGCGCTCTCACCGAAGGCGAGGAAACGGTCGGCGCGGATGTCGAGCGCGATGGAATGGTCGAGCAAGGCCGACAGCGAAGCATCGCCCGCCACCAGGCCGGCAAGCGCCTGGAGCGATTCCAGCGCCACCTCGTTGCCGCGTAGCTGGAGCGACAGGGTGGGCGCGGCGTCCGACCGCGATTCGCGCTCCATGCGGCCGAGGAGCGAGGCGCCGCCGATGGCGATTTCGAGATTCTCGAAGCGCTGCAATTCGTCGGTCAGGCTCACCTCGGCGGAAAAGCCGGCCGTCTTGAGCTTGCGGATTTCCGGATCCACGGATCCGGCAAGCCAGGTCGCCAGCCCCGAAGGCTGGTTGGAGGCGACCAGCAGGTCGCCGACGAAGCCGCGGTTCTCCTTGAGCCGCAGCCGGCCCTTGGCCTCCAGCGTGGTGCGGCCGGGCAGAAGCGCGTCCGCCCGGTCGATCTGCCAGCCCTCGTTGTCCGGCTTCACGTCGAGGCGCACCTCGCGTACCGTCGTGTCGCCGATCACCACGGCCGGCAGGAAGAGGCTGGCACGGCCGGGCACCTGCGGGATGGGGATGTCGGCGGCGATGGCGAGCAGCGCCTGGAGCCGCTGGCGGGCCGATATCTGCGGGTTGCGGCCCGTCTTGCCGCCCTCGCCGCTGTTGCCGATGCGCGAGACGTCGATCTGCTGGCCGTCGGCGATCAGGAGGAATTCCGGCGCGCGGCCGGTGTCCAGCGTCGCCTCGCCGGTCACCACATAGGGATCTTCCGGCGGGCCGGCTTCCAGGCGGTATTCCGGCACGCGGATGCGCTCGTTGGAAAGCTCGAATTTCCCCGCGACGCGGATCGGATCGACCGGTCCCTCGCCCTTCGGTCGCGGCTTTTCCGCGATGGTGAACGCGCCGTCATATCGCGGGCGGAAGTCGACGACCTTCAGCGCGCCGTCGAGATCGGCCGTGAAGGCGAGCCGGTCGGGCACGATGCGGGCGCGCAGCGAGAGCGCGCCGTTCTCCACCTGGCCGCTTGAAAGCTGGAAGGCGCCGCTCTCGCCGTCGAGCGCCGCGCGCCCGTCGATGCGCCAGGGCCCGGCGAGCGACTTTGCCGAGACCTGCGCGTCAAGGCCGGTGACATGGCGGGTGCGGCCGGTCTGTGCATCGACGAATTCGATCTCGCCGCCGGAGATCGCGACGCTTTCGAGGATCACCGTGCGGGCCGGGATATCGGACTTGCGGCCGCGCGCCCAGTCCAGCGTGCCGTCCTCGAAAAGCCGGATCCGCGCCTTCGGCTCCTCGATGCGCATGTCGAAGATCAGCGCCTCGCCGGAGAGGAACGGCGCCAGTTCCGCGTCCATGGAGAAGCGCGCGACCTCGACCAGCGGCTTGCCGTCTTCCGGCCCGCCGACGCGCACGTCGTTGAGCGTCACGGAGGGGAACGGGATCAGCCGGGCATCGACGCTGCCGTGCACCACGACGGTGCGGCCCATGATCCGGCTCGCCTCGCGCTCGAAATCCTGGCGGAAGCTGGTCCAGTCGACGAAGAGCGGGGCGAGCAGCGCCGCAAAGAGCGCCACGACCACCAAGCCGCCAACGAAGAGCATGATTCTGGAAAGCACGCCGCCTGCCTTGAATTTCGTTTCACCGCCGCAGGATAACGACTAATTGCCCGGGAGGGTCGAAAAAATCTTGCCGGGGTTCAGAATGTTGTGCGGATCGAGCGCCTGCTTGATCTGCCGCATCAGATGGACCGTGCCGCCAAGCTCGCCCGGCAGGAAGGCCTGCTTGCCCTGGCCGATGCCGTGTTCGCCGGTGCAGGTGCCGTCCATGGCGAGCGCCCGGGCATTGAGCCGCCCGACGAAGGCCTCGACCTTGGCGACATGCGCGGGGTCCTTGTCGTCGAAGATGAGGCTGACATGGAAATTGCCGTCGCCGGCATGGCCGACGATGGGTGCCAGCAGTCCGTGCTCCTCGATATCGGCTTCCGTTTCGGCCACGCAATCGGCAAGGCGCGAGATCGGCACGCAGACATCGGTGGCGATCGCCTCCCAGCCGGGCCGCAGCGCCTTGGCGGACCAATAGACATTGTGCCGCGCCTTCCAGAGCTTCGCGCGCTCCCCGGCGTCCGCGCTCCACCGGAACGGCCCGCCGCCGCATTCGGCGGCGATGGCGCCGAACTCCTCCGATTGCAGGCGCACGCTCTCCTCGTTGCCGTGGAACTCGACGAAGAGCGTCGGCTGCTCCGGCAGCGTCAGGCCGGAATAGGCGTTGCAGGCCTTGACCTGCAGCGTGTTGACGAGCTCGATGCGGGCGACGGGAATGCCGAGCTGGATCGTCATGATGACGGCGTTGCAGGCATCCTTCAGCGTGGGGAAGCCGCAGATGCCGCCGGCGATGACCGCGGGGATGCCCTGCAGGCGCAGCGTGACCGAGGTGAGCACGCCGAGCGTGCCCTCGGCGCCGACGAAGAGCCGCGTCAGGTCGTAGCCCGCGGAGGATTTTCGCGCCCGGCGCGCGGTGCGGATCTCCTCGCCGGTGGCGGTGACGGCGGTGACGGCGAGCACGTTGTCCTTCATCGTGCCGTAGCGCACGGCATTGGTGCCCGAAGCGCGCGTCGAGGTCATGCCGCCGATCGAGGCGTTCGCGCCGGGATCGATCGGGAAGAACAGGCCGGTGTCGCGCAGGTAGGTGTTCAGCTCCTCGCGGGTGATGCCCGGCTCGACGGTGCAGTCGAGGTCTTCGGCATTCACCTCCAGAACCCGCTTCATGTTGCTGAAATCGATGGAGATGCCGCCGTTCGGCGCATTCACCTGGCCCTCCAGCGAGGAGCCCGTGCCGAAGGGAATGACCGGCACCTTCAGCTCCGCGCAGAGCGAGACGACGGCCTTCACCTCCTCGGCAGTCTCGACGAAGACGACCCCGTCCGGCAACTGGGCGGGAATGTAGGTGGTGGTGTGCGCATGCTGGATGCGGATCGCCTCGCCCGTCTGGAACCGCGCGCCGAAACGTTCGGCCAGGCGCGGCAGTGCCGCGGCGATGCCCTCTGCGTTGCGCGTGCCGCTGCTGATATCCGCCAATGCCATCGTAAGATCCTCAATTCCGTGAGGATTTACTCAGCAAATTGGCGGGCGGCTGTCCAGCCGCAATTGTGCAAAGGATAAAGTCTGGGGCGCCCCTCATCCCGCCCGCTGGCCACCTTCTCCCCGCAGGCGGTGAGAAGGGATATGCCGCACCGGCTTCCCCAAACAATGCCCGTTCGTGGGGCAATTCCCCTCTCCCCGCTTGCGGGGAGAGGGTTAGGGTGAGGGGCAATTCTCCAAAGGGATAACGAACGCCGCCGGCCTTCACTCCGCTGCCTGCGGCAATTCCTCCACCGGCGGCGGCAACGCCGCCTCGTCCTTGCGCTTGCCGAGCGTTTCCGCATGGGCCAGTTCCGCGGCGAGGCGCTTCTCCTCGTCGGCGTGCGGGCTGGTGAAGCGGGCGATGACCAGATAGGCGACGGGGGTGAGGTAGAGCGTGACGACGGTCGCAAGGCCGAGGCCGCCGACCAGCACCCAGCCGAGCGAGATGCGCGCCTCCGCGCCCGCGCCGCTCGCCAGGATCAGCGGCAGGGCGCCGACGACGGTGGCGATCATCGTCATCAGGACCGGGCGCAGGCGGATGTTCGAGGCGTTCTCGATGGCGCTGCGGATATCCTGCCCGCGGTCGCGCAGCTGATTGGCGAACTCGACGATCAGGATGCCGTTCTTCGCCATGATGCCGACGAGCAGCACCAGCCCGATCTGGCTGTAGATGTTCAGCGTCGTTCCCGTCACGATCATCGCGAAGACCGCGCAGGCCAGCCCCAGCGGCACGGTCACCATGATGATGATCGCGCTGACGAAGCTTTCGAACTGCGCGGCAAGCACGAGGAAGATGATGGCGAGCGCGAAGCCGAAGGTGACGAAGAGGCCGCTCGAATTCTCCTGCAGCGTCGCCGCTTCCGCCATCGGCATCAGGCGCGAGCCCTCGGGCAGCAGCGGCTCGGCCATCTCCTCGACCAGGGAAAGCGCGTCGCCGAGTGCAAGGCCGTCCTTCAGGCCGGCGGACAGCGAGACGGCGCGCAGCTGCTGCTCGCGCGAAAGCTGCGGCGCGACGGCCTTCTCCTCCAGCGAGGCGATGGACGACATGGGCACGATCTTGCCGTCGCCGGTCTTCAGGAAGATGTTCTCCAGGTCCATCGGGTCGTTGATCGGCTGCGTCGTGGAGGACAGCTTGACGGGATAGGCCTGGCCCTCGACATAGATGTCGACGACGCTCGTGCCCTCCAGCATCGCCTGGAGCGCCGAGGAAAGGCCGGTGATGTCGATGCCGAGATCGGCGGCGCGCTCGCGGTCGACGGTCACCGAAAGCTGCGCCTGGTTGGCCTCGTAGTTCAGCCGCACGTTCTGGAAGCGGCCGCTGTCCTCGATCTTGCGCACGAGTTCGGCCGCCGCATTGCCGAGCTTGGTATAGTCGTTGCCGACCAGCGCGACCTGCAGGCCGTTGCCGGCGCCGCGGATGCCGAGGCTGTTCGGCTGCATGGCGAAGGCGCGCACGGAGGGCACGGAACCGACCGCCGCGTTGATGTCCTGCACGATCTCCTGCTGCGTGCGCTCGCGCTCGCCCCAGGGCGCCAGCGTCAGCACCATGAAGCCGCTGTTCGTCGAGCCGCCCTGGCCGGAGATCGAGAAGATGTTGACGATCTCGCCGTCCTCGTAGAGCGGGCGCAGCTTGTTCTCGATCAGCTTCATCTGGTCCTGCGCATATTCCAGCGACACGCCCTGCGGCGCGTTCACGCGCAGCATGACCATGGACCGGTCCTCGCTCGGCGTCAGCTCGGACTTGATGGTGAAGAAGGAGGTGGCGCCCGCCGCGGTGAAGATGAGCGCCACGACGAAGACGATGACGGGCGCGCCGAGGCAGGCAT
The DNA here is from genome assembly GCF_040812195.1 of Shinella sp. S4-D37. Classification (NCBI taxonomy): domain Bacteria; kingdom Pseudomonadati; phylum Pseudomonadota; class Alphaproteobacteria; order Hyphomicrobiales; family Rhizobiaceae; genus Shinella; species Shinella sp. S4-D37. The sequence continues at coordinate 1,278,953 of NZ_JBFNXL010000005.1, read as the reverse complement.
GCAGGGTCGAGCGGTAGAGGCGCGAGGCCGCCCCGCCGATGCGCGCGAGAAGGCCCGTATGCCCGTGCGTCATGTCCTTGGTCAGCATGCGCGAGGCCAGCATCGGGCACAGCGTCAGCGCCACGAAGGACGACAGGAGGATGGCGAAGGCGAGCACGAAGCCGAATTCGCGGAAGAGCCGCCCGGCCTGGCCGGGAAGGAAGGAGAGCGGCACGAAGACGGCGGCAAGGGTCGCGGTCGTCGCGATGACGGCGAAGAACACCTCCAGCGTGCCGAGGATGGCGGCGGCGCGCGGCTTCAGGCCCTCGGCCCGGCGGCGCACGATGTTTTCGAGGACGACGATCGCGTCGTCCACCACGAGGCCCGTCGCCAGCACGATGGCGAGCAGCGTCAGGATGTTGACGGAGAAGCCGGCCATGTAGATGGCCGCGATCGTGCCGATCAGCGCAATCGGCATGCTGATCGTCGGGATCAGCGTCGCCCGCCAGTCGAGCAGGAAGAGATAGATGACGAGCGTGACGATGGAGACAGCGACGACGAGCGCGATCTCCACCTCGTGGATGGCGCCCTCGATGAAGACGGCGTCGTCGCTGGTGATCTTGATCTCGGTGCCCTCGGGCAGGATGCCGCCGAACTGCGCCACCATCTGCTTCACGCCGGCGGAGATGTCGAGCGTGTTCGACTGCGCCTGGCGGATGATGCCGAGGCCGATGCCTTGGCGACCGTTGGAGCGCAGCGCGGTGGACCCCTCGTCCGGCCCCAGCGTCACCATGGACACGTCGCCGAGGCGCACGCGGTTCTTCAGGATCAGGTTCTCGAAGTCGGCCGGCGTCTTCAGGTCCGCCGTCGCGCGCACCGTGATGTCCTGGCTCTGGCTCTTCAGCGAGCCGGCCGGCACGTCGAAGGCGGCGGTGGCGAGCGCATTGCGCAGGTCCGCGACCGTCAGGCCGCGCGCGGCGAGCTTCGACTGGTCGACGTCGACGCGGAAGATCTTCTCCTGGTCGCCATAGGCGACGACGTCGGCGACACCCTCGACCGAGGCGAGCCGGTCGGTGATCTCGTTTTCGGCGAGCAGCGTCAGGTCTTCGAGCGAGAGCGTGTCCGACGTCAGCGCCAGGCGCATGATCGGCTGGCTGTCCGCATCGGCCTTGACGACGCGCGGCTCGTCGGCGCCGTCGGGGATCTGGTTCGTCACGCGGCCGAGCGCGTCGCGCACGTCGTTCGCCGCCTGGTTGACGTCGGTCGTATCGGAGAATTGCAGGGTGACGCGGCTGCGGCCGAAGGACGAGGACGAGGAGATGTCCTTGATGCCCTGGACGCGCGAGACCGCGCCCTCGATCACGTCGGTCAGCTCGCGGTCGACCGTTTCCGGCGAGGCGCCGTCGAACGTCGTGGAGACGCTGATGACCGGCTGGTCGACGGAGGGAAGCTCGCGGATCTCCACGCCGTTGAAGGCGGCAAGGCCGGCGACGACGATCAACGTGTTGAGCACGAGGGCGAAGATCGGCCGGCGGATGAAAAGCGCGGTGAAGCCCGCCTTGCCCGAGGTGTTGAGCGCGCTCGCCTCCCCCGACATTACGAGCCCTCCGTCACGGAGGACGTCGTCCGGCGGTCCGGCTGTTCGGCGGCGGTGCGCACCGCGCCGCCGGGGCGCAGCGTCTGCACGCCCTCGGTGACGATCTGGTCGCCCTCGCCGATTTCGGCCTTCACGAGCACCTTGTCCGGGTTGCGCTGGACGATATGGACCGGCACGCGCTCGACCGTGTCGCCCTTCACCCGCCAGACATAGGAACCGTCGGCGCTCCACTGCACGGAGAGCGGATCGACGCTCGGATAGGGATCGCCGGCAAAGCGCATGGTCACCTGGAAGGACATGCCGGCGCGCAGCAGGTCCTCGGGATTTTCGATCTTGGCGCGCACGCGCAGCGTCCGGCTTTCCTGGTCGATGCGGTTGTCGATCGCCTGCACCGCGCCGGTGAAGGTCTCGCCCGGCCGGGCGACCGCCGTCGCCGTCACGGCGCCGCCGACGCGCACGCTGGTGACGAAGCGCTCCGGCACCCAGAAGTCGACGAGGATTTCCGAGCGGTCGTCGACGCGGGCGATCGCGGACGACATGGTGACGTAATCGCCGGGATTGACGGAGATGATGCCGACCACGCCGCTGTAGGGCGCGGTGATGTCGCGGCGGCGCAGCGCCAGTTCCGCGTTCTGCAGGGCGAGTTCCGCCGCCTGCACCGCCGTCTGGGCGTCCTGCAGTTCGGCGATGCTCATGGTGGACTTGAGGCTCTCGATGCGCGTCAGCTTCTGCCGGGCGCTTTCCCGCGCCACGCGCGCCTGGTCGGCGGCGATACGCTGCTCGTCGCTGTCGAGGCGGGCGATCACCTGCCCCTGCTCCACCCGGTCGCCCGATTCGACGAGCACTTCCGTGAGGTTGCCGGTCGAATAGGGCGTCACCGTCACGGTGCGGATCGCCTCGCCGTCGCCGATGGCGTTCAGCCGGTCGTTGACGATGGACATGGCGACGGGCTTGGTCGCGACCAGCGCCGGCCCGCCGCCGAAACCGCCGCGGCGACCGCCCTGGCGGCCTTCCTGCGCATCGCCGTCACCCGCCGGCGCGATGACCGCGACGAGCGCACCGGGCAGGCCCGTGGCCTCCAGCGTGGCGTTCGCGCCGGGCACGAAGCGCCCCCAGAGCAGGACGCCCGCCGAAATGGCGCCAAGGCTTATGAGGAGCTGTTTCCAAACCCGCATGCAATCTGTCTCCGAAGGAAGCGAACCGTCGCCTGTCCTGGTGGCGCGACATAGGCCAAGTATCCCGCTTTGAAAATGAACGGGCAATGAAAGAATGCATTCATTACCGAAATGTAAGATTGGCGGGCCGCTCTGTTACCGAAATGTAAGAAAAGGCGGAGAAATCTTCCCTTCCCGCCCCCTTTGCGCGCACGGGCATGGCTGGACGCCTCCTGCGCTTGTGATAGCATTTTCCCGGCCCCAGCGGCCGCGCGCGTTTCAGTATCCTTTCATCAACGCATTTGAACGACAGGGGGGAATTCCATGTGTGACGCCTGCGTCATCGATATCGTCAAGAATCGCATGCTTTCGAGGAGAAGCTTTTTCCGCGCCGCCGCCGCGGGCGCGGCAACGGTTGCCGCCGCAAGCTCCGGGGCGCTCAGCCCGGCGCTCGCCCAGGCGCCGACGACGGCCACGGACCTTACCCACGAACTCCACGAGGAATTCCCGACCTTCTTCGGGGAACAGCAGTTCTGGCGCGAGCAGAAGTTCAATTACAAGGAGCACAAGTTCAACCTCTTCGAACTGCGCGTCAACGAGCATACCGGCACCCATCTCGACGCGCCCTTGCATTTCTCCGAGGACGGCAAGTCGGTGGCGGAGATCCCGGTTGCCGATCTCGTCGTGCCGCTCGCCGTCATCGACATCCGGGAGAAGGCCGCCGCCAACGCCGATGCGCAATTGACGCCGGACGACATCAAGGCCTGGATTTCCGCCAATGGGGACCTGCCGGAACGGGCCTGCGTGGCGCTTCTCTCCGGTTGGGACAAGCATCTCGGCACCGACAAGTTCCGCAATGCCGATGGCGAGGGCAAGATGCACTTCCCCGGCTTCCATGTCGAAGCGGTGCAGTATCTTGCCGAGAATTCCAGCGCCGTCGGCATCGCCGTCGATACGCTCTCGCTCGACTACGGCATGTCGCCGGATTTCGCCACGCACTATTCCTGGCTGGCCTCCGGCCACTGGGGGCTTGAAGCGGCGGCCAATCTGGACCAGCTTCCGGCCAAGGGCGCGACCCTCATCGTCGGCGCGCCAAAAGTGCGCGGCGGCACGGGCGGCCCGTCCCGCGTCATCGCGCTGGCCTGATCCTTTTGTCCGGCCGGCGGCGCTGCCGCCGGCCACGCTTTCCGGAGGAACCATGAGCACCGTCAAGCCCGCCGACAACCTGGAAGCCGACCCGCGTGTGAAAGCGGTGTTCGACGATATCCGCGCCACCCGCAAATCGGACTTCGTCAACAACATGTGGCGCTACCTCGCCTTCGACCCGGCGCTGCTGGAGCGCACCTGGACGGAGGTGAAGGCCGTCATGGCGGCACCCTCGACGCTCGACCCGCTCGTCAAGGAAATGCTCTACATCGCCGTGTCGGTGACGAACGGCTGCAGCTACTGCGTCCATTCCCACACTGCCGCCGCGAAAGCCAAGGGCATGACGGATGCGCAATATGCCGAACTTCTGGCCATCGTCTCGCTCGCCGGCAAGACCAACCAGCTCGCAACGGCCCTGCAGGTGCCCGTGGACGAGGTCTTCGACGCCGACCGCCGAAAGCCCTGAACCGCACCGCTTTCCACAATCTTCCGGCCATTCTTCTTTCCCGCGGAATAAAAGCAGAACGGAAAACTGGCCTTTCGGGACCGAATCACTACATTGAGCCGCATGATCAGCGGTTACGACGACATTCCCTTCTTCGACGAGGACCCGCAGCTCGCCGGCAAGCCCGACGCACCGGCCAAGCCGACGGGCGGCATCGCCGCGCGCGCCATGGCGGCGCGCGACTCGCACCGGGCGCCGGATTACCTCTCCGGCCTCAATCCCGAGCAGCGCGAGGCGGTGGAAACGCTCGACGGCCCCCTTCTGGTGCTCGCGGGTGCCGGCACCGGCAAGACGCGCGTGCTGACCACCCGCATCGCCCATATCCTCGCCACCGGCCGGGCCTTCCCCAGCCAGATGCTGGCCGTGACCTTCACCAACAAGGCGGCGCGCGAGATGAAGGAGCGCATCGGCCTCCTCGTCGGCGGCGCCGTCGAGGGCATGCCCTGGCTCGGCACCTTCCACTCGATCGGCGTGAAGCTGCTGCGCCGCCATGCCGAACTCGTCGGCCTCCGCTCGGATTTCTCGATCCTCGACACCGACGACGTGGTGCGGCTAATCAAGCAGATCATCCAGGCCGAGGGCATCGACGACAAGCGCTGGCCGGCAAAACAGTTCGCCGGCATGATCGACACCTGGAAGAACAAGGGGCTCGATCCCGCGCAGATCCCCGAGGGCGACGCGCGCGCCTTTGCCAACGGCAAGGGCCGCGAACTCTACATCGCCTACCAGAACCGCCTGAAGACGCTGAACGCCTGCGATTTCGGCGACCTTCTGCTGCACCCGATCCGCCTGTTCCGCGCCAATCCGGACGTGCTTGCCGAATACCACCAGAAATTCCGCTACATTCTCGTCGACGAGTACCAGGACACCAACACCGCGCAGTACATGTGGCTGCGCCTTCTCGCCCAGCGGCCGAAGGGCACGCCGCAGAACGTCTGCTGCGTGGGCGACGACGACCAGTCGATCTACGGCTGGCGCGGCGCGGAGGTAGACAATATCCTGCGCTTCGAGAAGGACTTTCCGGGCGCCAAGGTCATCAAGCTGGAGCGCAACTACCGCTCCACCGCCCATATCCTCGGCGCCGCCGGCCATCTCATCGCCCATAACGAGGATCGTCTCGGCAAGACCCTCTTCACCGACCGGCGCGATCCCGACGACGACAAGGTCGTCGTGCATGCCGCCTGGGATTCGGAGGAAGAGGCCCGCGCCGTCGGCGAGGAGATCGAGCAGCTCCAGCGCAAGGAGCACAAGCTGAACGACATGGCGATCCTGGTCCGTGCCTCCTTCCAGATGCGCGAATTCGAAGACCGTTTCGTCACGCTCGGCCTCAACTACCGCGTCATCGGCGGCCCGCGTTTTTATGAACGGCTCGAAATCCGCGATGCGATGGCCTATTTCCGCCTGGTCAGCCAGCCGGCCGACGATCTCGCCTTCGAGCGCATCGTCAACACGCCGAAGCGCGGCCTCGGCGATACGACGATCCGCAACCTGCACGACTATGCCCGCGCCCGAGACATCCCCATGCTCGCCGCCGCGGCCGATATCGTCGAAACCGACGAACTGAAGCCGAAGGCGCGCAAGGCCCTCTTCGACGTCGTCACGGATTTCCGCCGCTGGCAGTCGCTGCTGGAGACCATGCCGCACACCGAGCTTGCCGAGCAGATCCTCGACGAGAGCGGCTATACCGCCATGTGGCAGGCCGACAAGTCGGCCGAGGCGCCGGGCCGCCTGGAAAACCTCAAGGAACTCATCCGCTCGATGGAGGCCTTCGAATCCCTGCGCGGCTTCCTGGAGCACGTCTCGCTGGTCATGGATGCCGAGCAGAACGAGAACCTCGACGCCGTCTCGATCATGACGCTCCACTCGGCCAAGGGCCTCGAATTCGAGACCGTGTTCCTGCCCGGCTGGGAGGAAGGCCTCTTCCCGCACCAGCGCTCGCTCGACGAAGGCGGCCGTTCGGGCCTGGAAGAAGAACGGCGCCTTGCCTATGTCGGCATCACGCGCGCCAAGCGCCGCTGCCATATCTGGTTCGTCTCCAACCGCCGCATCCACGGCCTCTGGCAGACCACCCTGCCCTCGCGCTTCCTCGACGAACTGCCGGAAGCCCATGTCGAGGTGGCCGAGGTGGAGCAATCCTATGGCGGTTACGGCCGCGGCGGCTACGGCCAGTCGCGCTTCGACAAGCAGGAACCCTTCCAGAACGCCTATTCGACGCCCGGCTGGCGCCGCGCCCAGGCCAACCGCACTGACGCGACGCGCGACAACTGGGGCTCACGCTCCGGCCACGCCGTCGAGCGCATCGGCTATGGCGAGAGCGGCCCGCGCGCCCGCACCATCGACGGCGAACTGGTGGCGAAATCGGCCGTGAGCGAGCCGTCGAAATTTTCGATCGGCGACCGGGTCTTCCACATGAAGTTCGGCAACGGCAACGTGGCGGCGGTCGAGGGCAACAAGCTGACGATCGATTTCGACCGCGCCGGCCAGAAACGCGTGCTGGATGGCTTTGTCCAGCGAGCCTGATACCGGCGGCATCTGATTTTTATCGTGTCCGGTGACACCCCACCATGAGAGCAATCAGGCGCCGGCCTTGCGGTAGAGCGCGGCAAGCTGGTTGCGCGAGGATGGCAGCTCCGGCACTACGACCATCATGGTGATATGCCCGCGCTTGAAGGCGTTGAGGAACGGTTCGTAGTTCTGGAAGGCGACGCAGCCGTGCGAGCCCTTCTGGCCGCGCAGGAGATTGGTATGCGTCAGGAGGCCCGTGCGGTTTTTCGGGTCGCGCCCGTCGATCGACGTCATGCGGATCGCCTCGACGCCGTGGAAGCGCCGCTCGCGCATCTTCAGGCGGTAGGTGCCGGCCGGCGTCGGCCCGCTCATCTTGACGTGCTCGTAGCGCGGATTGTCGCGCATCTTGCCGATGCCGGAATGGGCGCGCAGCTTCGTGCCGTCGGGCATGTAGACCGTCGCGTTGGAGACGTCGTAGATCGCGACCTTCGTGCCGCGGCCCGGCCAGCCGGTGCCGCTGCCGCCCTTGTTCTTGAAAAGGTCGCCGAACAGCGAGCGCTCGGGCCTGACGAGGGCGACGTTCTCCTTGTCCTTGTCCTTCGCCTTCTCGCGCCGGCTGCGGGCGACGGGCTTTTCCTCGACCGCCGGCTTTTCGATCGTCACCGTCTCCAGCGCGGGCCTTGCTTCCGGCAGCGGGATCTCGCCGAGGAGATTTTCCTCCTCTTCCTCCGGTTTTGGCATGACGAGGCCGAAGGGCTGGATGTCCTTGCGGGCGGAAACGTCCTCCACGAGCGCGGTCACCATGACCGGCTGGCCGGTGAGCCGCTTCTCGTCCTCGACGGAGCGCTCGGCGCGGGCGACGGCCGCCTCGATCATCGCGGCCTTGGCCTTCTCGCGCTTGACGGCGGCGGCAAGCTCGATGGAGATCCTGCGCTGGTGGGCGACCTGGATCGCCGCGGCCGTCAGTTGCTTCTGGCGCAATTCGCTTTCCGAGGGCTGCGAGAGACGCGAAAATTTCGCGACCTTCACCATGCGCTCGGCATGTTCCGTCTTCCGCATGGCGGGCTTGCCGTGCAGCGAGGCGGTGATGATCTTCCTGCCTTCGGAAAGGGAGGATGCCGCTTCCTGCATGCTGCCAAGCGTCGAGACGAGGGCGAAGGCCGATCCCGCGACGACGCCGCAGGCCAGCAAAGCGCTGAGAAGGATGCCGCCGGAGCGACCCCGACGGGATTTCGACGCGGAACGCGCGGAACTGTATACAGACGCCATGATACTCGTTACCCGATACTCGTTACTCGACGCGGCCGCGGAAAACACGCTCCGAAAGCCGTTACGCTTGCGGCAGGCGGCGGGACCACGCGTCCCGGGCTTCTGCCGAACGAGCAAAGAATGACGAAATATGGTAAGCAATTCCTAAACGGCGCCTCGCGTTTTTGAAGGAGTCCACCGGACTGCCCTCGACATCCGGCAAGGCTGCCTGTCACGAGAATGCGGCGCTGGCGTGTCCGGGCCGCCCGTATCCCTAGAGCTGGGGATGCCGGGCGAGCCATTCGGTGGCCGCCTCGTAGCGCGCGGCGACGGCCAGCACGTCGCGGTCGGCCCGCGGCCGGCCGACGATCTGGATGCCGGCGGGCAACCCGCCCGCGCTGAAACCCGCCGGCATGGCGGCGACGGGAAGGCCGGCCAGCGTCGGGCCGATCACCACCTCCATCCAGCGGTGATAGGTGTCCATCGCCCGCCCGGCGATCGCCTTCGGCCAGTCGAGCCCGGCTTCGAACGGGAAGACCTGGGCGGAGGGCAGGACCAGGAAATCGTAAGTATCGAACAGGCCCGTGACGTGGCGCAGCCAGTCGCTGCGGCCGAGCGAGGCGGCGTAGACCTCGGCCGCAGAAAGGCTCTGGCCGTTCTCGATCTCCCAGATCATCTCCGGCTTCATGCGCGCGCGGCGGACCGGATCGGCATAATCGGCCGCCTGGCCGTTGGCGACGAGGAAATGGCGCAGCGTGCGCCAGATCTGCCAGAGCCGCGCCATGTCGAAGCCCGGGGGCACCTCCTCCACGCGGCATCCGAGCCGCCGGAAGACGTCGAGCGAGGCGCGGCACAGTTCCAGCACGCCGGGCTCGAAGGGAAGGTAGCCGCCGAAATCGCCGAGCCAGCCGATGCGGGCGCCGGAAAGGTCGCGGTCGGCATCGAACGCAAGCCCTTCGCCGGCAAGCGACAGCGGGTCGCGCGGATCGTAGCCGGATTGCGTCGCCAGGAGAGCGGCGACATCGGCGACGCTACGGCCCATCGGGCCGTTGACGGCAAGCTGGCCGAGGAAAAGCTCGGTGTTGAGCGAGGGCACCCGGCCGAAGGACGGGCGGAAGCCGACGACATTGTTGAAGGCGGCGGGATTGCGCAGCGAGCCCATCATGTCGCTGCCGTCGGCGACCGGCAGCAGCCGGGCCGCCAGCCCCGCCGCAGCCCCGCCGGAGGAACCGCCGGCGCTCTTGCCCGTATCGTAGGGATTGCGCGTGACGCCGAAGACCGGGTTGTAGCTGTGCGAGCCGAGGCCCATTTCCGGCGCGTTGGTCTTGCCGATGACGATGGCGCCGGCCGCGCGGATGCGCTCGACATGGATGTCGTCGTAGTCGGGCACGAAATCCGCGTAATTGGCCGAGCCGAAGGAGCAGAGGATGCCCTTCGCCTCGGAAAGGTCCTTCACCGCGAAGGGCATGCCGTGCAGCCAGCCGCGATAGTCCCCTGCCGCAAGCGCCCGGTCCGCCTCCTCCGCCTCGGCCAGGAGCGCGTCCGCCGGGCGCAGGCTGACAATGGCGTTGAGGCGCGGATTGATCGCCTCGATGCGGGAAAGGTAGGCCGCCATGACGCTGCGGCAATCGAGCCGGCGCTCGGCGATGGCGGCGGAAAGGGCAAGGGCGGAAAGGTCGATGATGTCCTGCAAGGTCGGCTCCGGCATTCGTCTTGCCACAGAGCTAGCAGGCGGAAGGAAGGAGCGCCAGCCCGCCCTAGCCGGGCGGGACGCCCTGGCGGAAGGCGAGCGCAAAAAGCCCGACGGCGACGAGCGAGCCGAGCGTGCGCACATGGTTCCACATCGTCCAGACGTCGAGGTAGCGCTGCCAGAGGGCCGCCTGTTCGGCACTGCCGGCGGGCGCGGCGGCCAGCGCATCGTTGAGCGGCACGTTGAAGAGGATCGTCACGCCGAGGACGGCGAGAAGGAAGACGATGCCGCCCGTCGCGGCCATCACCCCGCCCGCCCCGCCCAGCAGGAAGCCGAGGAACGCCAGCACCAGCGAGAGCAGCGCGGCGCCGAGGAAGGCGGAGAAGAACCACGCGTTCTGGATGACGGCATCGACGGCGTTCATCGCCGCCGCCCCTTCCGCCGGCGGCAGGCGCGCGAGGGCCGTCATGATGCAGACCGAGAAGATGAAGAACAGCCCGGCATTCAGCGCCGCGGCGAGAACGGCAAGGAAGGTCAGGATGGGAAAGGCGCTTGCCATGCTCGGGTCCTCCTGAATATGAGTAATCCTCATATTTGCAAAATGTGAGAAATCCTCGTATTTGTCAAGCCCAATCGGAAACCCCTCGCACCCGCCCCGGAAGAACGATGAGCGAACCACAGATGCGCCGCGCACCGAGCCAGAAACGCAGCCGCGAACGGGTGGGCGCCATCCTCGCCACGGCGACGGACATGATCGCGAAGGCGGGCAGCGACGCCCTGCGCATGAGCGAGCTTGCCCAGCGCACCGGCATCTCCATCGGCTCGCTCTACCAGTATTTTCCCGACAAGAGCGCCGTGGTGCGCGCGCTGGCGGAGCGCAGCAACGAGGAAAGTCGCGCCTGCATCGCCGAGGGCCTCGCCGCCGCGGCAAGCATGGAGGCGCTCGCCGGCGCCTTCGCCAGCCTGGTCGACACCTATTACGGGATGTTCCTCGCCGAACCGGTCATCCGCGACATCTGGTCGGCCGTGCAGGCGGACGGCGCGCTGCGGGCCATGGAGGTGGCGGAGAGCCGCCGCAACGGCGCCCTGCTCGCCGCCCGGTTGCAGATGCTGCGCCCGCAGGCCGATCCCGCCCGGATCGAGGCGACCGCCCTCCTCGTCATGCATCTCGGCGAAGCGACGATGCGGCTCGCCGTCTCGGTCGACCGGGCGGAGGGGGACCGGCTGGTCGAGGCCTACAAGCGCATGGCGATCCGCGAACTGACGGCGCCGTAGCCGGCCGAGCGCCGCGCCATCACCGATTTTTGAAGAGCGCATGCCCTTCCCGCCCGCCGGCCGTGATACATTTTCTCCCATTCCGGATGCGCGGAGGGGTGATGGTCATGCTGACGACGCTTGCCTTGCTGATAAGCCTGATGCCCGGCGCGGAACTTGCCGCCGCGGACCTTGAAGTGGATGTGGAACTGGTGCTGGCGGTCGACGTCTCCGGCTCCATGGATATCGAGGAGGCGCAGGTGCAGCGCGCCGGCTATGTCGATGCCCTGCGCCATCCCGACTTCATCAATGCCGTGCGCGACGGCCTGACCGGCCGCATCGCCATCAGCTATTTCGAATGGGCGGGCACGATCCGCGAGGACTCCTTCGTGTCGTGGCAGATCATCTCCGGGCGCGAGGATGCGGATGCCTTCGCCGCCCGACTGGAAGCCCGGCCGATCTCCACGCGCCGCGGCACGTCGATCTCGGGCGCCATCGTCTATGGCGCGCAACTCTTCGATGCCAACGGCTATAGCGGCCTGCGCCGCGTCATCGACGTTTCCGGCGACGGCCCGAACAATTTCGGCCCGCCCGTCACCCCCCGCACGCGACGCGGCGACCGCGCTCGGCATCATCATCAACGGCCTTGCCATCATGATCCGCCCGTCGGCCGCCTACGGTTCGCTCGACGACTATTATGCCAATTGCGTCATCGGCGGCCCCGGCGCCTTCGTCCTGCCCGTGCAGGAGCCGGAGGATTTCGCCATCGCCATCCGCCGCAAGCTGATCCTCGAAGTCAGCGGCATCGAGCCGCCCGCCCGCCTCATCCCCGTCGCCGGCGCGCCGGCCGACTGCCTGATCGGCGAAAAACTGAGGCCGAGCTACATGGAGCGCTTCTACCCCGAACTCGACCGCTAGAGTTTGTCAGGGAAAAGTGGGAACCGGTTTTCCCGAAGAGACAAACGAAAACAAAGAAATCCAGAGTCTGTCAGATTCAGAATGAACCTGACAGACTCTAGGACCTGTTCCATCCGAAACAGCGCCGCCCGGTCCCGCATGCGACAGTCACCCTACTGGATGAAATGGTTCGTCCATCGACTGGTAGAGAGGAGACTGAAATGCGCAAGTTCATCATGTCCGCCGTTGTCGCGACCATCGCAGCGGTATCCTTCGCCGCCCCCTCGCAGGCCGGCGGCTTCTACATCGGCTTCGGCCATGGCTGGGGCGGCCATCACCACGGCTATGTCAGCCACTACTACGGCCATCACCGCCACTGCTTCTGGAAGAAGATCAAGCGCTACAACAAGTGGGGCCACGTCGTCTACAAGCGCGTGAAGGTCTGCCGTTAAGCCTCGGCGCCGGCGCGATTTTTCCCCGCAAACCATCCCTCCCCCGGTCGCTTCGCGGCCGGGGTTTTGCCATCCTGAAAACACACATCGTTCGCAACCTATTCCTTTTCAAGGAAAATCGTGCTTATATTGAATGAACGTTCAGCAAAATAATGGGGAGCGACATGAACGAGATGATCCGCGATATCAGCGTTCCGAACGACTGGGACAGGAGCGGACTTCCCGGCTGGTGTTATCACAGCCCCGCCCTCCTCGAACTGGAGAAGCAGCATGTCTTCCGCGAGCACTGGCAGATCGCCTGCCATGTCTCCGACATTCCCGAGCCCGGCAACTACCTCGCCATGGACGTCGTCGGCGAGCGCGCGCTCATCCTGCGCGGGCAGGACGGCGCGGTGCGCGCCTTCCACAACATCTGCCGCCATCGCGGCTCGCGCCTCGTCGCCGACGAGAAGGGCAGCTGCCGCAACGCACTGGTCTGTCCCTTCCACGGCTGGGTCTACAATCTCGACGGCACGCTGCGCGGCGCCGCCCGCCCGAAAAGCTTCCCGCCGCTCGACAAGGACGAATTCGCGCTGAAGGCGCTGGAATGCGAGGTCTGGCAGGGTTTCGTCTTCATCCGCTTCGCACCCGGCCCGCAGCCGTCCGTCGCCGACCTGATGAAGCCCTTCGAGGAGGAGCTGGCGCATTACCGCGCGGAAGAGATGGTGCCGACCGGCGACATCTGGACCCAGGAGACGCCGGTCAACTGGAAGTCCGTGCGCGATGTCGACAACGAGGGCTACCACGTCGCCATGGCCCACCCCGCTTTGCAGGACCTCTACGGCTCGACCTATTACGACGAGCCCTTCGTCGACGGCCTCTGCCGCTCCTTCGCCACCTACAACCCGCATGCCGGCCGGCGCTGGAGCGTGCGCAACTATGTGAAGATCTCGCCGGAGAACCGGGCGCTGCCCGAACGGCTGCGCAAGGCCTGGATCTATTTCGGCCTGTTCCCCAACGCCGTCATCGCCGTCACGCCGGAAACCGTGCAGTTCTACCAGGAATTCCCACTCGGCGTCGGCCGGACGCTGCTGCGCGGCGGCATCTATCGCTACAGGCAGGAGGAGCGCGCCCATCGCCTCGCCCGCTACCTCGCCTTGCGCATCGACCGCGACACCCAGGCCGAGGACGTCCAGCTCACCGTCTGGTCGAACGAGGCGATGACCTCCAACGCCTTTGCCGGCTTCTACCTTTCCGATCTCGAATACGGCGTGCGCACCCATCACGATCACCTGCGCAAGGTGCTGCCGGTGGTGACGTTGAAGGAGGCGCCGGAGGAGAAGGATATGGATGCGGTGAACAGGGATTTAGGCAGTAGGCAGTAGGCAGTAGGAATATTCCTCCCTACTGCCCATTGGCTACTGCCCAATTCCTCCCCCCTCACCCCTTCCAGAGCCCTTCGCGCACCAGGTCGTCCATCGTCAGCTCGATGCCACGGCGCAGGATCGCCGCGATGTCGTCGATCTGGGCCGTGGTGATGGTGAGCGGCGGCGACATCACGCACATGTTGATGAGCGGGCGCACCAGGAGGCCGAGTTCCTGGCAATGCCGGTCGATGCGCTTGCCGACCTCCAGATCGAGGGTCAGCGGGTTCTTGCTGACCCGGTCGGCGACGCATTCCACGCAGGCCATCAGGCCGAGGCCGCGCACCTCGCCGACCAGCGGCAGCTCCTCCAGTGCCTTCAGGCTCGCCTGGAAATGGTCGGTGACGGCGCGCGCATGGTCGAGCAGCCCGTCCTCCAGGATGTCGAGGTTCTTCAGCGCCACCGCGCAGCCGACCGGATGGCTGGAATAGGTCAGCCCGTGCGCGAACATCGCCTCCGAATGGTTCGAGCGGCGCAGTTCCTCGAAGAGGCGCCCGGCGATCATCACCCCGCCGAGCGGGAAATAGCCCGACGTCACGCCCTTGGCGAAGGTGATCATGTCGGGGTCGATGCCGAAGACGTCCTGCGAGGCGAAGACGTGGCCGAGGCGGCCGAAGGCGGTCACCACCTCGTCGGCGATGAAGAGGATGTCGTTGGCGCGGCAGAGTTCGCGCATGCGCTTGAGGTAACCGGCCGGCGGCACGATGACCCCGCCCGACGCCATGACCGGCTCGGCGATGAAGGCGCCGATCCGCTCCGCCCCCCTCTCCTCGATGACCGCGGAAAACTCCTCCACGAGGAAATCGCAGAAGGCCTCGACGCTCATGCCCTCCGGCCGGCGGAACGGATCGGGGCAGGAGAGCTTGACGACGAGATCGCCGGCGCTGTCCATCCAGTCATGGTCGCGCGGCCGCCCGTTGAGCGAGGCGGAGAGATAGGTCGAGCCGTGATAGCCGCCCTGGCGCGAGACGATCAGCTTCTTCTCCGGCCGGCCCTTCACATTGTTGGCGAACTGCATGAAGCGCAGCGCCGTCTCGACGGCCGACGAGCCGCCGGTCGTGTAGAAGACATGGTCGATCCCTTCGGGCGCATGCCCGGCAAGGCGTGCGGAGAGCACGGCGGAGGGCGCGTTGGTCGTGTACCAGGGCGAATTGTAGGAGAGTTCCATCGCCTGCGTCGCCATGACGTCGGCCAGTTGCCTGTTGCGGTGCCCCGCATTGACGCACCACATGCCGGCAGGCCCGTCGATCAGCCGGCGGCCGGCGGCGTCGGTCACGTAGATGCCCTCGCCCGCCTCGATGCGCCCGCGCGCCTCCGCGCCGATGGAGCCGGAAACCGGCCAGGGCTGCACGAGATGGCGCTCGGCCAGCCGGGTGACCTCGTCGCCGGCCGCCGCGTCGGCACGCAGGTCCTCGTTCGCCGTCTTCGGTATTGCCGCCATGTCCCTCTCCATCGATTATTCATCAGAAAGAATTTTCGAACAACGATATGAAAGATTTCGTTTTTCCATATCATATTGAATGTTCGTTCAATCAATATTGCAGAAACGGGGCTTGATTTCAACGAGGATTTCGGCGCATGCTGTCGATCAGGGAACAGGAGGGCGCCCGAGACGGAGCGCCCCCAAGCCGAAAAGGCGAAAGCGCATGGGAACGGGAAATCTCACGCTCCATGAAAGTTGTCGTCGCGGGAGCTTCGGCCGATGACGGCGGCGGCGTTCGGCGCAGTTGCCGACACGCCCTCCCCCGGGAGGCGAAAGGCCTGGATGCGCAGCGAGGAGGCCCGCGGCCTCGCCCTGATATCGCCGACCTTCCTCTATGCGCTGGCGCTGCTCTTCCTCCCGGTCCTCATCGTCATCGCCTACAGTTTCTGGACCCAGGATTATCTCGACATCGACCGCACCTTCACGCTGGAGAACTACCGGCAGGCCCTCACCGAGCCGATCTACCGCGACCTCTTCATCCGCTCGCTATGGATCTCGCTGACGGTCAGCATCGTCACCGTCGTCTTCTCCTATCCGATCGCCTGGTTCATCTCCTTCCACGGCGGGGTGCACAAGAACCTCTGGCTCTTCCTCGTCACCGTGCCCTGCTGGACGAGCTACCTTCTGCGCGTCATGTCCTGGAAGGTCATCCTCGGCTATGGCGGCGTCATGAACACCGGCCTCATCTCGATGGGCCTCATCGACAAGCCGGTGACCTCGCTGCTCTACAATTCCAACGCCGTGGTGCTCACGCTGGTGCATAGCTGGGCGGCCTTCGCCATCCTGCCGATCTACGTCTCGCTGCAGAAGATCGACCGCACGCTGATCGAGGCGGCGCGCGATCTCGGCGACAGCCGCCTCAAGGCCTTCCTGCGCATCACCCTGCCGCTCTCGCTGCCCGGCATTATCTCCGCCTTCCTGATCGTGATGATCCCGACCGTCGGCGACTATGTCACGCCGCGCCTCGTCGGCGGCAAGGACGGCGTGATGATCGCGACCGCCATCCAGGCGCAGTTCGGCAAGGCGGCCAACTGGCCGCTCGGCGCGGCCCTCTCCGTCACCACCATGGTGCTCGTCTCGCTGGCCGCCGCCGCCGTCGTGTTCGCGCTGAAATCCGCCGTCAGGAGGATCCGATGAGCCCCCTCATGCAGCGCCTGCGCTTTCTTCCGTTCCTGCCGGCCTATGTCGCGCTCTATTTCCTCTTCCTCTACTTGCCGATCCTGCTTCTGCCGGTCTTCTCCTTCAACAACGCGGCGACGACCACCTTCCCGCTCGCCGGCTTCACCACAAAATGGTACGCCTCGCTCGCCGGCAATTCGGTCATGCTGCAGGCGGCCTGGAACAGCCTCGTCGTCGGCGTCTCCGTCTCGCTGCTCTCCACCGTGCTGGGCATCTGCGCCGCCCGCGCCATCACGCGCTACCGCTTCCGTGGCCAGAAGGCGGCGGCAGGCCTCATCATGGCGCCGCTCTTCCTGCCGGAGATCATCGTCGCCGTCTCGCTCCTGATGATCGTGCTCGCCATGGGCGTCGAGCTGTCGCTGGTGACGGTCATCCTCGGCCAGACGGTGTTCTGCGTGCCCTATGCCATGTCGGTGCTGGTCTCCGGCTTCGAGGGCTTCGACCGCAGCCTGGAGGAAGCCTCCTACGATCTCGGCGAGACCGCGATCGGCACGTTCCGGCGCGTCACGCTGCCGGTCGTCGCGCCGGCCATCGTCTCCAGCCTGCTCGTCACCTTCACCATCTCGCTCGACGAGTTCATCCTCGCCTTCTTCCTTTCCGGCACCGAGCCGACGCTGCCGGTCTATATCTGGGGGCAGTTGCGCTTTGCGGCGAAGCTGCCGGGCGTGCTGGCGCTCGGCAGCGTCATGCTGGTCGCCTCCATCCTGATGCTCACCCTTGCCGAAATCCTGCGCCGCCGGGCCGAACGCCGCACGCAGATGGCATTCACGCTGCCTTAGAAACAGGAGCCCGCCATGGCCGACCGCCCGATGATCGAGATCGCCAACGTGTCGAAGTTCTACGGCATCTACAAGGCGCTCGACGACGTCTCGCTTACCATCGGCGAAGGCGAGTTCTTCTCGCTGCTCGGCCCGTCCGGCTGCGGCAAGACCACGCTCCTGCGTTCCATCGCCGGCTTCGAGACGCCGACGGCGGGCGAGATCTTCATCGACGGGATGCCCTCCCTCGCGCTGCCGCCGAACAAGCGCCCGACCAACATGGTCTTCCAGAACTACGCCATCTTCCCCCATCTCGACGTCGCGGAAAACGTCGCCTACGGGCTGAAGCGGCTGAAGCTTTCGGCGGAGGACGAGAGGAAGCGGGTCGGCGACGCGCTCGACCAGGTGCGCCTCTCGGGCCTTGGCCAACGCAAGGCACACGAACTCTCCGGCGGCCAGCGCCAGCGCGTGGCGCTCGCCCGCGCCCTCGTCATGCGGCCGAAGGTGCTGCTGCTCGACGAACCGCTCTCCGCGCTCGACAAGAAGCTGCGCGAGGAGATGCAGGTGGAGCTGCGCACGCTGCAGAAGGCCGTCGGCATCACCTTCATCCTCGTCACGCACGACCAGTATGAGGCGCTGGCGCTCTCCGACCGCATCGCCGTAATGTTCGGCGGCCGCATCGCGCAGATCGCCAGCCCGAAGGAGATCTACCAGCGCCCGCGCACGCGAAAAGTCGCCGATTTCCTCGGCGGCATGAATTTCCTGAAGGCGAAGGTACTGGGGGAACAGGGCAACGCCGTCTCGGTCGACGCCGCCCGCTTCGGCGCGGTCAATCTCGACAAGCCGCAGGGCTTTGCCGCCGCCAACGGCCATGTCACCGTCGGCATCCGCCCGGAACGGCTGCGGCTCCTGTGGGACGACGACCGCGCGCCGCACGAGCTTGCCGGCCGCATCGAGAACCGCGCCTATTTCGGCGAGGTCACCCACCTGACGGTCGGCGTGGACGGACTGGAACAGCCGCTCTCCATGGTCGAGACGAACAGTTTCGGCGCGGACGACCTGCCGGTCGGCGCAGAAATCCGGCTGGCCTATGATCCGGAGGCGTTCGTGCTTTTGGCGGAAGATCCGCCGGTTACGCGCGTGTGAGCGGCCCCTCATCCGGCCTGCCGGCCACCTTCTCCCCGCAAGCTGGGAGAAGGAACCGTGCCGCAGGGCTTTCCTTCGATCAATATGAAGACGTCGCCGCAGCCTCCTTCTCCCCGCTTGCGGGGAGAAGGTCGCGGCAGCGGGATGAGGGGCCGCCGCCCCCTCTCAATACCCCGACTTGATCTTCTCGAACTCCGCGATCATCTTCTGCCGCAGCTCCGTCGGGATCGGCGCCTGGAACAGCGTGTTGGCGACGAAGGCCTCGACATCCGCATAGCCCTTGTCGGCAAGGATCTTCGGGTCGACGGCGGCCATGCCCTTGGCGTTGGAATGGCCGTAGCCCCAGCTTTCGACCATGTAGGCCGCAACGGCCGGATCGGTGACGGCGTTGAGGTAGTCATAGGCAAGGTCGGGGCTGCCTTCGGCGCCCTTCAGCCGCGAATAGCCGCAGACCCAGGTGGACAGCCCCTCCTTGGTGTCCTTCTTGATGGCGACGGGCTGGCTTTCGGCCTGCAGCGTCGTCGCCGTCTCGTTCCAGGCCCAGGCAAGATCGACCTCGCCGCTCGCCAGCGCCTGGCTGAGATCGGTATTGTCGGTCCAGTAGAGCCGCACGTTCTTGTGCACCTCGCGCAGGAAGGCGGAGGCCTCCTCGAACTGCGCGTCCGTCAGGCTCGCCCAGTCCTTGACGCCGATGGCAAGGCTCGCCAGCGCATAGGCATCATCGACATTGTCGCCGATCGACACGCGGTCCTTGAACTTCGGATCGGCGAAGGCCCTGAGCGAGGCGATCTCCTCCGGCTTCACCGTGTCGGTGCGGTAGGTCAGAACCGTATTGCCCCATTCGAAGGGCAGGAACCAGGCCGTGCCGTCGTCCGAGGTCATCAGGTTCTTCATGTCCTTGAAGGCCGGCAGGATATCGTTCCACGCGGCGAGCCTGGACGTGTCGAGCGGCTCCAGCAGCCCGGCCTCGCGCCATTTGACGATGCTTTGCGCGCAGGGATGCGCGACATCGGCCTTGAAGCCGGAGCGCAGCTTCTGGAAGGCTTCCTCCTCGTCGCCGAAGAACGAGAAATCCGGCGAATTGCCGTGCTTTTCCGTATAGGCGGGGTGGAAGGCGGGGTCCTCGTAGCCGGACCAGTCGAAGACCGTGAGCGTATCGGCGGCAAGGGCTGGAAGGGCGGTGCCGAGGGCGAGGAAGGCGGCCAATGCCGCTATTCCCGTGCGTTTGGCCGTGTGTGCAGTCTTCATGCCGTGCTCCTTCCCCGTTTCGGGTTCCCTATTGTGATTGTGGTCCTTGCAAGGTGAGATGCTTCGGGAAGGTCGTGACGACGAAGGCGATCGCCGCCTCCAGCGCCTTTTCCCGCGTCGTGCCGTCGCCCATCATCAGGCGCAGCCACAGGCCTTCCAGCATGGCGCAGAGCGAGAGCGCCGTTGGCTCCGGCTCGTAGGCATAGCCGCCCTCCGCCTTCAGCGCCGTGCAGAGCGAGATCACGGTCTCCTGGTATTTCACGTCGCGCGCGCCGCACAGCGCCTGGTAGGTCGGCCGGGACTTGGCCTCGCCCCAAAAGGCGCACCAGGCGGCGAGCTTGCGCTTGGTGCAGATCTTGCGGTCGAAATCCGCATGAACCAGCGCCCAGACGCGGCTCGCCGCATCCGGCCCGGCCTTTTCCAGCGCCGCGTTCCAGTGGTCCGCATATTCCTCGGACATGAACTGCAGCGTGGCGATGAGCAGGTTTTCCTTGCTCTCGAAATGGAAGTTGACGATGCCGCGGGAAAGGCCCGCGCCGTCGGCGACGTCGGCGAGCGTCGTGTCGGAATAGCCGCGCCTTGCAAGCGAATCGATCGTCGCCTCGACGAGCTGCTGCCGCCGCGTCTCCTTGGAGGCCTTGCGCCCCCGCTTCTCGCCGTCGCCCGAGCCCTGTTCAGCCCCGCCTGCCCGCATCTTCACCGCCACCTTGCCCTTGGGATTGCGCATCGTCACGCTCACGGGCGCACTCCCGCGACCGGCCTGACGCCGCGCAGATGAGCCGGACAATGCTCCCCGCTGTCAAGAACCTTCTGCATGGCCGTCCAGGTGCGGATGTTCTTGGCCACATAGGCCTCGCCCACCGCCGCCACCGCCTCGGCATGGAGCGGCCCTTGCAGCCGCGCCAGTTCCCCGCGCGCCACCTCGCGATACCAGGCATTGCGGCTCTCCACCCTGCCATCGGCAAAGCCCGCCGCCGCCATGGCCGTGAGATATCGCTGCGCGGAGGCCATGCCGAAGCTGAGCCCTTCCGCGGCGATATAGTCCTGCATGTCCGCGCTCGGTTCGCCGTCATGGCCGATCAGCCAATCCGATGCGGCAAAAACCCCACCGGGTTTCAGCACGCGAAAAAGCTCGGCGAACAGCGCCTCCTTGTCCGGCACATGGATCATCGCATCCTTGGAGAAGACGACGTCGAATGCGCCGTCGTCGAACGGCAGCCGGCCCGGCGGGCTGGAAACGAACCGCGCGACGGCCGAAAGCCCCTCGCCTGCCGCAGCCGCCCGCGCCCGGTCGATGACGGGCTGCTCCACGTCATAGCCGACGATCTCCGCCGACCCATGGGTCTTGGCGATATGCAGCGTGATGCCGCCGGCCCCACAGCCGAAATCGAGAACGCTTTTCCCCGCAAGATCGACGCCCGAAAGCACGCGGTCGACCTCCGCCGGACCGCCGGGCGAGAGGTATCCCTCGCCCCACATCACGCCGAGGAAGCGGATCGCCGCCTCGTCATATTCCGGCTCCGCGCCTGCACCGTGCTCACCCGCTGCCGTCATGGCTTTCCCGGCCCGTTTTCCCTGGCTCGAAATTCTAGCGCATAATCAGGCGATTGCAAGATACTTGCTGAATGATCATTCAGAATATCTGGACAACATTTTGCTTTTGATGCAGCTTTTAGAAACAAGGGAGACATCAAGAATGCAAAAGTACGATGCCCTGATCGTCGGCGGCGGCCACAACGGGCTGGTCACGGCCTGTTATCTCCAGCGTGCCGGCCTCAATGTCCTCGTGGTGGAAAAGAACGGCTGGGTCGGCGGGGCGGCGACGAGCCGCGAGCTGACGCCCGGCTTCCTCTATTCCAACTGTTCCTATGTCTGCTCCCTCTTCCGGCCGGAGATCATGCGCGACCTGGAGCTGCCGAAACACGGCCTCCAGGTCATCGCCTACGAGGGCGGCGCGGTTTTCACGCGCGACGGCGACTATCTCGCCTCCTACCGCGACCACGACAGCCATCGCCGCGAATTCGCACGCTATTCGAAACGCGACGCCGAGGCCTACGAGCGCTATGCCCGCGACGTGACGCGCCAGTGCCGCTTCATCCAGCCGCTCCTGATGCGCACCGCCCCCGACCCCTTCGGTTTTCGCCCGCGCGACCTCTCCGAATTCTTGTACCTCGCCAAGAAGTTCGGCGAATTCAGCCCGCAGGAAATGGCCGAGACGCTGCGCTTCTGGACCATGTCGATCTCCGACTTCCTCGACGAATATTTCGAGACGGACGTCATCAAGGCCTATCTCGCGCTCTCGGGCATCATCGGCACCGCGCTCGGCCCCATGTCGCCCGGCACCGCCTATGTGCTGCTGCATCACTATATGGGCGAGGTAGACGGCTCCGTCGGCGCCTGGGGCTATGCGCGCGGCGGCATGGGCGCGGTGACGCAGGCCCTCGCCCGCTCCTTCGAGGCTTCCGGCGGCACCATCCGCACCGATGCCGAGGTCGCCAAGATCCTCACCCGCGGCGGCCGCACCACCGGCATCGTGCTCGCCAACGGCGACGAGGTGCGCGCCGACCTCGTCGTCTCGAATGCCGACGTGAAGCGCACCTTCCTGAAGCTCGTCGACGAGGACACGCTGCCCGGCGACTTCGTCCACCGGGTCAGGCATTTCAAGATGCGCGGCTCCTCCGGCAAGGTGAACATCGCGCTCGACAGCCTGCCGGAGTTCCCGGCCCTGCCGGAAGGCTCCTCCTGCATACGCGGCGACATGCATTTCACCGATTCGATCGAGCGCATGGAGCGCGCCTATGACGACTGGAAGGCGGGCCGCTGGTCGGCCGATCCCTTCCTCGACATGGTGATCCCCACGACGCTCGACCCGACCATGGCCTCGCCGGGAAAACACTTCATGAGCTGCTTCGTGCAGTACTGCCCGCCGAAGCTTGAGGGCCGCGACTGGACGGACGCCGACCGCGACGCCTTCGCAGAGACGGTGATCGGCCAGATCGCGGACTACTCGCCGGGCTTCCGCGAGCGCATCGTGCATATGGAGGTGCGCACGCCGCGCGAGATCGAGAATGAGGTGGGCCTGACGGAGGGCAACATCTTCCAGGGCGAGCTCACCTTCGACCAGCTCCTCTTCAATCGGCCCGTGCCCGGCTACGCCCAGTACCGCAGCCCGATATCCGGCCTCTACATGTGCGGCTCCTCCACCCATCCGGGCGGCGGGGTAATGGGCGCGCCCGGCCGCAACGCCGCCGCCGAGATCCTGCGCGACCTGAAGCGCTCCCCCGAACAGATGAGCAAAGCCCATGACGTCATTTGATGCCATCGTGATCGGCGCCGGCCACAACGGCCTTGCCGCCGCCACGCGCCTCGCCAAGGGCGGCCGCAAGGTCCTGGTGCTGGAGGCGGCAAGCGAACCGGGCGGGGCGACGCGCGGCCGGGAATTCGCGCCCGGCTTCCGCTCCGCCGGCCTCGCCCATCTCGTCAACCGGCTCGATGCGGACGTGGCGCGCGACATCGGCCTCGACCTTGCCGGCGCCGCTACCTTGCTGCCGACGGCGGTTCTCGACGGCTCGGGAAAGGCCGCCGTGCTGCACGGCGCCTATGGCGAGCGCATCGACGGCGTCTCGCCCGGGGAAGCGGAGGCCTTCGCGGCGCTGCGCGCGAAGCTGGTCTTCCAGGCCGGCATCCTGAAGCGGTTCCTCCGCCGCCCCCCGCCGCAGATCGGCGCGCTCTCGCTCGGCGACCTCTCCACCTTCGCTTCCGCCGGCTTCGGCCTCATCCGCAAGGGGCGCAGCGAGGGACGCGATTTCCTGCGCATGCTGCTGATGAACGTCGCCGACGTCGCCGACGAATATCTTTCGGACGACCGGCTGAAGGGCCTCCTCGCCTTCGATGCGACGCTCGGCATTCATCTCGGCCCCCGCTCGCCGACCTCCCTGCTCGGCCTCTACTACCGCCTGACCGGCGAGGTCGCGGGCAAGGCCGGCGGCCAGTTCGTACCGGCGGGCGGCATGGCGCGTGTCGCGCCCGCCTTCCTGCGCGCCGCGGAAAAGGCCGGCGTTACCATCCGCTGCGGCACGCCCGTCGGCCGCATCCTCGCCGATCGCGGCCGGGCGAGCGGCGTGGTCCTCGGCGACGGCACGGAGATCGCCGCCCCCGTCGTCGTCTCGGCGATCCACCCGCAGACGACCTTCCTCCACCTCGTCGATCCCGCCGAAAGCGGCACCGGCTTCGTGCGCTCGGTCAAGAACGTGCGCAGCCACGGCAATGTCGCCAAGCTCGACCTCGCGCTCGACCGCATCCCCGATTTCGCCGGCCTGCCGGCGGAAGCGCACGGCGGGCGCATCGTGCTGGTGCGCTCGATGGAGCAGGTCGAGGAAGCCTTCAACCCGGCGAAATACGGCGAATTCTCCAGCGATCCCGTCATGGAGGTGACGCTGCCGAGCCTTGCCGATCCGTCCCTGGCGCCAAGCGGCGGCTGCACGCTCTCGGCGCTCGTGCAATATGCACCCTATCGCCTCAAGGCAGGCTGGGAGAACGGCAAGCCGGCCTTCCTCAAGATCGTGCTCGACACGCTGGAGCGCCATGCGCCCGGCCTCGAAAAGTCCGTGGTCGCGGCCAGCCTGATGACGCCGGTCGATATCGAGACGGAGTACAACCTGCCCGGCGGCCACTGGCATCACGGCGAGCTGCAGGCCGACCAGCTCCTCGTCAACCGGCCGACCGCCGCCGCCTCCGGCTACCGCACGCCGATCGAAGGCCTTTACCTTGCGAGCGCCGGCGCGCATCCGGGCGGCGGCATTTCCGGCCTGTCCGGCTGGAACGCGGCCCGCCACATCCTTTCGGGAGCGAGCGCATGAACGCCATGACGAAATCCGCCGCGGACCTGCGCCGCGCCGCCCGCAACCATATCCTCGCGCCGCGGCTCGAAAGCCCGTTCCATGAACGCCTGATGGCGCTGAGCGAGGTCAACGACTGGTACAACTGGGCGGGCTACAAGGCGCCGCATGCGCTGTTCGACGGCGAGCTCGAATATTTCGCCATCCGTTCCACCGCCGCCCTCTTCGACATCTCGCCGATGGTGAAGTACCGCATAACCGGCCCGGACGCCGAGCGCTACCTCAACCGGCTGACGCTGCGCGACGTGCGCAAGCTCGGCGTGAGCCGCGTGCACTACACCGGCTGGTGCGACGACCACGGCCATGTGCTCGACGACGGCACGCTCTTCCGCCTCGGCGAGAGCGAATTCCGCCTCTGCTGCCAGGAACGCCACCTGCCCTGGCTCCTCGACAGCGCCATCGGCTTTTCCGTCGAGATCCACGAGGAGACGGAGGAGATCGCCGGCCTCGCCCTGCAGGGGCCGACCAGTTACGCCGTGCTGCGCGATGCGGGCTTTGCCGGCGTGGAGGCGTTGAAACCCTTCCATATCGGCACCTTCCCGCACGAGGACGGCGCGGTGACGATCTCGCGCACCGGCTTCACCGGCGATCTCGGCTACGAACTCTTCGTGCCCCGCGCCCGGGCGCTCTCCCTGTGGGACCGGCTGTGGCGCGCCGGCGCGCCGCACACGATTCGCGCCATCGGCTACGGCGCGCTCAACCAGGCGCGCATCGAGGCCGGCTTCATCGTCGCCAATACGGATTTCGTCACCGCCGAGGGAGCGCTGCGCGCCGACCGGGTGCGCATGCCCGACGAGATCGGCCTCGACTGGCTGGTCGATCCGGACAAGCCGAACTTCAACGGGCGCCGGGCGATCCTCGACGCGCGGCGGAATCAATCTCTGAAGCACATCCTCGTCGGCCTTGAAATCGAAGGGAATATTCCCGCCGAGCACGCCATCGTCTATCATCGGAAAAAGCACGAGGCGGGCCTCGTCACCGCCGCGATCTGGTCGCCGACGGCCAAGCGCAACATCGCCATCGCCAGCCTCGAACGGCCCTACGGGTCGAGGTTCACGGAGGACCTCTGGGTGGAGATCTATGCGATGCGGGAATTGAAATACCAGAAGCTGATGAAGCGGGCGAAGATCGTGCCGCGCCCCTTCGTCAGGCTCGCAAGGCGCACGGCGAGCCCGCCGGGCCTCACCTGACATGGACGAGGAGACCCGCCGCAACTGGGAGATCATCACTATCCCGCCCGGCGCCGAATGGTCCGGGCGCGCGCGCTATGCTGCGGCGATGTATTTCTGCCAGCGCGGCGAGATGGCGCCGGAGGTGCTGGAGGTCTATCGCATCTGCTCGCGGCTCGACGCGGAGGATCCCGTCTCGGTGCTTGAGCGGTGGCAGATCGGCGCGGAATGGATCGCGCGGCTCGAGGCCTTCCGCTCAGCGTGACGGCATCGGGCTCGCATAGGTCAGGAAGAGGCGGCGCAGGGCCTCCTTGCCCTCGCAGGCGATATCGAACCGGCGGCCGAACAGCAGCCATTCCGAGCAGAGCCCCTTGATGACCCAGCGCAGCATCGCGGCGGCCGAGCGCGGCGTCCAGGCTGCGCCGAGCTTGCCCTGCCCCTCGGCCTTCGCGAAAGCCGCTTCCAGCGCCTGCATGTGCTCGTCGTCTATATCGTTCTGCCGCTCCGAGATGGCGGCGAACTCGCCCGACGTATCGCAGCGCAGGAGGATCGACAGGATGCGCTGGCGGTGCTCGTCGGTGGCCAGCAGTTCCAGCCATTCCCGCCCGACCCGCTCCAGGACGGCAAAGACGTCGGCATTCTCCGCCTCCAGCTCGCGGGCGATCAGGTCCTCCTGCGGCATGGGCA
This sequence comes from Shinella sp. S4-D37, assembly GCF_040812195.1. Taxonomy (NCBI): domain Bacteria; kingdom Pseudomonadati; phylum Pseudomonadota; class Alphaproteobacteria; order Hyphomicrobiales; family Rhizobiaceae; genus Shinella; species Shinella sp. S4-D37. The sequence goes on along the minus strand of NZ_JBFNXL010000005.1, from coordinate 1,252,555 downwards.
GCGAGTTGTAGAGCTCCAGCACGAGATCCGCCCTATTGGCGAAGTGCCAGTAGATGGCGCCGCGGGTGACCCCCGCGGCGCGCGCCACATCCGCCATGGAGGCGTGGGCGACACCCTTTTCGTAGAAGACCTTCTCCGCCGCCAGCAGGATCTGCTGGCGGGTTTCCTCGGCCTCGGCCTTGGTCCGGCGCATGGCGGCCTACTCCGCCGGGTTTTCCGCCGGAGCCGTCTCCTCCTTCTCCTTCTTGCCGTAGCCGAACAGCTTCATCACGAAGACGAAGAAGATCGGCACGAAGAAGATGGCGAGCACCGTGGCCGTGATCATGCCGCCCATCACGCCGGTGCCGATGGCGCGCTGGCTGCCCGAGCTTGCGCCCGTGGCGATCGCCAGCGGCAGGACGCCGAGGGTGAAGGCGAGCGAGGTCATCAGGATCGGGCGGAAGCGCAGGTGGCAGGCCTCGATCGTCGCCTCCAGCAGCGACTTGCCCTCCGCCATCAGCTCCTTGGCGAACTCGATGATCAGGATGGCGTTCTTCGCCGACAGGCCGATGATCGCGATCAGGCCCACCTTGAAGTACACGTCGTTCGACATGTCGCGCAGGGTGACCGCGATGACCGCGCCGATGACGCCGAGCGGCACGACGAGGATGACCGAGAACGGGATCGACCAGCTTTCGTAGAGCGCCGCAAGGCACAGAAAGACCAGGAGGATCGACAGGCCGATCAGGATCGGCGCCTGCGAGCCGGACTGGATTTCCTGCAGCGACTGGCCCGTCCATTCATAGCCGAAGCCCGGCGGAAGCTGGGCGGCGAGCCGCTCCATCTCGGCGATCGCATCGCCGGACGAGAATCCCGGCTTGGTGTCGCCGCTGAAGCGCATGGACGGGTAGCCGTTGTAGCCGACGGTCTGCGTCGGCGCCATCGTCCACTCCGCGGTCGCAAAGGCCGAGATCGGCACCATGCCGCCCGAGGCGTTGCGCACGTTGAGCTTCATCAGGTCGGCCACCTGCATGCGTTCGTTCTGGTCCGCCTGGACCGTTACGCGCTGCATGCGCCCGGCATTCGGGAAGTCGTTGACATAGGTCGAGCCGAGGTTCGTCGAGATCGTCGAGTTGATGTCGGCGAAGGTCACGCCGAAGGTGTTGGCCTTCTCGCGGTCGATCACGACGTTGACCTGCGCGGCTTCCGGCATGCCTTCGACGCGCACGCCCGCCACCACATTGCTCTGGGCGGCAAGGCCGAGGAGCTGGGCGCTCGCGGCCGACAGCGCCTGCTGGCCGAGGCCGCCGCGGTCCTGCAGGCGGAACGAGAAGCCGCCCGTCGTGCCGAGACCCTGGATCGGCGGCGGCGACAGCGCGAAGCTGATCGCATCCTTGATCTGGCTCATGGCCATGCTGGCACGCCCGGCAATCGCCTGCGCCGAATTCTCCGGCCCGCGCTCGCTCCAGTCCTTCAGCGTCACGAAGGCAAGGCCGGCGTTCTGGCCGGCGCCGAAGAAGGAGAAGCCGTTGATGCCGACAATGGTATCGACCGCCGGCTCCTGCCCAAAAATCCTTTCGGTCTGGGCAAGCACCTCGTCGGTGCGGTGGCCGGTGGCTTCCGAGGGCAGCTGCATCATGACGATGACAAAGCCCTGGTCTTCGTCCGGCAGGAACGAGGACGGCAGCTTTACGAACATGTAGCCGAGGCCCGCCAGGATGGCGAGGTAGATCACCATGACCCGGCCGGTGCGGCGGATCAGCCAGCTGACGCTGCCGCTGTAGCTCCTCGACGTCTTGTCGAAACTGCGGTTGAACCAGCCGAAGAAGCCGCGCTTGGTGTGGTGGTGCCCCTTGGGAACCTGCTTCAGGAAGCTGCCGGCGAGCGCCGGGGTCAGCGACAGCGCGAGGAAGGCGGAAAACAGGATCGAGACGACCATCGTCAGCGAGAACTGCTGGTAGATGACGCCGACCGCACCGGGGAAGAAGCCCATCGGGATGAACACCGAGGCCAGCACCAGCGTGATGCCGATGACGGCGCCGGTGATCTGCTTCATCGCCTTGCGGGTCGCCTCCTTGGGCGGCAGGCCCTCCTCCGACATGATGCGCTCGACGTTTTCCACGACGATGATCGCATCGTCGACGAGGATGCCGATGGCGAGCACCATGGCGAACATGGTCAGCACATTGATCGAGAAGCCCATGGCGAGCATGACGGCGCAGGTGCCGAGCAGCGCGACGGGAACGACGAGCGTCGGGATGATCGTATAGCGGATGTTCTGCAGGAACAGGAACATCACGAGGAACACGAGGCCGACGGCTTCGAGCAGCGTGTGCAGAACCTTCTCGATCGACACCTTGACGAAGGGCGAGGTGTCGTAGGGGATCGAATATTCGAGGCCCGGCGGGAAGAACTTCGCCAGTTCGTCCATGCGCGCCTTGATGGCTTCCGACGTCTCCATGGCATTGCCGCTCGGCGACAGCTGCACGCCGATCGCCGCGGAAGGCTGGCCGTTGAGGCGGGTCGAGAAGGAATAGGTCTCGCCGCCCACTTCGACGCGCGCGACGTCGCGCAGGCGCACGGCCGAACCGTCCGCATTGGCCCGCAGCACGATGGCGCCGAATTCTTCCGGCGTCGTCAACTGGCCCTTGATGTTGACGGGGGCCGCGATCTGCTGGGTGATCGGGTTCGGCTGGGCGCCGATGCTGCCTGCGGCGATCTGGGCGTTCTGCGCCTGCACGGCGGCGGTGATGTCGGCCGCCGTCAGGTTGAGGCCGCGCATCTTGCCGGGGTCGAGCCAGACGCGCATGGAGCGCTGGGTGGCGAAAAGCTGCGCACGGCCGACGCCGGGCACGCGCTGGACTTCGCTGAGGATGTTGCGGTTGAGATAGTCGCCGAGGCCAATGGCGTCCATCGTGCCGTCGGTCGAGGTGAGCGAGACGATCAGGAGGAAGCCGGAGCCGGCCTCTTCCACCTGCACGCCCTGGCGACGGACCGAGTCGGGAAGGCGCGGTTCGACGCGGCTGATGCGGTTCTGCACGTCGACCGAGGCCTGGCTCGGATCGGTGCCCGGCGCGAAGGTGATGTTGATTTCGGCCGAGCCCGAGGCGCTCGAGGTCGATTCGAAATAGAGCATGCCCTCGACGCCGTTCAGCTCATCCTCGATGAGCTTGGTGACGCTCTGGTAGGTGTCCTGCGAGGAGGCGCCGGAATAGCTCGTCGAGACCGAAATCTGCGGCGGGGCCACGTCCGGATACTGCGAAATCGGCAGAAGCGGGATGGAAATGGCCCCGGCGATCATGATGAAGATCGCGACGACCCAGGCGAAAATCGGCCTGTCGATGAAAAAACTGGGCATCCTTCAGGTCCTCACTTCGCCTGCTCGGCCTTGGCGGCATCCTCGCCGCCCTCCGCCTTGCCGGCCTCGCCGGTTTCGGCGGCACCGCCCTCGGCAGCCGGCTGGGCGGCCTTCGCCACGGCGTTCGGGTCCCATTCTGCCGGCACGACCTCGCCGCCCGGCTGAACCTTCTGGAATCCTTCGACGATGATCTTCTCGCTGTCCTTCAGGCCGTCGGTGATGACCCAGTTCGTGCCGATGGCGCGGCCGACGCGCACGTTGCGGACGCCGGCCTTGTTGTCGGCCGAAACGACGTAGACGAGCGCGCTGCCCGAGGCGTCGCGCTGGACGGCCTGCTGCGGCACGACGACGGCGCCCTTCTCGATGCCCTGTTCGATCTGCACGCGCACATACATGCCCGGCAGGAGGTCGTCGTCCGGGTTCGGGAACTCGCCGCGCAGCGTCACCTGGCCGGTCGTCTCGTCGACGGCGGCTTCGGAGAAGAGGAGCTTGCCGGGATGCGGATAGGCGGAGCCGTCGTCGAGCATCAGCTTGACGTCGGCCGAATTGTTGTCGGCCATCAGCGCGCCGTCTTCCAGCGCCTTGCGCAGGCGCATCAGGTCGGTCGCCGACTGGGTGAAGTCGGCATAGACCGGGTCGAGCTGCTGGATCGTCGCAAGGTTCTCCGTGCCGTTGGCCGAAACCAGGGCGCCCTCGGTGATCAGCGCGCGGCCGATGCGGCCGCTGATCGGCGCCTTGACCTCGGTATATTCGAGATTGAGCTTGGCGGTCGCTAGGCTCGCCTCGGCAATCGCGACATCCGCGTCCGCCTGCGCGAGCTGGGCGACGGCGTCGTCATAGGTCTGCGCGGAGGCAACATTCGACTTGCGCAGCTGCTCCTGGCGCTCGGCGGTGTTGCGCGCCTGGGCCTGGACGGCCTTGGCGCGGCGCAGCGTGGCCTCGGCGCTGTCGACCTGCACCTGGAAAGGCGCGGGGTCGATGCGGTAGAGCACGTCGCCTACCTTGACCTGCGAGCCCTGCTCGAAGATGCGCTCGATGACGATGCCGGTCGCGCGCGGGCGCACTTCCGCCGTGCGGGTCGCGGCGATGCGGCCCGGCAGGTCGTTGGTGATCGGCACGTCCTCTGCCTTCACGGTGATGACGGCCACCTGCGGCGGCGGAAATGCAAAGCCGCCCTGTGGCGCCTGCTCGTCCTGACAGCCGGCGAGAATCAAAAGGGCGCCGAAGGTCGCAATCGAAATCGGTCTCGTGAAACGCATGGGTTCTTCCATAAGCGGTGCCGCCCGAAGCGCGGCAGGGTCCTGAAAACATGAAGATGCGGTGATCGCAGGACCACCGCATCGCAACATACAAACAACGCTGTATGTTAGTTTCTGATCTTTGACAATCGTAGACCACGGCACCGCAGGCCGCAATCCACCCCGATCACGGACTTGTGATGAGGGGCCTCAACGTATGGCTTGGCCATTTGCATCGAAGCGATGCATCTGGTTTTCCGCCGGCGTGGCGAAGACGGTATCGCCGGGCGCATAGTGATGTTCGCCGAACAGGCGGGCGGTGAAGGCGCCGACCTTTTCCGATTCGAGATAGACGATCGTATCGGCGCCGAGATGCTCGACATGCACGGCCTTCGCCTGCCATTCGCCACTCTCGCGCGACAGGGTGACATGCTCCGGACGCACGCCGACCGTCTTCGCGTCGGTAACGCCGAGGCGCTCCGCAGCGATGAAATTCATGCCCGGCGAGCCGATGAAGCCGGCGACGAAGAGGTTGGCCGGCCGGTTGTAGAGCTCCATCGGCGAGCCGACCTGCTGGATGACGCCGCCGTCGAGCACCACGATCTTGTCCGCCAGCGTCATCGCCTCAACCTGGTCGTGCGTGACGTAGATCATGGTGGCCTTCAGCTCGCGGTGTAGCCGGGCGATCTCCAGCCGCGTGTTGACGCGCAGCGCCGCGTCGAGATTGGACAGCGGCTCGTCGAACAGGAAGAGCTTCGGCTCACGCACGATGGCGCGGCCGATGGCGACGCGCTGGCGCTGGCCGCCGGACAGTTCCGCCGGGCGGCGGGCGAGATAGTTTTCCAGCGACAGCATGGCCGAGGCCTTGTCAACGCGCGCCTCGATCTCCGCCTTGGGCGCGCCGGCCTGCTTGAGGCCGAGCCCCATATTGTCCTTGACCGACAGGTGCGGATAGAGCGCGTAGGACTGGAACACCATGGCGATGCCGCGCTTTGCCGGCGGAACGGTCACCACTTCCGCGCCGTCGATGGTGATCGAGCCGGAGGTCGCATCCTCCAGCCCCGCGATGATGCGCAGCAGCGTGGACTTGCCGCAGCCCGAGGGGCCGACGAAGATGACGAACTCGCCGTCCTTCACGTCGAGGTCGATGCCCTTGATCACGTCGACCTTGCCGAAAGACTTGCGCACGGATTTGAGTTGAAGAGAGCCCACCTGATATCCCCTTGAAGCAATTCCAGCAAAAGTGTGTAGCGGCTTTGCGTTCGGAATTGCGTGAAAACAAATACTTACAGCTTGACCGTCTGACCGGTTCTGACACTTTCATCGGCCGCAAGGCAGATCCTCAGCGACTGCACCGCGTCGTCCATATGGCGCGTCAGGTCGATGTCCTCGCGGATCGCCTTCAGCACATAGGCCTGCTCGCGGTCGCACAGTTCCTGGTGGCCGGGCTCGCCGGCCATCTTCAGGTCCTCGTCCGGAGACAGGAACCGGCCGTCGGGGCCGGTGGCCGCGTTGTGCAGGCGGATGACGGCCGTCTTGGTGTGGGTGTCGATGTCGTCCGACTTGGCGTTCGGGTCCATGACGATCGAGACGGAGCCGTTGGGCGACATGACGTCCTTCACGAAGAAGGCGGTTTCCGAGATCATCGGCCCCCAGCCCGCCTCGTACCAGCCGAGCGAGCCGTCGTCGAAAAGCACCTGGAGGTGGCCGTAATTGTACATGTCGGGTGCGATCTCGTTCGACAGGCGCAGGCCCATGCCGCGCACCTCCACGGGTTTGGCGTCGGTGATCTGGCACATCACGTCGACATAGTGCACGCCGCAGTCGACGATCGGCGGGGTCGTCTGCATCAGCGCCTTGTGGGTCGCCCAGGTCGGCCCGCTCGACTGCTGGTTCAGGTTCATGCGGAAGACGTAGGGGCCGCCGAGCTTGCGCGCTTCCTCGATGAGCCGCATCCAGGACGGATGGTGGCGCAGGATATAGCCGACGACGAGCTTGCGGCCGTTCGCTTTCGCGCAGGCCACCACCCGTTCGGCATCCGCCACCGTCGTCGCCAGCGGCTTTTCGAGGAAGACATGGGCGCCGGCCTCCATCGCGGCGATCGCATATTCGGCATGGCTGTCCGAATAGGTGTTGATCGAGCAGAGCTCCGGCTTCAGCGCGCGCAGCGCCTCGTGGAAGGACGGATGGATCTCGTAGCCTTCCAGCCCCGCCGGGACCGGGACCTTCGAACGGTTGACGAGGCCGATGATCTCGAAGCCCGGATTCTCATGATAGGCGAGCGCATGGCTGCGGCCCATATTGCCGAGGCCGGCGGACAGGACGCGGATGGGGGACATGGCGGAACTCACTTGACTGCTCCCGAGGTGATGCCGCGGATCAGCTGCCGCGAGAAGATGAAGTAGAGGATGAGAACGGGCAGGATCGCGAGCGAGAGCGCGGCGAGCACTGCATTCCAGTTGGTGACGAACTGGCCGATGAAGATCTGCGATCCCAGCGTCACCGTCTTGGTCGCCTCGCTCGGCGCCAGGATCAGCGGGAACCACAGGTCGTTCCAGATCGGGATCATGGTGAAGACCGCGACCGTCGCCATGGCCGGCCTGACGAGCGGCAGGACGAGGCGGAAGAAGATCGCATATTCCGAAAGGCCGTCGATGCGCCCGGCATTCTTGAGGTCGTCGGAAACGGTCCGCATGAACTCGGAGAGGATGAAGACGGCGAGCGGGATGCCCTGCGCGGTATAGACGAGGACCAGCGCCGTCAGCGTGTTGACGAGCCCGGTCGCCACCATGCCCTGCAGGATCGCCACCGTGCCGAGGCGGATCGGGATCATGATGCCGATGGCGAGATAGAGCCCCATCAGCGTGTTGCCGCGGAAGCGGTATTCCGAGAGCGCGAAGGCGGCCATGGCGCCGAACAGCAGCACCAGCGCGATGGACGCCACCGTGACGATGAAACTGTTCTGGAAATAGGTCGCAAAGTCCCCCTGCCCCAGCACCGTCGTGTAGCCGACGAGGTCGAAGGTCTTCGGCGAGGGAAGCTGCATCGGGTTGCGGAAGATGGCGTTGCGATCCTTCATCGAGTTGATGATCGTCAGGAAGACGGGGAAGATCGAGATCGCCGCATAGCCGATCAGCGCCAGGTGAACGAGCGACGTGCGGGTCAGCGAGGTGCGTGGCTTGGACATGCGAGGTCCTCCCGGTCAGAACTGGTAGCGGCGCATGCGCCGCTGGATGGCGAAGAGATAGAGCGAGACGCCGGCGAGGATGATGAGGAACATGACCGTCGCGATCGTCGCGCCCATCGATCGGTCGCCGAGCTGGAGCTGGAAACCGAAGAAGGTGCGGTAGAGCAGCGTGCCGAGGATATCGGTCGACTTGTCAGGTCCGGCCAGCGCCCCCTGCACGGTGTAGACGAGGTCGAAGGCGTTGAAGTTGCCGACGAAGGTGAGGATCGAGATAATGCCGATGGCGGGCAGGATCAGCGGCAGCTTGATCTTCCAGAACTGGCTCCAGCCGGTGACGCCGTCGCATTCTGCCGCCTCGATCACCTCGTCGGGAATGTTGAGCAGCGCCGCGTAGATCAGCATCATCGGGATGCCGACATATTGCCAGACCGAGATCAGCGACACGGCGATCAGCGCCGAATTCGGCCTGCCGAGCCAGGGGGCGAACAGGGACTTCAGGCCGACGAGATCCATCAGGTAGGGCGAAACGCCCCAGATCGGCGAGAGGATCAGCTTCCAGATGAAGCCGACGATGACGAAGGAGAGCAGCGTCGGCAGAAAGACCGCCGTGCGGTAGAAGGCCGCAAATCGCAGCTTCGGGATCGACAGCATGGCCGCGAGCGCCACCCCGATCGGGTTCTGCACCAGCATGTGGATGGCGAAGAAGATGACGTTGTTCTTCAGCGCGTTCCAGAAATCGGCCGCCCAGCGCTCGTCGCCGAACAGCACCTTGAAATTGCCGAGGCCGACGAAGGCCGGCTGGCCGTCCACGGTGTTGAACAGCGACAGGCGCAGCGTCTCGATGAGCGGCAGGATCATGACCGCCGAATAGACGATGAAGGCCGGAAGCAGGAAGACGCCGATATGCCAGCGACGCGGCCGCCTGATCGGCCCCGTCGCCTCATGGGAAGAAGGTATGTCGCTCATGGCCAGCGTGCCCCGTCCGGTTGTTGTCGGTTTTCATTGCCTGTGCGGGTGCGGTTGCGTGGGCCTTCGCCCACACATGCCATACCCAGTCTACACGATTGGCTTGGGGCCGCTGCCCCGATTTGCCTTGCGGCGTGCCGACCTCTCCGCCTTCGGAAAGATCGTTCGGAGCTGGCGCTGTCCGCTCGGCCCCTCATCCGGCCTGCCGGCCACCTTCTCCCCGCAAGCGGGGAGAAGGAAACATGCCGCGCCCTCTCCGTCCCCCTCTCCCCGCCTGCGGGGAGAGGGTTGGGATAAGGGGCAACCCGATAGGCTTACTTCGCCGGCTTGTACCAGCTGTCGAGGCCCTTCTGGAGCTTCTCGCCGGCGACTTCCGGCGTGTCCGTGCCGTTGATGACGTTGGCCGATTCGGTCCAGGTCTCGTTTTCGAGGTTCGGCGTGCCGCGCGACAGGATCTGGTAGGTCGAGCGGATCGTCGGCTGGCACTTCTCACGCCAGGAGACGAATTCCTGCGCCAGCGGGTCGTTCATCTTTACCGCCGTCGAGTTGAGGCTGAAGAAGCCCGGCAGCGAGTTGGCATAGATGTCGGCGAATTCCGGCGAGGCGACGAAGGTCAGGAACGTCTTGGCGGCTTCCGCATTGCCGCTCTTGGCGTTGAGGCCGACGCCGATGTCGTTATGGTCAGAGATGTAGCAGGTGTCGCCGGCATTCTTCACCGGCGGCGGGAACGCGCCCATCTTGAACTGCGCCTGCGTGTTGAACAGGCCGATTTCCCACGAGCCGGCCGGGTAGATGGCGGCGCGGCCGAGCGTGAAGAGGTTCTGGCTGTCGGGATAGGTCTGCGCTTCGAAGCCGTCGCCGAGATAGTCCTTCCACTTGGCGAGCACGCGGTAGGGTTCGACCCAGCCCTCGTCGGTCAGCTTCTGCGTGCCGGCGATCAGCGCCTTGCGGCCTTCCTCGCCCTTCCAGTAGGTCGGGCCGATGTTCTGGTAGGCCATGGTCGCGGCTTCCCAGAGGTCCTTCGTGCCCATGGCCATCGGGATATAGTTGCCGTCCGCCTTGATCTTGTCGAGCGCGGCGAAGAACTCGGCTTCCGTCGCCGGCGGCGTGATGCCGAGCTGGTCGAAGGCGTCCTTGTTGTAGATGAAGCCGTGGATGACCGAGGCCATCGGCACGCAGAAGGTCGTCGCGCCGTCGTCCGTCGTCCAGGCGGACTTGGCGACGTCGGAGAAGTTCTCCATGCCCGAAAGGTCGTTAAGGCCGGCAAGGTGACCCTTGTTGAAGAGTTCGAGCGAGGCGTCGAACGGACGGCAGGTGATGAGGTCGCCCGCCGAGCCGGCATCGAGCTTGGCGTTCAGCGCGGCGTTGTACTCGGTCGGCGCGGTCGGCGCGAAGACGACCTTGATGCCCGGGTTCTTGGCTTCGAAGGCCGGGATGATCTTCTCCTGCCAGATGGAAAGGTCGTCGTTGCGCCAGCTTTCGACGGTCAGCGTGACGTCCTGTGCCTGGGCAAGCCCGGCGGTGCCGAGGATGCTCGTGGCAAGAAGCAGGCCTTTGATTGCGGTGCGTGTCATTTCCTTCTCCCCTTTTATGCGCATGGCGCGTTTTGAGACCAGTTTATCGAAGAGCTTTCAGGGCGCGCCGGAGGCTTTGCCCCGACCGGTCCAGCGCCGCCTCGGCCGCGCTGGCGTCCTCAACGCCCGCGGCGAGCAGCACGGCCGCCTTGACCGAGCCTTCGGAGCGCTGAAGAAGGCGTTCCGCCTCGTCGAGCCCGACACCCGAAATGTCGGAGACGATGCGGCAGGCACGCCCTCTCAATTTGATGTTGTCGGCCTTCAGGTTGACCATGTGGCCATCGTGCACATGGCCGAGATGCACGCCGACGAGCGTGGAAAACATGTTGAACGCGACCTTCTGCGCCGTGCCGGCGCCCATGCGCGTCGAGCCGGAAATCACTTCCGGCGGCGTATCGAGCAGGATCGCGGCATCGGCGCCCTCGAAGAGCGCGGCGCCGGGATTGTTGGCGAGCGCCACGACCCGGGCGCCCTTCTCCTTCGCATGGGAGGCGATCGCCAGCGCATAGGGCGTGCTGCCGCTCGCCGAGACGGCGATCACGCAGTCGCGCGGGCCGATGGCGGCGGCCGCGGCGTCGCTCAGGGCAAGCGCGCGATCGTCTTCATAGCCGCCCGCCAGGTCCACAAGGCTCGCGGCGCCGCCGGCGAGCAGGATGACGATGCGATCGCGGGAAATGCCGTAGGTGCCGGGAAGTTCGAGCGCGTCGGCCATGGCCATCAGGCCGGAGCTGCCGGCGCCGGCATAGACGAGGCGTCCGCCGGACAGGAGCGCATCGGCCGCAAGACGGGCGGCAGTGGCGATATCGTCCAGGGCGGCGTCGACGACGCCGGCCGCGGCTTTCTGGGCATCCGCCAGCACTTTCAGCACGTCGACGGGCCGACGTTCGTCCAGCCCGCTCGCCTGATCGTGTCTGCCTTCTGTCCTGCCTGCAGCCATTATGGTGTCTCCTCTGGCCGGAATTAATGCCAAAAAAATACCAATTGTCCATAGGAAATTAATTTTTGAGACCACTTTTTTAAGTTAGAATATTTTTATTATTTAAAAACATGATGTTGGGCGAAAGCTGATTTTCGATACCATCATGCCCCTTGGTTAATGGTATTTTTTTGGTATCGTTGTGCTCGGAGGTGCCCATGACGGATCTTATTCTCGGTATCGACGGCGGGGGGACGAGTTGCCGCGCGGCGGTCGCACGCCCGGACGGCACCATCCTGGGTCGCGGCAAGAGCGGCGCGGCCAATATCCTGACCGACCCCAACAATGCGATCATCTCCATCACCGAAGCGGCCAGCGCCGCCTGTCGCGACGCAGGCCTCGACGAGGCCGGCATCGACGGCGCCTCCGCCTTCCTCGGCCTTGCCGGCACCAATGTCGGCGATCTCGCCCGCTACGTGCACGACCGCCTGCCCTTCCGTCATACGGACATCGATTCGGACGGCCTGATCGCCCTTCAGGGCGCGATCGGCGATACGGACGGGGCCGTGGCGATCCTCGGCACCGGCTCCATCTATATGGGACGCAAGAACGATGTGGTCCGCTATATCGGCGGCTGGGGTTTTACCGTCGGCGATCTCGGCGGCGGCGCGCGCATCGGCCATGCCGCGCTCCAGGAAGCGCTGCTCGCCCATGACGGCGTGCATCCGCGCTCTCGCCTGACGGACGCCATCCTCGACGAGTTCAAGCACGATCCGCGCGGCATCGTCGAATTCGCCCGCCTCTCCAAGCCGGGCGATTTCGGCCGCTATGCCCCCCTCGTCTTCACCCATGCGAAGGACGGCGACGCGCAGGCGATCGCCATCGTCAGGGCGGGGGCGGCAAGCGTCAACGAATCGCTCGACGCCATCATGGCGCTGGCGGGCGCGCCGCGCCTCTGCCTGCTCGGCGGCCTTGCGCCGCTCTATCCGCAATGGCTGTCCGCCCACCATCGCGCGATCCTGGTGGAGGCCGAGGCCGACGCCCTGACCGGCGCCGTGGCGCTCGCCGCCAAGGCCTACAGAGAGCGGACGGGAGCTGCCGCATGACCACGCCCCTTGCCGCGATCCTCACGCCGGAAAGCCTGCAATCGGGCGTGCCCGGCCCGCTCTATGTCAAGCTGCGCCAGACGCTGGAGGAGGCGATTACCTCCGGCAAGCTGAATTACGGCGACGCCCTGCCCGCCGAGCGCGACCTCGCCGACCACGCCAATGTCAGCCGCGTCACCGTGCGCAAGGCCGTCGACGACCTCGTCAAGGACGGCCTCCTGGTGCGCCGCCACGGCTCCGGCACCTTCGTCGCCAAGCCTGTCGCCAAGGTGCAGCAGTCGCTGTCCCGCCTCACCTCCTTCACCGAGGACATGGCGCGCCGCGGCCTCACCACCCGCGCCGAATGGCTCGACCGGGGCCTGTTCCATCCCTCGCCGGACGAGATGATGATGCTCGGCCTTCCGGCCGACGCGCTCGTCGCGCGGCTCGGGCGCCTGCGCGTGGCCGACGACATGCCGCTCGCCATCGAGCGCGCCTGCATCTCGGCGGAATTCCTGCCCGACCCCATGCAGGTCACGACCTCGCTCTATGCGGCGCTGGAAAAGCGCGGCTGCCGGCCGGTGCGTGCCGTCCAGCGCATCTCCGCCTACAACATGAAGGACCCGGACGCGGCCATGCTCGGCGTGCCCGCCGGCTCCGCCGGGCTCTCCATCGAGCGCGTCTCCTATCTGCGCTCCGGCCGGGTGGTCGAATTCACCCGCTCCATCTATCGCGGCGATGCCTATGACTTCGTCGCCGAACTGACGCTTTCCGAGACGTGACCAACCGCGAAGGGACTTCCATGCAGACCAACATGCGCAAAGAGATCGACGAAATCCCGGACGCGGCGGCCCGCCTGCTCGCCAATTCCGCCAGCGCCATCACGGCCGCCGGCAGGGCGCTGCGCGAGCGCGATCCGCAGTTCTTCGTGACCGTCGCGCGCGGCTCCTCCGACCATGCCGCGCTCTTCCTGAAATATGCGATCGAACTGACCGCCGGCCGCCCCGTCGCCTCGCTCGGCCCGTCGCTCGCCTCCATCTACGGCGCGAAGCTGAAGCTTTCCGGCGCCGCCGCCATCGCCATCTCCCAGTCCGGCAAGAGCCCCGACATCGTCGCCATGGCCGAAGGCGCGACGAAGGGCGGCGCGATCTCGATCGCGCTCACCAACACCCTGCCCTCGCCGCTCGCCGCGGCCTGCGCGCACTCGCTCGACCTCTCCGCCGGCCCGGAACTTTCCGTCGCGGCGACGAAATCCTACGTCAACTCCATCGTCGCCGGCCTTGCCGTGCTCGCCGAATGGACGGGCGACACCGATCTTGACCGCGCGGTGAAAAACCTGCCGGAGCAGTTCGCCAAGGCCGTCGCGCTCGACTGGTCCGACCTTGCCGGTGACCTCAAGGATGCCCAGTCGCTCTACGTGCTCGGCCGCGGCCCAGGCCTTGCGATCGCCAGCGAGGCCGCGCTGAAGTTCAAGGAGACGTCCGGCATGCATGCCGAGGCCTATTCCTCGGCGGAAGTGCTGCACGGCCCCGTCGCGCTCGTCGGTCCGTCCTTCCCGGTCATCGCACTCGCCGCGCGTGATGCGGCGGAAGCGTCGGTCACCGGCATGGCCGACAGCCTCGCCGATCGCGGCGCCTATGCCTGCGTCACCGCCGCCGGCGGAAAAAGCGCGCGAAAACTGCCCTTCGTCGCCACCGGACACCCGATCACCGATGCGCTGGCGCTCATCGTGCCCTTCTACGGCTTCGTCGAGGCCTGGTCGCGCGGCAAGGGCCTCGATCCCGACAAGCCGGTCAACCTGAAGAAAGTGACGGAAACCCGATGACAGCCCTCACCGCCCTTACCGGCGCCCGCATCTTCGACGGCGATCTGTGGCATGAGAACAGCACGCTCGTCATCGCGGACGGCAAGGTCGCCGCCGTCGCGCCTCTTCGCGAGGTGCCGGCCGGGGCCCGCACCGTGCCTATGGACGGGCTGTCGCTCGTCCCCGGTTTCATCGACCTGCAGGTGAACGGCGGCGGCGGCGTGCTGCTCAACGAGCGGCCGGACCTTGAAGGCATCCGCACGATCTGCGCCGCCCATGCCCGCTTCGGCACGACGGCCCTCCTGCCGACGCTGATCACCGACAATGTCGAGGTGACGACGGAAACCATCGCCGCCGGCCTTGCGGCGCAGCAGGCGCAGGTCCCTGGCTTCCTCGGCCTCCATCTCGAAGGCCCGCACCTTTCGGTGGCGCGCAAGGGCGCGCACGACCCGCGCCTCATCCGCCCGATGGAAGAAGCCGACCTCGCCCGCACCGTCGAAGCGCGAAAGGGCCTCGATGCCCTCCTGATGACGCTGGCACCGGAAAACGCCGGCAACGAGCAGATCGCCGCGCTCCATGCGGCGGGCGTCACCGTCAGCCTCGGCCATTCGGATTGCACCTACCGGACTGCCGCCGCCGCCGTTTCGGCCGGCGCCAGCATGATGACCCACCTGTTCAACGCCATGAGCCCGCTCGGCCACCGCGAGCCCGCCATGGTCGGCGCGGCACTCGATCTCGGCCATGTCAATGCCGGCCTGATCGCCGACGGCTTCCATGTCGATCCGGCCTCCATCGGCGTGGCGCTCAGGGCAAAGCGCGGCCCCGGCCGCATCTTCCTCGTCACCGACGCCATGTCGACCATCGGCACCGACATGGCGAGCTTCTTCCTCAACGGCCGGGAGATCTTTCGCGAGGGCGGGCGCCTGACGCTTGCCGACGGCACGCTCGCCGGCGCCGATATCGACATGGCCTCCTGCATCCGTTTCATGCGCGACCATGTCGGCCTCAACCTGGAAGAGGCGCTGCGCATGGCCTCGCTCTACCCGGCCGAGGCCATCGGCATGACCGGCCGCAAGGGCCGCCTCACCCACGGCCACGACGCCGACTTCGCCGTCATCGACGGCGACGTCAATGTGGTCTCGACCTGGATCGCCGGAACGCCGGTCTTTGCCAGCTGATGCCGGCGCCGCGGTTCTTGCGGGCCGCGGCGGAATCGGCTCTACCCCGTCGGATCATCTGACCTATCGATCCGGGAGCGCCCCATGCAATTGATCTTCGACGGCCACAACGACGTCCTGCTTCGCCTGTGGGAGAATGCCCGGAAGGGCGCCGACCCGGTCGCCGAATTCGTCGGGGGAACGGAGCTCGGCCATATCGACGCCCCGCGCGCGAAGAAGGGCGGCCTTGCCGGCGGCTTCTGCGCCATGTTCATCCCGCCGGTGGAGGATTATCCGCCGCGCGAGGTCGACGAGAACGGCCACTACGATATCCGGATGGTCGGGCCGCGCGCCCATGCCGACGCGCTGGAGATCGCGCTCGAAATGGCCGATATCGCCGCCCGGCTGGAAGCGGCCGGCGGCCTTGCCATCTGCCGCTCCACGGCGGAAATCCGCGCTGCCATGGAGGCCGGCCGCTTCGCCGCCGTGCTCCATATCGAAGGCTGCGAGCCGATCGCCGCGGACCTGTCGAACCTGGAGACCTTCTACGAGAACGGGCTGCGCTCGCTCGGCCCCGTCTGGAGCCGCCACAACCTGTTCGGCCACGGCGTGCCCTTCGCCTATCCCTCCTCGCCCGACACGGGGCCGGGCCTGACGGCGGCCGGCATCGAGCTGGTGAAGGCCTGCGACCGGCTCGGCATCATGATCGACCTCGCCCATATCACCGAACAGGGTTTCTGGGACGTGGCGCGCGAAAGCAGCCAGCCGCTCGTCGCCACCCATTCCAACGCCCACGCCCTGACGCCGATCTCGCGCAACCTCACCGACCGCCAGCTCGACGCGATCCGCGAGCGCAAGGGCATTGCCGGCCTCAACTACGCCACGACCATGCTGAGGGCCGACGGCCAGGAAAGCCCCGAAACGCCGCTCTCCGACATGGTGCGCCACATAGACCACATGGTGGAGCGCATGGGCATCGACTGCGTGGCGCTCGGCTCGGATTTCGACGGCGCGACCATTCCCGGCGCGATCCACGACGCCGCCGGCGGCCAGGCGCTCGTCGCGGCGCTGCGCGAGGCGGGCTATGGCGAGGGCGACCTTGCCAAGCTCTGCCGCGAGAACTGGCTGCGGCTCCTCAAGACCGTCTGGCGCGAAGCCTGACCGAAACAACCGGAAGGACACCATGGCCAAGCCCCTCATCGAACTCTGCGTCGAAGGCATCGACGGCTTCCTCGCCGCGCAGGATGCCGGCGCCGACCGCGTGGAACTCTGCGCCAGCCTGGTGGAGGGCGGCCTGACGCCGAGCCTTGCGACGATCCGCGCCGCGGTGAAGGCGGCAAGGATCCCCGTCCATGTCATCATCCGCCCGCGCGGCGGCGACTTCCTCTATTCTCAGACGGAATTCGAGACGATGGTGGAGGACGTCGCCGCCCTGAGGGATGAAGGCGTTTCCGGCATCGTCATCGGCTGCCTGACGCCCGACGGCCGGATCGACGAGGCGCGCACGCGGCGGCTGGTCGAGGCCGCACGGCCGATGTCCGTCACCTGCCACCGCGCCTTCGACATGACGGCCGATGCCGGCGAGGCGCTGGAAGCGCTCATCCGCTGCGGCGTCGACCGCGTGCTGACCTCGGGCCAGCGCGACACCGCGCTGGAGGGCCTCGCCATCCTCAAGGCTGCCAACGAGCAGGCGGCCGGCCGCATCGTCGTCATGGGCTGCGGCGCGCTCGATGCCGAGAACATCCGGAAGGTTCGCGACGGCGCCAATCTCACCGAACTGCACTTCGCCGCGCTGAAGACGGTGCCGAGCGGCATGGCCTTCCGCAACCCGCATGTCGGCATGGGCGGCACGCAGAAGGACCGGGAATACGAGGTGACGCTGACCGACGGGAACGCCGTGCGCGCCACCATCGCCGCGGCAAAATCGTAAGGGCCCGGCTTGCACGAAGGCAGGGCATCCTTACCTGATAGAGCAGAAGGGTGCCCCCACCCGATGCGACGACCCTGCCTGATCGGAAAACGAGGAGACCCGCCATGACGCCGAAACTTCTTGCCGCAGCCGGCCTGATGGCCCTTGTCGCCCTGCCCGCCGCCGCCGAGACAGTCGGCAAGGTCGGCGTCGACTGGATCGGCAACGACATCTATGTCGATGCGGTGACCGATCCGGAGGTCTCCGGCATCACCTGCCACGTCACCTATTTCAACCGCAGCGTCATCGACCGGCTGAAGAAGGGCAACTGGTTCGAGGATCCCTCCAACAACGCCATCGCCTGCCGGCAGACCGGCCCGATCACCGTCGGCGACATCGAACTCGACAGGGAGGGCGAGGAGGTCTTCAAATCCGGCCTCTCGCTCATCTGGAAATCGCTGATCGTCACGCGCATCTACGACAGGAAGAACGACACGCTGATCTACCTCGCCCATTCACGCGAACTGACGGAAGGATCGGCGAAAATGTCGATCTCCACCGTGCCGCTCTACGGCGAGACGGTCACCTGGACCAACGGCAAGCCCTAAAAAAAACGCCCCGGCGCCTGAGGTTCCGGGGCGTTTTCGTTGAAAGGCCGGCGGCTTACTTGACATAGACGACCTTGCCGCCATCGCCCGCGGTCTGGATCTCGATGACGTTCTGCAACTGGACGTTCTTCGCGGTCAGGGCCTCCACCAGTCCCGGTTCGCCCTGAAGCTCGGCCTGGACCTTTTCCATGGTGATCGGATCGTTAGCCTTGAGGCTCAGGCGCTCGGCCTCGCCGCGCTTGCTGTCGTCGGCCTCCAGCGAGGAGAGCGTGACCACGTTCACATCGTCCGCAGCGATCGAGCCCGTGGACATGCTGTCCGAGGTCATGGGCATCGTGGCGTCCTGCGCATAGGCGACGCTCGCCGCGGGCGCGGCGGCAAGAAGCGAGGCAAGGGCGATCGTAAGGGTCTTCTTCATCGGAATTCTCCATGTTTTTCTATGGGAAGCATGGAGGGAACGGTGCGGGCCACGCATGGTTCCGGATAAATTTCCGCGAATGCCGAAGGCGCCCGGCCGAAAGCCGGCCCGGCGCCCTGGATGACGCAATCCCGGTTGCCGCGATCAGGCGGCCTGAGCGAGCTCGTCGGCGATGACCGTGTCGAGGTTGAGGAAGCAGACCATCGACTTCTCCAGCGCGACGATGCCGCGGCAGAAGGCGCGCTGGGCCTCCGGGATGATTTCCGGCGCCGGCTGGAGGGCTTCGCTCTTGATGGTCATCATGTCGGAGACCTGCTCGACCAGCAGGCCGACCAGCTTGCCGGCAATGTCCGTGACGATGATCGCCGAGCGCTCGGAGGGCTCGGTCATCTTCATGCCGAGGCGGCAGGCCATGTCGATGACCGGGATCACCGCGCCGCGCAGGTTGATGAGGCCCAGCACATAGGGCGGCGTGTGCGGCATCGGCGTCACCGGCGCCCAGCCGCGGATTTCGCGGATGGCCATGATGTCGATGCAGAACTCCTGCTCCCCGAGGTGGAAGGAGACGATTTCGAGATAGGCGCCGGACTGTTTCAGGGCATTGGACATGGTGAGACTCTTTCCAATCGACATGGACTTGGCGGAATGCGCTGCACGCCGTCTCCGGCGCACGGCGGACATCATGTCCAGCGGGTCTGACCGGCCCTTTGCGCGTCGTCCGAAAGTGGCAAAGAGAGATTAAACAATGGCTAAGGAACAGCACCGGAAACTTGTATTTTAGCCGCTTTCGATGAAATTCCGGGCCCGGAATACCTTCCGTTACGGCAGTCCGGGCCGGTTTGAAATCCCGCGATTCCAGTCTATACTCGCCGTCATGGACAAGACCGCCCGCCGATACACCGCCCTGCCCGCCGCGCTCATCGCGCTCGGCCTCGGCGTGATGGCCGCCACCGCCGCCTTTGCCGGCTGGCTGGAGCATGGCACGGCGATCTTCCTCAGCCTTGCCGACAGCGGCATGGCCTGGTGCTTCTGATCACAATTCCGCGAGACCCGCTCCTGCCCGCCCGTTGCGGCAATCGGCCCCTTTGCGCGCACCGGGGCGAAGGACTATGACACCGGCAGACATAGCCTGATCGAAGGACTGCCATGAAGACCCTGCGCCTCGTACTGTGGATTGCCGTCGCCCTCGTCGCGGCGCTGCTCGGCTGGCTGACGCTGGAAATGAGCGAGACGAAGGAGAAGGTCGCGAGCGGCCCGTTCGGCGTGCCCTTCGAACTCGTCGCCCAGGACGGCAAGCCGATCACCGAAAAAGCCTTCACCGGCAAGCCGACCGCCCTCTTCTTCGGCTTCACCCATTGCCCGGAAGTCTGCCCGACCACGCTGTTCGAGATGAACGGCTGGCTCACCAAGGTCGATCCCGACGGCTCGAAGCTGCAGGCCTATTTCGTCACCGTCGACCCCGAGCGCGACACGCCGGAACTGATCGGCCAGTATGTCGGCAACGTCTCCAAGCGCATCACCGGCATTTCCGGCCCGGTGGACAAGGTGCTGGACATGGTCAAGGGCTACCGCGTCTATTACCGCAAGGTACCGCTCGACGAGGAGAAGCCCGACGGCGACTATACGATGGACCACACGGCCTCCATCTTCCTGCTCGACGCGACCGGCCGCTTCGTCGGCACCATCGCCTATGGCGAGAACCCGGAGGTCGCCGAAGAGAAGCTCGCCAACCTGATCAAGGGCTGACGGTCCCTTTGCCCTCGGCCAGCGGACATGCTAGGCGGACCTGAAACAACAGGGACCCCGAGCCGTGAGCGAAATCCGCCTCTACATCACCACGACCGAGAAGCGGGCCGAGATCGCCCTCTCGCTGATGACCGACGCCTTCGAGGACGAAGGCTACGCCATCGCGACGATGGAGATCGACGAGAAGAACGACGTCTGGGAGGCCTCGGTCTACATGTTCCGGCCGGACGAGGCGGATATCCACGCGCGCTTCGCAGCCCTCCTCGCCGACGAATTTCCCGATGCGGTAATCGAGCGCGAGGAACTGCCCGATATCGACTGGATCGCCAAGTCGCTGGAAGGCCTGAAGCCCGTGCGCGCCGCGCGTTTCGTCGTGCACGGCTCGCATGACCGCGGCAAGGTGCGGGCCGGCGAGATCGCCATCGAGATCGACGCCGGCCAGGCCTTCGGCACCGGCCATCACGGCACGACGGCAGGCTGCCTGGAGGTGATCTCCGACGTGATGCGCACGCGCAAGGTGAAGCGCGTGCTCGACCTCGGCACCGGCAGCGGCGTGCTGGCCATCGCCGCGCGCAAGCTCGCGCCGGTCGCGGTGCTGGCAACGGATATCGACCCGATCGCCACCCGCGTCGCCAGGGAAAACGTCCGCCTCAACAACATCGCCTCGGGCATCGCGCTGGAGACGGCGCCGGGCTTCCATTCCACCGCCTTCGGCCGCCACGGCCCCTTCGACCTCGTCATCGCCAACATCCTCGCCCGACCGCTCATGCGCATTGCGCCGCAGCTTTCCGCGCAGCTTGCGCCGCAGGGCGACGTCATCCTGTCCGGCATCCTCGCCTCGCAGCGCTGGAAGGTGCTTGCCGCCTACAACGGCGCGGGCCTGCGCCATGTGCGCACGATCTGGCGCGAGGGCTGGGTGACGATCCACCTCGACAATCGGCGATAAGCCGCAGCTTGAAGCGGGGTGGCAACATCCCGCTCCAACGTCAGGAAATCGCGGGAAAAAGAAAAGGCGGTGCCAGAGGCACCGCCTATGGACCGGCGAACCGGCCTGCCCGCGAGCTTGAGGAGGAGGAGCGCTCAAGCGGGCCTATGTGTTCCGAGCGCCTTCCCGGAGGAGGGAGGAGGAGTGACCGGCAAGACGCCTGATCGGAACACCTAGCTTTTTGCCTTTCGGCAGTTCATTTTTGCGATCCGAAGGACTGGAGGGACTTTCACTTCGTTTCGCTTGAAGCGCATTTCGTTTCGCTTCGTTGGCGCCGCTTATACGGGATTCGAAAATTTGCGACAGGCCCTTTGGAACATGGGTGCCATGCGCAAGACGCATAAGTCCAATTGCAGACCTCTTCGCGCTACCAAAGGGTTCTTCCGGCCATGGCCGCCATCGTCATCCCCCTCGTCTGCCTCGCCGTCGTCGTCTTCGTGCTGTGGGTGGCGATCCGCGCCAATATCGCGGCGCACAGGCACCCCTACCGCGCCGAGAGCACGACCCGCACCGAGGCGGAGCGCCGCCGCATCGCCCAATCCCTGCGCGATGCCTTGAGCCGCCAGCCGCTCGGCGCGCCGCTCGCCGCGCGGCTCTGGGGCAAGCTGATGAACGCGATGCCCGGCCACGGCGTGATCTACGACCATCACCGGGATTTCTGCGGCCAGGGCCTCATCCGCACCGAAGACGGCGTCATGCTGGCCGACGTGCAGGACGGCGGCATCTATTTCGGCCCGCCCATCGCGGAGTGGAAGACCGAGGAGGACTTCGTCGCCTTCCTCGCCCGCCAGTCGGATTTCTCGATGAGCGGCTGGGATGCCGGCGAACCCGCCTTCTTCACCGAGGACGACTGGTATCGCAACAACCAGCGCCTGACCCGCGCCGTGCTGGAGCGCTACCTCTCCCGCCTTTGACGCGGCCGGCCGGTGGCTAAAGCGCGTCGCGATCTTCCCGATTCGCTCCTTGCGCTTTCGCTCTCAGGTTTTTCGCATGTCGTTAGCGCAAAACCGCTGCACACTTTTGCGCGACATGCTTTAGGTTTTTCGCATGTCGTTAGCGCAAAACCGCTGCACACTTTTGCGCGACATGCTTTAGATTACCGGCACGATTCATCGCCATACCGGAAGTCTCCCATGTTCCAGAGTTTCGACGTCACCTCCACGCCCCAGTTCGGCCGCGAACGCGCCGAGGCGCTGCGCGCCGGCTTCGATGCGCTCGGCATCGACGGCTTCCTCGTGCCGCGCGCCGACGAATACCAGGGCGAATACGTGCCGGCCTCGGCCGAACGCCTCTCCTGGCTGACGGGCTTCACCGGCTCGGCCGGCGTGGCGCTCGTCATGCGCGGTGCGGCCGTGGTCTTCGTCGACGGGCGCTATGTCACGCAGCTTGCCGAACAGGTGGACGGCAGCGTCTTCACCGGCGGCGACCTCGTCGGCGAGCCGCCGCATCTCTGGCTGCAGAACCATGGCCCGAAGGGTTTTCGCCTCGGCATCGACCCGTGGCTGCACACCGGCGCGGAGGTGCGTCGCCTCGAAAAGGCGCTTGCCGGCCTCGGCGGCGCCCTCGTCTTCCTGCCCCACAACCCGCTCGACAAGGCCTGGACCGACCGTCCGGGCGAACCGCTCGGCCGCGTGACGATCCAGTCGATCGAGCAGGCCGGGGAACTCGCCCGGGACAAGCTCGCCAGGATGGCGGAGGCGACCGCCAAGGCCGGCGCCGACGCCCTCGCCGTCACCGACCCCTCCTCCATCGCCTGGATCTTCAACATCCGCGGCAGCGACGTGCCGCACACGCCGCATCCGCTGGCCCGCGCCATCATTCCGGCGGAGGGCCGCCCGCAGCTTTTCCTCGACAAGCGCAAGACCGGCATCGAGCCCGAGGCCTACCTCACCCAGCTTGCCGACCTCGTGCCGCCCTCGCAGTTCGACGAGCGCATCGCGGCGCTCGCCGCCGAGGGCAAGCGCATCCTCATCGATCCCGACCAGGCCCCCTTCGCGCTCGCCGAGATCGTGCGCCGCAAGGGCGGCACGCTGGTCGAGGCCGCCGACCCGGCCCGCCTGCCCCGCGCCTGCAAGAACGCCGTCGAGATCGACGGCTCCGCGCGCGCCCACCTTCAGGACGGCGCGGCCATGGTGGAATTCCTCGCCTGGCTCGACGGCACGACGCCCGGCACGCAGACCGAGATGGCCGTCACGAAGAAGCTGGAGGCCGTGCGCGCCAGCGTCGGCGAGCGCCACCAGAATCCGCTGAAGGACGTATCCTTCGACACCATCGCCGGCGCCGGCGCCCATGCCGCCATCATGCACTATCGCGTCACGACCTCGACGGACGCGGTCATCGAACCCGGCACGCTGTTCCTCATCGATTCCGGCGCGCAATATATCAACGGCACGACGGACATCACCCGCACGGTGGCGATCGGCGCGGTGCCGGAGGAGCAGAAGCGCTTCTTCACGCTGGTGCTGAAGGGCATGATCGCGATCAGCACGGCGCGGTTCCCCAAGGGCACGCGCGGCTGCGACCTCGATCCGCTCGCCCGCATCGCGCTGTGGAAGGCCGGCGCCGATTTCGCCCACGGCACCGGCCACGGCGTCGGCTCCTACCTTTCAGTGCACGAGGGTCCGCAGCGCATCTCGCGGCTTTCGACGCAGGAGCTGCTGGCCGGCATGATCCTCTCTAACGAGCCGGGCTACTATCGCCCCGGCGCCTTCGGCATCCGCATCGAGAACCTGATCCACATCCTGCCGGCCGCCCCGGTCGAGGGCGGCGACATGGAGATGCTCGGCTTCGAAACGCTAACCTTCTGCCCGATCGACCGCCGGCTCGTCGTGCCCGCGCTGATGACGGACGAGGAGCTTGCCTGGCTGAACGCCTACCACGCGCAGGTGCGCGAGAAGATCGCGCCGCTGCTGTCGGACGAGGCGACGAAGCGCTGGCTGGAAACGGCGACGGCGCCGGTCAGCCGATGACGTGACGCAGCACCATCACGACCGCCCAGCCGATGGCCAGCACCGGCAGCAGTGAAAGGCGCAGGCCGATGAGGAAGGCGACGGCCATCGTCAGGCTGACGTCGAAACCGCCCGTCACGGCCGCCGGCGCCACCAGCGTGGTGAGCACGGCGGCCGGAACGGCGTTGAGCGCCGCTTCGGCGCGCGGCGGGATGCGCTTCATGCGCGTGATGAAGACATAGCCGCCGACGCGCGTCAGATAGGTCGCGATCGCGCCCGCGGCGATGATCAGCAGCGTCTGGGTGTGGAACAGCGTGTCCATGCTCATGCCTCCCCGCCCACGGTCTCGCCGACCGGTTCGGCCGGCGCCTTGTCGTCGAGCGGCATGACGGCCGCGACGAGCACGCCCGCCAGCGCCCCCAGGCTGACATGCCAGGGGGAACCGACGAAATGTAGCGCCAGGATCGAGCCCGCCGAGGAGGCGAGCACCACCGGCAGCCAGTTCGCCCGGCTGCGGAAGCCGAGCACGAGGCCCATGAAATAGATCGGCAGCAGCACGTCGAGGCCGATCGCCTTGGGATCGCCGATCAGGTTGCCGAGCAGCCCCCCGACGACCGTGAGGCAGAGCCAGGGCACATAGACGGTGAGGCCGAGCACCATGGACCAGACATAGCTGACGCGAATGCCCGCATCGGCGCGGCGTTCGGTTTCGGCGAACTGCGGGTCGGTGAGGAAGAACAGCGACGTCGCCTTCTGCCAGAAGGTCAGATGCCGGATATGGGCGGCGATCGCCGCCGAATAGAGCACATGCCGGAAATTGACCGCGAAGATCGACAGCACCACCAGCCAGGGCGCGACATTGTGGTCGAAAAGCTCGACGCCGACGAGCTGGCTGGCGCCGGCATAGAGCGTCGCGCTCATCAGCGCGGCTTCCGCGATCGTCAGGCCGTTGTCGATGGCGACGGCGCCGAACAGGACGGCGAAGGGTGCCGCGGCAATCGCGACGGCGCTGCCACGCCGGAAGGCGTCGCGGATTTCTTCTTTCGTGGCGGGGGTCATGGGTCTGCTCTATCTTGGGAGCCAACAGCCATAGAGCAGCAAGGGCCTGCCCGCAAACCAATATGGCTGATGGATCGTTCAGCGCCGTTGATCGATCAGCACCGAATTGCGTCCGGTGCTGATGGATGATCACCCCTTCTTGAGCTGGAACGTGTGCTCGGGCCCGGGGAAGCTGCGCGCCTTCACCTCTTGCGCATACGTCGCGAAGGCTTCGCTCATGACGGGGGCGAGATTGGCGAAATGCTTGACGAAGCGGGGCTTGAAATCCGTGAAGATGCCGAGCACGTCGTCGACGACGAGCACCTGGCCGTCGCAGGCGGGCGAGGCGCCGATGCCGATGGTCGGCACCTTGACCGTGCCGGTGATCTCGCGCGCCAGCGGCTCGACCGTACCCTCGATGACGATGGCGAAGGCGCCGGCCTCGTCGATGGCCGCGGCGTCCTTGCGGATCTTCTCGACTTCCTTGTCGTTGCGGCCGAGCGAGCGATAGCCGCCCGTCGTGTTGATGAGCTGCGGCATCAGGCCGACATGGCCGAGCACCGGAATACCGCGCTGGGTGAGGAAATGCACCGTCTCGGCCATTTCCGCCCCGCCCTCCAGCTTGACCGCCGAACAGCCGGTCTCCTTGAGCACCCGGGCGGCCGTCGCGAAGGCCTGCTCCTTGGATTGCTGGTAGGAGCCGAAGGGCAGGTCGACGACGACGCAGGCATTGGACGAGCCGCGCATGACGGCCTGGCCATGGGCGATCATCATCTCGATCGTCACGCCGACGGTGGAATCGAGGCCGTAGAGCACCATGCCGAGGCTGTCGCCGACCAGCATGAAGTCGACATGGGGATCCATCAGCTTGGCGACGGGGGTCGTATAGGCGGTGAGGCTGACGATGGGGCGCTCGCCCTTGAGGGCCCGGATGTCGGCGGGCGCCAGACGGCGCTTGGCGGTGTGTACGCTCATGTCAGGCTACCTTTTTCATGGTCTTCGGGCCGAGAACCCGGTTGTCGAGGAGTTTCGTGCTCCCAAAGCGCACGAAAAGCAACAAGAGAGCCGGCTTGTCGCCGACCGTGTCGATCCTGGCGAGCGTCTGCGGATCGCGGACCGCGACCACTTCCGGCCGGGCCAGCGGCTCGCGCGCAAGGAAGGCGGCAACGCCCGCCTCCAGCCGTTTTGCGTCCGTCTCGCCGGCCATAATCAGCCGCTCTGCCTCTTCCAGCGCCCGCGGCACGACGGCGGCGGCCGCGCGCTCCTCGGGCGTAAGATAGACATTGCGCGAGGAACAGGCGAGGCCGTCCGCCTCGCGCACCGTCGGCACGCCGACCACCTCGACCGGCTGCGCCAGGTCCTCGGCCATGCGGCGGATGATGGCGAGCTGCTGGAAATCCTTCTCGCCGAAATAGGCGCGATCCGGCTGGGCGATGTTGAAGAGTTTCGTGACCACCGTCGCGACGCCCGCGAAATGACCGGGCCGCACCGAGCCTTCGAGTTCCGAGCCGAGCGTCGGCACGTCGACGACGGTCTCCATCGGCCGCGGATACATGTCGGCAACGCCGGGCGCGAAGAGGTAGTGCACGCCTTCCCCCTCCAGCATAGCCCGGTCGCGGGCAAGGTCGCGCGGATAGCGCGCCAGATCCTCGTTGGCGCCGAACTGCAGGGGATTGACGAAGATGGTGGCGACGACGATGTCATTGTCGGCGCGGGCCCGCCGGGCAAGCTCCATATGGCCGACATGAAGATAGCCCATGGTGGGCACGAGACCGATGGTGCGGCCGTCCAGCCGGTGCGGCGCCAGCGCCGCGCGCAAATCCGCGATGGTGGTCAAGGTCTGCATCGACGGTTCCTCCTTGCTCTCGCCCTCTCCCGCGGGCGATGCCGCCCGCACGGCCTCTTGCGGGCCGTTTCAGGGTGCGCCGCTTTCTATCTTGTGCAGCGCAAAAAGACAATCGGCAAACACCCTTGCCGGCGATAGGCCCCGCCGCTGGGCAGGGTTGCATTTTGCGCACTGTACTTTTTACGCAAGGGCCAGTAGAGAGCGCACCAGCAAGCTCGTCGCGGACGGGCTGAGAGTGCGACGCCAGATCGTCGCGGAACCCGAATTCCGAAAGACCCTACATGACGAGTTTCGAAAGCCTCGCTCCGGCGATGGCAAAGGCGTTGGAAAAACGCGGCTATACCACCTTGACGCCGGTGCAGGTCGCCGTCTCCGACCCGAAGATCGGCGATGCCGACGCGCTGGTCTCGGCCCAGACCGGCTCCGGCAAGACCGTCGCCTTCGGCCTGGCGCTCGCCCCGACGCTGCTTGAGGGCGAAGAGCGCTTCGCCCGCGCGCAGAGCCCGCTCGCCCTCGTCATCGCCCCGACGCGCGAACTTGCCATGCAGGTCAAGCGCGAGCTGGAATGGCTCTACGAGATGACCGGCGCCGTCATCGCCTCCTGCGTCGGCGGCATGGACGTGCGCAACGAGCGGCGCGCGCTGGAGCGCGGCGCCCATATCATCGTCGGCACGCCGGGGCGCCTGCGCGACCACATCACCCGCGGCAACCTCGATCTGTCCGCCATCCGCGCCGTCGTGCTCGACGAGGCGGACGAGATGCTGGACCTCGGTTTCCGCGAGGATCTCGAATTCATCCTGGAAGCCGCGCCGGAAGAGCGCCGCACGCTGATGTTCTCGGCCACCGTGTCGAAGGAAATCGCCACGCTTGCGAAAAACTACCAGCGCGATGCGCTGCGCATCTCGACGGCCTCCGAGCGCGAGCAGCATGTCGACATCGACTATCGCGCCCTGCTGACCGTGCCCGCCGACCGCGAGAACGCCATCATCAACGTGCTGCGCTACTACGATGCGCAGAACGCCCTCGTCTTCTGTTCGACGCGCGCGGCGGTCAACCACCTGACGGCCCGCTTCAACAATCGCGGCTTCTCGGTCGTCGCCCTCTCCGGCGAACTCAGCCAGAACGAACGCACCCACGCGCTGCAGGCCATGCGCGACGGCCGCGCCCGCGTCTGCATCGCCACGGACGTGGCCGCGCGCGGCATCGACCTGCCGAACCTCGAACTCGTCGTGCATGCCGACCTGCCGACCAATCCGGAAACCCTGCTGCACCGCTCGGGCCGCACCGGCCGCGCCGGCCGCAAGGGCGTCAGCGCGCTCATCGTGCCGCTCAGCGCCCGCCGCAAGGCCGAGCGCCTGCTGCAGGCGGCAAACCTCAAGGCGAACTGGGCGACCCCGCCGTCCGCCGAGGACATCCTGCGCCGCGACGACGAGCGCCTGCTCGCCGACCCGATGCTGACCGACGCGATCGGCGAAGACGAGATCGAGACGATCGACGCGCTTGCCGCACGCTTCGACGCAAGGCAGCTTGCCGCCGCCGTCGCCCGCTTCTTCAAGGCCGGCCGCTCGGCGCCGGAGGACCTGGTCGAGGTCTCGCTCGAGCAGCGCAAGCCGCGCGAGCGCGGCAACGATTTCATTCCGGCCGAAACCAAGCGCCCGCGCGAGGGTTTCGGGGCGAGCGTCTGGATCTCCGTCTCGGTCGGCCGCAAGCAGCGCGCCGAGCCGCGGTGGCTGATCCCGATGCTCTGCCGCAACGGCAGCATCACCAAGAACGAGATCGGCGCGATCAAGATGCAGCCGGAGGAGACCTATATCGAGCTCTCCGCCGATGCCGCCGACGGCTTCCTCGGCCATATCGGTCCGAGCAGCATGCTGGAGCGCGGCATCCGCGTCACCGTGCTGGAAGGCCAGCCCGACCTGACGCCGCAGCCCTATACGCGCACGCCCGGCGAGAAGACGCAGCGCTACGACAAGCCGGAGCGCCGCGCCGACTGGAAGCCGAAGGGCGAGTTCGACAAGAAGCCGCGTTTCGAAAAGAAGCGCGATTTCGACAAGCCCGAGGGTGCCGCCGGCAAGCCGCACTGGAAGGACCGCGAGGATGGCGGCAAGAAGCCCGCCAAGCCGTTCGCCGGCACAAAACCCTTCAAGGGCAAGCGCGACGAGAAATTCGCCAAGCCCGACGGCGCCCCGCGCAAGCCGAACGGCAAGAAGCCGGATCGCGCCTGATCCCCTCTGCCTGCCCGCATGGGCAAAAAAGCATAGTGCCTGACCTCGCCCCTTCCTTCTCCCCGAGGGGAGAAGGAAGGGGCGGCAATACCGTGCCGTGAATTTGGCCTATACCCGGTTCGCGCGGAACCATCCGCCTCGCGCCGCGTTTCCCCCGCGCTTTGGCGAGGGGGGTTCATGGCACGCGACGAGACGCATGCGGCTAGCGACAAGGACGAGTTCGGCCGCTTCGTGACCGGGCTCGGCCGGGGCGTCGCCGGGGCGCTCCTGCTGGCGCTGCCGATGCTGATGACCATGGAAATGTGGTATCTCGGCTTCTACATGGCGCGCGAGCGCCTGTTCCTGCTGCTCCTTCTCAACATTCCTCTCCTTATCCTGCTCGCCCACCGCATCGGCTTCGAGGAGACCTTCAGCTGGCGCGAGGCGATGCGCGACGCGACGATTGCCTATGGCATCGGCATCCTCACCAGCCTGGTCGTGCTGACGGCGCTCGGCCTCCTGCGCGGCGGCATGCCGGCGAACGAGGTTGCCGGCAAGGTCGCGCTGCAATCGGTGCCCGCCAGCATCGGCGCCATGCTCGGCCGCAGCCAGCTCGGCCATGGCGAAGACGACGCGGAGGACGGAGAGACGCCCTATCACGGCGAACTGCTGCTGATGGCGGCCGGCGCGCTCTTCCTCTCGCTCAACATCGCGCCGACCGACGAGATGATGGTGCTCGCCTACAAGATGACGATCTGGCATGCCATCGTCGTCGCGCTCCTCTCCATCGCCCTCATGCATGGCTTCGTCTATGCGGTGTCCTTCACCGGCGGCCACGAGCTTTCGCCGCAGACGCCCTGGTGGCACGCCTTCGTGCGCTTCACCCTGCCCGGCTACGTCATCGCGCTGGCGGTCAGCATCTTCGCCCTGTGGATCTTCGAGCGCCTCGGCGACAGCTCGCCGGTCGAGATCATGCTGTCCGTCATCGTGCTCGGTTTTCCCGCCGCGCTCGGCGCCGCCGCCGCGCGGCTGATCCTGTGAGGCCGCCATGACCCGCTCCAGACAGGGCCGCCACCGGGAACGCCACGATCCGCACTGGATCGAGTGGCTGACCGGCCTTCTCTCCGCCCTGCTGATCGCCGGCATGCTCGGACGGATCGGCTGGGAGGCCTTCACGCGGGAAGCGACGCCGCCGGACCTCTCCGTCACCGTCCTGACGACGGAAAGGGCCGGATCCGGGCATCGCGTCGCCTTCGACATCGCCAATTCCGCCACCACTACCGCGGCGGCCGTCACCGTCGTCGGCCGTCTGCTGGAGGAGGGAAAGGTGATCGAGGAGAACCGTGTCGTCTTCGACTATGTCGCCGCCGAATCGAAATCGAGAGGCGCGATCCTGTTTTCGAACGACCCGGCCGGGCGGCAGGTGGATATCCGCGCCGCCGGCTATACCGATCCGTGACGGCCGGCTTCAAACGGGGAACCAATTCCGCGCCCGGGGATTGAACAGGACACGAGCGGTTCCGGCGACGGTGCAAAGCGGCCGCGCCCGGAATTGCGGCGAAACAAAAGATCTGAGCATCCATGTCCGCACAGGAAGGGGATGGCCGATCCCACAAGGTTCTACCCATGGAATGGCCCATTCTCATCCTGCTGACGACACAGGTTCTCCTGCCGGCCTTCTTCCTTTGCTGGCTCTGGCTGCCGCGCCCCGCCGACCGGCTCGGCTGGCTCATGCGCGTCGTCTACGGTGCGGCCTATTTCTCCTTCATCGCCGTCATCGGCCGCTGGGACTTTCTGGGCGCCGTCCTCGCCCTGCTCCTGCCGGCCGCCTTCGCGGCGGCCGCGGTGCTTTCCTACCTGCGCATGCGCCGCCGCCCATGGAGCCTGTCGCGCTCCGTGCTGCGCGCGCACGGCTTCACCGCGGCCATGGCGGTCTTCTTCCTGGCGCTGACGGCGCGGGCGCTTTCCGGCTACGGCTACGAGGAAACGGCGGTGGCGCTCGCCTTCCCCTTTTCCGCCGGCACCTATTATATCGGCCAGGGCGGCGGCACGACCGCGATCAACACCCACCATGCCGACCAGAGCCAGCGCTTCGCGCTCGACATCGTCGCGCTCAACGATTTCGGCATGCGGGCGAAGGGGCTGATGCCGAAGGCGCTCTCAGACTACGCGATCTATGACAGGGAGGTGAAGAGCCCCTGCACCGGCATCGCCATCGCCACCCGCGACGGCGTCAGTGACAACCGCATCTTCGAGACGAATACCGCAGCGCCCGCCGGCAACAACGTCATCCTGGCCTGCGGCACGGCCCGCATCCTGCTCGCCCATTTCCGCAAGGGGTCCATCGCGGTCGCCGCCGGCGTAATCGTGTCGCAGGGCCAGACGCTCGGCCGGGTCGGCAATTCGGGCAATTCCTCCGAGCCGCACCTGCACATGCACGCCTATCTCGGCGGCACGCGGGACTACGGCGAAGGCCAGGGCATGCCCATGACCTTCGGCGGGCGCTTCCTCGTGCGCGGCTCGACCGTCACGGCGCCTTGATGCGCTCGAACCAGCCGTCCTCGTCGATGACCTCGACGTCGAATTCCCGCGCCTTGTCGAGCTTGGAGCCGGCGCCCGGTCCCGCCACCACGAGATCCGTCTTCTTGGAGACGGAACCCGCCACCTTGGCGCCCAGCCGCTCGGCCATCGCCTTCGCCTCGTCGCGCGTCATCTTTTCGAGCGAGCCGGTGAAGACCACGGTCTTGCCGGCGACGGGGCTGGAACTTGCCACCACCGCCTCCGCCGCCTCCGGCGTCACCTCCTGCAGCAGCCGATCGATGACGTCGAGATTGCGCGGCTCCTTGTAGAACTCGACCATCGCCCGGGCGACGACCTCGCCGATGCCGTCGATGCTGTTGAGTTCGTTCCAGGCCTCGCCGGAAAGCGGCGCCGCGCCCTTCATCCCCTCCTCGAAGGCGGCATAGGTGCCATAGGCGCGCGCCAGGATCTTGGCGTTGGTCTCGCCGACATGGCGGATGCCGAGCGCATAGATGAAGCGGTTGAGCGCGATCGACCGGCGGGCGTCGATGGCGTCGTAGAGCTTGCGCACGCTCACCTTGCCGAAACCGTCGATGTTCTCCAGCTTTGTCAGCGAGGCGGCCTGCCGTTTCTCCAGCGTGAAGATATCGGGCGCGGTGCGGATCGCCAGCGACGGGTCCTCAGCCTCGAAGAAGAAGTCGATCTGCCTTGCGCCCAGCCCCTCGATATCGAAGGCGTTGCGCGCGACGAAATGCTTGAGGTGCTCCACGGCCTGCGCCCGGCAGACGAAGCCGCCCGTGCAGCGCGTGACGGAATCGAGCCGGCCCGTCTTCTCGTGGCGCTCGCGCACGGCATGGCTGCCGCAGACCGGGCAGGTCTTCGGGAATTCGTAGCGCTGCGCCTCCGCCGGCCGCTTCTCCATCACCACGTCGAGCACCTGCGGGATCACGTCGCCCGCGCGCTGCACGATGACGGTGTCGCCGATGCGGATATCGTGGTCCTCCGCGCGGATGCGCTCGCCGCTGTTGCCGATGCCCTCGATATAGTCGGCATTGTGCAGCGTCGCATTGGTGACGACGACGCCGCCGACGGTGACCGGCGTCAGCCGGGCGACGGGCGTCAGCGCGCCGGTGCGGCCGACCTGGATATCGATCTTCTCGACGGTGGTGAAGGCCTGCTCGGCCGGGAACTTGTGCGCCGTCGCCCAGCGGGGCGAGCGCGAGCGGAAGCCGAGGCGCTCCTGCAGCGCCAGCTCGTCCACCTTGTAGACGACGCCGTCGATGTCATAGTCGAGATCCGGGCGGGCAAGGCCGATCTCGCGGTAATGCGCGATGATGTCGTCGACATTGGAAAGCCGCCTCGTCAGCGGGTTGACGGGAAAACCCCAGTTCCGCAGCACGTCGATCATGCCGTGTTGCGTATCGGCCGGCATGGCCGACATCTCGCCCCAGGCATAGGCGAAGAAGCGCAGCTTGCGGCTCGCCGTCACCGTGGCGTCGAGCTGGCGCAGCGATCCGGCCGCCGTGTTGCGCGGGTTGACATAGGTCTGCTTGCCCTCCGCCGCCATCTTCTCGTTCAGCGCCAGGAAGTCGCTCTTGGCCATGTAGACCTCGCCGCGCACCTCGACGATATCGGGCGCGCCGGCCGGCAGGCGGTTCGGGATCTCGCCGATGGTCATGACATTGGCCGTGACGTTCTCGCCCGTCGTGCCGTCGCCGCGCGTCGCCGCGCTCACCAGCCGGCCGTTCTCGTAGCGGATCGACATGGAAAGCCCGTCGATCTTCGGCTCGGCGGTAAAGGCGATCGATGCGTCCGGCAGGCGGCCGAGGAAGCGATAGACCGAATTGACGAAATCCCGGACGTCCTCGTCGGAGAAGGTGTTGTCGAGCGAGAGCATCGGGCGCGAATGAACGATCGGCGCGAAGGTCGGCAGCGGCGCCGAGCCGACCCGGCGCGACGGGCTGTCGTCGCGCACGAGCGCGGAGAACCGCGCCTCGATCGCCTCGTTGCGCCGCTTCAGGGCGTCATAGTCGGCATCCGAGATCTCCGGCGCATCCTGGCCGTGGTAAAGTTCGTCATTGCGCGCGATCTCGGCCGCCAGGAAGGCAAGCTCGGCCGCCGCTTCTTCTTCGCTAAGGGTCTCGACGGGGGTCTTCACGTTTGCCATGGCCTGCTCCGGATTCTGCAACCGGTTTTAGAGAAAACGGGGTGAAAGGGAAGATGGAACAGCCCCGCTACACCCCGCCCGACAGCAGCCGCGCCGCGGCCGCCCTCGCCTCGTCGGTCACCGAAGCGCCGGCGAGCATGCGGGCGATCTCCTCGGTGCGGGCGCCGTCGTCCATCCGGGCGACGCGGGTAGCGACCGTCTCGCTGCCTTCGACAGGCCCCTTGGAGATGAGGAGATGCGTCGCCGCGCGGGCCGCGACCTGCGGGGCGTGGGTGACGGAGA
This sequence comes from Shinella sp. S4-D37, assembly GCF_040812195.1. Classification (NCBI taxonomy): domain Bacteria; kingdom Pseudomonadati; phylum Pseudomonadota; class Alphaproteobacteria; order Hyphomicrobiales; family Rhizobiaceae; genus Shinella; species Shinella sp. S4-D37. The sequence continues at coordinate 1,218,620 of NZ_JBFNXL010000005.1, read as the reverse complement.
GCACCTGCACGGTGGCCGAGAGCCGCTTCAGCCGCTGGCCGATGGCATCGGCCACCGCGCCGCCGACGCCAGTGTCGATTTCGTCGAAGACGAGGGTCGGCGCGGAGCCGCGGTCGGCGAGCGCCACCTTCAGCGCCAGCAGGAAGCGCGAGAGCTCGCCGCCCGAGGCCACCTTCATGATGGGCCCGGGGCGCGTGCCGGGATTGGTCTGGACGTGGAACTCGACCGTGTCGATCCCCTCCTCCGCGCCGCCTTCCGGATCGGTGGCGATCTCGACGGCGAAGCGCGCGCGCTCCAGCTTCAGCGCCGGCAGTTCGGCCATGACGGCGGCGGCCAGCGCCTCGGCCGCATGGTGGCGCTTTTGCGAAAGCGAGCGGGCAGCCAGGTCGAAAGCGGCGCGCGTCTCGGCAAGATGGGCCTGCAGCCGCACCAGCTTCTCCTCGCCGGCATCGAGATCGGCAAGATCGGCGATCATCTTTACGGCAAGCGCCGGAAGGCCGGTGACCGGCACGGAATATTTGCGGGCGGCGGCGCGCAGGGCAAAGAGGCGCTCTTCCGTGCGCTCCAGCTCCTTCGGGTCGTATTCGGTCTTGCGCAGCGCCACGTCGACGGCCATCTGCGCATCGGAAAGCTGGTTCAGCGCCTGGTCGAGCAGCTCGACCGTCTCCTCCAGGAGGCCCGGCGCCTCGTGGCTCTTGCGCTCCAGCCGGCGCACCAGCGCGGCGATGAGCGGCACGGGCGAGGCATTGCCGTTCAGGAACTCGCTCGCCTCGTTGATGTCGCCGGCGATGCGCTCGGCCTTCATCATGCGGGCGCGGACTTCGGCCAGCGCATCCTCCTCGCCGTCCTGCGGCGAGAGGGTTTCCAGCTCCTCGACGGAGGAGCGCAGGTAATCGGCCTCGCGGGCGGCCGCCTCCACCTTCTCGCGGTGGCGACGCAGCGTGCGGTCGGCCTCCTTCCACTGGTGATAGAGCGTGCCGACGTCGCCCGCCGCCTCGCCGAGGCCGCCGAAGGCGTCGAGCAGCAGGCGGTGCGCATCGGTGTCGACAAGCGCGCGGTCGTCGTGCTGGCCGTGGATCTCGACGAGGCGCTGGCCGGCCTGGCGCATCAGCTGCACGGAGACCGGCTGGTCGTTGACGAAGGCCTTGGTGCGCCCGTCGGCGGATTGCTGGCGGCGGAAGATCAGGTCGCCGTCGTCATCGATGCCGTTGTCGCGCAGCAGCATGCGGGCGGCGTGGCCCTGCGGCACGTCGAAGACGGCCGTCACCTGACCGCGCTCCACGCCGTGGCGCACCAGCGAACCGTCGCCACGCCCGCCGAGGGCGAGCGACAGGCTGTCGAGAAGGATGGACTTGCCGGCGCCCGTCTCGCCCGTCAGCACGGAGAGGCCCGGCTCGAAAGCAAGGTCGAGCCGTTCGATCAGGACGATATCGCGGATCGAAAGCTGCGCCAGCATCCGGTGTTTGCTCTTCGGTCAGACGCCGAGCAGGTTCTTGCCGGCGCGGGAAATCCAGGATCCGCTGTTCTCGCGCGGCTCAAGCCCCTTCGATTGAAGCAGCTTGTAGCTGTCGGCATACCACTGGCTGTCGGGATAGTTATGGCCGAGGACCGCCGCCGCCGTCTGCGCTTCCGTATCCACGCCCATGGCGTAATAGGTCTCGACGAGACGGGCGAGCGCTTCCTCGATCTGGTTGGTCATCGGGTATTTCTCGACGACGACGCGGAAGCGGCTGGCAGCCGCGATGAATTCCTTGCGCTCGAGATAGTAGCGGCCGACCTGCATTTCCTTACCGGCGAGCTGGTCGCGGGCAAAACGCATCTTGGTCTGCGCGTCCTCGACATATTCCGAATCGGGATAGTTCTCGACGACGGCCTGCATGGCTTCCAGCGTCTGCGCGGAGGCGCGCTGGTCCTGCGTCACGCTCGGGATCTGCTTCCAGTAGGCGAGGCCGACGATATATTGCGCATAGGCCGCGTCTTCCGAACCCGGATAGAGGTTGAGATAGCGTTTGCCCGCGGTGATCGCCTCTTCGTTGCGGCCCTGGCGATAATTCGTGAAGGCCGACATGACGAGCGCCTTGCGCGCTTCCTCGGAGAAGGGATGCTGGCGGTCGACGGCCTCGAACTTGCGGCTCGCCTCGCCCACCTTGCCGGCATTGAGGTTGGCAAGGCCCTGGTTGTAGAGCGTGCCGGCCGGCTCGGTCTCGCCGGTCAGCTTGGTGATGTCGATGTCCGGATCCGACTGGCACGCGGACAGAACGACAGGCGTAGCCGCCGCAAAAAGCGTAAGATAGACAATGCGCGCCGTCTTCTTCACACCAACAGACCCTGCAACAACCATGTGACAATCCCAGTTCAACGGACGCGGTGCGGTAACCCGCCGCGCGCGCCCCGCGTTGTATCTCCAAATGCCTGAAGACCGCAACGCCATGCCGGCGCATTAACGCATTTTTATGGCAAGGCCGTCTGGAAGGCTGCAGCTGGAAAAGATCCCCCTCAGAGGGACCAGGGTGCGAATTCCGGAGCGTTGACGGCGATCAGTTCACGCTGGCCGGCGCGCGAACGCGGCGCGGTGGCTTCGACGACCTCATAGGCCGCCCGATCGCCGAGCAGCGCTTTCAGCGCATGGGCGTTCATCTTGTGGCCGCCGCGATAGGAACGGTAGCAGCCGATGAACTGCGCGCCGGCAAGCGCGAGGTCCCCCACGGCGTCGAGCGTCTTGTGGCGCACGAACTCGTCGCCGGCATAGCGCAGGCCCTCGACATTGACCACGGTGTTGTCGTCGGAGATGACGACGGAGTTTTCCAGCGACGAGCCGAGCGCGAAACCGGCCGCCCAGAGCTTCTCCACGTCGCGCATGAAGCCGAAGGTGCGGGCACGCGACAGCTCGTTGCGGAAGGTCGCCGGCGTCAGGTCGCCCTTCCAGGACTGGCGGCCGATCAGCGGGCAGTCGAAATCGATCTCGACCTCGAAGCGCGTGCCGTCATAGGGCGAGAACTCGGCCCAGGAGGCGCCGGCCTCGACGCGCACCGGCTTGACGATGCGGATATAGCGGCGCTTGACGGCGAGCGGGATGAGGCCGACCTGGTCGATGGCGTCGATGAACGGCGCGGAACTGCCGTCCATGATCGGCATCTCGGCGCCGTGCACCTCGATGAGGACATTGTCGAGGCCGAGCGCATAGAGCGCGGCCATGACATGCTCGACGGTGGCGATGGACGTCGCAAGGGAGAAGCCGAGGACGGTGCAGAGATCGGTGTTGCCGACCTGCGCGGAGACCGCGCGGTATTCGCTGACGGTGCCGTCACCGTGCAGGCGCTGGAAGACGATGCCGCTGTCGGCTTCGGCCGGGTTGAAAATGATCGACACGGCAGCGCCGGAATGGACGCCCGTGCCGGAAATGGTCACCGGGCTCGCAATCGTCGTCTGGAAACCGAGCATACCGATCGTCATGTGCATTCGCCTCGTCTTGCTGCCGGCTCATTTCTCGCCGGCACTCTGTCCTTCACGGGCTCGCGGGAGCCCCGGTCTTTCATTGGCCCAAGGAAACCCCTGGCCGGGCGCGCCGCGCCCACCGACAAGTCCGCCTCAGCGTCTGGAGTGATTTGATGCGCTCCGGCGTGATGCCGGCATCCGATCCCTGACTGGCCCCTGTGCCTAGGCTGAATGTAGTAGGTCCCTCAGGGCTACACAAATCACTGTTTCTTTCGCTTTGTTACGCTTTATTTGCGGGGCAAGCGCTTGAAATCAGACGCGAATCAAAAATGCCCGGACCAGGGTCCGGGCATTTCGAAAACGGGGTCCGAGGAAGGCCTCAGTTCGACTGGCGGCGCAGGAAGGCCGGGATTTCGAGCTGGTCGTCCTCGCCGAGCGAACGCGGCTGCGGATTGGCGCGGCCATGGTCGTCGAGCTGGCCGCGGCGCGGGGCATAGAGGCTGGCCTCGGCCGAGAGCGGGCGGCGCTGCTGCTGCGGCTGGGCGACCGGCTCCTGGGCGGCCTGCGGCTCCTCATGACGGCCGAGCGAAGAGGTCAGGCGCTTCAGGAGGCCCATCGGGCCCCGCTCCTCGCCGTGCGAGGCGACCGGCTGCTGGGCGGAGCGGTGATCGATCTCGGCCTGCACGACCGGCGGGAAGTCCTCGATCTTCGGCATGCGCATCGCCTGCGGCTCCTGGCGGATGATCGGAGCCGACGGCTCGACGCGCTGCTGCATGACCGGGGCCTGCTGCACGGGCTGCTGCTGGACCGGGCGCTGCACCGGCATTTCGGCCGGGGCCGTGAAGAGGCGGTTCTGCAGGCGCGGTTCTTCCTGGAGGGAAGCGGCCGGCTGCTGAACCGGAGCCGGGCGGCCCGCCGGAATGGCGAGTTCCCGCTCGAGGGTCTCTTCCGACACGCGGATGGCTTCGGCGATCGGATCGACGACCGGCTGCTGGACAACCGGCTGCTGCAGGACCGGCTGCTGAACCGGCTGCGGCTGGGGCGCGACGGCCTGGACCGGAACGGCGGCGGACGGACGGGTTACCGGCTTGCTGAGGTTGCGAAAGTCAGCATTCCGTGCAGCCACCTCCGAGGCCGCGCGGTCGATACCGGTTGCAACAACGGAAACGCGGATCAGGCCTTCGAGCTCTTCGTCGAAGGTAGCGCCGAGTATGATGTTTGCGTCCGGATCGACTTCCTCGCGGATACGGGTCGCGGCTTCGTCGACTTCGAAGAGGGTGAGGTCGCGGCCGCCGGTGATGGAGATCAGGAGGCCCTGCGCGCCCTTCATCGAGGTCTCGTCGAGCAGCGGGTTGGCGATCGCGGCTTCCGCGGCGGCCATTGCGCGGCCTTCGCCCGAAGCTTCGCCCGTGCCCATCATGGCGCGGCCCATCTCGCGCATCACCGAGCGGACGTCGGCGAAGTCGAGGTTGATGAGGCCTTCCTTCACCATCAGGTCGGTGATGCAGGCGACGCCCGAATAGAGCACCTGGTCGGCCATCGCGAAGGCGTCGGCAAAGGTGGTCTTGTCGTTGGCGATGCGGAAGAGGTTCTGGTTCGGGATGACGATCAGCGTGTCGACCGACTTCTGCAGCTCCTGGATGCCCTCTTCGGCAAGGCGCATGCGGCGGCCGCCTTCGAAGTGGAACGGCTTGGTGACGACGCCGACGGTCAGGATGCCCTTGTTGCGGGCGGCCTGGGCGACGACGGGAGCCGCGCCCGTGCCCGTGCCGCCGCCCATGCCGGCGGTGACGAAGCACATGTGGGTGCCGTTCAGGTGATCGATGATCTCGTCGATGCACTCTTCGGCGGCGGCGCGGCCGACTTCCGGCTGCGAGCCGGCGCCGAGGCCTTCGGTGACCTGGACGCCCATCTGGATGATGCGCGAAGCCTTGGTCATGGACAGCGCCTGGGCATCGGTGTTGGCGACGACGAAGTCGACGCCCTCCAGGCCCGCGGTGATCATGTTGTTGACGGCATTGCCGCCGCCGCCGCCGACGCCGAAGACGGTGATGCGGGGCTTCAGCTCGGTGATGTCCGGCTTCTGGAGTTTGATAGTCATTGCAGTGTTCCTTTCGTTTCCGGCCGCTTCGCCCAGCCGGTCTATTCCCAATAAGCGTTGTCGGTCTCTCCCGGCGGGGCCGCCGGGAAACCCGTCAGAAACTTTCCTTCAGCCACTGGCCCATGCGGGCGATGCGGCCGTTGCCACCCGTGAGCTGCGAGAGCATGCCGCCCTGCACAGCGTGTTCCTCCAGTTCCGCGACCTGCGGATAGATCATCAGGCCGACCGCCGTCGAAAAGGCCGGGCCCTTGGCCGCCGTCGGCAGGCCGGACACGCCGAGCGGGCGGCCGATGCGGACATTGCGCGCAAGGATGCGGCGTGCGGCTTCCGGCAGGCCGGTGAGCTGGCTGGCGCCGCCCGTCAGCACGATCCGCTTTCCGACGATCGGCGAGAAGCCGGAGCGCTGGATGCGGTCGCGGATGAGTTCGAGCGTCTCGTCGATGCGGGCCCTGACGATGCGCGACAGCAGTGCGCGCGGCACATGGGTCGGCTGGTCGCGGTCGTCGTCGCCGATCGACGGAACGGTGACGATATCGCGATCGTCGCCGGCGTTCGGCAGCGCCGAGCCGTGCACGACCTTCAGCCGTTCGGCGTCCTCGATGCGGGTCGACAGACCGCGGGCAAGGTCCGTGGTGACATGGTGGCCGCCGAGCGAGACGGCATCGGAATGCACCAGCTTACCTTCGGCAAAGACCGAGATCGTCGTCGTGCCGCCGCCCATGTCGATACAGGCGCAACCGAGTTCGACCTCGTCGTCGACGAGGGCGGAAAGGCCGCTCGCATAGGGCGTCGCGACCATGCCTTCGACGGAGAGGTGGGCACGGTTGATGCACAGTTCGAGGTTCTTCAGCGCGGCGCGTTCGGCGGTCAGCACATGCATGTCGACGCCGAGCACGTCGCCGAACATGGAGAGCGGATCGCGGATGCCGCGCTCGCCGTCGAGCGAAAAGCCCGTCGGCAGCGAATGGAGGATGGCGCGGTCCTGGCGCAGCGACTGCTGGCCGGCGACGGCGAGCACCTTGCGCAGGTCGTTGGCGTCCACTTCCTGGCCGCCGAGATCGATGGTGGCGGTGTAGACGTCGCTCTGCAGGCGGCCGGCCGAGACGTTGACGATCAGGCTCTCGATGGTGAGGCCGGCCATGCGCTCGGCCGCATCGACCGCGAGGCGCACGACGCTTTCGGCCGCGTCGAGATCGGTGATGACGCCGTTCTTCACGCCGCGGGATTTCTGGTGGCCGATACCGATCACCTCGACATTGTGCGTGCGGCCGGGAAGGATCTCGCTCTCGGCGCGCGGCGTCAGCCGGCCGATCATGCAGACGACCTTGGTGGAGCCGATGTCGAGGACCGAAACGACATGCGTCCGCTTGGAGGAAAGCGGCTTCAAGCGCGGCAGGCCGAAATGGGACGAACCGAAAATGCTCATGTGCGCTTCGCTGCCTTCTTCAGATCCTTCGTCCTCTGCTCGACCGCCGCATTGCGGCGTTCCAGCGCCCCTTCCGTCAAACGGACCGTCGTGCGGTCTTCCAGCCGAAGATCGACGGCCGCGATGTCCCGCTCCAGGATCTCCTGCTCGGCCTGCAGCCTCGCCAGCGTGTCCATGGCGCGCGGCACGTCGTGCTCCGGCAGCTTGACGACGATGCCGTTGTCGAGGCGCAAGTCCCAGCGGCGGCCGGCGACCCGGATATAGGCCTTCACCCGCGCCTTGATCTCCGGCCAACTGTCGAACTCGTCGGCAAAGCCGGCGGCGGCGGTCTCCGCGTCGCGGCCGACGAACAGCGGCAGCGTGGAGAACTTGTTGTCGCGCAGCGGCGCGATCACGCTGCCGTTCTTCTCGATCAGCGAGAGGTCGGTGCCGTGCTGCCAGATGCCGAAGGCTTCCCGCTCCTTGAGCGCGATCTCGATCGTGCCCGGATACACCTTGCGCACGGAGGCGTCCTCGACCCAGGGCAGTCCGGTCAACTGCTTGCGGGCTTCCTTGACGTCGAGGGCGACCAGCGAGGTCGTGCCGTCGAGGCCGAGACGCTCGAGAATGTCGATTTCCGAGGTCTCGCGGTTGCCCGAGACCCTCACGTCCTCGATGGCGAAGCCGATCGCCGTCGTCGAGGCTTGCGCGACGTCCTGCGAATGGCCGCCGAGCGACATGCCGTAGAGGCCCGTCGCGCCGATGAACAGCGCGGTCGCGACGTTGCCGGTGTGGCGCGGAATATGGATGCGGCCGGCCGCAAGGCTGATCAAGAACCGGACGATCCGGCGCAGCGGGCGCGGCAGGACGCGGCCGGCTTCCGCTTCCGAAAACCCTTCGGGACGCACCCTGCTCTTCTTGACGCTCAACGCAAGCACGACGCGTCCTCCACCATCCACCGCAAGAATTCACCAAAGGAGTGGCCGGCATGAACGGCCATTTCGGGCACCAGCGAGGTCGGGGTCATGCCGGGCTGGGTGTTGATCTCCAGCCAGACAAGCTCGCCGTTTTCGGAGAACCGGTCGTCGTAACGGAAGTCGGAACGGCTGACGCCACGGCACCCGATCGCTTGATGCGCCTTGAGGGAGAGTGTTTGTACTTTTTGGTAAATATTCGGTGAAATCTGCGCCGGGATGACGTGTTTCGAGCCGCCTTTCACATATTTGGAATCATAGTCGTAGAAGGTGTGACCCTGCGGCACCACTTCCGTCACGCCCAGCGCCACGCCGCCCATGACGCCGCAGGTGAGTTCCCGGCCGTGGATGTAGCGCTCGACCATGACGCTGTCGCCATAGCGCCATTCCGAGGAGGCGATGATCTGCGGGGGATGCGACTGGTCTTCCTTGACCATGACGACGCCGAAGGACGAGCCCTCGCGCACGGGCTTGACCACATAGGGCGGCTTCATCGGGTGCGAGGAGGTGAAATCGAAGCGGTTCATCAGCCGCTGCTCGGCGACCGGGATGCCGGCGGCCTTGGCGACGATCTTCGCCTGCGCCTTGTCCATGGCAAGGGCGGAGGCGAGCACGCCGGAATGGGTATAGGGGATTTCGAGATATTCGAGGATGCCCTGGATGGTGCCGTCCTCGCCGAAGGGGCCGTGCAGGGCATTGAACGCGACGTCCGGCTTCAGGTCCGCCAGCACGCTGGCCACGTCATGGCCGGCATCGACGCGCGTGATCCTGTAGCCCTCGGCCTCGAGCGCATCCGCGCAGGCGTTGCCCGACGAAAGGCTCACCGGCCGTTCCGACGAAAAACCACCCATCAGCATCGCGACATGCTTTACGCTCATAGAACCCTCGACTGAATTCCACACATTGCCCCTCGCCCCTTGCGCGGACCTGATTTGCCCTGGCGATCCGACTCGGGGAGCGAGTTGGGATCACTAGAGCGCCATTAAGGTTAATGAAGCGTTTACTTTCGTTAACTTGCGCCGCCGGGCTGCTGATTTTCCTCACCCCGAATCAAGTCACGCTTCGACTCTCTCTTTGGAATCAGAGAGTTGCGGGCCGCGCAAGAGGCGAAACGGCCCGTGCCGCATCAGGACAAAGAAAAAGGGCCCCGCCAAGGCGGAGCCCTCCATACCTGCTGACGGCCGGCCGGTCAGTCGCTTTCGCCGACGACCTTCCAGATCGTGGCGCCGATCGCGGCGCCGAGAATCGGGGCAAGCCAGAACAGCCAGAGCTGCGACAGCGCAGCCGTATCGGCAAACAGCGCGACGCCGGTCGAGCGGGCCGGGTTCACCGAGGTGTTGGTGACGGGGATCGACACGAGATGGATCAGCGTCAGGCCGAGGCCGATGGCGATCGGCGCGAAACCCACCGGCGCCCGGCCATGGGTCGAGCCGAGGATGATGATGAGGAAGAACGCCGTCAGCACCACTTCGGCCACGAGCGCCGCCGTCAGCGAATAGCCGCCGGGAGAAAGGTCGCCATAGCCGTTCGAGGCGAAGCCGCCCGCCTGGAAGCCAGCCTTGCCGGAGGCGATGAGGTAGAGCACGAAGGCGGCGGCGATCGCACCCGCGACCTGCGCCGCGATATAGGGCACGAGGCTCGCGGCCGGGAATTTTCCGGCAACCGTCAGGCCGACGGAAACGGCCGGGTTGAAATGCCCGCCGGAAATGCCGCCGACCGTATAGGCCATGGTCAGCACCGTGAGGCCGAAGGCGAAGGAGACTCCGAGCAAGCCGATGCCGACCTCCGGAAAGGCGGCGGTCAGCACGGCGCTGCCGCAGCCGCCGAAGACGAGCCAGAACGTGCCGAGGAATTCGGCGGAGATTTTCTTGAACATGCGTGCCCCTCTCGTAAAAACCCCGCTGGAGCGAGGCTTGGTCGCGCAAACATTGCGCGATCAGGCATAGAATTCGCTAAACGTCTCTGAATGGAATCTGAATGGAATCTGAATGAAGAATCAAGTCTGCGCACTTTCTAATCAAGCACACAAATTCCCATTCGGAAAAGCGGAAATATCCGGCCCGGCGCCGAGCGTCGGGGCGAGCCAGAACAGCCAGAGGCGCGACGTAAACACAGTTTCGTTTCGATGAACTTGCCTGTGGGGGAGCGGGAGTTTCTCACCCCCCCCCAGCAAGAGTTTTGCGGATCAGGCCGTCGCGCGGCCGAGGAATTCCTTGACCTCGTAGCCCGGCATGAAATTGCCGAGGCGCTTGATCTCCCAATGCAGCATGATGCCCGAATGCTCCAGCACGCGGCTGCGCACGGTCTCGCCGAGATATTCCAGCTCGTAGCCGGTGGCCTGGCCCGTGTTGATCATGAAGTTGCAGTGCATCGGCGACATCTGCGCGCCGCCGATCATCATGCCGCGGCAGCCCGCCTCGTCGATCAGCTTCCAGGCCGAATGCCCTTCCGGGTTCTTGAAGGTCGAGCCGCCGGTCTTCTCCCGGATCGGCTGCACGGTCTCGCGGTGCTGGCGCACGGCGTCCATTTCCGCGCGGATATCGGCCTTGTCGCCGGCCGTGCCCTCGAAGATGGCATGGGTGAAGATCAGGTCGGCCGGCGCGGCCGAATGGCGGTAGGCATAGCCCATGTCGGCATGGGACAGCACATGCGGATTGCCCTTGCGGTCGATCGCATGAACCTCCACGACGAGGTCCTTGGTCTCGCCGCCGTTGGCGCCGGCATTCATGCGCAGCGCGCCGCCGATGGAGCCCGGAATGCCGTAGTAGAACTCGAAGCCGGCAATGCCGTGATCGAGTGCCATGGCGGCGATGTTCTTGTCCGGGCAGATCGCGCCGGCCTTGATGCGGTTCTCGCCGACCAGCTCGACGTCGCCGAAACCCTTGGCCGAAAGGCGGATGACGACGCCCGGAATGCCGCCGTCGCGCACCAGGAGGTTCGAGCCGACGCCGGTCACGGTGACCGGCATGTCCTCGGGCACGAGCTTCAGGAAGGTGGCGAGGTCCTCGGCGTCGTGCGGATGGAACATCAGCTCGGCAAGGCCGCCGGCGCGGAACCAGGTGACGCGGTCCATCGGCGCATCGGGCGTCAGGCGACCGCGGACCTCCTTGATCCCCTCGCCCAACGACGCCAGAAGTTTCGCACCATCCACCTGCTTCATGCCACCTGCCCCGAAATGCCTGCCAAGTCCTTCGGCAGCGCCTGCGCCCAATGCGTGATACTGCCAGCCCCCAAGAGAACCACAAAGTCACCGGGCTTTGCAATGCCGGCGACGAGAGGCGCCAGGGCTTCCGGCGAGGCGAGGAAGCGCGCGTCGCGGTGGCCGGCGGACTTGATGCGGGAGACCAGCTCCTCCGCCGAGACGCCTTCGAGCGGATCCTCGCCCGCCGCATAGATCGGCGCGATCATCACCGTGTCGGCATCGTTGAAGCAGCCGGCGAACTCCTCGAAGAGGCTCGCGACGCGGCTGTAGCGGTGCGGCTGGTGAACCGCGATGACGCGGCCCGCACAGGCCTCGCGCGCCGCGCGCAGCACGGCCTTGATCTCGACCGGATGGTGGCCGTAGTCGTCATAGACGTTGACGCCGTTCCAGCCGCCGGTCAGCGTGAAGCGACGCTTGACGCCGCCGAAGCCGGCAAGGCCCCGGGCGATCGCTTCCGGCGTGATGCCGAGGCGCTGGGCGACGGCGATGGCCGCGGTCGCGTTGGAAACGTTGTGGCGGCCCGGCATCGGCAGGCGCAGGTCCTTCAGCGCGATGACCTGGCCGGTGCGGCGGCGGCGGATCTCCACGTCGAAGACGGAGGTCGCGCCGTCCATGCGGATATTGCCGAATCGCACGTCGGCCTGCGGGTTCTCGCCATAGGTGATGACCTTGCGGTCCTCGATGCGGCTGACCATGGCCTGCACCTCGGGATGATCGAGGCACATGACGCCGAAGCCGTAGAACGGCACGTTCTCGACGAACTGGCGGAAGGCCGCGCGCACGGCGTCGAAATTGCCGTAATGGTCGAGATGCTCGGGGTCGATATTGGTGACGATGGCGACATCCGCCGGCAGCTTCAGGAAGGTGCCGTCCGATTCGTCCGCCTCCACCACCATCCACTCGCCCTCGCCCATGCGGGCGTTCGTGCCGTAGGCGTTGATGATGCCGCCGTTGATGACGGTCGGGTCGAGGCCGCCGGCTTCCAGCAGCGTGGCGACCATCGAGGTCGTCGTCGTCTTGCCGTGCGTGCCGCCGATGGCGATCGCGTTGCGGAAGCGCATCAGCTCGGCGAGCATTTCCGCCCGGCGCACGACCGGCAGCAGCTTTTCACGCGCCGCGACGAGTTCTGGATTGTTCTTCTTGATGGCGGTGGAGACGACGACCACCTCGGCCTCGCCGAGGTTTTCCGCCCTGTGGCCGACGAAGACCTCGATGCCCTTGTCGCGCAGGCGCTGCACATTGGCGCTGTCGGCCTGGTCGGAGCCCTGCACCTTGTGGCCGAGATTGTGCAGCACCTCCGCGATGCCGCTCATGCCGATGCCGCCGATGCCGATGAAATGAACGAGCCCTATGCTCTGCGGCATCTTCATGGCCGTTCTCCCTTGAATTGCGCAATCGTCCTGCCGCCCGCAATAGCCTCAACCATCGAGGCGAGCAAGCGCGCGGCGTCCGGTTTGCCCGCCTTTCTGGCGTTCGCGGCCATGTCCGTCATGCGGGTCGGATCGTGCATCGCCTTGGAAACGATGCCCGCCAGGCGCTCCGTCGAAAGTTCTCCCTGGGCGATCACCTTCGCCCCGCCGCCGGAAGCGAGCGCCGCGGCATTGGCCGCCTGGTCGTGATCAAGCGCATAGGGATAGGGCACGAGGATGGCGGGACGGCCGATGACCGAGACTTCCGACACCGTCGAGGCGCCGGAGCGGCTGATGACGAGATGCGCGTTGCCGATGCGCGCGGCCATGTCGGTGAAGAAGGGCGAGACGTCGGCCGGAATGCCGAGTTCCGAATAGGTGCGCACCACCTCGTCGCGGTCTTCCGGCCGCGCCTGCTGGGTGATCCTGAGCCGCGCCCGATCCGCCGGCTCCATGGCCGCGATCGCCGAGGGGATGGCCTTGGAGAAGAACTGTGCGCCCTGGCTGCCGCCGAAGACGACGAGGCGGAACTCGCCGTCCGTCGAGGCCTGGTAGGGGATCGTCGCGGCCTCCAGCACGGCGGGGCGGACCGGATTGCCCGTCGTCACCGTCTTGTCGGCATAGGAACCGCCCGTCTCCGGCAGGAAGCCGCCGGCAATGGCTTTCACGCGGCTCGCCAGCGCCTTGTTGGCGCGGCCCATAACGGCGTTCTGCTCGTGGATCATCGAGGGGATGCCCATGCCCGTCGCGGCAAGAAGCGGCGGCACGGTGGGATAGCCGCCGAAGCCGACGACCACCTTCGGCCTGAGCCGCGCCATCAGCCTGCGCGCGACGCGAATACCCTTCCACAGCGTCAGGAGCGATTTCACGACGCTGACCGGGTTCTTCGAACCGATCGTCGCCGAGGGGACGACGTGGATCTCGTCGGCCGGGAACTTTCCGGCGAAACGCTCGGCGCGGCTGTCGGTGACGAGATGCACCGACCAGCCGCCGGCCTTCAGCTCATGGGCCAGCGCCTCCGCGGGAAAGAGATGGCCGCCGGTGCCCCCGGCGGCGAGAAGAACGATGCCTTTGCTCATGGAGTGCATGCCTTGTGCGTTGCGGAGGCATTACCCCCCTCTGCCCTGCCGGGCATCTCCCCCTCAAGGGGGGTATCTCCCGCTTGCGCCATCGCGCCCGTCACTCCGCCGGAGTCATGATGCCGCCGCGGAAGAGGCTGCGCTCGGAGGCGCGCTTTTCCGGGCGGTGGCGGGTCAGGGCCAGGACGAAGCCGGCCGTCACGCAGATGGCGATCATCGACGAGCCGCCATAGGAGATCAGCGGCAGCGTCATGCCCTTGGCAGGCAGAAGTTCGAGGTTCACGCCGATATTGATCATCGACTGCGTGCCGATCTGCAGCACGAGGCCGGCGACGGCGAAGCGCGTGAAATCGTTGCGCTCCTTGAAGGCATGGTTGAGGCCGCGCATCACCACGAAGGCGAAGATCAGGACGATGACCATGCAGAACAGGATGCCGAACTCCTCCGCCGCGACGGAGAAGATGAAGTCGGTGTGGCTGTCGGGGATGATGCGCTTGACGGTGCCCTCGCCCGGCCCCTGGCCGAACCAGTCGCCGCGGATGATGGCCTCCCGCGCCGTGTCCATCTGGAACGTGTCGCCCTCGCCGGTCAGGAACTTGTCGATACGGCCCGCGACGTGCGGCAGGAACGTGTAGGCCGTCAGAAGGCCGCCGACGGCCGCGCCCCCGAGCACGATGATCCACAGCCACGGCATGCCGGCCATGAAGAACATGCCGCCCCAGACGGCTGCCGTCAGGATGGTCTGGCCAAGGTCCGGCTGGGCGACGAGCAGCGCGGCGACGATGCCGAAGAGGATGATGGCGAAGAGGTTGCCGGGGATTTCCGGCTGGCGCGCATGCTCGGCGAAGAGCCAGGCGCAGATGACGACGAAGGCCGGCTTCATGAATTCCGAGGGCTGGAGGGAGAAGTTGCCGATCGAGATCCAGCGCCGCGAACCCTTGACCTCGACGCCGAAGAACAGCGCCAGCACCATGGCGGCAAGCGAGACGACGAGAAGGATCATCGCCGCCCGGCGCACCTGGCGCGGCGACAGGAAGGAGATGCCGAACATGATGGCGATGGCCGGCAGCAGGAACACGGCATGGCGCTTGACGAAGTGGAAGCTGTCGAGCCCCAGGCGCTCGGCAACCGGCGGGCTTGCCGCGAAGGACAGCATGAAACCGAGCCCCATCAACAGGATGAAGGCCGCCAGGAAGAACCGGTCTATCGTCCAGAACCAGTCCGCCAATGCACCACGTTCGGCACGACTAACCATGTCTCGTTCCTCTGTTTCTGGCAGTTCAGAAAACGCCCGCCGCCGCACGCGTCACCGGAATTCCGCCCGTTCAAACCTCGACCAGCATGGACACGTCCGGCAGTGCGGAAACGTGTCTCACGAAGGCATCGCCTCTGACTTCAAAGTTCTTGTACTGGTCGAAGCTTGCGCAAGCCGGGGAAAGCAGAACGGCGACGGGGCCGTTTCCATCCTTTTCGGCATCCGCCGCCGCGTCCCGGACCGCCCGCTCCAGCGTGCCCGACAGGTCGAAAGGCACGGCCGCGCCGAGCGTCGCGGCGAATTCGGGCGCCGCCTCGCCGATGAGATAGGCCTTGGCGATCTTCGGGAAGAAGGCGGCGAGCGACGAAATCCCGCCCTCCTTCGGCACGCCGCCGGCGATCCAGTAGATGCGCTCGAAGCTCGACAGGGCGGGTGCTGCCGCATCGGCATTCGTCGCCTTGGAATCGTTGACGAACAGCGTCCCGCCCTTGCGACCGACCGGCTGCATGCGGTGCTTCAGCCCCGGGAAGGAGGCAAGGCCAGCGCGGATCTCGTCCTCGCCAAGGCCGACCGCAAGGCAGGCCGCGACGGCGGCGGCGGCGTTCTGCGCATTGTGCGCGCCGCGCAGGGTCTGAATCGGCGAAAGGTCCGCTATCACGCGGGTCGCCCCGCTTTGCGCCAGGACGAGCCGCGCGCCGTCGGCATAGATGCCGTCTGCCAGCACATGGCGCTTGGAGATGCGCACGACCCTGGTGCCGGCCCGTTCGATACGGTCGGCGATCATCGTGCAATGACTGTCGTCGACGCCGACGATGGCTGTCCGGCTGGCGGCGACGAGGCGTTCCTTGACGTCGGCATAGTGCTGCATCGAGCCGTGGCGGTCGAGATGGTCCGGCGTCAGGTTGATGAGGATGCCGGCGGACGGGTCCAGCGTCGGCGCCAGGTCGATCTGGTAGGAGGAGCACTCGACCACGTAGAAGCGCCCGGCCTTCGGCGGATCGAGCGTCAGCACCGCGGTGCCGATATTGCCGCCGAGCTGGGTGTCGCGCCCGCTCGATTTCAGGATATGGGCGATCATCGCCGTCGTGGTCGACTTGCCGTTCGTGCCGGTGATGGCGACGAAGGGGCAATCGGGCGCATGCGCCCGGCGCTCGCGCGCGAAAAGCTCGACGTCGCCGATGATCTCGACGCCTGCGGCGCGGGCAAGCTCCGCGCTCCAGTGGGGTTTGGGATGGGTGAGCGGCACGCCGGGCGAAAGCACCAGCGCGTCCACGGCCTTCCAGTCGAGCGTGCGCAGGTCGCCCGTCCGGATGCCGGCGGAGGACGCGTTCTCGACGCTCGCCGCGCTGTCGTCCCAGGCGATGACGTCTGCGCCGCCCGCGGCAAGCGTCAGCGCCGTCGCAAGGCCGGAGCCGCCGAGCCCGAAGAGCGCGACCGTCTTTCCCTTGAAGGTGGTGACGGGGATCATGGCCTCTTCACCGCAGCTTGAGCGTGGAAAGGCCGACCAGCGCCAGCACGACGGCGATGATCCAGAAGCGCACGACGACCTGGCTTTCCGTCCAGCCCTTCTTCTCGAAATGGTGATGGATCGGCGCCATCAGGAAGACGCGCTTGCCCGTCAGCTTGAAGGAGGCGACCTGGATGATGACCGACAGCGTCTCCATGACGAAGAGGCCGCCGATGATGGCCATGACGATCTCGTGCTTGGTGGCGACAGCGACGGTGCCGATGAGGCCGCCGAGCGCCAGCGAACCGGTGTCGCCCATGAAGATGGCGGCCGGCGGCGCGTTGAACCACAGGAAGCCAAGGCCCGCGCCGATGACCGCGCCGAGCACGACGGCAAGCTCGCCCGTACCGGGCACGAAATGGATCTGCAGGTAGTTCGCGAAGACCGCGTTGCCGGCGAGATAGGCGATGACGCCGAAGGAGGCGGCGGAGATCATCACCGGGACCGTGGCAAGGCCGTCGAGACCATCCGTCAGGTTCACCGCATTGCCGGCCGCCACAATGACGAAGCCGCCGAACAGCACGAAGAAGAGGCCGAGGTTGATCATGAAGTCCTTGGCGAAGGGGAAGGCGATGGACGAGCCGAAGGTCGAACCGGCGGCGCCCGTCGCGAGCGAGGCCCGCATCATGAAATAGGTCGCCGCGCCCGCGATGATGAATTCGAGGCCGAGGCGGGCTTTCCCCGAAAAGCCCTTGTCGGTCTGTTTCGTCACCTTGAGGTAGTCGTCGTAGAAGCCGATCGCGCCGAAGCCGAGGGTGACGAGCAGCGTGGCGACCACGTAGACGTTGGACAGGTCGGCCCAGAGCAGCGCGCTGCCGACGATGCCGGCGAGGATCATCAGGCCGCCCATGGTGGGCGTGCCGGCCTTCTTGAAGTGCGTCTGCGGCCCGTCGGCGCGGATCGGCTGGCCCTTGCCCTGACGGATGCGCAGGGAGGCGATGATCATCGGTCCGAAGAGGAAGACGATGGTGGCCGAGGTGAACAGCGCAGCGCCCGTCCGGAAGGTAATGTAGCGGAACAGGTTGAACACCTGCACGGTGTCAGCCAGTTCGACGAGCCAAAGCAGCATTGTCACCCTTTCCCCAAAAGGTTCCCCAAGTCATCCACGGCGTGACCGACCGCAGACGGAGATGTCGATTCCATAAAAAAGAAGGCCCGGCGGGCGTCTGCCCGGCCGAACCTCCCTCAAAGCTCGCGTTCCCTCTCGAAGAACGCCGGATATTTGTCAAGCAGGGCCGCCACGATACGGCTGAATCCCGTGCCTTTCGACGATTTCACGACCAGAACGTCGCCCGGGCGCACCGCATCGAGCGCGTGGGCGGCAAGCGCATCCGCCGTGTCGCGATATTCGGTCGAAACGCCCTCCGGCAGCACATCCCGCAACGCCGCCATGTCCGGCCCGCCGAGCCAGACGTCGCCGATGCCCGCTTCGAGAAGCGGTTCGGCAAGGCCGGCATGGACGAGAGGCGAATGCTCGCCCATTTCCAGCATGTCGCCGAGCACGGCGATGCGCCGGCCCCGGCCGTGCGGTTCGGCATCGCGCAGGAGCGCGATCGCCGCGCGCATCGAGGCCGGGTTGGCGTTGTAGCTCTCGTCGATCAGCGTGAACCAGCCGCCGTCCTTGGCGAGCCGGTAGCGCCGGCCCCGGCCCTTCTCGGCCTGCATGGCGGCAAGCCCGGCCATCGCCTTCTCGATATCGCCGCCGGCAAGGTGCACCGCACCGAGCACGGCGACCGCGTTTTCGGCGATGTGCCGGCCGGGCGCGCCCATCGGCACTTCCAGCGTCTGGCCGCCGACCGCCGCGCGCAACAGCCCGCCCTCGGCGCTCGGCATGAAATCGAGCAGGCGGAACTCCGCCTCGGGATCGGCGCCGAAACCGTGGATATGCGAGACGCCCGCCGCCTTTGCCGCCTTTTCCAGGAAGGCGAACTGCTCGTTGTCGCGGTTGAGAAGGACATGGCCGCCCGGCACAACGCCCTCGAAGATCTCCGCCTTCGCCGCGGCGATCTCTTCCAGATCGCGGAAATTGCCCAGATGGGCCGGCGCGATCGTCGTGACCATCGCCACATGCGGGCGCACCATGGCGACCAGCGGGCGGATCTCGCCCGGATGGTTCATGCCGATCTCGAAGACGCCGTAGTCGGTGGTCTCGGGCATGCGGGCGAGCGTCAGCGGCACGCCCCAATGGTTGTTGAAGGAGGCGACGGAGGCATGCACGCTGCCGGAGGGGCCGAGCGCCTGACGCAGCATCTCCTTCGTCGTCGTCTTGCCGACGGAGCCGGTGACGGCGATGATGCGGGCGGCCGTGCGGTCGCGCGCCGCGCAGCCGAGGTCGACGAGCGCCTGGAGCACGTCCTGCACCACGATCATCGGCGTGACGAGCCGGCCCAGCGCCGGCAGCTTGCCCTCGCTGACGACGAGCAGCGCCGCGCCGTTGGCGACCGCGAAGCTCGCGAAATCATGGCCGTCGACGCGGTCGCCCTTGATGGCGAAGAAGGCTTCGCCCGGCGCGATGTTGCGGCTGTCGATGGAAATGCCGGTGACGCCCTGCGGCAGGTTGCCGATGGGACGGCCGTGCAGCGCGGCGACGAGGTCAGGCGTGGTCCAGAGCCATTTCACCGGTCGAGCTCCTCCAGAGCCTTCAGCAATTCCGCATGGTCGGAGAACGGCAGCGTCACGGTGCCGACGGTCTGCCCCTCCTCGTGCCCCTTGCCGGCGACGATCAGCGTATCGCCGGGCTGCAGCATGCGGACGGCGCTGCGGATCGCCTCGGCGCGGTCGCCGATCTCGGTCGCGCCCTTCGCCGCGGCCATGATCTCCGCGCGGATGACGTCGGGCACTTCCGAGCGCGGATTGTCGTCGGTGACGACCACCACGTCGGCAAGGCGCGTGGCGATCTCGCCCATGATCGGCCGCTTGCCCTTGTCGCGGTCGCCGCCGCAGCCGAAGACCACGATGACGCGGCCCGTCGTGAAGGGGCGCACGGAGGTCAAGACGTTCTCCAAGGCATCCGGCTTGTGGGCATAGTCGACATAGGCGAGCGCGCCGTTCTTCGCATGGCCCACCAGTTCGAGGCGGCCGGAGGCGCCGATCAGCTTTTCGAGCGCGGCCATGGCGGTTGCGGCGGGAACGCCGGTCGACATGGCAAGGCCGGCGGCCACGAGCGCGTTCGCCACCTGGAAATCGCCGGCGAGCGGAATGTGCACCTCATAGATATCGTCGCCGACATGGATCTCGGCGGTCTGCTTGTGGCGGAAATGCTCGACGCGCTTCAAGGCGAGATAATCGCCCTTGCGGCCGACCGTGCGCACGTCGAGCCCGGCCTTCCGCGCCGCCTCGATCGCCGCGGCCGACCATGCGTCGTCGGCATAGACGACGGCGGGCGCGCCCCTGGCGAGCAGCGTGTCGAACAGGCGCATCTTGGAGGCCATGTAGTGCTCGACCGTCGGATGGTAATCCATATGGTCGCGGCCGAGATTGGTGAAGGCGGCGGCGGAAAGCCTGACGCCGTCGAGCCGCGCCTGGTCGAGGCCGTGGCTGGAGGCCTCCATCGCGGCATGGGTGACGCCGGCATCGGCAAGCTCGGCGAGCAATTCGTGCAGCGACACCGGATCGGGCGTCGTCAGCGAGCCGTAGTCGTTGCGGCCGGGCGCGACGACGCCGGTCGTGCCGATCATCGCGGCCGCATGGCCGGCATGGGCCCAGATCTGGCGGGTGAAGGAGGCGACGGAGGTCTTTCCGGCCGTGCCCGTGACGGCGACCATGGTCTGCGGCTGGCGGCCGTAGAACCTGGCGGCGGCAAGCGCGAGGAAGCGGCGCGGCTCGGCGACGGGAATGACCGGGACGGCGGCCTTCGCCATGCTGCCGGCGGCAACGGCGATGGCGGCGGCACCGCGGGCGACCGCATCGGCGATGAAGGCGCTGCCGTCGGCCTTCGAGCCGGAGAGCGCGACGAAGAGATCGCCCGGCTTGACCTTCCGGCTGTCGCTGGCGATGCCGGCGATGTCTATACCGGCTGCGGCGGAAAGGTCGTTGGTTTCGGGTCCGGCAAGGTCACTGATCTTCATTGTCCGCTCTGTTGCTTTCCAGTGGAAGCCGTATCGGTTCGAATCGGCGTCCTGTCTTCTCCATTCAATAAGACACAAGCAAGGCAGACCCGTCCTCGCCGAATTTCGGCTTCACACCGAGAAGAGCGGCCGAGCGGCGGATGATCTCGCCGACCATCGGCGCGGCGTTGAGGCCCGCGGTGCGGCCGCCGCCCTCGCCCGTCTGCGGCGCGTCGATGAAGGTGAGCACGACATATTTCGGATCGTCGATCGGGAAGGCGGAGAGGAAGGCGTTGAAGTTCTGGGTGTTGGAATAGCGGCCGTTGACGACCTTGTTGGCCGTACCCGTCTTGCCGCCGACATTGAAGCCGGGAACGAGCGCGCGGCGGCCCGAACCGTCGTTCGCGTTGAGCTTGAAGAGGTAGCGCATCTTGTCGCCGGTCTCCGGCTTGATGACGACCCTGGCCACCTCGTTCGCCTCCTCCGCCGTGCGCGGCAGGAAGGTCGGGTTGATCAGCAGGCCGCCGTTCATCAGCGCCGCCGCGGCCACCGCCGTCTGCAGCGGCGTCGTGGAGACGCCGTGGCCGAAGGAAATGGTGATCGAGTTGATCTTCTTCCATTCGCGCGGCTGCGTCGGGGTCTTCACCTCCGGCAGTTCCGTGTCGAGCCGCGTCAGGAGGCCGAGCCGCGTCAAAAACTCCTTGTGGCCGGCGATGCCGACGACGTCGGCCATCTTGGCCGTGCCGATATTGGAGGAATACTGGAAGATCTCCGGCACGGTCAGCACGCGGTGCTTGCCGTGGAAATCCTTGATGGTGAAGCCGCCGATGCGGATCGGCGCACGGGCGTCGAAACTGTCGGTGATCTTCACCTTGCCCGAATCGAGCGCCATCGCCGTCGTGAAGCTCTTGAAGGTTGAGCCCATCTCGAACGTGCCGTTCGACATGCGGTTCAGCCAGCCGTCCTTGGCGCCCTCGGCCGGATTGTTGGGATCGTAGTCCGGCACGGAAGCCATGGCGAGGATCTCGCCGGTATGCACGTCCATCACGACGGCGCCGGCCGCGAGCGCCTTGTACTTCTCCATGCCCGTCGCGACGACCTCGCGCACGATGGCCTGGACGCGCAGGTCGATGGACAGGCGCACCGGCTCCAGCTTGGCGTCGCTCGTCATGCCGATGGCGGCAAGGTCGGCAAGGCCCTGGCTGTCGATGTAACGCTCCATGCCGGCGATGCCGCGGTTGTCGATGTTGACATGGCCGACGATGTGCGAGGCGGTGACGCCGCCCGGATAGAAGCGGCGCTTTTCCGGCCGGAAGCCGACGCCGGGAATGCCGAGCGCCAGGATGCGGCTCTGCTGCTTGGGCGTCAGCTGGCGCTTCAGCCACTGGAAACGGGATTTCGAGGTGAGCTTGCGGTAGATGCCGCGCCGGTCGAGGTCCGGCATGACGGTCGCCAGCATTTCCACCGCCTCGTCCGCATCGACGATCTTGTGCGGCTCGGCATAGAGCGAGACGGTGCGGATGTCGGTGGCGAGGATCTCGCCGTTGCGGTCGACGATGTCGGGGCGCGAGGCCATCAGGTGGTCGGCCGGGCCGATCGAGGACACGGTCTCGGGCGAGGCCATGCCGTACTGCACGAGGCGGCCGCCGATGACGGCATAGACCATGCCGAAGCAGCAGATGATGACGGCGACGCGGCTGCGGGCCTGCGAGCCGGAGCGCTTGCGCGTGCCCTCGAAGGCGTGGCCGCCGTTGCCGCCGGCGCGGTTGTTGTTGCCGCCGGCGTTGAAATGCGCCTTGCTCTTCAGGTCCATGATGCGGGAGAGAAACGACATCAGTTGGCCACCGATCCGGTTTGGATTTTGTCCATGTCCCCGGCCTTCTTCTTGTTCTTGGCGATCTTCTCGTCCTTCTCCGGCGCCAGCGCCGGCAGCTCGGCCGTCGCCATGGGCAGTTCGTTCGGCTGGGCGAGCTGGGTCGATTCGGTCGGCACGAGCTTCAGGTCGGCCTCGAAGGTCGTCACCAGGCGGTTCAGGCGGTTCGGCTGTGTGAGCAGCGCCCAGTCGGCCTTCAGGAGGTCGATCGTGTCCTCCTCCAGCTTGATCTCGGCATCGAGCTTGCGCACCGTTTCCTGCTTGTTCTCGGCCTGGTGCTTGATCGAATAGGTGACGGTGGCTGCCGCGGTCATGACAGCGATCATCACGACATCAAGGGTACGAAACATCACTCAGCTTCCCATCTTCTCAAGGCCGGCAAGGTTGGGCAGGTTGAAAATGGACAGATCATCCGTCCCGGCGGGGGCGCCCGTGCGCTCGCCCGCCCTCAGCTTCGCGGATCGGGCGCGCGGGTTGACCGCACTCTCCTCGTCGCTGGCCGCCACCATAGGCCGCCCGACTGGTGCGAAGGTTGCGGCCCGGTCGTGGACTTCCGGCAGATGCCGGGAGCCCGACGCCTTGCCGGCGCGATCCTGGAAGAATTTCTTGACGATGCGGTCTTCCAGCGAATGGAAGGAGACGACGACGAGGCGCCCGCCCGGCTTCAATGCGCGCTCGGCGGAAAACAGGGCTTCGGCGAGTTCGCCGAGTTCGTCGTTGACGAAGACGCGCAGCGCCTGGAAGACGCGCGTCGCCGGGTGTATCTTGTCCTTGGCCTTGCGCGGCGTCGTCAGCTCGATGAGGTTGGCGAGCTGGCGCGTCGTGGTGAAGGGCTCCTTCTCGCGCGCCTTCTCGATGGCGCGGGCGATGCGGCCGGCCTGCTTCTCCTCGCCGAGGAAGCCGAAGATGCGGATGAGGTCGGAGACCTTGGCGCGGTTGACGACGTCGGCGGCCGACACGCCGGATGCGGACATGCGCATGTCGAGCGGGCCGTTCTTCTGGAACGAAAAGCCGCGCTCGGCCTCGTCGATCTGCATGGAGGAAACGCCGATATCGAGCACGACGCCGTCGAGCCCGCCCGCGGGCGCATGTTCCGCAAGCTCGGAAAAGCGCGAATGGATGAGGGTCAGCCGGCCGCCGGACGCCTCGACAAGCGCCTTGCCGCCGGCAATGGCGTTGGGATCGCGGTCGAGCGCGATGACGTCTGCCCCCGCATCGAGGATCGCGGACGTGTAGCCGCCGGCGCCGAACGTGCCGTCAAGGATGACCTGGCCGGGCTTGGGCGAGAGCGCCGCGAGGACCTCGGAGAGAAGAACCGGAATGTGACGGACCGGTCCGTCATCGGCATCAGAAAAACCTCCGCCAAGATCCGCCGCCATTCCGATTCTCCGTCTTACCCCGAGCCCAGACCTCGCGTCCTGAACTCTTCCCGGGCGGCCGCCTGCGTGGCTAAGAATGTCTGCGGCGCCCAGAGCTGAAAATGATCCGCCCGACCGACAAAGGTCACCTCCGCGGCGATGCCCGTATAGTCCCGGATGAAATCCGTGACCGGCAGGCGCCCCTCCGAATCGAGCTTCATGAAGACCCCGCCCCCGTGGACCAGGAGCGACATCCGGTTGGCTTGCGGCGAAAGAACATCCTCGCTGGCGATCTGGCGCTCGAAACGATCGAGCAAATCCAGCCCACCGACGCTGATCGCCGGAAACATGAAATCCTGGAAGCAGTACAGCTCCCGGATGTCGCGCTGCGACAGGACGGAGCGAAAGGCCGACGGAACGGAAACCCGTCCCTTGGCATCGATCCTGTTTGTCGCATTCGACAGGAACCGGTTCATGACGCGATACAGCCGCTTCCCGAGCCATGGCGCTGTGCATCCGCCCCGGCTCACCCAACACAACACCGCACACGCAAGCCAGCCCGGATGCGGCGCCCAAGCGCCGCGCCGTCCCCAGCCGGTTAGCCTCAAAGCTTTGCGATGATCGGACGCTCATGCGTCCTCGTGCGATGTGAGTTTGGGATATCATGGGACCATATGGGCGTCAATGGGAAGTGACCTCGTTCCCCGTGATGAGACCGTCAAATGTTTATAAGGCGTTAAGTTTAACAAATGGTTAGGAAAGCCCTGCCAACGCCTTGTATTTGCACGGCGCGCGAAGGGCGGCGCGCACGGTTGCAGGCGCCGCAAGGCATGCGCGAACCCCAAGGATTTCAGCGCATTAGCACATCTTAAAAAAACATTCCGCGGAAGGAGATTTTTGCCAGTTGGCCTGTAAGCCGGGTTCTGTATGGCTCCGGCTTTCGCCGGAACGTGGCAGCCATTCATCTGGGACCGGACTTGCGCCCGGCCTCTTGCAACCCACCCGGATGACCGGCCCGGAAACGGGCTGGGCCGCTTGCGCGACCCGCGTCATCCCTATTCGGTTTTGCTCCCGGTGGGGTTTACCGTGCCGACCATGTCGCCATGGCCGCGGTGGGCTCTTACCCCACCCTTTCACCCTTACCTTCCGAGGAAGGCGGTTTGCTTTCTGTGGCACTTTCCCTGGGGTCGCCCCCGCCGGACGTTATCCGGCACCGTGTTTCCGTGGAGCCCGGACTTTCCTCCCCCTGCGGCCTTTCGACCCTTGCAAGGCGCGGCTGCCCAGCCAACTGGCAGGCGCTGACTAGCCGATAGCGAGAGGAAAGACCAGTGCCTTAGCGGAAATGAACGGCGAAATCCGTCGTGTAGTCCGGTTCGTCCAGCTTTCCGCGAATCACCAGGTCCGCGCCGATGCGGCCGATCTCGTCGGAACTCTTCGCCGCCGCCCCGTTGCCGCCGGTCAGGAGCGCGATACGATCACCCTCCACGAAGCCGGCATAGGGATAGCCGTGCACCGTATAGGTCGTGACGCAGGGCGCCGAGACAAGACGCACCGGATCGAGATCGGGAATGGACCGCGCAAGCAGGCGCTTCAGGTGCACGATCGCCTCCGGCCGCCCCTCGCCGCGGAACCAGTCGAAAATCGCCTGCTCCTCCTCGATCGCGACCTCCGTCGGGTCGCCGCCGATCTTGAGATAGGAATGGCCGTCCGGATAGACGATCGGCGGCAGGAAGTAGAAATGGTCGGCCGGGTCGGCACTCTCGTCGATCCAGGACGGCATGGCGCGATAAGCCTCGGCCTGCTCGGGCGAAAGCTGCGCCAGCACCACGGTGCGCGCCTTGACGACGAGCGCCGGCACCTTGGGCAACAGCCCCGGCGCGCGGGAGAAGCCGCCGGTCGCCACCAGCACGCGCCCGCCGGTGACCGCCCCGCCCGACTTCAGCGCCACCGTGGCGCGGTCGCCGGCATCCGTCACCGAAAGGGCATCGTCGAGGATGGAAACGCCGCCGGCCTTTTCCAGGCAGGCGACCTGCGCGGCGACGAGCTTGCGCGGGTCGATATAGCCGGCTCCCCTCGCCTCGAACACGCCGGCCGCGTTTTCCGGCAGGGCGAACCAGGGGAACCGCGCCCTGAGCGCCGCCCGGTCGAAGAGCGGCGCCTCCAGCGCATTACGCTGCGCCACCGCCTGCACGGCACCGAGGACGTCGCCGCCAGCGGGGCCGCTGATCAGGCAGCCCGTCTCGCCGTAGAAGTCGATGCCGCTCTCGGCCTCGATGGCGCGGTAGCGGGCGATCGACCGCCTGGCGAGCAGCGCCCAGTCGGGATCCGGGTCGATGGTGCGGGTGATGCGGCCGCTGTCGTAGTGGCTGGCGAAGACGCCGTCGTGCTTCTGCCAGTCGGCCGGTTCTCCCCGTCCGACGAGCGCCACTGAGGCGCCCGTTGCGGCGAGGTGGCGCGCCGCCGCCGCCCCCATCATGCCCCTGCCCACGACGACGAAATCGAAATGTCGATCCATGCCCTACCCTCGCTTTTCACCGATGGCATAGCATGGCCGCGGGCCGATTCCAGCCCGCGAAACGCTGCGGCAGTCAGTCGATGATGCTCTGCACCTTGCCGCAATAGCGCTTGGAGACCGGGTTCATGCGCTTGGCGCCGTGGCCGGCATTGTAGCGCAGGATCGTGCCGCAGGTCGTGCCGCCGGAAAGGTCGTGGGCCACGGCGAGATACTTCATGCCGAACTTGATGTTGGTCTCGGGATCGTAGAGGCCCTTGGCGCTGCCGCGATAGCCCATCATGCGGGCCGTCGTCGGCTTGATCTGCATCAGGCCGATCTCGCCGGCGCTGCCGCGGGCCCGCGGGTTGAAGTTGCTCTCGACGCGCACCACCGCATGGGCAAGGTCGACCGGCACGCCATAGGCCCGGGCATAGGTCTGGATCAGGCCGGAATAGCCGGCCGTCTTGCGCTCCGCCGAAAGCGGGTTCTCCGCCTTGGGATAGCCGGTCGTGCTCTTGTAGGTCTTCAGCTTGCCGACGACCACGCCGTCCTTGTCGATGACGGTCTTGCGCTTGTTGCTGCGCTTGCCGGAAACCTTGCGCGGCTTTTCCTTACCGGCGGCCTCCTGTTTCTCGGAGGTCTGGAACAGATACTGTTTCTTGGCCGGCCCCCGGGAGGGTTCGGCATATGCCGTGGCGGCGGAAAGAACGGACACACAAAAGCAGGCCGCGCTGAAGGCGGCAAGAAGTCTTCTCATCTAGTCATCGTCTCCAAAAGGCGCAAAGGCACAGCCTCGGCGCGCGGCATCTCAAGCCGCGCAGCCCGCGCAAACGTCTCGATCCTCGTTGATCGCGGTCAGGCCCTGACCGCATGCTGCGCTGCAACGAACGCAGCCGGAAGAGACATGGCCAATCGGGTCAGGATGTGGCGAAACGGTAAACTTCTGTTACAGACCGTAATATTCGAATATTCGGATAGGCTGTCAGGCGGCCAGGCGCGGCAGCGTGGAGAGCAGCCGGTGCAGCGTGTCGATGGTCGAGAAATCGGCGATGCCGTCGACCCGCCCGGGCCGGAAATGGCGCTGGAAAGCGGCGACCGCACCTTCCGTCTTCTCCGAATAAACCCCATCGGTTTCAATGCCATAGCCATAGAGCGACAGCATGGTCTGCAGGGCTTCCACCGGCTGGCCGGCGTCCCCCTTCTGGAAGAAGCGCCCGCCGGCGATCGGCGCCGGCGCCACCCAGTGCCCGACGCCCCCGGCATGGAGGCGCCCCCAGGGGAATTTTTCACCCGGATCGACCTTGCGAACGGGGGCCACATCGGAGTGCGCGAGGACCCGTTCGGGCGCGATCTGCCACCTCTCGCCACAATCGCGACACAGTTCGACGACCGCCGCGATCTGCTTTTCCGGAAAATCCGGCAGCCCGCCGGGATGGCCGGCATTGGCGATCTCGATGCCGATCGAGGCCGAGTTGATGTCGGTCTCGCCCTTCCAGAAGCTCTTTCCCGCGTGCCAGGCGCGGTCGGCCTCGCGCACGAGCTGCTCCACGCGCCCGTCCTCGTGCACGAAGTAGTGACAGGAGACCTGGCTTTCGGGCGCGCAGAGCCATTTCAGCGCGCCGTCCGCCGTTTCCATGCCGGTATAATGCAGGAGGATGATATCAGGCGTGCGCCCGCCCGCCCGCTCGCCGAAATTCGGCGACGGCGCGGCGGTCGCGCCAGGATAATCGCAGTGAAATGCATAGTCACAGTTGAATGCGCTCATGCAGCGCAGCGTTCCTTCTCGATCGCCTCATAGGCAGCGTTGAGCGCGGCCATGCGGTCGTTCGCGATCTGATGGAACTCGGCCGGCACGCCACGCGCCACCAGCCTATCAGGATGGTTCTCCGAGGCAAGCACACGATACCGCTTGCGAATCTCCGCAAAGTCGTCGCTCGGCTTGACGCCCAGCACCTTGTAGGGATCGCGCCCGCTGACATGGACATGCCGCGCGGTGATCTGCTCGAAGCGCTCCTCCGCCATGCCGAAGATCTCGGCGACGCGGCCGAGGAAGGCCATCTCGTTCTCGTGGATCAGCCCGTCCGCCTTGGCGATATGGAACAGGCCGTCGACGATATCCTCCAGGATCGGGCAGTTCTTCTCGCAGGAGACACAGAGCGCCTTCATCTTCTCCGCATAGGCCTCGTAGCCGGCGACGTCCTGGCGCGCGAGGTTGTAGAGCCGGGCGACATTGGCCGCCTGGTTGTCGGGATACTTGAAGATGTCCTTGAAGGCGTCGACCTCAGCGGTCGTCACGATGCCGTCCGCCTTCGCCATCTTGGCGGAAAGCGCGATCAGCGCCACCGAGAAGGCGACCTGCCTGCGTGTTTCCGGGTCCCCTTCGAACAGCGTGCGCACGGCCTCGACCACGCCGGACAGCACGTTGCTGGCGGCATCGGAGACCATGCCGACGAGGCGATCCCACACGGCACTGATGAAGCAACTGGGCGAATTCTGGAACATAAGGTGATCTTGAGCAGACAATTGCAAGGAAAGCAAGGCAGGAATTGGTAGGATGACAAAATTTTGATGCCCCTCAATAAGTGGAGGCATGGGAATTCCGCGGGCGGAATTTCCGCCTCGCGCGCACGAGGATCGATCCGTCATCGAATGCGGATAAGTTCACCGCGCCGTTCCCCTGCCGGGGATTCTGCGCTAGAGCAACTGCACCATCGAGACGGGCTGACGCCGAGGAGGAATCATGGCCAAGCAGAAAGTCGCAATGCTGACCGCGGGCGGGCTCGCGCCCTGCCTGTCGTCCGCCGTCGGGGGCCTCATCGAGCGCTACAGCGACGTCGCACCCGACATCGAGCTCGTCGCTTATCGCTCGGGCTACCAGGGCCTGCTGCTCGCCGATCGCATCGAGATCACGAAGGACATGCGCGAGAAGGCACCCCTCCTCCACCGCTACGGCGGCTCGCCGATCGGCAACAGCCGCGTCAAGCTGACGAACGCCGCCGACTGCGTGAAGCGCGGCCTCGTGAAGGAAGGCGAGAACCCGCTGCGCGTGGCGGCCGAGCGGCTCGCCAAGGACGGCATCACCATCCTGCACACGATCGGCGGCGACGACACCAACACGACGGCGGCCGACCTTGCCGCCTATCTCGGCGCCAACGGCTACAACCTCACCGTCGTCGGCCTGCCGAAGACGGTCGACAACGACGTCGTGCCGATCCGCCAGTCGCTCGGCGCCTGGACGGCCGCCGAAGTCGGCGCCGGCTTCTTCGACCATGTCAGCAACGAGCAGAGCGCCGCGCCCAAGACCCTCGTCGTGCACGAGGTGATGGGCCGCCATTGCGGCTGGCTCACCGCCGCAACGGCGAGGGCCTATATCCAGAAGACCAGCGGCAACGACTATGTCGACGGCTTCATGATGAACAAGCAGCTGAAGAACATCGACGGCCTCTACCTGCCGGAACTGGACTTCAACCTGGAAGCCGAGGCCGAGCGCCTGAGGGGCATCATGGACCGCGCCGGCTTCGTCACGCTGTTCGTCTCGGAAGGCGCCTGCCTCGACGCCATCGTCTCCGAGCGGGAAGCCGCCGGCGAGACCGTCAAGCGCGATGCCTTCGGCCATGTGAAGATCGACACGATCAATGTCGGCAACTGGTTCTCCAAGCAGTTCGCCGCCCTGCTCGGCGCCGAGCGCGCCATGGTGCAGAAGTCGGGCTACTATGCCCGCTCGGCCCCCGCCAACCGCGACGACCTGCGCCTCATCCAGAGCATGACCGACCTTGCCGTCGAAAGCGCGCTCAACAAGGTCTCGGGCGTGACCGGCCACGACGAGGGCCAGGGCGGCAAGCTGCGCACCATCGAGTTCCCGCGCATCAAGGGCGGCAAGCATTTCGACACCTCGGCAAAATGGTTCGGCGAGGTGATGGACACCATCGGCCAGAAGTGGAAGACGGCGGCATAACGCCTTCCGGCGCAAAAACGCCGCTTGACGGCGAAAATCCGTAATGGCTTGCTCCCCGGATCGCACTCGGTCCGGGGAGTTTTCATGTCCTTCGAACATTGGCTTGCCTTCGCCGCCGCCTCCGCCGTCATGCTGGCCATTCCGGGCCCGACGATCCTCCTCGTGATCTCCTATGCACTCGGCCACGGCCGCCGCACGGCGGGCGCCACCGTCGCCGGCGTCGCGCTCGGCGATTTCACCGCCATGACCGCCTCCATGCTCGGCCTCGGCGCGCTGCTCGCCACCTCGGCGGCGGTCTTCACCGTGCTGAAATGGGCGGGCGCGGCCTATCTCGTCTGGCTCGGCATAAAATTGTGGCGCGCGCCCGTCGCGGCCGGCCCCGAGGGGGCGTCGCCGGCGGAGGAAAGGCCTTTCCGCATCTTCGCCCATGCCTATGTGGTGACGGCGCTGAACCCGAAGAGCATCGTCTTCTTCGTCGCCTTCCTGCCGCAGTTCCTCGACCTCTCGCGGCCCGTCCTGCCGCAGATGGCGATCTTCGAGGTCACCTTCCTCGTGCTCGCCACGCTCAACGCCTTCTCCTACGCCCTGCTCGCCTCCGCCGCGCGGAAAACCATCCGCAAGCCATCGGTCCAGAAGGTCGTCAACCGCACCGGCGGCACGCTGCTGATCGGCGCCGGACTGCTGACCGCGGGCCTCAAGCGGGCCACCGCCTGAGGCATGGCCAAGCCTACGGGTTGCCGCTTCGCGCCCGATCGGCTATGGACGGGCACGGCCCCGGCCGATTGATTTGCAAAGACACGAGGCGTTCCGGCGCCCGCGCACCCCGGCAAACCGAGAGCGACGACCATGGCCGATACCCCCGTTTCCCGTCCGGCGCGCATTGCAGCGCTCGCCTGCGCGGGCCTTCTTGCGACCCTTGCCGGCTGCGCCAGCGTCGCCGACGACGCGACCTCCGCCAGGACCGTGACGCCCGCACCGGCGCAGACCACGGACATCGCCGCCGCCGACGGGACGACGACGGACGTCGCCTATGCCGCCCTGCCCGCCGCCAAGCCCGGTACGGAGAATACGTCCGAGGCCCTGCCGACGCCGATCGCCGTCGCGGGCGATACGGCCGGCGTCCCCGTCTCGGCCCTCGCCGAGGCCAAGCCCGTGACGGGCGCCGCCGCGGCAACCGCCGCGCTTGCCGGCAACGACGTCGCAAGCGCGGCGCAGGGCGACGACACCGTCATCGGCGTTTCCGTCATGGAGCCGGGCTTCGACAGCGGCGAGCCGGAAGGCCTCGAACAGCTCGTCGCCAGCCGCAAGATCGTGCCGATGGCAAAGCCCGCCCTTGTCCAGAATGCCGTCCTGACGACGCAGACCCGCCTCCTCGTTCCGCAGGCCGAGCAGCCCTTCAAGAAATCCGGCACGCCGATCGACGCGATCATCTCCAAATATGCCGCGATCTACGGCATCCCGGAATCGCTGCTGCACCGCGTCGTCAAGCGTGAGAGCACCTACAATCCGAAGGCCTACAACCGCGGCCATTACGGCCTGATGCAGATCAAGTACGCGACCGCCAGGAGCATGGGCTACGAAGGCCCCGCCGAAGGCCTGTTCGACGCCGAGACGAACATCAAATATGCCGGAAAGTACCTGCGCGGCGCCTGGATGGTGGCCGACGACAAGAATGACGGCGCCGTGCGCCTCTATGCGGCCGGCTATTACTACCATGCCAAGCGCAAGGGCCTGCTCGACGAGACCGGCCTGAGGTAAGGTTCCGGCGCGCCCTTCAGCGCGCCGCCTTCAGCCAGAACGTCATCGGCTTTTCCGTCTCCTCAGCCTCGCCGATATCCTGCCAGGCGAGCATGGTGCGCAAATCGACGCGCCGTTCATAGCCGCGCTTTCCCCAGAATTCATCGAGCGGAACATAATCTGCCGGCCGCAGCGGGTGATCCGCCGGGCGATCGACGGCGCAGAAGGCGCACCAGTCAAAACGGCCGAGGCGGCGGGCATAGGCCTCGCGCTCCTCGAAGAACCGCACGCCGAGCCCCCTGCCCCGATAGGCGGAGAGCAGCACGGATTCGCCGAAATAGAACACCGTCGCCGGATCGACGCCCGCGGCGGCGAAGGGCGCGCGGAAAACCTCGGACGCATCCGTCATCGGCACGCCCGTCGAGGCGCCGACGATGCGCTCGCCGTCCAGCGCCAGCACGAAGAGGCTTTCGGGCGATTGCGCATAGGTCGCAAGATAGGAGGCCTCGTAATCCTCGCTGCCCTCGTAGAGATAGGGGAAGGCGCGGAAGACCGAGATGCGCAGGCGCGCGAGATCGGCGATATGCGGCGTCACCGCCGTGCCATGGACAATCTTGATCTGCATGATCGCGTGAATGTTCCCAAGAATTTGAACAATGCTATAAGGCGGACGGGCCTTGCCCGGAAGACAACGATATGAGGGATGACATGCCGGCAAAAGAGACGATCCGCGCCTATTACGACGCTTTCAACAGGCAAGACATGGAGGCCTTCTTCGACCTCCTGCACGAGGACGTCATCCACGACATCAACCAGGGCGGCCGCCAGGTCGGCAAGGACGCCTTCCGCGATTTCATGGCGCACATGAACCGCAGCTACCGCGAGACGCTGACGGACATGGTCATCATGTCGAACGACGACGGCACGCGCGGCGCGGCCGAATTCACCGTCAACGGCCAGTACCTCGCCACCGACGAGGGCCTGCCGGAGGCCAACGGCCAGACCTATGTGCTGCCCGCCGGCGCCTTCTTCGAAATCCGCGACGGCAAGGTGGCGCGCATCTCCAACACCTACAACCTCAACGACTGGGTCGCTCAGGTCGGCGCCTGACCGGCCTCAAGCTTGCCTGCGTCCAGGATGTCGAGGACGCCCTTCACCAGCGGCTGGGGCCGATAGCCGAGTTTCGACGGCGTCAGCCCCAGCCGGATCACCGCAAGCCCCTTCGAGGGGATGACGGCGGCCGACTGGCCGTCATGGCCGAGGATCCAGAACGCGTCGTCCGGCAGGCCGTAATCCGCGTCGCTCGTCTCGCCCGGCCCCTTCGCCCAGGTCTGCATGTGGCTGTAGGCGCCGCCGGAGGCCTTGGTCGGCATCGCCATGGCTCCGACGAAGCCGGCCGGCAGCAGCCGCTCGCCCTTCCACACCCCGTCCTCCAGCAGGAAGAGCGCGAAACGCGCCCAGTCGCGCGCCGTCGCGTACATGTAGGAGGAACCGACGAAGATGCCCGTCTCGTCCGGCTCCAGCACGGCGCTCGCCATGCCGAGCGGCGCGAACAGCCCCCGCGCCGGGAAGGACAGCGCCTCCCCGCGCCCGCCGAGCGCGCCCATCCAGAGGCGCGACAGGATCACCGCCGTACCGCTGGAATAGGTGAAGCGCTCGCCCGGATTGGCTTCGAGCGGCAGCGACAGCGCGAAGCGCGACATGTCCGGCTCGAGGAACAGCATGCGCGTGACGTCTGTCACGCTGCCGTAGCTCTCGTTGAAGGCCAGTCCGCTTTCCATGGCGAGAAGCTGAACGAGCGTGATTTTTGCGCGTGCGTCGCCGCGCCATTCCGGGAAGAGACCGTCCATGCCCGGCGCAAGCGCCCCGGCCAGCATCAGCCGGCCGATCAGCGCCGCATTGACCGTCTTCGTCATCGACCAGCCGAGCAGCGGCACCGTCTTGGAAAAACCCTCCCCATAGGCCTCCGCGAGGATGCGCCCGTCATGCACGACGACGATCGCGCGCATGCCGGGACCGGCAAGCGCCGGGTCTTCGAGCAGGGCGGCGATGCGTGCATCCTCGCTCACCGCCTCGCCTTCGGGCCAGGCGACGGCCGGATCGCCGGGCGGGATTTCCGGCAGGGCCACATCGGACACCGCCTGCCGCGCGGCCTCGAAATCGCCATCCGGCACGCCGGCGCAGCCGAAACCCTCATGCCAGACGGCATGGCCCGGCGCGAAGAGGCCGAGGAGGCGCGTCGTCACCGTCTTGCCGGCAAGGTCGACATCCTGCCGCATGAGCCTGAGGAGCGGATGGCCGGGCGCCTGCACGTCCTCGGCCAGCGCCTCTCCCGGATCGCGGCCGGAAACGAAGACGCTGGAGCAGACGATCTTGGCGGCATAGCCGGCGCCGACGCTGAGCAGCGCGGGCGGCGATACGATGAGCCAGCTCGCCCCCACCAGCACGACGAGGGAAAGGAGGGAAAGCGTCCAGGCGGCAAACCTGTAATATCGTCTCATACCGGCCTCTCCTTCGTGCCCCGAGACAATCAGGATTTGCCTGTCATGGAAAGTCATTTCGCAGTCATGCGGAAAGCCGGTCGTCGGTTTGCGCAAGCAGGCACGCCACCTCGGGCCCGGCCATCGGCGCCGATATCAGGTAGCCTTGCGCCTCGCAGGCGCCGCGCTGGCGGATGAAGTCGAGCTGGTCCTCCGATTCGATGCCCTCAACCGTCGTCGTCACCTGGAACGTCCGGCCGAGCTTCAGGATGATATCGACGAGGTCGGCGTCCCGCCTGCTCTCCATCATGGCCCGCGTGACGGACCGGTCGATCTTCAACTGGTCGATCGGGAAGGCGCTCAGGGTGTTGATCGAGGAGAAGCCGATGCCGAAATCGTCGAGCGCCACGCGCACACCGTGGCTGCGCAGCTCCGAAAGGCTTTCGCGGATCACCGCCGCATCGACCGAGAAGACCGATTCGGCCACCTCGATCGTCAGCCGCACCGGCGCAAGCCCCGTCTCCCTGAGGCACGCCTTGACATGGCCGACGAAGGCGCGGTCCCTGAACTGCTCGCCGACGACATTGATGGAGACGCCCGCGGGCGCCGGCCAGCGCGCCGCCTCGCGGCAGGCCTCGCGCACGACCCAGCCGCCGAGCGGCAGGATGAGGCCGGTCCTTTTCGCCGCCGGAAGGAAAAGGTCCGGCATGATCCGCCCCTTTTCGGGATGCCGCCAGCGCAGCAGCGCCTCGAAGGCGCGCACCGCGCCGCTCTCCACGTTGACGATCGGCTGGTATTCGAGGAAGAACTCGTCGGCACGCATCGCCCGCGCAAGGTCCTCCTCGACGGCCGCGCGGGCCTCCACCTCTGCCGCCAGCGCCGCATCGAAGAAGCGGAAGCCGCTGCCGGGCATCGCCTTCGCCTCGTAAAGCGCGTGATCGGCCCGCGCGAGGGGTTCGGACATGGACGTATCGCCCGCCTCCAGGAAGGTCACGCCGATGCTGCAGCCGCTGGCGACCCGGTGGCACCTTACATCGAACGGTTCGGCGAAGAGGTCGCAGATCGTGCGGCAGACATTCTCGACCTTGCCGTCGGAAGGCCGCCCGGCGATCGTCACGACGAATTCGTCGCCGCCGAGCCGGTAGACGCCCGCCGCCGCGCGCAGCGCGCGGCGCAGCCGCCCGGCGATCGCCGCCAGCAGCGCATCGCCCACGTCATGGCCGAGGCTGTCGTTGACGAACTTGAAGCGGTCGAGGTCGAGCAGCAGCAGCGCGGGCCGGTCCGCCGACCGACTGTTCCCGACAATCGCCTGGATATCGCGCTCCAGGCGGGAACGGTTGGCAAGGCCCGTCAGCCGGTCGTGATGGGCATCGCGCGTCAGCCGGCGCTCCGTCCTGCGACGCAGGCCCCGTTCGGCGGCAAGCTGCGCCTTGGAGCGGCCGACCTGGTAGAAGCCGGCACCGAAGGCGACGGGCATCAGCGCGAACGCCGCGGCGAGGTAGCGGAAAAACCGAAGGGGCCCGCCTGCATATCGGCGGGCAGGAGCCGGCCGGCGGCAAGGCAGAGGGTCGGCAGGAAGGCTCCGAAAACCGATCCCGCCAGCGCATAGCGCTGCTCGATCCTCGGCAACAAGGTTTTCAACATCATGTAACCCTAAAGCGTTGTTATCATGACAACCGGGTGCGTCGGGCCGATGCCGGCCTCGCGGATGTTTCTAGCGGACAAAGAATGACAGAGTGTTAAGAAGAGGTTGGCATTCCCCCCAAGATTCAAGGGGATTCCTTTTCTTCGGAACCTTCGCGGCGGTCGGACGTTCGAAACCTGTTGTCATTCGTGCGTGGGGCTTCGTGCGAGTATCCGAGTGGGAAGGACCATCAGATGAAATCCATGATTTTCGGTGCCGCGGGCATCCTCGTCGCGGCCGGCGCGCTCCCGGCCTTTGCCGCCGACATGACCATTGCCGAGCCGCCGGTGGGAACGCCGATCGTCGAGACGGCCGCCGGCGTCTATGACTGGGGCGGCTTCTATGTCGGCGTGAACACCGGCTACGCCTGGACGAATGCCAGTTCCGGCGGCCCGGCGCCCGCCATAGACGAAGGCCTCGACGATTTCGCGCTCGGCGCCTATGCCGGCTACAATTTCTTCAACAACGGCTGGGTCTACGGCGTCGAAGCCGACATCAAGCACGACTTCAACAACGAGCGCTTCTCCTCCGGCGGCACGCGCTACGAGGCGGAAACGAACTGGGGCGGCTCGGTGCGTGCGCGCCTCGGCTATGCCTTCGACCGAACGCTGGTCTACGGCACGGGCGGCTGGGCCTTCACCCGGGCGGAACTCGAAAACCGCGACACCGGCGTGAAGGAGAAGGACACGGCCCACGGCTGGACGGTCGGCGCGGGCGTGGAGCAGGCCTTCACCGACACGGTGGCGGGGCGCCTTGAGTACCGCTACACCGACTACGGCGATTCCGACATCTTCGATGCCGCCGGCCGTAGCGGCGACCTCGATTCGCATTCGATCATGCTCGGCGTCAGCATGAAGTTCTGACGCGGCCGAAGGCCCCTGCCCCCGCCGAGTGGACAGGGGCCTTCGCCCACCCGGCTTAACGGCCCGCTAACCGTAATTTTACGGAAATATGCGAGTGGTCTTCGATCCGTCTCGCGCGTCCTCTCTTTACGACCCGCCCCGTTCGAGGCAGGATTAGGAAACGCGCAACAACGGGACCTCCATGCGTCGGCTCATTCTGGCTCTCATGCCCCTCGCCCTTCTCGCCTCGTCCTGTTCCACCACCGACTACGACCTCGTGTCGACCGCGTCCGTTCCGCCGCGTTTCGACGACAAGGACCCGCAGGATTTCGGCACGCGCAATCCGCACCGCCACGACATCCACGGCATCGACGTTTCCAAGTGGAACGGCGACATCGACTGGCCGGCTGTGAAGAAGAGCGGCGTCTCCTTCGCCTTCCTGAAGGCGACCGAGGGAACCGACCGCCTCGACAGCCGCTTTGCCGAATATTGGCGCGGCGCGCGCGCGGCGGGCGTGGCGCACGCACCCTATCATTTCTACTATTTCTGCTCGACCGCCGATGCCCAGGCCGACTGGTTCATCGCCAACGTGCCGAAGGAGGCCGTGCAGCTCCCGCCCGTGCTGGATGCCGAGTGGAACCCGGCCTCGCCGACCTGCAGGATCCGCCCGCCGGCGGACGAGGTGCGCACGGCCCTGCAACGCTTCATGGACCGCCTGGAAAAGCACTACGGCAAGCGGCCGATCATCTACACGACGGTCGACTTCCACCGCGACAACCTCGTCGGTCATTTCGCGGGCTATCCCTTCTGGCTGCGCGCGGTGGCCGAACACCCGGAAAACATCTATTCGACGCGCAAATGGGCCTTCTGGCAGTACACCTCGACGGGCGTCGTGCCGGGCATAGCGGGCGATACGGACATCAACGTCTTCGCCGGCTCCGCGAAGAACTGGAACAGCTGGGTCAGGACGGTTTCCCGCTGACCGGCGGAGCGGCAAAGTCGCCCGAAAGGCACAATCGCATGAAAAGGGTGGCGGCGCAGCGCGGCCGCCTTTTTCTTCTTGCTTCGGTCACATTCATCTGAGACAGCCGGGCCAGCAACGGACCAAGGAGCATTCGAGATGCGGCTAAACCTGAAGACGAAATTTGCGGCGGGGCTTGCGGCCCTTCTTCTCGCCGGCAGCGCCCATGCCCAGTCGACGGCGGCCTGCGGCGGCGATTTCGACGCCTTCCTCCAGGGCGTGAAGGCCGAGGCGCTGACGCGCGGCGTTTCCGCCGAGGTCGCCGACCGGGCGCTCGCCGGCGCCGCCATCGACCAGAAGGTGCTCTCGCGCGACCGTGCCCAGGGCGTCTTCCGCCAGACCTTCCTCGAATTCTCCAAGCGCACGGTCAGCCAGTCGCGCCTCGATATCGGCCGCAAGAAGCTGAAGGACCTCGCCCCGGTCTTCGAGCGCGCCGAACAGGAATTCGGCGTGCCAGGCCCGATCATCGCCGCCTTCTGGGCGATGGAGACCGATTTCGGCGCCGTGCAGGGCGATTTCAACACCCGCAACGCGCTGGTGACGCTCTCGCACGATTGCCGCCGGCCGGAACTCTTCCGCCCGCAGCTTCTCTCCGCCATCGAGATGGTCGGCCACGGCGACCTCGACCCGAACGGCACGACGGGCGCCTGGGCCGGCGAAGTCGGCCAGGTGCAGATGCTGCCGAAGGACATCATCGAATTCGGCATCGACGGCGACGGCGACAATCATGTCAACGTCAAGCAGTCTTCGCCGGACGCCATCCTGACGGCCGCCAAGTTCATCCAGCATCTCGGCTTCGTGAAGGGCCAGCCCTGGATCCAGGAGGTCTCCGTGCCCGACATTCTGCCCTTCGAGAAGTCCGGCCTGCAGCCGGGCATGAAGGCCGCCGACTGGTTCGCGCTCGGCGTGACGCCGCGCGACGGCGACACCTCCTTCGGCAACCTGGAGGCCGCGCTGGTGCTGCCGCAGGGCCGCAAGGGCCCGGCCTTCATCACCTATCCGAACTTCAACATCTATCTCGAATGGAACCAGTCGTTCATCTACACGACCTCGGCCGCCTATTTCGCCACCCGTCTTGCCGGCGCCCCGCCCTATGAGCGCGGCACGCCGGAGGAAGGCCTTTCCGAGGACGACATGAAGCAGCTCCAGACCAAGCTGCAGGGCCTCGGCCACGACGTCGGCAAGATCGACGGCATCCTCGGCTCCGGCACGCGTGCCGCGATCCAGAAGGAACAGCTGCGCCTCGGCCTGCCCGCCGACGGCTGGGCGACCCGGACGCTGCTTTCCGCCCTCTGACGGAAATCGGGTGGCACCGCCGCGCCGCGGTGCTATAGGCAGGAAGAGACCCAGAGCGGCGGCCCGGTCGGAACCAGGTCGCCGTTTCGTCTCTTGCCCGCGCCGGCTGGCGCATCGCCGGCGGGCGGCGGATGCCCGGGAGAGAGAAAATGGAACAGCGAGCGACGGCAACGCGCATGAGCGCCGGGACCTGGGGCCTGCTCGCGCTGCTCGGCATGATCTGGGGCGGCTCGTTCTTCTTCGCCCGCGTCGCCGTCGGCCATGTGCCGCCGGCCACGCTCGTGCTGCTGCGCGTCGGCATCGCCGCCCTCGCGCTGCATCTCTATATTGCCGGCCGGTTCGACGTCTATGCGACGCTACGCGCCCGCTGGCGCGAATTCCTGCTGCTCGGCCTCATCAACAATGCCGTACCGCACATGCTGATCTTCCTCGGCCAGACGCAGATCGGCGCGGGGCTCGCCTCCATCCTCAACGCGACGACGCCGATCTTCACCGTGCTCATCGCCAACCGGTTCACGCTCGACGAGAAGCTCTCGCCGGAGAAGATCGCCGGCTGCCTGATCGGCCTTGTCGGCACCGCGGTGCTGATCGGCCCGCGCGCGCTCGCCCCCTTTACCGGTGACAGCGGCCCGCCGCTCTGGGCGGTCGTGCTGCCGGTGCTCGCCGCCGTCTCCTACGGCTTTGCCGCGACCTACGGCAAGCGCTTCCGCGGCACTGCCCCGCCGGTCATCGCCGCCGGCCAGCTCACCGCGTCGACCCTGCTGATGCTGCCCGTCTCCTTCGCCCTCGACACGCCCTGGCAGCTGGCCCTGCCGCCGCTTCCGGCCATCCTCGCGGTGCTGGCGCTGGCGCTCGTCTCGACGGCCTACGGCTACATCCTGTTCTTCCGAATCATGGCGGTGGCCGGCGCCACCAACACTTCGCTCGTCACGCTGCTCGTGCCGCCGAGCGCCATCCTCGCCGGCATGCTGTTCCTCGGCGAGAGCCTGACGCCGCTCGGCATGCTCGGCATGGCGCTGGTTCTCCTCGGCCTCGTCGTGCTCGACGGCCGGCTGTTCGCCCGCCTGCGCGCGCCCTGAAAAAGCCGGGAACAAAGCGCCGCGCCGGCCGTTTCACGGCAATCTGCCGAATTGCGTGCCCGACTTGCGCCACACTGGTAAATGAACAATGTCGGCATTCGTCATCCGGTAGGGATTGCGATTTTTTTGTGGCATCCACAATAAAGGAGGAAATTCAGCAGGTTAGCGTTGTGAATAAAGGCCCGTCGACGGGCTGATGTTGCAACGCAGCAACAAAACACCTTTCCAACACGCTTTTTTCGGTCGTAATATCGCACCGTAAACGCAAGGAGGTAGCCATGGGACTCACACATTCCTTGAATGTTCTGATGATCAGTGCCGCGTTCCTCTTCATCGCAACGATGATCTTCATCTGAAGGCGATCAAAGCGCAGTCCGGGAGGTCAGGGATAAAAGCAACAAACCCTGCCGAAGCCTATTTGAGAAAGATGCATGGCCCCGGAGACGGCGCCATGCATTTTCGTTTCGGGCACAGGTTTCACCGGGCGACGCCGGTCAGGCGGCCGCGCCCGTCGCGCGGCGCGCGATGCGGGCAAAGCCGACGCGATCGCAGACGGCCGAGACCAGTGTGGCACGGTTCATCGTGTAGAAATGGAACTCGCCGACGCCGCGGGCGATGAGATCCTCCACCTGCCGGGCGGCAAGGTCGATCGCCACTGCCGCGCGCTCCTGCGGGCGGTCGTCGAAGGGCGCCAGCCGCTCGGCGAGCCAGCCGGGCACGGACGCCCCGCACAGGCCGGCGAACTTCTGCACCTGGGAGAGGTTGTGCACCGGCAGGACGCCCGGCACGACCGGGATCGCGATGCCGGCCTTGCGCACGCGCTCCAGGTAGCGCTCGAAATCGTCGTTCTCGAAGAAGAACTGGGTGAGCGCCCGCGTCGCGCCGGCATCCACCTTGCGCTTGAGCATGTCGATATCGGCGGCGACGTCCGGGCTCTGCGGATGCTTTTCCGGATAGGCGGAGACGGAGATCTCGAAATCGGCAAGGCTGCGCAGCCCGGCGGTCAGCTCGGCCGCATTGGCATAGCCGCCCGGATGCGGCCGGTAGGCCGTGCCGACGCCGCCCGGCGGGTCGCCGCGCAGCGCCACGAAATGCCTGACGCCGGCCGCCTGGAACTCGGCGACGACGGCGTGCACCTCCTCCTTCGTCGCCCCGACGCAGGTGAGGTGCGAGGCGGCCGGCAGGCCCATCGCCAGAAGCCGGCGGACGGTGGCGAGCGTCGGCGCCTTGGTGGAGCCGCCGGCGCCGTAAGTGACCGACATGAAGCCCGGATCATAGGCCGAAAGCGCGGCGGCCGTCTCCCACAGCTGGCCTTCGGCCTCCGCCGATTTCGGCGGGAAGAATTCGAAAGACAGGCGGATGTCCTTGCGGGCTGGGATGGCGGTCGCCGGGTTCATGTCAACTCCTCCTGCGGATGGCAACGGTGCCGGCCGCCCGCTCGCGCTGGTCGCGGGCTAGCCAGATGGTGACGGTCAGCGCATCGGCGGCCGAATGCGCGGGCTTGAGATCGACGATCTCCTCGATGGCGAGCCCCGCCTTCTCCAGCCATTCGGCAAGGGTCTGGTGCGAGAAGCCGAGGCGGATATGGGCGTGCTCGTCGCGCAGGTGCTCCAGCGCGTGCGGAGCGAGGTCGATGATGGCAAGGCGCCCGCCAGGCGCGAGCATGCGCGCGGCCTCGGCCACCGCCGCCTCGGGCTCGTCGAGGAAGTGCAGCACCTGGTGGATCGTCACCACGTCGAATTCGTCGCGCTCCAGCGGCAGGTTGAAGATGTCGCCGTGGCGGATCGAGGCCTTGGTGATGCCGGCGCGGTCGAGATTGGCGCGCGCGACGGCCAGCATGTCGCGGCTGGCATCGACGCCGACGCCGCGCTGGTAGAGCCCTTCGAAAAGCTGCAGGATGCGCCCCGTGCCCGTGCCGAGATCGAGGAAGCCGTCGACCGGCTCCGTGCCGATCATCTCGGCGAGCTTGGCCTCCACCTCGGCCTCGCTGACATGCAGGCGGCGCACGGCGTCCCATTCGGCGGCGTTGCGGCTGAAATAGGCCTGCGCCTTGTCGGCGCGGATCTTCTTGAGCACCCGCAGCCGCTCGTCGTCGCGCGCGAAAACCGCGTCCGCCGGGTCGGCGGCATCCAGCAGGCGGCGGACGAGCGCGACGGCCGCGCCCCCCTGGCTCAGCCGGAAGAAGGCCCAGGCGCCCTCCTGGTAGCGATCGACGAGCGCGGCCTCGGCAAGCAGCTTCAGGTGGCGCGAGATGCGCGGCTGGGACTGGCCGAGGATATCGGTCAGGTCGGTCACGGTCAGGTCGCCGTGCGCAAGCAGCGCGAGAAGGCGAAGGCGCGTCGGTTCGCCCGCCGCCTTCAGGATCTCCACGATGTCGTCCAGTCCGAGTTTCTGCATGTCGCCCATGGCTTATCCAATCAAGACATAAAGATATGTTTATGTGATTAACCCGTGTCGCGCAAGGGTAAATCCGTGTCGCCGATCTTCCCATCAACAGGCCCAAAGAAAAACCCCGGCAAGCCGGGGTTTCTCAAGGGGTGCGGGGATGCCTTGCCTCAGCGCGTCAGGCGCTTGTAGGCCTGGCTGCCGGGGTTGAGAGCATCGGGGCCGAGCCGGCGAACCTTGTCCTCTTCGTAATCCTCGAAATTGCCTTCGAACCATTCGACATGGCCGTCGCCCTCGAAGGCCAGGATATGGGTCGCGAGACGGTCGAGGAACATGCGATCGTGGCTGATGATGATCGCGCAGCCGGCGAAGCTCTCAAGCGCGCTTTCGAGCGCCCCCAGCGTTTCCGTGTCCAGGTCGTTGGTCGGTTCGTCGAGCAGCAGAACGTTGCCGCCGGCCTTCAGCATCTTGGCAAGATGCACGCGGT
The DNA here is from genome assembly GCF_040812195.1 of Shinella sp. S4-D37. Lineage (NCBI taxonomy): Bacteria > Pseudomonadati > Pseudomonadota > Alphaproteobacteria > Hyphomicrobiales > Rhizobiaceae > Shinella > Shinella sp. S4-D37. Next base: position 1,175,516 of record NZ_JBFNXL010000005.1, on the reverse strand, counting down.
TGCGCTGGCCGCCCGACAGGTTGCCGACCTTCTGCTGCTGGTCGCCGCCCTTGAAGTTGAAGGCGCCGCAATAGGCACGCGAGTTCATGTCGAACTTGCCGAGCTTGATGACCTCGGCGCCGCCGGAGATTTCCTCCCAGACCGTCTTGTTGCCGTCGAGCGCGTCGCGGCTCTGGTCGACATAGCCGAGGTGCACGGTATCGCCGATGCGGATCGAGCCGCTATCGGGCTGTTCCTGGCCGGTGATCATCTTGAACAGCGTCGACTTGCCGGCGCCGTTCGGGCCGATGATGCCGACGATACCGCCCGGCGGCAGCTTGATCGACAGGTCGTTGATCAGCGTCCGGCCGTCAAAGCCCTTCTTGACGCCTTCCAGCTCGATCACCACGTTGCCGAGACGCTCGGAGACCGGGATGATGATCTGGGCGTCGCCGGGCCGGATGTTTTCCGCCGCATCGACCAGCTGTTCGTAGGCCTTGATGCGGGCCTTGGACTTCGCCTGGCGGGCCTTCGGGCTGGAGGCGATCCATTCCTGCTCGCGCGACAGCGCCTTCTGGCGGCCGGCTTCCTCGCGGCTTTCCTGCTTCATGCGCTTGGCCTTGGCCTGCAGGTAGGCGGAGTAGTTGCCTTCGTAGGGAATGCCGCGGCCGCGGTCGAGCTCGAGGATCCAGCCCGTCACGTTGTCGAGGAAGTAGCGGTCGTGGGTGATCATCATCACGGCGCCCGGATAGTCGCGCAGGTGCTTTTCGAGCCAGGCGATGGTCTCGGCGTCGAGATGGTTGGTCGGTTCGTCGAGCAGCAGCAGGTCCGGCTGCGACAGCAGCAGGCGGCAGAGCGCGATGCGGCGGCGTTCGCCGCCCGACAGCGTCGTGACGTCGGCATCCTTCGGCGGGCAGCGCAGCGCCTCCATCGCCATCTCGACCTGCTGCTCCAGGTCCCACAGGTTCTGGCTGTCGATGACGTCCTGGAGTTTCGCGCCCTCGTCGGCCGTCTCGTCGGAATAGTTCATCATCAGCTCGTTGTAGCGGTCGATGATGGCGGTCTTGTCGGCGACGCCCACCATGACGTTCTCGAAGGCGGTCTTGGCCGGGTCGAGCTTCGGCTCCTGCTCCAGGTAGCCGACGGTCGCGCCGTCGGCGAGCCAGGCTTCGCCGGTATATTCCTTGTCCTGGCCGGCGATGATGCGCAGCACCGTCGACTTACCCGCGCCGTTCGGGCCGAGGATGCCGATCTTGGCATCGGGATAGAAGGACAGGTTGACGTTCTCGAGGATTTTCTTGGCCCCGTAGGCCTTGTTGAGCCCCGACATGTGATAGATGAATTGACGTGCCATGCAAACGTGCTCCGGATCGGACGAATTTGCCCGCTATGTAGGCGAATTCTCCGCCCGCGGCAATGTGAGAAAGCCGCTTCGCCCCGAAGGCCGAAAACCCGGCCGCGTCCTGCGGGGCCTGCGCAAGGCCCTATCCCGCCTGCCCTCCGCCCGTCACGCCTTCGGTACAGCGGGATTTCGTCGGGGATGCGGCGGCGATCAGCCCCGCCAGCGTCGGCGCGTCGCCGGCAAGGCCGATGGTGAGGCCGGTGACGACCGGACCGCCGTCCGTCTTGCGGCAGGCAAGGCGCACCCGCTCGCCGGCGCCCGCCCCGAAGGCGGCGTCGAAGGCGGCACGGACTTCCGCAAGGGTGAGCGCCGCCCCGGCCTTCCGCGTGAAGAGCGTGCGCACCGGCGAGGCGTTGAGCGCGTCGAGCAGGTCGAGCGAGCGGCCGTAATAGACCTCCGGCGAGGCGGCGATGCAGCTGCCGCTGCGCAGCCATTGCCGCCGGTCGAGGCCGAGGCGCGCGGCGGGCATCGCCGCCGCCAGGCGCGTCTTGGTGGCGGCGGCGAGCGCGATATCCGGCAGCTCCGTCCACTTGCCCTTGCGCGCCCGCTGCTTGAGCGCCGCCTCGATGCCGCAATAGGTCCTGCGCAGCTGGAAACGGTCGAGCAGCGAGAACTGCCGGGCGGCCGGCGCGCTCGCGGAAAAATCCGCGCAGCCGCGGCTCTTCGGCCGGGCGGTGCAATAGCCGGCCTGCCAGCCGACGGAGAGGATTTCACGCCCGCTCCCGTCCGCCGGCACCGACTGGGCGGCGGCGGGCCGGGAACCGGCGAGCAGGACGAGGCAGAGGACGGCGAGGGAAAGGGCGGCTTTGAAAGTCAGTGCGGCATTGGTCGTCATGACCGGCTCCCGAACAAGAACAAAACAAGATCATATACAACCAATAATCCGGAAAATGCAACCACCAATCGGAAAAATCGCGACATGCGGGAGGAAAATGAAAAATACACGCCGCATCCCGTTGTCTTTCAAGGGCAAATCGCGTTGACCTTGCCGAAACGGAGGACGGACCGGTGTTTTCGCAGGCTTCGACGCTGCAAAGCCCCAGCGGGGCGACCCTCGCGCTGCGGCACGAGCCCGCCCGGGGCGCCGCCCGCGGCATCCTCCTGATCAGCCACGGCCTTGCCGAGCACAGCGCGCGTTATGCGGATTTTGCCGCGCGCATGGCGTCCGAGGGGTTCCATGTCCATACCCACGACCATCGCGGCCATGGCCTCACCACCGCGCCGGATGCCCCGCGCGGCCAGTTCGCGCCGAAGAACGGCATTTCAAAAGTGGTGGCGGACATGCGCGCGGTGCGCGACCATGCCGCCGCGCGCCATCCCGGCCTGCCGGTCGTGCTCTTCGGCCATTCGATGGGCGGGCTCCTGGCGCTCGCCTTCGCCGAGGCGCATCCCGGCGCCATCGACGCCCTCGCCGTGTGGAATTCCAATCTCGCGCCGGGGCTTTCCGGGCGCGTGGCACAGGCCGTTCTGGCCGTGGAGCGCATGCTGAAGGGATCGGACGTGCCGAGCGGCGTGCTGCCGCGCCTCACTTTCGCGGCCTGGGGCCGCTCCATCGCGAACCGCCGCACGGATTTCGACTGGCTGTCGCACGATCCCGCCGAGGTGGACGCCTATGTCGCCGATCCCGATTGCGGCTTCGACGTCAACGTCTCGATGTGGATCGACATCTTCGCCGTCACATTCGCCGGCGCCGCGGGGCAAGGGCTCTCCCGCCTGCCGGGGCGGCTGCCGGTCCATCTTGCCGGCGGAGAAGAGGACCCGGCGACGGATTACGGCCGGGCAATCCACGCCTTCGCGAGGCGACTGAAGAAATCGCGGCTTGAGGACGTCACCACAACGGTCTATCGCGGCATGCGTCACGAAACGCTCAAGGAGAGCCGGCATCTGCGCGAGCCCGCCGTCGACGCCTTCGCCGGCTGGTGCCGGCTTGTGGCCGGCGAACGGACCCGCGCACCGGAACACGCATGACCACATCCGCCACCATCACGCCGCTGCGCAACGAGGTCGGCCTCGGGCTCGTCCTCATGGTGCTCTCGGTGCTCATCTCGCCGATCATCGACATCTTCGCCAAGCTCGCGGTCACCGCCGTGCCGGCGACGGAGATCACCTTCGTGCGCCTGCTCTTCCAGATGACCGTGCTGGGGCCGATCTGCCTCCTGCGCGGCACGCTCCTCGACGTGACCGTCCGGAAGATGGGCCTGCATGCCGCCCGCGGCCTGCTGATGGCGATCACCATGATCGCCTTCGTCACGCCGCTCGCCGTCATGGAGGTGGCCGACGCCATCGCCATCTTCTTCGTCGAGCCGATCATCCTGACCATCCTCGGCTCGATCTTCCTGAAGGAGACGATCGGCTGGCGGCGCTACACGGCCTGCGGCGTCGGCTTCCTCGGCTCGCTGCTGGTCATCCAGCCGAGCCTGCAGGAGGTCGGCCCCATCGCGCTGCTGCCGATCGTGGCGGCCTTCTCGCTCGCGCTGTTCTTCCTCCTCACCCGGCTCGTCGCCCAGAAGGAGGATCCCTGGTCCATGCAGTTCTATGCGGGCCTCTGGGGCGCGCTGTTTTCCGGCCTGCTGCTTCTTGCCGGCGGCAGGCTCGGCATCGCCATCCTGACGCCTATCGTGCCCGACATGGCCAACACGCTCTACATCGCCGGCGCCGCCGTCGCCGCCACCGTTGCCGGCGTTCTCGGCGTCTATGCCTATCGCTCGGCCCCCGCCTCCACGCTCGCCCCGCTGCAATATCTGGAGATCGTCTCGGCGACGATCCTCGGCTGGTTCGTGTTCGGCCACCTGCCGGATGCCGTAAAATGGCTCGGCATCGCCATCATCATCGCCTCCGGCCTCTACGTCATCTGGCGCGAGCGCAAGCTGAACAGGACGGCGACGACACCGCCGGTCTCCACGCCGATCTGACGCCGCGCGGACGGCACGGCAGGCATCATGTCAGTCTCAGCCGTCATGATCTCCCCGCGGGCGCCGTCTATCGTGCCCGCCAGCTTTTTGTTATCCAAAGGGAAACGGGCGAAAGCCCGGCGGGGCCGCATGCCGGCCGCGCGAAGGAGGGAGTGCACCATGGTAAAGCCGAACCTGCCGCTGTCCGGCATCAGGGTCATCGAGCTGGCGCGGGTTCTCGCCGGCCCCTGGGCCGGGCAGATGCTGGCCGACATGGGCGCCGACGTCATCAAGATCGAGAATCCCGACGGCGGCGACGACACGCGCGCCTGGGGCCCGCCTTTCGTCACCGGCAAGGACGGCGAGAACCTTTCGGCCGCCTACTACCACGCCACCAACCGCGGCAAGCGCTCGATCGCCCTCGACCTCAAGACCGAGGAAGGTCGCGCCACCGTGCACCGCCTCATCGCGACGGCCGACGTGGTCATCGAGAACTTCAAGGTCGGCGGCCTCGTCAAATACGGGCTCGACTACCAAAACCTCGCCAAGGCGCATCCGAAGCTCGTCTACTGCTCGATCACCGGCTTCGGCCAGGACGGCCCCTATGCCGCCCGCGCCGGCTACGATTACATCGTGCAGGGCATGTCCGGCTTCATGTCGGTGACCGGCGCGCCGGACGGCGAGCCGATGAAGGCGGGCGTCGCCATCGCCGATATCTTCACCGGCATCTATGCCGTCGCCGCCATCCAGGGCGCGCTCATCCACGTCATGAAGACCGGCCAGGGCCAGCATGTCGACATGGCGCTGCTCGACGTGCAGTCGGCCGTCATGGCGAACCAGAACATGAATTTCCTCGCCTCCGGCAACGCACCGACGCGGCTCGGCAATGCCCATCCGAACATCTCGCCCTACGAGGTGGTGCCGACATCCGACGGGCACGTCATCCTCGCCGTGGGCAATGACGGGCAGTTCCGCAAGCTCTGCGGCATCCTGAAGCTCGACGGCGTCGCGGACGACGAGCGCTTCGCCACCAACCGGGCGCGCGTCGCCCATCGCGGCGAGGTGCGCCGCCTCGTCACCGGGGCGACGGCCAGTGTCAGCAAGGCCGAACTGCTTGCCGCCTGCGAGCGCGAGGGCGTGCCGGCTGGGCCGATCAACTCCATCGCCGAGACCTTCGCAGACCCACAGGTGAAGGCGCGGGGCCTGCGCATCGACCTGCCGGATGCCGACGGCAATTCCATTCCCGGCGTGCGCACGCCCATCGTCTATTCGGGCACCCCCCTTACCTATGACCGGCCGAGCCCGCGGCTCGGCGAACATACCGACGCCGTGATGGCGGAACTCGATCGCCTCGAAGCAGGAAAGAAAAGCGCATGAAGACCGGTGGCCAGTTGATCGTCGATGCCCTCGTTGCCAATGGCGTGAAGCGCGTCGCCTGCGTGCCGGGCGAAAGCTACCTCGCCGTGCTCGACGCGCTGCACGACACCGATATCGACGTGCTCGTCTGCCGCCAGGAAGGCGGCGCGGCGATGATGGCGGACTGCTGGGGCCGGCTGACGGGCGAACCCGGCATCTGCATGGTCACGCGCGGGCCCGGCGCCACCAATGCCTCCGCAGGCCTGCACATCGCGCGGCAGGATTCGATCCCGATGATCCTCTTCATCGGCCAGGTGCAGCGCGACGCGCGCGAGCGCGAGGCCTTCCAGGAGGTGGAATACCGCCGCGCCTTCACCGAGGTCGCCAAATGGGTGGCGGAGATCGACGACGCCCGCCGCATCCCCGAATTCGTCACCCGCGCCTTTGCCGTCGCCACCTCCGGCCGGCCGGGCCCGGTGGTGCTGGCGCTGCCCGAGGACATGCTGACGGAGGCGGTCGAGACGGTCGATGCCAAAGCCTATGTGCCGGTCGAGGCCCATCCGGGCCGCAGGCAGGTGGAGGAGTTGGCACGGCGCCTTCAAGCCGCCGAGCGGCCGCTCGTCATCCTCGGCGGCACGCGCTGGTCGGAGGAGAGCGTCGCCGGCTTCACGGCCTTCGCGGAGCGCTGGGCGCTGCCGGTCTCCTGTTCCTTCCGCCGCCAGATGCTGTTCAACCACACGCATCCGAACTATGCCGGCGACAGCGGCATCGGCATCAACCCGGCGCTCGGCAAGGAGATCCGCGAGGCGGACCTCGTCATCCTGCTCGGCGGGCGCTATTCGGAAATGCCCTCCTCGACCTACAGCATGCTCAAGGTGCCCTACCCGGAGCAGGCGCTGGTGCATGTCTATCCGGATCCGTCCGAGCTCGGCCGCGTCTACCGGCCGGACCTTGCGATCTGCGCCGCGCCGGAGGATTTCGTCGCCGCGCTGGAGGGCCTTTCACCCAACGCCGCCCCGCGCTGGGCCGAACGCACCAAGGCCCTGCACGAATCCTACCTGAAATGGTCGACCCCGCCGCAGACCGGACCGGGCGGCGTGCAGATGGGCCCGATCATGGCCTGGCTGGAGGAGAACACGCCGGAGGACACGATCTTCACCAACGGCGCCGGCAACTATGCCACCTGGGTGCACCGCTTCCACCGCTTCCGCCACTTCGCCACGCAGGCCGCCCCCACCTCCGGCTCGATGGGCTACGGCCTGCCGGCCGCGGTCGCCGCCAAGCAGCTCTTCCCGGAGCGCGAGGTCGTCTGCTTTGCCGGCGACGGGTGCTTCATGATGCACGGCCAGGAATTCGCCACCGCCGTGCGCTACAACCTTCCGATCATCACCGTCGTCGTCAACAACGGCATCTACGGCACGATCCGCATGCACCAGGAGCGGGAATATCCCGGCCGCGTCAGCGCCACGGACCTCACCAACCCGGATTTCGCCGCGCTCGCCCGCGCCTATGGCGGCCATGGCGAGACGGTGGAGGCGACCGAGGAGTTCGCACCGGCCTTCCTGCGCGCCCGCTCGAGCGGCAAGCCGGCGATCATCGAGGTGAAGCTCGACCCGGAAGCGATTACGCCGACGCGCACGCTCTCGGATATCCGCAGCGGGAAATGATGCCTGGAGGGGTGTGAAAGCCCCTCATCCCCGCTGCCGCGACCTTCTCTCCGCAAGCGGGGAGAAGGCGGATAGGGCGAAGCCCCGTCCCTCCAAGGACATCATCGAAAATCGGGAAATCAGCGCGGCATTCCCCTTCGCCCCGCAGCCAAGGAGAAGGTGCCGGCAGGCGGATGAGGGGCCAGGCCCTCAGCCGCGGATATGCTGCGTCTGCTCGTAGGTCTTCGTCGAGCGCATGCCGGAGCGGCAATAGCCGAGCATGGGGCGCGGCAGTTCGTCGAGCGCGTCGACCATGCCGCTCACCGCTTCCGCGGTCACGCCCATCGGCCCGACGGGCACATGGGCCGTCTCGATGCCGAGCGCCTTCGCCCGGACGGCGATGGCCGAGAATTCCGGCTGGCCGGCCTCTTCATGGTCCGGGCGGTGGCAGACGATGGACTTGAAACCCAGGGCGGCGATGGCGTCGAGATCCTCGACGGCGATCTGGCCGGAGACGGAATATTCGTCATTGATCGCGCGGATATCCATGGGCGGTTCCTTCTAGAAAACAGGGTGTCCATCGTTTAAGCCCGCGCCGCGGAAGCGTCAATCATGCAAAATCTATAGCAATTCCAGAAAAGGTGCGAACCGCGGAAGCGCCGCGCCCTTGCCGCAATCGTTCTAGCGCACCTCGAAGGCAAGGCCGTAGCCGATGCTTTCGCCGGGCGCGAAATCCGGCGCCTCGCCGGCGGCGATCAACTCGGCACGCGGCACGAGCCGGTGCGAGACGGGCTCGATGCCGAGCACGGCCGAGCCGGGCGCAAGATTCCGCCATACCTGGAGATACGGCAGCGTATCGGTGCGGAAGCGGATATGGACACTGCGCCCTTCGAGGGCGGCGATCGGGCCGATGACGATCTCGGCCCAGCCATGCGTCGCCGTTTCATCCGCCGGCACGCAGAAGATCTCACGGTCGTCCGTCCCGAAGCGCCACGGCAGGCTACCGCCGGGCAGCATGGCCCCGGTCAGCCGCGTATCCGCGTCGAAGAGGCCGGTGCCGAAATTGATATGGTACATGCCGAAGGGCGGCCAGGACGTGTCGCCGGCATTGGTGACGGTATCGTCGAGCGTGATGTGGCCGGTGCGCCGGTCGGCGCGCCAGCGGCGGGCGAGATCGGCCCTGCCGCCATGGGCGAGCGAAACGGCGACGCGCCCCTCGCAGACCACCTCCCCCTCGCCCTCCTCGACCAGCACGTCGCGGGCCGGCGAGGACGAGAACGAGCCGTGCAGCGGGTAGAGCCGTCCGTCGGCCGCGCCCTCCACCGGTTCCGGATGGCGGATGTGATCCGGCCCGCAGGTGAACAGGAAGCCCGGCAGCGCCTTGTCGATGCGCGGGTCGCCGTCGGACGGCACGGCCGCGCCCGGCGCAAGGTCGACGCCCCGGAAGACGGCCCCCGCGACGTCGAGCACGGAGTGCGGTGTCAGGTCGAGGCGGAAGGACTGGTCGGGCGTCTGGGCGGCAAGGGAAAGGGTCATCCGGGGCTCCGGCAAAGGGACAATCGAAAGGCGGCATGCTAGAGCAATTCGCGCGGACGTGTGAAGTGGTTTTGCGTGCAGGCGGCCGGCGACAGGCGGTTTCGTCACCCGGCCTGAGATCGTCCCTCGCGCGGGAACCATCACGGCCGGTCACAAGTTTTTGCAAGGCGCGTTGACCTTACGTTCACCATCGATTCAGTTTTTTCATATTAAGGTCCGAATTAAAGTGTTCCGTCCGCGCGATATAGGCAAGCAGGCAGGTCAGGTGTCGTGAATTCCATTTTGAAAACAAGTCTTTCGCTCCTTGCCGCGGCATCTGTCCTCGGGTCTGCCGCCCTGCCGGCGCACGCCCAGCAGCGCTTCTTCGCGCGCGATACGGTCCTCGTCTCGCCGGAAGGCGATATCCTCGACTACATTCCCGACGACGGGAGCCTGCGCGCGATGCGCGACAACCGCGGCCGCACCGTCTATGTCGACGGCTGGGGCAACGTGGTCGCGACCGCCATGCAGGCCGACCGCTATTTCGCCCGCGGCGACGACTATCGCCCGCGCCGCGAGGCGCGCGGCTACCGGGAAACGAACCCCGACTATTTCCCGCCGGCGCCCGAGGCCGACTACGGCGACGACCTGACGACGAGTTCCGTGCCGGAAATGCGCGAGGGCCTGCCCGGCGATATCGAGCGCCAGCCTCTGCCGGATGCCGATTTCGGCGGCGAGCAGCCGCTGCCCGACTTCGGCGGCGAGAGCGCCTCCCTGCCGGAAAACGGCGTAGACCCGGACGCGGAATTCGTGCCCGGCCCGAAATTCGACCCGGCGATCGCGATCGGCAGGCTGTCCTCTGCCGAAGTCACCGCGCTGCAGGTCTTCCTCGACCGCGAGGGCTTTTCGCCGGGCGTGATCGACGGCAGGAAGGGTTCGAACGTCACCAAGGCGATCGAGGCCTGGCAGAACGCCACGGGCGAGACGCTCGACCCGAACAATGCCGACGACATCCTGGAGCGGCTGCGCCTGTCGGGCGGCCTTGCCTTCATCACCTACGAGATCTCGGCCGTCGACGCCGCCGGCCCCTATGTCGCCGCCATTCCCGACGACTACGCCCAGAAGGCGGCGCTGCCGCATCTCTCCTTCACCTCGACCACGGAAATGCTGGCCGAGAAGTTCCATATGGACGAGGCCTATCTGAAGGAGATCAACCCGGGCGTCGACTTCACCATTCCCGGCACGCTCATCAAGGTCGTCGATACGGGCGAGCGGAAGACCGGCAAGGTCGCCAAAATCCTCGCCGACAAGGGCCGCAAGCAGGTGCTCGCCTATGACGAGAACGGCACGCTGATCGCCGCCTATCCGGCCAGCATCGGCTCGGCCGACACGCCGTCGCCGTCGGGCACGGTGACCGTCGAGCGCATCGCGCTCAATCCGGGCTATACCTACAATCCGAGGATCAACTTCCAGCAGGGCGCCAACAACAAGGTGCTGACCCTGCAGCCCGGCCCGAACGGCCCGGTCGGCACGGTCTGGATCGCCCTGTCGAAGCCGACCTATGGCATCCACGGCACGCCGGAACCCTCCAAGATCGGCAAGACGCAGAGCCACGGCTGTATTCGCCTCACCAACTGGGACGCGACGGAACTCGCCAAGATGGCGAGCGCCGGCCTGACGGTGGAATTCGTCGACTGACCATCGGCGGTGAGGCTTGCAAAGCCGGCCCCCCGGGCCGGCTTTTTCGTGCGCGCGATAAAGCGGCCGGCGCGTCAGGCCGCGCGGCTGTAGCCGGAGCTCTGCGCCGGGCGGGCCTCGCCGCTGGTGCGGAAGGCGCTGAGCTGGGCGGCGATGGAGGCGGCTTCCTGCGTCAGGGCCTGGCTGGCGGCATTCGCCTCCTCGACCATGGCGGCGTTCTGCTGGGTGATCTGGTCCATCGCGTTGACAGCCTGGTTGACCGCCTGCAGGCCCGTCGCCTGTTCCGCCGTGCTGGCGCGGATCGCATTGAAGACGGCGCTGACCTCCACCACCTGGGTAACGATCTGGCGCAGCGACTGGGCGACCTCGCCGACCGAGCGCACACCGTCCTCTACCTGGCCGTGCGACTTGGCGATGAGGTTCTGGATATCCTTCGCCGCATCGGCACAGCGCTGGGCGAGCGCGCGCACTTCCGAGGCGACGACGGCAAAGCCCCGGCCCGCCTCGCCGGCCCGCGCCGCCTCGATGCCGGCATTGAGCGCAAGCAGGTTGGTCTGGAAGGCGATCTCGTCGATCACCTCGATGATGTTGGCGATGGCCGAGGAAGACGCCTGGATCTCGCCCATGGCGACGATCGCGTGCTCCACGACCTCGCCGCCGTGCTGCGCATTGTCGCGCGCGGCCATGACGAGGGCGTTCGCCTCGTTGGCGCTCTGGGCCGTCTGACGCACGGTGGTGGTCACCTGCTCGACGGCGGCGGCCGTCTCCTCCAGGTTCGCGGCCTGCCGTTCGGTACGCTTGGCAAGGTCGTCCGAGGCCGCCGCGATCTCCTGCGCGCTGAGATGGATGGAACCTGCGCCGGTGCCGATATTGCCGATCGCCTGGGAGAGCGTGGAGATGGCGTGGTTGAAGTCCTCGCGCAGCGCCTCGTAGGCCTCCGGCAGCGGGCCGGTGATGCGCGCGGTGAGGTCGCCGCCGGAAATGCGCTTCAGCGCGGCGCCGAAACTGTCGCCGATGATCTTGCGCTCCTCGGCAACGACCTGCGCCTGCACCGCCTGCTGCTTGGCGAGATCCGACATGTCGTTATAGACGGAGATGGACAGGTCCATGTCGAGGAACAGGGCCTTGAGCAGGCTGGTGAACCGCGCCGAAAATTCCTCCGGCCCGATCTCCGGCCGGGCAAAGAGGCCCGGCTTCGGCCACAGCGATTTGACGGCTTCCGTCAGGAGATGCTCGACGATCAGCGCATAGCCGCCGATATACCAGCGCGGCTCCAGGCCAATGCGCGCATGCACGCGTCCGATCGTCTGGACCTTGGCGGCATAATCCCCGGAAAAATCGCCGGCGGCAATGTTCGCCCAATGGCCGAGCTGGGCGTTCTTCGCCCGGTTGATATGCGCGTCGTTGGAAAAGAGGCGGCTCACCTCCGGGCTCTTGCGCACGATGGCATAGAACTTGTCCAGCGCCGGGCCGAGCTCCTTCTCGATGAAGGGCTTGAGCGTGCGAAGCCGCTTCAGCGCAGCCTCGTCGAGGCCGAGATATTCCAGGCGGCGCGCGATATCGTGGTTCTGGCTGGCGGTCTGCGGGGCTGGCTTCATTACGGGTATCCTGGGGATGGCTTTCTAACGCGATATCATTAGGTTAGGCATGGTAAATTGTTCATTACCAGCTTTGCCTTGCGACATGAAAAAACGGCTGCGCCCTTCGTCGCAGCCGTTCTTGTCATTCGTCAATCCTGAAGGCTCAGGCCGCCCGCTGCAGCGTGCGGAAGAAGCCGCGCTCGGCGGCGACGCGCTTGCGCGCCGGCAGGAGGCGCATCACCTCGTCGGCAAACAGCCGCGCATTCTCGCAGGCCTTGTCGAGATTGCTCACCCTGGCCGCATCCATCGTATAGAGCGAGCCGCCGCAATCGAAGATGTCGCGGAAGGCAGTGCGCTCGCCGATCGGCGTGTCGAGCACGGCCACGCCGCGCGCGGCGAGCAGCGCCTTGACGGCGCTCATCGCGCGGGTCGTCACCAGCGAATTCGTGCGGGTGAGCACGACCGAATGGTTGATGCGGATGCCCGCCTTCTCGTCGAGCTGCTTCAGGAGTTCGAGGATATGCGCCGCCCCCCGGGCGTCCATCGCACAGCCCTGCACGGGGATCATCACATGGTCGGAAAGGCCGATGGCGGTGGCGACCAGCGCATCGCGCGCGCCGGCAAGGTCGATGATGAAATAGTCGGTCGTCTGCCGGTTCTCGCGGATATGGCACTGGAGCGAGGCCATCGAGACCTCGGAGATGACGGCGATGTTGCGCTGGCGGCCGGACACCTCGTGCCAGTGGCTGATCCAGCGCTGCGGATCCGCATCCAGGATGGTGATGCGGTGGCCCCGGCTGGCAAGTTCGGTGGCAAGGATCAGGGCCGCGGTGGTCTTGCCCGCACCGCCCTTGGCATTGGCAAATGTGATGACTGGCATGTCTTTCCTCGTGAATGCTGCGAGCTTCCTCATCGCTCTCGTCAGACGACCCGGTGACAATGGCGCCCGCTGCATCAAACCTTTCAAAACATGGTTAACGAAATGGAAACATGCGTATCGCGAAGATTAACGAGAAAGGGGCGCCATTTGCGCCTTCTCAGCAAAAAGGCCCGGAAAACCGTGGTTTTCCGGGCCTCTATCATTTGTTAACGACAAGAATTCAGATGCACTCGACGAAGAGGCGCCTGGCCGCGTCCAGCGTCAGTTCCACAGGATTGCCGCCGGCCGTCGGGTCGACGATCGCCATGGCCGCCATCTCGTCGATCCGGTCGGTGGTCACGCCGAGCGCCGAAAGCTTGTCCGGCACGCCGAGTTCCTCGCGCAGGCGCAGCACATAGTCGAAGAAGCCGTCGAAGCCACCCGCAATGCCGAGATAGGCGGCGGCGCTGGCGATCCTCGCCTCGATGGCCGGGCGGTTGAAGGTCAGCACCGGCGGCATGACGACGGCATTGGTCATGCCGTGATGGGTGTTGTAGATGGCGCCGACCGGGTGCGACAGCGAGTGGATCGCCCCGAGCCCCTTCTGGAAGGCGACGGCGCCCATGGCGGCGGCCGACATCATGTTGGCGCGCGCCTCGATATCCGTGCCGTCCTTGTAGGCGCGCGGCAGGAACTCCTTGACGAGGCGCATGCCCTCCAGCGCGATGCCCTGGCTCATCGGATGGTAGAACGGCGAGGAATAGGCTTCGAGGCAATGGGCGAAGGCGTCCATGCCGGTGCCGGCGGTGATGACCTTCGGCATGCCGACCGTCAGTTCCGGGTCGCAGATCGTCACCGAGGGCAGGAACTTCGGGTGGAAGATCACCTTCTTGGTGTGCGTCTGCGAATTGGTGATGACCGAGGCGCGGCCGACCTCCGAGCCGGTGCCGGCCGTCGTCGGCACGGCGACGATCGGCGCGATGCCGTCGGAATTGGCACGGGTCCACCAGTCGCCGATGTCCTCGAAGTCCCAGACCGGCCGCGTCTGGCCGGCCATGAAGGCGACGGCCTTGCCGAGGTCGAGGCCGGAGCCGCCGCCGAAGGCGACGACGCCGTCATGGCCGCCGTCGCGGAACGCCTTGACGCCAGCTTCGAGGTTCTGGTCGTTCGGGTTCGGATCGACCTCGGCGAACATCGCCCGGCCGAGGCCGGCGGCTTCCAGGATGTCGAGCGCGCCCTGCGTGATCGCCATGGTCGAGAGGCCGCGGTCGGTGACGAGCAGCGGCTTCTTCATGCCGACGGCCTTGCAATGGTCGGCGAGTTCCTTGATGCGGCCGGCCCCGAACTTGATCGCGGTCGGGTAGCTCCAGTTGGCGGTGATGGTCATGCTCTTCAAGCTTTCCTGAAATGGTAGGATTTCGGTCTCGTGAGATTGTGGAAGCCGATGACGGAGAGCGAGCCGCCGCGGCCCGTTTCCTTGACGCCGGTCCAGCAGAGCGCCGGGTCGAGATAGTCGGCGCGGTTCTGAAACACGGTGCCGGTCTCCAGATCCCGGGCGATGCGGGCGGCGCGGTCGCTGTCCTTCGTCCAGAGCGAAACGGTGAGGCCATATTTGCAGTCATTCATCAGCGCGAGCGCTTCCGCGTCGCTCTTCACCCTCATGATGCCGACGGCCGGACCAAAGGTCTCTTCCGTCATGAACTCCATCGAATGATCGACATCGACGAGGATCTGCGGGGCGACATAGGCGCCGCCATCGTCGGCCGGGAAGAGTTTCGGATCGACCAGCGCCTTCGCACCCTTGGAGACCGCATCGGCGATCTGCGAACGCACGGTGGCGGCGAAGCGCTTGTGCGCCATGGGGCCGAGCGTCGTTTCCGGGTCGAGCGGGTTGCCGAGCTTGTAGTTCGAAACCCAGGCGACCGACTTCTCGACGAAGGCGTCGTAGAGCTTCTCGTTGACATAGATGCGCTCGATGCCGCAGCAGCACTGGCCCGAATTGTAGGTCGCGCCGTCCATCAGCGTGTCGACGGCGGCGTCGAGGTCCGCGTCTTCCATGACGTAACCCGGATCCTTGCCGCCGAGTTCGAGGCCGACCGGCGTGAAGGTGCCGGCAGCGGCGCGCTCGATGGCGCGACCACCCTCGACCGAGCCGGTGAAGTTGACGAAGTCGAACGCGTTGCCGGCGATCAGCGCCGAGGTCGTGTCATGGTCGAGGAAGACGTTCTGGAAGACGTCTTCCGGCACGCCTGCCTCGTTGAAGGCGCGCACGAGGCGCTCGCCGACCAGCAGCGTCTGGGCGGCGTGCTTGATGATGACCGTGTTGCCGGCCATCAGCGCCGGCGCGATCGTGTTGATCGCGGTCATGTAGGGGTAGTTCCACGGCGCGATGACGAAGACGACGCCATGGGCCTCGCGCTCGATGCGGCGCTCGAAACGGTCGCTCTCCTCGATGACGATCGGCGCCAGCGACGAGCCGGCGATCTCCGCGACATAGTTGGAGCGCTCGTTGAAGCCCTTGAACTCGCCGCCGTAGCGGACCGGGCGGCCCATCTGCCAGGCGATTTCCGGCACGATCTCGCCGGCCATCTCGTTGACGCGGGCGACGCCCTTGAGGACGAGCTGGACGCGCTCTTCGAGCGGGCGCTTCGCCCAGGCCTTCTGCGCCTTCTTCGCACGGGCGACGGCCTCTTGCGCGGCCGCCAGCGGCATCGCCTCGCGCTCGGCATAGACCGAGCCGTCCACGGGGGATATGCATTTGATCACAGTCATGATCGACTTCCTGTTGGTTCCATCGGAATTTCAGTTCTGGCGCAGATGCCGCCCCTCATCCGCCTGCCGGCACCTTCTCCCCGCAAGCGGGGAGAAGGGATTTGCCGCGCCGCCTCGTCTCCCTCTCCCCGCTTGCGGGGAGAGGGCGGGGTGAGGGGCAGACCTGCAACGCTTCTACGCCCTCTCGAAGCCGCGCGCCACCTCCCAGTCGGTGATGCGGCGGTCGTATTCCTCCTGCTCCCATTCGGCCGCTCGCACATAGTGTTCGACGACGTCGTCGCCGAAGGCCTCGCGCAGCATGTCGGATTCCTTCAATGCCGCCGTCGCCCCGCGCAGGGTCTTGGGAATCTCGCGGATGTCCCTGCCGCCATAGGCGTCGCCCTCGAAGGGCGCCTCCAGCTCCAGCTTCTGCTCGATGCCGGCGATACCGGCGGCCAGCAGCGCGGCCATGGCGAGATAGGGGTTGAGGTCGGAGCCGCCGACGCGGCACTCGATGCGGATGCCCTTGGTGCCCTCGCCGCACAGGCGATAGCCGGCCGTCCGGTTGTCCTTGCTCCACACCGCCTTGGTCGGCGCGAAGGTGCCGGCGACGAAGCGCTTGTAGGAGTTGATGTAGGGCGCCAGGAAATAGGTGATCTCGCCGGCATGGGCGAGCAGGCCCGCCACATACATGCGCATCATCTCCGACATGCCGTACTTGCTGTCCCTGTCGAAGAATTTCGCCTCCTTGCCGTCGAGGCTCCACAGCGACTGGTGGATGTGCGAGGAGGAGCCCGCCAGGGTGTAGTTCCACTTGGCGAGGAACGTCACGGCCTTGCCGCGCTGCCAGGCGATCTCCTTGGTGGCGTTCTTGATGATCGAATGCCGGTCGGCCATGGTGAGCGCCTCGGCATAGCGCACGTTGATCTCCTCCTGGCCGGGCGAGGCCTCGCCCTTGGAGTTCTCGACGGGAATGCCGGCGCCCTGCAGGCCGTTGCGCAGCGCCCGCATGACATCCTCCTCCTTGGTGGTCTGGAAGATGTGGTAGTCCTCGTTGTAGCCGGAGGCGGTGCGCAGGTCCCGGTAGCCGCTTTCGCGCGCGTCGTCGAAGGTCTGGTCGAACAGGTAGAATTCCAGCTCGCTCGCCATGAAGGGCTTCAATCCCAGGGCTTCCAGCCGCTTGACCTGCTTCTTCAGCACGGCCCGCGGCGAATGCGGCACCTCGGCATGGGTGTGGTGGTCGAGCACGTCGCACAGCACGAGCGCCGTGCCTTCGAGCCAGGGCAATTTGCGCAGCGTCGCAAGGTCCGGCTTCATCGTATAGTCGCCATAGCCGGCCGCCCAGCTCGTCGACTTGTAGCCGGGGACGGTCTCCATCTCCATGTCGGTCGCCAGCAGGTAGTTGCAGCTGTGCGTCTCCTCATAGGCGCCGTCGATGAAATACTGTGCGTGGAAGCGCTTGCCCATCAGGCGCCCCTGCATGTCGGCGAGGCATGCCAGAACGGTATCGATGCGGCCTTCGGCCACATCCTTCTTCAGATCGTCGAAACTATAGGTCACGGTCATTGCGGGCGGTCCTGGGGTTGCTGCTTCATGCCGGACCGGGCCTGCCGGCCCGGTCCGAAGCGGTTGCGCGATATCAGCCGTTGACGTAGGGCGGTCCGGCCTTGTTGATGATGGCGTTGTAGTCCTCGAAGACTTTTACGACCTTGGCAGCCGTCTCGCTCTGGCCGGCGATCTCCTTCCAGAACACCTTGGCCGCGTCTTCCACGACCTTCCATTCGGCGGCCGGGATGCTGGTGAGCTTGAGCTTGGTGCCTTCGGCACGCAGCTTCGCCTCGCCGCCCCAGTACCACTGGTCGCGGTAGTTGTTGCCGGCCTCGATCGCCGTCATGACCAGCTTCTTCAGGTGGTCCGGCAGTTCGGCCCACTTCTGCTCGTTGACGAAGAAGGAGCCGATCCAGGCGCCGGAGATGTTGTTGGTCAGGAAGTGGTCCGTCACGTCGGCCCAGCCGACCGTGTAGTCCTCGGTGATGCCCGACCAGGCCATGCCGTCGAGTTCGCCGGTCTGCACGGCGACCTGCGCGTCTTCGTAGGGGATCGTCACCGGCACGACGCCGAACTGGCTGAGGAACCGGCCGGCCGTCGGGAAGGTGTAGAGGCGCAGGCCGTCGAGGTCCTTGACGGAGGTGATCGGCTTCTTGGTGTTGAAGTGGCACGGATCCTGGCCCGACGAGGAGAGCCAGACGACGCCGCCGACCTTTTCGTAGGACGACTTCCAGATCTCGGCGAGGCCGTACTGCTTGAAGAGGACGGGCACGTCGAGGATCTGCTTGGTGGCGAGCGGGAAGTAGCCGCCGAAGGTGGCGACATCGGCCGGGGACGCCATGGAATCGTCGTCCGAATGCACCGCGTCGATCGTGCCGGCCTGGAGGGCGCGGAAGAGTTCGCCCGTCGGTACGATCTGGTCGGCGAAGTAGAGCTCGATCTCCAGTTCGCCCTTGGCGGCGGCATTGATCGCGTCGACGATCGGCTTGGTGACGTGCTCGCCGAGCGCGGCACCAGCATAGGTCTGGAAACGCCACTTGATGGCGGTCTGTGCCTTCACGATGGCGGGTGCGGAAAGCGTTGCGGCGCCGGCCGCGCCGATCGTCACTGCGCCGGCCCGTGTCAGGAATTGCCGTCTGTTGGTCATATCTCTATCCCTCTGGTTAAACGTCTGGCTTTTGCCGGGAACGGCCGTTCATCCCGGTCGGTCAATCGTCTTTTCTTCTGCCGGCCTCATTGCTTCCTGACGCCGGCGGCCCAGCCGCCGGCGAAATCCTCACTTGGAGTAGTAGTTGTTCGGCAGCCACGTCGCGATTTCCGGGAACACGCCGATGATGATCAGGCTGGCCAGCATGATGCCGACGAAGGGCCAGATCGATTTGTAGATATCCCGCATGCCGATTTCCGGCGGCGCCATCGCCCGCATCATGAACAGGTTGTAGCCGAAGGGCGGGGTGATGTAGGCGATCTGGCAGGTGATCGTGTAGAGCACGCCGTACCAGACGAGGTCGAAGCCGAGCTTCTGCACCAGGGGGATGTAGAGCGGCGCGACGATGACGAGCATCGCCGTGTCGTCGAGGAACATGCCCATGACGAGGAACGAGACCTGCATCAGCACCAGGACCTGCCAGGGTTCGAGGCCGAGGTCGCCGAGGAAGAAGCGCTCGATCGACTTGACCGCGCCGAGCCCGTCGAAGACGGCGCCGAAGCAGAGCGAGGCGATGAGTATCCACATGAACATGCAGGTGATGCCGAGCGTCTTCTGCAAGACGTCGTTCCACAGGCGCCTGCTGAGGCGCCCGCGCCACCAGGCGACCAGCGCCGACAAAATGGCGCCGACCGCCGAGCTTTCCACGAGGCTGGAGATGCCGCTAAGGAACAGCCACATCATGAGCACGAAAATGCCGAGCGGCACGATGCCGGCCGAAAGCAGCCGGACCTTCTCGCGGAACGGCACGTTGCGCTCCTCGACCGGCAGGGCCGGGCCGAGCGACGGGTTGATGCGGCAGCGCACGTAGACGTAGACCGCCATCAGCACGGCCATCAAGAGGCCCGGCAGAACGCCGGCGAGCCAGAGCTGGCCGACCGGCACGCGGGCGATCATGCCGTAGAGAACGAGCACGACGCTCGGCGGCAGGAGGATGCCGAGCGTGGAGCCGCCCTGCACGACGCCGGTCATCATGACCTTGTCGTAGCCGCGGCGCAAAAGCTCGGGCAGCGCGATGGTGGCGCCGATGGCCATGCCGGCGACGGAAAGGCCGTTCATGGCGGAGATGATGACCATGAGGCCGACGGTGCCGAGCGCAAGGCCGCCGTTGATCGGTCCCATCCAGACGTGGATGGCCTTGTACATGTCCTCGGCGATGCCGGATTCGGAGAGCATGTAGCCCATGAAGACGAACATCGGCACCGTCAGCATCGGATACCATTTGACGAGCTTCATGACGGAGGCGAAGCCCATTTCGGAGCCGCCCGTGCCCCATAGCAGGAAGGCCGCGACGACGCCGACGAAGCCGATCACGGCGAAGACGCGCTGCCCGGTGAGCAGCAGCACCATCATGCCGGCGAACATCGTGATTGCGATGAATTCATAACTCATGCGATGGGCCTTCCCCGCAATTCGGCGATGTCCTTGAAGAGCGAGGAAGTTGCCTGCGCGAGCATCATCAGGACGCCGAAGGTCATGGTGATCTTGATCGGCGCCATGTAGGGGGCCCAGGCTGTAAAACTCTTTTCCTTGAACTCGATGGCATAGGTCGTGCTGGCGATGCCGCCGTAGAGCATGAAGCCGAGGAAGACGATCAGCGCGATCGCCGTGATCGTGTCGAAGAGCGCGCGCTTCTTCGCCGACCAGGTGCCGTAGAAGAGGTCCATCCGGACATGGTCGCCGGTCTGCATCGCGAAGGCGCCGCCCAGCATGTAATAGGCCGCCATGGTGAACTGCGCCGATTCCAGCGTCCAGTTCGCCGGCAGGCGGAACGCCTTGGAAAGCGAGGAATAAAGCAGGATCGCGAACATCGCGAAGATCAGATACATCGCAAAAAGGCCGACACGCCGGTTGAACGTGTCGACGAAGCGAACATAGCTCTTGATGAAATCAGGCATGGCCTCTGCCCCCGTTCCGGGCGGCGGCAGTCTCAGCCGGGCCACACCTCTCTTGTAACAACGCAAGCATCCGCCTGGCCTCTCCTGTTCGTGTTCGTCTCCGTCTCCACGGATGTCGTTCCCCGGGTCCTTGTCATTGTACTGCCGGCAGGCTCTTCTTAAGCAGCCCCGCCAGATAGCCGGCCACGACCCGTTGGCCGGCTTCGTCCTTTATGAGGTCGTTGCGGACCTCGATCATCACATTGGCAAGGCCGTTGGAAAGGCCGTGCTCCTTCAGCGTGTGCGTCACCCCGTCTTCCGGCCCATAGGGCGCGTTGCGGCGGATGTCGTAGGGGCCGGCCTTCCCGGCCGCCGCCAGCATGGCGTCGGCAAGACGGGCATCGGCATCGTGCAGGATGCCGATCTCGACGGCGCGCGGCTGGCCGAAATAGACCGGCGTGAAACTGTGCATGGTCACGATCACCGGCGCCCTGCCCTCCGCGATCCGGCTCGCCACCAGGGCGGAAAGCCTTTCGCGGAACGGCAGGTAGAGCGCTTCGGTGCGGGCGTCGCGCGCCGCCTGGTCGAGGCCGGCATTGCCGGGCACGGTGAAGACCTCGCTCTTCTCCGGGATGGCGGCCGGCGATTCCGGCGGGCGGTTGCAATCGTAGACGAGACGGGAGAACCGCTGGAAGATGAGGGTCGCATCGAGGCTTTTCGCCATCAGGCGCGACACCGCAAGCGCACCGGGATCCCAGGCGATATGGCTTTCCAGCGCCTCCTCGGGCAGGCCGAGCGTGCCGAGCGCCTGCGGCAACAGGCGGGATGCGTGCTCGCAGACCAGGATGACCGGGCCGCGGGCAACAACATTCTCCAGGGCGACGGGGTCGCCCTCCTCTCCAGTCAGAATTCCCATCAGCCTGATCCCCTCGACCGGCTTTTATCGTTGATGAAGAGAATTCTTCACAGTCTTGCCGCTGTCAACCGGCTATTGAAAAAATCTCTTCAAAAAAACATTTGACTCGAATTGTGACAGCGCGCTTTATTTCCGAAACTTCGGCGAAGACCGGAGCGCAGGGGAACAATTTGACGCTCAACCAAGCATCCATGACGGTGTCGGATGTGATCAGTGCCCATTTCGACGCGTTGACCCGCGCCGAAAAGCAACTGGCCACGTCGCTGCTCGACAACTATCCCGTCTCCGGCCTCGGCAGCATCACCACGGTGGCGGAAAATGCCGGCGTGTCGACGCCGACGGTCGCCCGCATGGTGCAGAAGCTGGGTTTCCGCGGCTTCCCGGATTTCCAGGCGCGCCTCCACCACGAGCTGGAAGCCACCCTGTCGAGCCCGATCAGCAAGCACGACCGCTGGGCCGCCAAGGCGCCCGGCACGCATATCCTCAACCGCTTCGCCGACGCGATCATGACCAACCTGCGCCAGACGCTCTCGCAGGTGGAGACCGCCGAATTCGACAGCGCCGCCGCCCTTCTCGCCGATCGCCAGCGCAGCATCTACATCATCGGCGGGCGCATCACGAAGGCGCTGGCCGAATACCTCTTCACCCACCTCCAGGTCATCCGCCCGAACGTCACGCAGATCGCGTCCAATCCCAGTTCCTGGCCGCACTACGTGCTGAACATGCGCGCCGGCGACGTGCTCGTCATCTTCGACATCCGCCGCTACGAGCAGGAGATGGAGACGCTCGGCCGCGTCGCCCGCGAGCGCGGCGTGGAGATCGTGCTGTTCACCGACCAGTGGGCTTCGCCCGTCGCCAAGGCCGCGGCGAAGGTCTTCCGCGTGCATATCGAGGTGCCGTCCGCCTGGGATTCGTCCGTCGTGACGCTGTTCATCGTGGAGGCGCTTATCGAAGCCGTCCAGAGTTCGGGCTGGGAGGAGACCAGCGGCCGAATGAAAACGCTGGAGGGCCTCTTCGAGGCCAGCCGGCTGTTTCGCAAACCCCGACCGCAGGTTCCCGGCAGGCCCGGATAGACATTCGAAAAAAACGAAATAAAACTGTCACATAAGCTTCATCAGCCGCCAGTATCAGCTTCGCCGAAGTTGACTGACACACAAAAGGAGAACACCCGTGATGTCACATACGAAACGTCTGCTTTCGCTCTCCACCGCGCTGGCGATCGCCCTTCCCTCGCTCGCCCTGGCCGAGCCGAGCGCCGAGCTCATCGAAGCCGCCAAGAAGGAAGGCATGCTGACGACGATCGCCCTGCCGCACGACTGGTGCGGCTACGGTGACGTCATCGCCTCCTTCAAGGCCAAGTATCCGGAAATCCAGGTCAACGAACTGAACCCGGATGCCGGCTCGGCCGACGAGGTCGAGGCCATCAAGGCCAACAAGGACAACAAGGGCCCGCAGTCGCCCGACGTGATCGACGTCGGCCTGTCCTTCGGCCCGTCCGCCAAGGCCGAAGGCCTCCTGCAGCCCTACAAGGTGTCCACCTGGGACGAGATCCCGGACACCATCAAGGATCCGGAAGGCTTCTGGTACGGCGACTATTACGGCGTGATGTCCCTTCTGGTGAACAAGGATCTCGTCGAAAACACGCCGAAGGACTGGGCCGACCTGCTGAAGCCGGAATATGCCGGCCAGGTCGCCCTTGCCGGTGACCCGCGCGCCTCCAACCAGGCCATCCTCGGCGTTCTTGCCGCCGGTCTCGGCAAGGGTGCGAAGGCCGGCAAGGAAGCCGGCGAAGCAGGCCTTGCCTACTTTGCGGAAATGAACAAGGCCGGCAACTTCGTCCCGGTCATCGGCAAGTCCGGCACGCTGGCGCAGGGCTCGACCCCGATCGTCATCGCCTGGGACTACAACGCGCTCGGCTGGGCCAAGACCCTCAACGGCAACCCGCCGACCGAGGTCGTCGTTCCCGCGACGGGCGTTCTCGCCGGCGTCTACGTCCAGGGCATCTCGGCCTATGCGCCGCACCCGAACGCCGCCAAGCTGTGGATGGAGCATCTCTATTCCGACGAAGGCCAGCTCGGCTGGCTGAAGGGCTATTGCCATCCGGCACGCTTCAACGCCATGGCCAAGGCCGGCAAGATCCCGCAGGACCTGATCGACGCTCTGCCGCCGGCCGAATCCTACGAGAAGGCCTATTTCCCGACGCTCGAGGAAGTGGACGCCAACAACGCCGCCGTGACCGGCGCGTGGGACAGCGTCGTCGGCGCGAACGTGCAGTAAACGACTTCCCCGTCGCCCCGGCCCGCAAGGCCGGGGCGACGACTGCGGTATGCCAATGACGGCAACCCCATGAGGCCAACGCAATGTCATCAGACAGCCCAGCAGCACCGCCGCCCGCGCGGGCGCCCTTCCGCCTTCCGCTGCACTGGCTCGGTGCCGTGCCGTTCGCGATCTTCGTCCTGTTGTTCCTGATCATGCCGACGATGCGCATCGTCGTCGGCGCCTTCCAGACGCCGGACGGCGGCTTCACTCTGGACAACATCCGGGGCCTGTTCACCACGTCGATCCTCTCGGCCTACTGGATCTCGATCAAGATCTCCATCGCCTCCGCCCTGCTCGGCTGCCTGATCGGCTTTTCCGTCGCCGCCGCCGCGGTGCTCGGCGGCCTGCCGAAATGGATCCGCGGCCCGCTCCTGACCTTTTCCGGCGTCGCCTCGAACTTCGCCGGCGTGCCGCTCGCCTTCGCCTTCCTTGCGACGCTCGGCCCCGTCGGCCTCCTGACGGTGTTCCTGAAGACCCAGCTCGGCATCGACCTGCGCGCGCTCGGCTTCAACATCCTGTCGTTCTGGGGCCTGACGATCACCTACCTGTTCTTCCAGATCCCGCTGATGATCCTCATCATCACGCCCGCGCTCGACGGCCTGAAGCGCGAATGGCGGGAAGCGGCGCAGATCCTCGGCGCGACGAACGCGCAATACTGGCGCCTGGTCGCCTTCCCGATCCTGCTGCCCTCCTTCCTCGGCACGCTGGCGCTGCTCTTTGCGAACGCCTTCGGGGCCGTCGCCACCGCCATCGCGCTCACCGGCTCCTCGCTCTCCATCGTGCCGATCCTGCTCTTCGCGCAGATCCGCGGCGACGTGCTGGGCAACCCGCATCTCGGCTATGCGCTCGCCTTCGGCATGATCGTCGTGACGGGCATCGCCAACACGATCTACATCTGGCTGCGCGCGCGCAGTGAAAGGTGGCTGAAATGAGGAAGTTCTGGGCCTGGGGCGCCCTCGCCTTCGGGCTGCTCTATTTCATCCTGCCGCTGATGGGCATGACCAACTTCTCGCTGAAGATGCGCCGCGGCGTCTATTCGCTGGATGCCTATGCCGTCGTGCTCGGCGATCCGCGCTTCCAGCAGACCTTCACCTATTCGATCCTGATGGCGCTCGCGACCATCGTCTTCGGCGTGCTGCTGGTGGTGCCCACCGCCTACTGGGTGCGCCTGAAGCTGCCGGGCCTGCGTCCCTATATCGAGTTCATCACGCTCCTGCCGCTGGTCATCCCGGCCATCGTCATCGTCTTCGGCTATATCCGGCTCTACAACACGTCGAGCTGGCTGCCGCTGACGGGCTCGATCACCGGCACGAACATCCTCTTGATGTTCGGCTATGCGACGCTGGCGCTGCCCTACATGTACCGCTCCGTCGATACGGGCCTTCGCTCCATCGACATCGCGACGCTGACGGAAGCGGCCCAGAGCCTCGGCGCGGGCTGGACGACGATCCTCGCCCGGATCATCCTGCCGAACGTGCTGGTCGCCGTGCTGTCGGGCGCCTTCCTGACCTTCGCCATCGTCATCGGCGAGTTCACCATGGCCGCCCTGCTCAACCGCCCGGCCTTCGGCCCCTACATGCAGCTGCTCGGCGCCAACCGCGCCTACGAGCCGGCTGCGCTCGCGGTCATGTCCTTCGCGCTGACCTGGGGCTGCCTCGGCCTGATCCAGCTTGTTTCCCGTTTCCAGAAGGGCGCGCAGAGCGCGACTTAAGGATTTTCCATGAGCTTTCTGACCCTCACCAGCCTCCAGAAGTCCTTCGGCCCCGTCCAGGTCGTCAAGGATTTCAACATGTCGATCGAAAAGGGCGAGTTCATCTCGTTCCTCGGCCCGTCGGGCTGCGGCAAGACCACCGTGCTGCGCATGATCGCCGGCTTCGAGACGCCCTCGGGCGGCGCCATCACCATCGACGGCAAGAGCCAGGTGAACCTGCGCCCCAACCAGCGCAATATCGGTATGGTGTTCCAGGCCTACGCCCTCTTCCCGAACATGAACGTCGCCGAAAACGTCGCCTTCGGCCTCAAGGTCGCCGGCCGGCCGAAGGCCGAGATCGATGCGCGCGTGAAGGAAATGCTCGGCCTCATCAAGCTCGACCACCTCGCCGACCGCTACCCCTACCAGATGTCCGGCGGCCAACAGCAGCGCGTGGCGCTCGCCCGGGCGCTCGCGCCCAAGCCGCAGGTCCTTCTGCTCGACGAACCGCTCTCCGCGCTCGACGCCAAGATCCGCGTGTCGCTGCGCGAGGAAATCCGGCAGATCCAGCAGCAGCTCGGCATCACCACGGTCTTCGTCACCCATGACCAGGAAGAGGCCCTGTCGATCTCCGACCGCATCGTCGTGATGAATGCCGGCAAGGCGGACCAGATCGGCAAGCCGGCGGATATCTACAACCGCCCCGCCACCCGCTTCGTCGCCGGCTTCGTCGGCACGCTGAACCTCATCGAGGCGAAGGTCGTCGACGCCGCCGCCAGCCGCGTGTCGATCGGCGACCAGGGCGTGACGCTGCGCGAGCCGCTCGGCGATGCGAAGGCCGGCGACACCGTCTCGCTGGCGCTGCGCCCGGAGGCCGGCTCCATCGCCGCCGATGCCAGGGGCGACACGGCGCTGACCGGCGAGGTCGTCTCGACGAACTTCCTCGGCTCGGTCATCCGCACCCGCATGAATGTCGGCGGCAACGTCATCTCCTTCGACATGTTCAACAGCCCCGGCCTCGTGCCGCCGACGGTCGGCGAGACGGTCACGCTGCGCTTCACAGCCGGCGACCTGCTGGTCATCCGCGACTGAGCGTTCCGGGCCGGCCGCGAAGAAGTTTTCCACCCTTCGCCCGCGCTTTGGAAAAATCTGTCGTGAATTGCGCCTTTCGCGTCGCCCGCGGATTTGATCTGGGGGCCTTCGCCGGCTAGTCTCCCATCGTTCTCAGGGCGGGGCGAAACTCCCCACCGGCGGTATCGGGCCTTAAAAACCCGGAGCCCGCGAGCGCCTTGCCCCAAAGGCAAGGGTCAGCAGATCCGGTGCGATGCCGGAGCCGACGGTCACAGTCCGGATGGAAGAGAGCAAGCAGGAGAAACCCGCCGTCAACGGCGGGCCGCGTCCTGCGTGTTCGCCCAAGGGGACCGTTGCAAAATGGCTCAACCCTTGAAAGGCCTCGACATGAATGTGAATGCCACCCCCGCCGCCCGCATCGCCGTCATCCGTGCCCGCTGGCACGCCGGCATCGTCGACCGGGCGGTCGAATCGTTCATCGCCGAATGGACGGCGCTGGGCGGCCGCGCCGAGGAGGTCGATATCGTCGACGTGCCCGGCGCCCTCGAAATCCCGCTGCATGCCCAGCTTCTCGCCCGCACCGGCCGCTATTCCGCCATCCTCGGCGTCGCCCTCGTCGTCGACGGCGGTATCTACCGCCACGATTTCGTCGCCGGCACCGTGGTGGACGCCATTGTGCGCGTCGGCCTCGATACCGGCGTGCCGGTGCTCTCCGCCGTGCTGACGCCGCACAACTTCCAGGAATCGGACGCCCACATCGCCTTCTTCCGCGACCATTTCGTCCTCAAGGGCAAGGAAGCCGCCAACGCCGCCCGCCAGATCATCGGCGCCCGGGCGCAGGCCGCGCTGGCGACGGCTGGTTGAATCGGGAGTTGAAGGCGTAGAATCGGTCCTTAAGGACAGGACGACAAACATTTGAAAAGACTCACGGAAAGCCCGGCAGCGATGCCGGGCTTTTCCTTTTCCCCTTTTCCTTTTCCCTCCCTCTCCTCCGTCATCCTCGGGCTTGACCCGAGGATCCACGAGCCACAGCAGGGTGTTGCATTGTGGCATGGATCCTCGGGTCAAGCCCGAGGATGACGGAAGGAGGAAAGGAGTGCCCCCACCCTCGCCGACGCACCTGCCGCCCCGCCTATCCCTGAAGGTTCTTCAGATAGATCGACAGCAGCTGGATCTGCGAGGAGATGCCGAGCTTGCGGTAGACGTTGCGGCGGTGGACCTTCACCGTACCGGTGGAGATGTCGAGCTTCAGGCCGATCGATTCCGACGAATGCCCCTGCAGGACGAGCTCGATGATCGAGGCCTCGCGGTCCGTGAGGTTCAGCTTGCGCCACACCCGGTCGGCCGCGCTCAGCGGCTCGCTGCGCCGCCCCCGCCCCTGGCCGCTTTCAGCAAAGCGCCCGGCAAGCCCGCTCCAGGCGCGCCGCACGAAGGCGGCGACGAAGGGTTCGGCATCGCCGAGCAGGGCGAATTCCGACGCGGGGAAGACGCCGGTCTTTTCGCGCCGCATCAGCGAGACCACCACCGTCACGCCGTCGTCCACCGGCACGAAGAAGCCGATCTCCTCGGCAAGCCGCGTCTGCGAATAATAGGTGCGGAAATATTCGCTGGAAAAGAACCGGTCCGGCGCCAGTTCCCGCATGCGGAAGATGCCGGCGCGGCCGGCGCGCGTCGTGCGGTAGAACGGATCGAGCAGGTAGGGTCCGGCCTGGTAGAGCGTCACGAAGACATGATGGTCGTCCGCGTCGAACGTGCTGAAGAGGTCGATCGGCCGCGCCTTCTCGTGATAGGCGAAGATGACGATATCGTCGAAGCGCACCAGCGCCCGCATCATCGCAAGCAGGGTCTCGCCCGTCTGGCGGTCGGAGGCTTCCGGCGCACCGGTCCAGTCGGCCAGGGTGCGAAAAAGTGCCGTGAAATCGACCCGCATGACGCCGCTCTTCCCCCGCCTCCCCGCGGCAGCCGGAATGGGCTGTCGCCGGATATACTCCTTCCACAGCCGATTTACGGATAAAATACCTCTCTCGGGGTATATACCGCCCACCGGCCGCTGACTAGCATTCCCTTGACGGTGGCCAAGGCGGCAGAGATCGCCACGAGACCAACAACCGCAGGGAACAGACGTGACATCCGCCCCAACGAACGACATCGAGTTCCGTTCGGTGACCAAGCGCTATGGCGCGGTGACCGCGGTCTCCGACATCAATCTCTCCGTGCCGAAGGGCGCCTTCGTCGCGCTGCTCGGCCCGTCCGGCTGCGGCAAGACGACCTGCCTTCGCATGATCGGCGGCTTCGAGCAGCCGAGCGAGGGCGAGGTGCTGATCGCCGGAAAGGTCGCCAACGGCGTGCCGGCCTATCGCCGCCCGGTCAACATGGTCTTCCAGCACTATGCCCTCTTCCCGCATTTCGACGTGGAGAGGAACGTCGCCTACGGGCTGCGGCAGCTGCGCCCGAAGCTGCCGGCGGTGGAAATTACCCGCCGGGTCGGCGAGGCGCTGGAAATGGTGCGCCTGACCGGTTTCGCCCGGCGCCGCATCCATGAAATGTCCGGCGGCCAGCAGCAGCGCGTGGCGCTTGCCCGCGCGCTCGTCAACAAGCCCTCGGTGCTCCTCCTCGACGAACCGCTCGCCGCGCTCGACAAGAAGCTGCGCACCGCCATGCAGATCGAGTTGCAGACGCTGCAGCGCGACCTCGGCATCACCTTCGTGCTCGTCACGCACGACCAGGAGGAGGCGCTGTCGATGAGCGACCTCGTCTGCGTGATGAGCGCCGGCCGCATCCGCCAGCTCGCGACGCCGCAGGAGGTCTACGACCGGCCCGCCGATCTCTTCGTCGCCGATTTCGTCGGCAAGACGAACCGCTTCTCCGGCACGCTGGAGGCCGGCGGTGCCGTGCGCCTCGGCAACGGCGCGGCCCTGCCCGCCGCGCGGGCCGATCTTGCGCCGGGCGCCGTCACGGTCGCGCTCCGCCCGGAGGCGATCCGCCTTTCGCGCGGCGCGGCCGGCGCGACCACGCTGGAAGGCACGGTCACGCACCGCATCTTCCTCGGCTCGGCCGCCGAATATTCCGTCGCCGTCGACGGGCTCGGCGACCTGCTCGTCACCGCCGAACGCCACAGCCAATCGCAAAACGACCTCGTCGCGCCGGGCGAACGGGTCGCCATAAGCTTCGATCCCGGCCAGACGCATATCTTTCCGGCCTGAGGGAAACAGGCCCAACAGGGGAACAGCATCATGTCGAAATGGTTCAGAGAGAATGCCCCGATCAGCGCTCGGGAACTGACGGACGAATTCATGCGGCTGAAGCGCGGCTCCGTCACGCGGCGCCACTTCCTGGCCGTCACCGGCCTCGGCCTCGCCGCCGCGGTTCTCGCCCGCCAGCCGGGCCTCTTCACCTCCGAGGCACACGCGCAGGAAGACCTCGGCTCCGCCATGTCGCTCGCCACCTGGCCGAACTACCACGACCCGGCGACCTTCGAGGCCTTCACCGCCGCCACCGGCGTCGCCGTCGAGGTCAACGTCTTCGGCTCGAACGAGGAGATGCTGGCGAAACTCCAGGCCGGCGGCACCGGCTGGGACCTCTTCGTGCCCACCAACTACACGATCTCCACCTATGCCGGCCTCGGCCTGATCGACCCGCTCGACCTTGCCAAGGTGCCGAACTTCGACGCCAAGACCCAGAACACCCGCTTCACCAACGAGGGCACGGTCGACGGCAAGATCTATGCGCTGCCGAAGAACTGGGGCACGACGGGCATCGCCGTCAATGCCGACAAGGTGAAGGCGAAGGTGACGAGCTGGAAGGAATTCTTCGAGGTCGCCATGACCGAGGCGGACGGCCGGGCCATGGTGCACGACTACCAGCTCACCACCATCGGCAACGCCCTCGTCTCGCTCGGCTTCTCCTTCAATTCGGTCAAGCCCGAGGAACTCGCCAAGGCCGAGGAACTGCTGATCAAGGTCAAGCCGCATCTCTACGCCATCAACAGCGACTACCAGCCCTCCATGCGCGCCTCCGACGCCTGGATGACCATGTGCTGGACGAACGACGGCGCCCAGCTCAACCGCGACATCCCGGAAATCCAGTTCGCGCTCGGCTCGGACGGCGGCGAGATTTGGTCGGATTTCTACGCGGTGCCGAAAAGCGCCGCCAACAAGCCGGCCGGCTACGCCCTGCTCAACTTCCTGATGGACCCGCAGAACGCGGTGAAGGAGCACATCGCCAACGGCGCGCCGACGACGGACAGCCGCGTGCTCTCGCTGCTGCCGGCCGAAATCACCGGCAACAGGATCGTCTATCCCGACGAGGCTGCGCTGACCCCGCTCGAATTCGGCGCTGCCGTGACGCTGACGGACCCGGCCCGGGCGGAGCTGATGGCGCGGTTCAAGTCGGCCTAGCCGTCTCGCCCCTCATCCGGCCTGCCGGCCACCGTCTCCCCGCAAGCGGGGAGAAGGAAATGTTTGGCTGCGTCCCGTTTCCTCTCGAACGGAATGACACGGCGCCGCATACCCCTTCGCCCCGCTTGCGGGGAGAAGGTGGCGGCAGCCGGATGAGGGGCAATCCACCTATACGCAACAGGAAAACCGCAATGCCCCTGACGATGACGACGAAGAGACGGCTGGTGACGGTGGCGCTGCTGGCGCCGGCTTCCGCCTGGCTGTTCGTCTTCCTCGTGCTGCCCTTCATCGCCATGGTGGTCTTCTCCGTCGGCGAGCGGGGGCCTGCGGGCGGATACCAGGCGGCGTTCACCTTCGCGCAATATGCCAACCTGCCGGCCCGCGCCGCCGCCTACTGGAACACCCTCATGCTGGCGCCCGTCGGCGCC
Source organism: Shinella sp. S4-D37 (assembly GCF_040812195.1). NCBI lineage: Bacteria > Pseudomonadati > Pseudomonadota > Alphaproteobacteria > Hyphomicrobiales > Rhizobiaceae > Shinella > Shinella sp. S4-D37. The sequence goes on along the minus strand of NZ_JBFNXL010000005.1, from coordinate 1,144,386 downwards.
TTCCTCTGCCTCCTCGTCGCCTATCCGACGGCCTACTACCTCGCCGTCCGGGCGAACCCGCGCCACCGGCTGCTGCTCGTCTCGCTGGTGGTCGTGCCGTTCTGGACGAGCCTGCTCGTGCGCACCTATGCCTGGATGTACATCCTCGGCTCGCGCGGCATCCCGAACCTCCTGGACATGATCGGCATTGCGGACGTGCGCCTGCTCAACACGCCGGGCGCCGTGCTGCTCGGCATCGTCTACGGCTACCTGCCGCTGATGATCATGCCGATCTATGTCAGCCTCGAAAAACTCGACCGGCGCCTGCTCGAAGCCTCCGCCGACCTCGGCGCAAAACCCCTGTCGACCTTCTTCTCCGTCACGCTGCCGCTGTCGCTGCCGGGCGTCATGACGGGCGTCGCGCTCGTCACCATCCTGCTTCTCGGCGAATATCTCATCCCGCAGCTCCTCGGCGGCGGCAAAGTCTTCTTCATCGGCAATGCGCTGGTCGATCTCTTCCTGCAATCGCGCAACTGGCCCTTCGGCTCGGCCATCGCCGTCACGCTGGTCGCCGTCGTGGTCGTGGTGCTGACGGTCGCCATGCGCATCGCCTGGCGCATTTCCGGCACGAGACAGGTGGATCTCGTCTGATGCGCGCGCTGATTATCTCCGTCTATCTCTTCCTCTACGCGCCGATCGCGCTCGTCGTGCTGTTCTCCTTCAATGCGGGGCGCAATGCGAGCGAATTCACCGGCTTCTCCGTCGCCTGGTATGGCAAGGCGCTCGCCAATCCGTTCCTCGTCGCCGCGCTGCAGAACAGCCTGATCATCGCTTTCGTCAGCGCCACGCTCGCCGCCGTCTTCGGCACCATGGCCGCCCTCGGCCTCGAACGGCTGGGCAGCCGCGCCCGCGCGGTCTTCGACGGCCTGCTCGCCGCCGCCATCGTCGTGCCGGGCGTCGTCATCGGCATCGCGACGCTGGTCGCCCTCGTCGCCGTCTTCGGCGCGGTCAATCCGGCCATCGCCGCCCTCTGGCCCGGCGAAAAGCCGCCGCAGCTCGGCCTCGGCTACGGCTCGATCATCGCCGCGCACGGCCTCTTCACCATGGCGCTCGTCACCATGATCGTGAAGGCGCGCATCGCGACGCTCGGCCGCGACATCGTCGAGGCTTCGGCCGATCTCTACGCGACGCCGCTCACCACCTTCCGCGACATCGTGCTGCCGCAGATCCTGCCCTCGGTGCTGGCCGGTTTCCTCCTCGCCTTCACCTTCTCCTTCGACGATTTCATCGTGGCCTTCTTCGTCGCGGGCTCGAAGACGACGCTGCCGATCTACGTCTTCGCCTCGATCCGCCGCGGCGTGACGCCGGAGGTGAACGCCATCGCGACGATGGTGCTGGTCGCCTCGCTCATGCTGATCCTCGTCGCCCGCCTGCTGATGCGGGAAAAAGCCAGAAAATCGCCTGCCGGAGAGTGAGACCGATGATCCTGAACAACCGTGTCGCCATCGTCACCGGAGCGGGCTCCGGCATCGGCCGGGCCGGCGCGCGCATCATGGCGCGCGAGGGCGCCACCGTCTGCGTCGCCGATCTCAACGAGACGCGCGCCGCCGAGACCGTGGATTTCATCCGCGCCGACGGCGGCAAGGCCGAAACGGTCATCGTCGACGTCACCGACGACGTGGAGCTGAAGATGGCGGTCGCCGGGGTGCTGTCGCGCCACGGCCGCATCGACATCCTGCACAACCATGCCGGCGCGCAGGTCGCCGGCGACCTCGAAAGCGTCCCGCTCGACGGGCTCGATCTCTCCTGGAACCTCAATGTGCGCGCCCACCTGATAGCCGCCCGCCTCGTCATGCCGGCCATGAGGGCGCAGGGCAAGGGCGTCATCCTCAACACCGCCTCCTCCTCCGGCGTGCTCTACGACCGCGAGATGATCGCCTACACGACGACGAAACACGCCGTCATCGCCATGACGAAGCAGATGGCGGGCGACTATGCCGGCCACGGCATCCGCGTCAACGCGCTCTGCCCGGGCTGGGTGGATACGCCCTTCAACGCCCCCTTCATCAACCAGATGGGCGGGCGCGAGGCGATCGAGGCCTATATCAGGGAAAAGGTGCCGATGGGCCGCTGGGCCGATGTGGAGGAGATCGCCGAACCGATCCTCTTCCTCGTCTCCGACCGGTCAAGCTACATGACCGGCCAGATTCTCGTGGTAGACGGCGGCGAGACCGTAACTTAAACGCCGACGGCCGCGCCCATCGGTCCCTGATGCACGACGATGCGGGCGTGATAGGGCACGCGCTTGTAGAGATCGAGCACATCCTGGTTGATCAGCCGGACGCAGCCGGACGACGTCGCCTTGCCGATCGATTTCCAGTCCGGCGAGCCGTGCAGGCGGTAGAGCGTGTCCTTGCCGTTCTGGAAGATGTAGAGCGCGCGGGCGCCGAGCGGGTTCTTGATGCCCGGCTCCATGCCGCCGTTCTCGACGGAATATCTGGCAAGGCTCGGCGTGCGCGCGATCATGTCGGCCGGCACCTTCCAGCGCGGCCAGGGCTGGCGCCAGTGGATGATGCCCTCGCCTTGCCAGGCGAAGCCCTCGCGGCCGATGCCCACGCCGTAGCGCATCGCCGTGCCGCCTTGCTCCACCACGTAGAGGAAGCGGCCGGGCGTATCGATGACCACCGTGCCCGGTGTTTCGCCGGTCGGGTCCTTCACGCGCTGGCGGTAATATTTCGGGTCGATCTCCCTATAAGGGATGGCGGGGATGAGGTGGCCGCCATCTTCGACGGCGGCATAGCGGGCCGCCAGTTCCTCGTCGCTCGCCGGCACGATCGGATAGCTGACCTTCTGCGGAACCGGGGCATTCCTGACCGGCGTCTGCGTGGTCGCGCATCCCGCAAGCGTCGCGGAAGCGCCCAGGAAAAAGGCTCTGCGCGACAATGTGCACACCGTAGGCATTCTCTTTACGATCTCCTTGGGAAGAAAAGGAAGGTTTGTCAGATGGCTAGCCAAACCGCGGGCGGGCTGGCAAGAAACATCGGGATCACTTCTTCGGCATTAGTCCCTGCCCGGCCGGGCGGCCAGTGCACGAAGGACACGGCTCACCGGAAAACGGGGGAAACACGATGGCACCTGTGGAAATCAACCCTGCCCATGTCCGCGAATTTCCCGGGCAGGAAGAATTCTATCGCTGGCTGGCGGAAAACCACGCCACGGCGCCCGAGGTCTGGATAAGGATCCACAAGCGCGCCTCCGGCCTCGCCTCCATCAATCCCGAAGAGGCGATCGAGGTTGTGCTCTGCTGGGGCTGGATCGACGGCATCCGCAAGGGGCTCGACGAGAAGAGCTTTTTCCAGCGCTACAGCCCGCGGGGCAGGAAAAGCGTGTGGAGCAAGAAGAATGTCGAGACGGTGGGCCGGCTGATCGAGGACGGGCGAATGACCGAACACGGCCTGAAACAGGTGGAGGCCGCCAAGGCGGATGGCCGCTGGGACAAGGCCTATGGCAGCGGCAAGGACATGAAGATCCCGCCGGACCTGCAGGCCGCGATCGACGCCGAGCCGGCGGCAAGGGCGATGCTCGGCAGGCTCACCGAGCAGAACCGGTTCGCCCTCGCCTTCCGCGTCCACACGATGAAGACCGAGGCCGGCCGCAGGCGGAAGATCGAGACCTTCGTGGAGATGCTGAAGCGTGGCGAGACGATCTATCCGCAGAAGCGGAGATAGATCGTCCGGCTCATCCGCCCGCCGTCATCGACAATCAGTCGCGGCTGGCTGAGCGCTGGCCGGCGAGCCAGTTGTGCCAGTCGCTCACGCTGCCGTGGAAGACATTGAGGTCGATCTTGCCGGTGACGCCGTGCGACAGGCCCGAGCCGGAATACTGCCAGAACACCCAGCGGCGGTTCGGATAGCGCTTGGACGGATGCGCGGCGACCGAGCGCAGCCAGAACGGATGGTTCGTCAATTCGCCCGAAAGGTTGTCCTCGTAGAAATCCGGCGCGGTGTAGATGATCGGCCGCTTGCCGTAGTGGCGTTCCAGCATCTCGGAGAAGACGCGGATCTTCTCGACATATTGCGCCCGCGTGAGGCGCCTCTTGCAGCTCGAATCGCCGTTGTATTCGGCGTCGATGACCGGCGGCAGCGCGTCGGGATCCTTCGGCACGTTGCGGATGAACCATTCGGCCTGCGAGCTTGCGACGCGGCACCAGTAGAAGAAGTGGTAGGCGCCGCGCTTGATGCCGGCCTCCTTGGCCTTGCGCCAGTTCTTCTGGAACATCGGGTCGAGATGGTCGCCGCCGTCCGTCGCCTTGATGAAGGCGAAGTTGGCGCCCTGCATGCGCAGCTTCATCCAGTCGATCTCGCCCTGCCAGCGCGAGACGTCGACGCCGTGCACCTGGTAGTGCTTGGGCGCGCGCTTGCCGAAATTGATCGGATGGGCGTCGCGGAACTGCTGGCTGTAGACGCGCGAGCGCTTTTTCGAGCGGCCCTCGGAAGACGGCTCTTCCGCCGTCACGGCCTCCGCCGGCCGCTCGGCCGGGATGGCGGACTGCATCGTCACGCTCTCGAAGGCGCCGGCTCCCGGAACCGGACCGGCCCAGGCGAGCATGTCCGCCCCGTCCGCCGCCACCTTGCTTTCGCCGACGGCGACTTCCGGCACCGGGCCGCTCACCTTGGAGACCGAGGCGGTGGTTTCCGCCGACGGCTTGATGGCAAGCGCCGACACGGGATTGGAGCTCGAGGCACAGCCCGCCGTGGCGACACAGGCAAGCAGAGCCGTTGTAAGGACCGAAAGACGCATAGGCACTCGCACGCAAGACAAACCGAAGCCCCGCCCTTTCGACACCGGACGGAATTACTAACGGAAGATTACCGCGAAATGTTAAATGCAAGGTTTACGGCGCCGAAGACATTTCAGGACGTTAGCCGACCGCGACGTAGCCGATGTCCTTTCCGGCGATCTCGTCGAGCGCCTCCTCGTAGCCGGCATCGGCATAGCGGATGACGCCGAGCGACGTGTCGTTCGTCAGGGCATGCTCCAGCCGCTCCGCGCCGCCGGCCGTGCCGTCGGCAATGAGCGTCACGCCGCAGCTCGTCATGTAGCCCGCATAGCCGCCGCCGCCCGAATGGATGACGACGAGGTCGGCCATGGAGGAGGAGAGCAGCATGGCGTCGAGCAGCGGCCAGTCGGCGATGGCGTCCGAACCGTCCCTCATGCGCTCCGTCATGATGTTGGGATGCGCCATGGCGCCGGCATCGAGATGGTCGCGCGAAAAGGCGACAGGCCCCTTCAGGTCGCCCGCCGCCACCAGCCGGTTGACCGCCAGCGCGAGCGCCGTGCGCTCGCCGTGGCCGAGCCAGGCGATACGCGCCGGCAGCCCCTCGAACGGCACGTTCTCGCGCGCCAGCCGGATCCAGTTGGTGACGATCCTGTTGTCCGGGAACATCTCCATGACGAGATCGTCGATCCGCGCGATATCGCTCTCCTCGCCGGACAGCGCCATCCAGCGGAACGGCCCGATGGCCCGCGCGAAGAGCGGCCTGAGATAGGCCTCGGTGAAGATCGGGATGTCGAAGGCGTCGGCGACGCCCCCTTCGCGCGCCTGCGTGCGGATGAGGTTGCCGTTGTCGAACACCTCGGCGCCCTGCTTCTGGAATTCCAGCATGGCCGAGACATGCTCGACGATGGAGGCGCGGCTTGCCGCCATCAGCTGCCCCTGCCCGTCATCGCGCAGGCCCTTCACCTGATCGAGGCTCATGCCCTTCGGCACATAGCCGTAGACGAGGTCGTGCGCCGAGGTCTGGTCGGTGACGATATCCGGCACGATGCCGCGCCTCAGGATCTCGGGATAGACCTCCGCCGCATTGCCGACGAGGCCGATCGAGGTCGCGCGCTTTTCCTTGACGGCCGCGTCGATCATCGAAAGCGCCGCATCGAGGTCCGGCGCGACGTGCTCCAGATAGCCGACGGCCTTGCGCGCGGTGGCGCGCGCCGGGTCGATGTCGACGCACAGGATCGCCGCGCCCGCCATGCGGCCGGCCAGCGGCTGCGCGCCGCCCATGCCGCCGAGGCCCGCGGTCAGGATGAAGCGGCCGGCAAGGCTGCCGCCGAACCGCTTCTCCGCGATGCGCATGAAGATCTCGTAGGTGCCCTGGATGACGCCCTGGCTGCCGATATACTGCCAGGCGCCGGCCGTCAGCCCGCCCCAGCAGATCAGCCCCTTGCGCTGGAGCTCGTAGAAGACCTCGGCCTTCGCCCATTGCCCGACGATGTTGCAGTTGGCCATGATGACGAGCGGGGCCTTCGCATGGGTCTTCAGCAGGCCGACCGGCTTGCCGGACTGGATGACCAGCGTCTGGTCCTCGTCCATCTCGGTGAGCGCCTTGACGATGGCCCTGTGCGAGGCCCAGTTGCGCGCCGCCTTGCCGAGCGCGGCATAGACGATCAGGTTGTCCGGATCCTCGCCGACCGACAGGACGTTTTCAAGGAGCCGCAAAAGCCCCTCCTGCCGCCAGCCCCTGGCGCGCAGGATGTCGCCGCTCGGGATCGGATAATTCGGGTGGCGCGGATTGGGTTTTGGCATGGGTGTCTCCTGTTCGTTCGTGGGGCGCTGCCCCTCATCCGCCTGCCGGCACCTTCTCCCCGTAAACGGGGCGAAGGGATATGCCGCGCCGATTTCCCCAATCAGTACCCGTTCGTGGGGAAAGTCCCCTCTCCCCGCTTGCGGGGAGAGGGTCAGGGTGAGGGGCAGCCTGCATCATCCACCAAGCGCATACCGCGCCAGCTCGATCCCCATCGCCTTCTCCACCGAGGGATAGACCGTCGGGTCGAGCACGCTGGAGGCGAGCGGGATGACCGTCTTCGGCACATGCAGCACGAAGACCGTCATGCCGACCTCAAGCTGGCCGACGCTGAGCGGTTCGCCCTCCGGCGAAAGCGTGGTGATGACGTCCGGGAACGTCGCGAGCCGTTCGCCCCCGGCCGATTCCACCGCCATGTATTCGTTCATCACATGCAGCACCGCGGCGCTGTCGCCCTTGCCGAGCGTCACCGTGCCGATATCGAAGGCCTCCTTGGTATAGACCACCGATTTGTCGGTGATCACGCCCTCGCAGAGGATCGAACCGCCCGTCGTGCGAACGATGGCGTCGATGATCGCCGAACCGCCCTTGCCTTCCGCCGCGATGATCGCCTCGCCGAGTTTCAGCGCCAGCGAGATACCGCCGAGCGCCGCATTTTTCCGCACATAGGAGGCGCGCAGCGGGTTGCGGCAGGAGGCGATGAAGCCGCCGGACATGTCGGAGGCGGTGCGCAGGATGGGCGACACCTTCGCCGTCGCGCCGCGCACGACGAGCTCGATATAGCGGTTCTCCTCCCGGTTTCCGCCGACGGCGGTCTGGATCATCTGCTCGGGCGAGCCGGCCATGCCGATGGACCCCATGTCGCCGGTCGGGTGCGCGCGCATGTCGCCGACGGCGTCGAGCACCTTGGTGCCGAGGATGGCGGAGGGCAGCCAGCCGTTCAGCGTCGAGGATTTGCCGTTCTGCCCGACCATCAGCGCCGCGACCTTCTCGCCCAGCGCCTCCTGCAGAAGCTCCACTGCCTTCACATAGTCGACGCCGCGCATTTCCCAGGGCGTGGTCGAGGCCGGCGCGCCGATGGCCGCGGCCGTCGCCACCCAGTCGTCGTCGGACAGTTCGTCGATGGAGACCAGCTCCGGCTTGCCGATCGACACCGCGGCGTGGCCGAGCATGCGGCCATGGTCCGCCCAGCCGCCGCCGCCGGCGGCATAGACGGAGCCACCCCTAACCGCCGCCTCGACGTCTTTTTCCTTTAGAATCCGGCCCATCAGACGTCCTCCTCGCTCAATGTCTCATCCAGGTGAATCACCGCGTTAAGCAGCACGGCCGCACCGAGCGCGATATCGTCCGTCTCGGCAAACTCCTCCGGCGCATGGCTGCGCCCGCCAAGGCACGGCACGAAGATCATTGCGGAGCGCGTCACCTTCGCCATGAAGGCGGTGTCGTGCCCGGCGCCGGAGGCCATGCGGCGGTGGCGCGCGCCGGCCGCCGCGCAAGCCGCGTCCAGCACGTCGAGCAGCAAGGGATCGCCGGGCGTCGGCATGTTGTCGGAGATGCGGCGCGGCGGGGCGATCGTCACCCCCGTCTCGCGCGCGACCTGCTCGGCCATCTGCTCGACGGAGGCGGCGAAGACGTCCATCGCGGTGCGATGCTCCGCCCGCGCGTCTATCAGCAGGCGCGCGCGCGACGGCACGACATTGGCGGCGTTCGGCTCGATCGAGAATTCGCCGACCGTCGCCGTGAAATGCCCCGGCCCCTCGGACAGCGATCTTGCCAGCGCCTCGACGCCCGTCACCAGCCGCGCGGCGGCCGCCAGCGCATCCGCGCGCGCGCCCATCGGCGTCGTGCCGGCATGGTCCGCCCGGCCCTCAACGACGATCTCGATGCGCGTGATGCCGGAGATCGCCGTCACCACGCCGATATCGAGTTTCTCCGTTTCCAGCACCGGCCCCTGCTCGATATGCAGTTCGAGGAAGGCCGCGATGTCCTTGCGCGCCTCCGCCGAAAGGCGCGCCGGGTCGCCGCCCGCATCGCGAATGCCCTGTTCCAGCGTCAGGCCGTCGGCCTCCCGCACCAGCCAGTCCGCCGGCAAGACGCCGGCCATGCCGCGGCTGCCGATGCAGGAGACGCCGAAGATCGACACTTCCTCGGCAAGGAAATCGACGACCTCCAGGTCGTGGTCGAGTTCGATCCCCTGATCGGCAAGGGCCCGGGCGACTTCCAGCGCCACCGCCACGCCGGCAATGCCGTCATAGCGCCCGCCGTCCGGGACCGTGTCGGAATGCGAGCCGAGCATGATCGTGCCGCGGCCGGGTTTGCGGCCCGCCCGCCGGGCGATCAGGTTGCCCGCGGCGTCGATGCGCGTTTCGAGCCCGGCCGCCCGAAACGTCTCATCAAGAAAATCCCGCCCCGCCGGGAACAGAGCGGTAAAGGCACGCCGTGTATAGGGCCGGCCGGGCTCGGTGAGCCGGGCAAGCCCGTCGATCACATCCCTTATGCGGGACGGATCGACCGGCAGATTGGTTCGCGGCGCGGTCATCAGCGGCTCCCTCCGGAAACGAGCGTCGGCAGCGGACGCACGAAGGCGCCGGCGCCGGGTTCGGCGAGCACCCGCGTGCCGTCGAAGGCGAGCTTGCCGCGCAGATATGTGGCTGAAACGCGCCACGGCAGGCGGATGCCGTTATAGGGCGACCAGCCGACGACGTTGTGGCCGCTTGCCGCCGCGTCATAGAGATGGGGCTCCGGCGTCAGCACGGCGATATCGGCGTCCTTGCCGGCTTCGAGCGCGCCCTTCGCATGGTCCAGCCGGAAATGCCGGGCGGGGTTCAGCGCCATCAGCTCGGCGGCGCGGGTCAAGGGGATGCCGCGCTCCAGCGCGCCCTTGACGAAGAGCGGCACCATGACCTCCAGCCCCGGCACGCCCGAGGCGTTGGCCAGCATGTCCGGGTTCGTCTTGCGATCCTCCGACCAGCTCACATGGTCGGTGGAGACGAGCGTCACATTACCCGCCGCGACGTGCCGCCAGAGCTTTTCGACCTCGGCGCGCGGGCGGATCGGCGGGTTGATCTTCGCCTTGCCGCCGAGCCGCGCGACGTCGTTCTCCTCATCGAGCACCAGGTAGTGGATGCAGCATTCGATGGTCGCGCGAAAACCTTGCGCCCGGTAGGCCGCCGCGATCTCGTAGCCCCGGCCGAGCGAGCAATGCACCACATGGGCCGGGCAGCCGGTTGCCGCGCCCGTCTCGTAGATCTGGTTGGAGGCGATGAGCTCCGTCAGCGGCGGGCGCGACAAGCCGTGGGCGCGGTAATCGGTGATGCCCGCCGCTTTCACCCGGGCGATCGCGGCGCGCACCGCCTCGTCGTCCTCGTTGTGCACGCCGGCCGTCAGCCCCGTCGGGGCGATGGCGCGGAAACACTCCTCCAGAAGCGCCGCCGGAATGCGCGGAAAGCGTTTCGGGTCCGTGCCGAAGGTGGAGAACTTGAAGGCCGCGACGCCCGCCTCGACCATTTCGGCAATGCGCGCCGGCCCCTCCTCAGGGTCGATCGTGCCGTAGAGCGCGAAATCGACGCGCGCCTGCCGTCCGGCATGGTCCACCTTGCGCCGCACGGCTTCGGCGGAGCAGACGAGGTTGCCCTCGTCATAGGGCATGTCGACGATGGTCGTGACGCCGCCGGCCGCCGCCGAGCGCGTCGACCAGAGGAAATCCTCCTGGTCCTTCTGCGACAGGGAATGGACCTGCGCGTCGATGGCCCCGGGCAGGATCAGCGCGCCGGATAGGTCGTGCCGCTCCTTCGCCGCCGGCATCGCGCCCTGCCCGACATGCACGACCTTGCCGCCGGCGACGGCGACATGGCCGCCCTCGACGATGCGGTCCGTAAGGACCACGGTGCCTTTCAGGACGAGATCGAAATCGGCCATGGTCTGTCTCCGTCAGGGTTTGAGGGCGAAGAAGGCGTCGAACTCCGCCATGGGCGCGGCCTCGACGAAGGCGGCAAGCGCCTCGGGGCTGGCAAGGTCGCGGTCGAGCGCCTCGATCTCGGCGGAAAGCGGCCGGTCCTTGCGGTAGAACGGGCTGATCGCCCGCGTGCGCTGGTAAGCGATGGCGACGACACCCTCGGCATTGTCGCCGGCAAGGTCGATCGCCTGGGCGGAGAGCATGGCTTCGAGGGCGGCAAGCTGGCGCAGGTCCCGCACCTGGCTCTCCATGCGCTCGACGATGAGCGGCAGGAAGGTCGCCTCCTCCTCCAGCCCGCCGGCCACCACGATGGACTGCGCCGAGATCGGCACCGCCAGCGACTGGATGCGCATGTAGAGCTCCACCGCGAGCTTCAGGATCGGCCCGAAGCCCGTCGCCGTCTCGCCGGGCGCAACGAGATTGACCGGCAGGTTGCGGCGCACGCCGTTGGCGAGCAGCACGCAGCGGTTCAGCACGTTGCGGGCAAGGTGGGCGAAGCCCGTCTGCGCCGCCTCGACATAGAGCGTCGTCGACAGCGGCAGCGAGCCACCGGAGGCCATGACATGATTGTCGAGCACGACCGGATTGTCGTCGGACTGCGCCGTCGCCTCGACGATGCGCTCGGCGGCGTTCATCAGCGTGTCGAGGCAGGCGCCGAAGACCTGGGCGGTCATGCGCAGGCTGAGCGGATCGTGGATCGCCGACGGTTTCGGCCAGTGGCCGGAGGCGGCCTGCGCCTCGAACCAGGTGCCCGCAAGCGCCTCGCCATGGGCCGAGAGTCTCGCCGCCACCCGCCACGGATCGGCCGAGGCGCCGAGCGCCAGCGAGGAGAGCACGCCCGTCACCATGAGATTGCGGATCGCCATCGCCGCCTCGCGCACCACATTGGCCGCCGCGGCATGCGAGATGGCGTTGACGCTGAGGGCGGCCAGCGCATCGCGCGGCTGCATGCGGTAGGGCGTAAGGCCGGCGCGCGCCAGCGCCTCGGGCGCGGGCAGGCGCTCGCCGCCGTACCACGCCTCGCCCTCGCCGGTCAGCACCGCCGCGATCTGGCCCATCAGGCCGATATCGGCGCAACCCATCGAGCCATGCCGGCGCACGACGGGCACGACATCCCGTTCGAGCAGCCCGAGCAGGGCGTCGATCAGTTCCGGGCTGCAGCCGGAATAGCCGCCGAGCGCCGTGTTGACGCGGATGCCCATCGCCTTGCGCACGATGGGCAGCGAAAAGGGTTCGCCGGTGCCGAAATGGTGGGCCTTCACCAGATTGTTGTTGAACTCGACGAGGTCGTCGGCCGTCCAGAGCTTGTCCTTCATCGAGCCGACGCCGGTATTCGCGCCGTAGATCGGCAGGCCCGTGGCGAGGCGATCGGTGACGACGCGGCGCGACGCGCCGACGCGCGCCATGCCGATCTCGCAGGCCACCGGCCGGCGCGCGGCCGTGCCGATCATCTCCAGCGTCGCGAAGTCGAGCGGCTGGCCAGTCAGGTAGAGCGTGTCGGCGGAAGCGAGCATTTTCAAGAAGCCTGTTTCGAACGGCGTGACCGGATAGCGATGTTATGCGGAACGCGGCCCGAACCCATATCCCAAAATCCGTACAGTCCATGCTATGGATCGAACAGACACGAAACCCGAAGGACCCGCCCGATGGATCTGCCCACGCTCCGCCTCGTGCACAGTATTCTGGAAGAACGCGGCATCCGCAGGGCCGCGGCGGCCGAAGGACGCCCCGCTTCCAGCGCCAGCGCGGCGCTGCGCCGGGTGGAGGCCATGCTGTCCGTGCCGCTGGTGCGGCGCGACGGCCAGGCCCTCGTGCCGACGCTCGACGCCGAGGCCCGCCTGCCGCACTTCGCCGAGATCGCCGCCGCCGCCGCTGCGCTCTCCGCCCTCGGCGAGAGCGGAGGAAGGACGCCGGCCGTCTCGCTCGCCGCCCTCGCCCGCTTCACCGCCGCGGCGCGCGCCGGCAGCATCAGCGGCGCTGCGCGGAGCCTCGGCCTCGGCCAGCCGCAACTCACCCGCCAGCTCGGCCATCTGGAAGTCGCGGTCGGCCGCACGCTGGTCGAGCGGTCGGCGGCGGGCATAAGCTGCACGCCCGCCGGCCTCGAGGCGCTGGCGCTCGCCGAGCGCATCGGCGCGGCCTGGGAACAGCTCGCCACGGCCTCGGCCGAGCGCTTTCGCCGCAGCGCCGCCACCTGGCGGCTCGGCGCGATCATCCCCTTCGGCCACGAGAGCGTGATCGCCGCCATGCTCGCCCGCCTCACGGTCGCCTGGCGCGCGGCGCGGCCGCGCCAGCCGCTCTTCCTCTCCTCCACCACGGCGGATGATCTCATCTCCGGCCTGAAGAACCGCCGCTTCGACCTGATCCTGCTCGACACCGACCACTACCCCGCCGAATTCGAGGGACAACTAATCGGCCGCTCGCAACTGGCGCTCGCCGGCCCGCGCTCGCTTGACGAGGCGGAGCGACAGGACTTTGCGGCCCTGCTGCGGCGCTATCCCATCGCCGTGCCGAGCCCGCGCAGCGGCCTGCGCCAGATGACGGACCGCTTCCTCGAAGCGACGCTGACCCCGGCGGAACGCTCGCGCCTGACGCTGGTCGAAGTCGATTCGATCCCGGTCATCATCAACCTCGTGCTCCGCCACGGCCATCTGTCCGTGCTGCCGGAGCACTCCGTCGCCAACATCAACCTGCCGCCGACGCTGCTGCCGCTCGATACCGCCTACCAGCAATCGCTGAGCCTCGTCTGGCCGCGCGACGCGCTCTCCCGCAAGGCCGCCGAGACGATGCTGGCGCTTCTGAAAGCCTAGCCCTTCGCCCGCAGCCGCCGCCGGGTCTCCGTCGGGCTCTCGCGATAGTGCGCGCGGTAGCTGCGCGAGAAGGCGGAGGAGGAATTGAAGCCGGTGAGCGCCGCGATGTCGGCGAATTCGGTCTTCGTCTCGATGACCTTGCGCCGGGCGGCGTTGAGCCGGAGCGCCAGGTAGTGCCGGTGCGGCGCGACGCCCATCGTCTCCTGGAAAAGCTCCTGGAGGTGGCGCGCGCTGATGCCGACGCGCCGGGCGAGCCGCGCCAGCGTCAGCGGCGCGTCCACCGTCTCCTCCATCAGCCGTACCGCCTGGCTGACCCGCTGGTCGGCGACGCGCATGGTGCCGAGCGCGGGAACCTGCAGCAGCCCCCCCGTGCGCTCGTGCTCGTAGATGAATTGCCGGGACACTTCGAGCGCCAGCGAATAGCCCTGCCGGCGGCGGATGATCTCCAGCATCAGTTCGAGCGTCGGCAGCGAGCCGCCCGTCGTGATGCGCTTGCCGTCGATGACGTAGCGCGCGCGCACCACGCCGATATGCGGATAGGCGGAGGCGAAGTCCTCCATGTCCTCCCAGTGGGCCGTGGCGGAATGGCCGTCGAGCAGGCTCGCCTCGGCAAGCAGCCAGTTGCCCGATTCGATGCCCGCCACCATGCTGCGATAGCGCGCCGTCTGCGAAAGCTGGCGCCGCAACAGGGGCGTCGCACTCATCTGCCATTGATAGGAGGACAGCACGAAGAGCGGCTGCGTCTCCTTCTCCGGCCGGAACACGCCGTCGACGGGAACGGGGATGCGGCTGCGCGTCTCCACCGGCGCGCCGTCCGGCGAGAAGATCCGCCAGCGGTAGAGATCCTGGCCGGAAATGCGGTTGGCCGCGCGCAGGGGCTCGATGAGCGAGGCGACGAGGATGAGGTTCGTCTCGGGCAGGACGAGGATGTCGATGTCGAGCGTGTCGGAAGAGGGATCGAGCATAGCGCGAGCTTGTCCGCCCGTCTCTCAAATTGTCAAGGCTGGATCCGAAAAATGAAAGCATTGCGCCGTCTCTTGGCTCGTAATGGGTCCAACGAGAATACCGGGAGAACGACAATGCCCCTTGCGATGAACCGCGACGTCTTCATCACCTGCGCCGTCACCGGCTCCGGCGACACCGCCGGCAAGTCCCCCCATGTGCCGCGCTCGCCGAAAGAGATCGCCTTGTCGGCGATCGAGGCCGCCAGGGCCGGCGCCGCCGTCGTGCACTGCCATGTGCGCGATCCGGAAACCGGCGCGCCGAGCCGGCGCAACGACCTCTACCGCGAAGTGACCGAGCGCATCCGCGACGCCGAGGTCGACGTCGTCCTCAACCTCACCGCCGGCATGGGCGGCGACATGATCTTCGGCGGCACCGAGCAGCCGCTGCCGCTGAACCCCAACGGCACCGACATGGCCGGCGCGACGGAGCGCGTCTCCCACGTCGCCGAATGCCTGCCGGAAATCTGCACGCTCGATTGCGGCACGATGAACTTCTCGCTCGGCGACTATGTGATGACCAACACGCCGTCCATGCTGCGCGCCATGGGCAGGATGATGACCGATCTCGGCGTGCGCCCGGAGATAGAGGCGTTCGACACCGGCCATCTCTGGTTCGCCAAGCAGCTCGTCGAGGAGGGCGTCATCGAGGATCCGGTGCTCATCCAGCTCTGCATGGGCATTCCGTGGGGCGCGCCGGACGACCTCAACACCTTCATGGCGATGGTCAACAACGTGCCGCGGTCCTGGACCTTCTCGGCCTTCTCCATCGGCCGCAACGCCATGGCCTATCCGGCCGCCGCCGTGCTTGCCGGCGGCAATGTCCGCGTCGGCCTGGAAGACAACCTCTATGTCGGCAAGGGCCAGCTCGCCACCAATGCGCAGCTCGTCGACAAGGCGGTCAACATCATCGAGAGCATGGGCGCACGGGTCATCGGCCCGGCGGAGGTGCGCGAGAAGCTGAAACTGACGAAGCGCGCGCCGCGCGGCTGACGGACCGGGCACGAGGGCGGAACGCGGGTTCCCCCTCTGTCCTGCCGGACACAACTCGAATTCATGAAGGCAGCATCCCTATGACCACCATCCACAAGGCAGCCTGTGTCGGCGGCGGCGTCATCGGCGGGGCGTGGGTCGCGCGCTTCGCGCTGGCCGGCATCGACGTGAACATCTTCGATCCGCATCCAGAGGCCGAGCGCATCATCGGCGAGGTCATGGCGAATGCCGAGCGCGCCTATGGCATGCTCACCATGGCGCCGCTGCCGCCGAAGGGGAAGATCACCTTCTGCAGGAGCCTGGAAGAAGCCGTGGAAGACGCTGACTGGATTCAGGAAAGCGTGCCCGAGCGGCTGGAGCTGAAGCGCGGCGTGCTGACGAAGATCGACGCCGCCGCACGGCCCGATGCCCTCATCGGCTCCTCCACGTCCGGCCTGATGCCGACGGATCTCCAGCGCGACATGAAGCATCCCGAACGGCTGTTCGTCGCGCATCCCTACAATCCCGTCTACCTGCTGCCGCTCGCCGAACTGGTCGGCGGCCAGAAGACCTCGCGCGCCGTGCTGGAGGACGCCAGGGCCAAGCTCGCGCCGATCGGCATGAAGGGCGTGATCATCAACAAGGAGATCGAGGCCTTCGTCGGCGACCGCCTCCTGGAAGCCGTCTGGCGCGAGGGCCTGTGGCTGATCAAGGACGACATCTGCGACACCGAGACGCTCGACGACGTGATCCGCTATTCGTTCGGCATGCGCTGGGCGCAGATGGGCATGTTCGAGACCTACCGCATCGCCGGCGGCGAGGCGGGCATGCGCCACTTCCTCGCCCAGTTCGGCCCCTGCCTCTCCTGGCCCTGGACGAAGCTGACCGACGTCGTCGACCTCAACGACGAACTCGTCGAAAAGATCGCCGGCCAGTCGGACGCCCAGTCCGGCGCGCGCGGCATCCGCGAGCTGGAGCGCATCCGCGACCAGAACCTCGTCGGCATCATGCACGCGCTGAAGGCCGGCGACGAAGGCCGCGGCTGGGGTTCCGGCAAGCTGCTCGCGGATTTCGAGGCGCATCTGTGGGCCAAGGCCGGCAAGGCGAAGGTCGAGGTCTCCGCCACCGAACCGCTCCGCCTCGTCGATACCCGGGTCAACGCCGCCTGGGTCGACTATAACGGCCATATGACGGAGCACCGCTATCTCCAGCTCTTCGGCGACACCTCCGATGCGCTGCTGCGGCTGATCGGCGTCGACTTCGCCTATGTCGAGGCCGGCCACAGCTACTATACGGTAGAGACCCACATTCGCCACCTCGGCGAGGCCAAGCTCGGCCAGGCGCTCTATACCACGCTCCAACTCCTCTCTTCCGATGCCAAGCGGCTGCACTTCTTCACCCGCATCCACGACGCGGCGACCGGCGACGTCATCGCGACCGCAGAGCAGATGATGGTCCATGTCGACTCGAAGGCCGGCAGAAGCGTCGAGGCCCCCGCCGAGGTGCTGGCGAAGATCGCGCCGGTTGCGGAGGCGCATGCGGGGCTTCCGGTGCCGGAGGGCGCGGGGCGAAGCGTCGGGCAACGAAAGAACTGACGCGCAAGCCACCCCCCATGAAAGAAATAATACCGGGAGGACTTTTGCATGAATTTCGCATTGACCGACGAGCAGCAGATGATCGTGGACACGGTCCGCGCCTTCGTCGAGACGGAAATCTATCCGCATGAGAACGAGGTCGAGCGCACCGGCCATGTGCCGCCGGAGCTCGGCCGGGAGATCGCCCGCAAGTGCAAGGAGATCGGTTTCTTCGGCTGCAACATGCCCGAAGAGGTCGGCGGCGCGGGGCTCGACCACACCTCCTTCACGCTGGTCGAGCGCGAGCTTGGCCGCGGCTCGATGGCGCTGACGGTGTTCTTCGGCCGCCCCTCCGGCATCCTGATGGCCTGCAACGACGAACAGCGCGAAAAATACCTGCTGCCGGCCGTCAGCGGCGAGAAATTCGACGCCCTCGCCATGACCGAGCCGGATGCAGGCTCGGACGTGCGCGGCATGAAATGCTTTGCGAGGCAGGACGGCGACGACTGGGTCGTCAACGGCACCAAGCACTTCATCAGCCATGCCAATATCGCCGATTTCGTCATCGTCTTCATCGCGACGGGCGAAGAGGACACGCCGCGCGGCAGGAAGAAGCTCATCACCTGCTTCCTCGTCGACCGCGGCACGCCGGGCTTCGAGATCCGCGAGGGCTACAACTCCGTCTCGCACCGCGGCTACAAGAACTGCATCCTCACCTTCGACGAATGCCGCCTGCCCTCCGCGCAGATCCTCGGCGAGGTGCACAAGGGCTTCGACATCGCCAACGACTGGCTCTACGCGACGCGCCTGACGGTCGCCGCCACCTCGGTCGGCCGCGCCCGCCGCGCCTTCGACTACGCCCTCAACTACGCCGCCGAGCGAAAACAGTTCGGCAAGCCGATCGGCGCCAACCAGGGGGTCTCCTTCAAGCTCGCCGACATGATCACCGAGATCGACGCCGCCGACCTCCTGACGCTGTCCGCCGCCTGGCGCCTCGACCAGGGCCTGCCGTCGAATCGCGAGATCGCCTCGGCAAAGGTCTATGCGACCGAAATGCTCGCCCGCGTCACCGACGAGGCGATCCAGATTTTTGGCGGCATGGGCCTGATGGACGACCTGCCGCTTGCCCGCTTCTGGCGTGACGCCCGCGTCGAGCGCATCTGGGACGGCACGTCGGAAATCCAGCGCCACATCATCAGCCGCGACCTCCTGCGGCCGTTGGGGGCTTGAGGATGGTACATGGAACTGCCCCTCACCCTAACCCTCTCCCCGCAAGCGGGGAGAGGGGACGCGGCCAACGAAACGCAGCGATTGAGGAAACCGGGGCGGCATATCCCTTCTCCCCGTTCACGGGGAGAAGGTGCCCGGCAGGGCGGATGAGGGGCAAACCGGCAACGGAGGCTTCGCTATGACCGTCCGCCCCCTCGACCGCCTCATCCGCCCGAAATCCATCGCCGTCTTCGGCGGCAAGGAAGCGCGCCGCGTCACCTACCAGTGCGACAAGATGGGCTTTGCCGGCGAGATCTGGCCGGTACATCCGCGCGAGGACGAAATCCTCGGCCGCAAATGCTACCGCTCCGTCGCGGACCTGCCGGGCGCGCCGGACGCCTCCTTCGTCGGCGTCAACCGTGAACTCACCATCGAGATCATCCGCGACCTTTCCGCGCGCGGCGCGGGCGGAGCCGTCTGCTACGCGTCCGGCTTCCGCGAGGCCATCGGCGAGCTTGCCGACGGCGACGATCTGCAGAAGGCGCTGGTGGCGGCGGCAGGTAGCATGCCGATCCTCGGGCCGAACTGCTACGGCTTCATCAACATGCTCGACGGCGCCCTGCTCTGGCCCGACCAGCACGGCATGCTGCGGATCGACAAGGGCGTCGCCGTCCTCACCCAGTCCTCCAACATCGCCTGCAATATTTCCATGCAGCAGCGCGGCCTGCCGCTCGCCTATATCCTGACCGCCGGCAACCAGGCCCAGACCGGCCTTGCCGACCTTGCCTCAGCCGTGCTGGAAGACCCGCGCGTCACCGCCGTCGGTCTGCATATCGAAGGCTTCGACAGCCTCGAATCCCTGGAGCGGCTCGCCCTTCGTTCGCGTGAACTGAAAAAGCCCGTCGTCACGCTGAAGGTCGGCAAGTCCGAGCAGGCGCAGCTTGCCACCGTCTCGCACACCGCCTCGCTTGCCGGCAACGACGCCGTCTCCTCGGCCCTCCTTGCCCGCCTCGGCATCGGCCGCGTCGAGACGCTGCCGGAACTGCTGGAAACGCTGAAGCTGCTTCACGTCGCCGGCCCGCTGCCGAATTTCGACATTTCCTCGATGAGCTGCTCGGGCGGCGAGGCCTCGCTGATGGCCGATGCCGGCGTGAAGCGCAAGGTGAACTACCGCGCGCTGAAGGAGGCTCAGCGCCAGCCGCTGCGCGAAACGCTCGGCCGGATGGTGACGATCTCCAACCCGCTCGACTACCACACCTTCGTCTGGGGCGACCGCGGGAAGCAGACCGCCGCCTTCACCACCATGATGGAGGGCGGCTACGGCCTGAACCTCGTCGTCCTGGACTTCCCGCGCCTCGACCGCTGCGACGCGGCCGACTGGATCACCACCTGCCACGCCGTCATCGACGCCTCGAAGGCATCGGGCGCCAATGCCGGCATCGTCGCCTCGATGGGCGAGAACATGCCGGAGGAAACCGCCGAAATGCTGATGCGCAACGGCGTCGTGCCCTTCTACGGCATCGAGGAGGCGCTGGCCGCCGCGGACGCCGCCGCCGGCATCGGCGAGGCCTGGGCCAAGCCGCAATCCGCCCCTCTCCTCAAGGCTGCGGACGGGAAGGGCGAGCCCGTCACTCTCACGGAGCACGCGGCCAAGCAGGCGCTCGCCGCCCATGGCCTGCCCGTCCCGAAGGGACTGGTGGCCGAAACGGCCGCGGCCGCGGCCGATGCCGCGGAAGAACTCGGCTTCCCGGTCGTGCTGAAGGGCCTCGGCGTCGCGCACAAGACCGAGGCAGGCGCGGTGAAGCTGAACCTTGCGAGCCGCGAGGCCGTGCTGGAGGCAGCAAACGCCATGGCGGGCGTCGCCGCCGGTTTCCTCGTGGAAAAGATGGTGGGCAGGCCCGTCGCCGAACTCATCGTCGGCGCCCTTCGCGATCCGGTGGCAGGCCCCGTGCTGACCGTCGGCGCGGGCGGCATCCTCGTCGAATTGCTCGAGGATTCGGCGATCCTGACCCTGCCGACGGACGAAACGGCCATTCGCGCGGCGCTCTCCGGGCTGAAGGTGGCAAAACTCCTCGCCGGCTATCGCGGCGCGCCGAAGGGCGATATCGAGGCGCTTGTCGCCGCCGTCGCATCAGCGGCATCCTATGTCGTTTCAAACGCTTCAATAATCGAAGAACTGGACGTTAATCCCGTAATGGTGCTGCCGGAAGGCGACGGTGTCGTCGCGGCCGACGCGCTGATCCGTCTGAGGAAAAACCCATGACCGGACCGATAAGACAGCGCCGCGAAGGCGGCATTCTCGAAGTGACGATCGATCGTCCCAAGGCGAACGCCATCGATCTTGCGACCAGCCGCATCATGGGCAAAATCTTCGCCGATTTCCGCGACGACGAGAGCCTGCGCGTCGCCATCGTCACCGGCGCGGGGGAGAAATTCTTCTGTCCGGGATGGGACCTGAAGGCCGCCGCCGCGGGCGACGCGGTGGATGGCGACTACGGCATCGGCGGCTTCGGCGGCATGCAGGAACTGCGCGACCTCAACAAGCCGGTCATCGCGGCCGTCAACGGCATCTGCTGCGGCGGGGGCCTGGAAATCGCGCTCTCCACGGACCTCATCCTTGCCGCTGAGCATGCGACCTTCGCGCTGCCGGAAATCCGTTCCGGCACGGTGGCCGACGCCGCCTCGATCAAGCTGCCCAAGCGCATCCCCTACCACATCGCCATGGACATGCTGCTCACCGGCCGCTGGCTGGACGTCCAGGAGGCGCATCGCTGGGGTTTCGTCAACGAGATCCTGCCGGCCGACAGGCTGCTCGACCGGGCCTGGGAACTCGCGCGCCTGCTCGAAAGCGGCCCGCCGCTCGTCTACGCCGCCATCAAGGAAGTGGTGCGCGCCGCCGAGGGCGAGACCTTCCAGGCCACCATGAACAAGATCACCAAGCGGCAGTTCCGCACGGTCGATATCCTCTATTCCAGCGAGGACCAGCTCGAGGGCGCCCGCGCCTTCGCGGAAAAACGCGATCCCGTCTGGAAGGGCCGATGAGGCGCGCGCCCCTGCATCGGGCGCGATCCGCATCCCTCCATAAGCTGCACTTGTGGGGGGAATAGATAATTTAGGGCGTTACACGCAGCTTCTGCGTGGATAGCTTATGGATCACAAGCCGCGTCGCGGCACTGGGAGGAGGCTTTCGGGAGACGGAATACACTGCGGCCGGCATAAAATACCGGCTGTAAGGTTGCCTTAGAGGCGAAAACCAGAAATTCTGCCAATCATAACGACAAATGCCCACCAATGGGCCAGCGAAAGGGAACAGGGGAATGACTGATTACACCAAATACCTCACCAGCCAGGTCACGCTCGGCAAGATGAACCGCCGCGAGTTCATGGGCCGCGCCGCCGCCTTCGGCATCACGCTCGCCGCCGCCGGCACGATGTTCGACACCGCAGCCCGGGCGCAGGAGCCCAAGCGCGGCGGCAACCTCAAGCTCGGCCTCGAAGGCGCGGCCGCGACCGATTCGAAGGACCCGGCCAAGGCGCTCTCGCAGTTCATGTTCGTCGTCGGCCGCAACTGGGGCGACATGCTCGTCGAATCCGAGCCGCTGACCGGCAAGCCCGTGCCGGCGCTCGCCGAATCCTGGGAGCCCTCCGCCGACGCCTCGACCTGGACCTTCACCATCCGCAAGGGCGTGAAGTTCCACGACGGCAAGGAACTGACCGTCGACGACGTCATCAAGACCCTGCAGCGCCACACCGACGAGAAGTCGGAATCGGGCGCGCTCGGCGTCATGAAGTCGATCACCGAAATCAAGGCCGACGGCGACAAGCTGGTGCTGGTGCTGACCGAGGGCAACGCCGACCTGCCGCTGCTCCTGACCGACTACCACCTCGTCATCCAGCCGAACGGCGGCCTCGACGATCCGAACGCCATGATCGGCACCGGCCCCTACAAGGTGACGAGCTTCGAGGCGGGCGTGCGCGCCACCTTCGAGCGCAACGCGGACGACTGGCGCCAGGACCGCGGCTTCGTCGACACGATCGAGATGATCGCGATGAACGACGCGACGGCCCGCATCGCCGCGCTCTCCTCCGGCCAGGTGCACTACATCAACCGCGTCGACCCGAAGACCGTCGACCTCCTGAAGCGCGCGCCGACCGTGGAGATCCTGTCCACCTCCGGCCGCGGCCACTACGTCTTCATCATGCATTGCAACACGGCGCCGTTCGACAACAACGACCTGCGCCTGGCGCTGAAATATGCGATGGATCGCGAGACCATGCTGGAAAAGGTGCTCGGCGGCTACGGCAAGGTCGGCAACGACTTCCCGATCAACGAGACCTATGCGCTCTTCCCCGAAGGCATCGAGCAGCGCGCCTATGACCCGGACAAGGCGGCCTTCCACTACAAGAAGTCGGGCCACAGCGGCTCGGTGCTGCTGCGCACGTCCGACGTCGCCTTCCCGGGCGCCGTGGACGCCGCGGTTCTCTACCAGGAAAGCGCCAAGAAGGCGGGCATCGAGATCGAGGTGAAGCGCGAACCCGGCGACGGCTACTGGTCGAACGTCTGGAACGTGCAGCCCTTCTCCACCTCCTACTGGGGCGGCCGTCCGACGCAGGACCAGATGTATTCCACCGCCTATCTCTCCAAGGCCGACTGGAACGACACGCGCTTCCTGCGCGAGGACTTCGACAAGATGGTTCTGGAAGCCCGCTCGGAACTCGACGAGACCAAGCGCAAGGACATGTACCGCACCATGGCCATGATGGTGCGTGACGAGGGTGGCCTGATCCTGCCGATGTTCAACGACTTCGTGAACGCCTGCGGCAAGACCGTGAAGGGCTATGTCCACGACATCGGCAACGACATGTCGAACGGCTATGTCGCGACCCGCGTGTGGCTCGACGCCTGATGACCGACAACGGACCGGCGCACGGTCCGGAGCTGACAGCAACGGCGGCTGCGGGCGAAGCCCCGCAGTCTGCCGGCGTTGCCGGGTCGGTTGCGTCCACGGGAATTCCCATCGACGAAGGCGCCCCTTCGTTCTGGGCGAAACTCAGCAAGAGCAGCCCCCTGGTTGCGCTCATCCTGCAACGCCTCGCGCTCAGCGTGGCCTTGCTCTTCGCCGTGTCCCTGATGATCTTCGGGGGCGTGGAAGCCTTGCCGGGCGATTTCGCCACGACCTATCTCGGCCAGTCGGCAACGCCCCAGGCCATCGAGAACATCCGCAAGGATCTCGGTCTCGACCAGCCCGCCACGACCCGCTACTTCAAGTGGCTCGGCGGCGCCGTCCAGGGTGATTTCGGCTCGTCCTGGGCCTCGAAGAATTCGGTCAGCGAGCAGATCGGCAAGCGCCTCGGCAATTCGCTGTTCCTCGCCTTCTTCGCCGCGATCATCTCGGTGCCGCTGGCGGTCGGACTCGGCATGCTCGCGGTGCAGTACCGCAACCGCATGCCCGACAAGATCATCAACGTCATCTCGCTGGCGGCGATCTCCCTGCCGGAATTCTTCGTCGGCTACCTGCTCATCCTGTTCTTCGCAGTCCAGATGGGCGTCGCCACCTTCCCGGCGACGGTCTACGATTCGATGACGATCGGCCAGCGCCTCTCGGCCATCGCCCTGCCGACGGCAACGCTCGTCCTCGTCGTGCTCGCCCACATGATGCGCATGACGCGCGCCGCGATCCTCAACGTCATGTCCTCGGCCTATGTCGAGACGGCGGAGCTGAAGGGCCTCTCCGGCCTGCGCATCATCGCCAAGCACGCGGCGCCGAACGCCGTGGCGCCGGTCATCAACGTCATCGCGCTGAACCTTGCCTATCTGGTGGTCGGCGTCGTCGTCGTGGAGGTGGTCTTCGTCTATCCCGGCATGGGCCAGTACATGGTCGACGCCGTGACGGTGCGCGACATGCCGGTGGTGCAGGCCTGCGGCCTGATCTTCGCCGCCTTCTACATCTTCCTCAACATGTTCGCCGACATCCTCGCGATCGTCGCGAACCCCAGATTGAGGCATCCGCGATGAGACTTTCCTCCATCCCCATCAGCGCCTGGGTCGGCATCCTCGGCATCGTGCTCGCCCTGTTCTGCGCGCTCTTCGCCCCGCTCATCGCCCCCTATGGCGAAAGCCAGATCGTCGGCTCCGTCTGGCAGCCGATGGGCGGCGACCATCTGCTCGGCACGGACAATCTCGGCCGCGACCTCTTCTCGCGGCTGATCTTCGGCGCCCGCACCACGATCTTCGTGGCGCTGGCGGCAACGGTCCTCTCCTTCTCGCTCGGCATGCTGCTCTCCTTCACGGCGGCGGTGACAGGCGGGCTGGTCGACCAGGCCTTCTCGCGCTTCAACGACCTGATGATGGCGATCCCGACGCTGATCTTCGCCCTCGTCGTGCTCGCCGTGCTGCCGCAGCAGCTCTGGATCCTCATCCTCGTCATGGCGGTCCTCGATTCGACGCGCGTCTACCGAATCGGCCGCGCCGTCGCGCTCGACGTAGCGGTCATGGAATTCGTGGAGGCGGCGCGGCTGCGCGGCGAAGGCACCGGCTGGATCATTTTTCGCGAAATCCTGCCGAACACGCTCTCGCCGCTGCTTGCCGAGTTCGGCCTGCGCTTCGCCTTCTCGATCCTGTTCCTCTCCACCCTCTCCTTCCTCGGCCTCGGCATCCAGCCGCCGGCGGCCGACTGGGGCGGCATGGTGAAGGACAACAAGGACGGCATCATCTTCGGCATCTCGGCCGCCCTCATTCCGGGCGGCGCGATCGCGGGGCTGGCCATCTGCGTCAACCTTGTCGTCGACTGGCTGATGAAACGGACCTCCAGCCTCAAGGGAGGGCGCGGCGATGCCTGATCTGCTTTCCGTCAGAAACCTCAAGATCGAAGCGACCAGCTACCCGCCGGGCGAACCGCCCAGAACGGTGACGCTCGTCGAAGGCGTCTCCTTCGATGTCGAGAAGGGCAAGGTGCTCGGCCTGATCGGCGAATCGGGCGCCGGCAAGTCGACCATCGGCCTCACCGCGCTCGCCTACGGCCGCGGCGGGGTGCGCATCACCGGCGGCGAGGTCAAGCTCAACGGCGAGGACCTCCTGAAGCTCGGCCCGGCCGGCATCCGCAAGGTGCGCGGCTGCAAGGTCTGCTACGTCGCGCAATCCGCGGCAGCGGCTTTCAACCCCGCCCACCGGCTCGGCGAGCAGGTGATCGAAGCCTCGCTGAAGCATGGCATCATGAGCCGTGCGGAGGCGGAGAAGCGCGCGCTCTACCTCTTCAAGGTGCTCGGCCTGCCGAACCCCGAAACCTTCGGCCAGCGCTACCCGCACCAGGTCTCCGGCGGCCAGCTCCAGCGCGCCATGACCGCCATGGCGCTCTGCCCCAACCCGGAACTCATCGTCTTCGACGAGCCGACCACCGCGCTCGACGTGACGACGCAGATCGACGTGCTCGCCGCCATCAAGCACGCCATCGAGGAGACCCATACCGCCGCGCTCTACATCACCCACGACCTTGCGGTCGTGGCGCAGATCACGGACGACATCCTCGTGCTCCGACACGGCAAGATGGTGGAATACGGTTCGGTGAAACAGATCATCGAGGCGCCGACGCAGGACTATACCCGTGCGCTCGTCAACGTGCGCGGCACCAAGCGCGACGAGGCGCCTGACCAGTCGGATACGCTTCTGAAGGTGGAGAACATCACGGCCGGCTATTCCAACGGCTTCAAGGTGCTGCAGAACGTCTCGCTGCACCTGCCGAAGGGCCAGACGCTGGCGGTGGTGGGGGAATCGGGCTCCGGCAAATCCACCCTCGCCCGCGTCATCACCGGGCTGCTACCGCCGCAGGAGGGCACGATCAGCTTCGACGGCGACACGCTGCCGAAGGCGCTGAAGGGCCGCACGAACGACCAGCTCCGCCGCATCCAGATGATCTACCAGATGGCCGATACCGCGATGAACCCGCGCCAGACGGTGCGCGACATCATCGGCCGCCCCCTCACCTTCTATTACGGCCTGCGCGGCCGGGAGAAGACGGAGCGGGTGAAGGAGCTTCTGGAGCAGATCGAGATGGGCGGCCGCTTCGCCGACCGCTATCCGGCCGAGCTTTCCGGCGGCCAGAAGCAGCGCGTCGCCATTGCAAGGGCGCTGGCGGCCAAGCCCGAGCTCATCCTCTGCGACGAACCGACCTCCGCCCTTGACCCGCTGGTGGCCGAAGGCATCCTGAAGCTTCTCCTGAAGCTCCAGGACGAGACCCACGTCTCCTACATGTTCATCACGCACGACATCGCCATCGTGCGCGCCATCGCCGATTCGGTGGCCGTGATGCACCGGGGACGCCTCGTCCGCTTCGGCCCGAAGTCGAAGGTCCTCTCTCCGCCCTTCGACGACTATACCGACCTGCTTTTGAAATCGGTCCCCGAGATGGAGATCGGCTGGCTGGAACGGGTGCTGACGACGCGGCGCATGGAAAGCGCCGGCAACTGACCGGAGCGGGCGGCGGAGGCCGCCCGTTTCCTTTTGAGACGCCCTCAAACCTCTCTCCTCCGTCATCCTCGGGCTTGACCCGAGGATCCATCGAAACGGCACGCGCGGAATTTGTGGCATGGATCCTCGGGTCAAGCCCGAGGATGACGTCGGGGGTGGGGGGTGGGGTGAGGCGACGTTCTCAGCAAGACCGCCCGCGCCGCACCTTCCCTCAATTCTGCGTGCAGGTCACATCCCCGAGCCGGCTTGCCGATTCGCCCTCGGCCATCACCGTCTCCTCGCCGCGCGCCGCGCAATTGCCCTTCTCGCCGGCGCCCGAGCGGAACTTCACCATGGGCTGGCCCTCGATCATGATGCTCGGCACGATCTCGTAGAGTTCCGGCGGGCAGTTCACCACGTCGGAGAGCCTGAGCGCCGGCGCGCCGCCGATGAAGACGCTGTTGGCGCCCGACAGGGCGCAGGCGGGGATGGGTGCCGGCGCATCCTCCGCCATCGAGACGGACGGGCCCGCCATGCCGAAAGCCAGGGCAAGGAGGACGCCCGCAAGTCGCAAAGATCTCATCGCCTGTTTCCCTTTTCACGCGCCGCGCGGGAGAGCGCCCGCAGCGTTTCCAGCGCCCGTTCGCCATCCCGCTCCGGCACGAATATATGGTCGTGATGGTAGCCGGCAACCACGTTCGCGCTGATCCCCTGCGCGGTCAGGGCCGTCGCGAAGGCCGCCGTCAGCCCCACCGCCTCCAGCGAGGAATGCACGGTGAGCGTGATCATGCGCATCGGCGCGCCGGCGGCAAGGCCCTGCGCCGTCTCCGCCGGCAGGATCAGCGTCACGCCCTCCTCTTCCCAAAAAAGGCCGACCGGCCCGCGAAAAAGGTGTTTTTCCACATCGCCGGCCGGCACGCAGGCATAGGCGAAGCGGCCCTCCGCCAGCACCGGCTCCATCGTCGCCAAAAGCTCGTCGAGATCGGTGATGCCGCTCATGGAGTGGCCATCCGGCGCACGGCATCGCACAGCGCCGCAAAGCCGGCCGCCGCCCCCGCGCTCATGAAGCGGGCGCGCAGCCAGGCATGGATCATCTCCTTCTCCTCGCGAAACACGACCGGCACGCCGGAAAGCGCCAGGCGCGCCGCATAGGCCCGCGCATCGTCGCGCAGCGGATCGAAATAGGCACCGGTGACGAAGGCCGGTGGCAGGCCGGCCAGGCTTTCCGCCCGCAGCGGGAAGGCATGCGCGGCCGCCTCCGGCGCCTTGTAGACCTCCCGGTAATAGGCAACGTCGGCGGTGGAAAGGCCCGGCGCCTCGGCCATCTCGACATAGGAGCCGGAGACGAGGTCGCCGCCGAGGCCCGGATAGACCAGCGCCTGCCCGGCAATGCCCGTCAGCCCCTCGTCGCGCGCCTTCAGCGCGATGCCGGCCGCAAGGTTGCCGCCGGCGCTGTCGCCGATCACCACGACCGGATGGTTTTCCAGGAGAAGCTCGATCAGCACCGCCCAGCAATCGTCGAAGGCGGCGGGCCAGACATGTTCCGGCGACAGGCGGTAGTCGACGCCGACGAGTTCGGCCCCCGCAGCCTCCGAAAGCTCGGCGCAGATCGCATCGTGGCTGTTCAGCGAGCCGACGACGAAGCCGCCGCCATGGATGTAGAAAAGCCGCGTCGCGGTCGTCACCGTCGCCGGACGGTAGCGGCGCACCGGGATGCGCTCGGCAACGAGACCGTCCTCCTTGACCATGCCGGCCGGCGGCGGCGCGTCGAAGGCGGCGCAGAGCGCATCGTACCAGCCACGCTGCCGGGCGATATCCGCATCGACGGCGTCGGCGGGGTAGAAATCCTCGCAGCGCTTGTGGAAGGCCAGGATGCCCTCCTCGGTCGGCATGGGGCGTTCGGTCATGGCGGCTCCTCGTGTTGCGGGCGGATCATAGCAGCCTCGCTTCCCGCCGCCTGTCCCACCCGCGGCTTTCCCGGAGATTTTTCGCTGCTTGCCTCGCCCCCGCCGGGCATATTAACTGCCGCCATGGCATTCACCTTCCGGCAGTTGCAATATTTCGTCGCCGTCGCGGAACAGGGCTCCGTGACGCGGGCGGCGCAAAACCTCTCGATCTCGCAATCCTCGATCACCGAGGCGATCAAGGAACTCGAATCCGACCTCGGCGTCGAGCTTTTCGAGCGCCATTCGCGCGGCCTGACGACGACGCACAACGGCCACCAGTTCCTCCGCCATGCCACGAAGATCCTGTCCAACGTCTCGGATGCCCGTCGCTCCTTTGCCGACAACCGCACGCCGGAAAAAGGCCAGCTCAATCTCGGCGTCACCTCGCTCGTCGCCGGCTACGTGCTGTCGGACCTGCTCTCGCGCTATCGCCGCGCCTTTCCCGGCATCGATGTCAGCGCCATCGAGGACAACGGCTCCTATCTGGAACACCTTTTGGTCGGCGGCGAACTCGACGTGGCCGTCATGGTCATCTCGAACCTGCGCGACCGCATGGCCTTGCAGGCCGAGATCATCGAGACCTCGCCCTATCGGCTCTGGCTGCCGATCGGCCATCCGCTGGTCTCGGCCGATATCATCTCCGTCAACGACATCGCCAAGGAGCCGCTGATCATGCTGACGGTCGACGAAATCGAGGAGAACACCGGCAAGCTCCTCTCCGCGCTCGGCGCCCGCCCGCATGTCGCCTTCCGCACCCGTTCGGTGGAGGCGGTGCGCAGCCTCGTGGCCACCGGCGCCGGCATCGCGCTGCTTCCCGACCTCGTCTACCGCCCCTGGTCGCTGGAAGGCGACCGCATCGAAAGCCGCGACGTCTCCGGCGCGCTGCCGGTGGTGCAGATCGGCATGGTCTGGCGCAAGGGCTCCAGCCTGCCGCAGGCGGCGCGGGATTTCGTGGGCCTGGCCGAAGCGCTCAGGAGCGGACGCGGACGGTAGCGAAAAAGCGGAACTTTCGGAATTTCCGATACCGACATTCTGATTAATGAATTTGCGAAAGCGGCGAAAGCGCGGCACCTTTCCATCCGGGAACAATACCGCAGACAAGCGGACCAAACCGGGAGACTGTCATGAAGCGACTTCTGCATTCCTGCACCGCGCTTACCCTTTCGCTCGCCTTTGCCACATCCGCCATCGCCCAGGAGCCGCTGAAGGAGCTCGGGGCCGGTGAAGGCGAAGTGTCGATCGTCGCCTGGGCCGGCTATATCGAGCGCGGCGAGACGGACAAGGCCTACGACTGGGTCACCGAATTCGAGAAGAAGACGAGCTGCAAGGTCACCGTGAAGACCGCCGCCACCTCGGATGAAATGGTGGCGCTGATGAACGAGGGCGGCTTCGACCTCGTCACCGCCTCGGGCGACGCGTCGCTGCGCCTCGTCGCGGGCAAGCGCGTCCAGCCGATCAACACCGACCTCATCCCGAGCTGGAAGACCATCGACGAGCGCCTGCAGAACGCGCCGTGGCACACCGTGAACGGCGTGCATTACGGCACGCCCTATCTGTGGGGCCCGAACGTCCTGATGTACAACACGGAAGCCTTCAAGGGCGAGGCGCCGACGAGCTGGAAGGTCGTCTTCGAGGAGATGACGCTGCCGGACGGCAAGTCGAACAAGGGCCGCGTGCAGGCCTATGACGGCCCGATCCACATCGCCGACGCCGCGCAATACCTGATGGCGCACAAGCCGGACCTCGGCATCAAGGATCCCTACGAGCTCAACGAGGACCAGTACAAGGCCGCGCTCGACCTCTTGCGCGTGCAGCGCACGCTCGTCGGCCGCTACTGGCACGACGCCATGATCCAGATCGACGACTTCAAGAACGAGGGCGTCGTCGCCTCGGGCTCCTGGCCGTTCCAGGTCAACCTGATGCAGGCGGAGAAGCAGCCGATCGCCTCCACCTTCCCGGAAGAGGGCGTGACGGGCTGGTCGGACACGACCATGCTGCACGCCGAAAGCCAGCATCCGAACTGCGCCTATATGTGGATGGAGCATTCGCTGTCCGCCAAGGTGCAGGGTGATGCTGCCGCCTGGTTCGGCGCGGTTCCCTCGGTTCCGGCCGCCTGCAAGGGCAATGCGCTCCTGACCGACGAGGGGTGCTCGACCAACGGCTTCGACAATTTCGAGAAGATCGCCTTCTGGCGCACGCCGGTCGCCAAGTGCGAAAGCCAGGGCGAATGCGTGCCGTATCATCGCTGGGTCTCCGACTATATCGGCGTGATCGGCGGGCGATAAGCTCCGGCGCCCGTCGCTTTCGCTGCGAATGTGGCGATCGCATAAAGGCATGCCGATGCCGCACGTCCCTTCTCCCCTCGGGGAGAAGGTGGCCCGAAGGGTCGGATGAGGGGGCTTTCGCCTTCGGCGTCCCCCTCATCCCGCTGCCGCGACCTTCTCCCCGCTGGGGAGAAGGAGGCAAGACGGCCTCTCATAATTCCTATCGACAGCCCTGTGCCACGGGGAGGCCGGAAAGGCGCGCCGTTTTCTGCCGATGACAACTTCCGCGATGGACGCAAGTCCACCGCAAGGACCAAACACCGGGAGCCTTCCATGACCGCCGTCCTGTTCCAGCAAGTCTCCCGCCATTTCGGCGCCGTCCGTGCCGTCGACAGCGTGGATCTCGCGATAGCCGAGGGCGAGTTCTTCGCGATGCTCGGCCCGTCCGGCTCCGGCAAGACGACGTGCCTGCGCCTGATGGCCGGCTTCGAGCAGCCGACATCGGGCCATATCGAGATCTTCGGCGAGACGGCGGAAGGCGTGCCGCCCTATAGGCGCAACGTCAACACGGTGTTCCAGGACTACGCGCTCTTCCCGCATCTCTCGATCCTGGAAAACGTCGCCTACGGGCTGATGGTCAAGGGCGTCGGCAAGGCCGAGCGGCTGAAGGCGGCCGAGGAGGCGCTTGCCATGGTGAAGCTGCCCGGCTACGGCACGCGCCGGCCCGGTCAGCTCTCCGGCGGCCAGCGCCAGCGCGTGGCGCTCGCCCGCGCCCTCGTCAACCGGCCCCGCGTGCTCCTCCTCGACGAACCGCTCGGCGCGCTCGACCTGAAGCTGCGCGAGCAGATGCAGGAGGAGCTGAAGAGCCTGCAGAAGTCGCTCGGCATCACCTTCGTCTTCGTCACCCACGACCAGGGCGAGGCGCTATCGATGGCCGACCGCATCGCCGTCTTCAGCGAGGGGAGGATCCAGCAGCTCGGCACGCCGGAGGAGGTCTACAAGCGGCCGAAGACGCGCTTCGTCGCCGATTTCGTCGGCTCCTCCAACGTGCTGCCGCCCGATTTCGTCGAACGGCTCGGCTTCGGCAGGAACCATGCGAGCCTGCGCCCCGAGGCGATCGCGCTCGGCGACGGCCCCGGCCGCAAGCAGTTCTCCGGCCGCGTGACCGCGGCAAGCTTCCTCGGCGCGGCAAGCCGCGTGACGGTGGAAACGGCCGGCGCCCGCATTGCCGCGATGATCCCGGCCTCCCTTGCGGTCCCCGCGCAGGGCGAGACCGTCACCTTCTCCTTCCTGCCGGAGGACCTGCACACGATGGAGGAGGCTCCATGAGCATCCTTGCCGACACCTCCATCCGCGCGCGCCGGGAAGGCCCTTC
This sequence comes from Shinella sp. S4-D37, assembly GCF_040812195.1. Taxonomy (NCBI): domain Bacteria; kingdom Pseudomonadati; phylum Pseudomonadota; class Alphaproteobacteria; order Hyphomicrobiales; family Rhizobiaceae; genus Shinella; species Shinella sp. S4-D37. The sequence continues at coordinate 1,112,280 of NZ_JBFNXL010000005.1, read as the reverse complement.
CGGGCGGCTTTCGGATTTCTTCTGGCGCAACCCGAGGATCCTGCTGCTCCTGATGCTGACGCCGCCGCTCCTCTGGCTCGGCGTTATCTATCTCGGCTCGCTCTTCGCGCTCCTTCTGCAAAGCTTCTTCTCGATCGACGACTTCTCCGGGCTGATCAACTACGAGTTCACGCTCGCCACCTACCGGCAACTGCTCATCCCCTCCAACTTCGACATCATCCTGCGCACCGTGCTGATGGCCGTGCTGGTGACGCTCGCCTCCGCCGCCATCGCCTTCCCGATCGCCTACTATGCGGCGCGCTACGCGAAGGGCAAATGGAAGGTCGTCTTCTATCTCGGCGTCATGCTGCCGCTGTGGTCGAGCTATCTCGTGAAAGTCTATGCCTGGAAGCTGATCCTCGCCAAGGAAGGCATCGTCACCTGGGCCTTCGCGAAGCTGCATCTTTCCTGGCTGCTCGATGCATGGCTTTCGCTGCCCGTCGTCGGCGGCTCGTCGCTGTCGATCAGCTATACCGGCACCTTCATCGTCTTCATCTATGTCTGGATGCCCTTCATGATCCTGCCGATCCAGGCCGCGCTGGAGCGCGTGCCGGGCAACCTGATCGAAGCCTCCGCCGATCTCGGCGGCCACCCGGCGCAGACCTTCCGCCATGTGCTGTTCCCGCTCGCCCTGCCCGGCATCATCGCCGGCTCGATCTTCACCTTCTCGCTGACGCTGGGCGACTACATCATCCCGCAGATCATCGGCTCGTCGCGGCTCTTCATCGGCCAGGCCGTCTATGCCCAGCAGGGCACGGCCGGCAACATCCCGCTCGCCGCCGCCTTCTCCGTCGTGCCGATCGTCATCATGGGCCTCTATCTCTGGATGGCCAAGCGACAGGGGGCCTTCGATGCGCTCTGACCGGAACACCGCCGCTCCGCTCGGCCTCAAGATCGCCGCAGGCGCAGGCCTTCTCTTCCTGCACCTGCCGATCCTCCTGATCTTCCTCTACGCCTTCACGACGGAGGAGAAGAGCTACCAGTTCCCGCCGCCGGGCTATACGCTCAAATGGCTCACTGTGACCTGGAACCGGCCGGATGTCTGGGAGGCGATGGGGCTGTCGGTTCGCGTCGCGTCCATCTCGACCGCCGTCGCCCTGGTGCTCGGCACGCTGTGCGCCGCCGCCGTCAGCCGCACGAGGTTCTTCGGCCGGGAGACGATCTCGCTGCTCGTCATCCTGCCGATCGCGCTGCCCGGCATCATCACCGGCATCGCGCTGCGCTCGGCCTTCTCGTTTGCGGAGATCCCCTTCTCCTTCTGGACGATCGTGCTCGGCCACGCCACCTTCTGCGTCGTGGTCGTCTACAACAATGCCGTCGCCCGCTTCCGCCGGGTCTCGGGCTCGCTGATCGAGGCCTCGATGGACCTCGGCGCCGACAGCTTCCAGACCTTCCGCTACGTCATCCTGCCGAACATCGGCACGGCGCTGCTCGCCGGCGGCATGCTGGCCTTCGCGTTGTCCTTCGACGAGGTGATCGTGACCACCTTCACCGCCGGCCAGCAATCGACCCTGCCGATCTGGATGCTGGAGGAGCTGGTGCGCCCGCGCCAGCGCCCGGTGACCAATGTCGTCGCCATGGTGGTCGTGCTCGTCACCTTCCTGCCGATCCTTAGCGCCTACTATCTCACCCGCGACGGCGACCAGGTCGCCGGCGGCGGCAAATGAACCAACGACAAGGGAGAACCACGATGGACACCCAGATGCTGATCGGCTCGCGCTTCGAGGCCGGCACCGAGGTCGAGGAGCACATCCTGAACCCGAAGACCGGCGCCAGGATCGTCGACCTGCCGGAGGCCTCCCATGCGCAGATCGACGCCGCCGTCGACGCCGCCGAAAAGGCCTTCGTCTCCTGGGCGACCACGACGCCCGCCGAGCGCTCCGGCTACCTCCTGAGGATCGCCGACGCGATCGAGAAGGACGCCGATGCCTTCGCGGCGCTCGAAGCGCTCAATTGCGGCAAGCCGATCAACGCCGCGCGCAACGACGAACTGCCGGCCATCGTGGACTGCTGGCGCTTCTTCGCCGGCGCCATCCGCTCGCTGAGCGCCCCGGTCGCCGCCGAATACCTGCCCGGCTTCACCTCCATGGTGCGGCGCGACCCGATCGGCATCGTCGGCTCCATCGCGCCGTGGAACTATCCGCTGATGATGATGGCCTGGAAGCTGGCGCCGGCGATTGCCGGCGGCAACACCGTCGTCTTCAAGCCCTCCGAGCAGACGCCGCTGACGGCGCTGAAGATGGCGAGGCTGCTCGCCGACATCCTGCCCGAGGGCGTGGTCAACATCGTGCTCGGCCGCGGCGAGACGGTCGGCAACACGCTGATCAATCACCCGAAGATCAACATGGTCTCGATCACCGGCGACGTGGCGACCGGCAAGAAGGTGCTGGCCGCGGCGGCCAAGACCGTCAAGCGCACCCATCTGGAACTCGGCGGCAAGGCCCCCGTCGTCGTCTTCGACGATGCGGATCTGGACGCCGTCGTCTCGGGCATCCGCGCCTTCGGCTACTACAATGCCGGCCAGGACTGCACGGCCGCCTGCCGCATCTATGCCGAGGACGGCATCTACGAGAAGCTGGTCGCCGACCTCTCCGCCGCCGTCTCGACCATCAAGTACAACGATCCCGACGACACGCTGAACGAGATCGGCCCGCTGATCTCGAAACGCCAGCGCGACCGCGTGGCGAGCTTCGTCGAGCGCGCGGCGGACGTGAAGCACATCGAGATCACCACGGGCGGGCGGGCCGGCAGCGACGACGGCTACTTCTTCCAGCCGACCGTGGTGGCCGGCGCGACGCAGGACGACGAGATCGTGCGCCGCGAAGTGTTCGGCCCCGTCGTCTCCGTCACCCGCTTCACCGAGGCCGACCAGGCCGTCGCCTGGGCGAACGACAGCGACTACGGCCTCGCCTCCTCCGTCTGGACGAAGGACATCGGCAAGGCGATGAAGGCCGCCGCCCGCCTGCAATACGGCTGCACCTGGATCAACACCCACTTCATGCTGACGACCGAAATGCCCCATGGCGGGGTGAAGCAGTCGGGCTACGGCAAGGACATGTCGATCTATGCGCTGGAAGACTATACCGCCGTGCGGCATGTGATGGTCAGCCACGGCTGATCCTCCCAGCCGCCAAGGAGTACGGCCATCTTCCGGGGGGCGCTTGCGCCACCCGGAACATTTCCCCCCGCCGCGCGTCTTTACTCCGACACAATCGGAGGCATCGCCGTGCTGAAATGGGCCCTTATCTTCCTCGTCATCTCGCTGATCGCCGGCTTTCTCGGCTTTTCCGGGGTATCGGCCGCCAGCGCGACGATTGCCAAGGTGCTCTTCGCCATCGCGCTCGTCATCTTCCTGATCTTCCTTGTGCTTGCATTGATGGCGGGCAGCCTCGCCTTCTGAGTGCGGACGATCCACAGATCGTGTTGCATTCCGGCAACACAGGCTTATTCCTGAGCTTTTAAGTCATATAATTCGTTGCAGCAGGAAAAATCCTGATAAAACCGGTCACGTTATCGAACCGTTTCCTCAGGAAGTACCCGCATGCACAAGCCCTCCCGCACGATGTTCCGCCTGGCGCTCGCCGGCACGTCCCTCCTCACGCTCACGACCGTCGCGCTCGCGCAGGACCAGTCGGGCACGGCGGCGGGCGGCGCGACCGTCCTCGAAGACATCGTCGTCAACGGCGGCAGCGGCGGCGTCATCACGGCGGACGGCTATGTGGGCAAGAGCAGCGCGACGGGCGCCAAGGTCGATACACCCTTCATCCAGACGCCGCAGTCGATCTCCTCGATCACGCAGCAGCAGCTGGAGGACCGCAATCCGCAGACCCTGCTCGATACGATCGCCTATACGCCCGGCACCCGCGTCGGCGGCTACGGCTTCGACCCGCGCTTCGACAGTTTCACCGTGCGCGGCTTCGACGTGACCTATACCGGCGTCTTCCGCGACAACCTGCGCCAGCCGGGCGCCGGCTCCTCGCTTTTCAAGACGGAGCCCTATGGCCTGGAAGGCGTCTCGATCCTGCGCGGCCCGTCCTCGGCGCTCTACGGCGCCTCCGGCGCCGGCGGCCTCTACAACCTCGTCAGCAAGCGCCCGACGGAAGAGGCGCTGCGCGAGATCCAGGTGCAGTACGGCAGCCATGACCGCTACCAGGGCCAGTTCGACTTCTCCGGCCCGGTCAACGAGGAAGACCCGGTCTTCTACCGCCTGACGGGCCTCCTGCGCAGCGCCGACACCGAGCAGGTCGGCGTTCCCGACGACCGCGTCTACATCGCGCCGGCCCTCACCTGGAAGCCGGACGAGGATACGAGGCTGACCATCCTCGGCGAATATTCCCGCACCAAGACGGGCGGCACGGCGGCCTATTACTACGACCCGATCACCGGCAAGGTCAGCGACTTCTTCGCGGGCAACCCGGCCTTCAACGATTCGATCCAGAACCAGGGCCGCATCGGCTACGAGTTCGAGCACCGCTTCAACGAGGTCTTCACCTTCCGCCAGAACGCCCGCGCCTCCTGGCTGAACGTGGAGGCCGACTGGGCCTTCGCCTACCAGCCGAACGCCGCCGACCCGACGCTGCTCGACAGCAGCGCCGGCTCGTTCGAAGAGTGGCTGGACACCTATACGATCGACAACCAGGTCGAGGCCAAGTTCGAGACCGGCGCGCTGGAACACACGCTGCTGGCCGGCATCGACTTCACCAAGGTCTACTGGAAGTCGCTCAACGGCTACGGCGTCACGCCGCCGCTCGACACCACCGACCCGACGCGCGGCCGCCCGACGGACCCGATCGGCTTCCAGACGAAGAGCGTGCAGGACCAGTTCATCACCGGCCTCTACCTGCAGGACCAGATCCGCTACGACGCGCTGACCTTCACGCTCGGTGGCCGCTACGACTGGGTCTCGACCGACACCGACAACACGGACCTCGCCTCGGGCGCGGTCGACACGATCGACCAGAGCGACCGCGCCTTCACCTGGCGCGCCGGCGTGACCTACGAGACGGAATGGGGCATCACCCCCTATGCCAGCTACTCCACCGCCTTCTCGCCGAATGCCGGCGTGAACATGGCCACCGGCAACCCGTTCAAGCCGACCGAGAGCGAGCAGCAGGAAGTGGGCATCAAGTATCTCCTGCCCGACAGCAACACGCTGCTGACGGCCGCGCTCTTCAACATCGACCAGACGAACGGCCTCTATTATGAAGTCGTCGACCTGCCGACCGGCCCGGCCAACGTGCAGGTCCAGCGCGGCAAGCTGCGCTCGCGCGGCCTGGAGCTGGAGGCATCGACCAGCCTCGACAACGGCCTGTCGCTGATCGCCTCCTATACCTATACGCAGGCCAAGATCATCGACGGCCCGGCCGGCACCGTCAACAACGACGTCTCCTCCGTACCGCGCCACATGGCCTCGCTCTGGGCGCATTACAGGATGCCGGAAGACGGCGCGCTCGCCGGCCTCGGCTTCGGCGCCGGCATCCGCTTCACCGGCGAGAGCTACGGCGACGACGCCAACAGCATGAAGAACAAGGCCCGCGCCTTCGTCGATGCGTCGATCGACTACGATTTCGCCGCCATCGACAAGGACTTCGCCGGCCTGAAGCTGCAGGTCAACGCGACGAACCTCTTCGACCGCCAGGACGCCGTCTGCTCGGCCGGCTACTGCTACCGCGACCAGGGCCGCACGGTCATCGGCAGCCTGAAATATTCCTGGTAAGCGCTTGCCCGCGCTTCCCATCCAGAATGGCGAGACCGCTTTCCGGCCGGACGGCCTGAAGGCGGTCTTCAGCGGCGAGCATGCCTGGTGCGGCGAGAAGATGATGCTCTCGTCGGATCTCGACGACGCCGTGCCGCTCCGCGATTTCCTGGGGGGAGACGGGTTTTCCCGGACGATCGACCGCTATGCGGAGAGCCACGGCAAGGCCGACCGGCGCGCCGCGGCCTCCTTCTGGTCGCTCTACTATTTCTCCGCCCTCACCATCCCCTATGTCGTGGCGCGCCGCGCGGAACGCAGCCTGCCCGTCTCCTTCGAGGAGATGACCATCGCCATCGGCGAGGACGGCCTGCCGCGCGCCTTCGGCCTGCCGCACGAGGGCGACTGGAGCGAGGGCGACGACCTCGTCGATTTCGTCACGCCGCTGGTGGACTGCCACCTGTCCCGCGCCGTCGCCCTGTTCAGGGAAAAGACCGGCATCGCGCCGAAACTTGCCTGGAACAACGCCGCCGTCTATATCGACTATGCCTTCAACGCGACGGACCACGCGGCGCCCGAAGGCGACGACCACTGGCCGTCGCGCCCGCTCTTCGATTGCCCGCTGCTGGCGAACGGCAGCCGGAACCCCTTCCACGGTTGCCTGCGCCACGAGATGGAAGCGGGCGCCGTCCACTGTCGCCGCAAGGTCTGCTGCCTGCGCTACATGCTGCCGGGCATTCCCGGCTGCGGCGAGCTCTGCGCCCTGCCGGAACTGAGAAAACAATGACCGCACGCCTTTCCGCCCTCATCGCCGCCGCCTTCCTGCTCCTCGCCGCCCTGCCCGCCCGGGCCGAGGCGACCTATCCGCTGACCGTCACGGATGCCCTCGGCCGCGAGGTGACCATCGCCGCCGAGCCGAAGGCCGTGCTGCTCGGCAGCGGCTTCAACCTTGTCGCGCTGTCGCTGATCCACCCCGATCCGGTGAGCATCCTTGCCGGCTGGGCGAGCGACATGAAGGGCGACAATCCGGAGATCTACGCCCGCTTCAAGGAGAAATTCCCGAAGATCGAGGACGTGCCGATTATCGGCGACGGCATCACCGTCTCCTTCGAGGCCGCGCTTTCGCTGCAGGCGGACCTCGCCATCCTCGCCAACTGGCAGGCCGACACGGACCTCGGCAAGCAGGCGATCGACTATCTGGAGAGAAGCGGCGTGCGCGTCGTCGTGGTCGACTTCAACAGCGACGCGCTGAACAACACCGCGGGCAACATGCGCCTCCTCGGCAAGGTGCTGAACCGGGAGGAACAGGGAAACGCCTTCGCCGATTTCTACGAGGCGCGCGTCAAGCGCATCCGCGACCGGGTGGCCGCGCACAAGGAGCCCGGCCCGACCGTGCTGATGGACGCGTTCCCCAACCCGGAAAAGTGCTGCTACGCCTACGGCACCGGTGGGCTCGGCGCCTTCATCGCCATCACCGGCAGCCGCAACATCGCCGAAAGCCTGCCGGCGCAGGGCGGCATCGTCAGCTCGGAATTCATTGTCGCGGCCGATCCCGACGTCTATATCGCAACCGCCTCGCCGGGCGGCACCTACAGCACCTTCTCGGTCGGCCCGGGCGTGGCGCCCGAGGAAGCGCGCGAGACGCTGGCACGCGCCGTTTCCGGCCCGTTCCTGAAAAACCTCAAGGCGGTGAAGGAGGAGCGCGTGCACGGCCTGTGGAACTTCTTCAACGCCGTGCCGCTGAACATCCTCGCCGCCGAGGCCTTCGCCCATTGGCTGCGCCCGGAGATTTTCGCCGATATCGACCCGGATGCGACCTTGAAGGAAATCAACACGCGCTTCGCCGCCGTGCCCTTCGAGGGGGCCTATTGGATCAGCCTCGCGGCAAAGTGAGGGGGCCGGCCTTCCGGTCCCTTCTCCCGCAGGCTATATCATGCCCAGGAGGACCTGAATGATCTGGGCATTCGCAGTCGCGGCAGCGGCCATACTCTATCTCGCACTGCGCTTCCGGCGCTTCCAAAGCTGGGTCGAACCCGTCCTCACCATCGTGGTGGCCATCGGTCTTGCGAGCGCGCTCCTCATCTGGTTCGTCGAGGACCGCGCGCCCTCGGGCGACCCCGTCACGCCGAGCGCCGGCGTGCCTGCCTTCGCCGCCGACGAGGTGGAGCTGCTGGAGACGCAGGCCGAGGCCGGCCAGACGAAGACGAGTTTTCGCGTGACCGGCCGCCTTTCCAACAAGGGCACGCGGCCCATGCAATCCTTCCGCCTCGATGTCGTTCTGTCCGACTGCCCCGGCGGTACCTGCCGCGAGGTCGGCCGCGACAGCGCGCTCGTCGTGCTGCGCGTGCTGCCGGGCGAAAGCCAGCCCTTCTCCACCTTCGCCGTCTTCCCCGGCATCGACCTCACCCCCCTCACCGCGCCGCAATGGGATTTTGGCGTGCGCGAGGTGAGGGCGGCGACCCGCTAGGGCAACGCCACGACATCGGCCGTACGCAGTACCGTCGCAAATTCATGGCGAAGCGTCGCGACATGGGCGCGGTGCACGTCGCGGGCGGGGATCGTCCCGCCCTCGCCGTCCGGCAGGTCGAAACAGTCGCAGGCGTCCTCGACCAGGATCACCCGGTAGCCCATATTCGCCCCGACACGCACGCTGGTCGACACGCACATATCCGTGGAGACGCCGAACAGCACGACCGTCTCCGCCCCGATCCGGCGCAGGCGCAGGTCGAGATCCGTGCCGATGAAGGCGGCGTTGACGCTTTTGGTCACCAGCGGCTCGCCTTCGCGCGGCGCAAAGCCGGGACGGAACGCATGGCCCGCCGCCTCCGGCCGCAAGGTGGACCCGGGCTCCACGCTGTCATGGCACACATGGATGATCGGCCGGCCCGCCGCCCGCCAGGCGGCAAGAAGCGCAAGACCGTTCTCGTCCAGCCTCTCGTTCCAGCGCCGCGGCCAGGGCGCGGCGTCGAAGGCCTGCTGCATGTCGATCGGGATCAGGACGGTATTGTCCGGGAAGGTCGGCATCGGTCTCTCCTTGAAGCGATGCCCGACGAATAGTTGCTTTTCCGTCCGGTTTCGCGCAGCAAGAAGGTGGCCCGCCGGACGATCGTCCGGCCATATGGAGTTTTCCGGATGAACGAACTGGACGAGAAGGACAGGTTGCTGCTCGCGGCGCTCCGCGCCGACGCCCGGCAGAGCCTCGTGGAGCTCGCGCGCCATGCGGGGCTGTCGCGGAGCGCCGTGCACGAGCGCATCCGGCGGCTGGAGGCAAGGGGCGTCATCGCCGGCTATTCCGTGAAGCTCGGCATCGACCGGGAGCGGCCGGGCGTCGAGGCGCTGATCGCCATCGGCTTCCAGCAGGGCCGCAACTGCGATCACATCGTGCCGCATCTCACCGGGATTCCGAACGTCGTGACCTGCTGGTCGCTCGCCGGGCCGACGGACCTGATGCTGCTCGTCGAATGCGCCTCGAACGGCGAGCTAGACACCGTGCGCCGCCAGATCGCCACGACGCCGGGCATCGCGACCGTGCAGACGCATGTGTCGCTGCGCACCCATTTCGATAGGCGGGTCTAGTTTCAACGCAATTCCGGACGCAAAACCGCGCTGCACTTTTGCTGGAATTGCTTCAGAAATAGATCTTGAACTTCTCCCGCACCGCCCGGTCCGTCGCAAAATCGAACAGCGGGCCGCCGGCTTCGGAAAGAATGCGGTTCTTGCGCTCGATCGCCTTCTGCACGAGGTCCGGCCGGCCGATCTCGGCCCATTCCTTCGGGCTCGTGCGGTCGGCGACGGCAGGGTAGATATATTCCGTCTGCATCAGCGACAGGGTCTGCGGGTCGCCGAGATAGTGGCCCGGCCCTTCGAGGCAGACGGAGCGCATGGTCTCCAGCGAGACGGAATCCTCCGTCACGTCGATGCCGCGCACGCAGCGCTGCACCTGGCCCAAAAGGTCGTCGCCGAGCACGAGGCTTTCCAGGCAGAAGCCGAGCAGCGAGGCGTGCATGCCGACCGCCTCATAGACCATGTTGAGGCCGGACAGGCCCGCCATGACGTTGGAGATCGCCTGCTCCCAGCCGGCTTGCATGTCCGGCAGCTTGGCATCGGCGATGCCGGCCGCCGCACCACCGGGGAGCCTATAGAACTGGTGCATCTGCGCGCAGCCCGCCGTCAGCAGCGCCTGCTCGCCCGAACCGCCCGACATGGCGCCCGTCCTGAGATCCGAGACGAAGGGCCAGGTGCCGAAGATCGCCGGATGGCCCGGCGCCATGGCGTTGACATAGACGACGCCCGCAAGGCATTCCGCGACCGCCTGCACGATGGCGGTGGCGAGCGGCGCCGGTGCCGTCGCGCCCGCCTGCCCGGCCGAGAGCAGCAGGATCGGCATGCCGGCCCGGATGCAGGCCTCCATGGTGATGCAGCTTTCCTCCGCGAATTTCATCGGCGGCACGACGAAGCAGTTGGAATTCGACACGAAGGGCCGCGCCCGCCACTTGTCCTCGCCGCCCGCCATCATGTGGATGAGGTCGAAGCAGCCGGCGACATGCGAAGGATCGGAGAAGCTGGTGCCGACATGTTTCGACGTGCCGGCGCAGCAGCCGTAGAGCGTGTTGATGTCCATCAGGAAATTGTCGGCGACGTCGCGGCAGACCATCGCGCGCTGGAAGAAATGCACATTGTCGAGGTGATGGACGAGCTGGGCGGCGTTGAAGAGGTCCTTGGCCGTCGATTCGCGGTATTCCCGCTTCTCCACGTCGACGATATGCACCGCCGCGCCCGCCGTGCCGTAATAGACGCGGGTGCCGGAGAGTTCGAGGTCGTATTTCGGATCGCGGCCGTAAAGCGTGATGTCGCGCGCGGCGAGCGCCAGCATATCCTCCACCAGCGCGCGCGGAAAACGCAGCCGCCCGTCCTCGCCGAGGATGGCGCCGGCACCCGTCATGATCTCGACGCCGGATTTCGGCGCATTGGCAAGGCCGATATTCTCCAGCGCGTCCAGCGCCGCCTCGTGGATGCGGCGCACGCCCGCCTCCGTCAGCGGCTTGTACTGGCCGCCCGGAAGGCCCGGCCGCACCGGCCGGACGTTTTCCGCCAAGGGCGCGGCGCGCATCGCCACCCGCGCCGCACGCCCGCCGGAACGCCGGGACAAAACCGCCTGTTCACTCATGACCCGTCTCCCCCGCACCGGCGGCCAGCATTCTGTTGATGACATCCCCCGACGCAGCGGCGGATAATTTGGCAAAACTGCCGTCCTTCACGATGGCGTCCATCTGCTCGGCGATGGCGGCATGGGTGACGCGCGCGATCATGGAACCGAGCGAGATGCGGCGCACGCCGAGCGCGGCGAAGTCCGGCACTTTGAGCTGGCGCAGCGGACCCGCGGCCAGCCCGTTCACCGGCACCTTGACCGATTGCACGACACGCCTCAGTTCCTCCGGCCCCGGCGGCACCGGCACATAGACGAGGTCGGCGCCCGCCTTCTCGAAGGCCTGGATGCGCCGGATCGCCTCGTCGAGGTCGTAGACGCCGTTCATCACGCCGTCGGCCCTGGCGCACAGGATGAAAGGCCGGCCGAGCGACCGGGCGGCATCGGTTGCCGCGCGAATGCGCTCGACGGCAAGGTCGAAGGCATAGGCCGGGTTGCCCTCGACCATCCGCGTGTCCTCGATAGAGCAACCGGAAAGCCCGACCTCCGCGGCAAGCCGGATCGTCTCGGCCACGTCGTCCGGCGCATCGGCGAAACCGTTCTCGAAATCGCCCGAGACCGGCAGCGGCGTGGCGCGCACGACGTCTTCCGCATGCCGCAGCGCCTCGTCGCGCGTCACGCGGCCCATGTCGGGACGCCCGAGCGTGAAGGCGAAGCCGGCGGAGGTGGTGGCGAGCGCCACCGCGCCGGAGGCCGCCATCATGCGGGCGGAGCCCATGTCCCACGGATTGGGGATGACGAAGCAGCCCGACTGGTGCAGATCGAAAAATCGCTGGTGACGTTCGGCAAGGTTTTTCACGCGCGCACCCTTTCGGCTTTCGGATCGTACATCGGCGTCAGCGAGGCCTCGGCCTTCACCCGGACGCCGGCGATCTCTATCTCGTAGCTGGAGGCCAGCACATCCGCCTCGCTCTCGCCGGCGCATGGCACGTAGCCCATGCCGATCGCGCCGCCGAGATGGTGGCCATAGTTGCCCGAGGTGACGGTCGAGACGATCCGGCCGTCGCGCACCAGCGCCTCGTTGTGGAAGAGCAGCGGTTCGGGATCGGTCAGCCTGAACTGCACCATGCGGCGCTTCAACCCGTCCTCTTCCTTGCGCAGCACCGCGTCACGGCCGATGAAGTCGCCCTTCCTCGTGCGCACGGCAAAGCCGAGGCCGGCTTCCAGCACATGGTCCTCGTCGGTGATATCGTGACCGAAATGGCGGAAGGCCTTTTCGATGCGGCAGCTGTCGAGCGTGTGCAGGCCGCAGAGCTTCAGGCCGACATCGGCCCCCGCCGCCTCCAGTGCCTCGAAGACATGGGCCGTCTGGTCGGTGGAGACGTAAAGCTCCCAGCCGAGTTCGCCGACATAGGTGACGCGGTGCGCCCGGGCGAGCCCCATGCCCACCTCGATCTGCCGCGCCGTGGCGAAGGGATGCGCCGCATTGGAAAAATCGTTCGGGCTCACCTTCCGCATCAAGTCACGCGCCTTCGGCCCCATGACGCAGAGCACGCTTTCGGCCGCCGTCACATCGGTGATGACGACGAACTCGTCCGCAAGATGCTTGCGCAGCCAGGCGAGATCGCGCTGCAGCGTCGCGCCGGGCACGACGAGGAGGAAGGCATTTTCCGAAAGGCGCGTCACCGTCAGGTCGCTCTCGATGCCGCCGCGCGCGTTGAGCATCTGGGTATAGACGATCCTGCCCGGGGCGACGTCCATCTGGTTGGCGCAGAGGCGTTGCAGGAAGGCGAGCGCATCGCGGCCCTCGACGCGGATCTTGCCGAAGGAGGTCATGTCGAACAGGCCGACGCCGTTGCGGACGGCAAGGTGTTCTTCCCGCTGGTTCTCGAACCAGTTCTGCCGCCTCCAGGAATAGCGATATTCCCGCTCCTGCCCGTCCCTGGCGAACCAGTTGGCGCGCTCCCACCCCGCCACTTCGCCGAAGACCGCGCCACGGGCCTTCAAGTGCTCGTGGATGGGTGAGCGGCGCACGCCGCGCGCCGTCGCCATCTGGCGATAGGGAAAATGGTCGGCATAGAGCAGGCCGAGCGTTTCGGAGACGCGGTCCTTGAGATAGGCACGGTTCTTCTGGAACGGCTGGGCGCGGCGGATATCGACCTCCCAGAGATCGAAGGGCGGCTCGCCGTCGTTCATCCACTGGGCGAGCGCCATGCCGGCGCCGCCGGAGGAGACGATGCCGATGGAATTGTAGCCGGCGGCAACCCAGTAGCCCTTCAACTCCGGCGCCTCGCCGAGATAGTAGCGGTCGTCGGGGGTGAAGCTCTCCGGGCCGTTGAAGAAGGTGTGGATGCCGGCCGTCTCCAGCATCGGCATGCGGTGGATGGCGTTTTCGAGGATCGGCTGGAAGTGGTCGAAATCCTCCGGAAGCTGGTCGAAGCAGAAGTCTTCCGAAATGCCGTCCATGCCCCAGGGCTTGGCCTTCAATTCGAAGGCGCCGATCAGCATCTTGCCGGCATCTTCCTTGTAATAGGTGCATTCGTCCGGCACGCGCAGCACGGGAAGCCTTTGCAGGTTCGGGATCGGCTCGGTGACGATGTAGAAATGCTCGCAGGCGTGCAGCGGCAGGGTGACGCCCGACATGTCGGCGAGCGTACGGCCCCACATGCCGGCGGCGTTGACGACGTTTTCCGTCTCGATGGTGAAGGTCTCGCCGTTCTGCTCGCAGGCGACGCCCGTCACGCGGCCGTCCTTCGTCAGAACCGAGGTCACCTTGACGCCTTCGAGGACGGTCGCGCCGTTCTGCCGCGCGCCCTTCGCCAAGGCCATCGCGATGTTCGCCGGGTCGCACTGGCCGTCGAGCGGCAGGTGCACGGCGGCCTTCACATCCGCCGTGTGGAGATGCGGATAGAGCGCCTTCACCTCCTCGACGGTGATCTCGCGCACGTCGATGTCGAAGGCGCGGGCGAGCGAGGCCTGGCGGTAGATCTCTTCCTTTCGCTCCTCCGTCAGCGCAACGGTCATCGAGCCGCACTGGCGCATGCCGGTGCCGATGCCCGTCTCGGCTTCCAGCTTGACGTAGAGATCGGCGGAATATTTGGCGAGCCGCGTCATGTTCTGCGAGGCGCGAAGCTGGCCGATGAGGCCGGCGGCGTGCCAGGTGGTGCCGGAGGTGAGCTGCTTGCGCTCCAGCAGCACCACATCCGTCCAGCCCAGCTTGGCGAGGTGATAGGCGACCGAGCAGCCGGACACGCCACCGCCGATGATGACGGCTCTCGCCTTGGAAGGAATGGGCTTCGTCATGCGCGCAGTCTTTCATTGTTCGGGTCGAAGAGCGGGCCGTCGGGCTCAACGGTCGCCTTGAAGCGCTCGCCGTAGATTTCCACCTCGATTTCCGTTCCGGGCGCGGCGAGGTCGGCCTTCAGCATGCCGAGCGCGATGGATCTGCCGGTGCGATAACCCCAGTTGCCCGAGGTCGTCTCGCCGACGACCTTGCCGCCGTGCCAGAGCGTCGACATGTAAGGCGCGTCGCATTCGCCGGCGTCCACGGTCAGCGTCACGAAACGCTTGGTGACGCCCTGCTGCTTCTCCCGCTCCAGCGCGGCCTTGCCCTTGAAGGCGGGCTTGGTCCAGTCGACGAAGCGTTCGAGGCCGCCCTGCAGGATCGTGTAGTCGGTCGAAAGGTCGCCCTTCCAGGCGCGATAGCCCTTTTCGATGCGCAGGCTGTCGAGCGCCTCCATGCCGAAGGGCTTCAGGCCATGCGTCTGCCCCGCCGCCCAGACGGCGTCGAAGATGACGGCGGTGTCCTCGACCTTGGTGTGGATCTCCCAGCCGAGTTCGCCGGCAAACGAGACGCGCACCAGCTGGCACCAGCGGCCGGCGATCTCCACCGGCTGGTGGGTGAGCCAGGGCATGGTGAGGTCCGCCTTGCAGACATCCGCAAGGATGGCGCGGGAGTTCGGACCGGAGAGGATCTGGCACGAGAAGTTCTCCGTGACGTCCTCCAGCGTGAAGACGGGATTTTCCGGCAGGTGCTTTTGCAACCACTCGAAATCGTGCCACTGCGCCGTCGCGGCGGTGATGAGGAAGAAGAAATCCTCCGCCAGCATCATGACCGACATTTCCGTGACGATGCGGCCCTTGTCGTCGGAAAAATAGGCAAGGCCGATGCGGCCGGGTTTCGGCACGCGGCCGGTGATCAGCGAGGAGAGCCAGGCCGTCGCCCCCTCCCCCTTCACGCGGAAGCGCGAGAAGCCGGGAAGGTCGAGGATGCCGGCGGCCTCGGTGACGGCGCGGCACTCCGCCTCGATGCGCGGGCGCCACGGTCCCTCGCGGTTCCAGGTCTGGGTCGCGGCCTCCGACGTGTCGTCGCCGTCCTGCGCATACCAGTTGGCGCGCTCCCAGCCGTTATAGGGCTTGAACTGCGCGCCGAGCGCCGCGATGCGATCGTGGATCGGCGAGAGCTTCTGGTTCCGCCCCGCCGGCCAGGCGTGCTTGGGGAAATGCATGGCATATTCGTGGCCGTAGATTTCCATGCCCTTGGCCACGCAATAGTCCTTGTCGGCGGCGAAGGACGTGTAGCGGCGCGGATCGCAGGACCACATGTCCCATTCCGTCTCGCCCTCCGTCACCCATTCGGCCAGCACCTTGCCCGCGCCGCCCGCCTGGCAGATGCCGAAGGTGAAGACGCAGGCCTCATAGGCGTTCGGCACGCCGGGCATGGGGCCGAGCAGCGGATTGCCGTCCGGCGCATAGGGGATCGGGCCGTTGATCATGCGCGACAGGCCGGCGGTGCCGAGGATCGGCACGCGCTCGACGGCGTCGTTGAGATACCATTCGAGCCGGTCGAGATCGTCCGGGAAGAGCTGGAAGGAGAAATCGTCCGGCATCGGATCGTCGGGCGTCACCCAATGCGCCCTGCAGTTGCGCTCATAGGGGCCGAGGTTCATGCCGGTCTTTTCCTGGCGCAGATAGTAGGAACTATCGACGTCGCGCAGCAGCGGCAGCTTGTGGCCGGCCTCCTTCGACCAGGCGGCCAGTTCCGGGATTTCCTCGAACAGGATATATTGATGGCTCATCACCATCATCGGCACGTCGCGGCCGAACCATTTGCCGACTTCCCGGGCATAGTAGCCGGCGGCGTTGACGACCTTCTCGCAGCGAATCTCGCCCTGAGGCGTCGAGATCACCCATTCCTCGCCCTCGCGCCGCGCGCCGGTCGCCGGACAGAAGCGGAAGATCTTTGCGCCCATGTCGCGCGCACCCTTGGCGAGCGCCTGCGTGAGCTGCGCCGGGTCGATGTCGCCGTCATAGGGGTCGTAGAGCGCGCCGGTGAGATCATGCGTTTCGAGGAACGGATATTTGCCGCGAATCTCGTCGGGCGTCAGGATATCGAGGTCCATGCCCTGGTAGCGGCCCATGCCGACGACGCGCTTGAACTCCTGCAACCGCTCCTTCGAATGGCCGAGGCGGATCGAGCCCGTCACATGGTAGTTCATGGGGTAATCGACCAGCGCGCCCAGCTCCCGGTAGAGCGAGGCGGAATAGCGCTGCATGTTCATAATCGACCAGGAGGAGGAGAAGGTCGGCACGTTGCCGGCGGCATGCCAGGTGGAGCCGGCGGTCAGCTCGTTCTTTTCCAGAAGAACGCAATCCGTCCACCCGGCCTTGGCCAGGTGATAGAGCGCCGACGCCCCGACGGCGCCTCCGCCGATGATGACGACACGGGCATGGCTTGGCAGTGCGGACATTCTCGTTCCCCTTCTTCGCCCCGGATTTGTGGCAACCAAAGCGGCCCGCAGCAAGCGGATGGATTTTGCTTTATTAATCGACTTTATCGATTACACTTTGGCCGAACACTGGGAAAAATCGGCGCATTCATGCAAATTGTCCTGATTGAGACATTCCTCGACCTGATGGAAACGCGCAACTTCAACCGCACGGCGGAGCGGCTGAACATCACGCAATCGACGGTCACGCACCGCATCAACGCGCTGGAAGGGATGTTCGCGCGAAAGCTCTTCGCACGCAACAAGGGCGGCACCCAGCCGACGGCGGCGGGCCTGCGCTTCCTCGATCACGCCAAGGCGCTGCAGCACCAGTGGCACGAGGCGGCACGCGCGGTGGAAACGGCCGGCGCCTACGAGCGCTCCATGCGCATCGGCCTGCAACACGACCTTGCCGCCCATTTTGCCGGCGACTGGCTGGCGGCGGTGCGCCGGGACCTGCCGGGCACCTCGATCTATGTGGAGGTCGACTATTCCAACCAGATGAACCGCGACCTCGGCGCGGGCGACCTCGACCTTGCGATCCTCTTCACGCCGCACTACCTGCCGGACCTTGCCTATGAGCGCATCGGCGAGGTGCACTACGAGATGGTGAGCAACCGGGTGGCGCGGATCGAGGACGTCCGGCCGGAGGACTATATCCAGGCCGTCTATTCCCCTGCCTTCGACCGGCTGCACCGCGAGGCGCATCCGACTCTCTCGACCGCGCCCATCGCCAGCGGCGAGACGACGGCCGTCCTTGCCCTTCTGCAAAAACTCGGCGGCTCGGCCTTCGTCATGGCGGCGGATGCGAAGCGGCTGCTGCGCACCGGCGCGGCAAGCCGCGTTATCGGCGCCGAGCCGATCGCGCAGGCCGTCTATGCCGCCGCCAATGTGCGCACGCGCCACGCCCACCAGCACCGGCGCATCGTCGCCATCATGCAGGTCTTGCTTGCCGCGTGACGCCCCGGCCATTGAAACGCCGGCCCGCCCCGCCTATGAACGGTCCGCCGACATCTGACGAAGGAGTTTCCATGGCCGCCCGTGACCGCTATTCGCGCAAGCTCGAATGCGCCATGTGCGGCAATTCCGGTTATGCCGAGGTCTCGGAAGACGACATGCCGACCCGCAAGCATCCGGATTTCACCGTCGATTCGCTGCCGCACGGCTTCCTGACGGAGCGGCCCTCGAAATATCCGGACAGGCACATGCTGCGCTGCCGCTGCGGCCATGTCTTCAAGTTCCGGCAGAAGACCGTCTATGCCGAGGGCGGCGAGCCGCGGCGGTAAGGTTTCGGGGTGCACCGCAAGGCACGGCAGAGAACCGGTACGCGCCCCTACCCCCGCCCGACGAAGGGCATGGCGGTCGCCATGACCGTCATGGTCAGCACATTGGCGTCGAGCGGCAGGCTCGCCATGTAGACCACCGCGTCGGCGACATGTTTCACCGACATGGTCGGCTCGACGGCGGTCTCGCCGTTCGGCTGGAGCACGCCGGTGCTCATGCGCCGCGTCATGTCCGTTGCCGCATTGCCGATATCGATCTGGCCGCAGGCGATGTCGTATTTGCGCCCGTCGAGGGCGGTCGATTTGGTGAGGCCGGTGATGGCGTGCTTCGTCGCGGTATAGGGCGCGGAGTTCGGCCGCGGCGCGGTGGCCGAGATCGAGCCGTTGTTGATGATGCGCCCGCCGCGCGGATCCTGCGCCTTCATCAGCCGGAAGGCCTGCTGCGTGCACAGGAAGGCGCCCGTCAGGTTCGCCGCGACGATGCCGCTCCAATCCGCAAAGGAGATGTCCTCCAGCAGCCCCGCGACATTGGAACCGGCATTGTTGACCAGCACGTCGAGCCGGCCGAAATCGCGCTTGATCTCGGCGAAGACCGCGGCGACCTGTTCCGGATCGCCGACATTGCAGGCAATCGCACGGACCGGCTTGCCGGTTTCCCCGGTAATCTCCGCCGCAGCCTTCTCAAGCACCCCGGCCCGGCGGCCGGTGATGACGACCGTGTAGCCCTCGGCGCTGAGGCCGCGGGCGATGGCAAGGCCGATGCCCGTGCCGCCGCCCGTCACCAGTGCGATCTTCCCCATGCCGGTCCTGCCCCATTCGGTCATGCTGTCCTCCTCCTTTGACACGTCCTTCCGGTTTGCGCGAAAAGCGCCCCCGCTGCAAGCGATCATGAAAAAGTCCCCGGCACCGGCCGGGGACTTCGCTGCGTCGTCCTTGGGAGGAACTCAGAACAGGGCGGCCGTGCTCCGCAGCGTCACCCAGATGCCCCAGAGGAGCGGCAGGCCGACGACGGCCCAGGCGAGCACCGCCTTGGCGTCGAGCCCACCCGTGCCGATGCCGAAGGCGCCGGTCGGGCCGGAAGCGGCCGCCGACTTCGCCTGCAGGGACGCGACCTCCTCGTCCGACATGAACCATTTGTCGGAAAGCGGCCGCACCAGCATGTTGGCGACGAACCCGAGCGCCAGCATGCCGGCGAGGATGTACATCGTGCCGGTGTAGAGCGCCGGCCCCGGCGCCACGCCGGCGGCGATCTGCGCCTCGCGGATGTAGTTGACCACGACCGGGCCGACGATGCCGGCGGTCGCCCAGGCGGTCAGCAGGCGGCCGTGGATCGCACCGACGAACTGCGTGCCGAAGATATCGGCAAGGTAGGCCGGGACGGTGGAGAACCCGCCGCCATACATCGACAGGATGACGGCCAGGGCGAGCACGAAGAGCGCCTTGCTGCCCATGTCCGCCAGCGTCGGCGCGAGCGCGTAGAGCACGATGCCGAGGAGGAAGAAGGTGTAGTAGGTGTTCTTGCGGCCGATCTTGTCGGAGAGCGAGGCCCAGACGAAGCGCCCGCCGATGTTGAACAGCGACAGGAGGCCGGTGAAGCCGGCGGCGATCGCGGCGATGGCCGCCTTCTGGTCGGTATCGAGCTGGCCGAAGCTCAGTTCCGGCTGGCCGAGGAGGCGTCCGCCGAAGATTTCCTGCAGCATGGGCGAGGCCATGCCGATGACACCGATGCCGGCAGAGACGTTGAGGCAGAGCAGCAGCCAGATCAGCCAGAACTGAGCCGTCTTGTGCGCATCGCGCAGGTGGACGTGCCTGGTGGTGATCATCGTCGACTTGGAGGCCGGCGGCGTCCAGCCTTCCGGCCGCCAGCCGGCCGGCGGAATGCGATAGCCGAAGGCGCCGCCCATCATGAAGCAGAAGTAGATGGCGGCCATGACGAGGAAGGTCTGCCAGACGCCGGCCGTCGTGTCGGTCTTGAAGACGTTCATCAGGAGATTGGCGAGCGGGGCGCCGATCATCGCGCCGCCGCCGAAGCCCATGATCGCCATGCCGGTCGCCATGCCTCGCCGGTCCGGGAACCACTTGATCAGCGTAGAGACCGGGGAGATGTAGCCGAGGCCGAGGCCGACGCCGCCGATGACGCCCGCGCCGAGCCACATCAGCCACAGTTGGTGGCTCATGACGCCGAGCGCCGCGACGACGATACCGCCGCACCAGCAGCAGGCCGAGACGAAGCCCGCCTTGCGCGGGCCGACGCGCTCCAGCCAGCCGCCCCAGATGGCGGCCGAACAGCCGAGCAGCACGAAGAACAGCGTATAGATCCAGCCGAGATCGGCGACGCGCCAGTTGCAGGTCGTCGTGAAGAGCGCGGACAGAAGGTTGAGGTCGGCGCAAGCCGGATCGGCGGCGCCCGGAATGGACTTGGACAGCGGCAGCCAGAACACGCTGAAGCCATAGGCCATGCCGATGCAAAGATGGATGGCGAGCGCGGCCGGCGGCACGAGCCAGCGGTTGAAGCCGGGTTTGGCGATGATGCGCTCCCGGTCGAGGATGCTGCCGGAATAGCCGCCGGCATAGGTCTCGGTCGATGCAGTCATTGGGTCTCCTCCGCGACGCACCCCTCGGTGCGAAGATTTTCGTTATGGGGAGCCGGCGAAAACCGCCCTTCGGCGCCGGATGCCTGCATCCCTCTTGCAGACGGCCGGAAGCCGAACCTCCCGCGCGAAGCGAAGCAAGGCCTGTGCCAGAGTGGATTTTCCGTAAAATCAATGGCTTGCGCGAGGAAGAAGATTCAAGATGGACAGTTTGTCCTTCGCCTGGGACAAACTGTCCGGTCAGGCCGCCTCCGGCAGCCAGATCGTGAAGGTGGCGCCCTCGCCCGGCCGGCTCGCCACCGCGATGGCACCGCCCTGCCGCGTCACCAGCGTCTGGCTGATGGAAAGGCCGAGGCCCGTGCCCTCCTGCCGCTTTGTCGTGAAGAACGGATCGAAGACCTTTGCCACGAGATCCGGCCCCATGCCGACCCCGCTGTCGCTGACGACGATCTCGACGCCCGGGCGTCCGCCGCGCTCGCTGTCGCGGGTGACGATGGTGAGGCCGCCACCGTCCGGCATGGCATGGATGGCGTTGACGACGAGGTTGACGACGACCTGCTGCAATTCGGTGCGGTTCATCAGCACCAGCCGTTCTGCCGTGTCCTCCAGCCGCACGGCGATGGCCGCCTTGGCGAGCAGGTGCTGGACGAGCGGCATGCAATCGGCCACCGCCATGCCCGGCGCGTGGCGATCGACGAAGCCGGCGAATTCCTCCGGCTTGGCGAATTGCAGGAGCTTCGTGACGATCTGGCTGATGCGCTGGATCTGCTCGTCGAGGAGCTGGAACTCCACCCTGGCCAGTTCCGCCCGGTCGCCGACCACGGTGCGGATGACCTCCAGGTTGCCCTGCATGACGGCGATCGGGTTGTTGATCTCATGGGCGACGCCGGCGGTGATCTCGCCGATGGCGGCGAGCTTTTCCGACAGGATGAGCTGCTTGGTCGTCGCCTCCAGCCGGCGGTTGGCGAGTTGCAGTTCGCGCGTGCGCTCGTCCACGCGGGCGTTCAGCTCTTCGTTCCAGCGGCGCAGTTCCAGGTCGTTCTGCTCGAGCTGGTTCAGGAGATCGTCGAGATGCACGGCGACGCGGCCGATCTCGTCCTGGCTGTCGACAGGGCCGGTGCGCGCGCCGAGATCGCCGCTCTCCACCCGCGCGATGGTGGCGTCCACCCGCTCCAGCGGCTCGAAGATGCCGCGTGCCCAGCGCAGGAAGATCGGCACGCTGGCCGCCGTGATGGCGAGGAAGGCGGCGACGATGGTCAGCACCGTCTGGTACTTCGCCGCCGTGAACGGCGCTTCCAGGAAGCCGACATAGAGCATGCCGACGCGCTGGCCGTGGCTGTCGGTGATCGGCTCGTAGGCGGAAATGTACCAGTCGTTGACGACGAAGGCGCTGTCGAGCCAGGTCTGTCCCTCGCCCAGCACCGCCGAGCGCACGGCCGCGGAAACGCGCGTGCCGAGCGCGCGCCGCCCCTCGAACAGGCGAACATTCGTGCTGATGCGCACGTCGTCGAGGAACAGCGTCGCCGTGCCCTGGCTGCCCTCCGGCAGGCTCGCCTCGCGGTAGACGAGGTCGTTGATCGTGTCGATGAAGACGAGGTTCTGGTTGAGCAGGATGCCGCCGACAAGCACCGCCTTGCGCCCGTCGCCGAGCGTGACGGGGCTGGCGCTCTGCACGACCATGCCGCGCGCCTCCTCGGTGCGCTCGGTGGGCACCGCATTGGTCGTCGGCACCAGCGGCAGCCGCGCGCGGGCGGCAAGATCGGGCGAGAGCCTTTCGAGGTCGGCATTCTCGAAGATATCGATGCCCGTCGCCGGCTTTCCGGCCAGCGCGTCGCGGATGACCGGCCAGTCGGTGCGCTGCGTCTCCGCCGTGGTCGCGGTCACGGAGACGACGAGCCGGCCGTCGGGTGCGATGACATAGAGGAAATCCAGCTCCAGCCGCGCGCGCGCCTCGTCGAGCAGGGTTTTCAGCGCGGCGTTGTCGCCCGCGCTGTCGCGAAACCGCACGGAGCCGCCGAGCGCGGTAACGTGCTCGCCGGTATTGTCGAGGATGTGGGCGAGATACTGGTGCGCGATCGTCAGGTCGCCGTTGACCTTGGAGATCAGCGTCGCATCGAACTTCTCGTTCCAGCGATAGACGGTGATGCCGAGCAGGAGCGGCAGGATCACCAGCATCGGCAGGAGCGCGATGGCAAGCAGCCTGTAGCGCACCGAGCGCGCCGGGCGGATGACGCCCTGCCTCACCTCACCCATCCCAGGCCGCCAGCTTGCGGTCGATGGTCTTGCGGGAAATGCCGAGCCGGCGCGCGGCCTCGTCGCGCTGGCCGTTGCAGCCCGCGAGCACCGAGAGGATATGGCGCCGCTCGATATCGGCGAGCGAGCCGGCCTCCGTTCCGGCCGGTGCTGTAGCCGCAGCGCGCCCGAACCCTTCCGGGAAGCGGCCGAGGATCAGCGTGCGCTCGACGAGGTTGCGCAACTCGCGCACATTGCCCGGCCAGTCATAGGCCGAAAGCGCCCGGCGGGTCGCCTCGTCTATCGGCACGGCGGGCATGGCGAGCTGCGCCGACAGCTTCTTCATGAAGAGGCCGGTCAGCTCCACTGCGTCGCCGTCGCGGTCCTTCAGCGGGGGGAGATGGATCTGCATGACATTGATGCGGAAGAACAGGTCGGCGCGGAAGCGCCCGGCCTGCACCTCCTTCTCCAGCTCCGCATTGGTGGCGAAGAGGAAGCGCAGGTCGACCGGCACCTCGCGTTCGGAACCGACGGGCCGCACCTTGCGGTCCTCCAGCACGCGCAGCAGCTTGCTTTGCGTGGCCGGCGGCATCTCGCTGATCTCGTCGAGGAAGAGCGTGCCGCCCTGCGCATGCAGGAACAGGCCCTCGCGCGCCCGCTCGGCGCCGGTGAAGGCGCCCTTCAGGTGGCCGAACAGCTCGCTTTCGATCATGTCCGGCGGGATCGCCCCGCAATTGACCGGCACGAAGGGCTTTGCCGCGCGGTCAGACAGCGCGTGCAGCGAGCGCGCCGCCACCTCCTTGCCGGTGCCCGACTGGCCGGTGAGCAGCACCGAGGTCGGCAGCGGCGCGACCCGGGCGATGGTTTCGCGCACGCGGGCGATGGCGGCCGATTCGCCGATCAGCCGGTCGCGCAGGAGGATATGGTCCGACGTCGTCCTCAATTCGTAGCGCAGCACGTAGTTCTCGCGCTGCAGGCGGAGGCGGTCGAGGCAACGCGCCACGGCATTGAGCAGCTGGTTGGAGCGGAAGGGTTTCAGAATGAAATCGACCGCGCCGGCCCTTAGCGCCTGGATGGCGGTTTCGAGGTCCGCATAGGCCGTCATCAGGATGGCATCGGCGAAGAAGCCGATGGCGCGCTGTTCGGCGAGCCATTCCACGCCGTTCTTCTTCGGCATGATGTTGTCGAGGATGACCACGTCGAAATGATTCTGGTCGAGCTTGCGCGAGGCCTCGTCGGTATCGGCGGCCAGCTCCAGTTGCCGGCAGCGCGGCCCGAGCGTGCGCATGAGGAAGTTGCGCATGCCCGGCTCGTCGTCGACGACGAGAATGGAGGCTTGCGCCAGCCACGGCCCGAATTCCGGGTCGGTTGACGTGTCGCGCAGCACGCGCGCGGCTTCAGTCGGCACCTCGTCTCCTCCCGATGGTCAGGCGCGTCAGGATTGCGCGCCCGGATGCGAAAGCGCCGCGCGCTTTTGCCCGGACGGCTTGGACGCCTACCATAGAAAGCCGCCGCCGCAAGCACAAGGCGAGCGCGGCGGCGGAACGGGCGGAATCGTCAGGAGTGCAGACGAATGCGCTCGCGGCGTTCACGCATCGCCGCAAGTTCCTGTTCGACATGAATTTTCCGGGCATCCTCCATCGCCACGGCGATGGTTTCGCTGATGACGCGGACACTGTCTTCCGAGATAAGCGGCGATGCCCCACGGCACTCCGCCGCATGCAGTTTGCAAAGCGCGCTGGCGAGCAGCCGCGCATAGTCTTCCGGTTTGCGACCCATGTTCCCCACCTTTTTTGATTGGAGCCACAGAAAACCACACAATGAGGCAAAATGCCACAGCTTTCTCACATGCTAATGGAAAAAATTGTGGGTATTCCCATGGGGCTCTCCACGCGGGAATGCCGGGAAACGAGACTGTTCGGAAATGAGACGGGGCAAATGCCGGGCGGCGTCAGCGGACGGACGGAAACACGATGTCCGCCTGGAAACCATCAACACGCCCGGCGATGGGCGATGTGAGGACGAGGCTGGCGCGCATCCGCGCCAGAAGCCGCTCGGCGATGGAAAGCCTGAGACCGGAGCCCTCGGCACGCGTCCGGCCGCGGAAAAAGCGCGTGCGCACCGCCGCAAGCTCCGCCTCGGACAGCGCCGTTGCGGATGCTGGGGATGCCCGTTTCGGCAAGGTGGATCTCGACCGGTTCCTCCGCCCGCCCGTGCAGCAGCGCGTTCTCCATAAGGTTGCGCAGCACGATGGCGAAGGCGTCGGCCGTGCCCTCGCGCAGGGCCGGCCCCGCAAGGTCGTTCCGCAGCCGGATACGGCTCGCCTCGTGCGATGCGCGCTGGAAATGCGTGACGACGACGTCGAGCACGTCCACAAGGTCGAAGGTCGTCTCGCTGACGCCGATGCCGGCTTCGGCGCGGGCAAGCTGGAGCAGCTTCTCGGTGAGTTTCGTCAGCTTCTGCCAGGAGGCCTCGATCTGGCGGGCGAGCGGGAGATTGAGGGAGCGCAGGATCGGCTGAAGCTCCTGCGGCAGGCGCCGATACTGCATGGCGGGTGAAGAATCCGATTGCATTTTGCAATCGGATTTGCGACAACACCCGCAGACACGGAGGTTGCGATGAAACCCGTTCTCTACGCCCATCCCTTTTCCAGCTACTGCCAGAAGGCGCTGATCGCGCTCTATGAAAACGCCACCGATTTCGACTACCGCCTGCTCGACCACAAGGATCCCGAAACGCTGGCGGATTTCGAGAAACGCTGGCCGATCAAGCGTTTCCCGATCCTCGTCGACGGCGACCGGACGATCGTGGAGGCGAGCATCGTCATCGAATATCTCGGGCTCCATCATCCCGGGCCGGTAAAACTCATCCCTGACGATCCAAAGGCGGCGCTGGAGGTGCGTATGCTCGACCGCTTCTTCGACAATTACATCTCGACGCCGCAGCAGCGTATCGTCTTCAACGCCATCCGGCCGGAGGCGGAGCGCGACCCCTACGGCGACAGCCAGGCGCGCGACATGCTGGAGCGGGCCTATGCCTGGCTCGACACGCGTATGGAAGGCCGCACCTGGGCCGTGGGCGACAGCTTCACGCTGGCCGATTGCGGCGCCGCCCCCTTCCTGTTCTATGCGGACTGGACGCATGCCATAGCCCCGGCCTTCGCCCATGTGCACGCCTATCGCAGGCGCCTGCTCGCCCGCCCGTCCTTCGCCCGCGCCGTCAACGAAGCCCGGCCCTTCCGGAAGTTCTTCCCCCTCGGGGCGCCGGATCGCGACTAAAGCATTTCCAGCCGAAGCGAGCTCGCATCGGCGTCGGACAATGCGATAAAACAAGAATCCAGCGCTTTGCCGAGCGGCTAGTTGGCGCGGCAGTGCCGTCGTTCGTCGGCGGTGGCCTCGCCCGCGATGCCGGTGACGACGAGGACCGGCAGGCTCTGGCGCCGGCCGGCGATCTCCCGCTCGCGGTCCTCGACATGGCCGCGCAGCACCAGCCGGCCGTAATAGAGCGCATCCGTCTCGGCGATGCGCTGTCGGTCCGCCTCCGCAAGGCCGCCGATATCCGGGGAAACGCCGCGGTATTCCGCACCGCTGTCGAGATCACGGATGGTGGAGGACGGACACGGCGCCGTCACGCAGCGAAGGCCGTTGTCGCAGACGACATAGCGGCCCTCCGCCGCGGCGAGCGGCGCGGGCAGCAGCGACAGGGCGACAAGCGGCAGAGCAAGGGGTCGAAGGCGCATGCCTCATCCTTGCCGGGGAATGCGGCCAAATCGCGTTACGTGCGGCCACGCCGCGTCGGAGCGGTCTTACTTCAGCTTGGCGGCGACGGCCTCGATGCCGGCGCGGGCGCATTCGTCGTCGCTATCGCCGCTCGGCGACCGAAGCCGGCCGCATCAAAGGCGACGTCCGAACCATGGAGATGGGCATGGTAGAAGTAGAAGAAGGCGCGAAAGCGCATGTCGTGCAGGAAAGCCGTGGATCCCCACCGCGAAAGCTCGAAAGCCGAAGGGCGTACGCACCGCCATGCGCGCGCCCGGTTGATCGCTCGGAAAGCGATCAACCGAATCTCGGATCGACCGAGGCCCGCCCGATTTTTTCCCGCCCGCGCGGGAACAATCGCCCCCCTTGCCGGTTGAGGCCCTGTCACTGACAATTAGGCGTGATCCCTATGCCGGACCAATCCAAGCTCTTTCCCGACCACCGCAGGCTGTCGGGGGAACGCTACACGGTAGAAACCTTTCGCGCGGCCTACGACCTGCCGCTGCAGGAAGCCAAGCGCCTCTACGACAAGTTCGGCCCGTCCAAGCGGGAACTGGACCTGTTGATGCGCGCCCGCAAGAACCCGGCGCAGTTCCTGAATTTCTAAGGAGACGGACCATGACGAGCCCACGCGCGCAAAGCGATCCGAAGCGCCCTTCCCCCGGCGAGGAAAAGCCCCGGAACGACACGGAACCCGACGACACCACCGCCGAGCCGGAGACCGAGGAGGAGAAGGTCAGGCGCGAGCAGGCGACGAAGCCGGCGCTGATGCCGATCGGCGACCCGGCCGGCGCCGCCTGACGGTGGAGCCGGCCCCTTTGAGGCCCTCGCCAGGCCGGTTCACGCCGCCGCCGGGGCTTCGCGCGGTTGCGGCACCGGCTTGAAGGTCATGGCGATCAGGAAGGCGCCGAGGCCGATCCCCCACGAGCCGACATAGAGCCAGGTGTAGCTGGCGAAGGTGTCGTAGATCAGCCCGCCCGCCACCGGCCCCAGCGCCATGCCGAGGCTGCCGGCCATGGCCGTGCCGCCGATAACGGTGCCCATCATGCGCAGCGGAAAATTCTCCCGCGCGATCACCGCATAGAGCGGCATGACGCCGGCATAGATGAAGCCGAACAGGCCCGCCACGACATAGAAGGAGGCAAGCCCGCCGGTGAAGACATAGCCAAGCGCGCCGAAGGCCTGCGCGAAGAGGCCGAGCACCAGGATGTGCTTGGCGCCGAACCGGTCGCCGAGAAGGCCGAAGGCGATGCGGCCGCCCATGCCGGCAAGCCCCTCGATGCTGTAGATCGAGACGGCGGCGATCATCGGGATGCCGCAGGTGATGGCATAGCTCACCGTATGGAAGATCGGCCCGGAATGAGTGGCGCAGCAGAAGAAGTTCGTCAGGCACAGGATGATGAACTGCGGCGTCCTGACGATGTCGACCGTCGTCATGCCGGCCTGCGGCGCGCCGGCCGCGGCAGGGCCGTCTTCGACGGCATCCAGCGCCGGCGCGCGCCGCACCAGGAGGGAGGCCGGGATCATCACGACGGCGACGAGAAGCGCGATGATCTGCATCGAGGCGCGCCAGTCGTTGAAGGTGACCAGCCAGGCGGCGAAGGGCGACATGGTCATCGGCGCCATGCCCATGCCCGCCGAGACGAGCGAGACGGCAAGGCTCCTGTGCGTGTCGAACCAGCCCGTCACGCAGGCCATCATCGGCGCGAACACGGCAGCGACCGCCACCCCCGCGACGAGACCGAAGACGAACTGGAAGGCGACCAGCGAGGTCGTGAGGCTCGCCGCAAGCAGGCTTGCCGCCAGGAGAACCGAGCCGGACAGCACGACCGGCCGCGGCCCCCAGCGATCCGAAAGGCCGCCCCAGACCATGCTGGCGAACGCCATGGCGAGAAAACCAACGGTCATGGCCGTGGAAATGCCGGTCACCGACCAGCCGGTATCCCGGGCGATCGGCAACAGGAAGACCGGCAGCGAGAACATCGCGCCGATGGCGATGCAGCCGAGTATGCCGCCCGCGGCGACGATCACCCAGCGATAATGCGTATGGATCATTGTCCTCTCCTCTGCGCCCGCCGGCCGACCGGCCCGGGCCGCTCTTCTAAAAGACGCCGCCGCCGGCCGTTTCCGACACCGTGTCCGCAGAAATCGCGAAACGGCAAGACGCGTCATGGCCGATGCGCATGGGAAACGACTTGATTGCGCATCGTGAAACGCCTTTCTTCTGCTTCGACGCAGCGAGCGTAAGGGCAGGCCGCCCGGACGCGGGAGTGACAAATGTGACGGGAATTTCATGGATTCGATGATCACCGCCGCCGCCCGGGCGCTTGCCGGGGGCGATCCGCTCGGCGCACTGGGCCGTGTGGCGCTGCGCGACGACGCACCCGCACTGGCGCTGCGCGGCATCGCCATGGCGCAGCTCGGCGATCTCGAGCGCGCCAAGGCGCTGCTGACGTCCGCCGCCCGCGCCTTCGGCCCGCGCGAGGCGGTGGCGCGGGCGCGCTGCATCGTGGCGCAGGCGGAAATCGCCCTCGTCTCGCGCGATCTCGGCTGGCCGGTCAAGGCGCTTGCCGCCGCCGAGGCAACGCTCGCCGCCCACGGCGACAAGCTCAATGCCGCCCATGCGAGGACGCTCGCCATTCGCCGCCTGCTCCTGATCGGCCGGCTGGACGATGCCGCGGCCCTGCTCACCGCGCTCGATACCGCCGCCCTGCCGCCGCCGCTTCGGGCCGCGCATGCCCTTGCCGCCGCCGGCATCGCGATCCGCCGCCTGCACACGGCAACGGCGAGCGAGGCGTTCGCGCGCGCCGCCGAGGCCGCAAGGCAGGCCGGCATCCCGGCCCTGATCCGGGAGGTCGGGGACGCGGCGGCGATCCTGCGGCAGCCGGCCGCCCGCAAGATCGCCGGGGGCGCGGAGCACCCTCTCCTGCCCGGCGAGGTCGAGGCACTGCTTGCGACCGACAGGCTGGTGGTCGATGCCTGCCGCCATGTCGTGCGCTGCGGCAAGACCACGCTGTCGCTCGCCACGCGGCCGATCCTGTTCGCGCTGCTGCGCACCCTCTCCGAGGCCTTTCCCGGCGATGCCAGCCGGGAAAGCCTACTGCTGCGCGCCTTCCGCGCCCGGCAGGCAGACGAATCCCATCGCGCGCGCCTGCGCGTCGAGATGGGCCGGCTGCGGGCGGAACTGGCACCATTCGCCGGGATCACCGCCACGAGGGACGGCTTCCTTCTGGCGCCGCACGAAGGACGGGCCGTCGCCGTGCTGGCGCCGCCGCGCGACGAGCCCCATGCCGACATACTGGCACTCTTTGCCGACGGCGAGGCCTGGTCGAGCGCGGCGCTCGCCATCGCGCTCGGCACCAGCGCACGCACCGTGCAGCGCGCCCTCGGGCAGCTTGCCGAGGCCGGCAGGGTGCAGGCGATCGGCCGCGGCCGCAGCCGGCGCTGGCTGACGCCGACACCGGGCGCTTTCTCGACACTCTTGTTACTCCCGGGTCCGCTGCCCGGCGGTTAGGATCGCCCTATCGATGATCCCCAAGGAGATTGACATGACAACGTCCAAAGCAGAGATCCTGCGCGAATACGGCCCCTTCCCCGGCGTGGAGCAGGTCCACGGCGTCACTTATGACGGAAAGAACGTCTGGTTCGCCTCCGGCGAGAAGGTCAATACGCTGGACCCGGACGACGGCCGCATGCTTCACGCGATCGATCTTTCGGCCCATGCCGGCACCGCCTATGACGGCCGCCACCTCTTCCAGATCGCCGAAGACCGCATCCACAAGATCGACCCCGTCTCCGGCGCCGTCGTCGCCACCATCCCCGCCCCCGGCAATGGCGGCGATTCCGGCCTCGCCTGGGCGGAAGGCTCGCTCTGGGTCGGCGCATACCGCAGCCGGCAGATCCACGAGATCGATCCGGAAACCGGCACCGTCCGGCGCACCATCGAGAGCAACCGCATGGTGACGGGCGTCACCTGGGTGGACGGCGAACTCTGGCACGGCACCTGGGAGGGCGAGGAAAGCGACCTGCGCCGCCTCGACCCCAGGACGGGCGCCGTGCTCGACATCGTCACCATGCCCGCGGGCACCGGCGTGTCGGGCCTCGAATCCGACGGCGCCGACCGCTTCTTCTGCGGCGGCGGCAACAGCGGAACGATCCGCGCCGTCCGCCGCCCGCGCTGAAGGTGTCGCCGCGTTCTCCGGGAGCGTCCTAAAGACCGTGGGTGCCGTCGTAGCCGTTGATCGGCGGCGGCGCCCAGCCTTCCGGCAGGGTTTTCGGCTTGTATATCTCCACGACCATCGGATGACACGCCGCCGTATCGGAGGAGTGCTGCGCCGAGCAATCCCCGCCCGGGCAGGCCGACATGCAGCCGAGAAGGTCGATCTCGGCGAAGAATTCCAGATAGTCGCCCGGCCGCACCGGGCTCGCCTTCATGAAATACTGGCCCGTATCGCGCGTGAAGCCGGTGCACATGAAGACGTTCAGCACGTCGTGCACATAGGTCTCCGCCTCGCGCAGCGCCATGCCGGTTTTCGCGGCGAAGGCGCGCGTCAGGTTCGAGTGGCAGCAATGGTGGTACTGCCCGCCATGGCTGAGCAGGTTGTGCGTATAGGGGTCGCAGCGCGTGCCGATCACATCATGCACCGCGCCGCCGAAATCGTCGAACCCGTACCAGTCGAGCGTGTCGTGGGTGATGGTCGCGATGGGGCGCAGATAGGGAAAGCTGGAGAAGAGCTGGTCGCCGAGGCCGACATGGGTGCCGGCCAGCGCCCGCGTCTTGCCGGTATAGAGCCGCTCCTTCAGGTCCTTCGCATTGAAGAGGTTGAGGTCGCCGACCTGTGGCCCCTCGCTGCAGACGATGCGGCAGAAATGTCCTGCCGGCACCGACCAGGTCGTCGCCTCGCGCGGGGGCACGACCACCGTCTCGACAAGCGTCAGGTCGTCCCGCAGCGCGCGATAGGCCGCAAGGTCGGGACGCGGCAGGGTCTCGACCGGGTAGCAGATCACCGGCCGGATCGCCTTGCGGGCGGCAGCGTCGGCGGGCGCCGCCGTGATTGGGTTGGGCTTCATTTCTCAGTCTCCATGTCGTCTCGCGCCGCCGTGCCGGCCTTGCGCGCCGCCCGCGACTATAGCCGGTTCCGGCCGCCTGTCAGCCGCCCTTTGCCAGCCGCCCCCTCCGACCGGAGAGATTGCCCAGGGGAGCGGGCATATTTGGCCAAAGTCTCTGTGAAATCCCGCTCGCCGCGATTGCGCCGCCCCCCTGTTCTGCCGCATTGTCGGACGCCGTTCCCATCCTCGATCCTTCCTCCAGCTTCACTTCGGGCCGCCCATGAAATCCGTGCATGACCGCATCGCCGCCGCTGTCGACCGTCTTTTCGAGGAGGAGGTGCAATTCCTGGAAACGCTGGTGCGTTTCAAATCCCTGCGCAACGAGGAGACCGCCGCGCAGGATTTCATCGCGACCGGCCTCAGGGAACGCGGCTATGCGGTCGACCGCCTGCGCACCGATGCCGCGCTGATCGGAAAACATCCGGCCTTTTCGCCGGCCACGGTCGACTACGCCGAAAGCTGGAACGTGGTGGGGCGGAAGGCCGGGTCGGGCGGCGGACGCTCGCTCGCCTTCAACTCCCATGTCGACGTCGTGCCGGCGGGCAGCGACCGGCGCTGGACCGTCCCGCCGTTCGAGCCGGCCCGCGACGGCGACTGGCTCTACGGCCGCGGCGCCGGCGACATGAAGGCCGGCCTGGTCGCCTCGATCTTCGCCCTCGACGCCATCGCAGCGGCCGGGCTTTCCCTTCGCGGCGATGTCCAGGTGCAGTCGGTCGTGGAGGAGGAGATCACCGGCAACGGCGCCGCGACGCTCTTTGCCGCGGG
Source organism: Shinella sp. S4-D37 (assembly GCF_040812195.1). Taxonomy (NCBI): domain Bacteria; kingdom Pseudomonadati; phylum Pseudomonadota; class Alphaproteobacteria; order Hyphomicrobiales; family Rhizobiaceae; genus Shinella; species Shinella sp. S4-D37. Next base: position 1,079,897 of record NZ_JBFNXL010000005.1, on the reverse strand, counting down.
CTTTACCGCCGATGCCGTCGTGAGCCCCGAGCCCACGGACGAACAACTCGTGCGCGCCAATGCCGGCGTCATCAAGTTCCGGCTGGAGACGAGAGGCCGGCCGGCCCATCCCCGCGAGCCGGAATCGGGCCAGAGCGCCATCGACCTGATGATCCGCCTGATCGGCCATCTGCGCACCCTGGAGCGCAAATGGACCGACGAGCGCGAGGGCAAGCGCTGGTTCGGCGATCTCGCCAACCCGGTGGCGCTCACCATCGGCACGATCAACGGCGGCGACTGGATCGCCTCCATTCCGAGCGACTGCGTCGCGGAGGGCCGGATCGGCTTCTATCCGGGCGAGGACCCGCAGGTCCGTGCCGCGGAGGTCGAGGCCTACCTCCGGCACATCCAGACGGAAGACCGCACCTTGTCCGGCGAGGGCCTGGTGAGGCTCACCTGGGTCGGCGTCATGCATGCCGGATACGAGCTTGCCGAGGACGGCGAGGCCGAAAAGACGCTGCGCGCCGCCCATGCCGCGACCCATGCCGGCACGGCCCTCCCCTCCTACGTCATGGCCTGCTATCTGGACGCCGCGGTGTTTTCCGTCCATGGCAACATCCCCTCGCTCGTCTACGGGCCGATCGCCGAGAACATCCACGGCATCGACGAGCGGGTGAGCCTGTCCTCGCTGAAGCGCGTCACGCAGACCCTCGCCCTCTTCGCCGCCGACTGGTGCGGGCTGGAAGAGGCGTAGAAAGACGGGCCGCCGTCGATACCTGCCTTCCCTGATCGAGAATAATGCCGAGGCCGGCGGCCGTTCGGCGCGCCGCCGCGCGCGCGGCATGCCGGCCCTTTCCGGAAAACGGCTGGAAAAATAATAGTCTTCCAAGTCCGGTTGACTCTTTTTTGCACACTAGTATACAACTCGTAGTGCGACCCAATAACCGCGGGAGGAGACGGCGGAAATGGCATTGCATCCCGACCGACTTCTGCCCGTGGAACCGGACGTCAGGACGATCGCCCGGCGCCTCTATGCGGGCGTGGCGGCGCTGCCGATCATTTCGCCGCACGGCCATACGGACCCCGCCTGGTATGCCGAGGATACGGCCTTCCCCGATCCGGCCGCGCTTTTCATCACGCCCGACCACTATGCCACGCGCATGCTCTATTCCCAGGGCGTGCGCCTGGAGGACCTCGGCGTGGCGCGGCGCGACGGCACGCCCTCCGTCACGGATGGTCGTCGCATCTGGCGGCTCTTCGCCGAGCATTTTCATCTTTTCGCCGGCACGCCGACGCGCCTCTGGTTCGAGCATTCGCTGGAACTCGTCTTCGGTATCGACGAGCGCCTCACGCCGAAGAACGCCGATGCGCTCTACGACCGGATCGCCGCGGCCATCGCCACCCCCGCGCTGCGCCCGCGCGCGCTCTACGATACGTTCGGCATCGAGGTGATCGCGACGACGGACGGTGCGCTCGACGATCTTGCCCATCACGATGCGGTCCGCCGCTCGGGCTGGCACGGCCGCGTCGTGCCGACCTATCGGCCGGATGCGGTGGTGGACCCGGAGGCGGCCGGCTTCGCGGGCAACGTGGAGCGGTTCCTCGCCCTGACAAACGAGCCTGCGACCTGGGCGGGCTATCTTTCGGCCCACCGCGCGCGGCGCGCCTTCTTCAAGGCGCATGGCGCGACGGCGTCCGACCATGGCCATCCCACCGCGCAGACGGCCGACCTGCCGACAGACGAGGCGGCCCTGCTGTTCGACAAGGTGCTGTCCGGCCGGGCGGACGCGGCGGACGCCGAGACCTTCCGCGGCCAGATGCTGACGGAAATGGCCCGCATGAGCCGCGACGACGATCTCGTCATGCAGCTTCATCCCGGCTCCTTCCGCAACCACAATCCCTCGCTCTTTGCCGCCTTCGGGCCGGACAAGGGCGCCGACATCCCGAAGGCGACGGATTACGTGCGGGCGCTGAAGCCGCTGCTCGATGCGGTCGGCAACGACCCGGCGCTGACGCTCATCCTCTTCACACTCGACGAGAGCGCCTATTCGCGCGAACTCGCCCCGCTTGCCGGCCACTACCCGGCGCTCCGGCTCGGCCCAGCCTGGTGGTTCTTCGACAGCCCCGAGGGCATGCGCCGCTTCCGGGAGACCACGACGGAGACCTGCGGCTTCTACAACACGGTCGGCTTCAACGACGACACCCGCGCCTATCTGTCCATCCCCGCGCGGCACGACATGGCGCGGCGGGTGGACTGCGCCTATCTCGCCCGCCTGGTGGCCGACCATCGCCTCGACGAGGACGAGGCGCACGATCTGGCCCGCGCGCTTGCCTACGGGCTCGCGAAGAAAGCCTATCGCCTGTGAAATGAAGACGCCGGCCGCCCCGGGAGACGGCCGGCACAACCATGGAGGAGAACGAAATGCAGATCACACGCAGAACCTTCGTCGGCGGCGTCGCCGGCATGGCGGGCCTCGGCCTGCTTCCCGCTCGCGGCTGGTCGGCCCTTGCGGCCCCTGCCAATCCCGTCACGATCACCATCGTCGACGTCGCGGGCAACCTGGCACTGACCCAGGGCATGTTCGAGAACTACGCCGCGGCCAAGCCCGAATGGGTATCGAGCTTCGCCTTCACCAAGGCGCCCGCCCCCGAGCTTCCCGCGAAGATCCAGGCGCAGCAGGCCGCCGGCCGCGTCGACATCGACCTGGTGCTGACCGGCACCGACGCGCTCTCCGCCGGCCTCGACCAGGGCCTGTGGGTCGACCTTTCCGCCCACAAGGCGGAACTGCCCGATCTCGCCTCGATCTACCTGCCGCAGGCCAACAAGATGCAGGCGCTCGCCAAGGACCAGGGCGTCGTCGTGACCTACTATCCCTCCGGCCCGCTGATCGAATACATGCCCGACCGCGTCCCTACGCCGCCGAAATCGGCCGAAGAGCTGCTGGAATGGGCCAAGGCCAATCCGAACAAGTTCATCTATGCCCGCCCGGCCAATTCCGGCCCCGGCCGCACCTTCCTGATGGGCCTGCCCTATCTCCTCGGCGACAGCGATCCGCTCGATCCCGTCAACGGCTGGAGCAAGACCTGGGAATACCTGAAGGCGATCGGCCAGTATGTCGAATATTACGGCACCGGCACCGGCCAGACCATGAAGGAACTCGGCGAAGGCACTCGCGACATCATCGTCTCGACGACCGGCTGGGACATCAACCCGCGCGCGCTCGGCATCGTGCCGGCGGAAGCGAAGGTGGGCACGCTCGCCGGCTTCCACTGGGTCACGGACGCGCACTACGCCGTCATTCCGAAGGGCGTTTCCGACGAGAAGGTGAATGTCCTCCTCGACATCATCAACTTCATCCTGCAGCCCCAGCAGCAGGCGATCGCCTATGACGAGGGCTATTTCTATCCCGGCCCGGCGGTCAAGGACGTGACGCTCGACATGGCGCCGCAGGCGAGCCAGGACGTGATCGCCGAATTCGGCCGTCCCGAATACGAGGACTGGATCGCCAACAACCCGCTGGAGGTTCCGCTGGAACCCGCCCGGATCGTCGATGCCTTCCGCATCTGGGACGAACAGGTCGGTTCGGCCAAGGGCTGAGCGGACATCCGTGCTCTTGCGGCGCCCTGGATCCCGGGCGCCGCAATTTCGACCGTGCCGTACAAACAGGAGGCGCTCTTGAGCCAGCAGGCCCAGACCGCAACGACAGCCCCTTCGTCCCGGCAGCGTGCCCGGCTCGAACTGAGCGGCCTGCGCCGTTCGTTCGGCGCCTACAACGCGCTCGACGGGATCGACCTTTCCATCGAGCCCGGGGAATTCATCGCCCTGCTCGGCCCTTCCGGCTGCGGCAAGTCGACCGCGCTCAATTGCCTGGCAGGCCTTCTGTCGCTTTCCGGCGGGGAGATTCGCCTCGGCGACCGGCGCATCGATTCTCTTGAGCCGGAAAAGCGCGGCTTCGGCATGGTTTTCCAGAGCTATGCGCTGTTTCCCCACATGTCGGTGCGCAAGAATGTCGGCTTCGGCCTTGCCATGCAGGGCGTGAAGGGCGCGGAGGCCGACCGGCGCATCGACGAGGCGCTCGCCCTCGTGCGCCTCGGCTCGCAGGCCGAGAAACTGCCCGGCCAGCTTTCCGGCGGCCAGCAGCAGCGCGTGGCGATCGCCCGCGCCGTCGTCATCCGTCCGCCGGTCGTGCTGATGGACGAACCGCTTTCCAACCTCGACGCCAAGCTGAGGCTTGAGATGCGCGCCGAAATCCGCGGCATCCACGACCAGATCGGCTCGACCACCATCTACGTCACCCACGACCAGGACGAGGCCCTGTCGCTCGCCGACCGCATCGTGGTGATGAGCCAGGGCCGCATCATGCAGATCGGCACGCCGGAAGACCTCTACCAGCGGCCGGACCATGCCGAGATCGCCGATTTCATGGGTTTCCGCACCCGGCTTGCCGGCCGTGTCGTCGCCGTCTCCGGCGACGAGGTGGCCATCGAGGCCGCCGGCGCGCGTCTTGCCGGTATCGCGCGCGAAGCGCTGAAGCCGGGCGACGCCGCGGTGCTTTCCGTGCGGCCGGAGGACCTGGTCGCCGTCGCGGAGGGCGAGGGCATTTCCGCTGTCGTGGCGAACATGGAATATCGCGGCCGCGCCTTCTTCGGCCTGGCGCATGCGGGCGACGGATCGGAACTGTTCTTCCGCGCCGACCAGGCCTTGCCGCGCGGCGCGACGGCCAGGCTCCAGCCGGTCGCCGGCCGGGCGCTCGTCTTCCGGGGGACGGCGCAATGAGCGGGCCGTCGCTCGGCACCCGCCTTGCCGCGCGCGGCATCGACGGCACGACGCTGCTCGTGCTGCCCGGCATCGCGGTCATGGCGGCGCTGTTCGTCTATCCCTTCCTCTACGGCATCGTGGATTCGCTCACGCCGAAGGAAGGCGTCTGGTATTCGAACTACGCGCGCTTCTTCAGCGACCGCTTCCAGTACGGCACGATCGCCGCCACGCTCTGGCTGGCGCTGCCCGTCACCATCCTCAACCTCGCCCTCGCCCTGCCCATCGCCTTCCGCGTGCGGCTGATGCGCCGGCAGCGGCTCTTGACGACCATCCTCGTCCTGCCGGTGACGCTCGGCACGGTCTTCGTCGCCGACGGGCTTCTGACCTATCTCGGGCCGCAGGGCTGGTTCAACCGGGTGCTGCTCCTCGTCGGCATCCTCGATGCCCCGGTCAAGCTCACCAACAATTACTGGGGCGTGTTCGCCTCGCTGCTGATCACCGGCTTCCCCTTCGCCTTCCTTTTGACGCTGTCCTACGTGACCGGCATCGATCCCGCCATCGAGCAGGCCGCCGCGACGCTCGGCGCGGGGCCGCGCAAACGCTTCACGCGGGTCTTCCTGCCGCTGCTCGTGCCGGGGCTCGCCGTCACCTTCTGCCTCGCCTTCGTGCAGGCCTTCGCGGTGTTCCCCTCCGCCGTCCTGCTCGGCGCGCCGGCGGGCGCGACGCGGGTGATCTCGATCGCCGCCTACCAGGCCGCCTTCGAGCAATACGACCACTCGATGGGCACCGCCATCGCGATCATCATGGGCATCGTCGAACTGGTCATCGTCGTGGCGGTGCTGGGCCTGCGCTCCCTGTTCTACCGCGGCCCCGCCGGCGGCACGAAGGGATAGGCCGATGCGAACCGCGATCTTTCGGACAACATTCATCGGAAAGGGCAAGCCATGATCCGCGACCAGGGCATAGGCTCGAAGCTGTGGCGCTTCGCCGTATGGGCGCTCGCCGGCCTTTTCGTGCTCAACCTCATCGCCGTCATCGCGGCGGTGCTGGTCAATTCCTTCGCCACCCGCTGGCTCGGCACATGGCTGCCCGTCGGCTGGACGACCCGCTGGTATTTCGACGCCTGGCGCGAGTTCCAGCTTACCAATGTCGTGCTCGTCACCTTCCAGATCGTCTTCACGGTGGTGCTGATCTCCGGCATCATCGGTGTCGTCACCGCCTATGCGCTGGCCCGGCGGGATTTTCCCGGCAAGCGGGCGGTCATCCTGCTGTTCCTGCTGCCGCTGCTCATCCCGCCGCTCACCTACGGCATTCCGCTCGCCACCGTGCTCTACCAGGTCGGCCTCGGCGGCACCTTCTGGGGCGTGGTCTTCATCAATCTCGTGCCGTCCCTGCCCTTCGTCATCCTGGTCATGATCCCCTTCATCGAGCAGATCGATCCGCGCATCGAGGCGGCGGCCCGGGTCTTCGGCGCGGGCACGGGCAGCCTCTTCCTGCGCATCCTGCTGCCGCTGCTCCTGCCCGGCATGCTGGCCGCGCTGCTGCTCGTGCTGGTGCGCACCATCGCCATGTTCGAGCTGACCTTCCTCGTCGCCGGCCCGACGAGCCAGACGCTGGTCGTCTCGCTCTACTATGCCGTCTTCGCCTCCGGGGTGCGCGCCGGCCAGTCGATCGACGCCATGGCGGTGGTCTACATGGTCACCACGCTGTTCTGGCTGGTGCTCGCGCTGCAATTCGTCAGCCCGACGCAGATCGTCGCAAGGGCAAAGCAGCAGCAGGCGACGTAGGGCGCCCGCCCGCCCGGCGGGCCCATGGTTTCCGACTGCCGGACGTGCCGGCAGTCGGGCGGGCCGCGAGGCGGCGATGGCCTCCATCCGCACGCTCCGGCTCCTATATTTCATCTTGCATACTAGTCGACCAATTGCTACCATCAGAGACAATTCAAGTACTTCTCAAGGGGTTGATATGCGTCAGACGTGGCGGTGGTTTGGACCGAAGGATCTCGTCTCGGTCGACGATATGCGGCAGGCGGGCGTCGAGGGTGTCGTCTCGGCGCTGCATCATGTACCGACCGGAACGGTCTGGTCGCCCGAGGAGATCGCCGAGCGCCAGCGCGTCGTCGGCCTGATGGCGGACGGCGCGCCCTCCGGGCTCGCCTGGGAAGTGGTGGAAAGCCTGCCCGTCTCCGAGGACATCAAGAAGCAGAAGGGCGACTGGAAGGCGCATATCGCCGCCTGGAAGGAAAGCATGACCAACCTCTCGCGCGCCGGGATCAAGGTCATCTGCTACAATTTCATGCCCGTGCTCGACTGGACGCGCACGGATCTCGCCTACCGCCTGCCGTCCGGCGCCACCTGCATGCGCTTCGACACGATCGATTTCGCCGCCTTCGACATCCACATCCTGCAACGGCCCGGCGCCGCCGAGAGCTTTCCCGCCGACGTGGTCGAGGACGCGGCGCGCCGCTTTGCCGGGATGGACGAGGAGCGGCGCCGGCAGCTTGCCGGCAATGTCGTCTTCGGCCTGCCGGGCGCCGCCGAATCCTTCACCCTCGCCGACGTGCGCGCCCATCTTGCCGAATATGCCGCCATCAGCGAGGAGAGCCTTCGCGGGCACCTCGTCGATTTCCTCGCCGAGGTCGCACCGCTGGCGCAAGAACTCGGCATGCGGCTCTGCTGCCACCCGGACGATCCGCCGTTCCCGCTGCTCGGCCTGCCGCGCGTCATGTCGACCGAGGCGAATTACCGCCGCGTCATGGAGGCGGTCGACCTCCCCGCGAGCGGCATCACGCTCTGCACCGGCTCGCTGGGCGCACGGCGCGACAACGACCTGCCGGGCATGATGCAGCGGCTGGGCAGCCGCGTGCATTTCCTCCACCTGCGCAACGTCCTGTGCGAAACCCCGCATTTCGGCGGCTCCTTCCATGAGGCCGGGCACCTGGAAGGCGGCACGGATATGGTGGCGGTGGTCGACGCGGTCCTCGCCGAGGAGCGGCGGCGCAAGGCCGCCGGCCGTGCCGACTGGGAAATCCCGATGCGGCCCGATCACGGCCAGGACATTCTCGACGACCTCAAGCGGCGGGCACAGCCGGGCTATCCGGCCATCGGCCGCCTCAAGGGCCTGGCCGAGCTTCGCGGCATCATGACCGCTCTCGCCCACCCGACCGTGCGCGGTGCGGCGCAATGAGGCTCACCGCGGCGGCGCCGCCGCTCGACGGCCACCCGGCGCGCTGGCCGGGCTATGCGCCCGAAGACAGGAAGACCGGGATCGTCCATCTCGGCCTCGGCGCCTTCGCGCGCGCCCATATCGCCGCCTATACCGACGGCGCGATGGCGGCCGCCGGCGGCGACTGGCGGCTCCTCGGCGTCTCGCTGCGCGGCGAGGACGTGGCGAACGCCCTCAACCCGCAGGACGGCCGCTACACGCTGATCGAGCGGGGCGAGAGGCCCGACGCCCGCATCATCGGATCGATCGCCGGCGTCATCGCCGGCGAGGACCTCGGCGCGCGCGCTCTCGCCGCCATGACGGATGCCGGGTGCCGGATCGTCAGCATCACCGTGACGGAAAAGGGCTATGGCCTCCTGCGCAGCGGCGGCTGCGACGAGAACCATCCGGCGGTCGCGGCCGATCTTCTGTCTCCGGCATCCCCCCGGGGCGTCCTCGGCCTCATCGCCCGGGGCCTCGCCCTCCGCTTTGCCGCCGGCCTACCGCCCTTCGCCGTCCTCAGTTGCGACAACCTGCCGGAAAACGGTTCTCTCCTGCGGGCTGCGGTCGTCGATTTCGCGCGGCGCGCGCACGGGCCAGCCCTTGCCGAGCGGATATCCGCGGAGGTCGCCTTCCCCTCGACGATGGTGGACCGCATCACCCCCGCCGCGACCGCGCGCACGCGGGCCGACGCCGCCGAGCTGACCGGCTACGAGGACGCGGCGGCCATCGAGACGGAGCCCTTCAGCCAATGGGTGATCGAGGACAGGTTCCCGGCGGGCCGGCCGGCCTGGGAAGAGGCCGGCGCGCTCTTCGTGCCGGACGTCGCGCCCTATGAGAAGATGAAGCTCCGGATGCTGAACGGCAGCCATTCGATGCTGGCCTATGCGGGCTTTCTCAGCGGCAGGACCTATGTCTGCGACGTCATGGCGGATGCCGCGCTCGCCAGGCTCGTCCGCCGCCACATGACCGCGGCGGCCGCCACCCTGCCGGCGATCGCCATGGACCTTGCGGCCTATGCCGACATGCTGTGCGCCCGCTTCGCCAATCCCGCCATCGCGCACGAGACCCGGCAGATCGCCATGGACGGCACGCAGAAGCTGCCGCAGCGCATCTTCTCCCCCGCCCTCGACGCGCTGGCGCGCGGCGACGACGTCGCGCCCTTCGCCTTCGCGACGGCGGCCTGGATGCGCTACGTGCTGGGCCACGGCGACCATGCGCTGAACGACCCGCGTGAGGGCGAACTCGTGGCCGCCCTGGCGAACACCCCGACCGACAATGCGGCGGCGGTGTTTTCCGCCCTTGCGGCGCTGCCGGGCTTCCTTCCCGAGCGGCTTTCCCACGGCGCGTTCGCCGAAGCGACGATCCTCCGGCTCGACCGGATGCTGTCGCCCGGCATCGAGAAGGCGATAGTCGCGGAGGCCGAATGAGGCGCCGCGCCGGCATCGGCGCGGCCGTCACATATCGTTGATGATGAAATCCGGATAGCGGGCGGAAAGCTGTTCCGTCACCTTCAGCACTTCCGAAAGATGGTGGCGCACGGCCTGTTCGGCGGCCTCTGGATCGCGGGCGCGGACGGCGGCGATCATCTTCTCGTGCTGTTCGATCAACACGGACACGGGCGTCACGTTGGGAAGGCTGAGGAAGCGCAGCCGGTCGAACTGCACCTTCTCGCGCTCCAGCACCGCCCAGATGTCACCGACCGAAATGCCGTCGGCGAAGGCGTGGTGGAAGGCGTCGTCGGCCTCGGTGAAGCGGATCGCGTCCTCCCGCGCCGCCTCCTGCTCGGCCATGATCGCGTCGAGCCTGGAGAGGACGGCTTCGGGCAGGCCGTCGATCGCGGCCTTGCGAAACACGGCGACCTCGATCGCCTCGCGCACGAAGCGGGCGCGCCGCACGGCGCGCAGCGAGATCGGCGTGATCAGCGTGCCGCGCTGCGGCCAGACCTTGACGAGGCCCTCGTCGACGAGCCGCAGCAGCGCCTCGCGGACCGGCGTGCGGCTGGTGTTGAAACGCCGCCCCAGTTCGTTTTCCGAAACCTTCGCGCCGGGCATGAGCCGCAACGTTATGATCTCGTCGCGGATGATATCGTGGATATCATCGACGCTCGAAGGCGCGCCGGGCGGGGTCCGTGCCCGCACGCCCGTCATCCGTCCCACCCGAGATGGCTGAGGAAGTCGCGGGTGCGCGCGGTCTGCGGCGCATCGAAGATCTGCTGCGGCGGCCCCTGCTCGACGATCTGCCCATTTGCGAAGACGACCACATGGTCGGCCACGCGCCGGGCAAAGGTCATTTCATGTGTCACCACCACCATGGTCATCCCGTCGTCGGCCAGCCGCTTCATCACGTTCAGCACCTCCCCGATCGTTTCGGGGTCGAGGGCCGATGTCGGCTCGTCAAAAAGCATGACTTCCGGCTCCATGGCAAGAGCGCGCGCGATGGCGACGCGCTGCTGCTGCCCGCCGGAAAGGTTGGCGGGGTAGTTGTCCGCCTTCTCGGAAAGGCCGACCTTGGCAAGCAGCGCCTCCGCCCGCGCCCGCGCCTTGTCCTCGCTGAGGCCGAGGACGGTCATCGGTCCCATCATGATGTTGCCGATGGCGGTCTTGTGCGGGAACAGCTCGAAATTCTGGAACACCATGCCCATGCGCTGGCGGATGAGCCGCGTCTTGCGCGGGTCCTTCGACAGCGGCGTGCCGTCGAAATAGACCTCGCCCGAGGTCATGGTCTCAAGGCCGTTGGTGCAGCGCAGCAGCGTCGATTTCCCCGAGCCCGACGGGCCGATCAGGCAGACGACCTGGCCGCGGCGCACTTCGAGGTCGACCCCGGCAAGGGCGACGAAATCGCCGTATTGCTTGCGCACGTCGCGGTATTCGATCACCACGTCGGGAAGGGCGGAGCCCTGCGGGAGTTTGGCGAGCGTCTCAGTCATTCGGTGACCCCGTATTTGCGGTGGATCCAGTCCACGACCTTGGCCTGCGGATAGCCGAGCAGCCAGTAGATCGCGGCCATCGCGGTGAGCATTTCGATAACCCGGAAGGACTGCGAGCGGATCTGCAGCGCGGTATGCGCGAGATCGCCGACGGCAATCACCGAGACCAGCGAGGTGTCCTTGAACAGCGTGACCCAGGTGGTGGCGAGGATCGGCAGCACGCGGCGCCAGGCCTGCGGCAGGACGATCTGGCGGAAGGCCTGGCCCTCGCTCATGCCGAGCGCGAGGCCCGCTTCCGTCTGGCCCTTGCGGATCGAGCGGATGCCCGAGCGGAAGGTTTCGGAATTATAGGCCGCGTTGTTGAGGACGAGCGCGACCAGCCCCGTCATGAACGGCGAGAAGCCGATGCCGGTCAGGATGGGCAGCACGTAGAAGGCCCAGTAGACGAGGAGGATGATGGGAACGTTCCGCATCAATTCGACATAGGCCGTGGCGGCCGCGGCCACCGGCTTCAGCCGGGATTCCCGCAGGAGCGCGACGACGATGCCGCAGGGAACGGCGACCACCATCGTCAGCACGGTGAGACCGATGGTGATGAGGGCTCCGTGCCAGAGCGCGCCCATGCTCTGCCAGATGATGGACCAATCGAACGTCATGACCGGCCCAGGAAGGAAATGCGGCGATAAATCATGTCGATGCCTCGGGTGAGCGGGAAGATGACGATGAAATAGAGGATCATCACGGTGGTGAAGACCTCGACCGGTGCATAGGTCTGGCCGGCGACCGCATCGGCGCGACGCATCAGTTCGGGAACGGCGATGACCGTCGCGATGGCCGTGTCCTTGACGGCGAGCGACAGGAGCGAACCGAAGGCCGGCAGCATGCGCACGACAGCCTGCGGCATGACGATCTTGCGCAGGATCTGGGCGCGGGTCATGCCGAGCGCCATGCCGGCGCGCACCTGGCCTGGGCGGACCGACTGGATGCCCGCCCGCACGACCTCCGCCACATAGGCGGCAAGATGGGCGGAAAGCGACAGGAGAGCGGACCAGAAGGGCGGAAGGTTGAGGCCCGTCGCGATCGGCAGGGCGAAATAGACCCAGACGAGCACCACGAGGACCGGGATCGCCCGCATCGAGTCGATATAGAAGACGATGACGGCGCTCAGCCAGCGCGAGCCGTAGAGCCGCCCGAGGGCGAGCAGCGTGCCGGCCACCGTGCTGAGCACGGTCACACCGGCGGCGAGCAGGAGCGTGACCCCGAGCCCGCTGAGAAGAAAACGCCAGCTATCCAGCACTGCGGAAAGGTTCAGTTCCATGGTCTTTCTCCAGAAGGAGCGCGGCCGGCGGTTTCGCCGGCCGCAGCCCGATGCCGCTTACATCTTGGCGACTTCGGCTTCCTCTTGCGCCTGCAGTTCGGGAAGCATCTTCTCGGCGACCGCGCGCAGCCATTCGACATATTCCGGCTGGTTCTTGTCGACGGCGAGACCGATCTCGTTGACGGCCTCGGTGCTGTCCTGGCAGTTGTTCTCGCGCGGCAGGGCCTCCAGGCCCTTCACCTTGCGCGCCAGCGCGACATAGGGAATGCGGTTGATCGGCGCGACATCGGCGCGGCCGGCCATGATCTCCTCGACGGGGGCGGCCGTACCGGCGCTTGTCACGCCGCGCAGGGTCGCCTTGGGGAAGCGTTCCTTCACCCAGTTCTCTTCGCCGCCGCCCGTGAAATAGGCGATGGTGACGTCGGGATTGTCGAAATCGTCGACCGACTTGGCATTGGCGACCTTCGGGTTGGACGCCTTGCCGAAGACGCAGAGCGAGGTGCGCGAATAGGTCACGAAATCGACGACCTCCATGCGCTGCTTCGTCATGGACAGCGGCGAGATCGTCATGTCGACCTGGTTGGCGGCCAGTACCGGCACCTTCGTCTCATGGGAAACGGCAACCGGCACGAGCTTCACGCCGAGCTTTTCCGCATAGGCGAGCGCCAGGTTCCAGGCCGGGCCGCGCCAGGGCTCGCCCGCGCCGGTCGTGTCTTCCACGAGCCACGGCGGGTTGGCCAGGACGCCGGCGCGCAGTTCGCCTGCGGCCTTGATCGCGTCGATCCGCGCGCTTACGCCGGCAGCGGGAACCTCCTGCGCAACGGCGGCCGAGGCCATGAGCGCCAGGCCGGCAACGGCGCCGGCGACGATGCGAAGCTTGCTGAAATGAATCATAATCCTCTCCTGTGAGCCTTCCGGGTTCCTCCCGAGGCACCATATGTATTCTAGTATACAAGATGGCGAATGAAAGCAAGTCGGGCGATCGGAAAAAACGGAAAACCCACGACGAAACGACGGGCGATCCTACGGACCGTCCGTCGCTCAACTGGCTTCTTCAGGCTCCGGCGGAGCCTTGCTAGAGAAAGTCGTCGCGCCGCGGCGTGAACGTGTCGATCAGGAGACCGGGGGCGAGCGCGACCACGCCGTGAACGAGGTTCGGGGCGACGATGAAGCTGCTTCCCGCGGCAAGGCGCGTCGTGACGCCGTCTATCGTGACGTCGAACGCGCCTTCGGCGATGTAGCTCACCTGCGTGTGGGGATGGGAATGCGGCGCCCCCACGGCGCCTTCATCGAAACGGAACGCCACCAGCATCATTTCCGGGCGATGGCTCAGCACCGCGCGGCGGTTGCCGGGGGCGACCTCGGTCCAGACGGCGTCTTCAGGACGTGTATAGGGTTGCATCTTGACCTCTCATCGGGCGAGCCATCCGCCGTCGACCGGCAGGATGGTGCCATGCACATAGTCTGCCGCCGGCGCCGCGAGGAAGATCGCGGCGCCGACCATGTCGTCCGGCCGCGCCCACCGGCCGGCGGGAATGCGCTTCAGGATATCGGCGTTGCGCTCCGCATCCGCCCTGAGCGCGGTCGTGTTGTTCGTCTCGACATAGCCGGGGGCGATGGCGTTGACGTTGATGCCGCGCGCCGCCCATTCGTTCGCCAGCAGTTTGGTAAGACCGGCAAGGCCGCTCTTGGCCGCCGTGTAGGACGGCACGCGGATGCCGCCCTGGAAGGAGAGCAGCGAGGCGATGTTGATGATCTTCGCGGGCCGTCCGGCGGTAATCGCCGCCCGGGCGAAGGCCTGGCAGAGGAAGAAGACGGATTTCAGGTTGGTGTCGAGCACCGCGTCCCAGTCCTCCTCCGTGAAATCCAGCGCGTCGGCCCGGCGGATGATGCCGGCATTGTTGACGAGGATGTCGGCTACCGCACCGGCCGCAGCCGCTTCGGCCATGACCTTGCCGGCGCTCTCCGCCCTGGAAAGATCCGCATGGATGGCGGTGAAGCGGCGGCCGGCGGCCGCGACGTCCGCTTCCGTTCCGGTCATGGCGGAGCGGCCGACGCCGACAATGTCGGCGCCCGCCCCGGCGAGCCCCGCCGCGATGGCGCGGCCGATGCCGGTATTGGCGCCGGTGACGATCGCCGTGCGGCCCGAAAGATCGAAGAGGGTCATAGAAGCGCTTCCATCGGCACCTTGTCCATGTCGGTGAAGCTCATGTTATCGCCCGCCATCGCCCAGATGAAGGCGTATCGGCCCGTGCCGGCGCCGGAATGGATCGACCAGCCCGGCGACAGCACCGCCTCGTGGTTCTTCAGGACCACATGCCGCGTCTCGCCCGGCTCGCCCATGAAGTGGAAGATGCGCGTCGCCGCCTCCATGCCGAAATAGAGATAGACCTCCATGCGGCGGTCGTGCACATGCGCCGGCATGGTGTTCCACACCGAGCCCGGCTCGAACATGGTGAGGCCGACGAGAAGCTGGCAGCTCTCGCAGACGTCGGGATGCACATACTGGTTGATGGTGCGGGCGTTGGATTCCTCCGCCGAGCCGAGATGCACCTTCTTCGCCATGTCGCGGGTGATGTGCACCGTCGGGCAGGCGCGGTGCGCCGGGGCGCTGAGGAGATAGAACAGCGCGGGGGCGGCCGGATCGTCGCTCGCAAAGCCGAGCGCGCCTTCGCCCATGCCGACATAGATCGCCTCCTGGAAGCCGAGCGCATGCTCCCGCCCGCCGACGCTGACCGTGCCGCTCCCGCCGATATTGACGATGGCGGCCTCGCGGCGTTCCAGAAAGCGCTCCGTGCCGGTCTCGGCGACACGGTCGATGACGAGCCTTTCGCGAACCGGCGCGACGCCGCCGACGATCATGCGGTCTAGATGGCTGTAGGTGAGATTGACCTCGCCCGGCTTGAACATCGCCTCGATGACGAAGCCCTCGCGCAAGCCCTTCGTGTTGCGCCTTGCGGCGTCCTCAGGCCCAACGGCCTGGCGTACGGATACGGAAACTGTCACGGCATCTGCCTCTTGCTTTCGGAAATGGACATCAGGTGAGCACGACATAGTCGGTGAGCTGGCTGATCGTCGTGTCGGCCTTGGCGACGTCGAAGACCTTGGTGCCGTGGCTCATGATCACGAACCGGTCGCAGACCTGATAGGCGTGGTAGATATTGTGGGTCACCAGCACGCTGGAGACGTTCTCCGCCTTCAGCTTCAGGACCTGGTTCAGGAGCGCCTCCGTCTCACGCACGGAGAGCGCCGAGGTCGGCTCGTCGAGCAGCAGCACGCGCTTCTTGAAGTAGACGGCGCGGGCGATGGCGACGGCCTGCTTCTGGCCGCCCGAGAGATTGCCGACCAGCGTATCGGGGGAATCGATGCCGGAGATGTGGACGGCGTTCTGCAGCACCTCCATGGCGATCTCGCGCATCTCCGCCTGCCGCAGGAAGCCGAAGCGGTCCGTCAGTTCGCGCCCCATGAAGATGTTGCGGGTGATCGAGAGGCTGTCGACGAGGGCCGTGTGCTGGTAGATCGTCTCGATGCCGGCCTCCGCCGAATCCGAGCGGCAGGTGAACAGCGTCTTCCTGCCGTCGACGCTGAGATAACCGTCCGTCGGCTTGTGGATGCCGGAGATGAGGTTGACCGTCGTCGACTTGCCGGCACCGTTGTCGCCGAGCAGGCCGACCACCTCGCCCTCGCCGATGTGGAAGCTGAGATTGCGCAGCGCCGTCAGCGCGCCAAAACTCTTGGAGATGTTGTGCAGTTCGAGGAGATTGGTCATCACGCAACGCCTCGCCGCTCGATGAGATGGTTGAAGATGGCGGCCAGCACGATCAGGGTCGCGATGAACATGTCGAGATAGAAGCCGGGTGCGCGCAGGAGCAGGAGCACGTCGGTAATGGTGTGGATCAGCAGCACGCCGAGGAAGATGCCGACGATCGAGCCGCGCCCGCCGCGAAGCGACAGGCCGCCGATGACGCAGGCGGCGATCGCCTGGAGTTCGAGGCCGGCGCCCTGCCCGGGCTGCACGCTGCCGACGCGGGCCGTGGCGAGGATGCCCGCGACCGCCGCCATGCCGCCGGCGATGGCGAAGGCGACGAGCTTGACACGGCCCGTATTGATGCCGATCGCCTCCGCCGCGCCGCGATTGCCCCCCGTCGCGAAGACGTGGTTGCCGAAGCGGTGGCGGTGCAGCAGGAAATGGAAGCCGACGACGAGGAGCACGATCCAGATGAAGGCGGCGTTGATGCCGAGGAGCGTGCCCGAAAACAGGCTGGTGAAGAGCGGTTCCGGATCGAAGCGCACCTGGACCGCGCCGTTATAGAGCAGCACGGCGCCGCGCCAGAACAGGAGGCCGCCGAGCGTGACGATGAAGGACGGCAGGCCGAAGCGCAGCGTGATATGGCCGTTGAGAAGGCCGATCATCAGGCCGACGACGATGCCGAGCGGCGCGGCGACGAAGGCGCTGACGCCCGCGCCGACGAGGCTCGCCATCAGCACGGCCGTGAAGGTATAGACGGAGCCTATCGAAAGGTCGAATTCGCCGGCGATCATCAGCACGCCCGCGCCGAGCGCCAGGCAGCCGAGCACCGGGATCGCCTTCATCAGGATCGTCAGATTCTGCGGCGAGAGATAGCGGAACTCATTGGGATAGAGGAGCGCGCCGGCGATGCAGACGATCTGCAACGTCGCGAAGACGAGGAAGATCGCACCGGCGGGCATGCCCATGATCTGCTTGAGGATGGATTGTCTCTGGGTCCGCGACCGGGGCGCGGCACTGTCTGCGGGAATAGGGGTCACGGTCTGGCACTCGATCGTTTTGGGAACAGGGAACCCGCCGGACAAACCGGCAGGTTCCCGCTCGTGGCGTCAGAAAGCGCTAGCGGAAGCTGCCGATCAGCGGCTTGACCGAACTGATGCGCGACTTGTCGAGGAAGGCGCCCTGCCCCGTGTCGATATCGGTCGGGGTCAGCCCGTACTTCTTGGACAGCGCGATCTGGGCGATCGGATAGTAGCCCTGGAGATAGGGCTGCTGATCCATGGTCGCGAACATCGCGCCGCTCTCCACCGCGTTGACGATCTCGACGGCAAGGTCGAAGCCGCCGAAGGGAATGTCGATGCCGGCATCCTTGATCGCGCCCGCGCCAACCGTCGAGGTCACCGAGCCCGTGCCGAACAGCGCCTTGACGCTCGGGTTGGCGATGAGGAACTGCGCCATGATGTTCTGCGCTTCCGCCGGATCGAGGCCGGCGCGCACCGTCTCCACCTTGATGCCGGCTTCCGTCATCGCCTTCTCGATGCCGCCGCCGCGGGCGACGGCGAAGCTCGCCTCGGGAATTTCGCGCGGGTTGAAGACGACATCGCCGGATTTCAGGCCGAATTCCTTGATCATGCGGTTGCCGAGTTCATAGCCGGAGGCGAACTCGTCCATGCCGACATAGGCCTGGCGGCAATTGCCCTTGGCACCTTCGAGGTCGTCGTTGTTGAAGCCGATGACGACGATGCCGGCCTTGACCGCCGCGCAGATGCTCTCGTCGAAAGCGTCCGACGAGGAAATGGCGACGGCGATGCCGTCGACGCCGCTCGCGGTCGCGCTTTCGATCAGGTCGTTCTGGCGCACCGGATCGTTGTTGGCATATTGCACGTCGAGATCGACGCCGAACTGGGCGGCTGCGTCTTGCGCCCCCTTCACCACCGGATTAAAGAACTGGACACTCGGATCGAGGTAGATGATCATCGTGGCCTTGACGTCTGCGGCAAGCGCCGAAGAAGCAAGCATGGTGGTCAGGCCCGCTGCCAGGGCAGCGGTTCTCAACCTGGTCAACTTCATTTGCGTATCCTCCCTTTGGATGTGCAATGCGGGTCCAAAAGACCCAAGTCTCGGCTGGCGGGCTCCGACCAAAGATCACGCCGGCCGAGATTTTCCTCCCGAGCCTTTCCGCCTTTCTGCGAAAAGCGAAAACGCTCTGTCTCTTTGTTTTTTCGCAATTCCGGACGCAAAACCGCTTCACACTTTTGCTGGAATTGCTCCTGCCGAAGCAGCCGGTTATGCGAACCAGGGCGCCGGGCGCCCGAGCGTGACATGCACGCCCTTGAACTGGGAATATTCGTCGAAACCGTAGCGGCCGAGTTCGCGGCCGAGGCCGCTCTTCTTGTAGCCGCCGATCGGCAGTTCCGGCGTGCCGTCGATCACGCTGTTGATCCAGCAGCGGCCGGCACGGATGCGGCGGATGCTCTGCAGCGCGTTTTCGAGATTGGTGGACCAGACGCAGGCCGAAAGGCCGAATTCGGTGGCATTCGCCATGGCGACCGCCTCGTCCGCCGTCTTGAAGGTGAGCGTCGAGAGCACCGGCCCGAAGATCTCCTCCCGGGCGATCGACATGTCGGGGGTGACGCCGGCAAAGACGGTCGGCGCATAATAGAGCCCGGCCTCCCTGCCGACCCTCTCGCCGCCGAGCAGCAGTTCCGCGCCGGCGGCGATGCCGGCCTCGACATAGGAATGCACCTTTTCCGTATGCGCCTCGGAGATCATCGCGCCGATCCTGGTGCGCTCGTTCAGCGGGTCGCCGAAGGTCACCTTGCGGGAAATGTCGAGGAGGCGTTCCATCAGCGCATCGCGCACGCTCTCCTCGACCAGCAGCCGGCTGCCGGAAATGCAGCACTGGCCGGCATTGTGGTAGACGCCGTAGGCGATGCCGTCGGCCGCCGCATCGAGGTCGGCATCGGCGAAGACGATCTGCGGCCCCTTGCCGCCAAGCTCCAGCCCGACGCGCTTGACGCTGCGCGCGGCGATCTCGCCGAGCTTGGTGCCAACGCGGACGGAACCGGTGAAGGCGACCATGTCGACGCCCGGGTCCTCCGCCAGCACCTGGCCGGCCGGATCGCCATAGCCCGTGACGACATTGAAGACGCCGTCCGGAATGCCGGCTTCGCGCGCCAGTTCCGCCAGGCGGATCGAGGTGCCGGAGGTGAATTCGGACGGCTTCAGCACCACCGTGCAGCCCGCGCCGATCGCCCACGGCACGCGCTCGCAGGCGATGATGAAGGGGAAGTTCCAGGGCGTGATGATGCCGACGACGCCGACCGGCTCGCGCAGCACGAGGCCGAGGCGATCGTCGCCGATATTGTTGTGGCTCTGGCCTTCGAGCGCGCGGGCCTGGCCGGCGGCATAGGACCACAGGTCGGCGCAGAAGCCGATCTCGCCGCGCGCCTGGGCGATCGGCTTGCCGACCTCCAGGCTTTCGGCCAGCGCCAGTTCTTCCTGATGCTGAAGGACGAGGTCCGCCACCTTGAACATCAGGCGCGAGCGCTCGGCGCCCGACATGCGCGGCCAGGGGCCGGTGTCGAAGGCCCGGCGCGCGGCATCGATCGCCAGGCGCACATCGTCCGCTGAAGCCTCCGGCCAGGTGCCGACCACGGCGCCGGCATGGCCGGGGCTGACGCGGTCGATCGTCCGGCCGGACGCCGCGTCCACGGACTTGCCATCGACAAGCATCCGATAGCGGGATTTAATATTCAGCCGCGGGTCACGGGAATCGGGAACAATGAAATTGGACAGCACTATCGTCTTAAGGCCGGCAGAATGGCGCCAGCCCCTCCCTGTTGATCCGGCCTCCAGGTTACCGGATTTCTGTTGCGTATGACTTGTATGGTACTGTATGGTGGCTTTAAATGGATGTCAACGCATGACGGCGGCAAAAGACGTGAACCTTGAATCCCTGAAGATCGACACCGGCGAAACCGCGGCAGCGCAAGTGGAGCGGGACCTGCGCGAATCCATCATCCGGCTGGAACTCGCCCCGGGCATGCGGCTTTCCGAACAGGAGATCGCGACCCGCATGGGGGTCTCGCGCCAGCCGGTGCGGGAGGCGCTGATCGCGCTGGGCAAATCGAAGCTGGTGAGCATCCGCCCCAACCGCGGCACCGTGGTCGTGCGCATCTCGGCGCGCCAGATGATGGAGGCCCGCTTCGTGCGCGAGGCGATCGAGACCGCCGTCGCCCGCCGCGCCAGCGAAGCCTTCGACACCTGGACCCGGCGCCGGATCGACGCGATCCTGACCCGCCAGAAGGCCGCGCGCGATGACGACGATCACAACGCCTTCCGCCGGGAAGACGAGCAGTTTCACATCGCGATCGCGGAGGGCGCCGGCTGCGCGCTGGCCTGGAACGCCATTTCCGACATCAAGGCCCATATGGACCGGGTCTGCAACCTGCAGCTCCGCCATCCCGATTCCATGACGCGGCTCGTCGCCGAACACGAGGCCATCATCGCGGCCATCGACACGCGGGACGCCGAGGCCGCCGCCGCCGCCATGCGCGGCCACCTCAACGGCATTCTCGCCGACCTGCCGCAGATCGAGGCGAACCACCCCGACCTGTTCGAGTAAGGTCCGGCGACGCATCCCTTCCTGACAAGCCCGTCACATAGGGAAAGAAACCCTCGCCTCCTCCCCCTTCTTCCCAGCGGGGAGAAGGGGAGAACGGCACCGTCCCAGGGCGATGCCCGCGCGAACGAACCCACCCTCTGAAAAAACATCAACAACCCATTTGCGCCGGGACCGCTTTGACGTATCCCGCAGGCGAACCGCTTATTGGCGGTTTCCATATCCAATTGACAGATATCCTACAAGTGGATAGACGTGGGCCCACTGTCTTTTCGGAGTCAAAAAGGCAACCGGAGACGAAGATGAACGTGAAGTCGATCAAGCCCCTGAAGCGCGCCCCCCTCCTGCATGTCTCGGTGCAGGAAAGCCTGCGCGCCTATATCGAGGACAACCGTCTCGATCCGGGCGCGCCCCTGCCGCCGGAGGGCGAGCTTGCAACCCAGCTCGGCGTAAGCCGCAACTCGGTGCGCGAGGGCATCAAGGCGCTGGAATCCGTCGGCGTGCTGGAATCGCGCCGCGGCATCGGCGTCTTCGTCAAGGCGTTCTCCTTCGAGCCCTTGCTAGAGAACCTCGCCTACGGCCTCGGCGGCGCGCTGAAGCAGATCGAGGAGGTCATCATCATCCGGCGCACGCTCGAGGTCGGCCTGATCGAGCGGACGCTGGAGGTAATCGGCGCCGACGACATCCGCGAACTGCGCGAGACCGTCGACCGGATGAAGGTCCGCGCGGAGAATGGCGAGAGCTTCCCGGAGGAGGACCGGCATTTCCACCAGCTTCTCTTCCGCTGCCAGGAAAACGAGGTCCTGCTGCGACTGATCGAGGTGTTCTGGCTGGCCTTCTACAAGGCGTCCGACTTCGTCAACCTCAACAATACCGACCCCATGCAGACCTGGCGCGACCACGCCGCCATCGTCGATGCCGTGGAGACGCGCGACCTCGCCGCCGCCAGGGACCGGCTCGACAAGCACTATGCCGGCATCACCCGCGTGATCGCCGACAACAAGACCACCGTTTCATCAGGGAGGATGACATGAATCTGAAGACCACACTTTCGGCGCTCGCCCTTTCGGCGGCCTTGCTCGGCGCCGTGCCCCTGGCACCGGGCAATGCCTTCGCCCAGGGCGGCACCATCTCGGGCGGCTTCGACGTCGGCCCGGGCGGCTTCCAGGGCAATTTCAATCCGCTGGCGGCGACGAGCGGCTTCACCTGGCTCGTCACCTATTTCGAGCCCCTGGTCATCTACGACGACAAGCTGGCGAAGATCGACGGCGCGCTTGCCGAAAGCTACGAGATCAGCGCCGACCAGAAGACCTATACCTTCAAGCTCGCCGACGCCAAATGGCACGACGGCAAGCCGTTCACCGCCAACGATGTCCGCTTCACGCTCGATCTCGCCCGCAACGAGAAGGCCGGCTCGGTCTTCGCCGCGCGCCTCGGCGTGGTCCAGTCCGTCGAGACACCGGACGACCATACGGTCGTCCTCACCCTGTCCTCGCCCGCGCCGAGCATGCTCGACACGCTGACCAAGGTGATGATGCTGCCGGAACACGCCCTTGCGTCGATCCCCGCCGAGCAGATCGCGAAACATGCCTGGTGGTCCACCGCGCCCATCGGCACCGGCCCGTTCAAGTTCACCAAATACGTTACCGACCAGTATGTCGAGCTCGCCGCCAATCCGGACTATCGCGGCGGCAAGCCGGCGGCCGACAAGCTGATCAACCGCTATTTCGCCGATCCGGCCGCCGCCATCGCGGCCCTGAGATCGGGCGAGATCCACTTCACCTATGTCGATTCCAACGACGTGTCGACCTTCAGCAGCGACAGCAATTTCAAGGTGATCGAAGGCGATTCCTACGTCGTCAACTATGTCGGCTTCAACCAGGAAGTGCCGCTCTGGCAGGACCTGCGCGTCCGGCAGGCCTTCATGTACGCGATCAACCGCGACGCCATCATCCAGAGCCTCTACGGCGGGGCGGCAAAGCCGGCGAACTGCGTCTACGTCGCCGACCAGCTCGTGCCCGGGGGTATCGAGACCTACGCCTACGACCCGGAAAAGGCCAAGCAGCTTCTCGCGGAGGCGGGCTGGGACAAGATCAACGGCGACAAGCCGATCACGATCCTGACCTACTATACCTCGCCGCTGGCCACCAACGTGCTCGCCGCCATGCAGGCCATGCTGTCGCAGGTCGGCATCAACATCGTGCCGCGCGCCGTCGACACGCCGACCTACAATTCGATCGTCTACCAGCAGTCGGGCAATGCCGGCGATTTCCCGCTGATCTATGCCGGCCTGCAGAACGGCCCGGACGCATCGAACATCAATATCGGCCTCAACGAGAAGCAGATCCCGCCGGCCGGCGCCAACATCATGCGCATCCGCATGGCCGCGGTGTCGGGCGCCCTCGACGCCGCCCTTGCCGAGACGGACGCCTTCAAGCGCGACGCCCGCTACCAGGACGTCTGCAAGGCGACCAATGCCGAGCTGCCCTGGGCGACCATGTGGGTCGCCAACCGCTACGGCGTCGCCTCGGCAAAACTCAAGGACTTCGCGTGGACCCCGGCCCCGGCCGGCGGCCCGTACCAGGCCCATGAGGAAAAGTGGTCGATCGCCGAATAGGCGCAGGCAAGAGGGCGCGGGGTCATCCCGCGCCCTTGCCGCCGGCCGCCTTCGGCCAGCCGCTCGATAAGGTGTTGAACCCGAATGCTACGCTACTGTCTCCATCGCCTCGTCGTGGGGCTTGCCATGCTGCTTGCGCTGACGGTGCTGATCTTCACGCTGTTGCAGCTGACGCCGGGTGATCCGATCGACGCCTATATCGATCCCAACGTCGCCATGACGAAGGAGGCGATGGACGCGCTGCGGGCGCGGCTCGGCCTCGACCAGCCGCTGCCCGTGCAATATCTCGCCTGGCTGTCGCAAGCCGCCCAGGGCAATCTCGGCCATTCCCTCCAGCGCTTCAACGAGACGGTGGCCGGCCTCATCCTCTCGCGCATCGGCCCGACCCTGCTTCTGATGGGCGCCGGGATATCCATCGCCATCGTCATCGGCATCGCCGGCGGCATCCTCGGCGCGGTGCGCCGCAACACCATGCCCGACTATTCCCTTTCGGTGCTGGCCCTGCTCGGCATATCGAGCCCCGCCTTCCTCACCGCTCTCCTCGGCCTCTACGTCTTTTCCGTGCGACTGAAATGGACGCCGTCGGGCGGCATGCTCACCCCGGCGACCGGCTTTTCGGTGGGCGACCTGCTGCACCACCTCATCCTGCCGGCGATCGTGCTGTCCATCGGCCATGCGGCGCTGATCATGCGCTACATGCGCGCCTCGATGCTCGAAGTGCTGAACCAGGACTATGTCCGCACCGCGCGCGCCAAGGGCGTCAAGGAATTCTGGGTCGTCACCAAGCATGCCCTGCGCAACGCGCTGCTGCCCGTCGTCACGCTGATCGGCTCGACCATCGGCCTTGCCATCGGCGGCGCCATCTTCGTCGAAAGCGTCTTCAACTGGCCGGGCATGGGCCTGCTGCTGATCAGCGCGGTGGAAACGCGAGACTATCCGGTCATCATGGGGGCCACCCTCGTCATCGGCGCCTGCGTCATCCTCGTCAACATCCTGACCGACCTTGCCTATGCGGTCATCGATCCGCGCATCAAGGTGGCCTGAGATGACGATGCCCGCCTCCCCTTCCTCCTCCGGACCGCTGGCGCGCGCCGCCGGCCGCTTCCTCCTCAACCGGGCGGCCCTCGTCGGCGTGGCGCTGCTCGTTCCGCTCGTCGCCGCGGTGCTGACCTATCCGCTGTGGATGCCCTACAAGCCCAACGACATCGACCTCCTGGCAATGAATACCGCCCCGTCGGCGGCCCACTGGTTCGGCACCGACGGCGTCGGGCGCGACGTGCTCGCAAGAACGCTGGAAGGCGGGCGGATCTCGCTGCTGGTCGCCGTCTCCTCCGTCGTCCTGTCGACGGCGATCGGCTTCCTCGTCGGCGCGGTCTCGGCCTTCGGCGGGCGCTTTGCCGATGCGCTCGCCATGCGCTCGGTCGACCTTGCCATGACGCTGCCGCCAGTGATCTTCCTCCTGGTCCTCGCCTCCATCGTCGGCTCGGGCATCTGGTCGACCGTCTTCGTCATCGCGCTCCTGTCCTGGCCGGTCCTGTCGCGGATGATCCGCGCGCGCCTTTTGGAACTGCGCGAGCGGGAATTCGTCATGGCCTCGCGCGGCATGGGCGCGGGCATCGGCCACCTGCTCTTCCGGCACGGCCTGCCCAATTCGATCGACATCCTCGTCGTCTACGCCACGCTGCAGGTCGCCAACGCCATCCTTTTGGAAGCCGGCCTTTCGTTCCTCGGCCTCGGCGTACCGCCGCCGGCGGCGAGCTGGGGCAACATGCTGAACACCGCGCGCTCCACCGCCGTGCTCGAACAGTTCCCCTGGCAATGGCTGTTTCCCGGCGGCGCGCTGGTGCTGGCCGTCCTTGCCATCAACTTCATCGGCGACGGTCTGAGGGATGCCTTCGACCCCCGCGCCGACCTCAATTGAAACCCTGGAAAGAGAAGCAAATGCCCCTGTTCTCCGGCGTCGTCCCCCCCGTCGTCACCCCCCTCAACGAGGATTTCTCCGTCGACTACGCCTCCTATACGCGCGTCCTCGAGCATCTGATCGACAGCGGCTGCCACGGCCTGTTCCCGCTGGGTTCGACCAGCGAGGTGGTGTTCTACGACGAGGCCGAGCGCCGCAGGATCCTCGAGCACACCGTGAAGGTGGCGAACGGCCGCGTGCCCGTCATCGCCGGCGCCATCGATCCGGCCACCGACCGCGTCATCCGCCATGCGCGCATCGCCAGGGAAGTGGGGGCCGATGCCGTCGTCGTCACCGCGCCCTTCTACACCATCACCAACCAAGCCGAGACGCTGGATCACTTCCGCATCATCCGCAACGCCGTCGATATCCCGCTGATCGCCTATGACATCCCGGTCTGCGTCCACACCAAGCTTTCCCGGCAGACCGTCGTGACGCTGGCGAAGGAAGGCACGATCGTCGGCCTGAAGGATTCCTCCGGCGACGACGGCAATTTCCGCTATGCCCTCAGCGACCTTGCCGGCACCCCGGACGTCTTCCTGATGACCGGCTCCGAGATCGTCGTCGACAGCGTGCTCGCCATGGGCGCGCACGGGGTCGTGCCGGGCCTCGCCAATGTCGATCCGGCCGGCTATGTCCGCCTGTGGGACGCCGCGCAGCGCGGCGACTGGCAGGCCGCCCGCAAGGAACAGGAGCGGCTCTGCCGGCTGTTCGAGATCGTCTGGGTCGCCGCCGGCCGCGTCAGCGGGGGGGCGACGGGCGTCGGCGGCTTCAAGACCGCCATGCGCAGCCTCGGCATCATCGCCACCAATGTCATGGCGCGCCCGCGCGCACCGCTCAACGAGGCCGAAGCCGGCCGGATCGACGAGATCCTGCGCTCCGTCGGCCTTCTTTCCTGAGGTTGCCGATGACGCCCGAAGCCATTCTCGAAATCAGCAACCTCAGGACCGTCTTTCGCGTGCGCGGCCGGGAGATCGCGGCCGTCGACGGCATCGATCTTGCCATCCACCCCGGCGAGACGGTGGCGCTGGTCGGGGAATCGGGTTCGGGCAAGTCGGTGACCAGCCTCTCCGTCATGCGGCTGCTGGCCCGCAGGATCGGCGTGATCGACCGCGGCGCGATCCGCTTCCGCGGCAAGGACGGCAGGACGAAGGACCTCGTCACGCTCGGCGAGGAGGAGATGCGGCAAATCCGCGGCAACGATATCGGCATGGTCTTCCAGGAGCCGATGACGAGCCTCAACCCCGTCTACACCGTGGGCGACCAGATCTCCGAATCGCTGCGCGTCCACCGGCGGACCGGCCGGCGCGAGGGCATCGAGGCGGCCGTCGGCCTGCTTGACAAGGTCGGCATTCCCGATGCGCGCCGCCGGGCGAGCCAGTATCCGCACGAACTGTCGGGCGGCATGCGCCAGCGCGCCACGATCGCCATGGCGCTCGCCTGCGATCCCACCCTGTTGATCGCCGACGAGCCGACCACCGCGCTCGACGTGACCATCCAGGCACAGATCCTCGACCTGATGCAGGCGCTGCAGCGCGAGCGCGGCATGGGCATGCTGTTCGTCACGCACAATCTCGGGGTGGTCGCCGAGATCGCCCACCGGGTGGCGGTGATGTATGCCGGCCGCATCGTGGAGAGCGGGCCGGTCGCCGACGTCTTCAGAACCCCGCGCCACCCCTATACGATGGGCTTGCTGAAATCGATGCCGCGTCTCGGCACGGCGAGCGCGATGAAACGGAGCGGCGAAAAGCTGCCCGCCATTCCCGGCATGGTGCCGAGCCTTGCCGAGCTTCCGGCCGGATGCGCCTTCGCGCCGCGATGTCCCTTCGCGATCGAGGCCTGCCGCCAGACCATGCCCGCGCTTTTGCCCGTCAACGACCGTCACGACAGCCGCTGCATCCGCTGGCAGGAGATTTCCGCATGAGCGCCGCGCCCCTCCTCTCCGTCCGCGGCCTCGCCAAGCACTACCAGACGCGCGGCGCGACGCTGAAGATCCTGGAAAACATCTCCTTCGACATCGCGAAGGGCGAGGTGGTGGGGCTGGTGGGCGAGTCGGGCAGCGGCAAGACCACCATCGGCCGTTCGGTCGTCCGGCTCATCGAGCCGTCGGCGGGCGCGGTCGTCTTCGACGGCGCCGACCTGACGAAGCTCTCGGGCGGCGAGATGCGCCGCCGGCGCCCGCGCATGCAATATATCTTCCAGGACCCCTATGCCTCCCTGTCGCCCCGCATGACCGTCGGCGAGATCCTGACGGAAGGCCTGAAGATCCAGGGCATCGGCTCGCGGGCGGAGCGGCTGGAGCGGGCAAGGAAGGCGCTCGAACAGGTGGAACTGCCGCCGGACGCCATCAACCGCTACGCCCACGAATTCTCCGGCGGCCAGCGCCAGCGCATCGGGATCGCCCGGGCCCTGACGCTGGCGCCGGATTTCATCGTCGCCGACGAGCCGGTCTCGGCGCTCGACGTCTCCATCCAGGCGCAGGTGGTGAATCTGCTGCGCGACCTGCAGCAGCGCCTGGGCCTGACCATGCTGTTCATCTCGCACGACCTTGCCGTCGTCGAATATATCTGCGACCGCGTCATCGTGCTCTATCTCGGCCGCATCATGGAGATCGCCACGAGCGAGGACCTCTATGCCCGCCCGCGACATCCCTATACGCAGGCCCTGATGTCGGCGATCCCCTCGCCCGACCCGGACGCCGCAAGGGCGCGCGAGATCCTGAAGGGCGATATTCCCAGCCCCGCCAACCCGCCGAGCGGCTGCGTCTTCCGCACCCGCTGTCCGAAGGCGCTCCCCGCATGCGCCACGGCCGTGCCGCCGCTGCGCGAAGTCGCGCCGGGCCACGTCAAGGCATGCATCCGCGACGACGTCTGACGGCGGGGCGTTCCCTCGCCTTAGCCGGGTGTCGAAAGCGCGACGGCCCTTTGCCAGAGATCCGCGTCGACCGCGACGGAGATATCGTCGCGCGATCGTCCGGGAAGCCGGACGCCCGCCGCGTCATGCGCGGCGACGAGGGCATCGACCGCGCCCGCAAAATGCTCCGCGGAGAAGGAACCGGGGTCGATCGCCAGCAGGAACTGGCCGACCCGCGGCGGTCCGCCCTCGTCGTTTCCGAACGGGCTCGCCTGCGCGCTGAGCGCCGAGCCTGCAAGCGCAGCGGCGAGGATTTCGATCAGCAGGGCGATATTGGCGCCCTTGCGCCCGCCGGCGGGCAGAAGCGTCCCGTCGAGACCGGCGGCCGGATCGGTCGTCGGCCGGCCGTGCCGGTCCTGCGCCCAGCCGGTCGGGATCGCCTCGCCTCGCCCGCGGCGCAGGATCATCTCCGTCTTCGTGACGGCGCTCATGCTCTGGTCGACGACGATGGGGGCGCCGTCCCGCACGGGCACGGCGAAAGCCATCGGATTGGTGCCGAACAACGCGCGCGTCGCGCCGGGCGGCGCGACGGAGGCGGGCGCGTTGGACAGGCAAAGACCGATCATGCCGCGCGCCGCGATCGGCAGGACGTGATGGGCGAGCGCGAGGCAATTGTAGGAATGGCGCACCGTCATGGCCGCAATCCCCATGGCCCGCGCCGCCTCGATCAGGGCCGGCGTGCCGGCCTCGATGGCAGGATGCGCAAAGCCGTCCCGCGCATCGACCGTGACCGCGGCGGACCGGACGGCCACGGAGGGAACCGCCTTGCCGTCGACCTTGCCGATCTGCAGGTGCCGGCAGAAGATCGGCAGGTAGAACAGGCCGCAGACCCGGTTGCCGTCCGCCTCGGCCTTCGCGATGGCGGCGGCGACGGGACGCGCATTTTCCGGGTCCGCCCCGTGGCCGGTCAGGGCCGCAAGGCAGACCGCCTCGATCTCCCCCTTCGAGACCGCGAGCGTGGTCATCGGCCTGCCGCGTAGCGCCGCTCACCCTCGGCGACGAGATCGTCCGCCAGCGCGAAGCCGAGGCCGGGCTTGCGGAATGCGTCGAGCCAGCCGTTCTTCGGGGCGAGGTCCGGCGTGGCGACGATATCCTTCTGCACGAGCTGCCACATGATCTGGTTGCCGTCGTCGAGATTGGGAATGGCAAGCCCGATATGGTGCTCGGCGCAGGTCGTGATGCCCGTCGTGAAGGACGAATGGATGCAGATCTTCAGGCCGGCCGATTCGGCGACGGCGGCCGCCTTCATCATCGGCTGGATGCCGCCGATCTCGCGCGGGCCGATGCAGATCATGTCGGCCGCGCGCTGGCGGCAGATCTCATAGACGTCGTAGAGCGTGAAGGCCGCCTGGTCGGCGACGATCGGTATGCCGACCTTCTCGCGGACATGGGCCATGGCCGGAATGCTCCAGCTGACGGTCGGCTGCTCGATGAACTCGATATCGTATTTCTCCAGCTTGCGACACATGTTGATGGCCTCGTGCACGCTCCAGCCCTCGTTCGCATCGAGGCGCAGGCGCGCATCGCCGATCTCGCGGCGGACGGCGGCGGTGATTTCGAGATCCAGCTTCTCGCCGCGGCCGACCTTCAGGTAGAAGACGCGCTCGCCGTTCGCATGGCCCGCGGCCGCGTCGCGGGCAAGCTCCTCCGCCGTCTCGCCCTGGAGGAAATAGAAGTAGCCGACCGCCTCGCGATGGGCTCCGCCGAGGAGCTGGTGGACCGGCAGGCCGGCAAGCTTTCCCTGCAGATCCCACAGCGCCATGTCGATGCCCGAGAACATCTGGTTGGCGGCGCGCATGATATTGGCGCCGTGGCCGAGATATTCCCGGTGGAAGATACGGGCGATGAGGGGCGCGACGTCATGGGGCGAATGACCGACGAGATGGCCGGCAAGCCGGGCGAGGATCGCCGCCGTGCCCGTCTGGTCCGGCGCGACCGTGCATTCCCCGATGCCGACCGTGCCGTCGTCCGCCTCGATCTCGATGAGGTTGACGGCAAAGGATTCGCGGATCCCGTAGGACCAGTGATAGGGCTGCCGCAACGGCAGGACCAGCGGGCGGACGCGGACATTCGTTATTCTGACCATTCCATCAATTCCTTGGAAATGCGATCGGCAGGGTCGGGCCGCCCAGCATGGGGCGGACGCGCGGTGGTGTTCACTGCGTCCGCCCGGCGCTGCGGGCGGGCGGACGCTGTTCCTTGTCGGCGAACTTCGCCGATCAGATGCCGAGCGATTTCAGATAGTCGGCAGCCACGGTCTCGATCGTCTTCTTGTCCACGTCGACCTCGCTGTTGAGGCGCTGCATCGTCGCATCGTCGAGCTTGGTGGACACGGCCTCGAGGAGGCCCTTGAGGTCGGGATTGGCGTCGAGCACCTCCTTGCGGACGACCGGCGTCAGCGCGTAGTTGGGGAAGAAGCCCTTGTCGTCCTTCAATGCCTTCAGCTTGAGGGCGGCGATCTGGCCGTCGGTGGCCTGCGCGGCGATGGTGTCGAGATCGCCGTTGGCAAGCGCATTGTAGGCAAGGCCGAGATCCATCGGCCGGACATTGGCGCGGCCCGCCTCGAAACCGTAGACCTCCTGCAGGCCGATCAGGCCGTCGGGACGCTTCGGAAACTCCGCCGTCGTGCCCATGAGGATTTCCTTGCCGTCATTATAGGCCTTGGCGAGATCGGAGATCGTCTCCATGCCCTCGGTCTTGGCATTGTCCGGCCGGATGACATAGGCATAGGTGTTGTTCGCCGCGGACGGCGCCAGCCAGACGAGGCCCTTCTCGCCGTCGAGCTGCTTGACGCGGTTGTAGGTCTCCTCCGGCGAAAGGCGTTCGGTCACCTTGTTGAAGGTGATGAGCGACGTGCCGGTATATTCCCAGTAAAGATCGACCTCGCCGTTCTCCAGCGCGGCGCGGACGATCTTGGTGCCCATGCCGTCCTTCTTGTCGACGGTATAGCCCTTGCTCTCCAGGAGCTGCTTGGTGAGCTCGGCGAGGATCAACTGTTCGGTGAAGTTCTTGCCGCCGACGGTCAGCGTGGCGGCAAGGGTCGAACCGGCAGCAAGCGCGATTGCTGCGGCCGAAAGCAGTGTCTTGGCGATTTTCGGTATGAAGGTCATTTCGGTTCCTCTCTCTTCTTTTATTTCAACGGATTTATGCCTCGCGGAACGAGGTGGTACTGGATCTGGCCGAACAGGAAGTCGACCAGGACCGCAATCAGCGCTGTCGGGATGGCTCCGGCCAGCATCATCGGCAGTTCGTCCAGGGAAATCCCGGTGAAGATCAGCTCGCCGAGCCCGCCGGCGCCGATCAGGAACACCAGGGGCGCGGAGCCGACGCAGATCGCCAGCGCCGTGCGGATGCCGCCGAAGATCACGAAAAGCGCATTGGGAAGCTCCACCCGCCAGAGCACCTGGCGCGGCGTCATGCCCATGCCGGTCGCCGCCTCGATGAGATAGGGCGGGACCGCACGCAGGCCGGCATAGGTGTTGCGCACGATGGGCAGCAGCGTCGCGGCCCACAGGCCGAAGACCGCCGGCACCGTCCCGATGCCGAGCACCGACATGGACAGGGCCAGGATCGCCAGCGTCGGCACGGTGCTGCCGATATTGAACACCTGCATCAGCCCTTCCGAGACGGTCCGGAAGGCCGGGCGCGACAGGACGACGCCCGCGGGCACGGCGGCGAGAATGGCAAGCCCCCCCGCCCAGGCAACCAGTTCCAGGTGCTGGACGGTCAGGAAGGAGATGTCGTCGGAATAGGCAAGGATCTCCTCTACCATGCCGCTCCACCAGAGCCAGGCGAGCGCGCCGGCGAGCACGACGGTCGCGACCGCGGGAGCGATCGCGACGCGGCGGCGCGGCGGCGAAACGCCAGCAAGGGTGGACGGTACGCTCATGCCCCCTCCCCGTGGCCGAGATGGTGCACGATGGACCGGTAGCTCATCACGCCCGCCATGCGGCCGCCTTCGTCCACGCAGGGAAGGAGCGGCATGTTGTGGGCGAACATCAGGGATACGGCCTGCCGCAGGTCCGCGCCCGTCGGGACCGCGGCCGCGACCGGCCCCGCATGGTCGGAGACGATGCCGGAGCGTTCCTCGGCCACCTCCGCCGTCAGGAGGAAGCGCGGGGCGCCCAGCTCGTCGAGCACGAAGGCGGCGGCGCTGCGGGCGGCGCGCATGCGCTGGAGCGCGTGCTCGATCGAATCCGATCCCGCCACGGTGACGAAACCGGTCTGCATGGCGTCTGCGACCGAAACGAGCCGCAGGCGCTTCAGCGCCCGGTCAGAACCGAGGAAGTCCTCGATGAAGCCGTTGGCGGGCCGCGCGAGCAGGTCGTCCGGCGCGGCATATTGCTCAAGCTTGCCGCTGCGGAAGATGGCGATCCTGTCGGCCATCTTCACCGCCTCGTCGAGGTCGTGCGAGACGAAGATGATCGTCTTGCGGATCGCCTGCTGCATCTTCAGGAACTCTTCCTGGATGACCTCGCGGTTGATCGGATCGATCGCGCCGAAAGGCTCGTCCATCAGCATGACCGGCGGATCGGCCGCCAGCGCCCGCAGGACGCCGACGCGCTGCTGCTGGCCGCCGGAAAGCTCCTTGGGATAGCGCTTGAGGAAGATGTCGGGCTGGAGCCCCACCAGTTCGAGCAGTTCCTTCGCCCGCGCCCGCGACCGGCGCCGGTCCCAGCCGAGCAGGTCCGGCACGACGCAGATGTTCTCCTCGATCGTCTTGTTGGGAAAGAGGCCGATCTGCTGGATCACGTAGCCGATGCTGCGCCGCAGCTCGATCGGATCGACCGCGCTGGTATCCCGGCCGTCGATGAAGACCTTTCCGCTCGTCGGCTGGATCAGCCGGTTGATCATCTTCATCGTCGTCGTCTTGCCGCAGCCCGAAGGGCCGAGCAGCACGCAGATCTCGCCGGTGGGAAGATCGAGGCTGATATTGTCGACCGCGACGAACGGGTCGTGTGCCGGACCGAACTGCTTCGTCAGGTTTTCCAAGCGGATCATTGTGCTGCCACTCCCTGGATGCCGCGCGAGGTGAGAAGGCGCTGCACCAACGCCAGGAAGAGGTCGGCGGCGATGGCGAGCAGGGAGACGGCCAGCGCGCCGGTCACCAGCTGGCGGGGATCGGACTGGCTGATGCCGCGCGAAATGAACGTGCCGAGGCCGCCCGCGCCGATATAGGCGGCAATCGCCGTGACGCCGATGTTCATCACCACGGCCGTGCGCACGCCGGCCATGATGACCGGGATGGCAAGGGGGATCTCGACATGGCGCAGGCGCTGCCATGTGCTCATGCCCATTCCCTGTGCCGCCTCGCGCAGCGCCGGATCGACATTGGTGATGGCCGTATAGGTATTGCGGATGATCGGCAGCTGCGAATAGAGCACCACCGCCACCACCGCCGGAACATAGCCGATGCCGTGGCCGATCGGCGAGAGAAGCGGGATCATCAGGCCGAACAGCGCGATGGACGGAATGGTGATCATCATCGACGCGATGTAGAGCACGGTATCGGCCGTGCTCTTCGACTGCGTGATGGCGATACCGATCGGAACCGCCGTCGCGATCGCGATCCCCACCGCCACGAAGACGATCGAGATGTGCTCGATCCCGCGCGCGGCGATGACGTTCAGGTTGGCGATGATGAAATTGACGATCTCCATTCGTAAGCGTGTGCCTTCCCCGCTAGAGTTGCTCGTAAAGTGTGGCGGCGTTCTCGAATGTGAAGCGCAGCGGCACCGATCCCTCGACCTGCCAGGCCTCGACGGTGCCCCCGTCCATGAGCGCGCAGGCGGCTTCCGTGTCGACGACCGCACCGCCGTAGAGGCGGTTCGCAAGGTTCAGGATGCCGGCCTGGTGCATGGCGATGCCGCCGCTGCCGCAGGCATCCTTGACGAGCAGCACGCGCAGGCCGTGATTGACCGCATCCTTCACGGTCGCGTCGACGCAGGCCTCGGTCCACACGCCGGCCACCGCCAGCCATTCCACGCCGCTTTCCCGCAGTTCGCCGAGGAGCGGGCTCTTGCCGAAGGCGCTCGCCTCGTTCTTGAGGAGGATGCGCTCGCCGTCGAGCGGCGCGACGTCGGGACATATCGCGGTCAGCGGGTCGTCCTTGTCGCTGAAGGCCGAGCGCCCATCCGCCCCGACCGGATGGAAGGGCCGGTCGAGCGTCGCGAGATCGACGATATAGGCGCAATGATAGACCGCAACGCCGTTGCGACGCGCCGCATCCTGAAGACGCCGGGCGTTCAGCAAGGTCGTGCCGTAGCCTTCGACGAGGTAGCGCGTATCGCGCCGATGCTCCTCCTGGAGATCGATGAACAGGGCGGCGGTCTTCGACGGGTCGAGCCGGAGCGGCTTCCTCATGCAGGCCTCCCTATGGTTCGCCGGCGCCGATTTCGGCGCGGCGGCGGATCATGTAGGTATCCAGTTCCTCGCGAACGGCCGGGTCGAGCACCGGCTCCTCGTATTCGCGCAGGGCCTGCTGCCAGATATCCGTCGCCCGCTCCAGCGCATCGCGCCCGCCCGCTTCCTGCCAGCTGCCGTAGTTCTGCCAGTTCGACAGCATCGGCTGGTAGAACGCGGTCTCGTAGCGCGCCATCGTGTGTTCGGAGCCGAAAAAATGTCCGCCGGCCGGCACCGACCTGATGGCCTCGAAACCGAGATCGTCCTCGGAGAACGGCATGGGTTCGAGGAAGCCCATCATGTTCTGCAGGATCTCCACGTCGAGCACGAGCTTTTCGTAGGAGGCCGTCAGCCCCCCTTCGAGCCAGCCGGCCGCGTGGTAGATGAGGTTCGCGCCGCCCAGCACCGCGCCCCAGGTCGCCATTTCCGTCTCGTAGGCGGCCTGGAGGTCGACCACGTTCGATGCATTGGCGTTCGACGTGCGGTAGGGGAGCTTGTAGCGGCGGGCGAACTGGCCGGCGATGATGTTCGCCTTGGCGTTCTCCGGCGTGCCGAAGGCCGGCGCGCCCGACCGCATGTCGACATTCGACGTGAAGGCGCCGTACATGACCGGCGTGCCGGGATTGACGAGCTGGGCCAGCGTGACGCCGAACAGCGCCTCGGCATTCTGCTGGCACAGCGCGGCGGCGAGCGTCACCGGCGTCATGGCACCCATGAGCGTGAAGGGCGTGATCGTGACCGGCTGGCCGTGTTCGGCCATGGCGATCAACCCGTCCGCCATCGCGTCGTCGAACAGCCGAGGCGAATTGACGGAGATGATGGTGATGACGCCGGGCGACCGGCGCATCTCCTCCAGGCTGATGCCGCGGGCGATGGCCATCATGTTGATGCCGTCGACCGCGCGCCCGCGGCCGATCGCCGTGCAGTGGAAGCACAGATCGCTGAGCGTGACGTTGGCATTGTAGGTATCGAGGTGGCGCGAATTGGCCGGCAGCTCGATCGGCGCACACACCTGGTTGCCGAGGATGTGGATGGCGTTGAAGTGGTGGGCGAGCCTGGTGAAGTTCCGGTAGTCTTCCAGGTTACCCTGCCGGCGACCGTTGATCCGGTCATGCACGTTCGGCGGCCCCGCGACGAGGCCGAACGCCATGGTGTTGCCGCCGATGGTCAGCCGTTTGGCGGGGTTGCGGCTCGTCAGCGTGAAGGAGGACGGCGTCGTCGCCAGCGCGGCATTTACGATGGATTCGTCGATCCGGATCGTCAGGTTGTCGCGGTCGACGATGGCGCCCGCCTTTTCGAACAGCGCCATGGCCTTTTCGCTCATGACCCGTATCCCGATGTCGGACAGGATGCGCATGGAGTTGCGGTGCAGCGCCTCGAGTCGCTCCTCGTCCAGAATCTGCATGGGCGGATAGGTGTTGACCACCTCCTGCCATGGCAGCTGCGTGATGCCGCCTCCGCCACGCCCGGCCCGCGATCGCCGTCCGCCGCCCCGTCTGTCGCTCATGAGAAGCTGCCTTTCCTGCGCTTTCACCCGTTGTCGGAAAGGGACCGGCCCGATCCCGGATGCAGCGCTCGTTATGTTCCACCTCGGCGAAACTATGGCCAATCCGGCACCGGTCTTCACACGATAAGTTCGGCGGCAATGACCAAGAAAAACGATGTCATGGCACAGGCACGACTTGCACCCGGCCGGGCCGGCGGACTAGCTTGCGGCAAAAAGGGGAATGCCATATGAAAACGCCGGCGCCGTTGAACTATATCCGATCCTTCGAATGCTCCGCCCGCCACCTCAGCTTCACCGAAGCGGCCAACGAGCTCGGCTATACGCAGGCCGCGATCAGCAACCATGTGCGCGCGCTCGAGCAGTATCTCGGCCGCCAGCTCTTCATCCGCTATCCGCGCAGCCTCAAGCTGACGGAGATGGGCGAGGCGTTCCTTCCCACCCTGCGGCAGGCGCTGAACCAGATCGATTTCGCGACGGAGGCCGTGCTTGCGGCGGCCCGCAACAAGACGGTGGTCATCTCCTGCCCGACCAGCCTTGCCGAGAACTGGCTGGCGCGCTGCATCGCGGGCTTCAGCCGGAAGCATCCCGATGTCGAGATCCTGCTGCACGGCACGATCTGGGAGGATTCGACGGAGCAGATCGCCGATATCCTGATTTCCATCCGCCGCTACGACAATATGCCGTCAAACGGGCTGCCCCTGTGGAACGACCGCCTCGTGCTCTTGTGCGCACCGCAGCTCGTGCACGGACAGAACCCGATCAAGACGCCGGAGGATGTCCTCAAATCGAACTGGATCGCCGTGCACGGGCGACAGGAATTCTGGCAGGAGATGGCCGATGCCCTTGGCATAGACGCCTCGGCCAACGACAAGCGGCTGTCCACCAACTCCACCAACATCGCGCTGGAAATGGCCGCGAGCGGCGCCGGCTGCATCGTCACCACGCAATCGCTCGCGCAGATCTATGTGGAACGCGGCTTGCTCGTCGAACCGTTCGAGACGAGGGCGCGCAGCGCGTGGAACTACTATCTCGCCGAAGGCCGGCCCTCGAAGGGAACGACCGCAGCCAGGGTGCGCGACTGGATCATCGCCGAGGCGCAGGCGGTCATCGGCTAGGCCGGACGCGCAAAGGCCCAGTTCAGACTAGCGCAGACCCTTCCGGCAACAAACGAAAATAGCGGGATCAATGACCTCGTTTTATTTGCCCATCACGCGCCGAAAGACGGCGTTTTCGCCCTCCGGCCGGCTTTTGGAAGAAACGGACCACCCCTAAACTGAAGCCGCCGGTGGAGGGCTGCCGGTCGCAGGCATCAATCAGTTCAAGGCTGGCATTTCATGCGCTCCCACGCTCAAGCGGTCGTCATCGGCGGCGGTCTCATCGGTTGCTCCATCCTCTACCATCTCACCAAGTTCGGCTGGTCCGACGTCGTCCTGCTGGAACGCAGCGAGTTGACCTCGGGTTCGACCTGGCATGCGGCGGCGAACATCCACGGCCTGCATGATTCCACCAATATCAGCCTGCTGCAGCACTATACGATGGCGCTCTACAAGGAGCTGGAGGTCGAGACGGGCCAGGGCTGCGGCATCTTCCAGCCGGGCTCTCTCTATCTCGCCCAGACGGAGGCGCGCGAGCACCAGCTTCGCCTGCAGGAGGCCAAGGCCCGCCGCTACAAGATGAATTTCCACGAGGTCAGCCGGGACGAAGCCGAACGCCTGCATCCCCTCGTCAATTTCGACGGCATCCGCTGCATCATGTACGAGCCGGATGGCGGCAATGTCGATCCGTCGGGCGTGACGATGGCCTATGCGGCCGGCGCCCGCCAGCGCGGCGCCGAGATCCACCGCTTCACCCCCGTCACCGCCACGCTGGCCCAGCCGGACGGCAGCTGGATCGTGCAGACGCCGAAGGGCGATATCCGGACCGACTGGGTGGTGAACGCCGCCGGCCTGTGGGGCCGCGAGGTCGCCGCCATGGCCGGGCTCGACCTGCCGCTGATCCCGACCGAGCACCAGTATTTCGTCACCGAGACCATTCCCGAGATTGCCGCGCTCGGCCGGCGCCTGCCCTCCGTCGCCGACCGCGACGGCGAATATTACCTTCGCCAGGAGGGGCTCGGCCTCCTCATCGGCGCCTATGAGCGTGACATGCGTTTCTGGGCCGAGAACGGCACGCCGCTCGGCTTCGGCCACGAACTCTTTCCCGACGACCTCGGGCGCATCGAGGAAAACATGATGCGCGCCATCGATCGCGTCGCGGTCGTCGGCACGGCCGGCATCAAGCGCGTGATCAACGGGCCGATGATCTGGTCCCCGGACAGCGCGGTCCTCTTCGGCCCCGTGCCGGAATTGAAGAATTACTTCTGCTGCAACGGCATCATTCCGGGCTTCTCCCAGTCCGGCGGAATGGGCAAGCTGGCGGCGGAATGGATGATCGACGGCGAGCCCTCGCTCGACATGTTCCCCTGGGACGTCGCCCGCTTCGGCCGCTGGGCGGACAAGGCCTTCACGAAGGCGCGGGTCGAGGATCAGTACAGCCATCGCTTCAAGATCCATTTCCCCAACGAGGAGCGCGCGGCAGGCCGCCCGGTGCGCACCCGCCCGGCCTACGAGACCCAGAAGGCGATGGGCGCCGTCTTCGGCCTCAATTTCGGCTGGGAACATCCCCTCTGGTTTTCCGCCGACGGGGAACCGAAGGAGGAGACGACCGGCTTCACGCGCCAGAACTGGTGGGCGCCGGTCGGCCGCGAGGCGCGCATGCTGCGCGAGAATGCCGGCATCATCGACATTTCCAACTTCGCCAAATACGCCGTGAAGGGACCGGGCGCCGCGGACTGGCTGAATGCCGTCTTCGCCAACCGCATGCCGCGCGAGACCGGCCGCTCCTGCCTGACGCCGCTCATCGGCAAGCGCGGCGGCATCGCCGGCGACTTCACGGTGACGAAGCTCGGCGAGGACGATTTCATGGTCTTCGGCTCCGGCATGGCCGAGCGCTATCACCAGCGCTTCTTCAACGCCGTACCCTTGCCGGAAGGCACCGGTTTCACCTCGATGACGGAACGCCTCTGCGCGTTCAATGTCGCCGGGCCCAAGTCGCGCGATCTCCTGACGCGCCTGACGAATGAGGATCTCTCCAACGAGCGCTTCCCCTTCCTGCGCTCCCGGCGAATGGTGGTCGCCGGCGTCGAGGTCGTGGCGCTGCGCGTTTCCTTCACCGGCGATCTCGGCTGGGAACTCTATTGCAGGCGCGAGGACCAGGTCGTCCTCTACGACGCGCTCCTGAAGGCCGGCAAGGATCTCGGCGCCGGCCCCGTCGGCTCGCGCGCCCTCGCCTCCCTTCGCATCGAAAAGGGCTACGGCAGCTGGAGCCGGGAATATTCGCCGGAATACTGGCCGCAGGAAAGCGGCCTCGACCGGCTGGTCAAGACCAAGGAAAACGCCTTCCTCAACGAGGAGGCCTACCGGAAAATTGCCGACAGGGAGCCCCGGCAGCGCCTTGCGATGATCTCCATCGACACCGCAGATGCGGATGCCACGGGCGGCGAACCCATCTTCCTTGCCGACGGCACGCCGATCGGCCAGGTCTCTTCCGGGGCCTACGGCTATACCGTCGGTCTCTCCCTCGCGCTCTGCTACATCAAGGCGGATGCGGCAGGACCGGGAGACACGGTCAGCGTCGCCATCCTCGGTCGCCCCCACGCGGCCACCGTCCTCGCCGGGCCTCCGTTCGACCCCGACGGCGTGCGGCTGCGGATGTAGGCGCATCGGAGCGCTTGGTCAGGCGCGGGCCGAACGCGCGCCCTCCATCGCCATCACATTCAGAAATTCGGCACCTAGATAAGTGTAGCTCGTCACATTCGACGATTTTCTCGCCTTTGAAAACATTGATCTTTCGTTGGGCTGTCGTCAACAACGCCGTACACCGTCGTCACATTCGTTGCTCCCACGGACCCGTTTTCTCACATTCGATAATCCCGATGGCCGCACTAGGTAAGATCGCCTGACATGCAGCGGAGAAACTGTTCTGAGAATCCGAATATTTTCTCAAGGTTGACGGCTCGCTTCGCCAATGGCAGCGGGCAACTCTTGCTTCCCTTATTCGGATAACTTGCGCTGAACGAAAAGGCCAATAAGGTGCGTTCTCAGCACGGGCTTGAAAACCGGCGGCAGACGCGAAGGCTGGGCGGAGGACTTCTTGACGATAATCGAAAACCTGCTGACGGTGCCCGAGCGGGAAAACGGTGGGCGGACGGCTTATGACCGGTTCGATTACCAGACCGCCTGGGGGCTTATGAAGGTGATCTCGCTGCATTCTTCCGGCGCGGATTATGCGGTGGCTTTTGAATTCCACGATGACATTGCCGAGTTGGACAATCTGTCGTCACCGACACGATTGAGCTTCTACCAAGTCAAGACGACGAAAAGCCCAAGTTGGAGCTTGGCGAAGATCGGCCAGCGCACAAAATCAGGCGAAACCAGAAAACCATCCTACGCAGGAAAGATGTTCGATAACGTAGAGCGTTTCGGACCAGCCGTGGACAAGGTGGTCTTCGTCAGCAACCGACCATTGTCAGAGATGTCCAGCGAACTGGCCGAGGCTCCGTTCAGTGCCGCCGAAAAAGCCAAGCTCGACAAATTCATTTCGGCGCTGGAGAGTGAGTGTTCAGGGTTTAAATCGACAGATCACCTGCAGCTTTTCCGTTTCTCGGATTGCGGTCTGCATCTCGACACTTATGAGCAAACGGTGTTGGGCGCTGTGACGAAGTTTCTTGAAGAC
Source organism: Shinella sp. S4-D37 (assembly GCF_040812195.1). Classification (NCBI taxonomy): domain Bacteria; kingdom Pseudomonadati; phylum Pseudomonadota; class Alphaproteobacteria; order Hyphomicrobiales; family Rhizobiaceae; genus Shinella; species Shinella sp. S4-D37. Next base: position 1,039,164 of record NZ_JBFNXL010000005.1, on the reverse strand, counting down.
ACGATAGGAAGCGGGGTGGATTCCCGTGCGTTCAATTTTATCCTTGTCGACGAATGCAGGCAGAGGTCAAAGAAACTGGCCGACCTGACAGGCATCGACGAGCTGAAGTCGTCAAAGTTTCTGACCCGGGGCGATATAGCGGAGAAGTTGGAGTCGTTCCAGAAGCGTCGCCAGCATCGCCCTGAATGGAGTTCGGTGGTGCCGTACCTTTCTCTGCAATTCGCACAGGCTGCGCGGATCGAAAGGGAGTGGCGCAACTACGAGATGTCGCGTCTTGAAAGACCTTACGCGGCAGGTATCGAGTTCGCTGACGAGGTCAAGAATATTGTTGTCCCCATCATGGAAGCGGCTTCTACTATGTGGGAGGGCGTCTCACAGGCGTTACCCAGTGTCCGAAGCCTTATACGGCAAAGGTTCGGCGAGGTTACCGAGGATTTCGAGCGTGCCGTCATACTCTACGAGTTCAAGCGATGAGCGCGACTGACAAGTACCAGCTGCTGATACGAAATCTGAGAAGAAAAAACGATGAAAAACTTGCGCTTCGAAAAGCTGGAATTGTTGTCGCTCGTCGAGAGGACGGCGAGGACGATAAAGTTCCATCCGAAGCTGACGGTGATAAAAGGTCCGAATGACGTCGGCAAGTCGTCTGTAATCAAAAGCCTCTATTGGGCGTTTGGGGCAGCGCCCAAATCGATCCACAGGAAGTGGAATGAGGCCAAGGTGAAAGCCTTGGTTACCTTCACGATTGATGGTGTCAGGTATTCAATCCTTCGGAGCGGAGACACCATCGCGGTGTTTGACGATCAGGATCAGGTGCTCATCTGCACCAGAAATATCACGAAGGAACTCGGACCGTTCATCGCCGACAAACTCAGGTTCGGGCTTGTCTTTTCAAATCGGCAAGGCGAGCCGGAGATACCGCCACCGGCATTCGCGTTCCTTCCATTCTACGTGAACCAGGAAGGCGGATGGGAGAAACCCTTTAACTCCTTCGACCATCTCGGCCAGTACACCGATTTCAAGAATTCCGTGATCGATTACCACTCAGGTATTCTCGGCAACGAATATTACGAACTGGCCGCTGAGAGACGAAAGCTCAAGCTTGAACAGGAGGTACTTGCTGGCGAGCGTCGAACCATCGGTAAGGCTGTGGAAAAACTCGGACTTGAGGCTGATTTTTCAGGTCTTGAGCTTACCCTCGCGGACCATGAAGATGCCATAGAGGGATTGCTGGCCCGGCTCAAAGACATACGCGAAATTAGGCAGCGTCGTGCTGCTCAGCTTGCAGACGTGCTCGATCAACGAAGTGCATTGGACAGTCAGGTCCGCATCGCAAAACAGGCGATATCCGAACTTGAGAAGGATGCGAAATTTGCCGCTTCCCTGGATAGCACGGAAATTCTCTGCCCGACGTGCGGGACCCTTCATCAGAACGACTTTGCCAACCGCTTCGGCATTCTCGACGACCGCGAGGCGTGCTTCGAGTTTCTGACGCGTAGCCATCAAGAAATGCGTAAGTTGTCAGAAGCTGTGTTGCAGGCCCAGTTCGAAGTCCGTGACGCCGACAAAGCTATCGCGGAAATCCAGGGGCAATTGGACGAGAAACGAGGTGCCGTCAGCCTAAGAGATGTGATCGAGATGGAAGGTCGCCGCGCTGCCGCGGGGCTTTTTGACGAGCAACTGCGTGACCTTGATGAACAGATCGGTAACTTCGCCAGTCGCATCTCCGATATTGAAGACAAGCAGGAGACCTTCAAGGACAAGAGTCGCCGTGAGAAAATCGAAAGCTTCTATGCTCAGCTTATGTTGCGATATCTGAAGGAGTTGGATGTCGCGGCCATAGATCATGCAGCTGTATCCAAGATCAACGGCCGCATTAGCGACACCGGAAGCGATCAGCCGCGTGCTGTTTTGGCATACGATCTTGCGTTGCTCAGGACGATCTACGAATTCGAAGGGTCTTTCACCGCGCCCATGGTTTTCGACAGCCCCAACCAACAAGACCAGGACGCGGCGAACGTCGCTGCTATGATCAAGCTCATAATTTCGGAACGCCCGGAAACTGGTCAGACCATCCTTGGGACGGTATCGATGCATGGGGTGGAGGTGAAAGACGGTGACGTGCTGGAATTCAGCCAGAAGCTCTCAGTTCTGAGAGCGGAAGAGTTCGATCTGATGAATGATCGAATGCAGCCGTTCTTCAATCAGATGCAAGCCTGAACAAGAACCGTGAACGGGATGGAGTTGACAATTCTTATTTAAGCAAGCCTGCTTCGCTAACGGCAACGAGATTCTTCTGACTTTTAATAAAAAACGCACTGCGCGGACATAAGGATGGTCTTTCTATACTTTATTCTCCGTGCTTATCGCAGTTGATAACGATCATCAACTGATCTGGCTGGACTGCAGATCGATTGAAGCCGACGGAAACGTGGAGTCCGCGGAAGCCGGAGAGTTTCGGGTCGAGGCGCAAGACACCGATCTCTCCTTTCAGGACGGCGACCGCCACATCGCCAACGGGGCGTTTCTCGGCGCGGCAATAGGCACGGAATTTCCTCGACGCTCCGATTGCGACCCGGGGGATCGCGGCGATGGAGCTGAGGATGCCATCGACCTGACGACGCAGAAACCGCAGGCCGCGGCCAGCGTCGCCCGAGGCCCGTTCGACGGGGGTGAGATAGCCGGCCGCTACAAGCGGCGAGACTTCCCAGCTACGGATGCCGAGCAGTTCTCCGACCTCTTCCCTGGTCAGCATCGCCTCGACCTCGCGCCTGATCTCCACGACCTGGGACCTGTCGAAAGAAAGGCGGCGCTTGCCGCGCCTGCCGCCGTCGACAGCGCCAAGAGCGCTGACGAGGCTAGTCAGACCGCGGCGGTCCATCCCGAGATCGGCGGCCAGCGCGGTGAGGCTGACCATGCTGTCTTCGTCAGCGTCGACGGCGCGGTTTCCCGTCAGGGCGGCGACGTGCGCCTTTCGGAAGGCCGACAGCAGCACGCGGCGCGCAGACACGTCCGGCAGGGAACGGGCCTGGTTGTAGGCCCATCCGAACACGACGGAATAAGAGGCGTCGATCTCGGCGTTGGAGAGGTTGTCTGTCATCCAGCGGGCGATGACATTAACCAGATGGACCCGATCCCTACTCACGGCGCGATAGCCGACATCGGCGGTGCGGGTCTCCAGTTCGGGGATGGTATCCGCCTTCGGATTGGAGACGAGGCGGCCAACCAGATGACAGAGATCGATCACGACAGTCACGTCGAGATCGTCAAGCAGAGGTGCTTTCCAGGCATCCTCGTAGCCCATGCGCATCAGAAGGTAGGCCGCCAGCGTCCCCCTACGAAGTACGTTTGGACGGCGTTCGCCTGCCAGCGTGTTTCCGCTTTTGGTCACGTCGAACCTTGGCCACCACCAGCCGACAGGGCGGTTGTCAATATCACGGTCGGCAAGTTCGAGGTCGTGATAGGGGCAGCGACGCACCGCAACGATGTCCCACCAATTCCGGTGATAGGCTTTCTCGGCGAGGCAAGCCGCGCACCAGCGCCGTCCGCTGAACGACAGGTCGCGCTTGGCGAAGCGCTGACCACCGAGCCAGTACGATCCATCTCTTTCGACCGGGGTGGCATGTGCCAGCCGACGGCGCCGGTCGTCAGAGATAGGAAGGCCGCACACGACTTCCAGCAACGACGCAGGTACGATGTTGCGGCCGTTGACTTCGATCCACTTCGAGTAGACCCGCATACTGTCGTGTCCCTCATCGTCCACCAGACGGGCGAAATAGCCTAATGCGCCCTCGGTCTTCCCGGGTTCGATGGACCAGTTGCTGAACGGCATCGTCAGACGATCAAGCATGGCGGTCACCTCCACGACCAAATGGCACGTAGTCCGCGTCCACCGACAGACGCTCGGCGGCGGCGCGGCGCAGGTGCTGGAGGGTGATACGTGGGCTGTCGTCGTTGATGGCGAAGAAGGCGGCGGCCGTGATGACGTTCATCGGCCAGCCGATGGTGCCGCGGCAGATATGGAAGAAGTCGGCGACATAGTCGTTCTCGCCGAGACCCGACAGTTCGCGGAACGGCAGAAGGCGGTCGACGCCGTGGAGCAAGTACTGGAGCCGCTCACGATCCTCCACGCTGTTCTGGTCATACTTACGCATACGGAAACGAGGAAGACCGCCACGCCCCTCGATTTCCGGGATTTCCATCATCGCCTTCTCGATTGCGGGATGGCCCGCAAGCAGGATGTTGCAGAAGCGTCGGTCGGCGACATATTTGACCAGCGACATCGCGACGGTCCTGCGCTGGCCGCGATCGTTCAGGATCGCGTGCGCGTCGTCGATAACGAGAAGCTTGACGCCCATTTTCATGAGCCTGGTCGTCGCCATCTTGTTGATGGTCGCGGTGGACAGGTTCGGGATCGCGGCGGCAGCCGTCGCATCGTAGATTTCCCGTCCCAGCGACATCGAATTCCAGTCGCGGCGGGCTTCCACGTAAAGCACGGGATACTCCCAACCCGTCTCCGTCTGCACTGGAGGATGCTTGCTGGCGAAGTACTGAAGGACGAAAGACTTGCCGCTGCGGTAGTCGCCCAGCAGCGCTCCGACCTGACCGACATCGGGAGTGCCTCCGTCGACGGGCATGTGGAAGCGCTTGACGTCCTTGAGACGCGCGAGGAAGTCGTCGCTGCGGAACAGCACGTCGCGGACCATGGCCTGGCGCTCGGCCGGGGGACGGGATGCCGCCTCGGCGCGCTGTTCGGAGGTCACCATGGCGGTGACGTTGAACTGTGGAAACACCCTCATTCGTCGTCTCCTTCGCTGTGGAATTTGTTGAAGAGGTCCACCGCAGACGTACGGGCCTCGGCCTCTGTGCGACCATCGAGCGGCGGCGGGGCGACCTGCGTTAGCCGGGTGCGGGGCTCGATATCGGCGGCATGTCCGGCAAGGGGATCGCCCGGAATCGGGACAAAGTACCCGTCACTCGGAGCCTCGGGTCCTGCCGCGAAGATTTCCTTGGGCGTGCTGCCGCGCCGGGATTCGACATCGATGCGGGACCTGTTTGCAGGGGCGGGCTCGAACGGCTCGTCAATGCGCATGCGCTCGGAACTCGCCGCGGCGCTGTATACGGGATCAACGATGCGGCTTCGAGTGAACTTACGCTTGAGTCCAGCGAAGAAGCGCTCGAAGTGGTACTTGACGCGCATCGTCTTGCGGCGCTCATTCAGTTCCTTGATCTCGTCGGTCATCGTGTTGCGCAAAGCGAGAAGGTTCGTCACCGAGGCCGCGTCTTCTTCCATGCGCTCGCGGTAGACCTTTTGGATGGAGCGATGGCGGGCGAGCGTCATGCCGGTGGCGTAGGTGGAATCTGCCCCGCTGATCGGCACTTCGATGTAAGTCGGCGGATTGACGTGATGGTTGATCACCCAGATGCGGGCCAGATCGTTCGGATCGCGGACACATTTGTACCGCGTAGTTTCCGAGCGATCGGCCGCCGTGCGGTGTTTCGGGTCGGCGGTAAAGGCCGCCAGGCCTGGATCGGCATAGCGCAGGCAGTCCCACAGGATGCCGTCGTTCTGGATAGTCCTGTAAGTGACATCGCCCGCAAGGCGAGCGAATACAAGCGGATCGACGGGGCGGCGCGGAGGAGCCTGCTTGATTGTCGCCGCCCACTTGTCGTTCGGGATCGCCTTCATAGACCGAAGGACACCGATGCCCTTGACGGGACGCGTGTGATACTTCGTCGCGAAATAGGTCAGGAGCCAAGCTTCGAGTTCGGACAACGTCAAGACCGGCAGTCCCGCCTTTTTGGCTTCATCGTATTCCTTGCGACGCTGCGGATTGGATAACGTCGAACCGGGCGCGATGTGGAGTACGTCCTGATTGATGACCCTGAACGTGCGTTCGATGCCGCCTTTCTCCCATCCGTGGGAGCCGCGGTATTCCACGATCCGGAAGCCAAGCTCAGCGGCGGCAGAACGCATGTTCTCAGACAGGTTTTCCATCGCCAGATCGACGCCGACTTTCGTGGGCAGACCATACGGGAGATAGACCAGCCCGGGAAACGCGGACATGTCCTTGGGATAGATCGCGTGCTTCAACGCGGCGAGAGTGCCGATATAGCTCGGCCCTTCGAATGAAAGCGCAAACCCCACAACTGCGGCCGTGCAGCGATCTCGGAAGATGCAGAGCCAAGGTCTCTCCCAGAACACGGGATACACGTCGTCGATGGCCGTCACGTCGGCCTGCGTCCAGTCAACGTCCACCGTATCGAGGGCGCTATCCGGAAGAATCTGGCGGATGTAGATATTGAACTTCTTCTGTGCAGCCTCGGGACCATACCTGTTGGCATATTTGACGAAGCGGTCCACCTTGGCCCAGCGGCGCTGGATGGTGCTGTCGGAAGGACCACGATATTTACCGCTGCCGTCGAATACTTCCTTTCCGACCGCCTCGTTCTCAGGCAGGGCGGCCCAATGCAGGAACAGGGTCTTCACGTCGTCCCAGTCGCCTTCGGTCTGGTCGCTGACGTGATGGACGGCATCTTCCAGCAACTGTTCGGTGAACGACGAAAAACTCGTGACCCGGTTACCCGGCGGCACCTGCGGCGCGAGAGCCACAAGCGGGTCGTAGTGATTTTCGTAGTAGACGACGAGCTTCTGCCTGAGGCGGCTATAAGAGGGCGGCGGGCTATCCCCGACGCGGCTGGCACGGTCGACCGCAACCTGAAGGATCAGCGCCTTGTCCGCTTCACGACCGCGCCGTTCGGCAGCTTCCGCGATTTCGGCGACGTATCCCAGCCATTTACGGGCGCTTTCGATCTGCCAGTCCTTAAGAGCGAGGGTCTGGCCGTCGTTCACAATACCGCCCGACGATTTGTACGGCTTGAAGCGACCCTGCTGTTCGAGGGTCACGAGCTGGTAATTGGTGAGATAGAGGGTGCCGCCGCCATAGAGGTTGACGAGGGTAGCGACGGCACCGTGATAGTCGTCGGCATCCCATGACCGCACGGCGTAGTGCCCGACCTTGCTGCGGCCGGGACTGAAAATCATGTACTTCTCATCCACCGAGATCGAGACGGGCTGGGACAGCGGGGCCGCGAAATTGTGCTTAGGGACCTCCAATTCGACGGCGGTGATGGCGATGGGCAGACTTCCGAAGTTCAGAAAGTCGCTGGGTCTGCTGTAGATACTCATCGTAGGTTAACCTCCGGACGATAGCGCGGCCACCGAACGACAGAACGGTCGTCGTACGGACGCGACAGGTCGATCTCGATCTCGCCACGGTGGGCGAGTTGCATGAGGGCGGTGAAGTGGCGGTCAGTTTCGGCCAGCGTTCGCGAGAAAACGGCCTCGTCGTTCCGGCCGAGAACCTGATAGCAGGGTGACGGAAGGTTCACGGCGGCCCGGATAGCGCCGATCGTCGAAGGCAGGCTGTGACGGTAAAGCGCGTCCCGGACGGCCTCTAACGCGGGCGGATCGTCGACAAAGCTGTGCTCGTACTGACGGCGCAGGTTTGTCATCCTTGGTTCGATGTGGATCGAAAGCTCCGAATGCACCGCGTAACCGCAGCCGTGTTCCTCACGGTAGATTTCCCTGAGGGCCAGCACCCGTTCGGCGAACCCGACGCGCTCGTCCTGAATTGCAATGGGGACGTATTCAACGACAGTGATGTGCCCGTCGTCCTCCAGGACGGCAACGTCAGGAGACACGGACCTGACCTTCGATCGGCCAGAGAGATCGTGCCAGACAGAGTATTCGAGCTTGGGCGGATAAACCGCGATCCTGACGACACGCGGGTCGGTTTCCAGATGGATCAGGCCATCCGACATCAGCGGCAGCCTGGTCCTGATCCAAGGTGCTGAAGCCTTACGGGTGGGAAAGACCCCTGGAAGCGTCGCGTGTCGGGCTCGGTCCTTGATCTCGCGACCAGGGAGGTAGGGCTCTGTGAAGATGTGTTTCATTCTCCGCCTTTCCATGGCTCCGCCATTCGCGGGAATCACGGTCCCCGCGAATGGCAGTTTTCCTGGTTGATGCCGGTTAGATGCTGTTCCGATCCGGGCGATCCGAGACGCGGCAGAGCAGGCGCTGCAGTTCTTCGTCGAGGTCGACTGTGCCGATCTCCTCAAGACCCTCGAGGTCAAAATCGAGAGAACCGAGATGGATACGTTTCGTGAAAGCGTGCTTTACGAGAAACATGGACGCACTTCTCCTATTGCCGTCCGCTACCTGCGGCGGCTTGCGAGGAAATTGTCGGGCCTTCGATCCGCCCCCGAGGTCGGTCTTGGCCGTCGATTTGGTTGAGGCTTCGACCGCTGCCGCGCCTTGGCGAGGTCAGGTCGGAGCGAATGCGGTTAGGCATCGCCGCCCGCCTATTCGCCCCGCGCCAGAAACGCCCGTCCCGCGATCCGTTTCCGGGACGTACGCCCCGGAAACCGACAGCCGATCCGCTGGAAAACACAGCTCCGCCAGCTCCGTTAACGCTTTGGACGCTAACGAGCCAAGTGACCGGTTTTCCTGTTGAATTTCCGTCCTACCCGGGATATTTCTGCGCCATGGCTTTTTACCTCTAAGTTCGGGCCATGCGGCTGGTGCCTGCGTCAACAGGTCCAGCCACTTCGAAATGGGTCGTCCGGCAGGGCGACCCATTTTCATTTCCGGCATCGCGTTGTGGCCTTGAAATGTCCAGAGCTCGCTGCCGTCGAGACCCATATAGAGTTCATTCTTCTGCATAAGCAAGAATCCCTCAGCGCTGAAAAATCGCATACGGCGACCGAACGACAACCATGACGCGTATATCTATTTCACCTCCTTTGCCGCTCTCTCCACGGGCGGGATGGCATCAAAGGAAATTCAAGGTTTCAAAAATCATGTTGAATTCATTTGGAAATTCAAGAACTCGAAAATGAATCCTTCCGTTCTCAAATCACCATTATTCGAGACACCAGCCGGAAAGAATTCACGTTCCCAAACGCGCTGCTAGCCGTTCGACCACACGCATAGGATCGGTTCACCTGACGAGGGTCGATGTGATGACGGCGGGGCTGGGGAAAACGATCCGAAGCATGCCTGGCATGAATTTCCGAACTCATATACCCCCTCCACCTGAGACACGAGTTTGACGATTTTGGTGACTGGAACGAGGTGCACCACATCGACGAAAACATTGCTGCTCGTAACATCGCGAATCCTTTTCCCGTCCCTACTGTCGTCTTGTATTTCCCGCCGTCGCAAGGAATTGTGCTGAAATCCATTGCACCTGAATTCAAGGACGCGATGCAATTGTCGCGTCGACAATTCCTTGCAAGGAAGACCAGTGTTGAGCATCGACTCAAAGCCGAGTGAACCTCGCCGCATACAACTTATGCCGGCATTACGACGACGTTAACCGTATTTTGAACTGTCTCATTTTTCTCATCCTGGCATGTACGCGAGCATTGAACCTTGAGCGAAGGACAGAGCCTGAGCCGCTAGCCATCATGTCCTGACGGATGCTGTTTTCCTCCGCGGCGACGAAAGAAGCGCTCGGACCTCGTCTCCCTCGACGCGAAACTTCGTGACAAGCATTTCCACCAGGTGGTCGAGTTCAGCACGATGGTCGGAGAGGATTTCAATTGCTCGCGCAAACTGTAACTTCAGCCTAGCGTCGACGAGCCGTCGAAGTTCGGGATCACGGTCGCGGAGATACTCAAGCGGTCTCTCTCCCCTGCCCAGCTCGACCGATAAGCTCTCACCGAGACCGAAATGCCGTTCGAGCCTAGTGGCGATATCGCTCGCGATTGCGAGATCGGACGAAGGATCGCCTCCCGCGCTATCCGAGCCGCAGCCGTATACAAGTGTTTCAGCCGCGAGGCCGCCCAGCAACATCGCGATCCGCGTATCGTAGTAGACAGCCGTTTTTGCCGCCCTCTCGTCAGGTTCGAACTCGGCCAGCCCCACGACAAGTCTTGAGCCGTGCAGCGGAACGTCCCGCTCGATATGCACGCTTGTCAGTGTATCGCACGCGAGCAACACACCGATGATCGCATGCCCAGCTTCGTGCACAGCCGTAGCTCGAAGTTCAGCGGCGTTAAAAACATGACGAGCGGGCATCACCTCCATCAACAAATCCTCGGTGACAGCAACCTTCCGCCGCCGAGCGATACGGCGGGCATCGCGAGCAAGTTTCTCGAGGTCGGCACCGGACCATCCGCGCGTCGCCCAAACAAACCGCTTCAGGTTTACGTCGATCTTTTGGCCCCGCATGTGATGAAGCAGGATCGCCGCTCTGGCATCACCGTCAGGGAGTGGAATGCCGATGAGCTTTTCGAGGCGGCCGGAGCGCAGAAGCGCCGGATCGATTACCGAAGGATTATTGGTGGCCGCGACGACTACAACTCCGTCGCGCCCTTCAGACGGATCAAGGCACTCTAACAATCCGTTGATGACCTGCCTGCGATAGTCGCGATGGTGATCATCGCTGGTCGGCGCGTCTCTGCTACCAAAGCTGTCTGCTTCATCGATGAAAAGCAGGCAAGGCGCTTTTTTTCTCGCTTCATCGAAGGCTCCTCTCATAGCCCGCAGATAATCGCCGAGATGCCCCTTCGCCTGCCATTTTGCGGCAGACGCGAGGACAAGCTCGACTCCACAAGTGTTCGCCAAAGCCTTGGCATAACTTGTCTTCCCACACCCCGGAGGGCCATACAACAATGCACCGCGGTCGACATCCTCCCACCCGATTTCTCCCGCTTTCCATGCGCGCAGGTCCTCAGAAAGCTGGATACCCCAGTCTCGTGCGGCACCGTACCCGGCCATGTCCTCAAGACGAGGGCCTGACGGCTTCGCGGGTGCGGGTCCAGCCTTCGCGGCTTCCTGCTGCGCACGAAGGAGATGCCGGACAGAAGCGGCCAGAGGTCTCGAAACCCGAAACGCGGTTGCGACAGTGTCGAATGGCAGCGGTGCCAGAAACTCGGCGATCTCCTCGGTCATGCCTGCGACCTTCGCCTCTCTGGCTCCCGCACGATAATGCTCGGGGGTCGGAGGCGCGATCTCGCTGACGATATCGGCGGACGCGATCAGATCACTCGGCAAGCCGTCGAGTTTATTGGTGATCAGCACGATCCGACGCGCATACTTGAACCTGGTATAGACTGATCGTGCCTCATAGGAGTCCGCGGTGATCGCCAGCACGGCGACAAGGTCGCACCCATTCTCGTCGACGGGCATCGGGTCTTCGAGCAAAGCTGAAGCTGCTTTTCTATAGTAGTCGATGTCGTCCTCGTTGCAGAGCAGAATCGCAACGAATGCCGTGCCTTGTCGTCGTACGGGTCCCATGGCGAGATAGCTTTGAAGAGGACCGTACCAGAGCTGACGGTTCCCGAGATGGATTTCTTCGGGTTGCGATAGACGATGGTTCCAGCGCTCGGGTCGATAGCCATGGTGGAGCCGTTGTGGTCAAAGACGCTGCGATTGTCCGGGTCGTCGACGGATGTAGCGGCTCCATCCATCGATCTGCCGAGGGCCGGGTCGGCGATATAATGCTGATCCAGCGGCTGAGGACCGCAATTCTGCACCATCGTACCCGACGAATACAGCCTGCCGTCGTTCTGGATCGTCAGGTAGAAATAGTAGTTCCCGTAGGGATCATGAGCCACAGGTCCGCCGAAGCCCTTGTCATGGACTGCATCGACCGACCATGTGCACGTCTCGCCGTGCCCCTCGATGGAAAAGGTAATCTCCACGGTCTTCCGCGATTTCGTGTCATCGATGTCGAGATGGCATGTCTGGCCGTTGCCGCAGTCGCGGGACCAGCGCCCCCGAAAATCTTCGCGGCTGGCGGCAGCCGATGCGATGCTCGCCGAGGCGGCGACGGCAACCAAGGCCATGGATGCGACGATGATGGATTTCATGAGCAGGCCCCATTGTTTTCTGTCGCGCCGACCGTCATTCCCACGACGGTCGGCGTTTACACTGTGCAGGTTTACGGATGGCAGGCCGCATTGCGCATGATGCATGCGGTCACGATCTCCACCCGCGCCCCCTGTTTCGCCAGGATCGCCGATGTGCTCTCATCCTCGGTGCCGATAACCCAATCGGCACCGCCGTCAGCCGGACTGAGGACGAAGTGCAAAAGTTCTTCTCCCTTGCGGGCGCGGTCCATCTTCATGTCCATGGTATGCGATTTCCACGCCATGTATCCGCTTGTAGCAAACGAGAGCTGCGCGCCCGCTTTGGTGGCAGCGCAGATCAGGTCCTTCACGGGGACATTTGAGCTACCGTTGAATTCCAGGACGGACACCGTGCTTTCAAGCAATTCCGAAGACGCGCCCGACGAAGTGATCGCCTGCTCGCACTTCAAGGCATCCTGTTTTTCGGCCAACGTCCTTCTGGCATCCGAGCATACCTCGTAGACCTTCGGTGCCGCTTGGGTCGAAAGTTCCGATGAAAGCATATCGCAGAGCTTGGCAGCAGCCTCGGCCACAGGGGTGTCTGGCTCGGCATCGGCAAAGGCAGCGTTGATCTGGGCGACTGCCTGTTCGGCCTGCTTGTCGGCGATCACCTCGTTTGCGACTTCACAGGTCTGGCGGACCATGTCCCTCTTGTCGCCGTCCATGCCTGAAAGGCCGTTCAACACCTCGCAGGCACCGGTAACCGCCTTCACTACTTCAGGCTGCTCGATCGAATAGCTGGCCGACTGCTCCGAAATCGAGGCTAGGCTGACGTTCAGCAGTTCACCCCGTCGCGCATCCAGCGGAGAGCCGAAGAAGCGCTGGTAATCGCTCGAGTGTCTGGAGACTGATCGAACCAGTGCCTCCTCCGGCTGGAGGTTCTTCGTTTCGATCAGTGTATCCATCGTCACGGGCAAGGCCAGAAGCCGTGACTGCTCCTGAAGCAGTGAACGGACGAGTTTCTGCTTCTCCTGCATTTCCGGCCATTTTCTTGTCATCTGGTTGGCGTAGTCCTCGATCACGTTCTCGCAGACACGCAGCCCCGAGAGGAGGTCTTCCGCCACGGCGCGCGTCCAGTAGTCGGCGGGGACACCAGCCGCCAGTTCGAGTTTCGAGAAATTAAAATACGGGTCCACCTTCAGAATCTCCTGCATGCGTCGGCAAGCCCGTTCCTTCCCGGCATATAATCCTTCCGCAGGTGTCGCACCGCCTGCCGCATAACGATCCGCCGCCTGCTGCATCATCGCAAACATTGCTTCGAGCCCGTCGCGACGGCGCATGAAATGCGAAGGGTTGGAAAGGGCCGCGTCAAGGCGCTCGGCGAAAGCCTTCCTGTCCTGTTCGGCGGTAACCGGACGCGAAGCGATATCCTTGATCAGGCCTTCGCCGTAGCGTGTCCAGAAGGACTCCACCAGTTTGCCGTAACGTTGCATATAGGTTTGCCGATCCAGTTCGGGCAGCGCGTAGATAATCGGCGGGTACCGCGTCATATCCGCGACCTTCGCGGCGACTTCATCACCGGGTTCCGGTGTTTCCATCAGCCCGAACAGTTCATCGAAACGTTCCCTTGGGCTTTGGGAGCGACTGACCGTAAACGGGGCGCACTCGGAATCCGGCGCGCCCGCCTTCCATACGGCCCGGATGGTATCGCCGTCGGCAATGAGAGCGATACGCGGATTGCCGTTGGCATCGTAGAGTTGATGGCCATCGGACCCTTTGCGTTCGGTCAATTCAAGCCATTCCACCTGGTTCGAGTCGGTCCTTTGGAAATAGACCGTCGTGGCGACCTCGCCTCCCAGTCCTTTCGCCACGGACCAGTCCGTGGCGTATTCACGGTCGAAGCACACGAAGCTGCCCGCAAAATAGAGGTCTTCGGCTTCCTCGGCGCGAACGGAATTCGGGCAAGCAAGAAGGGTTGCGACGCAGACGGTCACGAGTAGGTTTCGCATTTGAAACTCCAGAATTCAGGATTTCTGCGCGGACGAGATCAACGTCTGCGACCGGACCAGACCTGCCAGGCGCTACCGAGGAGGAGGAGAGCGAGCGCAAACGTTCCGCTTGCGAGGGAAAGCCCGCGCATCGACGAAAACTGACGGGCGTTCGCGGAGCCGAGTAACTGCGCCATCTGCCGGTCAGCGTTGCTCAATTCGCTCATGCCGGTCATGAGCGTCATGGCGGCGTAAAGAGCGGTGCCAATGACGATTACGAGTCCGACAATTTCGACGATACGGACATGCGGCTGTGTCTGAGATGCAAATCGCACCGCGATCCCGACCAGAAAGGCGAGCGGCAGAAGATATGCAATGCCGCCGAGAAGATGCGGAGAAGCAAGTGCAAGGCCGCCGCCAAATCCCATGACCTTGATATTGATGATCGGAAGCACGATAGCTGCAATCGAGAGTGCGGCCAGTCCTCCGGACAGAATGATTCCGCTCTTGCCTGCGGAAGAAATTGAATTCGTATGAACGTTTGTCATGTCAGCCCCAAAGTCAGCATTTCGAGAGCGCCTTGCTCTCGGAATGCAACTTCCAGGAAGCCATTTAGGTTTGTGGAAATTTTCGAGGGGGAATCTACCCTCGCGGAGCAATCAGGACATCAGGCAATGTGGCCACGGTTAACGTGTTGTGAAATCCTTGCTTACGATGTCCGCTTATCTCGTCGTCGGGCATACAATGACGATTTCTGAACGCCCAGCTTGATAAGGATACACCGTCCCAGCGGCATGAAGCCGATCGTTTCCAGCATCCCACCGAGCGTTTCCGTATCAGTCGTTTTTTCAGACGACGTGAGATGGGTCTTCTTCATTACCCAGCCATACCGGGTCGTAGCGGACACATCAAGCAGCGGCTGTTGTGCTTGGAAATACTTCATGGTCACTCCCAAGTCGCCCGCCAGAATCGGTCAGCATTCCGATGATCTGCTCATCCGTAAACCGCGCCCGCTTCATTCCGTTCGTCTCCTTGATACGACGGACTCTCCCAAAATCTGAAGGAAGTCTAGGGGTTCATTTCATTCCAGTTGCGCCGGCGGAGAGATGAAGAAACCCTAGAATTTATCGAAACTTTCGGAAGCACTCCCATGGAAAAAAATTTGGCTACAACCCTCCTCGGCGCGATGATGAATTGCGAGGATCGCGGAGACTTCGAAACCATGCGAGGTCATCTAGAGTATTCAGGTCAAGAGGTCGCGACATCCGGCGATCTGGAAACGGTACGCGAGTTTGCGAAGCTACTGATGCGCGTCATTAAAGCAATTGATGAAGAATCACGTTTAGGTCGAGGTTCGTTGTTGAAGTTGGACCATCCACATAATATCGAATGGTCAAATTCACGGGGCTTCGAATTTAAAATGGTCAATTCTAATTTGATTGATCATAGACAATAACTTCTTTAGTAAGAAAATCTGTCGCAACGGATTTATTAAAGTAAATATTTTCCCACACAAAGCCAGCTGGGCCTTTAAGAATATAATATTTCGCCTCATAACCGCCATCATAGACCCCCAGCAGTACGTGTATTTTTTCATAGCCGAGAACTAACTCCTCTCGCGTTTCAAGAGATTCCTTTGGCAATTTATGCCCTGCCAAATGCTTTTGGTTTCTTGCAAAATGTGCTCGTATTTCTGCAAAATTGGGGAATGACAATTGATATACCTTTCCATCTATCACCACCCTATAGTAGGAAGAATTTTGTTTCTCAGAAGTCATTTTAATAATATCGATGGGCACAGTTCTCGTCCTTACAGCGATTGTCGCCACGATTACCCCGAAATAATTTAACATCACCTTTCATCGGGATGGGTCTGCCATTCGTCCGAGTTCTTTGTCCAGGCAGTGGCGCAAGATGCGGAAAGGTTTCCGTAGAACGCGAGAAGTCGCAGAGAAGACAACTTCTCAAGGCAAGGCAACCAAGGCCTACACAAGGAAATTTGGATACGTAGGTCCCGCACACAGCTCCCGAACGGGCAATAGAAGTAGCATCTGAGGAAAATTGTTCTGATTGGCTCTGGGGACAGACCTATTGAAACGTCAGGGACAAATCAGCGCTCGTAGGGACAAACCTTTTGAGCGATTCCATCTGGGAGGAGGATCATATTGTGGATCGTGAAGAAATATTTCAGGCTACAATTCGTCAGTACCTAGAGTCACGTGACTTCAATGGCTGGGGAACGTTTCATCTCGCGGACCCACAGGAAATCCAGGCCGTCATCGGCCTGATTGAAGATCGCTTGATTGATATAATCACGCATGAGGATGACGAGAACATCCACATCAAAAGGCACGACCCTCGTTTGCCTGACGTGCAAATTGAACGACTTCGGCGGCCCCGCGAACCTAGTCATGGATGCCTATATCCGACTCCAGAGGCCCTTCGTCGCTACGGCGTCGTTCACGATGCCACGCGTCCTTACACCTCCGCTCTCCGTGAGGGCGCGCCCCAGCTCGATTTCCGTGCTTTCCGCCTGGACGTGCTTGAACAGTACCGCAACGATCCGCGCTACCGATACGAGGTAGACGACATTCACGGAACTATTTATCGCGAGCATCCTAATGTGGAGGATGACGAGTTCCACAAGTTCGGTTTCGCCTTCGACCCCGAGATAAACAGGTACGTGGCAACCTTCCTTCGATACCTCAATCACCTCTCGCCAGAGCAGCAACAGAGTTGGCGTCGTTTTGAGGTCGAAGGCGATTTCGGTCTACATCCAGATTACTATCGAACATCAATCCTTGGACAGTTCCCGGAACGGGTTTCCGTCTTCGATGCCTTCCTGAAGGAAAAGCGTATCATTAATGAGATGTGTGCTTGCATGGGCAAACCAGCGCTTTTTCGATCTGACTACGATGCATATCGTCGTCCAGCAGGGTTTGGCTTCCTCATACGTCCTACCCGAGCTGAGTTCTCGACATTCTGCCTACTTCTGGATCAGTTGCTGTCTGACGACATGGACCGAGATTTCTTCCGAGGTGACATAGAAATGGATGAACGCGGTCGCATGGACAATGGGCGCGAAATCGTGCAGCCAAAGGGAACGATTAGGCTCCTGGACGAATGGATTGATGAGAACTTTCGGATGGATGACGAGGACTTCAAGCGGGACCTGATGACCGGCTTTAGATCGGTCCGCCAAGCTCGCCAGCGTCCTGCCCACCGAATCGAAGACAATGTTTTTGATGAAGCCTATTATCGGCAGCAACGCGAACTTATTCGCGGCGCGTACACGTCAGTGCGAACGCTTCGCCAGTGCTTTGCCAACCATCCTCGCTGCCAAGACGTAGAAGTGCCTGACTGGCTTTTTGAGGGGCGTATTTGGACCAGATAACTTGAGTCGGGGAATGCGATGGCGTGGGAGCCGTGACCAAGGGGCACCTCCTTCCAAAGCGGCTCATTCGGGGCCGGGTATAAGTTCATTCCTGCGTCCTTCGACTATTTCCTCTGCGGTGAGGCGACCGATGAGCGGCGCTAGAATGACGTCGGAATTCAGCCAATCGTGTCGGGTCGAGAGCGAAATCATTGTGGGAGGAGACCACGCATTCCGGCACACGGCGCAGACGCGGCTCCCATGCGGCGCCGACACTCCGTTTCAACAACTCGACGTCCTCACCCGCACACCGATACAGGTCGGCAAACTGCTCGGTCTCTTATGGTGTCGCTCTCCATATCGGCGAGCCGGCGCGGGCATCGGACGAGGCTTCCGGTAAGGACGCTTTCAGACGCTGATACTCGGGGGCGTTACGTCCGCTTCTGGACACCTCACATGAAACTAGAGGTACCAACGGACGTGGCGGTCAGGGCTGACTCTTGTTGCCGAATCCGTAGGTGAACAAATTTTGTGGCGACCTCAAATTCTCAGCTCTGATAATTTGTGTTCGGGAACAGCGAGAATCACCGTGATCGACATTTGGACAACGAGACATACGGTTTTCCAATCCGAGGCTGATGTCGAAACTCGTTTTGTAATGCCTCTACTCCAAGCGCTGGGGCATGACATCGCCAACATCGTCCCCAAGAAGCCAGTGCTGTTTCGGGAAGGCAGGAACAGCCGCCCTGGCAGAAAGCCAGAGGCCGACTTCGTCGTTTACGCTGACAAGCCGCACTGCCGTGCCACTGCCCTTTTGGTTGTCGAGACCAAGCATCCCAAAGAACCACTGGATCAGGGGCGGGAGCAGGCCGAATCCTACGCGCAAAACCTCAGGACACCGCTCTACATCTTGACAAACGGCCATGATCTCGAGGTTTGGCAGCTCCAGATAGTCGGAGAAAGCGAATTGGTCCATTCCGGCTTGGTCGAGAAAATAGCGTCTTCCCAGGGACTATTGGAAGGACTGGCGTCGCGCGATGCGTTGATTTCGCTGTGCTCGGGCCTGCGCTTCAAGAACATGGACGTTATCCGGAGAGACCTCTCCGAGTACGAGATTAACGAGACGGCGCGATGCCAGAGGGAGCTTCGCAATACCGTTCCCCGATTCCTGAGCCGGTCTGCGCAAGGGGATATGGCAGCTGAAGCGGTACTCGACGGCGATGACAAAGGAGCGATCGTTCTAGGCTCGTCCGGCTACGGAAAAACAACGCTCGGGAAGGCATTTCTGCTTGAGGTGTTGGAAAAGAGGCTCGAAGGTTCGGCGGCCCAATTGCCGTTTGAAGTGTTCCTTCCCGACGTCCCGGCGGGCGAAGGCGCGTTCGAAGCGTATCTCGTCAATCGAGTTGCTCCACATGTGCCAGGCTATACGCTCGCATCCCTCAGGGACGAAGCGAAGACAAACGGTGTTCTGATCATCGCGGATGCTTTTGACCGGGTTTCCAATTCGGCGCGGCAGAGTATCGCCTCGGAACTGCGGAATCTCGTTCGAGACTTTCCGAAGAGTCGGCTGCTTGTACTGTCCCGGCCTAACTGTGTGCCTGACATCGAGCTGCCGACATATCGTCTGAGCGGGTTCGACGAAAAGGACTTGCTCGCACTGCTGACTGCGAGGCAGGCGCGCTCGGACCGCTCAATTGCTAGGGTCAAAATCCCCGATCACCTGCGACAGCTCTGCCAAGTCCCTCTGCTTGCCAATCTGGTGGCGAACCATTCACGATCGTTTCAGCGTTTTCCGACGAACGTGAACACGCTCTACGAAGAATGGCTGGGCGAAATTCTCCGCCCATTCCCGGCTTTGGAGAAAGGAAGGCTTCGCGCCTTTCTCGAGGAACTCGCCGCCGAAACATCTGCTCAGCCTGTTCAAATCACCCGGTGCTGGGAACTGGCGAAGGGCATGGACATTTCGGCGGGATTGGAGCAACTGGCGGACGCCGACGCCATCACCATTCGCGGAACCAGTGTGGAGCTCGTTCACGAAGGCTTGGCCGACTTCTTTCGTGTTCAACGCCTCCTGCGACTTCCATTGAACGAATTGGAACTCGCGCTGGATGCAATCGATAACAGCGATTCTTCTCAGCTCCCGGGCCTTCTCCTATCGGGCGCTACGACGCCAGAAGCCAGTCGAGTAATTTGGCATTCCCTTGCTGAGCGCAATATCCAGGTCGCCCTCTCGTCTTTGAAGTTCACCATCGGCGACGGGGAACGGCGTCCTGTATCAAGTTCTCCCGGTGTTGTTGAGGGCCTTCTCTCCGATGTTCTGAGCGGTATCGATGCACTGCTGGAGCCGCATTTCTCTGCGCAGTTGACCGACGATGTTCGCATGTGCCTGGTCGGCAAGCCCGTTTCCATCCTTGGAATCGAGGGGAATGTCAGGACTGGATGGCTCGATTTTTCGTTTTTCGACGCGGGCGAAACCGGTTCGCGGGTGCGCCTCGGTGAGGCTGAGAGTCCGTTCAGGGAATGGGGAGTGTCACTGGAGGGTCAAGGTTACGACGCCGATGCGGGACGCATCCTGGGCGCACAGCAGGTGTCCAGTGCCATCAAGGAATTGATCGATTACCGTAGGCTGAGGGGAGGCCCGATCTGGAGAGAGGAAACCGTCTTCGGCCGACTGCGTCATCTCGGGCGTCGTCACGGATTGAAATTCGAGACCCCGTACGACCTCGAAGCTTGCAAGGAGGGCCTACGCTCTTTCGCTCATCGGCGATTTGGGCCGCGATTAAGGACGCGAGGACAGTTTGTTGACGTCGACGCGCTGATCGAGGACATCAACCAGCTCCTGTCTGATGGGGTGACGGTCCTGCATCCGTGGTGGGTGGAACCTTACGATGTCGATTTCACCGATCCCTCCGAGCGCGCGAGCCTCGCTGCGACCTTTGATGCGTTCTTTCGAAGACGCCAGCAAGCCTACGTGGAAATCGTGGAGCAGGAGATGCCGGGGTTGGCCGGCTGCCTCCCCGAATACGCGTCGATTCCTGTGAGATATAATCTGAAGGGATCGTTGTCTGACGTCCAGGGCACCACCAATCTGCATCTCTATTTTGAACGATGGCCGGTGGCGGAACTTGAAGATGCGGGTGCCGATCTAAGTTTTCCGGAGAGGCCCCAGACTGATTTCTCGAGCAACGCGATGGACGCCTATGTATCGAAAACGGAATTGATGCTCGCCAGGACTGGGCGTATCGGAACCAATTTCCATATCGTGAGAGGAGGAATGCCGGTCCCGCAATTCAACGGTCGTTCGTATCGGGCAAACGACCGCGAAGACGAAACGGCAGTGGTCTCTTCAGTGATGAAAATGCTCGGAGACGACTGCCAGAAAGTCTTCGGCGTGATTCCCGAGTTCAGATGGAGGTGATTTGCGCGACGACAGTCCGGATCGATGTGGCAATGAACACTTCAATTAAGGGACAGAACGAGAAAACGTCGTTTATTCAATGAAAACAACGATCGTCGGGACAATCGAATTGACGAAAAAATCATCGAGTCTGACGAACTAGAATAAGTTGGTGGGCCCGGAGGGACTCGAACCCCCAACCAAGCGGTTATGAGCCGCCGGCTCTAACCATTGAGCTACAGGCCCGGCCCGGCGGATGGCCGGGGGCGTCGGTCAATGGCGGCCGACGTGTAGAGATCGTCTAGACGAATTCGGCGGGTCTCACAAGCGCCGCCGCATTCTCCACACAATCACCGGCGAAGAACGGCCCCAGGGACACAATCATCAGGAGATCTTCTTCATGTTCCACGGAACCCCGGGTCGGCGCACGGGCGCCTGCCTTGTCGCGCTTTCGCTCGCTCTCGCCGCCGCCCTTCCCCTGGCCGCGCGGGCTGAGGACAGCGCCAAGCCGCGCGAGGCGACCATCGTCGTCACCGGCGAGGGCAGCGCGGAGATGGCGCCCGACATGGCGCTGATCGACCTTGGCGTCGTCAAGGACGCCAAGACGGCCCGCGAAGCGCTCGACGCCAACAACAAGGCCATGGCCGACATTCTTTCCGCCCTGAAGGAAGCGGGCATCGCCGAGCGCGACCTGCAGACCTCCGGCTTCATGATTAACCCGCAATACCAGTATCCGCAAAGCTCGACCGGCGAGAACCCGCCGCCGGTGCTGACCGGCTTCCAGGTCACCAACACGGTGACGTTGCGCGTGCGCGACCTCTCCAAGCTCGGCGAGATCCTCGATACGGCCGTCACGCTCGGCGCCAACCAGGGCAACGGCATCCGCTTCGTCAACGACAAGCCGGACACCGCCGTCAGCGCGGCGCGCAAGAAGGCGGTCGAGAACGCCATGGCCAAGGCGAAGGAACTGACGGATGCCGCCGGCGTCGGCCTCGGCCGCGTGCTGGAGATCTCCGAAACCACCTATCGCGCCGAACCCATGCCGATGATGCGCGCCATGGCCAAGGACTATGCCGAAGGCGGCGCCGTGCCGCTTGCCACCGGCGAGAACAGCTATTCCGTCACCGTCAACGTGACCTTCGCGCTCGGCAACTGAGCCGGGCGGCAGAAAGAAAGAGAGAGGGCCGGCGTCACGCCGGCCCTTTTCGTATCGTGCGCCGGACCGGCGCGCGGCCGGAATGCAAAAACCCTCCCGGCAGAGCCGGGAGGGCAGCCGTTCGCCGGCCGGGGGTGACAGGACGAACGGCGTTCCTCGGGCGCGCGGCCGGCGCGCCGCTGCCAAGGCATTGGCGGCCTTGCTCTTTGCTGGAGACGCCTCAGCGCCAGAGGATCGGGCAATGGCGGTCGTTGGCGAAGACGATGCGGCCGTAGCCGTCGCGGCGGAAGCCCTCGACGACGACCTTGCGCCCCGTCACGTCGGCGACACGGGCGCGGCGCAGGCCGTGGTCGCGGGCCTTGGCGACGGCGAAGCGGAGATCGCAGCGGCCCCCGCGGCCCCATGCGCCCGCACGCCGGTCGTGGCGGCGATCCCAGCGGTCGCCGCGCCCGTCCCGGTCGTGCACCGCGTAGAAGCCGTTGCGGTAGCCCACCTTCTCGATCGACAGCGTGATATCCGCAGCGGAAGCGGCCGGCATGGACGCGTTCAGCGCGCCGAGGCCGAGAACGACGGCAAGAAGGGATTTTCTCAGAAAGCGGCTCATCGGGGATCTCCTGTTCATACCGGCCGGGGCGTTGCGTCCGGCTGTTGGGGAGACCTTAGGGAAGCGAGGCTGAATGCAGGCCGAAGCCGACGTTCAGCCTCCGTTCAACTTTCATGAACCGGTAAAGAAGGCGATGCGGGTGATGAACCCGTCCTCAAGCTCGAGCAGCAGGATCTTCTCCTTCGAATAGGCATCGCCCGCCGCCGACCGGCCGCGCGCCGTCAGGCGGATCGCGACATTGTTGCCGAGCGCATCGCTCATCACCAGCGCATCGCCGTAGCTCTCGTCGAAGGCCTCGAAATGCCGGGCGAGACGGGCGCGCAGCGCAGCGCGGCCCGTGTCCATGCCCTCGCCGATGCCGGAGATCGCGACATCCTCGTGCGCCTTGCCGGCAAGGGCCGCGACGTCACGCGCGTTCAGCGCCTCGATGACGGCGTGGTTGAGGCTTTCGGTATTGGCCATGGGTCTCTCCTTGGAGCGTTTGCGGGACGCCGCAGGAACGTTCCATCGTTCGGACCGGTTCCGTCAAGGACCGAGATGCAGCACGATTTCACGCCGGTGCGGGCTGTCGCGGTGCTCGAAGAGATAGAGGCCCTGCCAGGTGCCGAGCGCGAGGCGGCCGCCGACGACGGGAATGCCGATCGAGACGGCGGTCAGCGCCGCCTTGATATGGGCGGGCATGTCGTCCGGCCCTTCCAGCGTATGGACGATCCAGCGCATGGCGGGATCGTCCGAGGGCGGCACGAGGCGGCGGAAGAACTGGTCGAGATCGTGCCGCACATCCGGGTCGGCATTCTCCTGGATGAGCAGCGAGCAGGAGGTGTGGCGCACGAAGACCGTCAGCAACCCTTCCTCCGTGCCTGCGCGCCGCACGAAGGCGGCGGCCTCGCCGGTGAATTCGTAGAGCCCCTGCCCTCGGGTCGGAACCGTCACGATCGTCTGCGGCATGGTGCCTGCCTCAGCCGATGGCCCAGAACAGGGTGCCGACGACCACGATGAAGGCGAGGATGACGCCCATGAAGCGCGCCAGGCCCATATTCGTGTCCGTCGTGGTTCCGACGATCGCATAGTAGAGGTTCGTCATGGCGCTTCCTTTCTTGCGGGTCCGGATGCGGGTTTAGCCTACCTCCCCGCGGCTCACAACTCGACGACCGCCTCGAAGCCGCCGTAGATCATGCGCTTGCCGTCGAAGACATCCTTCCAGTCGTCGCTCTTCAGGCGTTCGTCCGCCATCACCTTGGCGAGGATTTCGTCACGCTGCGCGCGCGAGGGATAGGTGATCCAGGCGAAGATCACCGCCTCGTCGTCCTTCGCCAGCACGGCGCGGGGAAACGAGGTGAGTTCGCCATAGGGCACGTCGTCGCCGATGCACTCGACATAGTCGATCGCGCCGAACTCCTTCCAGATGTCGCCCGCCAGGCGCGCCATCGCCTTGTACCGCTCCAGATTGGCCTTCGGCACGGCCAGCAGGAATCCGTCGACATAGGTCATGATCGTCTCCTTCCAGGGTTTGGACATGACAAAGACGTGTGGCGCGGGGGCGATCCGACAAGGGGGACGGGTTTTATTCGGCGTGACGGCGGAGGGCGGCGGTAGTGGGCCCTCGGGTCAAGCCCGAGGGTGACGGAGAGGAGGAGACGCAGCCCGTCTATCGAACGGTGCGGCATGTGGCGCCGCCGCCTTGGCCGTCATCCTTCCTACTTCCGTCACCCTCGGGCTTGACCCGAGGGCCCACCGCCGCGCAAACTGCCCCATGGCGGGATATGTCTACATCATGACCAACCACACGCATGGGACGCTCTATATCGGCGTCACCTCGGACCTTGAACGGCGTGTCTATGAGCATCGCGAGGGCATGTTACCCGGCTTCACGATGAAACACGGCTGCAAACGGCTGGTTTGGTACGAAGAACACGAGAGCATAGGCACCGCCATCCAGCGATGAGAAATCGCTCAAGCGGTGGTATCGGCAATGGAAGATCGAGCTCGTCGAAGCGCTCAACCCGCAATGGCGGGACCTGTATCCGGAGCTTGGCTAGCCCCCCTCACCACGCCCCGCAATTCTTCAACTGGCGCGAATAGCCGGCCGCCATGTTGGCCGCGCGCTTGGCGCCGGCCTTGGCCGTGCCGCTCCAGTTGCCGCGCGAATAGCCGGCATGGCCGTGGTAGTAGGCGATGTAGAGGCGGTAGGTGTCGTTGAGGGCGATGCCGTTCTTGCGGTTGCTCTCGGCGTGATACCAGGCGATGAAACGGATCGCATCGGAGAAATCGGTGCGGCTGGCGGCCCAGCGACCGGTCACGCGCTTGTACTGCGCCCAGGTGCCGTCGAGCGCCTGCGAGAAGCCGAGCGCGCTCGATTGCCGTTTCCAGGGGATGAAGCCGAGGAGCCTCGTGCGCGGCGGGCGCGCATTGTGGCGGAAGCCGGACTCCGTATAGATCGTCGCCATGAGCACGGGAACGGGCACGCCATATTCGCGCTCGGCGCGGTAGGCGGCTCGCCGCCAGTTGTCGAACAGGCCGTCACGTTGCTCGAAGATGGCACAGGCGTTCTGCGTCTGCCGTGGAACGGACGCACATCCGGCAAGCAACAAGAGGACGACGATCAAGACGCAACGCATCGCAGATCCTCAAAGTTTCCGGATATTTATGATTGGTAAATCTTAACAATCCGTTTTGATTCAAATGCCCCCCATTGCCTTCCATTCACACCGGTGATCCGCCCATCAACTATGCAAATGCATTATTTTGTTGCTCTTTTTCCCCTTCCGGCCTAATCAATCTGCAGCACGCCGGCCCTTCGCGAACGATTGTGCCGGACCGTGAGAGAACCCGCTCCGCATCGAAAACCGGCCTACGCCGTCCTCATGCGTGAGCATCTGCGACCGGGCCATTCCGCGGCCCCAGTTGAGGAGACATCCATGAAAAAGAAGATTTTTGCCGGCGCCCTGCTCGCCGCATCCGTCGCCTTTGCCCCGCTTGCCCATGCGGATATCGTCATCGGCCTCGTCGCCCCCCTGACCGGCCCGGTCGCCGCCTATGGCGACCAGGTGAAGAACGGCGCGCAGGCGGCCGTCGACCAGATCAACAAGAACGGCGGCATCCTCGGCGAGCAGGTCGTCTTGAAGCTGGCCGACGACGCCGGCGAGCCCAAGCAGGGTGTTTCGGCCGCCAACCAGATCGTCGGCGAAGGCATCCGCTTCGTCGTCGGCCCGGTGACCTCCGGCGTCGCCATCCCGGCCTCCGACGTCTTCGCTGAGAACGGCGTGCTGATGGTCACCCCGACGGCGACCGCACCGGACCTGACGGCCCGCGGCCTTACCAACGTGCTGCGCACCTGCGGGCGCGACGACCAGCAGGCCGAAGTCGCGGCCGCCTATGTGCTGGCGAACCTGAAGGACAAGAAGGTCGCCGTGATCCACGACAAGGGCGCCTACGGCAAGGGCCTGGCCGACGCCTTCAAGGCCGCGCTCAACAAGGGCGGCGTCACCGAGGCGCTCTATGACTCGGTCACCCCCGGCGACAAGGATTTCAGCGCGCTGATCACCCGCCTCAAGTCCGACGGCGTCGAGGTCATCTATTTCGGCGGCTACCATCCGGAAGGCGGCCTGCTGGCCCGCCAGATGAAGGACCTCGCGGTCAACGCCACGATCATCGGCGGTGAAGGCCTGTCGAACAGCGAATACTGGGCGATCGGCAACGAAGCGGCCGGCGGCACGCTGTTCACCAACGCCTCCGACGCGCTGAAGAGCCCCGATTCGCAGGCGGCCGTCGCCGTACTCAACGAGAAGGGCATCCCGCCGGAAGCCTTCACGCTCAATGCCTATGCCGCCGTCGAGGTTCTGAAGGCCGGCATCGAGAAGGCCGGCAGCGCGGAAGACTCCGCCGCTGTCGCAGCCGCGCTGAAGTCCGGCGAGGCCGTCCCGACCGCCATCGGCAAGCTGACCTACGGCGAGAACGGCGACCTCACCTCGCAGAGCTTCTCGCTCTTCAAGTGGGAAGACGGCAAGATCGTCGCCGCCGAATAAGGCGCGGGCAAACCGAAACGGAAAACGCCGGGGTGAAAGCCCCGGCGTTTTTGTTTGCCCTTACGCGTCGCCGTTGGAATGGGCCCAGTCGAAATAGAGGTCGCGCGCCTTGGCGGCGATCGGGCCGGGCTGGAGGTCGCGGCCGTCGAGGCGCGTCACCGGAACCACCTTGGAATAGTTGCCCGAGGTGAAGATCTCGTCCGCGCTCTCGAAATCGGCGACCGTCAGCGTCGTCTCGACCACCTCGAAACCGGCTTCCTTCAAAAGGCCGGTGACGCGGGTGCGCGTGATGCCGGCAAGGAAGGTGCGGTTGGCCGCCGGCGTGAAGACGACGCCGTCCTTGACCATGAAGATGTTGGACGAGGCGGTTTCCGCCACGTTGCCCAGCATGTCGCGCACCAGCGCATTGTCGAAGCCGCGCTTCCTGGCCTCCACCAGCATGCGGGCATTGTTGGGATAGAGACAGCCGGCCTTGGCGTCCGTCGGCATGCATTCCACCGTCGGGCGGCGGAAGGGCGAGAGGGTCAGCGAGGATGCGGCCTTCGGGTCGCCCATCGAGGCTTCGAACAGGCAGAGCGCAAAGCGGGTCGAGCCCGGATCCGGCGCGACCACGCTGGTCGGGGATCCGTGCTCGGCCCAGTACATCGGCTTGATGTAGATCGCCGTCTTGCCGTCGAACTTCTTGACGCCCTCCCAGGCGAGCACCTCGATCTCCTCGGCCGCAACGACCGCGCTGAGGCCCAGCGCCTCGGCGGACCGGTTGACGCGCTGGCAATGCAGGTCGAGGTCCGGCGCGATGCCGTCGAACCAGCGCGCGCCGTCGAAGACGGTCGAGCCGAGCCACATGGCGTGCGAGGTGGGGCCGATGAGCGGCGGGTTGCCTGAGACCCATTCGCCGTCCACGAAGGTCCAGGTCGTCGAGCGTGGTGAGGTATCGACTGGCATTTGCAAAACTCCTTTTCGCCCATCAAGGCCCGGTCGATCGGGCCGGTCAAGTCACAAATGCCTTCCGACAGCCGGCCGCGCTTGTCCATTCAAGATGTTGAATGGGTGCATCAGGCCTTATCATGGATGGTGCCGTTGAGGGCGTTCGAGGCGCATGCGATACAAGGCGGAAGGGAGATCATCATGCGCGCGATGTATTACGAGGCCTTCGGGGCAACACCCGAGATCCGCACCCTGCCCGACCCGACGCCGACGCCCGGCGGCGTGGTGATCAAGGTGGAGGCGACGGGGCTGTGCCGCTCCGACTGGCACGGCTGGATGGGTCACGACCCGGATATAAGCCTGCCGCATGTGCCGGGCCACGAGCTTGCCGGCAAGGTCGTGGCCGTTGGCGGGAACGTGCGTCGTTTCCGCGAGGGCGAGCGGGTGACGGTGCCCTTCGTCTCGGGCTGCGGCCATTGCGGCGAATGCCGCTCCGGCAATCAACAGGTCTGCGAGGAGCAGTTCCAGCCCGGTTTCACCCATTGGGGCTCCTTCGCCGAATATGTCGCCATCGATTTCGCCGACCACAATCTCGTGCACCTGCCGGAGGCGATCGACTATGCCACCGCCGCCAGCCTCGGCTGCCGCTTCGCCACCTCCTTCCGCGCCGTCGTCGACCAGGCGCGGGTGACGGGCGGCGAATGGGTGGCCGTGCACGGCTGCGGCGGGGTGGGGCTGTCCGCCGTCATGATCGCCGCCGCGCTCGGCGCCAAGCCCGTCGCCATCGACATTTCAGCCGAAAAGCTAGACTTCGCGCGCAAGATGGGTGCTGTCGCTGCCATCGATGCCCGCGCGGTCGCCGATGTCGCGGGGGCGGTGCGCGAGATCACCGGCGGCGGGGCACATGCCTCGATCGACGCGCTCGGCTCGCCCGTCACCTGCTTCAACTCGATAAAAAACCTGCGTCGGCGCGGGCGGCATGTACAAGTCGGCCTGATGCTCGCCGACCACGCGACGCCGCAGATCCCCATGGCCCAGGTCATCGGCCACGAGCTGGAAATCTACGGCAGCCACGGCATGCAGGCCTGGCGCTACGACGCCATGCTGGCGATGATCGAAAGCGGCAAGCTCGCCCCGCGGAGGCTGATCGGCCGGCATGTCAGCCTTGAGGAGGCCGTGCCCGCGCTGACTGCGATGGACAAGGCGACCGACCTCGGCATCAGCGTCATCACGCGGTTTTGAGAGGCATACGCCAAACGATTGACATTCAAACGCCGATGGCCGCCAATCGCCGTCGACAATGCCAGGAGGAATCGCCGCTCATGTCCCATGCCGCCTATGTCTTCGATGCCTATGGCACGCTGTTCGACGTGCATGCGGCGGTGCGCCGCCATGCGGGGGATGTCGGGCCGGACTACCAGCTCTTCTCCGAGATCTGGCGCGCCAAGCAGCTCGAATATTCCTGGACGCGGGCGCTGATGGGCGCCTATGCCGATTTCTGGCAGCTCACCGAGCAGGCGCTCGACTACACGTTCAAGCGCATCGGCGGCGTCGATCCGGCGTTGCGCCAGAAGCTGCTGGACGCCTACTGGAAGCTCGATTGCTATCCGGAAGTGCCGGCCGTGCTGAAGGCGCTGAAACAGCGCGGCGCGCATATCGCGATCCTGTCCAACGGCTCGCCCGCCATGCTGGCCTCGGCGGTGAAGAATGCCGCGCTCGACACCGTCATCGACGATATCTTCTCGGTCGATGCGCTGAAGACCTACAAGACCGCCCCCGCCGTCTACGATCTCGTGACGACGAACTACCGGCTCTATCCGAACGCCGTCTCCTTCCAGTCCTCCAACCGCTGGGATGTCGCGGGCGCGGCGAAGTTCGGCTTCCGCACCGTCTGGATCAACCGCAGCGACATGCCGGACGAGTATTTCGACCTCGGCCCCGCCCTGATCCTGCCGTCGCTCGATAGCCTCTGAACGGAGCCCGCATGGCCTGGTCCGCCGCGCAATACCTGAAATTCGAGGACGAACGCACCCGCCCTGCCCGCGACCTGCTGGCGCAGGTGCCGGCCGACCTCGTCGCCGGCACGGTCTACGACCTCGGCTGCGGGCCGGGAAACTCGACGGAACTGCTGGTGAAACGCTTTCCCGGCCGGGGCGTGCGCGGCGTGGACAATGCCGGCGACATGCTGAAGGCCGCGCGAAAACGCCTGCCGGGCGTCGATTTCGTCGAATGCGATCTTGCGAAATGGCGCCCGCACGAGCCGGCCGCCCTGCTCTTCGCCAATGCCGTCTTCCAGTGGCTGCCCGATCCGGCGGCGCTGATGGCGCGGCTGATGGACGGGCTGCGGCCCGGCGGCGTGCTGGCCGTGCAGATGCCGGACAACAGCAACGAGCCGTCCCATCTCCTGATGGAGGAAAGCGCCCTTG
Organism: Shinella sp. S4-D37; assembly: GCF_040812195.1. Taxonomy (NCBI): domain Bacteria; kingdom Pseudomonadati; phylum Pseudomonadota; class Alphaproteobacteria; order Hyphomicrobiales; family Rhizobiaceae; genus Shinella; species Shinella sp. S4-D37. The sequence goes on along the minus strand of NZ_JBFNXL010000005.1, from coordinate 1,009,409 downwards.
CCGGCCCCTGGCGGGACGCCTTTGCCGCGGGCACGCCGCGGCGCGGCCCGCTGCCCGCCCCGGCCGCCTTTCTCGACGCGCTCGGCCCGAAGGCCGCCCGCGTCGATGCCTGGCACACCGTCTACAACCATCCGATGGCCGATGCGGCCGCCATCGTCGACTGGGTGAAGGCGACCGGCCTGCGGCCCTATCTCGACCGCCTGCCCTCCGCGGAACGCGACGCCTTCCTCGCCGACTACGAGAACCGGATATCGGACGCCTATCCGCCGATGGCCGACGGGCGCCTGCTGCTGCGCTTCCCGCGGCTCTTCATCATCGCCGTCAGGGGCTGATCACCGCCCCGCGCGGAATTTCTGCTTGAGCCTTGCGATATCCGCCGCGTTCCAGTCCGTCGCGTCGGTCACTACGATCCACGGATCGATATAGTGTTCGCCGGCATAGACATGGCCAAGCCCCATCGGCGTCGTGGTCGCCATGGCCATGTCGAGCGTCAGTTGCAGGAAGGTGACGACGGGATACCATTCGAAATCCGGCGAAACATCCGGCCCGCGCGGCACGGTCATCCAGGCCGGCCGGCGGTAGACGGCATAGGGATCGTAGAAGGTGATGGGGTCGCTGGCATATTGCAGGTAGACGATGCGCATCGGCCCCCAATGGTCGCCCGCCGTTGGCAGCGCGTTCTTCTGGCTGGTGAAGCGCACATAGGAGCCGTCGCGGAAGCCCGGCAGCCAGGCGGGTGTTCCCGGATTGCGGTCCGCCGTCATCTTGCGCCAGATGCGGCTCGGGAAGGGCGGGCCGGCCCACAGCGCGCCCTGGTAGGGATCGCCGATCACCTCGAAGAGTTCGGCCGACTGTTCCGACGACAGCGCGCCGAGGCTGAGGCCGTAGAGATAGAGCTTCGGCCGCGTGTCCTTCGGCAGGCTCGTCCAGTGGCCGTAGACGGCGCGGAAGAGCGCCCGCGCAGCTTCCGCGCCATAGTCCGGCTCGGCGAGCAGCGAGAGCCAGCTTGCAAGGTAGGAATACTGGATGGCGACGCTGGCGATATCGCCATGGTGCAGGTACTCGACCGTGTCGATCCCCTCCGGGTCGATCCAGCCGGTGCCCGTCGGCATCACAATGACCAGCGTCGAGCGCTCGAAGCCGCCGACGCGGACGAGTTCGTCGAGCGCCACCTTGGCGCGCGCCTCCGGCGTCTCGGCGGCGTTGAGCCCGGCATAGACGCGCAGCGGCTCAAGAGCCGGCTTGCCGGTAAAGGCGGCGATATCCCTCGCCGTCGGCCCGCTCGCCACGAAGGACCGGCCCATGCGGCCAAGCGCGTCCCAGCGCACCAGCGAGGCGGCGCTGCCGGATTTTTTTGGATCGGAAGGCTCGGCGGTGTCGGGCTCGATCACCTGATCGAGCCGGCGGAAGGAGGAATCGGCCGTGTGCAGCACGAAGCGCACCAGAACGCCATCGGCCAGCGTCCAGAACAGCGTCGCGGCCAGCACCATGCCGATGACGGAGGAGAGCCGCCGCGGCGCCGCCCGGCGCGAGGTCCTGGCAAACAGCCGGGCGAGAAAGGCGAAAAGCCGCCCGAGGCCGAAGAGCAGGAGGAAGACGGCAAGCGCGATGAGCCCGACATAGACGGGATGCGCCGTCTTGATCGGCGGCAGGTGCATCAGCGTGCGGATGGAGTTCTGCCATTCGGCCGTCCGCCAGAGGAAGGTGAGCGCCACGACGCCGCAGAGGCCGCCGGCACCGGCCGAAAGCCAGAGGCGGACACGATCCTTCGGCTCCGGCAGTTCCAGCCAGAACCACAGCGCCGCAAGGGCGACGCCGAGCCCATAGCCGCACGCCATGGCGACACCCGAGAGAACGCCCTGCGTGACATAGGTGCGCGGCAGGAGGCTGGGCGTCAGCGAGGCGGCGAAAAGCAGCGTGCCGAGGACGAGGCCGGTCGCGGAAAAGGAGAGGAGCAGACGCCAGAACCATTCCCGCACGATCGACCGTTCCTCCGCTTGCACCGGCGCGAGCCTCGCATGCCGGCGGGGATGGCGCAACCGCGCGGCGGCGTGAAGGCCCCTCTTCTCCAAGCCGTCCTATAGCCCCTCGCCTATCCACGCCCGCAAGCAAAAAGCCCCGCGACCATTCGGATCGCGGGGCTCTGCATTCGTCGCACTGCCTCAGCTATCGAGGAACGTGCCTATTCTCAGCTATCCAGGAAGCTTCTGAGCTTCCTGGAGCGGCTCGGGTGCTTGAGCTTGCGCAGCGCCTTCGCCTCGATCTGGCGGATGCGTTCGCGCGTGACCGAGAACTGCTGGCCGACTTCTTCCAGCGTGTGGTCGGTGTTCATGCCGATGCCGAAGCGCATGCGCAGGACGCGTTCCTCGCGCGGCGTCAGCGAGGCGAGAACGCGCGTCGTCGTCTCGCGCAGGTTCGCCTGAATGGCGGCGTCGATCGGCAGCAGCGCGTTCTTGTCCTCGATGAAATCGCCGAGGTGGCTGTCTTCCTCGTCGCCGACCGGCGTTTCGAGCGAGATCGGCTCCTTGGCGATCTTCAGGACCTTGCGCACCTTTTCGAGCGGCATGGCGAGCTTCTCGGCCAGTTCCTCCGGCGTCGGCTCGCGGCCGATCTCGTGCAGCATCTGGCGCGAGGTGCGCACGATCTTGTTGATCGTCTCGATCATGTGCACCGGAATGCGGATCGTGCGGGCCTGGTCGGCGATCGAACGGGTGATCGCCTGCCGGATCCACCACGTCGCATAGGTGGAGAACTTGTAGCCGCGGCGATACTCGAACTTGTCCACCGCCTTCATCAGGCCGATATTGCCTTCCTGGATGAGATCGAGGAACTGCAGGCCGCGGTTGGTGTACTTCTTGGCGATCGAGATCACGAGGCGGAGGTTGGCTTCCACCATCTCCTTCTTGGCGATGCGCGCCTCGCGCTCGCCCTTCTGCACCATGTGCACGATGCGGCGGAATTCCGAGATGGAGATGCCGGTCTCGGTGGCCAGATTCTGGATCTCCTGGCGGATGTCGCGGATCGTCGTGTTCTCGCTGCGGGCGAACTCCTTCCAGCCGCGGGCGGCAAGGTTGGCGATCGACTTCATCCAGTTCGGATCGAGTTCCGCGCCGGAATACTGTTCGAGGAACGAGTCGCGCTTGACGCCGTAGCTCTCGGCAAGACGCAACAGCCGGCCCTCGTTCTGCACGAGGCGCTTGTTGATGTCGTAGAGCTGCTCGACGAGGCTATCGACGCGGTTCTGGTTGAGCGACAGCGACTTGACAGCCGTGATCAGCTCGTCCTTGAGCTCCTTGTAGCGGCGCTCCTGGGCGGGCGAGAGCGTGCCGGTCGCCTGCAGGCGGGCTTCCACCTGCTGGTCCTGCAGCTTGCGCAGCTTCTTGTAGGTCTCGGCGATCGTGTCGAGCGTTTCCATGACCTGCGGGCGCAGTTCCGCTTCCATGGCGGCGAGCGAGAGGTTCGATTCGTCGTCGTCCTCTTCCTCTTCCTCCGGAGGCATGCCGTCGCCGCCGACATTGGTGATGTCGTCGTCGTTGGCGGCGCGCGGCTTGCGGGTCTTTTCCTTCTCCTCGGCCGCCTTGCGGTCGGCCTCGATCTTCTCCGGCGACTGGAACTGCGGGGCAGCCTTCGCCTCAGGACCGGAATAGGTGGTCTCGAGGTCGATGATCTCGCGCAGCAGCGTCTGGCCCTCGTTGAGTTCATCCCGCCAGATGATGATGGCCTGGAACGTCAGCGGGCTCTCACAGAGGCCGGCGATCATCGTCTCGCGGCCGGCTTCGATGCGCTTGGCGATGGCGATCTCGCCCTCGCGCGACAGAAGCTCGACGGAGCCCATCTCGCGCAGATACATGCGCACGGGGTCGTCCGTGCGGTCGGTCGGCTCCTTCTTCTTGGCGGTCGCAAGCGCGGTGCCGCCGGAAGGGGCCAGTTCCCCGCCCTCGCTCTCGTTGTCGTCGTCGCCGCCGTCTTCCTCGCCGCCCTGGGCCGCCTCTTCGGCGTCCTCGTCCTCGATGACGTTGATGCCCATGTCGGAGAGCATGGCCATCGTGTCCTCGATCTGCTCCGAGGTGACTTCCTCGGAAGGCAGGACCGAATTCAGCTCGTCCATGGTGACATAGCCGCGCTTCTTGGCGGCCTTGATCATCTTCTTGACGGCATCATCGGAAAGATCGAGAAGTGGGCCGTCGGATGCGCCTTCGCGTTCGTTTTCGACTTCCTCGTTCTCTTTGACCTTTGTCGCCATTTATTTCGTCGCTTTCCTGAGCATCAGTTTCCAAGCGGTTAGGGGCTCGCAGTCGATCGCCTTCCGGCGTGCGTTGCCGCGATTCAGCGTCCCTGACCTAACGGATTGACAATTAAATCCCGATTAACCACCGCCCGGCCCTCGGGCATGTGGCGATGTTGCCGAAGCAACACAATTGACATGACTTCCCGATCCGCCGTACCCATTCCTTCTCAGCCAACAATGGTGATTCCCAGAATTTTCGGTTACGTCAAGCTTTTCCGGCAAAAAAGCCGGAAAAGGTTCCGATTCGGGTTCGCGGACAGGAAAGTCAGCGGATCCGGGTGATAGAGCCCACATGTAGGAGCCTTTCCTTAAAAGACAAGCCCCCCGATCCCCCGAGAGCGAACGCCTCGCTCCAACCGATTCGCCGCCGATACGATCAGAACGAACGGCCGTCGACCTTGGTGATGGCGAGCGCGTCCAGATCGACGGCCGGGATGCAGCGCAGGTTGACCGCCGCCATCCTGTTTCCTTTCGGGTCGGTTCCCTCGCCATAGGGCGCTATGCCGCATCTGGCACAGAAATGATGCTCGATGACGTGGCGGTTGAACATGTAGGTCGAGACGTTCTCCTGCGGCGTCGCCAGCACGAACTTCTCGCGCGGCACGAAGGCGAGCAGCGCGCCGCGCCGGCGGCACAGGGAACAGTTGCAGTCCAGCCCCGTATCGAAATCACCCTCCACCTTGAAGGCGATCGCGCCGCAGTGGCAGCTTCCCTCGTAGTTCATCGGTCGTTCTCCTCTTCCTGTTCTCCGGTCGTCTTTGCGCGCTCGCCTCAATGCCAGTCCATGACGACCTTGCCGGAATTACCCGAGCGCATCGCCTCGAAACCCTCGCGGAAATCGTCGATCCCGATGCGATGGGTGATGATCGGCGAAAGGTCGAGCCCGCCCTGCACGAAGGCGATCATCTTGTACCAGGTCTCGAACATCTCGCGGCCGTAGATGCCCTTCAGCGTCAGCATCTTGAAGATCACCTTGTTCCAGTCGATGCCGAACCCGTCCGGCGCGATGCCGAGGATGGCGATCTTGCCGCCGTTGTTCATCGTGTCGATCATCGAGCGGAAGGCCGGCGGCGCGCCGGACATTTCAAGGCCGACGTCGAAACCTTCGGTCATGCCGATCGCGGTCATGACCTCGGAAAGGTCCTCCTTCGAGGCGTCGACGACATGGTCGATGCCGACCTTGCGGGCAAGGTCGAGGCGGACGGGGTTGATATCCGTGATGACGACCTTTCGCGCGCCGGAGCGTTTCGCCACCATCGCGCCCATGATGCCGATCGGCCCGGCGCCGGTGACCAGCACGTCCTCGCCGACGAGGTCGAAGGACAGCGCCGTGTGGACGGCATTGCCGAACGGATCGAAGATCGCCGCCACCTCGTCGGGCACGTCGTCGGGGATCGGCACGACATTGTATTCGGGAATGCACACGAACTCGCCGAAGGAGCCCGGCCGGTTGACGCCGACGCCCTTGGTGTAATGACAGAGATGCCCGCGGCCGGCGCGGCAGTTGCGGCACTTGCCGCAGACGATGTGCCCCTCGCCGGAAACCCGCTCGCCGACACGGTACTTGGTGACGGCAGAGCCGACCTCGGCGATCTCGCCGACGAATTCATGGCCGACGACCATCGGCACGGGGATCGTCTTCTGCGCCCACTGGTCCCAGTTCCAGATATGCACGTCCGTGCCGCAGATCGCCGATTTCCTCACCCGGATCAGGACGTCATTCGGCCCGACCTGCGGCACCGGCACGCTCTCCATCCAGAGGCCGACTTCAGGTTTTGCTTTAACCAGCGCACGCATCATGTTCGACATGACGAAATCTCCGCAAGGGATTCAGACGATTCTCTAAATGACGCTGAGCTCGCGCCCGACCTCCGCAAAGACCGCGATCGCCTTGCGCACATCCGCCTCGCTGTGTGCCGCCGACATCTGGGTGCGGATACGGGCCTGGCCCTTCGGCACGACGGGGAAGGAAAAGCCGATGACGTAGACGCCCTTCGCCAGCATGCGGGCGGCCATCTCCTGCGCGAGGCTCGCATCGCCCAGCATGACCGGGATGATCGGATGCCCCTCGCCTGCAAGCGTGAAGCCGAGCTTCCTCATCTCGGCGCGGAAGAGATCGGCATTGGCATAGAGGCGCCGGCGCAGGTCATCGCCGTTGTCGATGAGGTCGAACACCTTGAGCGAGGCGGCGGCGATGACCGGCGCCAGCGTGTTGGAGAAGAGATAGGGCCGCGAGCGCTGGCGCAGCCACTCCACCACTTCCTTCCTCCCCGACGTATAGCCGCCGGACGCCCCGCCCAGCGCCTTGCCGAGCGTGCCGGTGACGATGTCCACCCGCCCCTCGACGCCGCAATGTTCGGCCGAGCCGCGGCCGTGTTTTCCCACGAAGCCGACGGCATGGCTGTCGTCGACCATGACCATAGCGCCGTATTTTTCCGCAAGGTCGCAGACGCCCCGGAGATTGGCGATGATGCCGTCCATCGAGAAGACGCCGTCGGTGGCGATCATCTTGAAGCGCGCGCCCTCCGCCTTCTTCAATTCCTCCTCCAGGCTCGCCATGTCGTTGTTGGCATAGCGGAAGCGCTTCGCCTTGGAGAGCCGCACGCCGTCGATGATCGAGGCGTGGTTCAGCGCGTCGGAGATGATCGCGTCCTCCTCCGACAGCAGCGTCTCGAAGAGGCCGCCATTGGCATCGAAGCAGGAGGAATAGAGGATGGTGTCCTCCAGCCCGAGGAAGGACGAGATGCGCGCCTCCAATTCCTTGTGCTCCTCCTGCGTGCCGCAGATGAAGCGCACCGAGGCCATGCCGTAGCCGTAGCGGTCGAGCGCCTGCTTGCCGGCCTCGGCCAGCTCCGCATTGTCGGCGAGGCCGAGATAGTTGTTCGCGCAGAAATTGAGAACGCGCGCTCCCGAGGTCACAGTGATCTCGCCGGCCTGCTTGGAGGTGATCACGCGCTCGGCCTTGTAGAGGCCGGCGGATTTCAGGCCATCGAGTTCGGATTTGAGATGGGTGATGAAGGCGGAGGTCATGGGCACGCACTCACGAAAAGGACGGAGGTTTCGGGGTTCAGGCCGCGCTCGCCGCATAGGCGCCGAGCAGCGTTTCATAATCCTCCATCGGCGGGAATTTTGCGTAGCTGTGCGCGGCGGGCGTGGTCGCCCAGGGGAGTTTTTCGCTGGCATAGGTCTCGATGAAGGGACTGTACCAGGCGGTGTCGTCGAGGAGCGTCGGGCGGATGTTGACGAAGAAATCGATCCCGGCCGGCCGGGTGAACATCCAGGTCATGCAATCCGGGCAGAAATGATGGCCGGCCTCCGCGCTCGCCCCGGCGATGACGGGCTCGCCCTCGATGACGGCAAAGCCCTCCGCCGGGATCGCTGCGCTCAGCGAATAGGCGCTGCCCGACATGCGCTGGCACCCGCTGCAATGGCAGGCCATGGTGAGCATCGGCGGCGCGCTGATGCGGATTTTCACCCGCCCGCAACGGCAGGCGCCGTCGAGCGGCAATTTCGGTCGCCCCATGGGCACGGCTCCCCTTCCGGTAAACGCCAGCGTGTCGTTTTGATCATGGTGCCGGCGAATTGCTCCACGACGATAGTTCTAGCGCAGCGGCAAGCGACGTAAAGGGTCGCCGCCGTTCTTTTCGCCGTTTCGGGGACGTTCGCAGGCGATCAGCAGGACCATCGGCCGGTTGCGTTCCACCTTCCATTCCGGATGGGCCGCAAGCTGCGCCTCGCTCGGCAGCCATTCCTCGACATGGCTGAGGACGAAGCCGGCTGTTGTCAGCGCATTCCGCGTCGTGCCGAGCGTGCGGTGATGCTTGACGACGCCCTTGGCGAGCCAGTCCGTCGTGCGCGGGCGATCATGTATTCCGAGAAGTCGAGGCCGAGCACGCTTTGCGCCCCCCGCCTCCGCCGCATGGCGCGCGAACCAGCCGAAACCGCAGCCGAGATCGACGATGCGCCTGCCCGCAAGCTCCGGCAGCAGGGTTGACAGCGGCGCCCTGCCCCTGTCCGGTGGCGGCACGAAAGGATGGGCCATGACGATATTGGACAGGTTTTCCCAGAAGGGCCGCGTGGCGCTGGTCACCGGCGGCGGCCGGGGGCTCGGCTTCGAGATCGCAAAAGCGCTGGCCGAGGCCGGCGGCCATGTGGTGGTGACGGGCCGCACGGCCGAAACGCTCGACAAGGCCGTCGAGAGGATCACGGCGGCCGGCGGCAGCGCCGCCGCGGCAACCTTCGACATTGCCGACCGGACCGCCCAGCGCGCCGTGCTCGCCGCGATCGAAGAGGCCCACGGCCGGCTCGACGTGCTCGTCAACAATGTCGGCGCCCGCGATCGCCGGCCGCTCGCCGAAATGGACGACGACGCCATCGATGAGTTGATCCGCACCGACCTTTCCGCCGCCGCCAGCCTTTCACGCGACGCCGCCGCGCTGATGACGCGCAACGGCCACGGGCGGCTGATCGCCGTCACCTCGATCGGCGGCCATGTGGCCATGCCGAACGACGGCATCTACCCCGCCGCCAAGCACGGCCTCACCGGCCTCATGCGCAGCATGGCCGTCGAATACGCGCCGCACGGCATCACCAGCAACGCCATCGCCCCCGGCTGGTTCGCCACAGAGACCAACGCGGCGCTCGCCGCCGACGAAGGGCTGATGCCCTTCGTGCGCCAGCGCATCCCCGTCCAGCGCTGGGCGCGCGCCGACGAGATCGCCGGCGCCGCCCTGTTCCTCGCCAGCGACGCGGCCTCCTTCGTCAACGGCCATGTGCTGGTGGTCGACGGCGGGATGACCGTGCGGATGTAGCGATACGACCTATCCCGCCGCAGCCGCCTCCAGCGGCGCGATGTCGAGCTTGACCATCTGGAGCATCGCCTCGGTGACGCGCTTGACCTTCGCCTGGTCCGGATCGCTCATCAATTCGCCGAGCCGCGTCGGCGCGATCTGCCAGGAGAGGCCCCAGCGGTCCCTCAGCCAGCCGCACTGTTCCACCGAGCCGCCGGCGCGCAGCGCGTCCCACAGCCGGTCGAGGTCGCCCTGCGTCTCGCATTCGACCATGATGGAGAAGCTGTGGTTGAACGGATCGAGCGGACCGGCCTCGATCGCCATGTAGCGCTGGTCGCCGAGGGTGAAGCTGGCGATCTTCACGCTGCCCGGCGGGCCGCTCGGGCTTTCGGCCGGCAGCGACGAGACCCAGTGGACCGAGGAGCCGGGAACGAGCGACGTGTAGAAGCCGATGGCGGCCTCCATGTCCTTTTCGAACCAGAGATTCTGCGTAACCTTCATCGAAGCGTCCTCCTTGCCTGAATGCACACAAGGACGAACGGGAACGAAACGTTCCGACGTCGGCGACAAAAAATCAGCCGCTGAACTCGTCGATGACGGCAAGGAAGGCATCGCCGAACCGGTCGCGCTTGGAAACGCCGATGCCGGGGATATCGAGCAGATCCTCCCGGTCGCGCGGGCGCGCCTTGGCAAGCGCGATCAGCGTCGTGTCCGGGAAGACGACATAGGGCGGCACGTCGAGGTCCTTGGCGATGGACAGCCGCTCGGCGCGCAGCAGTTCGAAAAGCTCGCGGTCGGAGCCCGCAAGGTTGGAGCGCTCGCGCGCGGCGGGCGAACCGCCGGCCTTGCCCTTGCGCCCCGCCGTCGGGCGGTCCTTGCGCAGGAGCACCTGCCGCTCGTGGCGGAAGACGGCGCGCGCCTCCGGCTCCAGCTTCAGCGCGCCATAGGCGGCATGGTCGACGCTGATGAGGCCGGCCGCCAGGAGCTGCCGGAAGATCGACTGCCAGACACGGCCGGCAATGTCCTTGCCCGCGCCGAAGACCGGCATCTCCGTATGGCCGAAGCGCTCCGTCTTCTCGTTGACCGCGCCCACCAGCACGTCGATGAGATGGGCGGCGCCGAAGCGCTCGCCGGTGCGGTAGACGGCGGCCAGCGCCTTGATCGCCGCCTCGGTGCCGTCCCAGGTCTCGACCGGATTGCGGCAGGTGTCGCAATTGCCGCAATGGCCGGAATGGCCTTCGCCGAAATGCGCGAGGATGGCCTTGCGCCGGCAGCCGGCCGTTTCGCAGATGGCGAGCAGCGCCGTCAGCTTGGCGCGCTCGATACGCTTGATCTCCTCGGCCGCCCCGCCCTCGTCGATCATCTTGCGGCGCTGCACCACGTCGGCCATGCCATAGGCCATCCAGACCTCGGACGGCAGGCCGTCACGGCCCGCGCGGCCCGTCTCCTGGTAATAGGCCTCCACCGAACCCGGCAGGTCGAGATGGGCGACATAGCGCACGTCCGGCTTGTCGATGCCCATGCCGAAGGCGACCGTCGCGACGAGGCAGAGGTTCTCCTCCTTCAGGAAGGCATCCTGGTTGGCGTCGCGCACCGCGCGCTCGAAGCCGGCATGGTAGGGCAGCGCGCGGACCCCTTGCGCGTTCAGCCAGTCGGCCGTGTCCTCCACCTTGGCACGCGACAGGCAGTAGACGATGCCGCTCTCGCCCTGGTGGCGCGAGAGGAAACGCAGCAATTGCTGGCGCGCCTGGTCGCGCTCGGCGATCTCGTAGGAAATGTTCGGCCGGTCGAAGCTGGTGGTGAAGACCGCCGCATCCTGGAGGCCGAGGCGCTCGATGATGTCGCCGCGGGTGTGCGGATCGGCCGTCGCCGTCAGCGCGACGCGCGGCACGCCGGGATAGCGCTCGCCGAGGACGCCGAGCGCCCGGTACTCCGGCCGGAAATCATGGCCCCATTGCGAGACGCAATGCGCCTCGTCGATGGCGAAGAGCGCAATGCGCGCGTCGGCGACGAGCTCGGCGAAACCCTCCGTGACGATGCGCTCGGGCGTGACGTAGAGGAGATCGAGCGCGCCGGCGCGCATGGCATCGCGCACGGCGAAGAATTCCTCGCGCGTCAGCGAGGAATTCAGCGCGGCAGCCCTGACGCCGAGCTGCTTCAGCGCCTCCACCTGGTCGCGCATCAGCGCGATCAGCGGCGAGATGACGATGCCGACGCCGTCGCGGCAGAGCGCGGGGATCTGGAAGCAGACCGACTTGCCGGCGCCGGTCGGGAACAAGACCACGGCATCGCCGCCGCCCACCACATGCTCGATTACCGCCTGCTGCTTGCCGCGAAAGGCATCGTAGCCGTAGACGCGCTTGAGCACGTCGAGCGGCGATGGGCGGGATTTCGTTGCAGGCGTATCGAACATGCGAATCCGTTTTCGTTTGCCGCGACTATGGCGTCGGGACGGGAGAGAGGCAACCCGGGAGCCTTACGCCCTCTACCTCCCCGCCGGCCCCTTCACGCGGCCGGAGAGCACGCCGAACCCCTCGATGATGGCCTCCTGGTTCTCCAGACGCACGGTCTCCATCTGCACCTCCTGCAGCGCGCGCAGGATCTGGGGAACGCGCTCGCCGTCGCCCTCTTCGGTCGCCACGGCAAGTTCGCGCTCCAGCTCGCGGCGCTGCCAGAGCAGGGCGCGGGTGCGCTTGTGCAGGGCGAGCGCCTGGAGGAAGCCCTCGCGGGCATCCTCGGGCGCGGCCTCCGACGTCGCGGTCCACAGGCGGGAATTGCGGATCTGCTGGTCGAGCCCGCGCAGCAGCGTGTCGAAGCCGGCCGCCTCAAGCTCCTCGACCAGCCGGTCGCGCTCCAGCTTCGCGCCGACGGAGCCGGCAATGCCGAGCAGCGCGGACCAGAGTCGCTGCAGGTCGCGGTTCTCGTATTCGATGATGGCGATCTCGTCGTAATCGCTGAAGAACAGGCCCGGATGGTTGACGACGGTGAGCGCCAGCACGCTCTCGCGCAGCGCCGGCAGCTCCTGCGCGCCGCGCACCAGCGCCGAACGCGCCAGCCGGTCTGAAATGCCGGAGGAGACGGCCATGCCCTGCGGCGCGCCGCGCCCGCCGCCCCGTGCCTGCCGGTTGCCGGAAAAGCCACCGCCGCCCTGCCGCTGCGCGGGGCGGAAGAAGGCGTTCAGCCGGTCGCGCATGTTCTGCTGGTAGTGGCGGCGCACGTCCTCATCGGCGATCACGCCCGTGACCTGGCGCAGGCGCGCCTCCAGCGCCGCCCGGCTTTCCGGCGTCTCGAAACTCACACCCTGCACCTCGCGGTTCCAGATCATCTCGGCGAGCGGCCGGGCGCTCGCCATCACCTTGTCGAAGGGCGCGCGGCCCTCGTGGCGCACGAGATCGTCCGGGTCCTTGCCGTCGGGCAGAAGGGCGAAGCGCACGGTGCGCTCCGGCTTGATGAAGGGCAGCGCGAGGTCGGCGGCGCGGTTCGCCGCGCGAATGCCCGCCCCGTCGCCGTCGAAGCAGAGCACCGGCTCCGGCGTCATCTTCCACAGGAGTTCGAGCTGGTTCTCGGTGAGCGCGGTACCGAGCGGCGCGACGGCATTCTCGATGCCGGCCTGGTGGAGCGCGATCACGTCCATGTAGCCTTCGACGGCGATCACCGTGCCGGCGGTCTTCTCGTCCTGACCGGCACGCCCCGCCCCCTGCGCGGCCTTGCGAGCGCGGGCGTGGTTATAGAGCACGTTGCCCTTGTGGAAGAGCTCGGTCTCGTTGGAGTTGAGGTATTTGGCCGGCGCATCCGGCGACATGGCGCGCCCGCCGAAGGCGATGACCTTCTCGCGCACCGAGAGGATCGGGAACATGATGCGGTCGCGGAAGCGGTCGTAGGAAACGGGGATGTCCGGTCCGTGCACGACGAGGCCGCAGGCCTCGATCGCCTCCTTCGGCACGCCCCTGCCGGCAAGGAACTCCTTAAGCGCATTGCGGCTTTCCGGCGCGTAGCCGAGCCGGAAGGTCTCGATGGTGCGGCCCGTCAGCCCGCGGTCGCGCAGATAGGCGCGCGCCTTCGCGCCGGCCGGCGTCTGGAGCTGGTCCTCGAAGAAGCGGGCGGCCATGTCCATGATCTCGACGAGGCCGGTGCGCTCCTTCTCGCGCTGCTCGGCCTCGCGATCCGGCTGCGGCATGGCGACGCCCGCCATGTCGGCGATCTGCTGCACCGCCTCAGGGAAGGACAGGCCGTCGAGATCGGTGAGAAAACGGAAATGATCGCCGGAGACGCCGCAACCAAAGCAATGGTAGCGGCCCTTGCGGTCCTCGCAGTGGAAGCTCGGCGACTTCTCGCCATGGAACGGGCAGCAGGCCCAGTAGTCGCCGCGCGACACGTTGGTCTTGCGGCGGTCCCACGTCACGCGTTTGCCGATCACCTCCGAAATGGAGACGCGGTCGCGGATCTCGTCTAGGAAGGCATTGGAAAAGCGCATGGGTCCCTCGGTCGGGGTCCATATAACCATGCGCAGCGCCCACCGCCAGCGATAGTCGCCCGCCCACAGCAATTCACAGGGCGCGTCAGAACCCCATGTCCGGCGCGTAGAAGCAGCGCGGCGTGTCCTCGGTCGGGTAGAGACAGAGGTGGTACTCGCCGTCCTGCGAGCGGCGCGTCATGTCCTGCGGCATGAGGAAGATGTGGCTGCGGGTGGCGAGACGGTGGTCGCCGGGCGCCAGCGTCACCCGATACCCGCCCGCGATGATGCGCACGGTCGTCGCCGGGATCATCTGGCAGTCGCCGTTATGGCTGTTGCCGTTGCAGCAGAAGGCCTCGTAGTGCCAGCCGCTTGCCGCGTCATGCGCAAGGCCCTGCCCCGCAAGAAGGAGCGGCGCAAGGGGAAGAAGGAACGTAAGGCGCATCGGCTCGGCCTCCCTTGGGCGGCCGCCGGGCATCAACGCAACACATATCCGGCGGCATCGCATGCACTTCGCCGGGGCGAGCCGATGGGCGATGACCGCCGCATCGTCGGGCTCCTGTCGGGCGGTACAACGGCATTCGGCGCGTTTGGTTCCGAACGCTGCACGGAATACGTGCGCGGGAAAACGCCACGCCAAACGAAAAGGGGCGGCCGAAGCCGCCCCGTCCCGTACAGGCCGCTGCGGCCTATTTCAGGAGGTCCTTCACCACGCCGGAGGCCTTGGCGAAATCCATCTGGCCGGGATAGCGCTCCTTGAGCACGGCCATGACCTTGCCCATGTCGCGCAGGCCCTGCGCGCCGATCTCGGCGATGGCGGCGGCGATGAGGGTCTTCATCTCGTCCTCGGAGATCTGCTCGGGCAGGAAGCCCTCGATGACCTTGATTTCCTCGCGCTCCTGCGCGGCAAGCTCCGGCCGGCCGTTCTCAGAGAAAATCTTGGCCGATTCCTCGCGCTGCTTGATCATCTTGGCGAGGATCTGCAGCAGTTCGTCGTTCTCGACCGGCCCCTTGCCGACACCGCGGTTGGCGATGTCGCAGTCCTTCAGCTTGGCCTGGATCAGGCGCAGCGTGGAGACACGGCAGGCATCCTTGGCCTTGAGTGCATCCTTGAGGGCATTTGCGATCGTATCGCGCATCATTTTCTCCATTGGAAGCCGCCGGCACCGGATGCACGGCTCGGGCTTCGATCGTCGTTCGATTGTGCATGCTCATAGACCGGCAGAGGGCCTGCCGGCAAACGGATTGCGCAAGCAATTGAATCTCAACGCTTTATATTTCGACGCAATCCACAGGCAACGGTTGACCCCGCCATCCGCTTTGTCTATTTTCCGACACCTGCACGAAAATCGGCAATCAGGGCGAACCAACGCGGGTTTTTCGCGCGCCTTTGCCTGCGCTCTTAAATGGTGCTCGGCGCCCTGGCTTTCAAGCCGGCGCCCGGCGCCGGAAACGGGATACTCATGACCTCCACCCCCGCATGGACCACCGAAAAGCCGACCGCCCTCATCGTTCTTGCCGACGGCACGGTCATCGAAGGCAAGGGCATCGGCGCCACCGGCAAGGTGACCGCCGAAGTCTGCTTCAACACGGCGCTGACGGGCTACCAGGAAATCCTCACCGACCCGTCCTATCTCGGCCAGATCGTCACCTTCACCTTCCCGCATATCGGCAATGTCGGCGCCAATGACGAGGACATCGAGGACCTGACGCCCGCCGCCCGCCACGGCGCCGTCGGCACGATCTTCAAGGCCGATATCACCGAGCCGTCCAACTACCGCGCAGCACAGCACCTCGACGGCTGGCTGAAGGCCCGCGGCATCATCGGCCTTTCGGGCATCGACACGCGCGCGCTGACCGCCTGGATCCGCGAGAACGGCGCACCGAACGCCGTCATCGCCCACGACCCGAACGGCGTCTTCGACATCGAGGCGCTGAAGGCGGAAGCGAAGGCCTGGAGCGGCCTCGTCGGCCTCGACCTCGCCAAGGTCGCCTCCTCCGGCCAGTCCTCGCGCTGGGGCGAGAAGCCCTGGGTCTGGAACGAAGGCCACGGGACCCTTGCCGAGAGCGACGCGAAGTACCACATCGTCGCGCTCGACTACGGCGTCAAGCGCAACATCCTGCGCCTCTTCACCGGCCTCGGCTGCAAGGTCACCGTCATGCCGGCGACCTCGAGCGCCGAGGACGTGCTCGCCCAGAAGCCGGACGGCATCTTCCTCTCCAACGGCCCGGGGGACCCGGCGGCGACCGGCGCATACGCCGTGCCGGTCATCAGGGCGCTGATCGACAGCGGCATCCCGATCTTCGGCATCTGCCTCGGCCACCAGATGCTGGGCCTTGCCGTCGGCGCCACGACCGAGAAGATGCACCAGGGCCACCACGGCGCGAACCACCCGGTGAAGGACCACACGACCGGCAAGGTGGAGATCGTCTCTATGAACCACGGCTTCGCCGTCGCCTCCGCCTCCCTGCCGAACGGCGTGGAGGAAACCCACGTCTCGCTGTTCGACGGCACGAATTGCGGCCTGCGCCTTGCCGGCAAGCCGGTCTTCTCCGTCCAGCACCATCCGGAGGCCTCGCCGGGCCCGCAGGACAGCCACTACCTCTTCCGCCGCTTCATCAACCTGGTGCGCGAGAAGAAGGGCGAAGCGGCCATCCCCGAACGGGCCTGAGCCGCCCCCACAGACAAAAGCCCCGGACGGTGTCCGGGGCTTTTGTCGTTTCAGAGGGGCCGCGCGGCGGGCATGCCCCGCGTCACCAGCCGGTAGAAGCGCCAGTTGAGCAGGACGGAGGCGGCCGACAGGCCGCAGAGGAAGCCGAACCAGACGCCGATGCCGCCGAAGCCGGCCGGGAAGGCGAAGAACCAGGCGGCCAGGAAGCCGATCGGCCAGTAGGAGATGAGCGCCAGGATCATCGGGATGCGCGTGTCCTTCAGCCCGCGCAGCAGGCCGGCGGCGATCGCCTGCAGGCCGTCGACGAGCTGGAAGATGCCGGCGATCACCACGAAGGGGCCGGCAATGGCCAGCACCGCGGCCGAATCCTTGCCCGCCTTGTCGAGGAAGATCGAGGCGAGCGCCGTGGGGATGGCGGCGAAGAGCACGCCTCCGCTGACGGCGATGACCGCCGCGACCGCCAGCACCGCCCAGGAGGCGCGCACCACGCCGAGATGATCGCCCTGGCCATGCGCCACGCCGACGCGCACCGTGCCGGCCTGGGCTAGGCCGAGCGGCACCATGAAGGCGATGGAGGCGAGCTGGAGGGCGATGCCGTGCGCCGCCAGTTCCAGCGTGCCGATATTGCCCATCAGCAGCGAGGCGCCGCTGAAGAGGCTGACCTCGGCCAGCATGGTCAGGCCGATCGGCAGGCCGAGATAGAGAACCTCGCGGAAGGCCAGCCAGTCCGGCCGCCAGAAGCGCACGAAGAGCTCGTAGCGCCGCATTTCGGCGCGCGACTGGATATAGGCCGTCAGGAGCAGGAAGCTCAGCAGGTTGACGCCGAACGAGACGATGGCCGCCCCCTCGATGCCCATGGCCGGAAAGCCGAAATGGCCGAGCACCAGCGCATAGGCGAAGAAGGCGTTGACCGTCAGGATGACGATCGTGACGTAGAGCACGATGCCGGCCCGGCCGTGCGCGCTGACGAGCCCGCGCAGCGTCATGAAGAGCAGCCCCGGCGCCATGCCCCACTGGGCGATCTTCAGGTAGCTGCCGGCCAGCGCCGCCACGTCCGGCTTCTGGCCGGCAAAGAGCAGGATGTTCTCCGCATTGTAGAAGAGCGGGATCATCAGCACGGAATAGAGCAGCACCACCCACATGCCCATGCGCACGGCGCGCCGCACGGAGACCGGGTCGCCGCGGCCATAGGCCTGCGCCACCATGGGCATCACCGCATTGGCAAAGCCGGAGCCGAGGATGAAGATGGTGAAGAAGAACGAGCTCGACAGCACGATGGCCGCCAGATGCGCGGCGCCGAGGCGGCCGAGGATGACCACGTCCGTCGTGTGAATGCCGAGCTGGGCGAGCTGCGCGCCGATCAACGGTACGCCGAGGGCGAAGGTCGCGCGGAAATGCGCGCCCCAGCCATTGTCCCCGCGGTGCGGTGCCATGTGCATGATAGTTCTCACTTTCGGATCGCTTCGGATCACAACTTCCACCCGCGATCAATCGAATTGACGTGATGCTTTCATCAAAAATGCCGGAATGGGGCTCCGCGCGACCGTTCCGCGCGGAAATTTCGTCGAAATGTCACGTTTGAAAGCGCTTCAGGCGCTTTCCGGCGCGAGATTTCCGCGCGGGCCGGTTCCCGCGCCGCGCAGCTTCACGACGAAGATGACGAGGCCCGCCAGGAGCATCAGGGCCGCGAGCGCGAACGGCGCCCCGGCGAAGACGACCGGCGCCGACGGTCCCGTGAAATGGCTGAACACCTGGGTGAAGATCAGCGGCCCGATGATCGTCGTGATGCTGGAGACGCTGGTCAGCGCGCCCTGCAACTCGCCCTGGGCGGAGGGCGGCACGCGGGCGGAGGCGATCGAACGCAGCGGCGGATCGGCAAGGCTCTCGAGCGCCGTCAGGAGGATGACCGCATAGACCATCCAGCCCTGGTAGGACGCGGCATAGCCGGACAGGCCGAGCACGGAGAAGGAAAGCCCGACGACGGCCGTGCGGAACTCGCCGAGCCTCGGCACGACGCGCGGCAGCACGAAGGCCATGACGACCGCGCCGCCGACCCCGAAGACGCCGAGCGACAGGCCGATCTGCCCCTCGCTCCAGCCATAGCGCAACGCCGAGACGAAGGACCAGACGGAGGGATAGACGGCATGCGCCAGCCAGTAACAGAAGAAGACGAGGCCGATCCACAGGACGCCGGGATAGTTGCGCATCTGCAGGAGCGCGCCGAGCGGATTGGCGCGGGCAAGCTCGAACCGCCGGCGATGGGCCGTCTCCAGGCTTTCCGGCAGGAGGAAAAAGGCCGCGACGAAATTGAGGAAGGCCAGCACCGCCGCCCCGTAGAACGGGATGCGCGGGCCGAACTCGCCGAGAAGCCCGCCGATGACCGGGCCGAGCGCGAAGCCGGTGCCGAAGGCGATGCCCATCAGCCCGAAATTCTTCGCCCGCGTCTCCTCCGTCGAGACGTCGGCGATGTAGGCGGCGGCCGTGCCGAAGCTGGCGCCGCTGATGCCGGCCAGCACCCGGCCGACGAACAGCATCCAGTAGGAGGTCGCCAGCGCGCAGATGAGATTGTCGATGGCGAAGGTGAAGATGCAGGCGAGCAGCACCGGCCGCCGGCCGAAGCGATCGGAGAGATTGCCGATGAAGGGCGCGAAGAGGAACTGCATGCCGGCATAGACCAGCAGCAGCCAGCCGCCGTCGATCGCCGCCTGGCTGATGTCGTCGCCCGTCAGCTCGCGCAGATAGGTCGGCAGCACCGGCATGATGATGGCGATGCCGATCACGTCGAGGAACATGATCATGAAGACGAGAAGGAGCCCGCGCCGGGTGGACCTGGCATCGATCATGGTTTCACCCTTGGTAAGGATAGCGCCCGGCATGCGCGGGCGAAAATGTCAGGCGAGGACTTCTATTTCACTTCTGCCCATGAAACAATCCGTGAACATCGCAAATTTTTTGATGGATCGGTTGCGATGCGCTGATGAAAGCCCTCATTCCGGCCAGGGATGCGCCTTCACGAAATCGACGAAGGCCCGCAGCGGCGCGGGCATCAGGGTGCGGCTCGGATAGTAGAGGAAGGGGCCGGAAAACGTCTGGATCCAGTCGGGCATGACGACCTGCAGCGCGCCGGAGGCAAGGGCCGGCGCCAGGAACTCCTCGAAGGTGCAGACCAGGCCGAGGCCGGCCGCGGCGGCGTGCTGCTCCACCTCGTTCGATTCGGAGATGAGGCAGGCCGGCGGCATCAGCGAGACCCTCTCCTCGCCGCGCTCGAAGGCCCAGGGCAGCACATGGCCGCTGGCGAAACGGTGCAGGATGCAGCGGTGCCGCATCAGGTCGCGCGGATGCTCCGGCGCCCCATGCGCCTCGATATAGGATGGTGCGGCGGCCACGACGAAACGCTGGCGGCGCGGGCCGATCGGCACGGCGATCATGTCCTGGTGTAGCGCCTCCTCGTAGCGGATGCCGGCGTCGAAACCCTCCGCCAGCACGTCCACCAGCGCGTCGTTGGAGGCGACCTCCAGCGTGATGCCGGGATAGGCCGTGAGGAAGGGCGTGGCGATCGGCGGCAGCACGAAGCGCGCGACGATGCCCGGCACGTTCAGCCGGAGACGGCCGACCGGCCGGTCGCGCAGGCTGTTCACGCCGTCGATCGCCGCCTCGACCTCGGCCAGCGCCGGCGCCAGCCGCTCCAGGAGGCGCGCGCCGGCATCCGTCAGCGTCACGCTGCGGGTCGTGCGGTTGAAGAGACGGAGATCGAGCCGTCCCTCCAGCCGCCGCATCGCCTCCGACAGCGCCGAGGCGGAGACGCCGCGCAGCTTGGCGGCGGCGCGGAAGCTCTTCACCCGGGCGATGGTGACGAAGGCGTCGAGATCGGCAAGGGGGACCTGGCTCATTGTTCGGAAAACCGCACGGCTTGTTCAGGAAAGATCGGATTATCGCACAAATGAGATGGCGGTAAAAGAGCATCGACCGAAAGGCAACGCACAGGAGAGACACCATGAAGACCACGCAACTCGGCAAGACCGGCCCCGTCGTTTCCACCATCGGGCTCGGCTGCATGGGCATGTCCGGCATGTACGGCCCGGCGGACAGGGCCGAAAGCATCGCCACCATCCACGCCGCGCTCGACGCCGGCATCACGCTTCTCGACACCGGCGACTTCTACGGCATGGGCCACAACGAGATGCTGATCGCCGAGGCGCTGAAGCAGCGCCGCCGCGAGGACGTGGTGCTCAGCGTGAAATTCGGCGCGCTGCGCGGGCCGGACGGCGCCTGGAGCGGCTACGATTCCCGCCCCGCGGCGATCCGCAACTTCCTCGCCTATTCCCTGCAGAGGCTCGGCACCGACCATATCGACATCTACCGCCCCTCCCGCCTCGATCCGGCGGTGCCGATCGAGGAGACGATGGGCGCGCTCGCCGATCTCGTGAAGGCCGGATACATCCGCCATGTCGGGCTGTCCGAAGTGGGATCGGAAACCATCCGCCGCGCCGCGGCCGTCCATCCGGTCTGCGACCTGCAGATCGAATATTCGCTGATCTCGCGCGGCATCGAGGACGACATCCTGCCGACCTGCCGGGCGCTCGGCATTCCCGTCACGGCCTATGGCGTCCTGTCGCGCGGCCTGATCAGCGGGCACTGGCAGAAGGGTGAAACGGCAGGCGGCGATTTTCGCTCCTTCAGCCCGCGTTTCCAGGAGGGCAATGTCGACACGAACCTGGCGCTCGTCGAGGCGCTGCGCCGCGTCGCGGACGAGAAGGGCGCGACCGTCGCCCAGCTCGCCATCGCCTGGGTCGCCGCGCAGGGCGCCGATATCGTGCCGCTTGTCGGCGCCCGCCGGCGTGATCGCCTCGCCGAGGCGCTGGGCGCGCAGCAGGTCGCCCTCACCGCGGCCGACCTCGCCGCCATCGAAGCCGCCCTGCCGAAGGACGCCGCCGCGGGCGAGCGCTACCCGGCCGCCATGCTGGCGCACATGGACAGCGAAAAGCGGGCCTGAGGCCGCAAGGCACGGGCCGCGCCGCGCGCGGCCCGTCAGGGACCTGTCAGCTTCGCCGTGAGAGAAGTGCCCCCAGGGGGCACGATTGTCATTCGCCGGTAACGATGGAAGGCAAGAAGCGTGCTTCCGGCCGCCCTTCTCCTTTGGGTGAAGGTGGTGCACCGGCCGTTCTTCTGGCAACTGCGCGGCAATCTGGCGATCGCCGTGCCGCTGCTTGCGGTCGCGCTCTCCATCACGCTGACGCACGCGACCAGATATGCCTCGATCGTCGAGGAGGACCTCAAGATCGCCGACGGCGGCAATGCCGCCGGCGCTTCCGTCATACGTCGCCCTTGAACGTGTCGCAGGCGTCGACCCGGCCGGTGTCGAAGCCGCGCTTGAACCAGCGGCGGCGCTGCTCGGACGTGCCGTGGTTGAAGCTTTCCGGCACGACATAGCCCTGCATGCGCTTCTGCAGCGTGTCGTCGCCGATCTGGGTGGCGGCGTTCAGCGCCTCCTGCAGGTCGCCGCGCTCCAGAAGGCCCTTCTGCTCGGTATACTTGCCCCAGATGCCGGCATAGCAGTCGGCCTGAAGCTCGACGCGGATCGACATCTGGTTGGCCTCCACCTCGCTCATGCGCTGGCGCTGCTGGTTGAAGCGCGGCAAAACGCCGGTGAGGTTCTGCACATGGTGGCCGACCTCGTGGGCGACGACATAGGCCTGCGCGAAGTCGCCGGAGGCGTCGAACTTGCCGGCGAGTTCGTCGAAGAAGCTCATGTCGAGATAGACCTTGCGGTCTCCCGGGCAGTAGAACGGGCCGGAGGCTGCGGAGGCGAAACCGCAGGCCGATTGCACGGAGCCGGAGAAGAGCACCATCTTCGGCTCCTCGTAGCGTTCGCCGGCCGCCTGGAAGATGCCGTTCCAGGTGTCTTCCGTCTCGGCGAGCACGGTCGCCATGAAAGCCTTGGTCTCCTCCTCCTGCGGGGAGGCGCGGCGGCTTGCGCTCTCGGTCTGCTCGAAGCCCGGCATGCTGACCTGCCCGCCGCCCTCGCCCATCACCTGCAACAGGTCGATGCCCATCGCCTTGAAGACGAAATAGATGACGACGAGGAAGATGATGGTGCCGATGCTCATGCCGCCGCCGGCGCGGCGTCCGCCGCCCATCGGAATGCGGAAACCGCCATTGCCGCGGCCGAACGGATTGCTGCCTCCCGCCGAGCGACCGGCTCCGCGCTGGTCCTCGATATTGCCCGACTGGCGACGACCTTTCCATTCCATGGCGCATTTCCCCGAATTGATTGCCGACGAACGCTCACCGCATGAATTCGTTCCTCAGCAACGACTTATAGGGCCTGCCGCGCCGGCCCGCAACGACGCCGTCACCGATCTTCCCGGCCCAGCCCCTCCTGCGCCACCGCCGCCTCCAGCCAGGCCGAGAAGGCGGCCATGGCGGGGGTGACGCTGCGCGATTGCAGGCGGGTCAGCCAGTAGCTGCCGAGCGCAAGGCTGGTCTCGAACGGCTGGACGACGGCGCCGGCCGCCAGAAGGCGCGAGAACATCAGCGGCGGGGCGAGGCCGACGCCGGCGCCCTGCAGCACGGCCTCCATCATGGCGAGCGAGGTGTCGAAGACGATGGCGTTCTGCGGCGGCGGCGTGCGCGGCAGGCCGGCGGCCTCGAACCAGCGGGTCCACTCGTCGCGCCGGTACGAGCGCAGCAGCGTCAGGCCGAGCAGGTCGGCGGGCTCGGCAAGGCCGCGCGCGACGGTGGGCGTGGCGAGCACGGAGAGCGGCGCATCGAAGAGGCGCACCGCATCCGTGCCGTGCCAGGCGCCGGCGCCGAAGCGGATGGCGAAGTCGAGCCCCTCGGCGGCAAGGTCGACGCGGTTGTTGTTGGTCGAAAGCCGCACCTCGACGAAGGGATGGCGCTCGCGGAAGGCGGCAAGGCGCGGCAGGAGCCAGCCGACGGCGAAGGTGCCGACGGCCCCGACCGTCAGGATCTCCCGCACATGGCCGCCGCGAAAACGCTCCACCGCATCGGCCATGCGGTCGAAGCTGTCGCGCAGCACCGGCATGAGGCTCTCCCCCTCCGCCGTGATCATCAGCCCGCGCGGCAGGCGCTTGAAGAGCACGACGTTCAACTGCTCCTCCAGGCTCTTGACCTGATGGCTGACCGCCGCCTGCGTGACATTGAGCTCGATCGCCGCCCGCGTGAAGCTGAGATGGCGGGCGGAGGCCTCGAAGGCGCGGAAGGCGTTTAGCGGCAGATATGGCCGAACCATGGCAAAGCCCCAGTTTTTCTAATGCGTGAGACCAATATTGATCTTTTGCCAGCGCATCAAGCCATGGCTATGGATAATGCACAAACCGTTCAAAATCCGAGGAAAACGTGATGAGCATACGTCTTTTCACGGCCGGCGTCCTGCTGGCCGCAGGCTTCGGCATGCCGGCCGAAGCCCGCATTATTTGTACGATCGTCGCCGATGCGGCGAGCGATGAGGTCATCCTGGAAAAGGGCGATTGCGAAAGCCGCGCGACGCCCGCCTCCACCTTCAAGGTGCCGCTCGCCGTGATGGGCTACGATTCCGGCTTCCTGGAAGACGCGAAGGAACCGGTTCTGCCCTTCCTGAAGGGCTATCCGGACTGGGGCGGCGAGGCCTGGCGCCAACCGGCGACGCCAGAGCGCTGGATGGAATTTTCCATCGTCTGGTATTCGCAGCGCATCACCGAATTCCTCGGCTACGAGCAGCTTCGCGACTATGCCGAGGCCTTCGGCTACGGCAATGCCGACATGACGGGCGATCCGGGCAAGGACAACGGGCTGGAGCGCGCCTGGATCGCCTCCTCGCTGAAGGTCTCGCCGCGCGAGCAGGTGGCGTTCCTGAAGAAGCTGGTGAACCACGACCTGCCGGTCTCCGCCGACGCCATGGACCGGGCGATGGCGATCCTCGAACGGCACGAACTTGCGGACGGCTGGGGCGCGCAGGGCAAGACGGGCATGGCCTATCCCCGCAAGGCCGACGGCGATTTCGACTATGCCCGGCCGTGGGGCTGGTATGTCGGCTGGGCCCGCCGCGACGACCGCACCGTCGTCTTCGCCCGGCTCGTCCAGGACGAGAAGAAAGAGCAGCCGCGCACGAGCCTGCGCGCGCGGGACAGCATCCTGAAGGAACTGCCGGGGCTTCTGGCAACGGAGTGAATGGGCGGCAGGGCACAGCCCCTCACCTGCCTGCCGGCATCCTCTCCCCGCAAGCGGGGCGAGGAGCGATGGGCGCGCCGTTCTGCTCCTTCTCCCCGCTTGCGGGGAGAAGGTCCCGGCAGGGGGCAAGCAACGCAACCTAGCGCCGGGGCACCATCCCGAGCCCCTTGCGGGCGAGGCCGGAGAGGTTGAGGGCCAGCTTGCGGCGGAAGACCGGCGATGCGCCGAGGAGGCGCAGGACGAGGTTGCGCAGGATACGGCCGGGAAAGCTGCGCACGGTCGCGATCCGCGTCAGGCGGCCGGCAAGCTCCAGCACCTCGGCCGCGGCGGGGCGGCGCTTCTCCTCGTAAAGGTCGAGCGTCGCGTCCGGCGCCCCGCCGGCGATGACGTCCGCCAGCAACTGTCCGAGCACGACGGCATCGACAAGCCCCGTATTCATGCCCTGCCCGCCGGCGGGGCTGTGCACATGGGCGGCATCGCCCATGACGAAGAACGGGCCCGAGCGATAGCGCGCGGCGACACGGTGATGCACGCGAAAGCGCGAACTCCACAGGACATCGCGGACACGGGCCGGGGCCTTGCGCGGGCCGCGGGCATCGAGCAGCGCCTGCACGAAAGCCGCATCCGGCGCTTCCGGCGCATCCTCGACGGGCGCCACGATGCGATAGCGACCGCCGGGCAGCGGCGCGACGACGCCCATGCCCTCCGGCGAGAAGAACAGCGTCACCTCGGTACTGAGGGGCCAGTCCATATGGACGTCGGCGAGAACGAAGGAACCGGCATGGCTCTCGCCGTCGAAGGCGATGCCGGCGGCCTCGCGCACGATGCTGTGCATGCCGTCGCCGCCGACGACATAGCGGGCGCGGACCGCCCGCTCCCCCTCCGGCGTGTCGAGATGGACCACCGCCCCCTCCGCGTCGCGCTCGACCCGCGTCGCCGTGACGCCGCGCGCAACGGTGCCGCCGAGGCTCGCCAGCCGGTCGGCAAGGATGGCCTCCGTCTCGTCCTGCGGGATCATCAGAATCTGGGCATAGCGCGAGGGCAAGGTCGAGAAGTCGAGCTCCAGCAACGCCCGGTCATGGTCGCGCAGGGCGAAGCGGGTGAGCGGCAGCCCGCGGCGCTCCAGGTCGTCGGTGACGCCGAGCCGTTCCAGCACCTCCAGCGTATGGGCATGGATGACCGCGGCGCGCGAAGTGTTCTGGCCGGCCTGAAGGCGGTCGACGATGACGGGGCGCGCACCCGCCTGTTGCAGGGTGACGGCCAGCGCAAGGCCCGTCGGCCCTGCTCCGACGATCAGCACATCGGTTTCCTGCGGTATCATGGCTCAGGCTCCAGAAATCAACATGTGTTGACTTTTATGCCCAGCGCTTGAATTTGTCAACACGCGTTGGCATTTTCAGGCAATGACCGATTCTCCCGCACGGAAAACCAAGTCCGACCGCACCCGCGAGGCCATTCTCGAAGCCGCGCGGCTGCTCTTTGCGCAGAAGGGCTATGACGGCACGACGGTGCGCGACATCGCCGCCGCCGCGGCGATCGACCCGGCCATGGTGATCCGCTATTTCGGCGGCAAGGACACGCTGTTCGCCCGCGCCGCGGATATCGACCTGCGGCTGCCCGACCTTGCCGCCCTTCCCCGCGATGCGGTGGGCGAGGCGCTTGTGCGGCATTTCCTGGCCATATGGGAGGGTGGGGGCGACGCCACCGCCCTGCCGATCGCCCTGCGCTCGGCCGCCTCGAACGAGCTGGCCGCCGCGCGGCTGCGCGAGATCTTCGCCACCCAGGTCGCCCCCGCCATCGCGCGGCTCGCCGGGCCGGACACGCCCGCCGTCGCCGGCCTCGTGGCGACGCAGATCCTCGGCCTTGCCTTCACCCGCTACGTGCTGAAGCTGCCGCCCGTCGTGGCGCTGCCGCACGAGCGGCTGGTCGCGGAGGTCGGCCGCTCGATCCAGGCCTATATCGACGGCGCGCGACCTTGAGGCCGCCCGCGCGAAGGGCCGGCATATTTCCTGTCGATTGCTCCATTTTCGGGGTTCCGCTCGCCCGCGCATATGCCTATAAGCCGCTTCTAGCCTTGAAAGACCTTTTTTGCGCGCCCGGCCGGTGAACCCATCACCATGGCCGGTTTTTCGCGCACGCGGATAGATCGGATAGAGAGATGCCCAAGCGCCAAGATTTGAAATCCATCCTCATCATCGGCGCGGGGCCGATCGTCATCGGGCAGGCCTGCGAATTCGACTATTCCGGCACCCAGGCCTGCAAGGCGCTGAAGGAGGAAGGCTACCGCGTCATCCTCGTCAACTCCAACCCGGCGACGATCATGACCGACCCGGGCCTTGCCGACGCGACCTATGTCGAGCCGATCACGCCGGAAGTCGTCGCAAAGATCATCGCCAAGGAGCGGCCGGACGCGCTGCTGCCGACCATGGGCGGCCAGACGGCGCTCAACACCGCGCTCTCCTTGAAGCGCATGGGCGTGCTCGACCGCTACAATGTCGAGATGATCGGGGCCAAGCCCGCCGCCATCGACATGGCCGAGGACCGCGCGCTGTTCCGCGAGGCCATGGCCCGCATCGGCCTCGAAACGCCGAAATCGCTGCTCGCCAACGCCACCGAGATCAAGGACCAGGACCGCAAGGTTCATGAAGTCCAGCGCGCGAAGCTCAAGGCCGAGCTTTCCGGCGACGCGCTCGACAAGGCGCTGGACGAGCTGGAAAACCAGTGGAACCTCGGCGAGACCGACCGCAAGCAGCGCTACATGAGCCACGCCATGGCCATCGGCGCGCAGGCGCTCGATGTTATCGGCCTGCCCGCCATCATCCGCCCGTCCTTCACGCTCGGCGGCACCGGCGGCGGCATCGCCTACAACCGCTCGGAATTCTTCGAGATCGTCAATTCCGGCCTCGACGCCTCGCCGACCACGGAAGTGCTGATCGAAGAGTCCGTTCTCGGCTGGAAGGAATACGAGATGGAGGTCGTCCGCGACAAGGCGGACAACTGCATCATCATCTGCTCGATCGAGAACATCGACCCGATGGGCGTGCACACGGGCGATTCGATCACGGTCGCCCCTGCCCTGACCCTGACGGACAAGGAATACCAGATCATGCGCAACGCCTCGATCGCGGTGCTGCGCGAGATCGGGGTGGAGACCGGCGGCTCGAACGTGCAGTTCGCCGTAAACCCCGAGAACGGCCGCCTCGTCGTCATCGAGATGAACCCGCGCGTCTCGCGCTCCTCCGCGCTCGCCTCCAAGGCGACCGGCTTTCCCATCGCCAAGATCGCCGCCAAGCTCGCCATCGGCTACACGCTGGACGAACTGGAGAACGACATCACCGGCGGCGCGACCCCGGCCTCGTTCGAGCCGTCCATCGACTACGTGGTCACCAAGATCCCGCGCTTCGCCTTCGAGAAATTCCCCGGCGCAGAGCCGACGCTGACCACCGCCATGAAGTCGGTCGGCGAGGTCATGGCCATCGGCCGCACCTTCGCAGAATCGCTGCAGAAGGCGCTGCGCGGCCTGGAAACGGGCCTCACCGGCCTCGACGAGATCGAGATTCCCGGCCTCGTTGACGGCAACGACAAGAACGCCATCCGCGCCGCGATCTCCACGCCGACGCCGGACCGCCTGCGCATGGTCGCCCAGGCGCTGCGCCACGGCCTGACGCTGGAAGAGGTGCACGAGGGCTCGAAGATTGACCCGTGGTTCCTCGAACAGTTCATGGCCATCGTCGACATGGAAGCCCGCATCCGCGAGCACGGCCTGCCTGAGGACGCTGAAAACCTCCGCATGCTGAAGGCCATGGGCTTTTCCGACGCGCGCCTCGCCACGCTTTCCGGCAAGCGCCCGAAGGAAGTCGCCGAACTGCGCAACGGCCTCAATGTCCGCCCGGTCTTCAAGCGCATCGACACCTGCGCCGCCGAATTCGCCTCGCCGACCGCCTACATGTACTCGACCTACGAGACGCCGTTCGCGGGCATCGCGCGCTCGGAAGCCGGCATTTCGGATCGCAAGAAGGTCGTCATCCTCGGCGGCGGCCCGAACCGCATCGGCCAGGGCATCGAGTTCGACTATTGCTGCTGCCATGCCGCCTTCGCGCTGAAGGATGCCGGCTATGAGGCGATCATGGTCAACTGCAACCCGGAAACCGTCTCGACCGACTACGACACCTCCGACCGGCTCTATTTCGAGCCGCTGACGGCCGAGGACGTCATCGAGATCCTGAAGGCCGAGCAGACCAACGGCGAAGTCGTCGGCGTCATCGTGCAGTTCGGCGGCCAGACGCCGCTGAAGCTCGCCGAAGCGCTGGAGAAGAACGGCATCCCGATCCTCGGCACCGCGCCCGACATGATCGACCTTGCCGAGGACCGCGACCGCTTCCAGAAGCTTCTCCAGAAGCTCGACCTCGCCCAGCCGAACAACGGCATCGCCTATTCGGTCGAGCAGTCGCGCCTCGTCGCGGCCGAGATCGGCTTCCCGCTGGTCGTGCGCCCGTCCTACGTGCTCGGCGGGCGCGCCATGCAGATCATCCATTCGGAAGGCCAGCTCCAGACCTACCTGCTCGACACCGTGCCGGAACTGGTGCCGGAGGATATCAAGCAGCGTTACCCGAACGACAAGACCGGCCAGATCAACACGCTGCTCGGCAAGAACCCGCTGCTCTTCGACAGCTACCTGTCGAACGCGGTCGAGGTCGACGTCGATGCGCTGTGCGACGGCAAGGACGTCTTCGTCTCTGGCATCATGGAGCATATCGAGGAAGCCGGCATCCATTCGGGCGATAGCGCCTGCTCGCTGCCGGTCCACACGCTGTCGAACGAGATCGTCGACGAACTGGAGCGCCAGACGAAGGCGCTCGCCAAGGCGCTGAATGTCGGCGGCCTGATGAACGTGCAATACGCCATCAAGGACGGCACGATCTACGTTCTCGAAGTGAACCCGCGCGCCTCGCGCACGGTGCCCTTCGTCGCGAAAACCATCGGCGCGCCGATCGCCAAGATCGCCGCCCGCGTCATGACCGGCGAGAGCCTCGATGCGGCGATTGCCGCCTATGGCGCGAAGCCCGACCCGCGCAACCTGAAGCACATCGCCGTCAAGGAAGCCGTCTTCCCCTTCGCCCGCTTCCCTGGCGTCGATACGCTGCTCGGCCCTGAAATGCGCTCGACCGGCGAGGTCATCGGCCTCGACACCGATTTCGCGCTCGCCTTCGCCAAGTCCCAGCTCGGCGCCGGCGTCGACCTGCCGCGCGAAGGCACGGTCTTCGTCTCCGTGCGCGACGAGGACAAGGAACGCGTGCTGACCGCCGTGCGCCTCCTGACCGAGATCGGCTTCAAGGTCATGGCGACCTCGGGCACCGCCCGCTTCCTCGCCGAAAAGGGCATCGAGGCGATCAAGGTCAACAAGGTGCAGGAAGGCCGCCCGCATGTCGAGGACGCCATCCGCAACCGCCAGGTCAGCCTCGTCATCAACACGACGGACGGCAACAAGGCGATCTCGGATTCGAAATCGCTGCGCCGCGCCGCGCTGATGCAGAAGGTGCCCTATTACACGACCATGGCCGGCGCGCTCGCCGCCGCCCAGGCGATCAGGGCGCTGAAGCAGGGCCAACTCGAAGTGCGGCCGTTGCAGTCCTATTTCTAAAATTGAATTGCCGAAATATCGAAAGCCGGGCGGCCCCACCGTCCGGCTTTTTCATGCTCAATACCCGCCGATGATCGGCAGCACCTCGCCGGTGATGTAGCTGGAGCATTGCGGCGAGGCGAGGAAGACATAGGCGGGCGCCAGTTCCTCCGGCTGGGCGGGGCGCTTCATCGGCGTGTTGGCGCCGAATTTCGCGACGTCCTCCGCCTCCTTGTCCGAGGGGTTGAGCGGCGTCCAGACCGGCCCCGGCGCCACCGCGTTGACGCGGATGCCGCGCGGCACGAGCTGCCCGGCCAGCGAGCGGGTGAAGGCGTGGATGCCGCCTTTGGTCGTCGAATAGTCGAGGAGGTCCTTGGAGCCTTCGAGGCCGGTGACGGAACCGGTATTGATGATCGCCGAGCCCGGCTCCAGATGCGGCACCGCCGCCTGCGCCATGAAGAAATAGCCGTAGAGATTGGTCTTCAGCGTCTCGTCGAAATGCTCTTCCGAAAGGTCGAGGATATCCTTGCTGTGCACCTGGAAGGCGGCGTTGTTGACGAGAATGTCGAGCCGCCCGAGATCGCGGACGACGCATTTCACCGTCTGCCGGCAGAAGCCCTTGTCCTTGACGTCGCCGGCAAAGGCGATGCAGCGCCGGCCCTCGGCTTCCACGGCGGCGATTGTGTCCTTCGCGTCCAGCCCTTCCGCCAGATGGCAGATCGCGATGTCCGCCCCCTCGCGCGCGAACAGCACGGCGACCGCCCGGCCGATGCCGGAATCGCCGCCGGTGATCAGCGCCACCTTGCCCTTCAGCTTCTCCGACCCCTTGTAGAAGGGCGCATCGTACATCGGGGCGGGATCGAGCCTGGCCTCATGACCGGGTTTCGGCTGGTGCTGCTTGGGAAAGGGCGGCACGGGATAGAGGCGCGCGCCGGCCTGCATGGCCTCCGGCTTCCCGCCGTCGCCCTTGCGGTCGGCCTTGGCCACCTCGTCTTGGATATCGCGCTGTTTTTCCGCCGTGCGGGCGGATTGGCTGCGGCTCATCGTGGCCTCCTTCAAAGTTCGGTGGGGCGGATATTGTCAACGCGCACGGTGCCGGCGACCACTTCCCGCGGGCCTTCGAGCGGATAGGACGGGTTAGTCTCGTCGACGACCGTGTAGAGCCTCTCGTTGCGGAAGGCGCTCGACGAGGCGGTCGAATTGCCGTCGGCCGGCAGCGCGTCGATCTCCAGATAATCGAGCTCGGCAGCGGCGGCAACGACCCGCGCATCGCCGCTGGAGCGGGCCCGCACCACGACCACGCCCTGGTTCGGCGCAAGGTCCCAGTTCGTGTCCGAGGCGGCGGCGACGGGCACGAGCCGGTAGAGCTTCAACTGCTCCGGATCGGAATAATCGGCGACGGGGCCTGTCGGCGCCGCGACGCCCGACGCCTGCCGGCGCCCCTCGTCGTGCAGCCTCTGGTCGCCCGACACCTCGCCGGCCAACTGTTTGAAATAACCGGAAATCGTCTGCATCACACTCATGGATCGCTCCTCATGTCCTGGTTTCGAGGCGGGCCATCGCAGCCTTCAGGATCGCCCGTATCTCGTCGTCGGCGATCTGCTGGGCGGCGAAGGCGGCGTCGGGCTCGACGCCCGGGTCCTCCTCGTGGTCGAAAACCGTCTCGTTGTCGCGCGCCATGGCAAGAAGCGCCGCGCGCGCCGCGGGGACGGCCGCCATCACCGAGACCAGTTCGACGAGCAGGCGCCGATGCGCGTTGATCCTGCCTTCCAGATGAATGGAACCGTCGATTGCCATGCCCGCCTCCCGCGATACCGGACTAACCGGGACCTGGGCCGATTGTTCCCGCCGCTGTGGGTGCCTGCCCGCCTGCGGCGAAAAAACTGGCTTTCGAACGGCGCGATCTGCTATAAGGCGCTTTCAAATGCTTTCGACGGTTCCGGGGAATCTTCTCCGGAGACCGTTTTCTTTTGCGTTCACGCAGGCGGGAGCCTGGGCGGCGCGGGCTGAAGGACGGGATAAAATGGTTGAAAAGGTGCCGATGACTCAGGGCGGTTTCGTCAAGCTGCAGGAAGAACTGCGCTGGCGCCAGCAGGAGGAGCGTCCGCGAATCATCGAAGCGATTGCCGAGGCGCGCGCCCATGGCGACCTGTCGGAAAACGCCGAGTACCACGCCGCCAAGGAGGCCCAGAGCCATAACGAGGGCCGCATCACGGAACTGGAGGACTTCGTCGCGCGCGCCGAGGTCATCGACCTTTCCAAGATGTCCGGCTCCAAGATCAAGTTCGGCGCCAAGGTGAAGCTCATGGACGAGGACACCGAGGAGGAGAAGGTCTACCAGATCGTCGGCGACCAGGAAGCCGACGTGAAGCAGGGCCGCATCTCCATCTCCTCGCCGATCGCCCGCGCGCTGATCGGCAAGGAAGTCGGCGATTCGATCGAAGTGAACGCGCCGGGCGGCTCCAAGGCCTACGAGATCCTCGCCGTCACCTGGGGGTGACGGACAAGGGAGCCCCATGCTTTCCACAGAGAAGAACGGCACCGCCGCGACGGTGGTCAAGGTCATGGACCGGATCGGCCGGAGCCATGGCATAAGCCCGCTCGCCCGGCAGGTGCCGTCCGGCTTCTCCGCCGCGCGCAATCTCGTCTTCACCTTCGATCCCGAGGCGCGCGACTACGACTGGCTGGCGGTCTACGAGAACCTGCCCGCTGCGGGCGACGAGCGGCGCTCGATGCGGGTGGAGGCGCTAGCCTGCGCGCCGGAAAACACCATCCTCTTTACCACCGAGCCCTCGGGCATCAAGATCTACGGCCGCGCCTTCACCCGGCAGTTCGGCCATGTGGTGACGAGCCAGGAGCCCTTCGCGCTGCGCCATCCCGGCCGCATCCGGAGCCAGGCGGGCCTGCGCTGGTTCTACGGCGACGGCAGCCGCCGCCTGATGACCGCCGACGAGATCGCCGGCCATTTTCCCGAAAAGACCAAGGTGCTCGGCACGGTCTGCTCGACCAAGCGGCAGGGCCATACGCTGCATCGCCTGCGCTACGATTTCACCCAGGCCATGGCCGCCCGCATGCCGGATCTCGACGTCTTCGGCCGCGGCCACACGCCGGTGGACGACAAGGCGGAGGCGATCGATCCCTACAAGTACCACCTCGCCATCGAGAACCACCTCGCCCCGCACCATTTCACGGAAAAGCTGGCCGACCCCTTCCTCGGCCTGTCGCTGCCCTTCTATTTCGGCGCGCCGAACGCCGCCGACTACTTTCCGGCCGACAGCTTCATCGCCATCGACATCCGCAAGCCGGACGAGGCCCATCGCATCATGCGCGAGGCGATCGACAGCAACGAATATGAAAAGCGCCTGCCCGCCATCCGCGAGGCGCGGCGGCGTGTGCTGGAAGATCACAATCTCGTCACGCTGATCGCCGATGTGGTGGAGAAGAACGGCACCGGGCAGAAGGGCGGCGGCACGGCCGTGCTGAAGAGCCAGCGCGCCGCCCGGCAGGGCCATCCGCTGCTGACGGCCGGCGATTTCGCCTTCCGCGAGGCGCTTCACCTGAAAAACCGCATCGCCGGGCTGCTGACGCGCTGAGCAATCCCGGCAAGGCCGCTCGAAACCCGCATTCATCCTGGAGAACAGACGTGTCCAAGAAACCGGTGGCTTTGATAACGGGCGTGACGGGCCAGGACGGCGCCTATCTCGCGCAGTTGCTGCTCGACAAGGGCTATGTCGTGCACGGCATCAAGCGCCGCTCCTCCTCCTTCAACACGGGCCGCATCGAGCATATCTACGAGGACCCGCACGAACCGGACCCGCGGTTCTTCCTGCACCACGGCGACATGACGGACGCGACCAACCTCGTGCGCATCGTGCAGCAGACCCAGCCGGACGAGATCTACAACCTCGCCGCCCAGAGCCATGTGCAGGTGAGCTTCGAGACGCCGGAATATACGGCGAACGCCGACGCCATCGGCACGCTGCGCATGCTGGAGGCGATCCGCATCCTCGGCCTGGAAAAGAAGACGCGCTTCTACCAGGCCTCCACGTCCGAGCTCTACGGCAAGGCGCAGGAGGTGCCGCAGAGCGAGACGACGCCCTTCTACCCCCGCTCGCCCTATGCGGCGGCAAAGCTCTACGCCTACTGGATCGTCGTCAACTACCGCGAAGCCTATGGCATGCACGCCTCGAACGGCATCCTCTTCAACCATGAAAGCCCGCTGCGCGGCGAGACCTTCGTGACGCGCAAGATCACCCGCGCGGTGGCCGCCATCACGCTCGGCCGGCAGGACCAGCTCTTCCTCGGCAATCTCGACGCCAGGCGCGACTGGGGCCATGCGAAGGAATATGTGCGCGGCATGTGGCTGATGCTGCAGCAGGCGGCGGCCGAC
Organism: Shinella sp. S4-D37; assembly: GCF_040812195.1. Taxonomy (NCBI): domain Bacteria; kingdom Pseudomonadati; phylum Pseudomonadota; class Alphaproteobacteria; order Hyphomicrobiales; family Rhizobiaceae; genus Shinella; species Shinella sp. S4-D37. Next base: position 975,027 of record NZ_JBFNXL010000005.1, on the reverse strand, counting down.
GACTACGTGCTGGCGACCGGCGAGACGACCACCGTGCGCCAGTTCGCCGAATGGTCCTTCGCCGAGGCCGGCATCACCATCCGCTGGGAGGGCGAGGGCATCGACGAGAAGGGCTTTGATGCCGCGACGGGCAGACAGCTCGTCTCCATCGACCCGCGCTATTTTCGCCCGACGGAGGTCGACCTCCTGCTCGGCGATCCCTCGAAGGCGGAACGGGTGCTCGGCTGGCGCCATGAGACGGGCGCGCGCGAGCTTGCCCGCGAAATGGTGCGTGAGGACCTGAAGCTCATGCGGAAAGAGTTCTCGGAAAAGGACCGTCTCTGAATGTACGACCTTCAGGGAAAACGCGTCTTCGTCGCCGGCCATCGCGGCATGGTCGGCAGCGCCGTCGCCAAGCGTCTGGCGACGGAGAACTGCACGGTGCTGACCGCGCCGCGCGATACGGTGAACCTGGAGCGCCAGGCGGATGTCGAGCGCTTCTTTACGGCCGAGCGGCCGCAGGCGGTGGTGATGGCGGCGGCGAAGGTCGGCGGCATTCTCGCCAATGACCGTGAGCCCGTGGAGTTCCTCCAGCGCAACCTCACGATGGAGCTGAACGTCATCAAATCCGCCCATGAGGCGGGCGTAGAGAAGCTGCTGTTCCTCGGTTCGAGCTGCATCTATCCGAAATTCGCCGACCAGCCGATCGAAGAAAGCTCGCTGCTGACGGGCGCGCTGGAGCCGACAAACGAATGGTACGCCATCGCCAAGATCGCTGGCATCAAGCTTTGCCAGGCCTATATGAAGCAGCACGGCGCCCGCTTCGTCTCGGCCATGCCGACCAATCTCTACGGCCCGAACGACAATTTCGACCTTCAGACCAGCCATGTGCTGCCGGCGCTGATCCGCAAGGCGCATGAGGCGAAGCTTGCCGGCCTCGACCATGTGACGATCTGGGGCAGCGGATCGCCGCGCCGCGAATTCCTGTTCAGCGAGGATTGCGCCGATGCGCTGGTCTTCCTGCTCAAGCATTACGAGGACTACGAGCACGTCAATGTCGGCTCGGGCGAGGATATCGCCATTCTCGACCTGATGAGGCTCGTCGCCGAGGTCGTCGGCTTTACGGGCCGCATCGAGACCGACCCTTCGAAGCCGGACGGCACGCCGCGCAAGCTCATGTCGAACGCCAAGCTGGCGGCGATGGGCTGGAAGCCCGCAACCGCGCTGCGCGAAGGCATCGACCGCGCCTATCGCTGGTATCTCGACACGCTCGGGCAATAGAGGCAGGCGCGCCTCAGCGCCAGTTCTCGTCGATCCAGCGCGTCGGCCGGACGTGCTTGTAGGCCTTCTTCCACCAGGCCTTGACCGGCCACTGGCCGATCACGGCCTCGTCGGGATCGGGCTTGCCGGTGAAGGCGACGATTCGGGTGCCGGAGGGCAGCGGCACGTCCTTGAAGAAGTTCAGCGGCCAGCGCGGCAGCAGCGTGTGCTTGAAGCTGACGCACCATTCCGCCGGCCAGTAGGTCATGTTGTCGACGGCGGCGGAAACATAGCGCTGCGAGATCGTGTGCTTGTTCACCCTGGCATCCGGGTCGCGGATGAAATCGTCGTAGATGTGCGTGCTGGTGCCGACCGTCCAGCGATAGACCGAGGTGTTGCCGATGCCCTGGCCGGGCTGCGTCCAGTTCTCGGCGATGCAGAACTTGCCCGGCGCATAATCGAAGAAATCGTCGAGCGGCCCGGTGATGACCACGTCGAGATCGACGAACAGCACGTCGCCCGCGAGATCGGCCAGCGGCGCCTGGAACAGCGAGATCTTGCGCCACGGTTTCCAGGCGACCCGCTCGGGAATGGTGATCGGCGGCAGCGGGAAGACGGAGACCGCCGGATCGATGCCCTCGGCATCCTCCGTGAAGCAGACGAGCCGCGTCGGGCGAACCGTGTTGCGCTTTATCATGGACCACAAACGGTTGACATAGTCCGCCGGATAGCGCGTGCCCCATTTCATGCATACGATCGTCTGCATCCGCATCATCTCCACTGGAAGGCGCCAATCGGGCGCCGGCGCCTCCATAGACCATATCGGCCGGCGGTGATAGGAGTTCCGCGAACCCGCCGCATTTTCGAGCCCCAGCATCCCATGAACATCCTCATCCTCACCCAATGCTTCCCCCCCGTCGTCGGCGGGATCGAGAACATGATGGGCTCGATGGCGCTGGCCTTGCAGGAGGCCGGCCATGCCGTCACCGTGCTGGCCGACGGCGCGCCGGACGCCGGCGACAAAGACCGCCCCTACCGCATCGCGCGCTTCTCCGGCTGGAAGCCGCTGCGGCGCTGGCTGAAGGCGCGGGAAGCAGCCCGCCTCGCGCGCTCCGGCGCATTCGACCGGATCATCGCCGACACCTGGAAGAGCGTCGAGAACCTCTCCATAAACGCCGTCCCGGTCACCGTGCTCGCCCATGGCATGGAGTTTCCCGCCGCCCCCACGCCGCGCAAGGCGCAGCGCATCCGGGCGGCGATGGCCAAGGCTCAGGACGTCATCGCCAATTCCGGCTTCACCGCCGGCCTTGCCGCACCCTATGTGGCGGCCGGCCGGCTGCGCACCGTCACCCCCACCGTCCCGGCGCAGGCGGCCGCCGATCCCGGCCGGCTGGCGGCGCTGCGGGCGAGCCATGGCGAGGGACCGCATGTCGTGACGCTCTGCCGGCTGGAGCCGCGCAAGGGCGTGGACCGGCTGATCGAGGCCGTCGCAGCGCTGCACCCGGCCCATCCCGGACTGACGCTGCACGTCGCCGGCGACGGCGCAGACCGCGGCCGGCTCGAAACCCTCGCAAAAGACGCCGGCATCGCCGAAAGGGTGATCTTCCATGGCCGTGTGCCGGATGCGGAAAAGGCCGCCCTTCTGGCGCTAGCCGACGTCTTCGCCATGCCGGCGCGGCGCGAGGGCAACTCCGTCGAGGGCTTCGGCCTCGTCTATCTGGAGGCTGCCTGGTACGGCGTGCCCGGGCTTGCCGGCCGCGAGGGCGGCGCGGCGGACGCCGTGCTCGACGGCAAGACGGGGCTTCTATGCGACGGCGCCGATCCCGCCTCCGTGACGGCGACATTGGACAGGTTTTTGGGTGACCGCGACCTCCGGCTGCGGCTCGGCGAAAACGCCGCCCGCCATGCCCGCGAACAGACCTGGCAGCACAAGACCGCGGATTTCCTGACGCCCCCACAGGCGGGAAAGACGGCGGCCGGACCGCGCGTCCTCCAGCTCCTGCCCGCCCTCGGCGACGGCGGCGTGGAGCGCAGCGCCGTGGAGATGGCCGGCCATCTCGGCGAACGCGGCCTGCCGAACTGGATCGCCAGCGCCGGCGGCCCGCTCGTCGCCGCCGCCGAGGCCGTGGGCGCCCGCCACGTCACGCTGCCGGTCGGGAAGAAATCGCCCTTTTCCGCCGTTTCCGCCGCGCGGGCCATCGCGCGGCTGGTGGATGCGGAAGGCATCGACATCGTCCATGCCCGCAGCCGCGTGCCGGCCTGGGTCGGCCTCCTCGCCTGTCGCCTGGCGCGGCGGCCGGTGCGGTTCGTCACGACCTTCCACGGCGTCTACAGCCACGGCAACGCCCTGAAGCGGTTCTACAACAGCGCCATGCTGCGCGTGCCGCTGGTCATCGCGAATTCGCAGTTCATTCGCGACCACATCACGAAGGTCTACGGCTTTCCGCCGGCGCGCGTGGTCGTCGCCCCGCGCGGCGTCGAGCCCGACCTCTTCGATCCCACGGCCATTCCAGCCGAAACACGGGCCGCCCTGCGCGACGAACTCGGCGCCACGGAAAAAGGGCCGCTGGTGGTGATGGTCGGCCGCGTCACGAGGTGGAAGGGCCATGCCGTGCTGCTGGAAGCCGCCGCCCGGCTCGACCGTCCCGATCTTCGCCTCGCCTTCGTCGGCGGCGGCTCGGAGGCGCTGGTCGCCGAGCTTCGGCGCGACATGGCGCGCCTCGGCCTCGACGGCCGCGTCACCTTCACCGGCAGCCGGCGCGATATCCCCGTCGTCCTCGCGGCCGCGGACCTTGCCGTTTCCGCCTCGACGGATCCCGAAGCCTTCGGCCGCGCCGCGATCGAGGCGCAGGCGATGGGCACGCCCGTCATCGCGACCGATCACGGCGGCAGCCGCGAGACGGTGCTGCCCGGCGTCACCGGCTGGCTCGTGCCGCCCGGCGACGCAACGGCCCTCGCCGCCGCCCTGGAAGAAGCCCTTTCCGACCCGCACCGCCTGAAGGCCATGGGGGCGAACGGCCGGGCGCATGTGCTTGCCAACTTCACCACCCGGCAGATGCTGGAGAAGGAGTTCTCCGCCTATGAACGGCTGATGGCGGAGCCGCGGCGCTGAGATGGCGACGGGCGCCCTTCCCGTCGTCTGGGTCCTGACGGACGGCAAGGCCGGCGACGAGCAGCCGCTGATCGGCCTTGCGGAAGCCATGGGCGCGGCGCCGGTCCTGCGGCATGTGGCGCCGCGGCGCGCCTTCACCTGGCTGATGCCCTGGGGGCCGATCGACCCGAAGGACGCGCCGTCGAAGGCGGGCTCGCCGCTCGCCCCGCCCTTTCCGGATATCTGCCTTGCCACCGGCCGGCGGGCGGTGCCCTATCTTCGCCGGCTGAAGGCGCTCTCGCCCTCGACCTTCTGCGTGCTCTTCAAGGATCCCCGCACCCGGCGGCACGGCGCGGACCTCCTCATCGTGCAGCAGCACGACGCGCCGCGCGGCAGGAACGTCCTCGTCGTCACCACCGCCCCCAACCGCCTTCTGCCGGAACGGCTGGCAGAGGCGCATGCCGCGTTTGCCGACGTGCTCGCCCCCCTGCCCGCACCGAGGGTCGCCGTGCTCGTCGGCGGCAACGGCCGGCACCATCGTTTCACCGAGGCCGATATCGACCGGTTTCTCCAGGGCCTTAAAGCAAAACGTGAAGACGGCTGCGGGCTGATGATAACGACTTCGCGTCGCACGCCAGCCTTGCTCGCCAAGGCCTTGGCGGGACTCGCAAATCGCCCCGGCATGCATCTCTGGGACGGCACGGGGAGGAACCCGCTGCTCGCCTATCTCGCCTGGGCCGACGAGATCGTCGTCACGGCCGATTCGACCAACATGATCGGCGAGGCGGCCGCGCTCGGCGTGCCGGTGCAGCTCTTCCATCCGTCCGGCGGCCATCCGAAGATCGACAGCCTGATCGTCGCCCTGTCACGCGAGGCCGTCATCGGCCGGTTTCCCGACGCGCCCGCGCGCGGCCGCGGCAGCCCGGTCAATTCGACGCCGGGGCTGGCGGAGGAGATCCTGAAACGCTGGAGACTGTCTAAAGCTCCACCAGCCCGACCTTCTTGACCTGGCGGATCGTCAGCATGGTGCGCACGGTATCGACCTGCGCATTGGCGGTCAGTTCCTCGATGACGAAGTCCTGGAAGCGGGTGAGATTCTCGGCAACGCAGTGCAGCAGGAAATCGCTGTCGCCCGAGACCATCCAGGCCTGGCGCACCATCGGCCATTCGCCGGTGGCGGCCGCGAAGGCCTTGAGGTTCGCCTCCGACTGGTGCTTGAGCCCGACCATGCAGAAGGCGACGAGATCGTAGCCGAGCGCCGGCGCGTTCAGCATCGCGGTATAGCCCTCGATGATGCCCGCCTCCTCCAGCTTGCGCACGCGGCGCAGGCAGGGCGGCGCGGAGATGCCGGCGCGCGCGGCAAGCTCCACATTGGTCATCCGGCCATCGGCCTGAAGCTCCTTCAGGATACGGATATCGATGGCGTCGAGTTCTGCACGAAACATGGGAATTATCGGAACCTTTCAGGATGACGACCGGAAGTGACCCGAATCGCCGTATCAGCGCAACATTGTTACCTCAAGCGGCACAAATATGTCACGCGCCATCGCTTGTCTGTTGGCAAAGCGCCACGCGCTCTTGAAACTCGCGGCGCTCCCTTCATAAATGAGGGTCGAACAACGACACGCCGGCCGGACCCTTGCGCGCGCTTCGCGCGGGAACCGGTCCATTGGGGCGAAAACCCCGGAAGGAACGACCATGTCCACCCGCCACGTCAAGGTGCTGATCATCGGCTCCGGCCCCGCAGGCTACACCGCCGCCATCTACACCGCCCGCGCCATGCTGGAGCCGGTGCTGATCGCCGGGATGGAACAGGGCGGCCAGCTGATGATCACCACGGATGTGGAGAACTATCCGGGCTATGCCGATCCGGTGCAGGGCCCGTGGATGATGGAGCAGATGCTCAAGCAGGCGCAGCATGTCGGCGCCGAGATCGTCAACGACCTCGTGACGAACGTCGACCTCGACGCGCGTCCCTTCCGCATCTCCACCGACAGCGGCGCCGAATGGACCGCCGACGCGCTGATCATCGCCACGGGCGCCAAGGCCAAGTGGCTCGGCATCGACACCGAGCACAAGTTCATGGGCTTCGGCGTCTCGGCCTGCGCCACCTGCGACGGCTTCTTCTATCGCAACAAGGACGTCATCGTGGTCGGCGGCGGCAACTCGGCCGTGGAAGAGGCGCTCTACCTCTCCAACCTCGCCAAAACCGTGACGGTCGTGCACCGCCGCGACGGTTTCCGCGCCGAAAAAATCCTCCAGGAACGCCTGTTCGCCAAGGAGAACGTCAAGATCGTCTGGGACCACGAGGTCGTCGAATATCTCGGCGCCGATCCCAAGCCCCCGATGCCGGCCTCCGTCAACGGCGTGAAGCTGCGCAACGTCAAGACCGGCGGGACGCGCGACGTGATGACGGACGGCGTGTTCGTGGCGATCGGCCATGCGCCGGCGGTCGAGCTTTTCAAGGGCAAGCTGCGCCAGAAGCCGAACGGCTATCTGTGGACGGCGCCCGATTCCACGGCGACGGACGTGCCGGGCGTTTTTGCCGCAGGCGACGTCACCGACGACATCTATCGCCAGGCGGTCACGGCCGCCGGGATGGGCTGCATGGCGGCCCTCGAAACCGAAAAATACCTTGCAGGTCATATGCCTGTCGCAATTGCGGCCGAGTAGAAGCCGCCAACAAAGGGCGGCGGGATAGCCCGACCGCCCGCGTGGGAACAGTTGAATCAGCGACCGGGCGGGAAGCGCACGCTCCCCGCCGCAAAGACATATGGGGGACAGAATGCCACTCGATTGGGACAAGCTGCGGATTTTCCACGCCGCGGCCGAGGCCGGCTCGTTCACGCACGCCGCAGACAAGCTGCATCTGTCTCAATCGGCCATCAGCCGCCAGGTGAGCGCGCTGGAGCAGGATGTCGGCATAAAGCTCTTCCACCGCCATGCCCGCGGCCTCATCCTCACCGAGCAGGGCGAGATTCTCTACCGCACCGCCCACGACGTGCTGATGAAGCTCGAAAGCGTGCGCGTACAGCTGACGGAAAACACCGAGAAGCCGAGCGGCAAGCTGCGCATCACCACCACGGTCGGCCTCGGCCAGGGCTGGCTGACCGACAAGGTGCAGGAATTCCTCGCGCTCTATCCCGACATGCAGGTGCAGCTCATCCTCGACAACGAGGAGCTGGACGTGAACATGCGCCATGCCGACTGCGCCATTCGCCTGCGTGAACCGCAGCAGTCGGACCTCATCCAGCGCCGGCTCTTCACCGTGCACATGCACATCTACGCCGCGCCCTCCTACATCAACCGCTACGGCGAGCCGCAGTCGATCGACGGTCTCGACAACCACAAGATCATCACCTTCGGCGAGCCCGCCCCGAGCTACCTGCTCGACGTCAACTGGCTGGAGATCGCCGGCCGCGATTCCGACAATCCCCGCCCGTCGATCCTGCAGATCAACAGCCAGACCTCGATCAAGCGCGCCTGCCTGCTCGGCATCGGCGTCGCGATGCTGCCGGACTATATCGTCGGGCGCGATCCGGGCCTCATCCAGCTGCCGGTCAGCGCCGACATCCCCTCCTTCGACACCTATTTCTGCTATCCCAGCGAGATGAAGAACTCCGCCAAACTCAAGGTTTTCCGGGACTTCATCGTCGCCAAGGCACGCAACTGGAACTTCTGAGGAAGCGGCCCCGCAAGGCCTGCACCGTATGCATGGCTGGCATGCACATTAAAGGATTGATGTATGCCCGCAAAACCATCATATCGCACGCAGCTGATGCACTTTGGTGGCTTTTTCCTCCCAGTGCCACCGCACCAGCTGTTCCCCTCTGGAGGTTTTATTACCTTCAAAACTATAAAGGGCCCAGGTTGATCTTGCGGCCCTCTTTTTTTGCCTTTCGTTAACCAAGACGAAAATTTCAAGCTTCCCGCAAAACTTGGCATGCGCTTCTCTTGAAGAAACGCGGCGCCTTCCCCATATTCAGTAAAGCCGACGCACTTGCGGTCTTTCTCCTCCCAGTGCCGCGCGTTGGCTGTTCCCCTCTGGAGGTTCATACCTTCACACCTGCAGGGCCCAAGCTTCGCTTGCGGCCCTCTTTTTTTGCCGGCACCTCTTGTATCGAGCTTTCACGAACCCAATATCGGGATTTATCGATATATCCATCGCCGGACCACGATAGACATGACCCCGCTCAACACCGACGAAATCCTCAAGGCCCTCGCCCATCCCAAGCGGCTGGAGATCCTTGCCTGGCTGAAGGAGCCGCAGAGCCACTTTCCCGGCCAGGAGCATCCGCTGGAATTCGGCGTGTGCGCCGGCCAGATCGAGAAGCGCTGCGAACTCTCGCAGTCCACCGTCTCCGCCCATCTCGCCACCCTGCAGCGCGCCGGCCTCGTGACGACGCGCAAGGTCGGCCAGTGGGTGTTCTTCAAACGCGACGAAGACAAGATCGCGGCCTTTCTCCACCACATCAACGGGGCGCTCTGAGCCCCTGCCCTCCAAGCCTGAAGAAGGACTATCCATGACCTCGCTCTTCGACCCGCTCAAGATCGGCGACATCCAGCTTGCCAACCGCATCGTCATGGCGCCGCTGACGCGCAACCGCTCGCCGGGCGCCGTGCCGAACACGCTGAACGTCGCCTATTACGAGCAGCGCGCCAGCGCCGGCCTGCTCATCACCGAAGCGACCGCCATCAGCCACCAGGGCCAGGGCTATGCCGACGTGCCGGGCCTCTATACGCCCGAAGCACTGAAGGGCTGGAACGACGTGACCGACGCCGTGCACAAGGCCGGCGGCAAGATCGTCGTGCAGATGTGGCATGTCGGCCGTATCTCGCATGACACGCTGCAGCCGGACGGCGGCAAGCCGGTCGCCCCGTCGGCGATCCGCGCCAAATCCAAGACCTACCTCATCAACGCGGACGGCAGCGGCAGCTTCGCCGAGACCTCCGAACCGCGCGCGCTGGACAAGGCCGAGCTTCCCGGCATCGTGGAAGACTATCGCCGCGCCGCCCGCGCGGCCATCGATGCCGGTTTCGACGGCGTCGAGATCCACGCCGCCAACGGCTACCTGATCGACCAGTTCCTGCGCTCGGGCAGCAATACGCGCACGGACGAGTATGGCGGCTCCATCGAGAACCGCGCCAGGCTGCTCTTCGAGGTCGCCGACGCCATCACCCAAGAGATCGGCGCAGGCCGCACCGCGATCCGCGTCTCGCCGGTGACGCCCGCCAACGACGCCTTCGACCCGGACCCGCAGCCGCTCTTCACCCATGTCGTGGAGGGTCTGGCAAAGTACGACCTTGCCTATATCCACGTCATCGAAGGCGCGACGGGCGGCCCGCGCGACCACCAGCAGGGCGACAGGCCCTTCGACTATGCGGCGCTGCGCGCGGCCTATCATGCCGCCGGCGGCAAGGCGGCCTGGATGGTCAACAACGGCTACAATCGCGAGCTGGCGATCGACGCCGTGCAGGAAGGCAAGGCCGACCTCGTCGCCTTCGGCAAGCTCTTCATCGCCAATCCCGACCTCGCCCAGCGGCTGAAGAACGACACCGTGCTGAACGCGCCGGACAAGGACACGTTCTACGGCGGCGGCGCCAAGGGCTACACGGACTATCCGATCCTCGAAAACGTCGCCTGACACGGCGCGTCTTCCGGGCCTGTGACCCCCCCTCTGCCTGCCGGCATCTCCCCCACAAGGAGGAGAAGGCAAGCCGCACGCGCTTCCCCTGATTTTCTACGCCGAGGACGCGCGCCCCTCCTCCTTGTGGGGAGGGGGCCTGCCGGCTCCGGCAAAGGCCCGTTACGGCCGGTCGTATTCGCGGGTCAGGCCCTTGTAGTATTCGCCGGGATCGTAGCGCAGGGTGCGGGACTTGCCCGGATTGTTGAAGAAATAGTCGTAGAACGACATGTATTGCGCCCGCTCGCTGACGACGATCCGGCCCTGCGGCTCCACGCCGTTCCGGCTCCCGTCCGCGGCGAGCGCAGGAGCGGCAAGGGCGAGCGCCGCGAGGGCGGCAAGGGCGAGTGAGGTCTTTGTCATGGTCGTGCTCCGGGATTCGCTTCTCCCCAATATCGGCAGGGAAAGCGGAAATTTCACGGGGGGCCGCAACAAAAAACCCGCTCCCCCCGTCATGGTCGGGCTTGACCCGACCATCCACGCCCCGGATGCGGCTTTGGATCCTCGGCTCAAGGCCGAGGATGACGGCAGCGGGTGGGGCAGGGTTCTTCACCCTGCCCCACCCGCGAGCTTTAAGGGCTTACTTGCAGGCCGCGCAGAAGCGCTGGATGCGCTTGCAGGCTTCCTCGAGCTGGGCTTCCGAGGTCGCGTAGGAAATGCGGAAGTTCGGGCCGAGGCCGAAGGCCGAACCGTGCACGACGGCCACGCCCTCGGCTTCCAGCAGTTCCGAAACGAAATCCTCGTCCGTCTCGATGACCTTGCCCGACGGCGCGGTCTTGCCGATCAGCCCCTTGCAGGACGGGTAGACGTAGAAGGCGCCTTCCGGCGAGGGGCACTCGATGCCCTTGGCCTGGTTGAGCATGGAGACGACGAGGTCGCGGCGGCCCTCGAAGACCTTCTTGTTTTCCGGAATGAAGTCCTGCGTGCCGTTCAGCGCCTCGACGGCGGCCCACTGGGCAATCGAGCAGGCGCCCGAGGTCTGCTGGCCCTGGATCATGTCCATCGCCTTGATGAGGGCGAGCGGGCCTGCCGCATAGCCGATACGCCAGCCGGTCATCGCATAGGCCTTGGAAACGCCGTTCATCGTCAGCGTGCGATCGTAGAGGCCGGGTTCGACCTCGACCGGGGTGGCGAACTTGAAGTCGCCGTAGGTCAGGTGCTCGTACATGTCGTCGGTCAGCACCCAGACATGCGGATGGCGCATCAGGACGTCGGTCAGCGCCTTCAGTTCGTCATGGCTGTAGGCGGCGCCCGACGGATTGGACGGCGAGTTGAAGATGAACCACTTGGTCTTCGGCGTGATCGCCTTCTCCAGGTCCTCGGCCTTCAGCTTGAACTTGTTTTCCTGCGTCGTGGCGACGAAGACCGGCGTGCCGCCGCACAGCGCCACCATTTCCGGGTAGGACACCCAGTAGGGCGTCGGGATGACGACTTCGTCGCCCGGGTTCATCGTCGCCATGAAGGCGTTGAAGAGAATCTGCTTTCCGCCGGTGCCGACGATCGTCTGCGCGGCGGTGTAGTCGAGATTGTTCTCGCGCTTGAACTTCTTGACGATCGCCTCGCGCAGTTCCGGGATGCCGGAGACGGGCGTGTACTTCGTCTCGCCGCGGTTGATCGCCTCGATGGCGGCCTGCTTGATATTGTCGGGCGTGTCGAAATCCGGCTCGCCCGCGCCAAGCCCGATGACGTCGCGGCCTTTCGCTTTCAGTTCACGCGCCTTCTGGGAAACGGCGATGGTGGCGGAAGGCTTCACACGGGAAAGGGCGTCGGCAAGAAAGGCCATGATGGAGATGTCCTCATCGGGTTCAAAGACGGCGTGACGCCATGGACCCGGAGCGCCAGGCTCCATAGCGGTTAGGTCTATGTCGAATGTGGGCGGGTCTTGCAAGCGCGAAGGACGAAAAAAGCGGGAAATGCGGGCGCGAGCGCAAAATTTCATGAACCCCATCAACGGACGGAATGGATCGCGGCCTTCCCCGGAAAGGGATACACCAATTGGTTGAGACGACGTGCAACAACAAAGATTTTTACGCGAAGGATTAAGCCGGTATTAACGGATCGCGCCTATGATCGGGCAGGTCGGGACGTCCCAGCAGATGGTGCGCTGCATGAGCGAAAGAAGCATCTTCTCCAATCTCGTCCGGCAGCCGGACGGCGCCTTTGGCGCGACCTACGGCGCCTTCCTCCTGCAATCCGCCCTGCAGCCGATCTTTTGCGAGCGCGCCGACGGGCGCCTGCAGATCGCCGCGTTCAAGGGGCTGATCCGTGCCAGCGCCGGCGACATGCCGTGCTCCCCGACGGAATTCTTCGAGCGGGTGCCGGAGGACGAGCGCATGGCGGTGGACGGCCTTTGCCGCAGCCTGCACATCCTCAATGCCGGCGCGCTCGGCCGGCGGCAGGCCGCGCTCATCGTCCACTTCCACGCCGGCCTCTACACGACGCCTCAGGCGATCCGCCAGGAGGTGGAATGGCTGCGGCTCGCCGCGCACGAGGCGGGCCTGCCGCCGGCGCGCATCGCCTGCGAGATCCGCGAGCGCCCACAGGACGACCTCGACAGGCTGGTGCCCTTCGCCGCGCGGCTGCGCGACAGCGGCTTTGCCATCGCCATCGACAACTATACCGGCGAGGACCGTGACCTGGAGCGGCTGAAACGCCTGAAGCCGCAGTTCGTGACCTTCGACACCGCCTGGCTGCGCAGTTTCGTCGAGAACTCCGCCGGCCTCGCCCTCCTGCGCGTCGTCATCGGCCAGTTCGCGGAAAAGGGCATCCGCGCCATCGTCGGCGGCATCGAGGAACCGGAGATGATCGCGCTCTGCCGCGACATGGGCGGGCCGCTGATGCAGGGCTACCTGCTCGCCCGTCCGGAACCGGCCCCGACGAGCTTCAACCTGACCTTTCCGGAAGGCGAGGACGAGCCGGCGCATACGCCTGCCGCCGCCGCGCCACCGGGTTTCCCAGCGGCGGAAAACCGCGCCGTGCGCGCCGTGCGCCAGTTCGGCCGAAGGGGAACCTAAGACGGCGCAGCCCGGCGCTCTATTCGCTCGAACATGCTGGAAACCCGGCTTTTTCACCCTGCCATCTTTTCGCCATAATAAATGTCGGGCCTTGCCGCAATTCGGTCGTTCTCGCGCCGATTTCGGCGGGCTTTTTCGATGGCAAGACAAAGACGAGGACAGGAGGGGAAAACGATGTTTCTGGATGAGGACAAGGTGGGCAGGAAGCCGAAGGCACGGGAATCGCGCGCCATGTTCCTGATCGCGATGACGGCGCTTGCCGCCTGCGTCGCCATGGTCGTCAGCCTGATGTCGCCGCCCGCCGTCGCGCTCGACACGATCAACACCTCCGGCATTGCAAAGACGACATCACACATCCAGCCCACGCAAAAGTGAGCCGCCCGCCCCGACGCCGCCCTTGAAAGCCGCTCGCCTCTGGGCCAGTTAACGGCAGAAGACAGGAGACGGCGATGCGACAGGATATTCGGCCCGCAAGAGGCATTTCGGCAGGCGCTGTTGCGGCCCTCCTCCTGACCGCCGCGCTTCCGGCCCCCTCCGCCGCCGAAACCCGGGAAATCCCCAGCAAGAAGGCCGCTCTCGTCGTCGAGACGCTGGCAGAGGGCCTGAAACAGCCCTGGTCCGTCGAGGTCCTGCCGGACGGTGCCTACCTCGTTTCCGAAAAGGGCGGCACGCTCCGCCTCATCCGCAGCGGCAAGGTCTCCGCTCCCCTTCGCGGCGTGCCGGAAGTCTCCACCACCGGCCAGGGCGGCCTGCTCGACATCGCGCTCGCCCCCGATTTTCCCGAAAGCCGCACCCTCTACCTGACCTACAGCGCCCGCGGCAACGGGGGCTCCGGCACCGCGGTGGCCAAGGCGAGGCTTTCGGCCGACGGCACGGCGCTGGAGGACACGACCCGCATCTTCCTGATGAACCGCCTCACCTCGCGCGGCCAGCATTTCGGCTCGCGCCTCGCCATCGCCGGGGATGGCAGCCTGTTCTTCGGCATCGGCGACCGCGGCGAAGGCCCGCGCGCGCAGGACCCGCGCGATCATGCCGGCGCCATCCTGCACATCAACCCTGACGGCAGCCCCCATGCCGACAACCCCTTCCTCGGCAGCAGCGACGGGCTGGCGGAGATCTGGTCGAAGGGCCACCGCAACCCGCAGGGCCTCGCCATAGACCCGAAGGACGGAACGCTGCTCACCGTCGAGCACGGCGCGCGCGGCGGCGACGAGATCAACCTCCCGCAGCCCGGCCACAATTACGGCTGGCCCCTCGTCTCCTTCGGCCGGCACTATTCCGGCGCGGAGTTCGACCTCGGCTCGGCGGCGAAAGGCTATGAGCCGCCGCTCTACTACTGGGACCCGTCGATCGCGCCGGGCGCCATCGCCGTCTATCACGGCGCCATGTTCCCCGAATGGGAGGGCAACCTGATCGTCGCCGCGCTCAAGTACCAGCTCGTCTCCCGGCTGGAGCGCGACGAGAGCGGCGCGGTCGTCTCCGAAGAGCGGATGTTCGACGGCGAGTTCGGCCGCATCCGCGACGTGGTCGTGGCGCCCGACGGCGCGTTGCTGCTCCTGACGGACGATGCGGACGGCGCGCTGCTGCGCGTCTCGCGCTCGACCGCGACCGACTGACCTAAAGCGCCCGCAGCCGCCGAAGTATGACGGCATCGCATGCGCACCATCCTTTCTCCCGCGGCGCAATATAGATTGCGGGTAGACTGCAAAGCCCCGTAAAACCTGCGGGTTTTTTTGGCAATCGCCCGGAATTTGACCAAAGTGAGGCGCAGCAACCGCGCGCCAAAACTTTTGCTTGCCAATTTAACGCAAACACATCACTCTTGCGCCGTTCGGGCAATTTGCGAACACGGGAAGACCTTGAATAAAAGCGCGCCGGAGACGCGAAACAATTCCGGGCAGCCAAGATCCGGACGGTCCACGGGACTCGCTGGCTGGCTGGCTGCGGTGAAAACAGGACCCTTTCCTCAACCTCGAGAACTGCCTGCCTAACGCCCCTTGGGGCAAAACTGATATGCTGCCCGCCGCCAATATACGGGCAGAGAGAAAAGGACCTGACGCATGGCCGAAACTGGCATCGTAAAATTCTTCAACACCGAGAAGGGCTTTGGCTTCATTAAACCCGACAATGGTGGCGCGGATATCTTCGTACACATTTCCGCCGTACAGGCCTCCGGCCTGAACGGCCTTTCCGAAAACCAGAAGGTAAGCTTCGACACGGAACCCGATCGCCGCGGCAAAGGCCCGAAGGCGGTCAACCTGCAGATCGCCGGCTGAACCGGCGCCCATCAGGACTTTCAGTTGAAGCCCGGCAGAGATGCCGGGTTTTTTTGTTCAGCCACGGTTCAGCCGTGTTCTTCTAGTTTCCTCGTCATCAGCCGGCGTCGTGCCGGAGACCAGGGAAAGACGCCCATGAACAAAGTCCTGAAAACCCTCGCATTGTCCGCCGCCGTCGCCGCAACGACGCTCACCGCGACGGCCGGCGTCGTGGAAGCACGCGACCGCAATCGCGATGGCTACTGGCGCGAAGGCGACACCTACGAGTACCGCAAGCCGCGCCGCCATCACCGCGACCGCGACCATGGCCGTGACGCCGTCATCGGCGGCGCGCTCGGCCTTGCCACGGGCGTCATTATCGGCGGCGCCCTCGCCTCCCAGCCGCGCTACGAGGAACGCCGCGTCTATGTGGAGCCGGACTACTATCCGGAACCCGAGCCGCGCGTGATCTACCGCCAGCCGGTCGTCGTGCCGAGCTACGAGCCCTGGACCCAGTCCTGGTACGACTATTGCGCACGGCGCTACCGCTCGTTCAACCCGAACAGCGGCACCTTTGTCGGCTATGACGGCCGCGAGCACTTCTGCACGGCGGGCTGAGGCCGAACCGGACCGAAACCGGAGGCGGGCGCCATCACGGCGCCCGCCTCTCGTTTTTTAAAGGCCGCGCAGGAACGGGTTGCTGCGCCGCTCCTCGCCAATCCTGCCGCCCGGCCCGTGGCCGCAGAGGAAGCCGACCTCATCGCCGAGGGGGAACACCTTGTCGCGGATGGAGGCGAGAAGCTGCTGGTGATCGCCGCCCGGCAGGTCCGTGCGGCCGATCGACCCTTGGAAGAGCACGTCGCCGAGATGGGCAAAACCCTGCTTCCGGTTGAAGTAGATGACGTGGCCGGGCGCATGGCCGGGCGTGTGATAGACCTCGAATTCGTGCTCGCCGAAGGACACCGTGTCGCCATCCTCAAGCCAGCGGTCGGGCACGACATTGCTCACCTTCATCGGCACGCCGAACATCGAGGCCTGCGCCTCCAGCCCCTGCAACAGCGGCAGGTCGTCCTTGTGCGGGCCGACGATATCGATGCCCAGCACCTCCTTCAGCTCCTTCGCACCGCCGGCATGGTCGATATGGCCGTGCGTCAGCCAGATCGCCTTCACCGCGATGCCGTTGTCCTCGATCGTCTTGAGGATGACCTCGACATCGCCGCCGGGATCGACGACCACGCCCTCCTTCGTCTCGCTGTCGAAGAGAATGGTGCAGTTCTGCTGGAAGGGGGTGACGGGGATGATGCCCGCCTGAAGCATGCCCATGGGGTCCTCGCTCAAGGTGCCGCGTTGCGCCTGATATAGCCATTCCGGCGCCGCGCGCAAAGGACCGCTCAGCGCAGGCCGGCGATCTCCTGCGCCGGGGCGGTCGCCAGCGTCGGCGAGACCGTGGAGAAGAGCAGCGCCACGACCGCGATGTTGAGCGCGGCATAGAGATAGACGACCGGGCGAAGGCGGCTTGCGACCGGGTTTTCCTGTTTCGTCGTGTTCGTCTGCATGATCCTGTTCCCTGACTTTCGGCCGCGTTCGGCGCCGTCTCATCCGTTGGGGTCGGTTCTACAACGGCGGCAGAGTCGAGCGTGTTCCTGCGGGAACAGGGTGGCGAGGATGACTGTTGCAAGCCGGCAACAACGTTCAGAGCGGCAGCGCCATCGTCTCCTTCAGCGTGTCGAGCACGATGGCGGTCTTCACATGCGAGACGGATTCGTGCGGCAGCAGCACGTCGTTGACGAAGGCCGAGAGCGCCTTGAGGTTCGGCACCACCACCTTGATGACATAGTCCATCTCCCCCGTCAGCGAGAACGCCTCCAGCACTTCCGGCAGGTTGGAGATCAGCCGCGCGAAGCGCACCGCATTGTCGCGGTTGTGCGTCGAAAGCGTCACCGTGACGACGATGACGATGCCGAGATCGAGCTTTTCCCGGTCGAGTTCCGCGCGGTAGGCGCGGATGATGCCCTCCTCCTCCAGCCGGATGCGCCGGCGCGAACATTGCGAGGGCGAAAGATGGATGCGTTCGGACAGCTCGTTGTTGGTCAGGCGCGCATCCTCCTGCAGATGCGCGAGCAGCTTGCGGTCGAACTCGTCGAGTTGCATGCTTTTCCCTCCATCTTCGTGTTTCATGCACGAACATCGCATCGAACTGGCAAAACGCAAGTACTATGCACGCACATTGCACGACAAACGCGCCATACTTACCAAAATGACCATCGAGGAGGACGAGGGATGGGACCCTTCCCGCACGACGCGCCGCCGGCGCGGATCACCGCCCACAACCCGGCCGGCACCGACGGGTTCGAGTTCGTCGAATTCGCCCATCCGGAGCCGGAGAAGCTGGAAGAGCTGTTTTCCCGCATGGGCTACAGCAAGGTCGCGACCCATCGCATCAAAGCGATCTCCGTCTGGCGCCAGGGCGACATCAACTATGTCGTCAATGCCGAGCCCGGCTCGCATGCCATGACGTTCGCCGGCCTGCACGGCCCCTGCGCCGCCTCCATGGCCTGGCGCGTGGTCGATGCGAAACACGCCTTCGACCATGCCGTCTCCAAGGGCGCCACGCCCTATGAAGGCAACGACAAGGCGCTCGACGTACCCGCCATCGTCGGCATCGGCGGCTCGCTGCTCTACTTCGTCGAGAAATACGGCGCAAAGGGCTCCGCCTATGACGCTGAATTCGACTGGACAGGCGAGCGCGACCCCAAGCCGGAAGGCGTCGGCTTCTACTATCTCGATCACCTCACCCACAATGTCTATCGCGGCAACATGGACAAGTGGTGGGACTTCTACCGCGAACTGTTCGGCTTCACGCAGATCCACTTCTTCGACATCGACGGCCGCATCACCGGCCTCGTGTCGCGCGCCATCACCTCGCCCTGCGGCAAAATCCGCATTCCGCTGAACGAATCGAAGGACGAGACGAGCCAGATCGTCGAATACCTGAAGAAGTACAAGGGCGAAGGCATCCAGCACATCGCCGTCGGCACGGACGCGATCTACGACGCCACCGACAGGCTGGCCGAAAACGGCGTGAAATTCATGCCCGGCCCGCCGGACAACTATTACGACCGCTCCTATGTGCGCGTCGTCGGTCATGAGGAGCCGGTCGAGCGCATGAAGAAGCACGGCATCCTGATCGACGGCGAAGGCGTCGTGGACGGCGGCATGACGAAGATCCTGCTTCAGATCTTCTCGAAGACCGTGATCGGCCCGATCTTCTTCGAATTCATCCAGCGCAAGGGCGACGAAGGCTTCGGCGAGGGCAATTTCCGGGCGCTCTTCGAATCGATCGAGGAAGACCAGATCCGCCGGGGCGTCATCGCAGCAGAATAACAACCGCGGCAACCAAGCCACTGCGGGGAAGGAAGAGGCGGTCGCATCGCGGCCGCCTCTTTTCGTTTGAAAAACTCCGGTGCAGGACGTTCGCGGGGAAATTGACTTCTCCCGGTTTTGTCCGCACGTTGCGGGTGCCGGATTTTTCGGCAACGGCGCGCGGGCTCCAGGCCGCGCGCCGGTAGCAAGCCAGATGTCCTGCTCGGATCACTCTCTATTCCGGGCGGACCTTTTCGGAGGGGAAGCCATGGAAGCATTGATGCCCATCATCACGCAGCTCATCGCCGGTGCCGTTGGCGGCAACGTGGCCGGCGCCGCCCTGAAACAGGCGGCCGTGAGCGCGGTCGTCCGTACCATCGTCGGCGCCATCGGCGGCGTCGGCGGCGGCTTTCTCCTGCAGATGCTGGGCGGTGAAGCCGGCCTCTCGGGCCTCGTCGCCGACGGCATCGGCGGCCTTGTCGGCGGCGGCGTGCTGACGGCGATCGTCGGCGCGGTGCTCGGCAAGAAGCCGGCCTGAGCAAACGAAAGGCGGCCCGAAAGGGCCGCCTCTGCCTTCGATCATCCGAAGAGGACTTCCAGCCCCTACCCGCTCACGCCGCTGCGGCGGCGACCGGGTAAACTTCCTTCATGTAGTCGTTCATCAGCGTTTCGCAGATCGTGCCCGGCGTGAAGCGGTGGGGGCCGATTTCCGAGACCGGCGTCACTTCCGCCGCGGAGCCCGTCAGGAAGCATTCGGAGAAGCCCGAAAGCTCCTCGGGCATGATCGCGCGCTCGACGACCTTGTAGCCGCGGCGCTTGGCAAGCTCGATGACCGTGCGGCGCGTGATGCCGTCGAGGAAGCAATCCGGCACCGGCGTATGGATGACGCCGTCCTTGACGAAGAAGATGTTGGCGCCCGTGGCTTCCGCCACCTGGCCGCGATAGTCGAGCATCAGCGCATCCGCGTAGCCCTTGGCTTCGGCGGCATGCTTGGAGATCGTGCAGATCATGTAGAGGCCGGCGGCCTTCGATTTCGACGGCGCGGTCTTCGGGTCGGGGCGGCGGTACTCGGCGATATCGAGGCGGATGCCCTTCAGCTTCTCGGCCGGGTTGAAGTAGCTGCCCCACTGCCAAATGGCGATGGCGACGTTGATGCGGTTGCTCTGCGCCGAAACGCCCATCATCTCCGAGCCGCGCCAGGCGATCGGCCGCGCATAGGCTTCGGAAAAGCCCTGGCGCTTCAGGAGCTCGATCGTCGCCGCGTCCAGTTCCTCCACCGAATAGGGGATCTTGAAACCGAGGATCTCGGCGGATTTGTGCAGGCGCTGGTTATGCTCGGTGAGCTTGAAGATGCGCCCGCCATAGGCACGCTCGCCCTCGAACACGGCGCTCGCATAGTGCAGGCCGTGCGTCAGCACATGGATCTTTGCGTCCTTCCAGTCGACGAACTCGCCGTTGAACCAGATTTGTCCATCCAGTTGATCGAAAGGAACTGCCATCGTCTATCCTCCGGCGCGTCCGCGCCATTCTTTCAAGTTGATTGTCTTGCCTGTTACGGTCTAACCAGAAACGGGCCTGGATTACCCGATCGTTGAGCGTAATCCGGATTGGGAACGGGGAAACACCGGATTTCTTCGGCGCCCGGGAACCGCAATATGGGCGGGACCCTAACAAGGGCGGCAAAATATGTCAATAAAGCTGACATATTTTGCCATAAATTGCGCGGGGACGGCAAGGCATGAAAGGAAATGACAACGTGGCGCGACAGATGCCGGACAGGAACGGCGTGAGCGACCTGCACCACGACGCCATGACGGGCGACGGCCGCATCGATTTCGAGATCATCGAGGGCTTCTTCTTCGCCTATCGCGACTTCATTTCCGATCCCGACGCGATCCTGGAGAAGAGCGGCTTCGGCCGCGCCCATCACCGGGTCGTGCACTTCGTCAACCGCGAGCCCGGCATGACGGTGGCCGACCTGCTCGACACGCTGAAGATCACCAAGCAGAGCCTGGCGCGCGTCTTGAAGCAGCTCATCGATTCCGGCTATATCCAGCAGGTGGCCGGCCCGGAGGACCGCCGCCAGCGCAAGCTCTACCCGACGCGGGCCGGACGGGAACTGGCATTGGCGCTCGCCGAGCCGCAATCCCGCCGCATCGCGCGTGCATTCGAGGCGATGAGCGCGGACGAGCGGCGGGTGGTGATCCAGTTCCTCACCGGCATGCAGAACGCCAAGAGCGAATGAACGGCTGACAGGCAGAAAAGGGAGGACAGACGATGACCGCTGCCGGCACGCCCTCCGACGACGCGTCCCATCTCCTCGTCGTCGACGACGACACCCGCATCCGCGACCTCCTCAACCGCTATCTGATGGCCGAGGGTTTCCGCGTCACGGTCGCCGGCGACGCCGACGAGGCGCGGCGCAAGCTGCGCGGCCTGGATTTCGACCTCATCATCATGGACGTGATGATGCCCGGCGAAAGCGGCCTGTCGCTGACGAAGAGCCTGCGCGAGATCCGCCCGGTGCCGATCCTGATGCTGACGGCGCTGGTCGAATCGAAGGCGCGCATCGAGGGCCTGGAAGCAGGCGCCGACGACTACCTCTCCAAGCCCTTCGAGCCGCGCGAACTGGTGCTGCGCATCAACAACATCCTGAAGCGCAATGCCGCGCCGGTGACGCCGAAGATCGAGCAGGTCATGTTCGGCCCCTACACCTTCTCCATCGTGCGCAAGGAGCTGAAGCGCGGCAGCGACGCCATCCGGCTGACCGACCGCGAGCAGGAGATCATGCTGCTCTTCTCGCTGCGCGCGGGCGAGACCATTCCGCGCCACGAACTGATCGGCGAGGAAACAGAAGTGGGCGAACGCACAATCGACGTGCAGATCAATCGCTTGAGGCGTAAGATCGAGGACGACCCGTCCAACCCGGTGTGGCTGCAGACCGTGCGCGGCATCGGCTATCGATTGAGCGTGGAGCAAGGCTGACCGTGCGCTGCCGAAACCCATTGAAGCAAACGTTCAACGCGGCTTTGCGCGCGCATCCGCATGAGCGCCGCCGCCTCCTTGCGGGAAACCCGCGCCGATGACGACGTTCGAGACCTTCAAGCGGGATATCGAGCGCGCGCCGGCCGCCGGCTGGAAGCGCCTTGCCCGCTGGCTGCGCCGCCAGATGCCGACCGGGCTTTACGCCCGCTCGCTGCTCATCATCATCATCCCCATGGTGCTGCTCCAGTCGGTCGTCGCCTTCGTCTTCATGGAGCGGCACTGGCAGCTCGTCACGCAGCGCCTCTCCACCGCCGTCACGCGCGACATCGCCGCGATCATCGATCTCATCGAGACCTATCCGCAGGATGCCGACTATTCGGAGATCACGCGCATCGCGCGCGAGCGGCTCGAGCTCAACGTCGCCATAGAACCCGGCACGGAACTGCCGGCACCCCGCACAAAGCCCTTCTTCAATATCCTCGACGAGATCCTCAGCGAGGAGATCGTCCGCCAGATCCGCCGTCCGTTCTGGATCGACACGGTGGGCGAAAGCAACCTCGTCGAAATCCGCATCCTGCTCGACAACAAGGTCCTGCGCGTCTATGCGCGGCGCAACCAGGCCTATGCCTCGAACACGCATATCTTCCTGCTCTGGATGGTCGGCACCTCGCTGGTGCTGATCACCATCTCGATCCTCTTCCTGCGCGGCCAGATCCGGCCGATCCTGACGCTGGCGCAGGCGGCGGAAAGCTTCGGCAAGGGCCAGAAGATGCCGGAGGATTTCGCCCCGCGGGGCGCCGACGAGGTACGCCGCGCGGGCCTTGCCTTCATCCTCATGCGCGAGCGCATCGAGCGGCAGATGGAGCAGCGCACGGCCATGCTGACCGGCGTCAGCCACGACCTGCGCACCATCCTCACCCGCTTCAAGCTGCAACTGGCGCTCGCCGGCGACAATCCCGACCTGCAGGGCCTCCACAAGGACGTCGAGGACATGCAGACCATGCTGGAGGGGTATCTCTCCTTCGCGCGCGGCGATGTGGAGGAGGATGTCGGCCGGCTGCGGCTGGCGACCCTTTTCGACAAGTTCGCCCTGGAGGCGGAACTGCACGAGCGCACCTTCTCCAGCGAGATCGACGGTGAAGGCGAGGTGATGGTGCGCCCGAACGCCTTCAGCCGTCTCGTCGGCAATCTCGTGTCGAATGCGATGCGCTATGCCAAGACCGTGCATGTGGAGGCCCGCCACCGTTCCAAATGGCTGACCATCACCGTCGACGACGACGGCCCGGGCATTCCCGAGCGCTCGCGTGACGACGTCTTCAAGCCGTTCTTCCGGCTCGACGAGGCGCGCAACCTCGATGCCTCGGGCACCGGCCTCGGCCTTGCCATCGCCCGCGATATCGCCCGCAGCCACGGCGGCAACGTCACGCTGTCGGACAGCCCGATGGGCGGCCTGCGCGCCACCATCCGCATTCCCGCCTGAGGCTGTCCATGCGCCACTCCCCCTTCGACGGCCTGACCTGGCTAAACCCGCCCGCCGAAAGCCGCATCCGCGACGATCATCTCCACATCCGCACGGGCCTCAAGACCGATTTCTGGCAGCGCACCTATTACGGCTTCCAGCCGGACAGCGGCCATTTCCTGCATCGCCCGTGGAGCGGCGACTTCACGCTGGAGACGACCTTCGTCGGCCGCTACGAGACGCTCTACGACCAGGCCGGGCTGATGGTGCGGCACGACGAGACGACCTGGATGAAATGCGGTATCGAACTTACCGACGGCGCGAAGCATTTCAGCGTGGTGGCGACGCGCGGCCATTCCGACTGGTCCGCCTTCCGCATCGATCACGATTTCGAGGCGATGTCCGTGCGCGTCACCCGCAACGGCGATGCGCTCTTCATCCAGTACCGGACGGACGCCATGGCCGACTGGCGCATGGCGCGCCTCGCCTATTTCCCGCCGGCGCTTTCGGACGTGTCGGTCGGCATCATGGCCTGCTCCCCGCAACGCGAAGGTTTCGAGGCGGCGTTCACGGATTTCCGGCTGGGACCGCCGGCCTCGCGGGATATTCACTAGAGGACAGGCGGCTCAGCACATCTTCCTGCCGTTCGGCACAGGCTGGCCGACGCCGGCAAGCACGATCGCGCCGCTCTCGTCCTCGAAGCCAAGCGTCAGCACTTCCGAGCGCACCGGGCCGATCTGGCGCGGCGGAAAATTGACGACGGCGAGCACCTGGCGGCCGACGAGGTCTTCCAGCGTGTAGTGCACGGTGATCTGCGCGGAGGATTTCTTCGTGCCGATCTCCGGCCCGAAATCGATCGTCAGCTTGTAGGCGGGCTTGCGCGCCTCGGGGAACGGCAGCGCCTCGACGATGGTGCCGACGCGGATATCGACCCGTTCGAAATCGGCGTAGGTGATGGTGTCGGTCATGGGAAAATCCTTGTTCTATTCCGGCCCCTCATCCGCCTGCCGGCACCTTCTCCTTGGCTGCGCGGCGAAGGGGATATGCCGCACCACTTTCCCGGATCACTCACCCCGTGGGGCAAGTCCCCTCTCCCGTTTACGGGGAGAGGGCCGGGTGAGGGGCAAACTCGAAAGCGGGCGCCCGAAAAGATCAGCCCGCCAGTTCCTCGGCGCGTTTGCGGGCGGCGGCGATGGCCTTGTCGAAGAGCGGCTGCATGCCGTCCCCGGCCATGAGGACCGCGAGCGCGGCGGCGGTGGTGCCGCCGGGCGAGGTGACGTTCTGGCGCAGGCGCGCCGCGTCGTCGGGGGACTGGTGAAGCAGTTCACCAGCCCCCGCGACGGTTTCCCGTGCGAGCCGCATGGCGAGGTCCGCCGGCAGGCCGGCTTTGCGGCCTGCCTCCGCCATGCATTCGACGAGATAGAAGACATAGGCCGGGCCGCTGCCCGAGACGGCCGTGACGGCGTCGATATCGCCCTCGGAGGCGACCCATTCGACGGGACCGCTGACCTTGAGGAGGGCATGCACGAAATCGCGCTGGCCCGCCGAAACGCGGGCATTGGCGAAGGCGCCCGTGACGCCGCGGCCGATCATGGCCGGCGTGTTCGGCATGGCGCGCACGGTGGCGGCCCCGCCGAGATGGCTTTCGAGATTGGCGATGGTCTTGCCGGCGGCGACCGACACGATGACCGTCTCCGGCCCGACGAGCCCCTTGAGCGGCGGCAGGACCTGGTCGATCACCTGCGGCTTGACCGCGACGAAGATCACCCCGGCCTTCACGCCCTCGGGCGCCGAGGTCTCGTGGCGCGCGCCATTGTCGGCGATCAGCTTCGCCATGGCCGGCTGCGGGCCGGGATCGATGACGATGACCGAGGAACCGGAAATGCCGCTCTTCAGCCAGCCGGCCAGCATCGCGCCGCCCATGTTTCCGGCACCGATGAGAACGATAGGTCCCGAACCTGCAACTGCCATGCTCAGGCTTCCCCGACCGTCTCGAACAGGACGGCATCGACGGCGGACTGGGCATCCATGCCGGACCACACGACGAACTGGAAGGCCTGGAAATAGGCCTCGCAGGCTTCGAGCGCGCTGGACAGCAGCACCTCGACCTGCTTGTTGGTCGGCTCCGCCCCGCCGGCGAGCAGCAGCGACTGGCGGAAGATCACGACATCCTCGCGGCGCCACAGGTCGAAATGGCCCATCAGCACCTGGCCGTTCACATGCGAGAGCAGGCAATGCACCTCGTTGACGCGGCTTTCGGGAACCTTGATGTCGAAGGCGCAGGCAAGGTGCAGCGCCTCGAACTCCTCCATCCAAGAGAAGGAGACGTGGTAATCCGTCCACTTGCCCTCGACCGTCATCGCGATCTCGTCCTCGCCGGACCGTTCGAACGTCCAGTCATTGTTGGCCGCGACGAACTCGATCATGTCGACCGGGTTGGACTGACGCCCGATATCCAATTCCATAAGGCTCATGCATCACCTTCAAGGCCGGAAGGCATGCAGCATCGTGCTCACACACGCGACGCGGCAAACCGTACTCCGGATACAACACTGAATGATTGCTCGGCACCTTGCGCAATCTGGACGACTTACCCTGCCCGAAGCTTGCGCTGCCTGTCTCGAATCATCATTTAAAATCAGTGTATAACGCCGGAGTCACGACGCCAGCCCCCGGCCTGCCATTTTCTCCGCCCGGTTGTGGACAGAGGTTGTGAAAAAGATTCAGGTCGGAGGCTTAAGAGACTCTTCGAAAAGGGCTTTTCGCAAGTGTCCACAGGGGTAAAAATTTTATTAAAAAAAACGGTTGGCGCGAAGTGAATCACGCCAACCGAGTCCTGTCGGATAAAACCTGTGCCGGAACGGCTCAGCCGCCCGAGTTAAGGCGGGCTTCCAGCGCCTCGATGCGCTTCAAAAGCGCGTCGTTCTCGTCGCGCGCCTTGACCGCCATTTCGCGCACCGCCTCGAATTCCTCGCGCTTGACGAGGTCCATGCCGTTGATGAAGCGCTCGGCTTGGGCGCGGAACACGGTCTCGGCCTCCTTGCGCACGCCCTGGGCGGCGCCGGCGGCATCGGTCATCAGCTTGGCGAAGTCGTCGAGAATGCGGTTCGCACCGGTGGTCATGGTCTGCCCTCCTCGGGTGTCGATGGTCCTTTCGGGCGCCCGCGCCCGCGTCTTGCCCCTGAGGTAGGGTCTGATGCCGCCGCTTGCAAGCGGATTCCGGTGGATCGCCGCCGGTTCGGGCCGCCCCGCCGCCGCCAAACGCGATTTACCGCCTTGACCCTGCCCCAAGGCGCCTC
The DNA here is from genome assembly GCF_040812195.1 of Shinella sp. S4-D37. NCBI lineage: Bacteria > Pseudomonadati > Pseudomonadota > Alphaproteobacteria > Hyphomicrobiales > Rhizobiaceae > Shinella > Shinella sp. S4-D37. Next base: position 948,638 of record NZ_JBFNXL010000005.1, on the reverse strand, counting down.
CATCTTCCGCCCGAAAACGCAAAAAGAGCCTGTCTTGACGAACCTTGCCCAACTCCTCGCCATCATGCCCTACCCTGAGATCGACCCGATCGCCTTTTCAATCGGTCCGGTCGCGGTGCACTGGTACGGCATCGCCTATGTCGTGGGCATTCTCCTGGGCTGGGTCTATGCGCGCCGGCTGAGCGAGACGCCGCGCCTTTGGGCGGGCGAGGCGCCGATGAACCGCACCCAGCTCGACGACTTCCTCGTCTGGGCGGCCGTCGGCATCATCCTCGGCGGCCGCATCGGCTATATCCTGTTCTACGATTTCCCGAATGTCGCGGCCGATCCGCTGCGCGCCCTGCAGGTGTGGAACGGCGGCATGTCCTTCCACGGGGGCCTTGCCGGCACGACGCTCGCCATGATCCTCTTCGCAAGGCGCAACGGCATCCCGGTCTGGAGCCTCTTCGACATCGTCGCCGCCGTCGTGCCGATCGGCCTGTTCTTCGGCCGCATCGCCAATTTCGTCAACGGCGAGCTCTGGGGACGTTTTTCCGATGTGCCCTGGGCAGTCGTCTTCCCCGACACCAATGCCGGCCTGCTGCCTCGTCATCCGAGCCAGCTCTATGAGGCGGGCCTCGAAGGCATCGTGCTGCTCGTCGTGCTCGCCCTCGCCATCTACCGCTTCGCCGCGCTGAAGCGCCCCGGCCTCGTCACCGGCCTCTTCGTTTCGGGCTACGCCCTGTCGCGCATCACGGTCGAATTCTTCCGCGAGCCGGACCCGCAGCTCGGCTATCTCCTCGGCGGCTGGCTCACCATGGGCATGCTGCTCTCGCTGCCGATGCTCGCCCTCGGCCTCTGGGCGATCCTGCGCGCCCGGCCGGCCGCTGCTGCCAGCGCCTGAACGGACGCCGCCATGCCGACGCCCCTCGCCCGCAAGATCAAGGCGCTGATCCGCACCAACGGCCCGATCAGCGTCACCGACTACTTCGCCCTGTGCCTTGCCGATCCCGAGCACGGCTACTACCGCACCCGCGATCCCTTCGGCGCTGCCGGCGATTTCGTCACCGCGCCGGAGGTCAGCCAGCTCTTCGGCGAGATGCTCGGCATCTTCCTCGTCCATGCCTGGCAGAAGCACGGCGGGCCGGCGGATGTGCGCATCGCCGAGATCGGCCCCGGCCGCGGCACGATGATGGCCGACATGCTGCGCGTCGTGGCGCGGATCGCCCCGCAGCTCTACGAGAGCGCGACGATCCACCTGATCGAGACCAGCGCGAAGCTGCGCGCCGTCCAGCACGAGACGCTCGGCACCCATGCCGCGCGCATCGCCTGGCACGACAGTTTCGAGGAACTGCCGGACGGCTTCGTGCTGCTCGCCGCCAACGAGCTTTTCGACGCCATCCCGATCCGCCAGTTCATCAAGACGCCCGCCGGGTTCCGCGAACGCCTCGTCGGCCTCGATGCGAATGACGAACTGACCTTCGCCGCCGGTGTCGCCGGCCTCGATCCCACGCTTCTGCCGGAAAGCCACAAATCGGTGCCGAACGGCACGATCTTCGAGATCGCCCCGGCCCGCGAGGCCGTCATGGCGACGATCGGCGAGCGCATCGCCCGCTTCGGCGGCACCGCGCTCATCATCGACTACGGCCATTTCGTCACCGGCTTCGGCGATACGCTGCAGGCGGTCCTGAAACACGACTTCGACCCGCCGCTCGCCCATCCCGGCGAGGCGGACCTGACGAGCCATGTGGATTTCGAGCGCCTTGCCGGCGCGGCCGCAAGCGCCGGGCTCACCGTGCACGGCATGCTGCACCAGGGCGATTTCCTCGTCGGCCTCGGCATCGGCGAACGGGCCTCCGCCCTCGGCCGGCACCGCGACCCAGCCACGCAGCAATCGATTCTTGCCGACGTCGACCGGCTCGCCGGTTCCGGCGCCGGCAAAATGGGCGATCTTTTCAAGGTCTTGGCCGTCGGCAGCACGCCGCTTGCGCTGTTTCCCTTCCGCCAGCCGGATTGACACCGGCCGTCAGGCCGGACAACATCCGGCCCGATTTGCACCCCGCATGCCCCGGCCGGACCCTGGCCCGACGGGCCGCCCAAAGCCCAGCCGAGAGACCATGAAGGACGACGCGCTCCCCTCCCCGATCGAAAGCCCGCTCCTTGCCGAGCGGGCCGGAAAGGCCGCGCGGCACGGCTTCTTCACGCGCGCCGGCGGGGTTTCCGACGGCATCTATCGCGGCCTCAATGTCGGCCTCGGCTCGAAGGACGAGCGGGAAAAGGTCGAGGAGAATCGCGCCCGCGTCGCCCGCTGGTTCTCCGTAACGCCCGACCGGCTCGCCACCGTGCACCAGGTCCATTCGCCCGACGTCGTCCTGGTCGACGGCGCGTATGACGGCGCGCGCCCGCAGGCCGATGCGCTGGTCAGCGCCACGCCCGGCATGGTGCTCGGCGTCCTTGCCGCCGATTGCGGCCCGATCCTCTTCTGCGATCCTAAGGCCCGCGTCGTCGGCGCCGCCCATGCCGGCTGGAAAGGCGCGCTCTACGGCGTGCTCGAAAGCACCGTCGCGGCGATGGAAAGGCTCGGCGCCCGCCGCGAGGCGATCGTCGCCAGCCTCGGCCCCTCGATCAGCCGGCGGAACTACGAGGTCGGGCCGGAATTCGTCGAGCGCTTCCTGGACGTCGACACGGCCTATGAGCGCTATTTCACGGCGTCGGAAACACCCGGCCACGCCATGTTCGACCTGCCGGGCCTGACGACGCAGCGTCTGACCGACGCCGGCGTGACGGCGGAGAACCTCGACATCTGCACCTATCCGGACGAAGAGCGCTTCTTCTCCTACCGGCGCACCACGCACCGGCAGGAGCCCGACTACGGCCGCCAGATTTCGGCGATCATGCTACGGGGCTGAGGCCCCCAAAACGACACAGGACGAGGGAGACACCGCCATGGCACTTCACTTCGACAGCGAGGAGTACGCCAACCGGCTCCAGCGCCTCACCGCTCGCATGCGGGAGGAGAAGATCGACGCCATGCTGCTCTTCGCGCAGGAGAGCATGTACTGGCTGACCGGCTACGACACCTTCGGCTACTGCTTCTTCCAGACGCTGGTCGTCAAGGCGACCGGCGAGATGGTGCTGCTGACCCGCTCGGCGGACCTGCGCCAGGCACGCCACACCTCCAACATCGAGAAGATCGAGATCTGGATCGACCGCGTCAACGCCGATCCGACGATGGACCTGAAGAACCTCTTGTCCGATCTCGACCTGCTCGGCTGCCGCATCGGCGTCGAATACGACACGCATGGCCTGACCGGCCGCAATGCCCGCCTTCTCGACAACCAGCTCCAGAGTTTCGGCCAGATCGTCGATGCGTCCAACCTCATCAGCCGCCTGCGCCTCATCAAGAGCCCGGCCGAGATCGCCTATGTCGAGAGCGCCGCGGCGCTCTCCGACGATGCGCTGGCCGCGGCCCTGCCGCTGATCGCGCCGGGCGGCGACGAGGCGGCGATCCTGGCGGCGCTGCAGAACGCGGTGCTGGCCGCCGGCGGCGACTATGCCGCCAACGAATTCGTCATCGGCTCGGGCGCCGACGCCCTGCTCTGCCGCTCCAAGTCCGGCCGGCGCAAGCTGGATGCCGAGGACCAGCTCACCCTCGAATGGTCGGGCGTCAGCGCGCGCTACCATGCGCCGATGATGCGCACCGCCATCATCGGCGAGCCGACCAACCGCCACCGCGAGCTCTACAGCGCCTGCCGCGAAGCCATGCAGGCGATGGAGATGGTGCTGCGCCCCGGCAACACCTTCGGCACCGTCTTCGAGACCTTCGCCCGCATCCTCGACGAGCGGGGTCTTGCCCGCCACAGGCTCAACACCTGCGGCTATTCCGTCGGCGCGCGCTTTGCCCCCTCCTGGATGGAGCAGCAGATGTTCCTCGTCGGCAATCCCCAGGAGATCCAGCCGAACATGGCGCTCTTCGTGCACACGATCGTGCTGGATTCGGAAAGCGGCACGGCCATGACGCTCGGCCAGACCTACCTGACGACGACCGACACGCCGAAGCCGCTGTCGCGCTACGGGCTCGATTTCATCGCGGTCTGACGGGATCGACCGCAGGCCCCAAGATCCCGCAATTGACACGCCCCCGGGCGATACCCATAAATCGTTGCGGGGAACGGAGGAGGCAGGAGCCTTCCGCAGGACACGGACGTCAATGATGCAAGAGCTGATGAAGCGGCTGGCACTGATCGGCCTCATTGCCACCCTTTCCGGCTGCAACAGCACGGATGCGCTGACGCCGCAGGTCGATGTCGGCGGCGGCACCTTCAGTTCGCCGCCCGTCACCCAGAACGACCTCGACCAGATGAGCGCACAGACGACGCCGGTCACCTCCGTCACCCAGGAAACGGCCTTCACCCCTTCATCCGGCAGCGGCACCACGACGGGGGCCGACACCGCCGGCACGCTGCAGGGCCAGGCCGACGCGCTCGCCCGCAACACGGGGAACCGGACGGATGCGGAGCTTTCCCGCACCGCCGCCCGGCGCTCGCTGGCAGCCGAGACGCCGACCGGCGCGGAGGAAGTCGCCGCCGTCTCGCCCGCCGCCGCGACAAGCGAGACCATCCGCTTCCTGCCGATCATCGGCGCGCCGGTCGAGGCCGTGACGCCGCTCTCCAGGCGGCTCGGCGCGGAAGCGCGCTCCAACGGGCTGACGATCCGCAGCGCCTCGGACAATTCGAGCAAATATATCCTGAAGGGCTATTTCTCCGCCATGAACGACAACGGCAAGACCACCGTCGTCTATGTGTGGGACGTGCTCGACGGCAACGGCGCGCGGCTGCACCGCATCCAGGGCCAGGAGAGCGTCTCGGGCACGGCCTCCGATCCGTGGGCCGCCGTGCCGGCCCGCACGATGGAGGGCATCGCGCAGAAGACCATCCGCCAGTATCTCGACTGGCGCGGCGCCACGCGCGGTTAAGCACGTCGAGGGTTAATCACAGCGAAATGCGAAGAAACGCTTTTCGCAGATCGCAAAGCCCTTGCATTCGCGGATTATGCCGCTTAAAGCCCCCCCATCAGCATAATCCACAGGCGGACCATAGATGAAGGTTTTCGCGGGCAATTCGAACCGGCTCCTGGCCGAAGCGATCTGCAATTATCTGAATGTTCCGCTCGGCCGGGCCACGGTCAGACGCTTCGCAGACCAGGAAATCTTCGTTGAAATCCAGGAGAACGTGCGCGGCGAGGACGTCTTCGTCGTCCAGTCGACCTCGTTCCCGACCAACGACCACCTGATGGAAATGCTCATCATGATCGATGCGATGCGCCGCTCCTCGGCACGCCGCATCACGGCCGTGATTCCCTATTTCGGCTATGCCCGCCAGGACCGCAAACCGGGCCCGCGCACGCCGATCTCGGCAAAGCTCGTCGCCAACCTCATCACCGAGGCCGGCGCCGACCGCGTGCTGACGCTCGACCTGCACGCCGGCCAGATCCAGGGCTTCTTCGACATCCCGACCGACAACCTCTACGCCGTGCCGATCCTGGCGCGCGACGTGAAGGAGAGCTACAATCTCCAGAACGTCATGGTCGTCTCGCCCGACGTCGGCGGCGTCGTGCGCGCGCGCGCGCTGGCCAAGCGTCTCGATTGCCAACTGGCGATCGTCGACAAGCGCCGCGAACGCGCAGGCGAATCCGAGGTTATGAACGTCATCGGCGATGTCACCGGCAAGGACTGTCTGCTGATCGACGATATCGTCGATTCCGGCGGCACGCTCTGCAACGCGGCCGAGGCGCTTCTGAAGAACGGCGCGACCAGCGTCACCGCCTATATCACGCACGGCGTCCTGTCGGGCGGTGCGGTCGCCCGCGTCACCTCCTCCAAGCTGAAGGAACTGGTGATCACCGACTCGATCCAGCCGACCACGGCCGTCCAGTCGGCGCACAATATCCGCGTAATCTCGACGGCCAACCTGCTCGGCGAGGCGATCAACCGCACCAGCGCCGAAGAGTCGGTGTCGAGCCTGTTCGACTGACGGATTTTTGTCGGGGCCGATATCGGCCCCGTCATTTCTGCGCTAAGTTCCCCTCAGATTAGACAGGGGAAATCCATGATCTCGATGCCATTTCTGTCCGGGCTCGCAGGGCCCGTCGTCCTCCTTCTTGCAGCCGGCACGCTCGCCGCCTGCTCGGTCGAGGTCGACCAGCGCCCCGGCGGCTACGATCCGCGCCCGCCGCAGATGTGCACCCGCGAATACGCCCCGGTCTGCGGCGAGCGCGGCCGCGACCGCCAGACCTTCGCCAATGCCTGCGAGGCGCGCGCCAGCGGCTACGGCATCATCGGCCGCGGCGAATGCCAGGTCCGCCGTCCGGATCGCGACAGGGACGGCTGGAACGACGGGCGCGACGACCGCAACCGCGACAGGGACCGCCGGGATCGTGACCGCAACGACCGGGACGATCGCGAGCGCCCGCGCGACCAGCGCGTCTGCACGATGGAATATGTTCCGGTCTGCGGGCGCCGCGGCCCGGACTTCAAGGAATTCGGCAATGCCTGCTCGGCGGAGGCGGCCGGCTTCACGGTCTATCGGCGCGGCCAGTGCCCGATCGGCTGAGGCCGGCCTGAACCGCGTCAGCGTGCCGGCAGCGGGCAGGCCTCGCCGCCGGAAAAGAGGCGCGAGCGGGTGAGGAACCGTTTCTCCCGGCCGTTGTCGAGCGAGAACATGCCGCCCCTGCCCGGCACCACGTCGATGATCAGTTGCGTGTGCTTCCACACGTCGAACTGGCTCTCGCTGATATAGACCGGCACGCCGCCGATCTCGCCGAGCTTCACATCGCGGTCACCGACGATGTAGTCGTCCGCCGGATAGCACATGGGCGAGGAGCCGTCGCAGCAGCCGCCGGACTGGTGGAACAGGATATCGGGGTGATCGACCTGGATCTCCCGGATGAGCGCCAGCGCGGCATCGGTCGCCACCACGCGCGGCTCGGTCTCGACTTCGGTCATGGCAGCCCTCCTTCAAACGATTTTCCCTCCCCCCGAACGGGGAGAGGGATGGAGCGGGGAGCGACGGCGGACATGGCTCCCGCGCCCGTTGCACGCCTTCTCCGGGGGGTGGAGAAGGAGGCGGTCGCTCAGAAGAAACCGAGCGCCTTGGGAGAGTAGCTGACCAGCATGTTCTTGGTCTGCTGGTAGTGGTCGAGCATCATCTTGTGCGTCTCGCGGCCGATGCCGGACTGCTTGTAGCCGCCGAAGGCCGCATGGGCCGGGTAGGCGTGGTAGCAATTGGTCCAGACGCGGCCGGCCTGGATGTCGCGGCCGAAATGGTAGCAGCGGTTCGCATCGCGGCTCCACACGCCGGCGCCGAGGCCGTAGAGCGTGTCGTTGGCGATGGCGAGCGCTTCCGCATCGTCCTTGAAGGTGGTGACGGAAACCACCGGCCCGAAGATCTCCTCCTGGAAGATGCGCATCTTGTTGTGGCCGCGAAAGACGGTCGGCTGGACGTAGTAGCCGCCCGAAAGATCGCCGCCGAGATCGTTGCGCCCGCCGCCGGTCAGCACTTCCGCGCCTTCCTGCTTGCCGATGTCGATATAGGAGAGGATCTTCTCCAGTTGCTCGGAGGACGCCTGCGCGCCGATCATCGTGCCCATGTCGAGCGGGTTGCCCTGCACGATCTTCTCCACGCGCTTGACGGCCTTCTCCATGAAGCGGTCGTAGATCTTCTCATGCACCAGCGCGCGGCTCGGGCAGGTGCAGACCTCGCCCTGGTTCAGCGCGAACATCGCAAAGCCTTCGAGCGCCTTGTCGAGATAGTCGTCGTCCTCGTTCATCACGTCGGCGAAGAAGATGTTCGGCGACTTTCCGCCCAGCTCCAGCGTCACCGGAATGAGGTTCTGGCTGGCATATTGCATGATCAGGCGGCCGGTCGTCGTCTCGCCGGTAAACGCGATCTTGGCGATGCGCGGGTTGGAGGCGAGCGGCTTGCCGGCTTCGAGGCCGAAGCCGTTGACGATGTTGAGCACGCCGGCGGGCAGCAGGTCGCCGATGAGTTCGGCCCAGACGAGGATCGAGGACGGCGTCTGCTCGGCCGGCTTCAGCACGACGCAATTGCCGGCGGCAAGCGCGGGGGCAAGCTTCCAGGCGGCCATCAGGATGGGGAAGTTCCACGGGATGATCTGGCCGACGACGCCGAGCGGCTCGTGGAAATGATAGGCGATCGTGTCATGGTCGACCTCGCCGATCGTGCCTTCCTGGGCGCGGACGCAGGCGGCGAAGTAGCGGAAGTGATCGATGGCGAGCGGGATGTCGGCCGCCATGGTCTCGCGCAGCGGCTTGCCGTTGTCCCACGTCTCGGCTTTCGCGAGAAGTTCGAGATTGTCCTCCATGCGCTGGGCGACCTTCATCAGGATGTTGGAGCGCTCGGTGGAGGAGGTGCGGCCCCACTTGTCCTTGGCGGCGTGGGCGGCGTCGAGGGCGAGCTCGATGTCGGCGGCGTCGGAGCGGGCGATCTCGCAGAGCTTGCCGCCGGTGATCGGCGTGATGTTGTCGAAATAGCGGCCGGCGACCGGCTCTTTCCACTCCCCGCCGATGAAGTTGCCGTACTTTGCCTTGTACGGGTTTTCGACGATCTTCTGGTGCAGCATGTCATTCCTCCCATAAGGCCCACACTGGGCCGTCGGGAAGGATGGTGCGGCGTTTCGGCCGGCTGTGATAGAGGGTCGCTGACGATGGCGGCGCCGACTGTTTCAGAATTGAGACAGGCGGATGCGACAGCCTGCGCTGCGCCGCAACATCAATTGATCGAGAGCTTTTTCATCTTGCGGTACAGCGTCGCGCGGCTGATGCCGAGCAGGTCCGCGGCCTGGCTGACATTGCCGCCGGCGCGCGCCAGCACGCGGCGCAGCGCCGCGCGTTCCGCATCGTCGAGGTCGCGCCCGTCCTCCGCCCTGTCCTCGTGCAGGAGATCGGAGGCCGCGACGCCCGTGGCGATGCGCCGGTCGTCGAGGCCGAGCACCTGGCGCGCGGCGCGCGTCGCGCCCAGAACGAGATCGTCGCGGTCGACGGCCAGCAGCGCCGGCGCGGCGCGGCCCTCGACGGGCACGAGCAGGATGCGGGCGGCGGAGAAGGCGCGGCGGAACAGCCCCGCCTCGATGCGCGCGGCGGCATCGCGCACGGCCTGCGAGAGGATCGCCATCGTCATCTCGTTGGCGTCGTCCCGGCAGGTGGAGATATCGATGGCGGCGGCGATGCGCCCCCGGTGATCGCGGATCGGCGCGGTGGTGCAGGAGAGGCCGGTGTTCTGCGAGAGGAAATGCTGGTCACGCAGGATGAGCACCGGCCGCGCATCGGCCAGCGCCGTGCCGATGCCGTTGGTGCCGACGCTCGCCTCGCTCCACACCGTGCCGGACCAGAGCCCGACGCCGCGGAAATCGCGGTCATCGCCCGCCGCCCCGCGCCGTTCCAGCGCGATGCCGTTCTCGTCGGTCAGGAGCAGGCAGCAGCCGGCCCTGCCGACCGTGGCGAAGAGCCGGTCGATCTCGCCGCGCGCCTCCTCGATCAGCACGCTGGAGCGCGCCCGTGCCTGGCGGAATTCCGGTTCGCTGAGGCGCCAGGGCGTGCGCGTCTCCTCGGGCGAAAGGCCGTGCAGCGTGAGGCAGCGGCGCCAGGAGGCGGCCACGGGCGAGCTTGCCGCCGCCGACGCATGGGCCGCAACGCTCTGCACATGATCCGCATGATCGAAACGCATGGGCATCCGCTCTCCTCCCCGAAAGCTTCGACCGTTCGTCGCACCAGAATACAACGCTCGACGACTATAGCCTCGTTTGCGCCCGCGGGTCCAGCGGGACAAAGGTCCAAGACGGGAGCGGCACAGCCAAGCCCCCATGGCCCCGTCACAAGCCTGTTCCCAAGCCGCCCGGCGCCTGTTACCAGTGCACAATCCTTTCCAGCGTCGATCCTGCCATGCTCCGTGATTTTTCCGCCCAAGCCCTGTTCATGGGCCTGCTCACCGCCTTCGTCGGCTTCGCCAGTTCCTTCGCCGTCGTGCTGCACGGGCTGACGGGCGTCGGCGCCACGGAGGCGCAGGCCGCCTCCGGCCTGATGGCGCTGTCCGTGTCGATGGGCGTGTGCGCCGTCGTGCTCAGCGCCGCAACGCGGCTTCCCGTCTCCATCGCCTGGTCGACGCCGGGCGCCGCGCTGCTGGCAAGCTCCGGCGCGGTCGAGGGCGGCTTTGCCACGGCAGTCGGCGGCTTCCTCGTCTGCGCGGTGCTGATCGTCGTCGCGGGCCTGTGGAAGCCGCTCGGCCGCATGGTCGCGGCGATCCCGGCGACGCTCGCCAACGCCATGCTGTCCGGCGTGCTGATCGGCCTCTGCTTCGCGCCGGTGAAGGCCATCGCCTTCGATCCGCTGCTCGGCCTGCCGATCGTACTGGCCTGGGTGGTGGTCGGCAGCATCAACCGGCTCTACGCCGTGCCCGCCGCGCTTGCCGCCTTCGTCGCGGTGCTCGCCTTCGGCATCGACGTGCCGGAAGGCGCCCTTGCCGGGCTGGCCGACGCGCTGCTGCCGCGGCCGGAAATCGTCACGCCCGTCTTCACCGTCGCCGGCCTTGTCGGCATCGCGCTGCCGCTCTTCATCGTCACCATGGCCTCGCAGAACATTCCGGGCATCGCCGTGCTGAAGGTCAACCACTACGAGCCGAGCCCCGGCCCGCTCTTCGCCGTCACAGGCCTCTTCTCGCTGCTGTCGGCGCCCTTCGGCGGCCACGCGGTCAACCTCGCCGCCATCACCGCCGCCATGTGCGCGGGCAGCGACGCCCATCCCGACCCGGCCAGGCGCTACTGGGCGGCGATCAATGCCGGCGTCTTCTACGTGATCTTCGGGCTCGCAGCGGGCGCCGTCACGGCCTTCGTCAGCCTCGCCCCGCCGATCCTCATCCAGGCGGTCGCCGGCCTCGCGCTGATCAGCGCCTTCGCCAACTCCGCCCTCAACGCCTTCAAGGACGTCGACAGCCGCGAGGCGGCGGCGGTGACCTTCCTCGTCACCGCCTCGGGCGTCTCCTTCGCCGGCATTTCCGGCGCCTTCTGGGGGCTGATCGCCGGCGGGCTGATGCTGGCGCTCGCCCGCCTCACCGCAAGGCGCCGCGCCCGGCCCTGATTCCTATTGCTGGAAGGGCAGCGGCCGGCCGTTGACCAGCACCTTGCCGTCCTCGCCAACCGTCAGGTCCCAGGCCTGCGCGCCGCCGCCGGCATCGCGGGCAAGGCCCTTCATCATCAGCAGGCCGAAGGCGGCCTGGCCGAACTGCGGCACGGCGGCCGCGTTCTTCTGGAGATAGGCGACCGTCTTGTCGAAGTCGCGCATGGTCAGCGTCACCTCGGCGCTGTGGCGGTCCTTCTGGTCGGGATAGACCCGCATCCTGCCGGCAAGGTGCAGGTCGTAAACCGGCGAGACGGCGGAGACGTCCTCGAATTCCACGATCATCGCGCCGCCCGGCAGGACGATGCGGCCGATCTCCTTGTTCTGCGCTTCCGTCAGCGGCTCCGCCTTCGTGAAGTCCGCATGGTCGATGAGGTAGTCGACGGCGCCGGCAAGGTCGAGATTGGTCACGGCCGCCTTGAAGGTCGCGCGTTCCGGCACCGCCTCGGCGAAGGCCGCAGGCAGGATGCCGGCAGGCGGCCGCGGCTTGTCCACCCCGAAACCGAAGCCGACGCGGGTGGAATGGGCGATGCCGTTCATGTCTATGACATAGCTGACGCTCTCGGCCCCGAACGTGCCGTGTTGCGTGCCGACCGTCACGTTGGAGGCCTTGATCGTCTCCGTGAGGTTGTCGAAGACCGGCAGGGCGGAGCGCAGCAGTTCCTTCAGGCGCGCCGCATCCGCCGCCTCCAGCTTGTCCTTGTGCATGTTGTCGAGCACGAAGAAGACGAGGTCCTGCACCACCCTGTTGCGCGCGCCATCCATGCTGATGTCGATATCGACCGTGTCGGCGCTGATATCGACCCGGCCGTTCGCCCCGCCGGTGACCGTCTCGGCAAAGGCCTTCATGACGCCGGTGCTGGATATGTCGAGAATACCCTCGCCTCTCTTCTCGGCGGCAAGGCGCATCGCCGTCTCGCCGAAGCTCGCCGTGACGCTCTCCTGCGGCGAGGTGCTGGTGAAGGCGATCTTCTCGGCCTTCCAGTCGGCGGCGGTGAAATAGAGGATATCGGGATCGTAGATGCCGTCGAGCGTCATCGAGGCGATGACATAGGAGAAGGAATTCTTGCCGGGCGCCGCGTCGACCGAGCCGTTGATGTCGAAGCTGTCACTCGCCTCGACACGGTAGGTGCCCTCGGGCGTGGGCCGCAGATAGGCCGTCATCGGCTTCAGGCCCTCGACGGTCACCGCCTTGGACCTGTTCTTTTCCAGGAGCACGGCGGGGTTGAAGCGCAGCTCGTAGAAGGAGGTCGCCGCCTTGACGGTGACGAGGCCGGCCTCGATCATGTCCTGCGGCAGGTAGCGCGTCAGCTTGTGCTGGATGCTCTCGGCCGCGGCCGGCGAAACCTCCTGGGCGAGGACCGGGCTTGCGGATACAAGCGCAAATGCGGCCGAAGCCATCAGGATCTGTCGTCTCATCGCGGTTTCCTTCGCCGAACGGGTCTAGAAGCGAACATCCAATCATGACCGCATCGTGTCAATCGCCCGCGGGCCTTGCATTTCCGGGCGTTCTCGTTTATCGAGCCCCCGTCCGCGTAGACACCCTTGGAGGCAACGTGGATGAGGCTTTCACGAAATCCTCAAGCTTTTTGCAGCCGCAGGGCGTTCCCCGCGTGCGAAAGGCTCTCCAGTAGCACATGAAAGGTAAAGCCATGAGCCAAGACACTTACGAGCTCAAGGCCGAGACGCGCGAACGGGTTGGTAAGGGGTCCTCCCGTGAACTTCGCCGCAACGGCCTTATTCCCGCAGTCATTTACGGCGACAAGCAGGCCCCGCTCTCCATCGCCATCTCCACGAAGGACGTGACCCAGCGCATCCACGCCGGCGGTTTCAAGACCACCGTCGCAACGATCGACGTCAACGGCGAGAAGATCAAGGTCCTGCCGAAGGACTATCAGCTCGATCCGGTCCGCGACTTCACGATGCATGTCGACTTCCTGCGCGTTTCGGGCAACACCAACGTCGTCGTCGAGGTTCCGGTTCACTTCGTCAACGAAGAGAAGTCCCCGGGCATCAAGGCCGGCGGCGTCCTGAACATCGTTCGCCACGCCGTCGAACTGCACGCCCTGGCCGGCGACATTCCGGAATTCATCACGGCGGACCTCACTGGCCTGAAGGTCGGCGAAGGCATCCACATCTCGAATATCAAGCTGCCGAAGGACACGAGCCCGGTCATCACCGACCGCGACTTCACGATCGCCACGATCGCCGTTCCGGCCGCAGGCGTGAAGGAAGAGGAAGCAACGGAAGCCTCCGAGTAATCGGATCCGTCCGGCAAGACCCGAAAAACCCCGCATCCGCCGGATGCGGGGTTTTTCTTTGCCGCCGCCCCGGCGCTACCGTTGCGGGAAGCTTGAATTATCAGCACTTTTCCGGATCGCCATTTCAGCAACATTTAAGACTTTGATGAAAATCTAGGCCGCAAAGATCACATAAGCCAAAGAGGGGCGTTATGGGCGGCGGGCTTGGCATCATGGCAGGGGGGCGACCGGCATGAAAATGCATTCGGTGGAAAGCCGCTTCATCGCCATCGTCATCGGCGCCCTGCTCATTTTCGTCGCCCCGCTCTTCGTGCTCTTCCTGATCCTGTCGTCCGACCGCGTCGCGCGCGAGCGCCTGCAGAACACCGAAGTGCTGCTCGAAGCCAATGTCCAGGCGCTCGGCAAGCCGCTGTGGGATTTCGACAAGGAGAGCATCGACCAGATCGTCGGCGCGCTGCAGGCGGATGCCGACATCGCCTTCGTGCATGTGCGCGACACGTCCGACGTCATCGACATCAGCCAGCCCGCCAACCGCCCCGACCCGGACGAGGCCCGCTCCATCGTCAAGGCGGACATCCTCTACAAGGCCAGCGACGGCATCAAGAAGGTCGGCACGGCAGAGATCTGGATCCGCAAGAAGGGCCTCCTCTCGCGCTTCTCCACGGACGAGATGAGCATCTTTGCCATCTTCTTCTTCGCCGTGGCGACGCTCTTCACCGCCGCGATCATCGGCAACCGCATCACCATCATCCGCCCGCTGATGCGGCTGACGGCAGCCATCGAGGCGACGCGCCGGCTCGGCTCGCGCCACCATGTCGACTGGACGTCGAACGACGAGATGGGCGCCCTCGCCCACAATTTCAATGAGATGCAGAGCAAGCTGGAGCGCGAGGAGAACGAGCTGAAGCTCGCCCATGCCCGCGCCACCGACATCTACAACCTGACGCCGGCCATGCTGTTCTCCATCGACGCGGACAACCGCATCACCGCCGTCAGCGACTACTGGCTGACCGCGACCGGCTACCGCCGCGCCGCGGTGATCGGCCAGGAATTCACCGATTTCGTCGCCGAGGACTGGCGCGAGGCCTATCGTGCGCGCCATGCCGAAAACAGCGCGGACGGCGGCATCTGCGGGGCGACAGTGCGCTTCCGCTGCGCCGACGGCGGCATGATCGACGTGCTGATCCTGGAAACCGGCGTCGCGGCCAGCAGCCGCCGGCAGGCGCTGTCGCTGTCCGTCATGACCGACGTCACCGACCTGAAGGAGGCGGAGAACCGCAACCATCACCAGGCGATCACCGACCACCTGACGGGCCTGCTCAACCGGCAGGGTTTCGAATCGGTGCTCGATGAACTGATCGGCACGGCCGACAAGCTCGGCCAGCAGCTCGCCTGCCTCTTCGTCGACCTCGACCGCTTCAAGTGGATCAACGACAATCTCGGCCATGCGGCGGGCGACGAGGTGCTCTGCCAGGTGGCGACGCGCCTGCGCCGGCAACTGCGCGCGGGCGACCGCATCGCCCGGCTCGGCGGCGACGAATTCGCCATCCTGCTCGCCGCGCCGGACGCCCGCCAGCTCGCCATGGACGTCAGCGAGCGGCTGGTGGCGAGCCTGCGCACGCCGCTCACGATCAACGGCGCGGACCTCAACGTCAGCGCCAGCATCGGCATCGCCGTCTATCCCGACCAGGCCGAGACGGCGGCCTGCCTGCTGCAGAAGTCGGACATGGCCATGTATGCGCGCAAGCGCAGCGGCAAGAACGGCGTGCAGCTCTTCGACAACAACATGGTGGACATCGCCCGCAAGCGGCTGGAAACGGAGCAGTTCATCGACCAGGGCCTGCGCGACGACTGGTTCACCGCCCATCTCCAGCCGATCGTCTCGCTCGCCGACGGGCGCGTCGCCGGCTTCGAGGCGCTGATGCGTCTCAACCATCCCGAACGCGGCCTGCTGCCGCCGGCCGAGATCATCGGCATTGCCGAGGAGAACGGCTCGATCGGCCGCATCGGCGACAGCATCCTGTCGAAGTCGATCGCCAGCCTCGCCCTCATCTCCAGACTGGAAGGGCTTGCCGACAGCTATCTCGCGGTGAACTTCTCGCCGCTTCAGTTCGAGCCCGTCCTGCCGGCCCGCCTTGCCGCCCTGCTCCTGGAGCACGGCATCACGCCGTCGCGCATCGTCGTGGAAATCACCGAGGCCGTGCTGATGCTCGACAATCCCGTGGTGCGCGAAGTGCTCGACGCGCTCTCCGATCTCGGCTGCCGCATCGCGCTCGACGATTTCGGCACCGGCTATTCCTCGCTGTCCTACCTCAACCGCTTCCCCGTCGATATCGTCAAGATCGACCAGTCCTTCACCCGCTCGCTGTCCTCCGACCAGCCGGACGTGCGCCGCAAGAGCCGTATGCTGGTAGAAGGCATCCGCACCATCTCGCACCAGATGGGCTGCGCCGTGGTGGCGGAGGGCATCGAGACGACGGAACAGTGGGATATCCTCCAGTCCATGCATGTCGAATTCGGCCAGGGTTATCTCCTCAGCCGCCCTCTTCCGCTTGACGCGCTCCTGGAAAAGCTGGACGATTTCACGACGGCGGACAGGCCGGAACACCGGGCCGCCTCCTGACGAAGCATTGAGGACGAGACGATGAAGACGCTGCTTTTGACGCTTTGCCTGTCGCTCGCTCCCTTTTCCGCGCCGCATGCCGAAACCCTGCATTTCGTGACGGAGGAATACGCCCCCTTCAATTATTCCAGGGACGGCAGGATCACCGGCATCGCGGTCGAGCAGGTCGAAGCGATGGCGAAGGCGGCCGGCATCGACTACACGATCGAGATCATGCCCTGGGCCCGCGCCTTCGCCCTGGCCGAGAAACAGCCCATGAACTGCGTCTTCACGACCGGCTACAACCGAGAGCGCGCCGCTCGCTTCGCCTGGGTCAATCCACTCCTGAAGGACGAGATGGTGCTGCTGAAGCGCAAGGACGGCAGCAAGGGACCGGCAAGCCTGCGCGAGGCGCTCGCCATGAAGGTCGGCTCGCAGCGCGGCGACTTCGCCGTGGAGGCGCTTGAACAGCTCGGTTTCAAGGAGATCGACCTTGCCGCCGATATCGACATTTCGATGCGCAAGCTGCTCTCCGGCCGCATCGACCTGCTGCCGACGTCGATCAAGACCTACGAGAACCTGGTCAACCAGGGCCAGCCCGTCGAAAAGGCCATGCTGATGGCCGGCCAGGTCTACGGCATCGCCTGCCACAAGGACACGCCGCCCGACCTCATCGAGCGGCTGCAGGCGGCGCTCGACGCGCTCATCGTCGACGGCGGACAGGACCGCATCTTCACCGCCTACGGCCTGCCGCCGAACACGCGCACGGCCGACAACGGCACGAAGAAATAAGCGCGGACGGTTGACTTCCAGCCGCTTTCGCGGTGGTGAAGGCCGAAGAGATCCTTTTGGCGGACCAATCCATGCAGATCATCGCGGGGCTCGGCAATCCGGGCGCAAAATATGCGGGCAACCGCCACAATATCGGCTTCATGGCGCTGGACGCGATCCATCGCAAGAACCCGTTCTCACCCTGGTCGAAGAAGTTCAAGGCGGAAATCGCCGAGGGCGAGCTTGCCGGGGAGAAGGTGCTGCTCGTCAAGCCGCAGACCTTCATGAACCTTTCGGGCGAATCCGTCGGCGAGGCGATGCGTTTCTACAAGCTCGCCCCGAAGGACATCGTCGCGATCTACGACGAACTGGACCTCGCGCCCGGCAAGGCGCGCATCAAGGTCGCCGGCGGCCATGGCGGGCACAACGGCATCAGGTCGCTCGACGCCCATTGCGGCAAGGACTACCGGCGCCTGCGCCTCGGCATCGGCCACCCCGGCGTCAAGGAACTCGTCACCCACCATGTGCTCGGCGATTTCGCCAAGACCGACCACACCTGGCTCGATCCGCTGCTCGACGAACTCGCGCTCAATGCGGACATGCTGGTGCGGGGAGAGGATTCGCAGCTGATGAACAAGCTGGCGCTCGCCACCGGCGGCAAGCCGGAGGCGCAAAAGGCGCCCGCGCAGAAACCGGTCGGCCAGTCCCATATCCGCCAGGCGCGCAACCACGCCCAGCCGAAGATCCTACCCACGACCGGGCCGATGGCGGAGATGCTGAAGAAGCTGCTCGGCAACAAGGGCGAATAGAGCATTTCCAGCCGAAGCGAAGTCGCTTCGGCGTCGGACACTGCGGCTCTAGTCAGAGCCAGCGCAACGTTTCGATGCGGTAGACGAAAAGCTCCCACAACCAGGCGAGCCCGGTATCGAGGCCCTTGGCGACAAGGCCCGAGGCACCGTCGGAGAAGAGCATGACGGCGAGGCCGGCAAGGCCGCAGCCGACGGTCGCGTTCCGGAAATTCCGCCAGGAATCGAGCCTGTAGTAGCCGGCATCGTCATATTCGGTGCCGAAAATCCGGTCGTTCCAGTCGTAGCCGTCGCTGATCATGAGATCGAGCATCGGCCTGTCCGACAACCGGTCCGGAAAGACGTTGAAGACCGCGCGGCAGACATGCCCGATCGCCCCGAGGACGAGGCAGAGCACGAAGGCGACGGCATAGTGCCAGGTGGCGGCTTCTTCGACCATGCCGCCAGCCTAAACAGCAGCGGCTAATATCGGGTGAAGGTCTACTCCTCCGGCTCCGTCTGGAAGAGCAGCGGAAAGCCCGCCTCCCTGGCGAGGTCCGTCGCCTCCTTCGCCTTGGTCTCGGCAATGTCGCGCGCGCAGACGACGACCACACAGGTGCCCATCTTGTGCGCGGTCATCATGACGCGGTAGCTCGTCTCCTCCGCCATGCGGAACACCGCCTTCAGCACCAGCACGACGAATTCGCGCGGCGTATAGTCGTCGTTGACCAGAAGCACCTTGTAGAGCTTCGGCCGTTCGAGCTTCGGCTTGGTGGTGGTTTTGGGTTCAAGGGTCGTGTCACCATTGCTCATGGGAAGCTCCTCGTGAATTGGCTTCGAGCGGTGTAAGGCCCATTGTGCACCGCAGGAGAGGCGACTTCAAGGCCCCGCGGGGCCGAAGCCCTTGACCCTGCCCCCGCCATCCCCCATAGCGAGGGCAACGATTTTCTTGAGACGAACGGACCACCTCCATGGGCTTCAAATGCGGTATCGTCGGCCTGCCGAATGTCGGCAAGTCGACCCTCTTCAACGCGCTGACCAAGACGGCGGCCGCCCAGGCGGCAAACTATCCCTTCTGCACCATCGAGCCGAACACCGGCGAGGTGGCGGTTCCCGATCCCCGCATGAAGGCGCTTGCCGCCATCGCCGGCTCCAAGGAGATCATCCCGACGCGCATCTCCTTCGTCGACATCGCCGGCCTCGTGCGCGGCGCATCGAAGGGCGAAGGCCTCGGCAACAAGTTCCTCGCCAACATCCGCGAAGTCGATGCCGTCGTGCATGTGCTGCGCTGCTTCGAGGACGACGACATCACCCATGTCGAGGGCCGCATCAACCCGGTGGGCGACGCCGACACGATCGAGACCGAACTGATGCTCGCCGACCTGGAAAGCCTGGAGCGCCGCGTCGAGCAGACGCGCAAGCGCGCCACCGGCAAGGACAAGGAGTCCCTGGCGCAGCTTCCGATCATGGAAGCCGTGGTGAAGCTGCTCAACGAGGGCAAGCCGGCCCGCCTGCTCCTGAAGACGCTGGCGCCGGAAGAGATCGAGGTGCTGAAGGGCCTCAACCTCCTCACCTCGCACCCGGTCCTCTACGTCTGCAACGTCGCCGAGGCCGATGCCTCGACCGGCAACGCGCATACCGAGGCCGTGGCCGCCATGGCGAAGGAACAGGGCGCCGAATGCGTCATCATCTCGGCGGCGATCGAATCGGAAGTCGCGCAGCTTCCGGAGGAGGAAGCGGCCGAATTCCTCTCGGCGCTCGGCCTCGAGGAAGCGGGCCTCGACCGGCTCATCCGCGCCGGCTACCACCTGCTCGACCTCATCACCTATTTCACCGTCGGCCCCAAGGAAACGCGCGCGTGGACGATCGTGCGCGGCACCAAGGCCCCGCAGGCCGCCGGCGTCATCCACACGGATTTCGAACGCGGCTTCATCCGCGCCTTCACCATCGCCTATGACGACTACATCGCCTACAAGGGCGAGGTCGGGGCCAAGGAAGCCGGCAAGGGCCGCGACGAAGGCAAGGAATACGTGGTCGAGGACGGCGACGTCATCCATTTCCGCTTCAACACGTAAGAGACAATGACGGACGCGCGACTGGCCTTCGAGGACTTCACGCCCGGCCGCCGCTTCGCCTTTGCGCAGCGGACGCTGACGGCAGACGAGATCGTCGCCTTCGCGCAGGAGTTCGATCCCCAGCCGATGCATCTCGACGAGGCGGCCGGCCGCGCCAGCATCCTCGGCGGGCTCGCCGCCTCCGGCTGGCACACCAGCGCGGTCATGATGCGCATGCTCTACGAGGCCTATATCGCCGGCTCGACCTCGGAAGGCTCGCCCGGCGTGGACGTCATGGAATGGAAGCGCCCGGTGCTCGCCGGCGACACGCTGGGGGGCCATTGCGAGGTGCTGGAGGCGCGCGTTTCGCGTTCCCGGCCGGAGATCGGCATTGTGCGGATACGGGCCATGGTGACGAACCAGCGCGGCGAAACCGTCGCGCTCTGTGAATTCACCCACATGATGCGCCTTGCCGAAAAGGGAGCCGACCATGCGCATGGCTGAGCTCTACGCCTTCGGCGAGGCCGTCGAGATCGGCAGCCTCACCTTCACGGCGGAGGACATTATCCGCTTCGCGAAGGATTTCGACCCGCAGCCCTTCCATCTCGACGCGGAACTCGCCCGGCACGCCCTCTTCGGCGGCCTGTGCGCCTCTGGCTGGCATTCCGCCGCCGGCTGGATGAAATGCTTCGTGTCGTTCTGGACGGGCGAATACAGGCGGCTTGCGGGTGAAGGCATCGCCCCGCCGAACCTCGGCCCCTCGCCGGGCTTCACGAACCTGCGCTGGCTGAAACCGGTCTTCGCCGACGACACGATCACCTATTCGGTGACGCTGACGGCCTCGCGCGAACTCGCCTCACGGCCGGGCCGGCTGATCAATACGATCCTGTGCGCGGGGACGAACCAGAACGGCGAGCCGGTCATCCGGTTCGAGAGCACGGTTCTGGAATTCGTCTGAAGGCTCAAGCGCCAATCCGCATTGTCGGGGTGCCGCCGCCACAGATGATAGGTCGCGGGCGGCCGCCCTCAATGCCCGTCGAACGCCACCAGCGTGCGAACTTCCACGCCCAACGCCTCTAGCTTCTTCCGCCCGCCAAGCTCCGGCAGGTCGATGACGAAGCAGGCCGCCACGATATCCGCGCCGATCTGGCGCAGCAGCTTCACCGCCGCCTCCGCCGTGCCGCCGGTTGCGATCAGGTCGTCGACGAGGATGACCTTCTCGCCTGGCCTGATGGCGTCCTTGTGCATCTCCATCTCGTCGACGCCGTATTCCAGGCTGTAGGCGATGCGCACCGTCTCGTGCGGCAGCTTGCCCTTCTTGCGGATGGGCACGAAGCCGGTCGACAGCTGATGCGCCATGGCGCCGCCGAGGATGAAGCCACGCGCCTCGATGCCGGCGACCTTGGCGATGCCGATGCCCGCATAGGGATGCACCAGCTCGTCCACGGCGCGGCGGAAGGCGCGCGGATTGCCGAGCAGCGTGGTGATGTCGCGGAACATGACGCCGGGCTTGGGATAGTCCGGGATGTTGCGGATCGCGGCGACGAGTTCGTTTTCGAGTGTAGACATGAAAATTCCGGCTGCGGAGGGTTTTCCCGTTTATTGCAGGTGCGGCATCCCCCCACAACAAAAAAGGCGGCCCGAAGGCCGCCTTTCGACAGAGCGACAGGGCCGCTCAGTGTTCCTTGTTGGCGTAGACCGATTTCTTCGTCAGGTAGATCAGGCCGGTGAAGATCACCAGGAAGACCATGACCATGAAGCCGGTGCGCTTGCGCTCTTCCAGATGCGGCTCGGCGGCCCACATCAGGAAGGCGGCGACGTCGTGCGCATACTGGTCGACCGTCTGCGGCGCGCCGTCGTCATAGGTGATCTGGTCGTCGGAGATCGGCGGCGCCATGGCGAGCGCCGCGGCATTCGCGAAGTACGGATTGTAGTGCGTGCCTTCCGCGACTTCGATATGCGCCGGCGGCTCTTCGTCATACCCCGTCAGCAGCGAGTAGATATAGTCCGGCCCGCCTTCCTGGTACTGGGTGAAGATGTCGAAGACGAACTGCGGGAAGCCGCGGGTGATGCCGCGCGCCTTGGCGATCAGCGAGAAGTCCGGCGGAGCCGCGCCGTTGTTCGAGGCGGCGGCCGCCTCGTGGTTGGCGTAGGGCGACGGGAAGTAGTCGGACGGAACGGCCTTGCGGGTGAACATGTCACCGTCGCTGTTCGGACCGTCCTGCACTTCGTAGTTCGCCGCGAAAGCCTTCACCTGGGCTTCCGAGTAGCCGAGGCCTTCCAGCGTGCGGAAGGAGACGAGGCTCATCGAATGGCAGGCAGAACAGACTTCGGTATAGACCTTCAGGCCGCGCTGGAGCTGGCCCTTGTCATACTTGCCGAACGGGCCGGCGAACGACCAGTCCTGCTGCTTGGGCTTGTGGATCGGGTAGTGGGGCGTGGCGTGCTCCGCCTCCGCACCGCCGGCAGCGGCATGGTCTTCCTGCGCCGTGGCGAGGGAGACGCCGAGACCGGCGACGAGTGCGAGCGACAGAATGCCTGCAACAAGCTTTTTCATTGTCATGGTTCCTTTCGTCGCTCGCTATCAGGCCTTGACCGCCTTGGCGTTCTTCTTTTCCAGAACCGCTTCCGTGATCGAATTCGGAATGCGCTTCGGGGTCTCGATCAGGCCGAGAACCGGCATGAGCACGAGGAAGAAGCCAAAGTAGTAGAGGGTGCCGAGCTGCGAGAGGATGACGTAAATGCCTTCCGCCGGCATGGCCCCGAGCCAGCCGAGCAGGATGGCATTGGCGACGAACAGCCAGAAGAACAGCTTGTACCAGGGGCGGTAGACGGCCGAGCGAACCTTGGACGTGTCGAGCCAGGGCAGGAAGAACAGCACGATGATCGCGCCGAACATCACGAGGACGCCGCCAAGCTTGGAGTCGATCGGGCCGACATTGAAGGTGATGGCGCGCAGCATCGCGTAGAACGGCAGGTAGTACCATTCCGGAACGATGTGGGCAGGCGTCTTCAGCGGATCGGCCGGAATGTAGTTGTCCGGGTGGCCGAGGTAATTCGGCATGTAGAAGATGAACCAGGCGAAGACGATCAGGAAGACCGATACGCCGAGCGCGTCCTTCAGCGTGGCATAGGGCGTGAAGGCGACCGTGTCGGTCTTGGACTTCACCTCGACGCCGGTCGGGTTGGTCTGGCCGGTGACGTGCAGCGCCCAGACGTGCAGGACGACGACGCCGGCGATCATGAAGGGCAGGAGGTAGTGCAGCGCGAAGAAGCGGTTCAGCGTCGGGTTGTCGACCGCAAAGCCGCCGAGCAGGAACTGCTGGATCCATTCGCCGACCCACGGGAAGGCCGAGAAGAAGCCGGTGATGACGGTCGCGCCCCAGAAGGACATCTGGCCCCAGGGCAGAACGTAGCCCATGAAGCCCGTCGCCATCATCAGGAGGTAGATGACAACGCCGAGGATCCAGAGGATTTCGCGCGGCGCCTTGTAGGAGCCGTAGTAGAGGCCGCGGGCGATGTGGAGATAGACCGCGATGAAGAAGAAGGACGCGCCGTTGGCGTGCATGTAGCGCAGGAGCCAGCCGTGGTTCACGTCGCGCATGATCTTCTCGACCGAGTTGAACGCGACGGAGGTTTCGGCGGCGTAGTGCATGGCCAGCACGATGCCGGTCAGGATCTGCACGATCAGCATCACCGACAGCATGGCGCCGAAGGTGTAGGCATAGTTCAGGTTGCGTGGAACCGGGTAGGACACGAAGCTGTCATGGATCATGCGCGGCAGAGGCAGGCGCGAATCGACCCATTTTTCGATGCCAGTCGTCGGCTGGTAGGTGGAATGTTCAGCACTCATTATCAGGTGTCCCCTCAACCGATCTTGATGACTGTGTCGGATACGAACGAGAAGGTCGGCACGGGCAGGTTCTCGGGGGCCGGACCCTTACGAATACGACCGGCGGTATCGTAGTGAGAACCATGGCAGGGACAGAACCACCCGCCGAAATCGCCGGCCTGGCCGAGCGGAACACAGCCCAGATGCGTACAGGAGCCGATCATGACGATCCAGTTCTCCTTGCCCTCGCCGGCGGAGCGGTCGAGGTCCGTCGCCTGCGCGTCGGATGCGATATTGGCGTTGCGCGCGACCGGATCCTTAAGGTCGGCAAGCTGGACGGCCTTGGCCTCTTCGACTTCCTGGTCCGTGCGGTTGCGGATGAAGACCGGCTTGCCGCGCCACTTGGCGGTCAGCGACATGCCGGGCGTCAGGCTGGAGACATCGACCTCGATGGAGGCGAGCGCCAGCGTGGACGCATCCGGACGCATCTGGTCGATGAACGGCCAGGCAACCGCAACGCCGCCCACGACGCCCGCCATACCGGTGGTCAGGTAAAGAAAATCGCGGCGAGTGGGCTCGCCATGGGATTCGCTTGTTGTCTCGTGTTCGCTCACGGCTAAACCATCCTCTCACGCAAAGTCTGCGGAAACCGCAACGCCCCTTTGGAAACCGGCAATATCCGGACACAATGCGGCCATAGATTCCCCGTCAATCCGGCGCGTTCTATGCTTGATCGCAAATTATGTCCAGCCTTGGCAAGGGGAGGTGGGCACATTGTCGCGGGAAAAACGGGGCATCTTGACAAGGCACAGGCATCGCCTTGAACATCCAGCGGTTCCGGGCTTGGAAAGCGTGTGAGAAACGACGCTTTGCGGCGCTATTGCGCCGCTTCCTCATGACCGAGGAAGCCGCCGGACTGGCGCGTCCAGAGATCCGCATAGAGACCGCCGCGGGCAACGAGTTCCGCATGGCTCCCCTCCTCCACGATATGGCCGCGGTCCATGACGATCAGCCGGTCGAGCGCGGCGATGGTGGACAGGCGATGGGCGATGGCGAGCACGGTCTTGCCGCGCATCAGCCGCTCGAGGTTCGACTGGATCGCCGCCTCGACCTCCGAATCGAGCGCCGACGTCGCCTCGTCGAGCACGAGGATCGGCGCGTCCTTCAGCATGACGCGGGCAATGGCGATGCGCTGGCGCTGGCCGCCCGACAGCTTGACGCCGCGCTCGCCGACATGGGCGTCATAGCCCGTGCGGCCGCGCTGGTCCTCCAGCGAGAGGATGAAGTCGTGCGCCTCGGCCTTCCGCGCCGCCTCGATCATCTCGGCCTCGCTGGCATCGGGATCGCCGAAGAGGATGTTGTCGCGGATCGAGCGGTGCAGGAGCGCGGTGTCCTGGCTGACCATGCCGATATTGGCGCGCAGGCTCTCCTGCGTCACCGCCGCGATATCCTCGCCCCCAACGAGGATGCGCCCGCCTTCCAGATCGTAGAAGCGCAGCAGGAGGTTGACCAGCGTCGACTTGCCGGCGCCGGACCTGCCGACGATGCCGACCTTCTCGCCCGGCCGGATCGCCAGCGTCAGGTCGTCGATGACGCCGGACTGTCGGCCATAGTGGAAGCGGATGGCCTCGAAACGGATTTCCGGGCGCACCACCTTCATGTCCGCCGCATCCGGCTTGTCGACGAGGCCGATCGGCTGGGAAATGAGATCGGCCGAATTCTGGATCGTGCCGATGTTGCGCATGATGCTGTTGAGCTGCGTCATCAGCCGGTTGAGCAGGAAATTCAGCCGCAGCACCAGCGCCATGGTGAAGGCGACGGCGCCGGAACTGGCGACGCCGCCGAGCCAGAGATGGATGGAGAGTATCGCCATGGCGACGATCATCAGGCCGGAGACGAAGGCCATGGAGGCGCGCACCCCCGTCAGGAAGCGCGTGAAATCGAGCGTGGTCTTCTGGAAGATGTCGAAGCCGCTGCGCATGTAGCGGTCGTTCGCCTCGTCGCGGCCGAACAGCTTCAGGGTCTGGATGTTGGAATAGGCGTCGACCATGCGGCCGCTGAGCATCGAGGCCGCCTCGGCGGTCTGGCGCGAATGTTCGCGGATGCGCGGCACGAAATAGCGCGCGAGCACGGAGAAGACCACGAGCCACACGCCGAGCACGGCCGCGAGCCGCCAGTCGAGCTGGCCCAGGAGAACCAGCGTCGAGGCGGTGTAGATCGTCACGAACCAGACGCTCTCCATGAAGGAGGTGATGACGTCGCCGGTCGCCTGCCCCGCCGACCAGACCTTCGTGACGATGCGGCCGGAAAAGTCGTTCTGGAAAAAGGAGAGAGACTGGCGCGCGACATGCACATAGGACTGCCAGCGCACCAGATTGTAGAAGCCGGGCGTGATGACCTGCTGGTCGACCAGCGCCGTGAAGAACGTCACGACGAAGCGCACGAGGCCGATGAGACCGAGCATCAGCAGAAGCTCCGGCCCGTGGGCCGCCATGAGCCCGCTCCAGCCGTCTGCGGGCTTCACCGTCGCCAGGATATCGACGAGCCGCCCGACGAACCAGAAGGTCGCCGCCTCGATGCCCGCCGTGATGCCGCCGAGCACCAGCATCGCGGCGAACGGCCCCTTGGCCTGACCGACATAGAACCAGACGAACGCGGGCAGTCCCTGCGGCGGGCGAAGATCGTCGCGCCGCGCGAAGGGCTGGATCCAGTTCTCGAACCAGGAGAAAAGCGAGCGGAAGATCATGCCCCCGATATAGGCGGTTTTTGACGAGTGACAAATTAAAGATTGGAAAGGTGGTCCCTCTCGGAACGGCCGGACGCTATCCTTCCAGGATGCGCGCGATATCCCGGCGTCCATGGAGAATGCGGACTATCGCCACTTCATCCGGCGAGACCAGATAGTAGATTTTCAGATCATCGAAACCATCTATGGGCCAGGTCCTCAAACCAGCAAGCCGGCGATTTTTGACCGAGCGCGGCGCCCCCGCCTGCGGCGTATGGGAAATGTGATCGATGGCGGCGCGCGCGGCTGCAAGGAATCGATCGGCCACAAGGCTCTGCCCGATTTCGACGAAATAGTCGATCTGCCGGAGAATATCGGCGCGGGCCGATGGAAGGACGACCGTCTTCAACGCGCGTTGCTTTTGCGTGAACGTGCGGCGAGCAGTTGGGCAGCCTCCGCTTTCAAGTCCGTCCAAAAGGCATCATCGGGCACATCTCCCTTGCCGGAGGCGAGCCCTTCAAGCAGCAGGGCCTCAAGCCGGGCCTCGTTTTCCTTTTCCTGCGCATCGCGCAGGAGGCCGCGAAAATACTCGCTGACATTGCCGTAGCCCTTCGTCTCGATCTGGCTTTCGACGAAAGATTTCAGGGTATCCGGCAGGGAAATCGTGATGGTCGCCATGGGATGCTCCTTGTTCATTGCCATAGAATAGCACAGCACCTCAAAGAATCCCAATAGATAAGAACAGATATGAAGGCACCCCTTCTGCTGGAAAGGGGTGCCTTCCGCCCGGCTATTCCGCCGCCACTTCCGCCTCGGCGTCGTCGGCGATGAAGCCGCCGGACTGGCGGGTCCACAGGTCGGCATAAATGCCGCCCCTGGCGACGAGTTCGGCATGGGTGCCGGTCTCGTGGAGACGGCCCTTGTCGAGGACGACGAGGCGGTCCATCTCGGTCAGCGTCGAGAGGCGGTGGGCGATGGCGATCACCGTCTTGCCCTGCATCAGGGCAAAGAGGTTTTCCTGGATCGCCGCCTCGACCTCGGAATCGAGCGCCGAGGTCGCCTCGTCCAGCACCAGGATCGGCGCGTCCTTCAGGAAGACGCGGGCGATCGCGATGCGCTGGCGCTGGCCGCCCGACAGTTTCACGCCGCGCTCGCCGACCTGGGCATGGAGGCCCGTGCGTCCCTGCTGGTCGGTAAGGCCCTCGATGAAGTCCCAGGCATTGGCGCGCCTGGCCGCCTCGATGATCTCCGCGTCGCTCGCATCCGGCTTGCCATAGGCGATGTTCTCGCGGATCGAGCGGTGCAGCAGGGACGTGTCCTGCGTGACGACGCCGATCTGCGAGCGCAGGCTGTCCTGCGTCACCGTGGCGACGTCCCTGCCGTCGATGGTGATCCTGCCGGATTCAAGGTCGTAGAAGCGCAGCAGCACGTTCATCAGCGTCGTCTTGCCGGCGCCGGAGCGACCGACGAGGCCGACCTTCTCCCCTGCCTCGATCGACAGCGACAGATCCTCGATCACGCCCTTGTTCTTGCCGTAGTGGAAGCGGACATGATCGAAGTCGATCGCGCCCCTTGCGGCCGGCAGGGCCGGCGCCTGCGGCGCATCCTGGATGTCGTGCGGCCGGGTCATCATGCCCATGCCGTCATAGACCGTTCCGATGTTTTCGAAGAGCGCGGTCACTTCCCACATCACCCATTGCGACATGCCGTTGATGCGCATGGCAAGGCCGATGGCCACCGCGACGGCGCCGACCGAGACGTCGCCCGCCATCCAGAAATAGATGCCGATGGCCGCCGTGAAGAACATCGTGATGACGTTGTTGACGTCGATCAAGATGTTGAACAGCGTGATCAGGCGCATCTGCTTGTGGACGGTGACGAGGAACTCGTTCATGCCTTCGCGGGCATAGCTCTCCTCGCGCCCGGCATGCGAGAACAGTTTTACCGTCGCGATGTTGGTGTAGCTGTCGACGATCCGGCCCGTCATCATCGAGCGCGCGTCGGCCTGCTCGCGGGAGATCACCATGAGCTTCGGCACGAAGTAGCGCAGGATGCCGAGATAGACGACGAACCACACGAGCAGCGGCACGACGAGGCGCAGGTCCGCCGAGGCGATGACCGCGATCATCGAGACGAAGTAGCTCACCACGTAGATGAAGACGTCGATGATCTTCATCACCGTCTCGCGCACGGCAAGCGACGTCTGCATGACCTTGGTCGAGACTCGGCCGGCGAACTCGTTGGAGAAGAAGGTCATGCTCTGGCGGATGAGGTAGCGATGCATCTGCCAGCGGGCGATCATCGGGAAATTGCCCGCGAGCGCCTGGTGCATGGTCATCGTGTGCAGCGCGCCGAAGCCCGGAATGACGAGCAGCAGCAGCGCCGCCATCCAGACGAGCGTACCGCCCTCACGGGCAAGGAACGTGTTCGGATCGCTGTTGGACAGCCAGTCGATGATGTTGCCGAGGAACTGGAACAGCACGACTTCGGCAATGCCGAGCACCATGGAGCACAGGCCGAGCAACGCCAGCCAGGGCGCGGCCGGTCGCGTATAGTGCCAGAGGAAGGCGAAAAGGCCTTTCGGAGGCAGCGAGGGCGCCTCGGAAGGATAGGGATTCAAACGTCTTTCGAACCAGCCGAACATGGCTTTCTCCGTAATGGAAAGACGGAACCGGCGCGGACGACGCAGAAGGGGCGCGGTCTGGAACGGGGTTCCGGCAGGATTGCCGTGGGGTGGCGATAAGCGTCACACGGCGACGTAAAATGAAAAGGCGATTGGGAATCTGGTGGCGAAGCGCCTACGCGAGAAGAGGCGTAAATCCAGCCGGGAGGCGCGGTCGATACGTGGTATCCATGATGATCCTCCCTTTCTCGCGTTGAAGATGCGCCTTGGTAGCCCGAAACGGCACAATTTGCCAGCCACTTCGTCGCGATTCCGCCTTTCCGGCCAATTCTGTTGCCCCGCCGCCACATCCGCGACGGAGCGCCCGCCTTGCATCTTTTCGCGCCTCCGCCCGCAAAACCGCATCGCGCTCCGGCCGGAATTGCTGTAGGCGAAGCCGCATGTCCGCGCTCCGCATCGCCCTCTATCAGCCCGATATCGCCGGCAACACCGGGACGATCCTGCGTTTTGCCGCCTGCCTCGGTCTTTCCGTCGACATCATCGAGCCGGCCGGCTTCGACCTGTCCGACCGCAGCCTGAAACGGGCTGGCATGGATTACCTCGCCGCCGTGACGCTGACGCGCCATGTCACCTGGGAGCGCTATGAGGAATGGCGCAAGGAAAGCGGCCGGCGCCTCGTGCTCGCCTCCACCAAGGCCGCCGAACGCTATACGGATTTCGCCTACCGGCCGACGGATATCCTGCTTTTCGGCCGCGAAAGCGCCGGCGTGCCGGACCATGTGCATGACAGGGCAGACGGCCGGGTGCTCATTCCCATGCTTGAGGGACAACGCTCCATCAATGTCGCGCTTTCCGCCGCAATGATCTGCGGCGAGGCGCTGCGCCAGACGGGGTTTGCCTGACAGCACACGTTTCCGCTCCCTTTCGAACCGCAAAAGCGCCCCGCCCCTAGCCATCGCCCGGCCACAACCAGCGCAGGGCGAAGGCCACGATGCCGAAGGCCAGCACGACGGCGCCGACAAGGGCGTAGGCGCCGTCATATCCCGATGCGGCGATCAGCGGCTGCGAGACGAGGGGCGAGAGGAACTGGCCGGCAAAGATGCTGGACACCAGCAGGCCCGAAACGCGGCCGCGCCGGGCCGGCGGGGCGAGCAGCATCGCGGCGGCCGCGAAATTCGGCATGATCGTGCCCATGCAGACACCGGAGACGGCCATGGCCGCAAGCACGCCCGCATAGCTTTCCGCAGCCGAGAGCAGCAGGAACGACAGGCCGGCCGAGACGAAGCCGAGGCCGAAGACCCCCATGATGCCGGCGATGCGCCGGAAGGGCGCGAAGGCGAGCGCGCTCACCACGCCGACGAGCTGTCCCGCGCCGATCGCCGTGCCGGCAAGGCTCGGCGCGGCGAAGCCGAGCGATTCGAGGTAGAAGGGAAGCTGCGTCGGGATCATGTAGAAGGCGATCATGTTGACCGCGGCGGCGAGGAAAAGCAGAACGAGCAAGGCGGTGGCGCGCCCGCCGAGCCGGTCTGCGACTGTGGCAGGACCGGCCGGCCGCGCCCCGCGCGGCTCCGGCAGGAAGGCGAGCGCCGCCGGCACCAGCAGGATCGCCACCGTGTAGATGAGGAACGGCCCGCGCCAGTGGACTTCCGCAAGGAAACCGCCGCCGGTCAGGAAAAGCGTGCCGCCGACACCGACGAAGGCCTGCTGCAGGCCCATGTAGCGATCGCGCGCCGGCCCTTGAAAGAAATCGCCGACCAGCGCCGTCGTCGCCGTCATGATGCCGCCGACCGCAAGGCCCAGCACGGCGCGCCCGACCAGGAGGCCGGGCAGCGTATCGAGGACGAGGCCGGAGGCGCCTGCAATGGCGAACAGCGCGAGCGAGGCCGTCAGCAGCGGCTTGCGACCGAAACGATCGACCAGGAAACCGGCCGCCGGGGAGAACAGCGCGATGAAAACCGCAGGCAGCGTCAGCACCAGCCGGCTGAGCAGCGCGACATTCTCCACATCGGCAAAGCGCGCCGCGATGCCCGGCAGCGACGCGGAAATCGTCGCGCCGGACATGATGGTGAGCGTGCTGATGAAGAGCAGCGTCGCGTTGCGCCGGAATTCCGCCGGAGAGCGGGCGACTTCCGCTGTCGCATAGTGCTCCGGCTTCATGCCGCGACCTCGTCATAGCGGGTCGCGATGCGCGCCGCCTTCAGCGCGTTCGCCCACCAGGTCAGGCGCTTCATCAGGACGGCGAGCTGGCCGGTGAGCTGGCCCGGACGGAAGGGGTTGCCGACCGGGTCGAAATGCGTCCAGGCATGGGCAAGGCTCACCGTCTCGCGGATCGCCACCGCATGCAACTCGGCAAAGACCAGCCGCAACTGCTCGACGGCGCGCAGGCCGCCGGAAACGCCGCCATAGGCGACGAAGGCGATCGGCTTGGCATGCCACGGCCGGAAACAGCAGTCGATGATCGCCTTCAGCGCGGCCGGATAGGCATGGTTGTATTCCGGCGTGACGATCAGGAAGGCATCCGCCTGCGAGATCCGGCTCTCGACCAGCGCCGCCGAGGCCTCGTCGAGGCCGCCGGGCGTGAAGGTCAGCTCCATCGGGTCGATGCGCACGATGTTGAACTGGCCGAAGCCGGCGAGTTCCGGCTCCAGCCATGCCGCGATCGTATCGGCAAAGCGCCCTTCGCGGCCGCTGCCATAGATGAGGGCGATCGTCAGTCTGTCAGTCATGCGTGGGCTCCGTCTTGGAAATGCGGGGAGCCGCTGGTATAAAACCTCAACTTAAGTTGAGGTCAACAGCCATGACGGAAAAATGTCCGAAGACCGGCATGCCCCGGGAACTCAGCGTCGGCGAGGTCGCCGAGCGCAGCGGCATCGCGGTCTCCACCCTGCACTTCTACGAGACGAAGGGGCTGATCCACAGTCAGCGCAACCGCGGCAACCAGCGGCGCTATCCGCGCAGCATCCTGCGCCGCGTGGCGGTGATCAAGGTGGCGCAGCGCACCGGCATTCCGCTTTCGGAGATCGCCGACGCCCTGTCGGTCCTGCCGCACGACCGGCCGGTGACAAGTCTCGACTGGCGCAAGCTCTCGGAGATCTGGCACCGCCAGCTCGACGAGCGCATCGCCCGCCTGACGAAGCTGCGCGACCAGCTCGACGGCTGCATCGGCTGCGGCTGCCTGTCGATGCAGCAATGCCCGCTGCGCAATCCGCTGGACGAACTGGCCGCGGAGGGGCCGGGCCCGAGGCTGCTCGAGCCCTGACCTTCCTGACGGGATTGGCTCAATCCAGCCGCGTGGCGAGCAGCTTGTCGACGCGACGGCCGTCCATGTCGACGACCTCGAAGCGCCAGCCCTGCATTTCCGTGGCTTCTCCGGTTTTCGGCAGCTTCTGCAGCGATTCGATGACGAGGCCGGCGGCGGTCTGGTAGCTGCGGCGGCCCGGAAGCTGCAGGCCGAGGCGGTCGGCCATCTCGTCGATCGGCATGGAGCCGGCGATCAGCCAGGAGCCGTCCTCGCGCTGCACCGCATAGTCGTCGTCGCCTTCCTCGATATCGGCGCGGAACACGCCGGCAATCGCCTCCAGCACGTCGGCGGGCGTGATGACGCCTTCGAAGTGGCCGTATTCGTCGTGCACCAGCATCATCGGCACCTCGGCGGTGCGCAGCTTGTCGAGCACGCGCATGGCATCCATCGTATCCGGCACGATCGGCGCGGGGCGGATGAAGCTGCGGATGTCGAGCGACTGGCCGGTGAGCACGGCCGAGAGCAGTTCGCGCTTCTGCACGATGCCGACGATCGTCTCCGGCCCGCCGTCGGCGACCGGCAGGCGGGAATGCTGGCTCTCGTTGAGGGTCTGGTGGATTTCCTCCACCGTGTCGCCGAGGTCGATCCAGTCGACGTCGTTGCGCGGCGTCATGAGGCCACGCGCCTCGCGGTCGGAAAAGCGCATGACGCCGGCGATCATCAGCTTCTCGCCGCCCTCGATGACGCCGGCGGCTTCCGCCTCGGCGACGATCGTCTTGATCTCCTCGTCCGTGACGACGCTTTCGGCGACCTCGTGCTGGCCCAGCAGGCGGAAGATCAGCCGCGTCGAGGCGTCGAGAATCCAGACCGCCGGCGCGCCGATCCTGGAGAGCAGCGACATGGACGGCGCGACGAGCGCGGCGAAACGCTCGGGGTTCTTCAGCGCGATCTGCTTGGGCACCAGTTCGCCGACCACCACCGACAGATAGGTGATGACGAAGATGACGATGCCGTAGCCGAGCGGATCGGCCAGCCAGTCCGGCACGCCCTCGGCATAAAGGATGTCGCGCAGGCGCCGGCCGAGCGCGGCACCGGAAAAGGCACCGGCGAGAATGCCGATGAGGGTGATGCCGATCTGGACGGTGGAGAGGAATTTTCCGGGGCGTTCCGCCAGTTTCAGCGCCGCGGCGGCACCGCGCGAGCCCTGCGCGGCCATGGTCTTCAGGCGCGGCTTGCGGGCGGAGACGATGGAAAGTTCGGAAAGGGCAAAGACCCCGTTGAAGAGGATGAGGAAGACAGCAATCGCGAGTTCGAACAAGGACTGTGAGCCGTGCTTGAGAACCGCAACGGCGCCTTTCTGTTGATGACGATGGCTGCAAGATAGGGGCGCGGCGGGCCGCCGTCAATCGAACTTGCCGATCACGGTGCCGTCAGTCGGCGCTCGGCAGGCGGCGCATGGTGAACTCGATGCGGTCCCCCTCCATGGCGCGCCAGCTTTCCACCTCCGTCCAGTAGGCAGCTTTCGGCCAGAGGTCGAACCATTCGCGCGCCTTCTGCCGCGCCGCCTGCCGGTCGAGGCAGAAGGTCTCGCGGACGAAATGGCCCTCGCCGGCGGGCTTTTCGCGGCGGCGGCGCTCGATATGGCGCCGAAGCCCTTCGAGAGGCGGGGGACCGGGAACACGCGCCATGCAGATTTCCTCCTGGCAGCCTGGCAGCCCATTCGACGACAGAAACATAAGCCGCCGCCGCACGTTTTGCGAGTCCGGCCTTTCCCTCCGGGAACCCGCCCGCGGTTGCCAAACGGCGCAAAGTTCTGGACTGTGGCCGAAATGTGATTCGGCGGGACGGCCCGCCAGCGGGAAGCACCATGGAACGACCAGACCTGCCGAAAGGCCTGCCCGAGGATATCGAAGAGAAGAAGAACGCCGCGCGCGCCTGGTTCGGCCAGTTGCGCGACGCGATCTGCGCCAGCTTCGAGGCGATCGAGGACGACCTGCAAGGTCCCCTCTCCGACATGCAGCCGGGCCGCTTCGTCGGCCGGGACTGGCTGCGCGAGAACGGCGAAGGCGGCGGCGGGCGCATGTCGATGATGGAAGGCCGCGTCTTCGAGAAGGTCGGCGTGCACACCTCCACCGTCCACGGCGAATTCTCGCCGGAATTCCGCGGCCAGCTCCCCGGCGCCGGCGAGGACCCGCGCTTCTGGGCCTCCGGCATCTCGCTCATCGCCCATCCGGTGAACCCCAACGTGCCGGCCGTGCACATGAACACGCGCATGGTCGTCACCACCAGCCACTGGTTCGGCGGCGGGGCGGACCTGACGCCGGTGCTCGACCGCCGCCGCACGATGGACGACCCCGATACCGCGCTCTTCCACAAGGCGATGGAGATCGCCTGCGGCCGCCACCCCGTCGCCGACCACCGGAAATTCAAGGACTGGTGCGACGAGTACTTCTTCCTGAAGCACCGGAACGAACCGCGCGGCACCGGCGGCATCTTCTACGACTGGCTGCATTCGCCCGAGGAGCGCGGCGGCTGGGACGCCGACTTCGCCTTCACCCAGGATGTCGGCCGGGCCTTCGCCATGGTCTATCCGAAGATCGTGCGCGCGAACTTCAACAAGGGCTGGACGGAGGAGGACCGCGACGAGCAGCTCGTGCGGCGCGGCCGCTATGTCGAGTTCAACCTGCTCTACGATCGCGGCACGATCTTCGGCCTCAAGACGGGCGGCAATGTCGAGTCGATCCTCTCCTCGCTGCCTCCGGTGGTGCGCTGGCCGTGACCGGCCGCCTCCCCGCCTTGTGATTACGGTTTCTCCGCCTTGCGTGCTATGATGCCGCCTGCATGAGTCCATGGAGGAAGCAGTCATGAAGATTGCAGTACAAGAGGCAGTGCAGGCCCATCCTGACCGGAAATCCCCCGACAGTCTCGAGCGTGCCGCCGAAAGCGTGCGTGCCGAGAGCGGGCAGGACCTGCCGCACGCCTATTTCGTCGAAGAGGCCCGGCTGCGGCTCGCCAGCAGCGTGGTGCACCACCTCGTCGATCACCATACGACACCGGCCCAGCTCCAGTCGTCCTGCTGCTTCGACGCCTGGGCGAAGGACGACGCGGCCTGAGGACGGCCGTCCGGGAAAGCGGCGACGAACAGCGTCCGGGGGGAACTCCGGGCGGCTCTCGTCGTTTTCCGATGCGGCCCCTCGTCGCGGGGCCCGGCCCCGGTTTGGCCGATCGGGCCGCATCTGCTACACTGGTCCCCTTGAAACGACAGGAGATAGGTCATGAGACTTTTTGAATGCGGTTCACTCGTCCCCGGATGCGACTGGCATACGCGGGCCGCTGACGACGCCGAGGTCGTCCGCCGCGCGGTCGAGCACATGCGCTCCGCCCATGGCGAGGCAATCATCCGCGAAAGCATGGTCGATCACATCAAGGAACGCATCGTCGACGAAAAGGCGGCCGACGCCGCCTGACGGGCCGGCCTCTCCCTCGTGAGGGAAGGCTATATGCATATGGCTTGAAGGCCTTCCCCAACCCCTCCCCGCAAGGGGGAGGGACTTAACGTGCCGCACCCGCTGCGTGAAAAATCAAGGGAAGGGCAAGCCTTTTGCTTTCTCCCCTTGGGCGAGATGCCGGCAGGCAGGGGGTTCAGAGGCGATCCGCCCAGCCTCCCTTTTGTGAGGAGGCTTCAATCCGCAACCAGCCCCTCCAGCCGCGCCAGCAGCGTCGTCCGGTCGTTCCGGAAGTTCCCCGCCACCCATTCCTCTTCGATCGTCCCGAGCACCGCGCCGACCTTCGGCCCGGCCGGAACACCCGCGGCCAGCACGTCGGCGCCGTTGAGGGGGAAGGTCGGCTTCTTCCATTTCCCGGCGCGGGCAATAAGACGCTGGCAGAGGCCGGCGAAGGCGAGCGCCTCCGGATCGCCAAGGCCCCGCGCCCGGGCGGCGGCAAGCGCCAGCTTCAGCCGGATCGTCAGCCCCTGCGGGCCGTTGAGGTAGAGCAGCCGATCGAAGGTCGTCTCCGCGAGCTTCGGGGCGATTTCGGGCGCGGCGGCCCAATGATCCAGCACCGCCGCCTCCGCTTTCGACAGCCGCAGGCGCTCGGCAAGCGCCTTCAGGCGCGCGCGGTCCGGCGGCACCATGGCGGCAAGGCGCAGCAGCGCGTCCGGCGTCCAGCCGAACGCCCTTTCGGCGTCGACCAGGCCGGGGATCGCGTCGATGCCCCACTTTTCCGTCTCGGGCAGGATTTGCGTCAGCACGCCCGCCTGCCGCATCCAGAGCAGCGCCCGGCCCGGATCGGGCGCGGCGAGCAGCTTCTTCGTCTCGGACCAGACCCGCTCCGCCGAAAGCCTTGCAAGCGTGTCCTTCGCCCGCGCACAGGCCTTCAGCCCCTCGGCGTCCGGCCGCCCGCTGCCGTAGAGCGCGAAGAAGCGGAAGAAGCGCAGGATGCGCAGGTGATCCTCCGCAATGCGCATCGCCGCATCGCCGATGAAGCGCACCGTCCGGCTCTCGATATCCGGCAGGCCGTTCACGAGGTCGACGACCGTGCCGTCGCCGGTGGCGTAGAGCGCGTTGATCGTCAGGTCGCGCCGCTCGGCATCCATGCGCCAGTCCGTGCCGAACGCCACCTCCGCGTGGCGGCCGTCGGTGGCGACGTCCCGGCGCAGCGTCGTCACCTCGAAGGGTTTCCCATCGAGGACCAGCGTCACCGTGCCGTGCTCGATGCCCGTCGGCACCGCCTTGATGCCCGCCGCCTTCGCCCGCTCCACCACCTCTTCGGGCCGGAGCGTCGTCGCGATGTCGATATCGGCGACCGGCAGGCCCATCAGGCTGTTGCGCACGGCCCCGCCGGCCACCCGCGCCTCCCCGCCCTCGCCGTTCAAGAGCGCCAGCACGCGAACGAGCGCCGGGTCGGCGAACCACGCCTCGCCCGAAACAGACGTCATGCATAAAGCCTTTCATAGATCACCCGCACGATGCCGGCGGTGATGCCCCAGATATTATGCCCCTCATAGGGCATGCGATAATAATGCCGCTCGCCGCCGAGCCAGATACCGCTGCCCCGCTCGTGGTTGCGCGGGTCCATCAGGAAGGAGAGCGGCACGTCGAAGACGTTCTCCACCTCCGCCGGGTTGGGCGCAAGCGCAAAACCCGGCTGCACCACCGCCAGCACCGGCGTGATCGAGAAGCCCGAAAGCGCCTTATACTGCGGCAGCCGGCCGACCGGCTCGACGAAGCGGCGGTCGAGGCTGATCTCCTCCTCCGCCTCGCGCATCGCCGCCGCCTCAACATTCTCGTCCCCGTCATCCACCGCGCCGCCCGGAAAGGCGACCTGGCCGGAATGCTTGCGCAGCGTGGCGGTGCGCTGCGTGAAGATGACGCGCGCCTCCTCGCCGTCGTCGACGACGGGGATCAGCACAGCCGCATCGCGCAGCTTCATGTCCTCCAGATGCGGGATGACGCCGGGATTGAGCAGGCTGTCGCCATGCTCGCGCCAACTCTCCTCGCCGAGCGTCAGCATCTGGTCCAGCGCCCTGCGGCGGAATTCGGCGGCGCTATAGGGCGGAAAGCTCATCGCGACAGCGCATCCAGCTCGGCCGCCGGCATAATGGGGAAGGCCACGCCGCCGGAGCGCACCGCGAACATCTCCACGCCGTCGATCCCGATCGTCTCGCCGAGTGCGACCAGCTCGTACATCATCGCCCGCGAGACCAGGGCCTCCAGCCGGCCGCGCACGAGAAGATAGGGTTTCAGCTCGCTGTTCTCGCCTTTGACGACGAAGCGCAGCGGGTGATCCGGCCCGGCCTCCACCACGTCGCCGACATTGGTGCGGAAGGTGAGCTTTTGCGCCTCCCCCTCACCCGACGCGTTCATCTCGACGGCGAGGAACGGCGCGTCGGCAACGCGGATGCCGACCTTCTCGACGGGGGTCACCAGATAGGTCCTGCCGTCCTCGTCCTTGCGCAGCACCGTGGAGAAAAGCCGCACCAGCGGCGCACGGCCGATCGGCGTTCCCAGATAGAACCAGGTGCCGTCGGCACCGATCTCCATATCGATGTCGCCGCAGAACGGCGGGTTCCAGCGCTCGACCGGCGGCAGGCCGCGCCCGCCGGTCTCCGCCCCCGCGCGCGCGATCAGCGCGGCCAGTCCCGCCGCATCGCCGCTTTCGCGAATTTCGCCCGTTGCCATTGTTCCGTCCCGGTTGAACCCTATCTCCGCGAGAAGAAAGGGTGGATACACCATTTCTCACGAGATAGTCATTTCGTGGCCGCTTGTCAGCCACGGGTGAGCTAATAAGCTTTCTATCCATGAAGCGAACGCGGCAAGGCCCACGATTCGCGGAAGATTTTAGGACCGGTAGTGGAGAGACCCATGGGCGTTCAGAATTCCCCCGAGGCAGGCCTGGACGAAAAGGCGGTGATCGCCGCCGCCGAGCGGGCGCTCTCCGACATCGCGATCATCCGCAAGGAGGTCGGAAAGGTCATCTTCGGCCAGGAAAGCGTGGTCGAGCAGACGATGCTCGCGGTGCTGTCGGGCGGCCATGCGCTGCTCGTCGGCGTGCCCGGCCTTGCCAAGACCAAGCTCGTCGTCACCCTCGGCACCGTGCTCGGCCTCTCCTCCAGCCGCATCCAGTTCACGCCGGACCTGATGCCCTCGGATATCCTCGGCTCGGAGGTGATGGACCAGGACGAGAACGGCAAGCGCTCCTTCCGCTTCGTGCCCGGCCCGATCTTCACCCAGCTTCTCATGGCCGACGAGATCAACCGCGCCTCGCCGCGCACCCAGTCCGCGCTCTTGCAGGCCATGCAGGAATATCACGTCACGGTCGCCGGCCAGACCAACGACCTGCCGAAACCCTTCCATGTGCTGGCGACGCAGAACCCGCTGGAGCAGGAAGGCACCTATCCGCTGCCCGAAGCCCAGCTCGACCGGTTCCTCCTCCAGGTCGACGTCGACTATCCCGAGCTTGCCGCCGAGCGCCAGATCCTCCTGGAAACCACCGGCGTTTCCGAGGCGCAGGCGAGCGCCGCCATCTCGGCCGCGCGCCTCATCGAAATCCAGAGCCTCATCCGCCAGATGCCGGTCAGCGAGAAGGTGCTCGACGCCATCCTCTCCCTCGTGCGCTCCGCCCGTCCCGGCAACGGCGTCGCCTCCACCGACAAGCATGTCGCCTGGGGCCCCGGCCCGCGCGCCGGCCAGGCGATGATGCTGTGCGCCCGGGCCCGCGCGCTCTACGAAGGCCGCCTCGCCCCCTCGGTGGACGACGTGCTGGCGCTGGCCGAACCTGTGCTGCAACACCGCATGGCGCTGACCTTCGGCGCGCGCGCGGAAGGCATGTCGGTGCGCGACGTCATCGCGGGCCTCGTCCGCCAGGCCGGCGGCTGAGCGGGGCCGATCGCATGGCGACCGTCGGCCAGATCGTCCAACCGACCCCGACCCGCGACGTACTGTCGCGGGCGCAGGCGCGCGCCGCCCTCGTCCCCGATTGCATGGTCGAGGCCCAGCGCCTCGCCAACACCGTGATCGCCGGCTGGCACGGCCGCCGCAAGCGTGGCATCGGCGAGAATTTCTGGCAGTTCCGCCCCTATGTCGACGGCGAGAGCCTGTCGCGCATCGACTGGCGGCGCTCGGCCCGCGACGACCATACCTATGTGCGCGACCGCGAGTGGGAGGCCGCCCACACCGTCTGGGTCTGGGCCGATCTTTCGCCCTCCATGATGTACAAGTCGACCTTCGGCAGCGTTTCGAAGGAGAGCCGTGCGCTGGTCGTCATGCTGGCGCTCGCCGAGATCCTCGCCCGTTCCGGCGAGCGCATCGGCTGCCCCGGCGTCATGGAGCCGATCGCCGCGCGCAACGCCGCCGAACGACTCGCCACCGCCCTCATGCACAACGGCACCACGGGCGGCCTGCCGGATACGGGCATGATCCGCGGCAACAGCGACATCGTGCTGATCGGCGATTTCCTCGATCCGGTCGAGGAGATCATGGCGCGCCTCGGGCCGCTCGCCCGCCGCGGCCTCACCGGCCATGTCGTCGAGATATCCGACCCGGCGGAAGAGACCTTCCCCTATGTCGGGCGCACCGAATTCACCGACCCGGAAAGCGGCCGGAAACTCACCGCCGGCCGCGCCGAGACGCTGAAGGACGACTATACCCGCGCCTATCTCGCCCGGCGCGCGACGCTGGCCGACAACCTGCGCCATCTCGGCTGGAGCTTCGTGCCCCACCGCACGGACAGGCTCGCCTCCGAGGCGCTGGTCGCCGTACACATGTACCTCTCCGGCATGCCGGCGATGAAGGTGGAGGGCCGCGGCCGATGAGTGCCTTCGCCTTCGCTTTCCCCGCGGTGCTGACGGCGCTGGTGCTGCTGCCGGTCATCTGGTGGCTGTTGCGCCTGACGCCGCCGAAGCCGCTCACCGAGGTCTTCCCGCCCTTCGCCGTCCTCGCCGCGATCATGAAGCGCGAGGAGACGCCGGCGCAAAGCCCCTGGTGGCTGACGCTGCTGCGCATGCTGATGGCCGCCGCGATCATCTTCGCCATCGCCGACCCGGTCTTCAACCCGCGCACCAACACGCTGGCGGCAAGCGGCCCCCTCGTTCTCGTCGTCGACAACACCTGGGCCTCGGCCACCGACTGGCAGCAGCGCATCGACACCGCATCCGTGCTGATCGACGATGCCGAAAGCCGCGACGTGCCGATTTCGCTCGTGCTGACCGCCGAGCGCCAGCACGACGCCGTGCCGGTCGATGCCGCGACCGCGCGCAACCGCCTCGCCGCCGCCGAGGTCCGCCCGCTGCCGGCCGACCGCGCCTCGGCCGTCGCCTCGCTGCGCACCGCCCTCGACGGCACCGCGCCGGGCACCCTCGCCTTCATCAGCGACGGCATGGCGAGCGGCGAGACGGACGAGGCGGTAGCCGCACTCCAGGCCCTTGCCCCCGCCGACTTCCGCATCGTCGCGGGCGACGGGGCTCCCGCCGTCGCCGTCACCGCGGCGAGCAACGGCGCGGACGCGCTGTCCGTCACCCTCACCCGGCTCGACGGCGGCCCGGCGCGCAGCCTGCCGCTGACGGCGCACGATTCGCGCGGGCGGCCGATCGCGACGGGCACGGCCGATTTCGCCGCGGAGAGCGGCACGACCACCGGCACGATCACCGCGCCCTTCGAACTGCGCAACGATTTCGCCCGCATCACCATCGACGGC
This sequence comes from Shinella sp. S4-D37, assembly GCF_040812195.1. Lineage (NCBI taxonomy): Bacteria > Pseudomonadati > Pseudomonadota > Alphaproteobacteria > Hyphomicrobiales > Rhizobiaceae > Shinella > Shinella sp. S4-D37. The sequence goes on along the minus strand of NZ_JBFNXL010000005.1, from coordinate 907,382 downwards.
CTTGCCAATGCCGGTGGCACCTATCTCCTCGACGACGGCTTCCGCCGCCGCCGCGTCGCCTTCCTCTCCGGCGAGGTGATGGACGCCAGCCAGCCGCTGCTCTCGCCGCTGCACTACATCAACCGCGCCCTTGCCCCCTATGCCGACCTGATCGAGCCGAGCGTCGCCGACCTCTCGGTCGCCATTCCAGAACTGCTGGAACAGAACCCCTCGGTGCTGATCATGGCCGATATCGGCCGGCTGCCGGAGGACGCGCAGGGCGCGGTAGAGCGCTGGATCGAGGCCGGCGGCATGCTGGTCCGCTTCGCCGGCCCGCGCCTTGCGGCGGCGCCTGCGGACGATCCGCTCGTGCCGGTCCTCCTGCGCAAGGGCGAGCGGGCGCTCGGCGGCGCGCTCTCCTGGTCCGAGCCGCAGCCGCTTTCCGCCTATCCCGCAAACAGCCCCTTCGCCGGCATGCGCGCGCCGGAGGACATTCTGATCAAGCGCCAGGTGCTCGCCGAACCGACGCCGGACCTTGCCGAGCGCACCTGGGCAAGCCTTGCCGACGGCACGCCGCTGGTGACGACCGGCCCGCTCGGCTCCGGCCGCATCGTGCTCTTCCATATCAGCGCGGAAACCGGCTGGTCCAATCTGCCGCTGTCCGGCGATTTCGTCGAGATGCTCCGCCGCACCGTGCAGCTTTCGCGCGGCGGCGGCGTTTCGGCCGGCGACGGCGCCGAGACGCAGGGCCTGCCGCCCTACCGGCTGATGACCGCGAACGGCACGCTCGCCGCCGCGACCGGCGAGGCGAAGCCGCTTGCCGCCGGCAATGCCGAGAAGGCCATCGCCAGCTTCGACAACCCGCCCGGCCTCTACGGCACGGAGGACGGCTATGTCGCCCACAACCTCTTCCCGCCCGGCCACCAGATTCGCCCGCTGGCCGTCGCCGACGGCGCGGGCATGACGCGCGAACCGCTCGCCGGAAGACAGACCTGGTCGCTGAAGCCCCATCTCTTCACCCTCGCCGCCCTGCTGCTGCTTGCCGATTGCGCCATCGTGCTCTTCATGGGCGGCGCCTTCGCCGCCGCCGCCCGTGGCATGCCGAAGCGCGGCGCGACCGCCGCCGTGCTGCTCGCCCTTGCGGCCGGCGCGCTTGTCGCCGCCCCGCCGGAAAGCCGGGCGGCCGACGACAAGCCCGGCGACGAGGCGATCATGTCGCGGCTCGACACGACGCATATCGCCTATGTCGTCACCGGCGAGGGCGAGGTGGACCGCATCTCCGAGCGCGGCCTTGCCGGCCTCACGGAATTCCTCACCTACCGCACCACGCTGGAGCCCGGCGAACCCGTCGGCGTCGACATTTCCAAGGACGAACTGGCGCTCTACCCGATCATCTACTGGCCGGTGAGCGCCAGCGCCGAAATGCCGTCCAGCGCCGCGATCAGCCGCATCGACGCCTATATGCGCAGCGGCGGCACCGTGCTGTTCGACACGCGCGACCAGTATGTCTCGCTCGACGGCAATTCGACGAGCCCCAACACCGAGCGCCTCCAGGCGATCCTCGCCAATCTCGACATTCCGCCGCTGGAGCCCGTTCCGGCCGACCACGTCCTGACCAAGGCCTTCTACCTCCTGGCGAATTTCCCCGGCCGCTATGCCGGAAGCCCGCTCTGGATAGAGGCGGAGCTGGACCGCGCCGAGGACCCGAGCCGCCCGGCGCGCGCGGGGGACGGCGTGTCGCCGATCATGATCACCGGCAACGATTTCGCCGGCGCCTGGGCGGTCGACGCCAACGGCATGGCGCTGCTACCGACCGTGCCGCCGGACGAGGTGCAGCGCGACCATGCCTTCCGCGCCGGCGTCAACATCATGATGTACATGCTGACCGGCAACTACAAGGCGGACCAGGTGCACGTCCCCGCCCTCCTCGAACGGCTGGGGCAGTGACATGACCCTGCAATTCTCCCCCTTCCTGCCCTGGATCGCCATCACCGTCATCGGCCTTGCCGGCCTCGCGCTGGCCGCCCTCGGCCTGTGGCGCGGCCTGCGCGGCGCCTTCGTCCGCGCGCTGGCGCTTGCCCTCCTGGTCTTCGCCCTCGCCAATCCCGTCTTCCTGCAGGAGGACCGCGAGGCACTGTCGACCGTTGTGCCGGTCATCGTCGACCGCAGCCAGAGCCAGGACGACGCGCAGCGCACCGCCCAGACCAACGCCGCGCTGGAGGGGCTGAAAGCACGCTTCTCCCGCTACCCGCGCATCGAGCCGCGCATCGTGGAGGCCCGCGACGACGGCACGTCGGACACGCCCTCCACCCGCCTCTTCGACGCGCTCAACGCGGCCATCGCCGATGTGCCGCGCTCGCGCGTCGGCGGCGCGATCCTCCTCACCGACGGGCAGGTGCACGACATTCCCGAAGCCTCGGCCTTCTCCAGCTTCGAGGCGCCGGTGCACGCGCTCGTCACCGGCCGGCCGGACGAGTTCGACCGCCGCATCGAGATCGTCAGCGCGCCGCGCTTCGGCATCGTCGGCGAGCCGCAGGAGCTGAAATTCCGCGTGGTGGACGACGGCGCCGGCCCCGGCGGCACCGCCCGCGTGACCGTGCGCCTCAACGGCAACGAGATCGCCTCGGAAATCGCCCAGCCGGGCACCGAACAGCCGCTTCGCTTCACCGTACCGCGCGGCGGCAACAACATTCTCGAATTCGAGGTGGAGCCGGTCGAAGGCGAGATCACCGCGGCGAACAATCGCGCCGTCCATGTCATCGAGGGCATCCGCGAGAACCTGCGCGTGCTGCTGGTCTCGGGCGAGCCGCATGCCGGCGAGCGCGCCTGGCGCAACCTTTTGAAGTCCGACACCGCCATCGACCTCGTGCACTTCACCATCCTGCGCCCGCCGGAAAAGCAGGACGGCACGCCGATCAACGAGCTTTCGCTGATCGCCTTCCCGACGCGCGAGCTCTTCGTCGACAAGATCAACGAGTTCGATCTCATCATCTTCGACCGCTACCAGCACCGCGGCGTGCTGCCGATCCTCTATTACGACAACATCGCGCAATATGTCGAAAACGGCGGCGCGTTGCTGATCGCGGCGGGGCCGGAGCATGCAGGCAACGATTCCATCGCCGGCACGCCGCTCTCCGTCGTGCTGCCGGCCAACCCGACCGGCGCGATGAACGAGGCGCCCTTCTATCCCCGCCTTTCGGATGAGGGGAAGAAGCACCCGGTCACGCGCGGGCTGGAAGGCGCCGGCGAGGAACCGCTCCGCTGGGGCCGCTGGTTCCGCACCGTCGACGTGCAGCGCCCGGACGGCAATGTCGTGATGGAAGCCAATGACGGCAAGCCGCTGCTGGTGCTGAACCGCGCCGGCAAGGGCCGCGTCGCCATGCTGCTCTCCGACCAGGGTTGGCTCTGGGCGCGCGGCTTCGAGGGCGGCGGCCCGCATGTCTCGCTCTATCGCCGCACCGCGCACTGGCTGATGCAGGAGCCGGCGCTGGAGGAGGAGGCGCTGACCGCCCGCACCTTCGGCCGCACGCTGCAGATCAACCGCCAGACCATCGGCGACGCACCGGGCGAAGCGACGCTGAAGCTGCCATCGGGCGCGACGCAGCAGGTGGCGCTCACGGAAGCCGAGCCCGGCCTCTACCGCGCCGAGATGCCGACGGCGGAGACGGGCCTTTACGAGATCACCAATGACGACCTCACCGCGCTCGTGCATGTCGGCGCGGTCGACGCACCGGAATTCAAGGCGACGATCTCGACCACCGAAAGCCTGAAGCCGCTCGCTGTGGCCACGAAGGGCACGGTGCGCCGGCTGGTGGACGCGGAGGGCGAAGCCGTCTCGCTGCCGCCCCTGCTGCCGGTGTCGGGCCAGGTGCGCACCGTGGACGAGAACCGCCTGTCGCTGCGCATGACGGACGAGACGGTGCTGAAGGGCATCAACTCGCTGCCGCTCTTCGCCGGTTTCGCCGGCGTCGGCCTGCTACTCCTCGCCTTCTCGGCCATGTGGTATCGCGAAGGGCGGTAGGGCAAGGCCGGCGCCGAGCCGGGAAACTCCTCCTCAAAGGCCGGGGGCAGCTTCCTCATCGTTTCGCCAGCAGATCACACCCTTCAACCGCGCATGCGTGTCTTCCGCGAAAGGCATGACGAGCACCCGTGCGGGGTCGACGGGGCCGGGGAAGGCCAGCGCGTTCCAGGCGACCTTCTCGAAGCCGAGCGGACCGTAATAGGGCGGGTCGCCGACGAGGACGACGGCTTCGGACCCCTTGCGTTTCGCGGCGGCGCAAGCGATGCGCAGCAGTTCCCGGCCGATGCCGCGGTTCTTGTGCGAAGGCCTGACGGCGAGCGGGCCGAGCAGGTGCGCCTTGACGCCGCCTGCAAGGACCGGCGTCATGCGCACGGACGCGATCGTCTCGCCGTCGTCGGTGCAGATGAAGGACAGCGACAGGTCGTGCGGGCCCTGCTCGCGGATGCGCGCGGCCGCGCGGACATGCCGGCCGGGACCGAAGGCTTCTTCGTTGATGTGTTCGATGGCCGCGTCGTGGGAGGCATCTTCCGTCAGGTAGACGAGGCTGTGCTTGAGCATGTTCATGGATCGGGGAACCGGAGACGAAACGAGGGATGCGGGTGGTCGCGCCGCCGCCAGGGGGCGCAGCAGGGGCATCAGCGTCGTCGTGGGGTTCCGGTGTAGAACATGGAGCTTGTCGTCTTCCTTGCCGGCCTGAGCGCCGGTGCTGGTTTGCGCGGATAGCAGAAATTTCGCCTCTGTCAAAGCGCAAAACGCACTGTTCATCAAAATGCACCTATCCACGCCCCGCCCTTGCACTGATTATGGCGGCATGTTTTGGCCGCGAAGGGCGGCGGAAGGAGATCATCATGGGCATGCTCGTGGACGGCGTCTGGCATGACGTCTGGTATGACACGAAATCGACGAAGGGCCATTTCCAGCGCGCCGCTTCGCAGTTCCGCAACTGGATCACGCCGGACGGCGCGCCGGGGCCGTCCGGCGAAGGCGGTTTTGCGGCGGAGGCCGGGCGCTACCACCTCTATGTCTCCTATGCCTGTCCCTGGGCGCATCGCACGCTGATCTTCCGCAAGCTGAAGAAGCTGGAGGACATTATCACCGTCTCCGTCGTCGATCCCCTGATGCTGGCGCGCGGCTGGGAGTTCAAGGGCGAGAACGGCGGCACGCTCGACCCTCTGTTCGGTGCCTCCGCGCTCTACGAGGTCTATCTGAAAGCCGATCCGCACTATTCCGGCCGCGTCACCGTGCCCGTGCTGTGGGACAAGAAGGAGAACCGTCTGGTCTCGAACGAATCGGCCGAGATCATCCGCATGTTCAACTCCGCCTTCGACGGCCTCACCGGCTCGCGCGACGACTACTATCCCGCGCCGCTGCGCGCCGAGATCGACGCCCTCAACGAGGCGATCTACGACAGCGTCAACAACGGCGTCTACAAGGCCGGCTTCGCAACGACGCAGGAGGCGTATGAAGGTGCGGTGCAAAAGCTCTTCGAGATGCTGGACAGCCTCGACGCGCGGCTTTCGACGCAGCGCTACCTGACCGGCGACCGCCTGACGGAGGCCGACTGGCGGCTCTTCACCACGCTGGTGCGCCTCGATCCGGTCTATGTCGGCCATTTCAAGTGCAACATCCGCCGCATCGCCGACTATCCGAACCTCTCCGGCTACCTGCGCGAACTCTACCAGGTGCCGGGTGTCGCCGAGACGGTGAACATGAGCCACATCAAGGAGCATTATTACCGCAGCCACACGACGATCAACCCGACGGGCGTCGTGCCGGTCGGCCCGGACCTCGACCTGACCGTCCCGCACGGGCGGGAGCGTCTGAAAGCGGCCTGACCTACCAGACGTCCGCAAACGACGCCCGGCCGGCAAGCTCCTCCAGCCGCCGGCGGGTGGCGGCGGTCGTGGCGGCCGGCAGCGCGTCGAGCGCGAAGAAGCCGGCCTCGACGATCTCCCGGTCCCGGGCGCGCGGCGCGGACTGAGTGACCCCCTCGCAGCGGTAGAGAAGGACGTGGTCGCGCTTGCTGGTCTGCCGGTTGAAATAGACGTGCAAGAGCCGCGGCGGCGCGCCCATGGCGAGGTTGCCCTCCTCCCGCATCTCCTTGGCCAGCGCCTCCAGCGCCGTCTCGCCGCGCTCGATGCCGCCGCCCGGCAGATGCCAGCCCGGCACGTAGCTGTGGCGCACCAGGAAGAGGCGGCCGGTCTCGTCGAAACAGGCGGCGCGCACGCCCATCGTCATGCCGCGGGAAAGCGCGAAATAGAAGTGCAGCACGCGCGTCGCCAGCCGGTTGAGGCGGCTGCGGGTCGGCGGGGCGGCGGGCTCGTCCTGGTCCATGGCGGCACTTCGCCGGAAGCCTTCGGCCAAATCAAGTCCCAGCGGGTCGAAGGTCAGGGAATATCCACGCCTTGCGTTCCCCTTGCGCATCTTATGCTCTAAGGAGGGATATGTTCAGGCTTGCCCATATATCGGACGTCCATCTCGGGCCCCTGCCCGCCCTCACCTTCCTGGAGCTGTTTTCCAAGCGCATCACGGGCTTCGTCAACTGGCACCGCAACCGTCGCCGGCACCTCTTCGCCAATACGCTCGACATCGTGCTCGACGATATCGAGCGGCGCGATCCCGACCATCTGGCGATCACCGGCGACCTCGTGAACCTTGCCTCCTCGCTCGAGATCGCGGCCGTCAAGGCCTGGCTGGCGAAGGCCGGCACGCCGGAAAACGTCTCGGTCGTGCCGGGCAACCACGATGCCTATGTGCGCGGCGCCTACGAGAAATCGACCCGGGCCTGGTATCCCTACATGCGCGGCGACAACGGGCCGGCCGAATGGAACGAGGACTTTCCCGTCTTTCCCTATCTGCGGGTGCGCGGCCAGGCGGCGATCATCGGCTGCTCGACGGCGGTCGCCACGCCGCCCTTCTCCGCATCGGGCTATTTCGGCAGCCGCCAGGCGCGCGAGACCGTCAACCTCCTGCGCGCGGCCGAAGACGCCGGCCTCTTCCGCGTCGTGCTGATTCATCATCCGCCGATCCGCGGCGCGACCTCGTTCCACAAGCGCATGATGGGCATCCGCCGGTTCGCCGCGACCGTGTCGACCGGCGGGGCCGATCTCGTGCTGCACGGCCATACCCATCTCAACACCGTGCACTGGCTTGCCGGCCAGACGAAGCAGATCCCGGTCGTCGGCATCGCCTCCGCCTCGCAGGGTCCGGGCGGGCACAAGCCGCCGGCCGGCTACAACCTGTTCTCCATTTCCGGCGCCCCGGGAAACTGGAACGTCATGCGCGAGCGCTACGCGCTGACGACGGACGGCCTCGCGCTGGCCCTGGCGGAAACCACACGTTTCTGACAGGCCGCGCCCCGCGTGAATAAAACCCTCCCCTCGCCCGTACCATCTCCTCAGAGCGGCCGCGAACGATCGAGAGGGAACCCATGACCATGCTCCGCCACACCATGCTGCTTTCATTCTGCGCCGCCGTTTCGCTGACGGCGCTGTCGGCCGCACGCGCAGCCGATTCGGACACCACCACCCCACCGGTCGCGACCGAGACGACGACGACCTGCACGGACGGCAAGATCTGGAACGAGGAAAAGAAGGAATGCGTCGCGCCCGAGGACCTGAAGCCGGCCGAAGGCACGCCCGCGGAGGACGAGGCGACGCAGGAGGAAGAGAAGAAGACCGAGCGCGAGATCGACGACAAACTCTATCAGGCGGCACGCGAATTCGCCTATGCCGGCCAGCACGAGAACGCGCTGCGGGCGCTGCGCGCGGCCTACGACCAGGAGGATCCGCGCATCCTCAACTATATGGGCTACAACACCCGCAAGCTCGGCAACATGGCGCTGGGCATGGCCTATTACGAGCGGGCGCTGCAGAAGGACGAGAACTATATCCTCGCCCGCTCCTATATGGGCCAGGCGCTGATCGAGCAGGGCGATATCGAAGGCGCCCGCGTCCAGCTCGTCGAGATCCGCGATCGCGGCGGGGAGAAAACCTGGGCCTATCGCGCGCTGCTCCAGTCGCTCGGCGGCGAGCGCACCACTTACTGACACAGATGCCGGCGGCGCCGTGCGGAAACGGCACGGCGTCGATGGCCGACAGACCAATCGTTGAGGGAACGCAGGAAACTGCGCTCCGGGTTGCCGTTCATGCTTGCAGACCTTAGGAAGAATGTTTCATATCAGACGGTCGCCGCCCGCCCGGCAGCGAATAGAGTTTTGATCCCGAACGTTTCCTTGGAAAAGCAATGCGTCCGACGGCAGAATCGAATGAGTTCCGGCGAGAATTGGTCAATTTGCTGCCGAAGTTGCGCCGTTTCGCCATGACGCTGACGCGCAACGGCAGCGATGCCGACGACCTCGTGCAGGAGGCATGCGAGCGGGCCATCACGCGGAGCCATCTGTGGAACGGGGAAGGCCGGCTGGAAAGCTGGGTTTATGCCATGACGCGCAATCTGTGGGTGGACGAGATCCGCAAGCGAAAGGTCCGCACAGGGTCCGGAACGGTAGATGTGGCCGAGCAGGATAACCTGCATATCGAAGCGTCGGCCGACAAGGCGGTCTATGCCAAGCAGTTGCACAAGTTGATCATGACCATGCCGGAAGGTCTTTCGAGTGTCTTTCTCCTCGTCAATGTCGAAGGCCACAGCTATCGGGAGGCGGCGGATATCCTGGGCATACCGATCGGCACCGTGATGAGCCGGCTTTCGGCCGCCCGCATCCGCCTTGCGGCCATGATCTCCGAACAGATGGAAAGGAGGGCCTGATGGTGGAGAGCACACAGGGTCTTCCGCTCGAAGTCCGCCTGTCGGCCTATCTCGACGGCCAGTTGCCGGAAGCGGAAATGGACGAGATCAACGCGATCCTCGCCGAGGACGACGATGCGCGCATGGTCTTCGAGAAGCTGAAGCTCGGCAGCGAATTCGGCGCCCGCGCCTTCGAAAAGCTTTTGCAGGAGCCCATTCCGCTCGACCTCGTGCGCAACATCAAGGACGCCGGCAAGAAGGACGACGAGCCGCCGAAGGCGGGCTTTGCCACCATTCCGGTCGCCGCCGCCGCGCCGCGCCGCCCCTCCGCCCTCTGGCCGAAGGCGCTCGCCGCCTCGCTCGTGCTGTTCATCGCCGGCGCCGCCGGCGGCTATCTCGTCGGCGAACGGCAGGACGGCACGGCCGAACTTGCCGCTACCCAGTTCGCCCCCGCGCGCACCTGGCTGGACGACATCGCCGACTACCATCGCATCTATGCCCGCCAGACGCGCCATCTCGTGGAAGTGCCGGCGAGCGAGGAGGCACATATCGTCGAATGGTTGTCGGCCAGCACCGGCGTGCCCTTCAAGCTGCCCGATCTTTCCGACCAGAATCTCACCTTCGAGGGCGCGCGCCTGCTGGTCGCCGGCGGCAAGCCGGCCGCGCAGCTTCTCTATCGCAATGCCCAGAACGAGGTCTTCGCCATCTGCTTCGTGCAGAGCGACCCGGTGGAGACCGTCACGGCCCTTTCCGAAAGCATGCGCAACGATATCGGCCTCGTCTCCTGGCAGAAGGGCAGCGCGTCCTATGTCGTCGTCGGCCCCTCGGCCGATCCGGCCCTGGAGCGCATCGCCGAGGCGGTTTCCTCAACGATCTGAGCCGCCACGGATTTCCCGCCGCGCCCTATGAAAAAAGCCCGGCAACATCGCTGCCGGGCTTTCTGTTTGTCCGGGAGCGCCGCTCAGCCCCGAACGGCGAGCACGCGGTTGGCGGCCGAGACGATCGCTTCGAGCGAGGCCGTCACGATGTTCGTGTTGATGCCGACGCCGAACAGCTTGCCGCCCGGATGCTCGACTTCCACATAGGCGATGGCCGCCGCGTTCGAGCCGTGCTGGAGCGAGTGCTCGGAATAATCGGCCACCGACATCGGAATGCCGAGATAGATCGACAGCGCATGGATGAAACCGTCGATCGGGCCGGTGCCCTTGCCCTCGATGCGCTTCGTCTCGCCGCCGTCGGTGATTTCTGCCGCCACGATGCGCGTGCCCTTCTGGCCGGCATCGTCGGGATAGGTGTGATGGTCGACGAAGCGCAGGCGCGTGCCGGGCTGGGTGACGTAACGGTCCATGAAGCTCTGGTGGATGCGCTTCGAGGGGAGCTCGACGCCCTCCTCGTCGGTGATGCGCTGGATCTCCTCGCGGAACTCCACCTGGAGATTGCGCGGCAGGTTGATGCCGTAGTCTTCCTGCAGGATATAGGCGATGCCGCCCTTGCCGGACTGCGAGTTGATGCGGATGATCGCCTCGTAGGAACGGCCGACATCCTGCGGGTCGATGGGCAGGTAGGGCACTTCCCAGAGCGGCTTGTTGGCCGTCTTGATGGCCTTCATGCCCTTGTTGATGGCGTCCTGGTGCGAGCCGGAGAAGGCGGTGTAGACCAGTTCGCCGACATAGGGATGACGCTCCGGGATGGCCATCTCGTTGGAATATTCGTAGACGGACTTGATGCGCTCGATATCGGAGCAGTCGAGCTTGGGATCGACGCCCTGCGTGTACATGTTGAGCGCCAGCGTCACCACGTCGACATTGCCCGTGCGCTCGCCATTGCCGAACAGCGTGCCCTCCACGCGGTCCGCGCCGGCCATCAGCGCCAGTTCCGTGGCGGCGATGCCGGTGCCCCGGTCGTTGTGCGGGTGCAGCGAGATGATGACGTTCTCGCGGTTGTCGATGTTGCGGCACATCCATTCGATCTGGTCGGCATAGATGTTCGGCGTCGCCATCTCGACGGTGGACGGCAGGTTGAGGATCAGCTTGTTGTCGGCCGTCGGCTTCACGATCTCGACGACCGCGTTGCAGATCTCCAGCGCCACCTCCAGTTCGGTGCCCGTAAAACTCTCCGGCGAATATTCGAAGCGGTAGCCGCCACCGGCCCTGGCGGCCATGTCGGTGATCATCTTGGCGGCATCGGTCGCGATCTGCTTGATGCCGGCGACGTCCTTGGCGAACACCACGCGGCGCTGCAATTCGCTGGTCGAATTGTAGAAGTGGATGATCGGTTTGTGCGCGCCTTCCAGCGCCTCGAAGGTGCGGGTGATCAGCTCGGGCCGGCACTGCACCAGCACCTGGAGCGAGACGTCCTCAGGCACGTTGCCCTCTTCGACGCACCAGCGGGCGAAGTCGAAATCGGTCTGCGAGGCGGAGGGGAAACCGATCTCGATTTCCTTGAACCCCATATCGAGCAGGAGCTGGAACATGCGGGCCTTGCGGTCGTGGCCCATCGGGTTGACCAGCGACTGGTTGCCGTCGCGCAGGTCCACCGAACACCAGATCGGCGCCTCGGTGATCGTCCTGGTCGGCCAGGTGCGGTCCGCAATGTTGATGGTCGGATAGGCCTGGTACTTGACGGGCGCCTCGGGCATGCCCTGCTTGGGGGAATGGGTCTTCACAATCATCGTCTTCGTCTCTTCGTCGTCCCGGCATTCGCGAAAGCGTCATAACGCCTAACGAGGGCGAATGCACCGGAATTCATGCGTAGGGGTGAAACGAGGAGCTATTGCCGGACGGGCTTTTCGGCCGCCGGGCGCTCCTCAGCGAACCCGGCAACCGCGCGTAAGGCCGAGAAGAAGAAGCGAGGAGAAGCCGCGCGAACGCTCGCGAACAGCTGCGCTGCTGCGGGAAACGCGTTCGATGATGTGGGCGCTGGCTTTCAACATGAGGCGGCTTATAGCGGCGGGAGGAGGAAAGCGCAACCCACGACATGAAAAAGCCCTCCGCGAAGGGAGGGCTTCGTTTGTTCACGAGGTCCGCAAACCTCTCCTTCGTCATGCCGGGCCTGACCCGAGCATCCACGCCGCACCCGCCTTGTGGATCCTCGGGTCAAGCCCGAGGATGACGGAGAGGGCGGAGCAAACGGCTGAAAGCCTCAGATATCGGCCTGCGAGGTCACGATGCGCGAGACGAGGCCGTAGCCCTTGGCTTCCTCGGCGGAAAGCCAGTAGTCGCGGTCCGTGTCCTTGGCGATCTTCTCGATCGGCTGGCCGGTGGCGTCAGCGAAGATCCTGTTGAGGCGCTCGTTCATCTTGATGATCTCGCGGGCCTGGATCTCGATATCCGACGCCATGCCGCGGGTGCCGCCCGACGGTTGGTGCAGCAGGAAGCGAGTGTTCGGCAGGCAAAGGCGCTGTTCCTTGGGCGCTGCGACATAGATCAGCGCACCGGCCGAGGCGACCCAGCCCGTACCGATCATCCAGACCTTCGGCTTGATGAACTTGATCATGTCATGGATCGAATCGCCCGATTCGACATGGCCGCCGGGCGAATTCACGTAGATGCGGATGTCGTCGTCGCTGGCGGCGGCAAGCGCCACGAGCTGCGAGCAGACCTTCTGCGCCAGTTCCTGGTTGATCGGCCCGTAGATGAAGATCGAACGCGACTTGAAAAGGTTCGCCTCCGTTTCCTTGCCCAGGGGCAGTTCCGTCTTCTTGTCGTCTTCGTCGCTCATCCAAAGTCTCCGGATTGCTCGTCAATGTCCTGTCGCTGTCAGATAATGCGACTCACCGGCCAAGACAATGCAACAAAACCGATAGGCGGCGATAGAGCCTCGCCGTACCACCGGAAAACAGGGTAAATGCGCGCCGCCTAGCCGCGCCCGCGATAGGGCTGCACGCCCTGGTCCGGGATCCACACGCCCTTCGGCGCGTCTCCGGTCTGCCAGAACACGTCGATCGGAATGCCGCCGCGCGGATACCAGTAGGCGCCGATGCGCAGCCATTTCGGCTCCAGCAGATCGACGAGCCGCTTGGCGATGTCGATGGTGCAATCCTCGTGGAAGGCGCCGTGGTTGCGGAAGGAATGCAGGTAGAGCTTCAGCGACTTCGATTCGACCAGCCAGCCGTCCGGGATATAGTCGATGACGATATGCGCGAAATCCGGCTGGCCGGTCATCGGGCAGAGCGAGGTGAATTCCGGCGCCGTGAAGCGCACGACGAAATCCGTGCCGGCGTGATTGCTCGGCACCTTCTCCAGAACGGCGGTCTCCGGACCGGACGGCAGGTCGACCGCCTGGCCGAGCTGCGACAATCCCGATACGTCAGTCTTGCTCATTGCGAACCTCTTCGATCTTCACCCGGATTCCATGCGCCTTTTCCGTCTCGGGCTCGACATGGATGGCGATCCGCGCACCCGGCTGCACGGTACGGATGGCGTCCTCCAGCCGGTCGCAGATGTCATGCGCCTCGCCGACGGGCATTTTCGCCGGCACGACGAGATGGAAGTCGACGAAGGTGGCGGCCCCCGCCTTGCGCGTCTTCAGGTCGTGCACGCCGAGGGAGCCCGCGCCATGCGCGGCGATCGCCGCCTGGATGGCCTCGGCCTCCTCCGGCTCGACCGCGTGGTCCATCAGCCCGTCGACCGAATGGGCGATGACCTTCCAGCCCTGATAGAGGATGTTCAGCGCCACGAACACCGCGAGCAGCGGATCGAGCACCGCATAGCCGGTCGCGATGGCGAGAACGAGGCCGACGAGCACGCCGACCGAGGTGACGACGTCGGAGAGGATATGCTGCCCGTCCGCCGACAGCGCCGGCGAGCGATAGCGCTTTCCCGCGCGGATGAGCGTATAGGCCCAGACCGCATTGATGACGCCCGCGAGGAAATTGATGGCAAGGCCGTGCGCCGGCGCCTCCATGGGCGCCGGCGCGAACACCGCCGGCAAGGCCTCGGCGACGATGAGCAGCGCCGCCACGACGATCAGCACGCCTTCCAGGACCGCCGAAAGGTATTCTGCCTTGTGGTGACCGAAGGGATGCGTCTTGTCCGCGGGCTTGGCCGCATAGGTGATCGCCGCGAAGGCGACGATGGCCGCGACCACGTTGACGCTCGATTCCAGCCCGTCCGACAGGAGCGCCACCGACCCGGTCAGCCACCAGGCGACCAGCTTCAGCCCCATCACGAAAAGCGAGAGCGGGATGCCCCAGAGCGCCAGCCGCTTGACCCTGTCGGAATTTTCCATGCCATTCTCCATGCGCATGCAACCGAGTTGCAAAAAGCCTGGCCCATCAACGCAAAACCGCGCGCACGGGGTCGTGCACGCGGTTTTCTCTTGGGGTCGATATTGGCCAGTTCGGCCGTTTTGTCAAAGCCTCAGGCGGCTTTTACCTTCGCTTTTTTCGAAAGGTGCGCCACCACGTTCTCGATCATGCGCATGCCGGCGTCCTGGCCGAGCGTCATGATCGATTCCGGGTGGAACTGCACCGCGGCGACCGGCTCACTGGCATGCTCGATGCCCATGATCGTGCCGTCCTCGCTCTCCGCCGTGATGATGAAATCGCGCGGCAGCGTGGCGGGGTCGGCGAAGATCGAGTGGTAGCGGCCGACCGTCACCTCGCGGCCGAGGCCGGAGAAGACGACGCCCGGCTCCAGCACGCGGATGCGCGAGGGCTTGCCGTGCATGGGGATGGCGAGTTGGCGCAACTCCCCGCCATAGGCCTCGGCGAGCGCCTGCAGGCCGAGGCAGACGCCGAAGATCGGCAGGCTGCGCGCCCGCGCCTTCCGGATCGTCGCCTTGCAGTCGAAGTCCTTCGGGCTGCCCGGTCCGGGCGAAAGCACCACGAGATCCGGCTTGATCCGGTCGAACACCTCTTCGGGAACCGGCGTGCGCACCGTCGTCACGCTCGCGCCCGTCTGGCGGAAATAGTTGGCGAGCGTGTGGACGAAACTGTCCTCGTGGTCGACGAGCAGGATGTTCACGCCCGCGCCCACGGCCGCGACGTCGCGCTGGACTTTTGCGGAGTTGCCGGACCTGGCGTCGCGGATGGCTGCGATCATGGCGGAGGCTTTCAGTTCGGTTTCGGCTTCTTCTTCTTCCGGGTTGGAATCGTAGAGCAGCGTGGCGCCGGCCCGCACTTCCGCGATGCCGTCCTTGATGCGGATGGTACGCAGCGTCAGGCCCGTGTTCATGTCGCCGTTGAAGCCGACCATGCCGATCGCCCCACCATACCATGCCCGCGGGCTCTTCTCATGCGCCTCGATGAAGCGCATGGCCCACAGTTTCGGCGCACCGGTGACGGTGACGGCCCAGGCATGCGAGAGAAAACCGTCGAAGGCATCCATGTCGTCGCGAAGGCGCCCCTCGATATGGTCGACCGTGTGGATGAGGCGCGAATACATCTCGATCTGCCGGCGACCGATGACCTTGACCGAGCCCGGCTCGCAGACGCGGCTCTTGTCGTTGCGGTCGACGTCCGAGCACATGGTCAGCTCGGATTCGTCCTTCTTCGAGTTCAGCAGCTTCAGGATCTGCTCCGAATCGGCGATCGGGTCGTCGCCGCGCTTGATCGTGCCGGAGATCGGGCAGGTCTCGATGCGCCGGCCCGACACGCGCACGAACATTTCCGGCGAGGCGCCGACGAGATACTCCTGGTTGCCGAGATTGATGAAGAACGAATAGGGCGACGGGTTGATCGCCTTGAGCCGGCGGGAGATTTCCGACGGCTTGCTCTCGCAGCGCTCGAAGAACTTCTGGCCGGGCACCACCTCGAAAAGGTCGCCGCGGCGAAAACTCTCCTTCGCCTTGACGACCAGCTCGGCATATTCGCCGGGGCGGTGGTCGCCGTGCGGCGGGATCACGTCGACGGTCTGGAACGGTTCGGGAGCGATCGCCTCGCCCTTGCCTTCCGTCGAGACCCCGCCCTTGGCGAAGTCGTAGCGATCGATCCAGGCCTTGGCGGCGTAGTGGTCGACGACGAGGATCTCGTCGGGCAGGAACAGCACCATGTCGCGCTGGTCGTCCGGCCGCGTGAGCTTCAGGTCGATCGCATCGAACTGGAAGGCGAGATCGTAGCCGAAGGCGCCGTAGAGGCCGAGGCTGGCATCCTGGTCCGAATGGAAGAGGTCGGTGACGGCGCGCAGCACCGTGAAGACCGTCGGCATCTTGGAGCGCTCTTCCTCGGTGAAGACCCGGTCGGGCAGCTTCACGTCGAGATCGAGACGGTTTGCCGTGCGGGCGCCGAGCGCCAGTTCCGGCACCTCGGCCAGGCGATCGGCGATGAAGGCGAGCAGCACCTCGCCGCGCGCATTGTAGGCCTCGATCCAGACGGAGCGGCCGAAGGAGGAGATGGCGAGCGGCGGATCGACGACGGCGGTGTCCCAGCGGGTATAGCGGCCGGGATATTCGTAGTTCGACGAGAAGACCGCGCCGCGCCGTTCGTCGAGCTTGTCGACATAGGCGGAGATCGCATGCGCGTAGTCGGCGGCCCGGCGGCGGCGCGTGACGGTCACCCCGCCCTTCGTCTCGTAGGCTTCGGCGCCGTCTTCCAGGATTTTCGTGGCCATTCCCCAACTCCGTTTCAGGCCCGGTCCCGTGGCGGCGGCCCAAAAAGAAAAAGCCGCCTCGAAGGTTCCGAGCGGCTTGTCGTCTCAATCACGCATGACTGGTCAAGGCCGCCTCAGCGAGCCCACCACCAGCCAGCGATGATGATCATCTTGTTCATGAGCGGAGTGTTAGCGTGAAGTGCAGCCGCGCGCAAGGCCGATTGCAGGCCCCGCCGCAGGGCTTTGCGGATGTTGCGCGCCGGCATCACCTGCCATCGCGCTTGCTGCGCATCGCCCCTGCATGGCGAAACAATTCGTCGATATGGCGAATTTTCGCCATGTCCGGAAGTTTGCTCCTTTTGTGAGCACATGCTAATTGCGCTCTATAAAAATACCGATATCAAGGCAAGAATCCATGGTCCCCATCATGGTGGAACAGTTCCGCGAAATGCAGGCCCTGCTCGCGGAAACGATCGCAGATTACGAGACGCCGGAGTTCAAGAGGCTGGACGGCAGGATCGCCCATGCCTTCGACGCCCTCTACCGGCATGAGCCGCGCAACACCGACGAGGCCCACAGCCTGATCGGCCTGTTCCTCGACATTATCGAAGAGAATGACGGGGGCGACAGCGCCCACCTCATCCAGCGCGTGCGCGCGATCATCGACGATCATGCCGGCTGGTGCCGCCCGGCGATGGAAATCACGCACGGCGCGGGCATCTGACCCCGCCACCGGCAACCAAATCCGTTTTCCGGCGTTCTTCTGCTGACCGTGTCAGCCGGGAGACGGAACCATCATCACGCTTCAACGATTAGCCCTCCTCGCCGCCTTGCTTCTCCTGGCCGGCGCCGCCGACCTGCCGGAGGAAGGCCCCCTTCCCATCGCAAGACCGGACGTAACGGCCCCGGCAGAAACCACCGAGGCCGAACGGAAGGTGAAGCACGACGCGGAGAAGGCGAAGGAACGCCCGAAGGCGGACGGCGGGCAGGACGCCGCCTGCCGGGCGGCGCTGACGGCGATCGGCGCCCGCTTCCAGACGGCACCCGCCATCAACGACGGCAAGGCCTGCGGCATCGACAGCCCCGTCCTGCTCGAAGGCCTGCCGGGCGGCATTGCGGTCGAGCCTGCCGCGACGATCCGCTGCGAAACGGCGCTGCAGCTTGCCCGCTGGATGGAGGGATCGGTGAAACCCGCGCTCAAGGCGGCGATGCCGGGCGAGACCGTCACCGCGCTCTCGCAGGCCTCGGCCTATGTCTGCCGCAACCGCAACGGGGCCGATGAGGGCAGGATCTCCGAGCACGCCTTCGGCAATGCCGTGGACATTGCCGGCTTCACGCTGAAAAGCGGCAAGACCGTCACGATCCGCCCGGCGGACAGGGAACCCACCCTCGAAGGCGCCTTCCAGCGCGCCATCACGGAGGCCGCCTGCCTCTACTTCACCACCGTGCTCGACCCGGGCAGCGACGCGGCACACCAGAACCACCTGCATCTCGACGTGAAGGCGCGGCGCGGCGGCTATCGCTATTGCTGGTAGGGGCCGATTAAATTTCGCCCCGCTCCTGCAAAGGCCGGGCGCCAGCCCCTATCTCAGGCAGGACCGACCGTCCCGCATTCACAGCCAACGAGGTTTCCGCCCATGTCCATCACCCCCTACGAGCTTTCCATCCCGGCCTTCCAGCGCGGCTTTACCGTGCTCACCAAGCTGCTCGACAAGGCCGAGGCTTTCGCCGAGGAGAAGAAGATCAAGCCGGAAATCCTGGTGAATGCCCGGCTTGCGCCGGACATGCTGTCGCTCGCCGGCCAGATCCAGCGCATGAGCGACACCGCCAAGGGCGCCGCCGCCCGCCTGACCGGTACGGAGGCCCCGAGCTTTCCCGACGACGAGACCACGCTGGCCGACCTGCGCGTGCGCATCGCGAACACGGTGTCCTATCTCGCCACGGTGCCGGAATCCGCCTTTGAGGGCGCGGCGGAACGCACCGTCGTGGTGAAGACGCGCGGCGGCGAGACAGTTTCTGCCGGCAAGGACTATCTCCTCGCCTTCGCCCTGCCGAACTTCTACTTCCACCTGACGACCGCCTACGCGATCCTGCGCCACAACGGCGTTCCCGTCGGCAAGCTGGATTTTCTCGGCCGGACGTAAGACCTGCCAGATTGTCTTGAGCGATCCGGCTCTCTCTCTCTCTCTCTCTCTCTCTCTCTCTCTCTCTCTTCCTCCCTCCCCTCCGTCATCCTCGGGCTTGACCCGACCATGCCGGAGGGAAGGTTTGCGAGAGCGCCGACACGCCCGCCTCCCCGCCTCAGAACAACCCCTCGATATACCCCTCTTCATTGAGGAAGATCCTCTCCGACGACGGCACCTTGGGCAGGCCGGGCATTGTCATGATCTCGCCGGTGATGACGACGACGAAGCCGGCGCCGGCCGAAAGGCGCACCTCGCGCACCGGCACCGTGTGGCCGGAGGGCGCGCCGCGCAGGTTCGGGTCCGTCGAGAAGGAATATTGCGTCTTGGCCATGCAGACCGGCAGGTTGCCGTAGCCCTGCTCCTCCCAGATGCGCAGCTGGTCGCGCACCGACTTGTCGGCGATCACCTCGCCGGCATGGTAGATGTCCTTGGCGATGGTCTCGATCTTCTGGAACAGCGGCATCTCGTCCGGATAGAGCGGCGAGAACTGCGAGAGGCCGGATTCGGCAAGCTCCACCACCTTGTGCGCCAGGTCCTCGATGCCGGCCGAGCCGAGCGCCCAGTGCCGGCAGAGGACCGCCTCGGCCCCGAGCGTGGCGACATAGTCCTTCACCGCCCGGATCTCCGCATCCGTATCCGAGATGAAGTGGTTGATGGCGACGACGACGGGCACGCCGAACTTCTTGACGTTCTGTACATGGCGGCCGAGGTTGGCGCAGCCCTTCTTCACCGCCTCGATGTTCTCCCGGCCGAGATCGTCCTTCTTCACGCCGCCGTTCATCTTCATGGCGCGCACGGTGGCGACGATGACCGCCGCGTCCGGCTTCAGCCCGGCCTTGCGGCACTTGATGTCGAAGAATTTTTCCGCCCCGAGATCGGCGCCGAAGCCGGCCTCCGTCACCACGTAGTCGGCAAGCTTCAGCGCCGTCGTCGTGGCGACGACCGAGTTGCAGCCATGCGCGATGTTGGCGAAGGGACCGCCATGCACGAAGGCCGGATTGTTCTCCAGCGTCTGCACGAGGTTCGGCTGCATGGCATCCTTCAGGAGCACCGTCATCGCGCCGTCCGCCTTGATGTCGCGGGCGAAGACCGGCGACTTGTCGCGGCGATAGCCGACGATAATGCTGCCGAGCCGCTTTTCGAGGTCCTTCAGGTCCGTCGCAAGACAGAGGATCGCCATGACCTCCGAGGCGACCGTGATGTCGAAGCCGGTCTCGCGCGGATAGCCGTTGGCGACGCCGCCGAGCGAGGCGACGATGTGGCGCAGCGCCCGGTCGTTCATGTCCATGACGCGCCGCCAGGCGATGCGGCGGATGTCGATGTTCTGCTCGTTGCCCCAGTAGATATGGTTGTCGATGAGCGCCGAGAGCAGGTTGTGCGCCGAAGTGATGGCATGGAAATCGCCGGTGAAATGAAGGTTCATGTCCTCCATCGGCACGACCTGCGCATAGCCGCCGCCAGCCGCCCCGCCCTTCACGCCGAAGCAGGGCCCGAGCGAGGCCTCGCGGATGCAGATGATCGCTTTCCTGCCGATGCGGTTGAGGCCGTCGCCGAGGCCGACCGTCGTCGTCGTCTTGCCTTCGCCCGCCGGCGTCGGGTTGATCGCGGTGACGAGAATCAGCTTGCCGTTCTTCCTGCCCTTCTGCCCGGCGATGAATTCGGCGCTGATCTTCGCCTTGTCATGGCCGTAGGGCAGAAGATGCTCGGGCGGAATGCCGAGCTTCTCGCCGATCTCCAGGATCGGTCTCTTCTTCGCGGCGCGGGCAATTTCGATATCGGATTTCACGTCGGCCATGCGGTGTCGCTCCCTCTCGGCACAGCTACCGCAACCGGGTCTCCTCCCCCGAAGGCGGCGCTTCCCTCATTATTTGCCGCGCCATTTCATCGTGAAGCGGGGGGCAATGCCACACCGGGTTTTGCCGCCCGCTAGACCAGAAACGACACGGGGAGATAAATTTGCGGCGAAGGGCGAAAGAGATCTTGCCTCTATCCGCTCTTCGCAATGCGCTGTTCGCCCACTACCGCGCCAGCACGTCCCGCATCTCGACGAGGTTGGAGCGCACGCGCAGGATATAGAAGCCCATCGTGGCGAGATGCGTCGGCATGATCCAGCCGTCCTCGCGGCCGTTCGAGATGATCGCCGGCTGGATATTCAGCGCAGACCGCAACTGCTTGATGCTCTCGATCCAGATCGGCTCGATGCCGCGCGACTTGATGACGGCGTCGAAATCCGCGCCGGCGGCCGAAAGGATGCCGTAATAGCCGTAGAGCTGGCCGTAGGCGAACCAGTAGCGATCGTCGGCGCGCGTATCGAACCAGCCGCCGTCGTGGAACTCGGACCGCTCGCGAATGATGGCCGAGGTCGCGCCGATATCGTTGGCGATGCGGTCGAGGAACTCGATCAGGTTGTCCGAACGGCCGTCGAAGATCGCATCGCAGGCTTCGAGCGATGCATTGAACTTGCGCAGGTCCGCCATCGCCGTGCGGTAATAGGTCGGCGTCGGTGTCTTCGGCAGCAGCGAATCCGAGCCGAAATACCAGGTCTCCTCGTCGAACTGGATATTGCCGCGGGCCCGCTGGAGATCGGCGTTGATGCCCGAGGTGCCGCGCACGCGGCCGAGCGAATCGACGAGCTCCACCGCCGTGCGGCGGACCGCCTGGTTGATGCCGCGCTGGAACGAGGCCTTGTTGTCGAACCACGGCGTCTTGTCCCAGTCGAGCCCGAAGAGGCCGAGCTTGTAGAGCAGCATGGAGGAGATCCAGGCATTCTGGTCGACATTGTAGTCGATGAGGTCGGCGGTCACGTCGACGATGGCCGAGCGCACGCAGGTCTTCGGCTCCGGCTCGGCGGCCTCGCCCGCCGCCGGTGTCGTCGCTTGCGCGCCCGATGTGCTGCCGGCATCCTGCTTGCGCTGGGCGAGGTTGTAGCTGTTCACGTAGTCGGGGTTGAAGCCGCTCCACATCTGGGTCTGCCAGATGAAATAGGCATAGAAGCCGACGAGAAGCACAAGGCCGATACCGATCGGCCCCTTGATGATCCAGCCGCGGGCCCGATACCAGTTCGCCACCGTGAGGAACGGCCAGAGGATCCAGGCGATCACGAGGCCGATGCCCCGGCCGATGGCCGCGAAGATGCGCTGGAAAAACGCGACGATCGGGTCAAGCATTGGCGTCGTCCTCTCTGATACCGAATAGTTTCCTGCGGAAGGCAGCCTTGTCCTGCAGATAGGTCCGCGTCAACGTCGCCACAACATGGGCGCGGAACTTTTCGCTGTATTGCTCGTAGGAGGCGTAGAAGCCCTGCTTGTCGAAGACGAAGCGGGAGACGAAATCATAGGGAACCATCTGTGAAATCAGGCGGTTGACCAGCCACTGGTCCGGATGATCGGGCGCTGCGCGCACCAGCGTGAAGCGCCGCGCCGGCGGCACCTCGGCAAGCTTGATCTCGCCTGTCGACGCGACGGTGCGGATCGCCTCCTGCAGGAAGGGATAGGTGCCGTCGCGCGCCACGAGTTCGGCATTGCGATGCATCCAGGTCTGCAGCCAGATGCGGTCTGCCTTTTCGAGGTCGGCGGTCGGGTCGCCCCGGTTGACGAGGCCGACGACCGTCATCTCCGCCCGGTGCTGGAAGAGGCCGGACGGCTCCACCCAGGAGGCGCGCGGCAGTTCCAGCCGCTTGGTGGAGGCGAGGAAATCGAAGATGCGCTTGTGGTCGTCGAGCGCGATATAGCTTACCTGCCAGGGCCGCGAGCGGCGGAAGCCCGGCACGGTCGGGTCGCAGATGACCGTCGTCGTCTTGCCGTCGAGGAAGACGTAGACGCCGCCGAAATGGTTCGCCCAATAGGCCTCGTGGCGGAAGACGAGCTGGTCGGGCACCAGCGCATTGCGGCGGATGTCGCCGGTCTGTTTGGCAAGCTCCACCATGCGGTTCAGCATGGCGTCGTCCGCCCAGGCGTTCGGCACCGTCTTCAGCCGGTCGACGAGACCGCGCAGCTCCCCCGCCTTGCCGAGCATGTCCTCGGCCGACAGAACCTTGAAGCGCACCTCGTTGATCGACAGGAGGTCGTCGATGTCGTTGACGGCGGAGACGGAATCCTCGATCTCGCCATAGAGCGCGTCGCGGATAGTGATGGCGTTGATCGCCCGGGCATTGGCCGAGAAGAACTCGTGCATCAGCGCCGCGGTGTTGGAAAAGCTCGTATGCACGACCGGCAGGTTCACCTGCTCGGGCGTCATGATGACGAAGCGCCGGTTGACGCGGTTCGGATCGAGATAATCCCGGTCGCCGAGTTCGTCGGCGATCTCCGGCGAAAACCCCGTCATGTCGATGCGAAAGCTGGGAAGCGCCGTGCGGCGCATGCCGAACCCGTCCAGCGCCTTGTTGTAGCGCTCGACCAGATGCGGCTCATCGACCGGCAGCAGCCGGCCATAGATCAATTCGGCTTCGAGGAGGCGTTTCATCGGTTCTCCGCTGTGGGCAGAAACACGAAGTCCGCTCCGGATACACGCTCCGACAGACGACCCTCACATATCGCTACAATCGTCTCCAACACAGCCTCGCGCTCCGTCATCACGTCCATGTTCCAGAAACGGGCAACGGACCAGCCATTCATACCCATGAATTCATTTCGCTTCCGACCATATTCACTACCCGCATGCTGGCTTCCGTCAATCTCGGCCACCAGCATTTTCTCCCGACAGGCGATATTTGCGAAATAGGGGCCGATCGCAAGCTGCCGCACGAACTTGAAGCCGTTCAGGCGCCGCCCCCGCAAATCCGACCAAAGCCATGTTTCCGCATCATTATCGACTTGGCGCAATTGCCGTGCTCTTTCGGTCTTTTTACCGTCCGCGCCGCGCGATCTCCAAACGCCTACCACCGCCCCTCCGCCTTCATGGCCTCCATCTCGCGGATCGCCTTTTCGCGCTGGCGTTCGCGCCGGATGATGTCGGACACCGCTGCGTCGTCGGATTTGTCGGTGTAGCGGAATTCGCTGTCGGCGTAGCGGTTGATCTCCTGCAGCACCATCTCCATGGTGATCGGGCCGCGCAGTTCCTCGATCATCGCCTTCTTCTCGTCGTAGCCCTTGTGCATGAAGGCATCGGCGGTGGCGAACCAGTCGTCCGGCAGGTCGACGTCCATGGCGCGCATCTTGATCGCATCGGTAATGTTCTTGATGGCGCGGCCGGTGAAGCGCGGCTCGGCGATCTTGATGCGGTGCAGATAGGCACCGATATCGGCGAGCGACGTGATGGCGCCGTGCTCCTTCTCGTGCATCTCCCAGACGGCGAGCAGCCCCTCTTCCTGCGGCCGGGCATGCTGCCCGTAGGAGGTGGAGACGGCGCGCTTGATCTCCTGGCCTTCGAACAGCGTGTGCCCGCCGAGCGGGATCGAGTGGTTCTTGCCGACCAGCATGGCGAAGATGTCGATATAGTCGTCCTCGGTCTGCGGCCCGTCGACCAGCCAGCGGGCGCCGGCGCGCTGGCGCAGCGCATCGTCGACATTTTCCGGATAGTTGGAGAACATGCCGAAGGTGCAGTTGCCGCGCACCACGGTGGAGGCGCCGGCAAAACTTTCCATCAGCACCGCCGTCACCTCGTGCTGGCCGGCCGAGGCCCGGTCGTCCGAACGTTTCGCGGCGACCTGGTCGACGTCGTCGATCGTGCCGAAGCCGATCGCCTTCGGGTTGATGACGTTGTTGACGAATTCCTTGCAGTTCTGGCCGGATTTGCCCTGGTAGGAGGAAATCTGGTCGACGCCGAAATTCTCGTAGTGGAAGGCGTAGCCGGCGGTCTGGCAGTAATCGTTGACGAGGCCGGCGAGCATCTGGATGAGGATCGTCTTGCCGGTGCCCGGCATGCCGTCGCCGATAAAGGTGAAGAGGAAGCCGCCGAGCTCGACGAAGGGATTGAGCTGGCGCTCGAAATCGTAGGCGACGAGCATCTTCGCAAGCTTCATCGCCTGGTACTTGGCGATGTGGTTGCCGATGATCTCCTCCGGCTTCTTGAAGGTCATCGTGAGCGGCTTGCGCTTCTGGCCGGGCGCGACGTCGAAGCCGGAGAGGATGAAATCGTCCTGCTCGATGCGGATATGCGCGTTCTCGAAGCCGGCAAGGCCGGTGAAGCGGGCACGGCGGGAAATCAGCCCCTCGATGGCGACGCGCGAGAAGGCACGGGCGCGGGAAACGAGCGCCGCATCGTCGGGCGCGCCGGCAATCGTCCGGTCCAGGCCGGCGATCATGCTCTTCAGCGCATCCTGCGGCGTGTCGAAGAGATAGTCCGGCTCGCCGCCGTCCTCCACCGGCTCGCCCTCGCCCGGCAGCGTCGCGCCGAGATAGGCGGCGAAGGTGAAGGCGGCGATATAGGCGGAGGCCGACAGCAGCGCCTTGAACCGGTTGGCCTCGTCGCCGGCGAGCGGCGAGGCGAGGTTGCGCGCCTGCAGGCCCTCCAGATCGGTCTGGCGGGAAAAGGCGTCCGTCACCGCCAGCGCGACCTGGAGCCCGCGGCGAGAGCGGAAGAGAACGGCGTGCTGCTGGGGCGAGAGCAGCGGGTCGGCGGCGCGCACGGACTGGATGGTCCTTGCCAGTTCCACCTCGCGCGTGCGCCGCGCGCCGGCGGTCGAGACGGTGGAAACGAAGCGCCGGCCGGTGCCGGCAAGCGCCGCGCCCTGCCGGCCGTCGTCGCTTTCCAGGATGACCAGCCTGGTGACGAAACTCTGCGCCGCCGCCTGGTGCTTGGCGATATCGTCTTCATGGATCGTCGTCAGTCCGGCATTGAGGCTCATGGCGAGGGTCCTTCTAAGAGTTCGATGGCGAAGGGGCGCTTACCCCTCGCTGATCACCTGGTTTCCCGAGATCACATGGACCTTGAAGGCGCCGAAAATGCCGGCGGTCTCGCCGGCGGCATAGAGCGCCTGATAGGCATCGTGCGGCACCAGCGCGTGCTTCTCGTAGGCGCTGACGCCCATGCGGGCCGCTTCGAGATCGTTGGTCTCGATGTGGAACTCCTCCTGCGCGGGCGTGGAACTCCAGAAGCCTTTCTGCGCCGGACGCTCGGCCTTGGAGAACACCTCCTGCACCGTCCAGGTCAGAAGCCAGGCATTCTCCGGCTTGCGCACCTTGGAGAGGATCTCGTTGACCCGCTCGTTGTTCTCCGTGATGCCGGCCGAATAGAACGGGCCGAGCACGATGCGGCGCACCTGCTTGGGATGCAGCGTCGGAAAATCCTTGTCGAGATTGGTGGCGATCGTCGCGGGGGTGAGCGAATAGGCACTGTTCTTCAGGGCAAAATCGTCGAAGCGGCTGGCAAGCTCCGGATTGAGCAGGCCGCCGACCGGCAGCGGGATGTCGACGTCCGGATTGAGCTTGCCGTCCTTCGTCACCAGCATGTTGACGACGGTCTCGCTCGAATCCTCGATCGTCGCCATATAGACCATCGGCAGCGTCGCCGTGCCGTCGAAGGCGCCCCAGCAGACGACATAGTAGGGCCGCATGGTCTTCGGGTTGACCGCGACGCGGATCGTCTCCGGCAGCACGAAGGGCGAGAAGATGTCGCCCTTGCCGATCTGCTCCAGATAGAGCCGCTCGGCCATGCGGGACTGGAGATCGCCCGGAAAGGCCTTCTGGCGCAGGATGAAATCCGCCATCTCGCCGCGCAGCTCGTCAGCATTCGGGATCGCGGCAAGCCGCTTTTCCGCGCTCTGCCGGTCGTTCTCCAGTTCCAGCACGTTCTGGAACACCGGAAAGCCGCTCTCGGCGCGCGAGACGCGGAACTGGTCGATGAAGCCGATGCGGTTCTCCCAGCAGGCGAAGGACGCCTTCAGCCGGGCAAGGTAGGGCACCACGACCTCGCCCACCACGGAGTTGCGGTAGAGCGGCGAGTTGCGGTCGGCCAGGAAGATTTCCAGACCGCCGAGGGCGGCGCGGATGGTGGAGAAATATTGCGCGACGGCGCTGTCGGCGGGGGCGTTCATGGCGCAGCATCCTCACGGACGGTCCGGAAATGCCCCTCATCCGGCCTGCCGGCCACCTTCTCCCCGTAAACGGGGCGAAGGAGATATGCCGATCCGGTTTCCTCAAACAATGCGCGGGGCACGTCCCCTCTCCCCGCTTGCGCGGAGAGGGTTAGGGTGAGGGGCAATGGCATGCCTGCAACCATCACTGCTTCACGTAATTGGCGGTATTGTGCTTGTCCATCACCGCCTGGAAGCGCCGGGCGAAGGCGTCGTCGGCGAGTTTCTTGCGGCGCTGGATGTCCTGTGTCGCCAGCATGTTCTTCTCGTGCATTTCGAGGAGATCGCCGATATGGCGCTGCGAGGCCGAGCCGATGCCGGCCATGGTCTCTTCCGCGGCGGTATCGACCTGGCTGCCGAGCGTGTTGATCTTGTGCGCGACGTCCTGCTGGGCGGCCGTCTTCAGCGAATCCTCCAGCGCCTTGTAGAGCACGATGCGCTGCTCGGTATCGATGGTCAGCTTGTTGATCAGCGTATTCTGCGCGGCGATCTGGTTGTTGAGCGAATCGACGAAGGTCTGGAACATCGAGGTGTAGCGCTCCAGCGTCTGGCTTTCGGCCAGAAGCTCCTGCTCCTTCGCCTGCATCATGTTGTACTCGGTCGCCAGCGCCGAGCGCTCGCCCTCGAGGTCCGTGCGGGTCTTCTGGTCGGTCGAGGCGGCGATGCGGTTTTCGAGGTCCATCAGCATCGGGTTCAGTTCCTCGATGCGCTTCTGGGTGGCTTCGAGGTTGGCCATCGTGCCCTTGCGGCGCTCGATGACCTGCACGAGGCTCGCCTCGGAGGTCTTGTAGCGCTGGTCGAGGATCGACTTCTGCTCCTTGAGGATGCCGACGATCGTGTCGGACTTGGAGAGCAGTTCCTGCAGGTTCCCGGCCAGCGACATGTTGCGCACGCGGTCGGTGCGCATGCGCTGCATCTTCTGCTTGGAGAAGATGCCGATGAACTTCTCGTAGCCCGTATAGCTCTTCATGCTCTCGAATTCGGTGCCGAAGACGTTGGTCGCGTCCTCCAGCCCGATGATGAGATCGGCGATGTTGCCCTCCATCACCTTCTGCTGGTTGATGACATCCGAAATCCGGGCGTTCTCGATGTCGAAATTGACGTCGCCGAGCTTGGTGTCCGCCTTGGCGAACTGGTCGAGCACGACGCCCGACTGCTCCATCTTGCCGCGCATCTGGTTGACGACGCTACGGGTCTTCTCGATTTCCGCATCGAAGTTCTGAAGTGTGGCCATGCCTTGTCCCCTTGAAACTCTCCACGGCAGACGTCTGCGCCGCCCGATTTATTCCATCGCGGCAACACTATACGATTTCAGGCTGATAGGAACCTGCCCGACGGCGTTGCCGAACAACATGTGGGACAGGCCGGGCCGCCCGCAAGAGCGGCGCCCAAAATTTTCGGCGCGCGGCTAGTAGCCCGACGGCGCCTTCAGATAGGCGATGAGGTTGGCGATATCCTCCATCTTCTTCAGTCCCGCGAAGGCCATGGCGGTGCCCGGCACCATCGCCTTGGGCGACATCAGGTATTCGGCGATCAGGGCCTCGTTCCACACCCTGCCGCCCTCGGCGAAGGCCTGCATCCTGGCGGAATATCTGTAGTCCGCGACGGAGGCGACCGGCCTGCCGACGATGCCGGCGAGCGTCGGCCCGACGCGGTTGACCGGCTCGACGGAATGGCAGGGCGCGCATTTCTTGAACACCGTCTTTCCCGCGATCGCATCGCCCTCCGCAAGGGCGGGGGCGGCAAGACAGAGGAAGGCGGCCGTGACGAGAGAAAGCTGTTTCATCGTGTGTCCCCTGGCCGCCCTTTCCGCCGTCAGTCGGCGTTCATGATATCGTCCCAGTGGCGGCGGCAATAGGAAACGTACTTGTCATTGCCGCCGATTTCCACCTGCGCGCCTTCGCGCGCCACCTTGCCGTCCGCGCCGAGCCTGACGACCATCGTCGCCTTGCGGCCGCAATGGCAGATGGTGCGCACCTCGCGCAGTTCGTCGGCGATGGCGAGCAGCGCCTTGGACCCGGGAAAGAGCTTGCCCTGGAAGTCGGTGCGCAGGCCATAGGCCATGACCGGGATGTGCAGCCGGTCGGCGACGCGGGCGAGCTGCCAGACCTGTTCCTCGGAGAGGAACTGCGCCTCGTCGACGAAGACGCAGGCAATCTCCCCGCCGCCGTCGCCGTTCAGTTCCTCGACATGCTTGTAGAGGTCGTCGGCATGGTCGAAGGCGATGGCTTCCGAAGTCAGCCCGATGCGCGAGGAGATGCGGCCCTGGCCGGCACGGTCGTCGAAGGAGGCGATGAGGATCGCCGTGCGCATGCCGCGTTCGCGGTAGTTGTAGGATGCCTGCAGGAGCAGCGTCGACTTGCCCGCGTTCATCGTCGCGTAACTGAAATAGAGCTTGGCCATGATTTTCTCCGTCCCCGCCTCATGGCCCGGCAAGGCGCGATTTTCCAGTCCGAAAGGCCGGAAAACCACAGAAAACCGCGCGGCCCGCCTTCTGCGACATCCATGTGCAAAATTGCGAACAGGTCCGAAATTTATTGGACCTTTCAGAGGCTTCCGGCTACGCCAAGATGCTTGAAAGCATGTCGTTTTGATGATTGGCTAAACCATCAGTTATAAGGGGAGCAATAAAATGAAGTCTGCATCACCATTCAAGACCCTTCTTGCCGCAGCCGTATCCGTCCTCGCGCTCGGCGCGGCCAATGTGGCGGCCGCCGAAGCCGAAAGCTGTGGCAAGGTTCGTTTGTCGGACGTGGGCTGGACGGACATCACCGCCACGACCGCCACCGCGACCAGCATCCTGAAGAGCCTCGGCTACGAGACGGAAGTGACGGTCCTGTCCGTTCCGGTCACCTATACCTCGCTGAAGAACAAGGATATCGACGTCTTCCTCGGCAACTGGATGCCGACCATGGAAGCCGACATCAAGCCGTTCCGCGAGGACGGCTCGGTCGAGACCGTGCGCGAGAACCTGGAGGGCGCGAAGTACACGCTCGCGACCAACGCCAAGGGCGCCGAACTCGGCATCAAGGACTTCAAGGACATCGCCACGCAGAAGGAGGCGCTGGGCGCCAAGATCTACGGCATCGAGCCGGGCAATGACGGCAACCGCCTGATCATCGACATGGTCTCCGGCGACAAGTTCGGCCTTTCGGGCTTCGAAGTGGTCGAATCCTCCGAGCAGGGCATGCTGGCGGAAGTCGCCCGCGCCGAGCAGGACGGAACCCCGGTCGTCTTCCTCGGCTGGGAGCCGCACCCGATGAACGCCAACTTCAAGCTGACCTACCTGACAGGCGGCGACGACGTCTTCGGCCCGAACCTCGGCGGCGCGACGATCTACACGAACGTGCGCCAGGGTTATGTCGCCGAATGCCCGAATGTCGGCAAGTTCCTGGCAAACCTCAAGTTCTCGCTGGAGATGGAAAACCAGATCATGGGCAAGATCCTGAACGACGGGCAGGATCCGGAAACGGCCGCGACCGACTGGCTGAAGGCGAACCCCGCCGCCATCGAGCCGTGGCTCGCCGGCGTGACGACCAGGGACGGCAGCGGCGAGGCCCTGCCGGCCGTCAAGACGGCGCTCGGTCTCTAACGGACCAAAACAGGGCGGGAAGGAAACTTTCCCGCCCTTCTTGCCTCCGGATACGGCTGTTCCCGCAAGACTGCGCAAGCGGTTTGCGTTGCGGGTCGCCAGAGGCTCCGGCCGCGCATCGTCAACCTCCAGACTGGGGCTCACTACCGTGGATTGGCTCACCGTCTCCAAAATTCCGATCGGCCCGATCGCCAAGGAAGCCGTCAGCTGGCTGACGACCAACGGCAAGGGACTGTTCGATTTCCTGAAGGTCTTCCTGCAGGCCGGCATCGATGCCGTGCTCTTCCTGCTGCAGGGGCCGTTTTCCAGCGCCGGCGGCAAGTTCGGCTACGCGCTGTTCCTCATCGCGCTCGTGACGGGCCTGAGCTGGTGGTTCCGCCGCTCGATCGGGGTCGCCGCCTTCACCTTCCTCGGCCTCCTGCTCATCGTGAACCAGGGCTACTGGAAGGAGACGACGGAGACGCTGGCGCTCGTGCTGGCGGCAACCGGCGTCAGCATGGCCGTCGGCGTGCCGCTCGGCATCGCCGCCGCCCGCCGGCCCTGGTTCTATTCGATCCTGCGGCCGATCCTCGATCTCATGCAGACGATCCCGACCTTCGTCTATCTCATTCCGGCGCTCATTCTCTTCGGCCTCGGCATGGTGCCGGGCCTCATCGCAACGGTCATCTTCGCCATCCCCGCGCCGATCCGCCTCACCCGCCTCGGCATCATCTCGACGCCGCCCTCGCTGGTGGAGGCCGCCCAGGCCTTCGGCGCGACGCCCGGCCAGGTGCTGCGCAAGGTGGAGCTGCCCTATGCCACGCCGCAGATCATGGCCGGCCTCACCCAGACCATCATGCTCTCGCTGTCCATGGTGGTCATCGCCGCGCTGGTCGGCGCCAAGGGGCTCGGCGTTCCCGTGGTGCGCGCGCTCAACACCGTGAACATCTCCATGGGCTTCGAGGCGGGCCTGTGCATCGTGATCCTGGCGATCATCCTCGACCGTCTCTTCCGCGCCGCCGATGAGGGAGACGCCAAATGACCGACACCGTCGTCTTCAAGAACATCTCCATCATCTTCGGCGACAGCCCGCAAAAGGCGCTCGCCATGGTCGACGCCGGCAAGACGCGCGACGAGATCGGCGCCGAGACCGGCCTGGTGCTCGGCGTGGCGGACGCCACGCTGTCGATCACCGAGGGCGAGATCCTCGTGCTGATGGGCCTTTCCGGCTCCGGCAAGTCAACGCTCCTGCGTGCCGTCAACGGGCTTGCCCCGGTGGTGCGCGGCGACGTGCAGGTGCAGGCCGGCAGCGGCTCGGTGAACCCCTATACGGCCACGCCGAAGGCGCTGCGCGACTTCCGCATGCACACCGTCTCGATGGTGTTCCAGCAGTTCGCGCTGCTGCCCTGGCGCACCGTCGCCGACAATGTCGGCTTCGGCCTGGAGCTTGCCGGCGTGCCGGACGGCGAGCGCAAGGCGCGCGTCGCCGAGCAGCTCGAACTCGTCAACCTCGCCAAATGGGCGGACCGCAAGGTGAACGAGCTTTCGGGCGGCATGCAGCAGCGCGTCGGGCTTGCCCGCGCCTTCGCCACCGGCGCGCCGATCCTCCTGATGGACGAGCCGTTCTCCGCGCTCGACCCCTTGATCCGCACGCGCCTCCAGGACGAGCTTCTGGAGTTCCAGCGCCGGCTGAAGAAGACCATCCTCTTCGTCAGCCACGACCTCGATGAGGCCTTCCGCATCGGCAACCGCATCGCCATCATGGAAGGCGGGCGCATCATCCAGTGCGGCACGCCGCAGGAGATCGTCAAGAACCCGGCCAACCAGTATGTCGCGGACTTCGTGCAGAACATGAACCCGATCAACATGCTGACGGCCGGCGACGTGATGCAGCACGGCGCCTCCGGCGACGGCGGCGTGACGGCGACCGCCGCGCCCGAGACCCCGCTCGTCGATATCCTCGACGCCATGGCCCGCACGCCCGGCAATGTCGGCGTCGTCGACAACGGCACGGTCATCGGCACGATCAACGCGCAGGACATCGTCAACGGACTGACGCGGCACCGCCGGCGGGGGTGACGCCAGGCCAGAGGGGGTGAGCCGAGCAACGAAAGGACCGAACCATGGCACAAGAGGACAAGCCGAGCGTGCTGCGCGAAACCGACGACGACGCCCGGCGCCTTGCCCGCACGCTGCTACGCTCGGCCCGAAGCTGCGCGCTCGCCGTGAACGAGCCGGAAAGCGGCGCGCCCTTCGCCAGCCGCACGCTGACGGGCACCGATACGGACGGCACGCCCGTCATCCTCGTGTCGGCCCTTTCCGTCCACACCCAGGCGCTGCGGCGCGATCCGCGCGCCTCGCTGCTGGCGGGCGAGCCCGGCAAGGGCGATCCCCTCGCCCATCCGCGCCTGACGGTGCTCTGCACTGCCGAGGAAGTCGCGCGCGACAGCGCCGCCCATGCCGCGCTGCGCGAACGCTTCGTCCGCCGCCATCCCAAGGCGAAGCTCTATGTCGATTTCCCGGATTTCGCCTTCTTCCGCCTCGTGCCGCTGCGCGCCCATCTCAACGGCGGCTTCGGCAAGGCCTTCGTGCTGACGGCGGAGGACCTTGCGATCCGCTCCCCGGCCCGCGGCGCGCTTGCCGAGATGGAAACCGGCGCGGTCGAGCACATGAACAGCGACCACGCGGAAGCGGCCGGCATCTATGCCCGCCACTATTGCGGCGCGAAGGACGGCGACTGGATCATCGTCGGGCTCGATGCCGCCGGTATCGACCTTGCCAGCGGCGACAAATTGAAGCGACTGGAATTTTCACACGAACTTGATCAGCCCGCGGAACTTCGCGGCGAGCTTGCGCGTTTGCTTCGGCAAGCAAGGGCGGTGGGCTGAACCGCCTGGCTTTGCGCGCAATCCGCTTGGGGCGCCTCTCCCGGCCAGGGAAGGCGGCCGTCGTCCTGCGTGCGGCGTACCCCCATTTCTGACACTTGATGAGGGGTATTTTGTTTATATGCTAACAAGCGGATTCAAAAAAATTGATTGTTTGAAGCGGAAACGCCCAAAGGAGTTTCAGATGGACAAGATTTCAGACGCAGAACATGCGCAGGCCGAAGTTGCATCCGACTTTCTGTCCGCCATGGCCAATCCGAAACGTCTGCTCATCCTGAAGGTCCTGGTCGAGGGCGAAATCGCCGTCGGCGCCTTGGCGAACCAGGTCGGCCTCAGCCAGTCGGCCCTGTCGCAGCACCTGTCGAAGCTGCGCGCCCAGAATCTGGTGACCACCCGCCGCGATGCCCAGACCATCTACTATTCCAGCAAGTCGGACGCCGTGCTGACCATTCTCGACGCGCTGGAGCGCATCTACCAGGCCCCCGGCAACGGCGCCTCGGAAAAGAAGCTGCGCATCGCGTGAACACCTACGACGGACCCAAATCGCAACGCTCCGGCCGAAATCCGGGGCGTTTTGCATGGACCCATCCGCTTGACGGGTCCGGACACCTTGATAACTTGACCAGCGGGTAAAAATCCCGCCGCCGGAACGGCCCCGCTTCCCAAGGCCCGGTATTTCAAGGATCACGGAGAGACCGCATGTCCAACCGCCTCAACACCCCCAACGATCTGCGTGCCTTCTGGATGCCGTTCACGGCGAACCGGCAGTTCAAGAAGGAGCCGCGCCTCTTCGTCGGCGCCAAGGACATGTATTACACGACCCATGACGGCCGCCAGGTGCTCGACGGCACCGCGGGCCTGTGGTGCGTCAATGCCGGCCATTGTCGGCCCAAGATCACCGAGGCGATTCGCGAACAGGCCGGCGAACTCGATTATGCGCCCGCCTTCCAGCTCGGCCATCCGAAGGCCTTCGAGCTTGCCAACCGCCTGGTCGACATCGCGCCCGAGGGCATGGACCACGTCCTCTACACCAATTCCGGCTCCGAATCGGTGGAGACGGCGCTGAAGGTGGCGCTCGCCTATCACCGCGCCAAAGGTGACGGTTCGCGCTCCCGCCTGATCGGCCGCGAGCGCGGCTACCACGGCGTCAATTTCGGCGGCATCTCCGTCGGCGGCATCGTCTCCAACCGCAAGATGTTCGGCACGCTCTTGACCGGCGTCGACCACATGCCGCACACCCATTTCCCGGACAAGAACGCTTTCTCGCGCGGCGAGCCGGAACATGGCGGCGACATCGCCGGCGAATTGCAGCGCATCGTCACGCTGCACGACGCCTCGACCATCGCCGCCGTCATCGTCGAGCCGGTCGCCGGCTCCACCGGCGTGCTCATCCCGCCGAAGGGCTACCTCCAGAAGCTGCGCGAGATCTGCACGCAGCACGGCATCCTCCTGATCTTCGACGAGGTCATCACCGGCTTCGGCCGCCTCGGCGCCCCCTTCGCCGCGCAGTATTTCGACGTGAAGCCCGATATCATCACCACCGCCAAGGGCCTTACCAACGGCGTGATCCCGATGGGCGCGGTATTCGTGACCTCCGAGATCCACGACGCCTTCATGAACGGGCCGGAGCACATGATCGAGTTCTTCCACGGCTACACCTATTCCGGCAACCCGATCGCCTGCGCCGCCGCCCTCGGCACGCTCGACACCTACAAGGAAGAGGGCCTCCTGACCCGCGCCGCCGAGCTCGCCTCCTATTGGGAAGACGGCCTGCATTCGCTGAAGGATTGCCCTAACGTCATCGATATCCGCAATGTCGGCCTGATCGGCGCCATCGAACTGGCCTCCATTCCCGGCGAACCGACCAAGCGGGCCTTCAACGCCTTCCTCAAGGCCTACGAGAAGGGCCTGCTCATCCGCACGACGGGCGACATCATCGCGCTCTCCCCGCCGCTCATCATCGAGAAGCGCGAGATCGACGAACTGTTCGGCAAGCTGCGCGAGGTGCTGCAGAACAATATCTGATCCGAAAAGCCGCCCTCTCGCGAAGTGCTCCCGCGGCCGGACGGGCCTTGCAAGTCCGGCCGCTTTTAGCGCTATTGTGCGCGGCGAAAACCTCGAGGGCGAGCCCATGGCGACCATCACCCGCATCAAGAACGACCTCCTGTCGATCGACGTGTCCTCGCTCGGCGCCGAAATGCAGTCGATCACCACCCGCGACGGCGCGGCGTGGCTGTGGAACGGCGACGCCGCCTTCTGGACGGGGCGCTCGCCGGTGCTCTTCCCGATCGTCGGCAAGGCGCCGGACGATACGATCCTTGTCGACGGCAAGCCCCATGCGATGGCGCAGCACGGTTTCGCAAGGCGCCGGGAATTCCAGCTGACCGCCGCGAGCGACACGTTCTGCCGATACGGTCTGGAAGCCTCGGAGGAAACCCGCGCCGTCTATCCGTTCGAGTTCCGGCTTTCCGTCGAGCACCGCCTGGACGGGCGGGTCCTTACGGTCGCCGCCGAGGTGGAGAACCACGGCGAAACCACGATGCCCTTCGGCTTCGGCTTCCACCCCGCGTTCGCCTGGCCCCTGCCCGGCGCGGCGGGAAAGCCGCATGTCGTGACGCTCGACAATGGCGGGGAGCCGCGGCGCCAGCCCCTGGCAAGCGGGTTGTTGTCGCAGGACCGCACCCCCTCGCCCTTCGCGGCGGGCCGGCTCGCCCTCTCCCCCGACCTCTTCGCGAACGACGCGCTGGTCTTTCCGGACGGGGCGGGCGACGGTCTCGTCTACGGCGCCGAAGACGGCCCCGCATTGGCCTTCCGCTTCGAGAACCTGCCGAACCTTGCGCTCTGGACCAAGCCCGGCGCGCCGTTCCTCTGCGTCGAGCCCTGGCACGGCACGGCGGCGGAAAGCGGCGGATCGCGCGAATTGCGGGACCGCCCCTACACGAGCGTGCTTGCGGCCGGCGGGCGCGCCCGCTTCGCCTTCACCGTCGCCTTCCCGGCCTGAGCCGGCGGGCACAATTCGAAGCGATAGCCTTTTTCTCTTGTCGCCGCCCCGCTAGAATCTCCCGCAATGGAATCGGGAGACTTCGCCATGGCCGACTTGGAACGCTTCATCGATCAGGGAACCGGCCGGGAACCCGCCGATATCGTCCTGAAGGGCGGGCGGTTCTTCGATCTCGTGACGGGCGACCTCGTCGCCTCCGACATCGCCGTCTCGGGCGACCGTATCGTCGGCACCTGCGGCGACTATGAGGGACGCGCGGAAATCGACATTTCCGGCCGCATCGTCGTGCCCGGCTTCATCGACACGCATCTCCATATCGAATCCTCGCTCGTCACCCCGCACGAATTCGACCGCTGCGTGCTGCCCTACGGCGTGACGACCGTGATCTGCGACCCGCACGAGATCGCCAATGTGCTCGGCACCGAGGGGATCGAGTTCTTCCTCGACAGCGCGCTGGAAACGATCATGGACATCCGCGTGCAACTGTCGAGCTGCGTACCGGCGACGCATCTCGAAACGTCGGGCGCGGATCTGCCGATCGAGCGCCTGCTGCCCTTCCGCGACCATCCCAAGGTGATCGGCCTTGCGGAGTTCATGAATTTCCCCGGCGTCATCCACAAGGACCCCGTCTGCCTCGCCAAGCTGGAGGCCTTCCAGGGCGGCCATATCGACGGCCATGCGCCGCTGCTCTCGGGCAAGGATCTCAACGGCTATCTTGCCACCGGCATCCGCACCGAGCACGAATGCACCACCGCCGAGGAGGCGCTGGAGAAGATTCGCAAGGGCATGCATATCCTCGTGCGCGAGGGCTCGGTGTCGAAAGACCTGCTGGCGCTGCTGCCGATCGTCACCGAGCGCCTGTCGCCCTTCATCGCGCTGTGCACGGACGACCGCAACCCGCTCGACATCGCCGAGCAGGGCCATCTCGACTACATGATCCGCACGGCCATCGGCCATGGCCGCGCACCGCTCGCCGTCTACCGCGCCGCCTCGATCTCGGCGGCCAGGGCCTTCGGCCTGAGGGATCGCGGCCTCGTCGCGCCCGGCTGGCGCGCCGACCTCGTCGTCGTCGACACGCTGGAGACCTGCAAGGCCGAGATGGTCTTCTCCGCCGGTCGCAGGGTGGACGATGCGCTCTTCGCCACGCGCAGGCCCGTCGCCCCGGTGGGTCTCGACAGCGTCAAGGCCCGGCCGGTCGCCGCCGCCCATTTCGCCGTGCCCGTCACCGACGGCGAGACGCCGGTCATCGGCGTCCTGCCGGGCAAGATCATCACCGAGCACCGCCGCTATCGCCTGCCCGCGAAGGGCAACCAGACGACCGTCGATCTTGCGCAGGACATCATCAAGGTCGCCGTCATCGAGCGCCACGGCAAGAACGGCAACCATGCCAACGGCTTCGTGCAGGGCTTCGGGCTGAAGAAGGGCGCCATCGCCTCCACCGTCGGCCATGACAGCCACAATATCTGCGTCGTCGGCGTCGACGAGGACGACATGGCGCTCGCCGCCAACCGGCTGGGCGAGATCAAGGGCGGTTTCGTCGTGGTGGAGGACGGCAAGGTAACGGGCGAGATCGCGCTGCCTATCGCCGGCCTGATGAGCCTCGAACCCTACGAGATCGTCCGCGACACGCTGCACCACCTGCGCCAGGCCGCCTTCGCGCTGGGCGCCACGCTGGAGGAACCCTTCCTCCAGCTCGCCTTCCTGCCCTTGCCGGTGATCCCGCACCTGAAGATCTCCGACCGGGGGATGGTGGATGTGGACCGGTTCATGCTGATGGGGTGAAGAGCAGCGCGCGACGTCCGATCAAGGCACTTTGCGCCGAAGACGCCTGCTCGAAACTCGGGTAAATTCACCGGGGAAACCGATCCGGGAGACCGGAATGCCCATTGTCTTCACCCACAGGAACCTGAAGTTCTTCTTCTATTCGAACGAAGGCGATCCGAGGGAACCCTTGCACATCCATGTCCGGGGCGGTGGAGCCATCGCGAAAGTGTGGCTGGAACCGTTGATCGGCATCGCCGAAAGCCGCGGCTTCAACAGCAAGGAGCTTTCTGCTATCCTGCGCCTCGTCATCGACAACAGGCAGCTCATCGAGACAAGGTGGCATGAATATTTCGGCAACTGAGATTCACTTCGACGATGACACGATGTGGGTATCGCTGGAAGATGGCCGGACGCTCGGCATTCCACTTGCCTGGTTCCCTCGTCTTCTCACTGCCGACAAGGCCGCGCGCCTCGACTACGAACTCAGCCCCGGCGGTATTCACTGGGATCACCTGGACGAAGACATCTCGATCGCCGGGCTCCTCGCCGGTCGTGGCGACCAGACGCTGAAGCGTCCGGCCGCCTGATCTTCACAACCGCACGCAGGCCATATCCAGCCCGTCCAGCTCGATCGTCCCGTCCTTCAGCTTCGCCCCGAAGCCGGGCACCGACAGGGGCGCGCCGAGCTTCAGCGACTTGGCCGGCACGAATTCGGCCTTTTCATGCGTGAGGTTGAAGACGAAGAGCAGTTTCTCGCCGCCTTTCTCGCGGGTGAAGGCGAGAATGTCGTGGTTGGAATGCAGGAAGGACATGTCGCCGTCGTGCAGGGTCTCGTGTTCCCTGCGGAAGGCGAGCGTGGCGCGATAGTGGTTGAGCACCGAGCCGGCGATCTTTTCCTGCAGGTCGACGGCGAGCCGGACATGGTCCGGCGGCACCGGCAGCCAGGGTTTTCCCGTGCTGAAGCCGGCATGCGCCTCGCGGTGCTGCCAGGGCATCGGCGTGCGGCATCCGTCGCGGCCCTTGAAGGCCGGCCAGAAACGGATGCCGTAGGGATCGCGCAGGTCCTCGAAGGCGAGATCGGCCTCGGTGAGGCCGAGTTCCTCGCCCTGGTAGAGGCAGATCGAGCCGCGCAGGGTCGACAAGAGGGTGATGGCGAGCTTGGCGACGCGCTCGCGCTCTTCCGGCGCGCGGATGAAACGGCTGACATGGCGGTTGACGTCGTGGTTGGAAAAGGCCCAGCAGACCCAGCCGTCCGTCACCGCGCGCTGGAAGCTCTGCACGCATTTGCGCACATGGTCGGCGGTGAAATCCGGCCCGAGAAGGTCGAACGTGTAGCACATGTGCAACTTGTCGCCGCCGCTCGTATAGTCGGCGACGGTCTTCAGCGAGCGGGCGCCGTCGCCCACCTCGCCCACCGTGGCGCGCCCCTCGTATTCGTCGAGCAGATCGCGGAACCGCTTGAGGAAAGCCACGTTCTCCGGCTGCGTCTTGTCGTAGCGATGGGTCTGCATGCCGTAGGGATTGACGTCGGGCGCATCGAGGCCGGGCGCATCGGGATCGGGCTCGTGGGGCGGGTTGTCGCGCAGCTTCCTGTCGTGGAAGTAGAAGTTCACCGTGTCGAGGCGGAAGCCGTCCACGCCGCGGTCGAGCCAGAAGCGCACGGTCTTCAAAAGCGCATCCTGCACATGCGGATTGTGGAAATTGAGGTCGGGCTGCGAGATCAGGAAATTGTGCATGTAATATTGCTTGCGCACGCCGTCCCATTCCCAGCCCGGGCCGCCGAAGATCGACAGCCAGTTGTTGGGCGCCGTGCCGTCCGGCTTGGGATCGGCCCAGACATACCAGTCCGCCTTGGGATTGCTCCGGCTGGACCGGCTCTCGACGAACCAGGGGTGCTGGTCCGACGTGTGCGAGATGACCTGGTCGATGATGACCTTGAGGCCGAGGCGATGGGCCTCCGCCAGCATGGCGTCGAAATCGGCCAGCGTGCCGAACATCGGGTCGACATCGCAATAGTCGGAGACGTCATAGCCCATGTCGGCCATCGGCGACTTGAAGAAGGGCGAGAGCCAGATCGCATCGACGCCGAGCGAGGCGATGTGCCCGAGCCGCTTCGTGATGCCCCGCAGGTCCCCTATGCCGTCGCCGGTCGTGTCCTGGAACGAGCGGGGATAGACCTGGTAGATCACCGCCCCGCGCCACCAGTCGTCAGCCTTCTTGCGGGGCTTCGCCATGCCTCTTCGCTCCGGTTTGCAGTTGCCGTGGGCAAGATGTAACGCGGCCTCCGCCGGGCGTAAACGGCGGGCACCCCGATTTTTCGAAGCCCGATTTTTCGAAGGTTGACGCGGGCCGGGTCGATCGGGATGATGCCGACCAATTCCAGAGAGAAGGTTGACCCCATGACCGATGCCGTCACCCTTTCCCCGCAGGATGCGCGCGACCTCGCCCGAACGGCACTGGTGCGCGTCGGCATGGCGGAGGCCGCGGCGACGGCCCTCGCCGAGGCGACCGTCGAGGCGGAACTGGCGGGCAAGCCGGCCGTCGGCTTCAGCCACCTGACGGATTATCTCAGAAGCCTGGTGGACGGCAGGATCGAAGGCAAGGCCGAGCCGCTCATCACCTCGCCCGTGCCGGCCATCCTGAAATGCGACGCGATGGGCGGCGTGGCGCAGCACGGCTTCGAGGTTGCGCGGGAAGAGCTTGCGTCGAAGGCGAAAACCTTCGGCATCGCTGTCCTCACGGTCTGCAACAGCTACACGACCGGGGAACTGGGCTGGTATGCGGCAAGCCTTGCGAGCGAAGGCCTCGTCGCCGTCGTCGCGACCAACAGCCATGCGGTGATGGCCGGAGCCGGCAGCCGCCATCCGGTCTACGGCACCAATCCCCTCGCCTTCGCCGCGCCGCTCGAGGACGGCGGGCTCCTGCTGATCGACCAGTCGTCGAGCGCGACCGCGCTGGTCAACATCCGCGCCGCCGCCGCGCGCGGCGAGCCCATCCCCGACACCTGGGCGGTCGATCAGGACGGGCAGCCGACGACCGACCCCTTCGCCGCCATGCAGGGCGCGCTGACGGCCTTCGGCGGCAGCCGCGGCGCCAACATCGCCCTGATGGTCGAGATCCTGGCCGCCGGCCTCACCGGCGGCAACTGGTCGCTCGACGCCGCCGATTTCCAGGCGGGCGACACCTCGCCCGGCGTCGGGCTGTTCGTCCTGGCACTCTCGCCGCAACTCTTCGCCGACAATTTCCCGGCCCGGATGGCGCAGCAGGCGGACAGGCTGTCGGCGGACTACGGCGTGCATGTGCCCGGCCTCGACCGGGTGAGACGGCGACGCGAGGCGGAAAGCGCAGGCATCCGCTTGCCCCGCCAACTCTTTGACAGTATTTCCTCTTTCCGGCGGAACTAGCCGGGAGGACCTTGGAACATGACGGCACGATTGCTCACGATCGGCGAATGCATGGTGGAACTGATGCAGGCCGAGGGCGGCCTCATGCGCAAGAGCTTCGCCGGCGACAGCTTCAACACCGCCTATTATGCCCGCCAGTACCTGCCCGACGACTGGGACGTCGACTATTTCTCGGCCGTCGGCACAGACATGATCTCCGACGAGATGCTCGCCTTCATGGCCGGCCACGGCGTCGGCACGGGACATGTCGCACGCA
Source organism: Shinella sp. S4-D37 (assembly GCF_040812195.1). Classification (NCBI taxonomy): domain Bacteria; kingdom Pseudomonadati; phylum Pseudomonadota; class Alphaproteobacteria; order Hyphomicrobiales; family Rhizobiaceae; genus Shinella; species Shinella sp. S4-D37. The sequence goes on along the minus strand of NZ_JBFNXL010000005.1, from coordinate 866,032 downwards.
TCGAGGGCCGCTCGCCCGGCCTCTACATGATCCATCTGAAGGATGGCGAGCGCAGCTTCTCCTACTGGCGCTCCGCCTCGGCCGCAAAACTCCTGGCGCGCGACGGCGACCGGCTGCGCGCGGCCATGGACGCCTCCGATATCGTGGTCTTCTCCGGCATCACGCTGGCGATCCTGCCGGCCGAGGATGTCGAGACGCTGCTCGCCGAATTGCGCCGCGCGAAGGCTGCGGGAAAACGCGTCGTCTTCGACCCGAACATCCGCCCGCGCCTGTGGGACGACGCCGGGCGCATGCGCGCGACGATCACCGCGGGCGCGCGGGCCGCCACGCTGGTCATGCCGAGCCTCGACGACGAGACGACGCATTTCGGCGATACCGGGCTAAAGGAGACCATCGCCCGCTACCGCGCGCACGGCGTCGACGGGCTTGTCGTGAAGGACGGCGCCGAGGGCGCGACCCTCGTCTTCGGCGAAGAACGCAGCCATGTGCCGTCCGCGAAGGTGGAAAAGATCGTCGACACGACCAGCGCCGGCGACAGCTTCAACGGCGCCTTCCTCGCCCGCCTTGCGGTGGGCGCCACGCCGGAAGAGGCCGCCCGCTTCGCCGCCGATGTCGCGGCCGCGGTCATCCAGCATCACGGCGCGCTGGTGGCGAAGGACAAGCTGCCGGAGGGCTGAGGGCGGTCGTGACGCTTTGGAAGCAGGCGTTGCCGCCCCTCATCCGGCCTGCCGGCCACCTTCTGCCCGCAAGCGGGGCGAAGGGGATATGCTGTGCCGGTTTCCCCAACCAATGCCCGCAAGCGTGGCAAGTCCCCTCTCCCTGCTCGTGGGAGAAGGTTAGGGGCAAAGGGGGCGCTCAGCGCTTCTTCTTCGCCTTGCCCGCGAACGGGTTGTCCGAGGCGCGGAAGTGGATGCGGATCGGCACGCCCGGCAGGTTGAAGTCGTTGCGCAGGCCGTTCGTCAGGTAGCGGATATAGGATTCCGGCAGCGCGTCGGGACGCGTGCAGGAGATCATGAAGCCCGGCGGGCGGGCCTTCACCTGCGTCATGTATTTCAGCTTCAGGCGGCGGCCGGAGACGGCCGGCGGCGGGTGCTGCGTCTGCTGCGCATCCAGCCAGCGGTTCAGCTTGGCGGTGGAGATACGGCGGTTCCAGGTGCGGTCCGTGTCGATGACGGCCTGCATCAGCTTGTCGAGGCCGCGGCCCGTCTGGCCGGAGACCGGCACGGCGCGGATGCCGCGCGCCTGCGGCAGCAGGCGATCGGTCTTTTCGCGCAGTTCCGCCAGCACCGCCTGCGGGTCGTCGATCAGGTCCCACTTGTTGAAGGCGAGCACGGCGGCGCGGCCCTCGCGCAGCACGAGGTCGACGATCTGGAGGTCCTGCTTCTCGAAGGGGATGGTCGAATCGAAGACGATGACGACCGTCTCGGCAAAGCGGATGGCGCGCAGGCCGTCGGCGACGGAAAGCTTCTCCAGCTTCTCCTGCACCTTCGCCTTGCGCCGCATGCCGGCCGTGTCGAACATTTTTATCGTGCGGCCCTTCCAGTCCCATTCGACGGAGATCGAATCGCGCGTGATGCCGGCCTCGGGACCGGTCAGCAGCCGGTCCTCGCCGAGGAAACGGTTGATCAGCGTGGACTTGCCGGCATTCGGGCGGCCGACGATGGCGACGCGCAGCGGCTTCGTCTCGTCATATTCCGGCTCGAAATCCTCGTCCTCTCCGGCGCCCTCGGCGGCCGCCTCGGCGCGCAGATCGACGTCGGTGACGGCCTCGTCCTCCTCGGGGAAGGCCCTCTCCTCGCCGATCGCCGCGACGATGGCGTCGCGCAGGTCCAGCATGCCCTGGCCGTGCTCGGCGGAAATCGCCGTCGGCTCGCCGAGGCCGAGCGTGAAGCTGTCGTAGAAGCCGCCGTCGGAGCCGCGGGCCTCCGATTTGTTGGCGACCAGCACCACGGGCTTGCCCCTGCGGCGCAACATGTCGGCAAGCGCCTGGTCGACCGGCGTCAGGCCCATCTTGGCATCGACGACGAAGAGCGAGAGGTCCGCCTCGTCGATCGCCGCCTCCGTCTGGGCGCGCATGCGGCCCTGCAGCGTATCGGGCGCGGCCTCCTCGAGGCCGGCCGTGTCGATGATGCGGAACTTCAGGTCGACGAGCCGCGCATCGCCGGGGCGGCGGTCGCGGGTAACGCCCGGCGTATCGTCGACAAGCGCGAGCTTCTTGCCCACGAGCCTGTTGAACAGGGTGGACTTGCCGACATTGGGGCGTCCGACAATGGCGACGGTGAAGCTCATGGATGTGTTCCGTTTCGGTGGCCGGCTAAAGCAGTTCCGGTAAAAGGGCGAAGCGGTCTTTCATCCGGAACTGCGTCAAAAACGATACGAGATCAGGAGGACAGCTTGCCGCTTGCCGCGATCAGGTCAAGCAGCATCTGCGCCCGGTTGGAGACATTGCGCGGGCTCTCGGTGTCGGCCAGGATCGCATCGAACCATTCCTTGGCGCGCGCATAGTCCTCGTGCTTGTAGGCGGAGAGGCCGAGAACCTCGCGCGCGGAGTGGCGCAGCGCGCTCTGGGGCGTGGCAAGCTGCTCGGCTTCGGCGGATACCTGCTCGTAGGTGCCGGTATCGACGAGGAGATAGGCGGCGCGCAGGCGCGCGGCATCGCGCAGTGCCTGCGGCACGGAGCCATCCTTGGCGATCGCGGTGAAGGCGTTGACGGCGCCCTGCGCGTCGCTCGTCGCCAAAAGCGAGGCGGAGCGCATGCGCGCCAGCACCGGATAGGAGCCGAAGCTGTCCTTTTCCAGCGCGGCAAGGGCTGCGAGCGCCTCCTCGTTCTTGCCCTCGCGGGCGAGCGTCAGGGCGGCCAGGAAACTGTCGCCGGCGGCCGAGGCCTCGCTGTCGCGCCAGTAGTCGTAGCTCACCTTGCCGATCGTGCCGAGGACGACAAGGACGGCAGCGCCGATGAGGACGCGGCCGAAACGCTTCCAGATCAGACGCATCTGATCGGAGCGCAGTTCCTCGTTCACCTCGCGGATAAAGCTGTCGTCCTGATGTACCATTTCGCGCCCGAACTAACGTTTGAAGTTAGCGCCTTCTACCCCATTTTGGCGGCGTTGTAAGGGGGCAGGCACGAAAAGCCGGGGATCGGGCGATGATCACGGCAGCGGCGGAATACCGATCACCCATTCGTGAAGCTTGAAGACGATCGCCGCATAGAGCGCAAGGCCGACAACGAGGGCGATCAGGTCGTATTTCGCCGAGACGAAGACCGGCAGTTTCGTCTCGCCGGCGGCGATGCGCTTCTTCAGCGTGATGCGCAGGATGACCGCCCAAGCGAGGATCGTCACGAAAAGCAGCACGGAATAGCTCTCGCCGTTCGCCAAGAGATGGGCCAGCGCCCAGATCTTGATGGCGACGAGCAGCGGGAACTTCAGCTTGGTGCGGATATGCCCGGCCGGCAGGAGGCCGGCGACAAGACAGACCGAGGCGATCAGCATCAGCGTCAGCGCGATATGCGACAGGAAGGTCGGCGGGAAATAGAGCATCTCGCCGCCGTTCTCGCGCGCGTCGACGAAGCCATAGGCGATGAGCACGAGGCTGAGCAGCGAGACGGCGCCGTGCAGCGCCATCCAGCCCGGCCTGCCGAGGGCGGCGATGCCGGCATTGCGCAGGCCGGGCGCGACGGGGCGCAGAAGATGGGTGACGATGAAGAGAACGAGACCGGCGATGAGCAACGTCATGAAAATGCCCCTTGAAGAAAGGACGGCCCGCGGCCGTTTCCTCTGGAATAGCCCTCGCGACGCGACAATTCCAGCCCGATCAAAGGATTGCCGCATTCGCGAACCATGGAAACCCCTTTGCAAATTGTCGCGGGTAGCCATGTCGCCTTCAGTCTCGTCCCGATTAGCCCTCCTTTCCCTCGCCGCCGCGCTTGCCGCCGGCCCGGCCTTTGCCAAGGACGACGCGAGCGAGGCCGCACCGCGCAGGCAGCTCGTCATCGTCTCCTTCGACGGGGCGCACGACAACCTCCTGTGGGAGAAGAGCCGCGCCATGGCGAAACGCACCGGCGCGCATTTCACCTATTTCCTCTCCTGCACCTTCCTCTTCCCGAAGGACACGCGCGCGACCTACCAGGCGCCGCATGAAAAGCGCGGCCGCTCCAATGTCGGCTTTTCCCAGGACCGGGAGGAGACGATGCTGCGGCTCGGCGAGATCTGGCTGGCGAAGCTGGAGGGCCACGATATCGGCAGCCATGCCTGCGGCCATTTCGACGGCGGCAAGTGGAGCACGGAGGACTGGAAGAGCGAGTTCACCTTCTTCCACGAGGCGCTGAAGAACGCCTGGCAGAATGCCGGCGTCGGCGAGCGGGAACCGGCGGACTGGCAGCGCTTCGTCCGTGAGGACATCAAGGGGTTCCGCGCGCCCTATCTTTCGGCGGGCAGCGGGCTGGTCAAGGCGCTGGAGGCGCACGGCTTCACCTATGATGCCAGCCTCGTCTCGAAGGGTCCGGCCATGCCGGTCGCCAGCGGCAAGATCGCCCGCTTCGCCCTGCCCCTCGTGCCGGAAGGCGCTGCCGGGCGCCCGGTCATCGCCATGGACTACAACCTCTATGTCCGCCATTCCAAGGGCAAGGAAGCGCCGGAAAAGAGCGCCGCCTTCGAGGAAAGCACGCTTGCCGCCTATCGCGACGCCTTCACGAAGCAATATGACGGCGAGCGCATCCCCCTCCAGCTCGGCTTCCATTTCGTGGAGATGAATGCGGGCGCCTACTGGCGCGCGCTTGACCGGTTCCTGACGGAGACCTGCGGCAGGAAGGACGTCGCCTGCGTCAGCTATGCCGGGGCGATGGACATTCTCGCGAAGGAGAAGAAGGCGGCCGGAGCCGCCCTCTGATTGCCGGTCTTATTTCGCCAGTTCCTCGTTGCCGCCGGCCGCGATGAACTGCTGGTCGATGCTCGGCAGTTCCTGTCCGTCGATCGCCGCCTCGAAGGCCTTGAGGCGCTTGTGGATCGACTGCAGCTCGATGATCGTCGACCACGAATTCACCAGATACTGGAACGAGCTGGACACCTGGCCGAACGCCGTCAGGATCTGCTGCAGGATGCCATAGGTGATCTTGCCGGTGACGATGGTCGGCACCAGGATGAAGTAGACGAAGAGGTTGTCGGCCTGCAGGTAGAACATGCGGGCGACGTTGAAATAGAGATAGTGGAAATAGAGCCGGAAATAGTTCGTCCGCACATTGTCGAACAGTTCGCGCACCGTCGGGGGCTGCGCCTTGGTCTCGTCGTCCTCGCCATAGACCAGTTCCTTGCGGTAGGCGGCCTCGACGCGCTGGTTGCGGAATTCCAGCCCCGGCAGCTTGATCCCCACGAAGGCGAGCAGGAAGGTGCCGAAGGCCGACCAGAGGATCGCCGCCCAGAACAGCGCATGCGGCACCTCGCCGATGACCGGCAGCGGGCCGATATGCACGGAGAGGGCGAAGAGCACCGGCAGGAACGCGATCAGCGTCATCACGGCGTCGATCAGGCTGACGCCGAGACCCTCGGTGATCGTCGCGAACCGCATCGTGTCTTCCTGCACGCGCTGCGAGGCGCCTTCGATATGGCGCACGCGCGTCCAGAGCGACATGTAGTAGTTGTTCATCGCGGTGCGCCAGCGGAAGACATAGTGGCTGACGAAGAAGCGCGTGATGACGTAGACGAAGACGCTGATGAACGCGATCTGGCAGAAGATCAGCATCAGGTCGAAGAAGTTCTGCGTTGTCACGCCGCCCGTGCCCTGAAGGGCATTCTGCAGGGTGTCGCCAAAGGGCCGGCGCCAGTTGTTGATGGCGAGCGAGACCTGCACGCTGAAATAGGTCGAGAAGATGATGAAGGCCGAGCCCCAGATCGACCAGTTGATCCAGGGATGGTCCTTCGCGCGGATCTGCCAGAACAGGCCGAAGAGCCCGACGCAGATCAGGAAGTAGAGATAGAACCAGATATTGTCCGGCGTCACGAAATAACCGAGGCCGACCGGCGGCTCGGCACCGGCCGGCAGCGGCGGAAGGCCGATCAGCGCACCGAAATCGGCGCCGACCGTGTACCAGACCGCGATCGAAAGCAGCGTCCAGGCGACAAGGGAGGAAAAGAACAGCCTGGGCTGCGGGAAGAAGGCGTGGAACAAGGTGCGAAACTCTCGTTTGCATGGGGCGGCAGCGCCGCCGGTTCGCGCAGAACCTAGAGGAGTTTGCGCATCGCAACAATCGCCGGGCGCCCGGATTACCGAGATTTAATGGAAAGCGTCCCGCCGAGAACGGCGATGCCGGCGGCCAGGAACAGGATGCCGGCGGCCGCAAGGCTGGGCAGGACGTAGCTTCCCGTGCGCGCGGCCAGGAACCCCGCCCCGAGCGGCCCGAGGATCTGCCCGACGCCGAAGGCGGCCGTCATCAGCGCCAGGACCTGGCGCGGGCTCCGACTGGCGAGAACCCGCCCGAGCTGAAGGCCGTAGGCGGTGATCACCATGAAGGTGAGCCCGAGCAGCGCCCCGCCGATGAGCGCCGACCAGGGAGACGGCAGCGTCACCGTCGCCGCGACGCCCGCCGTCTCCACGAGGATCGCCAGCACATAGGCCATCGCCACGCCGCACCGTCGCTCCACGCGCTTCCAGGCGAAGAGCGAGAGCGCGGCGGCAATCCCCGTCACGAGCCAGGTGAGGCATTCGAGCAGCGGGCTTTGCGCCCCTTCCCGCGCGATGGCGACGATGAAGGTGGCCGTCACGACATAGCCGATGCCGAAGAGGCCGTAGCTTGCCGTCAGGGCGACGAGCGGCCGCGTCCAGACGATCGCCGGCTCGCGCAGCGCGGAGGCGCCGCCCTCCTGGCGCGGCAGGAGGACCAGGACGGCGGCAAGACCGGCAGCGCCGAGCGCCGCGCCGGCAAGCCAGTCGACCCGCCAGGCGGCAAGACCCGGAAGCGGGGCCAGCGACAGGAGATAGACGAGCAGGGCGGAGACCGCGATGCCGACGCCGACACCGGAGAAATGCGCCATCTGCACGCCCGGGTCCCGGTGCCTGAGGCCGATATTGAGCACGATGCCGGAGGTGAAGATCATGGCGAAGGCGCTGGCGAGGCCGGCAAGGAACCGCACGACGGAGAGCGCCGCGACGCCGGAGAGCACCCCCATGGCAAAGAGCAGCAGCACGGTGGACACCAGAGCGCCGAGCGCGAGACGCCGTTCCAGGCCGGCCGCCCAGCCATAGGCCGCCAGCACCGCGCCGAGGAGGTAGCCCGAAAAATTCGCCGCCGCGATGATGCCGGCATCGGCGGCATTCAGCCCGAGGCCGGCCATCATGCCGGGCAGCACGGGCGTGTAGAAGAAGCGGCCGAGCCCCATGGCGACGGCCATGGCGAGCGCGCCGGCGAGTGCCGCCCGGACGGGCTCGCGCGACAGGGCGGGTGTGTGATGCATCATGGCGCGACCATCGCACTGCAACATGAGCGCGGCAAACGACATTTATTGATCGCCCGATCAGCCGCGGTGAAGCGTCAGCCCGGCAGCGTCACCACCAGCGGCCCGTTGCGCGTGGCGACGACCGTGTGCTCGAACTGCACCGTCGGCGCGCGCGGCTCGCTGTAGAGCGTCCACTCGTCCTTGTCGCCGCCTTCCGCCCAGTTGGCGCCGAGCGAGAGGAAGGGCTCGACGGTGAAGACGAGGCCTTCCGTCATGCGGCGCTTTTCCTGCGGGTCCGGCCAGGTGGCGATTTCCGTCGGCTCCTCGTGCAGCGAGCGGCCGACGCCGTGGCTGGCGAGGTTGGCGATCAGCGTGTAGCGGTTCTTGCGGGCGAATTCGCCGATGGCGTTGCCCACTTCGGCAAGCGGCTTGCCGGCCTTCACCGATTTCAGCCCGACCCAGAGCGCGCGCTTGCCGTCGCGGCAGAGGCGTTCGACGGCGGGTGTCGAGCGCCCGACCGTGAAGGAGGCGCCGGTATCGGCGAAATAGCCGTCGCGTTCGGCCGACACGTCGATGTTGACGAGGTCGCCCTCGCCGATCACCCGGTCGCCCGGAATGCCGTGCGCGACCTCTTCGTTGACGCTGATGCAGGTCGCGCCCGGAAAGGCGTAGCAGCTTTCGGGCGCCGAGCGCGCGCCCGCCGCCTCCAGCATGCGCCGGCCGATCAGGTCGAGTTCGGCCGTCGTCATGCCCGGCCGGACGGCGGTCGACATATGCTGCAGCACATTGGCGCAAATCCGGCCGATGGCCTTCAGGCCGTTGAGGTCTTCATCGTTTTCCAGGGTCATCGCATCTCGCTTTCGCGGGCCTCTTAGCATGCCCGCGCGCCGCTGTCAGGCGGAAGGGGCACGCCATCCTTCGCGTCGTCCGCCAGCATCTCGCGCACCAGCGGAGCGACCTTCGTGCCGTAGAGCTCGATGCCGCGCAGCACCGCCTCGTGCGGCATCGGGCCGATCGCCATCTGCAGCAGGAACCGGTCGTTGCGGAAGATCCGGTGATGGGCGACGATCTTCCGCGCCACCGTTTCGGGATCGCCGAGGAAGAGATGGCCGGTCGGCCCGGTCGACTGGTCGAACTGCGTGCGGCTCGTCGGCCCCCAGCCGCGCTCGCGGCCGATGCGGTTCATCACCTCGGCCTGCGGGCCGTAGAAGATGTCGGCCGCAGCCGCGCCGGTATCGGCGATGAAACCGTGCACGTTGATGCTGGTCTTCAACTTGCCGGCATCCTGCCCGGCGCGGCGCGCGGCCTCGCGGTAGAGATCGAAGAGCGGCGCATAGCGCGACGGCGTGCCGCCGATGATGGCAAGCGCCAGCGGCAGCCCGTAGGCCCCTGCCCGCGCCACCGATTGCGGCGTGCCGCCGACGGCGATCCAGATCGGCAGGCGGCCATGCGCCGGGCGCGGATAGACGCCGAGCCCCGGCAGCGGCGAGCGCATCGTGCCGTTCCACGACACCGTCTCGCTCTCGTTGAGCGCCAGGAGCAGGTCCAGCTTCTCCTCGAAGAGCCGGTCGTACTCATCGAGCGCATAGCCGAAGAGCGGGAAGGATTCGATGAACGAGCCGCGCCCGGCCATGATCTCCGCCCGCCCGCCGGAAAGAAGGTCGACCGTCGAGAACTGCTGGAAGACGCGCACCGGATCGTCCGAGGAGAGCACCGTCACCGCACTCGTCAGCCGGATGGTTTTCGTGCGCGCCGCGGCGGCGGCCAGCACGACGGCGGGCGCCGATGCGGCATAGTCCGCCCGGTGATGCTCGCCGAGCCCGAAGACGTCGAGCCCGACCCGATCGGCAAGCTCGATCTCCTCCAGGAGGTCCTTCAGCCGCCGCTCCCCTTCCCGCCCCTTGTCGGCGGCTTTGGGATCGACGTCGGCGAATGTATAGAGGCCAAGTTCCATGGGATGTTCCAGGCAAGAGGGATTTGCCCAGAGATATGGCCGGCGCAGGCGAGTTGAAAGGGCCATGCGGGAAACAGTGTGTTCACGACAAGGAGGAGGATGGACGCTGGGCACCCATCCTCCCCACCTCCCTCAGAGCCGCGCGGCCACGGCTTCCAGCTGCGTCGCCACCTGGCCCCAGCCCTCGTGGAAACCCATCTTCTCGTGCATCTCGCAATCCTCGACGGTCCAGTGACGGGCAATGGCGGTGTAGCGGGTCCTGCCGTCGCCGAGGTCGTCGAAGAGAATCTCGGCGCTGAAGAAGGCCTTTTCGGTCGGCTTCCAGTCCGGGCCGAAGGCATCGGTCGTGATGATGCGCCTGTCCTTCTCCACCTTCAGGAAGATGCCGGTATTGTCCATGTGGAAACCGTCCGGGCCGGTCATGACGGTGCGGAACATGCCGCCGTCGCGCGGCTCGATCTCGATGACCGGCGTCTCGTAGGGTTTCGGCGCGAACCATTCTCTCATCAGGTCGGGCGTCGTCCAGGCCTTGAAGAGCTGGGCGGGCGTGGCGTTCAGCACGCGGGTCAGCACGAGTTCGCGGTTGCTCGCGGGCTTGATCTCGGCGTCGGTCATGTCTGTCTCCTCGTTGGATATGTTCGCGGGTTCGTCTCAAGGACGGGCGGCGGAGACCCAATCCGACATCCAAACCCGGTTATTTTTCGGCCGCGGCCCGGTCGCGCTGCAGGCTGTCGAGATGCTGGCGGATATGGGCGGCCTCGGCCGAGGTGGTGGCAAGCGCGATGGCCCGGTCGAAGGCCTCGTGCGCCTCGCTATAGCGGCCGAGCTGCTTGAGGAGGCCGCCGCGCAGGCCGTGGAAATAGAAATAGCCGTTCAATTTGTCGGCAAGCGGCTCGATCAGCGCCAGCGCCGCCTCCGGCCCTTCGCGCTTCGAGACGGCGACGGCGCGGTTGAGCCGCACCACCGGCGAGGGTTGCAGGCGCTCCAGCGTCTGGTAGAGCAGGTCGATCTCCCGCCAGTCCGTCTCCGCCGCCGTCTTCGCGCGGGCATGCAGCGCAGCGATCGCCGCCTGGACCTGGAAGGCGCCGGGCGCGCGGTGGCGGATCGCCTTGTCGATCAGCACCAGCGCCTCGTCGATCAGGCTGCGGTTCCAGAGCGAACGGTCCTGGTCCTCCAGCAGCACGATCTGCCCGTCCCCGTCGAAGCGGGCCGCAAGCCGCGAGTGCTGGAGCAGGAGCAGCGCCGTCAGGCCCATGATCTCCGGCTCGGCCGGAAAGAGTTTCAGGAGCAGCCGCGCCAGCCGTATCGCCTCGGCGCAGAAGGGCGTGTCCGCCTTGTCCGGCGCGCCGGCCGAATAGCCCTCGTTGAAGACGAGATAGATCATCGCCGCGACGAGGCCGAGCCGTTCGGCCCGCGCCACCGCATCCGGCGTCTCGAAGGGAATGCCGGCGGCGCCCACCTTCGCCTTCGCCCGGGTGATGCGCTGCTCCATCGCCGCCTCCGAGACGAGGAAGGCGCGCGCGATCTGCCGGACCGACAGGCCCGAGACGACGCGCAGCGCCAGCGCGATCTGCTGGGTCGCCGGCAGGTCCTTGTGGCAGCAGACGAAGAGCAGGCGAAGGATGTCGTCGCGGTAATGCGCGCCGTCCAGCCGGTCGGCGAGATCGCTTTCCGTATCCTCCAGGTCGGACAGCACCTCCTCGGGCGGCAGCGGCTGGTGCCTGGCGCGTTTCCTCACCTGGTCGATGCCGCTGTTGCGGCCGACGAAGATGAGCCAGGCCGCCGGATCGCGCGGCGTGCCCTTGTCGGGCCAGGTCTTCAGCGCGCGCAGGCAGGCCTCCTGATAGGCCTCCTCCGCCATGTCGAGGTCACGGAAGTAGCGCAGGAGCGCCCCCATGGCCTGCGGGCGCGCCGAGGTCAGCGCCAGGTCGACCCAGGCAAGCTCTGTCATCCGATCGGTGCTCCCGGATTGAAATACTGCAGCGGCCGGACCTCATAGGTGCCGTTCGCCGGATTGACCGCCGAAAGCTCGCGGGCGAAGGTGATCGCCTCCTCCAGCGTCTCCACGTCGAGCACGAAGAAACCGAGGAACTGTTCCTTGGTTTCGGCGAAGGGGCCATCCATGACGATATCGTCCGTCGCGCCCTTGCGCACGGTGACGGCCGCCGTCGTCGGCATCAGCCGCGCGACCGGGCCGAGCTTGCCGGCCTCGGCATAGCGCTGGTTGACCGTCGCGAGATCGGCCATGACCTTCGCGTCGAGCTCCTTCGACCAGGCGTTGACTTCACTTTCGGCGTCGTAGCAGAGAACGGCATACAGCATGGTGAACTCCCGTTGGTTGGAAGACGTAGGAGTAACGTCTCGCCCGACAGGGTGCACCGGAATATTTTTGATCGGGCGTGAAACAGCGACCGGGGCGATATGGCCGGGCGCGGCTCCTTCAGGCGTCCCCGTTTGGGCGGGCCTCCCTCCGTTGTTCATCCTCCGCCCTCTCCTGCGTCATCCTCGGGCTCGACCCGAGGATCCACCGAAACGGCACGCGCGGAGTTTGGGGCATGGATCCTCGGGTCGAGCCCGAGGATGACGAAAGAGAGCGACGCGCCAGCAGGAAGAACCCGCGAAGAACCGCCTGGACCTACCCCGCGCTCAGCGTCCGCCGCACCGCATCCTTCCAGCCCCTGATCTTCACCGCACGGGTCTTCTCGTCCATCTTAGGCTCGAAGCGCGTATCCCGCGCCCAGGACTTGGCGAACCCCTTGCGGTTCGGCCAGACGCCGGCGCGCTGGCCGGCGAGCCAGGCGGCGCCGAGCGCGGTGGTCTCCAGGATGGTCGGGCGGTCGACGGGGGCGTCGAGGATGTCGGAAAGGCGCTGCATGGTCCAGTCGGAGGCGACCATGCCGCCGTCGACGCGCAGCACCGTCTCCTTGCCGTTGGCCTTCCAGTCCTTGTGCATCGCGTCGAGCAGGTCGCGCGTCTGGTAGCAGACGGCCTCCAGCGCGGCGCGGGCGAATTCCGCCGGCCCCGTATTGCGCGTCATGCCGTAGATGGCGGCGCGGGCGTCCGGGTCCCAGTGCGGCGCGCCGAGGCCGGTGAAGGCCGGCACGAGATAGACGTTCTGCGTCGGATCGGCCCTGGCGGCGAGGTCACCGGTGTCGGACGCCGCCTTGATGACCTTCAGCCCGTCGCGCAGCCATTGCACGGCCGCGCCGGCGATGAAGATGGAGCCTTCCAGCGCATAGGTCGTCTCGCCGTCGAGGCGGTAGGCGATGGTGGTGAGCAGCCGGTTCTTCGAGCGCACCATGTCCGGGCCGGTGTTGAGCAGCGCGAAGCAGCCGGTGCCGTAGGTGGACTTCATCATGCCGGGCGCAAAGCAGGCCTGGCCGATGGTCGCCGCCTGCTGGTCTCCGGCAACGCCGAGGATCGGGATCTCCGCGCCGAAAAGGCTCTTTTCCGTCACGCCGAAATCGGCCGCGCAGTCCAGCACCTCGGGCAGCATCGCCTTCGGCACGCGCAGGATGTCGAGCAGTTCATCGTCCCAGGCATTCGTGCCGATATTGTACATCAGCGTGCGGCTGGCATTGGTGGCGTCGGTTACATGGGACCTGCCGCCCGTCAGCCGCCAGATCAGGAACGTGTCGATCGTGCCGAAGCAGAGGTCGCCCTTCGCACCCCGGGCGCGCGCGCCCTTCACGTTGGAGAGCATCCAGGAGAGCTTGGTGCCGGAGAAATAGGGATCGAGCAGCAGGCCGGTCTTCTTCGTGAAGGTCTTTTCAAGATCCTGCTTCTTCAGCTTCTCGCAATAGGAGGCGGTGCGGCGGTCCTGCCAGACGATGGCATTGTGGATCGGCCTGCCGCCCTCGCGCTCCCAGACGACGACCGTCTCGCGCTGGTTGGTGATGCCGATGGCGGAAATGTCGGAGGCGGCAAGGCCCGCCTTCTTCAACGCGGCCTTGACGGACCAGACGACGCTGTCCCAGATTTCTTCCGGATCGTGCTCGACCCAGCCGGATTGCGGGAAATGCTGGGTGAATTCCTTCTGGCCGGAACCGACGACCTTTTGGCTGCCGTCGAAGACGATCGCCCGGCTCGACGTCGTGCCCTGATCGATCGCGAGAACATATCCGCCCATCATTTCCTCCCAGCTGCGGGCCGCTCCCAGGCCCTTCGGAATCTTCAATACGATACAAAAACGAATGTCAAAGGAAAATAAAACGCAAGCTGTGCCGTGCTTCCAGCGGGATTGTACCGCGCGGAAAACGCAATTGTCATCGCGCGAGTTTTGGGCGTAGGCTACCGCAACGCAGCATGATCGGGAGACAGCAAGCATGAAAAGCGTCGTCGTCACGGGCTCCACCAGCGGCATCGGCCTTGCGATCGCCACCGCCTTCGCCGAAAGCGGCGCCAATGTCGTCATCAACGGCTTCGGCGCGGCGGACGAAATCGAGGCGATCCGCGCCAAGCTCGACGGGCTCGGCAAGGGCCGCGTGCTCTATCACCCGGCCGACATGACCAAGCCGCACGAGATTTCCGACCTCATCGAGACGGCGGTGGAAGAATTCGACGGCGTCGACGTGCTCGTCAACAATGCCGGTATCCAGCATGTCGAGAAGATCGAGGACTTCCCGGTGGAAAAGTGGGACCAGATCATTGCAATCAACCTCTCCAGTTCCTTCCACACGATCCGCGCGGCCATTCCGCACATGAAGCGCAAGGGCTGGGGTCGCGTCATCAACGTCGCCTCTGCGCACGGCCTCGTCGCCTCGCCGTTCAAATCCGCCTATGTGGCGGCCAAACACGGCATCATGGGCCTGACGAAGACCGTCGCGCTGGAAGTCGCCGAGAACGGCATCACCGCCAACGCCATCTGCCCCGGCTACGTGCTGACGCCGCTCGTCGAAAAGCAGATCCCCGACACGGCCAAGGCCCGCGGCATCAGCGAGGCCGAGGTGAAGACCGACGTCATGCTGAAATTCCAGCCGACCAAGGAATTCGTCGGGGTCGACGAGGTCGCGGCCATCGCGCTTTTCCTCGCCTCCGATGCGGCCAAATCGATCAACGGCACCCATATATCGGTGGATGGCGGCTGGACCGCCCAATAGGACGCACGCGCGGGCATCGTGCCGCGCCGCAGGCCGCCTCCACGCCCAAGGCGCGCGCCGGCCATCGGACGGCCGAGGGCCGCCAAAGAAGGATGACATGAACTTTCTGCAGGACAGTCTGGAGGGCTTTCTCGCCCGCGAATACCGCATCGTCATCGTCGAGGTCGCCGCTGCCAAGGGCTCGACCCCGCGCGACGAAGGCACGTTCATGCTGGTGGCGCCGACCGAGATCCACGGCACCGTCGGCGGCGGCCAGCTCGAATATGACGCGATCGAGAATGCGCGGAAGCTGCTGGCGGATGCCGGCGGCGAGGCGCGGCTCGACATCGCGCTCGGGCCCGAGATCGGCCAGTGTTGCGGCGGCCGGGTCGAACTCACCTTCACCCTTGCCGACGAAGAGGCCCGCCGCGCCCTCGACGCGCGCCTTGCGCAAGACGAACGCCAGAAGCCGCAGGTCTGGATCTTCGGGGCCGGCCATGTCGGCCGGGCGCTGGCGGATGCCCTGACCATGCTGCCGCTCAACGTCTTCGTGGTGGAGGCGCGCCAGAGCGAACTCGACCAGCTCACCTCCGAGGTGCACCACCGGCTGGCCGCCCTGCCGGAGGCGCTGGTCGCCGACATTCCGCCGGGCTCGGCCGTCGTCATCGTCACCCATGACCATGCGCTGGATTTCCTGATCGGGCAGGAAGCGCTCGGCCGCCCCGACCTTGCCTATGTCGGCATGGTCGGCTCGAAGTCGAAGCGCGGCGCCTTCCTGCACCACCTGGAGCGGCAGGGCATCGAGCGCAGCGCGGCCGACCGGCTGGTCCTGCCGATCGGCGACATGGCGGTGGGCGACAAGCGCCCGGAGGTCATCGCCGCGATGACCGCCTCCGAAGTGCTGCTCGCCTTCGCCGCCTGGCGGCAGAGGGACGCCGCACCCACCGCAGGCTAGCCGCGGCCGTCCAGAAAACCGAGATCGCGCTTCATGAAGTCGGACAATTCGCGCGGATCGAGGCGCGGGCCTGCCGCACCCTTTCGCCGGCGAAAGACACGGGAGAGCTTATGCCAAAACCTCTCCTTACGAAACGGCAGATGGCCCAAAGGGGCCTGATCGACGACGCATGACATGGTAAAACCTCGTAAATTCCATCCATTGCTTGCAGGATGCGCCGAAAGATGATGGAATTCCAATCGAAGCTTCGTCTGTATCCATAAAGAGAACTTGGCCTTGAAAATGTCGCGCAACTTCCCGCTCAACGCGCTTCGCGTCTTCGAGGCGGCCGCGCGGCATGCCAGCTTCACCCGCGCCGGCGACGAGCTGGGCATGACGCAGACCGCCGTCAGCTACCAGATCAAGCTGCTGGAGGAGACGCTCGGCGAGACGCTGTTCCTGCGCCAGCCGCGGCAGGTGATGCTGAGCGAGGCCGGCGAGCGGCTGGCGCCCAAGGTGGCCGAGGGTCTGACCAAACTCGCCGAGGCGGTGGCGGACCTGCGCGGGGCGGCCGAGCAGAAGCTGCACATCCATTCGACGCCCACCTTCGCCACGCAATGGCTGAGCCGCACGCTCGGCGATTTCCAGCTCAAGCACCCGACCATCGCCGTCCGGCTTTCCACCTCGCAGGACCTGATCGACTTTGCCCGGGACGAGGCGGACGTCTCGATCCGCTGGGGCAAGGGCGACTGGCCGGGCCTGACCTGCCACCGGGTCATGCGCATGGACTTCGCGCCCATGTTGAACCCGGCGCTGGCCGAGACGATCGGCGGCATAAGGGAGCCGGCCGATCTCCTGAAACTGCCGATCATCAGCCCGCTGGACATCTGGTGGCGCACCTGGTTTTCCGCCGCGGGCATCGACGATCCGGGCCTCGAACGGTTTCCCCCGAACGAACTCGGCGTGCAGACGATCGACGCGCAGGTGGCGATGGCCGGCCAGGGCGTCGCGATCCTCAATCCCGGCCATTTCCGGACGGAGGTCGCCGCCGGCCAGCTCTACCAGCCCTTCGAACTCACCTGTAACGACGGCCGCGACTACTGGCTCGCCTATCCGGAGAACCGCCGAAACATCGTAAAGATCCGTGCCTTCCGCGATTGGATCCTGGCGACCATGCCGACGGCGGTGTGACCGCCGGGCCGAAATATGGGATGCTCGAACGCGAAACGGCAATTGCCCTTGCCGCCCGCGAGATCTATCTGCAGGCGGGACGCAGCCATGCCTACCGCCTGGTTCGAAACCGCAGCAGAAGGAAGCCGACCGCCATGACGACAACCCTCATCCGCGGGCGCCTGCTCTCCTTCCGCCGCCGCCCGGTCGCGATCGACGATACGGCAAGCTACCGCTACGAGGAGGACGGCGGCCTGCTGGTCGAAGAGGGCAGGATCGCCGCCGTCGGCCCCTATGCCGAGGTCCGCGCGGCCGCGCCCGAAGGGGCGGAGGAGATCGACCATCGCCCGCGCCTCATCCTGCCCGGCCTCATCGACACGCACCTGCATTTCCCGCAGATGCAGGTGATCGGCTCCTACGCCGCCAACCTCCTGGAATGGCTGAACACCTATACCTTTCCGGAGGAATGCCGCTTCGTCGAAAGCGCGCATGCCGCCCGCATCGCCCGCCACTTCTACGACGAGATGATCCGCCACGGCACGACGACCGCCGTCGCCTATTGCTCCGTGCACAAGGCTTCCGCCGATGCCTATTTCGCCGAGGCGCTGAAGCGCGGCATGCGCATGGTCGGCGGCAAGGTGATGATGGACCGCAACGCGCCGCAGGGCCTGCTCGACACGCCTCAGACGGGCTATGACGAGACCCGCGCCGTGATCGCCGAATGGCACGGCAAGGGCCGCAACCACGTCGCCATCACGCCGCGCTTCGCCATCACCTCGACGCCGGCGCAGATGGAGATGGCGGCCGCGCTCGCCCGCGAGTTCCCGGACCTGCACATCCAGACGCATCTTTCCGAGAACCACGAGGAAATCCGCTTCACGAGCGAACTCTATCCCGATGCGATCGACTATACGGACGTCTATGCGCAATACGGCCTGCTCGGCCCGAAAAGCCTGTTCGGCCACTGCATCCACGTGTCGGAACGCGAGGCGGACGCGATGAGCGAGGCGGGTGCCGTCGCCGTGCACTGCCCCACCTCGAACCTCTTCCTCGGCTCCGGCCTCTTCCCGCTCAAGGCGCTGTCGCGCCGGGAAAGGCTGGTGCGCATCGGCGTCGCGACGGATGTCGGCGGCGGCACGAGCTACTCCATGCTGAAGACGATGGACGAGGCCTACAAGATCCAGCAACTGCTCGGCGAGCGGCTGAACCCGTTCGAGAGCTTCTACCACATGACGCTCGGCAATGCCGAGGCGCTGTCGCTCGAAGCCCATATCGGCACGCTGGAGGCCGGCACGGACGCCGACCTCGTCGTGCTGGATGCGGCAGCAACCCCCGCCATGGCGCTGAGGATGGAAGTGGTCCGCTCGCTGACCGACGAACTCTTCCTGCTCCAGACGCTCGGCGACGACCGGGCCGTGCGCGAGACCTATGTAGCGGGTCGGCCGATGAAGGCCGCGCTTTAAACCTTCCTACGGCGCTTCGATGACGAACGGGGTGTCGAAGAAGAACTCTTCCAGGTTGACGCCGCCGCCGAGGCGGTCGACCACGAGGAAATCGCTCACCGCGTCGAGGGTCATCAGGGGATGGTGCCAGACGTTGCGGCGGTAGTTGACGCCCTGCCGTCCGCCGGCGCGGAAGACCTGCGGCCGGCCCGGCCTGCCGCCCTCGTCCTCGGCCACCACGACCAGCCAGGGCCGATCGTCGAGCGGCGAGAAGCTCTGGCTGCCGAAGGGATGGCGCTCCATCATGTCGACGGCATAGGGGAAGGCCCGCGGGCTGCCGCGGAAGAGGTTGATGATGACCTTCGCGTCCTCGCCGGCGGCCTCGGCCTCGGCGAGCGCGTGGTAGCGCTCCGTATTGCCGCCGTTGATGTGGCGCATCGTGGCGGGATCGGCCTCGATCACCGTGCCGAAGGGCGCGAAAGCCTCCCGGGTCAGCGGCCGGATCGTCAGTTTCTCAGCCATCGGACAGCCCTCCCGGGGAGAGGAAGGGCGGTCTCTGGTGGTCGGGCATGTTCATTCTCCGGGCAGCGCGGCGGTCAATCTGAGGAGCGCGATGCGCTCCACCTGGGTTTTCGCGGTTTCGAACTCTACCGCCGCCGTGTTGCCGATACGGGTCTCGAAGGCGGCGAGGATGTCGTCCTTGGTAAGCCCTTTCACCGCGATGATGAAGGGAAAGCCGAACTTTTCCGTATAGGCGGTGTTGAACTCCGTGAAGCGGGCGTGCTCGGCCGGGGAAAGCCGGTCGAGGCCGGCGCCGGCCTGCTCGTTGCGGCTGTCCTCCGTCAGTTCGCCGGCGATCGCCAGCCTGCCGGCAAGATCCGGGTGGGCGCGCAGCACGCCGAGCTGCTCGGCATCGCTCGCCTTGCGGAACGCCGTGACGAGCGCGGCATGGATGCCCGCCGCCGTCAGCGGCGTTGCGACGGCCCCGGCATCGAGCGCGCGTTCGGCGATGAAGGGCGAATGCTCGAAGACGCCGCCGAAGCGGGCGAGGAAATCGGCTCGGTCGATCATGCGCCCCTCGCCTTCGAGGGATGATGGTGCTCGATCCAGTGACGCGCGATGTCGATGCGCCGCGGGATCCAGACCTTTTCGTGGCCGAGCACGTAATCGACGAAGCGGGCGAGCGCGGCGGCGCGGCCCGGGCGGCCGACGAGGCGGCAGTGCAGGCCGATGTTCAGCATCTTCGGGCTGCCTTCGGCGCCCTCCTGGTAGAGCACGTCGAAGGCGTCCTTCAGATAGGTGAAGAACTGGTCGCCGGTGTTGAAGCCCTGGGGCGTCGCAAACCGCATGTCGTTGGTTTCGAGCGTATAGGGGATGATCAGGAAGGGCTCGCCGTCGAGGCCCGGCACGAAATAGGGCAGGTCGTCGGCGTAGGAATCGGAGGAATAGACGAAACCGCCCTCCTCCATCACGAGGCGAAGCGTGTTGTCGGAAGGCTTGCCCTGGTACATGCCGAGCGGATGGGAGCCGGTCAGTTCCTTGTGCAGGCGCACCGCCTCGCGGATGTGCTCGCGCTCCTTCTCCTCGGAAAAGTCCTTGTATTCCAGCCAGCGATAGCCGTGGCTGGCGATTTCCCAGCCTGCTTCCTTCATGGCGGCCACGGCTTCCGGATTGCGCGCCATGGCGAGCGTCACGCCGTAGACGGTGGTGGTGACGTCGCGGCTGGTGAACAGCCGGTGCAGGCGCCAGAAGCCGGCGCGCGCGCCGTATTCGTAAATCGATTCCATGTTGAGGTTGCGCTGGCCCGGCCAGGGCTGCGCGCCGACGATTTCCGACAGCAGGTTCTCCGAGGCCGGATCGCCATCGAGCAGGCAGCTTTCGCCGCCCTCTTCGTAATTGATGACGAACTGCACGGCGATGTTGGCATCGCCCGGCCAGCGCACCTTGGGAGGCATGCGGCCGTAGCCGATCAGGTCGCGCGGATAGGTCTTCTCAGTCATTCGATCACCTCGACAATGAGCGGCACCGGGGCTGCGGGCGATCGGAAGCCGAATGGAATCCGATGCATACCCTCGCAAAAGGAACCATTACCGCCTTGTCCCGTTTCCTGTCCATCACAAGCAAGGAGAAACACCTATGGCCATGCAGGATGCAAACATTCGTGAAACCCAGGATCTGATCGCCAGCGACAAGGTGGAGGGCACGAGCGTCTATGGCGCCGATGGCAAGCATATCGGTTCAGTCGAACGCCTGATCCTCGACAAGCGCAACGGTCATGTTTCCTATGCGGTTCTCAGTTTCGGCGGCTTCCTCGGCCTCGGCCAGGATCATTATCCGCTGCCTTGGGCGAAGCTGAGCTATGACGAGGGCCTCGGCGGCTACCGCGTCGATGTGACGAAGGAGCAGGTCGAGCGCGCGCCGCACTACGAAAGCGATGCCGAATACGACTGGAACCGCCGCAACGGCAAGGTGATCCACGACTATTACGGCGTGCCGCCCTACTGGATGTAAGGCGGGATCATACGCGCGCGGCTTCCTCGACGTGGGCCGCGACGGTGAAGGAGGGCGGTACGCGGAGCGTGCCGCCCTTGATTTCGTCCAGCACCGCCCGCGCCAGTTCATGCGCCAGGCCGAAGCTCACCTTGAAGCCGCCGGTCATCAGGCTGACGGTTGGATGGTCGGGATGAAGGCCGACCATCGGCTCGCGGCCGATCGCCTTCGGTCGCAGCCCCGCCCAGCGCTCGACGACCGGCGCATCCGCCAGGACCGGCGCCATCTGCCGCGCCTTGGCAATCAGCGCGTCGAGAAGGCCGTCGGTGGCGCAGGGATCGGCAAAGCTGTTCTCGCTGGTGCTGCCGATGGCGACGAGGCCGTCCTCGTGCGGTACGATGTAGAGCCCGTCGGCAAAGATCACCGGCAGCGCCGGATCGACGGACGCCTTCAGAAGCGCCGCCTGCCCCTTCACCGCGCTTCCCATCGGCCTTGCCAGCGGGGGAACCAGCGGCGCGAGCAAGGCAAAGGTCTCGACGCCGGCCGAAAGCACGCAATGGCCGAAGGTCATGCTGGTTCCATCGTCGAACCGGGCGATGCCCGTGGCGGGGTCCAGCGACCGCAGCCCCGCCCCCTCGCGGATCGTGACATTCGGCAGGCGCGCGAGGGCGGCACGCAAGGCGGCAAGCAGCGCCCGCGGCGAAAGGCGGGCGGCGAGACGGTCGTGGACGAGGCCGCTAGCCATCGCCGCCCCGGCCGGCCATCCGCTGAAAGGCGTCGCATCCAGTACCTCGAAGGCGAAGGCGCGGCCGGGCGCCGTCCAGACGGAAAGCGCATCCTGCGCATGGCCGAGCGCAATGGCGCGGTTGTGCGGCCTGGGAAGGGGAATGAGGCGGCCGGAGCGGCGATAGCCGGCGGAAAGCCCGGTTTCGGCCTCCAGCGCCGCGATCTCCGCTTCGAGCGAGACCAGCGCGGCGAACTGGAAGGCCTTCTTGGCGTTCCAGCGGTCCGGCAGGTGCGGCATCAGCGCGCCGAGCACGCCGCCGCTGGCGCCGGCCCCGATCGCCCGCCGCTCGGCAAGATGCACGGACAGGCCCTGCTGGGCGGCGAAAAGCGCGGTCCACAGGCCCATCACCCCGCCGCCGGCGACGATGAGGTCCACGGCCGGTTGACCGGCGGGCTTCCCGCGACTATCGGCATTCGCCATGGCTGATCACAATCCTGAAAACGCGCCGCAGACCGAAGCCGTCCTCGACTGGCACGACGGCGATATGCCCTATTCCCGGGCCTTTGACGACCACTTTTATTGCCGCAGCGACGGCCGGCTGGAATGCGGCCATGTCTTCCTTGCCGGCAATGGCCTGCCGGACCGCTGGCAGCGGACAGAGCCGTTCCGCATCGCCGAACTCGGCTTCGGCACCGGCCTCAACCTCTGCGAGACCTGGCGGCAATGGCGCGAGACGGCGCCGCAGGGCGCACGCCTCCACTTCACCTCCTTCGAGCGCTTTCCCATGGCGCGCGCCGATATCGCCCGGGCGCTCGCGCACTGGCCGGAGATCGCGCTCGAGCGCGCCGCCCTCATCGCCAACTGGCCGGAAACGCCGGCAGGACGCATCGAGATAGACCTTGCGCCCGGCGTCCGCCTCACGGTCGTCTGCGGCGCAGCGCTCGAAAGCCTCGCGGCCGAGACGGTACCTTTCGACGCCTGGTTCCTCGACGGTTTCGCGCCGGCGCGCAATCCGGACATGTGGTCGGCCGAGTTGATGGCTGCGGTCTTCCGCCTCACCGTTCCCGGCGGGCGCTTCGGCACCTATGCGGCGGCCGGTTTCGTGCGGCGCAACCTTGCGGCCGCCGGCTTCGTCGTGGAGCGCCGGCCGGGCTTTGCCGGAAAGCGCGAGATGCTGTGCGGGGAAAGACCGGCGGCCTGACCGGTCAGGCCAGCGCGCCGGTGGCGGCTTCCCTGTCGCCGCGCTTCAGCCAGCGGTCGAGCTTTTCCTCCAGCTTCTCGATGCTGATCGGCTTGGTCAGGTAATCGTCCATGCCCGCGGCGAGGCAATCCTCACGGTCGCCGTCGAGCACATGGGCGGTGACGGCGACGATCGGCACCCGGCGGCCGGAGCCGCTTTCGATCGCCCGGATCGCGCGGCTCGCCTCCAGGCCGTTCATCACCGGCATGGAAATGTCCATCAGGATCATGCCCGGGCGGGCGGCGCGGAAGACCTCGACCGCCTCCCTGCCGTTCTCCACAAGCCGGAAGCGCAAGCCGGCGGCCATCAGCATCTGGGTGAAGAGGATCTGGTTGACTTCGTTGTCCTCGGCCACCAGCACATCCAGGATCTCGCCCTCGGCGGCCGCGGCGTTGCCGGCGGCCGGATGCGGGCGCAGCGGCAGGACCTTGCCCGCGGCCTGGGCCGGCGTCTTCGGTCCGCGCATCGCCCGCAGCACCTCCGACACCGTCTCGCGCAGGAGGTCGGCCCGCACCGGCTTCATGAGATGGGCCTGGATATCCGTCGAGGCGAGCAGCCGGTCGTCGGCCGGAAGGGTCATGGCGGTGAGCACGATCACGGCGATGCCGGCGGTCCTTGCGCCGTCGCGCAGGGCCCGCACGAAATCGGGCGCGCGATCCGGGTGATAATCGATGAGGACGGCGTCCACCGAGACGCCCATGTCGCCGGCCGCCGCGAGCACGGCAAGCGCCTCCGTCTCGGAGCCGACGGCGGTCGCATCGAAACCCCAGTCGAGCAGCATGTCGTACGAGGCCTTGCGGGACAGGTCGTGCCCGTCGACGACGAGGATGCGCGCGCCCGGCGCCCTGGCCGGCACGATGCGGGCCGGCAGCGCGGCGACGGCGAGCGCCATCGGCAGGCGCGCCGTGAAGGCCGAGCCGTTGCCGACCTCGCTGGTCGCCGTGAGCGTACCGCCGAACAGGCGCGTCAGCCCGTCGGTGATGGCAAGGCCGAGGCCGGTGCCCTCGTGGCGGCGGGTCGAGGAGGCGTCGACCTGCGAGAATTTCTCGAAGATCGATTCCATCTTCTCGGCCGGAATGCCCGCGCCCGTATCCTCGACGCGGACGACGATCTCCACGCCGTCATCCTCGCCCGCCTGCGAGGAAAGGTCGATGAGAACGTGCCCCCGATCGGTGAACTTGACGGCATTGCCGACGAGGTTGGTGACGATCTGGCGGAAGCGGCCCGCGTCCCCCATCACCATCGCCGGCATGTTGGCAGCGCCGCGCACGACGAGCTCGATATCCTTCTCCGCCGCCTTCGCGGACAGCAGCGTCGCCACGTCCTCGATCGCCTCCACCGGATTGAAGGTGACGGCACGCAGCGTCATCTGGCCGGCGTCGATCTTCGAGAAATCGAGGATGTCGTTGATGATGGTGAGCAGCGCGTTGCCGGATTTCACCATGATATCGATGAAGGTCTTCTGCCGCGTGTCCAGGTTCGATTTCGCGAGCAGTTCCGCCATGCCGAGCACGCCGTTCATCGGCGTGCGGATCTCATGGCTCATATTGGCCAGAAACTCCGACTTCGCCTTGTCGGCCGTCTCGGCGCGCTCGACGAGGCGGCGCAGCTCGTCCTCGCGGCTCTTGAGGTCCGTGATGTCGGAAAAGACCATGACGTCGCGGCCGCGGCTCGTCGGCGTCACGTCGAGGCGCAGCCAGCGCCGGTAGCCGCTGAAAACGGTCAGCGAGGCGGGCTTGCCGGTGAAGAGGATTTCTCCGAACCGGCTGGCATCGACGGGCTCCTCGCCGAGGAAGCCGTCGATCTTGCGGTCGATGCAGCTTTGCAGCACGTCCTTGACGAGCGCGCCCGGCTGCAAGAGTTCGCGCGGCATGGCGATCATCGTGGAGAGCGCCTCGTTGGAGAGCACCACCACGCCATCCTCGATGATCAGGAGGCCCTGGCTCATCGAGGAAACCGCATCCTTGACGAGGCTGCCGACCTCCTCCAGGGCGCTGCGGGTCTCCAGCACCTCGCGCTCGCGCTCGCGCCGCTCGGTAATGTCGATATAGGTCAGAAGGCAGCGGTCGCCGGAAATCGCGCAGCCGGCCTCGATCACCGTCCGCCCGCTGGCATAGGTGACCTCGCGCACCGGCGCGTGGCCGCCGCGGATGTCCGAAATGCACGCCGCATGTTCCGCGGCGTGCGGACCATCCTCGCCGCTGAAGCCGCCCTGCGCCTGCTGGAAGCGCAGGAGCTCATCGAGCGGCCTGCCCTTCATCGGCGGCAGCGCGCCGTCCCACAATTCCTCGAAGGCGCCGTTGACCAGTTCGATGGTGCCGGCCTCATCGACGACGACGATGCCGACGGGCAGCGATTCCACGATGCTTTCGAGGGCCGCCTTGGTGGCCTCCGCCTGGCGCTGGGCCTCGATGAGCTGGCGTTCACGCTTCTTCAGCACCGTGGTGTCGGTGATGGAGCCGATAAGGTAGTTCTTCTCGTCGAGCGTGGTGACCCGGTAGAGCCGCGAGATCGTCGGCAGCACCGAGCCGTCCGCCCGGATATACTCGATCTCGCTCTCGAGCAGTTCGCCGGTGTCGAGCACCGTCTGGTTCTGCGCGTGGAACTCCTCGCCCTGCTCCGGATACATCTCGCGCGTGGTGAGGCCGAGCAGTTCTTCCGGTTGCCGGCCGGTCAGCGCGACATAGGCGCGGTTGGCGAAGATCATGCGCTGGCTCTCGTCGCGCATGAAGCTTGCGACCGGCAACTCGTCGAGCAGCGCCCGGTAGAGGCTGATCTCCTGCGAGTGCTGCTTCAGCCGCCCCTCGCTCTCCTTCAGCGCGGTCACGTCGATGCGCAGCGCGACGAAGGTGCCGTCCGGCCGGCGCTGCGTGACGAGGCGCGTCCAGCCGCCGGCAAGGCGCACGACGCCTTCCTGCAGCGGCAGGTCGTAGCTGGCGATCCGCGCGGCGACCCAGCGCTCGCGCTCGGCTTCGGAAGCGTGCCCCACCTCGACATCGTGCAGCGCATGCGTGAGCGCGGCAAGGCTGACCGGGCCGTCCGCAAGATCGCCCACGAGCACCCGGTAGAACTCGCGCATGCTGCGGTTGGCGTAACGCAACCGGTTGTCCGCCCCGAACACGGCGACCCCCGCGCCGAGCGCGTCGAGCGCCCGTTCCACATGGTCGGCGGGCAAGGCGTCGTCGCGGTCCGGCCCGGCGGCTTCGCCGTTCCCATTGGCGACGGCGCCGAGGCTGGCGGCCAGCGCGTCGAGCGAGGGCGTGAAGAGGCCGACGA
This sequence comes from Shinella sp. S4-D37, assembly GCF_040812195.1. Taxonomy (NCBI): domain Bacteria; kingdom Pseudomonadati; phylum Pseudomonadota; class Alphaproteobacteria; order Hyphomicrobiales; family Rhizobiaceae; genus Shinella; species Shinella sp. S4-D37. The sequence goes on along the minus strand of NZ_JBFNXL010000005.1, from coordinate 840,294 downwards.
GCACCGACAGGCTCGCGGAGATCCGCTCGCGCTTCATGGCGACATCGAAGCTTCCGCCACCGAATGGGTGCAGATAACGGGCCCGCTCGGGGTTTCCGAAGATCAGGCAGCGGCGTTCCGGTTCGTCCCGGTCGCCATGGCCCGGCGTCTCGCCAATCTCCTCGCTGGTCAGGCCGATCATCTCCGCGCAGCCATGACCGAACAGGCGGGCATAGGCCTCGTTCACCGCCAGATAGCGCAATTCGCTGCTTTTGACGTATGCCGGATACGGGTGTTCGCGAACGCGCGCACAGGCCGCCACCAGCAATTCGTCTTGAGATTCAGCCACGCCAAGTGCTCCCCGAAGCGGGACGGAGGGAGAGATTGATACCCCTCGGGGAGTATCATCAATCCTTGAACGGATGGTTAACCCTTCGTTGCCGGAAGTCACGCATCCGGGACGGCGCGTGTCGAAAAGACGCGGCCGCGCCGCCACTTATCCACCAGGGCGCTTCGCTGTCGCAAATGGCGGGGGCGCATCGCCGCGGGATATGCGACAAGGGCAGGAGGCAAACCAGACCGGGGCTGCGCTGCACATGGGCGACGTGATCAAACTCGAAAATCACCTCGAACAACCGGAGGCGTCCGAGACGCCCGTTGAACGCCGGCGCCGCAGCGGCGGGCGCGGTGCCGAACGCACCCGCCGGGCGCCTACCACCTCCAGATACCTCAACCTCGTCAACACGACCGCTCCCTCCGCCGTGCTTTCCGAGGATGCGCTGGAGGCCGTGCACCAGGCCTCGCTCGCCATCCTCGAGGAGATCGGCATGGACATCATCCTGCCGGAAGCGCGCGAGCGCATGAAGGCGGCCGGCGCCGAGGTGACGCCCGGCACGGACCGCGTGCGCTTCGACCGCGGCCTCATCCTGGACATGATGGCCTGCGTTCCGCCCGCCTTCACGATGCATGCACGCAATCCCTCACGCAATGTGGCGATCGGCGGCAACAACCTCGTCTTCGCACAGGTCGCCTCCGCCCCCTTCGTCGCCGACCGCGAGGGCGGCCGGCGCGCCGGGAACCAGGAGGATTTCCGCAAGCTGGTGAAACTCGCCCAGTGCTACGACGTCATCCACACGACGGGCGGCTACCCGGTCGAGCCGGTCGACCTCCACGCTTCCGTCCGCCATCTCGACTGCCTGTCGGACCTCGTGACGCTGACCGACAAGGTGTTCCACGTCTATTCGCTCGGCCGGCAGCGCAATCTCGACGGCATCGAGATCGCCCGCATCGGCCGCGGCATCTCGATGGAGCAGATGGAGCGCGAGCCCTCGCTCTTCACCATCATCAACACCTCCTCGCCGCTGCGCCTCGACGGGCCGATGCTGCAGGGCATCATCGAGATGTCGTCGCGGGGGCAGGTCGTCGTGGTAACGCCCTTCACGCTGGCCGGCGCGATGGCGCCGGTGACGATCGCCGGCGCCGTCGTGCAGCAGAACGCCGAGGCGCTGGCCGGCATCGCCTTCACCCAGATGGTGCGCCGCGGCGCGCCGGTCATCTATGGCGGCTTCACCTCCAATGTCGACATGAAGACAGGTGCGCCCGCCTTCGGCACCCCGGAATACATGAAGGCGGTGATCGCCGGCGGCCAGCTCGCACGCAAGTACAACATCCCCTACCGCACCTCGAACACCAATGCCTCCAACACGGTGGATGCGCAGGCGGCCTATGAATCCGCCTTCTCGCTCTGGGCGCTGACTCAGGGCGGCGGCAATTTCATCATGCATTCCGCCGGCTGGAGCGAGGGCGGCCTGACAGCCTCCTTCGAGAAGTTCATCCTCGACGTGGACATGCTGCAGATGGTGGCCGAATACCTGGCGCCGCTCGACGTCAGCCCCGAGGCGCTCGGCATCGAGGCGGTGCGCGACGTCGGCCCGGGCGGCCATTTCTTCGGCACGCCGCACACGCTCGCCCGCTACGAGACGGCGTTCTATTCGCCGATCCTGTCGGACTGGCGCAATTTCGAGACCTGGACGGAAGCGGGCCGCCCGACCACCTACGACCACGCCAACCGGGTCTTCAAGGAAAAGCTCGCCGCCTACGAAAAGCCGCCGCTCGACCCGGCGATCGGCGACGAACTGGAAGCGTTCGTCGCCAGGCGCAAGGAAGAGGGCGGCGTTCCGACGGATTTCTAGATTAGGTCAGGCATTGAACATGATGGAGCGGACGGAGGAGATCAGCTTCTCCGTCGGCAGGTTGGAGAAATTCTTGTCGATCTCGGCCATGGTCAGCGTGCGCGACTTGTCGGAGAGCTTGTTGCGCAGGTCGCCGAGCGTCTGCGGCGCGGCGCAGACGACCAGTCGATCGAAAGCCCCCTCGGCCGCGTAGTCATCGATGCGGCCGGCGACTTCCGCGGTGAACTTCTGCTGCTCCTCGCGCACCGGATCGCTCGAATATTCCATGGCGGAACGGCCATGCCCCACGGAGGAGCGGCTGCGGCCGGGCTTGTCGGCCATGATGTCCTGTGCCTTCTTCGGCTCCCATCGAAAGACCTCCTGCTCCGGGCTCTGCTGGCCATCCTTCATCAGGTTCACGCCCTTGAGAAGGCGTGCCTGATTGCCGTCAGCGGCGAGAATCCAAGTCGTAGCGGTCATGTTTCACTCCCGTAGCGAGGTTCATGGACAGGCGGGCGAATCCGCCCTGCGCAGCATCCGACAGGATTGTGGCAGGATGCGCGTTGATCCAACGCACGGGTCGGGCGCATGTTCCGGCCGGCGCGGGCGGCACCCGGTCCTTTCGCACCTGCGAAAACTAGGACTTGACTTTTCCCCGCAAAACAACGACATGAGCCGCAGCGTCGCCCTTCGGCCGCCGCGTGAGCGAGCCTGAGATATCCCTGCAACGGGATGCTAAGAAGGACAAGCGCAAGAGAACGATCCGCCTCCCATTTGCGGATGACTGCGCAGACGATTGCCAACCAACCCACAAGTTCCCAATTCACGCGGGGTTCTTGACGCCAGACGAAACCGGAAGCGCATGGTGCGGTTCCGGCCCGGAGCAGTTCGAGCAAAGTGTGACGCGGTTTTGCGTCCCGACTGCGGATGGAAAAGTCGTTTGGCGCCCCGAAAGGTATTTGACTTGACCGCATTCCACGACCTCGGCCTCTCGAAGACCATCGTCGCCACGCTCTCCGCCCTCGGCTTTGAAAAAGCGACGCCGATCCAGGAAAAGGCCATCCCGCTCGTCCTCGAAGGCAGCGACCTGATCGGCCTTGCCCAGACCGGCACCGGCAAGACGGCCGCCTTCGGCCTGCCGATGATCGAAAAGCTCCTCGGCGATGCCCGCCGTCCCGATCCGCGCAACATCCGCGCTCTCATCCTCGCCCCGACCCGCGAACTGGTGAACCAGATCGCCGACAACCTGCGCGACTTCGTCAAGAAGACGCCGCTGCGCGTCGTGACCGTCGTCGGCGGCGCCTCGATCAACAAGCAGTCGGAAATGCTCTCGCGCGGCACCGACATCCTCGTCGCCACCCCCGGCCGCCTACTCGACCTCGTCAACCGCAGGTCCGTGACGCTGACCCAGGCCCGCTATCTCGTGCTCGACGAAGCCGACCAGATGCTCGACCTCGGCTTCATCCACGACCTGCGCAAGATTTCGAAGATGGTGCCGAAGAACCGCCAGACGCTGCTCTTCTCGGCGACCATGCCGAAGCTGATCGGCGAACTGGCCGGCGAGTACCTCGTCAACCCGAAGAAGGTCGAGGTCACGCCGCCCGGCAAGGCCGCCGACAGGGTGGAACAGTATGTCCACCACGTTCCCGGCAAGGACCAGAAGGCGCAGATCCTGCGCAAGACGCTCACCGACAATCCGGACGGCCTGTCGCTCGTCTTCTCGCGCACCAAGCACGGCGCCGAGAAGCTGATGAAGCATCTCGACCATATCGGCTTCAAGGCCGCCTCGATCCACGGCAACAAGAGCCAGGGCCAGCGCGAGCGCGCCCTCAAGGCCTTCCGTGACGGCGAGATCCGCGTGCTGGTCGCCACCGACGTCGCCGCCCGCGGCATCGACATTCCCGGCGTCACCCACGTCTACAACTACGACCTGCCGGAAGTACCGGACGCCTATGTGCACCGCATCGGCCGCACGGCCCGCAACGGCCGCGACGGCATCGCCATCGCCTTCTGCACGCCCGACGAAGCGCATCTCCTGCGCGACATCGAGAAGCTGATGGGCATCCAGATCGCGGTGGCGAGCGGCGAGCCCCCGGCCGTCGTGACGGCCGGCCCCGGCGGCAAGTCGGGCAAGGGCCGCGGCAATGGCGGCGGCCAGCGTTCCGGCAACGGCCGCGCCGGCCAGCGCCCCCAGCGCAAGCCCTTCGGCGACGGCACGCAGGCCGCTTCCGAGGGCGCGGCACCTGCCGCCGGCAAGCGCGCCCATGGCGGCCGCCCGCCGCAGAAGCAGGGCGAGCGCCAGAACCGCAACCACGGCGGCGGCAACGGCCAGGGCCGCCCGAACCACCACGGCAAGCCGCGCCGCGCGGAAGGCCAGCGCCGCGAACAGGCGTAAGCTATCGCTTTACGGATTGAGGAAACGGCGGGCTTCGGCCCGCCGTTTTCGTTTGGGCGAACCGCCACCCTACTCCGCCGGCGCGACGTCCTTGCGGTTGGTGAGGTAGACCCCGACCACGACGATGACCGTGCCGAGGATCATCGGGATCGTCAGTTCCTCGCCGAAGATGGCGGCGGCCTGGAGGGCGGCGATCGGCGGCACGAGATAGATGAGCGATGCCGCGCGCGAAACCTGGCCGCGGCGCAGAAGATAGAGCAGCAGCAGGATCGCCCCCATGGAGATGCCGAGCACCGACCAGGCGAGCAGCGCGACGAAGGCGAAGCCGAAATCGACATGCAGGTTCTCGAGGCACAGCGCCAGCGGCACGGTGACGATGAGCGCCCCGCCATATTGCAGGGTCGCGATGGCCCTGATGTCGCCGGCATGGAGATGCTGCTTCTGGTAGATCGTGCCGTAGGTGACGGCAGCCATGCCGATCATGTTGACGACGATGGCGAAGGCCGGGATCTCCCCCGCACCCGCGCCGAAGAATTTCGGCAGCACGGCCAACAACACGCCGAGGAAGCCGAGACAGAGGCCCGCCTTCTGCGCCAGACCCAAGCGTTCGCCGATGAAGAAGGGCGCGGCGAGCGCCGTCATCAGCGGCTGGAGCGCGGCGATGATGGAGGAAAGCGCCGCCGGCACGCCCTCGCCGATCGCCCACCAGACCGCCCCGAGATAGAGCCCGTGCAGGAAGGCGCCGGAGACGACGGCGTGCACGATCGTGTGCCGGTCGCGCGGCCAGGCCGCGCCGGTCACGATGCAGAAGGCGGCAAAGAGCACCGCCGCCGTCAGGTAGCGAATGGCAAGGAAGGTCAGCGGCTCGGAAACGAAGGTCGCGTATTTCGCGACGACCCAGCCGGTCGACCAGAGCAGGACGAAGATGGCCGGGGCCAGGCGATCGAGGGACATGGAACTTCCGGCGAAAGGACAATCGGTGCGCGAGCGATAGGCTCCGTCCCCACGATGGTCAAAGGAATTTCCTTGATGATTAGGTTCAACGAAAGACCGGGCGAAGCGGCTTTTCCGGCATCTGCCCATGTTTTTGGCAGATCGTGTCCCGCCCGCCTACCGCAAGCCGGAGCGGTGCACGGTCGTTTCGCGGAAAAACCGTCCCGCCGGCCGGTTCGGCCGCGTCCAAAGCGGTGTGAGAATTCTTTCCCGCTCATTGAGCATGGTTCTTGCTTTGCCCCTGATGTTGTACTCAAATGGCAAAAAAAGGGGAACACGCCTTTGGCATTTGACGAAATGATGAATGCGGACGCAGGCCCGCGGCAGCCATACGAAAACTACCATGACTGGTACGAGGGACAGGATCGGGCTCGCCTGATCGCCAAATCCAGGGACGCCGAGACCCTCTTTAGAAAGACCGGCATCACCTTCGCAGTCTACGGGCACGAAGACAGTTCCGAAAAGCTCATCCCCTTCGACATCATCCCCCGCATCATTTCCGGCCGCGAATGGCGCAGGCTCGCCCAGGGCATCGAGCAGCGGGTCATCGCCCTCAACGCCTTCCTCGACGACATCTATCACAAGCAGGAGATCATCAAGGCCGGCCGCGTGCCGCGCGAGCTGATCGAGCGCAACGTGGCCTTCCTGCCGCAGATGATCGGCTTCAAGCCGCCCGGCGGCGTCTATACCCACATCGTCGGCACCGATATCGTGCGCACCGGCGAGGACCAGTTCTACGTGCTGGAAGACAATGCCCGCACACCGTCCGGCGTCAGCTACATGCTGGAAAACCGGGAAACCATGATGCAGATGTTCCCCGAACTGTTCCACCTCAACAAGGTGCGGCCCGTCGAGGACTATCCCAAGCTCCTGCGCCAGAGCCTCGCCTCGCTCGCCCCGCCCGGCTGTTCGGGCAAGCCGCGTGTCGCCGTGCTCACCCCCGGCATCTTCAACTCCGCCTACTACGAGCACGCCTTCCTCGCCGACATGATGGGCGTGGAACTGGTCGAGGGCTCGGACCTGCGCGTCGTCGACGGCAAGGTGAAGATGCGCACGACCCGCGGCTACGAGGCGATCGACGTCCTCTACCGCCGCGTCGACGACGATTTCCTCGACCCCCTCACCTTCCGGCCGGATTCGGCACTCGGCATTCCCGGCATCATGGACGTCTACAAGGCCGGCAACATCACCATCGCGAACGCCCCCGGCACCGGCATTTCCGACGACAAGGCGATCTATTCCTACATGCCGGAGATCGTCGAATTCTATACCGGCCGCAAGGCGCTCCTGGAAAACGTGCCCACCTGGCGCTGCTCGGAGGAGGACAGCCTGAAATACGTGCTGGAGCACCTGAGCGAACTCGTGGTGAAGGAGGTGCACGGCTCGGGCGGCTACGGCATGCTCGTCGGCCCCACCGCCTCGAAGAAGGAATGCGCGGCCTTCGCCGAGAAGCTGAAGGCCCGGCCTGCGAACTACATCGCCCAGCCGACGCTCTCGCTTTCCACCGTGCCGATCCTCGTCAACAAGGGCATCGCGCCCCGTCATGTCGATCTTCGGCCCTATGTGCTCGTGTCCGACAAGGTGCAGATCATTCCCGGCGGGCTGACCCGCGTGGCGCTGAAGGAAGGCTCGCTGGTGGTCAATTCCAGCCAGGGCGGCGGCACGAAGGACACCTGGGTTCTGGAGGACTGAGCCGATGCTGGGAAGAACTGCAAACGGCCTCTACTGGATGTTCCGCTATATCGAGCGGGGCGAGAACATCGCCCGCCTCATCGATGCGGGCCTGCGCATGGCGCTGACGCGCTCCGGCTCGTCGGACGAAGACTGGGACGGCGTCCTGCAAAGCGCCGGCGTGCGCGAGGATTTCGACGCGGTGCATGGCAAGCTCACGGGCGCCGACGCGATCGACTACCTGCTGCGCGACTGCTCCAACCCGTCGAGCGTGATGTCCTGCATCGAATCGGCCCGCAACAATGCACGCATGGTGCGCACCGCGCTTACGCGGGAGACCTGGGAAGCGACCAACGAGTGCTGGATCGAATTCAAGGACATGCTGGCAAAGCGCATCCGCCCGGCGGAAATGCCCGAGGTGATCGACACGATCAAGCGGCGCACCGGCCTCATCCGCGGCGCCTTCCACGGCACCATGCTGCGCGACGATATCTACAACTTCTCGCGCATCGGCACCTTCATCGAGCGGGCGGACAACACCGCCCGCATCCTCGACGTGAAATACTACGTGCTGCTGCCGGCAATCGCGAAGGTCGGCTCGTCGCTCGACAACATGCAATGGGAATCGATCCTGCGCTCGGTCTCCGCGCACCGTTCCTATAGCTGGGTCTATGACGGCGACTATTCCTCGACCAACATCTCCGACTTCCTGATCCTCAACGACCGCATGCCGCGCTCGCTCGCCTACAGCTACGACAAGATCGTCAGCAATCTCGGCTATCTGGCTAAGCTCTACGGCGACAACCACGCGGCGCACGAAACGGCGTCCGCCACGCTGATGCTGCTTCGAAGCCGCACCATCGACGACATCATGGAACAGGGGCTTCACGAGTTCATCGAGGAGTTCATCGCGCACAACAACCGCCTCGGGGAGGAAATCTCCGAAGGCTACCGCTTCTATCGATAGGGCTGGCGAGCGATGCGACTGAAGATCAGCCACACGACCGAATATCACTATGACGACCCGGTGCAGTATTCCCTGCAGCGGCTTCGCCTGACGCCAAAGACCCAGCCGGGCCAGACGGTGCGCGCATGGTCGACCACCGTGCACGGCGCGCGGCTGGAGGCCGGCTATACCGATCATTTCGGCAACCATGTCGATCTCGTCAGCACCAATGCCGAGCAGGTGGGTATCCGCATCGTCGCCGAGGGCGAGGTGGAGACCGAGGACCGCGCCGGCGTCTTCGGCCCGCACCAGGGCTTCGTGCCGCTCTGGCTCTATCTCCGCGAGACGCCGCTGACCAGGCCCGGCAGGCTGTTGCGCGACCTCGCCGGAACCGCCAGCGGCGACAACGAACTGGGGCGCATGCATGCCCTGATGGGCGCCATCCACGAGACCGTCGCCTATAAGCCGGGCGAAACGGCCTCCGACACGACGGCCGAACAGGCGCTGGAGAAGAGGCAGGGCGTCTGTCAGGACCACGCCCATGTCTTCCTTGCCGCCGCGCGCCATCTCGGCCTGCCGGCGCGCTATGTCTCAGGCTACCTGCTGATGGAGACGCCGGAGCAGACGGCAAGCCATGCCTGGGCGGAGGTGCACCTGCAGGGCCTCGGCTGGGTCGGCTTCGACGCCGCCAACAAGATCTGCCCGGATGCGCGTTACGTGCGGCTGTCGGCCGGCCTCGACTACAAGGACGCCGCGCCCGTCTCGGGCATGGTGCTCGGGCGCTCGGCCGAGACGATGCGCGTCGCCATCACGGTGGAGACGGCCGGCCAGAGCCAGTCGCAGAGCCAGAGCTGACACAAAACGGGCGCGATCTCTCGACCGCGCCCGAAAAATTCAGTGGCTGTCCTTGCCGACCGCGTTGCCGCGGCACCCCTTCAGGAAATCGAGGTCCGCGCCGGTATCGGCGCCCTGGACGTGCTGCTGGTGCAGCCAGGCATAGCCGGAGGACGGCAACTCGTGGTTCGGCTTCCAGTCGGCGAGCCGGCTCGCCAGCTCCTCGTCGGAAATGTCGAGATGCAGGCGGCGGGTTGGCACGTCGAGCTCGATCATGTCGCCGTTCCTGACGACGGCGAGCGGACCGCCGACGGCCGCTTCCGGCGAGGTGTGCAGCACCACGGTGCCGTAGGCCGTGCCGGACATGCGGGCATCCGAGATGCGCACCATGTCGGTGATGCCCTTCTTGAGCACCTTCGGCGGCAGACCCATATTGCCGACCTCCGCCATGCCCGGATAGCCCTTGGGTCCACAGTTCTTCATGACCATGACGCAGGTCTCGTCGATATCGAGAGCGTCGTCGTTGATCTTGGCCTTGTAGTCGTCGATGTCCTCGAAGACGACCGCCCTGCCGCGATGGGTGAGGAGATGCGGCGAGGCCGCCGAGGGCTTCAGCACCGCGCCCTTGGGGGCGAGGTTGCCGCGCAGCACGACGATGCCGCCCGATTGCGTCAGCGCCTCTTCCGCCGGCAGGATCACGTCCTCGTTCCAGTTGACGACGTCCTTGACCTCGTCCCACATGGTCTCGCCCGACACCGTCAGCGCGCCCTTGTGCAGCAGGCCGGCCTCGCCGAGGCGCTTCAGCACCACCGGCAGGCCGCCGGCATAGAAGAACTCCTCCATCAGATACTTGCCCGACGGCATGAGGTTGACGACGGTCGGCACGTCGCGCCCGCACCGGTCCCAGTCGTCCAGCGTCAGGTCGATGCCGACGCGGCCGGCGACGGCGAGCAGGTGGATCACCGCATTGGTCGAGCCGCCGATGGCCGCATTGGTGCGGATGGCGTTCTCGAAAGCCTCTTTCGTCAGGATGTCCGAGGGCTTCAGGTCGTCCTTGACCATCTGGACGATGCGGCGCCCGGTGAGCTGCGCCATGACCTTGCGGCGGGAATCGACCGCCGGGATCGCGGCATTGCCGGACAGCGCCATGCCGAGCGCCTCGGCCATCGAGGCCATGGTGGAGGCCGTGCCCATCGTGTTGCAGGTGCCCGACGAGCGGCTCATCGACGCCTCGGCCTCGAGGAATTCGGCCTGCGTCATCTCGCCGGCCTTCACCATTTCGGAAAATTTCCACAGATGCGTGCCCGAACCGACGCGCTCGCCGCGGAAATAGCCGTTCAGCATCGGGCCGCCGGTGACGACGATCGACGGCAGGTCGACCGAGCTTGCGCCCATCAGCAGCGACGGCGTGGTCTTGTCGCAGCCGACCATCAGCACGCAGCCGTCCATCGGCTGGCCGCGGATCGCCTCCTCCACCGCGAGCGCGGCGAGGTTGCGGTACATCATCGCCGTCGGGCGGAAGGTGTTTTCGGACGCCGAGAACACGGGCACTTCGAGCGGGAACCCGCCCGCCTCCCAGACGCCGGCCTTCACCTTCTCGGCAAGCTCGCGCAGATGGCCGTTGCACGGCGTCATGTCCGACCAGGTGTTGAGGATGCCGATGACGGGGCGGCCGTCGAACAGGTCGTGCGGATAGCCCTGGTTCTTCATCCAGCCGCGATGATAGATCACGTCGCGGCTGGTGCCGCCGTACCATTCCTGCGAGCGCAGCCTGCGCGGCCATTCAGCTTTCTTCTTCATCTCTTCCAGTCCTCGAAGGGACCGCCCGAAAGATCCGGACGGCTTTGTCTCACGCCAGCGTGTAGGCGGTCTTGACGGTCGTATAGAATTCGTTGGCGTATCTGCCCTGCTCGCGCGGGCCGTGGGACGAGCCCTTGCGCCCGCCGAAGGGCACATGGAAATCGACGCCGGCCGTCGGCAGGTTGACCATGACCATGCCGGCCTCCGCATTGCGCTTGAAATGCGTCGCATGCTTGAGGCTGGTCGTCGCGATGCCGGAGGAGAGGCCGAAGGGCGTGTCGTTGGCGACAGCCAGCGCCTCCTCGTAGTCCTTGACGCAGATGACCGCGGCGACGGGGCCGAAGATCTCCTCGCGCGAGATGCGCATCTCGTTGGTCGCCTCGGTGAAGAGCGCGGGCGAAAGATAGAAGCCGGGCGTCTCTCGCTTCAGAAGCTCCCCACCGAAGGCGAGCTTCGCGCCTTCCTTTTGGCCGATCTCGATATAGTCCGTGTCCTGCTTCAACTGGCTCTCGTCGACGACCGGGCCGATATGCGTGCCTGCCTTCAGCGCGTCGTCGACGACAACACCTTTCAGCCGCTCGCCGACGGCCGCGACGAACCGGTCATGGATGCCTTCCGTGACGATGATGCGCGAGGAGGCGGTGCAGCGCTGGCCGGTGGAGAAGAAGGCCGAGTTGACGGCGGCTTCCACGGCGACATCGAGATCCGCATCGTCGAGCACGACGAAGGGGTTCTTGCCGCCCATTTCGAGCTGGTACTTGCGGTTATGCTCGACGGAGGCGAGCGCCACGCGCTTGCCCGTGCCGGTCGATCCGGTGAAGGTGATGGCGTTGACGTCGGGGCTGTCGAGCATGGCCTGGCCGACGACGGAGCCCTTGCCCATGACGAGGTTCAGGACGCCCTTCGGCAGGCCGGCACGCACGAGGATATCGACGATGGCCCAGGAACAGCCGGGCACCAGCTCGGCCGGCTTGAAGACGACCGTGTTGCCGTAGGCGAGCGCCGGCGCGATCTTCCAGGCGGGAATGGCGATCGGGAAATTCCACGGCGTGATGATGCCGACGACGCCGACCGGCTCGCGGGTGATCTCGACGCCGATGTTCGGGCGCACCGAGGGCAGCACCTCGCCGGCAAGGCGCAAGGTCTCGCCCGCGAAGAAATCGAAGATCTGGCCGGCGCGCACCGTCTCGCCGATACCTTCGGCGAGCGTCTTGCCCTCCTCGCGCGAGAGCAGCCGGCCGAGCTCGTCCTTGCGGGCGAGGATCTCGTCGGCGGCCTTGCGCAGGATCGCGTGGCGCTCCAGGATGCCCGAGCGCGACCAGGCCGGAAGGGCCGCCTTGGCCGCTGCGATCGCCGCCCTGGTGTCCTCGACCGAGGCACGGGCATATTCGCCGACCACGTCGCCCGTGTTCGACGGGTTGATGTTCCTGACGGCATCCGAGCCGACCCATTCGCCGGCAATCAGGTTCTGGTGGATCGTCATGGCCGGGGCCTCCTGTCACTCACGGCGCGGCCCGGGGGCCGACGCGTCGATTACAATTGACGGATTTCGATCTCTTCTTCCTTGGCAATCGCCAGGGAATTGCGCAGCGGCAGGCCGAAACCTTCCGCGCCGATCTCGAACACGTCGCCCGCCTCGGTGCGGATGCCGTCGCCAAAGGACAGCGTCGCCGTGCCGAACATGTGGACATGGATATCGCCCGGCGCGCGGAACAGGCCGTATTTGAAATGATGGTATTCGAGGTTGGCGAAGGTATGGGACATGTTCGCCTCGCCGGAGACGAAGGGTTTTTCCCACAGGACCGTGCCGCCGCGCACGATGCGCGAGAAGCCGCGGATATCGTCCGGCGGGCTGCCCACGCGGATCTCCGGGCCGAAGCTCGCCTGGCGCAGCTTCGAATGGGCGAGATAGAGATAGTTGATGCGCTCCGTCACATGGTCGGAGAATTCGTTAGACACGGCGAAGCCGATGCGGAAGGGCGAACCGTCGGCGGCAATCACGTAGATGCCGGCCATTTCCGGCTCCTCGCCGCCGTCGAGCGCGAAGGAGGGCGAGGTGAGCGGGCCGCCCGGCGCGACGGCCTGGCTGCCGTTGCCCTTGTAGAACCATTCCGGCTGCACGCCCTTCTCGCCCGGCTTCGGCTTGCCGTTCTCAAGGCCCATGCGGAACATCTTCATGGAATCCGTCAGGGTCTCCTCGGCCGCTTCCGACGTCTTCTTGTGCATGGAATCGCGCGTCGCGGCGGAGCCGAGATGGGTGAGGCCCGTGCCGGTCAGGTGGAGATGGGCGGCATCCGGATGGGTGATCGGCGAGAGCAGCCGGCCGGCGGCATAGGCCGCCGCGAGATCGACCGCCGCGCCGAGGCCCCTGGCCTGGATGGCGGCCTCCAGCGACTGCCCGCCGTTCGCCGCTTCCATGGCGAGCGCATAGACGCTTTGCGCGCCCTCTACCGCGCGGCCCTCGCCGCCCTCCTCGCGCACGACCACCGTGATCGAGCCGTCGGCATTCGCTACCTGAGATATCAGCATCTTCGTTTCCTTCCTGAAGCCCACTCCGGCCAAAGCTTCGCACCTGCGGCGGACGGACGTCACCGCACTGGCCGCGTCCGCAGCCGGTCAAACACGCTTGCAATCCTCGGGCTGACCGGTTCCCCGGTCAGCCCTTGTTCTTGTTGTAGACGTCGAAGAACACGGCGGCGAGCAGCACCAGGCCCTTGATGAGCTGCTGGTAGTCGATGCCGATGCCCATGATCGACATGCCGTTGTTCATGACGCCCATGATGAAGGCGCCGATGACCGCGCCGGTGATCTTGCCGACGCCGCCCGAGGCCGAGGCGCCGCCGATGAAGCAGGCCGCGATGACGTCGAGCTCGAAGCCGACGCCGGCCTTCGGCGTTGCCGAATTGAGGCGGGCGGCGATGATCATGCCGGCGAGCGCGGCGAGCGCCCCCATATTGACGAAGGTGTAGAAGGTCAGCCGCTCGGTGTTGATGCCCGAGAGCTTCGCCGCCTTCTCGTTGCCGCCCATGGCATAGATACGCCGGCCGATCGTCGTGCGCGTCGTCACGAAGGTGTAGAGGGCGATGAGCAGGCCCATGATGACGAGGACGTTCGGCAGCCCGCGATAGGTGGAAAGCTGGAAGCCGAGGAAGATCGCCACGGCCGCGGTGACGGCCATCTGCACGGCGAAGAAGGCGAAGGGCTCGTTCTCCGTCTCGTGCAGCGTGTTCATGCGCCGCTCGCGCAGGCCCGCATAGACGGCGTAGCCGACGAGCAGGAGAACGGCGACGAGCGCGACATAGTTCTTGATGAGGCTGGTCGCCGGATCGGTGAGCGGCAGGAAATCCGGCACGAAGCCCGTGGAGAGGATCTGGAATTCCTTCGGGAACGGGCCGACCGGGCGGCCGCCGAGCACGACATAGGTCATGCCGCGGAAGACGAGCATGCCGGCGAGCGTGACGATGAAGGACGGGATCTTCTGGTAGGCCACCCAATAGCCCTGCGCAGCCCCCATCAGCGCGCCGATGAGAATGGACAGCGGCACGACGACGATGGCCGGCAGCCCCCATTTCACCAGCATGATCGCCGATATCGCGCCGATGAAGGCGACGATGGAGCCGACCGAGAGGTCGATGTGCCCCGCCACGATGATCAGCAGCATGCCCAGCGCCATGATGACGATGAACGAGTTCTGCAGCACCAGGTTGGTGATGTTGACCGGACGGAAGAGCACGCCGTTGGTGATGACCTGGAAGAAGATCATGATGACGACCAGCGCGACGAGCAGGCCGTATTCGCGGATGTTCTTGCGCAGGTAGTCTCCCACCGAAGGCTGGGTCGTCTTGGTCGCGGTATCGGTGGCCATTAGTGTTTCTCCCCGGAGCGCATGATGGCGCGCATGATGGATTCCTGGCTTGCTTCCGCCTTGGAAAGCTCGGCCACGATGCGTCCTTCGTTCATGACATAGATGCGATCGCAGGTCCCGAGCAGTTCCGGCATCTCCGACGAGATCATCAGGATGCCCTTGCCCTCGGCGGCAAGCTGGTTGATGATGGAATAGATTTCGAACTTGGCGCCGACATCGATGCCGCGCGTCGGCTCGTCGAGGATCAGCACCTGCGGATCCGTGAAGAGCCACTTGGACAGCACCACCTTCTGCTGGTTGCCGCCCGAAAGGTTGACCGCTTCCTGATAGATCGAGTGCGAGCGGATGCGCAGCTTCTGGCGATAGCCGGAGGCGACCTTGGCTTCCTGGTGATTGTCGATGATCGTCGCCTTCGACACGCCGCCGAGATTGGCGAGCGTCGTGTTGTGCATGATGTTGTCGATCAGCACGAGGCCGAGCTGCTTGCGGTCCTCGGTCACATAGGCAAGGCCGGCCTCGATCGCCTTCGGGATCGTGCTGACGTCCACCGGCTTGCCGCGCATGGAGACCTCGCCGGTGATCTTGTGGCCCCAGGACTTGCCGAACAGGCTCATCGCCGTCTCGGTGCGGCCCGCGCCCATCAGGCCGGCAATGCCGACGACCTCGCCGGCGCGTACGTTGAAGCCGATATCGTGCAGGAACTGCCGGTCGCGGTGATGTTGGTGGAAGACGTTCCAGTTCTTCACCTCCAGCAGCGTCTCGCCGATCTTCGGCTCGCGCGGCGGATAGCGGTCCTCCATCTCGCGGCCGACCATGCCCTTGATGATGCGGTCCTCGGAGATATCCTCGTGATGACAGTCCAGCGTCTCGACGGTGCCGCCGTCGCGCAGGATGGTGATCTGGTCGGCGACCTTCTTGATCTCGTTCAGCTTGTGCGAAATGATGATCGAGGTCATGCCCTGCGCGCGGAACTCCACGAGCAGCTTCAGGAGCGCGTCGGAGTCCTTTTCGTTCAGCGAGGCGGTCGGCTCGTCCAGGATGAGCAGGCGCACCTTCTTGGACAGCGCCTTGGCGATCTCGACGAGCTGCTGCTTGCCCACGCCGATATCGGTGATCAGCGTCGACGGCGGTTCCTTGAGGCCCACCTTGTCGAGCAGTTCCTGCGTGCGGCGGAAGGTTGCCTTCCAGTCGATGACGCCGTTCATGGCCACCTCGTTGCCGAGGAAGATGTTTTCCGCGATCGACAGGAGCGGCACCAGCGCCAGTTCCTGGTGGATGATGATGATGCCGAGATGCTCGCTGTCAGCGATCGTGGAGAAGCGGCGGACTTCGCCGTCGAAATGGATTTCGCCCTCGTAGGAGCCGGCCGGATAGACGCCGCTCAACACTTTCATGAGGGTGGATTTGCCGGCGCCGTTTTCGCCGACAAGGGCGTGGATCTCGCCTTCGCGGACCTTCAGGTTGACGTTGTCGAGGGCTTTCACGCCCGGAAACGTCTTCGTGATGCCGCGCATTTCGAGAAGGGTCTTGGTCATGTATCAGTTTCCAGCGGCCGCTCATCCCCATCGGCGGGGAGACCGAGCCTAGTCGCTCTGCGATCCGGAGAAAAGAGGGTTCGCGCTGGCTGCGCGAACCCCGGAGAGGAAGAAGGGATCAGTTCTTCAACTGGTCGGCCGTGTAGTAGGCCGAGTCCGTGACGAGGATCTGCTCCGCGTTGGACTTGTCGACGGCGACAGGCTTCAGGAGGTAGGACGGAACGACCTTGACGCCGTTGTCGTAGGTCTTGGTGTCGTTCACTTCCGGCTCCTTGCCTTCCAGAAGCGCGTTGACCATGCCGACGGTGACCTTGGCCAGTTCGCGCGTGTCCTTGAAGACCGTGGAATACTGCTCGTCGGCGAGGATCGACTTGACGGACGGCAGTTCCGCATCCTGACCGGTGACGACCGCCATCGGCTGGTCGCCCGAGCCGTAGCCGATGCCCTTGAGGGCCGACAGGATGCCGATGGAAAGGCCGTCATAGGGCGACAGGACGCCATCGACGCGGCCGTCGGTGTAGGTCGAGGAGAGCAGGTTTTCCATGCGGGCCTGCGCGACGGCGCCGTCCCAGCGCAGCGTGCCGACGGTTTCCATGCCAGTCTGGCCCGACTTGATGACGATATCGCCGCTGTCGATCAGCGGCTGGATGACCGACATCGCGCCGTCATAGAAGAAGAAGGCATTGTTGTCGTCCGGCGAACCGCCGAACAGCTCGACGTTCCACGGCTTGGTGTCCGGGAACTTCGCCTTCAGGCCCTCCACGAGGCTGGTGGCCTGGAGAACGCCGACCTGGAAGTTGTCGAAGGTGGCGTAGTAGTCGACATTGCCCGAATCGCGGATGAGGCGGTCATAGGCGATGACCTTCACGCCGGCATCGGCCGACTTCTGGAGAATGTCGGAGAGCGTCGTGCCGTCGATGGCGCCGATGACGAGAACCTTGGCGCCCTTGGTGACCATGTTCTCGATCTGGGCGAGCTGGTTCGGGATATCGTCGTCAGCGAACTGCAGGTCCGGCGTGTAGCCGGCGTCCTTGAAGAGCTTCTCCATCGTCTCGCCGTCGGAAATCCAGCGGGTCGAGGTCTTGGTGGGCATGGAAATGCCGACCATGCCCTTGTCCTGGGCGAAGGACGGCGCCACGAACGACGCAACGCTGATGGCAGCGGCGGCGAGAAGCGAAGTGATCATTTTCATTGAAAGGTCTCTCCCTGGTGCGCGCTGGCCGAGATCGCGGCCAGGCATTGTTCTGTGCACGGGCGGGGTCGCATTCAGACGACGGCCTGGACTGGAGGGCAGAAAGCCCGCCGGCCCTTCTCCCAAGGACCCCAGCGCACATCGGCGCAACCTCTACCGAATTGCCATAACTGTCAAATGCAATAAGCTTCTAATTCAATATCAAAGTTGATATACAGAGCCGGATATATACTATTTTTATCGATCGAGGTAACCATGCGTTCAGACGAGGATATCGAGGCGCAACTTTTCCCGGGCGGCGGGGGGGACGACCTGCAGGGCGGCGCCCTGTTGCGCGGCGGCCTGAAGCTCAGCCACCTGCGCACGATCGTCGCCATCGAGGAGCACGGCCAGGTGAGCGCGGCCGCCGATGCGCTGAACATCTCGCAGCCCGCCGCCTCCCGCATGCTGACGGAAATGGAGACCATCCTCAAGGCGCAACTTTGCGAGCGCGTCTCGCGCGGCGTGGCCCTCACCGCCTTCGGCCGGGCCTTCGCGCGGCGGGCGCGCACCATCCTGCTGGAACTGCGCGAGGTCGACCGCGAGCTTTCCGCCCTGAAATCCGGCACCGGCGGCTCGGTCTTTCTCGGCTCGGTGACGGCACCGGCGATCAGCCTCGCCGTGCCGGCGATCCAGCAGGTCAGCGCCGCCTATCCCGGCATCGAGGTGAACGTGCGCGTGGAGACGAGCAACGTGCTCGCCCGCGAACTCCTGGCCGCGCGGCAGGACTTCATCATCGCCCGTGTGCCCGACGATCTCAACCCGCGGCTCTTCGACGTCACCGAGATCGGCATCGAGAGGGCCTGCCTCATCGTGCGCAAGGGCCATCCGCTGCTGGAAAAGCCCGTCGCCGGGCTTACCGACCTGCCGCATTACGACTGGGTCTTCCAGCCGGCCGGCACGTTGCTTCGCCGGCGTATCGAGGACCTGTTCCTGGCCGCCGGCGTACCGCTGCCCTCCACCGTGGTCAACACCTCGTCCATCCTGCTGACGACCGCCATCGTCTGCGGCTCGAACGCGATCGCCCCCGTCGCCCGCGACATGGCCGTCTTCATCGCCGAGGTTGGTGCGCAGGCGGGCGAGATCAGCATCCTCAACACCGATTTCGAGATCGACATCAAGCCGTACAGCCTTATCTCCGTCAAAGGCAGGGCGCTGCCGCCGAGCGCCAAACTGCTCTATGATCTGATCCTGCAACGCAGCCGGATGCTTTCGCCGGACTGAGGAGGCCTTTCATGTTCGGCATGACCGTTTTCGAATCCGTGCTGGAACGGCTGAAGGCCGAGGCGCGCCAGGCCGCCGAGGACGAAGCCCCCGACGACGACGGCCCGGCCGAGGTGCGCGGCCTGCCCTCCGGCTTTGCCGGCCTCGGCACGGGCGGGGTCTTCATGTCCGGCCCGCAGGCCGCCGCCGCCTATCTCGATCTCTACGAGGAGCCGGCCCCCGCCGCGCCGGAGCAGCCGGCGCCCGCCGAACCGCCGCCGCCCCCGCCGCATCTCCTGCGCATCGCGCCGGAGGAGGTGGCAAGCGACCTCGGCCTCACCGGTCGGGAAAGCGTGGAGGCGCTGCTCGCCCGCCGGCGCGGCTTCGCGCGGGAGAACCATCCCGACCGCGCGCCGGAGGACCTGCGCGCCAATGCGACCTTGCGCATGAAGATCGCCAACATGCTGATCGACGAGACGATCCGGCGGATCAATGTGGAAAAGAGCCTCGGCCTGTCGCGCTGAGGGTCGCGGCTCAGCTCTCCGGCTCGTGCTCCGGCGGCTTTGCGGCCGGGTCCGACGGTTTGAAGAAGAGGATGAGCTGCGCGAAGGCATAGGCCGAGACGACGAGGAAGATCGTGCCCCAGGTCTGCTCGCCATTGTAGAACTCCACCGCCGTCCAGGCGGCACAGCTCCCGACCAGAAGCAGCCGCCGCCAGAGCGGGCGGTAGAACGGGTGGTCGGGATCGATGAACTTCATGAAGGTCTCCTGGCGCTTGCCCGCCTACATAGGCGGTTTTCCCGCGGGAGGAAACCGGCTTTCAAGCATCGAGCCGCTCCAGGAACGCGACAAGCTCGGCGGGCGCGATATCGACGCCATGGCCCTTTTCCGGATAGGCGCCCGAGCGCACGTCGTCGGCATATTCGCGGAAGGCGGCGATGCGCTCCTGCTGCAGCCGGTCGTATTCGGCGGCGAAGTTGCGGTAGACCTTGGCATGGCGCGGAATGTGCCCGCGGTTCTGGCCGAGCACGTCCTCGGCGAAGAGATATTGCGCATCGCAGCCCGTGCCCGCGCCCATGGAGAGCATGACGAGCCCCGTCCTCGCGCTGATCGCCGCGGCGATCTCGCCGGGCACGACCTCGATCTCGGCCGCGAAGGCGCCCGCCTCCTCCAGCGCCTTGACCTGCCGGAAGATCTCCAGCGCGCTTTCCGCCGTCTTGCCGACGGCACGGAAGCCGCCGGTCCAAGTGGCCTTGGAGGGGATGAGCCCGACATGGCCGCAGACCGGGATGCCCTCCTCGCGCAGGCGCCGGACGGTGGAAAGCCCGGCCGCGCAATAGACGGCGTCGCCCCCCGCTTTCATCGCCTGGAAGGCGCCGCGCAGATAATCGTCCGCCGTGACGAAATCGCCGTATTCCAGCCCCGGAAAGGCGAAGACTGTGGGCGCCGCCTCGCGGAAGGCCGGGCCCAGCAGCGCCGGCGGCACGGAGACGAGGTCGATGCCCGCCTGTTCGGCGGCCTCCGCCTCCTCCAGCGTGACGACGCGCAGCATGGTGAGCTGCCGCTTGCCCTTCATCGCCCTGAGATCGGCAACGGTCGGTCTTCTGGTTTTCATCCTGTCCTCCGGGCCGCGCTTCAGGCGGCGAGCAATGTCTTCAACTTGGTTTCCGGCGCGGCAAGCGCGGCGGGATCGGGATGCCGGCGGGCGGCGATCAGCATTTCCGCAAGGCGGATGTCGCGGGCGACCGCATTGCCCCTGCCGATGCCGCTTACCGCGATCAGCCGGCCCACGGCATCGAGATGGAAGAGGATGAAGGCACCCTCGCCGAGATCGCGCCGAACCGTCGCCGCCGCGCCGTCGGCAAGCCCGGCGATCTGCAGCGTCATGTCGTACTGGTCCGACCAGAACCACGGCACGGCGCAATGCGCCTCGTCGCCGCCGAGCATGTTGGCCGCCGCAAGCTGGCCCTGCTCCTGCGCATTGCGCCAGGATTCGAGCCGGACGCGCCGGTCGCCGTAGAGCGGCAGCGGATAGGACGCGCAGTCGCCGGCCGCAAGAATATCCGGATCGGAGGTGCGCAGCAGGCCGTCGACGGCGATGCCGTTGTCCACGGCAAGCCCCGCCGCCTCCGCCAGTTCCGTGTTCGGCACCGCGCCGATGCCGACGACCAGCAGGCTTGCCGCGACGACGCGGCCGTCCTCCAGCATGAGGCGCACCTCGCCCGGCCGCTCCTCGATGTTCGCGACCTTCGCGCCGCACAGCACTTCGACGCCCTCTTCCGCATGGCGGCCGGCGACGATGGCGGCGATCTCCGCCGGCACGCCGCGGCTGAGGACGCGCTGCAGGCCCTCGACGAGCGTCACGCTCGCGCCCAGCTTGCGGGCGCTCGCCGCCAGTTCCAGGCCGATGAAGCCGCCGCCGAGAATGGCAATGTGGCTTCCCTCCACGAGATGGGCGCGGATGCGCTGCGCATCGTCATGGCTGCGCAGGGCGGCGATGCGCCCGCCGCAGGCCGTGCCCGGCAGGGCGCGCGGACGCGCGCCGGTCGCCAGCAGCAATTTGTCATAGGGGAGCGCCGCGCCGTCGCCGAGCAGCACCCGCCGGCCGGCCCGGTCGATCGCAAGCACCGTGCGGCCGGGCAATACCGCGATACCGGCGGCGGCATAGCGCCCGGCATCGGCGACGAGTTTCGGGCCGGCGCCGGCGACCAGCGCCTCCTTGGAGAGCGGCGGACGCTCATAGGGCAGATGCGTTTCGCTGCCGACCAGGGTGATCGTGCCGTCGAAACCCTTTTCCCTCAGCGCGAAGGCCGCGCGCGCACCGCATTCGCCGGCGCCGACGATGACGAAATCCGCCATGGCGTGATCCTCCCGAATATCGTGAAAGCTAGAGCCCGATGAAAACCGTGCCGCCCTCAACCTTGACCGGATAGGTCCGAAGGTCGATGCAGACCGGGGCGCCCTTGGCCTCGCCGGTCTTGTAGTCGAAGCGGCCGTTGTGCTTGGGACATTCGATGATGTGATCCATCACCAGCCCGTCGGCGAGGTGGATCTTCTCGTGGGTGCAGAGCCCGTCCGTCGCATGATAGGTGTCTTCCGGGCTGCGATAGATCGCAAAGGTGCGGCCCGCATGGTCGAAGCGGATGACGTCCTCTTCGTCGATCTCGTCCGCTGCGCAGACTTCTATCCAGGTATCGCTCATTGTCTCTTCTCCGGTGGCAGGCTGGTTATTCGGCGGCCGCGACGGCCGGCTCGCTGTGGAATTCTTCCTTGTAGGGCCGCGCCGTGGCGGGCAGGTCGCGCTTGAGGAAATAGTCCTCGTTGCGAAGCTGGCGCAGGAAGGCGGGGAGCATCTCCCGGTAGCCGTGCCACATGGACGGGTTCGGCGCCGGCAGGTCGTGCTTGATCATGGCGTGCAGCCGCGGCAGCGCATGGTAGGGCACCATCGGGAACATGTGGTGCTCCACATGGTAGTTCATGTTCCAGTAGATGAAGCGGCTGACCGGGTTCATGTAGACGGTGCGGCTGTTCAGCCGGTGGTCGATGACATTGTCGGCAAGGCCGCCGTGCTGGAGCAGTCCCGTCAAGACGTGGTGCCAGGCGCCATAAAGCCGCGGCAGGCCGATCAGCATGGCCGGCAGGATCGAACCGAGCGCGAAACAGAGGACGATGGTCGCGCCGTATATGGCGAGCCAGATGCGGGCGATACGGATCGCCTTCGGCTGCTCGGAGGCGGGAATGAAGGTCTTTTCCGCCGTGCTCATCACGCCCGCCGCATTGCGCAGCATGTCGACGACTGCGTGCCAGGCATCGAGCAGGCCGAAGAAGTTGAGCACGAGACGGGCAAGATCCGGCGGGCGCATCACGGCGATCTCCGGATCGCGGCCGACGATGACCGTATCCGTGTGGTGGCGCGTGTGGCTCCAGCGCCAGGTCACCGGGTTGCGCATGATCATGAAGCAGGCGATCTGGTAGACGGCGTCGTTCATCCACATCGTCTTGAAGGCCGTGCCGTGGCCACATTCGTGCCAGCGGCTGTCGGAGGCCGAGCCGTAAAGCACCCCGTAGACGAGGAAGAACGGCACCGCCCACCAGCTCCCCCACAGCCAGACGCCGGCAACCCCGGTCACCAGCATGGCGCCGAGCCAGATCGCGGTGTCGCGGATGGCCGGCGCGTCGCTGCGCTGCATCAGCGCCTTCATGTCCTTGCGGGCGATTTCGGTGTGATACCATTCGGCCGCGGCCAGGCCGTTGGCCACGGCAGCCTCGGCGTCGCGGCCAAGAAGGCTGTAGTCCCGCTTCGTCGGCTTCATCCCTCGTCTCCTCCCTGCGGCGGCGCTTGCAGGCCCCCGCCTCGTCTGATGCACGAACGATACCGCCCTTGCCTGCCTCTCTCAATCCTGCCATGATAGAATGCATCAAATTCTATCATTCGCCATCATCAAAGCTTGATGGAAAGACTTCAGGGAGGGGGACATGGCATCGCGGCCCACCATTACGGATCTCGCGAAAGCCGCCGGCGTCAGCGTGGCGACGGTCGACCGCGTGCTGAACGGGCGCCACAAGGTGCGCGAGGAGACGGCGCGGCGCGTCTATGACGCCGCCAATGCGATCGGCTACCACGCGATCGGGCTCATCCGGCAGCGAGTCTTCGAGGACCTTCCGCAATACCGGCTGGGCTTCAGCTTCCAGCGCCCGGGCCAGGCCTTCTACCAGAATTTCGCCCGCGAGATCGAAATCGCCTGCAATGCCTGCACCACCGCGCGCATTGTGCCGCAGATCGACTTCATCAACGCGCAGACGCCGGCCGCGATGACGGAGATGCTGCGGCAGCTTTCCGCCCGCAACCAGGCGCTCGCCGTCGTCGCGCCCGACTATCCGGCGACGACCAGCATGGTGGAGGACCTGAAGAACCGGGGCGTTCCCATGTTCTGCCTGCTCTCCGACTTCGCCATGGACGTGCGCCAGGGCTATATCGGGCTCAACAACATGAAGGTCGGCCGCACGGCGGCCTGGATGATCGCCCGCGGCGCACGACGGCCCGGCAAGGTGGCGATCTTCGTCGGCAGCCACCGCTTCCACGGCCACGAACTGCGCGAGATGGGCTTCCGCTCCTTCTTCCGTGAGAAAGGCCGGGATTTCGAGGTTCTGGATACGCTCGTCAATCTCGACACCAGCGAGATCACCCACGAGGCGACCGCCAACCTGCTCGCCCAGCACCCCGATCTCGTCGGCCTCTATGTGGCGGGCGGCGGCATGGAAGGCGCGATCTCCGCCATCCGCGAGGAGGGTTACGCCGGAAAGATCCAGCTCGTCGTCAACGAGCTGACGCCCGAATCGAAGGCCGGCCTTGCCGACGATGTCGTCACCATGGCGATCAACACGCCCCTGCCCGCCCTCTGCCGCGAGCTCGTCGCGCTGATGGTGACGGCCATCGAGAAGGGCGAGGCCGCCGTGCCCGGGCAGACCTTCCTGCCCTTCGACATCTTCCTTCCGGAGAATATCTGACGGGCCGGATGATGGCCTTCCATCATCCGGCCGATGAATCTGTCAGCAATGAGGGCGCCGGCGGCGCCTTCGCCTTTGACGCCCGTCAAGCGCTTCCCGATCCTCGTGCGTGCATGCGAGGCCGTCCTGTCGGCGGCCCCGAAGACCGGAGGACCCCATTCCATGCCGCCCCTTGATTTCGCCCTCAACCACATGACGGCGCCCGCGCTGACCCTCGACGCCTTCTTCGCCCTCGCCGTCTCGCTCGGCATGACGAAGGTCGAGATCCGCAACGACCTTGACGGCAACGCCATCCTGGACGGCACCACGCCGGCCGAGGTGAAGGCGCTCGCCGCGCGCCACGGCGTCACCATCATCTCGATCAATGCGCTCCAGCGCTTCAACGAATGGACGCCCGCTCGCGCCGCAGAAGCCAAGGCGCTGATCGACTACGCCGCGGCGGCGGGTGCCCTGGCGCTCGTGCTCGTGCCGAAGAACGACGGCACCGGCAAGGCCGACGGCGAGCGGCAGGCCAACCTTGCCGCGGCGCTGAGCGCCCTGAAGCCGATGCTGGAGGCCGCCGGAATCACCGGTCTCGTCGAACCGCTCGGCTTCGAGATCTGCTCGCTGCGCTCCAAGCGCGAGGCCGCCGAGGCGATCGAGGCGGTCGGCGGGAAACAGGTCTTCCGCCTCGTGCACGACACGTTCCACCATCACCTCGCCGGCGAGCCGGACCTCTTCGCGGCGCTCACCGGCCTCGTCCACATTTCCGGCGTCGAGGATGCCGACGTCACCGTTTCCGCCATGCGCGACGGCCACCGCGTGTTGGTCGGCCCGGGCGATCGGCTCGGAAATACCGGCCAGATCAAGGCCCTGGCCGCCGCCGGCTATGCCGGGCCGCTTTCCTTCGAGCCCTTCTCGCCTTCCGTGCACGACGTCGCCGATCCGAGAGCGGCCGTGGCAGAGAGCCTCGCCTTCATTCGCGAAAACATCTAGGCCGGGCGGTGCCGGCGACCCGTCCGCCGGCACTTTTCCCCAAAAGGACTGCGGGATTCCCGGCCGTGAAAATGGAACGGGCTTGACGTCCCGGACAGAAAATGGAATAAACATTCCGCAATACGGAATTCGCGGTTTGTTTATTCTGTTTTGGCCCTTTGCCTCCCGGGAGGAGCAAGGGGCCGGCTGCCCGCAAGGGCCAGCTTTCCGGGCAATCGGGTGGCGCTGCCGGACGCCACGTTGAGGAGGAGAACGACATGAAAAAATTCATTATGAGCTCGGCGCTTGCCGTGATGATGTCCACCGCCGCACATGCCGAGACGATCGGCGTGTCCATGGCGCTGTTCGACGACAACTTCCTGACCGTCCTGCGCAACGGCATGTCCGACTACGCCAAGACGCTCGACGGCGTGGAGCTGCAGATCGAGGACGCCCAGAACGACGTCGCCAAGCAGCAGAGCCAGGTGCAGAACTTCATCGCCTCGGGCGTCAGCGCCATCATCGTGAACCCGGTCGACACCGACGCCACCGCCGCGCTCTCCAAGGCCGCCGCCGATGCCGGCATTCCGCTGGTCTATGTCAACCGCGAGCCGGTCAACGTCAACGAACTGCCGGAAAAGCAGGCCTTCGTCGCGTCCAACGAGCAGGAATCCGGCACGCTGGAAACCGAGGAAGTCTGCCGCCTCCTGAACGGCAAGGGCAAGGTCGTCGTCATGATGGGCGAACTGTCCAACCAGGCCGCGCGCATGCGCACCCAGGACATCAAGGACGTCATCGCCACCGACGAGTGCAAGGGCCTCGAGATCGTCGAGGAGCAGACCGCCAACTGGTCGCGCACGCAGGGCTCCGACCTCATGACCAACTGGCTCTCCGCGGGCCTCGAATTCGACGCCGTCATCTCCAACAATGACGAAATGGCGATCGGCGCCGTCCAGGCGCTGAAGGCCGCCGGCCGCTCGATGGACAGCGTCGTCGTCGCCGGCATCGACGCCACGCAGGATGCGCTCGCCGCCATGGCGGCCGGCGATCTCGACGTGACGGTGTTCCAGGACGCCGCCGGCCAGGGCAAGGGCTCGGTCGACGCCGCGCTGAAGCTGGCCAAGGGCGAGAAGGTCGACACCAAGGTGTACATCCCCTTCCAGCTCGTGACCCCGGCCAACATCGCCGATTTCCAGTCGAAGAACTGAACCGGCTCTCGCCGGTCGCCGAATTCCGCTAGACTGCTGTGGACGCGCGCACGCAAGCGTGCGCGCGTCCGACCCGTTTCTGGTTGCTCCGGGAGGGAGGGGACGATGGTCAGTCCGACCACCATGGCCGCGGTTCGTGCAAGCGGCGCCATTCCAAATACCGAATACCTGCTGTCCGCGGAAAATATCCGCAAGGAATTCCCGGGTGTCGTGGCGCTCGACAATGTCGAGTTCAAGCTGAAGCGCGGCACCGTGCATGCCCTGATGGGCGAGAACGGCGCGGGCAAGTCCACGCTGATGAAGATTCTCGCCGGCATCTACACGCCCGACCAGGGCGAGGTGCTGCTCAAGGGCCAGAAGATCCGCCTGCAATCGCCGCTCGACGCGCTGGAAAACGGCATCGCCATGATCCATCAGGAGCTCAACCTGATGCCCTTCATGACGGTGGCCGAGAACATCTGGATCCGCCGCGAGCCGAAGAACCGCTTCGGCTTCGTCGACCACGGCGAGATGAACCGCAAGACGGCCGCGCTCTTCAAGCGCCTCAACATCGTGATGGACCCGGAAACCCAGGTGCGCGACCTTTCCGTCGCCAACCGCCAGATGGTCGAGATCGCCAAGGCCGTTTCCTATGAGAGCGACGTGCTCATTATGGACGAGCCGACCTCGGCGCTCACCGAGCGCGAGGTGGAGCACCTCTTCACCATCATCCGGGACCTGCGCTCCCAGGGCATCGGCATCGTCTACATCACCCACAAGATGAACGAGCTGTTCGAGATCGCCGACGAATTCTCGGTGTTCCGCGACGGAAAATACATCGGCACCCACGCCTCGACCGACGTGACGCGCGACGACATCATCCGCATGATGGTCGGCCGCGAGATCACCCAGATGTTCCCGAAGGAAGAGGTGCCGATCGGCGACGTCGTCCTCTCGGTGAAGAACCTTACCCTCAAGGGCGTCTTCCACGACGTCTCCTTCGACGTGCGCGCCGGCGAGATCCTCGGCCTTGCCGGCCTCGTCGGCTCCGGCCGCTCGAACGTCGCCGAGACGATCTTCGGCGTGACGCCGGCGACGTCGGGCACGATCGAGATCAATGGCAAGAAGGTCACTATCGACAGCCCGAACACCGCGATCCGCAACCGCATGGCCTTCCTCACGGAAGACCGCAAGGAGACCGGCTGTCTGCTAATCCTCGACGTGCTGGAAAACATGCAGATCGCCGTGCTTCAGGACAAGTTCGTGAAGAACGGCTTCGTTTCCGAGGGCGCGCTGACCAAGGTCTGCGAGGAGATGAGCAAGAAGCTGCGCGTCAAGACCCCGAACCTTCACGAGCGCATCGAGAACCTTTCGGGCGGCAACCAGCAGAAGGTGCTGATCGGCCGCTGGCTTCTGACCAATCCGCGCATCCTCATCCTCGACGAGCCGACGCGCGGCATCGATGTCGGGGCGAAAGCGGAGATCCACCGTTTCGTGACGGAGCTTGCCCGCGACGGCGTCGCCGTCGTCATGATCTCGTCGGAAATGCCCGAGGTCCTCGGCATGAGCGACCGCGTCATGGTCATGCACGAGGGCCGCGTCACCGGCATTCTCGACCGGGCCGAAGCGACCCAGGTCAAGGTCATGGAACTGGCTGCCCAGTAAGATTTACGGCGGCCGAGGGGCCGCAAGGGAGGTAATCATGAGCACGAATTCCGCCGCGCAGGCCCAGGCCGCCGCCCAGAAGTCTGCCCGCCGGCTCCCGCCGGAACTCAACATCTTTCTCGTCCTCGTCGGCATCGCGCTGGTCTATGAGATCCTCGGCTGGATCTTCGTCGGCCAGAGCTTCCTGATGAACCCGCAGCGCCTGACGATCATCATCCTGCAGGTCTCGGTCATCGGCATCATCGCCGTCGGCGTGACCCAGGTCATCATCACCGGGGGCATCGATCTGTCCTCCGGTTCGGTCGTCGGCATGACCGCGATGTTCACCGCCTCGCTGGCGCAGGCCTCCACCTGGCCGCGCGCGCTCTATCCCTCCCTCACCGACCTGCCGGTCATCGTGCCCGTCGCGCTCGGCATCGGCGTCGGCCTGCTTGCCGGCTTCATCAACGGCCAGCTCATCGCCAAGACGAAGATTCCGCCCTTCATCGCCACGCTCGGCATGATGGTCTCCGCCCGCGGCGTCTCCAAGTGGTACACCAAGGGCCAGCCGGTCTCGGGCCTCACCGAACAGTTCAATTTCATCGGCACCGGCATCTGGCCGGTCGTGATCTTCCTCGTCGTCGCCGTGATCTTCCACATCGCGCTGCGCTACACCCGCTACGGCAAGTTCACCTATGCGATCGGCGCCAATGTGCAGGCCGCCCGCGTCTCCGGCATCAATGTCGAATCCCACCTGGTGAAGGTCTATGCCATTGCCGGGGCGCTCGCCGGCCTTGCCGGCGTCGTCACCGCGGCCCGCGCCCAGACCGCACAGGCCGGCATGGGCGTCATGTACGAACTCGACGCCATCGCCGCGACCGTCATCGGCGGCACCTCGCTTGCCGGCGGCGTCGGACGCGTCACCGGCACGGTCATCGGCACCGTCATCCTCGGCGTCATGACATCGGGCTTTACCTTCCTGCGCGTCGATGCTTTCTACCAGGAGATCGTCAAGGGCGTGATCATCGTCGCCGCCGTCGTCATCGACGTCTACCGGCAGAAGAAACGCAAGACGTAGTCAATGAGCGAAGAGGGAATGGCGAATGGTTACCTGCGCAGACCACTCGCTCTTCCCTGTCGCCTACCCCCTATTCGCTATTCGCTCCCAGACATAACGAGGACAACATGACTGTAAGATTTGGTCTTCTCGGCGCCGGCCGCATCGGCAAGGTCCATGCCAAGGCCGTCACCGGCAATCCCGACGCCGTGCTCGTCGCCGTCGCCGATGCCTTCCCGGCCGCGGCCGACGCCATCGCCGGGCAGTATGGCTGCGAGGTCCGCACCATCGAGGCGATCGAGGCCGCCAAGGACATCGACGCCGTCGTCATCTGCACGCCGACCGACACCCATGCCGACCTGATCGAGCGTTTCTCGCGCGCCGGCAAAGCCATCTTCTGCGAGAAGCCGATCGACCTCGACGTCGAGCGCGTGCGCGCCTGCATGAAGGTGGTCGAGGAGACGAAGGGCAAGCTGATGGTCGGCTTCAACCGCCGCTTCGACCCGCACTTCATGGCCGTCCGCAAGGCCATCGACGATGGCAGGATCGGCGACGTCGAGATGGTGACGATCACCTCGCGCGATCCCGGCGCCCCGCCGGTCGACTACATCAAGCGCTCCGGCGGCATCTTCCGCGACATGACGATCCACGACTTCGACATGGCCCGCTTCCTGCTCGGCGAGGAGGTCGCCTCGGTCTCGGCCACCGCCGCCGTGCTGGTCGATCCGCAAATCGGCAAGGCCGGCGACTATGACAGCGTCTCCGTCATCCTGCAGACGAGATCCGGCAAGCAGGCCATCATCTCCAATTCGCGCCGCGCCACCTACGGCTACGATCAGCGCATCGAGGTGCACGGCTCGAAGGGCATGGTCGCGGCGGAAAACCAGCGCCCCGTCTCCATCGAGATCGCCAACGGCGACGGCTACACCCGCCCGCCGCTGCACGATTTCTTCATGACCCGCTACACCGAAGCCTATGCCAACGAGATCGCCGCCTTCATCGCGGCCATCGAGAAGGGCGCGACCATCTCGCCCTCGGGCGCCGACGGCCTCGCGGCCCTTGCGCTTGCCGATGCCGCGGTGAAGTCGGTCGAAGAAAAGCGCCAGATTTCCGTCGCCTGACGGAAACCACCTCCCAAGCAACTGGCCGGGCGATTTTTTCGCCCGGTCTTTTTGTTTTCGAACGCCACCCCCACCTCCGTCATCCTCGGGCTTGACCCGAGGATCCACGCATCACGGCATGCGTTGAATTTGTGGCATGGATCCTCGGGTCAAGCCCGAGGATGACGGAGGAGAGCGGGGGCGCCTCAACAGCGGATTTGGCATCTCACCGCTTTTGCGCCCTCAATCCCCGTCCGTCCTCGCGGCGATGACATCATGGTCCATCTCGGCCAGCGCCCGGGCAAGATGCCCCTCCAGCACCAGCGTCGCCTCCTCCGGCACGACGGAGATCGGCGGGGCGCCGAAGAGGCGGACCTGCTGGGATTGCGCCAGGCCCTCCTCGAGACCGCGCTGGATGAGGTCGAAATAGCGCGTGCCGGGGCCGGTGATGGCGATCGGCATGTTCTCGTAGAGGCTCACCACGCGCGACAGCCCCTGCCCCAGCGCCAGCCCCGCCTGGCGGAAGGCATATTCCGACATGCGGTGGCCCTGCCGGGCGCGCAGCGCGATCTTGTCCATCTCCGCAAGCGGCACGAACTGCGCCGGGATCGTATCCGGCGGCACCTCGAAGGCGGTGCGCAGGATGCCGTAGAAGCCGGCGGCGGCCTCGATGCAGCCCTGCGCGCCGCAGCGACACAGTTTGCCATCCGACGAGTTCAGCATGTGCCCGAAATTCGGCGCGGTGACGGAAAGCTCCCCCGAGCGGTCGAACCGCGCGATGCCGAGCCCGATGCTGTGGCCGAGCGAGAGCGCCGCGACCGCCTGCAGGTCGCGCACGCCCGCCTTCTCCATGCGCAGCGCCATGGCATGGGCGACGATCAGCGTCTCGTTGTTGAGCAGGATCTTCGCCCGCCACGGCGCCTGGAGCAGCGCGGCGAAATCCACCTGCTGCGCGCCGAAGACCGGCGACCAGACGAGCCGCGCCGTCACGGGATCGACGAGACCCTTGCTGCTGATCGACACGACCAGCACCTGCGCGCGGTCGATGCGGGACCGCTCCGCCAGCTTGTCCAGCGCGGCCACGAAGGCCTCGGTGAAGGGCCGCGTCGTGGTATCGGCATGGTTGCGCGGCTCCTCGAAACGGTCGAGCAGCGTGCCGCCGTAGTCGGCGAGCGAATATTGCACCATGTCGGAGGAGATGCGCACGGTGGCGAGATAGCCGGCGTCGCGCCGCTGGCCGAAGATGACGCGCGGCCGTCCGCGGGCGGTCGGGGCCTGCTGTTCGCGCCGCTCCAGCACCTCGGCCTTTTCCAGTTCCGCGGTGATCACGGAGACGGTCGCCGAGGCGAGCCTCGTGTGATGGGAAATGTCCGTATGGGCGAGCGGCCCGTGCCGGCGCAGCGAGGCGAGCACGAGCGCACTGTTCTGCTGACGCACAAGCTCCGTGCTCGACTTGGTCAGCATCGTCGGTTTCCGCTCGCTTTCACAGGATGCAACACATGCCCCTCCCAAAGCATCTGTCACGCCGTCGTTCAAGGCCTTTCAAGCCATGTTGACAGCCTTCGAAACTTCTGACATTTATTTTCTCGACTGTCGAGAAAAAAGTCCCGAGACCATCGGGAGGGGTATCGAGGCAGTAGATCGTGGCCGGTCGGTGATTGGACGGGAGGTTCGTCCAGGCGGCCGGTGTTCACTTGGGAGGATATTATGAAGTTCGTTCTGAAGCTGATGGCAGGGGCTGCCATCATCGTTTCCATGCATTCCGCCGTGCACGCCAAGGACCTCGTGGTCGGCGTCTCCTGGTCGAACTTCCAGGAAGAGCGCTGGAAAACCGACGAAGCCGCCATCAAGGCAGCACTCGAAGCCTCCGGCGACAAGTACATTTCGGCCGACGCCCAGTCGTCCGCCGCCAAGCAGCTGACGGACGTCGAATCGCTGATCGCCCAGGGCGCCAACGCCATCATCGTTCTCGCCCAGGACTCCGAAGCCATCGGCCCGGCCATCGAGAAGGCCGCCGCTGAAGGCATCCCGGTCGTCGGCTACGACCGCCTGATCGAGAACCCGGCCGCCTTCTACATCACCTTCGACAACAAGGAAGTGGGCCGCATGCAGGCCCGCGAAGTGCTGAAGGTGAAGCCGGAAGGCAACTACGTGTTCATCAAGGGCTCCTCGTCCGACCCGAACGCCGACTTCCTCTTCGCAGGCCAGCAGGAAGTGCTGAAGGAAGCCATCGACGCCGGCAAGATCAAGTCCGTCGGCGAGGCCTATACCGACGGCTGGAAGCCGGAACTCGCCCAGAAGAACATGGAACAGTTCCTGACGGCGAACGACAACAAGGTCGACGCGGTCGTCGCCTCGAACGACGGCACGGCCGGCGGCGCGATCGCCGCGCTCGCCGCACAGGGCCTTGCCGGCTCCGTCCCGGTCTCCGGCCAGGACGCCGACCACGCCGCGCTGAACCGCGTCGCGCTCGGCACGCAGACCGTCTCGGTCTGGAAGGACTCGCGTGAACTCGGCAAGCGCGCCGCGGAAATCGCCGCCTCGCTTGCCAGCGGCAAGACCATGGACGAGATCGAAGGCGTCACCGCCTTCAACGGCGGCCCGAAGGGCATCGAGATGAAGTCGGTCTTCCTCGCCCCGCTGCCGATCACCAAGGACAACCTGAACGTCGTCATCGAGGCCGGCTGGATCCCGAAGGAAACGGCATGCCAGGGCGTTGCCGCCGGCTCGGTCGCAGCCTGCAACTGACGGACAATGATCCGGTACTGACCTGACCATCACAAGGCGCCGCAACGGCTTCCGTTGCGGCGCTTGCGCAAGATGGACAGCGGGCAGAGGATAAGGCGGCGAAAATCCTCGAAGCGGAATGAGGACAAGGGGGGCGCGGTTTTCCGCTCCATCCCTCCGGAACCTCAAACCACGCCCGAACGACACGTTCAACAAGAGTGGGGGGACGGCAAAGCCATGGCCGACATCACGAATACCACGCATGCCAATCGCGCGCGATCGGCGGGCGAGAACCCGGTCAAGCGCTTCTTCCGCGCCACCGAGATCGACACGCGCCTGCTCGGCATGGTCGGCGCCATGCTGATCATCTGGATCGGCTTCAACATCCTGTCCGGCGGCCTGTTCCTGACGCCGCGCAACCTGTGGAACCTCTCCGTCCAGACCGCCTCCGTCGCCGTGATGGCAACCGGCATGGTGCTCGTTATCGTCACGCGCAACATCGACCTGTCCGTCGGCTCGATCCTCGGCTTCGTCGGCATGATCATGGGCGTGCTGCAGGCAGAACTGCTGCCGCAGTTGCTTGGCTTCAACCACCCCGCCACCTGGATCGTCACGCTGCTCGCCGGCCTCCTGCTCGGCGCGGGCATCGGCGCCCTGCACGGGGCGATCATCGCCTTCCTCAACGTGCCCTCCTTCATCGTCACGCTCGGGGGCCTGCTCGTCTGGCGCGGCGCGACCTGGTTCGTCACGAGCGGCCGCACGGTCGCCCCG
Organism: Shinella sp. S4-D37; assembly: GCF_040812195.1. Taxonomy (NCBI): domain Bacteria; kingdom Pseudomonadati; phylum Pseudomonadota; class Alphaproteobacteria; order Hyphomicrobiales; family Rhizobiaceae; genus Shinella; species Shinella sp. S4-D37. Next base: position 806,723 of record NZ_JBFNXL010000005.1, on the reverse strand, counting down.
ATGGACGCGACCTTCCGCCTGATGGGCGGCGGCACGGAAGGCTCGATCGGCGCCACCGCCAGTTGGATCGTCGGCGTCATCGCCTGCATCGCCATCATCGCCACCATCGTCAACTCGCGCAAGCAGCGCCAGCGCTTCGGCTTCCCGCAGCGTCCGATGTGGGCCGAATATTTCCTGACCGCCGTCGGCTGTGCGCTGGTGCTCGGCGCCGTCGCCGTGGTCAACGCCTATCCCTGGCCCGTCGCCATCGCCCGCAAATATGCCGATGCCAACGGCATCGCCTGGCCGGAGGGCGGCCTCTTCATCTCGCATGGCATCGCCGTGCCGGTCCTGATCGCCATCCTCGTCGGCATCGTCATGACCTTCATCTCGACGCGCCTGCGCTTCGGCCGCTACGTCTTCGCGATCGGCGGCAACCAGGAGGCGGCGGAACTCGCCGGCATCAAGACACGCTGGGTGACGGTCAAGATCTTCGCGCTGATGGGCATGCTCTGCGCCATCGCCGCGGCCATCTCCACCGCCCGCCTCAATGCCGCGACCAATGCGCAGGGCGAGCTCGACGAACTCTACACCATCGCCGCGGCCGTCATCGGCGGCACCTCGCTTGCCGGCGGCATGGGCACAATCGCAGGCGCCATGCTCGGCGCCCTCGTCATGCAATCGCTGCAATCGGGCATGGTGCTGGTCGGCATCGACACCCCGTTCCAGCGCATCGTGGTCGGCATGGTCCTTGTCGTCGCCGTCTGGCTCGACACGGTCTACCGCGCCCGCGCCAAGTAAGAGGAGCCCTTCCAATGACGGACACCCGTACGCCCCTCGTGGAGATGAAGAACATCTCCATCTCCTTCGGCGGCATCCACGCCGTCGACAATGCCTCGGTCGATCTCTATCCCGGCGAGGTCGTCGCCCTGCTCGGCCATAACGGCGCCGGCAAGTCGACCCTGATCAAGATCCTCTCCGGCGCCTACAAGCGCGACGGCGGCGAGATCCTGATCAACGGCGAGCCCGCCGACATCGGCAACCCGCGCGACGCCAAGAAATACGGCATCGAGACGATCTACCAGACGCTCGCCGTCGCCGACAATGTCGACGCCGCCGCCAACCTCTATCTCGGCCGCGAATTGCGCACTCCGTGGGGCACGCTCGACGACGTGGCGATGGAGGCGAAGACGCGCGAGGTGATGGGCCGCCTCAACCCCAACTTCCAGCGCTTCAAGGAGCCGGTGAAGGCGCTTTCCGGCGGCCAGCGCCAGTCGGTGGCGATCGCGCGGGCCATCCTCTTCAACGCCCGCATCCTGATCATGGACGAGCCGACCGCCGCGCTCGGCCCCCAGGAGACGGCGCAGGTCGGCGAACTGATCAAGCAGCTCAAGAAGGAAGGCATCGGCATCTTCCTGATCAGCCACGACATCCACGATGTCTTCGACCTCGCCGACCGCGTCTCCGTCATGAAGAACGGCCAGGTCGTCGGCCACGCCCGCACCGAGGACGTCACCAAGGACGAGGTGCTCGGCATGATCATCCTCGGCAAGGTCCCGGAAAAGGCCATCCCCGGCCCCGGCGCCATGCAGACCGCCTGACCGCCCGACGGGGCCGCCGGTTTTCCCCGGCGGCCCGCCCGCCAGCCCGCCCGCCAAGCGCACCCCCAAACAGATTGCCCCTTCTCGCATTTTCCCGATTGAAGCCAGCCCCCAGCTAGGCTAAGAACCCATTCATCGGACAGGCGAGTCATCGCCCTGAGAGCACCCGTAGCTCAGCTGGATAGAGTGTTGGATTCCGATTCCAAAGGTCACAGGTTCGAATCCTGTCGGGTGCGCCATTTCCGAACAAAACTGGGAACTGCGTCGGGCGTGATGGTGTTGGCCATCACGAGCTGTTCGAGGACGGTTTTTCGGCCGTGGATTCGGATTTCCGTATCGTCGACTTCGACATTGTCGATCAGGGCGCGTAGCCAGGCGCGGCGGAAGGGGATCGGGCCGTCGAGGGCTTTTTCGCGCATGGTGCCGATGAAGGATTCGATCTTCTCGTCCGTGATGCGGGTCTGCGGTGACAGCTCGCCTGCCGCTCGTTCAAAGGCACTTTTAGCGATGTCGCGTTCGGTGCGCAGGCCGGCAAGGCGATCTTTGAGAGTATCGTCCGCTGGATCGGCGATGCCGTTTTCGATAGCGTCGTAAAGCCGCTTCAGGCGGGTTTCGGCGTCGATCAAGCGAGATTTGAGCTTGGCAAGGCGTGCGCTGTGTTCGGTGCTGCGCTGGGCCTGCCGGGCGATCAGGCCACCGAGCATCTTTTCAACGCGGGGCCGGGTGAGAAGCTGGCCTGCAAGGCTGTCGGTGACGATGGTGTCGAGCTTGTCCATCGGGATCGAGCGGCCCTTGCAGGCGCTCTTGCCTTTCTGGGCGCAGGTCGCGCAGGTGTAGTAGCGATATTTGCCGTATTTTCCGGTGCGCAGCGTCATGCCGCCGCCGCAGCTGGCGCAGGTAGCGAGCCCCGTTAGCAGGATCGGACCGGTGACCGTGCGGGGCGGCGTGTTTTTCGGATTGCGTTTTTTAAGCTGGGCCTGAACCTTGTCGAAGGTTTGCGCGTCGATGATCGCATCGATGGCAATCGCGATCTGTTCTGATTCCGGCTTGTCCTCCTTGGTCTTCCAGACTTTGCGGTTGAAGCGGTAGGTGCCTTTATAGGTTTCGCTGGTAATCAGCTTATGCAGCGGGCCGATGCCCCAGCGTGCGCCGGTACGCGTGCGGTAACCGTTTGTGTTGAGCCAGTCGGCAGTCGCCTTCACGCCCATAGGGCCGGAGGTACCGTCGCCTTGTGTGATCAGCTTGAAAATCAGGCGGACGGTCTCGGCTTCGACTGGGTCGATCGTAAGGCGCTTTTTCTGTTTGGTGCCGCGCTGTTCGGCGACGACAAGCGTATACCCGAAAGGCGGGCGGGCGCCGTTCCAGAATCCCTGCCGGGCATTTTCTTGCATCGCGCGCAGGACGTGCTTGGCGTTTTCCTTGGACTGATATTCATCAAAGAGCGCGAAGACCTGCCGGACCATCACGCTCATCGGATCATCGCCCAAATCCTGCGTGATCGAGGTCAGGCGGATGCCGTGCTTACGGAGCTTGCGCACATGGTATTCCAGCGCGAAGTGATCGCGCGCAAAGCGGCTGAAAGAATGCACCAGCACCACATCGAACGGCGCACCTGCGGTGGCCATATCAAGCAGGCGCTGCAGCTCCGGGCGTTTGTCATCAGTGCCGGATAGACCAGCATCAACAAACTCCGCAGTGACCTCCCAGCCCCTAGCCTTGCAGAAAGCCTGCAGCTGATGGCGCTGGTCCGGGATCGACAGATCGCTCTCCGCCTGGCGGCCGGTCGAAACCCGCATATAAAGCGCGGCGCGTGACATGGTCTGCGGGGCAGTCATGGGGAGGACCCTCGGGCTTTATGAAATCGTGGCAAGACTGGCCTGGATTTGTGGCTGTTTCGAGTCGTCATCTTTGAGAAGAGCCTGTATTTCCTGAAATAAAAAGGCTTCGAGGATATCGAGTTCTTCTTCTGTGATGGGGTGGTCGGCATCCATGTCCAGCACGACGCGCAAATCGGCAGGCGGTGTTTGCCGGTGCCTGTCTTTTGTCGTGATGGGGGATGCGCTGTGCATGATCTTAACCGCGCGGGCGCGGCGCGACAGGGCGGTCGATCGGGCAATCCACGATCTCTTCCCAGGCGGCGGTGTAGGAAATCATTGCATCGGCAAAGAGCGCATCCGTGGCCGCTTTCGAGAGCAAGCCGCCGGCAGCATGGTGGACAAGCGCCTGCAGGATGAAAGATTCGATACCGGGCATATGCTGCGGAGCCCGGGCGCGGCATTCGTGCTGGACCCAGTGCAGAAAGGATGGCGGGACGCGGATATGAAGAGTGGCTTGCATAGGTTTCTCCTGCGATTTGCAGGAGAATTTGACGGGCCTGGCGCGCGGGACTCCGCGTGGAAAGCACGAGGAAATGCGGCTTAGGCCATGACAAAGCCCGCAATCGGGAGCGATTGCGGGCTTTGTTGTGAGGTCAGTCTTCTATGGGATGGAGCGGGTCGAGCGTGCGCGCGAGGAAGGCACGATCTTGCGGGTTATTGAGCAATCCCCTGACGAGCGCGTTGATCAGTATTTGGAAGTCTTCTTCATCAGGCAGCATGTCGCGTTCGAGGAAATAGCAATGCACCCAGTGGCAGAAATCATCATCCAGCCCGTCCGGGCGGATCAGCGTTTCGTTCGCAAGATCGGTGAAGTCATCAATACGGCGCATAGCGGCTCTCCCCATGTTTGAGCAGGAAGTATCGCCAGCACATGCATGTATCTTCCGCGCCGAAACCCCGCGCTAGAAGCGCGGGGCAAGGCTGCGCTGCTTATGCAGGATCATGCAGCGAACAGCATCGAGCGCTGTACGCGTGTCGCGATGGGCGGCAGAGCCAGGCGTTGTGGTTGCGAGCATTTGCAGAAGGCGGTGCTGCAGTACCTGTAATTCGGCAAGCGTCATGCGGTGCAGAGTGGCGGAAGTGAACTGTTTAGACATTGTGTCCTCCTTTGTCGGAGGCCCCGCCCATCGGAGCCTATGCGGCTCAGGCACACATCATCAGCAACAGGCACGATGAGGCGGGCGGACGAGGAAAGGAAGGAGCAAAAAGGGCCAGTTCACGGCAGAAATCTGCGCTTAAAGCTTGCGAAAAAGGTAGGGGTTTTCGCGTTGCAACAGGGCCGCAGGCCTTGGAAACTCTGGATTTTGCCGTTTCAAATTTGCACGCGATTGCATGCAAGCGGTAGAATATACTTATAGTTGTTATGGCTATTATTTGATGATGATTACGAGCGGAATACGGAGATGCAGATACGATTTTTAGGAGAGTTAAGCCTGCAGGAAATGAAGCAGGCGCTTGCAGAGATATTGGGGGAGATTGAGGACGAATATGCGGTGCAGCACTCACAGGGCTGTGTGCTGTTTATCAATCCATCGGATGAGTTTGGCGAACGTGTAAAAGTCCGCAATCGCCTGGGCGGAGAGGTCAAGCGGGTCATCCGTAAAGGCCCTTATTGCACCTTTGGCAACGTGTTCCTGACTATTGATCGCCGGCGAGATAACACGGTCAATTCTCTGTTCCGGTGCCGGCGTGCCGGTATGGCCACCTCGTTCGCGATGGGATGTCCTCGACTGATTACGCCCCAAACTGACCGGGCGCGCAGCCGTTTCAAGGCCCTTACGGCCCTGACGGGGAAAACGCGGGTATCCCCGCCTTTCGGCAAGCCTGCAAGGCGGGCGATCCCCCTCCCGCGTTTCCACCTTGAACCGGCTGCTTTTCCGCCCGTTCCTCAATGTGGCGTGTCGAGGACAAACCCAAAGCGAAAGGAGCTTAACAATGGCACGCTATGAGAACCGTAACAGCAAACCCGCCCGCGAACCCAAAGGCCCGGCCTTCATCGCCTGGCACGTCGATGAAAAGGGCGAGAAATCCTTCTGGACCCGCATCGGTGCCGCCTGGGATCACAAGGACGGTGAAGGCTACACGCTGCAGCTCGACCTAGTCCCGGTCAATGGCGGACGCGTCGTCCTCCGGGTGCCCTCCGAAACCAGCGAAGAGGCGGGCGCGTAAGCGCCCCCTCACGCTTTGAAGGAGGATGTATCATGGATTGTGCCGTTCAGATCAACGCCGCTCGCGCCGCTCTCGCGCGGGCGGCATGGGCCAGAGGCCTTGCGGCATACTACGACGAAAACGCGATCATCGACCTCCTGGTAGACATCCGTCACTGGTGCCACGCCGCTGGGATCGACTTCGCCGCCAGCGATCAAGGCGCCGCGCGCCTCTATCACAACGAAGTCGGGAGCGCGTCATGACGCGCTCCACACCGAGGCCGATCGCCGAGCATGGAGGAAGCGGGAAGAGCAAGCGCGGCAGATGACATTTTTTTAGCCGCGCGCTGCGGACATCAATAACGGCGCGCCCCGCCGGTGCGCGCCGTTATTTTTTATTCTGCGGCGGCGATCATCGACACCATATAGTCGCCGCACATCAGGCGGGCATTTTGTTTTGCCCAGGCCTTCAGGTCGCATTCCGGGCAGCAATAGCGCAGGCGTTTGCCGCTCTTTCCGGCGGTCGGCGCTGCAATGTAATCAGCGCGTTCGGCAGCGTGCCGTCGAACAGTGCGCGATTGAAATGCTCGTAGGCCTGCTGGAGCCGGTCATAGGTGTCCTTGGTCGACCTCACCTGTAAACCGGGCTGTGTGAGGGGAGCGCCCTGCATATCCACCGTGCCATCTCCCGCACCGGCGTTCCTCGGGATTGTGATTTACATTCCAGAAATACTGGTGCTGCGTTTTTCGATGGTGCGTAATGTGATGATGGCAGCGGTCTGTTCTCCGCGTGAAACCTCGTGCAGGTCTTGCTGTCACCATGTAATGTGCATGACGATCCGCTTGCGGAAACGGCGTACATATTTCCATTTCCGTCCCGTCCTCAGCTATAATGAAAGAAAGCCGGGGCCGTTCGAATAGGGCCTTGTACAAGGTGTGCGTGGTAGTACCACGCGCACCTTGCCGGGGGGATTTCACATCCCCCGCGGACCCCCCGGTGGCATCCGTAAGGCTGCGAATCCGCAAGGGGCGGATTCGGTCCAACGGATGCTGTCAGCCGGTCGCAGAAGTTGGCGGGTATCGAACCCGCCCCGGCTGAAGCAACGTTTCGCCGTTGCGTCACGACCGGGGGAGATTGCTGCTCTCCCCGGACCCATCAGGCAGGGGGCTTCCGCGCCCTTGCAACCACGGTCAGGACTTTCGCGTCCTGAACCACGACCGGTGTTGCGGCACCGGCTTCGCGCAAAGGGCGATGTCGGCTCTCCCTTTGCAAACCCATCGATCAGGGGATGACGCTCCCCTGAACCCGCGTCGGCGGAACTGATGGGCGGCGATGATGGCGCGAGGAATGCGCGCGGCCGGCGATGCGGCGGCGCATTTATTTGATGTGCCATGACGGAGAAGAAGAAACGTGATGCCCCGATTTCCTATCGCCCGCCGGAAGCCCTCCGCGAGGAATTCCGCACGCGCGTGGAAAAATCAGGGCTCTCCGCCAATGCTTTCATCACGCACGCCATCTTCGAATCCTCAGCCCCCCGTCAGGTCCGGCGCGCGCCGATCGAGCAGCAGCAGATCGCACGGCTCCTCTCCGAAACTGCGCGCCTGCATGATTGCCTGCGGGAGCTGGGCCACACCGATGGCACAGATCCCGCGCTGCTCGAAGAGGCGGTCCGCGACCTTCATGAAATCCGCGCCGCATTGCTGTCGGCCCTGGGGCGCAAGCCATGATCCCCAAGGCCAGCCAGCGTGCCGGCGGGCAGGACCTCGCCACCCACCTTCTCAATGCCCATGACAATGAATATGTCGAGCTGGCGGAGGTCCGCGGCGCGGTCGCGTCCGATCTGCATGGCGCGTTTGCCGAATGGGAGGCGATCGCCCATAACCTGACCAAATGCCGGAATTACCTCTACAGCCTTTCGGTTAATCCTGACCTCGGTCAGGGGCAGCTCAGCCGCGATCAGTATCGCGATTATGCGCAGCGCGTTGAAGAGGCGATGGGCCTGACCGGCCAGCCGCGCGCCATGATCTACCATATCAAGAACGGGCGCGAGCATTGCCACATCGTCTGGTCACGCATCGATGCGCAGGCCGGCAAGGCGATCCATCAGGCCTTTGACCATGAAAAGCTGATGATGGTCACGCGGGAGTTTGCCCGCGATCATGGTCTTACGCTGCCCGCCGGTTATGAGCGCGGCGGCGATGACCGCAAGCGCAAATCGCTCTATGAAATGCAGCAGCAGCGGAATTCCGGGGTCACGAAGGAAGACCGCATGGCTGCCGTAACCGCCGCGTGGAAACACAGCGACAGCCCGAAGGCCTTCGTCCGGGCGCTGGAGGAAATGGGCTATGTCCTTGCCACGGGCAAGCGGCCCTATATCCTTGTCGATCTCTACGGCGATATGAATTCGCTGCCGAAACTGATCGATGACCGCAGCGTGCGGACGAAGGATATCCGCACTTTCCTAGAGGCGGAGTTCCCGCCGGAATCCCTTCCGACTGTGGACGAGGCGAAGGCGCTCGTCGCGCAGCATCGTCAGGCGCGAGAGGATTTCGCCAGAAGCCAGCGTGACGGCAAGGCGCTCGACAGGCTCAAGGCCGCCCAGGCGGCGCGGCGGCAGAAGGTGGAGGCCACGCAAGCGTCCTTGCGGGCGTGCCAACGTGATGAGCGGGCGGCGCTGGCGCGGGAGCAGCTTGCCGCGCGGCAGGCGCTGAAGGCGCGCTATCTCGCCGAAATGCGGCGGGTGAAGGCGGCGCGCGAAGCCGCGAAGCCGACCGGGCTTGCGGCCTTTCTCGGGCGGGTGACGGGCGTGAGTTTCGTTATCGCGAAGATCCACAAGCATCGCGACGCGCAGCGTCATGCGGCCTATATGACGGAGAAGGCCGCGCTTGCGGAGCGGCAGGCCGATGACAAACGCGCCCTCGCACACCGCCAGGCGTTGCAGGCCGTTACTATCGCGCGGGAAGTGCGGGCGCTCGCACAGATCGAGGCGCGCGAGCTGAAAAGCTACGAAGTCGCGCAGCGCCGCGAGGAGCGCGTGCGCCAGCGCGCAGGCCATGAGCACATGCCGGCGCTGACTCTGGCGCTGAAGCCCAAAGGCCGGTCCGCCGTGCCGCACAAGGCGAAGGACCGCTATCGCAAGCGCGATCATCAGCGTGATGATGATCATCATGATCGTCATGCTGATCGCGGGGTCCAGGATCAGGAGATCGTCATCACCGTCGATCGGCAGGAGAAGGAACAAGGCAGCGCGTTGCGTGAGGCCTTCGCCGGATCGGTGCGGCCGGCGGTGAAAGAGGATAAGCGCGGCGGGCGTGAGGAGGGCGAGCGTGGGGATGGCGGCGGCGGTGGTGGTGGTGATGGTCGCCGCCGCCGACGGCGGCGGCGGGCGCGGGAGGTGGCGGCGGAGGTGCCGGTGCCGCGCGGTCCCGATCCGGGCGCGCCCGCCACGGGTCTGCCGGAGGTGCACTGGACCGAACTGCCGCTCGCCGACAAGTTCCGGGACGCGGCGCGGGATAGTGATGGCGGCGGCGATGATGGCGGGTCCGGCGGGCGGCGGATCAGGCGCTCGCGTTCTGCCCGCGGGCCGGAGCGCGGTGACGACGGGAAGGATTTTGAGCGGGAGCGGTAGTCTTGGCGCGTCCCTGCCGGGTCAGGCTCTACGCTACCGCGCCGAGCCGCACAGCGTCTCGGCCCATCCGGGTGACGATCCTTCGCGCAGGTAACGAGGGCTCAGGAGTCCACCACCAAAGCAGGTCTCCGCTTCGGCTGTTGCCGCCGCCGCCCCTCAATTGGTGAGGGCGACGGGTGGCTCCAGACGAAGCAGGCGTGAAAAACATGCTATTCAAGACAAAGGCTGTTCATCCTTCTCTTGAAGGCGTCTTGGAGGGCGTTGTCGGTCAGCAGCTGCGCTCTGTAGTATTTCAGGAGGTCGTCAAACCCCTTCTGCAAGCTTTTGCGAAAGATAATTTTCCTCGCGGCGTCGATCATCGGGTCCGTGTCCTTGCCCGTGCGGATCAGCCACCCCCCTTTGGAGCGTGCTTCGTGCAATAGTCCGCACCGGACGTTGGCATAAAAATCTTCGGCCAATGGCTGATCAAAGACGCTTTTGAAGGGTGTGCGATTAACTAGGAAGGCGGCGAATATTTTTCCGCTCTCTCCATATTCATGCTCCGTTAGAGCGGGATCTTTTTTTCGTTTATAGCGATAGGTCTTGCCCTGGAAGGTGGACTCAAGAAACTCGACGAGCGAACAAAGAATGGCGACGATGGCAAATCCTTCGCCAAGATGCGCAGGGTTCTTCTCCAACGTCCTGATCGGCGAAAAATACCGGGATTCGAGCCGCGCAAGGAAAAACTCGTCGTAGGCCTTCGCCCACAGCTCTCGCGTTGGCGCGGTGTCTAGCTTGGCGCACAGGGCTTTCCAGTCCGCGACAGTCTTGGTGCCGGCGATCTTGGTAGCATCTGGTGTGGCAGTGTTGACGGTGACGGTCATGGCTTCTGCACTTTCTTCAGGAGGGCCAGCGCCTCACGCTGTGCCGGCCGATCCTGTATCGGGTCTGAGTTCGCGTGAACGCCGGCCAGCTCCTCAACGTAAGATTCCGGCAATGAGTGCTCCTTTGCGCCCGCGATAATCAGCTTGAGATACCAGTCGTACGGGGAGAGGGATGGATCAATGGCTTCTTCGCTAGCCAGATAGGTCATGGCCGTCACCGTTTCGCCGGTGGTGATGATTGTCACATCGATCGAGCGGCGATCGTAGCCGCTTCCATAGCCTTCGAAGCGATCCAGCGCTTCGAGGTCACTGCTATCTAACTCGTAGAGCACGCCGTAGACGGTTGCGTCCTGTTCCTCGGAGGGGGCGATTGATGCCTTTCCCGATCCGTCCTTGCTTCGCTTGTGAAATGAGAGCGTCCAGCCCTCCAGTCGTGCAACGGCGGTTGCTCGCGCGGACGGGGAGCGTTGCCGCAGCCGCTCTTCCAGCATGTTGGAGCCATAGGCAAAGTATGTGAGATTTCCCATTCCCTACGAGCCCTTTACGTCGAATCTGAGAAAACGCAGGGCCTTCGCCATGCGGCCGTTCATTGGCGGGCACAGTTCCGGAAACACGGTTCCGAAAAGTTCGAGGGCGCAGAACCGTCCGGGGCGTGTCACCATGTCAGGTGTTCCCGCCGATGAGGCCATTGCGGGCGGCACGGTAGACGTCCTGCAAAGCCTTGTGGCCTTCGAGCCCTACGAGCGCGTAGAGGTTGAGGAACTGCCGTCCGGCGAACAGTTTGCGGTCGACGGGGCTGAGCTGTGCTTCATCGCAGATCGCGGGCCAGTGACGGGCGATCGTTTCCAGTTGCTGTTCGATCAGCGCGGCGGCCTCGGCGTCCTTGAGATGGTAGTCGGGGGCGGCATTGAGGCAGGTGGCGAGCGTGCTGGCGCGGGCGTCGCCCTTGATCAGCATCGCCTGGGTGGCTTCGCTGCCGGTGCGGTTTTGCGGGCAGATGTCATAGGCCGGCGTGAGGGCCAGGTTCTGCCCGTCCCAGAAGGCGGCGTGATTGCGCGCGTGGTCGTCCGTATTGCCGCAGAGAATATTGAAGCAGATGCGGCCGTAGAGTTCCCGTAGCGTATCCTTCGGGTCGGTGAAACGGTGGCGGATCAGTTCAGCGAGGTCTTCGTAGGAGGCGTAGCGGGCCATCATCTCATCGAGGCCGAGCATGGTCAGCGCTGACACCATCGCGCGCCGGGTCCAGCCATTTTGGGTGCGGGTGCGGTCAAAGCGCTCGATCAGCAGCACGTCCTTCTGTGCGGCGCGGGTCATGAACACAGGGGCGACGTTCAGGCCGCAGCATGCGGCCAGCTTCATCGCGATGAATTCCGCCTTCACCACGCTGTGCGTGTCGTTGCCGGCCGAGAATTTGGCGATGAATTTCCTGTCGTCGTCATCGATCAGCGCCTTGGGGCGCGCGCCGCCGATCGAGGTGCCGTGATTGAGGGCCTGGTCGAGCGCCGGGGTGAGCGGCAGACCCTTTTCGATCAAAGCTGCCGCTTCCTGGAGTTCGGCGAGCGAAGCCTGTGCGGCAAGCCGGGGGACATACTCTGTCGCTGATTGTTGGAAATCCAGCGCGCCGATCCGGTCGGAGCCGGAATGCAGGAGATAGGTCAGCTCGCTGATCTCGGGGATGCCGGAGGCATCGGGCTTGCTGCCGGTGAGCCGGTTGATGATCACCCGGCGGCCCCAGGCGTCGGGCGAGCCGTCGCGGATGCAGCTGGCCATATTCAGGCCGTTGAGCGGGGCGATCGTGCCTTCCTGGAGCGGCAGCTCGGGCTCGTAGAGCGCGATCGCGTTGTCGCGGCGGCGGTAGCTCGCGCCGTAGGTGAAAAGCAGGCGGTTGCCATCCTGTACGAGACGGCCGGCCACCACCGGCGCCGTGGCGTCCGGCAGCCAGACCCAGACGAAGGCCTCGGTCGGGTCGATGTTCGTGGTGGCTTTCCTTGTCGTGGCTTTTCTTGTTGCGCCCGTCTTAGAAGTCATCATCGACCTCTTTCACACTGTGGCGGACGCTTTTGGGCAGCAGGGTCAGTTTTTCATCGAGGCGGGCATTGTGCATCTGGAGCGTGCGCTCGTCATAGTCGAACAGCCGCACACCCACGATGGAGGCGACCTCGAAGACGATGCCGATCTCAGGTCCGGGTGCGCCCTTTTCGATGCTGGAGAGAGTCGTGCGGCTGATGCCGGCACGGTCGGCCAGTTCCTGCGCGGTCAGGCCGCGCGCGGCCCGGCCGATGCGGATCAGCTTGCCGAGCATCGCCAGCGCCTGATGCGTCACCCTTGAATAGCTTCTCTTGCGCGGCACGTCTGTGATCCTGTCTGTTCACTGGTTTGGTCGTGAGGCACGTTGATGTGCAGAATTTTGTACATTATGGCATGGCGGGAGGTGGTGCGTCAAGTTTTGTTCATTTGAGTGGACATAAGGACAGTTTGCGACCAGAATTCTGGACGTTGAGGGAGGGTGGCTATGGGAAGCTATGAGCAGGAGCGTGTGGGGGCGCTGGATCAGCAGGTCGGGCTGTCATGAAGGTCGGGTACTCGGAATTCTCGTACGGTTATGCCTTCACCGAAAACCTGATCCGCGGTTCGGCTTCGGCCCCGACCGGCGCGCCGATCTTCCCGAACCTCGTGCAGGAGGCGAAGGCAGGCTATGACGTGCGGATCGACTATCCGGCAGTGCCGCTCTTTTTCCAGTACAAGCTGCCGGAACTGATGACGCGTGCCCGGGCCTTCGAGATCGCCGGCGGGCAATGTCCCGGGCTGACGCTCGACTTCTTCAGGATCGCGCTCATGCGCCGGGATGTGTCGGACCAGCACCAACTGCTAATCGATTGGGAAGGCCGCTATCCCGGCCAGGTATTCTATGCCGCGCCGTGCCTGAAGGATGGGGCGGCATTCAACAAAGCCTATAACGCTGTGGAGGTTGCGCGCAGCTCAGCCCTGTTTTCTCCTGACGAGATAGGGCCGCTGCCGGACGACAAGGTGCATACGATCGCCTACAAGCCGGGCTTGTCTTACGGGTATTTCTGCTCGGAGCCCAGAGAGATCGCGGTCGAGACCTTCGACAGCCTGACCGGGCGTCTGCCCACCCTGTTCAAGGACAAGCGCTTCGGGGATTTCAGGGGCACGGCGGGGGACGTGCGCAGCGCCGTGCGCGAGGCCGCATCGCCGGCCTTGCGTCAGGCGGAGAATGCCATTGCCGGAAGATTGCGGCAGGCGCTGCCGCCGGATGGTGCCGACGGCGCGGCGCCGCCTGATCGGGCGGAGGCCATCCTCGATGTGCTTGTTGCCCGGGAGATCGCTCGTATCGATCTGGGAATTGACCTCGTGATCGCGCAGCCACGCTGAGGATTTTGTCCGTCTGTTGGCGCGTCCGGCCGGGCCGGACCGGGCTCTAGCCTGGCGGCCCGAGCCGGTGTCTCGGCCCATGCGGGTGACGATCCCTCGCGCGGATCAAGGAGGGCTCAGGAGCCCACCAGACAAAGCAGGCGGGGACGCGGTATGTCCGCAATTCATGCGGACCGGTATTACGTCAACTGTCAAGTGACGGTTGACGGTCTTTGGACCCGACTGCTAGCCTTTGGGTTGAGATTCGGCGCTGGAGGTTGTCGTGACGCCCCGGAAGGACATCAGGCTGGCCGAACCTGCCCATCCCGGCAGTTTCGTGCGCGCAGAGATTATCGAAGGCCATGCCTTGTCCGTGACGGAGGCGGCGCGCGCTTTGGGTATCACCCGGGCGGCGTTGTCGGCCTTCATCAACGAACATTCCGCCCTGTCGCCGGACATGGCGCTGCGGATCGAAAAGGCGTTCGGCGTGTCGATGGAGACGCTGATGCGCATGCAGAATAGTTACGACATCGCGCAGGCACGCAAGCGCGAGGATGAGATCAAAGTTGAGCCGTTCAAGGGCCGGCCGCTGGCGTCGTGAAGACGCGCGGGACAGGGTTTGATGCGGACAGGGGACCAGGGGCAGACGATCGATGAACGCTGTTGAGATCGAAGAGGCAATTTCGGCGCTCGCGGAGCAGGCATTCGATCCTGTGGAATTTCCGTATGCGTTCCTCGAAGCGTTCGGGAACAAGGAAACGACCCTCAAGCGCCTGCGCAGCGGCGCGTCCAACAAGTCCGACTTTCCCGGCGGCGTGCTGCAAACCAACAACATCCACATCGCCGTCGCCCCGGCAGGCGATGTCACTAAGACCCTGCTGGCGCTGAAGGCCAGCCCGGCGACGGCCCGGGCGAAGGCCAAGTTTGTCCTCGCCACCGATGGCGAGGCCTTCGAGGCCGAGGACATCACCAGCGGTGAAACCGTCGCCTGCGCCTATCGCGATTTCCCGGACCATTTCGGCTTCTTCCTGCCGCTCGCCGGCATCACCACCGTCCGGCAAATCCGCGAAAGCTCCTTCGACATCAAGGCCACGGGGCGGCTCAACCGCCTCTACGTCCAGTTGCTGAAGGACAATCCCGACTGGGGAACCGCTGCGCGGCGGCCCGACATGAACCACTTCATGGCGCGGCTGATCTTCTGCTTCTTCGCCGAAGACACGGAAATCTTCGAGAAGGCCGACCTGTTCACCAAGACGGTCGAGCAGATGAGCAGTTCTGATTCCGCCAACACACATGAGATCATCAGCACGATCTTCCGTGCCATGAACACCAAGGCGGGCGCGCCCGGCCATGCCGACCTGCCCCGTTGGGCCAGCATGTTTCCCTATGTGAATGGCGGGCTGTTTTCCGGCACGACCGACGTGCCGCGCTTCAGCAAGATCGCGCGGTCCTACCTGCTGCATATCGGCAATCTCGACTGGAAGAAGATCAACCCCGACATCTTCGGATCAATGATCCAGGCGGTCGCGGACGACGAGGAGCGCGGCGCGCTCGGCATGCACTACACCAGCGTGCCCAACATCCTGAAGGTACTGAATCCGCTGTTTCTCGACGATCTGCGGGAGAAGCTGGAGGAAGCCGGCGACAATGCCCGCAAACTCCTGAACCTGCGCAACCGCATGGCGCGGATCAGGGTGTTCGACCCGGCCTGCGGCTCCGGCAACTTCCTTGTCATCGCCTACAAGGAAATGCGGGCGATCGAGGCGGAGATCAACAAGCGGCGCGGAGAGGAAGACCGCCGTTCGGACATCCCGCTAACCAACTTCCGCGGCATCGAGCTGCGTGATTTTCCGGCGGAGATCGCGCGGCTGGCGCTCATCATCGCTGAATACCAGTGCGACGTGCTCTACCGCGGGCAGAAAGAGGCGTTGACCGACCCGGCGCAGATCAAGCTTCTTCGTGATACGCCGTGGATGGAGGTCGATGTCTATCAGCCTGCGTCCACCTTGGCCGTCGAAAGCCGCACGAAGGGTGGTCTGCGGTGCATGGTGCAAGCCGGTCCGGCGAGCAACAATGGCTATGTAGTGGCGGCCGGCTCGCAGTGGACGCCGCGCGAGCTGTACATGCGGCTTTCACCGCCGCGCAAGTCACTGAGTTTGTGCGGGAGTCTGTGCGCAACCGTTCGCGTCTGGGCTTCCGGCAGCAACGCGGTCATATTGTTATGACAATCCAGCGCGCGAAGAACCGCGAGTTTCCAAACGTCATCGTGCTTTGGCCGCATACCGCTACAGGCGGCGCGGAACATCTGCGCAGGCTGCTATACAACGGCATCACGCGCGCGCAGAACCATTGCACAGTCATTGTGATCGGCCAGAATCGAATGAATGGGCCACCATTTGCGCTGACCGAATAGAACTCGCGCCGTGGGGCACTGGCATGATCCCTTGCCTCACCAGTGCGAGAGAGCCAATTTATATTTTACCTACAACGACATAGCGGTTCCCATCTTCATCCTCTCCGGCGCGCCAAATCTACACTAGTTCTCGGGGTTCGTAACGCTTGCGTAGGGTCGGCTGGGCGCGATATCTATCGACAAAGCCTTCGGCTCCATATCCGGTCGCGAACACGAAGGGGATGCCGCGTTGCCGCAGGATATCGGCGACAGGGAAGGACTTTCTCCCTGCCAGATTCACGTCGAGCACGACTGCGTCTATCTCGCTTCTTCGGGCAAGTTCCATGGCCTGGCCGATACGGGTGGCGGGTCCGACAACCTGATGCCCCATCCCCGTGAGCAGGTCTTCGAGATGCATGGCGACCAGAACTTCGTCCTCAACGATCAGGATCCGTTTCGCTGGCTGGTGGTTCACTTGGCCTCCCGACATCCCCCGCATGGGGCAACGGCGCGACGATCGTGCAGACCACTCCGGACGGCTTGTATTCAACGCGGACCTTGCCGCCCAGTTCCGTGGCCAGCGCCCGCCCGATCAGTCGCGAGCCGAAGCCCTTGCGTGTCGGCTTGATCACGTCCGGACCACCGCTCTCCCTCCAGCGCAGCGCGAGCCGGCGCATCTCACCGTCGCCTTCGACGCGCCAGAAAATCTCGACCCGGCCCATGTCGGTAGAAAGCGCCCCGTATTTCGCGGCGTTGGTCGACAGTTCGTGCAGCGCCATGGAGACAGCCAAAGCGGCGCTGGGTGCGAGCTGCAAGCACGGTCCTTCGATCCGGAAACGGGATTGTCCGCCAGCATGTGGCTTTATCGTGTCCGCGACGATGTCCGCCAGGTTCGCGCCGGTCCAGCTTTCGCGGGTCAGGACATCGTGCGTCTTGGCAAGGTTCATCAGCCGGGAACTGAAAGCGTCGCGGGCCTCCGCCATCGAGGACGCGCCGCCAAGGGTCTGCGAGGCGATCGACTGCACGACGGCCAAGGTATTCTTGACGCGGTGGTTGAGTTCGCCCACGAGGATTTGCCTATGCTCGTCGGCGAGCCGGCGTTCCGTCGTGTCGCGTGCAATCTTGGACGCGCCGATGACAACGCCTCGGGCATCCTGGATCGGCGAGATGGACAACGACACCCAGACGCTGCTCCCGTCCTTGCGCTGACGGATGGTCTCGTAGTGCTGGATATGATCACCGCGGCGGACGCGATCCATGATTCCCGCTTCTTCGGCATGGCGGTCCGGCGGAATCAGCGTCATGACGGATTTGCCGACGATTTCGTCGTTGGAATAGCCGAACAGCCGCTCCGCGCCTTGGTTCCAGCTGACGATGGTGCCGTCCATATCCTTGCTGATGATCGCGTCCTCCGACGATCGCACGATCGCGGCCAGCCGCTGGGCATGAAGCTCGCTTTCCCTGCGCTCGGTGATGTCTGCGACGATGCCGGACATGCGGGTCACAGTTCCGTCCGCCTCCCGCGCGGGGCGGCCGCTTACCTCGATCCAGCGGATTTCGCTGTCGAGTCGCTGGATGCGGCATTGGAAATTCCACTCATTGCCCGTTTCGATCGCCGTGCGGAACCGCCGGTCCACCTCATCGCGATCCTCCGGCAGGATGTGGCGCACGAATATCTGATAGCTCCATTCCGGCAGCAGCGTCTCATAGCCGAAGATCTCATCATGACGGAGCGAGCGAACGGCGGTGCCGGTCGTCACATCCAGCTCCCAACTGCCGAGCTGGCCGGCTTCGAGGGCAAGCCTCAGTCGCTCCTCGCTGGCAAGCGAGGCCTTGCGCGCCTCATTGACCGCACCGGCCGCATGCTTTTGGTCACTGACATCGTTGAAGGTGATCACAACACCGGCGATGCGGTCGTCCCGCGTGCGATAAGGCAGCATGCGCCGCGCATACCACCGCCCGGAATAGCCTGGCACCTCGACCTCTATCGTGGACAGCTTCTTCAACACCTCCTCGGCGTCCCGCAACAGGTTCTCGTCCGCGAATTTCTGCGCGAAATGCGCGACCGGGCGGCCGATGTCCGACGATACGAGATCGAACAGATCCTGTGTCGCGGGGGTGAACCATCGAATGCGGAAATCGGTGTCGAGGAACAGCGTCGCAATCTCCGAGCCGGCCAAGAGGTTGTTCAGGTCATTGGTCGCGCTTTCCAGCTCCCCGATCTTGTGCTGGAGCTGGCTGTTGATGGTGTTCAGCTCCTCCTTCGAGGTCTCCAGTTCCTCGTTGGTGGATTGAAGCTCCTCGTTCATCGACGTGGCTTCCTCGTTCGAAGCCTTCATCTCCTCGTATGCCGTTTCCATGTAATCGATGGTGTTCTGCAATTCGGCGCGGGTCGCCTTCAGTTCGTCCTGAAGGGCGCGTTCGCTGGCTGACGCTGCACCGGCGGTCTCGCGCGTCGGCGCGTGGGCAGGGTCGACAGGCGGGCCGGGAATGAAGCTGACGATGAGCAGGCCGCTGCCTTGCGACGAATCGGGAAGCGGCGCGGCCGTCATCTTGACTGGCCGACCGGATTTTCCGTCTCGCATGCGGGCGTCCACGGTAATGCTTTTCTCCTGCCGCGACGCCTCGCGGATCGCGTATCGCAATTTCGTGGCCAGCCCGTCGCGCGCCATGGTCAGCAGATGCCGTGTCGGCTCGCCCGGCGGGTTCTCGATATAGTCTCGGGTCGTGCCGTGGAAATAGAGGACGCGGCCCTTGCGGTCGATCAGCACCGAGGCGGGCGCATAGCGCTCCAGCAGCACACGCCGCGCCAGTTCGGCAGCCGGAGTGCTCGGTTCGGCAAGACGCCGCGAAGGCCCGCCCGCTCTGGGCGTCTCGTCCGTGCCGCGCGGCGGCGGATAGGTGACGAGATCGGGACGGGACGGGCCGATCCGGCGGTAGATGCGCCATTTCTTCGACACCGTCTCGAACAGATCGTCGTGCCGCCCGATCGTCTCTGCGTTGCCGAGGAACAGATGCCCGTCCGGCCGCAGCGCGAAATGACACAGCGCGATGATCCGCTGCTGCGCTTCCGGCTCCAGATAGATCAGGACATTGCGGCATGATACAAGGTCGAGGCGCGAGAACGGCGGATCGCCGAGAAGGTTCTGCGGCGCGAACACGACCATATCGCGCAGCTCCTTGGTCACCTGGAACGACCCGTCGAGTTTGGAAAAGAAGCGCCGGAGCCGGGGGGTGGGAAAAGCCACTGTGGCGGCTTCCGGGTAGATGCCGTCGCGCGCCTTTCGCAGATTGTCCTCATGGACGTCGGTGGCCAACACCTTCAGGTCGAACTGCTTCCCGGCCGCCTCCGCATGCTCGGTTATCAGCATGGCGATGGAATAGGCTTCCTCGCCGGTGGAACAGGCCGGGGTCCAGACCCTGATGGAAGCGCCACTGGCTCGCTCCGCAACCATCGGCGCGATCACCAGTTCGGCAAGAGCCTTCCATGCCTCGGCATCGCGGAAAAAGCCGGTAACGCTGATCATCAAATCGCCCACAAGCGTCAGCATCTCGTCCGCACTGGCCCGCAACACGTCCATATATTCGTCCAGGGTCGCGATGTTCCGGAGCCCCAGGCGGCGGTGGACGCGCCGTCCCAGCGTGGTTCGCTTGTAGCTGCGGAAGTCGCGTCCACCCCGCGCATGCAGCAATTCCAGCACATGCTCCAGCGTAGCCTTGCCCTCCGGCGACGTGGCCTCGATCTCGACCGGAGCGGCGACATAGCCGTGGCTCATATAGGCAAGCAGCGTCTCCGGCATCTTTTCGGGAGCAAGCACGTAATCGGCCATGCCCGCCGAAATCGCGCTCCTCGGCATGCCGTCGAACGTCGCGGTCTCCGGTGCCTGCACCAGGCTCATGCCGCCCGCGGCCCTGATCTCCTTCAGCCCCTGCGTGCCGTTGCTGCCGGTTCCCGACAGCACGACGGCGATCGCCCGTTCGCGCTGGTCGGCGGCGAGCGAGGCGAAGAGGACATCGACCGGATGACGCTGGCCACGGGTTCGCGACGGCCTCGACACATGCAGCCCGCCATCCCGCACGCTCAGATCGGTGTCGGGCGCGATGACGTAGACACGGTCGGGCGCGAGCCGCATTCCGTCCTCGACCTGCGCGACCGGCATCGCCGTGCGGGTGCCCAGAATATGCGCCATCTCGCTTTCGCGCTTCGGATCGAGATGCAGCACCACCACGAAGGCGCAGCCGCTGTCCGCGGGCATCGCATCGAAGAAGCGGCCGAGCGCCTCGATGCCGCCGGCCGACGCGCCCACGCCCACGCCCACGGCCACAACCGGGACGACCGTTGCCGTTACGGCGCCATCATCGACTGCTTTCGCAGGGCGCACGCCGCCGCTAGCCGCTCCTTCTGCTTCTTCGTCTCCTTCGCGCTTGGTTCCGGGTGACTTCGCGTCGGGCCTGCGCCTCGCGTGAGCCCCGGCCGGTTCGTCCGCCATACTCACAGCACCTAGGGGAGCCGACATCGGATTCTGCGATGATCCCGTTCGGTGACCACCGCACACCTCATCTGAAAAGCCCCGGTTCAGACATCGTCGCACATGCCGCCCGCTACCGCAATCAGACGACACGAATCGTATCGTTCGATGAAGTGAACGTCGGCGTTCACAAATTGGCCGCTGAAGACGACGGCATGGCGGGTGAGCCCGCCTCTGTATAATGTAAGAAAAGGCCGGCGGATGCCGGCCTCTCCTGGAAGTTCAGCGCCTGTAGCGCAGACGTTCCTGTTCGATTTCAGCGGACCCGTACGGATCCTGGGTGCCGTCGAAGCGGGACCAGCCCTCTTCTGCATAGGCGGCGCGCCGCTGATCAGGATCGACCCAGCTGGATGTGCGCAGGATGGCCTCGGCTTCGGCCTGAAGGCTTTCGTCCACCTTCGCCGTCACGAGCGTCCCGCCGCGGCGAACACCCTCGGCATAGACATGGGCATGCTCTTCGGAAACGCCGGCTTCCGTCAGCGCGCCTATAAGCCCGCCTGCGGCACCACCGGCCACCGCGCCGGCGACGGCACCCGCCGCCGTGGCGGCAAGCCAGCCGGCGGCCACGACAGGCCCGACGCCGGGAATGGCCATGATGCCGAGCCCGGTCAAAAGGCCGCCGACGCCACCGACGGCGGCGCCGATACCGGCACCCGCCCCGGCGCCCTCAGCGGCATTGGTTTCCTTGCCATGGCGCTCGTCCGCATTGTTGGAGACGATGCTGATGTCGCTGGACGGCACGCCGCGTGCCTCCAGGGCGCCGACGGCAGCGCTGGCGTCTGAATAGTCGTCGAAAAGTCCGGTTACGGTTTTCATAGGAAATCTCCTGAAAGCTGAAATTAGTTGGCGACGATGTTGCCCTGGTAATCGAGCGCGACATCTACGGTCTTGCCGTCCTTTGCCGCCTTTGCCCGCCAGACACCCTTGTCGTCGAGCGCAAGACCTGTGACCTCGGCGTAGCCGGCCTCAGCAAGACGTTCCTGCGCCTGGTCTTCGGTGAAGCTATTGGCGCCCTCGACGGGAGCGGCCGCATTCTTGGTGTCCGGCGTTGCAACCGCCGGCGTGTCGCCATCGGTTGCCGGAGCCGTCGATGTCTGAGCGAAGGCGCCAAAGGTCGATGCGCCCGCAAGCGCTGCGGCTATGAGAAGTTTTTTCATGATTTTTTCCTCGTTGAAGCCTGAGAGCAGGCCCCATAGGAACACCGTGCCGACCGCATGGTTCCACTGGCCGAAAAATAGATGATACGCCGCGCCCCTATGGAACCTCAGCCGATTCAAGGAGTTGACAGCGCATGCTGCGGGCATCCGCTCGCACGTCAAAGGAGGTCTTAAAAATGGGTCGCGGTATTCTTCTCTGGCTCCTGGGCATTCCCCTGCCGATCGTCATCCTGCTCGTTCTCTTCCTGCGATAGGAGGCGGACATGTCCCTTTTAAGCTCGGATGTTTCCGACGTCGGTATCGAATCCAACACGCCGGCCTTGGCCTGGGGTCCCGTCATCGGCGGCGCGGTCGCCGCGGCAGGCATCACCATAATCCTTCTTCTGCTCGGCTCCGGTGTCGGTCTCACCATGGTCTCGCCATGGGCAGGAGACAGCGCTTCCTTCACCACGGTCGGCGTCACGGCGGCCATCTGGTTCGTGGTCGTTCAATGGCTGGCCTCGGCACTCGGCGGTTATCTGACCGGCCGCCTTCGGACGAAGTGGGCGGGTCTCCATACGGATGAGGTGTTCTTCCGCGACACCGCGCACGGCTTTCTGAGCTGGGCACTGGCAACGGTGGTCGTGGTGGGACTGGCCGGCTCTGCCTTCACCTCGCTCACAGGAGCCGGCGTTCAGGCAGTCTCGACGACGGCGGCAACCGCGACTGTCGTAGGCTCGGCCGCCGCGGCAAACGGCAACGCGACCGCATTCGATGCCGCAACCGGCTACTTCACGGACCTGCTGCTGCGTCCGCGGGATCTGGCCACGCGCGCACAGGCCGACGATGCTTCGGCCACCGCCGAGATTTCCCGTATCCTGGTGCAGGGCGCGGTGAATGACGGCGTGCCGGAAACCGACCGCACCTATATCGCCACAATCGTCGCATCGCGCGCCGGCATCACGCCGGAGGATGCAAAAGCCCGCGTCGACCAGGTCCTCCAGCAGATCGAGGATGCGAAGAACACCGCGCTCAAGACCGCAGACGAGGCGCGCAAATCCGCCGCAACGGCAGCAATGCTCGGCGCCCTGTCGCTTCTCGTCGGCGCCTTCATCGCCTCTGCCGCCGCCGCCCTCGGCGGACGCCAGCGTGACGATGACGAAGCGGTTTTGGTCGTCGAGCGCTAGGCGCTTTCGAAGCCGCCCTCAGGGGCGGCTTCCTTTCTGTTCCGTCCGACAGACAAATTATTGTGCAGCGCAGCAACCAAATCGCCACCGAAGGGTTAGAGTGTATGCGCCAGTCCGGCGCACCATCTGGAGCCCTCCATGAGATCCCTATCCGACACATTCGAACGGCTTGCGCGGATGCGCTCCGTGAAGCCCGCCGTACCGACCGGCTCCATCCTGAGGAAGCTCGATCATTCCGGAGGCAATCCCGGCGCCCTGACGGCCTGGCATCATGTGCCGAAACAGTTGCCGGCCGCGCCGGCTCTGGTGGTCGTGCTGCATGGCTGCACGCAAACCGCCGCCGGCTACGATGCGGGCTCCGGCTGGTCGGCGCTCGCCGAGGACTACGGCTTCGTCGTGCTCTTTCCCGAACAGGCCAGGCAGAACAATGCGAATCTGTGTTTCAACTGGTTCAATGCCGCCGACACACAGCGCGACCGGGGCGAAGCGATGTCCATCCGGCAGATGATCGCCACTGTTGTCGCCAAACACGATATCGACGAGCACCGAATCTACATCACCGGCCTTTCCGCCGGCGGTGCGATGGCGAATGCCATGCTGGCCTGCTATCCGGACGTCTTTGCCGGCGGGGCCATCATCGCCGGCCTGCCATACGCCGCCGCCTCGACTGTCCCCGAGGCGTTCGACCGCATGCGTGGGCACGGTCTTCCCAGCACCGACAGATTGCAGGAAAGCCTGCGCGCGGCCACACGGCATGAAGGCGCATGGCCGCCGGTTTCGGTCTGGCAGGGAACGAGCGACCACACGGTGGTTCCGCAGAATGCCGCCGCGATCGTCGCGCAGTGGCGCGGCGTGCATGCCGTGCCGGACCAGCCGACCCAGGTCGAGACGACGGATCGACATCTACGATCCGTGTGGCGTGACGACCGCGGCATGGATGCAATCGAACTCTACACGATTTCCGGCATGGGGCATGGCACGCCCGTCGACGCATCGTCGGGATATGGCAGGAGCGCACCGTTCATGCTCGATGTCGGTGTCTCCTCGACAGTCCAGATTGCGAGAACATGGGGCCTCGCCGCCTCCTTCGAGCGCCGCGACCGTACACATGTGCCAGCATCCGCGGAGCGCCCGATCCCCCATCAAACGCCATCGAGCGGCGGTGCAGGCAACAGCATTCAGTCGGCCATCGAGAATGCGCTGCGCGCCGCGGGTTTGATGAAGTGAGAATGGGATCGGTCCGTACAGATTTATTTTCCGAACAACGGAACGTCGTCTCGGTTCCGCGGTTCTGTGAGTCCATCTCCCTCGAAAGTTTGATCGGACTCGCCAATGCCTACGGAAAAGACTTTGAACGACCTCTTCCTTGATACGCTCAAGGATATCTATTTCGCTGAAAAGCAGATTCTGAAGGCGCTGCCGAAAATGGCGCGTGCGGCCCAGTCGGAAGAAGGCAAGGCAGGCTTCCTACAGCACCGCGACGAGACTCAGGGGCAGATCGAGCGCCTCGAACAGGTGTTCGAGCTCCTCGGCAAGCCGGCCCGCGGCAAGACCTGCGAAGCCATCCAGGGCATCATCGCCGAAGGCGAGGAGATCATGGAAGACTACAAGGGCACCGCAGCCCTCGATGCCGGCCTCATCTCCTCGGCCCAGGCGGTCGAGCACTATGAGATCGCCCGCTACGGCACGCTGAAGGCCTGGGCGAAACAGCTTGGTATGAAAGACGCGATCCCGCTTCTCGACGCCAATCTCCAGGAGGAGATCGCCACCGACGAGAAGCTCACGGCGCTTGGCGAATCCTCGGCAAATGCCAAGGGTCTGATGAAAAAAGCCAGCTAGACTGCCGGCAACACGGATCAGGCCGCCTTCCGGGGCGGCCTTTCTGCTTTCGGCCCATCATTGCCCTTCGAACCGAGTTCATCAGGAGCCGTATCATGGCCAGGAAAACCACCGCTGCGTCGTCACGCGACACGACTGACACCGCCACGATCCACGACGTAAAGCTGAAACGGGGTGCGGGCGGCGAGCTTCACCAGACGGCCGAAGACGACACGCCCGTCATGACGACCGCCCAGGGCGGGCCGGTCGTGGACGACCAGAATTCGCTGCGCGTCGGCCCGCGCGGGCCGCTGGTCGTCGACGATTTTTATTTCCGCGAAAAGATCTTCCACTTCGACCACGAGCGCATTCCCGAACGCGTCGTCCATGCCCGCGGTTATGGCGCGCACGGCTTTTTCGAAACCTATGAATCGCTTGCCGCCTACACCAAGGCCGACCTCTTTCAGCGCCCCGGCGAACGCACGCCCGCCTTCGTCCGGTTCTCGACCGTCGCCGGCAGCAAGGGATCTTTCGACCTTGCGCGCGACGTGCGCGGCTTCGCGGTGAAGATCTACACGAAGGAGGGGAATTGGGATCTGGTGGGTAACAACATCCCGGTTTTCTTCATTCAGGATGCGATCAAATTCCCTGACATCGTCCACGCTGTAAAACCCGAGCCCGACCGAGGCTTTCCGCAGGCTCAGTCCGCGCATGACACTTTCTGGGATTTCATCAGCCTGACGCCGGAGAGCATGCACATGATCATGTGGGTCATGTCGGACCGGGCCATCCCCCGCTCGTTCCGCTTCATGGAAGGATTTGGCGTTCATACCTTCCGCCTCGTCAACGCCAAGGACGAGTCGACCTTCGTAAAATTCCACTGGAAGCCGAAGCTGGGTCTCCAGTCCGTCGCCTGGAACGAGGCCGTGAAAATCAACGGCGCCGATCCCGACTTCCATCGCCGCGACCTCTGGCAGGCGATCCAGTCCGGCAACTTCCCGGAATGGGAATTGCAGGTCCAGCTCTTCGACCAGGATTTCGCCGACAGTTTCGACTTCGACGTGCTCGATCCGACGAAGCTCATCCCCGAGGAAATCCTGAAGCCGCAGCCGATCGGACGATTGGTGCTCGATCGCATGCCGGACAATTTCTTCGCTGAGACCGAGCAGGTCGCCTTCATGACGCAGAACGTGCCGCCGGGCATCGACTTCAGCAACGACCCGCTGCTACAGGGCCGCAATTTTTCCTATCTCGACACCCAGCTGAAACGTCTGGGCAGTCCGAACTTCACCCACCTTCCGATCAATGCGCCGAAGTGTCCCTTCGCGCATTTCCAGCAGGATGGCCACATGGCCATGCGCAATCCTGTCGGCCGGGTGAACTATCAGCCGAATTCGTTCAACGAGGGGCCGCGCGAGTCTCCGATGCGGGGCCATCGTCCCTTCCCGGCCGATGAACAGGGCACCAAGGCGCGACTGCGCCCGGAAAGCTTCGCCGACCACTACAGCCAGGCGCGGCAGTTCTACATCAGCCAGACCCCGCCGGAGCAGCGCCACATCGCAGATGCCCTGACCTTCGAGTTGAGCAAGGTCGAAACGCCCGTCATCCGCGAGCGCATGGTGTCCCATCTCTTGAATATCGACGAGACGCTGGCGACGACGGTTGCCCAGAAGCTCGGCTTCCGGTCGATGCCGAAGCCCGCCGATGCGGCTGTCCCGACCCGTCAGGATCTGGAACCTTCACCGGCGCTCAGCATCTTCGCGAACGGGCCGAAGCGCTTCGAGGGCCGCAAGCTCGGCATCCTTGTCACCGACGGCGTGGACGCCGGGTTGCTGAACGGGTTGATGGCGGCGATCACCAAGGAGAAGGCAGTCTGCGAACTGATCGCGCCCAAGGTTGGCGGCGTTACGGCGGCGGACGGATCATGGATCGAAGCGCATCATATGATCGGCGGCGGACCATCCGTCCTCTTCGACGCCGTCACGCTTTTGACCTCCACCGAGGCAATCCAGGATCTGGTGAAAGCAGCGGCGGCCCGTGACTTCGTCGCCGATGCCTTCCAGCATTGCAAGTTCATCGGCTATGATACGTCGGCCTTGCCATTGCTCGAGAAGGCCGGTATCGGCGATGCCCTCGACGAGGGGACCGTTATCCTTCCCGGCGAGGAAGGACTTGCCGGCTTCGTGGCGGGCCTCCGCAAGCTGCGCGTCTGGGCGCGCGAGCCCTCGATAAAGCTTGGCAAGGCCTCACCGCCCGTCAAGTAGCCTTACGAACAGGCGGATGACCATAATCGGCAGCTTTCAGGATCGCAAAAAATAGAGCCAAATGGCAAAAATGAAGGCACATTTCTTTCTCTCGCAACATGGCGCGACAAGCGCAGATGCGGAACCCGATAAGATTGAAACCGCCTCGTCTTATCGGGCAATGTTGACGGCCCAGTCCGCATCCCCATCATCCTTGGTTCGCCAATATTTTCAGCTACTTACACAATATCCACCTTCCCGCTGAAACCTCGCAGGAATCACATAGGAAGCAGTGGGAGTTTTCCCCGTATGGCCAAAAAAGCGCAACGCCCCCAACTTCCCTCCCTCCCGGCGCCCTGCCGTTCGGCGAACTCTTCATGCGGTCCACGACGGCCGATACCGCGTGCATGCAGTTGGCAATGCGAAAGGGGGCCCGGTCCAGTCTGCTGAAAATCCCATAGCCTGTCTCCTCCGAAGAATTGCCCCCCGACCTGGGGGCACCAGGACTACAGTTGCATATTATCACGCATTTTCCTGTGTGCGCCGGCCGCTTGTAACTGGTGCTGCTGAAGGCGACCGACAAGACGTGGCGCGGCATGAGCCGGGCGAACAGATACAGGATTTCCGGCGTCGTGTAGGGTCGCCAGGATTTGCCGAAGGCGTTGCGGCGCTGCTGGGCGTCTTTGGCGCGCAGGAAGCATTCCTCGATCGTCCATCGTAGTCCGGCGGCGGCCGTCAGTTCCACCAGCGCAGTTTCGGCTGAGCGACCCAGAAGCGACTGAAGTCGATAAGGACGAGCAAAGCCGGCCTCTTCCGCCAGCATCCAGCCCGTCTTGCGCTCCGCCCGGGACAGAAGCCCATCAATAAAGCGCTTACTGATGCCCGCGGCTCCGCCCGCAGAAACGCCGGCGCCAGAATCCGCTTCATCTCGGCCAGCGCCTGTCGCCAGTCGAGACCCGGCCCGACCCAGTCCGATACCGCCATGATCGATCGTCCAGCGTCGCTTAAACCACGAACAGCGTGGATATCTGCGGCGACTGGCGGGCGCTCGGCTGATACGTCCTCGTGGATCGAGCAGGATCGTACCTATATCGACCGGCGCGGCTGGCCGGGCATGGTTGCCCTGCTCGGCACCTGGACGCGCTTTGGCGCGGTCGGCCCCGGTGGCGGCATCACGGGCTTGTTTGGGCTGTGACCTGGCAAGGCTCATCCGTGACCGCCCGAAGACCTACCCGACCGATGACGGAGACATGGTCGACGAGATCGCCTCGCTTGCCTATGGCGACCGGCCGGATGGCCTGACGTTGATCCTAAAGGCAAATCCCGGCCTTTGTCGCTATCCGAGATCAAGCAAATACTTATAAATCGATCAATTCAACGGCGACCCGACAGAATTCGAACCTGTGACCTTTGGAATCTCTTGAACCGGATGACCGGTGAGCGGCACTGTATTGCCGGTCCCTCTGCCTGATCGGTGCCAGCAACTTCTTCGAACTCGCGGTCGCAGCCGCCATCAGCCTGTTCGGCTTCCAGTGCGGCGCTCGCACCGTCATCGGCGTCCTCATCGAAGTGCCGGTGATGCTGTCTGTCGTGTGGATCGTGAACCGCTCGAAGAACTGGTATGAGGCTCCCTGCGATCTCCCGAGCTGCTCCGACCGAAAGGCATTGATTATGAACGTCACCATCTACCACAACCCCGCATGCGGAACGTCCCGCAACACGCTGGCGCTGATCCGCGCGGCCGGGATCGAGCCTGTTGTCATCGAATATGTGCAGGATCCGCCGACTCGCGAGCAGCTTGCGACGATGATTTCGGATGCCGGATTGACGGTCCGGGAGGCCATCCGCGAGAAAGGCACGCCCTATGCCGAACTCGGTCTCGACAACCCGGACCTGACCGACGACCAGTTGCTCGACGCGATGATCGCGACGCCGCTCCTCATCAACCGTCCCTTCGTCGTGACACCGCTCGGCACAAGGCTCGCCCGCCCGTCCGAGGCGGTGCTCGACATCCTGCCCGATATCTTCAACGGGCCGGCCGCTTCCTGCCGGTGAGCGCGCCGTACCCTCAGAGCCGAATAGGTAGAGGGGCACCTCCCTGAGCAATGCTGCTGATGTCCGATCCACGAGCCGAGCCAGATCGGGAACTCCAGCACGCCGTTCTTGATCGTTTCGACCCACGCCCCCGCCGAAGGAGGCGACCTTGATCGCTGGCATGACCTCGGTCGTGCCGACGTTTCAATCCACGCCTCCGCGAAGGAGGCGACGTGAAGGCCGGCCACGCCCACTTGAGATAGTTGACGTTTCAATCCACGCGCCTCCGCGAAGGAGGCGCCGCTGTTCGCCGCTGGCGCCACCACCTGACGGAACGTTTCAATCCACGCCTCCGCGAAGGAGGCGACACCGCCCCGCTCGACACAATCCCTGCATCAAATTTGTTTCAATCCACGCCTCCGCGAAGGAGGCGACCCGCAGGATAACCGGGCGGATCGCGCTTCCCAGAAGTTTCAATCCACGCCTCCGCGAAGGAGGCGACCGGGGCGGGAAAGCCCGTCATCTGGGCATAGATGTCGTTTCAATCCACGCCTCCGCGAAGGAGGCGACACATCCCGAGAGGGGGCTTCTCCATCGACCATTGGTTTCAATCCACGCCTCCGCGAAGGAGGCGACGAGCCAGCCGTTCGGCGGCCAATGGGTCCGCCAGTTTCAATCCACGCCTCCGCGAAGGAGGCGACGCCGGCCGCAGCGCGAGCAGGTGATCCGAAGGGTGGTTTCAATCCACGCCTCCGCGAAGGAGGCGACCCGGTGCTGTTCAAGTTCGCGCCGGGTGTCCATGCCGTTTCAATCCACGCCTCCGCGAAGGAGGCGACAAGCCCGTCAAGCTCGATCAAGGGACGGGAGGACGGTTTCAATCCACGCCTCCGCGAAGGAGGCGACGCGGATCGGGTACGCAACTGCCTGTCCGAGGTTCGTTTCAATCCACGCCTCCGCGAAGGAGGCGACCGGTGTCGCTGAGGGCGACGCTCGCCTCGATGTGGTTTCAATCCACGCCTCCGCGAAGGAGGCGACCCCTTCTGCAGGATGGAGCTCTTCCACTTGTAGGGTTTCAATCCACGCCTCCGCGAAGGAGGCGACGCCCCCGGTGCCAGACGTGCTTGGGGTGGTGCGTGTTTCAATCCACGCCTCCGCGAAGGAGGCGACCGGATGTGACCGTGTAGTTCGAAGCCCAACTGCTGTTTCAATCCACGCCTCCGCGAAGGAGGCGACGATCTCGACGTCGCCCTTCGTCTTCGCCTCCAGCAGTTTCAATCCACGCCTCCGCGAAGGAGGCGACACGCGAAAGTAATTGCCGTTCCGCGCAGGTCGTGGTTTCAATCCACGCCTCCGCGAAGGAGGCGACCTCGCCTGGTTTAGCCCCGACTGCAAGCATTTCTCGTTTCAATCCACGCCTCCGCGAAGGAGGCGACGGATCTGGATGACCTTGCGCAGGCACTTCACGTCGTTTCAATCCACGCCTCCGCGAAGGAGGCGACACGCGAAAGTAATTGCCGTTCCGCGCAGGTCGTGGTTTCAATCCACGCCTCCGCGAAGGAGGCGACAACCTGACCTGCGAACAACTTGCGCTGGAGGCGCAGTTTCAATCCACGCCTCCGCGAAGGAGGCGACCTCGCCTGGTTTAGCCCCGACTGCAAGCATTTCTCGTTTCAATCCACGCCTCCGCGAAGGAGGCGACCTTGCAGGTGGAGCGAGGCGCCGACTTCGATGTGGTTTCAATCCACGCCTCCGCGAAGGAGGCGACAGGCTGGCGAGGTCGCCCGCCTGAAGGGTGAAATGTTTCAATCCACGCCTCCGCGAAGGAGGCGACGTCCACGATGGCGGGGATACGAAAAGCTGGCGGCTGTTTCAATCCACGCCTCCGCGAAGGAGGCGACGTCCCTGTTCGGCGGTTCGTACTTCAGCGGCTCGTTTCAATCCACGCCTCCGCGAAGGAGGCGACCGCCGGCTGGACCGGGACGGGCCGATCTATGTGCTGTTTCAATCCACGCCTCCGCGAAGGAGGCGACATCTTCGACTAGGGCAGGGGCCACCCCCCCCGGGTGTTTCAATCCACGCCTCCGCGAAGGAGGCGACGACGACGGGCGCGAGCTGTGCAGCCATTTCAGGCGTTTCAATCCACGCCTCCGCGAAGGAGGCGACCATGTCGTCGCGCAGCTTGCCATGCTTGCGCGGGTTTCAATCCACGCCTCCGCGAAGGAGGCGACGCCGCGCAGGCAAAGTCCCGCCTTGCCAGCCTCGTTTCAATCCACGCCTCCGCGAAGGAGGCGACCAGCCGACCTGGAAGGCGCCGCGGGCGCCCATGGGGTTTCAATCCACGCCTCCGCGAAGGAGGCGACCATGCTCCGCGACGATCGTCGGCGGCGGATAGCTGTTTCAATCCACGCCTCCGCGAAGGAGGCGACTTGGGGGTTTCGCCCATATCCGCGGACCATTTGCGGTTTCAATCCACGCCTCCGCGAAGGAGGCGACCCGCCGAGACGATGCGTCATTGCCCCGCCGTGTCGGTTTCAATCCACGCCTCCGCGAAGGAGGCGACAATGTGGCGAACGAGGTTCAGCGCCGGCATTTCGTTTCAATCCACGCCTCCGCGAAGGAGGCGACTCGGTCTCGCGGCCGATCTCCGCCAGAGCGTCGAGTTTCAATCCACGCCTCCGCGAAGGAGGCGACGGGTGGCCGGCCATACAAGCCGATGAATGACGGAGTTTCAATCCACGCCTCCGCGAAGGAGGCGACCGGCGATTGCCTCGTAGGACATCATCAACGACATGTTTCAATCCACGCCTCCGCGAAGGAGGCGACCTTCCGTCGTGGGTGACGATATCGGGCTCGATGGTGTTTCAATCCACGCCTCCGCGAAGGAGGCGACCGACATACTGATCGAGGTTCGAAAGGGAGGTCGGGTTTCAATCCACGCCTCCGCGAAGGAGGCGACCTTCATCCAATACTTGCCGCCACCACTCGAGCGGTTTCAATCCACGCCTCCGCGAAGGAGGCGACAGGTCGCCCGCCTCCTGATCGACAGAGGAGAGACGTTTCAATCCACGCCTCCGCGAAGGAGGCGACGTCCCATCGACGCCGCGCCGGGCGCCGGAGAGGTGGTTTCAATCCACGCCTCCGCGAAGGAGGCGACGACGTGGTTGAGGAGGAATAAACAAAGCCCCGGCAGTTTCAATCCACGCCTCCGCGAAGGAGGCGACCGGCTGGGGGATCGACTTCGAATATGGCGCCGGCGGTTTCAATCCACGCCTCCGCGAAGGAGGCGACTGATCTCCACGACGAGCAGCGAGCGCCCGTTGCGTTTCAATCCACGCCTCCGCGAAGGAGGCGACTTTACAAGGGCGTCGTTCGTGAAAACCGTTCGATGTTTCAATCCACGCCTCCGCGAAGGAGGCGACGCAAGCGGCGGATCGTCAGGCCCGGCAGTTGAAAGTTTCAATCCACGCCTCCGCGAAGGAGGCGACCGCGAAAATATCCGCCGAGATCGCGCTCGACCGCGTTTCAATCCACGCCTCCGCGAAGGAGGCGACGGCCTGCCGGCCGCCCTGGTCGGCCTCTCCGAAGTTTCAATCCACGCCTCCGCGAAGGAGGCGACTTCATGGTGCCGGCCAACATTCCCGCGGGCACGAGTTTCAATCCACGCCTCCGCGAAGGAGGCGACGACTATGGCGGCAGCAGTTATCGCTGCCCAGCAGTTTCAATCCACGCCTCCGCGAAGGAGGCGACTCGGCAAGAACATCGTGCTCGTCGATGGGGACAAGTTTCAATCCACGCCTCCGCGAAGGAGGCGACCGTCTGGGGACAGGGCTATCGCCTCGAAAACCGGGTTTCAATCCACGCCTCCGCGAAGGAGGCGACATCGCAGGTGGGCCGAAGACGCCGGTTTCCGACGCGTTTCAATCCACGCCTCCGCGAAGGAGGCGACATCGGATCGCGCGCGAGCGCGGCGTGCAATTGGTCGTTTCAATCCACGCCTCCGCGAAGGAGGCGACCGCGCACGGCAGCCACCAGACGCGGGCGATGAGAGTTTCAATCCACGCCTCCGCGAAGGAGGCGACCCTTGCCCGGCACGGCAAGCCCGTGCGCGTCATCGTTTCAATCCACGCCTCCGCGAAGGAGGCGACCTCGATCTGATCGTGCAGCATCACGAGCTGCGAGGTTTCAATCCACGCCTCCGCGAAGGAGGCGACGCCCTCGCCTCGATCACATCGGAGAGGCGGTAGGGTTTCAATCCACGCCTCCGCGAAGGAGGCGACCGGCCGTGATCCTCGCCCGCGACAACGACTGGGCGTTTCAATCCACGCCTCCGCGAAGGAGGCGACCTCGTCCAGCCGCTCGATCCGCTCGACGAAGGCACGTTTCAATCCACGCCTCCGCGAAGGAGGCGACCTCTGATGGCGAATGCGATTTGCGTGAATGGGGAGGTTTCAATCCACGCCTCCGCGAAGGAGGCGACGATTGCGAGCCCGATATCCGTTCCATTGCGCAATGTTTCAATCCACGCCTCCGCGAAGGAGGCGACTCCGCCCCGCGCCAAGCCCGATCACTGGATGACGGTTTCAATCCACGCCTCCGCGAAGGAGGCGACATGAGTGGTCGACGCGGCAAGCAATACCGCAATCGTTTCAATCCACGCCTCCGCGAAGGAGGCGACAGGCGAAGGAGCGCAAGGAGCGACACTGGGACAAGTTTCAATCCACGCCTCCGCGAAGGAGGCGACTACATTATCGACACGGCGACGCACACCTACAACAAGTTTCAATCCACGCCTCCGCGAAGGAGGCGACATGCGGCCGGAGATGGTTGCGGGGCGGTATGCGGCGTTTCAATCCACGCCTCCGCGAAGGAGGCGACTCGCCTTGCTATCTCGCATGTCGCGGGCCTTGCCGGTTTCAATCCACGCCTCCGCGAAGGAGGCGACGGCGTGTCGCAGACTCAGGTGAACGGCATCGAGGGTTTCAATCCACGCCTCCGCGAAGGAGGCGACCACGTTCAGCGGCGACTTCATCATCTGATTTGCGGTTTCAATCCACGCCTCCGCGAAGGAGGCGACATGACCTTCGGTGGGTTCCTGCCGGAGATTTGAAAGTTTCAATCCACGCCTCCGCGAAGGAGGCGACGCCGACAAGGCCGCCCAGTCCAAGGCCAAAGACCTGTTTCAATCCACGCCTCCGCGAAGGAGGCGACCACCGAAGGCCAGCAGTTGGCCAGCCACACCGCGGTTTCAATCCACGCCTCCGCGAAGGAGGCGACGGCGGAGTTGGCGGCTTATCGCACACACGTTGCCGTTTCAATCCACGCCTCCGCGAAGGAGGCGACACCCAGGGCGAGGACGGCTCGCCGGGCTTCGCCGTTTCAATCCACGCCTCCGCGAAGGAGGCGACGCCGTTTTATGCGCGCAGGTTCCGCCCGCTCGTGGTTTCAATCCACGCCTCCGCGAAGGAGGCGACCCTCGTCGGCCTACAGCCAGTCACTCTATTGCTACGTTTCAATCCACGCCTCCGCGAAGGAGGCGACGTCATGCCCCTTCCAACGACGATTGATGCAAGCGTTTCAATCCACGCCTCCGCGAAGGAGGCGACGCGGCCTCCTTACGGATGATGCCGGCATCCCGCAGTTTCAATCCACGCCTCCGCGAAGGAGGCGACCTGGCGGGTGTGGACGTGAGCGCCCTGCAATCAACGGTTTCAATCCACGCCTCCGCGAAGGAGGCGACCCGGCGTCGTGACGCTGGTCAGCGACAAGCAGGAGTTTCAATCCACGCCTCCGCGAAGGAGGCGACGGCCGCCCGGCGCCATAGACGTGGATCTCTGGGTGTTTCAATCCACGCCTCCGCGAAGGAGGCGACCCCGCGCCGCGACAGTGCCACCACACCAAGAGGAGTTTCAATCCACGCCTCCGCGAAGGAGGCGACCATCATCGACACGGCCACGCACACCTACAACAAGGTTTCAATCCACGCCTCCGCGAAGGAGGCGACGGCCTCAGTGTAAAACATGGATTTTGTTGGTGGAAAAGGGGGCTGGGCGCGCATGGCGGGGAGCACCGGCACGGTTGAAGCATCAATAGCGCCTGCAAACGAGTGTTCTTTCACGATTTCAAAGATCTACACTCAGTGCGAACCAAGCGTATTTTCCCGGCACGCTTCAGGTTCGCACCTTGCCGGACACAGCCCATAGCCGTGAAGAAAAGCGGATCAAACGATCAGGGTGCCGTTCAGGTCGGAGGCGGGTTTTGCGCCGACATGTTCTACGCGCTTGTGCCAGTTGGCGCCGAGATAATAGTAGCGCAGACTGTCAAGCTCGGGGCGGATAAGGCTTTCCAGGCGTGCCTTGAGCTTCGTCCACTGCGCCGGATCCACCTCGATCTCGAAAACGGAGAACTGGACGCGCTGGCCGTAGTCGCGACAGGCTTTGGCGACGGCCCGCAGGCGCGCAGCGCCATTGCCCTCGCTCGTGCGCACATCATAGGTCACCAGAACGAGCATGGGGCGCCCTCACTTCCAGAACCAGGGGGGATAGGCATCGAGATCGCCGCGCAGATGGCGTGCCAGCATCTGTGCCTGCAAATAGGGAACGAGGCCGAGCGGCGCTCTTTCTTCCAGGAACGGATGGATGCGCTCCTCCCGCTTGCGCTCCTGCCAGGCGGTCAACACGGTTTTGCGCGCATCCTCCTGCATCATAACGGCGCCACCGTCCTGCACCGTGAAATCCCGCGCTCGCAACTGCCTCCGGTTGATGAGGGAAAGCGCCAGCCGATCGGCCAGCACCGGGCGCATCTCCTCCATGAGATCGAGCGCCAGGCTGGGGCGTCCGGGCCTGTCCCGATGAAGGAAACCCGCCGCCGGATCCAGCCCAACGCTTTCCAGCGCCGAACGGCAGTCATGGGTCAGCAACGTATAGAGGAAGGACAGAAGTGCATTCACCGGGTCCAGCGGCGGGCGGCGGGACCGTCCCCGCCAGCGCATTTCCGGATCGGGCGAACGGATCAGATGATCGAAGACGGAGAAGTAGAGATTGGCGGCTTCTCCCTCAGAACCGCGCATCTCCTCCACCGTATCGTCAGCGCGCTCCACCCGCCGCAGGATATGCGCAAGGCGATCCGTGACGATACCGATGGCATTGCGGGCGGTCTCGTCATAGGTCTCGCCGTAATCCCGAAGCGAGCGCATCAGCACCGCGCGCTGGTTCGCCACCTTGCCGATGACAACGGACCGCACCACGTCTTCCGGCGCATCGCAGAGGCGATATTGCGCGCGGCGCAGCAGGATATTGCCGCTGACGGGACCTTCCACCCTGGCCTGGAAACGGCCATTGCGGTCAAGAAGGGTCAGCGTGATGCCGGCAGCTGCAAGCGCGGCCATCAACGGCGGCGAAACCAACACGGCCCCGAACACGACCACGGCGGACAGCATATGCAAGGGAACACGGCTTCGCTCCATGCCGTCCACGTCGGCGACGAGGTTTTCGCCGTCCTTGCGCAGGGCGGCGCCTTCCGTCGTCACGTAGATCGTGTTGAGCATCTTCTTCATGGAAGAGGCTCCGCCGTAAGTGTCCGCTCCACCATGCGCGCGCGCCATGCGCGCACCGGTCGGGCGACGATGCCGGGCTGGCAAAGTTCCAGAAGCGAGCAGGCCCGGCAGCGCTCCCGCCTCATGGTCGGCGGCGGCGTCCGGCCGGAAGTCAAAACATCCGCCATTTCGCCGATCACGTCTTCCGTCTGCCGGCGCAGTTCGGCATCGAAGGGGACGACGAGACGGCGTTTCGTCTCGGCGTAGAACAGCGCGCCCTCCGGCACCGGCCTCCCCGTCATCTCCTCCAGACAGAGCGCCTGCGCGCAAAGCTGTACTTCGTCGGCGCGGTGTAGCTTCGGCTTGCCGCGCTTGTATTCGATGGGGAAGGCGGTTTCCCCTTCCGCATCCGGCAGGAATTCCACCACATCGGCAATACCTGAAATGTTAAGGCGGCGCGATGCGACGGGCAGCGACATGACGCGACGAAGCCCCCTCACCTTCCGCGATCCACCCTTGTCGGCCACGGCGTGCAGCACGTTGCCTTCCGCGGTGAACCGGTTGTCGGCCCAGAGCCGTTCGACATGGATGAGCGCCGCCTGACGCCGGCAGTAGACCGCGTGCTGAAGGGCGGAGAGCGGAATGGGCTCCCCACCACCCTGTCCGTCATCGCCCACGCCCGCCGTCATGGTTCAAAGAAACTCCCGGATTTCCACGCCTTCGGGCAGGGTGTCGCGATCGACGGTGACGATATAGTCCGAGAAAGCCCGCGCCGGCGGCAGGTTGTCGAGGCGCTGGTCGATGACGCGAAATTCGCCCTCGACATTGCGGCCGATCCGGATGCGGTCGAACAAGGCGTGCGCGGGCGCGTTTCCAAGCGCATTTTCGTGCTTGAACACGATCAGCTTGCGCGTGGCCATTTCACCGCGCGCGGCGGAGCGGTCGTGCTCGAACATGGTGCCGAGCGCCTCGAACAGCAAGGCAAGGTCGTTTTCCGAAAAGCCGGTACGTTCCGCGAACTTGGCGGAGATGAAGCCATGGGCGACATAGAGCCCATAGGGAACGATATGCTTGCGCCCCATGGTGCGATTGTCGGTGCGGTCGCTGGAATCGTCGCCTTCCGCCTTCTGCTTCTTTTCCGCCTCGTTGGTGGCGGCCATGCGGGTGATGGAGATTTCGAGCGGCAGGATCGGCTCGACCGAGCGTGCGAATGTCAGCTGCACCGGTCCTTTCACCTGTCCGGCATTCACACCGGTGGACATGACCGCGCCGAAGGTGCGCACATCGAAGAAGTTGGCGCACATGAAGGCCGTCACCGCCTTCGCCTCTCCGTCGTCCTTAGGGTTCAGCTTGGCGTCCTTGTCGACCTTGGGATCGTCCTTGCGGATGGCGCGATAGGCCTGGCGGTGCTTGTCGTTGAGGATGGCGCCCTCCTCGACATAGATGTGGAAACCGTCCTCGCCGTGACGGGCCAGATCGACATAGTTGCGGATCTTGCGCTTGAGGCTGACATCGCTCACCAATCCCTTGTTGGTCTCGGGATCGAGCCGCGGCAGGTTGCCCGCATCCGGATCGCCATTGGGGTTGCCGTTGACGACCTCGAAGATCAGCGCGAAATCATAGCGATTGGCAATCGTGGTCATGCGACGTCATCCTCTTCAGAAGTCGTGTCATTCGGCTTGCGGAAATTGAACTGATGATAATATCCGATGGCGAATTTGCCCTGGGAAGCCAGCGATAGAGAACTAGGCAGTTCAGCCGGCAGCAGATTTATAATTTCGCCGATCTGCCTAGACAAATAGATAGCCAATCCACGCTTGTTGTCGTCTTTTTCAGCTTTGCTCCGGTGATGCTGATTAAGCTTGAACAAAAGGGGAAAAACAGTTCTTGGGCTGACCGATGCGACTCCATAATACCGATCACGAATAGTCGCATTCAGTCTGCCGAGTGCCAGAAATTGCAGCTTCTCTAGAACCGCAAACAACCGGCCCAATACATAGGCCGGATCAGGGTTATCAACTTCGAGTGCCATCAGAGCCTCCTCCTTGGAGATCGCATGCCGGTCGTTGGCAACGGACGACCAGAAATTACGGATAAGAACAGCCTTGAGAATCCCGGCGCGCAGAGCGTTGATCTCCCCATCGGCGCGGATTCGCGTCAGCACCGACGACAGAAGCGTCAGGGGGTAGTAGGTGCCTGTCAGGATCGAGCGCATCCACTCGCCGGCAAGGTTCGGCGTGATGTTCTCGCCCTTGCCGAGAACGGCGGTTTCGCGAAGATAGCGCCAGAGCGGAGGAAACGGATCGCGCGGGGGCGGAGGCTCGATCCGCATGTCGGAAACGAATGTCTGGTAGTGCCGCGTCAGGTCCTCGAAACTGCCGGAATAGAAGAAGCGGACGGAGAGCCGGGCGGCATTGGGCGCAAGACCCAATACATGGAAGTGCACATCGCCGAGATCCGGTTCCACCTCCTCCAGCGGCATCCCCTTGCGGATCTGCTCCAGCCGCTCGCGAATGCGCTTCGTGTCGATCTTCTCCTCCTGCTGCATGTCCTCTATCGCATCGAAGAAAGCCGGAAACATCGCCTCCGCATCTTCCACGGCCGCAAGCTTCGACGCATCCGCCCAGAACACCGTCGAGGCATCGCCGATCTGAATGCGATGGCCGCTGCCCTTTTCCAGGAAGCGGTTGAGCGCCGTCGTGTAGGCAAAGGCGGCAGCTTCGGAGACGGGCGCATTGTCGCCTTGCTCGTGGCCGTAAGAAGTGAAGGCATCGAGATTGAAGGAGACGAGCGCCGCACCGGAAGACTGAGCCCCCCAGACACTCTTGATCGACGGATGAAGGCGCGCGACCGCGCCGGGCTCTCCGCGAACGAGGCAGATCTGTGGTTTGCCGCTTTCCTGCGAGGACAAGCGCTCCCACAGCGACTTGGCTGCCGGACGATCGTGAAGGAAAAGATTTGCGCGGCGATCGCTCTCCAGAGCGAAGGCAACGTTCTGGTCCTTCATGTCATCCTGCCAGGGCGCCGCTTCGAACTGGTCTGGCGACCAGTTTTTCAGGAACAGGGTGAAAGCGCGCAGGCCGGGATCATCGCTGTCGCCAATCTCTTCCAGATGCCTATCCACAAACGCCAGGTGCTCGTCTGCCGTGCGCCGCCCCTCGCCCGCAGTCACCCCGACCACGTAGGAGGTCTTGTCCCAGAGAAAGTTCGGTGCGATGCCGGCCGTGCGCTTCACGGGCTGCGGCACCAGCATCGCGCGCGGCCGCGCCTTCTTGCCCTCGCCCTCACGCCAATCAGTGACGCTCGCGATAGAGCCGTCTTCGTTCAGGCCGACGACGACACCGATCTTTTCCGACGAATACCCGAACGGCGGCGCATTCGGCAGGCGCTCGTATGCCTTTGCGAGGGAGGAAAGGATCGTCATCGCCGAACCTCCGGGGATTCCGGCGGCGGAATCCGGACCACGCCGTTATCCAGCGCCGCCCGAAAGAACAACGAGGGACGGCCGGCCGCGGCGTGATCGATATCGAACAGCATGAAACCGAGGTCGCGGCTCTCGGCAATCGCCGGCGGCAGCGCCGCCTCGGGCGGGAGCAATTCGAAATGCGCTGCGAATTCCCGCGTACCGAGACAGGGCTGGTGGAAGCACTGGCCTTTCGCCGCACGGCGATTGAAGATATCGAGATGCTTGCCCTCGTTGTCATCGGGGCCGGCATTCTTCGTCAGTTCGAAATGCGCCTCGATGATATAGGCCGGCTTCACCAGCACGGTCGCGGCGCGCTGCTGGCGGTCCTCGTCCACCAGCAGGTTCAGGCCCTCGAGATCGCCGCGCTTCATCGCCGACCTGATCTTGCCCGCCGGCGCCTTGTGGCCGACCTCGTTGCGCCGGATCGACTGGAAGCAGATGGGCTCCAGCACATGGATCGCGTCGATCACCCAGCGAATGGCCGGTTTCCAGTGAATGGCTTCCAGCAGGCCCCGCGCGGCGGAGGGCGTCATCACCTCATAGGAGACACGCTCGACCTTCATCTCCGGCCGGGTAAAACAGGCATAGTCTCCCCAGACTTTCAGGCGAATTCCGTAGGTCATCCATGTCCTCCCAGACGAAACCACTTAAAAATATGCTCGATACTCACCCGCAGCAAAGCGGGCGAGTATTTCCATGAGCTAAAGAATACAGATTTCTATCCGCGCCATCAGGCGACCGAAGAGACTTAGATTTGCCGGAATATGATCCGCAAGATCAGAGCCACAACCTCGAGCACAGGCTCGAGCCAACGTGGAAGACGATACTTAAGCATACGACCTCCCTTCACAACTAGGAGAATCATAAACATCTAATTAAGCGCTGTCAACGCTGCGGCATTCCTGTACTCTTTAGCTAAAAAATCATGTCCTCCACGCCGAGATAATCTGCATCCTCCCAAAGCAATCCGACATCCGGCCGATAGAGACTGCTCGTCTGCAGAACCGCAAACTGGTCCCCCCGCCATTGCGGCGCGACGAACGCGACATGACCGTTTTGGATCAACAGCGCTCTTGCCTTCGGCGGCACCTGCACTACCGAGGATTGCATTCTTCGCGCGAGCAATCCAGAGGGGATATTCTCTATCCCCAGATCATCAACAGCTTCCCTTGTATCCTCGTCCAACGCCACGATCACCGGCGCCAAGCCACTTTCGATGAGGCGGAAATCCTGTCCCACCGTGCGATAGTCGAAATGGCATCCGGTGCGATTGCTGAGTTCGAAGCGGGCAAGGATCTTCTTTGCGTCCATGCCCTCGCCCATGCGCCAGTAGACCTCGCCGAAGTAATCCTCCACGGCGGCAAGCGAGGTCAGATCGGGGTGTTTGCCGATGATCCGCTGCATGTCACCGATCAGCCCGCGGATTTCTGCGGGCGGGCGGTAGTCCGGTGGCTTGAACACCGTGACGATACTGTCGTCACGGTTGCGCCGGCCTTCCCTGTTGACCCTGCCTGCCGCCTGAATGATCTGGTCCAACCCCGCCTCCGCCCGCCAGGCGACGGGGAAATCGACATCGACACCGGCCTCGATCAGGCTTGTGGCGATCAGGCGACAAGGCCGGCCCTCCTTGAGCCGTTCTCTCACATCCGCAAGAATACGCCGCCGGTGCGCCGCATATTGCCGGGTCGTCAGATGGATGAGCCCCGCCAATCCGGCCTCCTGCGCCTGCCGATAAAGCTCCAGCGCGTGGCGTCGGCTGTTGACGATGACCAACGCCTGATCGCACGGCGCCAAAGCGTCGAGCAGCGCCGCATTGTCCATCTCGCCCGCATGGACGATGCGGGTGCGCGCCAGCTTCGCTGCAAGTCGGGTCGGATCGGGCGCAAGCTCCCGGCCTTCCAACGGCAGGCCACCCGGCAGTTCCGGCCGCCGCCCGAGTGCCGGCTGCGTCGCCGTACACAGCACGACGGTGCAGCCGTAGTTGCGTGCCAGTTCCTCCAGCGCCCGCATGATCGGCAGCAGCAAGGCCTTTGGCAGGGTCTGCGCTTCATCCAGGATGATGATGGAACCGGCGATATTGTGCAGCTTGCGGGCGCGCGAGGGACGGGCCGTGAACAGGCTTTCGCAAAGCTGGACGGTCGTCGTGACGACGACAGGTGCCGCCCAATCCTCCATTGCGAGCTTCAGCTTGTCCTTGTGCTCGCGCCTTCTCGCGTCGAAAGCCTCTTCCTCGATGGCGGAATGATGTTCGAGGACATTGCCTTCCCCCAGTACGGACCGAAAAATCTCCGCCGTCTGGTCGATGATGCTGGTGAAAGGAATGGAATAGATGATCCGGCGATGGCCGTGCCGGCGGGCATGATCCAGCGCGAAACCGAGGGAGGCCAGGGTCTTGCCGCCGCCGGTGGGCACGGTAAGGGTGAAAAGGCCCGGTTCCCTCTCGGCGCCGGCGCGCACATGGGTCAGCACGTCGCGGCGTAGCTGGTTCAATGCGCCGTCCCGCCCCGAGAGCGAGGCCATATGGACATCGAACCGTGCGACGAAGTCATCGATCACGGCGGA
This sequence comes from Shinella sp. S4-D37, assembly GCF_040812195.1. NCBI lineage: Bacteria > Pseudomonadati > Pseudomonadota > Alphaproteobacteria > Hyphomicrobiales > Rhizobiaceae > Shinella > Shinella sp. S4-D37. The sequence goes on along the minus strand of NZ_JBFNXL010000005.1, from coordinate 764,358 downwards.
CAAGGCCGGCCAGTCCCGGTCCGCCTCCTTCTCGCCAAGCGCTTCGTAAAACGTCTCGGTGTCCGAAAAATCCGCATCCACCAGCGCCGAGAACAACATTCGCCCCATGAACGCCAGAGAGAAGGCATGTCCGGCCTTGTCGGTCGGGAAACGATGGACCATATCGGGGACAAGCCCCGACACTTCGGCCTTCAACTCGTCCATCCAGACCGGATCGATCGCCAGCGGCTGCTTCATGCGATGGTCGAAGGTTCCAGGTCCATCCAGCCGGTCGGGCAGGCCCGCATGGTGCCCCAGAATGCAATAGCCGATGATCTGGGCCATGACGGCATCGCCACCTTTCGCCAGATCACGCAAGGCCTGCGCGCCGGCCGTGGAGTGATCGACCGCCTCCTTCGCCCCTTCCAGGCGTCGCTGAAAAGGCGGATTGTACTTTCCGAGATCGTGGAACAGTCCCGCGACAAAGGCCGCCGCTTCAAGACCGAAAAGACGCGCCCTGTCTCCTGCCGCTCGTGCAACGGCAAACAGGTGTTCCTTCAGGATCTGCCAGTCGGATTTGTCCAACTCTCGACCAGAATGTGCATAATAGTCCACGCAATCCCCCCATAGGTGTAGAATGCACGGTATATATCAGGCGCGCAACGCATCGAGCGGTGCGGCGAGGGTGCTTGGCCTCACGAGGGCCTTCAAAAGTGGATTCCATGGCCTAATCCATCGTCTCCCATTGACGAGGACGTTTTTCACCGGAATAGGGTCGAGCCCAGGAATGTGGTAAGCGCCGGCCAGGCAACAACGGGAGTATATTCGTGAGCGAACCGTCCGTAGAAGATGCGACAAACCGCATTTATGAATCGCTCCAGGCGGACAACGCCGACATCGACATGCATATCGCGGCCCTCAAGGCAGCGCTGCAGCGAGCGGGCCTGAAAGAGGCTGTCTTCGATCCGGCCAGGCTCGTGCAGAACAACCGTTCTGGCCGGAAACTCATGCAGGCCTACTTTCGGCAACGCGGTGTGACGGTGAAATTCTCGGCGCCGTGAAGCTTTCCAACGGCGTCAGACAGGTCGCGGCAGGAGGGCTGGGCGGATCGCTCCTGACGATACGACGCCGGGGCGATCTTCGGACGCGAATTGAATTGGCCGCTTCCAATCCGGGACGCGACGCTGCCGAAAGCAACCTGGCAACACCAGGCCCAAAGGGGACGTCGTGACTATCGAGCGAGATCGGACCACCGTCGCCGCTCGAAAGGGGGGGAAGAAAAGCCACCGCAACGCGCATTCTCTCGCATCGCGCTAAAGACCGGCGCCCCTCGCCGTCGAGGCGCCGAGATGCCCTCCTCGACCACATGATCGCCCGGCCCGTCTTAGGGCGAGGCCGGCGGGTCGAGGTTCGCAAGGCCGAGGGCGGCGCGCAGCGTCGCCTCGCTCTGGCGGGCGAAACGGGCGGCGGCGAGGCGCCCGCAGGCTTCGTCCCTCGGCGGCAGCGGGCCTGTGAGCCGCTCGGCGAGCCCGTCGGCGGTCGTCGGCACATGCGGGATGTTCTCGACGATGCACAGGCGATGGGCGACGGAACCATAGCGCACGACAACCGGGATGCCGAGCTGCGCCGCCCGGCCGAGAACCCCCGAGGCGTGATCGCCCAACGGCGGATAAAAGCACCAGACCGCATCGCTCGCGGCATAGACCCCGAGCAGCTCGGCATCCGAAACGCAGCGGTTCACCACAACCCCGCCCGCCTCGACGAAGGCCTCCGCATAGGCCTCGACCATGGGCTCCACCCTGCCGCAGGAAATGAACTGGAAACGGGTCCGGAGGGCCGCGAGGCGGACATAGCTGTCCGTGAAGAGATCGAACCCCTTGCGGCGGTTCTGCGTGCCGATCGCCGTCAGGACCTGGCGTTCGCCCGCAGGCCGCTCGCTGCGCAGCAGTTCCACCGCCTCCCGCTCCTCGTCCGTCAGGTCCCAGAGCTGGAAATCGTAGATCCAGCCCTTCGCGACGGCGGAAACGGCCGGGAACACGGAGAAGGGAAGGATGGTCAGGGTGTGGATGGCGCGAAAACGCTTCAGCCAGCCGAGAACGGCCCGTTTCCAGCGGCGGGACAGGTGGGGCGAGGCCGACAGCGGCATCGGCCGCAGCAGCAGGCCTACCGTCCGCCGCCCGGCGAGCGCCCGCAGCAGGCCGAGAACGACATAGGCCAGGAAGGCCTCCTCCACCATCAGGAACAGGACGGGCGCGGAGGAAAGGAGCAGTTCGCGAAGGCCGGCCCGGCGTGCGCCGAACAGGCGCGTGAGGACGCTCAGGTAACAAGGCCGGCGGCCCTCCTGCGCCCTGGAATAGACGAGCGGCGCACCGGTCTGCGTCCTGATTCGAACCTGCCGCGTCCACCACAGCCAGCCGCGCGCCGCTGTGCCGCGATCTTGAGGCTGCAGGTTCGATCGCGCGGACGAACCCGTTGCAGCCGGCACATCCGAGCCCGCCTGCATGACAATCCCCCGAAAGTGATCACCGGATGCATCCGGGCTGTCCCCGCCCGGGAGGAAAACGCAGGAGAGCCGGTTCATCGCCCGGCCACCCGCCAGAAGCCTCATTGCATCTGGCGCGATATGTGAGCCAGGCACAACCTTATCGTTAATATTTTTACCTTAGCGTGTTATTTTCAGAATTCAAGATGGCGTTGCAACCGGGGCGGACTGTCTCCCCGCGCACGGCTCCTTCCAGCCCGCACCAAACTTGCCGCCTTGGGCCGGAACGTTCATAAACGCCCGGAAGAACCGGCCGCGCCAGGGAGGCAGGATGAACCTCAAGGAATTTGCCGCCCGCATCGGCCTTTCGCAGACCACCGTCAGCCGGGCGATGAGCGGTTATCCGGAGGTGAGGCCGGAGACGCGTCGGCGCGTGCTGGAGGCGGCGGAGAAGCTCGGTTACCGGCCGAACATCAGCGCGCAGCGGCTGGCGACCGGCCGGGCCGGCACGATCGGCATCGTCTTCCAGGGCGGCGGGCGCTTCGGGCCGCATTCCAGCGAGTTCATGGGCGGGCTCTCCACCCGGCTGCAGAAGGACGGCATCGACATCCTGGTCTCGACCGTCGAGACGGAGGCCGACGAGGCGGCCACCTATCGCCGGCTTGCCGCCAGCAAGCGGGTGGATGCGGTGGTGGTGCACACGCCCGCCCGCACGGATGCCCGCATCGCGCTGCTGCAGGCGCTGGAGCTGCCCTTCGTCGTGCACGGGCGCAGCACGGCGGAAAGGCCCTTCGCCTTTCTCGATATCGACAATTTCGGGGCGATCGAGACGGCGACGGGCCATCTTGCCGACCTCGGCCACCGGCGCATCGCGCTGATCAACGGCGCCATGGCCGGCACCTATGCCCTCGACCGCGCCAGCGGCTACCGCACGGCGCTGGAGGCGCGGGGGCTCGCGCTCGACCCGGCCCTTGTCGGCCACGGCGAATTCACGGACGAGACGGGCTTCCGGCTGATGCAGGCCTTCCTCGCCCTTCCCGCCCCGCCGACGGCGGTCATCGCCGGCTCGATGATGTCGGCGCTGGGCGCCATGCGGGCGATCCGCATCGCGGGGCTTTGCGTGGGCAAGGACGTCTCGCTCATCGCACATGACGACGTCTTCCCCTATCTCAGCCCGGACAATCTCGTGCCGCCGGTCACCACGACGCAATCGCCGATCCGCGCGGCGGGCGCACGGATCGGCGAGATGGTTCTGCGGTTGCTGCGGGGCGAGGCGCCCGAGGCCCTGCAGGAGATCTGGCCCGTCGACTTCCGTATTCGCGGCTCGACCGGCCCTGCCCCGCCCTGAGATCAGACCTTCAGCTCGCGGCGCTCCCGTTCGGTCTCCATCGCAAGATCGAGGACCTTCTGCAACTCGGCCGCGTGGCGGAAGCCGGGCTCAACCTTTTCGCCCCGCGCCACGGCGGCGGCGAAACGCGCGTAGTTGGTCGGCACCGTGCCGGCATCGAGTTCACGCCAGACGGCCTGCTCGACATCCTCGCCGAGACAGCCGCGCAGGCGGGAGCCCTCGGGCGTCTGGATGACCTCCAGCGCGCCGCGGTCGCCATGCATGCGCAGGCGCAGTTCGTTGAGATGGCCGGTCGCCCAGCGGCTCGCATGGATGACGCCGAGCGCGCCATTGGCGAAATCGACCGTCATGGTGAAGCTGTCGTTCGCGTCGAGATCGTATTCGCCGATGCGGTTGTCCGGCGCCTTGTCGAAGGCACGCAGCCGCGCGAAGACGTGCTCCACCTCGCTCGCCGCGCCATAGCTGGCGAAATCGAGGATGTGGATGCCGACATCGCCGAGCACGCCGTTCGAGCCGTGCCGGGTGGAAAGCCGCCAGAGCCACTGGCTTTCCGTCGCCCAGTTGCCCCACGCTTTCGAGACGAGCCAGCTTTGCAGATAGGAGGCCTCGACATGGCGGACATGGCCGAGTTCGCCGGCCAGCACCATGGCCCGCGCCTTTTGCAGGGGCGCCACGTTGCGATAGGTGAGGTTGACCATGGTGACGAGGCCGGAGGCCTCGGCGGCGCGCGCCATCTCGTCCGCCTTGGCATAGTCTTCCGCCAGCGGCTTCTCGCACATGACATGCTTGCCCGCCGCCAGCAGCGCCAGGGTGGTCGGGTGGTGCGCGCGGTCGGGCGTCACATTGGTGGCGGCGTCGAAGCCGTTCCAGGCAATGGCGTCCTCCAGCGAGGTGAAGACGTTCGGAATGCCATGCGTATCGGCAAAAGCCTTGGCGCGCAGCGGGTCCACATCGACCGCGCCGACAAGGTCGACGCCGTCGATCGCGGCAAAGTGCTGGGCATGGGAATTGGCCATGCCACCGGTTCCAAGAACGAGCAGGCGCATGATTTCCTCAGCGATATCCGGCTTCGCCGGCTTCGTGCAGTTTCGGGCCGCGCTCGACGATCGGCTCCAGCGCCTTTTCGACCGGCACGTTCGGCGCGTCATGGATCGCCGTGTAGCTGCCCTGCGGGTTGAAGGCCCATTTCACGCCGTTGGCGAGCACCTTCTGCACGGTGGCATCGTGATAGGTCGGGTAGGTCTCGTGGCCCGGGCGGAAATAGAAGATGTTGCCGGCGCCACGGCGCCAGGTCATGCCGGAGCGGAAGACCTCGCCGCCGGCGAACCAGGAGATGAACACCGTCTCCAGCGGCTCCGGCACGGAGAACTGCTCGCCGTACATCTCCTCGTTCTCCAGCACGAAATTCTCGCCGAGGCCCTCGGCGATCGGGTGGCGCGGATTGATGACCCAGAGCCGCTCGCGCTCGCCTGCCTCGCGCCATTTCAGGGCGCAGGGCGTGCCCATCAGCCGCTTGAAGATCTTCGAGAAATGGCCGGAATGGAGCACCAGCAGGCCCATGCCCTCCCAGACGCGCCGCGCCACGCGCTCGACCACCACGTCGCTGACCGCGCCGTGGTCCTTGTGGCCCCACCAGACGAGCACGTCCGTCTCGGCAAGCCGCGCTTCGGCAAGGCCGTGCTCGGGCTCCTGCAGCGTCGCGGTGGTGGCGCGGATATCCGGGTCGCGGTTCAGCGCCTCGGCAATCGTCGTGTGCATGCCGTCCGGATAGATCGAGCGCACGATCTCGTTCGTCTGCTCGTGGATGTTCTCACCCCATACGATGGTGCGTATCGCCATGTGCCGTTCCTCTGAAGCCGGAATTGAAATCGCTTTCAATTCGACGGAATCGATAGAGACAGACCCGATTCTTGGCAAGCGGGGGCCTTTACGATTCCAGTCGCCTTTCAGTGGAATGTCGATTTGGAGAAAAGGTTCAACACAAGCACGCCGGCAATGATGAGACCGAGGCCGACAATGGCGGCGAAATCGAGCTTCTGGCCGAAGACGAAATAGCCGACGGCCGAGATCAGCACGATGCCGAGCCCGCTCCAGATGGCATAGGCGATGCCGACGGGCACGAAGCGCAGGCTCCACGACAGGAAGAAGAAGGCGATGGCGTAGCAGACCACCATCATGGCGGTCGGCACGAGACGCGTGAAATGCTGCGCGGCCTGCATGGCCGAGGTGCCCAGCACTTCGAAGACGATGGCGACGACGAGGACGGCGTAGACGGCGGAAAGGTTCATGGCGTTTCTCTGGCGCCCGCGGGCGCAAAGGATATCGGGGATCAGGCGCGCGTCAGCGCCAGCAGCCGGTGAAGCATGGCGGCGCGGGTTTGCGCATCCATGGTCGGCGCGCCGAGCAGATCGGCAAGCCACAGGCCATCGACGGCGTAACGCACCAGCACGGCGTCGAGCGCGGAATCCGTGCCGACATTCTCCGCAAGGTATCGCTCCACCCATTGTCGCCAGCGCTCGCGCAGGTGCGGTTCGGAGATGAGGGCGACGGTCAGCACCTTCCACTTCTCGCCGTCGGCGATCCCTTCCGGCAGGAAGAAGACCGAGACATAGGCGCGGGTGAAGCGGCCCTTCGGCTCGGGATCCTCGCGCATCCTGTCGGCGATCGTCCGGTCCAGCTTGTCCGTCAGGTCGGTGAAGAGGCCGTCGAGCAGAGCCAGCTTGTTGGGGAAATGATGGAGCAATCCCCCCTTGCTGACGCCCGCCGCCTGCGAGACCGCGTCGAGCGTCACGCTCCCCGGCCCCTTCTCCAGCGACAGTTTCGCCGCGACCTCCAGCAATTGCTGGCGGACGGCTTCCGGATGTTTCTTGCGGTGGTGCGCCTTGCTCATACTTAAAAGATACCGTCTGGACGGTTTCTTGTCAATATGAGCTAAGCTTGCGGCGGGCGGCGCCCTTCGTCGCACGCGGAGGGCTCCCATTGCGTGCCGCGGAAGCGGGCGCTAAGACCGGGGAAACGGGAAAGGCCGATGACGGAGACGACCGACGACAGGAACCGCCAGAGCGAGACGGTCACCCTCTACGAGGCGATCGGCGGCGATGCCGCCGTCCGGGCGCTGACCCATCGCTTCTACGTTCTGATGGACACCCTGCCGGAAGCCGCGCGCTGCCGCGCGGTGCACCCGCCGGATCTCTCCGGCAGTGAGGAAAAGCTCTACGAATACCTGACGGGCTGGCTCGGCGGTCCACCGCTCTACACGCAGAAACGTGGCCATCCCATGCTGCGCCGCCGCCATTTCATGGCCTCGATCGGCCCGGCCGAGCGCGACGAATGGCTGCTCTGCTTCGTCCGCGCGCTGGAGGAGACCGTCCCGAGCGAGGGCCTGCGCGCCGTCATCCTGGAGCCCGTCACGCGGCTCGCCCACCACATGCAGAACCAGGAATAGCCCGATGCCGTTTCCGCTCCGCTCCGCGAGCCTCCTCGTCGCCGGCCTGATGGGGGTGACGGGCGTCGTCACCGCCGCCGCGGCCTCGCATGGCAGCGATCCGCGCTTGATGGCCGGCGCCTCCGCCATGTGCCTTGCCCACGCCCCGGCGCTGGTGGCGCTATACGCCGCCTGGCCGGGCCTGCGCACGGCGGCGCTCGCCTCCGTGCTGCTGGCGCTCGGCACAGCGCTCTTTGCCGGCGATCTCGTCCTGCGCCATTTTGCCGGGCACGGGCTCTTCCCGATGTCGGCCCCGACGGGCGGCATCACCATGATGGCGGGCTGGCTGGCGGTGGCGCTCGGCGCCCTCCTGCCGCTCAGGGAAGGCTGAGATCAGCGCTGCGCAATGCGGCCGAAGCGCAAAAGATTGCCGTGCGGATCGTGGACGTAGAATTCCTCCATGTCCCACGCCCGCACCTCCATCGGCGACAGCGCCGGCACGCCCTTCTCGCTGAACTCGCGGTGAAGGTCGCCGATGCCGCCGCCGCGCAGGTAGACGGAGGTGCGCTCGCAGAGCGCCCGATCGTCGGTCCGCCAGAAATGCAGTTCCATGCCTGCGCAGCGGCGGACGATGAGATAGTCGTCCGCCCGGTACACGACTTCGCTGAAGCCGAGCAGCCGCGTGTAGAAATCCAGCGTCTCCTCGATATCGAGCGACGGCAGGACCGGCAGCACTTCGATACGATCGGGGTCTTCGCTCGCGCTCATGCCCCCTCGACGACGCTGAAGCCCTCGAACTTCGGCGGGCCGAGATAGACGCCCTTGTCGGCGGCGGCGTTCCTGTGCGCCTGCCGGAAGTTTTCCGATCGGGTCCAGGCGATGAAATCGTCCTTGCTCGCCCAGATCGAATGGGAGGCGAAGAGGGTGAACCCCTCCTCCGCATTGGTGTCGCCCCGAAGGAGGTGGAAGGACTGGAAGCCCGGCATCTCCTCAAGGCTGGAATCCCGCCCCTTCCAGATCGCCTCGAAGGCCTCCTCGTGGCCGATGGCGATCTTGAATCGGTTCATGGCGTAGAACATGGAAGACCTATCCCGTCAGAGCGAATCCCGCCGCAGGCGTCGCGGCTGCGGGAAGGCTACGACATTGTCGTTGCGCGCTTCAAGGGCGGACGCGCCTTCGAAGCTTGCGGCGCGCGCCGGCGGGCGAGCGCTTGCCAGCGGAAATTCCGCGACATTCTCGCTTTCCAGCATGTCCGCGCGGCGGGTCAGCAGGGCATAGAGTTCCGGCACGAGGCCGTCGCCATTCTGGGCGGCCAGCTTGTGCAGGCCGATCATCATGAAGGCTTCGGGTCTTTCGTCATTCACTGGGTGGTGTCTCCCTGGCTCATGCTCTGCAGGGCGCGCTCGAAGGAGGACTTGCTGCCGTTGCGCAGCGGCACGAAGGCCTTTTCCCACTTCTTGCAGCCCGTCTTCACGCGGATGCAGGCATCATGGCTGATACAGTCGATGGGGCAGAAGACGCAGTCCACCGAGGGCAGGACATTGTCGATGCGCGAGACCGCCTCGCGCAGGCCGCCGTCGTGATGGATGAGGTTGGCGCCGTAGGAACTGGCGATCTGGCGCAGATGCGCCACCTGGCAGTCCCGGCCGCCGACATAGAGGAAGCTGCGGCCCTCAAGGCCCGCCTTGCCATCCGCCTTGTCAGCCGTCTCCGTCTGCTGGCGGGCCTGCTGCTGCTGCCTGTGCTTCTCGCGCATCGCCTTCCTCTCCGCTTCGCCCGTCCGGCGCTTGACCTTGGTGACTTCCACGCTGCGGGGCGCCTGCGGTGCCCGTACCTCGACCCGCGGGGCCGCAGCCGTCGCCACGTCCTGCGGGACCGCGATCTGCTTCTTGAGTGCGGCGAGCTGGCGCTCCAGATCCGCAATGCGCCGGTCCCGTTCGGCGATCATCGATTTCAGGACCGCTTCCGCGCGGCCGGCAGTGACGTAGTTCATGCGTGCTTCCCCTTTGGCACTCCGCACGGGCGGAGCCTCCGTTCGAGGGCAACCTACAAAACTTGATTTTCAGAGTAAAGTATAAACATGACTAGGAAAGTCATATTTTCGCGCAAAAAATTCCCGCCGGCGGATGCATGGCGGGAAACGACGCCTCAGTTGAAGACGATCGGCACGTTGAAGGCCCAGGACGATTTGCCGGCGGCCTCCGGAATCTTGGCGAAGGGCGCGGCGCGCTGCACCGAATCGACCGCCGCCTTGTCGAGCGCGGCAACGCCGGAACTGCGCGCGACGCGAATGCCGCTCGCCGCGCCGCTGGCGCTGACGGTGAAGCTCACCACCACGCTGCCGCGGTCGCCGCCCGAGACACGCCGCTTGGCGCGGTTGATCTTGTTGCGCACCTTGCCCGGATAATTGGTGACGGCGGCATTGCCGGCGGCGGACGAATTGCCCTTCTTCTGGCCGCCGACCGCCGCGGTCTTCACGTCCGCCGAGCCATCGACCTCGCCGCGCGTCGCGTTCTGCTTGGCCTTGCCCTTCTCGCCCGCCTTGCGGATCGGCTTTTCCTTCGGCTTCTTGCGCTCCACCTTCTTGACGGGCTCTTCCTGCTTCACTTCCGGAACCGGCTTGATCTCTTCCTCCGGCTGGATTTCCGGCTTGATCTCGGGAACCGGAACCGCGGCGATCTCCACCTCGGCGGAGGGCACGAAAACCTCCTCGCCCGGCTCGGAGACGAGCGGGTCCGTCGGCGTCATCGCCTCGGTCACTTCGGGTTCGATCTCGGTCGGCTGGATTTCCGCCACCTCCTGCAGCACCGGCTCGGTCACGTCGGGCTGGATCGTCTCCGGCGTGATCGTGTCCTCGGGATTGCCGGATTCCACCGCCTCGAAGGCGCCGTTGCCCAGCATCGCCACCTCGGCGACGACCCCGCCGGCGATCAGCGCCTGCTCCTCTTCCGGCGCCGGCGCCATGGTGAGGATCGCGGCTGCGGTGGCATGCGCCAGCAGGGAAAGGGTCCCCGCGCCGAGCCAGAGCCACTTGCTTCCAGACATTATATCACCCGTCATTCCGTTTCATGCATCGCGACGCCTCATGCGCCGCACATCCGATCCTCAGCCTTCCAGGCCGGCCGCCGCCTTGCTGCGCGTCACGATGCCGTCCATGCAGCGGCCCTTGGCAAGGCCCTCGCCCTCGCAGACCGGCGCGTCGTTGATCAGGAGGTTCTTCACCGTTTCGCACTTGATGCCCGGCACGTCGAACTGGCGCACCTTGGACTTGCCCGCCGGCAGATCGCGGAAATCGAGCAGCGCCAGGCGCTCGACCGTGCCCTTGTCGTTGAAGATGACGAATTCGAAGGAGACCTTCGAGACGTTCTGCTCAAAACCGTTGGCCGCGACGAAGGTGAAGAGGCAGCCCTTCTGCGATCCGGCGAGCGCATTCAGCTCCACGTCCAGGCCCTTGGGCGCTGCGCCCTCCTGGGCTGCGGCACCGGTGACGGTGGCGGCGGAAAGCATCGCGGAAAGAAGAAGAAGAGTGCGTAGGGTCATGGGCTCGCCTGTCTCGCTATCGGTTTGCTGTCGGCCGAGAGCGACGGCCGCGGTCAATCTATCCGGTGAACGCCAGAATTAACATGACTTTATAGCACCGGTATTGCGTGCATAGATAAATATGAGTAATGAAGTCAAGATAGTAAACGCAAAATCCGCGTCAAACCCCTGTTCCGCCAACAAAATTTACTGCGACAGGTTCCACGACGGAACATTCGATCAAGGCCGCGCCCATGAGCAACACGACCCGCCCGACCCCCGCTGAAATCCGCGCTTTCCGCGCCGAGAACCCGAAGCTGCGCGAGCGCGACATCGCCGCCACGCTCGGCATTTCGGAAGCCGCGCTCGTCGCGGCCGAGGTGGGGCTGACGGCGGTGCGCATCGACGGCGACGCCAACCGCTTCCTCGAACGCTCGGAAGCGCTCGGCGAGGTGATGGCCCTGACCCGCAACGAGAGCGTGGTGCACGAGAAGATCGGCGTCTTCGAGAAGATAAACACCGGCAAGCACGCCTCGATCGTGCTCGGCGAGAACATCGACCTGCGCATCTTCCCCGGCACCTGGGCGCACGGCTTCGCCGTGACCAAGACCGACGGGGAGCAGGTGCGCCGCAGTCTCCAGTTCTTCGACAAGGCCGGCGTCGCGGTCCACAAGGTGCACCTGCGCCCCGCCTCCAATCTTGCGGCCTACGAGGCCATCGTCGCCGACTTCCGCCTGGAAGACCAGTCGCAGGACTTCGTCGAGGTCGTGTCGGAAAAGGCTGACGACACCGGTCCGGTGGACGTTGCCGCGCTGCGTGAGAACTGGGCGGCCATGACCGACACCCACCAGTTCTTCGGCATGCTGAAGAAGCTGAAGATCGGCCGCCAGGACGCCGTGCGCAGCGTCGGCGAGGATTTCGCCCGGCCGGTCGCGGCCGATGCCGTCGGCCACCTGATGCGCGCGGCCGCAGAGCGCGAAAGCGACATCATGTGCTTCGTCGGCAATCACGGCACGATCCAGATCCACACCGGTCCGGTGAAGAACATCCAGCCGATGGGTCCCTGGCTCAACGTCATGGACCCGACCTTCCACATGCACTTGCGGATGGACCACATCGCCGAGTGCTGGGTCGTGCGCAAGCCGACGGTGGACGGCCATGTCACCTCGCTGGAGGCCTATGACGCCGGCGGCGAGATGATCATCCAGTTCTTCGGCAAGCGCAAGGAAGGCATGACGGAGCGCGCGGACTGGCGCGAGATCCTCGACGACCTGCCGCGCCCCGACAGCGCCGCGGCCTGAGGCCGAGAAGACAGACGAGTGGCGCGGTTCTCAGGTTTGGGAAGCGCGCCGGTTACCCGCGAAGGACCACGATCATGAGCAAGAGCTTCGATTTGCGCCGCGCCCGCCCGTGGGAAGTGGCCCTCACCGTGTTCGCCCTCTCCGCCCCTCTCGTGCTGCCGCTCGCGGCCACCGGCCAGAGCGGCTTCATCCGCGAGGCCATCGCGCAGGAGATGCAGCAGGTCGACAGCTCGAAGCTGGTGGCGATCGGCGGCGCGGTGACGGAGATCGTCTATGCGCTCGGCGAAGGCGGCCGCCTCGTCGCCCGCGATTCGACCAGCACCTTTCCCGAGGAGGCCCTGCAGCTTCCCGACGTCGGCTACATGCGCCAGCTTTCGCCGGAGGGCGTGATCGCCGTCAACCCGACCGCGATCCTCGCCGTCGAGGGCAGCGGCCCGCCGGATGCGCTGGCAGTGCTCAAGAGCGCCGGCATTCCCTTCGAGACCGTGCCGGAAGGCTACGACCGCGCAGCGATCCTCAAGAAGATCGACGTCGTCGGAAAATTCCTCGGCGTGCCAGACAAGGCGAAGGAACTGGAGACGACGGTCGCGGCCGACCTCGACGCGGCCATCGCCGACGCCGCCGGGCGGCCGGAAAGCGAGCGCAAGCGCGTGCTGTTCATCCTCTCCTTCCAGAACGGCAGGGTGATGGCGGCCGGCGGCCACACCGCGGCCGACGGCATCATCGGCCTTGCCGGCGCGGTCAACGCGACGGAAGGCACGTTCGAGGGCTACAAGCCGCTCACCGACGAGGCCATCATCAAGGCGAGGCCCGATGTCGTCATGGTCATGACGCGTCCCGGCGCCGGCAGCAGCGACGAGGAGATCCTCGCCCATCCGGCGATCTCGGTGACGCCGGCCGCCGCCAGCAAGGCGATCCTGCGCATGAACAGCCTGCACCTGCTCGGCTTCGGCCCGCGCACCGCCTCGGCCATCCGCGACCTCAACAAAGAACTCTACGGCAATGTCTCTCAATGATGCCCTCGGCGGCAAGGATGCAAGGGGCTCCCTCCTGATGCGCTCCGCCCGGTCCCGGGCGGCCGGCGACCGCACGGCGATCGCACGCCTGACGCTCGCCGCCCTCCTCGCCGTCTCGGCCCTGGCGCTCGCCCTGTCGATCGCGACCGGCGCCTCGGATGCCTCCGCCCTCAACGTCATCGGCGCGCTCTTCAGCGGCGCGGAGGACACGGCGCTCAGCGTGCGCGACCGCATCATCGTCTTCGACATCCGCATGCCGCGCGCCCTGCTCGGCTTCCTGATCGGCGGGGCGCTCGCCATGTCCGGCGCGGTCATGCAGGGGCTCTTCCGCAATCCGCTCGCCGATCCAGCCCTCGTCGGCATCTCCTCCGGCTCCGCCCTCGGCGCGGTGCTGATGATCGTGCTCGGCGCCAGCCTGCCGGCGGGCGTGATGATCGCGCTCGGCGCCTTCGCCTTGCCGCTCGCCGCCTTCCTCGGCGGCCTCCTGACGACGCTGCTGCTCTACCGCATCGCCACGCGCGGCGGGCAGACCTCGGTCGCCACCATGCTGCTCGCCGGCATCGCGATTTCCGCGCTCGCCGCCGCCGTCACCGGCATCCTCATCTACATGGCCGACGACAAGCAGCTGCGCGACATCACCTTCTGGAGCCTCGGCTCGCTCTCCGGCATGACCTGGGCCAAGCTGTTCGCCGCCGGGCCGATCATCCTTGTCGCGCTCGTCGTCGTGCCCTTCCTGTCGCGCGGGCTCAACGCGATCACCCTCGGCGAGGCCGCGGCCTTCCACATGGGCGTCAAGGTGCAGCGGCTGAAATACATCGCCGTCGTCTCCGTCGCCGGCGCGGTCGGCGCCTCGGTCGCCGTCAGCGGCGGCATCGGCTTCGTCGGCATCGTCGTGCCGCATCTCCTGCGCATCGTCATCGGCCCGGACCACCGCTACCTGCTGCCGGCCTCGGCGCTGTTCGGCGGCGTGCTGATGCTCGGCGCCGACATGCTGGCCCGCATCATCGTGGCACCCGCCGAACTGCCGATCGGCATCATCACAGCGCTGGCCGGCGCCCCGTTCTTCCTCTGGGTGCTGCTGCGCGACCGCACGCGCAACGGCTGGTAAGAGAGCCATGATCACCGCAAGAAACCTCACCGTCGCCCTTTCGGGCAAGACCATCGTGCACGGCGTGTCGCTGGAGGCCAGAGCCGGCCAGCTCACCGCCATCGTCGGCCCGAACGGATCCGGCAAGACGACCATGATGAAGGCGGTCGCCGGCGAGCTGCCGAGCAAGGGCGAGATCACCATCAACGGCCATGCCCTCGGCACGCTCGAACCCTGGCAGCTTGCCGTCAAGCGTGCCGTGCTGCCGCAGGCCGCCACCATCGCCTTCCCCTTCACCGTGCGCGAGATCGTCCGGCTCGGCCTCACCGTCGGTCCGAACCGCCATGCCGAGCGCATCGACGCGATCACCGCCGAAGCGCTCGCCGCCGTCGATCTTGCAGGTTTTGCCGGCCGCTTCTACCAGGAGCTTTCCGGCGGCGAGCAGCAGCGCGTGCAGCTTGCCCGCGTGCTCTCGCAGATCTGGGAGCCGGTTCTCGACGGCGAGCCCTGCTTCCTAATGCTCGACGAGCCGGTCTCCGCCCTCGACATCCGCCACCAGCTGACGATCATGACGCTTGCGCGGCGCTATTGCGCCGGCGGCGGCGGCGTGATCGCGGTCATGCACGACCTCAACCTCACCGCCATGTTCGCCGATCACATGGTGATGATGAAGAGCGGCCGCATCGAGCGCGCCGGCCCGCCCGCAAAGGTGATGACCGACGATGCGATGGAGGCCGTCTTCGGCTGCCGCATGCGCATCAACGGCGTGCCGGCCACCGGCGTTCCCTTCGTGCTGCCGCACACCGCTTCGGCCTGATTTTCCAGCGCCTTACGGAACCTTTTGCCCCTGCCGCCGTTGTTTGACCCGGAAAGACCGTTCCGCCAAGGGGGTGGAGCGCTGTTCGGCCCGCGCATCCGCGGGCGACCGCAAAAGGAGAAACGGCATGGCCAACGGACTGTTTTCATCCCGCAGCAAGAGCCTTCGCGACGGCATCCAGGACGAGGCCCAGGCCGTCGAGGAGCAGATCGCGGACCTGCGCGCGGAGATCGCCTCCCTCGCCAAACTGCTCGCCGACGACGCATCGAGCGGGGCTAGCGGCATCCGCAGGAAGGCCCGCGCCGCGAAGGCGCAGGCGAGCGAGGCCGCGCACGACCTGAAGGACCGCGCCCAGGGCGACATCCGCGACATGATCGCCGCGGGCGAGGATATCCTCGCCGACTTCCAGGCGCGCTACGGGCATTCCGGCCGCCGCGCCCGCAAGGCGGTGAAGGAGCATCCGCTCGCGACCCTGGGGGTGGCGGCCGCCGCCGGCTTCCTGCTCGCCGCCCTCCTGCGGCGCTGACCCCTTCCATTCCACCCTCCCGGGGCGCCGGCCGGCGTCCCTCCCGATGCGGAGCGTCAAAGGCATGCTGTCACTGGGGGCCATTCTCCTGCAAAATCTCGTCACCCGCGTCACCGACCGGGTGGACGAGACTATGGACGTCGCCAAGCGCAATGCGATCGCGGGCGCTGCGATCGGCCTCCTGCTGGTAACCGCCTACGGTCTCGGCGTCGTCGCCACCGCCGTGCTGCTCGCGCAGCGCTACGGCGCCGTGCCGGCGCTCTTCGGCCTTGCCGGCGGCTTCCTGCTGCTCGCGCTCATCGTGCTGGCCGTCGTCGCCATGCGCAACCGGAGGGAGCGGGAACTGCGCCGCATTCGCCGCCAGCAGCTTGCCGCGCGCCGCGACCTGATGGCGGCGGCCGCCACCGTCGCGATGAAAAAGCCCCTCGCCGCGATCGCCGTCGCGCTCGCCCTCGGCTTCCTGCTCGCGCCGAAATCCCGCCGCGACGACGACTGATTTCCAGATATCCGCTGATCCGCATGCCGCCTCAGAGCGGCATGCGGATCAACGCCGTGACGCCCTTGGGTAGATATTCGACATGCACGCTGCTGCCGAGGACCTTGTCGAGGCTGCGCTCGATCAGCACCGAGCCAAAGCCGCGCCGGCCGGTGGGCTTGACCGGCGGCCCGCCGACCTCGTGCCAGGTCATGTTGAGCACGTTCTGGTCCTCTTCCTTCACGACGCGGGCAGTGATCACCACCTTGCCCGAGCGCACCGACAGCGCGCCGTACTTGCGCGCATTGGTGGCCAGTTCGTGAAGGACGAGCCCGAGGCCGACCGCTTGGTCCGGCCCCAGTTCCACCTCGTCCTTGTGGATTTCGATCTGACTGTCGAAGTCGAGCGCATAGGGCATGATCTGCTTTTGCAGCAGCATCTTGAGGTGGATGACGCCCCATTCGTGGTCGCTGAGCAGGCCGTGCGCCTCGGAGAGCGATTGCAGGCGCCCGGCGAAAGCATCCATGAACTCGACCGGATCGCTCGTCTGGCGAAGGGTCTGACGGGCGAGCGACTGCAGCATGGCCAGCGTGTTCTTGACCCGGTGGTTGAGCTCGCGCAGCAAAAGCCGCGTGCGCTCGGAGGCGAGCTGCCCCTCCGTCACATCCACATTGATGCCGAGGAAGACGGTCGGCCGGCCCTCCGCGTCCCATTCGTGCACGCGCCCGCGCCCGAGCAGCCAGCGGCCGGATTTCTCCGCCCGGAAGAGACCGTCATATTCCTTGCCGGAGGCGAGCGCATCGCGCAGGCGTCCGATGGTCACCTTGCGGTCCGCCGGATATACGGCGGTGAAGAACCGTCGCGCCCGCATGGGCCTGGCCGGCTTGACGCCGAGCATGCGATAGAAGGTGTCGTTGCCGGAGACCATGCCCGTCGACAGGTCCCACAGCCAGCTTGCGACATTGGCCGCATCGAGCGCCAGGGCATGGCGCTTCTCGTCGCGCGAAAGGGCTTCGGCAGCCAGCATGCGCCGCCGGGCCTCGTCCTTCAGCTTGATGAGCGAGGCGGCAAGCGAGGCCAGTTGCCGCAGCCGCGGCGGAAGGTCCGGGGCGGTGCGCGCATGCGGCTTCGTATCGAAAACGCAGACCGTGCCGATCGGCTGATCGTCCACGATGATCGGCACGCCGGCATAAAAGCGCAGGTGCGGCGGGCCGACGACGCTCGGCACCCCGGAAAACCGCGCATCCTTGCAGGCATCGGCGATGACGAGCGGCTCGGTGGGGTGTTCCGCAATCATGCGCGCGCAGAAGGATGCGTCCGACGGCGCCCTGATATCCGGCACGCCCTGGCGCGCGAGGAACCACTGGTCCGTGCGGCCGAGAATGGTGACGAGCGCGATCGGCACGTCGAAGAGGCCGGCGGCAAGGCCCGCGATATCGTCGAAATCGGGATCGGGGCCGAGGAAGACCGGCATCGCGGCATCGAGCGCCGCCAGGCGGTCCGGTGCGTCCAGAACCGCTGCAACATCGGACGATACTGTCAGAACGTTGTCCTTCATTCGCCTTCGGTATGCGATTCCGCGTCCGATTTCACCCCTGGCTTTCGCCGGCGGCCGCTGTTCGCCCCGATCCCCCTTGTTTTGCCGCCGTCCGCAAGGTCGCGGACGGCCCATGTTTCGTTACATCAGGATGCGAAGGCGCGCGAGGTGATCGGCGCGGAAACCGCATCCGGGCCATAATCGCTTTCGCCGCTCACCTGCAACAGTTCCTGCAGGCGCTGGCGGGCGCGGTTGACACGGCTCTTGATGGTGCCCAGCGCGCAGCCGCAGATCTCGGCGGCCTCTTCATAGGAGAAGCCGGAAGCGCCGACCAGGATGATCGCCTCGCGCTGTTCGTCCGGCAGCTTCTCCAGCGCCTTCTTGAAGTCCTGCATGTCGAGCGAGCCGTATTGCGAAGGGTGCTGTGCCAGGTTCTCGGTGAAGAGACCGTCGGAATCCTGCACCTCGCGGCCGCGCTTGCGCATCTTGCTGTAGAGTTCGTTGCGCAGGATCGTGAAGAGCCAGGCCTTCATGTTCGTGCCCATCTCGAACTGTTCCTGCTTGGCCCAGGCCTTCATGATCGTGTCCTGCACGAGATCGTCGGCCTGGTCGTGCCGGCCGATGAGAGAAATTGCAAAGGCGCGCAGGCTCGGCAGAACCGCCAGCAGTTCCCGTTTGAACGTCGTCTGTTCCTGATCCATCCTACCCTCAATCGGCCCGTTGCACGCGGTTTTCCACCGCATCCAGTTTCTCGAGAAGATCCAGGAACCTCTGGGGAAGCGCCTCATCCTGAACTTGATGGTAGAAGGCTCGAAGCTTCATCGCAATCTGCGCATTGGGGTCGTCGCTCGCGGAAGATCGTTTCCCGCTTCTTTTCTTGTCCACGCTATTCACTGTGCCACTCTCATCTTTCATCTGTCCGTGTGACGAATTCGGCGTGGAAATGCCCGGCGCCAAAAAAAGTTCCCGGTGCCGGAACCTTAATTTGGCTTTCGCGTTCAAACCCTCGACTGCCAACTCGAACACGACAAGAACAGGGGACCACCATGCCGATTTCCGACCGCATCGGACCGCACCTTCCGGCGCTGCGCCGCTATGCCCGCGCGCTGACGGGAACACAGCCCTCCGGCGATGCCTATGTGGCGGCGACCCTCGAGACCATCCTGATCGATCCCTCCGTCATGCCGGAGGGCGAGGACGACAAGGCAAGGCTCTTCGGTCTCCTCAGCCGCATCATTTCCTCCCTGCCGGTTTCCCTCAGCCGCGGCGCCGGCGCCATCGCGCCCGGCACGGAGGTCCCGTTCGATCTTTCCGGCGTGCCCCCGCTCGGCCGGCAGGCGTTGCTGCTGGCGACCGTCGAGGGCTTCACCGTCGAGAAGACGGCGGACATCCTCGACGCCGAGGCGACCACCATCCGCGCCCTGCTCGACGCCGCCTTCGCGGAAATCGCGGCGCAGGCCGAGACCGGCATCATGATCATCGAGGACGAGCCGCTGATCGCCCTCGACCTTGCCCACATGGTCAACGGCATGGGCCATCGCGTCACCGGCATCGCCCGCACGCAGGCCGAGGCCGAGACGCTCTGGAGCGACAGCCGGCCCGGCCTCGTGCTTGCCGACGTGCGCCTTGCCGACGGAAGTTCCGGCATCGATGCGGTCAACTCCATCCTCGCCCGCACCGACATCCCGGTGATCTTCATCACCGCCTATCCCGAGCGGCTGCTCACCGGCGAGCGGCCGGAACCGGCCTTCCTCGTTTCCAAACCGTTCAATCCGGAGCAGGTGAAGGTGCTCATCAACCAAGCTCTCCTCTTCACCCCGCAAGCGCGCGCCGCGGCCTGATCTCGCTCCCGGACGGCCGCAGCGGCGGCGCAGCCGGCGGCGGTGGGAGGCACGCCCACCGCCGCCTTTTCCTTGCCCGAAAACAGGGGCGGTGGGAGGCACGCCCACCGCCGCCTTTTCCTTGCCCGAAAACAGGGGCGGTGGGAGGCACGCCCACCGCCGCCTTTTCCTTGCCCGAAAACAGGGGGCGGTGGGAGGCACGCCCACCGCCGCCTTTTCCTTGCCCGAAAACAGGGGGCGGTGGGAGGCACGCCCACCGCCGCCTTTTCCTTGCCCGAAAACAGGGGGCGGTGGGAGATACATCCGCCGCCCTCTTCACGTTTCCGCCGATGCCACGAAAGAAAACAGCCAGCGTCTGGGAGACACTGGCTGCTTGAGTATCCACGGACCGGAGGGGGACACGGTATCGTGGTCGATCACCAGTCGAAGGCCTCGCATGTGGGGGACATGCGCTGACCGGTGATGCCTGAGAAACTTGCGAAGAAGGATTTGGTTCCCGCCCGTCGAATTTTTTTTCAGATCGTTTTCAGTCGATCGCTTCCAGCTCGGCGCGGTGCCGATGGAGCGCGAGAAAACGGCGATAGTCACGGTCGTAGCCGGCCTTGCGGGCCGGATCGGGAAGGAAGGCGCTGCTGCCCGGATACATCTGCCGGCCCGCCGCCGGAAGGTCGGCATGCAGCCCGCCGGCCACCGCCGCCGCCATGGCGGTACCGAGCAGCACCGCATCGGCGGTCTGCGGCACCACGAGACGGCAGCCGGTGACGTCGCGGTAGAGCTCCATCAGCAGCGGATTGCGCACATGGCCGCCGGCGACATGCAGCGTATCGAGCGGGTAGCCGTCCGCACCGAGCCGTTCGAGGATATGGCGGATGCCGAGCGCGATGGCGACCGAGGTCCGCCAGTAGAGGCGGCAGAGCCCATCGAAGGAGGCATCGAGCGAAAGGCCGCTGACCACGCCGAGGGCGTGCGGATCGGCCAGCGGCGAGCGGTTGCCGTGGAAATCCGGCAGCACATGCAGCCGCGCGGCGAAAGCCTCGCCCTCTTCCGCCTGCATTGCGCGGATGCGCGCGACGATGCGCGCATGGTTCGCCGCCGAAGGCTCGCCGCCCGCGCTGTGCGTGCGCACGACATGGTCGAGCAGCGCGCCCGTCGCCGACTGCCCGCCCTCGACCAGCCACCAGCCCGGCAGAACCGCCTCGTAATAAGGCCCCCACATGCCGAAGCCGAACCGCTTCTCGCGCGAGAAGGCGACGATGCAGCTCGACGTGCCGCCGATGAGGGCAAGCTGGCGCTCCAGCGTCTCCGGCACGCCGGCAAAGGGCCCGAGCACCCCGAACGCGCCGGCATAGGCATCGATCAGGCCGGCCGCGACCACGCAGCCCGTATCGAGGCCGAGTTCCGCGGCGGCCTCCGGCGCAAGGCGCCCGACGGCCCGGCCGACCGCCAGCGTTTCCTGCGGCAGCGCGGCGCGCTCGCGCAGGTCCCCAAGGCCGATCGCGTTCAGGAAGCCGTCGTTCCAGGGCTGTCCTTCATGGGAGAGATAGTTCCATTTCGCCGTCATCGTGCAGCGCGAGCGGACATTCACGCGGGTCGCCCGCCAGGTCATGAAATCGGCGAGGTCGAAGACATAGCCCGTCTTCGCCCATTGTTCCGGCCGATGGCGCTTCAGCCACATCAGCTTGGGCATTTCCATTTCCGGCGACATGACGCGGCCCGAATGGGCCAGCGCCGGGTGATCCGTCGCCGTGCAGCGGTCCGCCTCTTCCAGCGCGCGGTGATCGAACCAGGCGATCGTGTCCCAGCGGGCTTCCTCGCCGCCGGAGACGGCCAGAGGCCGTCCCGCCGTATCCCTGACCACCAGCGAGCAGGTCGCATCGATGCCGAGCGCAGCGATGCGCTCCGCCTCGACGCCCGCAAGCGCACGGGCTGCCCTCACCGCGGCGCAGGCCGCCCGCCAGATATCTTCCGAATCGTGCTCGGCATGGTTCACGCCGGGCCGGCGCAGGGCGATCGGGTGCTCGGAACGCCCCAAGGGAGCACCGCTCCGGTCGAAGACGCCGGCCCGGGCACTGCCCGTGCCGATGTCCACCGCAACGATCAGATCGCGCATCAATGTTCTTTCCCGCCGGCCTCTTCCTCGCGGACAAACTGTAACAATTCCCGCATGTCGTCAAACAGGACGTCGGGATTGAGGCTGAGCAGCGCCTCGCGGTGGCGCGGCGCGCGCGCGTGGGAGCCGCCGGTAAAGGCGACCACCCGCATGCCGGCGGATTTCGCCGCCGTGATGCCCGCAGGACTGTCCTCCACCACCACGCAATGGCCGGGCGCGACCCCCATCGCCGCGCTGGCATGCAGGAAGAGATCGGGCGCCGGCTTGCCGCGCGGGACCATGCTGGCACTGAAGATGTTCGGCTCGAACCTGTCGATGAGGCCGGTGACGGAAAGCGACAGGCGGATGCGCTCCAGCTGGCTGGAGGAGGCCACGCAATGGGCGATGCCGAGCCCGTCCACCGTTTCGGCGATGCCGTCTATCGGCCGAAGCTCCGTGCGGAAGCGCTCGTAGAGCACCTTGCGCATCGCGTCCAGGAAGGCTGCGTCGATCGCGAGCCCGTAATCGGCATGCAGGATTTCCGACATGCTCTTCAGGCTGCGGCCCAGGAAACGCTCATGGGCCTCCTGGGCGCTCATCGCGACGCCCGCCGCGGCCAGCGCCTCGACCAGCACCGCGATCGAAATCGGTTCGCTGTCGACGAGCACGCCGTCGCAATCAAAGATCACCAGTTCTGTCCGTTTGGCGGCCATGACGTCCCGTTCCATTGTCAGGCCTCCCTCGTACTGTCTGCTCCTGCGCTTGGAAAGCCCCGGAATTGTGGGGGTTTCCTCAATTGGCGAGCCTGTCGTCCAGATAGGCCTTGAGCGTCGCCCGCGTCCCCTTCTGCTGGAGGGATTTCAGGGCATTGGCAAAGCGCCTGCGGAAGAGATCCGACCCCGCCACCGCGCCAAAAATGTCCTTCAGCTCCAGGAAGGCGTCGGGATCGCTCTTGGCCGCCGTCGCCGCGGCGTGGATGCGGTCGATATTGGGATCGTTGAAGGTGATCGCCTTGCCGCTGTCGGTCGCGCCGGCGAGATAATGGCACCACAGCGCCGAGACGAGCGCGAGGCCGACGACGTCCTCGCCACGCGCCAGCCGGTCGGCGGTGGAGGGCAGGATGAACTTCGGCTGGCGGTTGGAGCCGTCCTGCGCCAGCCGCGGGATGGTGTCGGCGATCTTGGGGTTCAGGAAACGGCGCTCGATCAGCGAGAAATAGTCGTTGAGGTCCGTGTCCGGCACGGGCGGGATGACGGGAATGATCTCCTCGCGCTCCAGCTTGGCGAGGAAGGCGCGGATATCGGGATCCTCCATCGCCTCGTGCACGAAATGGATATCGAGCAGGGCGGCCGGATAGGCGATTGCCGCATGGCCGCCGTTGAGGATACGGATCTTCATGTGCTCGTAGGGCGCCACATCGGGCACGAACTGCACGCCGGCCTTTTCCAGCGCCGGGCGGCCCTCAGGGAAACGATCCTCCAGCACCCATTGCTTGAACTCCTCGCAGAAGACCGGCCAGGCGTCGTCGATGTCGTAGTCGTCCGCGACGATGCCGATCTCCCGCGGCCCGGTCGCCGGCGTGATGCGGTCGACCATGCCGTTCGGGAAGGCGACGTTGGCGTCGATCCAGTCGGCAAGAGCGG
Organism: Shinella sp. S4-D37; assembly: GCF_040812195.1. NCBI lineage: Bacteria > Pseudomonadati > Pseudomonadota > Alphaproteobacteria > Hyphomicrobiales > Rhizobiaceae > Shinella > Shinella sp. S4-D37. The sequence goes on along the minus strand of NZ_JBFNXL010000005.1, from coordinate 741,274 downwards.
GATCGGAAAGGCGGGCGAGGCCGGAGACGGCGGCGTGCGTCACCTCGCCATTGCCCGGGATGTTGTCGCAGGACATGACGGTATAGGGCGCAATGCCCTTGTCCCTGCGCGCCTTCAGGCCGGCGAGAATGAGGCCGAAGACGGTCTTCGGATCGGCCGGGCTGGCGGCATCGGCGGCGATCGCCGGGTGGGCCGGATCGAAGACGCCGGAGGCGGGATCGATGAAATAACCGCCCTCGGTGATGGTCAGCGAGACGATGCGGATCGCCGGGTCCGCCAGTTGCGCGATGGTCACTGCCGGGTTGCCGGGCGCAAGGTAGCCGATCATCGCGCCGGTGACGCGCGCGCCGGAGCGATTGTTGTCCTGCTCGACGACGGTGGTCAGGAAGTCCTGGCCGGCCAGCTTGTCGCGCATCGCCGCATCGGAGGGCAGGACGCCGGCGCCGACGATCGCCCAGTCATGATCGAGGCCGAGATTGAAGAGATCGTCGAGATAGACCGCCTGGTGCGCCCGGTGGAAGTTGCCGACGCCGAAATGCACGATGCCCGCTGCAAGGCCGTCGCGCCCGTAGGCCGGAACGCCTGCGGTCCTTTCGACCGCATCGAGGGTGGCGAGCGACAGTTTCGTGGTCATGGTCCATTCCTTCCGGTTGTCCGGTCTATTCCGGGCCGGGTCCGCTTGCCGCGGGCCTCAGCTCATCCAGTTGCCGCCGTCGACATTGTAGGTCTGGGCGACGATGTAGTTGCTCTCCTGCGAGGCGAGGAAGACCGCCATGCCCGTCAGGTCCTCGGCGGTGCCCATGCGGCCGAAGGGCACCTCCTTGCCGACCAGCCGCTTCTTCTCGCCGAGCGGCCGGTTCTCGTAGCGGGCGAAGAGCGCGTCGACGCCGTCCCAATGCTCGCCGTCGACCACGCCGGGCGCGATCGCGTTGACGTTGATGCCGTGCGCGATGAGGTTCAGCCCGGCCGACTGGGTGAGGCTGATGACCGCCGCCTTGGTGGCGCAATAGACGCCGACCAGCGCCTCGCCGCGCCGCCCGGCCTGGCTCGCCATGTTGATGATCTTGCCGCCGCGCCCCTGCGCGATCATCTGCCTGGCCACCGCCTGCAGGGTGAAGAGCGTGCCGGCGACGTTTATCGAGAACAGTTTCTCGTAGCTCTCGCGCGTGATCTCGACGATCGGCGCCAGGTCGAACAGCGCGGCATTGTTGATGAGGATGTCGATGCCGCCGGCCTCCTTCACGCAGGCCGCGACGGCCGCGTCGATCGAAGCCTGCCGCGTCACGTCCATCTCGACCGCATAGGCGGCCGGGCCGATCTCGCGGGCCGTCGCCGCCGCCCGTTCGCTATCGATGTCGGCGATGGCGACGCGCGCGCCCTCGCGCGCATAGGCCTCGGCGAAAGCGCGGCCGATGCCGCGCGCCGACCCGGTGATCAGCGCGCTCTTGCCGGCGAGGCGTTTCATCGGATGGCCTTCCCGGCGTCGTCGAAGCGATGGATGCGCGTTTCGTCCGGGGTGAGGAAGACGGTGTCGCCGTGGGTGACGGGGACGTCGCCGCCGGCGCGCACGGTGAACATGCCGATGCCCTCGGCATTGACGTGCAGGAACGTGTCGGAGCCGAGATGTTCGGCGACCCCGACGACGCCCTTCCACGTCCCGCTCTGCCTGGACAGCGCGATATGTTCCGGCCGGATGCCGACGGTCGGGGCATTGTAGGGCCTGGCCGCCTCGCCCGTGACGAAGTTCATGCGCGGCGAGCCGATGAAGCCGGCGACGAACAGGTTGTCGGGCTTGTTGTAGAGATCGAGCGGCGAGCCGACCTGCTCGATATTGCCGGCGTTGAGAACGACGATCTTGTCGGCCATCGTCATCGCCTCGACCTGGTCGTGCGTGACGTAGACCATCGTCGTCTTGAGCTGGTGGTGCAGCTCGCTGATCTCAAGGCGCATCGTGCCGCGCAGCGCCGCGTCGAGGTTGGACAAAGGCTCGTCGAAGAGAAAGGCCGACGGCTCGCGCACGATCGCCCGGCCGATCGCCACGCGCTGGCGCTGGCCGCCGGAAAGCTGGCCCGGGCGGCGTTCGAGATAGTTGGTGAGGTTGAGCACACGGGCGGCCTCCGTCACCTTCCTGTCGATCGCCGCCGGATCCATCTTCGCCATCTTCAGCGGGAAGGCGATGTTATTCTTCACCGTCATGTGCGGATAGAGCGCATAGGACTGGAACACCATGGCAAGGCCGCGCTTTGCCGGGGCGGCGCCCGTCACGTCCTTGCCGTCGATCTCGATCGAGCCGCCCGTCGTGTCCTCCAGCCCGGCGATGAGGCGCAGGAGCGTGGACTTGCCGCAGCCCGACGGGCCGACGAAGACGACGAACTCGCCGTCCTCGATGGCAAGGTCGATGCCGGGAATGACCTGCGTGGCGCCAAAACTCTTGTTGACCTTTTTGAGAATGATCTTGCCCATGGCTGTCTCCCCGATCTCTCTTCGTTACTTCACGGCGCCGAAGGTCAGGCCGCGGACAAGCTGCTTCTGGCTGAACCACCCCATGATCAGGATGGGGGCGATGGCGAGCGTGGAGGCCGCCGACAGCTTCGCCCAGAACAGGCCTTGCGGACTGGAGAACGAGGCGATGAAGGCCGTCAGCGGCGCCGCGTTCGTCGTCGTCAGCCGGATCGTCCAGAAGGCCTCGTTCCACGCCAGGATGATGTTGAGCAGCATGGTGGAGGCGATGCCCGGCACCGCCATCGGCGTCAGCACGTAGACGATCTCGCCCCACAGCGAGGCCCCGTCCATGCGCGCGGCCTCCAGGATCTCGCCGGGGATCTCGCGGAAATAGGTGTAGAGCATCCAGATGACGATCGGCAGGTTGATCAGCGTCAGCATGACGGTGAGGCCGAGGCGGCTGTCGAGCAGGCCGGTGTCGCGGAAGATGAGATAGATCGGCACCAGCACGGCGACGGCCGGCATCATCTTGGTGGAAAGCATCCACATCAGGATGTCCTTGGTCCGCCGCGTCGGCGAGAAGGCCATCGACCAGGCGGCCGGCACGGCGATCAAGAGCGCCAGCAGCGTGGAGCCGACCGAGATGATCACCGAGTTCAGGAAGAACTTGAAGTAGTTGCTCTGCGCCTGCACGGCCGCATAGCTCTCCACCGTGCCGGAGGGCAGGAGGTCGAAACCCTGGATCGCCTCGGTCTCCGACTTGAACGAGGTGACGATCGTGTAGAGGATCGGGAAGAAGAGGATCAGCGCGACGATCCAGGCGGCGATGGTGAAGACGACGGTTCGTCTTGTCGAGACGGCGCGGGCCATGGTGTATTCCTCCCAAAAAGCAGGTCCGGGAAAAGTGTGAAGCGGTTTTCCGTCCGGAACTGCGATAAACTATTTGTCCAGGTTCTTGCCGACGGCGCGCATCAGGAAGAAGGCGACGATGTTGGCGAGGATCACGGCGATGATGCCGCCGGCCGAGGCGCCGCCGACGTCGTAGCCCAGAAGCGCCGTGCGGTAGATCAGGAACGGCAGGTTGGTGGAGGCATAGCCCGGCCCGCCATTGGTGGTGACGAGGATCTCCGCATAGACGCCGAGCAGGAAGATCGTCTGGATGAGGATGACGACGGTGATCGAGCGGGCAAGGTGCGGCAGCGTCAGGTAGACGAAGCGCGAGACGAAGCCGGCGCCGTCCATCTCGGCCGCCTCCTTCTGCTCGCCGTCGAGCGATTGCAGCGCGGTCAAGAGGATGAGGGTGGCAAACGGCAGCCATTGCCAGGCGACGATGATGACGATCGAGAACAGCGGGAACTGGGCGAACCAGTCGACCGGCTGGAAGCCGAGCGCCCGGTTGATGTCGGCCAGCACCCCGTAGCCGGGATGCATGATCATGTTCTTCCACACCAGCGCCGCCACCGGCGGCATGACGAAGAAGGGCGAGATGATCATGATGCGCACGATGCCCTGCCCCCACATCGGCTGGTCGAGCAGCAGCGCGATGCCGACACCGCCGACGACGGTGATCAGCAAAACCCCGCCGACGATGAGCAGCGTGTTCCAGATCGACTGGAAGAAGGCCGGGTCGGTGTAGAAATACTGGTAGTTGAACAGCCCCGCCCAGCTGACATTCGCCGGGTTCAGGAGATTGTAGTTCTGGAACGAGAACCAAAGCGTCATCGCCAGAGGCACGATCATCCAGACCAGAAGCAGCCCAACTGAGGGCGCCAACATCAGCCGCGCCAAGCCACGCGTGTTCTCCGTCGCCATCGTTTCCTCCCGAGAGCCGGTGTGCCGGCCGATGCTGTCATTCAAACAGGGCGTCAGCGGCCCCTCACCTGCCTGCCGGCATCCTCTCCCCGCAAGCGGGGCGAGGAACGATGGGCGCGCCGCCTTCCTCCTTCTTCCCGCCTGCGGGGAGAAGGTCCCGGCAGGGGGATGAGGGGCAAGCGCCGCACACGGTGTTCCCGAGTCCTCGGCTGCCCGGAGCGCATCCGGGCAGCCCGTCCTTGGGGAAGAGACGGATTACTTGATGTAGCCGGCGCGGGTCATTTCGCGCACGGCCGTCGTCTGGGCCTGGGCCAGCGCGTCCTCTACCGAGGACTGGCCAGCGAGCACGGCCGAGAAGAGCTGGCCGACCGTCGTGCCGAGACCCTGGAATTCAGGGATCGCCACGAACTGGCCGCCCGTATAGGGCACCGGCTTGACCGAGGGCTTGGTGATATCGGCCGCGTCCATCGCCGCAAGGGTCGGCGCTGCGAAGGCTGCCGCCTTCTCGTATTCGGCGTTCTTGTAGAGCGAGGTGCGCGTGCCCGGGGGAACGTTCGCCCAGCCTTCCTTGCTGGCGACGAGCTCGGTGTAGCCCTTGCCGGTCGCCCAGGCGATGAACTTCTGCGCGGCCTCGGCCTTGGTGGAGCTTGCCGGCACGGCAAGGTTCCAAGACCACAGCCAATGGCCATGGTTGCCGTTGCCCGTATCCGGGAAGATCGCGTAGCCGACCTTGTCGGCGACCGTCGAGTCCTTCGGGTTGGATACGAAGGAGGCGGCGACCGTGGCGTCGATCCACATGCCGCACTTGCCCTGCTGGAACAGCGTCAGGTTCTCGTTGAAGCCGTTCGAGGACGCGCCCTGCGGGCCGGCATCCTTCATCATGTCGACGTAGAACTGGAGGGAGGCCTTCCACTCCGGCTGGTCGAACTGCGGCTGCCAGTTCTCGTCGAACCACCGGCCGCCGAACGAATTGTTGAGCGCGGTGAGGAACGCCATGTTCTCGCCCCAGCCGGCCTTGCCGCGCAGGCACATGCCGCTGATGTCGGCGCCGCGATCCGTGATCTTGCGCGCGGCCTCGCCGATGAATTCCCAGGTCGGGGAATCGGGCATGGTCAGGCCCGCCTTCTCGAACAGGTCCTTGCGGTACATGATCATGGCGGATTCGCCGTAGAACGGCGCGGCGTAGAGCTTGCCGTCCACCGACAGGCCGCCCCGGATCGCCGGCAGCAGGTCGTCGGCGTCATAGTCGGCACCGAGCCCGTCGAGCGCGACGAGCCAGCCCTGCTTCGCCCAGATCGGAACTTCGTAATTGCCGATCGTGACGATGTCGTACTGGCCGCCCTTGGTGGCGATGTCGGTCGTGACGCGCTCGCGCAGCACGTTCTCTTCCAGCGTTACCCAGTTGAGTTCGATATCGGGGTTCTTGGCGGCGAAATCGTCCGTCAGCCCCTGCATGCGGATCATGTCGCCGTTGTTCACGGTGGCGATGGTCAGCGTTTCGGCATTGGCGAAACCGCACAGGAGCGCAGCCGAGCAGGTGCCCAGCAAAAGGGTCTTCAAGTACATCATCTTCCTCCCAGAAAGGCTTTGAGCATTTGCTTTGCTCATGGGCAATTACTCGCATATTGCCACGACAAGTCAACGGCCATTCGTTGCTGCACCGCACAAAGCAGGGCAGCGACCGTTGAATCTCATGGAGAAATTTTTCGGGGTGAGGGTCCGGCGGCGGTCCGGATCAGGCGGAAAGCAGGTGGCGGGCGGTCGCCTCGTCGGTGATGACGCCGTTGATCATGCGCCCGCGCAATGCCGCCAGCAGCGCCGCATATTTGCGCTTGCCCTTGGCAAGGCCGATGACCGTGGTGGTCTCGCGCGGCGGCAGCGGCACGGAGGCGACGCGCTCGTTGATGCTGCCGTCGAGCAGCTTGCCGTCGCGGTCGAACATCCAGCCGCAGATCTCGCCGGCGGCCCCCTCCTCCATCAGCCGCGCCATCTCCTGCGGATCGAGGAAGCCGTCGAGGCAGAGCGGCGCGTCCGCGCCAAGTTCGCCGATGCCAACGAAGGCGACGTCGGCCTCGCGGCCGAGTTGCAGGGTCGACTGCACGAGGCTCTGCTTGTGCAGGAGATCGCGCTCCTCCGTGGAGGAGACGAGCACCGGCAACGGCATCGGATAGTGCCGCGCCTTGACGGCATCGGCCATCGAGAAGATGACGTTGTAATAGGCCGCCGAACCGTCCGGCCCGATATTGCCGGTCAGCGACATGATGCGGTGCTGCGGACATTCCATCGCCGGAAGCTGGTCGATCGCCGCCTTCAGCGTGCGCCCCGTCCCGACGGCGAGCACGATCGGCTCGGATTTCTTCAGCCAGCGCTCGATCTCCGCCGCGCCCGCCTCCGCGATGCCGATCGTCGTGGAGGACGAGCCCGGATCGCTCGGCACGATATCGACATGCACGAGGCCGAATTTCTTCTTCAGCTCCTCGCCGAGCTCCAGGCATTCGGCGATCGGGTGGTCGAGCCGCACCTTGATCAGCCGCTCGGCGACGGCGAGCGAGACGAGCCGCTGCGCCGACTGGCGGGAGATGCCCATGGCGGCGGCGATCTCGTCCTGCGTGCGGCCCGCGACGTAATAGAGCCAGCCGGCCCTTGCCGCATCGTCGAGCCGCCCGGTCGTTTCCACCCGCTTCGCCATGGTTTTCCCCTGCTGTTCCAGAGGATTTGCTGCATCTTTTCCAGCGACCTGTCAAACGTCATCTAATGACGCGGCCGGAACAGCCCTCCGCAGGGCAGGAAGAAAACATAACCGCTTTCCTCATGTTTATTCCCGCTGTAACCGCTGAAAAACCAGCATTTCTTTTGAAGTTTTACCGTTTGATAAAAAAATAAACCTGAGTTACCGTTCTCCGATTCAAAAAGCCCACGCGAATGGGAGATAAAGATGGGAACGACGCAATCTGGGATTCATCGGGGGCGTCTTACGCCGGCCGAATACGAGACGAACTTTTCCGACCTTCATCCGCGCCTCGACGATCACGAGGCCCTGGTCGCCGCCGACCGCTGCTATTTCTGTCACGACGCGCCGTGCATGACGGCCTGTCCCACCTCCATCGACATTCCGATGTTCATCCGCCAGATCTCGACGGGCAACCCGATCGGATCGGCCAAGACCATCTTCGACCAGAACATCCTCGGCGGCATGTGCGCCCGCGTCTGTCCCACCGAGACGCTCTGCGAAGAGGCCTGCGTGCGCAACACCGCCGAGCACCGCCCGGTGGAGATCGGCCGCCTGCAGCGCTATGCGACCGACGTGGCGATGACGGAAAACAAGCATTTCTACCAACGCGCCACCCGCACCGGCAAGGCCGTGGCGGTCGTCGGCGCCGGCCCGGCGGGCCTCGCCTGCGCCCACCGCCTTGCCATGGACGGACATGACGTCGTCATCTTCGAGGCGCGCGAAAAGGCCGGCGGCCTCAACGAATACGGCATCGCCACCTACAAGGCGGTCGATGATTTCGCCCAGCGGGAAGTCGATTACGTGCTTTCCATCGGCGGCATCGAGGTGAAGAACGGCCTGAAACTCGGCCGCGATTTTTCGCTCGCCGACCTTACCGGCAATTTCGACGCCGTCTTCCTCGGCATGGGCCTTGCCGGCGTCAACGCGCTCGGCGCGGAGGGCGAAAACCTTCCCGGCGTCGTCGATGCGGTCGATTTCATCGCGGAACTGCGCCAGGCGGCGGACAAGGCGGCCATCCCGGTCGGCCGGCGCATCGTCGTCATCGGCGGCGGCATGACGGCCATCGACGCCGCCGTGCAGGCGAAGCTGCTCGGCGCCGAGGAAGTGACGATCTGCTACCGCCGCGGCAAGGAGCACATGAACGCCTCGGAATTCGAGCAGGACCTCGCCGCCTCCAGGGGCGTGATGATCCGCCACTGGCTGCAGCCGAAGCGCGTCATCGCACGCGACGGCCATGTCGCCGGCATCGAGGTGGAATATACCGAGATGCGGGACGGCAAGCTCACCGGCACCGGCGAGACCGGCGTTCTTGCCGCCGACCAGATCTTCAAGGCCATCGGCCAGACCTTCGAGGCGGCCGGGCTCGGTTCGCTCGCCATGGCCGGCAACCGCATCGCCGTGGATTCGGAAGGCCGCACCTCCGTTGCCAATGTCTGGGCGGGAGGCGACTGCGTGAAGGCCGGCGAGGACCTGACGGTCACCTCCGTCGCGCAAGGCCGCGATGCGGCCGATTCCATCAATCGCATGCTGGCCGCCTGTGCGCAGCCGGCCGTTGCCGTCGCTTGAAGGGGAGGATGAGACATGGCTGATCTTCGCAACGATTTCGTCGGCATCAGGTCGCCCAACCCGTTCTGGCTCGCCTCCGCGCCGCCGACCGACAAGGCCTACAATGTCGAGCGCGCCTTCAAGGCGGGCTGGGGCGGCGTGGTCTGGAAGACGCTCGGCGAGGAAGGCCCGCCGGTCGTCAACGTCAACGGCCCGCGCTACGGCGCGATCTGGGGCGCCGACCGCCGGCTTCTCGGCCTCAACAATATCGAGCTGATCACCGACCGCGACCTCTACACCAACCTGCGCGAGATGAAGCAGGTCAAGATAAACTGGCCGGACCGGGCGCTGATCGCCTCGATCATGGTGCCCTGCGAGGAGGAGAGCTGGAAGGCGATCCTGCCGCTGGTGGAAGAGACCGGGGCGGACGGCATCGAGCTCAATTTCGGCTGTCCGCACGGCATGTCCGAGCGCGGCATGGGCGCGGCCGTCGGCCAGGTGCCGGAATATATCGAAATGGTCGTGCGCTGGTGCAAGCAGTATACCCGCATGCCCGTCATCACCAAGCTGACGCCGAACATCACCGACATCCGCAAGCCCGCGCGCGCTGCCAAGGCCGGCGGCACGGACGCCGTGTCACTGATCAACACGATCAACTCGATCGTCTCCGTCGACCTCGACAATTTCGCGCCGAACCCGACGGTCGGCGGCAAGGGCACCCACGGCGGCTATTGCGGCCCGGCGGTCAAACCCATCGCGCTCAACATGGTGGCCGAGATCGCCCGCGATCCGGAAACCTACGGCCTGCCGATCTCGGGCATCGGCGGCATCACCACCTGGCGCGACGCGGCCGAGTTCCTCGCGCTCGGCGCCGGCAATGTGCAGGTCTGCACGGCGGCGATGACCTACGGCTTCAAGATCGTGCAGGAGATGATCACCGGACTTTCGAGCTGGATGGACGCCAAGGGCCACCGAACCCTCGACGACATCATCGCCCGCGCGGTGCCCAACGTCACGGACTGGCAGTATCTCAACCTCAACTACATCGCCAAAGCCCATATCGACCAGGACGCCTGCATCAAGTGCGGACGCTGCCACATCGCCTGCGAGGACACCTCGCACCAGGCGATTACGCAGTTCGTCGACGGCGTCCGGCATTTCGAGGTGATGGAGGACGAATGCGTCGGCTGCAACCTCTGCGTCAACGTCTGCCCGGTGGAGAACTGCATCACCATGGTGGGCCTCGAACCCGGCGTCCTCGACCAGCGCACCGGCAAGCCGGTCGACCCGAACTACGCCAACTGGACGACGCATCCGAACAACCCCGCGGCGCGGCAGGCGGCGGAGTAGACGAGAGGCCGGGTTTTTGCCCGGCCTTTTCACCTCCACATTGTGATCATCCTCATTCGTCACGCGCCTTCGTCATGCGCCGCCCTCTCCTCCGTCATCCTCGGGTCAAGTCCGAGGATGACGGAGGAGAGGTGTTCGCGACTATCGCAACGGGGTCGGAACGCTTGGCGACATCTCACCCGAAGAAATGGAAACTCTGCCCCGCGCTATAGGCCAGAAACGCCAGCGCGGCGAAATAGACGATCGTCAGCACCACCATGCCGTATCCCGCCAGCACCACCAGCCCGTCCCTCTGCGAAATGCCGGCGGCGAGCAGGAGGATGGCGACGCCGGGCAACGTGTTGGAGAAGGGAATGAGCCCGAGCGGCGCCATGAGCAGGACCCCAGCCCCCATCAGCACCAGCCCGTTGACCCGGTTCACCACGGCCCCGGTGGTGAGCCCCGTCAGGCGCGGCTTGAAGAACCGGTCGAACTTGCGCAGGAACGTCACGCCACGCTCCAGGACGGGCCTGAGCTTGCCGCTGTCGAGCCGCCGGTCGGCCACCTTGCCCGGCAGCCAGGGCAGCCGGTTGAACGTGATCGCCGCGCTGATCAGCACGATGCCGGCGCCGAAGACCGTCGAGACGCCGGGGATCGAGACGGGGAACAGGAAGGGCAGCGACAGGAAGGCGCAGAGCAGGAGCAGGCCGCTTTCGCCCATCATCGCGAGCAGGTCGCGCAGCGTGATGTGCTCGCCCCTGATCGACTGGATGATGTCCTCGAGCAGCTCGCTCGTCTTGCGGTCCGTATCCTTGAAGCCGATGGCCGTCGTCATGCAAAGTCCTCTCGCGTGCCGCCGGCCTATGGGCGGCGATTGCGGCTTTCCTGTGGGAGCGATGTACCCCGATTTTTCGCGGTTGCGGATGCGAAATCGCTACGCAAGCCTGCCGGAATTGCTCTATGAGCATACCGCGCCGCACACAATAGGGTGATTTTCTTGACGAAGCGTATGCCGGCCCGCGCGGGCCACTCCGTTCACGCGAAAGGCCGCGAAAAGCTGAACGGGCACCTCGCCATGCTGCTCTTCGCGGTGCTGATCGCCGGTTCCTTCTCCTTCGGCGGCCTTGCGACGCGCCATATGGAGGCCGAGCCGCTGATGCTCTGGCGCTATATCCTGACCGTCGCCGTCATGGCGGCGCTCACCTTCGGCGCCTTCAAGGTCCCGATGACCCTGCCGAAACAGGCCTGGCGCTTCCTGCTGCTCGGCGGGCTGATCGCCATCTACATGCTCACCATGTTCATGGCGCTGGAATTCACCAGCCCCGTCGCCACCGGCGCGGTCTTCACGCTGATGCCGCTCTTGAGCGCCGGCTTCGCGCTGCCGATCCTCGGCCAGAGGACGCGGCCGGGCGTGCTCGCCGGCCTCGTGATCGCCGCCGCCGGCGCCGTCTGGGTGATCTTCCGCGGCGATATCGCGGCCATCCTCGCCTTCGATGTCGGCGCCGGCGAGATGATCTTCTTCATCGGCGTCGTCTGCCATGCCCTCTACGTGCCGCTGATCCGCCGCTTCGACCGGGGCGAACCGGCCGTCGGCTTCGGCTTCTGGGTGACGGTCGGCGCGACGCTCTGGCTGGTGCCGCCCGGCATCCGCGGCCTCGTCGAGACGGATTTCTCCGCCCTGCCCTTCGCCGTCTATGCCGCCGTCACCTATCTTGCCGTCGTCACCACGGCCGGCACGTTCCTGCTCCTGCAATATGCCTCCATGCGCCTGCCCGCCTCCAAGCTGCTCGGCTACGGCTACCTGACGCCGAGCTTCATCATCCTGCTCGAAGGCATGCTCGGCCATGGCTGGGCGAGCCTGCCGGTTCTGGCCGGCGCCCTCGTCACCGCCTGTGGCCTTGCGCTAATGGCGCTGCTGCCGGATTGATTTTTTCCGGGAACGATCCGCGGTCTCATGCGTTGTCGACCCGTTGGGGCGCACCTTGAGTATCGACGGAGCGCATATATTGAAGCGATTTGAGATCATCGACGGCATGCGGGGCTATTTCCTCGTCTTCATGCTGATCAACCACCTCGTCTTTGTCGGCGGCTACTGGATGATGGAAGTGAACCATCGCCAGTTCGCCTTCGTGGAGGACGCCCAGGGCTTCGTGTTCCTCTCCGGCATGCTCATCGGCATGGTCTATGCCCGCAAGATGCTGAAATACGGCTATGACACCGGCCGCCAGCTCATCCGCAACCGCGCCTTCGAGCTCTACCGCTATGCCATGGGCACGGTCATGGCGGTGCTGGTGGTGCAGATGTTCCTGCCCGATGCCTACCGGCTCTGGTACAACTGGCTCGGCTATACGAATTTCGACGCGCCGCTGCGGCTGGCGGCGATCGCCACCTTCCTCTTCCAGCCCACCTTCATGGACATCCTGCCGCAATACATCGTCTACATGCTGTTCGCCCCGCCGCTCGTCCGGCTCTGCCTGAAGGGCAAATGGGTGCAGGTGCTGGCCGGCTCCCTCATCGTCTGGATGGCCGCGCAGCTCGGCCTGCAGCGCTTCGTCACCGATCCCCTGAACACGCTCTTCACCGGCACCGACGGCCAGGGCATCCGCGCCAGCTTCAACATGCTCGGCTGGCAGATCGTCTTCTTCTCAGCGCTCGTCATCGGCGTCCTGACCGCGCAGGACAAGGTGGACTGGAACCGCATCTTCTCCCCGGAGAAGACGCTATTGCCGAAGGCCGCGCTCGCCATCTGCCTGTTCTTCCTGCCGCTGCGCATCGTCACGGCCTGGGACCTCCTGCCGCAATCCGTGCTCGACAAGTTCGCGACCATGGAGATCCGCGCCGATTTCGGCCCGGTCTACCTGCTGAATTTCGCAGCCGTCGCCACCGGCCTCGCCTGGCTACTGATCGCCGGCCCGAGGCACCACAACCTGTGGGTCCGCAAGCTCGCGGATGTCGTCACCGGCGTGTTCACCCTGCGCTTCCTGCGCCTGCTCGGCCGCCATTCGCTGCAGGTCTATGTCTGGCACGTCGCCATCGTCTACGCGGTCTACTATGCGGACGGGCGCACGCCGGAGCTGTCGCAGCTCACCAAGACGTCGATCGCCGTCGTCTGCATCGCGCTCCTGGCGCTGCCGGCGCTGTGGCGCGAACGCGAGCAGATCGCGGCCGGCCTGTTCGGCCAGCCCAAGGCGGAGCCGGCCAAGACGAAACCTACGCCGTCTGCTCGCTGATGTTGAGACCGGTGAGGAAGAGTTGTTCGAGGAAGCGCGCCGCATCCTCGAACCGGCCCTCGCCGGCCTGGTTCTGCCCCAGCACGGCGCGCACCTGCACGTCGAAGTCGGCATAGTGCTGCGTGGTGGACCAGATGGAGAAGATGAGATGGTACGGGTCGCATCTGGCGATCTTGCCCGCCTTCGCCCAGGTGCGGATGACCTCCGCCTTCTCGTCGACGAGCGATTTCAGCGGCCCCTTCAGCTCGTCCTCGATATTCGGCGCCCCCTGCAGGATCTCGTTGGCGAACAGCCGGCTCTCACGCGGAAAATCGCGCGCCATTTCCAGCTTGCGCCGGATGTAGCTGCGGATCTCCGAGACCGGATTGCCCTCCGCGTCGAATTCGCGCAACGGGTCGAGCCAGGTGTCGAGCACCCGGGTGATCAGCGCCCGGTGCATCGCCTCCTTGGTGCGGAAATAGTAGAGCAGGTTCGGCTTGGACATGCCCGCCACCTCGGCGATCTGGTCGACGGTGGCGCCCCGGAACCCGTGCAGGGAGAAGACCTCCAGCGCCGCCTCGAGGATCTGCTCCTCCTTCGCCTCCTGGATGCGCGTGCGCCGCTGTGTCCTCGCCGCCCTTGGTAATGCCATCGTGCCCCCTCGGCCCCTCCCGTCGCCCGGAAAAGTGCCGCCAAATCCACCAGTTTTACCAGCCGCCATTTTCTTCGGCGCAGCCCAAGTTTTTGGTTTTTCGGCTTGAGTGCCGCAACGGAAGCTGTAATGTTTACCAACCGGTCAAATTATCAGTCAGTTATCGCCCAAAGGCAACTGCTGATCGGAAGGCGCAAAACAACAACGGCGCCGCCAGCCGGCGGGAACGAAAATGGGGCTGCAAAAGCCCGACGAATGGGAGCATAGACATGGCCGCACCCGGCGAGAACATGCGCGTCAACGCGGACCGCCTGTGGGATTCCCTCATGGACATGGCGAAGATCGGCCCCGGCATCGCCGGCGGCAACAACCGCCAGACGCTGACCGACGCCGACGCGCAGGGCCGCCGCCTGTTCCAGGCCTGGTGCGACGGCGCGGGGCTCAGCATGGGCGTCGACACGATGGGCAACATGTTCATGACGCGCGCGGGCACCGATCCCGACGCCCTGCCCGTCTATATCGGCTCGCATCTCGACACCCAGCCGACCGGCGGCAAATATGACGGCGTGCTCGGCGTTCTGGCCGGCCTTGAGGTCGTGCGCTCGCTCGACGACCTCGGCATCCGCACCAAACACCCGATCGTCGTCACCAACTGGACGAACGAGGAAGGCGCGCGCTTCGCCCCCGCCATGCTGGCCTCCGGCGTCTTCGCCGGCGTGCACACGCAGGACTACGCCTATGCCCGCAAGGATCCCGAGGGCAAGGCCTTCGGCGACGAGTTGAAACGCATCGGCTGGGTGGGCGACGAAGAGGTCGGCGCGCGAAAGATGCACGCCTATTTCGAGTACCATATCGAGCAGGGCCCGATCCTGGAGGCGGAAAAGAAGGACATCGGCGTCGTCACCCACTGTCAGGGCCTGTGGTGGCTGGAATTCACGCTGACCGGCCGCGAGGCGCATACCGGCTCGACGCCGATGGACATGCGCGTCAATGCCGGCCTCGCCATGGCCCGCATCCTCGAAATGGTGCAGGCCGTCGCCATGGAGAACCAGCCGGGCGCCGTCGGCGGCGTCGGCCAGGTGTTCTTCTCGCCGAACTCGCGCAACGTGCTGCCCGGCAAGGTCGTCTTCACCGTCGACATCCGCTCGCCGGACCAGAAGAAGCTCGACGGCATGCGTGCCCGCATCGAGGCGGAAGCGCCAAAAATCTGCGAGGCGCTGGGCGTCGGCTGTTCCGTCGAGGCGGTCGGTCACTTCGACCCCGTCACCTTCGACCCGACGCTCGTCGCCGCCGTGCGCAAGGCCGCCGAGGACCTCGGCTACAGCCACATGAACCTCATCTCCGGCGCCGGCCACGACGCCTGCTGGGCGGCAAAAGTCGCCCCCGCCACGATGATCATGTGCCCCTGCGTTAACGGCCTGTCGCACAACGAGGCGGAAGACATCTCGAAAGAATGGGCCGCCGCGGGCGCGGACGTGCTGCTCCATGCGGTGATCGAGACTGCCGGCATCGCCGAGTGACCGTCTGCCGCCCGGCCCGCCGGGCGGTTTCGCGCTTTGCGCGCCACCACAAATCGAGACAGGGAACGGACCAACATGAGCACAGTCATCAAGGGCGGAACCATTGTCACCGCCGACCTCACCCACAAGGCGGACGTCAAGGTCGAGGGCGGGAAGATCGTGGAGATCGGGCCGGACCTTTCCGGCGACGAGGTGCTGGACGCGGCGGGCTGTTACGTCATGCCGGGCGGCATCGATCCGCATGTGCATCTCGAAATGCCCTTCATGGGCACCTATTCGGCCGACGATTTCGAGAGCGGCACGCGCGCCGGCCTTGCCGGCGGCACGACCATGGTGGTGGATTTCTGCCTGCCCGATCCGGGCCAGTCGCTGCTCGACGCGCTGAAGCGCTGGGACAACAAGTCGACCCGCGCCAATTGCGACTATTCCTTCCACATGTCCGTGACCTGGTGGGGCGAGCAGGTCTTCGACGAGATGAAGGCGATCGTCGAGGAGAAAGGCATCAACACCTTCAAGCATTTCATGGCCTACAAGGGCGCGTTGATGGTGAACGACGACGAGATGTTCGCCTCGTTCCAGCGCTGCGCCGCGCTCGGTGCGCTGCCGCTGGTCCATGCGGAAAACGGCGACGTCGTCGCCGCCATGCAGCAGAAGCTGATGGATGAGGGCAATGACGGCCCCGAAGGCCATGCCTATTCCCGCCCACCCTCCGTCGAGGGCGAGGCGACGAACCGCGCCATCATCATCGCCGACATGGCGGGCGCGCCGCTCTATGTCGTGCATACCTCCTGCGAGCAGGCGCACGAGGCCATCCGCCGCGCCCGGCAGAACGGCATGCGCGTCTACGGCGAGCCGTTGATCCAGCACCTGACGCTCGACGAGAGCGAATATTTCAACAAGGATTGGGACCACGCCGCCCGCCGCGTCATGAGCCCGCCCTTCCGCAACAGGCAGCACCAGGATTCGCTCTGGGCCGGCCTTGCGAGCGGCTCGCTGCAGGTGGTGGCGACCGACCACTGCGCCTTCACGACCGATCAGAAGCGCACCGGCGCCGGCGATTTCCGGAAAATCCCGAACGGCACCGGGGGCCTTGAGGACCGCATGCCGATGCTCTGGACCAACGGCGTCAATACCGGCCGGCTCACCATGAACGAGTTCGTCGCCGTCACCTCCACCAACATCGCCAAGATCCTCAACGTCTATCCGCGGAAGGGCGCCATCCTCGTCGGCGCGGATGCGGATATCGTCGTGTGGGATCCCAAGCGCTCGAAAACCATCTCGGCGAAGAACCAGCAGTCTTCGATCGACTACAACGTCTTCGAGGGCAAGGAGGTGGTGGGCCTGCCGCGCTACACGCTGACGCGCGGCGTCGTCGCCATCGAGGAGAGCACGGTAAAAACCCGCGAGGGCCACGGCCAGTTCGTCAAGCGCGAGCCGTTCACGGCTGTCAACAAGGCGCTGTCGACCTGGAAGGAGATCACCGCGCCGCGCAAGGTGGAGCGCAGCGGCATTCCGGCGAGCGGCGTATGATCCATACCGGCCGCCTCGCCCTTCTCCTCGGCATCGCCCTCGCAGGTCCCGCGGGGGCAGCCGATCTCGTCGACGGCAGCTATGGCGACACGGAAGGCTGTCGCTATGCGGAGTCGGGCGACACCTCCGGCGCCGATTTCTTCTTCCTGTTGAACAAGGATGGCGTCACCACCGCCGCCGCCTCTTGCGAATTCAAGGGCGAAGGCCGTCCGGCCGGGAACGCGACGACGGTCGCCGCCGAATGCCACGAGGAGGGATACGAGGAGACCACGCCGCACGAACTGACGCTGACACCGGAGAGCGGCGGCTACACCGTGAGCTTTCCGGACGGCACGCGCTGGGGGCCGCTGATGCGGTGCAAGACGTGAAGGGTGCGTTCCCCCGCCCGCTAAACCGGCACCACCGCCATCGTCTCGCCCCCCGGTTCCAGCGTGAGAATTCCGTGCCCGAAGTGATACCGCAGACAATGCCGATTGCAATGCTGGGAATGGACATGCAGTCTGCCGCAACCCGCGCCGAAAGATGACCGCCATGCCCCATGCCACGCCTTCCAGCACCGTCGTTTCCGCAAAGGGCCTCGGCCTGACCTTCCAGACCGCCGACGGCCCGGTGACGGCGCTGACCGGCGTCGATCTCAATGTCGAAAAAGGCGACTTCGTCTCCTTCATCGGCCCTTCGGGCTGCGGCAAGACGACCTTCCTGCGCGTCATCGCCGATCTCGAAAAACCGACCTCCGGCGCGATCACCGTCAACGGGCTCTCGCCCGAAGAAGCCCGCAGGCGCCGCGCCTATGGCTATGTCTTCCAGGCGGCCGCGCTCTATCCCTGGCGCACGATCGAGAAGAACATCGCCCTGCCGCTGGAGATCATGGGCTATTCCAGGGCTGACCAGAAGGCGCGCATCGAGCGCACGCTCGATCTCGTCAACCTGTCGGGCTTCGGCAAGAAATATCCCTGGCAGCTTTCCGGCGGCATGCAGCAGCGCGCCTCGATCGCCCGGGCGCTCGCCTTCGACGCCGATCTTCTCCTGATGGACGAACCCTTCGGCGCGCTCGACGAGATCGTGCGCGACCATCTCAACGAACAACTGCTGAAACTGTGGGCCGCCACCGAGAAGACGATCTGCTTCGTCACCCACTCGATCCCCGAGGCCGTCTATCTCTCGACGAAGATCGTCGTCATGAGCCCCCGCCCCGGCCGCGTCACCGACGTGATCGAATCGCCCCTGCCGAAGGAGCGCCCGCTCGGCATCCGCGAAACCCCCGAATTCCTCGAAATCGCCCACCGGGTGCGCGAGGGGCTGCGCGCGGGACACAGCTATGAGGAGCACGCCTGATGAAGCTCTCCTATGTGCTCTGGCTCTTCGGCGCGACGGCCGTGTTCATCAGCGCGGCGACCGCTTCGCGTGCCTATATCGGCACCACGAACATCCTCTATCTCCTGTTCTCGCTGGCGCTCTATGTCGTCGGCAACCTGATGATGCTGAGGCTGATGCGCGAGGGCGGGCTCGGCATTGCCATTTCGCTTTCCGCCGTCACCCAGCTGCTGCTGATCAACATCATCGCCTTCCTGTTCTTCGGCGAACGGCTTAGCGGCATGCAGCTTGCCGGCGTCGCCCTCGGCATGCTGGCGATGGGGCTGATGCTGCTGCCCTCCCCGGCGAGGAACTGAGCCATGGGTGAGGCCAGCTTCCTTCGCGACCGCCTGCTGCCGATCGGCACCGTGCTGCTCGCGCTCGTCACCCTCTGGTACGTCTTCGTCGTTGTGCTCAACGCCCCTTTCGAGCGCGACCAGGCGGCGCGCGCGGGCGGGACGATCGGCTTCATGGAGCTGCTGCCGAAGACCATGGCGCAGGAGCGGCCGGTGCTGCCGGCGCCGCACCAGGTCATCGCCGAACTCTGGGACACGACCGTCAACAAGGCCGTCACCTCCAAGCGCAGCCTCGTCTATCATTCATGGATCACGCTTTCGGCGACGCTGCTCGGCTTTGCCATGGGCGCCGTGCTCGGCATCCTGCTGGCCATCGCCATCGTCCACAACAGGGCGATGGACCGTTCGCTGATGCCCTGGGTCATCGCCAGCCAGACGATCCCCATCCTCGCCATCGCGCCGATGATCATCGTTGTCCTGAACGCCGTCGGCATTTCCGGCCTGATGCCCAAGGCGCTGATCTCGACCTACCTCTCCTTCTTCCCCATCGTCGTCGGCATGGTGAAGGGCCTGCGCAGCCCCGAGCAGATCCAGCTCGACCTGATGCACACCTACAACGCCTCCGCCGCGCAGACCTTCTGGAAGCTGCGCTGGCCCGCCTCCATGCCCTATCTCTTCACCTCGCTGAAGGTGGCGATCGCCATCTCGCTGGTCGGCGCCATCGTCGGGGAACTGCCGACCGGCGCCGTCGCCGGCCTCGGCGCGCGCCTGCTCGCCGGCTCCTATTACGGCCAGACGGTGCAGATCTGGGCGGCGCTGTTCATGGCCGCGGCGGTGGCGGCGCTGCTCGTCGTCGTGGTCGGCTTCGCCCACGGCCTCGTCCTCAAGCGCATGGGGGCGCGGGCATGACCTACACCGTCCTCATCGCCGCCGTCGCCTTCTGGCTCGCCGCCTGGGCCTTCAACGAATGGCTCGTGCGCCGGAAATTCGCGAGTCCCGCCGCGGACCGGGCCGCCCGCCTCGCCGTGCCGCTGGTCTTCGGCATCACCATCCTCGTCCTGTGGGAAGGCATCGTCAGGGGCTTCAACGTCCCTTCCGTCCTGCTGCCGCCACCGAGCATGATCTGGACGCGGCTCATCAATTCGGTTCCGACGCTCTGGGTGGATTTTCGCCAGACATTCCTCAAATCCGTGCTGGTCGGCTATGCGCTCGGCTGCGGCCTCGGCTTTACCGTCGCGATCCTCATCGACCGCTCGCCCTTCCTGCAGAAGGGGCTCCTGCCGCTCGGCAACTTCGTCTCGGCGCTGCCGGTCATCGGCGTTGCGCCCATCATGGTCATGTGGTTCGGCTTTGACTGGCAATCGAAGGTCGCCGTCGTCGTCATCATGACCTTCTTCCCCATGCTGGTGAACACCGTCTCGGGCCTTGCCGCGACGAGCCACATGGAGCGCGACCTGATGCGCACCTATGCCGCCGACTGGTTCCAGACCCTCGTCAAGCTGCGCCTTCCCGCCGCCTGGCCTTTCATCTTCAACGCGCTCAAGATCAACTCGACGCTTGCGCTGATCGGCGCGATCGTCGCCGAATTCTTCGGAACGCCCATTGTCGGCATGGGTTTCCGGATCTCCACGGAAGTGGGCCGCATGAATGTCGACATGGTCTGGGCCGAGATCGCGGTCGCCGCGGTGGCTGGCTCCGTCTTCTACGGGATCGTCGCGCTCATCGAGCGGGTCGTCACGTTCTGGCATCCGTCTGTCCGCGGTGGACAGGCGTAAAATAAAGAAAAGAGGGAACTGACATGAAAACGAAGATCGCATCGCTCCTTTTGGCAAGCGCCTTCTCGCTTGCCGCGTTCCAGTCAGAGGCCGCCGACAAGGTGACGCTGCAACTCAAATGGGTGACCCAGGCCCAGTTCGGCGGCTACTATGTCGCGAAGGACAAGGGGTTCTACGAGGAGGAAGGCCTCGACGTCGAGATCAAGCCGGGCGGCCCCGATATCGCCCCCGCTCAGGTGATCGCCGGCGGCGGCGCGGATGTCATCGTCGACTGGATGCCGTCCGCCCTTGCCACCCGCGAAAAGGGCGTGCCGCTCGTCAACATCGCCCAGCCCTTCAAGTCCTCGGGCATGATGCTGACCTGTCTGAAGGAATCGGGCGTCACCGGCCCGGAGAACTTCAAGGGCAAGACGCTCGGCGTCTGGTTCTTCGGCAACGAATATCCGTTCCTCTCCTGGATGAGCCACCTGAAGATCCCGACCGACGGCGGGCCGGACGGCGTGACCGTGCTGAAGCAGGGCTTCAACGTCGATCCGCTGATCCAGAAGCAGGCCGCCTGCATCTCCACCATGACCTACAACGAATACGGCCAAGTGCTCGATGCCGGCATCAAGCCGGAGGACCTCGTCACCTTCAAATATGAGGACCAGGGCGTCGCGACGCTGGAGGACGGCCTCTACGTGCTGGAAGACAAGCTCAAGGACCCGGCCTTCAAGGAGAAGATGGTCAAGTTCGTGCGCGCCTCCATGAAGGGCTGGAAATACGCCGAGGAGAACCCGGACGAAGCCGCAGAGATCGTTCTCGAAAACGATTCGACCGGCGCGCAGACCGAGGCGCACCAGAAGCGCATGATGGGCGAGATCGCCAAGCTGACCGCCGGCTCCAACGGCGCGCTCGACGAGGCGGACTACAAGCGCACCGTCGCCTCGCTGCTCGCCGGCGGCTCCGACCCGGTCATTTCCAAGGAGCCGGAAGGCGCCTGGACGCATGAGATCACCGACGAAGCGCTGAAATAACAGCCCTTCCGTCGATGACGCGACGTGCGGGGTCCAAAGCCCCGCACGTTTCGTTTTGTGACGGTGAAAAACCGCGGCGGCCTGCGACAGCCTGCCGCGATTGCCATCGAAATGCCAAACGCATAAAATAATGAGGCACCATTTCGTTGCCTCTTGTAAGGGCAAGGCGCGCCGATTACATAGACCGCACGGTGGGAGTGGAGGAGCTGGGGAGCCGTTCCGTGTCCGCCACGATGCTCAGGGAATAGGGTCCGGCAAGAACCTCGAAAACAGGGCCCGGACCACGATCATAAAGTCATGCTTTTGGGAAAGTTCGGCCTATGGCTTCTGGACGCAGGAAAGTCCTCTCTTTTTCCGCCGCGACATTTTTGGCGATGACGCCGCTTTTCGCCTTCGCCGCCGATCCGGCCGAGGGTGACGCCGACAGGCAGCAGGCCCAGAACCTTCCGGCGATCGTCGTCATCGCCGCCGAAACGCGCACCCTCGTCGACCGGGTGCTTGCGACCGGTTCGGTCCAGGCGGTCGAGGACGTCTACGTCACGCCGCTCGTCGAGGGCCTTTCCATCCGCACCCTTGCCGCCGATGTCGGCGACCGGGTCGAGGCGGGCGGCACGCTCGCCACGCTGAACGACGATGCGCTCGTCCTGGAGAAGAGCCAGACCGAGGCCTCGCTTGCCAAGGCGAACGCCGCCCTCGCCCAGATCCGCGCCCAGCTTGTCGAGGCGCAGGCCAATGCCGACGAGGCCGTGCGGGCCCGGGACCGGGCCCAGCGGCTCGTCAAGTCCGGCTCGCAGTCGCAGGCCGCCGTCGACCAGGCCGTCGCCGCCGCGGACACGGCGCTCGCCCGCGTCAAGTCCGCCGAACAGGCCATCGCCGTCTCCGAGGCCGATATCAAGGTCGCCCAGTCGCAGATCGACGACACCGACCTGCGGCTTGCCCGCACCGCGGTGAAATCGCCGGTCGCCGGCATCGTCTCGGCCCGCACGGCCAAGATCGGCGCCATCGCCACCGGCAGCGCGGCCCCGCTCTTCACCGTCATCCGCGACGGCGAGATCGAGCTGAAGGCCGACGTTTCCGAGGACGGCATCCTCAAGCTCGCACCGGGCCAGAAGGCGACCGTGACGCTTGCCGGCGGAGCCGCCAGCCTCACGGGCACCATCCGCCTCGTCGAACCGACGCTCGATCCGGCAAGCCGCCTCGGCCACGTCTACATCCGCTTCGACGAGCCCGGCAAGGCGCGCGCCGGCATGTTCGCGAGCGCGGAAATCGTCGTCGAGGAGAAAGAGGGCATCGTTCTGCCGCTTTCCGCGATCACGACGGCGAACGGCAAGACGGTCGCCCGCAAGGTCGAGAACGGCGTGGTCAGGCTGGTGCCGGTCGAGACCGGCATCCAGGACGGCCAGGGGATCGAGATCGTCAGCGGCCTTGCGGCCGGCGACGAGGTGGTCGCCAAGGCCGGCGCCTATGTGCGCGACGGCGACCGGGTCAACCCCGTCCATGCCCAGCAGGCATCGGCCACGAAATGACGAGAAGAGGGCGCTGCGGCGCCTGACACTGCGGCAAAGCAATATCCCGGAGAGGACCCGCGCTGGCGCGCCTGGGTTTTCGCCCGGAACGGCACGGCAACATACGCAAACGTCTGGTCTCTTACCGAGGACTTTGGGGACATGAATTTTTCAGCTTGGTCCATTCGCAATCCGATTGCGCCGCTGCTCGCATTCTTCCTGCTGATGTATGTCGGCATCCAGTCCTTCTATGCCCTGCCGATCACGCGCTTCCCCAATATCGACGTCCCCCTCGTCGCCGTCACCGTGGAACAGAGCGGCGCGGCCCCGGCCGAGCTGGAAGTCCAGGTCACCAAGGAGATCGAGGACGCGGTCGCCGGCATCGAGGGTGTCGACGACATCATGTCGACCGTCACCGACGGCAGTTCCGTCACCTCGGTGCTCTTCGAGATCGAGAAGCCGACCAACCAGGCGCTGCAGGACGTCAAGGATGCGATCGACCGCATCCGCAGCGACCTGCCGGCCTCGGTGGAAGAACCCGTCGTCACCAAGATCGACGTCGAAGGCCAGGCGATCCAGAGCTTCGCCGTCTCCTCGCCCAACATGACGCTCGAGGAATTGTCCTGGTTCGTCGACGACAAGGTCAAACGCGCCCTGCAGGGCCGGCCGGGCATCGGCAAGATCGACCGCTTCGGCGGCGCCGACCGCGAGGTGCGCATCGCCCTCAATCCGGACAAGCTCGATTCCTTCGGCATTTCCGCCGCCGACGTCAACCGGCAGATCCGCAGCATGAACGCCGATGTCGGCTCGGGCCGCGGCCAGGTCGCCGGCGCCGAGCAGGCGATCCGTACGCTGGGCGACGCCCGCTCCGTCGAGAAGCTCAACGGCACGATGATTGCCCTGTCGAACGGTCGCTTCGTGCGGCTTTCCGAGCTCGGCACGGTCACCGACACCTACGAGGAGCCGCGCTCCTTCTCGCGCTTCAACGGCAATCCGGTCGTCACCTTCGCCGTCTTCCGCTCCAAGGGGGCGAGCGAGGTCACGGTCGCCGAATCCGTCGCCAAGTCGCTCGAAACGGTGCGCGCGCAATATCCCGACGTCTCGATCCAGCTGGTCGACGACGCCGTCTACTTCACCTACGGCAATTATGAGGCGGCGCTGCATACGCTGCTGGAGGGCGCCCTCCTCGCCGTCGCCGTCGTCCTGCTGTTCCTGCGCAACTGGCGGGCGACGCTGATCTCGGCCGTCGCGCTGCCGCTCTCGGCGATCCCCACCTTCTTCGTCATGGACATGCTCGGCTTCTCGCTGAACCTCGTCTCCTTCCTGGCGCTGACGCTGGCGACCGGCATCCTCGTCGACGACGCGATCGTGGAGATCGAGAACATCGCCCGACATATCCGCATGGGCAAGACGCCCTACCGGGCGGCGATCGAGGCCGCCGACGAAATCGGCCTCGCCGTCATCGCGACGACCTTCACCATCATCGCGGTCTTCGTGCCGGTCTCCTTTATGCCGGGCATTCCGGGCCAGTACTTCATCCAGTTCGGCCTGACGGTCGCGGTGGCCGTGTTCTTCTCCCTTGCGGTCGCCCGCCTCATCACGCCGGTCATGGCGGCCTATCTCATGCGCTCGGGCGACGCCGACGGCCACGGCGAGGAGAAGGAAAGCGCCTTCATGCGGGGCTATACCTGGCTCGTCGGCAAGACGACGCGCAAATGGTATGCCCGCTATGCGACGCTCCTTGCCGCCTTCGCCTTCCTCATCGCCTCGGTCATGCTGCTCTTCACCGTGCCCGGCAGCTTCCTGCCGCCGGAGGATGCGTCCCGCATCGTGCTGTCCGTCGAGCTGCCGCCGGATGCGATGCTCGACGATACCGACCGCACCACCACGCAGATCTACGATCGGGTCAAGGACATCGACGGCGTGGAAAGCGTCTTCGTGCTCGGCGGCTCCTCGCCGAAGGGCGACCTCGAACTGCGCCGCGCCTCGGTGACCGTTATCCTCGACAAGCTCGAACATTCGCTGACCCACAAGCTCTTGAACGACGTCCTCGGCCGCATTCCGGTCATCGGCGCCTATCTGCCGAAGATCGAGGCGAAGGGCCGCCTGCGCCCGCAATGGGATATCGAGCGGGAGATCTTCGCCGGCCTGCGCGACATTCCGGACGTGCGCATCATCAAGCTCAACGACCGCGGCGAACGCGACCTCGCCTTCAACCTGCTCTCCAACGACGAGGCGGACCTCAACAACACCGTCGCCGTGCTGGAATCGAAGCTGCGCGCCGATCCGGTGCTGGCCAATGTCAGCTCCGAGGGCTCGTTGCCGCGGCCGGAGCTGCAGATCCGCCCGCGCGACGAGCGGATGGCCCGCCTCGGCATCACCACGGCGCAGATCTCCGAGATCGTGCGCGTCGCCACCATCGGCGACATCGATTCCCAGCTCAGCAAGGTCTCGCTGGACGATCGCCTGATCCCGATCCGCGTGCAGGTCGACCGCGATTTCCGCGCCGACCTTGCGGCCATCCGCAACCTGAAGATCCAGACGGCGGGCGGCCAGCTCGTGCCGCTGTCGAGCATCGCCGACATCGATTATTCGGAAGGCCCGAGCTCGGTGAAGCGGCACAATCGCAACCGTGTCGTCTCCATCGGCTCCGACCTCAAGCCGGGCGTGGCGCTGGACACGGCCACCGCCCGCTTCAAGGAGATCGCGAACAGCATCGACATGCCGCCGACCGTGCAGTTCGCCGAGAGCGGCGACGCCGAGATCCAGGCGGAGATGCAGCAGTCCTTCGGCAATGCCATGCTGCTCGGCCTTTTGCTCGTGCTGATGGTGCTGATCCTGCTCTTCAAGGACGTCATCCAGCCCTTCACCATCCTCCTGTCGCTGCCGCTCGCCATCGGCGGCGTGGCCGCCGGCCTCATCCTGACGCAGAACGCGCTTTCCATGCCCGTCCTCATCGGCATCCTCATGCTGATGGGCATCGTGACGAAGAACGCCATCCTGCTCGTCGACTTCGCCATAGAGATGATGCATCACGGCATGGAGCGGGTGGAGGCGATGATCGAGGCCGGCCGCAAGCGCGCCCGCCCCATCGTCATGACCTCCATCGCCATGTCGGCCGGCATGCTGCCCTCGGCGCTCGGCGTCGGGGAAGGCGGCTCCTTCCGCTCGCCCATGGCGATCGCCGTCATCGGCGGCATCATCGTCTCCACGGTCCTCTCGCTCGTCGTCGTGCCGTCTTTCTTCCTCATCATGGACGACCTGTCCCGCCTGCTCGGCTGGCTCTTCGGCCGCTTCGTCGGCCGGAAGGACGATGAACTGCTGGCCATGGAGCCGGAAGCGCTGACCCGCCTTGCCGACCGGACCAGCCGCGAGGTCGCCGATCTCGAAAAGCGCATCGAGACGCTGGAGAAGAAAAACGGCGGGCGAAAGCCGTTCAGCGTGGTGCATCACTCGCCGCTCGCCGCGGAATAACCGAAAAACGAAACAAACGGCCGGTTCGACAGGCGTCGAACCGGCCGTTTTCGCGTTCATTGATCGAAATCAAATAAGACTTCCCCATCCTCGACTATCGTTCTGTCATCGAAGACCGATGATGCCTGCGGGAGCATGGAGTGAGATCGATGAACAGGCTGATGAAACCCGGTGCCAGGGAACGGGAAACCCTGCTGAATTCCGGCCTCCTGTCCGCCCTCGGCGTGGAGAGCGTGGCGGCGATGATGGAAATCGCGGCCATCGGCAACCTGCCGGCGCGCCAGATGCTGTTTCGCGAGGGCGAGCCGGCGGACATGCTGAATTGTGTTCTTTCCGGCTATGTGCGCGTCTACAAGCTCGACCCGGACGGCCGGGAGGCGGATGTGGAACTCTACGGCCCCGGCGACCTGATCGGCGCCAGCGTCGTGCTCGATACCGGCCGCTATCGCGCGACCGCCCAGGCCGCGGAACCCTCCCTCATCGCCCGTTTCGACCTGAAGCGCGTGCGTGACATCGCCGCCCGGCGGCCGGACCTCGCCATGGCGCTCGCCAATGCGCTCTCCGGCCAGCTCGCGCGCGCCTTTGCCAGCCTTGCCGACGACCGC
This sequence comes from Shinella sp. S4-D37, assembly GCF_040812195.1. NCBI lineage: Bacteria > Pseudomonadati > Pseudomonadota > Alphaproteobacteria > Hyphomicrobiales > Rhizobiaceae > Shinella > Shinella sp. S4-D37. The sequence continues at coordinate 714,480 of NZ_JBFNXL010000005.1, read as the reverse complement.
CTGCACACCGCGCCGCAGCGCGTGGCGCGCTACCTGCTCGCCCAGTGCCCGGCGGAGGACAAGGCCACCAGCTTCCGCCTGCCCTACCAGAAGAGCCTGCTTGCCGGCAAACTGGGCCTTGCGCCCGAGGCGCTGTCGCGCGCTTTCTCGATGCTGCGAGGCCACGGCGTCAATGTCCGCGGCCGCCTCGTTCATATAGGCGACCCGGAAGCCCTCCGGCGGATCTGAAATGCCCTATGGGGGCGGGATCAGAGCCCGCCCTCGACGCGCAGGAAGTCGACGATGCGTCCGACGCCCTCTCCCCGCTTCATATCGGAGAACACGAACGGCCGGGCGGCGCGCATGCGCTCGGCATCGCGCTGCATGACGTCGAGATCGGCCCCGACATGGGGGGCGAGGTCCTTCTTGTTGATGACCAGCAGGTCCGAGCGCGTGATGCCCGGCCCGCCCTTGCGCGGGATCTCCTCGCCCTGGCAGACCGAGATGACATAGATCGTCAGGTCCGCGAGGTCCGGCGAGAAAGTGGCCGCCAGATTGTCGCCGCCCGATTCGATGAAGACCACGTCGAGATCGGGGAACCGGCGGTTGAGGTCGGCGATGGCCTGGAGATTGATCGAGGCATCCTCGCGGATCGCCGTGTGCGGGCAGCCGCCCGTCTCCACGCCGACGATACGGTCCGAGGGCAGCGCCTGCATGCGCACCAGCGCTTCGGCATCCTCCTTCGTATAGATATCGTTGGTGACGACGGCGACGGAAAATTCCCCGCGCATCGCCTTGCAGAGCTTTTCAGTGAGCGCCGTCTTGCCCGAACCGACGGGACCGCCGATGCCGACGCGCAGGGGACCGTTCTTCGATATCATGGGAAACCTCCGGAATATCCGGGGCGGCCGGCCGGGAACGCCGCCACCCCGTCGTTGAAACCCTGCACCGCGCCGCGCAGGCCCGCAAGCGCCGTCATGAGCGGAACAGCCGTGTCGCGAGCGTCTCGTGCCGCAGGCTGGCGATATCCGCCCGGATGGCCGCCGAACCGAGATCGTCGAGCGTCGAGCGGGCGGCGGCCGCGGCGAGCGTGAGGATCGTCCCCTCCAGGTCCGCCAGCACCGCCACGCCGCCCCGCTGGCCGACGATGCCGCAGCGGATGGCGACCGAAACGAGGTTCGAGGCGACCGCATGCAGATAGGCGGCAAGCGCCGCTTCGGCGGCGATGCCGTGGCCACCCGAAACCGCGCCGACGGCCACCGGATAGGCCGCCGCGCCACCGAGCGTCGCCAGCACCGGATGCGGCCAGCGCGCCGCGGCGGCAAGGAAGGCCTCGCCCTGCAGCATGGTCTCCCGGTGCCGCTCCGCCGAGCCGGCGAGGGCCTCGGCGAGCGCCGCCGCCTCGGCCAGCCGCCCGGCATCGCCGAAAGCCCGGTGCGCCTCGGCGAAGAGCACGGCGTCGTTCCACAAATTGCCGTGCGCAAGCAGGCTTGAGAGCCATTCCCCCAAGGTCCCGGCATCGTGCACGTCGCCGTCCGCCGCGACCTGTTCCAACCCGCCGGAATAGGAGAAGGCGCCGACCGGGAAGGCCGGCGACAGCCAGGTCATCAGCCGCAGGAGATCGATCGCCTCAGCCATGGCCGTGATGATGGTGCCCGTGGCCGTGATAGGCGCCGCGCAGCGGATGGAAAGGCTCGGATATCTCCCGCACCGTGGCACCGAGCCCGGCGAGCATGTCACGGATGACGTGGTCGCGCAGGATGAGGATGCGGGCGTCCTCGATCTGCGCCGGCAGGTGGCGGTTGCCGAGGTGCCAGGCAAGCTCGACGAGATGCACGCGGTCCTTCGGCGTGACCTCGTAGAGGTCCTCCACGGCGGCGACGACCTCGATCACCTCGCCCTCCTCCGTCAGCAGGCGGTCGCCGTGGGCAAGCTGGACCGGCTCGCGGAGATCGAGCATCACGACATCGTCGTTCCGCATGTGCAGGAGCTTGCGACGAACATGGCGCTGGTCGTGCGCAAGCACGACCACGTCGATCGGCGTGCGGGTTCCGCCGGTTCCGTGCGGCAGGATCTGGGTGGAGCGATGGGGCAAGGAGCGGCCTCGGGTCTTGCGGGATCGAATTGCGCCGACAAAAGCATGTTTGCCCGGCCAAGGAAACCGTCGAAGCGCCGGTCCGTCATCCGGCCCCGGTGGATCGTCAGCGCCGGCGCCCGCCGGCCGCGATCCGGCGGCTCGGCTCCAGCAGTTCCTCGCCCTCGTCCTCGTGGATCGTGCGGTCGCGGCCGAGCGACTTGGCGAGGTAGAGCGCGCGGTCGGCCGCCTCGAAGACGGCCTCGAACGGCCGGCTTGCCGGCCGATCGGCAATACCGGCCGACAGGGTGACGCTGACCGGGCCCCTCGCGGCCGCAATCCGGCGCGCGGCCACGGAACGGCGCGCCTCCTCCACCAGCAGGCTGCAATCGCCGCGGTCGTCGTTCTCGATGAAGACGGCGAATTCCTCGCCGCCGAAGCGCCCGACGAGATGGAGGGACGCGAACACCCGCTCCAGCTCCTCCGCGATGGCGACGATGACCGCGTCGCCCACCGCATGGCCATGCATGTCGTTGACCAGCTTGAAGCGGTCTACATCGAACAGCACGAAGAAGCCGTCGGCCGTCTTTCCTGCCATGCCTTCGATGAAGGCCCGCCGGTTGAGGAGGCCCGACAGCGGATCCAGCCGGGCGAGCCGCTCGTACTTGGCGCGAGACAGCGCCATTTCGCGGATTGCCATTCCGAAGAGCCAGGCGATCAGCGCCGATACGCTGGCCGCGATCAGCACGGTCGTGGGCGTGTCGAAGCCGAGGGGAGAGGCGAAGGGATGGGGGAGAAGATCGAAATTCGCAAGGACTGCCGCGACCATCAGGGAGCCCGCGGTAGCGAGCGTGATGGCCACCAGCACAGTGTTCAGCACGAACATCGAAATATCGGCCCGCGTCTGGAAGACACCCGCCTCCCACTGGGCCCTCAGCCAAAGGGCCAGCTTGCCACGCATAAAACTCTCCACAATGAACAAGGAGACCCTACGGCACTTTCTTTCAGATTCAGCTAATGCCTTCGCTAGAAGTTTAACTGTCCCGTTTTGAAACTTCCGTTAAGGAATTTTGCGGGAAGGCCGGGCCGGCTGCACGATCGCCTAAAAAAGGAAGTAGCGCTGCGCCATGGGCAGCACCGTGGCGGGCTCGCAGGTCAGCAACTCGCCGTCCGCCCGCACCTCGTAGGTCTCCGGGTCCACCTCGATATGCGGCGTCAGGTCGTTCAGCACCATCGAGGCCTTGGAGATGGCGCGGGTGTTGCGCACCGGCAGGAGCTGTTTTGCGATGCCGAGCCGCGCGCGCAGCCCGAGATCGATCGCCGCCTGCGATACGAAGGTGACGGAGGAGCTGGTGCGCATTCTGCCGAAGGCGCCGAACATCGGGCGGTAATGCACCGGCTGCGGCGTCGGGATCGAGGCATTCGGGTCGCCCATCGGCGCCATGGCGATCCCCCCGCCGAGCAGCACCATGTCCGGCTTCACGCCGAAGAAGGCCGGTGTCCACAGCACGAGGTCCGCCCGCTTGCCCACCTCGACGGAGCCGATCTCGTGGCTGAGGCCATGGGCGATCGCCGGGTTGATCGTGTATTTCGCGATGTAGCGGCGGATGCGCAGGTTGTCGTTCTCGCCCGTCTCGCCGGCAAGGCGGCCGCGCTGGCGCTTCATCTTGTCGGCGGTCTGCCAGGTGCGGATCGCTACTTCCCCGACGCGGCCCATGGCCTGGCTGTCGGAGGAGATGATCGAGAAGGCGCCGATATCGTGCAGGATGTCCTCCGCCGCGATCGTCTCCTTGCGGATGCGGCTCTCGGCGAAGGCGATATCCTCCGGGATCGACGGCGAGAGGTGGTGGCAGACCATCAGCATGTCGAGATGCTCGGCGATGGTGTTGGCCGTGTAGGGCCGCGTCGGGTTGGTCGAGGACGGGATGACATTGGCATGGCCGCAGACCTTGATGATGTCCGGCGCATGCCCGCCCCCCGCCCCTTCCGTGTGGAAGGCATGGATGGTGCGGCCCCTGATGGCGGCCATCGTGTCCTCGACGAAGCCGCTTTCGTTCAGCGTGTCCGTATGGATCATCACCTGCACGTCGTATTCGTCCGCGACGGAAAGGCAGCAGTCGATCGCCGCCGGCGTCGTGCCCCAATCCTCGTGCAGCTTCAGCGCGGAGGCGCCGGCCTTCACCATTTCCTCGATCGCCGCCGGCAGCGAGGCATTGCCCTTGCCGGCCAGCGCCAGGTTCATCGGAAAGGCATCGAAGCTCTCGATCATGCGCTGGATATGCCAGGCGCCGGTGCAGGTGGTGGCAAGCGTGCCGTGCGCCGGGCCGGAGCCGCCGCCGAGCATCATGGTGATGCCGCTGGCCAGCGCCTCCTCGATCTGCTGCGGGCAGATATAGTGGATATGGGCATCCATGCCGCCCGCCGTGAGGATCCTGCCCTCGCCCGCGATCACCTCCGTCGAGGGGCCGACGACAATGGTGACGCCGGGCTGCGTATCGGGATTGCCCGCCTTGCCGAGGCCGGCGATACGGCCGTCCTTCAGGCCCACATCCGCCTTGAAGATGCCGGTATGGTCGATGACCAGCGCATTGGTGATGACGGTATCGACCGCGCCTTCGGCACGCGTCGCCTGGCTCTGGCCCATGCCATCGCGGATGACCTTGCCGCCGCCGAACTTCACCTCCTCGCCATAGGTGGTGAAGTCCTTCTCGACCTCGGCGAAGAGCTCGGTATCGGCAAGGCGCACCCTGTCGCCAACGGTCGGGCCGAACATGTCGGCATAGGCGGCGCGGGACATTCTGTAGGACATGGTCAGCTTCCCCGGGAGGCAGGAGTCGTGTCGGGAGGGGCGGGCGCATCTCCGGCCGAAGCGCCATCGCTTCCGTGCCGTGAATGATCCAGTCGATCGAGGCGGCCGGCGGCGGCCTGGGCATCCACCCAGCGCCGTTCCGCGGCAAAGGGGTGCCATTGCCAGCCCTCATGGCCGAAGCCGGCGATGGAAACGCGGTCGCCCGCCTTCGCCACCGCGTCGAGCACATGGGCGATCACGATCAGCCCGGAACTCGGCACCACATAGGGCGGCGGGTCGAAGGCGGCGAGCGCGGCATCGAGCGCATGGTGCACCGCGGCCGGGATCACGCGAAGCTGCCGGCCGGTGGCCCGCGCGAACGTCTCGAAGCCGGGCGTGTAGTCGTCGCAGAAATCGTCGAGATCGGGATGGCTCACGGCAAGGGCCGGGCGCATGGCGGCGAACATCGCCGGCGTCCGCACGCACCAGATCTCGCGCGCCCGCCGCACAGCGGCGCTTGCCTTCCAGTGCCCGCCGCCCAGCATCGCCAGGGCCGGACGGCCCGTGTTGCAGACGGCGACGATGTCGGTTCTTTCACCGCCGCGCCCCATGGAGTGGCAATCGTTGAAGCGGATCACCACATCGGCGGCATCGATCGTCCCGGCCATCCCTTCGGGCACGGGACCGTTTCCGACGATGGCGATCCTGCGCGACACCGCCCGCCTCCTCAATTGCCGGAGACGGCGGAAATGGCCTTCAGCTCGGCCGTGCGCTTGCGCGTCAGGTCGGCAAGGCAGCCGGAGACCAGCATCGGCTCCATCGAGCCGCCGCGCGCCTCGAAGCCGGCCAGCGCACATTGGCCGTCCCGGTAGCCGATCCAGGCGCGCTGGGCGCGCTTCAGCGCATCGACGGCGCCGACATACTGATCGCCCATTTCCCTGGCCTGCTCGTCCATCTTGCGCGCCGCGGCCATGGTCACCTTGTAGGCGGCGTTCAGCTCATCGTCGGCGGCCTGATAATCGCGGCCCGTACAGATGTTCATCTCGATCTGCACCTGGGCGTTTTCGCAATCAACCGCCGGCTCGCCGTCCTGCGCGAAGGTCAGCGGGGCGGACAACAAGAGGAGCGCGGCGGCGGAGAGGAGCTGGGAGCGTATCGTCATGTCAGAGCGCGCCCATCACGCGCTGGCGGAAGCCGTAGACCGCGCGCCTGCCGGCAAAGGGGATGAGGCGGACCGCCCGGGTCTGCCCCGGTTCGAAACGCACCGCCGTGCCGGCGGGAATGTCGAGGCGCAGGCCCCGCGCCGCCTCCCGGTCGAAGGCAAGGCCCGGATTGGTCTCGTAGAAGTGATAGTGGCTGCCGACCTGGATCGGCCGGTCGCCGGTATTGGAGACATCGAGGGTGATGACCGGCAGGCCGGCATTGAGTTCGATCTCGCCCGTCGCGGCGATGATTTCCCCGGGGATCATGGTCTTTCCCTCACGCTGCGGCGGCCGGCCCGCAGCCTTCGGCTTTCAGGACCCGCCGGGTGGATGCCGGATATCTGGCGAGCAGCGCCGCGGGCCGGACCGGCCTTCGGACGAACTCGCCGCCGCAGTTCGGGCAGGCGCCGCCCAGAACGCCCGCCACGCAATCGGCGCAGAAAGTGCATTCGAACGTGCAGATCATCGCCTCCGGGCTTTCCGGCGGCAGGTCGCGGTCGCAGCATTCGCAGTTCGGTCGAAGGTCCAGCATGGTTCACCTGATCGGTTCGTGCACGGTCACGAGCTTCGTGCCGTCGGGAAAGGTCGCTTCTACCTGGATGTCGTGGATCATCTCGGGAATGCCCTCCATCACCTGGTCGCGCGTCAGCACATGGGCGCCCGCCTCCATGAGGTCCGCGACGGCGCGGCCGTCGCGCGCGCCTTCGACGACGAAATCGGTGATCAGCGCGATGGCCTCGGGGTGGTTGAGCTTCACGCCGCGCTCCAGCCGCTTGCGCGCCACCATCGCCGCCATGGCGATCAGCAGTTTGTCCTTTTCGCGGGGAGTGAGGTTCATGGGCGGTCCATCGCTTGCTTCCCGTCGTGCGATACCAGCCGGGTCTTGCGCGCACGACATGCGCAAACCGTCCCCTTCCCCCCGCAAACCGGCGCGGTTCAGAGAGTCCAGACTTTCGGCACGCCCGCCCCGCCGCGCAAGTGCGAAATGATCGGGACGAGCTTTTTTCTGAGCGCAAGGCCATCGGGCGCGACGAGGCGCAGGACGAGCTTGTCCTGCCACTGGCTGACGCCGCCGTCCCCGTCGGCCAATAGCCGGCGCAGCGGCTCCACATGCGCCTCACCGGCACGGCCGCAGAAGACCACGGTGGCAAAGGCGCGGGCGCCGGCCAGCACCGCCCTCTCGCCCGCCAGCGCCGCGATCCCGCCGGCAAGCGCGGTCTCCTCCGCATGGATCAGCCGGCCGGCGCGGCGGATGCGCCAGCGATCGCGGAAGAACCCCGTCTCCACGCGCTCGCCCATCGCCTTGCGGCCGAGCAGGATGGCCTCGACCGCAAGGAACGTGGCGTCCTCGGCAAGATCCGCCTCCAGCCGGCGGCTGAGTGCGGCCCGATTAAAAAGAATGGTCTCCTGCGGCAGCCAGTCCACCCGCGCCCCCGCGCCGGCAGCGACCCGGGTTTCCACCGTCGCCGCCGATGCCTGCGCCCTGTAGGCCCGCTCGCAGGCCTGCGTCGTCACCGTCAGGCGCGTTCCGGCGCGGGCCTCGAGGTCCCATGCTATGCGATCGCCGCCGGTAAGCCCGCCGGCCGTGTTGATCAGTATCGCCTCCATGGCGCCGTCGAAGGTCTTCGGCAGGCGGATGTTGGCGCAGCCGTCCTGGTAGAGCACGTCGAGCCGGGTGCCGGCGGCGGAGGCCTTCGCGGCAAGCCGGCCGTACCCCCGCGCGCGCTGGAGGCGCCCGGAGATCTCTCCTTCATCGCCGGACGATGGTTCCGCATTGACGTTCATGACATTCGGTCCGGATGCTTCGGGCCACGACGTCGCGCAGGCCCGGGCAGCGACAAAAAAGCCCGGCGCGAAGGCCGGGCTCGAGGTCAGGCGGCCGGGCGGCATGCGATGCGCCGCCCGTTCCGTAGCACAGACTACTCGTTCTGGACGTAGGTGTACTTGCCGTCGTCACCCTTCTTCCAGGTGTACAGGACGTAGTCCGGGCGGGTGATGTCGCCCTTCTCGTCGAAGCCGAGTTCGCCGATCGCGGTCTGGAACGGACCGTTCGACTTGATGGCTTCGGCAACGGCCTGCGGATCGGTGCCGCCGGCAGCCTTGGCGCCTTCAGCGATGATCTGGACGGCGGCATAGGCGTAGAGCGTGTAGGCTTCCGGTTCGAAGCCGGCCGTGCGGAACTTCTCGACGAGGTCCTTGGCGGCCGGGTTCTTGCGCGGGTCGGGCGCGAAGGTCATCAGCGTGCCGTCGACGGCGTCGCCGGCGATGGAGGCCAGCTCGTTCGAAACGATGCCGTCGCCCGAGATGAACTGCGCCTTCATGCCCTGGTCGGCAGACTGGCGCTCGATGAGGCCGAACTCGGTGTGCAGGCCGCCCCAGTAGACGACCGTGACGCCGGCTTCCTTCATCTTCGCGATGAGAGCCGAGAAGTCCTTGTCGCCGACATTGACGCCTTCATAGATGGCTTCGGTGATGCCGGCTTCGTTCGTCGCCTTCTTGGTTTCGTCGGCAAGGCCCTGGCCGTAGGGCGTCTTGTCGTGCAGGATGGCGACCTTGGCGTCCTTGAAGTTCGCCGCGATGAAGGCGCCGGCTACCGCGCCCTGCTGGTCGTCACGGCCGCACACGCGGAACGTGTTCCACAGGCCGCGCTCCGTGTAGGTCGGGTTGGTCGAAGCCGGGGAAAGCTGCAGAACGCCGTTTTCGGCATAGATTTCCGAAGCCGGGATGGAAACGCCCGAGTTGAAGTGGCCGACCACGAACTTCACGCCGTCGGCGACGAACTTGTTGGCGACCGAAACGCCCTGCTTCGGGTCGGAGACGTCGTCGCCGAGCACGATCTTGACCTGCTCGCCGTTGATGCCGCCGGCTGCATTGAGATCGGCAGCGGCCTGTTCGGCACCCTTCTGCAACTGCGCGCCGAAGGCTGCGTTCGGGCCGGTCAGCGGGCCGCCGACGCCGATCAGGATGTCGGCCCAGGCGCTGCCGCTGAAGGCGACCATTGCAGCCAAAGCAACGGCCGACATGAGAGACTTCTTCATATTGTTACTCCCAAATTTAAAAGCGGGCTTGTTTCAACCGGTCGCAACACCCGCATCATTGCGCCGATATCGTTGTCCCGCGCCCGAAGGCCGGCCGCGGGCTTCCCTCTGGTTATTTCGCTTTCCAGGAAAAGGGCGATGCCTTTTCATAGAGCCAGTAGTAGATATTGGTCATCTGCCGCGTGCGGTAGTAGCGGTAGCCGAGCGTAGCAAACAACAAAAGCACGACCGTGTCCACGACATAGTATTGCACCGTCAGCATGGTGCCGTGGAACAGCGCGTGATGGATGAAACGGATCGCCCCGCCGAGCAGAAGCACGTAGACCACCAGCGTTCCGTAGTTCTGCCAGTTCTCCGCAACGCTCTTGCCCGTGCGCCAGGCGGTCCAGCCGCCCATGATCACGGTGATGAAGAGAAACTGCCAGATGGACGGCTCTTCGTAGAGAATTCCCTGCATTTTTTTCTCCCTCGACCGCCCTAGTGGCGTCCGCCTTCCAGATAGGCGGCGCGCACTTCCGGATTGGCCAGAAGTTCCTTGCCCGAACCGCTCATCGTCACCTGACCGTTGACCATGACATAGGCCCTGTTGGACAGCTTGAGTGCGGCAAAGGCATTCTGCTCGACGAGGAAGACGGTCAGCCCCTGTTCCTCGTTCAGAACCTTGATGGCGTCGAAAATCTGCTTGATGATCAGCGGCGCAAGGCCGAGCGACGGTTCGTCGAGCAGAAGCAGCTTCGGACGCGCCATCAGCGCGCGGCCGATGGAGAGCATCTGCTGCTCGCCGCCCGAAAGCGTGCCGCCGCGCTGGCTCTGGCGCTCCTTGAGACGCGGGAAGAGGGTGAAGATCTTCTCCACGTCCTCGTCGAAATACTTCAGATTGTCGAGGCTCGCGCCCATCTGAAGGTTTTCAAACACGGTCATGCGCGGAAAAATGCGGCGCCCTTCCGGCGACTGGGCGATGCGGCGGCGCGCGATGAGATGCGTCGGCAGGCGCGTGATGTCCTCGCCATCGAAGGTGATGGTGCCGGTGCGGGCCTGCGGGCTGCCGCAGATCGTCATCATCAGGGTCGACTTGCCGGCGCCGTTCGCGCCGATCAGGCTGACGATCTCGCCCTTCTTCACATCGACATTGACGCCGGCGAGTGCGCGGATATTGCCGTAATAGGTTTCCACGCCCTGAACGCTGAGAAGCGTATCACTCATGCGTGCGACCCTCCCTGCGGGCCTTCGCTCTCTGCGATAACCTCGATTTCCTCGATCACCTCTTCGACCTCATCATCTTCAACACCGAGATAGGCCGCGATAACCCTCGGATCGTTCTTCACATGGTCCGGCGTGCCGTCGGAAATCTTCTGCCCGTATTCGAGCACGACCACATGGTCGGAGATCTCCATGACGACCGACATGTCGTGCTCGATGAGCAGGATCGACGTGCCGCTGTCCTTGCGGATGGAGCGCAGGAGTTCGTTGAGCGCCAGCGATTCGCGCGGGTTGAGGCCCGCCGCCGGCTCGTCCAGGCACAGGAATTCCGGCCCCGTGCACATGGCGCGGGCAATTTCCAGACGCCGCTGCGCGCCATAGGGCAGGTCGCCGGCCGGGTCGTCGGCGCGCTCGATGAGGTGGGCCTTTTCCAGCCAGTGCTTGGCGATCTCGATCGATTCCGCCGAGGCCTTCTTGTAGGCCGGAAAGCCGAGCAGGCCGAGGATCGTGTAGCCGGAGGCCTTCATCAGCATGTTGTGCTGAGCGACGAGCAGGTTTTCGAGAACCGTCAGGCCGGAGAAGAGCCGGATGTTCTGGAACGTGCGCGCCACCTTGGCGTCGCGGGTGATCTCGAAGTCGGTCATGCGTTCCAGAAGGAAGCTCTTGCCCGCCTTCTGGTGCATGGAGATCATGCCCATGGTCGGCTTGTAGAAGCCGGTCACGCAGTTGAAGACCGTGGTCTTGCCGGCGCCGTTCGGGCCGATCAGTGCCGTGATCTCGCCGCGCTGGGCCTCGAAGGACAGGTCGTTGATGGCCATGAGGCCGCCGAAGCGCATCGACAGATGCTCGACCTTGAGAATGGGATCGCCCGTCATCGTATTTGGCGTCATCGTGTTCATCGCTACCGTGTTCGCACCGAGGACCATCAGCCGTGCCCTTCCTTGGTGAAGCTGCCGGAGACCGCCTTGCGCTCCCGAAGGAAGGCGGTCGGCTCGCGGCTTCCCACGAAGCCGCGCGGTTTCCAGACCATGACCACGACCATGGCGACGCCGAAGATCAGCATGCGGTAGAGTTCCGGCGTGAAATCGGGCCCGAACACCTGCTTCAGGAAGGTCATCTCGCGCAGGAGTTCCGTGCCGCCGACCATCACGGCCGCAGCGACCGCAATGCCGACGAGCGAGCCCATGCCGCCGAGAACCACGATGGCGAGGATGATCGCCGATTCGAGGAAGACGAAGCTTTCCGGCGAGACGAAGCCCTGGCGCACGGCGAAGAAGGAGCCGGCGAAGCCGCCGAACATCGCGCCGATGGAGAAGGCCGTCAGCTTGGTCGTCACCGTGTTGATGCCGAGCGAACGGCAGGCGATCTCGTCCTCGCGCAGCGCTTCCCAGGCACGGCCGATCGGCATGCGGCGCAGGCGGATCGTCACATAGGCGGTGAGCAGGGCCAGCGCCAGGATGAGATAGAAGAGGAAGATCTTGTAATAGGCCGAGGACATCGGCAGGCCGAAGGCCTTGGCGAAATAGTTCGGCGCGCTGACGTCGAACGACCAGATGCCGAAGACCGAGGCCTTGGGAATGCCGGAGACGCCGAAGGTGCCGCGGGTCACTTCCGTCCAGTTGATGAGCACGAGGCGGATGATTTCCCCGAAGGCCAGCGTCACGATGGCGAGATAGTCGCCCTTCAGGCGCAGCACCGGGAAGCCGAGGATCATGCCCCAGAAGGCGGCAAGGATGCCGGCGAGCGGCAGCAGGACCCAGAAGGAGAAGCCGAAATGCTGGGAGAGCAGCGCGTAGGAATAGGCGCCCACCGCATAGAAGGCGACATAGCCGAGGTCGAGCAGGCCGGCGAGGCCGACGACGATGTTCAGGCCCCAGGCGAGCATGACGTAGATGAGGATCTGGATGCCGAAGTTGTCGACCCACTTCAGCGAGCCCTGCACGCCGAAGATCATGACCATCAGCGGCGGATAGATCAGCAGAGCGGCAATCGCGATCTTGCTGAAATTGCGCTTGAAGAAGCTTTCTTCGCCGTCCTGCGGGCGGGTGGAAGCCGCCGCCTTGCGGGCTGCGATCCAGGGGCGCAGGTAGGCGACGGAGAGGAAGCGTCCGACGGCGGCGATGGCCACGAAGATCGCGAGCAAGCCCCAGCGCTGGTTCAGCACGAGCTCGTTGCGGATGTTCTGCGTGGTTTCGAGACCGACGAAGAGGACGAAGAGGCCGAGCGCGACGAGGCCGGCATAAAAGCCCTCGCGCAGAGCCTGCGCCGTCAGGTTACCGCCGGCGCGCTCATGAGTGTTCGAAATGTTGGACATGGATCAAACCTTCTCGACTTCCGGTCGCCCGAGAATACCGGACGGCTTGAAGATCAGGACGATGGCGAGGATGGAGAACGTCGCGACGTCCTTGTAGTCGATGGTGAAGTAGGCGGACCAAAGGCTCTCGATGAGGCCGATCAGCATGCCGCCGAGCACGGCGCCCGGAAGCGAGCCGATGCCACCGAGGACCGCAGCCGTGAAGGCCTTGACGCCCGGAATGAAGCCGTCGGTGAAGACGGTCACGCCGTAATACATCAGGTACATCGTGCCGGCGACGGCCGCGAGCGATGCACCCATGATGAAGGTCACGGAGATCGTCCGGTCCACGTCGATGCCGAGCAGGGCCGCCATCTTGCGGTCCTGTTCCGTCGCGCGCTGGGCGCGGCCAAGCGAGGTCTTGTTGACGACGTACCAGAAGGTCCCCAGCAGGATGACCGTCAGCACCATGATGATGATCTGCTTCAGCGAGATCGAGATGCCGGAGACGTTGTAGACCGACGAGACCATCGGCGGGATCGGCTTGTTGCGCGGACCCTGCGTGACCTGAATGAAGTTCGACAGCGCGATCGACATACCGATCGCGGTGATCAGCGGCGCGAGCCGGAACGAGCCGCGCAGCGGCCGGTAGGCCATCTTCTCGATCGTCCAGTTCCACAAGGACGCCGTCAGCATGGCCGCGGCGATCATGACCAGCAGCAGAAGGACGACCGGAAGGCCGACGAACACGCTGGTGAGCACGAGGAAGACGATGAGGGCTGCGAATCCGCCAAGCATGAAGATATCGCCATGGGCGAAGTTGATCATGCCGATGATGCCGTAAACCATGGTGTAGCCGATGGCTATCAAACCATAAATAGATCCAAGCGTTAGCCCATTGACGAGCTGCTGGACGAAGTATTCCATTTGCTATCCCCCGGATGCGGTTCCCGAAGGCCGCATCTCTTGTTCTTGCCGCTCTTTTTCGAGCTTGTTTGACAGCCCGGATTCCATACCGCTTTCGCTACAAAAGAAAAGCCCAAAAAGCCCGGATCGACAATTTCTTTGGCAAGAACGGTTAAATGGCGCATTCGGCGCCATGAAAACCAAAAAATCGGCAGGAGGAGCGACGCTTTTGCCCAAAAAGATGCACGAATGTCGCAAGCGTCATTGTCCCGTTCCGGCACAGCGACGCGCCGGCCGGGACAAATCAGCCGCGCATGCGCGCCCCGGACGGATCGAACAGCGGCTCGGCCTGCAGGCGCGCCGGCAGCATCTCGCCGAGAAGCTCGATCGACCAGCCCGTCTCGATGTCGGCAATCTCCCTCGGCACATAGCCGATCGCGACGGACAGGCCCGTCGCATGGGCATAGCCGCCCGAGGTCACCCAGCCGCGCACCGCGCCGTCGAGATAGATGGGCTCGTCGCCGATGACGTCCGCATCCTTCGCCGCCACGACGAAGGTGCGCAGCCGGAGTGCGCCGCCCGCCTCCCGCTCCGCCGCCGCCGCTTGCCTGCCGATGAAATCCGCCGCCTTGCTCGTCGCCACGAAGCGCTCCAGCCCCGCCTCGACCGGCCCGTAGAGCGGACGATACTCGCGTGACCAGCTGCCGTAGGACTTTTCGAGGCGCAGCGCGTTCAGCGCCCTGAGCCCGAACAGGCGGATGCCGAACTCGGCCCCGGCCTCCAGGATGAGATCGTAGAGATAGCGCTGGTATTGCGGCTTCATCCAGATCTCGTAGCCGAGATCGCCGGTGTAGCTGACGCGCCCGACGACGGCCGGCGCCATGCCGAGATCCATCCGGCGCACCGCCATGAAGGGGAAGGCCTCGGTCGAGACGTCGAGATGCGTCAGCTTCGCCAGCACGTCGCGCGCCTTCGGCCCGGCAACCGCAAGGCCGACGAGCGAAAGGTTCAGCGCCTCCAGCGTCACGGAACCATCCCGCGGCAGGTGCGCCTCGAACCAGCGCATGTGGTAGTCTTCAGCGACGCCCGAGCCGATCAGCAGGTAATCGCCCTCGCCGAGCCTGGCGAGGGTGAAATCGCCGATGAGCTTGCCGTCGTCCTTCAGCATCGGCGCCAGCGTCATGCGGCCTTCCGCAGGCAGCCGGCAGGCGAGCAGCCGGTCGAGCCAGGCTTTCGCCCCCCTGCCCTTCACCGCGTATTTCGCAAAGCCCGAGGTCTCCATCAGGCCGGCGCTCTCGCGCACCGCGCGGGCCTCCGCGCCAACGGTCTCGAAATCCGTCGAGCGGCGCCAGGAGAACCGGTCCTCCACGCCTTCCGGCGCGAACCAAAGCGGCTGCTCCAGGCCGTAGGACGCCCCGAAGACGGCGCCCGCCGCCTTCAGCCTGTCATAGACCGGCGTCGTCTGCAGCGGCCGGCCGGCCGGCAGTTCCTCGTTCGGATAGCGGATCGAGAAGCGCCGCGAATAGTTTTCCCGCACCTTGGCATTGGTATAGGCGAGCGTCGCATAGTCGCCGTAGCGCGCGACATCCATGGCGAAGACGTCGAAGCCCGGATCGCCGTTGATCATCCAGTTGGCGAGCGCAAGGCCGACGCCGCCGCCCTGGCTGAAGCCGGCCATGACGGCGCAGGCCGACCAGAAATTCGTCATGCCGCGCACGGGCCCGACAAGCGGGTTTCCGTCCGGCGAGAAGGTGAAGGGGCCGTTGATGATCTTCCTGATGCCGGCCCTGTTGAAGGCCGGGAAGTGGCGGAAGCCGACCTCCAGCTCCGGAGTGATTCGCGCGATATCCTCTTCCAGCAGTTCATGGCCGAAATCCCACGGCGTGGTGAGCGGCGACCAGGGCCGGCAGGCCTTTTCATAGGTGCCCATCAGCATACCGTTGCGCTCCTGGCGGAGATAAATCTCCCCATCGAAGTCGACGCAGTGCATCAGCTCCTTGCCATGCGTGCGGTTGAACTCGACGACCTCGGGCATGTCCTCGGTGATGAGATACATGTGCTCCATGGCAAGGACGGGCAGTTCGAGGCCGACCATGCGGCCGATCTCGCGCGCCCAGAGGCCGCCGCAATTGACGACATGCTCGGCGACGATCTCGCCCTTGTTCGTGATGACGCGCCAGCTGCCGTCCTCGCGCTGCACGAGGTCCTCCACCTTGGTGTGAAGGTAGATCTCCGCGCCGTTCCTCTTGGCCGACTTGGCATAGGCATGCGTCGTACCATAGGGATCGAGATGCCCCTCGACGGGATCGAAAACCGCGCCGACGAACTGGTCGGGGTCGAGCAGTGGCATCAGCTCATGCGCCTCCTTCGGCGTCAGAAGATGCGCATCGAGGCCCATATAGCGGCCCTTGGCGAGGATCGACTTCATCCAGTCGAATCGATCCCTGGTCGATGCCAGCATCATGCCGGAGGTCATGTGCAGGCCGATGTCCTGGCCGGAATAGTCCTGGATCTCTTTATAGAGTTCGACCGTGTATTTCTGCAGCTTGGCGACGTTCGGGTCGCCGTTGATCGTGTGCATGCCGCCGGCCGCATGCCAGGTCGAGCCCGAGGTCAGCTCCGAGCGCTCGACGAGCACGACATCGGTCCAGCCGAATTTCGTGAGGTGATAGAGGACGGAGCAGCCGACGACGCCGCCCCCGATAACGACGACCCTTGCATGGCTCTTCATGGAAACTCCGGCTTTTCCGGGTTGAAGGGAATTCGATGCGGCGGAAAGCGCAGCCTATTGGGTTCCCCCGACGCCCGGCAAGCCCGAGGTGCGAAGCGCCATGTCGCTCCGAAGGTTTTTGTCAGCGCGTGGCGAAGTCGACGGAGAGATCGTGGCTGTGCGCCATGACCTTGAGATCGGCGACCAGCGCCTCGGCAAAGCTGCGCATCACCACAAGATCGAAGCGGTCGGCGCCGGTGCGGGCGAGATTGACCGAAAGATGGTTGCACAGCATGTTCGCCGCACGCCCGACGGCGAAGGCTTCGGGATGAAGATCGACGGCGATACCGTTCGCAAGGATGCGCGCGGCATCGGGGCCGGACAGCGTCAGCGCGACGCGGCCATGGCTCTGGTCGACCACGAAGGCGAATGCGCCGAGCCGGACGGACAGTTCGGCGAGAAGCGTCTCGGGCGCATGCACCTCCGACAGCACCAGCCATTCGCCCGGGCCGCAGAAACGGGCCTCGAACGCGCCGTCGGCGACGAGAATGCCGGCCGCCTCGGCACCGTGGCCGGGCGCCGCCAGCACCACGGCGATGGCCGTCGCGCGATGGACGGCGAGGTGGTTGGTCCGCTCGACCGGAGCGGCCCCGATCGTGCCGTCCAGGGGGTGTACTGCCTGATAGTCGTAAGCCATAGAATTTTCCTCACGCCATCAGCTTGCGGCTTTCCGGATCGACGAAGACCGGATCGCAGACTTCGGCGAATGTCTCCACGCCGCGCAACTGGTCCCACACGACGATCTTCTCGCCGTAGCGCTCCCGGCCCGATTTCAGGAAGGCAAGGGCGATATGGATCCCGAGCGTCGGCGAGAAGCAGACGGAGCTGACCCAGCCCTGGTCGTTGATCGTCGAGGGCTTGGCGCCGTCCTTCAGAAGGTGCGCGCCGGCGCGCATGTCCTTGTCCGCCTCCAGTGCCTTCAGGCCGACGAGCTGGGCGCGGTCGGCGGCCGTCAGGCCGAAGCGGGTGGAGAGCCGCTTGCCGATGAAATCCGGCTTGCCGGTGCCCATCATGCGGCCGAGGCCGGCATCGTCGGGCGTCACGCGGCCATCGAGCTCGGCATGGGTGACATGGCCCTTCTCGATGCGCAGCACGTTGAGCGCCTCGACGCCATAGGCGCAGAGGCCTTGCGGTTCGCCCGCCCGCATCAGCGCCTCGGCCACCGCCTCGCCATAGCCCGCCGGCACCGCCAGCTCATAGGCGAGCTCGCCGGAGAAGGAGATGCGGAAGAGCCGCGCCTTGAGGTTGCCCTTCAGCCGCACCTCGCGGGCGGCGAGGAACGGGAAGGCCGCATTCGAGAGATCGTCCTCGACGACGGCCTGCAGGATCGTGCGCGCCTTCGGCCCGGCGATCGACATCTGCGCCCATTGGTCGGAGACCGACAGGAAGCGCACGCGAAGCTCCGGCCAGAGCGCCTGCGCGGCAAATTCCATATGCGAGAGCACGCCGGCGGCCATGGCCGTGGTGGTCGTGACGAGGAAATGCTCCTCGGCCAACCGGCTCACCGTGCCGTCGTCATAGACCATGCCGTCCTCGCGCAGCATCAGCCCGTAGCGGGCCTTGCCGACGGGAAGCTTCAGCACGGGATTGCAATAGAGCCGGTTCAGGAATTCGGCGGCATCCGGCCCGAAGACCTCGATCTTGCCGAGGGTCGAGACGTCGCAGAGGCCGGCATGCTCGCGCACGGTACGGACCTCGCGGTCGACGCTCTCCCGCCAGGTCTTCTCGCCCGCCTTCGGGAACCAGGAGGAGCGATACCAGAGCCCGGCATCGATGAAGACCGCGCCGTGGCGCGCCGCCCAGCCATGCAGCGGCGAGCGGCGGACGGGCATGGCATGCTCATCGCGCGACGGGCCGGCGAGCGCGCCGAAGGAGACGGGCGTGTAGAACGGCCGGAAGGTGGTGGTGCCGACCTCGGCGGGGCTGACGCCGCGCATCGTGGCGAGGATACCGATGGCATTGACGTTGCCGAGCTTGCCCTGGTCCGTCGCCATGCCGCTCGTCGTGTAGCGCTTGGCATGCTCGACATGACCGAAGCCCTCGCGAAGGGCGAGGCCGAGATCCTTGCCGTGCACGTCGTTCTGGAAATCGACGAAAGCCTTCGATTTTGCGCCCGGCACATGCCAGAGCGCCGTGAAGGACGGATCGACCGCCGCGCCGACGACGGGGGGCTCGAAGCCGGCGACGGGCCGGCCGAGCGCCTCCACGATGGCCGACGCCTTGCGCGCGCCGTCCTCGAAACATTCGGAAAGCCGGTAGTGCCCGGCCGCGGCACCGGCCATGACAAGGCCGTCGCCCGCCTCCGGTGCCAGGAACGCCTGAAGGGCCTGCGACCAGACCGGCCTGCCGCCACGCTGGCAGGCAAGGTGGATGACCGGGCTCCAGCCGCCGGACATGGCCACGGCATCGCAGGCGATCAGCTCCTCGAAGCCGCCGCGATCGGCGAGTACGGCGCGGACGCGCCGGCGCCCCTTCGTGTCGACGATGCCGCCGCCGCGCACCACCCGTACACCATCGGGCGCGCGGTCCGCGGCGTCCGTGCGGCTGTCGATCAGCGCCGTAATCTCGACGCCCTGCGCGGCAAGGTTCTCAGCCGTGCGATAGCCGGACGAACCGTTGGTGAAGATCGCCACCGACCGGCCGGCCGCGACGCCGAAACGGTTGGCATAGGTGCTGACGGCGCTCGCCATCATTATGCCGGGACGGTCGTTGCCGCCGAAGACCAGCGGCCGCTCCTCCGCGCCGGTGGCAAGGATCGCGTGTTTCGCCACGATGCGCCACAGGCGCTCGACCGGCCGTGCCGCGTCGATCGTGGCGCTGTGCTTCTGTACCCGCTCCACGGCGCCGAAGACATTGTCGTCGTACCAGCCGAAGACGGTGGTACGCGGCAGCAGCGTGACGCCGGGATGGCTGTGCAGTTCGTCGAGCGCGTAGCGGGCGAAGACGAACGGCGCCTCGCCGTCGAGCCGCGTCGTCTCCGACAGGAGCGCGCCGCCGAGGGAAAAATCCTGCTCGGCGAGGATGACGCGCAGGCCAGAGCGGGCGGCGACCAGCGCCGCGGCGAGCCCCGCCGGGCCGGAGCCGACGACGAGGAGGTCGCAATGCGCCCAGCTTTTCTCATAGGCGTCGGGATCGCGCGGAAGATCCGTGCGGCCGAGGCCGGCGGCGCGGCGGATCAGCGGCTCGTAGACCTTTTCCCAGAGGGCGGCGGGCCACATGAAGGTCTTGTAGTAGAAGCCGGCGGATAGGAAGCGCGACAGCCGGTCGTTCACCGCGCCGATATCGAAGGCGAGGCTCGGCCAGCGGTTCTGGCTGGTGGCGGCAAGGTCGTCGTAGAGCTCGGCGACGGTCGCCTTCGTATTCGGATCGCGCCGCGCGCCGGTGCCGATGGTCACCAGCGCGTTCGGCTCGGAGGGCCCTGCCGTCACGATGCCGCGCGGGCGGTGGTACTTGAAGCTGCGGCCGACGAGCAGCCGGTCGTTGGCCAGCAGGGCCGAGGCGAGCGTATCGCCGGCATGGCCGGAAAGGTTCGCCCCGTCGAAGGTGAAGCCGATGGAATGGCTGCGGTCGATGAGGCCGCCGGAGGGAAGGCGATAGGCGGTCATTGCGCGCCTCCCCTTGCCGCCGCGGCATCCGTCACGGAAAACACCTCATGGGTAAAATTGTCCCGTTCGACCACTAGCCAGCGCCGGCAGCCGGCGACATGCTGCCAGTGCTCGCGGATGCGCCCGCGCGGATTGGCGCGGACATGGACATAGTCGTTCCACGCCTCGTCCGTGGCCATGGCCGCCGGGCGGACCGGCGTCGCATCGCCGCGGATCGAAAACTCTTCCTTGGGGCGCACCCCGCAATGGGGGCAGGAAATCAGGCTCGCCATGGCGTCCTCAATGCAGGTTCGGCTGGGTGCCGGCACCCGCCTCGTCGATGGGGAAACCGCGCTCGAAGCGGTCGAGCCTCAGCGCGCGCGCCACATGGTGGCTCTCGCCCTTGGCGATGAGATGCGCAAAACAGAAGCCGGAGGCGGGCGTCGCCTTGAAGCCGCCGTAGCACCAGCCGCAGTTGAGATAGAGGTTGTCGATCGGCGTGCGGTCGATGATGGGCGAACCGTCCATCGACATGTCCATGACACCGCCCCAGGCGCGCAGCACCCTGACGCGGGAAAGACCGGGGATCATCGTCACCCCCTCCTCCATGACATGCTCGGCGGTCGCAAGGTTGCCACGCTGGGCATAGGAGGAATAGCCGTCGATCTCCGCACCGAAGACGAGGCCGCCCTTGTCGGACTGCGAGATGTAGAAATGCCCCGCGCCATAGGTGATGACGTGGTCGATGCAGGGCTTCAGCCCTTCGGTGACGAAGGCCTGCAGCACATGGCTCTCGATCGGCAGCTTCAGCCCCGCCATCTCGCCGACGCGGGACGTGTTGCCGGCCGCCGCGAGCGCCAGCCTGTCGCAGCCGATGAAGCCCTTCGTCGTCTCGACGCCGGTGACGACGCCGTTTTCCCGGCGGATACCGGTGACCTCGCAGTTCTGGATGAGATCGACGCCGAGCCGGTCGGCGCCGCGCGCAAAGCCCCAGGCGACGGCATCGTGCCGGGCCGTGCCGGCACGCCGCTGCAAAAGGCCGCCGACGATGGGGAAGCGCGCATGGTCGAAATTGAGGAAGGGCAGCATCTTCTTCAACATCTCGCGGTCGAGCTGCTCGGCCGCCACGCCCTCCATCATCATGGCATTGCCGCGGCGGGTATAGTGATCGCGCTGGCTGTCATTGTGGTAGAGGCTGATGATGCCGCGCTGCGACAGCATGACATTGTAGTTCAGCTCCCGCTCCAGCCCTTCCCACAGCTTCAGCGAAAACTCGTAGAACGGCTCGTTGCCCGGCAGCATGTAGTTGGAGCGCACGATGGTGGTGTTGCGCCCGACATTGCCGGAGCCGAGATAACCCTTCTCCACCACGGCGACGTTGCGGATGCCGAATTCCCGGGCGAGGTAATAGGCCGTGGCAAGGCCATGCCCGCCGCCGCCGACGATGACCACGTCGTAGTGTGGCTTGGGTTCCGGCTCCCGCCAGGCGGGTTTCCAGCCGAGATTGCCGGCAAGGGCTTGCTTGAAGATCGAAAGGGCGGAGTAGCGCATGCGAAATCCTGCATCAGTCGCCCCACATTCGCATATGCAGCACAAACGGCAAGCCCGGCGTCATCTTGTCGCATCCCGACCCGGGACTTTCCCCCATGTTGCGGCCCCCGCCGGAAATCAGCGCATTTGCTTTCAGGCTGCCGCGCGGCTATGGCATCCGCAGAAACGCCGGACCCAAAAACATGCAGGCAGACAGGATGGAATTGAGGCAGGTCATGGAAAGCGCGGCGCTGGCCGCCGGCAGCGCCATCATGGCCATCCACAAGGCAGGGGCCGACGTGCAGTACAAGGCGGACCGTTCGCCGGTCACCGCCGCGGACGAGGAGGCCGAACGGCTGATCCTCGCCGCGCTCGCGCAGCATTTCCCGGACATTCCCGTCGTCGCCGAGGAAGCCGTGGCGGCCGGCCGCGTGCCGGACATTTCCGGCGGCACCTTCTTCCTGGTCGATCCGCTCGACGGCACGAAGGAGTTCATCGCCGGGCGCAGCGAATTCACCGTCAACATCGCACTCGTCCGCGACGGGGCGCCGGTCGCCGGCATCGTCTATGCCCCCGCGCTCTCGACCGGCTTCATCGCCGACGACACGGGGGCGGAACGCTTCGAGGTGACCGGCGACGAAGCCGTCACCCGGCGGACACCCATCGGCTGCCGTCCGTGCGGCGACGCGCTGACGGCCGTTGCCAGCCGCTCGCACGCCACGCCGGAAACGGCCCGCTTTCTCGACGACCACGGCATCGACGCCTGCACGGCGATCGGCTCCTCGCTGAAATTCTGTCTGGTCGCCGAAGGACTTGCCGACGTCTATCCGCGTTTCGGCCGCACCATGGAATGGGACACGGCCGCGGGCGATGCCGTGCTGCGCGCGGCCGGCGGGCAGACCCGAACGCTCGACGGCGCGCCCCTGCTCTACGGCAAGACCGGCCAGGCCGGCGACGCGGATTTTGCCAATCCGGATTTCATCGCGGCGAGCACCGGCTGGAGCCCTGCGTCGGCGGCGACCACAAAATAACCGGATTGCTCGACGAGGAATGCGCGCCGACCGGAAAGGGCGCAACAATCCGCTCTCGACCGCTGCGCGGGCGGCCTTTCCGGAGCCCGGGCCGACGCGGCATTTTTATTGTCTGTAAAGGCAATTTCGAATAAGTTGCGGCGACAAGCATTTAAGGCGACGCCCCCGTTTGCTGTTGGAAAAGAGTGAGCCGACGTGAAAGATGAGAAAGCGCCCCTCGTGGCGGAAACCCCGACCCACGTCGCCGACAACACGAGCAGCCTGCTCGAAATCGCCAAGCAGCGCGCGCGCCAGCGCGCCTCGGAACAGAAGGTCGTGAAGATCAAGCAGGGCGCGGCCAAGCGCCCGGTCGTCAATCCGGCCATCGACGACGACGAGAATCTGGGATCGCGAGCGGAAGTGCGCGCGCGCAAGCCCGCCGACCTCGTCAGCGCCGTCCTGACCCTGCCCGCGATGCCCAAGCAGAAGCGGCAGCTTCCCTGGCCGATCATCTCCTTCATGCTGGCGGCGATCCTGCCGACGATCCTCACCGGCCTCTACTATATCTTCATCGCCAGCCCGCAATACGTGGTCGAGACGCAGTTCTCGGTGCGCGGCTCGAACTCCTCCTCGCTCAACGCCCTCGGCCTTACCGCGCTTGTCGGTTCCAGCGCGCAGTCGGGCGATTCCTACGTGGTTGCCGACTACATCCAGTCCTCGCAGATCCTGCCGGATATCCGCGAGCAGACCGGCGTCGACATCCGCACCGTCTATTCCCGCCCGAACATCGACTTCCTCTACCGCGAGAACGAGAGCCGCCCGCTCGACGAGTTCCGCGACTATTGGCGGGACATGGTCAATGTCAGCTATAATTCCACGACCGGCAACGTGACGATGCGCGTCTTCGCCTTCTCGCCGTCAGACGCCAAACAGGTGGCCGACGCGGTGCTGGCCGTCTCGGAGAACCTGGTCAACACGCTCTCGGAAAAGTCGCGTCGGCAGTTCGTCGAGGTCGCCAACCAGCAGGTCGCGCGCTCGGAAGAGCGGCTGCGCAACATCCGCGGCCAGATCACCGACCTGCGCATCACCGAGCAGGCCGTCGATCCGACGGCGGTCGCCACCATGGAAGCGACGATCATCAGCACGCTCGAACAGGAACTGGCCTCGCTGCGCACCCGCTACAAGGCGCTGGTCGATTCGGTCAGCAGGGACGCCCCCTCGGCCCGCGTCATCGAGCGGCAGATCGTCGCCCTGGAGGAGCAGCTGGTCGAGCAGCGCAAGCGCATCAGCGGCGACAGCAACAACGACACCAGCAACAAGACGACGCGCAGCGGCCTGGATGCCGGCCGCGCCCTGCCCGAGATGATCGATCGCTTCACCGAACTCAGCGTCGAGCAGGAATTCGCCGTCAAGGCCTACACGACCTCGCTCGCCGCGCTGGAAACGGCCATGCAGGAAGCGCAGAAGCAGGAGCGTTACTTCGCCGTCTACGTGCAGCCGCGCGAACCGGAGATCGCTCTCTATCCGCTGGGCGCGATCAACACGCTCATCATGCTCGCCGCGGCGTCGTGCCTCTGGCTGATCGGTTACTTCGCCTTCCGGTCCGTGAAGGATCACGCGATCTGATCGCGACGAGGAGGACGTGGCGGAATGGCTCTGCTCGCTGAAAAGCCCTTAAGCTATGCACTGCGCGAAAACGCACGGGTGATTTCCGCGCTCGTCGTTCGCAGCGCGGTGACGCGCTTCGGGGAAAGCCGGCTGGGCTTCGTCTGGATCCTCGTCGAGCCCGCCGCCTATGTTGGCATCTTCCTCCTGATCCATACGCAGCTGAAGGCACACGTTCCCTTCGGCGACAATGCGCTGCTGTTCATCCTGGCCGGCGTTTTCGGCTTCCGCATGACGCGCGGCATCTCGCGCAAGACGGAACGCGCCATCATGAGCAACCAGCCGATGCTGACCTATCCGCTGGTCCGGCCGCTCGATACGCTGGTGGCGACATTCCTCCTGGAAACGACGATCTGGCTGATCATCTGCGGCCTGTTCATGGGTGGCCTTGCGATCTCGCTCGACCGGGACGTCATCGTCTATCCCGGGGAATTCGCCGAGGGCATGGCCGCGATCCTGTATTTCGCCTTCTCGTTTGCGGCCTTCAACGCGACGATGAGCGCGCTCGTGCCGCGCTACGACACCTTCCTCAGCATGCTGACCATGCCGCTGATGTTGATGTCCGGCGTGTTCTTCATGCCGGCGGAAATGCCGCCGGGCTTCCAGGCCGTGCTGTGGTGGAACCCGTTCCTGCACTGCGTCGAATGGTTCCGCACCTCGACCTATCTCGATTACCATGCGCTGCTGAGCAAGCCCTACCTGCTCGGGCTTTCCACCGCGCTGCTCACATCCGCGCTCATGCTGGAGCGCCTCTTCCGCCGAAAGATCATAGACTGATGATCATCTTCGACAATGTCAGCAAGGCCTTCCCTCGCCCCGGTGGCGGCAAGAAGGTTATCCTCGACCGGTTCACGGCGGCCTTCCGCCCCGGCACCAATGTCGGCATTCTCGGCCGCAACGGCGCCGGCAAGTCCACGCTGATGAGCCTGATCTCCGGCGCGGACATGCCCGATTCAGGGCGCATCCTGCGCGAGGGCAAGATCTCCTGGCCGCTGGGTTTCAGGGGCGGCGTGCACAGCAAGCTGACGGGCGCGCAGAACACCCGCTTCATCGCCGACATCTACGGCAAGAACCGCAACAAGGTGCTGGATTTCGTCGCCGACTTCTCCGAGCTCGGCCCCTATCTCGACATGCCGGTGAAGACCTATTCGGCCGGCATGAAGGCGCGCCTCTCCTTCGGCATCTGCATGGCGATCGGCTTCGAATACTACCTGATCGACGAGGTGATCGCCGTCGGGGACTCCACCTTCAAGAAGAAGTGCAAGGACGTGTTCGACGAGCGGCGCGAGAACGCCACCCTGCTGCTCGTCTCCCACTCCTCCGGCCTCTTGCGCTCGTTCTGCGATATCGGCGGCGTCATGAACAACGGCCAGCTCACCTTCTACAACGATATCGAGGAAGCGATCGAGGTGCACGAGGAGATCCTTCGCACCTCCGCCAGCCAGCGCCGCTCCGCCTGATTCCCCAAAA
Source organism: Shinella sp. S4-D37 (assembly GCF_040812195.1). Classification (NCBI taxonomy): domain Bacteria; kingdom Pseudomonadati; phylum Pseudomonadota; class Alphaproteobacteria; order Hyphomicrobiales; family Rhizobiaceae; genus Shinella; species Shinella sp. S4-D37. The sequence continues at coordinate 688,971 of NZ_JBFNXL010000005.1, read as the reverse complement.
CGCACGAAAAGCGCGCCCCGCGTCGTGTCGGGGACGCCCGCCTGTCGTGAAAGCCTTGAAAGAAGCCTGCCGCCCCTATTGCGACTGCGCCAGCAGCGGCATGACGTTCGACGCTTCGGGACGCCCTGCGAGCCGGCCTGCGGCATCCACGGCCCGGAGTTTTTCAAGCAGCGAATTCACCGCGATCTCGATGCCCTCATAGGCGTAGTAGTCGCCTGGATGCAGGCATTCCTGGGCGATCCAGTTCAGGTAGTCGCGCCGCTGCGCCACCGGCGCCACATGGCCGGACGACCAGAAACTGTCGAGTTCTATGCCCTTGTTGACGCAGAAGGCCAGCGAGGGATGCCGGTAGAAGGCCTGGCCGAGCACGGCGAGCGGAATGCCGTGCTGGAGCGCCGAGAGACCGGACGTGCTGTTGATCGTCACCATGCCCGCCGCATGCCGCGTCATCAGGCCCAGCGAGCCGCTGTCGAGGATGTGGATGCGCTCGGAGACGTTGTTGAGCACGCCGACCTGGCGGATGAACTGCTTGTCCTGGCTGTGCCCGCGCTCCATCGGATGGATCTTGAACACCAGCTGGTGCGTCGGCGGTGCGTTCCGCGCGAAGGAGACGATGGTCTTCAGGATGAGCTTCTGGTTGTTCCAGCCGCTCGCAGCCGCGCCGAGCTGGCTGTCGTCGTGCACCTGCAGCGGCACGATGTAATATTTCTTGTCATGGTGCTCGAGCAGCCGCTCCATGGTGCGGTAATTGCTGCCGAGATTGTGGAACTTCCGGTAGTAGTTCTTGATCCAGTAGAAGGCCTCGGGCGCCAGGGACCGCTTGTGCTTGTGGAAGAGCTTGCGTTCGCTCAGCGTCGAAAAGACGCCGCGCACCGAAAAATAGGTGAAGGCATAGGTCGCCATGGCGCCGAAAGACGACGGGAAATTCGTCCCGCGCGTGCGCTCGCGCGGCTTCTCGTCGTCCTTGCCGGGCGGCAGGAGACCGGCGATCGGCGAACGCCAGTTGTTGCCGCCGACCTCCATCGTCACGAAGCCCGGGCGGATATACCCTTCCTCGAGGCTGAGAACGGGGATGTTGAGCGTGGCGCACTGCTCGATCGCGATCTTGTGGACCTCGCGTTCGCAGCCGAAGAGCACGACATGGTCGAAGCCATGTTCGCCGACGATCTCGGTGAACCAGTCACGCCACACATCGGCCGTGCCGGAGAAGTGCAGGATCTTGCCGCCGCGGGCGAACAGCCGGTCGCCGGCGTTGAAACAGATGCGCCAGGCGTCGAAACCGTTGTCGTTGAGCAGCGCCTGGGCCTTGCGGAAGAAGGGGCCGACCGGCCCTTGCAGGAACAGGACGCGCGGCGCGCTCTTGGAAGGGAAACGCTTGGAGAGCTTGCGGCGCAACGCCAGATTGATCAGCCGCGACCCGCGTGTGCCAGCGACGCCCTCTGCGTCGGAGCGACCCGCCTTCGATTCGGTATCATGCTGTACGCTCATGACAGGTCGGCTCAACTCAAATTATGCTGCTGGATGGAATGGTATTCGCACAAAGGCGTCGTTTTAGCAACCGCATCTGCCATACTCCCCGATTTTGTCGCCGATCCCCCGGCACAAAGGCAACGGCCGCGCGCAGGACGCCGACTCGGATCCGTTCCCGTTTTCCCGACCGTCTTTTACCGCAACCGCGAGTCGCGAAGCAACACCGCTACGCGGTTGATTTGTTGCGCCGCACACAAAAAGACTTTCCGACCGACTCCCGGCGTTTTCATGGCAGAGCCGGAAATTTCTTCAACCAGATCCTCCGGCCGGCAGGGCAAGCCACTGAGAGGATGGACATAAAGCGGATAGCGGATGAGGCTTTCGGCCACCAGCGCCTCAAGATCGATACGGCGCGCGCGGCGGGGAATGGGCAGGCGGTCGTCGGTCAGGCCCCAGCCGGCATAGAAAGGCGCGCCATGGACGCCCACGGCCTTGCCGCGCAGCAGCGCCTCGAAGCCGGCCAGCGAGGTCATCGTCTCGATCCGGTCCGCCCAGCCGATCCATTGCAGGATATCGCCGCTGCGGACGACGAGATCGGCCTCCTGCGGTTCTGCACCACCGTCGCGCACGCCGGAAACCACGTCCGGATGTGCTTTGTAGACGATAAAGGCATCCGGGAAGAGTGCCCGCACGGCTCGCACGAGGTCGGCATTGGAGCGCACGACGGGGGAGCCGTAGCGGATGGAGGCATCCTTCTCCACCTGCCCGGGCACCAGGATTTTCAGCCGCCCCTCGGCAACGACCGGCAGGTCTGCGGCCGTGCCGAGATTGTACTTGGAGACGCCGCGCCGGACCAGCAGGCGCACGAGATCGCCCGCCCGCCGCCGCAGGTCTTCGTCGACCGTGCCGTGCACGATCAGCGCCTCCAGCCGGCTTTCGCCCCGTGCATCGTAATAGACGTGCTCGCCGTCGATCGCGATGGAGGACGGCATGGCGAGGTTCACGCCCAGCCCCCGGGAGCGGATGAAGCCGTCCTCGAGCCGCATGGCCGGCACGTCGGCCGGCAGCGCCGCGTCGCTGCCCCAGAGCGCGACGACACCATCCGCCGCCCGCGCCGCGGCGGTCGCCGCTTCGAGCGAACGGGCATGAACCGGATCGCCCGCCATGCCCTTCAGGAACGGCGCCATGGCCTTGCGCTTCCAGGGCGAGAAGCCGGCCGTGAAGACCTTGCGCTCGATGCGCGCCCGCTGGTCGCGCACGGTGATCGCCTGCTCGACCGCCCGTTCCGGCGTACAGGGCTCGCGCGTGTGCAGGTCGAGGTAATGCGAGTAATCAATGTAGGCCGCGTGAAAAACCTGTTCGAGCGAGGCCGGCGGGCGGACGGGCGACAGGAGATCGTGATCGACCGTGAGGCCGCGGCCGGAATAATAGGTCGTACCGAAGCAATGAACGGACCGCCCGGCCATCAGTGCCTCGAAGCCGAGCTGGCTCGATACCGTATAGACGCAATCGGCCTCTTCCAGCAGCGGCCAGGGGTTCATGCGAGAGGGCACGACGATGTCGACCCCGAGGGCGCCGGCCGCCTGCCGCAGGAGGCTGCGGTCACCGGCCGCCGGATGGGTGCGCACGACCAGCGCCTTGCCCGGATGATGGGCCGCCGCGTGCTCCAGCATGGCGCGGAAGCTTGCCGCGCTCGCCCCGGCCCCGGCAATGGAGGCGTCCCCGGCCACCTGGTCGACGAGCAAAACGAAGGGCCGGCCTTGCGGCACGCCGGCCGCGGTCGGCGTCAGCACGGGGCTGCTGTTGTATTTCGACAGACGCGCGCCGCGCAGCAGCGCCATCAGCCGGCTGGCGCGTGCAAGCGCCGCGGCATCGTTCAGCGGTTGCGACAGCAGCCGGTCGAGGCCGCTCGGATGGCGCCCATCGAAATAGATGCCCTCCCGGTCGACCACGTAGGAATGGCTCGGCTCCCCCCGCCCGGCCGCAAAGCCGCGCAGAAACCCATCCTCCAGAGTGACGGCCTCCTTGCCGGCGCGCGCAGCAAGCCGCACCGCCCGGCGGCCGGACGACCGGCGCCCCCAGCCGATGAAGCCGTCGATCCTGCCGGGGAGCGCGAAGGGCCAGGCGACGATCTCGGCATCGAGCAGGCGGGCGATGTCCGCCCGCTGCTGCCAGAGGCCGAAGGAAAGAAGCGCGTAGGTTTTGCGTGCCTGGCCGGCCATGCAGTCCTCGAGAGCAATTCCCGCCGGGGGCGCCGCACGGGCCTCGCCGCATCAGGCGGGCCGAAGCCCGCCCGTCAGAGCAGGTCGGCGGTGCGCTGGATATTGTAGGCCGCGCTCGAACCGCTGGAAACGATCGTCAGGAACTTCGCGAGGTCCGTCGCCACGTGGCGCGCCAGGTAGACGACGTCCTTGTTGCGCACGGGAAAGTTCTGCGCGACGATGTAGCTCTGCGTCGCGCCGAGATCGAGGCGATAGACGATCGGGTAGCGTCCTTCCGAATCCGACACCATGCCGCGCGCGATGAGGTCGCGGAAGCGATCGTCGCCGACGACGGCGCGGTAGACGCTCTCGTCCTCGTAGCGGAAGACGAAGTAGCCCTTCGGATCGGCCGTCGCGACATTGCCGCCGCCGGCGAGCGCCGCCGCCTCGACGAGGCTGAGCTTGGCCGCATCGAACCGGATCTTGCCGGGCTTCTTCGTCTGGCCGAGCGCCGCGAAGGTCTGCGGATCGTAGGTCAGGTAGATCTGGTCGTCCGGCTTGACGTAGATGTCGTCCTTCGGATTGTCGATGACCGACTGGAGCAGCACGCTGCGCATCTTGCCGCCGCGCTTGAGGCTGACATAGGTATCGTAGGGCGGCTTGGCGGCGCCGCCGGCCATGGCGATCACTTCGCTGATGTGCTGGCCGCTGAGGCCGAGCGGCACGATGCCCGACTTGTTGACGTCGCCCTGGATGGAGACGGTGCGCGAGGCATTGCCCGCCATGGAAACGATGACATCGGGCTCGACGGCCTTCGCCTTCAGCGCGTCGACGATGGTGGCGCGCGCCGAATCGATCGTCATGCCGGCGAAACGCACGGAGCCGACATAGGGGATCTGGCCGTGGCCATCCGGCTGCACGATGACGGGGATCGACGTCGACTTGCGCTCGGTGGTGGAGAACAGGCCGTCCGGACCCGCTTCGAAGATCGTGACCTCCAGGCGATCGCCGACGCCGATGACCGGCGTGCCGCCGCCGCCGCCGAAGCCGAAGGTGCTGGACAGGCCGTAACGCTTGGCCGCGCTGACGCTGTTGGCGACGCGCTGGTCGACGCTCACGACGTCGAAGATCAGCTTGGTCTGGGGAATCTCGTAGGACTTGCCGTCCGCGCCGGCCGAAAGCACCTCGTGGGTCAACGGGCCGTCGCTCGGAACCACGCAGCCGGCCAGCGTCAACAGGGCACCCGCCGCAAGAATCCGCGCGAATGCGCCCAAAAGCCTGCGCGGCGTGGCCACGTCTTCAATTGCGATCATCACTTAGCATTTCCCTTCGACCGTACCCAACAAGGTACGGGGCAAGAGCCAGCCGCTTGCCACGACAGGGCGCCATAGACATGCAGTTCCAATGTCTCGTCAAGTCCCATGACCAAACCTTGTCCCACTGCGCATATCCATGCGGCCCCCGCCGACACCATGGAGCAAATCCCTTGCACATTCGTTACGCTCTGAAAAGCCGGTCGGCGCTTTGGCGTTGAAAATCAACTTTTTCCACCAGCTTTTTCAAAGGGGTGCGACAAAAAGAACGCAACTTTTCCTCCGCCCGCCCGGCGATGAACGCGCCCCTGATCCCGCAGTTTATGCACATGCCTTGCCCGGCCCTGACCCTTCCGCAAGCGGCCCGGCGCTTAAGAGCAGTGACGGGGGAGATGGGCGAAAATATGGGAGGCCTCGCGCCACCGCCTCACCCCGCCTCCACCGGCTCCGGTTAGGGCAAAGGCGCCTCCGCCTCTTCCGGCCTGATGCGGAACCAGGCGATATAGAGCGCCGGCAGGAAGAGCAGCGTCAGCACCGTGCCGACGATGATGCCGCCCATCATGGCATAGGCCATCGGCCCCCAGAACACCTCGCGCGAAATGGGGATGAGCGCGAGGCTGGCGGCGGCCGCCGTCAGCATGATCGGCCGCATGCGGTGTTCCGTCGCCTCGCGCACGGCATTCCAGGCATGCATGCCCTCGCGCCTCAGGTCCTCGATCTGCACGACGAGGATGACCGAGTTGCGGATGAGGATGCCGATCAGCGCCAGCACGCCGAGGATGGCGACGAAGCCGAGCGGCGCCCCGCTGCCGAGCAGCGCAATGACCACCCCGATGAGCGCCAGCGGCGCCACCGCGAAGACAAGGAAGAGCCGCGAGAAGCTCTGGAGCTGGAGCATCAGGATCGTCGCCATGGCGAACAGCATCAGCGGCACGACGGCGATGATCGGCGCCTGGCTGTTGGCGCTTTCCTCCACCGTGCCGCCGACCGCGACCGCGTAGCCGGAGGGCATCTCCGCCCGGAAGGCGGAAACGTCCCTTTCCAGTTGCGAGACGATCGTCGCGGGCTGCACGCCGCCGGTGACGCTCGCCTTGACGGTGATGGTCGGCTGGCGGGAACGGCGCCAGACGACCGGCTGCTCCATCTCGTAGCGGAAGTTCGCCACCGCGGCGAGCGGCACGGAGGTGCCGCTCGCCGTCGGCAACTGGAGCTGGCGCAGCGTCTCGATGGACTGGCGCTCGGCGGCGCGTGCCCGGCCGATGACGTCGATCAGGTAGACGTCGTCGCGGATCTGGGTGACGGTGGTGCCGCCGACGACGCCGTTCAGCGCCGAGGCGATGTCCTGCGAGGTGACGCCGAGCTGGCGGGCCTTGTCCTGCAGCACGTCGACCTTCACCACGCGGGCCGGCTCGTTCCAGTCGTAGACGATGTCGCCGAGCCGGGTGTCCTTGCCGATGACTTCGCCGAAGGCGAGCGCCTGCTCGCGCACCTCCTGGATATCCGGGCCGCTGACGCGGTACTGGATCGGCCGGCCGACCGGCGGGCCGATGTCGAGCAGCTTCACCAGCGCATCCGTGCCGACGAAGGTCTCGCGCAGATAGGCCTGGAGATCGGCCCGAAGGCGGTCACGCGCCTCCAGGTCCTTCGTGACGATGACCGTCTGGCCGAAAGCGGGCGACGGCGGCTGCACGTCGAAGGACAGGAGGAAGCGCACCGCGCCCTGCCCGACATAGGAGGACCAGCGCTCGATATCCGGATTGCCCTTGAGCTTTTCCTCTTCCAGCTCGGCGATCTGCGCATTGGTCTCGGCGATCGAGGCATTCTGCGGCAGCGACCAGTCGATGACGAGCTCCGGCCGGTCGGAGGACGGGAAGAACTGCTCCTGCACGAAACGCATGGCGAAGACGGAAACGCCGAAGACCAGCACGGTCGCGACGATGGTCGTCCATTTCCAGCGCATGCAGATATCGAGCAGGCGGGCGAAGCCGCGGGCGAGCCGCCCTTTTTCCTCGTGATGCTTCTTCATCGTCTTCGGCAGGATCGTCACGCCGAGCAGCGGCGCGAAGATGACCGCGACGACCCAGGAGACGACGAGCGAAACGGCGATGACAACGAAGAGGCTGAAGGTGAACTCGCCGGCCGCGCTGTTGTTGAGGCCGATCGGGATGAAGCCGGCCACCGTCACCAGCGTGCCGGTGAGCATGGGGAAGGCGGTGGACGTATAGACATAGGTCGCCGCCTTGCGGAGCGAATCTCCCATTTCCAGCCGCGCCACCATCATCTCGACGGCAATCATCGCATCGTCGACGAGCAGGCCGAGCGCGATGATGAGCGCGCCGAGCGAGATGCGCTGCAGCGATATGCCGTCGTAATACATGAAGACGAAGGTGATCGCGAGCGTCAGCGGGATCGACAGCGCCACGACGAGGCCGGCGCGGATGCCGAGACTGACGAAGCTGACCGCAAGCACGATGATCACCGCCTCGAACAACGCCCGCGTGAAGCCCGACACCGCCTCCTCCACCACCTTCGGCTGGTCGGAGACAAGGTGCACGTCGACGCCGACGGGCAGGTCATGCGACAGGATCTCGATCTCCTTTTCCACCGCCGCGCCGAATTCCAGGAGGTTCGAGCCCTGCTTCATGCCGATGGCAAGGCCGATGGCCTGTTCGCCGTTGAAGCGGAAGAGCGCCGACGGCGGATCCTCGTAGCCGCGGGTGATCGTGGCGATATCGCTGAGGCGGAAGAAACGGTTGTTGACGCGCAGGTTGACGTCGCGAAGGCTCGCCTCCGAGGTGAACTGCCCGCCGACGCGCACGCTGACGCGCTCGCCGCCGGCCTGCACCACGCCGGAGGGCGCGACGGCATTCTGCGCCTGCAGCGTGGACACCACCTCTTGGGTGGAGATGCCGAGCGCGGCAAGCTGGCGCGTCGAGAATTCGAGGTAGATCACCTCGTCCTCAGCCCCGACGAGATCGACCTTGCCGATATTGGGCACGGTGAGGATGCGCCGGCGGGCATCCTCGACATAATCGCGCAGCTGGCGCGGCGAGAGACCGTCGGCGGTGAAGGCGTAGATATTGCCGAAGACGTCGCCGAAACGGTCGTTGAAGGCCGGGCCGACGACACCGGAGGGAAACTCGCCCCGGATATCGTTGATCATGTTGCGTACGGTCACCCAGGTGGGCGCGACGTCGCGCGCGCGGGTCGTCGGCTTCAGGTTGACGAAGATCAGCGTCTGGCCGGGCGTGGTGATGCTGCGGGTGAAATCGAGCGATTCCAGCTCCTCCAGCTTGCGCTCGATGCGTTCGGTCACCTGCAGCGTCGTCTCCTCCACGGAGGCGCCGGGCCAGGCGGCGCTGATCGTCATCGTCTTGATGGTGAAGGAGGGGTCCTCCTCGCGGCCGAGATTCTGGTAGGTGAAGAAGCCGAGCAGCGCGAAGACGATCATGAAGTACCAGACGAGCGATGCATGATCGAGCGCCCAGTCCGAAAGGTTGAACTTCTTCATAGGCCTGCCTCGTCTTCAACCTTGATTTTCTGGCCCTCTTCGAGGCTCTTCACCCCGGCGACGGCGATGCGGTCGCCGGCCTTCAGCCCGCCCGCGACCTGGAGGGCGCGCCCCGTGACAAGACCCGTCTCGATGGGCGTCAGATGCACCTCGCCCTTCTCGCCGTCGACCAGCCAGACATGCGGCTTGCCGTCCTTCTGAAGCACGGCAGTCTGCGGGATCATGATGGCGGTGACGTCCGGCCCTTCGAGCTCGGCGGTGATGGTGGTGCCGAGGCGGACCGTCTCGGGCGGGTTGTCGAGCGCGATCTTCACCCGCCGCGTGCGCGTGACGGCATCGGCGGACGGCGCGACCTCGCGCACCACGCCCCTCACCGTGATATCGGGGTTGATCTGCAGGGAGACGGTGAAGCGGCTGCCGAGCGCGATGGCCTCCGCCGTCTCCGGAATGTCGACCACGGCATCGCGCTCGTCGGGCCGCGCCACCGTGACGATCGCCTCGCCGGGCGAGACGGTCTGCCCCACCTCGGCGCCGGTGGCCACGACGACACCGTCGAATTCGGCGAGGATGCGGGTATAGGAAAGCTGTTCCGCCGCCTTCACCAGCGCCGTCTTCGCCCGCGTCAGGCCGGCATCGGCCGCCTCGCGCGACTGTTCGGCGCTCTCGACGGCGGCCCTTGCCGCGGCATTCGACTGGAGCAGCGTCTTCTGCCGCTCCTCGGTCGCAACCGCGCTCGAAAGCGTCGCCTCGGCGCTGGACAGCTCCGCCCGCGCCGAGCGCACGGCCAGCTCATAGGCCGTCGCATCGAGCACGGCCAGTTCGTCGCCCTTCTTCACGAGGTCGCCGACATGGACGGTGCGCGAGACGAGGCGGCCGGAAACGCGCGAGCCGAGCGCGGCCTGCACCTTCGCCTGCACCGTGCCGGCAAAGCGCGTGCCGGGCAGCGCGGTGGGCGCGACCACCATGGACAGGACCGGACGCGGCGGCGCGGCCGCCTCCTCCTCCTTCTTGCAGCCGGCAAGCGCCGCGGCGGCGATGACGGCGGCTGCGAACAGGACGGCTCTCATCGGGCGGCTCCCTCGATCGCGGTGACGGTCTGGCCGGGCCGCAGCAGCTTCGTGCCGTCGGCGACGTAGGTCTCCCCTTCCTCGATGCCGCCCGAAAGCAGCGCCGTGCCCGTCTCGAAGGAGAGCACCTCGACGGAGCGCAGGTCCACCGTGCCCTTCGCCGTGTCGACGATCCACAGCGCCGGCTTGCCGTCGAGGCTCGCCGACAGCGCCTGCCAGGGCACCACGGCCACCCGGCGCGGCGCCAGCGCCCCGACGCCGACGACGGAAGCGCCGAGCGTCATTTCCGGCGGCGTGCGGTCCATGGCGATCTTGACGCGCACGGTGCCGGTCGCGGCATCGATCGTCGGCGAGACCTCGCGCACATTGCCGGTCGTGCGCACCCTGTCGTCGCTGAGCAGGGTGACGACCACGCCGTCCTCCGCCGGCTGGGCGAAGAACAGCGATTCGTAGACGTCGAAGACGGCGTCGCGCGGTCCGGTATCGGCGATGGTGAACATGGTCTGCGCCGCCTGCGCGACCTGCCCCGTCTCCGCGAGGCGCGCGGTGACGATGCCGTCAGCCGGCGCGCGCAGCTCGGTATAGGACAGCACCTCCTTCGCCGTGTCGCGCTGGGCGATCGCCGCCTCGCGGGCGCTTTCCGCCGTGCGCAGGGCCGTTTCGGCGTCGTCGAAATCGCGGCGGGTGCTGATGCCGTCGCCGAGCAGGGATTTCTGGCGGTCGAAATTGGCGCGGGCGAGCTTGAGCTGCGCTTCGGCCGCGCGCACGCCGGCTTCCGCCGCCTCGACATCGGCCCGCTGCTCCTCGGGGTCGAGGCGCGCCAGCACCTGGCCTTCCCTGACCGCGCCGCCGACATCGACGAACCAGCCCGTGATGCGCCCCCCGACGCGGAAGGAGAGATCCGTCTCCACCCGTGCGACCACTTCCCCGGTGATGGTGACGGTCTGCTCACGCTCTTCGAAATGCACGGCGGCGGTCCGCACCGGCCGCGCCGCGCCGTCGGCCCATGCCGGCAAGGCGACCGCCGAAAGCGCAAGCGCCGCCAGCAGCCCCCTGCCCGCCCTGTTTCCCGCTGAAGTCATTGCCGTCTCCACCGCCGCAGAACACCCATTTAATATGGGCCCTCATTATATCGCGAAGATCTGACTGGCAAGCCCGCTTCCTTTGCAAACGCGACCCTGCCGCGGGCGAGTGTGGCGGAACCCGGGAAAAAAGCCAACCGGGAAGGCTGTTCGACAGAAGAATATAATAAATCATATTTCTCAGCATGCTATCGCCGGCCATGCCACCCCGCGCGGACAAGAAAGCCGCCGGCGGCCACGAAACCTTTCCGGTTCCCACAGGGCTGCACGGCGGCCTTATCGGAGCGTCATTCGTTGGACGCTTCTCTTTCGGTCCCCTCTGGACCTGCAAGAGACAAAGCAGAAAGCGTGCCAGACCGGCGGCGCGGAAAATACGCAAATGATTCCAGATCGTTGAAGGCGTCGCTCATGGAGAGGGAAACGAGCGGCCGCACGGGCATGGCCAAATTGTGTGCAGCGCACACGCCTTGTGCGCCTTTTTCATACAGCAAAAAGCGGCCCGTTTGACGGAGCCGCTCTTCGGGATTCGCTGTCGGGACGGTTCAGAACTCTTCCCAGTCCTGGGCCGCCGCATTGGCCGCGGCCGCCTGCCCACCGCCGCCGAAGGCGCGGGCCAGCGTGTTGCCGAGCGCCCGTGCGCCGGAAGGCGCCGGACGATGCTCGGCAGGCGTGGCGACCACCGGACGGGCCATGGCACCGGCACCGAGGCGGAACTGCGCGATCAGGGCATTGAGGGCGGCGGCCTCGGTCGCAAGCGCATGGCTTGCCGCCGTCTGCTCCTCCACCATGGCCGCGTTCTTCTGCGTGCCCTGGTCGATGGAGTTCACCGCCGCGCTGATCTCGTTGAGGCCGGTCGACTGCTCACGCGCCGAGCGCACGATCGCCGCGACGTTCTGGTCGATCTCCTGCACCTGGTCGACGATCTCCGTCAGCGCCGAGCCGGTCTCGCCGACCAGCGCCACGCCGAGATGCACCTGCTCGCCCGACTTGGTGATGAGCGCCTTGATCTCCTTGGCGGCATTGGCCGAGCGCTGCGCCAGTTCGCGCACTTCCTGCGCGACGACGGCGAAGCCCTTGCCCGCCTCGCCCGCCCGCGCCGCCTCGACGCCGGCATTGAGCGCCAGGAGGTTGGTCTGGAAGGCGATCTCGTCGATCACGCCGATGATGTTGGAGATTTCCCGCGAGGAATTCTCGATGCCGCTCATCGCGCTGACGGCGCGCTGCACCACTTCGCCCGATTTTTCCGCGCCGAGGCGGGTCCGCTCGACGAGCTGGCCGGCATCCTCGGCCCGCTTCGTGGCGTCCTTCAGCGAGGTGGTGATCTCCTCCAGCGCGGCGGCGGTCTCCTCGACGGAGGCGGCCTGCTGTTCGGTGCGCTTGGCGAGATCGTCCGAGGCCGAGCGGATTTCCGCGGAGCCGGCCTGGATGGCATTGGCATTGCTGCCGACGGAGCGCAGCGCCGATTGCAGCTTTTCCACCGAGGCGTTGAAATCATGGCGGACCCGATCGAGCGAGCCGGCGAAGGCGTGCTCGATGCGGTGCGTCATGTCGCCGTCGGCAAGCTTCTGGAGGCCGTCGGCGAGCGCCTCGACGGCGATGCGCGTCTGGCGTTCGCGCTCGTCCGCTTCGGCGGCGCGCTGGCGGCGCTCGTCTTCCGAAAGCGCGCGGTTCTGCTCCGCCTCGCCCTCCAGCCGCACCTTGGCGAGCGTCGCATCGCGCAGCACGGCCAGCGACCGGGCCATCTCGCCGATCTCGTCCTTGCGCTCGGATTCGCTGAGATCGACATCCGTGCGCCCATGCGCGATCTCGCTCGTCGCGACGATGACGGTCTCGAGGCGCTTGCGGAAGCGGGCGGCGAGCAGCGAGCCGATGACGATCATCAGGCCCGTGGCGATGGCGATCACGATGATCGAGGTGACGGCAAGGGACGACAGGTTGGCGAAGAGCACCGATTTCGGCACGGCGACCACCGTGTACCAGGTCGTGCCCGGCACCAGCGGCACCGGCACGGCCACCGCCATGGAGGTGAGGCCGTCGACATCGGTGATTTCCATGGCCTTTTCCGGATTGGCGATCAGCGCCTGCCAGGCCGCCGCATCGAGGCCGGAATCGCCGAGCGTCTTGCCGAGCACGGCGGCATCCGGATAGCTGACGATGCTGCCGCCCTGGCTGAGCAGCGCGACATAGCCTTCACCGAGCGGCTTCATCCGCGCCATGTCGGCAGCGAGCGCATCGAGCGCGATATCGACGCCGGTGACGCCCTTGAAGGCGCCGTCGAAGGCGAGCGGCACCATGAAGGAGGTCATCAGCACGTTCTTGCCGCCGATGACATAGCTGTAGGGCTCCGTCAGCAGGTCCTTGCCGGTGGCCTTCGGCACCTGGTAGTAGTCGCCCGGGCCGGGCTTGTCGTAGTCGACGAGCGCGACCATCTCGACCTTGCCCCCGTTGCGGACGAAATAGGGAATGTAGCGGCCCGTGGCGTCGTGTCCCGGCTGGTTCGCATATTGCGCGTCCTTGCCGTCGAAGGCGTCCGGCTCCCAGCCGGTGCTGACGCCGAGCGCGAAGGGGTTATCGGCCATCAGGCGGTCGAAGATGCCGTTCATCGTCTCGCGGCTCGGGGCGTCCGTTGCCTTCATCGCGTAGAGCGCCGAGCGCATGTTCCAGCTCAGCCCCTTGACCTGCGCGAAATAGGTCTCCACCTCGCCGGCGCTCGCTTCCGCCGCGTTGACCATTTCCGAAATGGAGCGCTCCTCCAGCGCGCGATAGGATAGAAAGAGCAGAACGCCCGCCGTCGCAACGGTCGTGGCAACACCGGCCGCCACGATGGCGAACATATTCCGGGCAGTCGCAGTCTTCGGCAGCATGACGTCTCCTCCCATCCGCGCGGGAAAATCCGCAGCGGCAGTCATGACAAAATGGCGGAACATGCCGACGGACGCGGCGAAACAGAGACGAAGTCATTTCGCAGGCCCGCAGCATAAGGGAATGCTGGTTTACGAAAGGATAAAATTTGAACCAATCGGTTGTGGCGCGGGTGCACTGGAGGCCATGGCGGAAAAGGGTGCCGTTCAGGATAAGTGAACAATCCGTTCGCCGGTCCCGATCTTCCGGCAGCCCCTGCGAAGGGCGATATTCGCCTCAACGCAAGGCCCCGAGGCGGGGCAGCACAGACAGCCCGGGCAGCCGGGAGAGGAGCGTCATCATGACCCTGCAGCTCACAGGCATCCACCACCTGACGGCGATCACCGCGAACGCGCCGGAGAACCTGCGCTTCTACACGCAGGTCCTCGGCCTGCGCCTCGTCAAGAAGACCGTCAACCAGGACGACACCAGCGCCTACCATCTCTTCTATGCCGACGGCCTGGCCTCGCCCGGCACGGACCTCACCTTCTTCGACTGGCCGGTCGGCCACGAGCGGCGCGGCACCCACAGCGTCTCGCGCACCGGCCTGCGCGTCGCCAGCCTCGCCACGCTCGAATGGTGGAAGGCCCGCTTTGCCGAACAGAAGGTCAGGGCCGGCGAGATCCGCGATGCCGGCGGCCGCGCCAGCCTCGATTTCGAGGACGGCGAGGGACAGCGCTTCCGCCTCGTCGTCGATGACGCCGGCGCGCCGGCCAATCCCTGGGACAAGAGCCCCGTTCCGGCCGAACACCAGATCAAGGGCCTCGGCCCCATCACGCTCAGCGTGCCGGATATCCGCAACACCGAGGCTGTGCTCGTGCAGGTCATGAACATGCGGGAGACCGCGACCTATCCCAATCCGGACGGCGCGGGCGAGGTGCATGTCTTCTCGATGGGCGAAGGCGGGCCGGCGGCCGAACTGCATGTCGCCGTCGAGCCGGACCTGCCGGCCGCCCATCAGGGCGCCGGCGCCGTGCACCACGTCGCCTTCCGCGCGCCGGACGAGGAGGCGCTGCATGCCTGGACGGAACGCCTGCGCGGCTTCCGCCTGCCCTCCAGCGGCGAGGTCGAGCGCTTCTACTTCCGCTCGCTCTATTTCCGCGAGCCGAACGGCATCCTGTTCGAGATCGCCACGGACGGCCCCGGCTTCGCCGTGGACGAGCCGCTCGAAACGCTCGGCGAAAGCCTGTCGCTGCCGCCCTTCCTCGAACCGCGCCGCGCGCAGATCGAGGCCCGGCTGAAGCCGCTCGTCTGAGCCGGCCGACGCCCCTCGGCCACACTTGAAGAAACCCCGGCGTGACAAACCGTCCGCCGGGGTTTTTTATGCGCCGTGTCTTGAAAAGGAGAGTCGGCATGACGAAACTGGTGGCAATCTCGGGGAGCCTGCGCAAGGGCTCCTACAACACGGCGCTGCTGCGCGCCGCCCTCGCCATGGCCCCGGAAGGCGTGACGATCGCCGAAGGCGCGATCCGCGGCATCCCGCTCTACGACGGCGACCTGGAAGCGGAGA
This sequence comes from Shinella sp. S4-D37, assembly GCF_040812195.1. Classification (NCBI taxonomy): domain Bacteria; kingdom Pseudomonadati; phylum Pseudomonadota; class Alphaproteobacteria; order Hyphomicrobiales; family Rhizobiaceae; genus Shinella; species Shinella sp. S4-D37. The sequence goes on along the minus strand of NZ_JBFNXL010000005.1, from coordinate 673,916 downwards.
CCGGCGTTCCCGAAGCGGCCGTACGCCTGAAGGACCTCGTGGCAGCGGCGGACGGCGTCGTTCTCTTCACGCCGGAATACAACAACGGCATTCCGGGCGTCTTCAAGAACGCCATCGACTGGATGAGCCGTCCCTCCTCCGACATCGCCCGCGTCTTCGGCGGCAAGCCCTTCGCCATCACCGGCGCCTCGCCCGGCAATTTCGGCACGCTCCTGTCGCAGGAGGCCTGGCTGCCGGTCATGCGCACGCTCGGCACCGTGCCGTGGTTCGGCGCCAAGCTGATGGTCTCGCGCGCCGGCAGCGCCATCGAGGACGGCCGGATCGTCGACGGGACGACCGAGAAGAAGCTCGCCGACTTCATCGCCGGCTTCGCGGCCTTCGTGACGGACTACCGGCGATAGGCGGCCGGTCCGCAATAAAAAAGGGGCGCGTCCTGCGACGCGCCCCTTTTCCTTCGCCCCGGCCTCAGCCGACGAGGCGGTCCCTGTAGGCCTTTGCGACGTCCAGATCCGCCGTGCCGATATCGTGGCCCGCGGCAAGCACATGGCTTTCGACCGACGCGCCGGCTGCCCTCAAATGCGCCTCCAGTTCGCCGGCATAGGCCCCGTAAGGATCCGACCGGCCGGTGACCATCAGCACGTTCGTTCCCGAAAGGTCCGCCTGCGGCACGGTTTCCAGCACGTTCATGCCGCGCAGCAGCACCGCGTTGCGGATGATGCCGGGATGCAGCAGCATGATCGCGCCGATCATGTTCGCGCCGTTCGAATAGCCCACGAACAGCGTCCTGTCCGGATCGAGCCCGTAGGCGGCATTCGCCCCTTCCATGAAGGCCGCGAAGGCCTCGGCCTCCGCAGCAATGTCCTTCTGGTCGAAGGTGACGGCGGTCAGCCGGCGGAAGAAGCGCGGATAACCCTCGTCGACGCTGCGGCCGCGCGGGCTGAGCAGCACGGCACCGGTCGCCAGCCTGGCGCCGAAGGGCAGCAGGCTCGCCTCGTTGCCCCCCGTGCCGTGCAGGAGCACGACGGCGGTGCCGTCGGGATTTTCCGGCCGGTGCACCCGGTGGATGAAGGGCAGGTCTCGTTCGGTCATGCGTTCTTCTCCTGGCAGGGAAAACTGCGGAAGCCGTGCCCGGACGTCCTCCGGGTCGGCGCGGAAATGGCGGGGCACGAAGAGCGTCTCGCCGAGTGCCTCCAGCGGTTCGTCGATCGTCATGCCGGGGCCGTTCGTCGCATATTCGATGAGCGAACCGCCGGGTTCGCGCACGTAGAGCGAATAGAAGTACGTGCGGTCGTGCATGTTGGTGTCGCCCGCCCCCTCGGCCGCAAGCCGGGCGGCGACCGCCTCGACCGCCGGCCGGTCCGGTGCGCGCAGCGCGATATGGTCGATCGTGCCCGTGCCCGGCGCCGACGTCCAGAAGCCGCTCGCATCGCGGATGTCGAGCACGTCGGCCACGTCCCCCGCAAGCCGGGTGATGCCGTTCGCCGCCGCCGCCATGCGATAGCCGAAATGGCCGGCGATGAAGGCTGCCGTCTCAGCCGGCTTTTCGGAGAAGATCGTCGCGCCGCGAATGCGCTGGATGGCATCGGCCGCCGAAATCTCCTTCGTGACATGGGGCGCCGGGCCTTCCACATCCGCCTCGCCGACGAGCTTGACGATGATGCCGTCCGGATCCTTCAGCCGCAGCACGGGCTCGCCGAACTCCTGCGCCGGGCCGCTCGTCGCGATATTCCGCGTCAGCGCGCGCGTCAGCCAGAAGCCGATCGCCTCCGGCTTGATGGAGAAGGCGATTTCCGCCGGCTGGCCGAGGCCGACCCGGCCGGGCGAACCGTCCTCCCAGGCAAGGAAGGTGACCAGCGAACCGGGGCTCGCCGCCGCGTCGCCATAGAGGAGATGAAGCTGGTCGGCGTCCTCGTATCCCGCCGTGCGCTTGACGAGGCGCAGGCCGAGGAAGCCGACGTAGAAATCGACGTTCGCCTGGATCTTCCGGGTGATCGCCGTGATGTGATGGATGCCGCTGACCATGGGGCACCTCCTTTCGAGGGCTACACAACCAGCATTCGGCACCCCGCGCCAGCCGCCGCCCGGTGAATGCACTGTCCACAAAATGAAACCGGCCCCGCTGGCGGGCGGGGCCGGTGAATCCGGCGCCGAAGACGCCGGATCGTCCGAATTTGATTCAGGCGGCCGCGATACGGGCCGGCGACATTGCCCGCGTAGAGGCGGACGGACCGTTGAGGAGACGCCGGATCGCCACGCGTACCTCGTCAGCCGAGGAAAAACGCTGGGAATCCAGATCCCACACGGAATATTTGACGGCCACGAATTTCAGCCGATCCTCATCGGGAACGACGACACCGACGGCCTCACCACCGATTTCGATAACCTGCTTTTGCATAACAACTCCTGCCGCGCCAAAGGCACAGCTCATTCAAATCTTGCGCTAAAATCGAAGAGGGAAGTCAGATCACATTCGGCGGAGTACCGTATGCGCTTTCCCTGTAATCGTTTCACGACAGGAGCACGCCACACGCACGGAGGCGATGCAGTTGATATCGTACATGACACACTCCCTCTTGCTGGCGCTGACGCTCTAAAATGGACGCGTCAGAGGTGGACCGGAATAAACGCATGCGGTCCTCATGCGATGCTCCAACACATAGGCGCCCCTCCTTTCCTTGTCAATGGAATCCGCGGAATTTTGGAATAAATTACTGCCGGATTTGTGTGACAATTCGAATCGCAAAAATAATGTTCGCGCCCGCAGCATTTTTCAGGAAAATATGTCGCGAAGACGGATATTCCGGGGAAAAGCGATGACGCAACCTGGTCGCGCAGCCGCGGCCGCGCGCTTGCGCTTAACGAGCAAAGGCGAAAACCCTGGGCAAATGCTCCAGTTGCCCGGCGGACACACCCCTGAAATGAAGCGGGGAAAAAACGCTGTGGGACCATTCTTTTTTTGGGGAAAGGCTCGATCTTCCCCCCAAACATGAATAAAGAGTGAATCGCAATTTTGTTCTGTTAATAAGTACGCCACGACCGCTGGCAGGGTAGGCCCATGAATTTCACCAGGACGCTTTTTCCGCTGAGCATGCTTCTCCTGTCCGGCTGCGTCGTCGGCCCCGACTACCAGAAGCCCGACACCGCCCTTCCGGCCAAGTTCTCCGAAAGCAAGGCGACGAGCGGCGAAAACGTGACGCTCAATCCGTGGTGGGAATCCTTCCGCGACAGGCGCCTCAACGATCTCGTCCACCAGGGCATGGCCGAAAACCTCACCGTGCTGCAGGCGCTGGAGCGCATCACGGCGGCCGAGGCGAATGTCGTCGTCGCCGGCGCCGGCGCGCTGCCGAGCATCGGCGCCTCGGCGGAAGCCTCGGCAAGCGGCCAGGACGGCGACTACCTGCGCCGCACGTCCGGCCGCGATTCGTCTTCCTCCAAGGCGCTGAACGCCGGCGCGAGCGCCTCCTGGCTGCTCGACTTCTTCGGCCAGTACCGCCGCTCGAAGGAAGCCGCCAACGCCTCGCTCGACGCGGCCTATGACGACGTCAACGTCGCGCGCCTCGCCTATCTCTCGGACCTCGTGTCGACCTATGTCAATGCGCGCTACTACCAGGAAGCGCTGGCGCTCAACCGCAAGAACCTGGAATCGCGCCGCGAGACGCTGAAGCTGACCAACGAGATCAAGGAAGCGGGCGCCGCCTCCAGCCTCGACGTGCTGCAGGCCGAAGGCCTCGTCAACCAGACGCTGGCCGACCTGCCCGCGCTTGAGACCGGCTTCCACCAGTCGGCCAACCATATCGCGACCCTGCTCGGCCTGCCGGCCAGCACGATCACCTCCAGCCTGACCAAGGGTTCGGCCCAGCCGATGCCGCGCTATGCGACGCGCACCGGCATCCCGGCCGACCTCATCCGCAACCGCCCGGACATCCGCGCGGCCGAACGCCGCCTGCAGGTGGCGACCGCGCAGATCGGCGTGGCCGAGGCCGATCTCTATCCGAGCATCGAGCTCGGCGGCTCGATCGGCGCGACGCGCAACTTCACCAGCGCCGCCACCGGGAACCTGACGAGCTGGTCCTTCGGCCCGACGCTAACCCTGCCGATCTTCAACGGCGGCGCGCTCAGGGCGCAGGTCAAGATCGCCCGTTCGGAAGCCGAGCAGCAGTACCTGACCTGGAAGTCGACGGTGCTCAACGCCGTCGAGGAAGTGGAAAACGCCCAGACCGCGCTGATCCGCGACGGCCAGACCGTCGCCGCCCAGCGCAAGGTGGTCAATTCCTACGAGCAGACGCTGAACCTTGCTCGCGAAAGCTATCGCGGCGGCGCCAGCACGATCCTCGACGTGCTCGATGCCGAGCGCAACGTCGCGACGGCCCGCCTGCAGCTCGCTTCCGCAATCCGCCAGCTCGCGCGCGACTTCGTCTCGCTCAACGTGGCGATCGGGGGCGGCGCGGAGATCGGCGCGGCGACCGTCGCCAGCAAGTAAGCCTGAATGCCTTCCGCCGGGTAAGCACGCCCGGCACCGCAGGACCGATGGAGCGGCAGACGGATGTCAGCCGCTCCATTTTCTTTTCACGCTTCGCGAGGATGGAAGAATTCTTCGATCCCCGCGGCCGTCCTGCCATAGTGGTCGCGCAGCGCCGCGGCGGCACCTTCGGCGTCCCGCGCAAGCGCAAGCTCCATCAGCCGCCGGTGCTCGCCTGTCGCATCCCGCGCCGTGCCGACAAGGCTGACGGAGAGGCGCCGATACCGGTCGGCACGCGAAAACAGCTTGTCGCAGATCTCCAGCAGGATCGGCGAGCCGCAGGCCGAGATGAGAGCGGCATGAAAGGCCGCGTGCCGCGCCTCCCAGTCCTCGCGCATCGCCGAGGGGATATCCTCGCGCGCCTGCGGGATGCGCGCCATCAGGTGATGGGCGGCGATCACCCTTCCCTCCCAGTCGGCATCTCCCTGCAGCACCGAAAGCCGGAGCGCCTCGCCCTCGCAGAGCTGCCGCGCCGCCGTGATGTCGCGCAACTCCTCCAGCGACAGGCTTGCGACGCTGTAGCCGCGGTGGTCGTCCAGCACCGTGAACCCTTCCGCCGTCAGCCGGGCCAGCGCCTCGCGCACCGGCGTCACGCTCATGCCGCACAGCGCCTGGAGATCGGCGAAGCGCAGCCGGTCGCCGGGCTTGACCGCGCCGGTGCGGATCGCCTGGCGGATCGCCGCGTAGGCATCGCCCGCCAAAGTTCGCCCGCCTGCCTTCTTCTGCTCCATCACGCCCCGCCGAATTTACAAAAGCCGGATGATTTTCGAAAATCGTTGACTTGATGTAAAACCACGGGAAAGGTGCGCGCAACCGAAATCGGTGGCATCCAACGGAGGTTCTCATGAAACTGGTGCGCTTTGGCGCGGCGGGCGCGGAAAAGCCCGGACTGATCGATGCGGACGGCAGGGTCCGCGACCTTTCCGGCGAGGTGCCGGATCTGGCCGGCGACGTGCTCGGTTGCGAAAGCCTGAAGCGCCTTGCCGCCATCGATCCCAAGAGCCTGCCGCTCGCCCCGGACGGCAGCCGCTTCGGCGCCTGCGTCGGCCGCGTCGGCAATTTCATCGCGGTCGGCCTCAACTATGCGGACCACGCCGCCGAGAGCGGCATGGCCGTGCCGAGCGAGCCGGTGCTCTTCAACAAGGCCCCCTCCTGCATCGTCGGCCCCGACGACACGATCCTCATCCCGCGCGGTTCGGAAAAGACCGACTGGGAGGTGGAGCTTGCCGTCGTCATCGGCGAGCGCGCCTCCTACGTCTCGGAAGCCGACGCCCTCGACTATGTCGCCGGCTACTGTGTCTGCAACGACATTTCGGAGCGCGCCTACCAGATCGAGCGCGGCGGCCAGTGGACCAAGGGCAAGGGCTGCCCGACCTTCGGCCCGATCGGCCCCTGGCTGGTCACGACGGACGAGGTGGATACCGCCGATCTCGCCATGACGCTCTCCGTCAACGGCGAGCGCGTGCAGAACGGCTCGTCGAGCACCATGGTCTTCAAAGTGCCCTTCCTCGTCCACTACATCTCGCAGTTCATGGCGCTGGAGCCCGGCGACGTCATCACGACGGGCACGCCTCCCGGCGTCGGCATGGGCATGAAGCCGCCGCGTTACCTGAAGCCCGGCGACCGCATGGAAGTCTCCATCGCCGGCCTCGGCGTGCAGCGCCAGGTCGCCGCCGCAGGGTAAGCCGTCACCATCGGTGAAAAAGCGAGAGGGGCCTCAAGGGCCCCTCTTTCGTTTCGCGATCAGTGCACCGTGGCGGGCGAGGCTTCGTCTCCGAGGATGCGGAAGGCTTCGTCCAGCGCGGCCACGAGGATGTCCGTCAGTTCGTCCGCATCGTTTTCGAGGAGGAAGAGCGCGACGGTCGCATTGTCGGGATCGCTATAACGCTCAAGGTCGTTCGACATGTCATTGTCCCTTTCCAGCCGGCAACATCCCGGTTAACGGAAAGCATAGGGACGCAGGCTTGCGCCTGGCTTGTGCCGGAAAGGTACAGGTTGCGCAAGGACGAATCCGTCAACCGCACCAGGATTGATGCTTGCCCGTCCAGGGCCGCGCCAGCCCTTCCCCGACCAGCCGCCCGCCGATCGAGCGGCCCCCGCGCAGCACCAGATGCGGCGCCGCGCCGGCCTTGGCGGACGCACCGCCCTTCGCCACCAGCGTCACGTCGCCCTCGTTGAGGATCTCGCGCAGCCGCAGCTTCGCATCGCCCCCGCGCAGCCGCTCCGCGTCGCAGCGCGCCCCGGCGATGGCCGGCGTGTCGACATCGGCAAGCCGCACCTTGCGCCCTGCATAGAGGATCGTGCTGCCGTCCAGCACGCAATAATCGGTCTGCGTCGTGCAGATGAACCATTTGCCCGAGAAGGCGGGCAGCTTTTCCGGCATCGGCAGCGCCTGTTCGACGGCCTTTTCGGCCGGCCGGCGCTTCGGCAGCGCCAGCGCCGCCTCGCGGTCGGCCGGCTTCGCCCTGCGCTCGATCGAGGCCGTCCTGATTCCCGTCGCCGGCGTTTCCGACCCCGGCAGGCCACCGTCCATATAGAGAATGCCGCCGACCATCGCGGCGCCCAGAAGATACCAGGGCGCCATGCCGCCACGCCGCGCCGGCGCCGCCCGCTTCGATCCCGCCCGTTTCTTCCGCCTGCCCGCCGTCTTCGCCATCACCAGTCTCCTGCGCGCGACAGTGCGACGATCTCTTGAAGATATGGTTACCGACCGCACACGACGGCAAACCGCAAATATTTTGGGAAAATTTTGGTAGCGGAGGACCGATCTCTCCGTTAGCAACACTGCCACCTATTCCCTTTGAAATCACTGCTGCCGCATGATCAAGCCTACCCTCTCGCAGACCTTCTCCAGATGCGGTTCAGACCACCGGCTCCACTTGTTGAACTGAGGCGGAGCCAAGCTGGGGATGATGAAAACGGTGGTCCCGCCAACGACACACTCCAGCGGATCAGATGGTGCTGTAGGTGGCGCAGGCAGTCTGACTTGAAGAATGCGGCTCAACTTCTTCGCCGTGTCTGCACCATGCGAGATGAGCACGCGGGGCTGGATCAAATCGAGCAAAACGGCGAAAATCTCCTGACCACGCTCTGTCCCTCCCAAGTGGGCCAGCTTTCGGAGGTCAGAACTCATCGGGGTCGAGTAGCAGATGACATTGGTTTCTAGAACTTCAGATATGCCGTGGCTGCGAAGTTTCGTTACAAGAGCATCTGTGTTTTTGCGTGTGGGCGAAGGCGCGCCGACCATCCGATCATAAAGCTGACGACACGTTTCGGGACCTCGGTTAAACAGCGTGTTTACGTAGTGCTCGTGAGACCCAACGGTTGCTGCGTCGAACCCGTTGCGTTGGTTCTTTCCAACCGTGAAGACCGAGGCTGTTGTCGGGTCGGTGAGCGCCGTCATCCATGGTCTCGGGTACTGCCCATTTAGCGGTTGGGTCAGCGCGACTATCACTCTTTCTAAGCGCTGTGAGTTCTGGTTCGAGGACATCGCGACAACTCAAGGTTAGAACCTTCTTCACGAGGGTGGCGAAAGCTGTATAGTTTTGCAAGATCAATCATAAACGTTGGGCATAAACGGTTGATGCCCACTGCACCCAGTATTTTTTGAAATCACCGCCGTAGCCTAGAAATCACGGTGCTTCGCGGGACATTCCGACTACGCGGGGATGTAGCTTTCCCGAGTAGAGCACATGATCACCGAAACCTTCGAGCATTCAACGGGTTCTCTCCAGAAAGAAGCGTCAGACGGAAGCGATTGGATCAGGTGTCCCCCGCGTGTGAACGAAGGCCCATGTCGCGGAAAGACACGTCGCAGAGTGTGTGCGACATCGCCGATGTCTCAGACCTAATCCGTGCCCAGAAAGTTTATGCATTGCGCATGTGCGCGGCGTCACCGACCAGATCGACCACGACGAGTGCAGCCGTGATGTCGGCTGTCTTGACGAGGTTAACCATCCAGTCGGGAAGCCCTGAAATCTGGTCGTTTATGTTCGCAGGCTCCAGCCCTGTCGCCCACGTTGGCAGCGGGGTCGATGTTCGGCCCTCCCAGCTTTCGGGAGTTCCGCCATGCACGATCTTTTCACCGCCGCCGACCCCGCCCTCCAGCCGCTGGCGTCCGACTACGAGGTTCCGACCGTCGAGCCGTTACCTGTATCATCGTACATCGCCGCCTCGGCGGTCCAGAAGGCGATCCGGCGCGGAAACACCGATCTGGCTTTGCGTGCTGCCGCGACCCTGTTGAAATCCGACCCGGCGAAGCTCTGGCGTCGGTTGTGCGGCATAGTCTTCGAGGACGTGGGGCTGGCATCGGTCGATACGATCCGCCTCGTCATGGCGGCGACGAGAAGCAAGTCGTTACGCGAGGAGTTCGGTGGCGAGTGGGCTGTGGCCAGCAGGTTGGTGGAGCAGATGGCGATCTCCCCGAAATGCCGTTCCACCGATGATCTGCTCTGGACCATTGCCCAGCATCATGAGTTGAATGATCTGCGGGCCTCTCTGGCGGGCATTGATCTGCCCGAGCACCTTTCCCGCATCCGCGAGCGCGGCGCAGTTCTGGGGCTATCTCTGAGCGTTCTACACGCATCTGGTGTCAGGTGGACGGGGCATGTCACTGGCAAGTCCACCAGCGCCGCCGCAACGTTCGATGCGATGCGGGTTGCCGGGATCAATCCCCAGATCGTGACGCTGGCCGAGCAGGGGTTTCGTCGGACCAGAGAAGCGTTGCCGGTCCTGCTGCCATTGCTCAGCCTCGCCCTGCCATCCGGCGTCCTTCCTGCTCAAGACGACGAGTTTCCTCCCGTGGTGATCGGACACAATGGCCTGCCCACCTACGTCTACGATGCGTTCTCGTGGGAAGGGAAGTCGGCACTCTCTCGGTTCCTCAAACGCAACACCACGACAGGGCGCTGGTTGCGCCGCTACGTTCCTGCCGAACGTCGTATGGCAGTCTTGTCGGGTGGAGTGTTCGTCGTGGAAGGATCGCTGTGTCGTCAACGTGTAGAGTGGCCGTGCGCAGCTACTCTCAGATGGTTGGCCTCCAGCGGGTATCACGGCATGAAGCTGTCCGACCCAGCCGGGTTCCTCGACATGATCCGCGCTGACCTCCCCAAGCTGGACGAGGTTCGTCATGACCTTTGAGCGCCACCACGACGCCGGGACCACCATGTCGATGGCCGATAGTTACAGTTTGAATAAAAGTGAAATCAATTTCACAGCCCCAATGAGCGAGCGCCACCCACCGTCCAGCGTCCTGCCTGCGGGTGTTCAGCGCCTCGTGACGGCCTCATTGTCCGAGGCGAGCAAGAGGGCTTACCGTCTGGACATCGCCCACTTCGAGGGGACAGGCAGGCGGCTCCCGGCGACCCCGGAAACCGTGGCGTCGTATCTGGCCGAAGGCGCGGAGACCTACGCCGTGGCGACCTTGCAACGGCGTCTGGCCTCGATCAGCAAGGCCCACCGCGCTCTCGGGGTGGATGATCCGACCAAGAGCGAGTTGGTCCGCGCTACTCTACGTGGCGTGCGCCGCACCCTCGGGTTCAAGCAGCGGCAGGCACAGGCTCTGCTCCGTGCCGACCTGTTCGCCGTTCTCGACCTGCTTGGAGACCGGACGAAGGACCACAGGGACCGCGCCATGCTCCTGTTGGGCTGGGCTTGCGCCATGAGACGCAGTGAATTGGTGGCGCTGGATGTCGAGGACATCGAGTTCACCGGCCAAGGTGCTCTGGTCACGATCAGGCGCAGCAAAACCGACCAAGAAGGTCGTGGTCGCGAAATCGCCGTGCCATTCGGGCGTACACGTCATTGCCCCGTCGCCGCCCTGAAACACTGGCTGGAGGTCGCGGGGATCGAAACCGGCGCGATCTTCCCCAGCATGGACAAGCACGGCAACATTCTTCCCGAGCGCGTCACAGGCGAGGTCGTGACCGATGTGCTCAAGGCCCGTGTCAGCGCCGCTGGATACGATCCGAGCGGGTTCTCGGCACACTCCCTGCGCAGCGGGTTCGCGACCTCAGCGGCAATGGCGGGAGCCACGAGCCACAAGATACGTGAAGTGACGGGCCATCGCAGTGAGGCGGGCCTTGCGCCCTACCTGCGCACCGTCAACCTATTCACCGACAGCGCGGCGGCGAGAGTTCTGTGAAGGCACTGCGCGGAAGTCTGACGGTCTACCGGAACAGGTCGCCCGTCTTGGGGTTGACCTGCCGGTAGTGAGCTTTCGACGGCTTGGCCAGTCCGGACTTCTTTCGTCCGCCTCGTCGGGTCGCCGCGACATAGAAGATCGTGGCGGCGCTCGCGACGATCAACACGACCGCGATCAGCACTATCAGGTTCACCCATCCTGCCGACATCAGTTCCTCCCTGCATCGCACTGTTGGGTAGTTCTATCAGTAGCCCAGCCACGCCACGACGAGAACTGCGACCGCAAAGAGGGCGATGAACACAAAGCCGAAGACCTTGAAGGCGCGATCATCATGGTTCGAGACCATCTTGTCGTAGGCTTCGTCGCCCATTTCCTCACGAGCAAGCCGCTCCTGCAACAGGTGCCTCGCCTCGTTGTTCCCGTGCTGCATCTGCTCGTAGTATCGGGACATGATCGCTCCACGCTCTATTGTTGGAGTTCTACGAGCAGGCCGTCAACCGGGATAATCTCAATTAACGGGAGCTATAAACGCCGGGAAAAGCGGTGCTGTCGCCGCGTTCAGTGGATCGTCCCGCTCATCACCTTTGTGAAGTTGAAGTGCAGGAAACGGTCATAGAGCGGCGTCTTGCGGTATTGCAGTTCATGAAAGCCACAGTATCTCTCCGCGCCGGGATGACGTTCGATCATGCCCAGCCACGTCAGCGGGCGCACGAGGCGCGAGAGCAGATAGTAGCAGGCATCCTCCAGTGGGCTGAACCGATAGTTGGTGATGATGTCGATGGGCAGACACCAGCCCGCCAGTTCCGTCAGCGGCACCCAGTCATCAAGCCGGTTCTGGACCACTCCGAGGAAGTGCACGAAGTCGGGGTCGTCATGGTCGATGGGGAACCGCTCATAGGCTCCATGGTCGAGAGCAAGGAAGTAGGTGTCGAACAGTTCGGCCTGTAACGCGCCGTGGTCGCCGATCATTGCCTTTCCCGCCTTCGTCGGCACCGCCTTGCCCTTGTAGTGCCGCAGCAGGCGAGAGCCGACCAGAAGCTCGTGCATGATCGCCAGCGGCATGAAGTCCAGTTCGTTCAGCACCTTGTTGACGATGTATAGCCGATCCGGCCCGTATTCCGGCCACTGGAAATCCTCGGCAGCCCACGTGACGAATTTCCGGTAGAACGCGCCGGACTTGGTGAGCGTGATGCCGCCATTCTCATGGGCGCGGGTCAGCACCTTCATGGCGTTGATCGCCATCGGGCTGCCCGACAGGTCGGAAGCACCAAGGCTCTCGTTGAGGAAGATGATCGGTGCTATGCGTGACTGTCGGATCATGGCCGGGTCGCACCCTGCCGTTGCAGCGCCATCAGATAGGCGACGACATCGGCCTTCTCATGGTCGAACAGCCGGAACGTGGTCATGGGGAAATGGTCCTCCTGCATGAACCGCACGAAATAGGCTTCGTCACGCCCCACCCGGCGCACGACGTGCTCGAACGGAGGGGCCATGTCGCGGTCCGGTTTGTCCGTCACGCGCTGATGACACATGCGGCACCATTCATCGACAATGCCAGCGCCGCGAGTGGCGGCATCATCGGCATGGGCGACACCGGAAGCGCATAGCGTGACGATCATGCTCGCCATTGTCAGCCTGCCACCTGCCATTTTCGCCCTCCTGCTTCTCTCACACTCTGTAGCATGATCGGCGACCACGAATATGGTTGTCGCCCTTCCCGCCTGCCGCGCATCTCCTTGGCGGAGTTGCGGACGGTGAGCCCGCGCTCCTGCGCATCGGAAAGAATGCTGCCGAGAGAGCCAAGAACCTTCTTGATCATGGCCGGGGATCGCCCCTCGGCGCGGAGCCTGTCTTCGAAGTCGCGAATGGCTGGGACCGTAAGCTTCGACAGGAGTCGTCTGCCCGATCAGAGGAACGATGTGCAGATCCAGGTGGCGCTTGCGCTGGTTGAGGGACGAGCGCTCCAGCCCCGCGGCCTCGCCGGAGGCCATCCAGAACTGGCCCGCCTTCTCCACGGTGACGCTGGCGCTGTCGGCGACATGGACGCCCTCCCTCACCTCTACCGAAGCCGTGGCTGCGAACTGGTCAGCCTCTTTCTTCAGTCGGAACGTCTTGAGCCGGCGCTTGCCGGCCATGTCGAAATAATCGACCACCCAGGCGGATTTCGCTTCGCCCTTCGGTGCCGTCCATTCCCGCTTGCGGACGCTCACGCGGCTTCCAGAGGGCGGATATGCGACACGTCGACGACCTTGCTCGCCTCGGCGAGGTCATAAGCGCGCTGCAGGTTCAGCCAGAACTCGGGGGTGTTCCCAAAGAAGGCGGAAAGGCGCAGGGCGGTATCAGCCGTCAAGGCGGTCTCGCCCTTCACGATCCGCTCAATTCGGGTGCGCGGCACATCGAGGCGCTTGGCGAGTGCCCCGGCGCTCATGTTCAGTGGCTTCAGGAACTCTTCATCGAGGATTTCGCCGGGGTGGATAGCGAAAGCAAGCAGGGTCATGGCTATCTCTCCTTCAGTGGTAGTCGACGAATTCAACGTCTTCCGCATTGCCATCCACCCAGCGAAAGCAGAGGCGGAACTGGTCATTGACGCGGATCGAATGCTGGCCGACCCGGCCAGCTTTGAGGGCTTCAAGCCGGTTGGCCGGCGGAACACGCAAATCGTCAAGCGTGGCAGCGTTATCGAGCATGACGAGCTTGCGCCGTGCCACCTTGAGCAAATCAGCCGGGAAGCCTTTCGGGTTCTGCCCCTTCGCAACTTGCTCCGTCACCTTGTCCCTGAACGACCGTATCATGTGGGGTTATGTATCATGACGCGATACGGAATTCAACGCTTGGCCCAGGCTTCGGAAGAAATAGAGGAGCATTCTACACCTTTGCCCGGAGAAGCCGTTCGTCATGATCCCAAACCATTCTCTCGAGCTTTTCCAGTCTCTCTTCTAACTCCCCAGTAAAATCGTAAATGCTCTTATCAAAGCTATCTTCCTCGATAATCGCTCTTTCGAGACGACTGACAATCTCAGCGTTTAAGGAGCGCCCATTTTCCTTTCCTTTGTGAATTAGACGGTCGCGCAACGCGGCGGGCAGCCTCAACGTAAAGCGGACTTCCTCTGAAGGGTCGGTCAATATTTCCTCCGTAGCTTCCTATCTGCACCAAAATAACACCATATTGACACCGCAACGCTCACCGCACTACATTGACGTCAATATGACTACCAAAGGTGCAAAGCGATGGCAATCAATAGCGACGTGTCTGCCAGCTCTCTGGATCTCATTTGGGAGGTTTCAGAAATCGCGAAACTGATCGGCCGAACCGAGCGGCAGACCTTCCATCTCCTCAATGCAGGGCAGATTCCTCCGGCGCGCAAAGTCGGTGGCCGGTGGGTTGTAGAGCGCGGACGGCTGATCCGCTTCTTCATGGAGGGCGATGCAGCATGAATCTCACCCCTCCCGAGCACGAACACACCGCCGCCATCGACGAGGCCGCCCGCTGGCTGGCGACGTCCTCGCCGAGCGAGCGGTCCGGCCCGGTCATCCCCGATCTCCGCCAGCGGTTTGGCTTGACCGCGCTCCAGGCGACCGAGGCCTGCCGCGAGGCCACCCTGATCAGAGCGAGGGCGACGTGAGCAGTAAGCAGAAGCGTAGGAAATCGACCGGCGAGCACTGGACCCAGTTGCTCCGCCGCACGATGGAAGAACCCGCATGGCGGGCGCTATCATCGACCGCGCAAGCCCTTTATCCTTGGCTCAAGCTGGAATGGCGCGGGCCGAATGCCAACAATAACGGTAAAATCCAGCTCAGTGTCCGGCAGGCTGCCGAGCGTCTTGGCGTAAGGCCCGATACGGCTGCGGAAGCTTTTCGCGAACTGCAGCGCAAGGGATTCATCGTTCAAACCGAACATGCCTGCCTTGGCCTCGAAGGCGCTGCCAGAGCCCCTTCATATGAGATCACTGAGCTGAGAATGCCCCTTGCGGAAAAGGGCCGGGATGGTCGCGAACTCTACCGAAAATGGAGTGATGGCCACGATTACCCAGTGCAGGGATCTCGTCCGAATAATCCGTCCGGGCTCAACGGCAAAAAACAAAACCCTGTCACGCTTTCCGTGACGGTCCTGTCCTGAAAACCGTGACGAAAATAGGAGGCCTGTCATGAAAACCGTGACACGCTGTCCCAAAAACCGTGACGAAAATGCCCTTTTCTTCACTCCGTTCGTCACGGTTTCCGTGACATCCTTATTCTACCATATCCCTAGCAGCATTGGCGTGGGGGTGAGGACAGCAGGAAGGTACGTGCTATGACGCATGAAGACCTGCCCCTCTTTGCTTGGCAGCCTCCCCGAAAAACGATCATTTTCCCGATGAAGAGCCGTGTGGGTCGTATCCGCGATGTCGCGGTGAAAATGGTCGACAAGCAGACTCAGCGCTACGCGGATCACTATTTCCGGCAAGTCAACGACGCCATGGTGAAGCAGCTTTCTCGGATCGGTCTTTCCGAACTCGAAATTGACGAACAGGTCGGCGCCTTCTGGCTCGCCGTCGACCAAGAAATCACTCGCCTCGTCTATCAGCGAACAGGCGGCTATCCCGGAGGTGCAGCATGACGATGAAAAAGCGACGACCTGAAGTACGTTGCCTCCGTACCCAAGCGAGCGAGATCTGGCAGCCTTCACGGGTATGGCGCGCCGACAAATTTGGCAGGCGAAGAAGATCGCAGAAATTCCAGAGGACGAATTCGACCGTTTGGTTGAGAGTGACAACCCTCCGACGATTTCCAAACTTTTGAACGTGGCTCAGCACCGAGCCGGGTCCACCAGAAAAAAACGTATTTGCCCTCACTGTGGAGAGGCAATCTGATGACGAAGCGCATCCCAGGCCCCACCGACGTCGACGAGCGCCCCCCGATCCTGATTTCCGATGGCGACGCCATCGGGCTGAAACAGGCCCGGTATCTTGTTGGTAGGGACGCGAAAACGATAAAGCGTTGGTGCCGCGAGTACGGTATCGGCTTCAACGTGGTCCGCGGCGCGGAATGGGAAATCAGCGCCCCGGGCGTGGTGTTGGTGAGGCACGCCGACTGGGTCGGCCTCGAATTGCTGCGATCCGGGCAGCGCGAGCATCCCCGTGTCCGGCGGGTGCTTGAGCACCTTGGGATTGCACCGTAGGGGCTATTTGACCTGGCTTTCCATGCACGAGACAAGCGCCTGTCCGGCCTTGGTCGATCCCCTTGCGGTTAGCAGGTGTGGCCGATCGCTGATGCCATCCTTGATCGCCACCTGTTTCTTTGCCGCCGCAAACGCCTTCACGAAAGCTTCCGCATTTTCCTTCGAGAGCGTCGTTTGTGCTGCGGCGAGGTTGTCGCCGACCGCGCCTGTTTCGCCGCTCTGTCCCAATAAGCGTTGGCCGTCGAACGCGAACTCGATTTCCGGCGTCATTCCTCGGAGGGATTCCTCGAAAGTGAAACCAGGTATCGCTCGAACCATGAGGCCCGCTTCTGCTGTATCGCAGATCACAAGCACGCCTGACCGCAGCGAATTCATGAAGGAAACGGTGACGCGCTTCCCACCAGAAAATGGATCGGCTTCGGTATCTGCCGACCAAGTTTGAAAGCCTGCCGTAGCGGCGGAATATGACCCGACCAATAGCGCGGCGGTGACCAAAACAACTTTCATGTGCCCCTCCCCAAGGTGTCGCGACATGCTCGTAAAATGCAGGATCGGAGTCAACTGCGCCGTGTGGTCCTGGCTCCGGCATTTTGTAGGTCGGACAGGGGCATCGATGGGCATCTGTGGGCAACCATGACCAACCATGACCAACTGCGCCCAATAGCATCGGGGCCAGAACTGCGAAATAGTCGGCGCAGTTCCCAAGGAGAACAGCGATGTCTTCCCGATCCACACAACCGACACGGGTTCCAATTTTGCTCAACGGAGGGACCGTCACCCGAGAGTTCCGTGACGCCACATTCGACGCTGCCAATCGGCGCGGTATCTCCGCCATCTGCCGCGCGTGCCATCGTCATCGCGGCTCGCACCGCCCTGACCGAAATCGGCGTGCCGGGTTTTGGACCCCTTGTTGATGGAGGTGACGATGCTCGAGCTTGATGTCCTAGATGCCAAGCTCTTTGCCGCCCGGATCCGGCGCTAGAAACGAGAGGCTGCAGCGGCGGCCGATAACCAGCTTCGGACCGATGTCCAGGATCTGAAACGAGGCCTCGAGCTGCTTGGCGACGCTGTGGTCGACCAGGCCGAAACGATCCGAGCGCTGCGCGGTGAGGTCCAAAGCCTCCGCAATCATATCGCAAAGCTCTCCGCTCCCCGCGCCGTCCATACGCCGCAACCCCGCCGCCGCCGGGATGGTCTCGATGCCGACCTTGAGCGCGGCCTCTACGATTGAAAGGACAGACCATGCGAAACCACTTTCGTCAGCGCAGCGACTTTGCGATATCGACGCCGATCTGAAACGGCTCACCGATTGTAATACCTGCAACATCACCGCGCTTTGAGGATAGGCCAACATGAGCATTATTGAAAACATTGCCCCCGGATGAAGGGCCGCCCACCGAAGCCGAGGGAACAGGAGGTGACGCCGCTTGAGGCAGCGATGTCTGAGACGTTGCCCTCCCAGGTTCGTGAACTCGTCGCCGAGCTAAACCTCGCCTGCAAGGTAGTCGACAAAGTTCGCACCGCGTACCGCGAGACCGAAAAAACAGCACGAATGACGCCCGAGCACAGTCGTAAGGCAGCGCGTGGCGCCGTGGAAGCAGCCGAGCGGGCTGTCGACACAGCAGGATGAACCGGCAGGAGATCCACCTCGACATCAGCGCTGCGCGTATGCGGGTTGAGGAGGCCGAAGGTCTTGGCGCTAAAGGTGTCAAGTATCCTGGCGTGCAGCAAAGGGAGGACGACCGGCTATCGGAAGCTCGGAGGAACCTGGCAGAACTGCTCGAAGAAAAAGAACGAAACGATGCGCGTCTCGCAAGAGACGAAGAGCGCCTCGCCAAGGCAAGACGGGACGAGACGCTCCTCGAGAAAAGCCCGGAAGCAGCAGCATTCGACGCATGGCAGAGGGCGATCGCGAAGCGTGAGGTCGCAGAGCAGCTCGGCCATTCCGGTGACGTTCCGACCATCGAAGAGATCGACGTGCTTCGCGCCGCACACGAAAAGGCGAAGCTCGACGCTATCGCGCCTGCGAACCTTCGTCTCGAAGCGATCAGGGAGGAATATGAGCGTGCGCTGCACGTTGTTCGGGATCTGCAGCAGCGGCTACATGACCTCTTGCAGCCATATGCCGAGAAATGGCGTGCAGCCGCGGAGGAACAACTATCCACCGCTGTGAAACTGATCTCCCAGACGCAACAGTTGAAAAGCCTTTTGGCGGAAGACGGTGACGTCCACGACGCATTCTCGTTCCCCCGCATCGATAGCACAGGATTCCATCGAGGGGATCCGCGCATCGCAGGCGATGACAGCATGCGTGACGTCTACCTCGCCATGAGAGCCAGCTCCCGCGAAATGTCGCGGAGCCTCGGGACCTGATTGGGTCCACCGGCTCGTGCTGAGATCCTGAAATGGCCAAATCGACGAAAACCACGAAGCGCCCTGCGACGGCAGCATCCAGTTCCGGGACAAGGCGGTCGAAGATCTCTTCGACCATTCGAGAGGCGCTGCCGGAGACCTGCACGAAAGCAGATCTCTCGATCATCCTTGATGTCTCCATCAGAGCGCTGTCCGATCTGGACCAGCGAGGTCTGCTCGTTCACGGCCCGGTGCGCGGGACCTACCTGCTGTTGCCGACGCTCCACGCGTATGCTCAGAGGCTCCGGAATGCCGCTGCCGGCCGCGGGAGAGTGCGGAAACCCCGCTCCACGCCGAGCGCCTGGCCCGCGAGAAGATCGGGCGCCGGCGCGAGGAGATCGAGTTCGCTCAGATCGAGGGCGAAATCTTGACCTTGCAGGAGGTCACCGAGAACTGGACCGCGTTTGGGAACCAGGTAAAGGCGGCGTTCCTTGGCTTGCCTACCAAGTTCCGGCAGAAGCTGCCACACCTCACCGCCGCCGATGGCGAGGTGATGAGGAAAACGGTGCGCAATATCCTCCAGGACCTCGCCAAGGAGGTCGAAGCTTCCGTGATCGCTGCCGATCCCAAAGAAATCAAGGATTGATCAGAGACCTTGCCGTCATCGAAGTGGACGCCACCCTGCCACCCGATACCCGAATGGCGGGGTCTGCTTATTTCCGCCCCGGGGAAGTGATGATCCCGAACGCGAGCGCCGCGGAGAAAACTGCAAAAGCGAACAAAATACCGAAAGTGACGAAATCCAGCATTGGAGACCTCCTGTTTTGAGGTCCCCATCCTGTCGCATCGCTTCTCACGGGCGTTGATCTGGGTCAACTTTTCGATCTTCTGTTCCGTGGTCAGCGACTCAGCCTTGGGAAGCTTCGCCGCTTCCTTGGCCTCCGCTTCTGCCCTCTTCAGGTTGGGGGCGGCTCTCTTCAGCTTGTCCTCGGCCACCAATCGGCGCTGGGTGTCCTCGTCCTGCTTGGCGATGACGGCGGCGGCGGAGACGGAAACCTTGCCGGTTTCGACGGCATGGACGAGTTCCGAGGTGCCGTTCTCTTGGACCTGCTTTGCGGTTCTGATAGATCGGTCCGATACGTTGAGCATTCGCGCAGCATCACCTTGGGTCGGCAAACTTTCCGACCCTTCAGTGTGCTGGTTGCCGCCCATGGGCATCTTCGCCAACCGTGCCGCGACCATGGCCCTCTGGCTTTCGGTGAGGTGCCGGCGCTTCAGATTGACGCTGATGACGAAACCGACGGGATCGTCGCCTTCGTACTCGGTGCGCGGATATCGGTGTCACCGGTTAGGTCGGGGGATATTGGCAGATACGTGGTGACATTCCTCCAGATCGTTGTAGCTTCCCCCGAAAACATAAGCTGGATGGAAAAGACGAAATGGCTGAGCGCCGCCCTTCCGTAATCCCTTCCGGCTCCTGGCCGCCCCGCATGTTGGCCGACATGGCCGCCGGTTACTGCGGGGAGCGCCATGTCGAAGACTTCCTTGAGCGTGTCGGTACGATTTATCCGAAGCCGAGGGTAGTTGACACGACCCGCCGGAAGTTCTGGTATCGGGACGATCTGGACAAGACCATGAACATCGGCCCGGCGCCCGTCTCTTCTGGGCTCGGCGCAAAGTTCAAGGTTCCCCCGAGGCGCGGGAATCCCCCGAAAAGCTCCAAAGACAAAACCGAATGACCGTCTCATATCCGATTTGCTTTCAGTTCGCATATCTTGAGGAGCTTGCGAATAGAAATCTCGAACACAGCGATATTTCGATTGTCGGCGATGACATCGCGCAAAACATCTCGATATTTCAATGAGGGTTGTGTCGAGCCACCATTTGGAAGTTTCCAGCTCGAAAGCGCTGCAGCGAGGTAGTCAGGAGGACGAATTAAGAAATCCATCTATCGACGCCCGCCGGTGCCAGAACTAGTCTCGGCAAATCCTCTGAAGTCAAGCGTTTACGCATATGGGTAGCCCAACGCACTGCGCCGGTCAGAGCGAAGGTGTCCACCACATTGTTACTCCAGCTCATCAGTGCATCTCGGTCAGAACACCACGTTATGACCTTTGTTTTCGGGCGCTCACGATGGAGCAGCCCAATTATGAATGCGTAGCAACAGGTCAGGAGCATGATTTTATCGTAGATCTTGTGAGAGAAGCGATTTGCCATGCTCTGCTGTTTGAGGGCCTTCGCTGATTTTATGATCCACTCCGGCGCCTCGTGCTCTTCAAGATAAGCCAGCGTTTCGACGATTGATCGTCTGGCTGTTTCGAGCCTGCTTTCGCCCTCACGAAAGAGCATGCTGGTGTCCTTCTCAATGGCGAAGCAAAGGTGAAAGACGGCCCGTTGGCGACGAAAATAGCCGATCGCTTTATTGGATACGCGCTGGATATTTTTGAAGTCCGCCGGGAAACACGCTTTAATTGGCGCTGCGGCAGCGTCAATCGAGCCATTCAACGGCAGGATGGAAAAGGCGATCACATCAGTGGGGCGCGCGGGATCGCCAATGTTATAGTCAGAAATGAGAAGCCAGTTCTCGGTCCCTTGGTTTAGGGACAAGAACCGCCTGAAATGATGGATCTTCCGTTTGTAAAATTGGCGATCGATTTCTTGGGTGGTCACATGAACCAACGGTTTTTTTGTCATTCGGCCATACTTCGTCGGAAACCAGTCGAATCGGATGTGGCCATCATCGGAGACTGCGGGTATCGCTGGCGACTTTAGTTTGACGATTTCCCCGAGATTCACAGTTTGGAGGCGGGATAGCCGCTCAGCCAAGGTGATGCGGGAATTAGTTGTCTCGCATCGATTTCCGAAATCGAAATCGAAAACCGAAATCGGTAGGATTACCTCCCCGTCGGCCCTTGTGATCGCATGGCATCGTTTGGCTATTTCGGTCGGGCGGATCGATTGTGGCCGATCACCGTGGGGACGTAGCCGAGGATCATCACGCCACCGGCCCGCCAGCGGCCTCTCGCCAGCCCCGAGTGGGCATCCCCCACCACTGCCATACCGCCCTGCGCCACCCAATGTGTTGCGGGCGGGCAACGCCTGCGCTTGACACACACTGGCCCGCCAGCGAGCTCCGCCTCTCCGACGCCCATGCCCATAACACCCAGCCCTTGCCGCTGCGCGGCCCCAAGGTGCGCCGCCCTCGAAGCGTTTAGGGACCGTATGCGAGGGGTGCCCTCTGCGGGGCGCAGCATCGCGGTATGTCCCCGAATTTATTTTCTAGAGGGGGGTCATCCCCGCCTCGAAATAGCGTTTTCCGTCAATGGGTTATGGTCTGAACCCCCTCCCGCCGCGATCGCATTTCGGCCCGACCTTCTGAAAACGCCGAAAACACGTCCAAAATGGCTTTCTCGCCCTGCGCGTTGGAGCGGCAGGACCCAAAACGTATTTGTTTTGTTCTTTTCGGGAGTCCGGCAATCTGGTAGCTTGAAGGCAATCACCAACACCCTCCAGGAGCTCCGAAATGGAACCCGAAAGTGCCAGCCAGATCGAGGATGCGGTCGATGCTCCTCGGCCGGCCGCGACCTTCGTCTCGCAGGCGGACCGCGAAAAGTGGATTCCTCTTCAGTACCCTGTTGCGTTCGACGGAAAGGTCTGGGATCGGATCAGGATCCGCCGGATTTCGGCGAAGGAACTCCGCGACTTTCTCGGCGCCCTCGGGGATGGCTTTGTGATGCCTCCGGTCATTGATTGCCCCATTGAGGTCTGGGACGGCATGGACGCCGACGATCAGACCGAAGTCGACGAGGCCGCGATCGAGTTCATGCCGAAGCGTCTTCGCGCCGCGGCTGAAGCCTTGATTGCTTCGGGCTCCCAGCCGGCTCCGGCCGTTGAGCGGGAGGGCTGATCATGGCGCGCACTTTCATCGGCGAGCTCATCCTTCGAATGAAGGACACCGCCAGCAGCCAGGCGCAAACCACCGCCGGCAAGATGGAAACCTCCATGGACCGCATCAACCGGGCCGCCAAGCGGCTCGGCGATACCCCCTGGGGCGGCCGTTTTCAGTCACAGCTCGACAAGCTCGGGGCGTCGGCCAAGGATCTCGACCACCTTCGCACCTCGTGGGACCGGCTCCAGGCCAGTTTCCAGAAAGACAATCTGTCCAAGGCGATGCGCAACACCCAGATCGCGAACTGGAAAAATGCCGCCTCTGGTCATTTTGCCGCCGTTGCCGCCGGCATTCGCGATGCCGAAAAGGCTCAGGCGAAGATGAATTCGACGTTTCGAGACGCCGTTCGCCTCGGAATCTACAGCGTCGGCGCCGGCAGCGTTGCATATTTTGCGGGCCGCGGTGTCCGAGGCGGTGTTACCGCATCAGCGGAATGGCAACGCGAACAATTCCGGCAACAGATGGCGAACATCCCCGAGGGGGAGCGAGATCAGATTCTCGATCGCTCCGAACAGCTCGGCGCTCGGTATCCATCTGTCGGCATTGTTGACATCGCCGAAATGGGTCGCAAAGCCCGAAGCATGATGGGCGATACCGAGCGCGGGCTGGCCGTTCTCGAGGATCTCGTGCGGGGCATGGTTGCGCTCCAAAGTGCGAAGGGTCTCGACGCTGCTACCAGCGAACTTGAACGCCTGCTCAAGGGCATTGACAACGCTGGCAAGAACAGTGCCGGCCAGGTTGGGATAGATGATACGAAATCGATCATCGCCGGCTACATCCGCGCCGCCCAAGTGGAAGGCTCCGACCTCGATGCCGGGAAGTTCTGGGATTTTGCCCGCCGCGGCAAGATCGCCGTGCCCGGATTGTCGACCGATTTCCTCGCGACGACTGTTCCAGCCCTCAGCCAGGACATGGGAGCGGACCAGTTCGGCACAGCGCTTTCCAGCGCGTACCAGAGCTTTGTGATCGGGTCGAATGCGGTCGCGTCCAAGGTCAACTTGCAGGCTCAGCGAGACATCGGAATTCGAACAGGCGAAGGAAAAGGCTCCCTTGTCGGCGATGATCTCTTCGGGCGTAACCCATATCGATGGGTCAAGGAGGTGTTGGTCCCGGCGCTTCAGAAAAGTGGGGTCGACACCGAGAATGACGTTGAAACGGCGAAGGCTGTTGCTCAGCTCACGCGAAATACGAACGCGTCCAGCCTGCTCACCCGGATGATAGCGCAACAAGCGCAGATCGATCGCCTCGTCCAGCAGTATGGCGAAGCCATGGGACCAGAAGCGGCCGACGAGGCCCAGTTCAAGGATCCGTTCATCGGCGCGCGCGGGTTCGTCGAAAGCCTCCGCAACCTTGCCTCTGCCGTCGGCGAGGATGTCATGCCGACGGCAGTTCGAGGGCTGAACTCGCTCACTGGCGCGATCAACAGCTTCCAGCAGTCCTGGCGTGACGGCGATCCGATGGCCAAGGCTGGCATCGCCGCCGGTGCAGGCGCCGGCATATTCGCGACGTGGAAGGGGGGCTCAGCAATTTGGGCGCTGACGACGGCCGGCCCCGCCCTGAATTCCGCTGCAGCATCTCTACAAGCAGCGGCTGTCAGCTTGGGAGCTTCTGGTGCCGCCGGAGGAGCGGGTGGCGCCAACGGGGGCGGCGTGGCCGGGTGGGCCGGGGCGCGAGCCGCGGCCATTGGCACCGGCTTGCTGGCAGCATGGGGAACCTTGGTGCAGTCGCTCGGCGAC
Source organism: Shinella sp. S4-D37 (assembly GCF_040812195.1). Taxonomy (NCBI): domain Bacteria; kingdom Pseudomonadati; phylum Pseudomonadota; class Alphaproteobacteria; order Hyphomicrobiales; family Rhizobiaceae; genus Shinella; species Shinella sp. S4-D37. The sequence continues at coordinate 650,060 of NZ_JBFNXL010000005.1, read as the reverse complement.
ACCCCCGGCGACACATTCGAGGACCAGGTCCGGAACCAGCAGCGCTACAAGGATGATCTCCAGCGGGTGGTTTCCAGCTTCCTCGGCGATGGCAAACCTGATGTCTCGAAAAACGAAGACGTGATGGCAGGCCAGCGCGCGGCATCCGGCGGCGGCAACCCTTTGCAGAACGCGGTCGACAATGCCACGCGTCTCGGTGGCGGGCCGGTGCTGGACACTACGTCGCTCGAAGAGGCCCGGCAGAAAGCTGCCGAGGCCGAACAGGCTATATCGAGCGCCGCATCAATCAGCGGGACACCGACGATCGACACGTCCAACCTGGAGCGCGCCCTCCGTTTGGCAAACGAGTTCAAGGCAGCGCTTCGGGAAGCGATGGCGGACGCCAATTCGGTGACCGCTCCATCCGGCAATTCGGTGACCCGCCAGATGAACCGCAATTTTACTGATGGAGTGCTCACGCAGTGGTGAAAGCGAATTCCCCCAAACAAGGCCGCCCGCATTCCCTCAAACGGCACCACACCGAACGGCTCCGCGGCCGTGAGCAGCTCTGGGCGGAACGCTGGACCAACGGTAAGGCGGCGACGATCGGCTTCTGGCTGGGGCAGCACAAATCGTCGATCGACGTTGAACGGATCCTGCGGGATGGCACCTCGTCGGCGACGGTGCGAGCAATGATCAAGAAATGGCGGATCCCAGTGGAACAAGCCCGCCGTGGAACCCTGGTCGGGCTCACGCCATACGCCCGCAAGCTCCTCGAGAAGCAGGCCGGCAAGCTGGGGATCACGCCCGAGCTCTTCCTCGAGCGCGTCTGTGATTGCGTGATCAGGGACCGGCTTTATAAGGCTGTCACGGATGGCCGCTATGACGAGAAGCCCAAAGCCGCTGCATGATATCTGCCTGGGTGATTGGCGCCATCGGCGCCACTCTCAATCCATGGGGGATGATCTGCTTGCGCTCCGACTAACGTATATCTGCAAATCCATGAGCCAATGGCGAGGCAGTGAAGCGGTTTCCTATTTCGGTGGCGTTGAATAGACCCCGCCCTCGCCCGACGATGGAGGCCCTGAGGATTGGTGAGGGATTCCATGCAAGTCGATTATCCGGGCCTGATACGGCAGCTCCTGCCGTCGGGCACGGTCATTTATCGGGTTCGCCCCAAGGGGCAACACGGGAAAAGAATACAGCTCTTTGCGGCCCCCGGTGATTCTGACTTCAGTCGCCAGTACGATCTTGCGCGCCGAGGCATAAAACCGGACCCGTTGAAGAAGCCGTCAGAACAGGAGAAGCCGCAGACCATCGGCTGGCTCGTCCATACCTATCTCGAATATCTCGAAGAGAGGGTCAAGGCTGGGACGACAAGTGCAAAAACGCTGAAAAAGAAGCGCAACCTCTTGGCGCGGCTCATCAAGAACCCGAATCGCAAGATGGAGGTACCCCGAGAGAAGCTGATCGAGTTGCAGGATGGTATGGGCGCTTCCCCAGCCCAGGCCGACGCCTTTATCGAGGCCGTTGCCGTGCTGTTCGACTGGGCGGTCGAGCGCAAATACATCAAGGAAAACACGGCCCGGGGCATCAAGTCGGTCTATCGCAAGGGGGACGGCGCGAAGCCTTGGAAGGCCGCGGATGTCACCGCTTTCTTCGCAGTCCATAAGTCCGGCAGCACACCGCACGTTGCGATGTCCATCTTGTTGTGGACCGGGTGCCGGATCGAGGATCTCACTATGCTGGGCCGCCACCACGAATGCGTCATCGACGGCGTCGATGCCCTCCGCTGGGTTCCGCTAAAGCGAGGGTCGACCGAAGTCTGCATCCCTATCCTAGAGCCTCTGAGAAGCGCGACGCGAGCGCCGAAGGTGCTGGGCGCCACCTACGTCACGAAGCGCGGGGGCAAGCCCTATTCCAGCGGGGGCGCGATGTCGGCGATGTTCAAGCGGTGGTGCCATGAGGCCGGCCTCTCCCACCTCTCCGCCCATGGGGTCCGAAAAGGCCTTGCCGAAGTCCTGGCCGAAAAGGGCTGTTCACAATACGAAATTATGGCCATCCTCGGCCATTCCGAAGCCAAGACGAGCGAGGTCTACACGCGACGCGTGGAGCGCTGGAACCTCGCAAGAGGTGCGCTAGCGAAGTTGGGTAAAAGGAGGGGGCAGAGCGAGGTTCATGATGCCTGGGAACGACTTCTTCGATTCAAATGGCGGCCTGAGACCGATCGGAAGCCATGGTTCGAAACGAACCCGCGTCATGCCCAGCCCCTCGCGCCGGCAGCTTCCGAGGGGCGCCGGGCGCGCTGGATCCTGATGGCTGGCATGGCCTCTGCGATACCCCTTGTCTTCCTGCTTGCTCTTTTTTGATCCCCCCGCATGGCTGTTCTCTCCGCCATGCTGCCGATTGAGTTCGGCTTCCCGATATGGTTCCTCTGGGCTATACGAGGACGTGTCACGGAACTGGCGTAGTCGGCCGCTTCCCTCATCCTGCCGTCACTTCTATCCAAGTGCTCCGTCCCACATGTATCTTGATTCCCGAGATACAGCTTCGCCAACCAAAGAGCTGCGACAAATCCTCTCAACAGGACAGGATGTCTTTAAAATCTAATCGCTGGACCCGACATTTGGTTCTTCCCGCATACGAGGCCCATGCAAGTTGAAAATTGGTAGATTCATTGGGGCAGCCGTGTTCGCTGCAGGTATTGTTGCGGCAGGCTATTTCGTCTGGGCTGAATATTTCAAGGCGCGGCAACCGTCCGTGCTGACGGCAATAGTCGCCATCGGCGATGTCGAAGAATCGGTTCTCGCCACCGGAACTTTGAAACCCGTCAAGCTGGTGGCCGTCGGCGCGCAGGTTTCCGGCCGCATCACCGCAGTCAGGGTCGCGCTCGGCCAGACGGTCACGACGGGCGACCTGATTGCCGAGATCGATTCCGTCACCCAGGCCAATGCGCTGAGAACCGCCGAAGCCTCGCTTGCCAATGTTAGGGCGCAGCGCCTGGAAAAGCAGGCGCAGCTCAGCCTCAACGAGCAAACGCTCGCCCGCCAGAAGCAGATGTTCGAAAAGCAGGCTGCCTCGAAGGCCGATTACGACAGCGCGGCCGCCGCCGCCGAGGTCACGCGCGCGCAGATCGAGGCGCTCGATGCCCTGATCGCGCAGGGCGAGGTCGCCATCGAGACGGCGAAGGCCAATCTCGGCTATACGAAGATCACGGCCCCCATGGACGGGACGGTGCTGGCCGTCGTCAGCCAGGAAGGCCAGACCGTCAACGCCTCGCAGTCGACGCCGACGATCGTCATTCTCGGGCAGCTCGACACAATGACGGTGCGCGCCGAGATATCGGAGGCCGATATCGTCAAGGTGCAGCCGGGCCAGCCAGTCTGGTTCACCGTCATCGGCAATGCCGACCGCCGCCACGATGCAGTGTTGCAGTCGATCGAGCCCGCTCCAGAATCGATCCGCAACGACAGTAGCATCTCGTCATCGACGTCCTCGACCTCGTCCTCCGAGGCGATCTACTATAACGGTATCTTCAATGTTCCGAATGCCGACGGACGGCTGAGGACCTACATGACCGCCCAGGTGCACATCGTGCTCGGGCGGGCGAGTGGCGTGCCCACCATTCCCGCTGCCGCACTTGGCGTGCGCGATACGGCCGGTCGCTACAGCGTCCGCATACTCGGTCCGGAGGGGCAGATTACAACGCGCAAGGTGGAGATCGGCCTCAACGACAAGGTGACGGCCGAGGTTCGCGACGGGCTTGTCGAAGGCGATGTTGTCGTCACCGGCGAGGGCACGGCGCAGTCGAGCTCGTCGCGCGGCCTGCGCGGGCGGGGCGGTCCGCCCATGGGGTTGTGATGATGGCGGAGCCGCTCATCGTCCTCAAGGACATTACGCGCGCCTATCCCTCGGGGGAAGGCAGCATCACGGTGCTGAAGAACGTCGACCTCACGATCGAGGCGGGCGAGATGGTCGCGATCGTCGGCGCGTCCGGTTCCGGCAAGTCGACGCTGATGAACATTCTCGGCTGTCTCGACCGGCCGACCGCCGGTAGCTACAGGGTCGAGGGGCGTGAGGCGTCCTCCCTCGACGAGGACGAGCTTGCCGAGCTGCGCCGCGAGCATTTCGGCTTCATCTTCCAGCGCTATCACCTGCTGGCCGAGCTGACGGCGCTCGGCAATGTCGAGATCCCGGCGATCTATGCGGGCACGGCGCAGGCCGAGCGCCGGGAGCGCGCTGCAGCCCTTCTCGGCCGGCTCGGCATGAGCGAACGCACGGCGCATCGCCCCGGCCAGCTTTCCGGCGGCCAGCAGCAGCGCGTGTCGATCGCGCGTGCCCTGATGAACGATGCGCGCGTCATTCTCGCCGACGAGCCGACCGGCGCGCTCGACAGCCATAGCGGCCAGGAGGTGCTGCGCATCCTCGACGAGCTTCACGCCGAGGGGCGCACGGTGATCATCGTGACACACGACAAGGCGATCGCCGCCCGCGCCGAGCGCATCATCGAGATCAGCGACGGCATGATCATCTCGGACGAGCGGACAGAGAAGCCGGAGATCGCGCGCGGCGGTGCGGACGCCGCCGCTGCTGCCCCTCCGGCATCCGGCCATTTGCTTGGCCTCCTCAACCGGTCGCGCGAAGCGTTCCGCATGGCCGTCCTGGCCTTGGGCGCGCATCAATTGCGCACCTTCCTGACCATGCTCGGCATTATCATCGGCATCGCCTCGGTCGTATCCGTCGTGGCGCTGGGGTCCGGCACGCAGCAGCAGATCCTGGCGAACATCTCCAGTCTCGGCACGAACACCCTGCAGATCTTCGCGGGCACGAGTTTTGGGGATACGCGATCCGGCCGCATCACGACGCTGGTCGTGGAGGATGCACATGCGCTGGCGCGCCAGTCCTATGTTGCGGCGGTCACGCCGACGGTCTCGACATCCGTCGTGGCGCGCTTCGGCTCCGTCGAAGCCAATGCACAGGTCACCGGCGTGGGCGAGCAATATTTCGACGCGACCGGCATGACGATCCTCGAGGGGCGCCTGTTCGATGCGGACGCCGTGCACGACCTGTCGCAGGTCGCGGTGATCGATGAGAACACGGAAGAAGCCATCTTCTCAGGGGACATGGTAAGTCCCGTCGGCAAGACCATCCTCGTCGGCAAGGTGCCGCTGCGCGTGATTGGCATCGTCAAGACGAGCCAGACGGGACCCGGCGGTAGCCAGAACCTCGGCATCTACACGCCCTACACGACCGTGCAGGCGCGGATGCTCGGGTCGATGTCGCTTCGCTCGATCACGGTCAAGGTTGCCGACGCGGTGGATACCGGCCTTGCCGAACAGGCCGTGACGGAGTTCCTGATACGGCGCCACGGCACAAAGGACTTCTTCATCATCAACAGCGACGATATCCGCCAGACCATAACCAGCACGACCCAGACCATGCAGATCCTGATCGCGGCCATCGCGCTCATCTCACTAGTGGTCGGCGGTATTGGCGTGATGAACATCATGCTGGTCTCGGTCTCCGAGCGGGTGTCGGAGATCGGGGTGCGCATGGCGGTCGGCGCAAGGCAGAGCGACATCATGCAGCAGTTCCTGATCGAGTCGGTGCTGGTCTGCCTGATCGGGGGCGTTCTCGGCATTGCGCTGGCGCTCGGTTTCGGGGCTGTCTTCACCCTGTTCAATACCGGCTTCGGCCTGATCTATTCGATGACTTCCATCGTGGCGGCCTTCGTCTGCTCCAGCCTGATCGGGGTTGCCTTCGGATATCTTCCCGCTCGCAACGCGTCTCAACTTGATCCCGTCGTGGCCCTTTCGAAGGGGTAATTGCGGGTGGACGCCGACAACTCTGAATGAGGATTACAACAAAAGCTGGTTCGACTTAACGTAGTGTCCGGGTACTATCGTCTGCAGCAGACAAGAGGGGGCAAACATGAAAATCCGCAGCTTCAGGTGTCGGCATCTGGGCGGGCGAATTTGAACGTCCTTGCGTCATCCGTGAAGCGCGCTGCGAATGATGGTGGGAACGACGGCTGATCACACGTCTGGCAGTTCAATTGCGGTTACTCGCATGCCTTCGGAACATCGATCGTGTAGGTAACCTTGCCGACGCCTGCCGGAGCATGCGGCACGAGGTAAACCTTCAGGTCGCATTCCTGTGTCCTGACTTCCCATTCGTTCGCGCCGTCCTCACGCGTCCCGGTATTGGAGACAGAACCGATCGGTGCCTGCCGTAGTGCATTTGCCACCGCCTCACTCGAAAGGATTGTCGAGATCTGCTCCCCGCTGTCGTAGAAGCCGGAGAGCGCCGCGGAAGCGGGCAGCACAGGAACGGCGAGCAGTATAGCGGCGATGGCGATTTTCTTCATGATGTCCTCTTGTCGTTGTGATTGAGGTGGTGGCGTCACGGCAGGCCGATGGTGATGCCAATAACAAGCATCATGGCGAGCAGGATGCCAACCGCCAGCCAGCGACGGGGCGACGAATAGAAAACTCTCATGCGTGCGAGATCCCCCAGGGCACCCATCTGACGAGCGCATGGCACCCCTAGGAGGTACAACGGCGTTCACTCCATGGTTGGCGGGATACAGGCGAGAGTCAAGGCATCAGGCGAGGCAACCGATGGCCCCGGCGGCTGATCAAAGCAGCAGGCTCGTCAGGCATCCCGAGAACAGCGCCAGCCCGAAATACATCCCGATCTTGGCAAGCTGTTTCTTGACGTCCATAGCCGGCCTGGCGCCACCGAGATTCGGAATGAAGTCGTAGACATTGAAATCCTTCCCGCTGTTCTTCGCCCGCTCCAGCGCCGGCAGCCCGCGCGCCGCGCGCTGGCGGTCTTCGAACGCGGCATACGCCTTTCCGTCCTCCATCGCATAGCTGTATTTCGCGCGGAGATCGGACGCCGCCATGATGGTGTCCCGTTCCAGATCGGAGACCGGACCGACCTGGCCGCGGGGCGGCAGGATGTCCACCTTCTCGACCTTGGTCGGGATTCCGGCATCATCCAGAACCGAAATCAGCGCCTCCCCAACCGCCAGCGTGGTGATCTCCGCCTTGACGTCGACCTCCCTATTCTCCCGGAAAGCCTGCGCCGCGGCGCGCACCATGCGCTGGTCCTTTGGGGTGTAGGCGCGCAGCGCGTGCTGCACCCGGGAGCCGAGCTGCGCCAGGACGGTGTCGGGGACATCAGCCGGCGATTGCGTCACGAAATAGACGCCGACGCCCTTGGAGCGGACCAACCTGACAAGCCGCTCGACCTGCTGCACCAACGCTTTCGGCGCGTCGGTGAAGAGGAGGTGGGCCTCGTCGAAGAAGAAGACGAGCTTCGGCTTATCGAGGTCGCCGGCCTCAGGCAGGATCCTGAACAATTCGGTCAGGAGCCAGAGCAAGAAGGTGGCGTAGAGCTTCGGTGCCTCCAGAAGGCGATCGGCCCGCAGCAGGTTTATGAAGCCACGGCCATCGTCGGCGACGCGGATAAGATCCATGATGTCGAACGGTGGCTCCCCGAAGAGACGGTCGCCGCCCTGCGCTTCCAAGGCGAGCAAATTGCGCTGGATCGTTGCAATGGATGCCGAGGTGACATGGCCGTACCGCTTCGAGATCTCCTCGCGATCATCCATCATGGCATCGAGCGCCCAGCGGAGATCGTCCAGGCTCAGATTGAAATCGGCGTCGTCCTCAGCCTTGCGGAACAGGACGGACAGAGCGCCTTCCTGGGTATCGTTGAGGTTGAGCATTCGCGCCAGGAGCTGCGCGCCCATGGCCTGGACCGAGGTGCGGATGGGGAGACCATGCTCGCCGAAGAGGTCCCAGAACTGCACCGGGAACCGTTCCGGATTGAATTGGCGGCCGAGGGATGCGGCACGGGCGGCCAGCGGTGAGGCCGCGTCACCGGCGGCAGCGACCCCGCTGAGGTCACCCTTGATATCGGCAGCGAACACCGGCACCCCAGCCGCGCTGAATTCTTCGGCGAGGCGCAGGAGCGCACAGCTCTTCCCGGTGCCCGTAGATCCCGTAATGAGCCCGTGCCGGTTCGCCTTTGCCAGCGGTAGCGACACCACCTTGCCGGATCTGGTTTGGCCGATTTCGATGTGCATGAAATCTTCTCCTTGCTCTCACCCATAGTGCCCGCAGGCCTGAGACTATCCCTTCAGTCTCACGCCCGGGCCGCCTTCGACCGTTTCACCGGTATCTTGGAATAGAACGCCTGCGTCCTCCATTGCCCGGCGCATGGCGGAAAGATTGTTGACGGAAGGCGTCCGCCGCCCTTTTTCAAAGTCCCTGACCGTGCTTTCGCTGAGGTTGGACATTTGGGCGAGCTTGGTTTGCGACCAGTCGAGCAACCCTCTGGCCGCGCGAGACTGACTCGGATCGATTGTCATAGGCATCCTCTCCATTCATTAAATTTCGTCTACCATAAACGAAAACCGTTGACAAAGGCCGTAATCAACGAAATATAAGAATGGTAAACGAAAATCGTTGAAACCTATTGGAGATTCACCAATGTCGAACCCCGTTTCGGCCGGCGGCGAAGCTATGCCCGGCCCGACCTCAGAAGCCCCGACCAGCCTCACCGCTGCGATCCATCGTTATCGCCGGGATTGTGCCACCTATTCTGCAGCTTGCGATCAGGCAGCCGCAGATGGGGGAAGCGATGACCTCCCCCGGTTCTATGAATTCACGTCGGAAATCATCTCCGCCTGGGATCAGCCGGCGGAAAGCCTTGCCGAGGCAAAGGCTGCGCTGACTCTCGCGATCGACGACTACGAGATCGGGAGGACGCCGCGGATCCCGGCCATGATGTAAGCCGTCCGCGGCTGGATGGTGAGACAGGAGGAGAGGTGCACGAGAACGGCGGATGCCATTGCCGCCCTCCCCGACCATGCCTCCCTTCGTCTCGCACAGACAGCTATCCTGACGCTGGTCGAGGTGACGAGCAACCTTGTCAGCCACCCCGCTATGAACTCCCGTGCTGGATGCCACGCCGGCGATCTCATCGATGCGATCAACCTGGATTTGATCAGCCAGGCAGAGGCGATCCTGAAACGCGCCCTGGATCTGCCGCCCCTGGACGCCGGCGGCCGCGCGAACCGGGCAAGGATTGAGATCAGCCACGCCCTCGCATTCCCATCGGACGACCAGACTGAAACGATCGCGCTCGCCTCCGCCGCGCTGGCCATGGCATCTGGAGGGCGGCTGTCATGATGATCGACTTCGCTGGCCCCCCGGCGCGTGCGAAGCGAGCTCGTATCGAACGCGAGATCGATCGCCTCATCGGGCTCCTTGACGCCATCGATGGCGATCTTGACCTGGAGCCCTCCCTGGGCTGGCCCGAGGACGGCCCGGATTGCCTCGCCGAGGATGTCAGTCAGGATGACATCGAGGAAGAAGACGAGCACGGCGGCGACGTCCAGGATGAGCCCCATGATGCCATCGATGAAGGCAACGACGAGCCCGATCTCGGATGGAGGAATCCCGGCGGTGGTGACGAGCTCCCATCGGACTGGCAACAGCCCGATGATTGTTTCTACCCCAGCGCAGAGCTCAGCTTTGATGGCAGCGGAAACCGTGAGGCGAAGCGGTTGCTGCGGGGCACTTCACGCGCGCTGCCAAGGAAAGCCCAGCGCCGACCCGTTTCTCGAAGAAACGCGTGAATATCTCACCTACCAATCTTCGGGGCCCTCATCCTCGACCACGGCCGCTTCATCATGGGACGCGCAGATGATCTCCAACTGGGCACCGACAACAACGATCTTTGAAACCGACAGGCCTTCGGCCTTCATTACCCTCAACGCCACCCTTAACGCCCTCTCGCGGGCGCGCACACGCCGGCTTGCGAGCCGGTCTAGGTTGGTGGAACTTGTCATCAATCGCCTCTCTACGGCATGTCGCCATGTTGCAGTCCATGTTGCATGGATTTGCCGAGCGTGACGGGGAGCCGTTGAAAATCAAGCGAAATCAGTTGCAACATGATGCAACATGGAAATTGAGCTTTCGAGAGGAAACTTCCTAATAGATTGATTTTTCTAAGGAAACCGGTGGTAGCGGAGGAGGGATTCGAACCCCCGACACAAGGATTATGATTCCTCTGCTCTAACCTACTGAGCTACTCCGCCGCCCGAAGGGACCAACAAAACCATGTCTGTTTCCGTCCGGTGCGCGGCTTATAAGGTGCTGTTCCCGCGGGTGTCAAGCGACGTTCGCACAAAAATCGCCTTGTTCACAAAGGCCTTGGCGAATGCCGCCGGTCAGGCCGCGGCCGGGGTGGACAGAATGCGCCGGAGGGCGTCTTCGGCGGCCGGTTCTCGCTCGGAACGCAGGATGAAGCCGCCGCCGTGGATGCGGGCGTCCGCGCCTTCACCGGAATAGAGCGCGCAGGCCTGGCCGGGCGCAACGCCCGGCTCCCGTTCGGCAAGCTCCACATAAAGGCCGCCGGGGCCGGACAGGAGGCGGGCAGGACGCGGCGGGCGCGTCGAGCGCACCTTGGCATAGCAATCGAAGCCGCCGGCGGCCACGGCTTCCAGGTCGCCGTCGCCGAGCCAGTTGATATCGCGCAGGTAGAGACGGCGCGTTTCCAGCGCCTCCTTCGGGCCGACGATGACGCGGCGCGAGCGGGCGTCGAGATAGACGACATAGAGCGGCTCGCCGGTGGCGATGCCGATGCCGCGGCGCTGGCCGATCGTATAGTGCAGGATGCCGTCATGGCGACCGAGCACGCGCCCGTCGATATGCACGATCTCACCGGCAAGCGCCGCGTTCGGCTTCAGCTTGTTGACGATGTCGGTATATTTGCCCTGCGGCACGAAACAGATGTCCTGGCTGTCGGCCTTCCTGGCGACGACGAGGCCCATGTCCTCGGCGAGCGCCCGCGTCTCCGCCTTCGAGAGATGGCCGAGGGGAAAGCGCAGGTAGTCGATCTGCTCCTGGGTCGTGGCGAAGAGGAAATAGCTCTGGTCGCGCTCGGCATCGACCGGGCGAAAGAGCGCGCGGCGCTGCGGCGCGTCCGACATCGGGTTCGGCCGGGAGCGGATGTAGTGGCCGGTGGCGAGCGCATCGGCGCCGAGCTCCCTGGCGGTGGCCAAAAGATCGGCGAACTTGACGGTCTGGTTGCAGGCGACGCAGGGGATCGGCGTCTCGCCGGCGATATAGCTCTCGGCGAAGGGATTGATCACCGTCTCGCGAAAGCGCTTCTCGTAGTCGAGCACGTAATGCGGGATGCCGAGCGTTTCGCAGACGCGGCGCGCATCGTCGATATCCTGGCCCGCACAGCAGGAGCCGGCGCGGTGCACGGCGGCGCCGTGGTCGTAGAGCTGCAGCGTGATGCCGAGCACGTCGTAGCCTTCGCGTTTCAGGATGCCGGCCACGACGGAGCTGTCCACGCCGCCCGACATGGCGACGACGACACGGGTATCTTCCGGCTTGCGATCGAAATCGAGACTGTTCACGCGAGGTCCGTTCCGGTGCTGCGCGCTCGCAAGGCACCTTTCACTGGGGGTTGCGCCCCGCATCCGGCGCGGCGTCTTTCGGGCGACATATAGAAACTTGCCGCACCGAGGGCAAGAGAAGGCCGGAAACCTCGTTTTCCCGGCGCGGGAAGCCCCCGGCACGAAGCAGATCAGATGAGACGCAGGCGCAGGGCGATGGCGATCGCCTGCATACGGTTGACCGCCTTCAGCTTGCGGGTCGCGCTCTTGAAATAGCTGCTCACCGTATAGGCCGAGATGCCGAGGATGATGGCGATCTCGTCGCTGCTCTTGCCGGCCGCCGCCCAGCGCAGGCACTCGACCTCACGGCTCGACAGTTTCTCCCGGCCCGCCGTCGCCGCCGCGAACGTCCTTTCGAGACACTCGAAAAGCTGGAGGGCCGCGAAATGCAGGTCCGCCAGTTCGCGGCGGACGAGCGGGGCCTGCGTGCCGGAAAAGGCCATCAGATAGGGATCGGAGGTCGTCGAATGCAGCAGGAAGGCCGTGGAGGCGGCAAGGCCGTGGCTCTCGGCCAGCGCAATGGCCTCGCCGGCCTGGCCATTCTCCCAGTCGGAGGGGGCGAGAAGCGAGCTGTCGCCCTGTACGGGCAGTTTCGTCACGCCCGTCTCGATCGCCAGCCGGCTGAGATGGAAGAGGTGCATCGCATCGTACTTGCGCACGAGATCGGCCGGCCAGCTGCTGACGAGCAGCCGCTCGGCGAAGCGCTGCTGCTCATTGGCCGGAAAGCGCGACACCAGGAAATGGCTGAAGCCGAAATGATCGGCGCACTGGCGCATGAGGTGCAGCACCTCGTATTCGGTCTGCACGGATTCGATACTGGCCGCGGACAGGAATTCAGGTGACCAGCCCTGCTGCCGGAGCACGTTGTCTGGATCTCTCATTTTCCGTTTCCAAAGCCGGCGTGAACGCCGGGCTCGTGTCTATTCTCGATCCGGAAAAGTTCAGGAGCACCCCTTCACGAAAGCGGCGACGAAAAACGCCGCGGCAGCCATATCCCCGTGGGGAACAGCTTGCGGAAGAAATTCATGGTGATGCAGCCTAGGGCTTCCGGTGGCATCCATCGACGCCGCCCTCAAATTTGAAGGGCGTATTAGCAGCATTTGAATAAAAGGGAAATGAAATATTTGCATGGCTCCCATGCGCGCGGCACGCGGTGGCATACCTGCCAAACGTAACGGGAACCAGCACTTCCGCTACCGCAGACAGTCGGCGAAGCCGCTCAAAAGATTAGAAAATTGTTAGCGTGCGTTTAGGCAAATCTTAAATGTGGCGGGCTACAGTCCCGCCATATGGTCTTGAGTTTATGTAGAGAGTCCAATGACCGATCTGATACGACCCCGCGTTAAATACGTCATCGGCCCCGATGGCAGCCCCCTGACGATTGCCGATCTGCCGCCTGCCAACACGCGGCGCTGGGTGATTCGCCGGAAAGCAGAAGTCGTCGCCGCCGTGCGCGGCGGGCTTTTGAGCCTCGAGGAAGCCTGTGAACGCTACACGCTGACCGTCGAAGAATTCCTCTCCTGGCAGTCCTCCATCAACGACCACGGCCTTGCCGGCCTGCGCACCACGCGCATCCAGCAGTACCGCCACTAGGCCGTTTCATTTTCGATCAAGACCCCTACGGCTGCGCCCCGCGCGGCCGTAGTTTCGTTTGAAGGCCCCGCTCAGTGCGGACGCAGCTTCATCTGCAGAAGGCCGGTCATGATCGCCGAGGCGGCATAGAACCACAGGCCGGCTGGGTGAAGGCCGAGGCCATGCCGCTCGTCTTCGCCGCGACGATGACGAGTGCCACGAGCATCACATCCATCATCGACCATTTGCCGAGGATCGGCAGCAGCCGGGCAAGCCGGCTTGCCTTGCCGTCGGGCGGGGCCGGCGCGGTCGCCTCCAGCGCGATCGCGAAAAGCTTGATCACAGGAAAGACGATGGAAAAGAGCGCGACGAGCACCGCAAGCCCTCCGCTGCCCTGCCCCCAGAGCGAGACGACGATATCGACCAGCGAGGGCGTCTCGTCGAAGAAATAGAGTTTCTCGAAACGCACCAGCGGCAGGACGAGACCGAAGGCGAGGAACAGGGCGGACAGCACGAGAAGGGCGGGAACGACGAGGATCATGGCAGGCCATCGCTGGTTTCGGTGCCCCTGCATAGCACCGTGGCGACGCGCACGCAGCACGGGTCCGTTCACATCCCGCGGACTTGCGGCACGGCGCCGGACAGGAAAGGATGGCGCAAAGCAACGAGAGCGAGGACCGTCATGGACATCACGAGCACAGAAACCGGCTCGAAGGGCCGCTACGCCGCCACCGTCGAGAGCCATGAGGCGGAGATGACCTATTCGCGCGCCTCGCCGCAACTCGTCATCGTCGATCATACCGGCGTGCCGGATGCGCTGCGCGGCAAGGGCGTCGGGCAGGCCCTCGCAGCCCATGCCGTGGAGGAGGCACGCAAGGGCGGCTGGAAGATCATGCCGCTTTGCCCCTTCTTCCGCGCACAGGCCATGCGCCACAAGGAGTGGCACGACGTCGTCAATCTCTGACGGGGCGTGAAACAACGCGAAGAGCCCTCGTGAGCGGTCTTGCGGTCGCTCGCGAGGGCTTTTCAGAAACCGGACCGGGTCAGGCGCGCAGCCGGACCGCGTTATCGCGCTCTTCGAGCGCCGAAGCCTTGGCGAATTCCGCCTCCGCCTCTTCCAGCGCCAGTTCGGCCGCGTCCTGCTGCACCTTCAGTTCCCGGATCGAGACCTGCAGGTTGTCGGAACGCTGGCGCGCCGCCTTGGCGAAGGTTGGATAGGCGAAGTGGCTGGGATCGGTGATCCCGGTCTTCTTTTCCTCGATGGCGATCTGGCTTTCCAGTTCCTTCGACATCCGTTCGAATTCGGACATCATCAACTGAAGCTGGGCCAGTTGCCGTCTCTTTTCTTTCACCTGAAATTCCTTCAGGCGAACTAGGCTCTCACGCGACTTCATACGCAATACTCCCGTGGATAGCGAGACCCCGGCATTGGAGCAAACGGCCGCCAACACACGACGCCCGTTCACCGGCATTCCCAATCAGTGCCCGCAACCCGGCAAAACACGCCGGATCTTAAAAAAAATTCAGCGATATTAATAAAACCCTACCGCTGGTAACCTTTCGTTTACGGGCATCGTTAATCATAGGTGCGATGATTTAAGGCTCAGTAAATGCGGTTCGCTAAAAAACAGGTGGATCACATTGATGAGTCGAAAGAGTCGGTTAACCGTGGTTCTTAAAGAGACAGTTTAAGAGACACATTTTCGATTCATCCATGAAATCAGGGAGCTGCCTAAAATAATTAACAGATCGATACACCTTGCCAAAGGGAATCAGGATTTGTTAACCAATTCGTGGCAGCCTCCAAATCAGGCAACGACTGGATCCGTATCGCGTAGGGGGCCAGGCACCTTGAGCGGCGGAAAAGGGGACAGATATGCGGGTTCTACTCATTGAGGACGATAGCGCGACGGCGCAGAGCATCGAATTGATGCTGAAGTCCGAAAGTTTTAATGTGTATACCACCGACCTCGGCGAGGAAGGTGTCGATCTGGGCAAGCTGTATGATTACGACATCATCCTGCTCGATCTCAACCTGCCCGACATGTCGGGTTACGAAGTCCTGCGCACGTTGCGCCTGTCCAAGGTCAAGACGCCGATCCTGATCCTCTCCGGCATGGCCGGCATCGAGGACAAGGTGCGCGGCCTCGGCTTCGGCGCCGACGACTACATGACGAAGCCGTTCCACAAGGACGAACTCGTTGCCCGCATCCACGCCATCGTGCGCCGTTCCAAGGGCCATGCCCAGTCGGTTATCTCGACCGGCGAGCTCATCGTCAACCTCGACGCCAAGACGGTCGAGGTCGGCGGCCAGCGCGTCCACCTGACGGGCAAGGAATACCAGATGCTCGAGCTGCTCTCGCTGCGCAAGGGCACGACGCTCACCAAGGAAATGTTCCTGAACCACCTCTACGGCGGCATGGACGAGCCGGAACTGAAGATCATCGACGTCTTCATCTGCAAGCTGCGCAAGAAGCTGGCGAATGCCGCCGGCGGCGCGAACTATATCGAGACGGTCTGGGGCCGCGGCTACGTGCTGCGCGAGCCCGACGGCGACCTCGCCGAAAGCGCCTGACGGACCCCTCCCCTTTTCCGCACGAGATATCGACCCGCCGCTTGCCGGCGGGTTTTCTTTTGGCGCGCGGAATGTCCCGAACGAAAAACGCGGCCGGCTCCGGACGAGCGGCCGCGCTCACGCAGTCAAAAAATTGCGGGGCGGTTCAGGCAGCCGCCGAGAGGCTGCCGAAGACCTGGGTGAGGATCTTGCGGTCGAAGGGCTTGAGCAGGAAGTCGTCCGCACCGGCGCGCTTGCCCATCATCATCTTCTTCAGGTCCGCCTCGACCACGCAGTAATAGATGCGCACCGACTTGCCCTGCGGCAGGTTGCGGACATTGCCGATCAGTTCGAGGGCGCCGTCCATCGTCGAATCGACGATGAGGATATTGGGCAGCTCCGCCTCGCAGCGCACCAGGGCCTCCAGCGAGCTCGACGCTTCCAGGACGAGGAAATCGAAGCCGGAGAGAATCCGCTTGCCGACCTTCCGGACGACGTCGGAACCATCGGCGATCATCAACCGCTGCATTCGCTGCTCCTAGGTCTCCCGCCCGCAGGACGGGAACAATACAGGATGCAACTCTACCGGCGACTGGCAAACAAAGCGTTAGCGGCCATGGTTAACACGCCATGGCCGCAACCGATTATTCCGAAGCCGGAACGATGCGGGCGGAGAAGACGATCTCCTCGGGGCTTGCGGCCACGTCGAGCTCCATGCCCGCCTCCTCGGCGAGCAGCACGGTGTAGTAGGGCTGGATGGAGTGGGCATCGACCCCCTCTTCCGGCGTGCCGGAGAGGATCTCGGTGAATTTCGGCGGCACGCGCAGCATGCGGCCCTTGGCGACGAGCTTGAAGGTCGCGTCGAATTCCGGGTTGTCGAGCGTCACGTCGATCGAGCCGCCGCGCGGAATGGCGCCGTAAGCGACGAGGAACAGGTTGAGCAGCAGCTTGACGCGGTTCTTCGCGACGATGGCGCGCGGACCGGTCCAGGTGATCTGCGTCTTCTTCTCGGCGGCCGCGAAATCGCGCGCGGCCTTTTCGGCCTCGCCCGTGTCGATCGACGCGCCGACAGAGCCGGAGGCGCCGAAGGCGAGCCGCGCGAATTTCAGCCGCACCGAGGCATTGAGCGCGCTGGTGCGGATGAGGTCCATCGCATCGGCGTCCGCACCGCCCTCGTCGAGCAGTTCCAGCCCGTTGTTGATCGCGCCGACAGGCGAGATGACGTCATGGCAGACGCGGCTGCACAGAAGGGCCGCCAGGTCGGGGCCGGTCAGCGTAAGGTTCGGATTTTTCGCCATAAATTTCTCCAAGATCCACGCATCGCCTCACGCGGACGGCCCTGTCGTGGGCACATTCGCGGGCATCCTGCGCGACGCATAGCACGCCGGAATTGCGCGAGGCGTGCCCGATTTTAAGACAGCCATAATGACACCACATTTGGTAAACCGATTGTTAAGACGATCGGATCAAATTGCGCCATGGAACGGAGCCGAGAGATGAAGAAAGGCGAACGGGACATGGGTGTTTCAAAACTGGTCACGATGGCGTCCAGCATCGCAGCAGCGGCGATCCTGGCGCTTCTCACGGTTCTGCCGGCACAGGCGCAGCAGAACGGCCAATATACCATGCAGGAGATCGTCGATGCCGGCCACGGCTTCTTCGGCTCTGCCGCCGGCGGCCTTGCCAAGGTGGTCGAGCGCGCCTTCGAGGCGCACGGCCTGCCGAACGGCTACATCCTCGGCCAGGAAGGCTCCGGCGCCTTCGTCGCGGGCCTGACCTATGGCGAGGGCACGCTCAACACCAAGAATGCCGGCCAGCATCCGGTGTTCTGGCAGGGCCCGTCGCTCGGCCTCGACTGGGGCGGCCAGGGCAGCCGCACGATGATGCTCGTCTACAACCTGCCCGACGTCAACTCGCTCTACGAGCGCTACGGCGGCGTCTCCGGCTCGGCCTATGTGATCGCCGGCGTCGGCATGCAGGTCAACGTGAACCGCGACGTCGTGCTCGTGCCGATCCGCACCGGCGTCGGCGCCCGCCTCGGCATCAATGCGGGCTACCTGAAGCTGACGCGCGAGCCGACCTGGAATCCCTTCTGAGAATGAAAGGGCACGCTCGTCCGTCAGGTTAACCGACAGTTGATTTCTGAAGGAAGGCCCTCCCGCACAGGCGGACGAGCCGCTATAGTGGGCGTGTTCGAACCCGTTTTGGGCCAGTTTTGCAACGAGTGGACCCGTGATCGAGTATGCCCTCCTCTTCGCGCTCGGCTTTCTCGCCGCCACGCTGACCGGCCTCCTCGTCGCGCCGGCCGTCCAGAAGCGCATCGTCAAGTTCACCGAGGACCGCATGCGGGCCACGATGCCGCTGAGCCCGCAGGAAGTGCGCGCGCAGAAGGACATGGCCCGGGCCGCCTATGCCGCCGAAAACGCCCGCCTGTCGGAAGGGGTGCGCCGCGAGCGGGAAAAACACACACTGGAAATGGTGCGAAACGAGAAGCTGCTGGCCCAGGCCGCGGCGATCGGCACGGAAAACGCCGAACTGCACGCCCAGATCGCCGACATGAACATCGAGGCCGGCGACATGCGCTCGGCGCTGCGGCGCGAGGAAATGAAGAGCGGACAGCTGAAGGCGGCGCTCGCGACGGCCGACCGGGAGATTCGCGGCAAGGTTGTCGATATCGAGGCGCTGCACGGCCGCATCAACCATCTCGAAGCCGAGCTAGACACGATGAAGATCGATCTGGCCACCCGCGACACGACGATGGAAAACCTGAAGAGCCGCATCGGCAATCTCAAGGACGAACGCGACAAGCTGCGCGAGGACATCAAGACGACGAGCCAGAGCGCCAAGTCGCTGGAACTGCGCCTGTCGCGCGAGGAGGGACGGGTGCGCCAGCTCGAGACGCGGCTGACGCGCGAGCTTGCCGGCAGCGCCGACAAGGACAATGCGATCGAAAGGCGCATCGCGGAGATCAGCCGCCTGCGCGACAAGGTGAAGACGTTGACAGCGGAAAACAAGGAAGCGGTGAAGGCCGTGCGTTCCACCGGGCTTGCCCGCACCATCGCCGCAAGCCGGCTCTCCCCCCGCCGCGCCGGCAAGGTGACCCCGCCGCCGATCGACATCGCCGCGCTGGAAGAGGACGTGCGCAACCAGGGCACGGCCCTTTCCGAACGGCTGTTGGCGGCCAAGACCGGCGAGAACGACGCCGCGCTGCGCGAGGAGATGGCCGATCTCGCCAGCAAGATGATCGTGCTGACCGCCACCCGCGAGGGCGCCGGATCGCCGGTGCACGACCTCATCGCCACCATCGACCCCGCCCTTGAAGGCGACGAGCGCAGCCTCGCCCAGCGCGTGCGCGAACGGATCGGCAGCGACGAAACCTGACGTCGCCGTACCGAGGAGTGCGAGATGAAGGCAGCAATCCTGGCCCTGCTCATCGGCGTCGCCGGCGCGACGCCCCCTTCCCCCCAACAGGCCGCCAGCATGGACGGGCGCTATTGCGGCCGGCTGTGGAGCAGCGGCGTGCTGGTCGAGGCGATCACCGTATTGAAGCTTGCCGGCGACGGCCGGCTGACCGGCAGCTACGAGTTCACGGACGGCGGCGCGCGGACAACGGGGACCCTGGCCGAGAACCCGCCCGGCAAGGGGCTCGTCCGCACGCTCGACTGGCAGGACATGTACGGCAGCGGCACGCTCTCCATCACCCTCCAGCCGGATTTCGGAAGCTTCACCGGCACATGGCGAGACCAGAGCGGCGGACCGAACGAACTGTGGGGCGGCGTGCGCTGCTGAAGGCCGCCTAGGCGATACGCCCCATGGCAAGCGCGATCTGGTAGAGCGCGATGCCGCTCGCCGTCGCGACGTTCAGGCTGTCGAGGCCCGGCCGCTGCGGAATGCGCGCCGTGCGGAAAGAAGACAGAATACTCTCGGGCAACCCCTCGCCTTCCGTCCCGAGCACGAGCGCGATGCGCCGCGCCGCCGGGATTTCCGCCGCCGGCACCGCCCCGCGCGGCGAAAGGCCCCAGATCTCGAACCCCGCCTCCGCAAGGCCGGCAAGCATGGCCTTGGCGCAGAGGCCGCGGGAAAACGGTACGCTCAGCACCGAGCCGACGGAGACGCGGACCGCCTTGCGGTAAAGCGGATCGCAGGAGGTCTCGTCGAGAAACACAGCATCCGCGCCGAAGGCCGCGGCATTGCGGAAGATCGAGCCGACATTGTCATGGTTGGAAAGCCCGCAGCAGGCAAGCACCAGGCTGGTTTCCGGCAGGCGGTCGACAAGCGTCGATCCCCGCTCCGGCGGCGGCTTGCGGCCGAGCGCCAGCACGCCGCGGTGCATGTTGAAACCGGCGATCGCATCGAAGACCGCGGCCGGGGCGACATAGACCGGCACCGTCTGCGGAAAGGAGGCGAGCACGTCCGCCACGCCCGCAAGCCGGCTTTCCAGCAGCAGGATGGCTTCGGCGGCAAAGCCGTTCTTGCGGGCCGAAGCCCCAGCCAGCATGCGCAGCACCACCGTGCCCTCGGCGATGAACAGGCCGTCGCGGCCCGTCAGGTCGCGCTCGCGGATCGACACGAAGCCCGCGATGCACGGATCGGCGGGATCGTCGATCGGAACCGGTGCCGCCGCCATGCCGGATCAGTTGCCCGCGACCGCGACCTCGGCAACGATGCGCCCGGCCGTAATGTCGAAGAGGAAAGCCTTGCGCGCGCCGTCGGCCATCGCGCCGTAGAACAGGATCTGGCCGCTGGAATGGGAGACCGCGGAAACGGCGAAGCCGTCGGGCAGCGTCGCGGTCGCCGTCACCGGCGCATCGCTCGGCACGGCAAGAGCCCCGCCGGAGGCCGCGACAGCTTCCGGCTTGCCATCCCGCGTGTTGATCTTGTAGACAATGGCCGCAAGCACCGCCATGAACATCAGCAGCATGATGCCGCCCGAGACAAGTTGCAGGCGCATCATCTTGCGGCGAACGTTTTCCATGATGGGATCGAGCGGCTTGTCTTCCTGATCGTCGGTTTCGATGTTGGACATGGCAGGCGCCCTTCCGGCAATGAGTGTAGTGAACGATGACCGACCCCTTTAAAGAAGCCGACGCCACAAGAAAAGTCCTGACGGTGTCGGAAGAGGCCGAGGGGCGCATCGACGCCTGGCTCGCCGCCACGCTCGCCGGCGATTTCTCGCGCAGCCGCATCAAGGCGCTGATCGAGGAAGGCGCCGTGCGCGTCAACGGCGCGGCCATCGGCGAGCCGAAGCGCAAGATCCATCCCGGCGACCGCGTCGAGATCGCCCTGCCGGAACCGCGCGATCCCGAGCCGAAGGCCGAGGACATCCCGCTCGACGTGCTCTACGAGGACGACGACCTGATCGTCCTCAGCAAGCCGGCGGGCCTCGTCGTGCATCCCGGCGCCGGCAACTGGACGGGCACGCTGGTCAACGCGCTCATCCACCATTGCGGCGCGAGCCTGTCGGGCATCGGCGGCGTGCGGCGGCCGGGCATCGTCCACCGGCTCGACAAGGAGACGAGCGGCGTCATGGTCGCGGCCAAGAACGACGCCGCGCATCGCCACCTCTCCGACCAGTTCGCCGACCACGGCCGCACCGGCCCGCTGGAGCGGGCCTACCAGGCCATCGTCTGGGGCCGGCCCCGCCAGCTCAAGGGCACGATCGACGCCCCGCTCGGCCGCAGCGCCGACCGCACCAAGCGGGCGGTGAAGCGCGAGGACGCCGACGCCCGCGAGGCGATCACGCATTACGAGGTGGTCGAGCGCTACGGCGAGACGGAGGACGGCACGAGCCTCGCCTCCCTCGTCGAATGCCGTCTCGAAACCGGCCGCACGCACCAGATCCGCGTGCACATGGCCCATATCGGCCATCCGCTGATCGGCGACCCGGAATATGGCGGCGCCTTCAAGACCAAGGCGAACCGCCTGCCGGAGGAGGCGCGCCAGGTGGTGAACGGCTTCCACCGCCAGGCGCTGCATGCTTTCCTCCTGCAGTTCGAGCACCCCTCGACGGGCGAGACCATGCATTTCGAAGCCCCGCCACCGAAGGATATGCACCGGTTGACAGAGGCGCTGCGGGCGCTGTGAATGCGCGCCAGCCCTTGATTTTCCGGCGCGCCGCCCCATTTTGAGCATGTGTCGCAAATTCCGTTCCGCCCTCTCCGCCTTCACGCAGCCGTGAAGCCTGCGGCGCCTTGAACCATTGTTTTGCCATACCTATCTATAGGATCGTGGGGACGTCATGCCCCACGGGGAGCATGGTTGCTGACGGGGATCCGGTTTTCAGGATCAAGCTCCGTACCAAGGCTTGCCGGAATGGAAGCCGTCTCAGAAAGGGGTGCTGAATGGCCCGCAATACGCTGCCGTCGATCGCGGCCGGAGAAGGTGGTCTCAACCGCTATCTCGATGAAATCCGCAAGTTTCCGATGCTTGAGCCGCAGCAGGAATACATGCTCGCCAAGCGTTACCAGGAGCACGGCGACCGCACCGCCGCCCATGAGCTCGTCACGAGCCACCTTCGTCTCGTGGCGAAGATTGCCATGGGCTATCGCGGCTACGGCCTGCCGATCGGCGAAGTCGTCTCCGAGGGCAATGTCGGCCTGATGCAGGCCGTGAAGAAGTTCGACCCGGAGCGCGGCTTCCGCCTCGCGACCTATGCCATGTGGTGGATCAAGGCTTCGATCCAGGAATATATCCTGCGCTCGTGGTCGCTGGTGAAGATGGGCACGACGGCCAACCAGAAGCGCCTGTTCTTCAACCTGCGCCGCATGAAGAGCAAGATCCAGGCGATCGACGACGGCGACCTGAGGCCCGACCAGGTGAAGGAAATCGCCACCAAGCTGAAGGTCTCGGAAGAGGAAGTCGTCTCGATGAACCGGCGCCTCACCGGCGACGCCTCGCTGAACGCGCCGATCAAGGCC
Source organism: Shinella sp. S4-D37 (assembly GCF_040812195.1). Taxonomy (NCBI): domain Bacteria; kingdom Pseudomonadati; phylum Pseudomonadota; class Alphaproteobacteria; order Hyphomicrobiales; family Rhizobiaceae; genus Shinella; species Shinella sp. S4-D37. Next base: position 627,556 of record NZ_JBFNXL010000005.1, on the reverse strand, counting down.
GGCGAGGGCGAATCCGGCCAGTGGCAGGATTGGCTCGTCGACGACCACGACAGCCAGGAACAGACGCTGATCGAGCAGGACGAGCTGGACACGCGCCGTGCCATGCTGGCCCGCGCCATGGGCGTCCTCAACGAGCGCGAACGCCGCATCTTCGAAGCCCGGCGCCTCTCCGAGGATCCGGTGACGCTGGAAGAACTCTCCACCGAGTTCGACATCAGCCGCGAGCGCGTCCGCCAGATCGAAGTCCGCGCCTTCGAGAAGGTGCAGGAGGCCGTTCAGAAATACGCGGCCGAACAGGCTCGCGCGGTGCGCGTCATCGAAGACGCCTGATCGGCAAGACGAAAATGCGGAAAAGGCCCGGCATCGCTGCCGGGCCTTTTCGTTTTTCCCCGAATGTCCGCTTACTGGCCCGGCGCCCCGAGCGTCGCCCACGCCCTCATCACCGTGTCGAAGGCTTCCGTCCCGGCGGTGCCCTTGTCGAGGGTGATCAGCGCGCGGCGGCCGTTGCGGTAGGTGATCGGAATGTCGATCCAGCTGCGCGTGCGCAGGAGTTCCGTGTTCTTGGTGATCGCTTCCGGGAAATCGTTGAGTGCGATCATGTGGAAGTCGTCTGTGATCTTCGCCGGAACGGCGATCAGGGCGTCGCCGCGGTCCTGCTCCGTGCGCTTCATCGCCACGCGCTGCACGCTTTCGATGCCGCCGCCTTCGAAATTCTCCGGCAGCGAGAAGACGAGTTCCACCAGATGGCTTGCCGGCAGCGAGCGGTCGCCGTTGCGGCGGAAGGTGATCAGCGCCGTCAGGCCTTTGGAGGGCACGTTGACCTGCGCGCGCACCACGGGCTCGGCCTTGGCGTCGCCGCCCGGCGATTCTTCCGCGCTCGACCAGGCGACCGTGCCTTCGATCGCCGTCGGCGCGGTCTGGCCGAGGCGCTCTTCATAGAGGAACATCTTCTGCGTCACGCCGATGGCCGGCTGCTCGCCGGTCGCGGCGGGCGTGCCGCCCTCGGTCGTCGTCGCCTCGCCCGTGCCTGCGGGGGTCTGCGCCGCGCCGTCGGTGCCGGGGGTCGCCTCGCCCGTCGCGGTGCCGCCGGCGGCGTCTTCCGTCGTCACGTCGGCCGTGTCCGGCGTCTGGGCGGCGACCGACTTGCCCTCTTCCGGCGTCGCGCCGTCGAGCGCGGCAGCCGGCCCCTCGTCCACTTCGGTGCCGTCCGTCAGGAGGCGCTGGGTGAACTTGCCGTTGCCGCTCGGGGTCGCCACGGCGACCTCGGTGTTCGTCGTCGTGCCGGCGGCGCCGGGCGTCTGGGCGGTTTCGCCCGACGTGGCGTTCGACGGCAGATTGCGACCGCCCTCGGCGGTTTCGCTCGTCTGCCCGGTCTCGGCCGGCGTCTCGGTGGACGGCGCGGTGAACGCGGCGATGCGCTCGTTGACCCAGCCGTTCACCGTGTCCCGGTTGAACCAGTAGCCGGCGCCCACCCCGCCGACGATGGCGACCAGCGCCACCACCGCCGCAAGCGCCGCGACATTGAGGCGCGACTTGCGCGGCTCGGCTCGGAAGGAGCGCTGCGGCGCGCGGGCCGTCTCCACGACGGGCGTGGACGGCGCGGTATCGGCAAAACCGGCCTCCGTCATGACGGCCGCATCGGCAGCCGCCGCGCCGGCCTTCGGGCCGTGGCCGAGAAGTTCGTCGAGATCACCCCAGTCGCGAGAGGAGGAAGACGCCGCCTGTTCCGGCTCCGCCGCGGGCTGCGCGCCCTTTTCCTCCGGCCAGTCCCAGGCGAGCGGATCGCCGGCGGTTTCCGCCGGCTGGCCGTGGGGTTCCACGGCCACGTCGGCCGGGTGCGCCTCGTTCCAGTTCCACTGGGCTTCGGCGGCGGGCATGCGGGCATCGCCCACCGGCTCGGCCTCGGGCGCCTCTTCGTCATGCACCGGATAGGTCTGCGCCGACGGCTCGACGACGGCGGCCGCCTCTTCCGCCTCATGCGCTGCATCCCGTTCCGGCTCCTGCCAGGAGGGAACATAGTCCTCGGCCGGAGCGGCCTCGACGTGCCAGGACGGCTCGCCATGCGCCTCGACGGTGGCCGGCTGCTCGTGCTCTTCGGCCGGGATTTCGGCGACGGGCTCGGGGTGCGCGGGCTCGTCATACGCCTCGACCGGCGGGCTTTCTTCCACCGGCGTCTCGGCGGCGGGCTGTTCCTCGGCCGCCTCCACGTCCTCGTAGGGCTGTTCCACGGGCTCGGCGACGGGCGCCTCATGGAGTTCCGGCCCGGCCTCCGCAACCGTGTCTTCGGGCTCGGGAACGGCGGCGGGTTCCTCGGCCGCCGGCTCCGGCTGCAACACCTCTTCGACGGGTTCCGGCGCGATATCGTCGGCAGGCAGCGCCTCGACATGATCCGTCTCGACGCTGTCGATCGCCGCCTCAAGCTTATCGAGCTGGCGCTTCACAAGATCATCGGAAGGGCGCGGGTTCATGGATTCGAGCTGCCGGCGGACGGCGCCGCGGGCCTTATCGTAAACCTTCTGCCGCATCTCGGCATTGTTGTCCGAGAGGCCGTCCACGGCCCTTCGAATGACTGCTACAAAATCCGCCATCAGAACTTTCCGTCGTGTCCGCTCGCTATCTCGTTGGAATACGTCACGGAACTGGTGTTGAGCTTGAGATTAGTCCTCGAACGGGTCGGTCACAAGTATGGTGTCGTCCCGCTCGGGGCTGGTCGAAAGCAGGGCGACCGGGGCGCCGATCAGCTCTTCGACCTGACGGACATACTTGATCGCCTGGGCCGGCAGGTCCGCCCAGCTGCGCGCGCCGACCGTCGATTCCTTCCAGCCGTCGAGCGTCACATAGACCGGCTCGACGCGGGCCTGCTGGCCCTGGCTGGCCGGCAGGTGGTCGATCTCCTTGCCGTCGAGCTTGTAGCCGACGCAGATTTTCAGCTCGTCGAGACCGTCGAGAACGTCGAGCTTGGTGAGCGCGATGCCGGTGATGCCGTTGGTGGCGACCGACTGGCGCACCAGCGCGGCATCGAACCAGCCGCACCGGCGCTTGCGGCCCGTCACCGTGCCGAATTCACGGCCCTTCTCGCCGAGGAACTGGCCGATCTCGTCCTTGAGTTCCGTCGGGAACGGGCCTTCGCCGACGCGCGTCGTATAGGCCTTGGTGATGCCGAGGATATAGCCCAGCGAGCCCGGCCCCATGCCCGAACCGGCCGCGGCCTGGCCGGCCACCGTGTTGGACGAGGTGACGAAGGGATAGGTGCCGTGGTCGATATCGAGCAGCGAGCCCTGCGCGCCTTCGAACAGGATGCGCGCGCCGCGGCGGCGCTCCTTGTCGAGCATCAGCCAGACCGTCTCGCGGAACGGCAGCACGCGCTCGGCGACGGAGGTCAGTTCCTGCATGATCGCCTCATGCGTCACTTCGCTTTCGCCAAGACCCTTGCGCAGGGCGTTGTGGTGGGTGAGCAGACGCTCGACCTTGCCCGGCAGCGTGTCGAGATCGGCAAGGTCCATGATGCGGATGGCGCGGCGGCCGACCTTGTCCTCGTAGGCCGGGCCGATGCCCCGCCGGGTCGTGCCGATCTTCACGCCGGAATTGGAATTGGAGGCCGCATCCTCGCGAATGCCGTCGAGTTCGCGGTGCAGCGAGAGGATGAGCGTCGCATTGTCGGCGATGCGCAGGTTTTCCGGCGAGATCATGACGCCCTGCTTTTCCAGCTTGTCGATCTCGGCGATCAGCGCGTGCGGATCGACCACCACGCCGTTGCCGATGACCGCCATCTTGCCCGGGCGCACGACGCCGGAGGGAAGCAGCGAGAGCTTGTAGCTCGTGCCGTCGATGACGAGCGTATGGCCGGCATTGTGACCACCCTGGAAGCGCACGACAATATCGGCCCGTTCGGAAAGCCAGTCGACAATCTTGCCCTTGCCTTCGTCACCCCATTGAGATCCGACCACCACGACGTTCGTCATTTCATCTTTCCCGTTTTCGCGCGCGAGCGCTTTACTGTTACGCGCGCATGCGCGCGCGCCTGACACAAACCCGCGCATCTATACTGTGTTGTCTTGGGGAATGCGACCCTGTTATGACGGTCGCATTCCGCTTTTTGCATGACATCGCCCGCTTTTTCGCCTTATGTGAGGCACCTGTCGCCCGCCCCGCCTGCATCCTCCCACCCACCGGACCGAGCCGCCTTGAACAGCAGAGCCTATTTCTACCTGTGCATCACCGCGCTTTTCTGGGGCGCAAACTCGGTGGCCGGCAAGCTCGCCGTCGGCCATGTCAGCCCGCTGACGCTGACCACCTTGCGCTGGCTCGTCGCGCTCAGCATCGTCCTGATCTTCATGCTGCCGCAGGTGAAGCGCGACTGGCCGATGATCCGCAGGCACTGGCTGCAACTGCTGCTTTACGGCGCCTTCGGCTTCACCGCCTTCAATGCCCTGCTCTACACGGCCCTCGGCTATACCAGCGCCATCAACGCCGTCATCGAGCAGGCGGGCATCCCCATGCTCATCTTCGTCTTCAATTTCGTGCTCTTCCGCATCCAGGCCTCGCTCGCGCAGGTTCTCGGCTTCACCGTCACGCTGGTCGGCGTCCTGGTAACAGCCGCACATGGCGAATTCTCGGCACTGGCCGAACTCGAATTCAACTTCGGCGATGCGCTGATGCTGTGCGCCTGCATCGTCTATGCCGCCTATACGGTCTCGCTGCGCTGGAAGCCGGACATGCACTGGCAGAGCTTCATCGCCGCGCCCGTCCTCGGCGCGCTCCTCAGCGCCATTCCACTGTTTCTGTGGGAAGTGTCGCGCGGCGACGCCATCTTCCCGGATACGACGGGCTGGGCCGTCGTGCTCTATGCCGGCATATTCCCCTCGCTGCTCTCGCAGGTGCTTTATGTGCGCGGCGTGGAGATGATCGGCGCAAACCGGGCCGGCCTCTTCATCAATGCCATCCCGGTCTTCGGCACCATTCTCTCCGTCGTCCTGATCGGCGAGACCATGCATATGTTCCATGTCATCGCTCTTCTTCTCGTGCTCGGCGGCATCGCGATTGCCGAATGGGGACGGCCGAAAGAGAGAAAAACCTGACAAATGCAAGAAATTACCCGCAAGAACCTGTATTTCCAGCGATTTTATCCCTAAAACTGGGGCGGACGCTTAAATCTTGCTTAGATTTTTAATGTTGCACTCACCGGCAACATGGGTCTTTCCGAGTTTTAAGTCATGAAAAACATTCGCATTTCCACACGCATTTATCTCCTCACCGCCATGGCGCTGTTTTTCATGGCCGCCGCCATGATCTACAAGACGCAGGTCGCCAACGACGAGGTGAGCGAAGAACGCCGCCAGATGCTGCGCAACATCACGGAATCGGCGATCTCCGTCGTCGCCTCCTATGAGAAGCTCGCCCGGGACGGCGCGCTTTCCGAGGAGGACGCCAAGACGCGCGCCATCGCCGACGTCATGGCCATGCGCTTCGGTGAAGGCGGCTATTTCTTCATCAATTCCTTCGACGGCATGATGGTCGCCCATCCGCTGAACGCCAAGCTGATCGGCACCGACGTGCGCGGCCTGAAGGACACCCACGGCAAGGCCTTCAACATCGAGCTGATCCAGCTCGCCCAGAACCCCGGCAGCGGCTTCGTCAACTATTACTGGGACAAGCCCGGCCAGAGCGAACCGGTCGAGAAGTTCTCCTATATCCAGGGCTTCAAGCCCTGGGGCTGGGGCATCGGCACGGGCGTCTACGCCGACGACCTCGCCGCCAAGTATTACACCTCTCTGACGACCACCATCGTCATCACGCTGCTTGCCGGCATCGCGACGCTTCTTGCCGCCATCGCCATCGGTCGCTCGGTCAGCCGCCCGATCAACCGGCTGAAGGACGTGATGCTCGAAGTCTCGCGCAACGAAACGCAATCCGACGTGCCGGACACCGACCGCAAGGACGAGATCGGCAACATGGCCGATGCGCTCGTCCTCCTGCGCAACTCCGTCATCGAGCGCAACGAACTGGAGATTCGCCAGCGCGAGCAGCAGGGCCTGCTCGACGGCGAGCGCAGCGCCAACGAGGAGCACCAGGCCGCCGTCGCCCGCAGCCAGTCCCGCGTCGTCGAGACCATCGGCTCGGCGCTGGAACGCCTTGCGCAGGGCGACCTCACCGTCGATGTGCCGGATCTCGGCCGTGACTACGAAAAGCTCCGCCACGACTTCAACGGTGCCGTCGAGGCGCTGAAGTCCACCATCGCGGCCATCGCCGAATCGACCGCCGTCGTCAACGGCAGCGCCGGCGAGATCAGCCGCGCGGCCAACGACCTCTCCCAGCGCACCGAGCAGCAGGCCGCCTCGCTGGAGGAGACCGCCGCCGCGCTCGACGAGATCACCGCCGCCGTGCAGAACTCCACCACGCGCGCCGAGGAAGCCAAGCGCATGGTCTCCGAAGCCCGGGCCGGCGCCGCCAAGTCGAGTGAAGTCGTGCGCAACGCGATCGATGCGATGGGCCGGATCGAGCATTCCTCCTCCAAGATCGGCGAGATCATCGGCGTCATCGACGACATCGCCTTCCAGACGAACCTCTTGGCCCTCAACGCCGGCGTGGAAGCGGCCCGCGCAGGCGAGGCCGGCAAGGGCTTTGCCGTCGTCGCCCAGGAGGTGCGTGAACTCGCCCAGCGGTCGGCCAATGCCGCCAAGGAGATCAAGACACTGATCACCGCCTCGACGACAGAGGTTTCCGCCGGCGTCAATCTCGTGGAGGAGACCGGCTCCTCGCTCACCGATATCGAGCGCCGCGTCAACGATATCAACGAGCGCATCGTCGCCATCGCCACCGCCGCGCAGGAACAGGCCGTCGGCCTTCGGGAAATCAACACGGCCGTCAACCAGATGGACCAGATGACCCAGCAGAACGCCGCGATGGTGGAAGAGACCTCGGCCGCCAGCCAGACGCTCGCCCAGGAAAGCGGGCAGCTCGCCAGCCGCATCGCCCACTTCCAGCTCACCGGCTCGGGCCGTGGCGAGATGCGCCGCGCCGCCTGATCGGCGAACAAGATCAAGAAGAAAGGCCCGCCGGAGAGATCCGGCGGGCCTTTCTGTTTGTTCGTCTTGGGAGGACGATCGATCAGTCGACGTTGAAGACCAGCGACTTCACCTGGCGGATCGCCGGGTTGGCGCGCAGCTTGTTCAAGACGTCTTCCGACACGGCGGCATCGACATAGAGCAGCGCGATGGCGTCGCCGCCCTGCTTGTCGCGGCCGAGCTGGAAGTTGGCGATGTTGACGCCGCCCTCGCCCAGCGTCGTGCCGATGAAGCCGATCATGCCGGGAACGTCGGTATTGGTGATGTAGACCATGTGGCTGCCGACGTCGGCATCGAGATTGATGCCCTTGATCTGGATGAAGCGCGGCTTGCCGTCGGAGAAGACCGTGCCGGCGATCGAGCGGGTCTGGTTGGCCGTCGTCACCGTCAGGCGGATATAGCCGTCGAAGACGCCCGACTTGTCGCGCTTGACCTCGGAGAGGATGATGCCCTTCTCCTTGATCATGATCGGCGCCGAGACCATGTTGACGTCGGCGACCTGCGTGCGGATGAGACCGGCGAGCACCGCGCTGGTCAGCGCCTTGGTGTTCATCGAGGCCGTCGCGCCGTCATAGAGGATCTCGATCTCCTTGATCGCGCTTTCCGTGACCTGGCCGACGAAGGCGCCGAGCACGTCCGCAAGGCGGATGAAGGGTTTCAGGATCGGCGCTTCCTCGGCCGTGATCGAGGGCATGTTGATGGCGTTGGAGACCGCGCCGCGCACCAGGTAATCCGACATCTGCTCGGCGACCTGCAGGGCGACGTTCTCCTGCGCTTCCGTGGTCGAGGCGCCGAGATGCGGCGTGCAGACGACGTTGGGCAGGCCGAAGAGCGGACTTTCCTTGGCGGGCTCGACCTCGAACACGTCGAAGCCGGCGCCGGCGACCTTGCCGGACTTCAGCGCCTCGGCAAGATCCGCCTCGACGACGAGGCCGCCGCGGGCGCAGTTCACGATGCGCACGCCGTCCTTCATCTTGGCGATCGCCGCCGCGTCGATGATGTTGCGGGTCTTGTCCGTCAGCGGAACGTGCATGGTGATGAAGTCGGCCTGCGCGAACAGTTCGTCGAGCTCGACCTTCTTGACGCCCATCTCCTCGGCGCGCTCCTTGGAGAGGAACGGGTCATAGGCGATGACGTGCATCTTCAGGCCGATGGCGCGCGAGCAGACGATCGAGCCGATATTGCCGGCGCCGATGACGCCGAGCGTCTTGCCGGTGATCTCGACGCCCATGAACTTCGACTTCTCCCACTTGCCGGCCTGGGTGGAGGTATCGGCGGCGGGAAGCTGGCGGGCGACGGCAAACATCAGGGCGATCGCGTGTTCCGCCGTGGTGATCGAATTGCCGAAGGGCGTGTTCATGACGATGATGCCGCGGCGCGAGGCGGCCGGGATATCGACATTGTCGACGCCGATGCCGGCGCGCCCGATGACCTTGAGGTTGGTCGCCGCCGCAATCAGCTTTTCCGTCGCCTTGGTGGCGGAGCGGATGGCGAGGCCGTCATAATTGCCGATGATTTCGGCAAGCTTGTCCTTGTCCTTGCCGAGCTGCGGCTGGAAATCGACATCGACGCCGCGATCGCGAAAGATCTGGACGGCGGTTTCCGACAGTTCGTCGGATACGAGTACGCGAGGTGCCATGGGAGGCCTCCTTCAATGGGTCCGGGAAGATGAGATCAAAGGCGGCTTCGCCCGAAGGACGAAGCCAATCGCAAAATCAGGCCGCGGCCTTGGCGAGCGTCGCCTTCTGGGTCTCGAAGGCCCAGGAAAGCCAGGGCATCAGCGCTTCGAGATCAGCCGTGTCGATGGTGGCGCCGGCCCAGATGCGCAGGCCCGACGGGGCGTCGCGATAGGCGCCGATGTCATAGGCGACGCCCTGCTTGTCGAGGAGCGCGACGAGGCCCTTGGCGAAGGCGGCTTGAGCATCCGCATCGAGCGCCAGCACGTCCTTGTCGGCGATCGTCAGGCAGACCGAGGTGTTGGAGCGCGTCGCCGGGTCCCTGGCGAGATTGGCGATCCAGTCGTTCTTCTCGACGAAGTCGAAGATGACCCTGGCATTGGCGTCGGCTCGGGCCATCAGGCCCTTAAGCCCGCCGACCTGCTTTGCCCAGAGAAGCGCATCGATATAGTCCTCGACGCAGAGCATGGAGGGCGTGTTGATCGTCTCGCCCTGGAAGATGCCCTCGATGATCTTGCCGCCCTTGGTCATGCGGAAGATCTTCGGCATCGGCCAGGCCGGCGTATAGCTCTCCAGACGCTCGACGGCGCGGGGCGACAGGATGATGACGCCATGCGCGCCCTCACCGCCCAGCACCTTCTGCCAGGAGAAGGTGACGACGTCGAGCTTGGCGAAATCGAGGTTCTGCGCGAAGGCGGCCGAGGTCGCGTCGCAGATGGTGAGGCCCTTGCGGTCGGCCGGGATGAAATCGGCGTTGGGGACGCGCACGCCCGAGGTGGTTCCGTTCCAGGTGAACACCACGTCACGGTCGAAATCGATCGTGGAAAGGTCGGGCAGCAGGCCGTAATCGGCGGTGATCTTGCGGGTGTCGGGGAGCTTCAGCTCCTTCACGACGTCCGAAACCCAGCCCGAACCGAAGCTTTCCCAGGCGACCATGTCGACGCCGCGCGGGCCGAGCAGCGACCAGAGCGCCATCTCGACGGCGCCGGTATCGGAGGCCGGTACGATGCCGATGCGGTAATCCGCGGGCACTTCCAGGACGTCACGGGTAAGGTCTATGGCCTGCTTGAGCTTGGTCTTGCCGATCTTGGCGCGGTGCGAACGACCGAGCGGCGCATCGGAAAGCGCGTCGAGCGTCCAGTTGGGGCGCTTCGAGCAGGGGCCAGAAGAGAAATGGGTATTGTTCGGACGCACGTCCGGCGGTGTGACGGTCTTCGTCATGATCGCTATCCTTCCAGATAGATAGCCCTTCGTTGGGGAAGGGTGTCCCGCCGCCGGAAATATGGAAGAGCCTTTCTCAAGTCAAGCGGAATATGTCGGAAACGAAAAATTATCCGGCGCAAAGGAAACGGCGCGCCGGTTTCCCGACGCGCCGCCAAAGAGAACGAAGATGGGTCTCACCAGGTGGTGACGCGGATGCCGGCGCGGAATTCGTGCTTCTGGAACCCCTCGTCGCGTCCCTTGACGCTGACCGTGCCGACGCCGGGCACCTCGGCGCTGCCGCCGAAGGCCTTGCCGCCCGCCATGTCGGAGAAGCGGTAGCCGAGGTCGAGCTTGACGCGCTCGGTGAGGTCGATGGCCGCGCCCGCCATCAGCGCATAGGTGAAGCGCCAGCTATCGTCGCCCTTCACGCGCAATTCGTCGAAGGTCGCGCCCGCGCAGGATCCGGTTCCGTCGCGGCACTCCGCCTGGGTGCGGAAGCTGTCCCAGTTCATGTAGGTCACGCCCGCGCCCGCGCCGACATAGGGCGTGATCCCGGCATAGGTTCCAAGATCCACATAGGCGTTGGCGAGGAAATTGGCCGCGCTGTAATCCGCCTTCTGGCCGAGACGGCAGGTCGTGCCCGCCGGGGCCGTGATGCAGGGCGAATCGAGGTTCGTGCTGCCGCTCAGCGAGCCGTTGAAGAAATCCGTCGTCAGGTCGGCGCGCAGGAAATTGTTGAACTGGTAGCCCATGCCGACGCCGTAGGAGACGGGCTTGGAGAAGCGGGCATTGTCGAAATCGCCTTCCGCGAAGGTCGCGCCGAAGGCGTCGATCCGGTAGTTCGGCTTGTCGTGCTTGACCCAGCCGGAATAGCCGAGGTCGCCGCGGATGTACCAGCCCTCGGCCACCGCGCTGCCCGAAACGTCGATCTCCGGCGCGTTGATGATGTCGAGGTCGCTCGCCGCAGCGCTCGTCGCGATGAGGCCGGCAAGAACGGCAATACCAAGCGGTGCGATGCGGCGGAACATGGTCTCGATCCCTCAAGGCCGGGCGGGCCGGCGGTTGCGTGGCCGGCGCAAGGCGGCGCATCCTGGGAGATCGCCGTCCTACACCGTTGGTTAACCATAAATCTTAAGGCATGAAGAAACGGTTAAGTGACCGGCGCGAGGGCATGTCGCCAAATGCGGAAAGGCCGCCCGGGAGGCGGCCTTGCAAGGCGATCGGCGGAAAGCCGCTTATTTGTAGACCGGCTGCTCGATCGGGATTTCGACCGGCGGGATATAGGCCTGCTGGTCGCAGCCGTTGAAGGAATAGCGCAGGCCCGCGCGGGCCTCGTGGCTGTAGAAGCCCTTGTCATAGCCCGGGCCGCCGCCGTTGTTGTAGCCGAACATGTCGCCCTTGGTGACATGGCGGAAGCGGTAGCCGAGGTCGGCCTTCAGGTTGCAGGTGACGTCGACGGAGGCGCCGGCCATCAGCGCATAGGTGAAGCGCCAGCTCTTGCGGCCGCGGTGCTCGAAGGTCGGGTCGCAGTTCGTCGGATCGCCGGTCTCGCACGAGGTGTTCTTGAGGTTCTTCCAGTTCACGTAGGTGCCGCCGATACCCGCGCCGACATAGGGCGTGACGATGCCGTAGGTGCCGATGTCGACATAGGCGTTGGCAAGCAGGCTCAGGGCCGTCAGCGAGGAGACGTCGCTCGAGGTGCAGTTCGCGGCGACGCCGCAGCTGCCGGTCGTCGAGCCCTTGAACTTGGACTTGAACATGTAGTCGAGCGTCACGTCCGTGCGGAAGTGATCGTTGATCTGGTAACCGACGCCGCCGCCGAGGGTGAAGCCGCTCTTCAGGCGCGTGGAATCGAAGCTGCGATAGGTGTCGTTCGAGCCTTGGTAGAAGTCCGCACCGCGCATCTTGTTGTAGGACCAGCCCATGTCGCCGCGCAGATACCAGCCGCCCGTCTCGATGACGGCCTCCTGCACCGGTGCCTCGATGACCTCCGGCTGGTAGATATCGGCCGCATAACCCGACGTGCCCGTCAACAGGACGGCAACCACGCCACTCAAAACTTTCCTCATGGCCTTGCTCCAATAGGCTTTGCTTAGGGTTGGCCGGCGTGCCGGATTCCAAGTCCCTCGATCAGGCATGGATAATGGCGAGGAAAGGTTAAGGGCCGATTAACTACGAACATTTACTGTATTTGTTAATGGTCGTTCACGAATTCGGTAAATTATAAATAAAAAGCAAGTGATCTTCGCGCAAATCGCCAGCGTGACTTCACGGCAAAAGAAAAGGCCGAAGCAATGTTTCGGCCTTTTCGCAGAATGGGGCGTAAGGCGGGTTCAGGCGGCGTTGCGCACGGCGCCGATCACGGCCACCAGTTCGTCGACGATGCGCTCCACCTGCGCCCGGTCGTCGCCCTCCGCCATGACGCGGATCAGCGGCTCGGTGCCGGAGGGGCGGATGAGGAGGCGGCCACCCTTGGCCAGCTCGCTTTCGGCATCGGCGATCGCCTGGCGCACCACGGCGTCCTCCAGCGGCTGGCCGGCCTTGATGCGCACGTTCTTCAGCACCTGCGGCACCGGCTCGAAGCGGTTGCACACCTCGCTGACCGTCCTGCCGGAGCGCTTGACGCAGGCGAGCACCTGGAGCGCGGCGACGAGCCCGTCGCCCGTCGTGCCGAAATCGGACAGCACGATATGGCCGGATTGCTCGCCGCCGACATTGTAGTCGTGCTGGCGCATGTGCTCGACGACATAGCGGTCGCCGACCTTGGTGCGCTGCAGGCCGAGGCCCTGGCCGCCGAGGAAACGCTCGAGGCCGAGATTGGACATGACGGTCGCCACGATGCCGCCGCCGCGCAGCAGGCCGTCCGCCGCCCAGCTTTCGGCGATGACGGCCATCAGCTGGTCGCCGTCGATGATCTTGCCGTTCTCGTCGATGATCTGCACGCGGTCCGCATCGCCGTCGAGCGCGATGCCGATATCGGCGCGCACCTCGTGCACCTTGCGCTGCAGGGTCTCAGGATGGGTCGAGCCGCATTCGAGATTGATGTTGAGGCCGTCGGGCTCGTTGCCGATGGTCACGACGTCCGCGCCGAGTTCCCACAGCGCGGCGGGCGCGACGCGGTAGGCGGCGCCGTTCGCGCAGTCGATGGCAACGCGCAGGCCCTTCAGCGTCGTGTCGCGCGGCAGAGTGCGCTTGGCGTGCTCGATATAGCGGTCGTGCACGCCGTCGATGCGCTTGGCCCGGCCGATCTCGGCGGACTTGGCGAGTTGCGCCGTCATGTCGTTGTCGAGCAGGTCCTCGATCTCCATCTCGATCTCGTCCGACAGCTTGTAGCCGTCCGGGCCGAAGAGCTTGATGCCGTTGTCGTAGAACGGGTTGTGCGAGGCGGAGATCATCACGCCGATATCGGCGCGCAGCGAACGCGTCAGCATGGCGACGGCGGGCGTCGGGATCGGGCCGAGGATGAAGGCGTCGATGCCGGCGGCGGTGAAGCCCGCGACCATGGCATTCTCCAGCATGTAGCCGGAAAGCCGCGTGTCCTTGCCGATCACCACCCGGTGGCGGTGCGCCCCGCGGCGGAAGATCGTGCCCACGGCGATACCGACCCGCATGGCAAGGTCCGGCGTCATCGGGAAGATGTTGGATTGACCCCGGATGCCATCCGTGCCGAAATAACGACGTTTCATGTTCACTCCTGAAATTCGCCGGCCTGGGCACGCGCTTTCCGCTGCGCCCGGCATTCCAGCGTCCGTCCTGCCGCGCTCGCTCGTCCATCTCGGGGCAGAAGGCGGAGATAACATTATATCCGCTTGGTAAGCCAATCCTTAAAACGACGTAGAGCCATCCTCTTTCTTTGCCACAAAAGCCGGCAAAGAACATCCACCCGCCCATCAGAATTCATTACAGGCCGTTACCAAAGGAAAACGGCCGGGAAATACTTCCCGGCCGCCGAAGTACTGACCAAGCCAGTCCGACCTCTCCTTCGCCATCCTTACGCGGCGCGGGCGTGAATCCTCGGGTCAAACCCGAGGATACGAAGGAGGATGGATGGGGCCTATTGCGGCTGCGGTTCGAGCCCGCCTTCCGCTTCGCCGCCCTTCTTGTGGCCGGCCTTCGGCACGGCGGAACCGCGGTGCGGCGGCGTGTCGTCGCCGAGATCGCGCGCCGGCTTCTCGCCGCGGATCAGCGCCTTGATCTCGTCGCCCGTCAGCGTCTCGTATTCGAGCAGGCCTTCGGCGAGCGCCACGAATTCATGGTTCTGCTCGGTGATGATACGCTTGGCCTCGGAGTAGGCCTCATCGATCAGGCGGCGGATCTCGTTGTCGATCTTCTGCGCGGTCGCCTCGGAGACATTCTTCTGCTGCGCGACCGAATGGCCGAGGAAGACCTCCTGCTGGTTCTCGCCATAGGCGACCTGGCCGAGCTGGTCGGAGAAGCCCCACTGCGTGACCATCGCACGGGCGAGCTTGGTCGCCTGCTCGATATCGGAGGAGGCGCCGGACGTGATGTTATCCTTGCCGAAGGTGATCTCCTCGGCGACGCGGCCGCCCATCATGATGGCGAGGCGCGAGACCATCCACTTGTAGCTCATCGAGTAGCGGTCGCCCTCGGGAAGCTGCATGACCATGCCGAGTGCACGGCCGCGCGGAATGATCGTCGCCTTGTGCAGGGGATCGGCGAGCGGCACCTTGAGCGCGACGATGGCGTGGCCGGCCTCGTGATAGGCGGTCAGCTTCTTCTCCGCCTCGGTCATGGCAGAGGAGCGGCGCTCGGCGCCCATCATGATCTTGTCCTTGGCGTCCTCGAACTCCTGCATGGTGACGAGGCGCTTGTTGCGCCGCGCCGCCATCAGGGCCGATTCGTTGACGAGGTTCATGAGGTCGGCGCCAGAGAAGCCGGGCGTGCCGCGGGCAAGGATCTTGAGGTCGACATTCGGCGCCAGCGGCACGTTGCGCACATGCACCTTCAGAATGCGCTCGCGGCCGACAATGTCCGGGTTCGGCACGACGACCTGGCGGTCGAAACGGCCGGGACGCAGCAGCGCCGGGTCGAGAACGTCCGGACGGTTGGTCGCGGCGATCAGGATGATGCCTTCATTGGCTTCAAAGCCGTCCATCTCGACGAGCAGCTGGTTCAGCGTCTGCTCGCGCTCGTCATTGCCGCCGCCGAGGCCGGCGCCGCGATGACGGCCGACGGCGTCGATTTCGTCGATGAAGATGATGCAGGGCGCGTTCTTCTTGGCCTGCTCGAACATGTCGCGCACGCGGCTTGCGCCGACGCCGACGAACATTTCGACGAAGTCCGAACCGGAAATGGTGAAGAAGGGCACGTTCGCCTCGCCCGCGACGGAGCGCGCGAGCAGCGTCTTGCCGGTGCCGGGCGGGCCGACGAGCAGCACGCCGCGCGGAATGCGCCCGCCGAGACGCTGGAACTTCTGCGGATCGCGCAGGAACTCGACGATCTCCTCAAGGTCCTGCTTGGCTTCGTCCACGCCGGCAACGTCGGCGAAGGTGACGCGGCCATGCGCTTCCGTCAGCAGCTTCGCCTTGGACTTGCCGAAGCCCATCGCACCGCGCGATCCACCCTGCATCTGGCGCATGAAGAAGAGCCAGACCCCGAGGATCAAGAGCATGGGCAGCAGCGTGCCGATATAGCTGAGGAAGCCGGACGAACCGTCGGTCTCCGGCCGCGCGCTGACGACGACATTCTTCGCTTCCAGGCGCTGGACGAGCGTGTTGTCGCCGTTCGGCGCATAGGTCTGGAAGGTCGCGCCGGTCTCGACATAGCTGCCGACGATCTTGTCGCCGGTGATGACGACTTCCTTCACCCGGCTCGAGTCCACCTCTTTCAGGAACTGCGAATAGGGGATTTCCCGCGAGCCGGTCTGTGCCGGGCTCGTCTGGAACATGCTGAACAGCGCGATCAGCAGGAGGGCGATGATCGCCCACAGGGCGAAGTTGCGGAAATTGGGATTCATCGAACGTTCCGGGTACTTTCCCGGCCGGAATTTCCCGGCCGCTTCTCTATCGCCTAACATAGGGTCGCCATGCGGCCTTGCCAAGGCAAAGCGCACGGCCTCAGGGCTTTTCTCGCAATATCGTCAACGACGCGGACCGCCCTGCGGCCAGCCCGGCATCGCCATTGCCCCATCCTACCACAACGCTTTCATGCGCGCCTTCATTCGTTCGGCGGAGACGAAAAGGGCGCGCGGCCGACAAGGCCCGCCAGCACATCGGCAAGCGGCAGGTCGAAACGGGGCAGGAAGCGGGCATAGGGCGCGATCAAGGGTTCCATGGGGGCAAGGTCTGCGGGCACGCGCCCGCCGTCCTCGAATTCCAGGCGCGGCGCGGCGCGGCTGGCACGCAGGACGGGTCCGCCAAGCCGTGCACCCTCACCCCGCCCTCCCCCGCTGCCGGCGGCCGAGACGGTGAACGGCCGGCCGGACCGGTTGGCCACATGGTAGCGCCTGTCCCAGGCCGCATCCGCCCCCGCCGGCAGGCGGAGGGTTTCGATGCCGCGGCACTCGCGATAGAGAAAGAGGCCGTCCCGCCGGCGATCGAAGACCACGCGGCCGGCGGTCAGCCGCGACAGTGTGCCGCTGGAAAGAAAGTCACGCAGGCGCTCGGCCGACGCCGTTTCGAGGACATGGACCCGCCCCCCCGCCGTTGCCGCCAATAGCAGAAGGCCGCGCCAGGCCGCGGCATCGACGAGCAGTGAGCCGACGGCCGACGGCTCCAGCGCGAAGCCGGCGCCCCTCGCCCCGGCATTTTCGGCGAGGAAGGCGGCGGCGCGGCGGGAAAGCAGGGCCCTGTCCGCGCCCGAAGGATCGGCCGAGATGCCGCGCGCCCGGATGCGGACGCGCTCGAAATTGGGATTGTCGTTGCTCGGGTCGTCGCGCCAGCCTTCGCCCCGCGCGGCAAGGAAGGCGCGGATCGCCGCCCGGTCGACGGCGAGGAACGGCCGCAGCAGCCAGACGGCGCCGTTCAGCAGCACCGCATCCGCCATGCCGGAAAGGCCGATGCCCCCGGCCGACCGCGCGGCGCGCATGGCCACCGTCTCGCCCTGATCGTCGCGCGTGTGCGCCGCAAGGATGGCGTCGGCCCTCACCTCCGCGGCGGCGGCGGCGAGGAGATCGTAGCGCGCGGCGCGGGCCGCGGCCTGCAGGCCGGAATGCGGCTTCTCCCCCTCCCAGCGGCGGGCGACGTGCCTCACGTCATGGCGGGCGCAGAGCGCGCCGGCCCAGGCGGCCTCCTCGGCGGAGCCGGGACGCAGGCCATGGTCGATCGTGCAGGCGGAAAGGGTGATGCCGGGATGGCGCCCGGTGGCGCAAAGCGTGGCGAGGGCCACGAGCAGTCCGGTCGAGTCGCTGCCGCCGGAAAGGGCGACCAGCAGATGCGCGGGGCGCTTGAAACTGTTCAGGAAACGGCCGGCTGCCTCAAGGGCGGGATCATCCGCATGGGCCACGGCGCTTCTTTCGTCCGCAATCAGCAGGACAGGCGGCCCTGTTCGGAGGAGACTTTGCTCTTCACGGCCTTGGAGGCATCGGGATAACGCTTGCCCACCTCGCGCAGCGTGGCGCAGGCGGTTTCGCGGTTGTCGAGCGCGGCGAGCGACATGCCGAGCTTCAGGAGCATCTCCGGCGCCTTCTTCGACTTGCTGAAGGTCTGGTGCGCGTTGAGGAAGGTCTTTGCGGCGTCGTTGAAATTGCCCTGCGAATATTGCGCCTCTCCGAGCCAGAAATTGGCGTCCGCCGCCTTCTCGCCCTTCGGGAAGATATCGAGATAGTCGCGGAATTCGCGTTCGGCCAGCTGGTAGTCGCCGGACAGGACATGGCCATAGGCGACCTGGTAGAGGTCGTCGGGATTGTCGAGCGAGGCGGAAGACGACTGCGAGGCCGGCGGCAGGCCATCTTCGACGCCCGGCAGCGCATTGTCGTTGCCGATCGAGGCGCTCTGGTTGTCGAGATCCGGATTGGTCTCGGCACCGATCGGATTGCCGTTCTCGTCGAAGCGGATCGAGCCGAGTTCCTGCGGCAGCGCGCCGCCGCCCGTGTTGCGGTCGAGCGTGCCGGTTCCGGCGGTATCCTCCGCCGGCCCCCTGTTCGTGGCGATCTGCTGGTCGGCCGTGCCGCCGTTCACCGGCTTGTCGAGGGCGCCGCTCTTGCCGGATCCCCCGCCCTTGCCGCTTTCGAGATCCTGGAAACGGTATTCGTTGTCTTCCTGCGCCTTGCGGATCTGTTCCTGCATCTGCAGGAGCTGGTAGCTCATTTCCTCGATCCGGCCGTTGAGGTTGCGGATCTGCTCTTCAAGCTGCCCGACACGCGGGTCCATGGCCTGCGCGAGGATCACATCGCCCTTTTCAATCCGCTCGTTCTTTGCCGGCAGAAAACTATTGGCAAGCGGGAAAAGCGGCGATGCGCCGGTCGGCCCGACCATGCCTGCTACCGCTGCCAGACTGAAAACGCCTGCCGCGACAAGTTTCTTCATCTATCTTCGTCCTGTTGGTCCCAATATGCGCGAAGCGCTGCCGAAGAGTTTTCCAAATACTCTCAAAAAGCAACGGAGTTCGGCCAAAGTGTGTTGAAAAAAGAAAGGCGGCCGTGCGGCCGCCTTTTCACTCGTCCTTCCGGAGAAGGAATTACATGCCGGCGCCGCCGAGAACGGTGACGGCGCGGCGGTTTTGCGACCAGCAGGAAATGTCGTCGCAGACGGCGACCGGCTTTTCCTTGCCGAAGGAGATCGTCTTCATGCGGTTTGCCGGGATACCGCGCGAAGCGAGGTACTGGCGGGTCGCGGCAGCGCGGCGTGCGCCGAGCGCCAGGTTGTATTCACGCGTGCCGCGTTCGTCGGCATGGCCTTCGACCGTGATCGCGTAGTTCGCATACTTCTGCAGCCACTGGGCCTGGCGGTCGAGCGTCGCGGCGGCATCGGCGCGGATCGAGGTGGAATCCGTGTCGAAGAAGATGCGGTCGCCGACATTGACGGTGAAGTCCTGCTGCGAGCCGGGCGTCGCGGCGCCCGCGCCGCCGTTGAGACCGAGGTCGCCGGCATTGTTCGGCATGTTCTTCTTGGAAGCGCAGCCGGCGAGGGCCAGCGTCATGAACAGGGCGATCACTGCCGGATTGCGGGCGATGGTCTGCATGCGGCCAGCGGCCGGGGAATGAATGCGGCTCATGAGCCGGTCTCCTTGGTCAGTTCTTGCGTCAAGTTCATTGAGGCGTCGGTTTCAATCAGGGTTGCCAGACTGTAACCGCGGTCGGTTAATCCGCGTTCAACGATTATGGTTAACGATTGCTTGCAAGGCCGTCCCCGGCCCCCCGCGCAACAAATGGAAACGGGCCTGCCGCGTCTCGCTGCTGCCTGATTTACAGCACTTTGCGGCAAGAACGCGGCAGGCCCGCCTCATTCTGTCGGGACGCTATTCCAGAAGCGGCGACCAGGCCGGATCGGACGCGAAACCCTTCGTCTGCACGACCTGTTCGTTGTAGCCGGAAAGGTCGATCGAGTAGATCTGCGGACCGCCTGCGCCGGCCGCCTGGCGGAAGAACATCAGCACGCGGCCGTTCGGCGCCCAGGTCGGGCCCTCGTTGTGGAAGCCCGAGGTGAGGATGCGCTCGCCCGAACCGTCCGTCTTCATCACGCCGATCGAGAACTTGCCGCCCGACTGCTTGGTGAAGGCGATGAGATCGCCGCGCGGCGACCAGACCGGCGTGGAATAGGACCCGTCGCCGAAGGAGATGCGGCGCTGGTTGGAGCCGTCGGCGCCCATCACGTAGAGCTGCGGCCTGCCGCCCCGGTCGCTTTCGAACACGATCTGCGTGCCGTCGGGCGAATAGGAAGGCGAGGTGTCGATCGCCGCCGTGGAGGTCAGCCGCGTCGTGGTGCGCGAGCGCAGGTCCATCGTGTAGATGTTCGAATTGCCTTCCTGCTGCAGGCTCATGATGACCTTCTGGCCATCCGGCGAGAAGCGCGGCGAGAAGGTCATGCCCGGGAAGTTGCCGACCACTTCGCGCTGCCCCGTCTCCAGCTGGAGCAGGTAGACCCGCGGCTGGTTGCCCTCGAAGGACATGTAGGTGATTTCCTGGCGGCTCGGCGAGAAGCGCGGCGTCAGCACCAGTTCGTTGGCGTTGGTCAGCGCGCGGGCGTTGAAACCGTCCTGGTCCATGATGGCGAGCTGGCGCTTGCGGGCGGTCTTCGGACCGCTTTCGGCGACATAGACGATGCGGGTGTCGAAGTATCCCTTCTCGCCCGTCAGGCTCTCATAGATCGCGTCGGCGATGATATGCGCGACGCGGCGCCAGTTTTCCGGCTGGGTATAGAACTGCTGGCCGGTCATCTGCTTGCCGGCGAAGGTGTCCCACAGGCGGAACTCGGCGCGCAGGCGCCCGTCGCCCTCCTGCGTCACGCGGCCCGTGACGAGGGCCTGCGCGTTGATGACCTTCCAGTCGTCGAAGCGCGGCGCCTGGTCGGGATTGGAGATCTTCTCGATGAAGGCCTGCTTGCTGACCGGCGCGAAGAGGCCGGAGCGCTTGAGGTCCGCCGCGATCACGTCGGTGATGCGCTGGCCGAGATCGCCGGCGGCGATGAAATCGGTGACGGCGATCGGCAGCGGCTCGACATTGCCCTTGTTGATGTTGATTTCCACGAGCGCCCAGGCCTGCGGCAGAGATGCCGCAAGGCCGGTCAGCACGACCAGAAGTCGGAGAAGAGTGCGTCTGAACATGAATCTGCTTCCTGGTTCCTACATCATCTGGCTGGGGTCGAAGTTCACGACGACTTCGCTCCAGGCGTCATATTTTTCCGGCGGCAGGCCCTTGAAGGGGCGCGATTTCATGATGGCGCGACGGGCCCCGCCGGCAAGCGCCCGGCGTGCGGTGTCCGAACCGCCCGTCGCCACCACTTCCGGCTCGCCGATGATGTCGCCATTCTGGTCGAGCTGCATCTTGACCTGGATGCGCACGTCGGCCGCATCGGCAAGGCCGGGGATGATCGACCAGTTGTTCTGGATCTGGCCGCGCAGCGCGTCCATCTCGCTGAGAGACAGTTTCGTGCCGCTCGTCGTCTTCTTGCCGCCGAGCGCCGCCTGCTCCTGCGAGCGCTTCGCGCCGCCGCCGGCCGCCTTTTCCTTGTTGAGAAGCGCGGAGATCTCGTCGGCGTTGAAGTCGCTGTCGTTCAGCGAGCTCGCCTTCTCCTGCTTCTTCTTCTGGTCCTTCTTGCGATCCGGCGTCTTGGCGGTCTCGGCCTTCGCCGTCTCGACCTTCTTCTCGGCCGGCTTTTCGGCGGTTTCCGTCTTCTTCGTTTCCTGCTTCGGCTTCATCTCCGGAAGTGGGATCCTGTCCGGCAGCGCCTCGGCGTCCTCGGTCTCGGCCGGCTTTTCTTCCGACGGCGTCGCCTCGGGCTTCGGGTCGGGCTTGACCTCCTGCTTCGTCTCGGGAAGCGCGGCCACCTCGGTCGAGGGCTCGCTGGCGGGCTCTTCCTGCTTCACGTCTTCGACGGGCTTGGTGTCCGGCGTCTGCACGACCTTCTCGGCCTTTTCGGGCGCGGCGGCGGTCTCGATATCGCGCGGTTTTTCCTCCGGCGTCGGCAGGTTCTTCAGGTCGATGTCGTTGTCGCCGGCATTTTCCGCATTCTCGACCGGCGTTTCCTTCTTGGTCGGAATGGGCGCGGCCTTCTCCTTCATTTCGGCCTTCTTGTCGCCCTGCTGAATCTGCGTCAGCTCCTCGATCGACACGATATCGACCGGGATGGCCTCGACATTGGCGACGTCGAAGCTTTCAGGACTGCCGAGCGAGACCAGCGCCCAGGTGAGAACCAGGGAGTGGATGACGGCGGATGTGGCCAGGCTGCCCTTCATGGCGTGCGATCACCTGTCCGGTTTCTGCTCGGTGACGAGGCCGATATTGGTGAACCCGCCCGCCTGGATGCGCGACATCACGTCGGCGATGACGCCGTAGGGCGCCGTGCCGTCGCCGCGCACGAAGACGCGCTCGGTATAGCCCGTGGTCGCCACGGCCTGGAGCTTCGCGGCGATCTCGTCGATCGGGATCGCCGTTTCCTGCAGGTAGACCTGGCCGTCCGCCTTGACGGAAACGGTGATTGGCTGCGTGTCCGCGTTCAGCGCCTTGGCCTGCGTCTTCGGCAGGTCGAGCGGCACGCCGACCGTCATCAGGGGCGCGGCCACCATGAAGATGATGAGCAGCACGAGCATGACGTCGACGAACGGCGTCACGTTGATCTCGCTCATCGGGGCTCGCTTGCCCCCGCCGCGACGGCGACGGCCGCCGCCCGCATTCTTCGCTCCGACTGACATGCCCATGGCGTTGTCTCCGTCTACTTCCTGAGGCCGGTCACTGCGCCGCGGCGCGCGGCTGCAGCTTCTCATCGATCTGGCGCGACAGGATGGCGGAGAACTCGTCCGCGAACCCTTCCATGCGCGCCGTCAGCTTGCCGGCATCGGCAGAGAACTTGTTGTAGGCAATAACCGCCGGAATTGCGGCAAGAAGGCCGATGGCGGTGGCCAGCAGCGCCTCGGCGATGCCGGGCGCCACGACCGCAAGGCTCGTCTGCTTGGAGCCGGCGATCGCCTGGAACGAGGTCATGATGCCGACGACCGTGCCGAACAGGCCGACGAAGGGCGCCGCCGAACCGATGGTGGCAAGCGAGCCGAGGCGTGCCTCCAGCGTCTCGGATTCACGCGACAGCGTCACGTCCATCGCCCGGTCGATCCGCATCTGAAGGCCGATCGGCGATCGCGCCCCGCGCTCGAAACTCTTCTTCCATTCCCGCATGGCCGCCACGAAGATGGCGCTCATGCCCGTAGTCTGGCGGTCGGAGAGCGTGCGATAAAGCTCCTCCAGCGACTGGCCCGACCAGAAGACCTGTTCGAAGCTGTCGAGCTGGCGACGCGCCTTGCCGTAGCTCACCGTCTTGTCGACGACGATGGCCCAGGTCCATACGGACGCGGCGATGAGGCCGAGCATGACCAGCTTCACGACGAACCCGGCCTGCATGAAGAGACCCCAAAGGGTCACGCTGCCTGCCGCTTCCAAACCCACTTGTTCCATAGACCTATGTCCCCGAATCCAAATACCCGGCACGGGCCTTTGCGGCTCGAACCGGGTCACATTCACGCCGTCGCGGTCTCCTGGGAGGGGGTTTCCGCATCGGCATTCACAAACATGGCGTCGTCGGCAAGGATTCTTGTCCGCACCCGCTCCGCATGTCCGTCAAGAATGTCCGGTTGATGCCGCCGGCCGCCATGCCGGTCAAACGCTTACAGCCTGCCTTCTTGACGGCAATTTTGGTTAAAGGATGACGTGCAGTGCACAAAATCATCCCCGTGAAGCGAGTAAGACATCATTATGGTTAAGGGAGTGTTACCGCTTGTCCATGCCGGGCGTTTCCCGCGCCCCGGCAAGAAACCGCGTCGCAAGCCCCTCCGGCAGCCGCCGCGGACGGCCCGCGGCATTGATGACGGCGATGATGACGCGCGCGGCGATCAGCAATTGCTCGCCCCGGCGAATCTCCTGGTCGAGGATCATCTTCGCACCGCCCGCCTTCTCGGTGGCGGTGAGGATCGTGAGAACGTCGTCCATGCGGGCGGGCGACTTGAAGTCGATCTCCATGCGGTGCACGACGAAGACAAGGCCCTCGCGGTCCTCTTCCAGGACGAGGCTGCCCTGCTCGACGCCGAGCAGCCGCAGGTAGTCCGTGCGGCCGCGCTCCAGGAAATGCAGGTAGCGGGCGTGATAGACGACGCCGGAAAAGTCCGTGTCCTCGTAATAGACCCGCTGGGCGAGCCGGTGGCCCGCCTGCGTCAGTTCGCCGGAGAGGTGAAGGTTCGCGTCGCTCATGCTCGATCGTCTTCGGAGAAAAGCCGGAACTGCGTCGCTTCGAGATCCTTCGGCGGCGTCAGTCCGAGGTGCTTCCAGGCATTGGCCGTCAGCACGCGGCCGCGCGGCGTGCGCTGGATGAAGCCCTGCTGGATCATGTAGGGCTCGATGATGTCCTCGATCGCGTCGCGCGGCTCGGAAAGCCCCGCCGCAATGGTCTCGATGCCGACCGGCCCGCCGCCGAAATTGTGCGCGATCATCGAGAGATAGCGCCGGTCGAGCTGGTCGAGACCCATATTGTCGACGAGGAGGCGCGTCAGCGCGTCGTCGGCGATCTTCTGCGTCACGGCTTCCGCCCGCGCCACTTCGGCAAAATCGCGCACGCGGCGCAACAGCCGTCCGGCGATGCGCGGCGTGCCGCGTGCCCGGCGGGCGATCTCGCGCCCGCCCTCGTCCGTCATGCCGAGGCCCATCAGCCGCGCACCGCGGCGCACGATCAGCTCCAGTTCCTCGACGGTGTAGAAATTCAGCCGCACCGGAATGCCGAAGCGGTCGCGCAGCGGCGTCGTCAGCAGGCCGAGCCGCGTGGTGGCGGCGACGAGGGTGAATTTCGACAGGTCGATCTTCACCGAGCGCGCCGCCGGACCTTCGCCGATGATCAGGTCGAGCTGGAAATCCTCCATGGCCGGATAGAGGATTTCCTCGACGGCCGGGTTGAGGCGGTGGATCTCGTCGATGAAGAGCACGTCGCGCTCATCGAGATTGGTCAGCAGCGCGGCAAGGTCGCCGGCTTTCGCGATGACCGGGCCGGAGGTCGAGCGGAAGTTGACGCCGAGTTCCTTCGCCATGATCTGCGCCAGCGTCGTCTTGCCGAGGCCGGGCGGGCCGACGAAGAGCACATGGTCGAGCGCCTCGCCGCGGTTCTTCGCCGCCTCGATGAAGATCTTCAGGTTCGCGCGCGCCTCCGCCTGGCCGGTGAAGTCGTCCAGCGTCTGCGGCCTCAGGGCCGTATCGATGTCCTCGCCGCGCTTTTCCGGCGAAAGCAGTCTGTTCTCGTCGCTCATGAGCGCCTAATCCCATTGTCGGGCGCGGAAGGCAACCGCATCACCGCGACAATTCCTTGAGGCCGAGGCGGATGAGTTTTGCGCTGTCGGCCCCCTCCCCGCCATTCTTCAGCGCCGCGGCGACGGCATTGGCCGCCTGGTCGCGCGAATAGCCGAGATTGGTCAGCGCCGAGACGGCGTCGGCGACCGGCGCGGAGGCGACGCCCTCGCCCAGTTCCTGCTTGAGCCCGATCGATCCGGACGCCTCGCCGGCGAAGGCCGGCGCCTTGTTGCGCAGTTCCGTCATAATGCGCACCGCCACCTTCGGCCCAACGCCCGGCGCGCGCGACACCGCCGTCTTGTCCTGCAGCGCGATGGCGTTCGCCAGCTCCCCGGGGGTCAGCGTCGAAAGCACGGCCAGCGCCACCTTGGAGCCGACGCCCTGCACGCTCTGCAGCAGCCGGAACCATTCGCGCTCCAGCGCGGACAGGAAGCCGAACAGCCGGAACTGGTCCTCCCGCACATAGGTCTCGATGAACAGCACCGCCGCTTCGCCGCTCGAACCGAGCTTGCCGAGCGTGCGCGCCGAGCAGAAGGCGACGTAGCCGACGCCGTGCACGTCGATGACCACATGATCCTCGCCGATCTCGTCGATTGTGCCCTTGAGTTTGCCGATCATGAGAAAATCCGTCAGGGATGAGTTTCGGGGGAGATGATGTCGAGCGCGGGGAAATAGCTGCGGTAGCGCGCGGCGTCGCGGGTGAGCAGGCGGTGGCCCCGCGCCTCGGCATGCGCGCCGACAAGGAAATCGGGAAGCGTGCGCTCGCGCAACCCGCCCGCCCGGCGATAGGTATAGTGCGCCTTGCCGGCGGCGAAGGCGCTTTCGTAGGACAGAGGTTCGCGCCGCATGCGCAGCCAGCCGAAGGCGAGGTTGAGTTCCAGTTCGCTGAGCGGCGAGGTCGCAAGCTCCGACCATACGACGGGATTGAGAACCAGATCTCCTTCTTCCAAGCATCGCTTCAGCGCGTTGAAGGACCAGTCCCGCTGCGGCCGATCCGGGCCCAGCATGTCGATGAGGATATTCGTATCAACGACGGTCGAGGTCATCACGCGGCCCCCGCAGCCATTCGAAATATTCGTCCGGCGTCATGCCGTCCAGATCCCAGGTCCCCTGGACGCTGGCTGCCCAAGCTTCGAAATCATCGAAGCCGGGTTTGCCGTCGCCAACCTTGACGAGCATCACGCCTTCATCCGACACGACGAAATCCACTTCCGAACCAGGCTCGATGTCGAGCCGGTCGCGGATGGGTTTGGGGATCGTCACCTGGCCTTTTTCCGTCACGCGCATGGTAATACCTCTGCGGTATTACTTATCGGCCGGACCGGAACAAGTCAAGAACAAATCAGCCCGCGAGCTTGGCGAGGCGGCCGGAGAGGCCCTGGCGGTTGTGGGCGTGGCAGATAGCGATGGCGAGCGCGTCCGCGGCGTCGTTGCCCACGAAGGTGGCTTTCGGCATCAGCACCTTCAGCATCATGTGGATCTGCTGCTTTTCGCCGTGCCCGACGCCGATGACGGCCTTCTTCACCGCGTTCGGCGCATATTCCGCCACGCGCAGGCCCGCACGCGCCGGCACCAGCATGGCGATGCCGCGCGCCTGGCCGAGCTTCAGGGTCGCTGTCGCATCCTTGTTGACGAAGGTCTGCTCCACCGCGGCCTCATTCGGCTGGTA
Organism: Shinella sp. S4-D37; assembly: GCF_040812195.1. Taxonomy (NCBI): domain Bacteria; kingdom Pseudomonadati; phylum Pseudomonadota; class Alphaproteobacteria; order Hyphomicrobiales; family Rhizobiaceae; genus Shinella; species Shinella sp. S4-D37. The sequence goes on along the minus strand of NZ_JBFNXL010000005.1, from coordinate 601,009 downwards.
GCTGTGCACGACCTCGGCGAGACCGTCATGCAGCTGGCAGAGACGGGAGGCGAGGTCCATCTCGCCATCGGAGGTCACGGTGCCGGAGGCCACGAAGCGCAGCGAATTGCCGAGCGTCTCGATGACGCCCCAGCCGGTGCGGCGAAGCCCCGGATCGATGCCGATGATGCGAATCGTTTCCTGCATGGCAAAACCCTAACCCCGTCCCACGGACCCTGCCAGCGAAATGTGAACAAAACAAAAACAGACGGCCAATTCCCCGCCCCCTTCCGAAAAGCCCGGCGAGGCGCTTGGATTTCACGGAACTGAACCTACATGGGAGGACAATCAAATTCCCTTACAAAGAGGCCGCGCCATGGTGCCCTTCTCCATCCTCGATCTTTCCCCGATCATCGAAGGCGGCACCGTCGCCCAGTCGCTGGAAAACTCCCGCTGCCTCGCGCAGGAAGCCGAAGCGCTCGGCTACAAGCGCTTCTGGCTCGCCGAGCACCACGGCATGCGCGGCATCGCCAGCGCCGCCACCTCGCTCGTCATCCAGCATGTCGCGGCGGGCACTGAGAAAATCCGCGTCGGTTCGGGCGGCATCATGCTGCCGAACCATTCGCCGCTCGTCATCGCCGAGCAGTTCGGCACGCTCGCCGCGCTCTTTCCGGACCGCATCGACCTCGGCCTCGGCCGCGCGCCGGGCACCGACATGCGCACGGCGCAGGCGCTGCGCCGCAACCTCGACAGCGCCGCCAACAATTTCCCGCAAGACGTGGTCGAGCTGATGCAGCTGATGGGACCGGCAGGTCCGGAGCGGAACGTCGTCGCCATTCCCGGCGCGGACAGCAACGTACCGGTCTGGCTGCTCGGCTCCAGCCACTACTCGGCGCATCTCGCCGGCATGCTGGGGCTACCCTTCGCCTTCGCCTCGCATTTCGCGCCGGACATGCTGCTGACGGCGCTGGAAATCTACCGCGAGCGATTCGAGCCCTCGCAGTATCTGGACAGGCCGCATGTCATGGTCGGGGTGATGGGCGCGGCGGCCGAAACGGACGCGGAAGCCGACCACCTCTTCACCTCGATGCAGCAATCCTTCGTGCGCCTGCGCCGTGGCACGCCCGGCGCCTTCCCGCCACCGGTCGACAACATGGAGCCGCACTGGAGCGAGAACGAGCGCATCAATGTCGAGCACACGCTGCAATATGCCGTCGTCGGCGGACCGGACAGGATCAGGCGCCGCATCGCCGATTTCCTGGCGATCACCAGGGCGGACGAACTGATCGTGTCGATGCCGGTCCACGACATGGCCGCGCGGCTGAAATCGGTTCGGCTCTTCGCCGAGGCACAGCGGGAGCTGGCCGAAGCGGCGTAAGGGAAAAGGCTGTCTTGCGGCGCCCTACCTTCAGGCTGCCGATAAAGCCCGCCCAGCCTCCCCTCCGTCATGGTCGGGCTTGACCCGACCATCCACGCCGCGAGCGCCGCATGGGTCCTCGGGTCAAGCCGAGGAGGACGAAAGTGAGCGTTTGATCCAGATCGATCAGGCCGAAAGCTTGGCCATCACCTCGTCGGAGACCTCGAAGTTCGAGTAGACGTTCTGCACGTCGTCGTCGTCTTCCAGCGTGTCGATGAGCCTCATCAGCGACTGCGCCTTCTCCTCGTCGACCGGCACGGTGTTCTGCGCCTTCCAGATCGCCTTGACGGTCTCGGCTTCGCCGAGCGTGTCTTCCAGCGCCTTGGAGACCTCGCCGATATCCTCGAAGCCGCAGAGGATCGTGTGGCCGTCCTCGTCGGTGGTCACGTCCTCGGCGCCCGCCTCGATGGCGGCTTCCATGACGGCGTCCGCGCTGCCTGCGGAAAGCTTGTAGGTGATCTCGCCGACGCGATCGAAGGAGAAGGAGACCGAACCGGTTTCGCCCAGCGCGCCGCCGGCCTTGGAGAAGGTCGAGCGGACCGAGGAGGCAGTGCGGTTGCGGTTGTCGGTCAGCGCCTCGACGATGACGGCGACGCCGCCCGGGCCGTAGCCCTCGTAGCGGACTTCCTCGTAGTTCTCGCTGTCGGCGCCGGAGGCCTTCTTGATGGCGCGCTCGATATTGTCCTTCGGCATGGACTGCGCCTTGGCGTTCTGGATCGCCAGGCGCAGGCGGGCGTTCATCGCCGCGTCGGGCAGGCCCGTCTTCGCCGCCACCGTGATTTCACGGGCGAGCTTGGAAAACATTTTCGACCGCACGGCATCCTGCCGACCCTTGCGGTGCATGATATTCTTGAACTGTGAATGGCCAGCCATGGCACCCCTGTCTCATCTTGTTTGGCGCCCGTTCCGGTCGCCGGTCTCGGTACGGGGGGCGTCGTCGCGGTAAAGCGTCGGCCGTCCGCCCCGATTTTCGGAATGCCGCCTTATAATTTCATTGCCGCCGCACGTCCAGCAGTCCGGCGAACAAAGCGACGGGGCTCAGTCCGCGCGCAGGCGGGTGCGGCTCAGGAGGAAGGAGTGGCCGTCATCGCGCTTACAGGTCAGCCCCGTGCGCTCGGAAAAGCAGGTGAAGGGGCCTGCCGACCACGTTTCGCCGTAGGGGATGATCCTGTCGCCGCCGCAGCATCCCCGGTCGCCGACATTGGTGCGCACCACCGCCTTGCCGCTCCGGCCGAGCGTCGCACGCACATATTTCGGCTCCACCCGGTCGCAGGAAAGCTCCGGGCCGCCGTCTGCCGGCTCGTAGGTCGCGGTCCCGCCTTCGGGGATGTAGATGCAGCCGATATTGCCCGACGGCATGACGAAGCTTTCCGCCACGCCGAGCACGCGCACCGGCAGCTTCTCCACCGGCCCGGGAACCATTTCGCGCGGCTGGCCGGATTCCGCGCCGGGACCGCCCGGCGTCGGAGCGCTGCTTGCGAAGACCACGGCGGCGGACAGCAGAAAGACGGGCATGGCGAAAACAGGACGCATTCAAAAACTCCGGCATCAGACGCCGGAGAGAATATGGATCGTCGGTCGCCTGGGCAAGTTGCGGATGGAAACGGCGATCGTGGCGTCGTCGTCAGTCACCGCGTCGAAGCCCGTGCCGAACATGGAGAGGAACCGGCTGATCGGCGGTCCACGGCGATGCATCGGCAGGATCAGCGCGGAGCGCAGGCGCTGCACCACGCGGCTCATGCTTTCCGCGCCCATGGTCAGCCCGCCGTCGACCGGCACCATCAGCACGTCGAGCCGGCCGATCTCGGCATACTGCTTTTCCGTCAGCTCATGATGCAGGTGGCCGAGATGACCGATGCACAGGCCAGCCACCTCGAAGATGAAGACGGAATTGCCGTTCGGCTCCATACCCCCGCCCCAGCCGCGGATATCGGTCGGCACGTTGCGGATATAGGTGTCGCCGACGACGATATCGTGGTCAGCGCCCTTTTCAGAACCGTCCTGCCAGCCATGCAGCACATATTCGATGCCGGGTTCCGGGTTCGCCGTGTAGTGGCTGGAATGGGCCTTGTTCATGGTGACGACGGTCGGCAGCGCCGGCGGCTTGTACCAGCCGTTGTAGTCGGTCGCGATCTTCACGCCGGCCGGGGTCTCGATGAAGAAGGTCGAGTGGCCGACATAGGTGATGCGTACCTCCTCGTTCGCCGTCGCCTGGACCTTGAAGGCGACGCTTCCGGAAAAACTGGCGAAGGTGGCGGAGGGAAGCGAGCGCGCGATCATCTGGCACTGGCTGACCGGCGTTTCGGCCTGCGCGAGCGCGGGCCGCGGCGCGGCGAAAGCCGCAAGGGCGGCAAGGATCAACGGAATGAAGAGGAGATGCGGCATGGGCGGCTCCGTTCATCGGTCGGCGCGACTATGCGCCCGCGCGGCCGACGGGTCGAGATTATGCGGCCGGCGGAGCGATCACATTCCCTTGAGCGCGGTTCGGGCGGCGGGTGGGCGGAACCTTGCCCGCCGCCTCACGTTCCCCCTCCATCAACCGTAACCATGACGAGGAACAGCCATGTCCAATCTCACCCAGGCCCGCGAAAACCCGAAGGAGCAACTTTTCGACGAAATCGACAGGATCCATGCCGGCATGCTCGGCGTCGAGGGAAGCCATATGCATATGCAGCCCATGGCCCCGCAACTCGACCGCCAGAGCGCGACGGTCTGGTTCTTCACCAAGACCGATGCGGAGATCGTCGAGGCCATCTCCCCGGGCGCGCGCGCCCATTTCTGCGTGGTCGGCAAGGACCACGACTACCATGCCTGCCTTGCGGGCCGCATCTCGGTGCGCAAGGACCCGGTCAAGGTGGACGAATACTGGAGCTCCATCGTCGAGGCCTGGTTCGACCACGGCAAGGACGATCCGAAGCTCACCATGCTGGCGCTGGAGATCGAAGATGCGGAAGTGTGGGCCTCGACCGGCAGCAAGCTGAAATTCGGCTGGGAGATCGCCAAGGCGAACCTCAACGCCGACGAGGAACCCGACGTCGGCGTGAAGGCGTATCTCAACTTCTCGAACGGCTCGGCCGATCATCTGCGCCACATGGTGTGAGGGCTACGCCCAGAAGGCAGGCAGCGTTTCGGCAAGGCGCGGGCCGAGGCGAAGCGGCGCGATCTTCTCGGCAAGCCCCGTGCGGTCGGAAATCTCGACCGCCAGGCCGCAGATCGTCGCCGGCCCGGAGGCCGCCTCGAAGCGGCTTTTCGGCATCTTGGAGATGAAGCGGTTGAGCGGCTCCTCCTTTTCCATGCCAAGGGAGGAATCGTAGTCGCCGCACATGCCGGCATCCGACATGTAGCCGGTGCCGCCATTGAGGATCTGGCAGTCGGCTGTCGGCACATGGGTGTGCGTGCCGACGACGACGCTGGCGCGGCCGTCGACGAAATGGCCGAAGCACTGCTTCTCGCTGGTCGCTTCCGCGTGAAAATCGAAGATCACGGCATCGGCCTGCTCGCCGAGCGGGCAGGAGGCGAGGATCGTCTCGCCCGCGGTGAAGGGATCGTCGAGTTCGGGATGCATGAAGACCCGGCCCATGATGTTGGCGACCAGCACGCGCGCGCCGTTCTTCGCGATGAAGAGGTTCGCGCCGCGGCCGGGCGTGCCGGCGGGATAGTTGGCGGGACGCAGGAACTGGTCGTGCCGGCTGGCGAAGGTCACGGCCTCCTTCTGGTCCCAGACGTGGTTGCCGGTCGTCACGACGTCGGCACCGGCATTGATCGTCTGGAGGAAGATATCCTCCGTGATGCCGAAGCCTCCGGCCGCGTTCTCCCCGTTGACGACGACGAAATCCAGCTTCAGATCGCTGATCAGCCCCGGCAGGCTCTGCCAGACGGCCGTCCGTCCGGTCTTGCCCACCATGTCGCCGAGAAAGAGAAACCGCATCGATAAACCTTACGAAACCTGTTGGAACGAACGAAGCCCGCTTTCCGTGAGGATCGCGTCCAGCGCGACGTCATGCGGCTCCGCGGGTACTGATGCCACTTCCTGGCAATCGAAAGCAATGCCGATCAGTCTGGGCATATGGCCTTTTGCCTTGAGGCGGTCGATCGCCCGATCGTAATGGCCGGCGCCGTAGCCGATGCGGTGGCCCGCCCGGTCGAACGCCGAGAGCGGCACCAGCAGGACATCGGGATCGAGCGCCGCCGCCTCCGGCCCCGGCCCGGTCGTGCCGAAACCGGTCTTGATGACGGGCGCGCCGACGGCCAGCTCGCGGAAGATGATCGTCTCGCGGTCGAGCACGACGGGAAGGCAAAGCTGCGCCCCGCGCGTTCGCAGATGCGCCATCAACGGGCGGATATCGGCCTCCGAGCGGATCGGCCAGAAGCCCGAAATCACCGCGCCGGGCGCAAATTCGATGCGGTCGCCCGCAAGCTCCACCATGGCGAGGCTGCCCTCGATGCGCGCCTCCGGCGTCATGGCATCGCGCAGCGCCAGCCGCTCGTTGCGGATCGCCGCCTTCTGTTCCCTCGGTGTCATGTCGCCTCCAGCCTTGCTGGCCGTGGCTTACCAGTTCGCAGCGCCGGAAGGCAAATCCGCATCGCGGCGCGCCGACGGGCATTACCCCCTGTGCCGGGATGGGACAGTCGGGCGAAATGCCGCCCCGACCCGTTAAGCATCGGGACAGCTTGCGCTTTCGGCAACAGGTCTCAGCGTTTAAGCGGGGGCGCATGTCCTCGGAAAATGATCTTTCCCCCTTCCCCGAGCTGACCGAGATCGAAAAGCGGTGCCTCGAACTTGCCGCCAACGGCAGGACGCCGGCCGATATCGTGCTCGAAACCGACATCGCGATGGCGCGCGTGACGGATGTCCTGCGCAGCGCCATCGAGAAGCTCGGCGCCCGCAACGTCACCGGCGCAATCACCCGGGCCGTCCGCCTCAAGCTGATCTAGCTGTCAGGCGGCAGCGGACGCCTCCGCCAGCCGCAGCATGGCGAGCGCCGCCCCCTCGTCCGTGATCAGCGTGTTGCAGCCGACGCGGCGGATGGTGGCGCGGATCGCCGCCGCGCGGTGCGCGCCGCCCGAGACGAGCACGATATGGCGTGCCTTCTTCACGGTATCGAGGTCGATCGACATGACCCGGTGGCGGATCGGATGGTCGATCGTGTGGCCCTCCGCATCGAGGAAATTGCACATCGTGTCGCAGACGCAGCCGGCCGCGATCAGCTCCTCCAACTCATGCCGTGCGATGAAATCACGCGACAGCGAACTGGAGCGCGGGCCGATATCGCCGCAGCTGACGACGGCGATATCCATGTTCTCCGCCAGCTCGAACAGCGTCTTCAGCCCGCATTTCTCGATGAGGCTGCGCTTGGTCTCGCGCGAATCGACGAGCAGCGGCGCAAGGAACAGGTAGCACTCCGCGCCCAGCTGGCTCGCCAGCCGCCAGGTATATTCGATCGGGTTGATGTGATGCGCCTCGACGACGCCGCCGAGCAGCGAGACGACCTTCACCCGCTCGCGCCGCGCCGGGCGGAAACTGGCAAGCGAGGCGGTGAGCGTGCGCCCCCAGCCGACGCCGATGGTGCAATCGTCCGGGATCGCCTCGGTCAGGAACTGGCCGAGCGCAAGGCCGACGCCCTTGGCGGTCGTCTCGGCGCTGTCAGCCGCCGGTACCACCACGGCCTCGTCAAGCCCATAGGCCTTTTCCAGCCGCACGGCGAGTTCGACGCAATCGGCGATGCCCTCGTTGATCCAGATCTGCACCTCGGAACGCTTCAGCGCCTCGTCCAGCATGCGGATGACCGTAGTGCGGCTGACGCCGATCTTCTCCGCCACGTCCTTCTGGGTGAGGCCCTGGTTGTAATAGAGCCAGGCGGCCCTGAGGCGCAGGGCCGCCGATTCCGAATAGGCCGTATGTGTGTCGCGCCGAAGCCTTGCCACGTCGCCTCCATCCTTCTTCGCACTGTCCGGGCGCAGCATAGCACAGGAAACGAAATATGCGACATATGTTCAGAAGATTGATCAAAAGTGCTTGACTTTTCCCCGCGGAAGCGATGATAGTCCGCCTCATATCGGCTGGCGGCATTCCGTCGGCCGGTCGGTTGTGCCAGCCCGCGCGGTGACTGAAACAGGAAGCACGGTTACCGGGCGCGCTTTCACAGGCAACATGGAGGAAGGCCCGGCGTTCCGATGGAACGCGGCCCAGCAACAACCATTCGGGATATCGGATATGACGTCCAAGCTTGAACAACTCCGCGCGATGACGACCGTCGTGGCAGACACCGGCGACATCGAAGCCGTGCGCCGCCTGAAGCCGGTCGATTGCACCACCAACCCCACGATCGTCCTGAAGGCGCTCGGGACGCCTGCCTTCGCCGACGCCGTTGCGGAAGCCATCCGCTGGGGCCAGTCGCAGGGCGGCAACCGCGAGGGCGTCGTCTCGGCCGTGGCCGACCGTCTCGCCATCTCCGTCGGCGCCGCGCTTTCCGAACTCGTGCCCGGCCGCGTCTCGACGGAAGTCGATGCCGACCTCTCCTTCGACACCGAAGCCTCCATCGCCAAGGCCCGCGAGATCATCAAGGCCTATGACGCGCGCGGCATTTCGCGCGAGCGCATCCTCATCAAGCTCGCCTCCACCTGGGAAGGCATCCGCGCCGCGGAAGTGCTCCAGAAAGACGGCATCGACTGCAACCTGACGCTGCTCTTCAACAAGGCCCAGGCGATCGCCTGCGCCGACGCCGGCGTCTTCCTTATCTCGCCCTTCGTCGGCCGCATCCTCGACTGGCACGTCAAGGCGTCCGGCAAGACCTTCACGGCGGAAGAGGATCCGGGCGTGCTCTCCGTCCGCGCCATCTACGACTACTACAAGTCGAACGGCATCAACACGATCGTCATGGGCGCCTCCTTCCGCAACACCGGCGAGATCGAAGCGCTTGCCGGCTGCGACCGCCTGACGATCAGCCCCGCCCTGCTGGAAGAACTCGACGCCGCGACCGGCACGCTGGAGCGCAAGCTCTCGCCGGAAAAGGCCGCCAAGGTCTCGCCGGTCAAGATCGACGAAAAGATCTTCCGCTGGATGCTGAACGAAGACGCCATGGCCACCGAAAAACTCTCCGAAGGCATCCGCGCCTTCGCCAAGGATCTCGGGAGCCTCCGAGCCATGATCGACAAGGAACTGAAGGCAGCCGCCTGAGGCTTGTCTATGGGCTTTGTCCCTCACCCTACCCCTCTCCCCGCAGGCGGGGATAGGGGACGTGCCCCACGAACCGACAATGGTTGGGGAAGCCCGCGCGGCATATCCCCTTCGCCCCGCTTGCGGGGAGAAGGTGGCCGGCAGGCCGGATGAGGGGCTGGAAGCTCACCACGAAAACACGAAGGCCGCCCAAAGGGCGGCCTTTTCGTTTTTCCAACGATTTCAAGAAAGTGCGATCCGCGACGACCGATGGAGAGTTACGATCCTGGGTGCCTACAAACGTAGGTGGGCACCGTGTGACCAAGCCCACGGGCCGGGTCAGGGACAGCTCCCTTTGGATCGAGTATGGCCCCAGGGATTGTGGTTCCTGTCGGGACGCGCAGATCGCCTCCGATATATAGGCGCAAAACGGCCGCTTCGCCAGTGGCAATCGTGCGGGGGTCAGTTGACCGGCGGCTTGCCGGAAAGCTTGGCCGCCATGCCCTGGATCTGGCTGGTCAGATCGCCGAGCGCCTGGGCGATGGCGTCCTCGCTGCGCGAGACCTCGCTCATCACGCCCTCGCGCCCCTGGCGCAGGTCCTCGGTCTCCGCCTCCAGCCTGGTCAGCCGGCGCTTGACGTCGTTGAGCTCGTCCATGACCATGATGCCCGCCATGACCGTCAGGCGCAGGTCGCCGATCTCGCCGAACTGGCTCTTCAAGTGCCCGACATACTGATCGAAGCCGGAGGCGAGCTCTTCGAGATGCGCCTCCTGGCCTTCTTCGCAGGCCATGCGATAGGCCTTGCCATCGATCTGTACGGTTACCTGTGCCATGCGGACATTCCTGATTGCGGGGATTAGCGGTCGAGTACGGCCCGGATGGTTTCCATGGCCGTGACGAGCCGGCGGGAGACCTCGCGATTGACCTCCTCCAGGCGATTGGCACGGAATTCGGACTGGTCGAGCTCCTGGGCAAGCCGCGATCGGTCGGCATTGACCCGCCGCACCTCGCCCTCGACCTCGCCCTGGTCGCGCTCGCGGTCGAAGCGCATGTCGAGCGCATTGTCGAGAGTGCTGATCGCCCTGCGAAGCTCCTCGATCGCCGCCCTGACTGTTTCCCCGTTCGTCATAAAGCCTTCACCGGCACTCTCAAAAAACGCGAATCGCCGCCGCCGGCGCCGGTTCTCTCCCGTCGACAGTATTCAACAGCGGGCATGAGCGTCAACAGCGCGGCCATCGCGGCGGGAAAGCCGCTGTGGATCGCCGTCGCGGCGGGTTGCGCCGGGCGCCTCGCACACCCCCGCCGCCGCGGCAAAAAAGCCGCCGGAATCCCCCCGCAAAGGCCGGAAAAACCGCCGAATTCGTTGACTCCGACGGCTTACCTGCTATGTGTCAGCCGCTTCCTAACCGATGCCCGAAACGGCACCGGCCCTGACACCCCGAAGAATACGGAACAGTCATGATCTCTCGCGAAAAACACGACCGGATGGCGAACGCAATTCGCTTCCTTTCCATGGATGCCGTGGAGAAGGCGAACTCGGGTCACCCCGGCCTGCCCATGGGCGCAGCAGACATCGCAACGGTTCTTTTCACCCGCTTCCTCTCCTTCGATCCGAAGACCCCGTCCTGGCCGAACCGCGACCGTTTCGTGCTGTCGGCCGGCCACGGCTCGATGCTCCTCTATTCGCTGCTCTATTTGACGGGCTACGAGGACATCACGATCGACGAGATCAAGAATTTCCGCCAGCTCGGCGCGAAAACCGCAGGCCACCCGGAATACGGCCACGCCGCCGGCATCGAGACGACCACCGGTCCGCTCGGCCAGGGCATCGCCAATGCCGTCGGCATGGCGCTCGCCGAGCGCAAGCTGCGCGACGAGTTCGGCGCCGACCTCATGGAGCACTACACCTACGCCATCGCGGGTGACGGCTGCCTCATGGAGGGGATCAGCCAGGAAGCAATCTCGCTCGCCGGCCACCTGAAGCTGAACAAGCTGATCGTGTTCTGGGACGACAACAACATCTCCATCGACGGCCCGATCTCGATCGCCGACTCGACCGACCAGCACGCCCGCTTCCGCGCCAGCCAGTGGCACACGATCGCCATCGACGGCCACGATCCGGATGCGATTGCCGCGGCCATCGAGGAAGCCCAGAAATCCGACAAGCCGACCATGATCGCCTGCAAGACGACCATCGGCTTCGGCGCGCCCAACAAGGCCGGCACGCACAAGGTGCACGGCTCGCCGCTCGGCGCCGAAGAGATCGCCGCCACCCGCAAGGCGCTGAACTGGGAATCGGAAGCCTTCGTCGTTCCCTCCGACGTGCTCGACGCCTGGCGCCTGGCCGGCCTTCGCTCCGCCAAGGCTCACAAGGAATGGGAAGCGCGGCTCGACAAGACCAACGCCGAGAAGAAGGCCCAGTTCGTCCGCCGCTTCGCCGGCGAGCTTGAAAGCGGCCTGGATTCCGCGATCGCCGCCTACAAGAAGAAGCTTGCCGAAACCAAACCGAACCCGGCGACCCGCAAGGCGTCCGAGGACGCTCTCGAAGTCATCAACGGCGTTCTCCTCGAAACGGTCGGCGGCTCGGCCGACCTGACCGGCTCGAACAATACCAAGACCAGCCAGACCAAGTCGATCACCCCGACCGACTTCTCCGGCCGCTACATCCACTATGGCGTGCGCGAGCACGGCATGGCGGCGGCGATGAACGGCATGGCGCTGCATGGCGGCCTCATTCCCTATTCCGGCGGCTTCCTGATCTTCTCCGACTACTGCCGTCCGTCGATCCGCCTTGCCGCGCTGATGGGCATCCGCGTCATCCACGTCCTGACGCACGATTCCATCGGCCTTGGCGAGGACGGCCCGACGCACCAGCCGGTCGAGCACATGGCGGCGCTGCGCGCCATCCCGAACCTGCTCGTCTTCCGCCCGGCAGACGCCACGGAAACGGCCGAATGCTGGCAGCTTGCGCTGGAGAGCCACAACCGCCCGTCGGCCATCGCGCTGACCCGCCAGAACCTGATGCCCGTACGCCTGGAATACGAGGAAGAAAACCTCTGCGCCCGCGGCGCTTACGATCTCGTCTCGGCCAGCGACGCCAAGGTGACGCTGTTCGCCTCCGGCTCGGAAATCGAGATCGCGGTCAAGGCCCAGCAGGCGCTGTCGGCCAAGGGCATCTCCACCCGCGTCGTCTCGGTTCCCTGCGTCGAGCTCTTCGCCGAGCAGCCGGAAGCCTACCAGCAGGCGGTCATCGGCGATTCGCCGGTCAAGATCGCCATCGAAGCGGGCATCCGCCAGGGCTGGGATCACTTCATCGGTTCGGACGGCATCTTCGTCGGCATGTCCTCCTTCGGCGCCTCCGGCCCGTACAAGGAGCTCTACAAGCACTTCGGCATCACGCCGGAGGCCGTCGTCGCCGCCGCGGAAGCCAAGCTCGCCTGAGTGCGCAAGGCGCGGCCCGCCGCGCCCTGCCCCGCCAAACATCTACTGATAGGAGACACCCCACATGACTGTGAAAGTTGCCATCAACGGCTTTGGCCGCATCGGCCGCAACGTGCTGCGCGCCATCGTCGAATCCGGTCGCACCGATATCGAAGTCGTCGCCGTCAACGACCTCGGCCCGGTCGAGACCAATGCGCATCTCGTCCGCTACGATTCCGTCCACGGCAAGTTCCCGGGTACCGTCACCGTTTCCGGCGACACGATCGACGTCGGCCGCGGCCCGATCCGCGTCACCGCCATCCGCGATCCGAAGGAACTGCCCTGGGGCGACGTCGACATCGCGCTGGAATGCACCGGCCTGTTCACCACGAAGGAAAAGGCCGGTGCGCACCTTGCCAACGGCTCCAAGCGCGTCATCGTCTCCGCGCCGTGCGACAATGCCGACAAGACCATCGTCTTCGGCGTCAACCACAACACGCTGACCAAGGACGACCTCGTCATCTCCAACGCCTCGTGCACGACGAACTGCCTTGCACCGGTCGCCTATATTCTCGACAAGGCCTTCGGCATCGAGAAGGGCTACATGACGACGATCCACTCCTACACGGGTGACCAGCCGACCCTCGACACCATGCACAAGGACCTCTATCGCGCCCGCGCGGCGGCCCTGTCCATGATTCCGACCTCGACCGGTGCCGCCAAGGCCGTCGGCCTCGTCCTGCCGCAGCTTGCCGGCAAGCTCGACGGTTCGGCCATCCGCGTGCCGACCCCGAACGTCTCGGTCGTCGACCTGAAGTTCGTGCCGTCGCGCAACGTCACGGCCGACGAAGTCAACGCCGCCATCAAGGCCGCCGCCGAAGGCGAACTGAAGGGCATCCTCGACTACGTCACCGGCCCGCTCGTCTCGATCGACTTCAACCACGACAGCCACTCCTCGAACTTCGCCGCCGACCAGACCAAGGTCCTCGACGGCAACCTCGTGCGCATCCTGTCCTGGTACGACAACGAGTGGGGCTTCTCGAACCGCATGTCCGACACGGCCGTTGCGCTTGGCAAATTGATCTGACGAAATCCGTATGGCGCCTTCGCGGGCGCCATACCCCCTCTGCCCTGCCGGGAGACGCCCCATGACCTTCAAGACCCTCGACACCCTCACCGACATCGCCGGCAAGCGCGTGCTCGTCCGCGTCGATCTCAACGTGCCCGTCAAGGACGGCAAGGTCACCGACGCGACCCGCATCGAGCGCGTCGCCCCGACCATCCGCGAACTCTCGCAAAAGGGCGCCAAGGTCGTCCTGCTCGCCCATTTCGGCCGCCCGAAGGGTGAAGCCGTCGCCGAGATGTCGCTGGAGCAGATCCTGCCCGCGGTCAACGATGTCCTCGGCACGAAGGTGCATTTCGCCGCCGATTGCATCGGCGCGCCGGCCGCCGCCGCCATCGCCGCCATGGCGAACGGCAACGTCCTGCTTCTCGAGAACACCCGCTTCCACAAGGGCGAGGAGAAGAACGACGCGGACTTCACCGCCGCGCTCGCCGCAAATGGCGATATCTACGTCAACGACGCTTTCTCCGCCGCCCACCGCGCCCACGCCTCCACCGAAGGCCTGGCGCACCTTCTCCCGGCCTATGCCGGCCGCACCATGCAGGCCGAGCTGGAGGCGCTGGAGAAGGGCCTCGGCAACCCGGCCCGCCCGGTCGTCGCCATCGTCGGCGGCGCAAAGGTCTCCACCAAGATCGACCTCCTGATGAACCTCGTGAAGAAGGTCGACGCGCTGGTCATCGGCGGCGGTATGGCGAACACCTTCCTTGCCGCCCGCGGCACGAATGTCGGCAAGTCGCTCTGCGAGCATGATCTTGCCGAGACGGCCAAGCAGATCATGATCGAGGCGGCGACCGCCACCTGCGCCATCGTGCTGCCCGAAGACGGCGTCGTCGCCCGCGAATTCAAGGCCAATGCCGAGAACGCGGTGGTCGACGTCAACACCATTCCGGCCGACGCCATGATGCTCGACGTCGGCCCGAAGACGGTCGAGGCGGTCAATGCCTGGATCTCGCGCGCCACGACGCTCGTCTGGAACGGCCCGCTCGGCGCCTTCGAGATAGCTCCCTTCGACACCGCGACGGTATCGGCGGCCAAGCACGCCGCGGCCCGCACCAAGGAGGGCAAGCTCGTCTCCGTCGCCGGCGGCGGCGATACGGTCGCGGCCCTCAACCATGCCGGCGTCGCGGACGATTTCACCTATGTCTCGACCGCCGGCGGCGCATTCCTCGAATGGATGGAAGGCAAGCCGCTGCCGGGCGTCGACGTCCTCAGCCAGCAGAAATAGCGCAAGGGGGCTTGCGTTCAGCGGCGGAGCGCCTACATTTCCAGTCAGTGTCAACAACGGAAAGGAAGGTGATCCAATGTCGAATGAGATTTCGGTCTTGGCTTCGGGCATGGGAATTGTGGTGAACGCAACGAGGCAGCCCTCGTTCTGATCCCGCCTTCCTTCGGGTCCAAAGACCCGGGTCCACGCCGGACCAAACCTCATGGGGGCCACCTTCGGGTGGCCCTTTTGCGTTTCAGGGCCGGATCAGCACCGTCAGCATCATCAGCGCGATGGCGACGACCGCGATCTTCCAGAAATCCGCGCGCCGCTTCAGCCCCGGCAGGCCGAGGGGACGGATGAGATGCAGCAGCATCACGGCAAGCAGCAGGGTGGGAAGGATTTTCGACATGGCGGCCTTTCTCCGCCCTTCCTGTCACACCTCGGACGTTTTTCCAAGCGATGGACGCAAAGCTAAAATCGCGCGCCCGCTCGCTTTGCATCTGGCAATCGGCGACAGGTGCGCTATTGCTTACCCGCTGACGAAACTGACGAAAATCACATGCGTAAAAATCTCATATCCGTCTTCGCGCTTCTCATGGGCACCCTGTTCCTCTTCCTCGGGAACGGCCTGCACGGCCTCCTCCTGCCCATGCGCGGCGCCTTCGAAGGCTATGAGACGACGATGCTCGGCCTGCTCGGCACCTCCTGGGCGTCCGGCTTCGTGCTGGGCTGCCTCCTGGCGCCGACCGTGGTCAAGCGCATCGGCCATGTGCGCGCCTTTTCCGGCTTCGCCTCGCTGATCGCCATCATCGCGCTTCTGACCGGCATCCTGGTCGATCCCTTCTGGTGGATCGCGCTGCGCGCCGTCACGGGCTTTTCGATCGCCGGCACCTCGATGATCATCGAAAGCTGGCTGAACGAGCGCGCGACCAATGAAAGCCGCGGCCTCATCTTCTCGCTCTACATCGCCATCACGCTGATCGGCACCGTCGGCGGCCAGATGACGGTAGCGCTGGGTGACGTCACGACACCGCTGCTCTTCATGTTCGCCGGCATCCTCTACTGCCTCGCGATGCTGCCGACGACGCTGTCCACGGCCGCCTCGCCGCAGCCGCTGAAGCAGGTCAAGCTTGACATCCCGACCCTTTATCGCACCTCGCCCGTCGCCAGCGTCGGCATCGTGCTGATCGGCATCGCCAACGGCGCCTTCGGCACGCTCGGCGCGGTCTTCGGCGCCAATGCGGGCCTTTCCTCCAGCACGATCGCCGTCATGATGAGCGTCGCCATCTTCGCCGGCGCCGTGATGCAGCTTCCCGCCGGGCGCCTGTCCGACCGGGTCGACCGGCGCATCGTGCTCGCCTCGCTCTCGGCCATCGCTGCGGCGGCGGGCCTGTCGCTCGTCGTCTTCCAGCCGGCCTCCGTGATCGTGCTCCTGGTGCTGACGGCCGTCTACGGCGCGATGGCGAACGCGCTCTACCCGATCGCCGTCTCGCATGCCAACGACTTCGCCAGCCCCGAGGATTTCGTGAAGGTCTCCGGCGGCCTGCTCCTGCTCTATGGCGTCGGCACCATCATCGGACCGACGCTCGGCGGCCCGATCATGTCGGCGGTCGGTCCCTACGCGCTCTTCATGGTCACCTGCACGGCACATCTGCTGATCACCGTCTACGCCATCTTCCGCAGCCACCGCCGCGCCGCCCTGCCGGCCGAGATGCGCGAGAACTACACCACCATCAATCCCGGCACGCTCACCACGCCGGAAAGCCTTCAGCTTTCGCCGCGCGCCCTCGCCCAGCCGCAGGCCGCCGATGAGCAACAGGAGGAGCGCCCCACATGAGCTTTTTCGAAGAAGACCGCCCGGCACGGAAGATCGCCCACGAGATCGGCAGCGACCTCTCCCTGCTCTCCGTCGACGAGCTTGCCGCCCGGATCGACCTCCTGCGCGCGGAAATCGAACGGCTGGAAGCGGAGAAGCTGAAGAAGGGCGCCAGCCGCTCGGCGGCGGAGAATCTCTTCCGCTGATCCGGTTCCGGCTTGCCGAAAAGGCACAGGCACGAGCAAACCGCCAACAGAGTTAACCGGCCATTAAGGCTTCCCTGCTATTCCTTGAACATCCGGTCCTTCCGGGTTCAGACATTTTCACCCCTCGGGGTTTCGGTCTGATTTTTCTCCCTGTTTTACCTTGAGAGCCGCTTTCCGCGGCTCTTTTTTTGTCTGCCGCCGCCGCAAACGGAACCTGTCCCGAAAGAATTGTGGAGATTAACCCTTTCTTAAGAATACCCTTGCGCGAATTAGGTTATGGGATCATCCTCACGACATAGACCGGCCGATTGGAACACCACGGGCCGACCTTCCGTTACCTGCATGTGATGCGTTCAACAGGGATGAAACCATGTCCGAAAGAGGATTGAATACCGTCAGCTTCGCTGGCCACGTTGCGTCGTCGGCGCAATTCAAGTCCCTGTACGCCGAAGGCATGGGCCTGGTCGAAGAGACCGCAAGTTATCTCGACGGCGTCGGCCGCCAGGCCTCCAAGGTTCTGCCCCGCATGGCCTCTGTGCTCTATGCGGCCGAATCGATGCGGCTGACCACCCGCCTGATGCAGATGGCCTCCTGGCTGCTCCTGCAGCGCGCCGTCAACAACGGCGAGATGAGCCGCGACCAGGTGCTTTCGGAAAAGAACAAGGTCCGCCTCGACAGCTTCAACGTCGACAAGACCGCGCCCGGCTGGAACGACCTGCCGGAAGCCTTCCGAGACCTCATCGAACGCTCGCTGCGCCTGCAGAACCGCATCGCCCTGCTCGACCGCGAGATCTACCGCCCGCAGGACGTCCAGACTTTCGCGCCGGACAACCAGAACAGCGTGCAGGCCCAGATCAACCTGCTGCAGACCGCCTTCGGCAACAACTGAGCAAAGACGGCAACGCCTGATGGAACCCGGCTTCGGCCGGGTTTTTTATTTTGCGGAACCCGCCCCTCATCCCCCTGCCGGGACCTTCTCCTCGCAGGCGGAGAGAAGGGAGTGTCGCGCCGGTTTCCCTACTTCTGCGGGTAAGCGATTGTGGGAAGAGGACGCGCCCAGCCTTCCTCGCCCCGCTTGCGGGGAGAGGATGCCGGCAGGCAGGTGAGGGGCGATCATCTGCGCCATAGGCAACAAAAAACCCGGCCGAAGCCGGGTTCTTCAAAATCTGCCGAAGCAGAAGGCTTAGAGGCCGAGGCCTTCGAAGCGCTTCTTGAACTTGGAGACGCGGCCGCCGCGGTCCATGAGCTGCTGGTTGCCGCCGGTCCAGGCCGGGTGCGACTTCGGATCGATTTCGAGGTTCATCGTCGCGCCTTCCGAACCCCAGGTCGAGCGGGTTTCGTACTCGGTGCCGTCGGTCATCACGACCTTGATGGTGTGGTATGCGGGATGGATATCAGCCTTCATGACAACTTTCCTGCCTGTTCCGGGGGCCAATTGTCGCAACGGATTGCGGCAGCCGGGCCAAAGACGTAAATGAAGCCGCGGTCGGTCGGACCTACGGCTTCCCAATTCGATGGCGAGCCTATACAGGAAGGCCGTCTGGATAACAAGGGCCGAAAGACAATTCGTGCCGCAAGGTGCTGGAAACGGGGGTATGGTGTCCACAGACAGAGAAGAAGGCGTGCAGGAGAAAACCGCGCGCCGCAACATTCGTCCGCTGGGCAGGCTTGCTCCCTATATCGGCCGCTATCGCGGCCTCGTCGCTGGCGCACTGGCGGCCTTGGTTCTGGCCGCCGGCACCACTCTCGTCCTGCCGCTCGCCGTGCGCCGCATGGTCGACCACGGCTTCTCCGGGGCCGATGCCGGCTTCATCAACACCTATTTCACGATGCTCTTCGCGCTGGCCGGCTTGCTCGCGCTGGCGAGCGCCATGCGCTACTATTTCGTCATCACGCTCGGCGAGCGCATCGTGGCGGACCTGCGCCGCGACGTCTTTTCCCATGTGACGACGCTTTCGCCCGCCTTCTTCGACGTCAACCAGTCCGGCGAGATCGTCTCGCGGCTGACGGCCGACACGACGCAGATCAAATCCGCCGTCGGCGCCACCGCCTCCGTGGCGCTGCGCAACCTCATCCTCTGTTTCGGCGCCATCGCCATGATGGTCTATACGAGCCCGAAGCTGTCCAGCCTCGTCATCGCCGCCATTCCCGTCATCGTCTTCCCGCTCGTCGCCTTCGGCCGCTCGGTGCGTCGCCGCTCGCGCGAGGCGCAGGATACGCTTGCCGCGGCCTCCGCCTATGCCGGCGAGGCGATAAGCGCCACCCGCACGCTGCAGGCCTTCAACGCCGAAGACGCCGCCCGCGCCCGCTTCTTCGGCGAAGTCGAGCAGGCCTACGGCGCCGCGCGTTCCGCCATCCGCGCCCGCTCGCTGCTGACGGGCTTCGCCATCGCCATGATCTTCGGCTCGGTCGTCGCCGTGCTCTGGTTCGGCGCGCGCGACGTGCTGGCGGGCACGCTTTCGGCCGGCACGCTCGGCCAGTTTCTGCTTTATGCGGTCTTTGCCGCCGGCAGCCTCGGCGCGCTCTCGGAAGTCTGGGGCGAGCTTTCGCAGGCCGCCGGCGCCGCCGAGCGCCTGACCGAACTCCTCGCCGAGCCGCCGGCAATCGCCGCGCCTGCGAACCCCGTGCCCCTGCCGCTGCCCGCCCGCGGCGAAATCACCTTCCGCGACGTGCATTTCTCCTATCCCGCCCGCCCCGGCTATCGCAGCATCAACGGCCTGGACCTTGCAGTGAAGCAGGGCGAGACCGTCGCCATCGTCGGCCCCTCCGGCGCGGGCAAGAGCACGATCCTCTCGCTGGTGCTGCGCTTCTACGATCCCGATGCCGGCACCGTGCTTCTCGACGGCGTGGACCTGCGCGCAGCCGACCCGGAGGCGCTGCGCCGCCGCATCGCGCTGGTACCGCAGGACGTCACCATCTTCGCCGCGACGATCCGCGACAACATCGCCTTCGGCATGTCCGGCGTCAGCGACGAGGCCGTGCGGGCCGCCGCAAGGGCAGCGCAGGCGGAAGAGTTCATCGAACGGCTCGACAGGGGCTATGACACCGCGGTGGGCGAGCGCGGCGTGACGCTGTCCGGTGGCCAGCGCCAACGTATCGCCATCGCCCGCGCCATCCTGAAGGACGCCCCGCTGCTGCTGCTCGACGAGGCGACCTCCGCGCTCGACGCGGAAAGCGAGACGCTGGTCCAGAAGGCCCTCGACGGGCAGATGGGCAAGCGCACGACCATCGTCATCGCCCACCGCCTCGCCACCGTGCTGAAGGCCGACCGCATCCTCGTCATGGAGGCGGGCCGCATCGTCGAGGAAGGCACCCACGCCTCGCTCATCCGTCAGGACGGGCTCTATGCCCGCCTTGCCCGCCTGCAGTTCGACCATGGCGGTCAGGCCTTCCTCGGAGAGGACCGCGCAGCCGGCTGAAACCGGAATTATCGTTCGGTGAGCTTCAACTCGATGCGGCGGTTGGTTGCCCGCGCCGCATCGTCGCTGCCCTCAGCGATCGGCTGGAACTCGCCGAAGCCGGCCGCGACGAGCCGGTTGGCCGGAACGCCCTGTGAAATCAGGAACTTGACCACCGAGGTCGCACGGGCCGAAGAGAGTTCCCAGTTGTCGCGGTAGCGGCCCGTGCCGGACAGCGGCACATTGTCCGTATGGCCGTCGACGCGCAGCACCCAGTTGATCTCCGAGGGAATCTCGCGGGCAAGGTCGAGCAGCGCCGTCGCCAGCTTGCCCATCTCCGCCTGCCCCGCCTCGTTGAGATCGCTGCCGCCCGAGGGGAACAGCACCTCCGACTGGAAGACGAACCGGTCGCCGACGATGCGGATGTTCTCCCGGTCGGAGAGGATCTCGCGCAAGCGGCCGAAGAAGTCGGAGCGATAGCGGTTGAGCTCCTGCACGCGCTGCGCCAGCGCGACGTTGAGCCGCCGGCCGAGATCGGCGATCTTCGCCTGCGAGGACTGGTCCTTGGCCTCCGAGGCCTGCAACGCCTCCTCGACAGCGGCGATCTGGCTGCGCAGCGCGGCGATCTGCTGGTTGAGCAGCTCGATCTGGCTCATGGCCCGGGCGCTCACCTGCTTTTCCGAATCGAGCTCGCCCACCAGCGTGGTGACGCGGGCATTGGCGACGTCCGAGGCGCCCGTGCCGCTGTCGAGCAATTGCTGGAGGCGCGTGCGGTCGCTTTCCGACTGAGCAAGGGAAGCCTGGAGATTGGCGAGCGCGTCTTCGAGATCCTGCTTGCCGCTCTTTTCCAGCGCCAGGAGCTGGGTCAGCTCGTTGATCTGGCTGGTCAGCCGGTTCAAGACGTCGTCCTTGCCGGAAATCTCGCGGCTGAGGAAGAACTGCGCCAGCACGAAGACCGTGAGCAGGAACATGATGGCGAGCAGCAGCGTCGACAGCGCATCGACGAAGCCCGGCCAGTAATCGACGGCGCGCTGGCTGCGCCTGTTGCGGGCGAGCGCCATCCCTATTCGCCCCCGGTCTTGTGGGCCTTCTCCGTCACGCGCTCGACGGTCTTCTCGCCGCTACGCGCGGCGAGCCGGTCGAGCGTGCGGCGCAGCGCCTTCGATTCCTCCTGCTGCGCCTCGATCCAGTCGCGCAGCATCTGCTGCTCGCTGCGCATGTTCTTGACGAGGCCCTGGATGCCTTCGGCAAGGCTGGCCATGGCCGCCGTCGAGCGGCCGGGACCGCTCTCCTGCGCCAGTTTGAGGATCTGCTGGGCGAGCGCTTGGACGTCGTTTGCGGAGCCCGCCGCCACGTCGGCGGCCGGCTGCAGTTCCGGGCCGACATCGGTGACGGAGGAAAGCCAATTTTCCAGTTCCGTATAGAACCGATTCTGCGCACGGCCGGCCTGCAGGTCGAGGAAGCCGAGGATCAGCGAGCCGGAAAGGCCGAAAAGCGAGGTCGAGAAGGCCGTGCCCATGCCTTCCAGCGGCGCGGAAAGGCCCTCCTTCAGCGCGTTGAGAATGTCGTTCGCCGTGCCCGCGCCGGCATCGAGCGACTGGATGACCGCGCTGATCGAGCCGATCGTGCCGAGCAGGCCCCAGAAGGTGCCGAGCAGGCCGAGGAAGACGAGGAGGCCGATGAGGTAGCGGGACGTGTCCCGCGATTCGTCGAGGCGCGTGGCGATGGAATCGAGGATCGAGCGCAGCGCCGTCGTCGAGAGCGCAACGGAATGGCGCCGGCCGATCAGGGCGCGCATCGGCGCGAGCAGCACGGGATCGCGCCCGACCTTCTCCGCGCTGCCGGCGGCGCGGAAGGAATTGAACCAGCGCACCTCGGGCCTGAGCGCCAGCACATGGTTGAAGACCAGCAGGATGCCGATCAGGAGCACGCCGAGGATGAGGCCGTTGAGGCCCGGATTGCTCAAGAAAGCCGTCTGCGCCTGACGGAAGAGGATGGCGGCCACGAAACCGACGATGATGAGAAAGATCACCATCGTCCAGAAGAAGGCCATGGGGCTTGAGAGTTTGTGGGGATAATCCTCCCCGGTCTCGGGCGACCCTCCCCAGCCCGACAGCCCAAGCTTCGCCATATCGTCTTCTCTCCGCTTCCTCGTCGGGCGGGAGACTAGAGGAAGATTGCGCCGAATTGAAGGGGTTAGCGGCAAGAGCCGCGCGGAATGCGCCGCCCGTTTACCCCTGTCAGCGCGTCGGCACCGGACGGTGCACGACTTCGGTGAGCGCCTTGTGGATATATTCGTTGCCGGCGATGACCGTGCCGGTATCGAGCATGGCGCTGCCGCCGGTCAGATCGGTCGCGTAGCCGCCGGCTTCGCGAATCAGGAGGATGCCGGCCGCCAGATCCCACGGCGCAAGGTCGCGCTCCCAGAAGCCGTCGAACCGGCCGGCGGCGACATAGGCAAGGTCGAGCGAGGCGGAGCCGAGGCGGCGCATGCCCGCGACCTCGCCCATGACATGGCGCAGCTCGACGAGGAACTTGCCGTGGTTGCCGCGGCCGAGATGCGGCACGCCGCAGCCGATGACGGCATCCGACAGGTTCTTGCGAGCCGCCACGCGCAGGCGCCGGTCGTTGAGAAAGGCGCCGCCGCCGCGCTCGGCGGTGAAGAGCTCGTCCGTCGCCGGGTTCAGCACCACGGCCGCGACGATCTCGCCGTTGCGCTCCAGCGCGATCGAGATCGCGAAGGCGGGAATGCCGTGCAGGAAGTTGGTCGTGCCGTCGAGCGGATCGACGATCCAGCGATGCGCGCCGTCGGTGCCGGCGATCTCGTCGGTTTCCTCGCCGAGGAAGCCGTAGGTCGGCCGGGCCTTCATCAGGTCCTCGCGGATCAGCTTCTCCGCCTTGCGGTCGGCCTGGGAGACGTAGTCGCCAGGGCCCTTGAGCGAGACCTGGAGGTTCTGCACTTCGCCGAAATCGCGCGCGAGCGATTTGCCGGCCTTGAAGGCGGCCTGAACCATGACGTTGAGAAGAGCTGAACGAGCCATGTAGAAAAGATCCTTCGGGAATGTCCGGCGCTTCGAAACGGCTGAGCCGCGGCGCGAAAACGCGCCGGGACCGGAATATGCGGCCTCAAAACCACAAATCCCCTCAAGTTTCAAGTCTTCGCCCCCTGCAAGGGCTGCAATGCAGGGGGCCCGATGCTGCAAAGGGTAAACGGGACGGCGTCAGGACCCCGAGCGGTACTTGTTCGCCGCGTCGATCGCCGCCTTCTGCTGCGTGTCGCTGAGGCCGAGATAGAAGTCCTCGAGCGAGGGATCGTTGAGGCCGGCGCGGCGCGCCAGCACGAACCATTTGGCCGCCTCGACCGGATCGGGCCGCGTGCCGATGGCGTGTATGTAGAGCTGGGCGAGCTTGCTCTGGGCGACGGCATTGCCGCCGCCGGCCGCCCGCTTCAGCCACTTGAATCCGGCCTCGTAGTCGCGCTCGCCGCCCGTGCCGTTGATCAGCCACATGCCGAGATCGAGCTGCGCCGTGTCGAACCCGGCGCGGGCCGCGCGCAGCAGCCACTCCCGTGCGCGCCTGGCCTTTTCCTCCGGCAGGTCCTTCAGGTTGATATAGATCTGCGCGACGGCGTATTGCGCGTCGGCGATGCCCTGCTCGGCGGACTTCTCGTAATAGGGCAGCGCCGCGCGCAGGCCCTTCTCACCCGGGGAATCGGCCACCAGCACCTGGCCGTAGTTGAATTGCGCGGAGGCATTGCCGAGATCGGCAGCCTTCTTCATCAGCTCGTCCGCCTTGGCGCGGTCCTCCTTGGAGCGCGAGCGCTCCATCAGGAGGATTGCATATTTGAACATGCCGGTGGGATCGCCGCCATCGGCGGCCTGCCCGTACCAGAACATCGCCTGTTCGCGGTTACGCTTGACGCCGAGGCCGCGGTCGAGGATCTCGGCCACCAGCGTCTGCGCGGCCGGATCGCCAAGCTGCGCGCGCGGCAGGGCCAGTTCCATCGCCGTCAGGTAGCGGCCGCGCTGGAAGGCGCCGTAGGCCTCGTCGATCTTGCCGGTGAAAGGCTTTTCCGCCGGCAGCGCCGGCAGGTCCGCACCCATGCGATCGAGCACGGAAAGGCCGGTCGAGGGACCATCGGCCGGCTCGTCCTTGCCGGCATCCGCCTTCCCGGCGGGCTGGTCCTCGACGGAGGCGGGCTCGGCCTCGGCGGCCGGATCCTTCGCGACGGCCGTGTCGTCCGCCGTGACGGAGGGTCCCTTCTTCGCCGCTTCCGCGAAAGCGGGCGCAGCCGAGAAGATACCCGTGGCAAGAAGCGCCACCGGCGCGATACGGCAAGCTTGAAGGAGAACGGCCCTGATCATGCGCCTACTATTGCTCAAACCGTGGCGCTTTTTCGTCAAGGAGGGCATTGACCGCCGCCACCACATGGGGCGCCTGCGCCGGATCGGCGAAAATCGCCTTGTCGAGCGCCACGAACTCCGCGCCGGTCTCGGCCGCGGCAAGCGCGGACTGCGGGTCCGTGCCGCCGAGCACGATGCAGGGGATCTCCACCATCGAGGCCCACCATTCGGCAAGCGCGAGGTTCTTCGGATGGGCCTCCGGCTTGATGTCGCCCCCGATCTTGCCGAAGAAGATGTAGTCCGGCTGCGCCTCGCCGATCTCCAGCGCCTTGTGCCGGTCCGTCGCGTTGCCGCCGCCGACGATGAGCTTCGGCGTGAACTTCTCGATGGCCTCGCCCAGTTCCTCGATACCGCCGGTGATATGGATGCCATCGGCCTTCGCCCGGCCGGCAACGCGGGTATCGCCGGCGACGAGCGCCGCGGCGCCCGCCTGCTGGACGATCGGCACCAGCATTTCGGCATGCTTCTGGAACTGGCCGTCGTCCAGCCCGTATTGCGGCAGGATCACCGAGGCGACGTCGCCGCCCTTCAAAGCGCCCTCCAGCATCGCGGCGCGGGCGGCCAGGTCCTCGCCCTCGGGCAGGATCAACACCAGGCGGCAGCGGGTTTTGGCATCGGACATGGATGAACTTCCTTAGAACAGGGCACTCAGGCTCGTCATAACAGATCAAAGCGGATAGACGGAAGGACGAACAGGATCAACTGCCCTCCATGCCCATCGACCCCACAATCTATTATGCCGCAATCCCTGCGGTCCTCCTCGTCGGCCTGACGAAGGGCGGCATGGGCGAGGCGCTGGCCCTGATGGGCGTGCCGCTGCTCGCCATGGCCGTTCCCCCCGTGCAGGCCGCCGCCATCCTCCTGCCCATCCTCGTGGTGATGGACTGCGTCTCGCTGTGGATCTGGCGCCAGCACAACGACCGCACGCTGCTGAAGATGCTGCTGCCAGGCGCGCTCCTCGGCATCGCGATCGGCTGGGCGACGTCGGCCTATGTGCCGCGCGATGCGCTGCGCCTCATCATCGGCCTCATCACCGTCCTCTTCGTCGCCCGCTATTTCCATAACAGCTGGCGCGCGCGGCATGGCTATGTCGTCCCGGCGCGGCCGCACCGCCTGCTGCCCGCCGCCTTCCTCGGCACGCTGTCCGGCTATGGCAGCTTCGTCGCCCATGCGGGCGGTGCGCCCTTCCAGGTCTACGGCCTGCCCCTGAAGCTGCCCCCGCGCGACTATACCGGCGCGGGCGTGCGCTTCTTCGCCATCCTCAACGCCGTCAAGCTCGGCCCCTATTTCGCCCTCGGCCAGCTCGACACGACGAACCTTGCCATATCCGCCACGCTGGTGCCGCTCGCCATCGCCGCGACGGCCGTCGGCGGTTTCGCCGTCAAGCGGATGAAGCCGGACGTCTTCTATCCCTTCATGTACGCCATGGCCCTCATCGCCGGCCTGAAGCTCGTCTATGACGGCATCCTCGCCTGGTTGTAACAACTGGAAATCCGGGCTCTTCGCAACGCACAAAACCCTTGCCGCAAATGCTGCTTTGCCATAGCTTCCGGCCATGGCGCACCCGGACCCTTTCATGGCGATTGCCGATCCCAACCGCAGGTTCCTGCTGGAGGAACTGCGCCGTGCGCCACGGACGGTCAACGAGCTTTCCGAGGGCCTGCCGATCAGCCGGCCGGCCGTCTCGCAGCATCTGAAGGCCCTGCTCGACTGCAATCTGGTCAGCGTCCGGTCCGAGGGCACCCGGCGCATCTACACGATCAATGCGAAGGGCTTCGACAGGCTCAATCTCTGGCTCGACCAGTTCTGGTCGTAGGCCGCGGTTGTCCCATTCCGGAACAGAACGCCCCGGCGCGCCATCATGGCGGCCAGGGCGTCTCGACGTCCAATGTTTTCGTGTACCGGGAGCGGTTTCGCGAAATGGGCTCCTGCCCTGGTCCTGCCATCAGGACCGACTGTCCGCGACCCTCACCCCTTCTGTAACTTTGGAAAAATCCCTGTCTTTTCAGTGAGAGGACCCGCGAAGGCGCTCGATCTCATCCTTGATGCGCAGCTTGCGACGCTTGATGTCTGCAATCGCCTGGTCCTCCGAGGAGGGCTGGTTCATTGCAGCGTGCAGCTCTGCTTCCAGAGCGAAGTGCTTCTTTTCGAGCGTGGCCAGATGAGCCTCAATTGTCATGTGACAGTTCCTTCCTTTTGCTTGCACCCGGTCATTTGCATGCCGAGTGATCCAGGTTGCAACAGAAACAGTGTGCCATGTCATTTTTCATTTGTCGAAGGCGAAAACGTGGCAAGGGATAACTTCCCGTTACCAGGGGTTTCGTGGTACGAGCAGCCTTCATACAGGCGAGGAACGCAAGAAAGCCGCGCCTCCGACGACGGGGAAAGAACAGCATGGCAGATCAGGAACAGGCTGAATTGCGGCTTGCCGCCGCACGGCTTCGCCAGGAGCACGAAGACTACGATGCCGCCATCAACGCCATGATCCAGGTCGGCTGCGAAGCCCTCAGAATCCAGCGCATGAAGAAGAAGAAACTGGTCCTGAAGGACAAGATCTCCAAGCTGGAAGACCAGATCATCCCCGACATCATCGCCTAACCGGACGAGACGCCTTGGACACGACAGAAACGCCCCCCGTCGCCATCATCATGGGAAGCCAGTCCGACTGGGAGACGATGAAGAACGCCGCCGATACGCTCGATGCGCTCGGCGTCGATTACGAGGCCCGCATCATTTCGGCGCACCGCACGCCCGACCGGCTCTACAGCTTCGCGCGCGGGGCGAAGGCGGAAGGCTTCAAGATCATCATCGCCGGGGCCGGCGGCGCGGCCCACCTGCCCGGCATGGCCGCGGCGATGACGCCGCTGCCGGTGTTCGGCGTGCCGGTCCAGTCCAAGGCGCTGTCCGGCAAGGACAGCCTGCTCTCCATCGTGCAGATGCCCGCGGGCATTCCGGTCGGCACGCTCGCCATCGGCAAGGCCGGCGCCGTCAACGCCGCGCTGCTCGCCGCCGCCGTGCTGGCGCTCGGCGACCCCGAGCTCGCCCACCGCCTGGACGAATGGCGGGAGAACCAGTCGAACGCCGTTGCCGAATATCCCGTGGACGGACCGCTATGAGCACCCGCACGATCGGCATCATCGGCGGCGGTCAGCTCGGCCGCATGCTGTCCATGGCGGCCGCCCGGCTGAGCCTTCGCACCGTCATCCTCGAGCCGCAGGCCGGTTGTCCGGCCGCTCAGGTCGCCAACGCCCAGATCGTCGCGGCCTATGACGACGCGGATGCGCTTGCCGAGCTTGCCCGCGTCTCGGACGTCGTCACCTACGAATTCGAGAACGTGCCGGTCTCCGCCGCCGAGGCGCTCGCCGCGGCGGTCGCCGTCTATCCGCCGCCGCGCGCGCTGGAGGTCTCGCAGGACCGGCTCGTCGAAAAAAGCTTCATCCGCGACTGCGGCATCCTCACCGCCGATTTCGCCGCCGTGGACAGCCAGGCCGAACTCGAGGACGCGCTCGACCGCTTCGGCGGCGTCGGCGTGCTGAAGACGCGCCGGCTCGGCTATGACGGCAAGGGCCAGCGGCTCTTCCGCTCCCCCGCCGAGGAGCGCGACGGCGCCTTCGAGGCGCTCGGCGGCGTGCCGCTGATCCTCGAAAGCCTCGTACCCTTCGAGCGGGAGATCTCGATCATCGCCGCGCGCGACCGCGACGGCACGATCGCCTGCTACGACCCGGCGGAGAACGTCCACCGGAACGGCATCCTGCACACCTCCACCCTGCCCGCCCGGGTCAGCGAGGCGACCGCCGACCAGGCCCGCAAGGCCGCGCGCGCCATCCTCGACCAGCTCGGCTATGTCGGCGTCATCGGCGTCGAGTTCTTCGTGCTGCCGGACGGCGGGCTCGTCGCCAACGAGATCGCCCCGCGCGTGCACAATTCCGGCCACTGGACGGAGGCGGCCTGCATCGTCTCGCAGTTCGAGCAGCATATCCGCGCCGTCGCCGGCCACACGCTCGGCGATCCGCGCCGCCATTCCGACTGCGTGATGCAGAATCTTGTCGGCGACGATATCGAGGACGTTCCCGCCTGGCTCGCCAGGCCCGGCGTGCTCGTCCATCTCTACGGCAAGAGCGAAGCCCGGCCGGGTCGCAAGATGGGACATGTCACGCAGATCGTCAGCTGACGCGACGAAGGGAAAATCGTGCTCCAAGGCCGAAAAACCCGTCAAGGACGCTGGAAAACCGGCCTGCGGCGCGGAAAACCCGCCGCCAATGGTTGACAGTGGATAAGTGACACGGTACATGCCTGCCAACCCGAAAGCGCGCCCGCAACGGCGCGTTTTTGATTGAGGAAATCCGGCGAACTCAAGTCGCCCTGCAATACGCGGATCAGAAAAATGAAGATCAAGAATTCGCTCAAGTCGCTCAAGGCTCGTCATCGCGAGAACCGCCTTGTTCGCCGTAAGGGCCGCATCTACATCATCAACAAGCAGAACCCGCGCTTCAAGGCTCGTCAGGGCTGATTGGCGTCGTGGTCGCCGTCCCGCACAGGGATGCGATGATCGAAAAATATTGATTTGAAGTTGGGCCATGGCGGTTTACCATAACCGCCATGCGCTTTTTCATGCTTACAGCACTCTGCCTTTCCCTTGCCCTGATCGGTGCCGCACCGAGCGCAGCCCTTGCGCAGCCGGCGGACAAGGCCTCCGTCGATCCCGCTTCCGGCGCCTTCACGACACCCGCCCAGCGGCTCGAAAAGCTCTTTGCCGAACTGAAGCACGAGGCCGATGCGGACAAGGCCCGCGGCGTAGCCGACCAGATTCGCCGGGAATGGCAGGAATCGGGCAGCGCCAGCATCAACCTTCTCATCCAGTGGGCCGACAAGGCCATGTCGGAGGAACGGAACGCAGCGGCGCTCGATTTCCTCGACGAGGCGATTCGCCTGAAGTCCGACTATGTCGAAGGCTGGAACCGCCGGGCCACGCTGCACTTCAAGATGGGCAACCGCCGCAAGTCGATGTCCGATATCAACCAGGTTCTGGCCCTGGAACCCCGCCACTTCGGCGCGCTCGCCGGCATGGCGGCGATCCTGGCGCAAGCGGGCCGGGACGAGATGGCGCTGCGAGCCTGGGAGCGTTTCCTCGACATCTACCCGGCCGAACGGCAGGCGCAGAAGGAAATGGGCGATCTCGCCGAAAAGCTGACCGGCCGGCGCACATAACCCACCGCAAGCCCCTGGAATCGACAAGGCGGGCCGAAGCCCGCCTTGTGAAGGATCTCGTCAGGAATAGCGCCTCAGACGCCGCTGACGCCGTCCGCGCCGATATAGGCGATGCGCAGCATGTTCGTGGCGCCGGGCGTGCGCAGCGGCACGCCGGCCGAGATGATGATGCGGTCGCCCGGCTTGCCGAACTCTTCCGCAACGACGATGCGGCAGGCGCGGTTCACCATGTCGTCGAGGTCTTCCGCGTCGCCCGTGACGACGCAGTGCAGGCCCCAGACGACCGAGAGGCGGCGTGCCGTCTCGATGACCGGCGAGAGCGCCAGGACCGCCACCTCCGGCCGCTCGCGCGCCGCGCGCAGGCCCGTCGTGCCCGAGGACGTGTAACAGACGATGGCCGACAGCTTCAGCGTTTCGGCGATCTGGCGTGCGGCGAGCGAGATGGCGTCGGCACCGGTCGCTTCCGGCGTCGAGCGCTGGGCATAGATGATGCCCGGATAGTGCGGGTCGCGCTCGACCTTGCTGGCGATCGAGGCCATGGTGGAGACGGCCTCGACCGGATAGTCGCCCGAGGCGGATTCGGCCGACAGCATCACGGCGTCCGCGCCCTCGAAGACGGCGGTCGCGACGTCGGAGACCTCGGCGCGGGTCGGCACGGGAGCGGAGATCATCGATTCCAGCATCTGCGTGGCGACGACCACCGGCTTTCCGGCGCGGCGGCAGGCGCGGATGAGCTGCTTCTGCAAGCCTGGCACGGCTTCCAGCGGCATTTCCACGCCGAGGTCGCCGCGCGCCACCATGAGCGCGTCGGACAGTTCGATGATCTCGTCGATGCGCTCGATCGCCTGCGGCTTCTCGATCTTCGACATCAGGCCGACGCGGCCGCGGGCGACCTTGCGCACCTCGGCAAGGTCTTCCGGGCGCTGGATGAAGGACAGCGCCACCCAGTCGACGCTGCCGGTCGCCAGAACCGCATCGAGGTCGACGCGGTCCTTCTCGGTCAGCGCGCCGACGCCGAGCAGCGTATCGGGCAGGCTGACGCCCTTGCGGTCGGAGATCTTGGTGCCGGAGACGACGGTACAGACGATCGACTTGCCGTCGGAGCTTTCGGCGCGCAGGTGCAGCTTGCCGTCGTCGATCAGAAGACGATGGCCGGGCTTGACGGCCTCGAGGATTTCCGGATGCGGCAGGTAGACGCGCGTGTTGTCGCCCGGCACGTCCTTGTTGTCGAGCGTGAAGGTTTGGCCGGGCTTTAGCTCTTCCGAGCCGTTGGCGAACTTGCCGACGCGCAGCTTGGGGCCTTGCAGGTCGGCGAGGATGCCGATCGGACGGCCGCAGCGGGCTTCCACGGCGCGGATGCGGCTGATCAGCGTGCGCATCACATCGTGGCTGGCATGGCTCATGTTGATGCGGAACAGATCGGCCCCGGCCTCATGCAGCTTCTGGATCATCTGCTCGTCAGACGATGCCGGTCCGAGCGTGGCGAGGATTTTGACTTTTCTGTTCCGTCTCATCAGTTCTGGCTTTCCTGGGTCCCTGGCGTATCTGAGAGCTGCACCATCCAGCTCCCCTGTCGGCCCGTGTCATATTCCTTGAAGCCCATGCGCTGGAAGCCGCGTGCGAAGCAGTCCTGCACGCCCGTGATCTTGAACTCGTTCTCGGCGACGCACATGTTGACGTCGCCGGTCCAGCGGCCGCCGCGGGCGGCGTCTTCGGCATAGAGATAATAGTAGCGCGACTGCAGCTCGCCCTCGATCAGCGTGGCGCAGGTCGTCGCGGGAACCTGCCACCAGCCCTCGGTCATCCAGCCTTCCTTGGCGCGATAGCCGATGGCGACGCCGACGAGGTTCTGCGTGCCGTTGCAGACGCGGAAATCGGCTTTCGCCGTATCCGGCACGGACAGGGCAGCAAAGCCGGCAAAGGCGAAAAGACCGGCCTGGAAGAGGCCGCGGGCTTTCGGGAAAAACGGGCGATGGCTCTTGGCTCTCACGGCTTCCGATGCAACTCCGTTGATTTGGATACGCGCTTTCTTGCGACGGCAGGGCATGAATGTCAACGCAACACTACAGCGCCCTTGCGCGTCGTTCACGACGCGCAAGGGCGCTGTAGAGATTTGAAACCGCTGCCTAACTCTGCTGCATCGTTTCAGATGCAGCAGAGTTAGGCAGCGGTCGATTACAATTTCACGACGGCAGAAGGAATCTTTCCTGAAAGGAGAGGCTGTGCTTGCGGCTCCCATCCCCCCATGCGATCACTCGGCACGAGTGGCGCAATTCGGCAAAAGGCATGCAGGACCATCCCCCCTTTGAAATCATCGACGGCGACCTCGGCCTCGGGCTCGTCATCCTGGCGGACCACGCCACCAATCGTCTGCCCGAACGCTACGGCCGCCTCGGCCTGCCGGACAGCGCCTTCGAGCGCCATATCGCCTATGACATCGGCGTCGAGGGCGTGGTGCGCGGCCTTGCAGCCCGGCTGAACGCGCCGGTCGTCCTGAGCCGCTTCTCCCGCCTCCTGATCGACCCCAACCGCGGCGAAGACGATCCGACGCTCGTCATGCGCATTTCCGACGGCGCGATCATTCCCGGCAACCACCCGATCACGCCCGAAGAATGGCGATACCGGCTCGAAACCTTCCATCGCCCCTATCACGATGCCGTGTCCCGGACGATCAGTGCCGTCGCGGAAAAGACCGGCAGGGCGCCGCTCGTCCTCTCCATGCATTCCTTCACGCCGGCCTGGAAGGGCGTCGCCCGTCCCTGGCAGGTGACGGTGCTGTGGGACAGCGACCATCGCGCCGTCCGCCCGCTGCTGGCGGCGCTCGAAGCGCCCGGCGATGTCGTCGTCGGCGACAACGAACCCTATGACGGGGCACTGCGCGGCGACACGATGTTCCGCCATTGCATGAGGCTCGGCATCCCGCATGCCCTCATCGAGATCCGCCAGGACGAGATCGGCGATGCGGCAGGGATCGCCCGCTGGGTGGAGCGCCTTACGCCGGTCTTCGCCCGGTTGAATGCGGACGAGGCGCTGCACACATATGAGATATTCCCCTCCCGCACCGGACCCTATTGAGGCCAAGACGATGACCGAACTCAGCAAGGAACAGCAGACCGAGTTCGAGGCGGCCGCCTTCCGCCGCCTCCTGAAACATCTCAGCGAGCGCAGCGACGTGCAGAACATCGACCTGATGAACCTTGCCGGTTTCTGCCGCAACTGCCTGTCGAACTGGTATCGCGAGGCGGCGAACGAAGCCGGCGTGCCGCTCGACAAGGAGGCCTCCCGCACGATCGTCTACGGCATGCCCTATGAGGAATGGCGCGCCCGCCACCAGCGCGAGGCGAGCGAGGCGCAGAAGGCCGCCTTCGAGGTGAACCGCCCGAAGGAATGAGCTTACCCCCGTGAAAATCGGGGCGCAGGCCTTGATCTTGCCGGAAGTTCGCGGCAAGTCACGGCCTTCGAATTTTATTCCATCCAAGGAGACAAGCATGTCGGATGCCCACGGCGTCGCCCGCGACCAGCTTCGCGCGTTCATCGAGCGGATCGAGCGCCTCGAGGAAGAAAAGAAAACCATCGCCGACGACATCAAGGACGTCTATGGCGAAGCCAAGGGAACCGGCTTCGACACCAAGATCCTGCGCAAGGTCATCCAGATTCGCAAGCAGGACAAGGACGAGCGCATGGAGCAGGAAGCCATCCTCGACACCTACCTCCAGGCCCTCGGAATGATCGAGCTGCCGCCGGACGCGTGAGCGCCTCCCGCAAGAGCCAAACAAAAACCCGCCGGATCGCTCCGGCGGGTTTTTTATTGAAGTGATCGGCGAACCTCAGTTCCCGGCGCCCTGGAACTTGCGCACTTCCATGAAGTTCACCGCGGTGCCGCTGAAGCGGCCGGCGTCGATTGACTTGCCCTCCGGCTGGAAGCCGGCCATGTAGACGGTCGTCGGCGCGGCGCGCAGCGTGCGGCTGACGAAGCGCGGCGCCTTGACCGGCTTGGAGAGCGTGGCGACGCGGCCCTGGGTCAGCGCCCATTGCGAGATGATCTTCTGCGTCAGCTTTGGCTCGGTGCGGATCGCGCCGCGGCTTGCCGCATCGGCATCCTTCTTCTTTGGGCGTCCGCCCTTGGACATCGTCTCTTCCGCCGGCTTGCCGTCAAAGGCGTCAAGCCCAGAAAGCGAGCGTGCGCCGCCGGTATCGGTCGACACGAGCGCGGCCATTTCGATCGGGCCGCCGGCGGTCACGTCCCGCGTCGGATCGGCGAGCGCGGCAAGGCTGGAGCGGTCGGCGGCGGTCGGCAGCGCGACCTCGGCTTCCGCGGCGGCCATTAGCGCGGTCTGCGACTGGTCGAGCGAGACCTCGGGACGCAGGCCCGGCACCGGAACCATGGCGAGTTCTTCCGCATCCTCGACGGCCGCCTCCGCGGTCAGGACCGCGCCGGGCTCGACGTCGCCCGGCTCTGTGCGTGCGCCGAGCAGGACGGGAAGCGGGATCTTGTAGGCTGCGAGATCCTCGAATTCAGGCTTCTGCTCTTCGGTCGTCGCCGCTTCGAGGGCCGCGACCGCGCCGCTCGTCGCCGGGGCGACAAGGGCAAGCTCGCTGGTCGTCTCGGCGGCCTTGAAGGCGGGGCGGCTGCCCGGCACCGGCGCGTTGAAGGCAAGTTCCGTCTCGGCCTCGACGGCGACCGGCTTCTTCTCTTCGGCGACCTTCGCCTTCGCGCCGCCTTCATCGAAGTTGTCGGGGATGGCGGCGTTGCTGGCGATCATTTCGGGTTCTTCATCCTCGTCGCCACCACCGCCGAAGAGCGCGGCCAGGAAGCCGCCCTTGCGCTTGGAGGCCGACGGGTTGGAGCCGCCGCCGGCCACCTCGATCGTGTTCGCGCCGACGCGGCGCTTGTAGTCGGCGACCGCCTGCTGGTAGCCCGGCAGCGGCTTGCCGTCCGTCGGCACATGCATGGTCTTGCCGTCGGGGAAGAGACCGGCGAGTTCCTGGCGGCTCATGCGCGGCCAGGCGCGCACGCTGCCGACGTCGAGATGCACGAAGGGCGAGCCGGACGTCGGATAGTAGCCGACGCCGCCGACCTGGAATTTCATGGCGGTGGCGCGCAGCGTCGCGAGCTTGACGCCCGGAATGTAGAAGTCCATCGCCTTGCCGAGCATGTGCTGGCTCTTCTTGGCGACGCCCTTGGAGCGCGAGCGCAGCATGCCGTTGGTGGCCGGCGAGCGATAGGCAGAGACGACGTTGATGTAATCCTTGGCGCCGACCTTCTGGTAGACTTCCCATACGAGATCGAGGAGCCGCGGGTCCATCTTGGTCGGCTCGTTGCGGCGCCAGTCGCGCAGGAACTGGTTGATCTGCTTCAGGCCGCGCGCATCGTAGCGCCCGTTGCGCTTGAAGGTGATCTCGGCCTTTTCGCGGGTGTGGATGAAATAGAGCTTCAGCGTGCGATTGCCGCTCTCGGCCTGGACCGTCGCGGGAATGGCTGTGGGCAGGATGAGGGCAGCGGACAGCACAGCCGTGGACAAAGCCTTGGGCAGCTTTTGCAACACTGTCTTGCAGAGGCTGCCCAGGGAGGCCCCAGGGCGCTTCATCGATGCGAACAAATTTGCCAACTCTTTCCCCGTCCGAAGGACAACGAACGTCCGTTATCCCAGATGACTGCCAATTGCGGTGAGAGCATGGCAAATACGCCACACTCGTCGTTGCGCACCCGTTATAGTGAACAATCCACTAACAGGGAATAAACGGCAATCGAGAAAGTGCAAGTGGCCGGGATTCCAGGGGTTTTTACGCAGCTTCTTTCAACGGGTCGTCCGGGTCGATGCCATAGTCCTTCAGTTTGCGATAGAGAGTCGAGCGGCCGATGCCCAATTTGCGGGCAACCTGGCTCATCTGGCCATGATAGAACTTCAGGGCGAAGCGGATCAGTTCCTCCTCCACATCGGCCAGCTTGCGCACATGGCCGCCCTTGTCCACGCTGGAAATGGCGTTGTCCGGACCCGTCTCGGCGCTTGCCGGCTCGGCCGGACGGAAGTCGGGATAGACGCTCGGCAGGTGCGTTTCCGCCGGTTCGGGCGTGCGCGGCATCGCCGATTCCCAGGTGACGGCGCCGTCCTCGGAAAGGCCGTAGCCCGGAACCAGCGCGGCGATCTGCGGGAAGTCGGCGGCGGTGAGTTCTGCCCCTTCGGACAGCACGACGGCGCGGAAGATGGCGTTTTCGAGCTGGCGGATGTTGCCCGGCCAGTCATAGGCCGTCAGGAGCGCCATGGCGGCGGCGGAAACGCCGAGCGGGCGGGCCAGCTTCTGCTCGCCGGCGAAGCGCTGCACGAAGGCACGCACGAGAACCGGAATATCCTCCTTGCGCCTCCGCAGCGCGGGGATCGTCACCGGGAAGACATTCAGGCGATAGTAGAGATCCTCGCGGAAACGGCCCTCGCGCACCTCGTTGATGAGGTCGCGGTTGGTCGCCGAGACCAGGCGGACGTTCACCTTCTGCGGGAACCGGGCGCCGATCGTCTCGATCTCGCCCTGTTGCACGGCGCGCAGAAGCTTCACCTGTACTTCGAGCGGCAGGTCGCCGATCTCGTCGAGGAACAGCGTGCCGCCGTCGGCCTCCATGAACTTGCCGGTATGGCGCTCCGTCGCACCGGTGAAGGCGCCCTTCTCATGGCCGAACAGGATGCTTTCGACGAGATTGTGCGGGATCGCGCCGCAATTGACGGTGACGAAGGGTTTTTGCGCCCGGTCGCTGGCGGCCTGGATGGCGCGCGCGACCATTTCCTTGCCGACGCCCGATTCGCCCTCCAGCACCACGGGGATGTTCGACTGGGCGGCGCGGCGGCCGAGCTCGATGACGCGCAGCATTTCGGGGCTGGCAGAAACGATGTCGTCGAAATGCACGGCGTCGCTGCGACCCCGCCGCCCGCCGCGGCCGCGGCCTTCGCGCTGGTCCATCTTCAGCGCATTGCCGACCGCCACGTTCAGGCGTTCAGGCGACACCGGCTTCACCACGAAATCGAAGGCGCCGGCGCGCATCGCCATCACGACCGTCTCGATGCCGCCCTGCCCCGTCTGCACGATGACTGGAATGGTGTTCTCCCGCTCGGCAAGCGCTTCCAGGAAGGCCGAACCGTTCATTTCCGGCATCATCAGGTCGAGCAGGATCACATTGATCAGGCCGCCCTTGCGATCGAGCAGATCGAGGCCCGCACGGCCGTTTTCCGCCATATGGGCAACATGGCCGGAGCGCTCGATCATGTTCTTCAACAGCCTGCGCTGGACAGGATCATCGTCGATGACAAGAATATGGGCCGTCACTGGAACCTCCTTGCCTGAACGTGCGTCATGCACGCCAAGGGAACTCAACACCAGCGGACCATGGCAGAAAGGGTTGAACATGCCGTTTTGAGAAAGGCTTGCATTTTAACCAATGCCGACGCAAGCAAGAGGCATCCGCCCACCTGCCCGCCCCCCTGGAAGAAAGACAGACGATGACCCGATTTTCCCGCTTCTCCCGCATCGCCTTCGCGCCGGCCGACGCTGCCGCAAGCGCGGAACTGGGCGATCTTCCCGGCTGGAACCTTGCCGATCTCTATCCCTCTCAAGGCTCCCCGGAATTTCAGGGCGACATGAAGAATGCCGAAGCGGGCGCGCGCGCCTTCGAGGCGAGGTGGAAGGGCAAGCTGGACGCCGCGACGGAAAAGACCGGCGAGGAGGGCATCGGCGCGGCCGTGCGTGAATTCGAGGCGCTGGAAGACGTCATGGGCCGCCTCATCTCCTTTGCCGGCCTCACCTATTTCACCAACACGACCGAGCCGGCCAACGGCAAGTTCTATGGCGACATCCAGTCCAAGCTGACCGATCTTGGCGCCCACCTTCTGTTTTTCTCGCTTGAACTCAACAGGATAGCGGACGAGCGCATCGAGGCAGCGCTGGCGAATGACGCCCTTGCGGCGCACTACCGCCCCTGGATCGAGGACCTGCGCAAGGACAAGCCCTACCAGCTCGACGACAAGACGGAACAACTCTTCCTCGAAAAGTCGATGACCGGCGCGGCGGCCTGGAACCGCCTGTTCGACGAGACCATGGCCTCGCTGCGCTATACGATCGACGGCGAGGAGGTTCCGCTGGAGATCGCCCTCAACCAGCTCCAGTCGCCGAACCCGGACGACCGCCGGAAGGCCGCCCAAGCGCTGGCGAAGACCTTCAAGGACAATATCCGCGCCTTTACGCTGATCACCAACACGCTCGCCAAGGACAAGGAAATCTCCGACCGCTGGCGCGGTTTTTCCGACATCGCCGACAGCCGGCACCTCGCCAACCGGGTCGAGCCGGAAGTGGTCGCGGCGCTCGCGGAAGCCGTGCGCGAAGCCTATCCGCGCCTCTCGCACCGCTACTATGCGATGAAGGCGAAGTGGCTCGGAATGGAGCAGATGGAGTTCTGGGACCGCAACGCGCCCCTTCCCGAGACACCGGATGCGGTCATCCCCTGGACCGAGGCGCGCGACACCGTGCTCTCCGCCTATGGCGCCTTCGCGCCGGAAATGGCCGAGATTGCCAAGAAATTCTTCGACAAGGGCTGGATCGACGCGCCGGTGCGCCCCGGCAAGGCACCGGGCGCCTTCGCCCATCCGACGGTGCCCTCCGCGCATCCCTATGTGCTCGTCAACTATATGGGCAAGCCGCGCGACGTGATGACGCTCGCCCATGAACTCGGCCATGGCGTGCACCAGGTGCTGGCCGGCGGACAGGGCGCGCTGATGGCGTCCACCCCCCTGACGCTCGCCGAGACGGCCTCCGTCTTCGGCGAGATGCTGACCTTCCGCAGTCTCCTCGACAAGACAAAGGACAAGCGCGAGCGCAAGGCGATGCTCGCCCAGAAGGTCGAGGACATGATCAACACGGTCGTGCGCCAGATCGCCTTCTACGAGTTCGAGCGCAAAGTGCACACCGCCCGCAAGGAAGGCGAACTCACGAGCGACCAGATCGGCGAATTGTGGCTCTCCGTGCAGGAGGAAAGCCTCGGCCCGGCGATCCGGATTTCCGAAGGCTACGAGACCTACTGGGCCTATATCCCTCACTTCATCCACTCGCCCTTCTATGTCTACGCCTATGCCTTCGGCGATTGCCTGGTGAACTCGCTCTACGCCGTCTACAGCCAGGCCGAAGCCGGCTTCCAGGCGAAATATTTCGACCTCCTGAAGGCCGGCGGCACCAAGCATCACACCGAGCTTCTGAAGCCGTTCGGGCTCGATGCGAGCGATCCGTCGTTCTGGAGCAAGGGACTGTCGATGATCGAGGGGCTGATCGACGAACTGGAAGCGCTTGATAAGGCCTGACCTCGAAAAAGAAGAAGCCGCATGACCGACCGCGAACGCTTTGTGCTCCTCAGGGACGACCGCGAGGACCGGACGGTGGTTTTCGCCGAGCCGCTCAGCATCGTCACGGTGCGCGAGCGTGCCGGCTTCGAGCCGGCCTTCGTGGCCCTGCAGGCGGCGCATGACAAGGGCCACTGGATCGCCGGCTTCCTGAGCTACGAGGCCGGTCATCTCTTCGAGGAGAAACTGGCACCCTTCGCGCAAGAGAACCGCCCGACGCCGCTGATGAGCTTCGGCATCTTTGAAAAGCCGGCGGACGACCATACGCTGGCAAGGCCTCGCCAGCGCACCGAGAACGAACCCTTCCTCACCGAGCCGAAAGCCGGCTGGGATTTCGAGACCTATCGCAACCGCTTCGACCGCCTGCACCGGCACCTGAGGGAGGGCGACTGCTACCAGGCGAACCTCACCATGCCGATCCGCGCCCGCTGGACCGGCGATCCGCTCGCCGCCTTCTGGTCGCTGATCGAGCGCCAGCCCGTGCGCTACGGCGCCTTCGTCTCGCTCGACGGCCCGCTCCTCCTCTCCCGCTCGCCGGAACTCTTTTTCGACGTCGACAGGGACGGCTGGATCGAGGCCCATCCGATGAAGGGCACCGCACCGCGCGGGGCCAATGCCGCGGAAGATGCCGGGATCATCGCCGCGATGCAGGCCGATCCGAAGTCGCAGGCGGAAAACCGGATGATCGTCGATCTCCTGCGCAACGATATCTCGCGCATCACCGAGGTCGGCACGCTCCATGTGCCAAAACTCTTCGCCGTCGAGACCTATCCGACCGTGCACCAGATGGTGAGCCACGTTCGCGCGAAACTCACGCCCGGCCTCTCGATCCGCGACATTTTCGCGGCGCTCTTCCCCTGCGGCTCCATCACGGGCGCACCGAAGATGAGCGCCATGACGATCCTGCACGCGCTGGAGGACGGTCCGCGCGACGCCTATTGCGGCGCGATCGGCATGATCGCCCCCGACGGCACCATGCGCTTCAACGTGGCGATCCGCACCGTCTCCATTTTCGAAGACGGCAATGCCGTCTTCAATGTCGGCGGCGGCATCGTCTTCGATTCAACAGCCGCGGCGGAATATGACGAATGTCTCCTGAAGGCGCGTTTCGCGTTGGGGGATCAATGGATATCTCGCTGATCGAGACGCTGCGCTGGGAACCTCAAGGCGGTTTCGTGCGGCTGGAGCGGCATCTGGCACGGCTGGCGCGCTCGGCGGCGGCGCTCGGGTTGGCCGGGAGTGAGGAGGCAGAGCAGGCGTTGTTCGCTGCGCTACCCCCCTCTGCCCTGCCCGTCTTTCCCCTTCGCATCCGCCTCGAACTGTTCGCCGACGGCCGGATCGACGTGCAGGCCATCCCCTTCGCGCCCCTTGCGGCCGGCACCGTCTGGCGCCTCAAAATCGCCGACACCCGGCTTTCCTCCGCCGATCCCTTGCTGCGCCACAAGACCTCGCGCCGCGCCGACTATGCCGCGGCCCGCGCCGAGTTCCCCGCGGCAGACGCCGACGAGGTCCTTCTTCTCAACGAAGACGGCGCGCTTTGCGAGGGCACCATCACCTCACTCTTCCTCGACGACCGCACCGGCATCCTCAAGACGCCGCCGCTCGCCTCGGGGCTGCTCGCGGGCGTGCTGCGGGAGGAGCTGCTGGAAAGCGGCAAGGCCGTCGAACAGATCCTGCGGCCGGAAGACCTCGCCCAAGGCTCGGTCTTCGTCGGCAATTCCCTGCGCGGGCTGATCCGGGGCGATTTGACATGAAGCAGCCGGCCTACACGCCCTACGACGGCTCCGCCCGTCTCTTCACCATCGGCCTCGGCCCGCTCGACCCCGCTCGCTGGATCGAACCGGACGGCGATCTCGAACGCTACCTTCTCGAAAAGGACCGGCTGATCGCCGACCAGCGCGACGTCGTCTTCGTGGAGGAGGCCGGAACGCGCGAAGCGCAACGGGAAGTCCTGGAACTCCTTGCCGAGCACATCACGGCACGACATCCGTCCTTCTATCGCCGTGAGGGATCGGCGGTCGTCGCCGGGGCGCGCAGCGTCGATCTCGATACCGGCGAAGCTCCGCTCGTCACGGCCGGCGCGCTGGTGCAGGACGACCTCGTGCTGATGCGGCGCGACGACAGCGGCTGGCGGCTCGTCGCCGGCTATGTCGCCTTCCCCTCCTCCTGGTCGCTGCCGGAAAAGTTCGGGCGAAGGATGGAGGATATCCACGCGCCGGTGCCGGATTTCGGCGAGGGCACGCGCAACGCGCTGCTGATCAACCGTATGTTCGACAATCTCAAGGTCGAGCAGCCCGTCTTCCGCTTCAACTGGTCGATCAACCCGGATGCCGACCTGCACTATCCGGCGTCCAAGGCGCATGGTGCCCTGCCCGACGGGCACGCGTTGTCGCTCGAAACCACCTTCGCCCGCGTCGAGCGCCACACCCTGCGCAAGCTGCCGGTCTCCGGCGACATCCTCTTCACCATCCGCATCTACACCGATCCGCTCGCCGCGCTGCGCACGCTGCCGGATGCGCGGAGGGTCGCGGCCGTCTTCGCCGACCAGCTCGTGGCACTCACCCTGCCGCAGGCCGCCTACAAGGGGCTCGCCACGAAAAGGGCGGCGCTGGTGGCGGAATTGCGGGCGGTTGCGGCCGGTTAAGAATATCGCGACGGAAAACCGGGGCCACCCTTTATTGTGACAGAAAACTGTGCTCTAGCGCTGCCATATTATGCTATGGGGGCCGTCGCGGCCCTGATTTTACAGCAAAGCGGCCGTCCGCAGGAGAACCAAATGGCAGACAGCACCTATCCGGTTTATGGCGAGATCACCGGCCCGATCGTGATGATCGGTTTCGGCTCCATCGGGCGCGGCACGCTGCCGCTGATCGAGCGCCACTTCAAGTACGACCGGAACCGGCTGATCGTCATCGAGCCGCGCGAAGACGCCGCCGACGCGGAGATCTACGCCCGCCACGGCGTGCGCCACGTCAAGGCGCATGTCACCAAGGAGAACTACAAGGACCTCCTCAAGCCGCTTCTGACGGAAGGCGGCGGCCAGGGCTTCTGCGTCAACCTCTCCGTCGACACGGGCTCCGTCGACCTGATCAAGCTCTGCCGCAAGCTCGACGT
This sequence comes from Shinella sp. S4-D37, assembly GCF_040812195.1. Taxonomy (NCBI): domain Bacteria; kingdom Pseudomonadati; phylum Pseudomonadota; class Alphaproteobacteria; order Hyphomicrobiales; family Rhizobiaceae; genus Shinella; species Shinella sp. S4-D37. The sequence continues at coordinate 559,187 of NZ_JBFNXL010000005.1, read as the reverse complement.
GCTCTATATCGACACGGTCGTCGAGCCCTGGCTCGGCTTCTATTTCGACAAGGGCATGAAGAACGCCGACCGCACCAACTATGCGCTGCGCGAGACGCTGCGCAAGGAGAAGGAAAAGCACCCGGGCGGCACGACGGCCGTTTCCACCTGCGGCGCCAATCCGGGCATGGTTTCCTGGTTCGTCAAGCAGGCGCTGGTGAACCTTGCCAAGGACCTCGGCGTCAAGTTCGAGGAGCCGACGCAGGACGACCGCGAAGGCTGGGCCAAGCTGATGAAGAAGGTCGGCGTCAAGGGCGTGCACATCGCCGAGCGCGACACCCAGCGCACGAAGAACCCGAAGCCGTTCAACACCTTCTGGAACACCTGGTCGGTCGAGGGCTTCATCTCGGAAGGCCTGCAGCCGGCCGAACTCGGCTGGGGCACCCATGAGAACTGGGTGCCGAAGAACGCCAAGAAGCACAAGAAAGGCTGCAAGGCCGCGATCTACCTGGAGCAGCCCGGCGCCAACACGCGCGTGCGCTCCTGGTGCCCGACGCCCGGCCCGCAATACGGCTTCCTCGTCACCCATAACGAATCGATCTCGATCGCCGACTTCTTCACGGTGCGCGACAAGGACGGCCACGTCACCTACCGCCCGACCTGCCACTACGCCTACCACCCGGCCAACGACGCCGTGATCTCGCTGCACGAGATGTTCGGTAATGGCGGCAACCAGCAGCCGGTGCTGCATGTTCTCGACGAGAACGAACTGGTCGACGGCGTCGACGAGCTCGGCGTGCTCCTCTACGGCCACGACAAGAACGCCTACTGGTACGGTTCGCGCCTGTCGCTGGAGGAAACCCGCCGCATCGCCCCCTACCAGAACGCTACGGGCCTGCAGGTGACCTCCGCCGTGCTCGCCGGCATGGTCTGGGCGCTGGAAAACCCGAAGGCCGGCATCGTGGAAGCCGACGAGGTCGACTACAAGCGCTGCCTCGAAGTGCAGACGCCCTATCTCGGCCCGGTCGAAGGCCACTATACCGACTGGACCCCGCTCGACGGTCGCCCGGGCCTCTTCCCGGAAGACCTCGACGCCAAGGATCCGTGGCAGTTCAGGAATATCCTGGTCCGTTGAACGGGCTTTCACGCCCTGAGGGGACGCCCTCGGCAGACCCGCGGGCGTCTTCGCTTTCAATGGGATAATGGCCGTCGCCCCGGCCGCGCGTCTTGCTTTCGACGTCTCTTCGCGGCATGGTCTGCCGGAATGGACGGGTGGTTCGCGCCGCCGTGACCTTGGGAGACCCATATGAAGCCGATCACAGTCCTCAGCCTGCTGACCGCCGCCGTCGCGCTCGCCGCCTGCCAGTCGGGCCGCGCGCCGCGCGATCTGCCCGTCGTCCAGCAGCCTGCGGCGCAGGGCGTGGAAGGCGCATGGGTGGACCCGAACGGCATCGTCTCCACGTTCCAGGCCGGCACGTTCACGACGCGCACGACGGATACGAACCAGCTTCTCGCCTCCGGCACCTACATCAACACCTCGCCGACGCTGGTCGAGATCAACATGACCTCGCTGGTGCGCAACACCCAGTCCAAGGTCAATTGCGCGCTGGTCAGCCAGAGCCAGCTCAACTGCACGACGGCCGAGGGCGCGCAGTTCTCGCTCGCCCGACGCGCCTGAGCGAACGGCAGGTTTCCGGAAAGGCCCGCAAAGGCCCTTTTTTCGTTTCGGCTCATAAGCATGCGCGGCCTGCGGCCCTTCTTCTTTTCTCTTGAACTCCTCCGCGACCGGTGAAAACATCCGCCGGCCGGCTGTCATGTTTCCGGTCTATCGAGAAACGGAACGCCCCTCCCGCGCCACCGCGGGCAAACAAGGAGAAGAGGACCATGACGTTTTTCCGATCCGGCCTTCTGGCCGCCTCCATCATCGCGCTCTCCAGCGGCTCGGCGCTTGCCGATTATGAGCTGAACATCCTGCATATCAACGACCTGCATTCGCGCATCGAGGCGATCAACAAGTTCGATTCGACCTGCTCGGCCGAAGAGGAAGGCAAGGGCGAGTGCTTCGGCGGCGTGGCGCGCCTGAAGACGGCAATCGATACCCAGCGCCAGGCGCTGACCGGCAAGAACGTTCTGCTGCTGAACGCCGGCGACAACTTCCAGGGCTCGCTCTTCTACACTACCTACAAGGGCGCGGTGGAGGCCGAGTTCCTCAACCTCATGAAGTTCGACGCCATGACCGTCGGCAACCATGAATTCGACGACAGCGAGGACGGCCTCGCCACCTTCCTCGACAAGGTCGCGTTCCCGGTCGTCACCGCGAATGTCGCGGCCAGCGCAAGCTCGAAGATCGGCGACCGGATCAAGCCCTTCATCGTCCTGAACCAGGGCGGCCAGGGGATCGGCATCGTCGGCGCCGTCGCCAACGACACGGCGGAACTTTCCTCGCCCGGCCCGAACGTCCTGATCGGCGACGACGTCGCCGATATCACGGCGGCGATCGCCGAACTGAAGAAGCAGGGCGTCAACAAGATCATCGCGCTGACCCATGTCGGCTATCCACGCGACCTGGCGGCCATCGCCAAGATCCCCGACGTGGACGTGGTGGTCGGCGGCCACACCAACACCTTCCTTTCCAACACTTCGGACAAGGCGGAAGGCCCCTACCCGACGCTGGTCGACAATCCCGGCGGCTACAAGGTGCCCGTCGTGCAGGCCGCGGCCTACTCCAAATATCTCGGAAATCTCAGGGTCGTCTTCGACGACGCGGGCGTCGTGAAGGAAGCCTCCGGCGAGCCGATCCTCATCGACAGCTCCATCAAGCCCGACGAGGCGGTGCTTGCCCGCATCAAGGAACTCGGCGGCCCGATCGAGGAGCTGAAGAACAAGATCGTCGCCGAGAGCGCGGCGCCCATCGACGGCTCGCGCGAAGTGTGCCGTGCGGCCGAATGCGCCATGGGCAACCTGGTGGCCGACGCCATCCTCGACCGCACCAAGAGCCAGGGCATGACGATCGCCATCACCAATGGCGGGGGGCTGCGCGCCTCCATCGACGGCGGCCCGGTCTCGATGGGCGAAGTGCTGTCGGTGCTGCCCTTCCAGAACACGGTCGCGACCTTCCAGCTCAAAGGCTCCGACCTCATCGCCGCCCTCGAAAACGGCCTCGGCCAGATCGAGGAAGGCGCCGGCCGCTTCCCCCAGGTCTCCGGCATGAAATATTCCTTCGACAAGTCGAAGCCGGCCGGCAGCCGCGTCGTCTCCGTCGAGGTGAAGGAGGGCAACGCCTTCGTGCCGCTCGACGCGGCCAAGACCTATGGCGTCGTCTCCAACAACTACATGCGCGCAGGCGGCGACGGCTATTCCGTCTTCGCCACCGCCGGCATGAACGCCTACGATTTCGGCCCCAACCTCGAACTGGTCGTCGCCGACTATCTCGCCGCGCACCGCCCCTACCAGCCCTATACGGACGGCCGCATCACGGAAATCGCCGATGCCACGGTCGTCGAGACCCCGGCAACCACGGAGACGGAGACCGCAGCCAGCACCGAGATCAAGCCCGCCGCAGGCGAGACGGCAACCGCGACGGACACGGCTACCAAGTCGGCCGAGGGCGCGGCAACTTCCGGCGAGGCCGCATCGGACACCGCCACCACGACCACGACGGCCGAAACCACGACGGTGGCCGCCGGCAGCACGCATGTCATCGTCCGCGGCGACACGCTCTGGGATATCGCCAAGGCCGCCTATGGCGACGGCACGCTGTGGCGCAGGATCGCGGAAGCCAACGGCAATCCGCGCCCGCGCGCCCTGCATGTCGGCACGGAGCTGTCCATCCCGACCAAATAAGGACAATTTGTCTCCACTATTTCTGCCGGCCCGGGCTTTCCCGGGCCGGCATTTCTTTTTAGAACGGTTCTGAGCCGACCGGGCTCGCGTCCGCATGTGCAAGACGACGAAGCCCGAGAGCAATCAACCCCATCCCGCACGCCGAGGACCTCCCCATGCAGCACATCGCCGCCAAGCCCGCCGACCACGCGCCCGTCAAGCACGGCAAGGTCGGCGTGCTGCTGGTCAATCTCGGCACGCCCGACGGGACCGACTACACCTCGATGCGTCGCTACCTGAAGGAATTCCTGACCGACAAGCGCGTCATCGAATGGCCGCGCATCGCCTGGTATCCGATCCTGTTCGGCATCGTGCTCAACACCCGCCCCGGCAAGGTCGGCAAGGCCTATGAGACGATCTGGAACAAGGACAGGAACGAGAGTTTTCTGCGCACCTATACGCGCAGCCAGGCCGAGCTGATGGCGAAATCCTTCGCCGGTCAGCCCGATGTCGTCATCGACTGGGCGATGCGCTACGGCCAGCCCTCCATCGCCGCGCGCATGGAATCCCTGCAGAAGGCGGGCTGCGAGCGCATCCTCGTCTTCCCGCTCTATCCGCAATATGCGGCGGCGACGACGGCGACCGTCAACGACAAGGCCTTCGAGGCGCTCCTGAAGATGCGCTGGCAGCCGGCCCTGCGCACCGTGCCGCCCTATCACGACGATCCGGCCTATATCGACGCGCTCGCCGTCTCGATCGAAAAGCACCTGGCGACGCTCGACTGGGAGCCGGAGCGGGTGCTCACCTCCTTCCACGGCATTCCCAAGAGCTATTTCGACAAGGGCGACCCCTATTACTGCCAGTGCCAGAAGACCGCGCGGCTGCTGCGCGAACGGCTCGGCTGGTCGAAGGAGAAACTTCTCGTCACCTTCCAGTCCCGCTTCGGACCGGAGGAATGGCTGCAGCCCTATACGGACAAGACCGTGGAAAAGCTGGCGCAGGAGGGCATCAAGCGCATCGCCGTCATCAATCCCGGCTTCGTCTCCGACTGCCTGGAGACGCTGGAGGAGATCGCCGAACAGGCCGCAGAAAGCTTCCTGCACAATGGCGGCGAGAAGTTCGCGCACATTCCCTGTCTCAACGATTCGCCCGAAGGCATGGCGGTTCTCGAAAAGGTCGTGCGGCGCGAGCTTTCCGGCTGGGTCTGATCCCGGATATATCTTGCCTTCGTCCAAATAGACTGGCGTTGCGGCCCGTATTCCTTACAGTGGCGCGGCGCCGCGTTGTCTGTTGGAGAAAAGAACTATGGATTTGGCCGGACTGGATATCGTCGTCATCGCCCTCGTGGTGCTGGTCATCCTCATCCTCTTTGCCGGGATCAAGACGATCCCGCAGGGCTATCAGTACACGGTGGAGCGCTTCGGCCGCTATACGCGCACGCTGGAGCCCGGCCTCAACCTCATCATCCCCTTCATCGACCGCATCGGCGCGAAGATGAACGTGATGGAACAGGTGCTCGACATCCCCACGCAGGAGGTCATCACCCGCGACAATGCGAGCGTTTCGGCAGACGGCGTCGCCTTCTACCAGATCCTCAATGCGGCGCAGGCCGCCTACCAGGTCGCCCATCTGGAAAACGCCATCCTCAACCTCACCATGACCAATATCCGTTCGGTCATGGGTTCGATGGACCTGGACGAGCTTCTGTCCAACCGCGACGTGATCAATGACAAGCTGCTGCGCGTCGTCGACGAGGCGGCCAATCCCTGGGGCATCAAGATCACCCGCGTCGAGATCAAGGACATCGCCCCGCCGAAGGACCTGGTCGATTCGATGGGCCGGCAGATGAAGGCGGAGCGCGAAAAGCGCGCGCAGGTTCTTGAAGCCGAGGGGGCCCGCAACGCACAGATCCTGCGCGCCGAAGGCGCCAAGCAGTCGGCGATCCTTGAGGCAGAAGGTCAGCGCGAGGCCGCCTTCCGCGACGCCGAAGCCCGCGAGCGCCTTGCGGAAGCCGAAGCCAAGGCGACGAAAATGGTCTCGGAAGCCATCGCCGCCGGCAACGTGCAGGCGATCAACTACTTCGTCGCCCAGAAATACACCGAAGCCATGGCCGCCATCGGCAAGGCGCCGAACTCGAAGATCGTGCTGATGCCGATGGAGGCCTCCTCGCTCGTCGGATCGCTGGGCGGCATCGGCGCCATCGCAAGGGAAGTCTTTGGCGACGGCGGCTCCTCGCAGACCGCGGGCACGCCGCGCACGCGCCAGTCGACACCGGCCACGACCACCACCGCCTCGACGTCCGCCTTCCGCAACCCGTTCGATACGTCGCAGGGAAGCTGAGCATGATCCAGCGCATCGTCACGGAACTCGGTCCCTGGGCCTGGTGGGTGCTCGGCATCGTGCTCCTCATCCTCGAAGTGATGATGCCCGGCGTCTTCCTCGTCTGGATCGGCATCGCGGCGATCGTCACCGGCGCCCTCTCGCTGCTTCTGTGGGACGCGGCGTTCTGGACCTGGCATGCGCAATGGCTGGCCTTCGCCGCACTGTCGCTGGTGGCCGTGCTGATCGGCCGGCGCATCGTCAAGACGCGCGGCCAGACCTCCGACCAGCCGCATCTCAACCAGCGCGGCCAGAGCCTCGTCGGCCGCACCGCGACGCTGGAACAGCCGATCACCGAAGGCCGCGGCCGTATCCGGCTGGACGACACGATGTGGAGCGTGCAGGGTCCGGACCTTCCGGTCGGCGCGCGCGTGCGCGTCACGGCGAGCAACGGCCGCGATCTGACGGTCGAGGCCGCCTAGTCAAACAAAACCCCCGCATTTCCGGAAATACGGGGGTTTGAGCTTTATGCTTGTGGATGCGCCGGTCAGGCGACGCCGATGCGCAGCAGGTCGTGGAAGTGCACGACGCCGACCGGACGGAAGGTCTCGTCGGTGACGATCAGCGCGGAAATGTTGTACTGGTTCAGCAGGCCGAGCGCGGCAGTCGCCAGCGTCGTCGGCTTCACCGTCTTGGGCGCCCGCGTCATGATCTCGTCGACGCTGAGTTCGGCGAGGTTGCGCGACAGGTTGCGCGCAATGTCGCCGTCCGTGACGATGCCGACGAGGATGCCCTCGTCATTGACGACGCCGACGCAGCCGTAGCGCTTCTGCGACAGGAGCAGCACGGCATCCGGCATCGAGGTGCCGAGGGGAACGAGCGGCATGTTCTCGCCGCTGTGCATGATGTCGCCGACATGGGAAAGGCTGGCGCCGAGCTTGCCGCCGGGATGGAAGGTCTTGAAATCCGTCGCGGTGAAGCCGCGGGCTTCGAGGAGCGCGACCGCGAGCGCATCGCCGAGCGACAGTTGCATCAGCGTGGAGGTGGTGGGCGCCAGGCCGTGCGGACAAGCTTCCTGCTCCTTCGGCAGCAGCAGCAGCGTATCCGCCTCGCGGGCAAGGGCCGAGCGCTCGCCCGACGTGATGGCGATCAGCGGGATGGAGAAGCGGCGGGAATAGGAGACGATGCCCTGCAATTCGGCCGTCTCGCCGCTCCAGGACATGGCGAGGATGACATCGTCACGGCCGATCATGCCGAGATCGCCGTGATTGGCCTCGACGGGATGCACGAAGAAGGACGGCGTGCCGGTGGAAGCGAGCGTCGCGGCGATCTTCGCCCCGATATGCCCCGACTTGCCGATGCCCGTCACGATGACGCGGCCGCTGATGTCGCCGATGACGCGGACAGCTTCGCAGAACGCGTCGAAAAGCCGCCCCTGCAGCGCCGCCGAAAGAGCGGTAAGGCCGGCCATTTCCGTTTCAACGGTGCGGATTGCCGTGGCGATGGCGCCGGCACTGTCAACTTTTGCCTGTCTTTTGATCATGCGCCTCGTTAGCGCTTTTGCATTCCCCTGTCCATGCACGAAAGAAAGCAGATTGTTACGGCGAGTGACTTTGCCGCCGGCGGTCACGCGCCGGGCGATTTCACCATTTCACGCGGAAGCCGGCCTAAATGCCATAAGCATGGAGCCGGCTTGTCAGGCCGCGGGCATTTCGCCATGTGGCGTCACGGACCAGCCGTCCGCAACGACACGCCTTCCGCCCTCCAGCGAAAATACATAGCCGAACGCATCGTTTCCGTTGACAAGGGTGCGGCTGGCGGCAACCGATCGCAGGTCCGACCTGGCTGTCGAGATAGAAGCCTTCCGTCCCATACCTGTTAACGATGATTGAAAAAATGTTCGGGCGGAAAAGGGCGCGCCCAAAAGCGCATTTTCAGGGCTTCACCATCTGTTAACCATAAACTAACCCTTCGCCAATAGAGTGTAGGCGAGCACAAGGGCGCGAAGAACAGCGATATTTTTCAAAGGCTTGCTCGCTAGAGCCCATGCACGCACACAGCGCCGGGCGTTCCGCTCGCCCGAAAGATCGAAAAGGTTCGCAGGCCGCAATCATGGCAGAGGCAAAAGCAAGAGATCACGAAGCGGCGGTGCCGCGCCCGGCATGGCGCCTGGCCGGTCTTCTGCTTGCCGGCACCGTGCTTGCCGGCGCGCCCGCCGTTGCCCAGCAGCGAACGGTGAGCGAGACCCCGACATTCCAGGAGCCGTTGAATCCCCTCGTCGAGAACGCCGGGAACGGCGCGGCGGACGCAGCGACAGGGCTGCCGGGCGCCGAGACGACGGCATCGATCGACGGCTCCATCGACCCGGCCCTGACGGGCGACCAGGCCGACGCGCTCGCCGAGACCGCGCGCGACAACGAAGCCGTCCGGCGCTCGGCTCGCGATGGCGAGCGGCTGAACCTGCGGGAAGGCGGCCCGGAAACGGCCCGGAGCGAACTCACCGATCCCTATCAGCCACCCGGCATTCGCGTCGGCACGTTCCTGCTCCGGCCCTCGATCACCCAGAGCATCGGCCATGAACGCACAAAATCCGGCAGCACGACCAGCCGGACCTATTGGCAGACCGGCTTTCGCGGCTCGCTGACCTCCGACTGGGCACGCCACCAACTGACCATCGACGCCGAGGGCATCTACCAGCGCAACATCAGCGGCACGGGAGAGACGGAACCGCAGGCGCGCATCGACAGCGACCTGCGCCTCGGCCTCAGCGACGACACCATCGCCAATCTCACCGCCGGCTACAGTTTCGAGCGCGAGGACGCGGCCGATCCCAACGCCATCGACGGCGCCAGCGCCCAGTCCGGTGTCCATAATTTCACCGCCGGCGCGCGCGTCCAGCGGGATTTCGGTGTGATCCGCGGCACGATCGGCGCGCAGATCGAGCGCGAGATCTATGGCTCGGCAAAGCTCGCCAACGGCGACAAGCTCAGCCTTTCCGACCGCAACTTCACGGAAGGCACCCTGACGGGGCGTGTCGGCTTCGAACTGTCGCCAGCGTTGATCCCCTATCTCGAAGCCTCGATCGGTCGCGCGCTCTACGACGAGGAGCGCGATTCGCTCGGCTATGAGCGCTCCCGCTCGACAATGGGCGCCCGTGCGGGCGTGGAAATCGATCTCGGCGAGAAGCTGCGCGGCGATCTCGGTATGGGCTACCGGCGCGCCGCCTTCGACGACAGCCGCCTGAAATCCATCGCCGCCCTGGCACTCGACGGCACGCTTATCTGGTCGCCGCAGCGCGGCACCGAACTCCGGCTCGGCCTCGTAACGCAGATCGAGCCGTCGACCACCGCGGGGGAAAGCGGCTATGTCGCCTATACGACCACGGCCGACCTGACGCATGAACTGCGCGAGAACGTCGTTGCGCGGCTGAGTAGCGCCTATACCTGGCGGGACTTCTCCACGTCCGGCAGCGCCGACCAGAACGTCTATCTCGTCGGCACGGGCCTCACCTGGGACCTCAACCGCCGGCTCGCCCTGACGGGCGACATCTCCTACGAACTGACCCGCCCGGCGCGCGGCACCGACACCGGCATCACGCGCGCCGGCATCGGCCTCGTCCTGCGCCGCTGACCGTTACGACAGCTTGGCGACCAACTCCTTCAGCGGGCCCTCGACGGCCGGGCGGATATCCGCACGGGCCAGCGCGAAGGCGATGTTGGCGAGGATGAAACCATCCTTGGCGCCGCAGTCGTAGGTCTCGCCGCGGAAGTGATAGGCGGCGAATTTCTGGGCGTCGGCGAGCTTCACCATGGCGTCGGTAAGCTGGATCTCGTTGCCGGCGCCGCGCTCCTGCGTGGAGAGGATCGGGAAGATTTCCGGCTGGAGGATGTAGCGGCCGTTGATGAAGAAGTTGGAGGGCGCGGTGCCCGGCGCGGGCTTCTCGACCATCTTCGTGATGGCAAAGCCCTCGCCGATCGTCTCGCCGACGCCGACGATGCCGTATTTGTGCGCCTGGTCGGGCGCGCATTCCTCGACGGCGATGATGTTGGCGCCGCTTTGCTCGAAGAGTTCCACCATGCCCTTCATGCAGCCCTTCTCCGCCTTCATGATCATGTCGGGCAGGAGCAATGCGAAAGGCTCGTTGCCGACGAGCTCGCGGGCGCACCAGACCGCGTGGCCGAGACCGAGCGGCTCCTGCTGGCGGGTAAAGCTCGTCGAGCCGGCGACCGGCAGGATGCTTTCGAGCAGCGTCAGTTCGGCGGTCTTGTTGCGCTGACGCAGCGTCTGCTCCAGTTCGACCTGGATGTCGAAATAGTCCTCGATGACCGCCTTGGAGCGGCCCGTCACGAAGATCAGGTGCTCGATGCCGGCATCCAGCGCCTCGTCCACCACATACTGGATGACGGGCTTGTCCACGATGGTCAGCATTTCCTTCGGCACGGCCTTGGTGGCCGGAAGGAAGCGGGTGCCGAGACCGGCCACTGGGAAGACTGCTTTGCGAACCTTGCGTGCCTGCGACATATTCACCTCGTTGCGCCCGTCGCCGTCATGGCCGGGACGTAGTTGTACGGGGATAGGATCCAATTGCTATTTTTTTGCGAAGGAAGACTTTTTTGCGAAGGAAGACGGGGCAAATTTTTGATGGTAAAGAATTTGTTGACTTCGTTTTTATAAGTTTTGCGTTCAGCCGATGGTTCCGCGCCATCGTACCGAAATTTGAGAAACGGACACGACAGCCGATGACACAGAATCTGAAAACCGTTCTGCGCCGATCCGCGCTCACTCTCCTCCTGTCGGCCGGACTTTTCGCCCAGGCCACCGCCGCCCGCGCGGACACGCGCTTCCAGCAGTGGATCGCCGATTTCTATGCGACGGCATCCGAGGCCGGCATCAGCAAATCGACCTACCAGAAGGCGTTTTCCGGCGTCAAGACACCCGATCCCGACGTTCTGGAAAAGGCCGCCTACCAGCCGGAATTCAAGCACAAGATCTGGGACTATCTCGATTCGCGCGTCAACCCCTACACGGTGCGTATCGGCCAGGAGATGGCCGCCAAACATGGCCGAACGCTTGCGGCCATAGAGCGGCATTTCGGCGTCGACCGCAACATCCTGCTGGCCATCTGGTCGATGGAATCGAACTACGGCGCGGTGCTGGAGAAGGACGACCGGCTGCACTATGTGCCGCGCGCGCTGGCAACACTCGCCTATGCCGACAAGAAGCGGGCGAAATATGCGCGCACGCAGCTTGTCGCGGCGCTGAAGATCCTCCAGCGCGGCGACATCGCGGCCGGCAAGATGACCGGTTCCTGGGCCGGCGCCATGGGCCACACCCAGTTCATCCCGACGAGCTACATGATCTATGCCGTCGATGCGGATGGCAACGGCCATCGCGACATCTGGAACTCGGTGCCGGACGCGCTGGCGACGGCCGCGAACCTGCTTGCCAAGAACGGCTGGCAGGCGGGCAAGACCTGGGGCTACGAGATCGTCGTGCCGCAGGGCGGCAGCAAATATTCCGGCCAGACCAAGACGCTCGCCCAATGGGCGAAACTCGGCTTCACGCGTCCGAGCGGCAGCGGCTTCAACAACGGCGCCGACCGCGCCGAGCTGAAGCTGCCGGCCAATGGCGGCCCGGGCTTCCTGATGACCAAGAACTTCTTCGTCATCAAGCGCTACAATGCATCGGATTCCTACGCCATGGGCGTCGGCATGCTGGCCGACCGGCTCGCCGGCTACGGCGGCGTCAAGCAGCGCTGGCCGCGCCCGGACGGCGCGCTCGACATCACGGAGAAGTTCGAACTGCAGACGCGCCTCAAGGAACTCGGCTATTACGAGGGCGAGGTCGACGGCAATTTCGGCTCCGGCTCCAAGGCCGCCATCCAGGCCTTCCAGAACCGCATGGGCCTTGCCGCCGACGGCCAGCCGAGCCAGCAATTGCTGCGCGCGCTGCGCCGCTAGATCATCGGGAAAGACGAAGAGGGGCGCTACGGCGCCCTTTTTGCTGCCGGGCTTTCGCCCGGCGCGCACATTTGCCATCATGCCGCCACCACGATCCCGCAGGATCGCGGGCAAGACGGGAGCCCTCGCGATGAGCACGACGACCACCTTGCGGATTGTGCGCCTCGGCCTTGCCCTCGTGGCCGCGGCAAGCGTCGTTATGACCGCCCTTCCGGCCGGCGCGCAGCAGCGCAAGGAGCGCAAGACCATCCTGGAACTGCTCTTCGGCAAGCCGAAGCGCGAGGAGGTGGCCCCGGAGCGGCAGGTCAGGAAGCCGCGCACCGTCAACCGCAAGAAGAAGCAGGCCAGCGCCGTCGCCGCGCGGCCCGAGCCGGCGGCGATCGAGAAATCGCCGGACGCCAAGGTCGTGCTCGTCGTCGGCGACTTCATCGCCAGCAGCCTCGGCGAGGGCCTTGTCGCCGCCTTCGAGGCCACGCCCGGCATCGTCGTCGAGCGCCGCACCAATGGCTCCTCCGGCATCGTGCGCGAGGACTATTACGACTGGCCGGCGTCCCTGCCCGGCCTGATCGCCGAAACCAAGCCCGCCCTCGTCGTCCTCAGCATCGGCGCCAACGACCGCCAGCAGATGGCGGTGGCCGGGGAAAAGGAAAAGTTCCGCTCCGAGGCCTGGACCCGGGAATACGAAGCGCGTGTCGATCGCCTCGCGATGCTCGCCCGCGCGGGCGGCAAGCCGATGATGTGGATCGGCATGCCGGCCTTCCAATCCTCGGCCATGACGGCCGACATGACGACGCTCAACACGATCTACCGCGCCGGAGTCGAAAAGGCCGGCGGCGAGTTCATCGACATCTGGGACGGCTTCGTCGACGAGAACGGCAAGTTCGTCATTTCGGGCTCCGACATCAACGGCCAGCAGGTGCGCCTGCGCGGCTCCGACGGCATCAACTTCACCAAGGCCGGCAAGCGCAAGCTCGCCTTCTATGTAGAAAAGGAAATCCGCCGCGTGCTGGGCGATGCCGCCGCCGACGGCCCCGGCCTGCAGGGCGATCTCAAGGACCTCGTGGTGACCGCGCCGGCCGAGGACACGGAGATCACCAAGACGCTGCCGATCAGCCTCGCCGACCCGGCGCTCGACGGCGGCACGGCGTTGCTCGGCGGCGCCGCGATCAGGGGCAACGGCAAGAGCCTGCGCGAGAAGCTGGTGGAGAAGGGAGAGATCGCCGATGCGCCGCTCGGCCGCGTCGATGATTTTCGCCTGAACAAGGCCGCGACACCCTGATCGACGTCCTTTGCCGGCTCAGGTAGCAACGCGCGGCAGCGTGATGCGGGCGCAAAGGCCGGGCTTGCGGTTTTCCAGCGCGAAGCTGCCGCTCGCCTCCTCGACGAAGCTCTCGGCGATGGCCAGCCCCAATCCCGCGCCCTCGCTGGTCGTATCGAGGCGGCCGCCGCGCTTCAGCACGAACTCGATCTCGCCTTCGGGAATGCCCGGACCGTCGTCGACAACCTCGATGACCGCCGCCGCGCCCTCCGCCCGGGCCAGGATGCCCACGGTGGTCCTGGCATAGCGGGCGGCATTTTCCGCAAGGCTGCCAAGGATTTCGGCGAGGTCCTCCGCATCGATGCGCAGGAGGAGGCCTGGCTCGATCTCCTGCTGCCAGTCGAGATCCCGTCCGGCCGGCGTGCGCGAGACGACGCTGACGACCTGCGCGGCGACGCGGGCGAGATCGCTGCGCGCCGTATGCCCGCGCTCGGCCTGGCGCGCGCGCGCCATCTCGTGATCGACATGGCGACGCATGCGCAGGATGATCGCCTCGATATCGCGGGCGACATCCTCCTCGCCCCGCTCGCGCAGGCGCAGCACATCGCCGGACAGGATCTGGAGCGGCGTCTTGAACCCATGGGCAAGGTCGGCCGCCCGCTCGCGCGCCTTACGCAACTGGTTCTCGCGCGATTGCAGGAGGGCGTCCACCTCGCCGGTGAGCGGCAGCACCTCGTCCGGAAAATCGGTGCCGAGCCGTTCCGCCTTGCCGGCGCGGATGGCCGAAAGGCGTTCCGTCAGCGTCGCGAGCGGGCGGAGGCCGACGAAGATCTGCACGAAGCTCGCCACCAGCAGGAGCACGGCGAGCGCCTGCAGATAAGGCAGGAGGTCCCCCTCGAACTCGTCCGTCGCGCGGGAAATGTCCGTGCGGTCGATGGCGACGGCGACGCGCAGGGGCAGCGCCCCGGCCCGCTCGCTGGTCACCACCTCGCGCTCGACGAGCAACAACGGCGCGTCGCCCGGGCCCCTGACGGTCGCCGTATGGACACCGCCGGCCGGGATATCTGGCAAAGCCAGCACATCGTCCCAGAGCGAGCGGGAACGCAGGCGCCTTCCCTCGCCCTCGATCTGCCAGTAGAGGCCGGAAAGCGGCCGGTCGAAACGCGGATCGACCGGCGGCTTGACGAGATGCAGGCTCGTGCCCGGCTGCTCGGCGAGGCCGGCGATCACCTGGTTGAGGTGCAGCACCAGTTCGGCGGCGATGCGGCGCTCCACATGCCGCTCGAACAGCGTCGACAGAACGAAGAACGCCGCCACGAGGGCGGCGATGATGGAGGCGGCGCCGGCAAGCGCCAGGCGAAGGCGCAGCGAGCGGCGCGTCACGGCGCGGTCTCGCCCATGTAGTAGCCGAAGCCCCGCCGCGTGCCGATGGCGACGGCGCCGAGCTTCTTGCGCAGCCGCGCGACGAGCGCCTCCAGCGCATTGGCATCGCGCGAGAAATCGTCGCCGTAGAGATGTTCCTGCAACTCGGTCGGCGGCACGATGCGGTCGCGGTGGTGGCCGAGATAGCTGACGAGCCGGTATTCCAGCGGCGTCAGCGACTGCGGCACGCCGTTGACGCTGACGCGCATCGCCCGCGTATCGATGGTGACAGCGCCGACGGCAATGGTCGCCGCGCCATGGCCGACGGAGCGGCGGATGAGCGCGCGGGCACGGGCGAGCAGTTCCTCGAACTGGAAGGGCTTGGGCAGGTAGTCGTCCGCCCCCGCATCGATGCCCTCGACGCGCTCGGCCCAGCTTCCGCGGGCCGTCAGCACCAGCACCGGCATGTGCCGGCCGTTGGCGCGCCAGCGCTTGAGGAGCGACATGCCGTCCATGCTGGGCAGGCCGAGGTCGAGGATGATGAGGTCGTAGTCCTCGGTGTCGCCGAGGAACCAGGCGTCCTTGCCGTCCGAGGCGGTCTCGACGGTATAGCCGGCCCCCGTCAGCACGGCGGAAACATCGGCCGCGATGCGGGCATCGTCCTCGACGAGAAGCAGGCGCATCAGTCGTCGTCGTCCTCTACGATCGCCATCGTCTTGGCATCGAGCTGCAGCTCGATGATCTGGCCGGACGGCTGGATGAATTCCAGCTCATATATATAGCGATCGTTCTCGCGCTCAAGCTCGACTTCGATGAGGTCGCCCTCGACATGCTTGCGCGCCTCCTGGATGATCTGTTCGAGCGGGCGCACGAGACCCTGCTCAAGGGCGCGGCGGGCTTCCTCGTGCTCGACCGCGTCGTCGTCGTCATCCGCCTGTGCGCCCATCGGCGGGGCAACGGAAAGGGCGACGAACAGGGCGAGCGCCAGCGGAAAGGGGGTCAGTATCTTCTTGATCATGGGCCTACCTATACGCGCATCAAGCTGACAAATCGCTGACAGCGCCTGTCAGGCAAGCGACAGGCGGCCTGTGCGAAACCTCTCCTCACAACGACAGGAAAGGACTTCGCCATGCGCCTCATCACGACCGGCCTTCTCGCCACCGGCCTCCTGGCCCTCGCCGGGCCGGCCCTTGCCGAAACAACCACCGCCCCCGTGCGCAAGACGCTGGAGCAGGTCGCCACCGAGCTTTCGGCCAAGGGTTACGTCATCCGCGAGATCGAGATGGACGACGGCCATTTCGAGGCGAAGGTCATCGATGCGAAGAACGTGACGAGCGAAGCCAGGATCGACAGCTACACCGGTGAGATCCTACGCCTCGAGCGCGAAGACTGATCCCGCCCCTTTTCCACCTCATTGACCTCCCAATCGAACAAGGACATCTCTCATGGTTAAGATCACCGGCACCTCCACCGCCAACACGCTCAAGGGCAAGTCCACGGCGGACGACATCTACGGCAAGGGCGGCAACGACAAGCTCTTCGGCTACGGCGGCAATGACGACCTGGAAGGCGGCACCGGCAACGACTGGCTGCAGGGCGGCACCGGCAACGACGAATTGACCGGCGGCTCGGGCCGCGACACCTTCGTCTTCTCCGCCGGCCGCGACGAGATCGACGATTTCTCCACGAGCGCCGACAAGATCGTCATCGACAGCGCGCTCGGCGTGAAGAGCTTTGCCGAACTGAAGGCGATCGCCAAGTCCGTCGACGGCGGCGAGGACGTGCGCTTCGACTTCGGCGACGGCAACACGCTGACGCTCGAGGACACCAAGCTGTCGAGCCTCAAGGAAAGTCACTTCTCCTTCAAGGCCGTCGACACCGACGAGCCGAAGGACCCGCTCTCCGGCGATAACGTGCTGAACGGCAACGGCAAGGCCAACACCCTCTCCGGCGGCGACGGCAATGACCGGATCTCCGGCCACGGCGGCAACGACAAGCTTTCGGGCGACGCCGGCAACGACAAGATCTGGGGCGGCTCGGGCCATGACGACCTTGAAGGCGGCTCTGGCAACGACAAGCTCTACGGCGGGTCGGGCAATGACGACCTCGAAGGTGGCTCCGGCAAGGATCGCCTGGACGGCGGCTCCGGCAACAACGAACTGGAAGGCGGCGCCGGCCGCGACACCTTCGTCTTCAAGACCGGCAAGACCGAGATCGAGGATTTCCAGACCAATTTCGACAAGATCGAGATTGCGAAAAGCCTCGGCGTTTCCAGCTTCGCCGACCTGACGGACGTCGCCCGCACGGCCGATGGCGGCAAGGACGTGGTGTTCGATTTCGGCCAGAGCGAACTGCGCCTCGAAGATACCAAGCTCGCCGATCTCTCGGCATCGGACTTCCTCTTCGTCTGAGGCGGGATGAGAGCATTCAAAACGACAAAGGGCGCGCCGGTTTCCCGGCGCGCTCTTTCGTCATTTCCGGCAATCTAGCGGGGCAGCGTGGTCGAGCCCATCAGGGCCTCGTCGATGGCGCGGGCGGCCTGGCGGCCTTCGCGGATCGCCCAGACGACCAGCGACTGGCCGCGGCGCACGTCGCCCGCCGTCCAGAGCTTGTCGACCGAGGTCTTGTAGTCGCGCTCGTTGGCGATGACGTTCGAGGAGCCGCGCTTGTCGGTGTTGATCGCAAGCTTGTCGCCAAGATCCTTCAGTACGCTATTCGTGAAAGGGCCGCGGAAGCCGATGGCGATGAAGGCGAGGTCCGCCTTGATGATGAACTCCGTGCCGGGTATCGGCTTGCGGCGATCGTCCACCTGGCAGCACTTCACGCCCGTCAGCACGCCGTCCTCGTCGCCGACGAATTCGAGCGTACCGACCTGGAACTCGCGCACGGCGCCCTCGGCCTGCGAGGAGGAGGTGCGCATCTTCGTCGCCCAGAACGGCCAGACGGCGAGCTTGTCCTCCTTTTCCGGCGGCTGCGGGCGGATGTCGAGCTGGGTTACCTTCACCGCGCCCTGGCGGAAGGCGGTGCCGACACAGTCCGACGCCGTGTCGCCGCCGCCGACGACGACGATGTGCTTGCCACCGGCAAGGATCGGCTCGGACGGCCAGCCGACGCTGTCGATGTTCTCGCGACCGACGCGGCGGTTCTGCTGCACGAGATAGGGCATGGCATCGTGCACGCCGGCAAAGCCGACGCCCGGAATGCCGGCATCGCGCGGGGTTTCCGAACCGCCGCAATAGAGCACGGCGTCATGCTCGGCGAGCATCTCGTCCATCGGCTTGTCGACGCCGACATTGATATCGTAGTGGAAGGTCACGCCCTCGCCGCGCATCTGGTCGACGCGGCGGTCGATGAAGTTCTTCTCCATCTTGAAGTCCGGGATGCCATAGCGCAGCAGGCCGCCGGCCTTGGATTCGCGCTCGTACAGGTGGACCTCGTGGCCGGCGCGGGCAAGCTGCTGGGCAGCCGCCATGCCGGACGGGCCGGAGCCGATGACGGCGACCTTCTTGCCGGTCTTCACGGTCGCCGGCTGCGGCACGATATAGCCCATCTCATAGGCCTTGTCGGCGATCGCCTGCTCGACGGTCTTGATGGAGACCGGCATGTCCTCCAGGTTCAGCGTGCACGCCTCCTCGCAGGGGGCGGGGCAGACGCGGCCGGTGAATTCGGGGAAGTTGTTGGTCGAATGCAGATTGCGGATCGCGTCTTCCCAGTTGCCGTTGTAGACGAGGTCGTTCCAGTCCGGGATCTGGTTGTGGACCGGACATCCGGTCGGGCCGTGGCAATAGGGGATGCCGCAGTCCATGCAGCGCGCGGCCTGCTTCTGGACCTCGGGGTCCGACATGGGGATGGTGAATTCGCGAAAATGGCGGATGCGGTCGGAAGCCGGCTGATACTTCATCACCTGCCGGTCGATTTCCATGAAACCAGTAACCTTGCCCACTTTTGTAATCCTTGCTCAAAACGGGGCGGCTGGGCCCCAGTACCAGTAGGCAACTCCCGCTACCAATCCTAGTACGATGAATTCGATCCTGATCTCGCCGTTCACAACGGTCGCAATCCCGGGGACCGCGACCGCAACACCAAGCGCTATCAGTCGGTGAAGGTAGGTGAAGCGCTGCCTCACTCGGCAGCGACCCCCATCCTCATGCGCTCCATCTCTTCGAGCGCGCGGCGGTACTCGACCGGCATCACCTTGCGGAATTTCGGACGATACTCGGCCCATTTGTCGAGGATCTCCCGGGCCCGCGGCGAACCCGTATAGTGCAGGTGGTTGGAGACGAGCTGGTAGAGCCGCTCCTCGTCGTGGCGCGTCATGTCGCCGGAGACGTCGACCATGCCCTTGTGCATGAGGTCGCCACCATGGTGATGCAGCTTCTCCAGCATGTCGTCCTCTTCCGGCACCGGTTCGAGTTCGACCATCGCCATGTTGCAGCGACGGGCGAAATCGCCGGCCTCGTCGAGCACATAGGCAACGCCGCCCGACATGCCGGCCGCGAAGTTGCGCCCTGTCTGGCCGATGACGACGACGACGCCGCCCGTCATGTATTCGCAGCCATGGTCGCCCACGCCCTCGACGACGGCGACGGCACCGGAGTTGCGCACGGCGAAGCGCTCGCCGGCGACGCCGTTGAAGTAGCACTCGCCGGAGATCGCGCCGTAGAGCACGGTGTTGCCGACGATGATCGATTCGTGCGGCACCGCGCGGTTGCCTTCCGGCGGGCGCACGACGATGCGGCCGCCCGAAAGCCCCTTGCCGACATAGTCGTTGCCGGCGCCGACGAGATCGAAGGTGATGCCGCGGGCAAGGAAGGCGCCGAAGGACTGGCCCGCCGTACCGTTGAGCTTCACCGAGATCGTGTCGTCCTTCAGCCCCTTGAAGCCGTAGCGCTTGGCGACGGCGCCCGACAGCATCGCGCCGGCGGAACGGTCGACGTTCTTGATATCCACCTCGAAGGCGACGGGCGTCTTCTTGTCGAGCGCGGGCCTGGCCTCCTCGATCAGCTTGCGGTCGAGGATATCCACGATCGGGTGGTTCTGGCGCTCGGTCCAGTAGGTCGCCTCCTTCGGCGCATCCACCTTGTGGAAGATGCGGGAGAAGTCGAGGCCGTTGGCCTTCCAGTGCGAGATCATCGTCTCCTTCTCCAGAAGCTCGGAGGCGCCGATGATCACGTTCAGCGAGCGAACGCCGAGCGAGGCCAGGATTTCGCGCACCTCTTCGGCGACGAAGAAGAAGTAGTTGATGACATGCTCCGGCGCGCCCTTGAAGCGCTTGCGCAGGACCGGGTCCTGCGTGGCGACCCCCACCGGACAGGTGTTGAGGTGGCACTTGCGCATCATGATGCAGCCCGCCGCGATCAGCGGCGCGGTGGCGAAGCCGAACTCGTCCGCCCCCAGCAGCGCGCCGATGACGACGTCGCGGCCGGTCTTCAGGCCGCCGTCGACCTGAAGCGCGATGCGCGAGCGCAGCTTGTTGAGCACCAGCGTCTGGTGCGTTTCGGCAAGGCCGATTTCCCAGGGGCTGCCGGCATGCTTCAGCGAGGTGAGCGGCGAGGCGCCCGTGCCGCCGTCGAAGCCGGCGATGGTGATGTGGTCCGCGCGCGCCTTGGCGACACCGGCGGCGACCGTGCCGACGCCGACTTCCGAGACGAGCTTGACCGAGATATCCGCCTCGGGATTGACGTTCTTCAGGTCGTAGATGAGCTGCGCCAGGTCCTCGATCGAGTAGATGTCGTGGTGCGGCGGCGGCGAGATGAGGCCCACTCCAGGGGTGGAGTGACGGGTCTTGGCGACCGTCGCATCCACCTTGTGGCCGGGCAACTGCCCGCCCTCGCCGGGCTTGGCGCCCTGCGCGACCTTGATCTGCAGCATGTCCGCATTGACGAGGTATTCCGTCGTCACGCCGAAGCGGCCGGACGCGATCTGCTTGATCGCCGAGCGTTCGGGATTGGCCGAACCGTCCGGCAGCGGCAGGTAGCGGTCGGCCTCCTCGCCGCCCTCGCCGGTATTCGACTTGCCGCCGATCCGGTTCATGGCGACGGCGAGCGTCGTGTGCGCCTCACGGGAGATCGAGCCGAAGGACATGGCGCCCGTCGAGAAGCGCTTGACGATATCGACCGCCGGCTCGACCTCGTCGATGGAGATCGGCTTGCGGCCGGCCGCTTCCGCGCCTTTGATGGAGAACAGGCCGCGGATCGTGTTCATGCGCAGCGACGAGGCGTTCACCAGGTCGGCGAACTCCTTGTAGCGATCGGCCGCGTTGCCGCGCACCGCATGCTGCAGCGAGGCGATGACGTCCGGCGTCCAGGCGTGCTCCTCGCCGCGCATGCGGTAGGCGTATTCACCACCGATATCCAGCGTGTTGGCGAGCAGCGGGTCGCGCCCGAAGGCGGCCTTGTGGCGGTTGAAGGTCTCCTTGGCGATGGCATTGAGGTCGATGCCCTCGATGGTCGTCGCCGTGCCGAAGAAGTACTTGTCGACCAGTTCGGAGGAAAGGCCGATGGCGTCGAAGATCTGCGCGCCGCAATAGGACTGGTAGGTCGAGATGCCCATCTTGGACATGACCTTCAGGATGCCCTTGCCGATCGCCTTGATGTAGCGGTAGACGACCTCCTCCGCATCCACTTCCTTCGGGAACTCGCCGCGCTTGTGCATGTCGGTGAGCGTGTCGAAGGCGAGATAGGGGTTGATCGCTTCCGCGCCGTAACCGGCCAGAAGGCAGAAGTGGTGCACTTCGCGCGGCTCGCCGGTCTCCACGACCAGGCCGACCGAGGTGCGAAGCCCCTTGCGGATCAGGTGATGGTGCACGGCGGCGGTCGCCAGCAGCGCCGGGATCGCCAAGCGGTCCGGCCCGATCTGGCGGTCGGAGAGCACGATGATGTTGTAGCCGCTCCCGACGGCCTGCTCGGCGCGCTCGCACAGCCGGTCGAGCATTTCCGGCATGCCGTCGGCGCCGCGCGAGACGTCATAGGTGAAGTCGAGCGTCTTGGTGTCGAAGCGGTCCTCGACATGGCCGATGGAGCGGATCTTCTCCAGGTCGCCATTGGTAAGGATCGGCTGACGGACCTCCATGCGCTTGGCCTTGGCCGCGCCGCCGTGGTCGAGGATGTTCGGCCGCGGGCCGATGAAGGAGACGAGGCTCATGACCAGTTCCTCGCGGATCGGGTCGATGGGCGGGTTCGTCACCTGCGCGAAGTTCTGCTTGAAATAGGTGTAGAGCAGCTTGGTCTTGTCGGACATGGCCGAGATCGGCGTATCCGTGCCCATGGAGCCGATCGCCTCCTGCCCCGTCGTCGCCATCGGCGACATCAGGAGCCTGGTGTCTTCCTGCGTATAGCCGAAGGCCTGCTGGCGGTCGCGCAGCGAGACGTCGCGACGCAGCGCCCGCGGCTCGACCGGGCCGAGGTCTTCGAGGATGATCTGGGTGTTGTCGAGCCATTCGCGGTAGGGATGCTTGGCGGCGAGCGCGGACTTCACCTCCTCGTCGGAGATGATGCGGCCTTCCTCCATGTCGATAAGCAGCATCTTGCCCGGCTGGAGACGCCACTTCTTGACGATGCTCTCTTCCTTGACCGGCAGCGTGCCGGCTTCGGAGGCGAGGATGACGCGGTCGTCGTCGGTGACGAGGTAGCGCGCCGGGCGCAGGCCGTTGCGGTCGAGCGTCGCGCCGATCTGCTTGCCGTCGGTGAAGGCGACGGCGGCCGGGCCGTCCCACGGCTCCATCAGCGCGGCGTGGTATTCGTAGAACGCCTTGCGCTCCTGGCTCATCAGCTGGTTGCCGGCCCAGGCCTCGGGGATCAGCATCATGACGGCATGCGCCATCGAGTAACCGCCGCGCACCAAAAATTCGAGCGCATTGTCGAAACAGGCCGTGTCCGACTGGCCTTCATAGGAGATCGGCCAGAGCTTGGTAATATCCTCGCCGAATAGCGGCGAGGAAACGGAGGCCTGGCGGGCCGCCATCCAGTTGACGTTGCCGCGCAACGTGTTGATCTCGCCGTTATGGGCGACCATGCGATAGGGATGCGCCAGCTTCCACGAGGGGAAAGTGTTGGTGGAGAAGCGCTGGTGCACGAGGGCGACGGCCGATTCGAAGCGCGGATCGGCGAGGTCCTTGTAATAGGCGCCCACCTGATAGGCGAGGAACATGCCCTTGTAGACGATGGTCGTCGAGGAGAGCGACACCGGGTAGAAATTGCTCTCCTCGCCTTCGTATTCGTCATAGATACGGTTGGAGATCACCTTGCGCAGTGTGAAGAGCCGGCGCTCGAACTCGCCGTTCGTCGCGGCCTCGCGGCCCGCGCCGATGAACACCTGGACATGCCGCGGCTCGGTGGCGGCGATCTCGGGCGCCCTGGAGAGCGAGGAATTGTCGACCGGCACGTCGCGGAAGCCGATGAGGACCTGTCCCTCCTCGGCCACGACATCCCCGATGACCTTCTTGAAATAGTCGACGAGCGTCTCGTCCTGCGGCATGAAGATGTGGCCGACGGCATATTCGCCCGCCTTCGGCAGCGTGATGCCCTGCTTTGCCATCTCCTCGCGGAAGAAGCGGTCCGGAATCTGGACGAGAATGCCCGCACCGTCGCCCATCAGCGGATCCGCGCCGACAGCGCCGCGATGCGTCAGGTTCTCGAGCATGAAAAGCCCGTCCTTGACGATTTGGTGCGATTTCTTGCCTTTCAGATGCGCCACGAAGCCGACGCCGCAGGCATCGTGTTCATTGCGCGGATCATAGAGTCCTTGTTTTTTCGGCAGGCCCGGTTTGGAAGCGCGTGTCGTGGCGCCCGTCGCAGTCGCCTGCGCCCGGAACTGCCGCAAATCATGTGCTTGGGTCTTCACCATCATCTTCTTCCTCCTGCGCGCCCCATCCGGGCAGCCGTTTGCGCCCGTGCGACCCCTTGCCTTGGACGGGGCCTCGCGAGCGGTTGCTTCCTGAACCCGGTGCGGCCGCAAAGCGACGGCCGGCCGGAAGTGATCATCGTGACCGCCAGGGCGGCGGGCTTGCATAGGGAGCGGCCTTCCCTCGCCCGGCGCCGTCTTCGGCTGTCTCCGCGGTCGCGGAAGGCGCCTCTTCGGTCTCTTGACCGAAATAGGACAGCAAGACTGTCCTATTTCATGGGCTCTATGCCAGAAACACCCCCTGCCCGCAAGGCCATCATGCCAAATAATCACCACCTCATGAAGAAAAATTGCCCGCCCTGCCGCAAGCTTGAAATTAAATTACCGATGCCCGGCACATTGTTTCCATTCCTTTCATTCTCCAGGGGGATGGCACCTTCCGTCGTTTTCGGCGATTGATCGCCCTTATTTCTCCATTATGGTCCTCCCGCAGCCACATTCGCACTGGAAACCACATGTTTTTCGCCTCCGACAACTGGGCCGGCGCCCATCCCCTCATCGCACAGAGCCTCGTGACGGCAGCCGGCGGCTTCGCCTCGGCCTATGGCACCAGCGACCTCGACAAGCGTGTGGAAAAGACCTTTTCGGAGATTTTCGAGCGCGACGTCACCGTCTTCTTCGTCGGCACGGGCACGGCGGCCAATTCCCTGGCGCTCGCCAGCTTCAACCGCCCCGGCGGCCAGGTCTTCTGCCACCGCGAAGCCCATGTGAACGTCGATGAATGCAACGCGCCGGAATTCTTCGCCGCCGGCTCCAAGCTGGTGCCGATCGACGGGCCTGCCGGCAAGCTCTCCCCCGACGCGCTCGCCGCCGCCATCGGCCGCTTCCCGCCGGATTTCGTGCATGGCGGGCAGCCGATGGCCGTCACCATCACCCAGGCGACCGAAGCCGGCACCGCCTATACGCTCGACGAGATCGCCGCCCTTTCGGCCGTCGCGAAGGCGGCCAGCCTGCCGCTGCACATGGACGGCGCCCGTTTCGCCAACGCGCTCGCCCATCTTGGCACGACGCCGGCGGAGATGACCTGGAAGCGCGGCGTCGACATCGTCTCCTTCGGCGGCACGAAGAACGGCTGCTGGTGCGCCGAGGCGCTGGTGCTGCTCGATCCCGGCAAGGCGCAGCAGATGCATTTCCTGCGCAAGCGCTCGGCCCAGCTCTTCTCCAAGTCCCGCTTCATCGCCGCCCAGTTCGACGCCTATTTCAAGGACGGGCTCTGGCTCACCCTCGCGCGCCATTCCAACGCCATGGCGGCACGCCTTGCGGCCGGTTTCGCCGTATCGCACACGGCCCGCCTCGCCTGGCCGACCGGCTCGAACGAACTCTTCGCCATCATCCGCAACGATGCGATGGCGGCCCTGAAGGACAAGGGCGCCGTCTTCTACGACTGGCCGGCCGGCCCCGAGCTGAAGGCGACCATGCGCGCGGACGAAACCCTCATCCGCCTCGTCACCAGCTTCGCAACGACCGAAGAGGACGTCGACGCCTTCCTCTCGGCGCTTTGACACCAAAAAAGGCGGTGCCCTGCGGCACCGCCCTTCTTCATTCCCGACGTAGGCGGGCGATCAGTTGGTCTGCGCTTCGATCTGCTTGGCGTCGCGCTGGACGGCAGCGATCTCGATACGACGCGGCTTGGCAGCTTCCGGGATCTCGCGCAGGAGATCGATGTGGAGAAGGCCGTTCTTCAGAGAGGCGGCGCGCACTTCCACATGATCGGCGAGCTGGAAGCGGCGCTCGAAGGCGCGCTTGGCAATGCCGCGATAGAGAAACTGGCTGTCCTCGGCCGCTTCGTCCTTCTTCTCGCCCTTGACCGTCAGCGCATGCTCGCGCGCCTCGATGGAGAGTTCGCTCTCGTCGAAGCCGGCCACCGCCATGGTGATGCGGTAGGTATTTTCGCCGGTGCGCTCGATGTTGTAGGGCGGATAGCTCTGCGCCTGGTCGGGCTGGCCGAGGCTGTCGAGCATGGTGAAGAGACGGTCAAAGCCGACGGTGGAGCGATAGAGGGGGGAGAAATCGACGTGACGCATGGTGTCCTCCTTTAGAGCAACGGTTGCAGTCTTTCTGAAGGCTGCCCCCGATTTCCGAAGGTGCAGCCCGGTTCAACCGGCCTCCGCCCCATTCTGGCGACGGAAACCTCGACGGACCCTTTCGGCGCCCGTGACGATGAGATGGGAATGGATTTTCGGCCGTTCAAGGGGTGTCGGGCGGGCGAAAGCGCAAGCCCGCAGAATTTTCCAGATGAACGGCGGATGAACGGCGGCTTCGGACAGCGTTCAGATTGACCCTGCTAGAACGGCAGCATCGGAAGCGAAAACTTCTGACGACCGGGGTGTAACGTCCCTTCCTTCTCGGTCAAATTACGCCGGACTGCATGTGTTGCCACCCCCGTTGCCGCATGCAGCCGGCTTTTTTCTTTGACGGCACCGGCGCCAGCGCCTATCCATCGATCATCGAGGCCTGCCGAGACCCGCCTGCGCCATGGATCCCATCCTCCACGCCACCGCCGACAATCCCGTCCCCGAGAACCATTTCGCCGGCTTCCTGGAAGGCAGCGGCGGCGTGAAGATACGCTATGCGGTGTTCCGCTCGGCGGTGCGCGAGGCCAGGGGCACGGTCGTGCTTTTGCAGGGCCGCAGCGAGTGCATCGAGAAATATTTCGAGACGATCAACGACCTCACCGCCCGCGGCCTCTGGGTCGCCACCTTCGACTGGCGCGGCCAGGCCGGTTCCGACCGGCTGATAGCAGGCAGCCGCACCGGCCACATGACGCGGTTTGCCGAATACGAGGCCGATCTCTCGCTCTTCCTGGAGAAGATCGTGCTGCCGGACGCGCGCCTGCCCTTCTTCATCGTCGCTCATTCGACCGGTGCGCTCGTCGCCCTTTCCCAGGCACCGCTGCTCGAAAACCGCATCGAGCGCATGGTGCTCGCCGCCCCCTTCATCGCGCTTGCCGGCCAGTCGATGAGCCAGCGCAAGATCACTGTCATCGCCCGCCTCGCCACGCTTTTCGGCCTCGGCAAGCGCACCTTCCGAAAGGGCGATCCGCCACTCGACTTCGCGCACAACATCGTGACGTCGGACCAGCGGCGCTTTGCCCGCAACGCCGCGATCTTCGCCGAGCATCCCGAGCTTTCGATAAGCTGGCCCTCCGCCCGCTGGCTGAACGAGACGCTGAGGACCATGGCGCGCGTGACGCATCAGGATCACCTGACGCGCATCCGCATCCCCACCCTGCTTTTGTGCCCGACGCGCGATGCCCTCGTGCCGCGCAAGGCGATCGGCGATCTCGCGCGCATCTTCCGTGCCGCCCGCCTGATCGAGATCGACGGCGCGCGCCACGAACTGTTCCAGGAGGCCGACCGCTACCGCGCGCAGGCGCTGGCGGCGATCGACGCCTTCATTCCGGGAAGCGACGCCGAGCAGACCAGCCTCGGCGCCTGAGCGCGGCCCTCAAGCCTTCAGCAGCGCCATCGCCTCGTCATAGACCTTGCGGCTGCCGGCCGCGATGATCTCGCCGCCCATTTCCGCCGGGCCGCCGTCCCAGGCGGTGATGATGCCGCCCGCCTGCTCGATGACCGGGATGAGGCCGCCGACATCATAGGGCTTCAGCCCGCATTCGACGACGAGGTCGATATGGCCGGCGGCGAGCAGCGCATAGGCGTAGCAATCGACGCCGTAGCGGAAGAGGCGAACCTTCTCCTGCACCGCTTCGAACCGCGTCTTGCGGCTTTCCGTGAAGAGATGCGGCGAGGTGGTGAAGAGGATGGCATCCGACAGGCTGTCGCATGGCCGCGTCGACAGCGTCTTGCTGCCGTCCGGCCCGGCATAATGGGACACCTTGCCGTCGGCGAAGTAGCGCTCGCGGGTGAACGGCTGGTCGATCAGCCCCATGACGGCCTCGCCATTGCGGTAGAGGCCGATCAGCGTGCCCCAGACCGGCACGCCGGAAATGAAGGCGCGCGTGCCGTCGATCGGGTCGATGACCCAGACATATTCGCGGTCGAGGCCGACCGAGCCGTGCTCCTCGCCGAGGATGCCGTGTTCGGGGAAACGCTGCTCGATCAAGGCGCGAATGGCGAGTTCCGCCGCCCGGTCGCCCTCCGTCACGGGGTCGAAGCCGGCGGCCTCCTTGTTGACGACATCGGCGCCGGCGCGAAAGCGCGGCAGGGTTTCCCTGGCGGCGGCATCGGCAAGACGGTCGAAGAAGGCGCGATCAGGCAACATGGGGATCTCTCGGAGGGCTGCAGACCGCCTTCCTTACTGTATCGCCGCGCAAAACGAAACCGGATTGACGCACACGCCCGCACGCGAAGGCCTTAAGAAAATTGCGCGGCGGGACGCAAATTTGCGCGTCTGCTGCGCTTGACAATTGTGCAGCGCAATATTATTGTTTTCTTACAGTCACTCGTGGCTGTAAATACCCTCCTTGGGTGTTTCCTCCCTAGACTTAGCCGCGCCTCAAGCGCGGTTTTTTTTGACGGGAGGCCGCCTATTCCGCGGCAAGCGCCCGGTCGACGGCATATTCCTCCACATGGTCGGAAAAGTCCTGCAGGAAGGACGAGATCGCCGTTTGCAGCACCGCGAAGTCCGGCCGCTTGGCCAGCGTCGTCTCGTCGACATACAGGCTGCGGTTCACCTCGATCTGCAAGGCATGCAGGCCCTTGGCCGGCCGCCCGTAATGCTCGGTGATGAAGCCGCCCGCATAGGGCTTGTTGCGCACCACGCAAAAGCCCATGTCCTCCAGAAGCCGCATCGCGGTGCGCGACAGCTCGCCCGACGCGCTGGTGCCGTACCGGTCGCCGATGATGAAGTCCGGCCGCATGCCCGTGCCGGAGACGCGGATATTGCCGGGCATGGAATGGCAATCGATGAGCACGGAGAAGCCGAAGGCGACATGGGTGCGCACGACGAGGCGGCGAAGGCACGCATGATAGGGCTTGTAGACCGTCTCCACCCGCTCCAGCGCCTCCTCCACGGGAAAGCGCTGGCGGTAGATTTCCATGTTCTCGGCGACGACCCGCGGCACGGTGCCGAGCCCGCCGGCCACCCGGATCGAATTGATGTTGGCATAGGCGGGCAGCGCGCCCTCGAACATGCGCGGGTCGAGTTCGTAGGGCTCGCGGTTGACGTCGAGCCAGGCACGCGGGAAATGCGCGATCAGCATGGGCGCGCCGAGCGCCGGCGCGACCGAGAACAGTTCGTCGACATAATGGTCTTCCGAGCGACGGATACCGAGCGCGTCGAGACGCGACTGCGCCAGGAAACCCTGTGGATAACGGCGCCCGCTATGGGGGGAATTGAAGACGAGTGGCACGCTCTGCGAAACCGGCTCCAGCACTTCGAAGGGACTGTTTTCGCTAAAAGCCTCCGCCATTGTTGTCCTTTACCATGCCGTCAAGTCATTGCGTCCGCCATGTTGCCAGCGGCCATCGTGCGTGTCCATACTGACAAACGAGGGATAAAGGCTTGCCCTCACCCATTCACCGGATATTTACCGGAATACGCTCTTGTAACAGAACCGCCCGTCCGCGGGCCGACAACCTTAGCAACGGTTCCCGAACTCCATGACACCCAAGATTCTCCTCGCAGAAGACGACAACGATATGCGCCGATTCCTCGTGAAGGCGCTTGAAAAGGCGGGCTACCAGGTGTTGTCCTACGACAACGGCGCCAGCGCCTATGACCGGCTTCGCGAAGAACCCTTCTCGCTGCTGCTCACCGACATCGTGATGCCGGAGATGGACGGCATCGAGCTTGCCCGCCGCGCGACCGAGCTGGACCCGGACCTGAAGGTCATGTTCATCACCGGTTTCGCCGCCGTGGCGCTCAACCCGGATTCCAAGGCCCCGAAGGACGCCAAGGTTCTGTCAAAACCGTTCCACCTGCGTGATCTCGTGGAAGAAGTCAACAAGATGCTGGCGGCCTAACCCCCGGAAAAGACCGCAAAATCGGCCCGTAAAAAAAGCTTCGAAAAGCTATTGACGCGCCTCACGGTTTTGTGGTCTATGCCCCTCATCGGATGGGCGTGTAGCTCAGCGGGAGAGCACTACGTTGACATCGTAGGGGTCACAGGTTCAATCCCTGTCACGCCCACCATTCGAATTCCAAAGGCCTTTCGGGAAACCGGAAGGCCTTTTGCTTTGCCGGCGCGGGCTTGCCGTCGAAGCCGGGCCTTCACCCCGTCGATTTCGGGCTTCCGCGGCCCTGCCGCAGACGGAGCTGGGGCCTTCCACTGCTTTCCATACGGCAGCGATTTCCTGCCCACTCGGGTGGCGGCGAGGAAATACACATATGCCATGCAGGAAAGAGTTGACGACGGGGTGTCTCTTGCGGTCATATGATCGTCGCCCAACGTCGCATATTGCACTATGGACCGGGGTCAAGTAGGTGAAGTTCCACCTGAATCCGGCAGGCCGGCGTCATGCCGCACGCGCACTCCCCGCACGATTACCCCCGTAAAACCGTAAAGTGTTTATCGCCCCGCAATGCTTGCGACCGTCTGTCGCTCTCCCAAAGATGGCGCACCCCGTTGGAGGACGGGAATTCGAAAAGTCGATGTGATCGGAGGAGGATCCATGAGCGACGCATCCAGCATACACCCGGTGGACGAGAAACTGCCTGCGGGCCGGCTCGCGACGCTGGGCATCCAGCACGTACTCGTCATGTATGGCGGCGCGGTCGCCGTGCCGCTCATCGTCGGGCGCGCCCTGCAACTCAGCCCGCAGGACGTCGCGTTCCTGATTTCTGCCGACCTCTTCGTCTGCGGCCTCGTGACCATCATCCAGTCGCTCGGCTTCGGCCGGCATGTCGGCATCCGCCTGCCCGTCATGATGGGCGTCACCTTCGCCTCCGTCGGCCCGATGGTCTCCATGGCCACCATGACACCGGGAACGGAGGGCGCACGCATGATCTTCGGCGCCATCATCGGCGCCGGCTTCGTCGCCTTCCTGCTCGCGCCCATCATGGGCCGGCTCTTGCGCTTCTTCCCGCCCGTGGTGACGGGCACGATCATCCTCATCATCGGCGTGTCGCTGATGCGGGTCGGCATCAACTGGACCTTCGGCAATCCCTTCGGTCCGACCGCGCCCAAGCTGATCGACCCCACGCATGCCGAATGGCTCGCCCAGATGAAGACGCTCGCCGAAAGCGGCGGCCCGGCGGTGCCCAGCGGATTCGCCATCGCGCCGACCGTTTCCAACCCGGTCTATGCCGAGCCGAGCCATATCGCGCTGTCGGCGCTGGTGCTGATCTCCATCCTCGCCATCGCCCGCTTCGGCCGCGGCCTCATCAGCAATATCGCCGTCCTCAGCGGCGTCGTCATCGGCTGCGTCGCCGCCTCGATCCTCGGCATGATGCATTTCGACCGCGTGGCCGATGCCGGCTGGTTCGCCGTCGTCACGCCGCTGCGCTTCGGCATGCCGATCTTCGATCCCGTGCTGATCGCCACCATGACGCTCGTGATGATCGTCGTCATGATCGAATCGACCGGCATGTTCCTGGCGCTCGGCGAGATCACCGGCCGGCCGGTCTCTCAGCAGAACCTGACCGCGGGCCTGCGCGTCGACGGCATCGGCACGATGATCGGCGGCCTGTTCAACACCTTCCCCTATACGAGCTTCTCGCAGAATGTCGGCCTCGTCGGCGTCACCGGCGTGAAGAGCCGGTATGTGTGCGTGGCCGGCGGCATCATCATGATCGCGCTCGGCCTCATCCCGAAGATGGGCGCCCTCGTCGAAGCCGTGCCGACCTTCGTGCTCGGCGGCGCCGGCCTCGTGATGTTCGGCATGGTGGCCGCGACGGGCGTGCGCATCCTCACGACGGTGGACTTCAAGTCCTCGCGCAACAACCTCTTCGTCGTCGCCGTCTCCGTCGGCTTCGGCCTGATCCCGCTGCTCGCGCCGAACTACCTGATGTGGATGCCGCATGCGATCCATCCCATCATCGAATCGGGCATCGTGCTCGCCTCCATCGTCGCCGTCCTGCTGAACGCCTTCTTCAACGGCGTGCGCTTCGAGCAGTCCGACGCCGTCGAGGCCGCCCGCATGGCCGACAGCCACTAGGAGACCGGCCCACCCAAAAAACCCGGCTTGCCGTGCGCGAGCCGGGTTTTCTCGTGAACGATGCCGTATGGAGGCTAGGCGGCGGCGGGCATTCGTCAGTTCAGCGGGATCTGAAGGCCGCCCGAGGCCGGCGGACGGGCATAGGTCGTGTTGTTCGCCGCGGTCGTGCTGCATCCTGCCAGCGACAGGACCGCGAGCGCGGCGACGACGAAACCGGTAATGGGGCGCATGAATCTCTCCTTTGCGGTGTGCCCGTATGACATAGGCATGATGGGGGCCGGCGTCCACCACGACGGACCCGCATCCGCGGCGGTCGTCACGGCGCCTCGTCGCGGCCCATCAGGCCGGAAATGTCGCGCGCGGCAAGATCGAGGATATGGCGCGAACGGGCTTCTGCCCGCACGCCGTCGCGCAGCCGCAGCGCATCGACCAGGTCGCGGTGCACGCAGAGCGCCTCGTCGTGCCGCTCCGTCGCCCGGTTGGAGGCGTGCAGTGCATAGGAAAGCGCGGCGTGGATGATCGA
This sequence comes from Shinella sp. S4-D37, assembly GCF_040812195.1. NCBI lineage: Bacteria > Pseudomonadati > Pseudomonadota > Alphaproteobacteria > Hyphomicrobiales > Rhizobiaceae > Shinella > Shinella sp. S4-D37. The sequence continues at coordinate 527,006 of NZ_JBFNXL010000005.1, read as the reverse complement.
GGAGAGCTGGTGGAAGACCTGGTTGTGGCTCGCCTTCAGCAGGGTCTCGTGGAAGCGCGCATCGGCGGCGGTGAAGGCTTCGAGATCGCCCTCGGCAGCGCCCATGTCGTCGCAGGCGCGCTCGAGGTCGGCGATCTCCTGCGCCGTCGCACGCGCGGCGGCGAGAAAGGCGGCGGCGGGCTCGACGGTGCGGCGCGCTTCGAGGATCGAGCCGAGAAGCTCGGCCGACAGCACGCCCGGCCCCATCCAGTCGAGGATCTGCGCGTCGAGCACGTTCCATTCCGAGCGGTCGCAGACGAGCGTGCCGACCCGCGGCCGGCCGCGCACGAGGCCCTTGGTTTCCAGCACCTTCAGCGATTCGCGGATGACGGTGCGGCTGACCCCGTAGGTCGCACACAGGTCGCTTTCACGCGGCAGCACCGTCCCGGGCGCAAAGCGCCCGCCGCAGATATCGCCGCCGATCGCCGCGGTCACGTTGTGGCGCACCCGCGGCCGACGCGGCGACGGCCGGTGCGCCTTTGTTCCCTTGCCCGCCACGCTGCCTCCGCTTCCTCAACCGGCATGATCGTACAATTGCCGCTCAATTATATGACTAATCGGCGGCGAGAGCCATGGCCACCATCCGGAGGGGATCGCAATCCACAATATTGACTTCTGCCGACAAAGTGCATAATGCGCCGGTCCCAACCGAGGAGCCGCCATGCTCGCCGACCGCCCCCCCGTGCTCGTCCTCAACCCGAAAGACAATGTCGGGGTCGTCCCCGTCAATGTCGATGCCGGCCGCATGCTGGTGAACGGCGTTGCCGCCGCCGAGCGCATTCCGCGCGGCCACAAGGTGGCGATCGCGCCGATCGCGGAAAACGAGCCGGTGCGCAAATACGGCCAGATCATCGGCTATGCGACGAAGGCGATCCGCCCCGGCGAGCATGTCCACCTGCAGAACCTCGCCATTCTCGACGTGGCGCTGAAACACGAATTCTGCGTCGACAACGCGCCGCCGGCTATGGTGCCGGAGGGCGCGCGCCGCACCTTCGAGGGATATGACCGCGGCAACGGCCGCATCGGCACCCGCAACTATATCGGCATCCTCTCCACCGTGAACTGTTCCGCCACGGTCTCGCGCTATGTCGCCGAGCACTATGCCCGCAGGTTCCGCGAGGCCGGCCACGACAATATCGACGGCGTGGTGGCGCTGACCTATGGCGGCGGCTGCGCGCTGAACCTGAAGTCCGAGGGCGGGCGCATCCTGACGCGCACCTTCAAGGGCTATGCTCGCAACCCGAATTTCGGCGGCATCCTGATGATCGGCCTCGGCTGCGAGACCTTCCAGTACGGCCCGCTCGTCGAGGAGGCCGGGCTGGAGGAAGGCAAGACCTTCCGCACCATGATGATCCAGAACCAGGGCGGCACGCGCAAGACCATCGAGGCGGCCTGCGCGATGATCGACGACATGCTGCCGGATGTCGGCCGCATCCGCCGCACGCCGCAGCCGCTGTCGGGCATCAAGCTGGCGCTCGAATGCGGCGGCTCGGACGGCTATTCCGGCATTTCCGCCAACCCCGCCCTCGGCGTCGCATCGGACCTTCTGGTCAAGGAAGGCGCGACGACGGTGCTATCCGAAACGCCGGAAATCTACGGTGCGGAACACCTCTTGACCCGCCGGGCCGCCCGACCGGAGGTCGCGGAGAAACTGCTTTCCCGCATCGACTGGTGGCGGGACTACACGGCGAAGAACGACGCCGAACTCAACAACAATCCCTCGCACGGCAACAAGGCCGGGGGGCTCACCACGATCCTGGAAAAATCGCTCGGCGCAGTCGCCAAGGGCGGCTCCATGCCGCTCAACGCCGTCTATGAATATGCAGAAGAAGTCACGGAGCCGGGTTTCGTCTTCATGGACACGCCCGGTTACGACCCCGCGGCCGTGACCGGCCAGATCGCCGGCGGCTGCAACCTCGTCGCCTTCACCACCGGCCGCGGCTCGGTCTCCGGCTACAAGCCGGCGCCCTGCATCAAGATCGCCACCAACACGCCGATGTACGAGCACATCAAGGACGACATGGACATCAATTGCGGCACGATCGTCGACGGCACGGAGACGATCGAGGAGGCCGGCCGGCGCATCTTCGATTTCGTCATCGAAACCGCCTCCGGTCGCAAGACGGCGAGCGAGGCCTTCGACTACGGCGACAACGAGTTCGTGCCCTGGCAGGTCGGCGCCATCACCTGACCGTCAGAGGTGCATGAGGATATTGACGAGCGTGCCGGCCGGGTCGCGCACGAAGAAGCGCCGCACGCCCCAGGGCTCGTCCACCGGTCCGTATTCGACCGGGTGGCCGCCCCTCACCACGGCGGCGTGGACCGCCTCCACGTCGTCCACCTCGATCGACAGGCCCGGCACCGGCGTTCCCCCGCCGCCTTGCGCGGCGAAACTCACCTGCACGGGCATGGTGCCGCCCGTGCCGTAGGTGGCGATCCAGCCGTGGTCCATCAACAGGTCCAGCCCCAATATGTCCTTGTAGAATCCGGCGACGGCGGCCGGATCGGCCGTCTCGACATTCGCGACGATGCGCTTGACCTTCACGAAAACCTCCTTACCGGGCGACGGGCGTCGCATAGGCTGGCATGTCCGGCCGGTGCGCGGCGCGCAGTTGCGCGACGCGGCCGATCACCTTGGGCAGCGAAACCGTGATGTGATGTCGGAGCGTTTCGGCCGCGCGCGCCCGGTCGTCCACGTCGAGCGCGCGGAACACCGCCAGGTGCTCGGCGATGAAGGGTTCGTCGGCGGGCATGCTGTGCGAAACGCCGATGATGTGCTTGCTGACATTCAGCATGAAGCGCGCGCGGCGCAGCGCGATCAACAGCTCCCGGTTCGGGCAATAGCCGAGGCAGGTGATGTGCAGGTCGGTCTCCAGCCCGTCCATCGCCTCGACGGACAGGGCCGGATAGACGGCCAGCGCCTCCTCCAGCCGCTGCGTCATGGCCTGGCGCTCGGCCGGCGGGAGGAAGGGGGCGGCCCGGCTCAGCGCCAGCGGCTCCAGCGCGATACGGATATCGTGCAGGTCGCGCATGCGCTCCTCGTCGAGCGGCACCAGCGTCCAGCGCATGCGCTCGTCCTTTTCCGTAATGCCGTGCGCTTCGAGGCGGGTCAGCGCGTCGCGCGCCACCTGCCGGCCGACGCCGCGGGCGCGCGCCAGCTCCACCTCGTTGATGCGGTGGCGGCCGAAGACGGAGAGATGCACCATCTCCCGCTCCAGGCTCTCGTAGATCGCCTCCCAGCCGGGCGCCTTGCGCAGGGCCGGCGCCTCCTCGTCGAGGCCGAGCATCCCGGCCGTCAGCACCACCCGCTTCGGTCCGCCGCGGCCCTGCCCCACCAGGAAGCCGCGCCCGTCGAAGCGCCGGATCTGCCCCGCCGCCTCGAGCAGCGCGAAAGCCTGGCGGACCGGCGTGCGGGTGGAGGAAAAGAGCGTCGCGACCGGCCCCTCCAGGAGCAGCGCACCCTTCGGCAGCCGTCCGGCGGCAATCGCCTCGGCCAGCACCTCGCGGATGCGCAGGTACAGCGGGCTCTTGTCGAGTGTCCCCTCGGCGCTTTCCGCGCCCGTTTCCGCCAAAGCCTGCCCGGTGCCGATCATGGCGCGGACCATCGCACGAATGCACTGTGCCGACAACGGTCATTGTCCCGCGTGGGCGCCGGCAAGGAAATTGCGTCGCACCGGCAAAAAATCTCCATTCCTTTCGTGACGCGCGAGGTGTTTTGCGCTAGGGAACCCTGCTGAGGCTCGCAATGCGGCCCGAAAAAGCCCATATGTCAGCCGCGTCCACTCGAGGAATTGACCATGCCCGCATATCGCTCCCGAACCACCACCCACGGCCGCAACATGGCCGGTGCCCGCGGCCTCTGGCGCGCGACCGGCATGAAGGACTCGGATTTCGGCAAGCCGATCATTGCGGTGGTGAACTCCTTCACGCAGTTCGTGCCCGGCCACGTCCACCTCAAGGACCTCGGCCAGCTCGTCGCGCGCGAGATCGAGAAGGCCGGCGGCGTCGCCAAGGAATTCAACACGATCGCCGTCGACGACGGCATCGCCATGGGCCATGACGGCATGCTCTATTCGCTGCCGAGCCGCGAGATCATCGCCGATTCGGTCGAGTACATGGTCAACGCGCACTGCGCCGACGCCATGGTCTGCATCTCGAACTGCGACAAGATCACGCCCGGCATGCTGAATGCCGCCATGCGCCTCAACATCCCCGCCGTCTTCGTCTCCGGCGGGCCGATGGAGGCCGGCAAGGTCGTCCTGCACGGCAAGACCCACGCGCTCGACCTCGTCGACGCCATGGTCGCCGCCGCCGACGACAATATCTCCGACGAGGACGTCAAGGCCATCGAGCGTTCCGCCTGCCCGACCTGCGGCTCCTGCTCCGGCATGTTCACGGCCAACTCGATGAACTGTCTGACCGAAGCGCTCGGCCTGTCGCTGCCGGGCAACGGCTCGACGCTGGCGACCCACGGCGACCGCAAGCGCCTCTTCGTCGAGGCCGGCCACCTGATCGTCGATCTCGCCCGCCGTTACTACGAGCAGGAAGACGACAGCATCCTGCCGCGCAACGTCGCCAACAAGAAGGCCTTCGAGAACGCCATGTCGCTCGACATCGCCATGGGCGGCTCGACCAACACGGTGCTGCACATCCTGGCCGCCGCCTATGAGGGCGGCATCGACTTCGACCTCGACGACATCGACGAACTGTCGCGCCGGGTGCCGTGCCTTTCCAAGGTCGCCCCCGCCAAGCAGGACGTGCACATGGAGGACGTGCACCGCGCCGGCGGCATCATGCGCATCCTCGGCGAACTCGACCGCGGCGGCCTCATCCATCGCAACACGCCGACCGTGCATGCCGAAACGCTGGGCGACGCCATCGACCGCTGGGACATCACCCGCACCGGCAGCGAGACCGTGCGCACCTTCTTCCGCGCCGCGCCCGGCGGCATTCCGACCCAGGTCGCCTTCAGCCAGGAAGCGCGCTGGGACGAACTGGACACGGACGGCGAAAACGGCGTCATCCGCTCCGTGGAGCACCCGTTCTCCAAGGACGGCGGCCTTGCGGTCCTCTCCGGCAACATCGCGCTCGACGGCTGCATCGTGAAGACGGCCGGCGTCGATGAATCGATCCTGAAATTCGCCGGTCCCGCCGTCGTCTTCGAAAGCCAGGACGCCGCCGTGAAGGGCATTCTCGGCGGCGAGGTGAAGGCCGGCGACGTCGTCGTCATCCGCTACGAAGGCCCGAAGGGCGGCCCGGGCATGCAGGAAATGCTCTATCCGACGAGCTACCTGAAGTCGAAAGGCCTCGGCAAGGCCTGCGCGCTCATCACCGACGGACGCTTCTCCGGCGGCACGTCGGGCCTGTCCATCGGCCATGCCTCGCCCGAAGCGGCGCAGGGCGGCGCCATCGGCCTCGTGCGCCAGGGCGACCTGATCGAGATCGACATTCCGAACCGCACGATCAACCTTGCGGTTCCGGAAGCCGAACTCGCGGCCCGCCGCGCCGAGCAGGACAAGCTCGGCTGGAAGCCGGCCGCCCCGCGCAAGCGGAACGTCACGACCGCGCTGAAGGCCTATGCCGCCTTCGCCGCCAGCGCCGACAAGGGCGCCGTGCGCATCCTTCCGGAATGATTTTGCCGGGCGCGGCGACAAAGCCGCGCCCGCCCCTTTCCGGACGTCTCCCTTTTCCTATCTCTCCTCCGGCATGATGAAGCGAGCCGGCTTTGACACCGGCTATAAATGTTGATACCAACTCATTTGTCGAAAGCCCGTGAAAGAGGAGTTCCGAGCATGAGACCGAACCACGAGGTCGTATCCCGACAGGACTGGCTGACCGCCCGCAAAGCCCTGCTGGCCCACGAAAAAGAAGAGACCAGGCTACGCGACAAGGTGCGCGCCGAGCGCCTCGCCTTGCCCTGGGTCAAGGTCGACAAGACCTATACCTTCGACACGCCCGAAGGCCGCAAGACGCTGGCGGAGCTGTTCGACGGCCGCAGCCAGCTCATCGTCTACCACTTCATGTACGGTCCCGACTGGGAGGCCGGCTGCCCCGGCTGTTCCTTCATGGCCGACCACATCGACGGCATGCTGCCGCATCTCAACAACCACGACGTCACGATGATCGCCGTCTCCCGCGCCCCGCTGGAGAAACTCATCGCCTACAAGAAGCGCATGAACTGGAAATTCCCCTGGTTTTCCGCCTTCGGCAGCGATTTCAACTTCGACTATCACGTCTCCTTCACCAGGGAGGAGCTGGCGAGCGGCAAGGTCATGTACAACTACCGTGAGACGGACAGCGCCGACGCCCATGACGAACTCCCCGGCCTCAGCGCCTTCTTCAGGGACGAGGACGGTACAGTCTACCACACCTATTCCGACTATGCCCGCGGCGGCGAGGAGGCGCTCGGCACGCTCATGATCCTCGACCGCGCGCCGAAGGGCCGCAACGAGACCGACACGCTGAGCTTCGTCAAGCGCAAGGACGAATATGCAGGGGCGCAGAAGACCTCGTCCTGCTGCGACTGAAACCGCCACCCTGACGCCCGCGCCGATGGCGCTTGCAATCTTTCTTCGCATTGCACAAACTCCCCTCGATGACGGCAGAAGACCGTCACCGAGGGGATCAAAGCGCGCATGTCGATCAAGGCCGGTATCTACCACCTCACCCACTACAAATACGACAATCCCGTCCGTCTCGGACCCCAGATCATCCGGCTGAAGCCGGCGGCGCATTCCAAGACGAAGGTCATCAGCCATTCGCTCAAGGTCTCGCCGGAAAACCATTTCGTGAACCTCCAGCAGGACCCCTACGGCAACTATCTCGCCCGCTACGTCTTCCCCGATCCGGTCACGGAACTGAAGATCGAGGTCGACCTCGTCGCCGACATGACGGTCTACAACCCGTTCGATTTCTTCGTGGAGGAGGAGGCGGAACACTGGCCCTTCGACTATCCGGAGGACCTGCGGGAGGACCTGAAGATCTACCGCACCCCCGAGCCGATGGGGCCTGCGCTGGAGGCCTTCATGGCGAGCGTCGACCGCTCCCGCCAGCGCACGGTGGACATGGTCGTCGGCCTCAATGCGCGCCTCCAGCAGCAGGTCGGCTACGTCATCCGCATGGAGCCCGGCGTGCAGACGCCGGAGGAGACGCTGACCACGGCAAGGGGCTCCTGCCGCGATTCGAGCTGGCTGCTCGTGCAGATCCTGCGCAATCTCGGCCTCGCCGCCCGCTTCGTCTCCGGCTACCTCATCCAGTTGACGCCGGACCTCAAGGCGCTCGACGGCCCCTCCGGCACCGAGGTCGATTTCACGGACCTGCATGCCTGGTGCGAGGTTTATATTCCCGGCGCCGGCTGGATCGGCCTCGACCCGACCTCCGGCCTTCTGACCGGCGAAAGCCACATCCCGCTCGCCGCGACGCCGCACTACCGCAATGCCGCGCCGATTTCCGGCGGCTATTTCGGCGAGGCGAACACCGAGTTCGACTTCGCCATGACGGTGACCCGCGTCGCCGAACACCCGCGCATCACCAAGCCCTTCTCGGACGAGAGCTGGGAGGCGCTGAACGCGCTCGGCCTTAAGGTCGACGGCGTGCTCGCCGAAAACGACGTGCGCCTCACCATGGGCGGCGAGCCGACCTTCGTCTCCATCGACGATTTCGAATCCGACGAATGGAACACCGCCGCCGTCGGCCCGACCAAGCGCGAGAAAGCCGACATCCTCATCCGGCGCCTGCGCGAAAAATTCGCGCCCGGCGGCTTCCTGCATTACGGCCAGGGCAAGTGGTATCCCGGCGAGAGCCTGCCGCGCTGGACCTTCTCGCTCTACTGGCGGCAGGACGGCAAGCCGATCTGGCAGAACCTCGACCTCATCGCCGAGGAGGGCAGCGATACCGGCGTCGGCGAAGCCGATGCGCGGGCCATTCTCACCGGCATTGCCGAGGAACTCGGTGTCCCGCCCGACATGGTGCTGCCGGCCTACGAGGATCCTGCCGAATGGATCATCAAGGAAGGCAATCTTCCCGAGAATGTCGATCCGTCCAATTCGAAGCTGGAAGACCCGGAAGAGCGCAGCCGCATCGCCCGCGTCTTCGAACGCGGCCTCACCACGCCAACCGGTCATATCCTGCCGATCCAGGCCTGGAACGCCCGCGCCACCGGCCGGCGCTGGATCAGCGAGAAATGGCGCACGCGCCGCGGCAGGATTTTTCTCGTTCCCGGCGACAGTCCCGTCGGCTATCGCCTGCCGCTTGGCGCCCTGCCCCATCTGGCACCCTCGAACTATCCCTACATCAACCCGGCCGATCCCACCGAGGACAAGCCGCCGCTGCCGGAATTCGCTGAACCCGGCCGCGCCATGGCCGAGGCCTCCTTCCAGGCGAACGAGGCCGGACAGGACCGCATCGAGCAGATCCGCAGCGACATCGTCGGCGCCGTGCGCACGGCGATGAGCGTCGAGGCGCGCGATGGCCGGCTCTCGATCTTCATGCCACCTGTCGAGCGGGTCGAGGACTATCTCGACCTCGTGACCGCCGCCGAGCGGGCGGCCAAGCGGCTTGGCCTGCCCGTCCATATCGAAGGCTACGCGCCGCCGCAGGACGAGCGCCTCAACGTCATCCGCGTCGCGCCTGACCCCGGCGTCATCGAGGTCAATATCCATCCCGCTTCCGGCTGGCAGGATTGCGTCGACATCACCAGCGCCGTCTACGAGGAGGCGCGCCACTCCCGCCTCGGCGCCGACAAGTTCATGATCGACGGCCGCCATACCGGCACCGGGGGCGGCAACCATGTGGTCGTCGGCGGCAGGAACCCGAACGACAGCCCCTTCCTGCGCCGCCCGGACCTCCTGAAGAGCCTCGTGCTGCACTGGCAGCGCCACCCCTCGCTGTCCTACCTGTTCTCCGGCCTCTTCATCGGCCCGACCAGCCAGGCCCCGCGCATCGACGAGGCGCGGCACGATTCGCTCTACGAACTGGAGATCGCGCTTTCGCAGGTGCCTGCCCCCGGCGAGGGCGCGCCGCCGCTGCCCTGGCTGGTCGACCGCCTGTTCCGCAATCTCCTGACCGACGTCACCGGCAACACCCACCGCTCCGAAATCTGCATCGACAAGTTGTTCTCGCCGGACGGGCCGACCGGCCGGCTCGGCCTCGTCGAGTTCCGCGGCTTCGAAATGCCGCCGAACGCCCGCATGAGCCTTGCCCAGCAGCTTCTCATCCGCGCGCTCATCGCCCGCTTCTGGCTGAACCCGGCCAAGGGAAGCTTCGTGCGCTGGGGCACCACGCTGCACGACCGCTTCATGCTGCCGCATTACGTCTGGCAAGATTTCCTCGACGTGCTCGCCGACCTCAAGACGAACGGCTTCGACCTCAGGCCCGAATGGTTCTCCGCCCAGCTCGAATTCCGCTTCCCCTTCTGCGGCGAGGTCGAGTACGAGGGCGCGAAGCTCGAAGTGCGCCAGGCGCTCGAACCCTGGCATGTCATGGGCGAGCAGGGCGCGATCGGCGGCACGGTGCGCTATGTCGATTCGTCGGTGGAGCGCTTGCAGGTGAAGTTGGAGACCGCCAATCCGGAACGCTACACCGTCGCCTGCAACGGCCGGCCCGTGCCGCTGAAGGCGACCGGCGTGAAGGGCGTCTCGGTCGCCGGCGTGCGTTACAAGGCCTGGCAGCCGGCCTCGGGCCTGCACCCCGTGCTGCCCGTCAACACACCGCTTACCTTCGACATTTATGATACATGGTCGCGGCGGGCGATCGGGGGCTGCATTTATCACGTTGCCCATCCGGGCGGACGCCACTATGACACCTTCCCGGTCAACGGCAACGAGGCCGAGGCGCGCCGGCTGGCGCGGTTCGAGCCCTGGGGACACAGGGCGGGCGGCTATACGCTGTGGCCGGAAACACCGCCGGCGGATTTCCCGCTGACGCTGGATCTGCGCCGGCCCGCCGGTATTTAGTATTTAGCCTCCTCCAGGAGTGAATGGATTGAAGACCACGAGTGTCGAGGCGGAACGCAGGACGGCGGATGCACCGGCGCGCGCCTATGCGCCGCTCGCAGGTGTGGCCGACGAGATGGTTGGCCCCGATGGCGTGGTGCGTCCCGTCTGGCGGCATTTCCTCACTGCGCTCGGCCGCATGGACGAGGCGGAGCTTGCCGGCCGTTTCGCCCGCGCCGACCGCTATCTGCGCGATGCCGGCGTCTTCTTTCGCGCCTATGGCAAGGAGGCCGGCAGCGACCGCGCCTGGCCGCTCTCGCACATTCCGGTGCTGATCGACGAAGCGGAATGGGCCACCCTTTCGCGCGGCCTCATCCAGCGCGCCGAACTGCTGGAGGCCGTCGTCGCCGACATCTACGGCAAGAACGAGCTTGTCGCGAACGGCCTCTTGCCCCCCGCCCTCGTCGCCTCCAACGGCGAGTTCCTGCGCCCACTCGTGGGCGTGCACCCCGCCGGCCGGCATTTCCTGCATTTCGTCTCCTTCGAGATCGGCCGCGGGCCCGACGGCAACTGGTGGGTGCTTTCCGACCGCACGCAGGCCCCGTCCGGCGCCGGCTTCGCGCTGGAGAACCGCGTGGCGACCACCCGCGCCTTCTCCGATGTCTATGCGGAGACCCACGCCCATCGCCTCGCCGGCTTCTTCGGCGCCTTCCGCAGCACCCTGCAGGCCAACAAGCCGGCCGAGGACCGCATCGCCGTCCTGACGCCGGGCCTTGCCAACGAGACCTATTTCGAGCACGCCTATATCGCCCGTTACCTCGGCTTCATGCTGCTGGAGGGTGAGGACCTGACGGTCGTCGGCGGCAAGGTGATGGTGCGCACGGTCGCGGGCCTCAAGCCCGTCGGCGTGCTCTGGCGCCGCCTCGACGCCGCCTTCGCCGACCCGCTGGAGCTGAACCAGAACTCCCATATCGGCACGCCCGGCATGGTCGAGGCGCTGCGTGCCGGCTCCGTCACCTTCGTCAACGCGCTCGGCGCCGGCATCGTCGAGACCCGCGCCTTCCTCGCCTTCCTGCCGAACATCTGTCGCGAGCTTCTGGGAGAGGACCAGCTCCTGCCGTCCGTCGCCACCTGGTGGTGCGGCCAGAAGGAGGAGCGCGCGCATGTCGCGGCCCATATCGAGCGCATGGTCATCGGCCCGGCCTACTCGACCCGCCCCTTCTTCGACGACAATGAGCAGTCCGTGCTCGGCTCGACGCTGCGCGACACCGCCAGGCAATCGATCACCGAATGGCTGGCCTCCGACGGCGCCAAGCTCGTCGGCCAGGAGGCCGTGACGCTTTCCACCACGCCCGCCTTCGTCGACGGCAAGCTCGTGCCGCGGCCGATGTCGCTGCGCGTCTTCGCCGCCCGCACGCGCGACGGCTGGCAGATCATGCCCGGCGGCTTCGCCCGCATCGGCGCCGGCGACAATGTCGCGGCCATCGCCATGCAGGAGGGGGGATCGGCCGCCGACGTCTGGATCGTCAGCCCGAAGCCCGTCGAGCGCACTTCGCTGCTGCCGGCCGAAGAGGTCTTCACCCGCAATATGCCCGGCAGCCTGCCGAGCCGCGCGGCCGACAACCTCTTCTGGCTCGGCCGCTATATCGAGCGGGCGGAAGGGGCCCTGCGCATCCTGCGCGCCTGGCACGGCCGCTACGCCGAATACGCCAATCCCGAACAGCCGCTGCTGAAGGACGTCACCGACTACCTGGAAGCGATCGACATCGACACGGCGGAGGCCGTGCCGACGAGCCTCATCCGCAACATCGACAGCGCCGTCTTTTCCGCCAGCAACATCCGCGACCGTTTCTCGCCGGACGGCTGGCTGGCACTGAACGACCTGTCGAAGACCGCCCGCCGCTTCCATGCCGACGTCGAGGCCGGCGACGACGCGACGCGCGCCATGACCGTGCTGCTACGCAAGCTGGCGGGCTTCGCCGGCCTGGTGCACGAGAACATGTACCGTTTCACCGGCTGGCGCTTCCTCTCCATCGGCCGCTATCTCGAACGCGGCCTGCACATGACGCGCCTGCTCGGCCACATGTCCGGCGAGGACGCGCCCGACGGCGCGCTCGACATGCTGCTGGAGATCGGCGACAGCGTGATGACCCACCGCCGCCGCTACAACGTGGCGACGGCGCGCCTGACGGTCACGGACCTTTTGGCGCTCGACCCGCTCAACCCGCGCTCGATCCTCTACCAGCTCAACGAGATCAAGAACGAGGTCGAGCAACTGCCGAACGCCTACGCCAACGGCCAGATGTCGCCCTTCTACCGCGAGGCGATGCGGCTGCATGCGGGGCTCGCGGTGATGACGCCGGAGACCATGACGGACGCGGTCTACAAGCGCTTCGAGACGGAACTCGAAAAGCTGTCCGACATTCTTGCGCAAACCTATCTGAGCTGAGCGAGGGGGAGGCGCCGAAACCATGCTCTACGACGTCAACCTCCATATCAGCTACCTCTACGACACGCCGGTTTCCGGCGGCCGGCACATCGTGCGCGTGCTGCCGCTCTCGATAAGCGGACGCCAGCGGCTCGTCGCCGGCACGGTGGGCGTGACGCCAGGCCCCGGCGAACGGGTCGATCACAACGACTTCTTCGACAACCCGATGAGCGCCATCCTCTTCCGCAACCCGCATGAGCGGCTGGATATCCGCATGCAGGCGCGCGTGCATGTCGACATGCCGGAACCGGCCGCCGACTTCTCCCCGCGCGTCATGAACCTGCCGGAGGACATCGCGAACTACTGGTCGCTCGATACCGGCTCACCGCACCACTATACCGGCCCCAGCCCGCGGCTGAGGGATTGCCCCGAGATCGCCGAATACGCCCGGTCCATCGTCAAGCCGGACATGACGATCCGCGCCATCGCGACGGCCGTCTGCGCGCGCATCCACAAGGACTTCACCTATGACGGGAAGGCCACGAACGTCGACACCACGCCGCGCGAGGCCTTCAAGCTGAAGCGCGGCGTCTGCCAGGATTTCGCCCATGTGATGATCGTGGCGCTGAGGAGCCTCGGCATTCCCGCCGGCTATGTCAGCGGGTTCCTGCGCACCATTCCCCCGCCGGGCAAGGAGCGGCTGGAGGGGGCGGACGCCATGCATGCCTGGGTGCGCTACTGGTGCGGCCGGGTGAACGGCTGGATGGAGCTCGACCCGACCAACGACATTCCCGCCGGCACCGACCATATCGTCGTCGCCTACGGTCGCGACTATGCGGACGTCGCCCCCGTCATCGGCGTCCTGAAGGGCTACGGCCAGCACAGGACGAACCAGGCCGTCGATGTCGTTCCGGTGCGCCAGACGGCATAAATCCCGTTTGGAAACAGCGGCAAAGGCCGGTTTTTCAGGGTCCACGCAATTTTACGAAAACTATACCACCCGGTCGAACCGTTAAATAACACTTCACTGCTAGCTTCCCCCCACATTATGAAGATGGCGGGTGAACTCTCATGTCGAAGAACACGGAAAGAAAGACCTGGGCCGCGCGTCTCCTGCGCGACCGCGGCGGCAATTTCGGAATGATGACAGCCCTCGTCTTCCCCGTCATGCTGGCGGCCGGGGGCGTGGCCATCGACCTGACCACCATGGTCATGAAGAAGGGCGAGTTGCAGGATGCCGCCGACGCGGCCGCACTCGCCGCGGCCTCGGCGCTTGCCAATGACGGCAAGAGCATTTCCGAGGCGAAGGTCATCGCCCTGCGCTTCCTGAAGGTGCAGATGAGCGGCGCCACCGACGTGGAGGAAGACGAAGACGAAGCCACCGCGGAGGGCAAGAGCGGCGACGGCGAGACCGTGAAGGAGTACGATTTCGACGCCTCCACCGTCGTCGACATCACCGAAACGGCTCTGCTCGGCAACGGCAAGGCGTTCAAGGTGAACGTCTCGACCAGCTACGAGATGAACTTCAACCCCTTCACCCGGCTTCTCGGCCAGACGAAGACCACGATGAACGCCACTAGCTCGGCGGAAAGCGCGACGGAATCGAAGAACGCCCTCTCGATGTTCCTCGTGCTCGACAAATCCGGCTCGATGGCCTGGATCACCAACGAGAAGGACACCTCGGTCTATTCCTGCATCAACTGGACGGAATGGAACTGGGGCCGCAATGTCTACCCGACGAGCCCCTGCTACGTCTCCAAGATGGCTGCTCTGAAGCTGGCGGCCGCCAGCCTCTTCACCCAGTTCAAGACGGCGGACCCGACCGGCACCTATGTGCGCACCGGCACGATCGCCTACGATTCGCAGAGCTATACGCCGAGCGCGCTGGCGTGGGGCTTCACCAGTTCGCTCGACTACATCAACAAGCTTAATGCCGAGGGCGGCACCGCCTCGGGCGACGCCATGAAAACAGCCTATAACAGGTTGAACAAGGCGTCCGAAGACAAGGCGCACAAGAACAAGAACGGCCAGGTCCCGACCAAATACATCGTCTTCATGACGGACGGCGACAACAACAGCACATCCGACGACACGAGCACCAAGGCGACCTGCACCACTGCGAAGCAGGACGGCATGGAAGTCTATACCGTCGCCTTCATGGCGCCGACCCGCGGCCAGAATCTGCTGAAGGAGTGTGCATCGAGCGCATCGCACTATTTCCAGGCCGAGAACATGGCGGCGCTGGTCGCGGCCTTCAAGGTGATCGGCGAGCGGACCTCCGCAGTGGTGTCCCGCCTGACCAAATAAGCGGCACTTCGCTACCGAAAACTACAGAACCCGCGGGGCCATTCCCGCGGGTTTTTTGTCTTTTCAACGTGTTTCAGGCATGTCGAAAATGCAGGCCGCCTTTCTTGAAAAGCATGTTGCAAGCGCTTCGGATAGATGCATAAATTGATTTAAACGCGACTTTCGCGAGAACGACGCACAGAATGCGAGGGGGCAAAGTTCACCATGATGAACCGGGTTACCAACAACGATCTCGCCCCCGCCCCCCGATCCTCGGATCGCGAACAGCTGGCGACCGAACTCCTGGAGCGTCTCAAATACCGCATCGGCAAGGACCCCAAGGTCGCCAAGCCGCATGACTGGCTGACCGCCGCCATCCTCGTCGCGCGCGACCGCATCACCGACAAGTGGATGGATTCCACCCGCCGGACCTATTCCACCGGCGCAAAGCGGGTCTACTACCTCTCGCTCGAATTCCTCATCGGCCGCCTGATGCGCGACGCCATGACGAATATCGGCATCATGGACGAGATGCGCCACGCGCTCGCCTCGCTCGGCGTCGATCTCGACGTCATCGCCGAACTGGAGCCGGATGCCGCCCTGGGCAATGGCGGCCTCGGGCGTCTTGCCGCCTGTTTCATGGAGAGCATGGCGACGGTCGACGTGCCGGCCTACGGCTACGGCATCCGCTACGTGCACGGCCTGTTCCGCCAGCAGATGGCGGACGGCTGGCAGGTGGAGCTGCCGGAGACCTGGCTTGCCCACGGCAACCCTTGGGAATTCGAGCGGCGCGAAAGCTCTTACGAGATCGGCTTCGGCGGTGCCGTCGAGACGATCAACATCGGCGAGGACAAGCAGCGTTTCGTCTGGAAGCCGGCCGAGCGCGTCATCGCCACGGCCTTTGACACCCCGGCGGTGGGCTGGCGGGCCAAGCGCGTCAACACCCTGCGCCTGTGGGCCGCGAACCCGATCGACCCGATCCTGCTCGACGCCTTCAACGCGGGCGACCATATCGGCGCGCTGAAAGAGAGCAACAGGGCGGAAAGCCTGACGCGCGTGCTCTACCCGGCCGACGCCACGTCCGCCGGCCAGGAACTGCGCCTCAGGCAGGAGTTCTTCTTCTGCTCCGCCTCGCTGCAGGACATCCTGCGCCGCCACCTGCAGCAATATCCGGACTTCACCTCGCTGCCGGATGCCGTGGCGATCCAGCTCAACGATACGCACCCGGCCATTTCCGTCGCCGAACTGGTGCGCCTGCTCACCGACGTGCACGGCATCGATTTCGACACGGCCTGGGACATCGCCCGCCGCACCTTCTCCTACACCAACCACACGCTGCTGCCGGAAGCGCTGGAAAGCTGGCCCGTGCCACTGCTGGAGCGCCTGCTGCCGCGCCACATGCAGATCGTCTATGCGATCAACGCCAAGATCCTCGTCGAGGCACGCAAGGACAAGGGTTTCGAGGACCAGCGCATCCGCAACATCTCGCTGATCGAGGAATCGGGCGAGCGGCGCGTGCGCATGGGCAACCTCGCCTTCGTCGGCTCGCACTCGATCAACGGCGTGTCGGCGCTGCACACCGAATTGATGAAGGAAACGGTCTTTGCCGACCTGCACAAGCTCTATCCGGACCGCATCAACAACAAGACGAACGGCATCACGCCTCGCCGCTGGCTGATGCAGTGCAATCCCGGCCTCTTCAACCTGATCCAGGAAGCGATCGGCGATGCCTTCATCGACGATGCAGAGGCGCTGAAGGCGCTCGACCCTTTCGCCGACAACCGGGATTTCCAGGAGCGCTTCGCCGCCATCAAGCGCGAGAACAAGAACCGGCTTTCCAATCTCGTCGGCAGCCGCATGGGCGTCAGGATCGACCCCGCCGCCATGTTCGACATCCAGATCAAGCGCATCCACGAATACAAGCGCCAGCTTCTCAACATCATCGAGGCCGTGGCGCTCTACGACCAGATCCGCTCGCATCCGGAACTCGACTGGGCCCCCCGGGTAAAACTCTTCGCGGGCAAGGCGGCGCCGAGCTATCACAATGCCAAGCTGATCATCAAGCTCGCCAACGACGTGGCCAAGGTGATCAACAACGATCCGGCCGTGCGCGGCCTGCTCAAGGTCGTCTTCGTGCCGAACTACAACGTCTCGCTCGCCGAGATCATGGTGCCGGCCGCCGACCTCTCGGAACAGATTTCCACCGCCGGCATGGAAGCGTCGGGAACCGGCAACATGAAGTTCGCGTTGAACGGGGCGCTGACGATCGGCACGCTCGACGGGGCCAATGTCGAGATGCGCGACCATGTGGGCGAGGAGAACATCGTGATCTTCGGCATGACGGCGGAAGAGGTGGCGAAGGTCAGGGCCGACGGCCACAATCCGCGCGCCATCATCGAGCAGTCGAGGGAGCTGTCGCAGGCGCTCGCCGCGATCTCGTCGGGCGTCTTCTCGCCGGACGACCGCAACCGCTTCGCCGGCCTCGTCGACGGCATCTACAATCACGACTGGTTCATGGTGGCGGCCGATTTCGACGCCTATGCCAAGGCCCAGCGCGACGTCGACGCCATCTGGGCCGATAAGCCGTCCTGGTATTCCAAGACCATCCGCAACACGGCCCGCATGGGCTGGTTCTCGTCCGACCGCACGATCCGCCAATACGCCAAGGAAATCTGGAGGGCCTGATGACCGCAACGCCGAAAAACGGCACGACGGGTGGGCCGTCAGGGCTTCTGGCGAAGGCGGACATCGACGCGATCCTGGAGAGCCGGCACTGGGACCCGTTCGCCGTGCTCGGCCTGCACGCGGCCGGCGATGGCCATGTCGCCCGCTGCTTCCTGCCCGGCGCGACCGAGGTGACCGCCGAGACGCTTTCCGGCAAGGAGATCGGCGCGCTGACGCAGGTCGATCCGGCCGGTATCTTCGCCGGCGAGGTCTCCGTCAGGAAGCTCCAGCCGATCCGCTACCGCGCCAGGAATGACGGCGGCGAATGGGTGGTGGTCGACCCCTATTCCTTCGGTCCGGTGCTCGGCCCGATGGACGACTACTACATCCGCGAGGGCTCGCACCTTCGCCTGTTCGACAAGCTCGGCGCGCATCCGATGACGCTCGACGGCATCGAGGGGTTCCACTTCGCCGTCTGGGCGCCGAATGCAAAGCGGGTCTCCATCGTCGGCAATTTCAACAATTGGGACGGCCGGCTGAACGCGATGCGGCTGCGCCGCGACACCGGCATATGGGAAATCTTCCTGCCCGATATCACCATCGGCCATGCCTACAAATACGAGATCGTCGGCATCAACGGCGAGGTCCTGCCGCTGAAGGCCGACCCCTTCGCCCGCCGCTCGGAACTGCGCCCCGCCAACGCCTCCATGACGACAGGGCCGATCGACCAGACCTGGGAGGACGAGGCGCACCTTGCGCATTGGGCCGCGGCCGACGCCCGCCGCCAGCCGATCTCGATCTACGAGGTGCATGCCGGTTCCTGGCAGAAGAACGACAATGGCGACTTCCTCACCTGGGACGAATTGGCAAGCCGTCTGATCCCCTATTGCGTCGACATGGGCTTCACCCATATCGAATTCCTGCCGATCACCGAGTTCCCCTTCGACCCCTCCTGGGGCTACCAGACGACCGGCCTCTATTCGCCGACCGCCCGCTTCGGCGAGCCGGAAGGTTTTGCCCGCTTCGTCAACGGCTGCCACAAGGTGGGCATCGGCGTCATCCTCGACTGGGTGCCGGCGCATTTCCCGACGGATGCGCATGGCCTCGGCCATTTCGACGGCACCGCGCTCTACGAGCACGAGGACCCGCGGCAGGGCTTCCATCCGGACTGGAACACGGCGATCTACAATTTCGGCCGCGCCGAGGTGCTGTCCTACCTCATCAACAACGCGCTCTACTGGGCGGAGAAATTCCACCTCGACGGCCTGCGCGTCGATGCGGTCGCCTCGATGCTCTATCTCGACTATTCGCGCAAGCACGGCGAGTGGGTGCCGAACGAATATGGCGGGAACGAGAACCTCGCGGCCGTGCGCTTCCTGCAATCGATGAATACCCATGTCTATGCCGCCCATCCCGGCATCCTGACCATCGCGGAGGAATCGACCTCCTGGCCGAAGGTTTCGGCGCCGGTGCACGACGGCGGCCTCGGCTTCGGCTTCAAGTGGAACATGGGCTTCATGCACGACACGCTGCAATACCTGTCGCGCGAGCCGGTGCACCGCAAGTTCCACCACAACGACATGACCTTCGGCCTGCTCTATGCCTTCACGGAGAACTTCGTGCTGCCGCTCAGCCATGACGAAGTCGTGCACGGCAAGGGCTCGCTGATCGCCAAGATGGCCGGCGACGACTGGCAGAAATTCGCGAACCTCAGGGCCTATTACGGCTTCATGTGGGGCTATCCCGGCAAGAAGCTGCTCTTCATGGGCCAGGAATTCGCGCAGTGGCAGGAATGGAGCGAAGCGCGCGCGCTCGACTGGAACCTGCTCGAATACCCGCTGCACGAGGGCATGCGCCGGCTGGTGCGGGATCTCAACGGCACCTACCGCCGCAAGGCGGCGCTGCATGCGCGCGACTGCGAGGGCGACGGCTTCGAATGGCTGATTGCCGACGACCGGGAGAACTCTGTCTTCGCCTGGCTGCGCAAGGCACCGGGCGAGAAGCCGATCGCCGTCGTCACCAACTTCACCCCCGTCTATCGCGAGAACTACGGGGTCCCGCTGCCGGTGGAGGGCCGCTGGCGGGAGATCCTCAACACCGACGCCGAGATCTACGGCGGCAGCGGCAAGGGCAACGGCGGCGCCGTGCAGGCCAAGAAACACGCAAATGGAAGAGTGACAGCCACGATCACCCTGCCGCCGCTGGCGACGCTGATGCTCGAGCTGGATGCATAATTTCGACTGTCGGGAGGACACTATGGAGCAAAAGCGGATTCAACCCCTCGCCCGTGACGCGATGGCCTATGTTCTGGCGGGGGGCCGCGGCAGCCGCCTCAAGGAACTGACCGACCGGCGCGCCAAGCCCGCCGTCTATTTCGGCGGCAAGGCGCGCATCATCGATTTCGCCCTCTCCAATGCGCTGAACTCCGGCATTCGCCGCATCGGCGTCGCCACCCAGTACAAGGCGCATTCGCTGATCCGCCACCTGCAGCGCGGCTGGAACTTCTTCCGCCCCGAGCGCAACGAGAGCTTCGATATCCTGCCCGCCAGCCAGCGCGTGTCCGAAACGCAATGGTACGAAGGCACCGCTGACGCCGTCTACCAGAACATCGACATCATCGAGGATTACGGCGTCGAATACATGGTCATCCTCGCCGGTGACCACATCTATAAAATGGACTACGAGCTGATGCTCCAGCAGCACGTCGATTCCGGCGCGCAGGTCACTATCGGCTGCCTCGAAGTGCCGCGCATGGAGGCGACCGGCTTCGGCGTGATGCATGTCGACGAGAAGGATCAGATCATCGCCTTCGTGGAGAAGCCGGTCGATCCGCCGGGCATTCCCGGCAATCCCGACATGGCGCTCGCCTCCATGGGCATCTACGTCTTCCACACCAAGTTCCTGATGGATCTCCTGCGCCGCGATGCCGCCGACCCGACGTCGAGCCGCGACTTCGGCAAGGACATCATCCCCTACATCGTCGAGCACGGCAAAGCCGTCGCCCATCGCTTCACCGCCTCCTGCGTGCGCTCGGATTTCGAGCGCGAGGCCTACTGGCGCGACGTCGGCACGGTCGATGCCTACTGGCAGGCGAACATCGACCTCACCGACATCACCCCGGAACTCGACATCTACGACGGCTCCTGGCCGATCTGGACCTTCGCCGAGATCAAGCCGCCGGCGAAGTTCGTGCATGACGACGAGAACCGCCGTGGCTCGGCGATCTCCTCGCTCGTCTCGGGCGATTGCATCATCTCCGGCTCGACGCTGCACCGCAGCCTGCTCTTCACCGGCGTGCGCGCCAATTCCTATTCCCGCCTCGAAGGCGCCGTCGTGCTGCCCAACGTCATGATCGGCCGGCACGCGAACCTCAGGAACGTCGTCATCGACCGGGGCGTCGTCATCCCGGAAGGCCTCGTCGTCGGCGAGGATCCGGTGCTCGACGCCAAGCGTTTCCGCCGGTCGGAAGGCGGCATCTGCCTCATCACCCAACCCATGATCGACAAGCTGGAGCTCTAGTCGTCCTCATGAACATCCTTTCGGTGGCATCCGAAGTATTCCCGCTGGTCAAGACGGGAGGCCTCGCCGACGTCGCCGGCGCATTGCCGATCGCGCTCGCCGGGCATGGAATGCACATGCGCACGCTCATGCCCGGCTATCCCGCGGTCATGCAGCGGCTGGAAAGCGCCGAGGTGGTCGCCGTCTTCGACGACCTTCGCGGCGAGACCGCGCGCATCCTCGCCACCCGGCACGAGGGCCTCGACATCCTCGTGCTCGATGCGCCCGGCTTCTTCGACCGGCCGGGCGGGCCCTATACGGATGCCACGGGCAAGGATTTCGTCGACAACTGGCAGCGCTTCGCCGCGCTCTCCTTCGCGGGCGCCGAGATCGCCCGCGGCCTCATGGCGGACTGGCGGCCGGATATCGTGCATGCCCATGACTGGCAGGCGGCGATGACGGCGGTCTACATGCGCTACACCGGCCTGCAGCACATCCCGACCATCCTCACCGTGCACAACCTCGCCTTCCAGGGCCAGTTCGGCGCCGATATCTTCCCCGGCCTCGGCCTGCCGCCGGAGGCCTTCACCGTCGACGGGCTCGAATATTACGGCGACGTGGGCTTCCTCAAGGGCGGGCTGCGCACCGCCTGGTCGATCACCACTGTCAGCCCCACCTACGCCCAGGAGATCACGACGCCGGACTACGGCATGGGTCTCGAAGGCCTGATCAATGCCCGCGCCGGCGACCTCGTCGGCATCGTCAACGGCATCGACACCGACGTGTGGAACCCCGAGACCGACGGCCAGATCGCCCGGCCCTATGCCGCCGGCTCGCTGAAGCAGCGCGCGGTCAACCGGCGGACGCTCGCCGAGCGCTTCAACCTCGAACAGGACGACGGTCCGGTCTTCTGCGTCGTCAGCCGCCTCACCTGGCAGAAGGGCATCGACCTCATCGCCGAGGTCGCCGACTGGATCGTCGATGAGGGCGGCAGGCTCGCCGTGCTCGGTTCCGGCGACCAGGGCCTGGAGGGCGCGCTGCTCGCCGCCGCCTCCCGCCATCGCGGCCGCATCGGCATCGTCATCGGCTACAATGAGCCGCTGTCGCATCTCATGCAGGCCGGCGCCGACGCGATCCTCATTCCCTCGCGCTTCGAGCCCTGCGGCCTCACCCAGCTCTACGGCCTGCGCTACGGCTGCATCCCCGTCGTTGCGCGCACCGGCGGCCTTGCGGATACCGTCATCGATGCCAACGAGGCCGCCCTTTCCGCCCGCGTCGCCACGGGCTTCCAGTTCACGCCGATCAACGCCGAGGGCCTGCGCCAGGCGCTGCGCCGCGTCTTCAGGGCCTGGCGCGAGCCGAAAATCTGGGCCCGCATCCAGAACCAGGGCATGAAGTCGGACGTTTCGTGGGAAAACAGTGCCGCACGCTATGCCGAACTCTACTCCAGCCTTCTTTCGCGAGTGTAAGCCGATGACCGTCAAGACCGTATCGACCACGCCCTATTCCGACCAGAAGCCCGGCACGTCGGGCCTGCGCAAGAAAGTGCCCGTCTTCCAGCAGAAGAACTATGCGGAGAACTTCATCCAGTCGATCTTCGATTCGCTGGAGGGGTTTGCCGGCGAGACGCTGGTGATCGGCGGCGACGGCCGCTACTACAACCGCGAGGTCATCCAGCTCGCCATCAAGATGGCGGCGGCCAACGGCTTCGGCCGCGTGCTCGTCGGTCGTGGCGGCATCCTCTCGACGCCCGCCGCCTCCAACGTCATCCGCAAGTACAAGGCCTTCGGCGGCATCGTGCTGTCGGCCAGCCACAATCCCGGCGGCCCGACCGAGGATTTCGGCATCAAGTACAATATCGGCAATGGCGGCCCGGCACCCGAAAAGATCACCGATGCGATCTTCGCCCGCACCAAATCCATCGACAGCTACAAGATCGCCGAGGTCGCGGACGTGAACCTCGATCTCGAAGGCACGCACGAGATCGAGGGCATGACCATCACCGTCATCGACCCCGTCGCCGACTATGCCGCGCTGATGGAGCAGCTCTTCGACTTCGCCGCCATCCGCGCCCTGCTGTCCGGCGGCTTCCGCATCGTCTTCGACGCAATGAGCGCCGTCACCGGCCCCTATGCCAAGGAGATCCTGGAAAACCGGCTCGGCGCCACCAAGGGCTCGGTGCTGAACTTCATGCCGCTGCCCGATTTCGGCGGTCACCATCCGGATCCCAATCTCGTGCATGCCCGCGCCCTCTACGAGACGATGATGGCCGACGACGCGCCGGATTTCGGCGCGGCCTCCGACGGCGACGGCGACCGCAACCTCATCATCGGCAAGGGCATTTTCGTCACCCCTTCCGACAGCCTCGCGCTGCTCGCCGCCAACGCCCATCTCGCACCCGGCTATGCCAAGGGCCTTGCCGGCATCGCCCGCTCCATGCCGACCTCGGGCGCGGCCGATCGCGTCGCGGAGAAGCTCGGCATCGGCATCTACGAGACGCCGACCGGCTGGAAATTCTTCGGCAACCTGCTCGACGCCGGCCTTGCGACGATCTGCGGAGAGGAAAGCGCCGGCACCGGCTCCAACCATGTGCGCGAGAAGGACGGCCTCTGGGCGGTGCTGCTCTGGCTCAACATCCTCGCCGTGCGCAAGGAGAGCGTTCTCGACATCGTCAGGCAGCACTGGGCGACCTACGGGCGCAACTACTATTCCCGCCACGACTACGAGGAGGTCGACACCGACGCCGCCAACGGGCTGATGGCGAGCCTGCGCGACCAGCTTGCAACGCTGCCCGGCAAGGCTTTCGGCGCCCTCACCGTCGCAACGGCCGACGATTTCGCCTATAACGACCCGGTCGACCAGTCCGTCTCCAAGAACCAGGGCATCCGCATCCTCTTCGAAGGCGGCTCGCGCGTCGTCTTCCGCCTTTCCGGCACCGGCACGTCGGGCGCGACGCTGCGCGTCTATATCGAGCGCTTCGAGCCCGACGCCGCACGCCACGGCATCGAAACGCAGGAGGCCCTCGCCGACCTCATCGCCGTCGCCGAAGAGATCGCCGGCATCAAGGCCCGCACCGGCCGCGACGCGCCGAGCGTGATCACCTGAGATGACGATGACCGCCCCCTCCTTCGCGCCGGGCGCCACGCTTTCCGGGGACGGGGTGGAGTTCGCGGTCTATTCGCACGATGCGGCCCGCGTCGAGCTCTGCCTGTTCGACAAGGACGGCGAGAGGGAGCTTGCCCGCCTCGCCATGGGGCGGGACGAGAACGGTTTTCACCGCGTCTTCGTCGAAGGCGCGGCCGCCGGCACGCGCTACGGCTTTCGCGCCGACGGCGTCTATTCCCCCGACCACGGCCTCTGGTTCGATCCGGCGAAACTGCTCGTCGACCCCTATGCGAAAGAACTCGACCGGCGGTTCGTGCATGACGGGCGGCTCACCCGCTTCGGCGTCGAGACGGCGGATATCGTGCCCAAGGCCATCGTCACGCGCGACCGGCCGGTCAGCGTCAGGCCGCCGCTCTTCCGCCCCGGCGGTTTCGTCTATGAGATCGCGGTGCGCGGCTTCACCATGCTGCATCCTGACGTACCGGAGGCAATACGCGGCACGGTCGGCGCATTGGCGCATCCCGCCGTGCTCGCCCATCTCAAGCGCCTCGGCGTCGACGCCGTCGAGCTGATGCCGATCACCGCCTGGATCGACGAGCGCCACCTGCCGTTGCTCGGCCTTTCCAACAGCTGGGGCTACAACCCGATCGCCCTGATGGCGCTCGACCCGCGCCTCGTGCCCGGCGGCATGAAGGAACTGGCCGATACCGTCGCGGCGCTGCGCGCGGAAAACATCGGCGTCATCCTCGACCTCGTCTTCAACCATTCCGGCGAGAGCGACCGCCACGGTGCGACGCTTTCCATGCGCGGCCTCGACAACCTCACCTATTACCGCCATGTGCAGGATCGTCCCGGCGAGCTGATCAACGATACCGGCTGCGGCAACACCATCGCCGGCGAGCACCCGGTCGTTCGCCAGCTCGTGCTCGACGGCCTGCGCCATTTCGTCCGCCACGCCGGCGTCGACGGGTTCCGCTTCGACCTTGCCACCATTCTCGGCCGCGAGGCGGACGGGTTTTCCGCCCATGCCGCGCTTCTCTCCGAAATCTGCACCGACCCGCTGCTAAAGGACCGCGTGCTGATCGCCGAACCCTGGGACATCGGCCCCGGCGGCTACCAGCTCGGCAATTTCCCGGCGTCCTTCCTCGAATGGAACGACCGCTACCGCGACGACACACGCACCTTCTGGCGCGGCGACAGCCACCGGCTGGGCGCCTTCGTCACCGCCTTTGCCGGCTCCTCCGACATCTTTTCCCGTCATGGCGGAGATCGCACCCGCTCGGTCAACTTCCTCGCCGCCCATGACGGCTTCACGCTGATGGACCTCGTCTCGCACGCGGTGAAGCACAACGAGGCGAACGGCGAGGACAACCGCGACGGCCATAACGAGAACCATTCCTGGAACAACGGCGCCGAGGGCGAGACGAAAGACGGCGCGGTGCTGTCCGCTCGCCGCGCCGATGTGAAAGCGCTGCTTGCCAGTCTCTTTCTCTCCCGTGGCACCGTCATGCTGACGGCGGGCGACGAGGGCGGGCGCAGCCAAGAGGGCAACAACAACGCCTATTGCCAGGACAATGCCACCACCTGGCTGCACTGGGACAGGCTGGACGACGGCCTGATCGAGCACACCGCCATGCTCTCGGCGATCCGCAAGCGCTTTCCCGCGCTCGGCGACACCGCCTTCTGGAGCGGCACCGGCGATATCGAGTGGCGAACGCTGGCCGGCGCGCCGATGACGGTCGGCGACTGGGAGGCACTCTTTGCCGGAAGCCTGCTTGTCCTCCTCAAGACACCTGATCTACAACAGCAGCGGATCGTCCGCGTCGCGATCGCCATCAACCGGACGCATGGGGAGCAGGCGCTCGCCCTGCCGCCACCGGAGGCACGCGACTGGACGAGCCTGCTTTGCGCCAACCATCCCGCGAGCGGTCTCCTCAATGCCCGCAGCGTCGAGATTTTTGTCGAAAAGCACTGATCTTCATCGTCCGGACAAACCCTCTCTCTAAGCATGTCGCGCAAACGCGCCGCGATCCTGCGAGAACACCGAATCCCGGCGCGCATCGAGCGGCAGGAAAACCATATGCCAGACACCATCCACTTGAAGGACATAAGTGCCCTCGTCGGCACGGAAATCGGCCTGTCGCGCTGGTTTACGGTCGACCAGACGATGATCGACCGTTTCGCCGAGGCGACGGAAGACCATCAGTTCATCCACACCGATCCCGTGCGCGCCGCGGCGGAAACGCCATTCGGCGGCACGATCGCGCATGGTTTCCTGACGCTCTCGCTGCTGTCGGCGATGAATTACGATTGCGTGCCGCGTATCGTCGAACAGACGATGGGCATCAATTACGGTTTCGAGAAGGTCCGATTCATGACGCCGGTGAAGAGCGGCGCGCGCGTGCGCGGCCGCTTCGCGCTCGCCGAAGCGCGCTTCCGCGGCGCCGGCATGGTGACGATCCGTTACGACGTCACCGTCGAGATCGAGGACGAGCGCAAGCCGGCGCTGACGGCCGACTGGATCACCATCATCCAGTTCGACCCGAAGGATCGGCCGGAGGACGTTTAGGCGCCCCTCATCCGGCCTGCCGGCCACCTTCTCCTTGGCTGCGGGGCGAAAGGGATATGCCGCACCGGTTTCCCAACCAAAGTCCGGTCGTTCGGCAGGTCCCCTCTCCCCGCTTGCGGGGAAAGGGTGAGGGTGAGGGGCAGACACGCCCCAAACCTCAGACGTCAGAGCCCGGCGTCTTCCGCACCCTCGGCAAGCAGACCGAAGGCATAGGGCGCGAACGAGCGCCAGCACTCCACGCGATAATCCTCTTCACCCGATCGGAAGAGCACGATCTCGATCTTGCCGAGCACGGTGCGCGCCGCAGCGCCGACGGGGAAGATCGCGTTGCCGAGATCGAGCGGGCAGGCGCTGGCGATCGCGCCGGCCGCGTTCGGGCCGGACACAAGCACCGCCGTGTTGCGGTGGGAGACATCCGTCGCCGAATGCAGCGCGGAAACGCCGGACGCAATGCCCATCAGGTCCGCGCCGTTCTCGTCGATCAGCAGCCATTCGTCCGGCCCGAGCCAGAGCGCGTGGCGGCCGCTGACGGAGGCGGAGGACTTCGGCCGCCGCGGCAGTTCGAGGCCGAAGGCCAGCGAGAGCGTGCCGATGGCGTCTTCGCCGGCACGCAGCGACAGGCGGGTTGCGGGGGCGGCAGGCGTGACGCGCGCGCCGGCGGAGCCGCCATGGCGGCCGGCGAGCGGCGCCTTGCGAAGAGCGTGATCAGCCATTGAGGCGTCCTCCTTCCTTGTCGATGAAGACCATGTCGCTGACCTCGACCGCGATGGTGCGGTCGGGCATCGGCACGTAGAGCGTCTGGCCCATGCGCGCCTGGCCGCCGGCCACGAGCGCCATGGCGATCGACCGGCCGCAATTCTCCGACCAGTAGGACGAGGTCACATGGCCGAGCATGGTCATCGGCTTCGGCTCGTTCGGATCGGCGACGACCTGCGCGCCCTCCTCCAGAACCATGTTCGGATCCTTCGTCAGAAGGCCGACAAGCTGCTTGCGGCCCTCCTTGACGAGATCCGGCCGCTTCAGGCCGCGGATGCCGACGAAATCCGTCTTCTTCTTGGAGACGGCCCAGCTGAGGCTCGCATCGTGCGGGGTTACCGTGCCGTCCGTATCCTGGCCGACGATGATGTAGCCCTTTTCGGCGCGCAGGACGTGCATGGTCTCCGTGCCGTAGGCGCAGGCGCCGAGCGGTTCGGCGCGCGCCCAGATGGCCTCCCAGACGGCCTCGCCGTAATCGGCCGGCACGTTGACTTCGTAGCCCGCCTCACCCGTGAAGGACATGCGGAAGAGCCGGGTCGGCACGCCGCAGATCTTGCCCTCGCGCACGCTCATATGCGGGAAGGCCTCGTTCGAGATGTCGATGCCTTCGACGAGCGGTTCCAGGATTTCGCGCGCCTTCGGGCCCTGCACGGCGATGACCGCCCACTGTTCGGTCGTCGACGTCAGCCAGACCTTCAGATGCGGGAATTCCGTCTGGAGATAGTCCTCCATGTGATGCATGACGCGCGGCGCGCCGCCCGTCGTCGTGGTGACGTGGAAGCGGTCTTCCGCAAGGCGGCCGACCACGCCGTCGTCATAGACGAAACCGTCCTCGCGCAGCATGATGCCGTAGCGGCAACGGCCGGGCTTCAGCGTGTCCCAGGCATTGGTGTACATCAGATTGAGGAATTCGGCGGCGTCCGGGCCGACGACCTCGATCTTGCCGAGCGTCGAGGCGTCGAAGAGGCCGGCGGCATTGCGCACCGTGCGGCACTCGCGATTGATCGCATCGTGCATGGTCTCGCCGGAGCGCGGATAGTACCAGGCACGCTTCCAGTTGCCGACATCCTCGAAGACAGCGCCCTGCGCTTCCTCCCAGGCATGCATCGGCGTCTTGCGCGCCGGATCGAAGAGTTCGCCGCGCGAATGGCTGATCAGCGCGCCGAAGGTCACCGGCGTATAGGGCGCGCGGAAGGTCGTGAGGCCGATCTTCGGGATCTCGCGGTTCAGCACTTCCGAGGCGATGGCGAGGCCGTGGATATTGGAGAGCTTGCCCTGGTCCGTCGCCATGCCGTTGGTGGTGAAGCGCTTGATGTGCTCGATCGAATGCATGCCCTCGCGCACGGCGAGGCGGATATCCTTGGCGCAGACGTCGTTCTGGAAGTCGACGAAGGCCTTGACGGTCGTATCGACCCCGGCGCCTTCGCCGGCGCCGGCCATGCCGCCGGACCATTCGAAGGCATTTTCGCCGGAAAGCTCGACCTTGCCGCCGCCCTCGTTGCCGGTGGCCCGGGCCATCAGTTCCCCGGCGGCAAGCGCCTCCTCGATGGTCGCCTGAAGGCCGTCCGTGCCGTTGCACGAACCGACGGAGAGGCAGTCCTGCGCATAGGTGCCCGGCAGGAACCGGCCGGAAGCGGCGTCATAGGCCACCTTGCCGCGCGATTGCGAGAAGAGGTGGACGGAGGGTGTCCAGCCGGCGGACATCAAAAGCGCATCGACGGGAATAGCCCGGGCCGAACCGCCGCCATTGCGGGCCACCGACATGGAGGAGACGCGCAGCTTGCCCTTGGTGTCGACGACCGAATGGCCCGTCAGCACCTCGATGCCGAGCTTGCGGGCTTCCGCCAGAACCGCCTCGCCGGGCTTGTCGCGGTTGTCGACGATCGCCGCGATGGTGACGCCGGCACGCTTGAGGTCGAAGGCGGCCTCATAGGCCGAATCGCTCGCGGTGTAGACGCCGACCTTGCGGCCGACGGCGACGCCGAAATGGTTGAGATAGGTGCGCGCCGCCGACGCCAGCATGATGCCCGGCCGGTCGTTGTTGGCGAAGACCATGTGGCGCTCGATCGAGCCGGTGGCGAGGATGACGCGCTTGGCGCGCACCTGCCACATCCGCTCGCGCGGTAGCGTCTTGTCCGGACGCGCCAGGTGATCGGTGACACGTTCGACGAGGGCGACGAAATTGTGGTTGTAGTAGCCGAAGGCCGTGGTGCGGGTGAGGACGGTGACGTTCTCCATCGCCTTCAGCTTCGCGGCCGCCGCCTGCGCCCAGTCGTAGCCATTCTTTCCGTCGATCTTCACCGACGTATCGTAATGCAGCGCGCCGCCGACTTCCGGCTGCTCGTCGCACAGGATGACCCGCGCGCCGGCTTCCGCGGCGGCGAGCGCCGCCGAAAGACCCGCGATGCCACCGCCGGCGACAAGCACGTCGCAATAGGCGTAGCGGCTGGCATAGTGATCGGGGTCCTCCTCCGTCGGCGCGACGCCGAGGCCGGCGGCCTTGCGGATGAAGGGCTCATAGACCTTTTCCCATGCCGCCTTCGGCCACATGAAGGTCTTGTAGTAGAAGCCCGCGGCGAAGAAGGGCGACAGGAGGTTGTTCACGCTGCCGATGTCGAAGGAGAGCGAAGGCCAGCGGTTCTGCGATTCCACCTTCATGCCGTCGAAGACTTCCTGCACCGGCGCGCGCACGTTCGGCTGGCGGCGGGCGGCATCGCGGGAGACGTCGATGAGCGCATTCGGCTCTTCCGGGCCGGCCGAGAGGATGCCGCGGGGGCGATGATACTTGAACGAGCGGCCGACCAGGTGT
This sequence comes from Shinella sp. S4-D37, assembly GCF_040812195.1. Taxonomy (NCBI): domain Bacteria; kingdom Pseudomonadati; phylum Pseudomonadota; class Alphaproteobacteria; order Hyphomicrobiales; family Rhizobiaceae; genus Shinella; species Shinella sp. S4-D37. Next base: position 496,920 of record NZ_JBFNXL010000005.1, on the reverse strand, counting down.
ACGCCGTTGGCGAGCAGCGCGGAGGCGACCGTATCCCCCTCCAGCGCGTCGAAGGTCTTTCCGTCGAAGGTGAAACGCGCCGTCCTGGCGGGGGTCAGGCGGCCCTGACCGGCAATGCGATTGGCGCCGCTCATTTCGCGGTTCCCTCCGTGGCTTCATAGGTTTCGCCCACTTTTTCAGTGAGGCGCTTTTCGGTGGCTGTCGGCTCGCCCGAAAGGTTCGGCTTCGGCTCGCCGGCCTTGTAGCTCATGACGAACTTGTCGCTCACCGTGTCGCGCGCCGCGTTGAAAAAGCGGCCGCAGCCATGGATATGGCGCCAGCGTTCGAAGATCAGGCCCTTCGGATTGTCGCGCAGGAAGAAGTATTCCTGGAACTCCTCGTCCGTGATGTCGGCGATGTTGGCGGGCCGGGCGATGTGCGCGTCGCCGCCATGGCGGAATTCGAGCTCCGAGCGCTCTTCCTCGCAGTAGGGGCAGTAGATCAGCAGCATTGTATCCTACCTGTTTAAAGCTCTGGTCCCGTCACGAACGTGCCCGGGTCCTGGTCGCAAAGTCTCTGGCCCATGGTGACGAAGGGAGCAATCCGGTGCACGAGCTGCTCGACAGTGTCGTAAGGGGCCAGAATGTCGTTCATTCCCAGATTGACGATGCTCATCGCAAAGACGTTCATGTCGAGGTTGAAGGCGCGGCTCATGTCGGTCTCATCGGGAATGAAATAGACCGCCCGATTGCCGAGCACTTTCGTGCACCCCAGCATCCCGCCCTTGGCCGAGAAGGGCCATTCCGCCTCGCCCGCCGCCCTATGGATCTTCTGGAAACGGAAATCCCCGGCCTCGGGGAAGATGTCTCCAGCCGGAACGGCGCCCGCCGTCATCAGCAATCCGGCGACGAGCGCGCCGTTCATCAGTGGGCCACGGCCGCCGCCGCCGCCTCGTCGATGAGGCGGCCGGTGCGGAAGCGGTCCAGCGTCAGGCCGGACGCCAGCTTGTGCGGCTCGCCCTTCGCGATGAGATGCGCGAAGAGATGCGCCGAACCCGGCGTCGCCTTGAAGCCGCCGGTGCCCCAGCCGCAATTGACGAAAAGGTTCTTCACCGGCGTCACGCCCTGGATTGCCGAACGGTCCGGCGTGTTGTCGGTGATGCCGCCCCACTGGCGCATCATCTTGACGCGGCGGAACATCGGGAAGAGTTCGCAGATCGCGTCGAGCGTATGGGTGATGATCTGCAGGCCGCCGGTCTGGGAATAGGAATTGTACTGGTCCGTGCCCGCGCCGATGACGAGTTCGCCCTTGTCCGACTGCGAGATATAGGCATGCACCGAGTTGGACATGACCACGCAGGGGAAGATCGGCTTCATCGGCTCGGAGACCAGCGCCTGGAGCGGCACGGAATGCAGCGGCAGCTTCACGTCGGCCATCGCCATGATGACCGAGTTGTGGCCGGAGGCCGAGACCGCGACCTTCTTGGCGCCGATGAAACCCCGGGAGGTCTCGACACCCGTCACCGCGCCGTCGGGCCCGCGGCGGATGCCCTTGACCTCGCAGTTCTGGATGACATGCACGCCGCGGTCGGAGGCCGCGCGGGCATAGCCCCAGGCGACGGCGTCGTGGCGGGCGGTGCCGCCGCGGCGCTGGAGGGCGGCGCCGTTGATCGGGTAGCGGCCGGTCGCGGAGATGTCGAGGACCGGCACGAAATCCTTCGCCTGCTGCGGCGTCAGCCATTCGTTGTCGATGCCGTAGAGCCGGTTGGCATGGACGTGGCGCTGGAAGGACTGCTTGTCGTGGACGTTGTGCGACAGCATCATCACGCCGCGCGGCGAGTACATGACATTGTAGTTGAGATCCTGGCTCAGCCCTTCCCAGAGCTTCAGCGAGTGCTCGTAGATGTCCATGCTCTCGTCGTAGAGATAGTTCGAGCGGATGATGGTCGTGTTGCGGCCGGTATTGCCGCCGCCGAGCCAGCCCTTCTCGATCACCGCGACATTGGTGATGCCGTGTTCCTTGGCAAGGTAATAGGCCGCGCCCAGGCCATGGCCGCCCCCGCCGACGATGATCACGTCATAGTCCTTGCGCGGCTCGGGCGAGGTCCATTGCGCCTCCCACCCCTTGTGGCCGCGCATCGCCTCGCGGGCGACGGCGAAAACCGAATATTTGCGCATCCCGTGTCCTCAAAATCCCGCCGGCGGGCCGGCTTGTTTCCTGCCCCGATAGAAAGCAAATCCTGATGCTCCGCGCCGTATTCTTTGCGACGCATTCAGGCGTACCTTGTACCACATGCGACATGAGCGGTGCCCGCGATTCTTGCCAAGCCCTTCGCGCGCGCCGGACCATCGGCCGCCCGGCACGGCGGCGATACCCACGCTTTCCCCAGGCCGCGTGCAAATATCCTCGACCTTCCGGCGCTTCAGGCTGGACTTCTGCGCAGTCATCTGGTATCCGACGCGCCAATCGTCAGCCTTCCGGGCTGCGCGAACGTCTTTTATTTGCCTGACGAGCCATAGGTCGCCGGGCGCCCAACAAACAAAGGAACGGGATTCTCGTGCAGGTACTTGTCCGCGACAACAACGTTGATCAGGCTCTCCGCGCTCTAAAGAAGAAGATGCAGCGCGAAGGCATTTTCCGTGAAATGAAGATGCGCGACTTTTACGAAAAGCCGTCGCAGAAGCGTGCGCGTGAAAAAGCCGAAGCCGTCCGTCGCGTCCGCAAGCTGGCCCGCAAGCGCGCCCAGCGCGAAGGCCTCATCGGCGGTCGTCCCGGCGCCCGTTGATCGGCCGTCTTTTCGACGTTTTCGGATGCAAGACCGGGCGGGGGCGAACATTTCGCCGCCGCCTTTTTTGACGTGAGCGGACGGTTTTTCACGGAAGTGAAAGATTTCCCGTGCAATTGCGGCGCTATCGCCACGCATCTTTGCCGGAATTGCTTTCGCGCATAGCGTATTCGTCGCGCATGAGGCGCGGCAGAAGCCCACTTTGAGGATTCGCACTTGGACATGGCTGCAATTAACGGGTTCCCGACCGACCGCTTCACCCCCTCGGCTGCCCGTCTGCGCCGCCCCCTGATGGCCGCCGTCGCCGCCACCGCCGTCGCCCTCCTCCTGGCCGGCTGCCAGTCGACCGCGACGTCGACGGATGTGCTGAAGGTCGAGCGCGCCCAGGGCTCCGAAGAGAACATCTCCTCGCTCTCGGCCGTCATCGCCGCCAATCCGCAGGATCCGGCGGGCTATAACGTGCGCGGTTCCGCCTATGGCCGCGCCGGCCAGCATCGTCGCGCCATCGACGACTTCAATCGCGCCATCGAGCTCAACCCGCGCTTCTACCAGGCCTATGCCAACCGCGCGCTCGTGGAGCGCAGCCAGGGCGACCAGGCGCAGGCGGCGAGCGACTACAACACGGCGCTGCAGCTCAACCCGAACTATGACGTCGCCTATATCGGCCGCGGCAATCTCTATCGCCAGGCCGGCCGTCTCGACGAGGCGTTCCGCGACTTCAACCGCGCCATCCAGCTCGACACGACCGATCCGCGCGCCTATCACAATCGCGGCCTGATCTTCCAGGCCCGTCGCCAGCACGACAAGGCGATCGAGGATTTCTCGAAGGCCATCTCGCTCTCGCCGAACTCGGCCGAGCCCTATAACGGCCGCGGCATCTCCTATGCCGCGCAGGGCGACGACGACAACGCGTTCCAGGACTTCAACACGGCGATCAACCTCGACGGCAAGCTCGCCGAGAGCTGGGCGAACCAGGCACTGATCTATGAGCGCCGCGGCGAGATGGCCCGCGCCGCCAAGTCCTATTCGCACGCCCTCAGGCTCGACCCGAACTACAAGCCGGCCAAGGACGGCCTCGCCCGCACCCGCGGCGCGGCAAGCGCCGCAAAGCCCGCCTGACAGACAGGGAAACATTCCCAGCAAAAAGCCCGCGATCGTCTCGCGGGCTTTTTTTCGTTCCGGCCGGCAAACCCTTTAGAGTCTGTCTGGTTCAGAATGAACCTGACAGACTGGAGGTTTTTTGTTTTCGTTTATCTCCTCGGGAAAACCGGTTCCCACTTTTCCCTGACAAACTCTAGTGATTCATCGCCTTGACGATGTCGTCGGTCATCTTCTTGGCGTCGCCGAGCAGCATCATCGTGCCGTCCTTGTAGAACAGCGTGTTGTCGATGCCGGCATAGCCGGAGCCGAGCGAGCGCTTGACAAAGAGGCAAGTCTTGGCCTTGTCGACGTCGAGGATCGGCATGCCGTAGATCGGCGAGGACTTGTCGTCGCGCGCGGCCGGGTTCGTCACGTCGTTCGCGCCGATGACATAGGCGACGTCGGCCTGGGCGAATTCCGAGTTGATATCTTCAAGCTCGAACACTTCGTCATAGGGCACGTTCGCCTCGGCGAGCAGCACGTTCATGTGGCCCGGCATGCGGCCGGCGACCGGATGGATCGCGTATTTCACCTCGACGCCGTTCTTCTTCAGCGCATCGGCAAGCTCGCGCACCGCATGCTGCGCCTGCGCCACCGCCATGCCGTAGCCCGGCACGATGATGACCTTGGAGGCGTTCGCCATGAGGAAGGCCGCATCGTCGGCGGAACCCTGCTTGACCGTGCGCTGCACGCCGTCGTCCGCCGCTGCCGCGCCGCTGTCGCCGCCGAAGCCGCCGAGGATGACCGAGATGAACGAGCGGTTCATGCCCTTGCACATGATGTAAGAGAGGATGGCACCCGAGGAGCCGACCAGCGCGCCGGTGATGATGAGCGCGAGGTTGCCGAGCGTGAAGCCGATGCCGGCCGCCGCCCAACCCGAATAGGAATTGAGCATGGAGACGACGACGGGCATGTCCGCGCCGCCGATCGGCACAATGAGCAGCACGCCGAGCGCCAGCGCCAGGACGACGATCAGCCAGAAGTCCATATGGCTTTCCGACAGCGTCAGGCCGACGATGAAGAAGACGATCGCGGCCAGCAGCACGATGTTGATGACATGCCGGTAGGGCAGCATGATCGGCTTGCCGGACATGCGCCCATCGAGCTTCAGGAAGGCGATGATCGAGCCGGTGAAGGTGATCGCGCCGATGGCGGCGCCGAGCGCCATCTCGACGAGCGCCTGGCCGTGGATTTCTCCCACCTGGCCAATGCCGAAGGAGACAGGCGAATAGAGCGCGGCGGCGGCCACCAGCACGGCGGCAAGGCCGACAAGCGAGTGGAAGCCGGCCACGAGCTGCGGCATCGAGGTCATCGGGATCGAGCGGGCGATCCAGGCCCCCGCGCCGCCGCCGACGGCAAGGCCGAGCACGATGAGCACGAGGCCGCCGAAGGACGGCGTCGCCAGAAGCAGCGTCGTGCCGATGGCGATGCCCATGCCGATCATCCCCAGCATGTTGCCGCGGCGGCTGGTCGTCGGATGCGACAGGCCGCGCAGGGCCATGATGAAGAGAACCCCGGAAACGAGGTAGAGGAAGGCTGCAAAGTTAGCGTTCATCGGGCCGGCCTCACTTCTCTTTTTTCTTGTACATCGCCAGCATGCGCTGGGTGACGAGGAAGCCGCCGAAGATGTTGACGGAGGCGAGGATGAGCGCGACGAAGCCGAAGCCGGTCGCCACCCCCGAGAGCGAGATGCCGACGGCCAAGAGCGCACCAACGACGATGACCGAGGAGATCGCGTTGGTGACGGCCATCAGCGGCGTGTGCAGCGCCGGCGTCACCGACCAGACGACATAATAGCCGACGAAGATCGACAAAACGAAGATCGCGAGGCGGAAGACGAAGGGATCGATCGCACCGCCGGAAACGCCGTGGGCTGCGGCAGCGGCCGCATCCGGCACATATTCGGAGGCGGCGCGAACGGCCTCCACGGCGCGTTCCAGGTCGGTGATCGCCTTGTCCAGAAGCTCGTTCGCCATCACTTGCCCTCCCCTTGCTGAACCGAGCCGCCGAAGTTCGGATGCACAACGGCGCCGCCATTCGTCAGCATCGTCGCCTTGACCAGTTCGTCCTCGACATTGACCGAGACCGACTTCGTCTCCTTGTCGACCATGGTCTCCAGGAAGGTCAGCAGGTTCTTGGCGTAGAGCGCCGAGGCGGAGGCCGCGATGCGGCCGGGCACGTTGAGATAGCCGATGACCTTGACGCCCTCGACCTCGGCGATCCCGCCGGGCTCCGCGCCTTCGATATTGCCGCCGCGCTCGACCGCGAGGTCGACGGCGATGGAGCCGGTACGCATGGCCGCCAGCATCTGGCGCGTGACGAGCCGCGGCGCGGGGCGGCCGGGGATGAGGGCCGTCGTGATGACGATGTCCTGCTTGGCGATATGCTCGGCGACGAGCGCCGCCTGTTTCGCCTGGTATTCCTTGGACATTTCCTTGGCATAGCCGCCGGCGGTCTCGGCGGCCTTGAACTCGTCGTCCTCGACGGCAATGAACTTCGCGCCGAGCGAGGCGACCTGTTCCTTGGCGGCCGGACGCACGTCCGTCGCCGAGACGGCCGCGCCGAGGCGGCGGGCCGTGGCGATGGCCTGCAGGCCGGCGACGCCGGCGCCCATGACGAAGACCTTGGCGGCCGGCACGGTGCCGGCAGCGGTCATCATCATCGGCATGGCGCGATCGTATTCATGGGCGGCGTCGATGACGGCCTGATAGCCGGCGAGGTTCGCCTGCGAGGACAGGATATCCATCGACTGGGCACGGGTGATGCGCGGCATCAGTTCCATGGCAAAGGCGGTGAGACCGGCACCGGCCATCTCGGCGATGGCCGTCTCGTTGCCGTAGGGATCCATCGTGGCGATGACGATGGCGCCGGACTTGTAGGTCGCGATCTCGGCCGAGGTCGGCCGGCGTACCTTGAGGACGACATCCGCCGTCCTGGCCTCCTGCGGCCCGACGATGCGCGCACCGGCGGCCTCGTAGTCGCCGTCCGGGATGCGCGAGGCAAGGCCGGCACCGGCCTCCACCAGCACATCGAGCCCCAGGCCCTTCATTTTCCTGACTGTTTCGACGGAACCCGCGACGCGGCCCTCCGCCGGATCACTTTCCCGTGCTACAAAAACACACTGACTCAAACCGTGGTCCTCCCCCCGAGACTGGCCGTGTTGGGTCACGGCGCCGGATGGCGCCGTGCGACAAACCGCGAATGCGGCTTTTCAGGTCAACGCAGCAGGAAGTAGCCGACGACGTTGAGAATGATCAGGAGCAGGACGCTCGAGAAGAAACCGGCGCTGGTGAAGAAGCCTGCAGCCATGGCGATCAGCAGCGCGACGCAGAACAGCGTGCCGTATTTGGCGCCGGCGACGAAGAAGTCGTAGGTCTTCTCGTGCTCCGGGTAATCCATCGCAGCGCCCGTCTCGACCGGTCCGGAATGATGTTCAGCCATAGTCTACCTTCTCCTAAGCACCGCACCCGCTGGCGGAAAAAGCCACCCGGCAGGCGCAGGAAACAGAATCCCTCAAGCGTGAAGACACGCGTCTTTCTGGCCATACACAATGGATCGGCAAAGCGCAACGGCAAGCCGGGCAGAGCGTTTCGACCTTTCTCGTTTCCGAAACGGAACGAGCCGGTTTCGCGCGAAACCGGCCCGGCATGCGACATCTCGGCGCAGGCGCTTCACCCGGCGAAGGCATTCCCGGAAAACTGGATGCGTTCGCCGCCGAAATGGGCCCTACGCGCGGTCGGGCGCACGGTCAGCGGGCTGAACGGCAGGTCGTCGCCGCGGGCGAACATCATGCGGCGCTCGTAGGGCTCCGACTTGAAGAACGGGAAACGCTTGTAGAGCGAGGGCAGCGTCTCCTTGACGTTGGTCGCCAGCAGCATCAGGTCGATGATGAACTTGCCCTGGTTGCTTTTCGGCGAGGCGACGAAATCGGCGTCGAAGACGCGCTTGTAGAAGGCCGAATGGGCGGGCTTGACCATCTGCACGCAGCGATCGGTCTGGAAATAGTCCGTCGCCATGGTGGCGATGCGCAGCGTCAGATACGGGATCGCCGGCATCTCGCTCCAGATCTCCGGATCGGCGGCGAGGCGCACCGGGTCGATGAGCGACATGCCGGCATCGAGGAAGGCGTTGATCTCGTCGGGAAACACCTTTCCCGACGAGGTAACGCGGTGCTCGGGCGTCACATGGTGCAGGCGCACCGTCGAGATGAGCCGCTCCTCGTAGTAGATGCCGAAGACGTAGGCGTGGCTGTCGAAATCGACCTCGTCGATGAGGACCGCCTGCTCGTCGAGATGCATGACCGCGCCGGCCTTGTAGGCCTTGTAGCGGATGCGGGCGACGTCTTCCATGTCCTCGCCCGTCTCCACGCGGCGATACTCGATCCTGTCGAGCAGTGCCAGAAGCTTGTCCGAAAAGCGGTTGGTCGCCGTCTCTACGCTGGCCATTGTCCCCGTACCCCGATTGAAAAACGCCGGCAGCCACCGCGCTGCCACTCTTACAATCGCCGATATAAGACAATTTGTGTAAAATACCATTTATTAACCTTAATATATGGTTAACGCTAATTTTGAAGACGCTGATGCAACGCACCGGCTTCATGCGTCACGGAAGAAGGCGGCGGGAAGGATCAGGCGACGCGGCGGCCGCGGCGGCCGGAGGAGGAACCGCCGGATTTGCGGGCAAGCGTCTCGTAGAGATCGCGCAGCGCATCGGGCGACATGGGTGCGGCGAAGACATAGCCCTGCACGAGATCGGCGCACTGGTGCTTGTTGATGAGCGCAAGCTGCTCGCGCGTTTCCACGCCCTCGATGACGATGCGCAGACCGAGTTCGCGGGAGAGGTTGACCGTGCCGCGCAGCAGCTTGAAGCGACGCGGGTCCTCGCCGATATTGCGAACGAAGGAACGGTCGATCTTGATGACGTCGAGCGGCAGCTGGTCGAGATAGCTGAGGCTGGAATAGCCGGTGCCGAAATCGTCGATGGCGATGGTGATGCCGCGGGCACGCAGCTCCTGCAGGATCGCCTGTACCTTGACCGGCTCTTCCATGAGGCAGCTCTCGGTGACTTCCAGATGCAGCCGGTGCGGCGCAAGCCCCGCCGCCTCCAGCGCCTCGGCGACGAGGTCGATGATGCCGGTGCCGCGCAGGTCCTGCACGGAGAGGTTCACCGAAACGCCCATATGCGCCGGCCAGCCCGCGCAGTCGGCGCAGGCGCGCATGATCATGAAGCGCGTGATCTCGGAGACGATGCCCATCTCCTCGGCAAGCTGGATGAAGACGTTCGGCGGCACCGGGCCGCGCTCGGCATGCGTCCAGCGCGACAGCGCCTCGCAGCACTCGATGCGCGTGCCGTCCGGCACGAACATCGGCTGGTAGGCGACCGACAGCGTGTTGCCGGTGAGCGCCTCGCGCAGGTCGTCCTTCAGCTTCTGGCGGTCCATGTAGCGCGCGTCCATCTCCTGCTCGAAGACGGTGACGCTGCCCTTGGCGCGCGACTTCGTCTCGAACAGCGCGAGGTCGGCGCGGATCTGCATTTCCTCCAGCCGGAAATCGTCGCTCGGCACCATCACCGCGCCGGCGCTGAAGGAGACGAGGAAGGTCAGGCCGTCGAAGTCGTAATTGCCGCGCAACTGCTCGTGGAAGCGGCGCATGCGCGTCTCGAGGTCGCGGCGGTTCGTCTCGTTGGGGAAGAAGAGGATGAATTCGTCGCCCATCAGATGGCCGGCAAGCACCTTGTCGCCGGCAAGCCGGCGCAGGCGCTCGGCGATGGCGCAGAGCAGCCGATCGCCGGTGACGTGGCCCTTCATGTCGTTGACATGCTTGAAGTCGTCGACGTCGAGCACCATGAAGCCGACCGTGCCGGGTTTCTTGCGCTCGCCCAGCGCCTCCTGCACGAGATCGGCGAAATAGGTGCGGTTCGGCAGGCCCGTGAGGCTGTCGTAGCGCACCATGTGCAGGATCTTCTTTTCCGCCCGAACGCGCCCGGTCACGTCCTCGAAGATCAGCACGGCGCCGCCGTTCTCGCGCGGCGAGGCGGTGAATTCCAGATAGAGCCCGTCGGTGACCTGGACCAGCGCGCGCGAGCGCTCGCCCTTCAGCAGTTCGTCGAGCTGGCGCAGGATCATCCGGCTCTGCTCGGTATTGAGGAAGGTGTTGCGCACGCCGAACCTGAGGACGACGTCGAGATGGCAGTCCTTCAGCCGCTCCTGGTTTCCGAGGTGCAGGAGTTCGCAGGCCCGGCGGTTGGCGACGAGGATGCGATGATCGGCATCCAGCATGAACAGGCCGTGCGGCATGTTGTTGAGCGCCGTGTCGAACCGGTCGGCGATGATGGAGACCTCGCGCGTCGCCAGCACGTTCTTGTAGAGGAATTCGCGCACCCCGTTCGCCATCATGCGCGTGGTCATCACGAAGGGCAGGATGAGCACCGCGAGCACCGCGTGGTAGAAGTCCTGCAGGCCCAGGAAGCCGACGACCATGGGGAAGCAGGCCGAGAAGGTCATGTAGTCGACCGCCCGTTTCGAGCCGCAATTGCGCCCGACGACGGAGACCATGGTGGCGAGCGTCACCGCGATCGTGGCGAGTTCGGCGAAGCTGTCGCGGCTGAAGAGCAGGCTGTAGCCGCAGGATGTGCCGAGCGCCAGCGTCGTGCCGACGGCGCCGAGATTGTACCAGTTCTCCCAGTAGCGGATGCCGTCCATGTCGAGCGCCGCATGGTCCACCCGGTCGAAGTGGCGCATGCCGACGGCACGCAGCGACCAGATCGCGACGACGAGGCCACTCCAGATCAGGAAGAAGGGATCGGCGGTCTTGGCGTAGACGAAGGAGAATGTGATGACATGCGAAATCATGCCCACGAAAAGGGTCTGGCGGTTCCCGTACAGCGAACTGACGAACGACAGGTAGACATCAGCCGGCAGGTTTTGACCCTTATCCTTCATGGACTCGGCACTCCCTATGACACGAGAGGGTTACCGGCCAAAATTTAATGAATGATTTCGGGAAATTACCCAATAACAAGGGTATTGCCCGGCAATATTGCACGTTCGTTCAACCAGGGGAAGATGCATTCAACCTAATATTGTAATAAAGCCGGATTTCGGGAGAGAACTCAACCTGGCATACATCAATTGTGTAATTTCCTGACTCCGACACGACACAGTATTACGCTGCGGCAAAGCGAAAAAAAGCAACCTGCAATCGCTGTTTGCAGACCCTTGGTTAACGGAGCGTCGCCGGCAAGCCTACAAACCTATCGATGCCGGCGCGACCGCGCGCCGCCTACCGCCAGCAAACGGCAGGTCCGTCGTCATTTCGCCGAAATGGGGGAATTGACTGCCGCCGGATTTGATAGCAAATCGTCAATTGGTATTTCTTTTCCGGAGCCCATCATGTCGAAACCCGTCGTCGCCATTCCCGCCGATATCAGGGAAATCGAGGGCAACGTCTGGCAGGCCACCCCGAACCAGTATGTGCGCGCCGCCGTCAAGGGTGCAGACGTCACGGTGTTCCTTGTGCCGGCGCTTGAGACGGACAACGATTTCGACGGCATTCTCGACCGGGTGGACGGGCTCCTCGTCAGCGGCTCGCGCACCAATGTGCACCCCTCGCTCTACGGCAGGGAAGCGACCGAGGCGGAAGGTCCCTATGACACAGCGCGCGACGCCACCAGCCTGCCGCTGATCAGCCGCGCGCTGGAGCGCGGCATTCCGCTGCTCGCCATCTGCCGCGGCATCCAGGAGCTGAACGTCGTGCTCGGCGGCACGCTCGCCAACGAGATTCAGGACCAGCCCGGCATGTGGGACCACCGCAAGCCCGACACGCCCGTGCTCGACGTCGCCTACGGCATCCGCCAGACGGTTCGTGTCAAGGAAGGCAGCTGCCTTGCCGCCGTCATCGGCGCCGGCGAGATGCAGGTCAATTCGCTGCACCGGCAGGCGATCTCCGACATCGCGGCGCGCCTTGCCGTCGAGGCCATCGCCGAGGACGGCACGATCGAGGCCGTCTCCGTCATCGGCGCCAAGGCCTTCGCGGTCGGCGTGCAGTGGCATCCGGAATACTGGGTCGGCTCCGACCAGCCGTCGAACAGGCTGTTCGCCGCCTTCGGCGAAGCCGTTCGCGACTATGCCGCCGCCAAAGGGGCGGCCGCGCACCGCACCGCCGCAGAATAGTCGCTCAATCGGCCGAAATCATCGTGATCATGGCGTCGGCGGGCTCCACGGCCTCATAGGCAAGGCCGTCGCCGTCGACGACGGTCAGGATGGCCTCGCCTTGCGCGTCGGCGACGATCACCGTTCCATCGCCGTTCTCGAGCCAGGTGCGCGCTGCCGAAAGGCGCGGCCAGACCGCGTCGCAGTCGCCATCGGCGGTGAAGCGTTCGCTGCGGCTCGAAATGCGCTCGCCGCGCTCGGCAAGGCAGGCGGTGTTCGCAACCACGTTGGAAATGGTGTAGCTGTGCTTCGCCGCCGCCGAGGCGGGGACGGAACCCGTCGTCACCGCATCGATCGGCCCTGTCCGGCCCGCGGCGAGGCTCCAGAGGCCCAGCGACAACGCGCCGGCCGCAGCGGCGATCATCAGCGTCTTCATGGGGCTCTCCTTCGCGATCGACTCGACCGGAAAAGCATGCGCCTGCGAAATTGCCGAAAGGTTAACGAAGGCTTTCCGGGCCGCGGCCTGCCTTTCGCGTGAAGGGCGTCTCGGACACCGGCGTCAGGGCCGCGCCGCGCTCGAACCAGGCGAGGAGATTGTCCGCCACGAGATCGGCCATGGCATCGCGCGTCGCCACCGAGGCCGAGGCGACATGCGGCAGGAGCGAGACGTTCGGCAGGTCGAGCAGCGCCTGCGGCACATTCGGCTCGTCATAGAACACGTCGAGCCCCGCCGCCGCGATCACGCCGTCCTTCAGCGCTCCGGCAAGCGCATCCTCGTCGACCGTCCAGCCGCGCCCGACATTGATCAGCACGCCGTCCGGCCCCAGCGCGCGCAGGATGTGCGCGTCGATCGTCTTGTGCGTCTCGGCCGTCTTGGGCACGATGGCGATCAGGATATCCACCGCCTCCGCCAGTTCGGCGAGCGAGGGATGGTAGGCAAAGGGCACGCCCGCCCGCGGGCGCCGCGTGTGATAGGCGATTTCGATGCCGAAACCCTTCAGCCGCTCGGCGATCGCCATGCCGATGCGGCCGAGGCCGTAGATGCCGGCCCTGCGGCCGCGCAGGCTGAGCGGCGTCAGCGGGAAGGCGCCCTCGCGCACCCAGCGCCCCTCGCGCAGCCAGGCCTCGGCCTGCGGGAAACGGCGCAGCGTGTTGAGCAGCAGGCCGATCGTCGTGTCGGCCACCTCGTCGTTCAGCACGTCCGGCGTGTTGGTTACGGTTATGCCGCGCGCGGCCGCGGCCGCCACGTCCACGCCGTCATAGCCGACGCCGAAGCTCGAAATGATCTCCAGCGCCGGCAGGTGCTCGATCATCGCCGCATCGAGCCCGCCGGAGACGGCGACGCCGGAAATGCTCGCCGCCTCGGAACGGGCGAGCAGCGTCGGGTCGGACCGTTCGATGCGCACCACGTCGAAGGCGTCCTTCAACCGGTCGAGCACGCGCTCGCGGATCGTACCGGGCACGAGAAGACGTGTCTTGGCCGTCATGGCGGAATCTCCCTTTGCCTGGTGCTCAGCCTTCCGGATGGGGCTTCAGCGGACCGGTGGATTGCCGGATGCGCATTTCCGGCTTGATGAGGTGGATGCCGTCAGGCTCGTGGCTGCCCGAGAGCTTGTCGAGCAAAGCGCGGGCGGCGTTGCGCCCGACCTCGGACTGGCCGTTCCAGACGGTGGTGAGCGCGGGCGTGGCGATCGCCGCCTCCTCCAGGTCGTCATAGCCGGTGACGGAGACGTCGCGGCCGGGCACGAGGCCGGCGCGGGCGATGCCGTTCATCAGACCGATCGCCACGAGATCGTTCCAGCAGACGGCCGCGGTCGGCTTCTGCGGCAGCGAGAGGAAATGCACCGCCGCCTCGAAGCCACCCTGCTTGGTGCGCGGGCCGGGAATGCGCAAGGACGGATCGACCTCGATATTGGCCTTGCGCAGCGCGTTGACATAGCCCTGGTAGCGGTCGCGGCCGGTCGACGTCTGGTCCGTGCCGCCCACCATGGCGATGGTGCGGTGGCCGAGGCCGATCAGGTGGTTGGTGGCGAGCGAGATGCCGTAGCTGTCGTCGCCGCGGAAGATCGGCACGTCCAGCCCGTCGATCGAACGGGCGATCAGGATCGCCGGCATGCCATTGTCCTCGGCAAGCCGGATATCCTCCGGCGGCGTACCGATGGCCGGCGACATGATGACCCCGTCGCCGCCGAGCTGCAGCAGCGTCTCGACGAAATTGCGCTGCTTTTCGACCGAATCGTAATGGTTGGAGAGGATGAAGGTCTGCCGGTCGCGGTCGAGCTCGCTCTCGATGGCCTTCAGGATTTCCGCATAGAACGGGTTCATGATGTCGTGCACGACGACGCCGATGATGCCGGAGCGGGAGGTGCGCAGGCTGGCGGCGCGGCGGTTGTAGATATAGCCGAGCGCGCGGGCCTGTTCCTTGATCTTTTCACGCGTGGAGGCCGCGACGAGCGGACTGTCCCTGAGCGCAAGCGATACCGTCGCCGTGGAAACACCGAGCGTTTCCGCGATGGTGGAAAGCTTGATTTTCTGTGCCACGACTCCTCCCCGACGAACGCCGAGCAACGCGGCGTTTAAAACCGTTTATTTAAACAGTTTAAATCTCGTCGGCAACTGCCTTTTCGACCTCGCGCGGCGCATCCGCCAGGCCCCCGTGCAGGTTCTCGTCCATGGCGCGCAAGAGCTTGAGCAACTGGCGCACGTCCTTCTCGCTCAGGCCTTCCGCCGCCTGCTGCTCGCTGATCCGGGCCGCCTCGGTGATGCGGTCGACGGAGGCCTCGCCAGCTTCGGTGAGGTGCACGACGGTGAGCCGGCCGTCCGTCTCGTCCGGCCGCCGCGCCACGAAACCTTGGGCCTCCAGGCGTCCGATCGTGCGCGTCATGGTCGGCGCCTTGACGCCGAGCCGGGCGGCGAGCGCGCCGGCGGTCAGGCCCCCCTCTTCCGCCAGCGCCAGGATCACACCGTCCTGGCCCGCATAGAGGCCGGTGGCGAGAAGGTTGCGCGACAGCACGGTGCGCATGGAGCGGGCCGCATTGACGACGGCGGCGGCAAGGCCTGCGCCGGAGACGTCTTCGTGCCCCTTCTTCTTCTTGCCCTTCTTGCCGTCCTTGTGCTTCTTGCCCATCGATCGCCTCCGCCTTACCGTTCCCTGCATCACCCTTGCATCGCGGGCATGGCCTTGTATGACTCATGTGACAGTCGGGCGGCAAGACGGGACAGAGGCAGACGATGACGCATCCCAAGCTGCGATGGAGCGAGAACGACCCGGCTCTGCCAGCCAAGGACCGCGCGGAGTGGATCGCCGTTCTGCCGCTCGGCGCCCATGAGGGCCACGGCCCACACCTGCCGCTGGAGACCGATACGCTGATCGCCGAGGGGATATCCGCGCGGCTGATGGTCGTGCTGCCGGCGCACCTGCCCGTCACCGTCCTGCCCACGGAGCCCGTCGGCTATTCGCCGGAACATCTCGACGTGCCGGGCACGCGTTCGCTCGGCTATGCGGAAGCGGTGGAGCGCTGGCTGGGCCTTGCGGAGGACCTGCATCAGAAGGGCGTGCGCAAACTCGTCCTTTTGAACGCACATGGCGGCAATTCGCCGCTGATGGCGATCGTCGCCACCGAGGCCCGCGTGCGCTTCAACATGCTGGTCGTCGCGACGGCCTGGACCCGTTTCGGCCAGCCGGACGGTTGGATCGCGCCCGAGAACAAGGCGATCGACATCCACGGCGGCGATATCGAGACCTCCGTCATGCTCGCCCTCCATCCGGATCGCGTCCGCATGGACAGGGCGGAACATTTCGGCTCGCGGCAGGCGGAGTTCGCCGCGCGCTTTGCCCATCTGCGCGCCTATGGCCCGCACGCCTTCGGCTGGAAGATGGCCGACCTCAACCCGAAGGGCGTCGCCGGAAACGCGGCGGCGGCCACCGCGGAACGGGGCGAAGCGCTGATCGCCCACGCCATCAGCGGTCTCGTCGCCCTTCTGGAGGATGTTGCGGCCTTCGACGTGGAGGTGCTGCGCTGAAGAAGCGCCGGACGGTTTTGCATGACAGCAAGAGCCGGATCGCATTTGCGCTGGCCGGTCCGATCTCCTATATCAGACGCCAACCGGACGCCGCACGCGTCCCCGCCATCGCTCGAGGTTCCCATGACCGAAACAGCCCTTCCCAAGCCCATTCCCGTCACCGTGCTCACCGGCTATCTTGGCGCCGGTAAGACGACGCTGCTCAACCGCATCCTGACCGACAACCACGGCAAGAAATACGCCGTCATCGTCAACGAATTCGGCGAGATCGGCATCGACAACGACCTCATCGTCGAATCCGACGAGGAAATCTACGAGATGAACAACGGCTGCATCTGCTGCACCGTGCGCGGCGACCTGATCCGCGTGGTGGAAGGCCTGATGCGCCGCCCCGGCCGCTTCGACGCCATCATCGTCGAGACGACGGGCCTTGCCGATCCTGTACCGGTCGCCCAGACCTTCTTCATGGACGACGACGTGCGCCAGAAGACCGAACTCGACGCCGTCGTGGCGCTGGTCGATGCCAAGCACCTGCCGCTGCGCCTGAAGGACAGCCGCGAGGCCGAGGACCAGATCGCCTTCGCCGACGTCGTGCTGATCAACAAGACCGACCTCGTCAGCCCGGAAGAGCTGGCACGGATCGAGGCGACGGTACGCGTGATCAACCCGTCGGCCCGCATCCACCGCACCACCCGTTCCGAGATCGACCTTTCCAAGGTTCTCGACCAGGGGGCGTTCAACCTGGAACGGGCGCTGGAAAACGATCCGCATTTCCTCGACCACGATCACCCGGACCATGTCTGCGGCCCCGATTGCGGCCATGACCATCATCATCACGACCACGATCACCACCATCATGATCACGACCATCACCACCACGATCATGACCATGGCCACCACGACCACGACGTCTCGCCGATCCATGACGTCACGGTGCAGTCGATCTCGCTGCGCGGCGGCGAGATGAACCCGGACCGCTTCTTCCCGTGGATCCAGAAGATCACCCAGACGGACGGCCCGAACATCCTGCGCCTCAAGGGCATCATCGCCTTTGCCGGCGATGACGAGCGCTACGTCGTGCAGGGCGTGCACATGATCGTCGAGGGCGACCACCAGCGCGCCTGGAAGGACGGCGAGAAGCGCGAGAGCCGCCTCGTCTTCATCGGCCGCGACCTCGACCGCGAGAAGATCGAGCGGACCTTCAAGGCCTGCGAGGCGCAGCAGGCATGATGCCGGGACATGTGAAACGCTGCCCTGAGACCGTCCTGCGCATGAGAGACGAGACCTGATGCCGACCGTCGCCCCTCTCGATCTCGACGGCCACGTCGTCGCGGCCGCCTTTCTCGGCGACGTGCCGTTCTTCGCCGCCGCCTCCGGCGCGATCCATCGCCTCGATCATGGCCAGAAGGTCACGGAGGCGCATGACGGGCTGCTCGCCTGCATTCGCGACGAGGCGAACGACACGCTGATCACCGGCGGCGAGGACGGCAAGGTGCAGCGCGTGGCCGCCGACGGCACCGCGACGCTTCTTGCCGAGGTGCCGCGCAAGTGGATTTCCGTCGTCGCCGCCGGGCCGCAGGGCGCGGTCGGCTTCGCGGAGGGCCGCACGGCGCGCGTGCGCCTCGCCGACGGCACGATCAAGGAATTTGCCGAAAGCCGCTCGGTGGAAGGCATCGCCTTCGCGCCGAAGGGCCTGCGCATCGGCGTGGCGCGCTACAACGGCGCCTCGCTGCACTGGTTGGCGATGGCCGGCCAGCCGGTCGACCTGGAATGGAAGGGCGCCCATACCGGCATCACCTTCTCGCCCGACGGCCGCTTCGTCGTCACCAGCATGCAGGAAAATGCCCTGCACGGCTGGAAGCTCGACACCAAGCCCGGCGCCGATACCCGCCACATGCGCATGACCGGCTATCCGGCCAAGGTGAAGTCGCTCTCCTGGTCGGTGAAGGGCAAATGGCTCGCCTCCTCCGGCGCGCCGGCGGCGATCGTCTGGCCGTTCTCCGCCAAGGACGGGCCGATGGGCAAGCCGCCGCTGGAGCTGGGCACGCGCGCCGACGTGATGGTGACATCCGTCGCCTGCCATCCCGCCGAGGAGGTCGTCGCCATCGGCTATTCCGACGGCATGGTGCTGGCTGCAAGGTTCGCCGACAGCCGCGAGGTGCTGCTGCGCCGCCCCGGCAAGGGCGCGATCACCGCGATGGCCTGGAGCAGGAACGGAAAGCTTCTGGCTTTCGCCAGCGAAGCCGGCGATTGCGGCGTCATCGATCTTGCGGGATAGGAGCGGCATCGTCGCCCGCCTCCCCTGAAAGCGGGAAGACCCGGGAGAGCGATGCTCTTCCGGGCCCACGGACCGCACGGGCGGGGATGGATGCGGTCAGTGCTTGCGCTTCTTGCAGCCGCAGTCGCTACCGCCGAGTATCCCCAGCGTGTTGCCGTTGAGGATGCCCGACAGGGTGCCGTTGAGCACGCCGTTCAGTACATTGTTGCCGTGATTGTCGCTGAGGATGTTGCCGACCCCGACGCCGACACTCGGGGCGACCACGACGCCGCCCGTCCTGTTGTTGTTCAGGATGCCGAGGCCGCCGAGCAGGCCGCCAGCCGAGGCCTGGCCGGCACCGGCGATTGCGAGGACGGTTGCGATAGCGATGATACGGGTCTTGTTCATGCTCTCTCTCCTTCGGTTGCGCACCTTGCTGATGCACAATCGAAGGTAATATAAGCATCGATTAACTCAACCGGATTCCCTAGTCGTAGCAAATAGTTAACCATAACGTAGACAAGTTTAACAGTTTCCAACCAATAGCACTTATAGATAGTATAAATTGCCATATCCGGTTTAATATCAACCTTTGAGAGAATTTTTAACCATGCAACTTTAGGATTCTGTTCCAGAAACGGACAGGAGCAGAATCCGATGCGCTTCCTTGGCGGCCTCCTTTGCGCGGCGTCGATGCTGGCCTGGCACAACCCGGCAAACGCCGATTCAACCTTCGATTACAAGATCGGCACCGACTGGAGTTCGAATATTTTTCAGGATGCAAGCGACCTTCCAGCCTCTTTCAGCGAGGCAAAGCTCGCCTTGCGCGGCAGTCTGGCGCTGGAGGACTCCCAGTTAGCCTATGCGCTGAGCGCGAGCGCCCGGCGCGTTGCGAAATATCGTTTCGCCGACCAGCGCACGGCCGGGCTGGAGCTTGGCTACACCCGTGATCTCGGCAGGGCGGTGAAATTGACGCTGAAGGGCGCATCCAGCGTCGGCGCAACGGCGACCTGTTTCTCGCCTTGCCCGGCGCGTTGATCGGCTATCGCAAGGACGACGTCTTCGCGTCGGCGAGCGCCGGCGTGACGGTCGACCATTGGGGCGGCCGCAGCCACCTGACCGCGACCGTCTCGAAACTCGATCGGGGCAAGGCGCATTTCACCCTTGCCGACCTGAACCCGACGCAGCTCGAAGCCGGCTACGGGCTGCTCGACGTCGCCGGCGGCCATATCCGCCCACTGCTCGGCGGCGAGGCCGGCGCGACGCTGCAATACAGGGCAAGCCGCATCGGCGATGACGAGCGCAGGACGTTCGGGCGCTTTCCGGCCGAAACGCTGCGCGGCTCGCTCGCCTATGGCCGGGCCTACGCCAACGGCATCATCCTGATGGCCGAGGCTGGCGTCGTCGGCATCGCCAGCGCCTATCTCGGCACGACCGTGGAGCGCGCTCGCCCCTTCCTCAAGGGCGAGGTGGCCTGGCAATTGCCGCGCGGCACCGTGCTGAAGGCGAAACTTGCGCGCGACATCCAGCTTGCCGATATCGACGATCCGCTCGGCGAGGACGTGCGCACCGTCGGCCTCTCGCTGGAAAAGGCGCTGACGGAGAAGCTGAAGGTCACCCTCGCCTATGAGCAGGCCCAGAGCGACTGGCTCTACTACGACTACCGCACCCGCACGAAATCGCTCGCCGCCACGCTGGCCTATACATTGCCCAAGGGCGCGACAGTGGCTTTGGAATACAGCCGTCTCGTGCGCCGCGAAAACGACAAGGCCGCCGACTTTAAGGTCGACGGCCTTGCTGTTCGGTTTGCCGGCTCGTTCTGAGGGCCTCACCATTCCAGTTCGAGATGCGGGCGGCCGTTCGACGTCTTCTCCGCCGTTCTGCCGGTCTCGTCGACGGTGCAATGCACACGCTGGCGGAAGGCGGAAAAGCTGTCGAAGGTCACCACGTCGACCGGCTCGTCGAAATGCAGCACCATGCGGTAGCGGCGGGGCTCGCCCGCCAGCGCCTGCACGCCCCGCACCTCGGCATCGAAGGGCTGGCCGAGATAGTGGCCGCGCACGCGCGCGCCGAGCATCCACGGATTGAACGGCGGCCGGTTGCCGACGACCGCATGCAGCGTGTTCCAGTCGCGAAAGCCGTATTGGGCGGCGATGAGTTCGAGGGCACGGGAATGAGAAACGGCCTGGCCGCCGTCGCAGAAGCGGGCACGAAGCCGCTTTGCCTGGTCCTTCAGGGCGTCGAGCGATGGAAGAGGCGTCGACGATGGACGCATGTCGGATCTCCAGTGGGCGCATGCGTCTTTTCGGAGGGAGCCCGCATTGCCACCGGTTCGCATGCCTGATGCTGGAAGACCGATTGTCCTGTAAGAGAGACTTCACCAAAGCTTGCGCTCGCGGACGGCAGGGGCTCTCACCCTGCCTCCGCACATAAGGCCTTGCCGGCCGTCTGTCAAATCCGGCCCGTCTCAGGCCGCCCTGCGCAGCTCCGTTCCCACCCGGCGGCGGCCGCTTGCGACGAGCACGCCGGCGGCGCCGTTGAGCCAGCCGTCCTTCAATTCCAGCCCGAGGAAGCGGCGGCGCTCGAACGGGCCGGGCATGACGAGGTGCTGCGCCGGCTCAGTGAAGAAGCCGAAGCGCTCATAATATTCCGGATCGCCGACCAGCAGCACCGCGCCGTGGCCGCGGCCCTGCGCCTCGGTGATCGCCGCACGCATCAGCGCGCCGCCGATGCCCCTACCTTCGTGGTCGCAATCGACGGCGAGCGGGCCGAGCAGCAGGGCCGGCACGGCATTGCCGTCGGAATCGACGCCCGCCTCGACATTCCACAGGCGCACGGTGCCCACGACATGGCCGTCCGCATCGCGGGCGACGAGTGCGAGGCCTTCGGCCGGCACGCGGCCGCGGCGGATCTTTTCCGACGACTTGCGAAAGCGGGCCTCGCCCATGACGCGGTCGAGCAGGCGCTCGCGCGCCACGACGTCGCCGGCATTTTCCTGGTCGATGGTGAAGGCGGCATGCGCGAAGAACGCGCGGACAGAATCAAGAACAGTGGCCATCTCCGGGCCTCCCGTGCTCAAAACCGATTCAAACGGTATCCGGAACGAATTGTGGCGGTGGCGCTCCCGCAGGGACGGGAGCGCCGGGTGGTCAGATGACGTAGGCCTTGAGCGGCTCGAAGCCGTTGAAGGCGACGGCCGAATAGGTCGTCGTGTAGGCGCCGGTGCCCTCGATCAGAACCTCGTCGCCGATCGAAAGGGTGATCGGCAGCGGATACATGTTCTTCTCGTACATCACGTCGGCCGAATCGCAGGTCGGGCCGGCGAGCACGCAGGGCTCCATCGCGTCCTGATCGCGGGCGGTCCGGATCGGGTAGCGGATCGCCTCGTCCATGGTTTCGGCAAGGCCGCCGAACTTGCCGATGTCGAGGAAGACCCAGCGGTGGTTGTCGTTGTCCGACTTCTTCGAGACGAGAACGACCTCCGCCTTGATGACGCCCGCATTACCGACCATGCCGCGGCCCGGCTCGATGATGGTTTCCGGGATCTGGTTGCCGAAGTGCTTCTTCAGCGCACCGAAGATCGCCTGGCCATAGGCTTCGGCAGACGGAACGTCGCGCAGGTACTTCGTCGGGAAGCCGCCGCCCATGTTGACCATCTTCAGCTCGATGCCCTGCTTGGCAAGCTGCACGAAGACGCGCTTGGCATCGGCGAGCGCCGAATCCCAGGCGTCGAGCTTAGTCATCTGCGAGCCGACATGGAACGAGACGCCATAGGACGTCAGGCCGAGCTGGTGGGCGTAGACGAGCACGTCGACGGCCATCTGCGGCACGCAGCCGAACTTGCGCGACAGCGGCCATTCGGCGCCCTCGCCATCCGTCAGCACGCGGCAGAACACACGGGCGCCGGGCGCGGCACGGGAGATCTTCTCGACTTCCTCATGGCTGTCCACGGCGAAGAGCGAGACGCCGAGCGCATGGGCCTTGGCGACGTCGCGCTCCTTCTTGATCGTGTTGCCGAAGGAGATGCGCGAGGCGGTCGCACCGGCATCGAGCGCCATTTCGATTTCGGCGACGGACGCGCAATCGAAGTTGGAGCCCATGGAGGCGAGCAGGCGCAGCACTTCCGGCGCCGGATTGGCCTTGACGGCATAGTAGATGGCGCTGTCGGGCAGCGCGTGGCGGAACGCCCTGAAATTGTCGCGCACGACATCGAGGTCGACCACGAGGCACGGGCCGTCGGGACGTCGGGTGTTCAGGAAGTCGATAATGCGTGCAGAGGCCATGTCGGTATTCCCCATATCCAGGTTGCTCCGGGAACAATCCCAGAGGACAAAGGGCAGAATGCAAGCACGCTCTGGAACCAGCCGGTGGAGACCCCGGAACCAAGCATGCGCATCATGCGCGAACGGTGAACCGAAGCCCGCCTAGGCTTCAATTCGGCTTTGTCTGCCATGGATTGGCGGGAGAACCCGACCGCACGTCCGGCAATGAAGGTGTGCCTCTTCAGTAATCCCGGCTGATGGAAAGCCGGAAGACACCAGAAAGGCCCGCACCGTCGTTGCTTCAAGATGTCCTCGCTCTTCCGGTTGGCCGGAGAAACGACTGGAGGGGTTAATTCCAGGTACCTTACCGATTTCCTCACCAAATCGAGGGTCGGCGGACACCCACAGGCACGTGCGACTTTGGGCAAGGGGGAGATAAGAAGAATCGCTGTCGTAATCAAGAGGTTTTTTGCGGAATGCTATTGAAAATATTCTGCCAGCCACGACATTCGCCGGACTGGCTTTCCAGAGAATGATGAAACGCACCGGCCTTTCGTTCTGGCCGCAGCCGCGTGGGGACACATGGACACACTGACCCGAATCCGGGCCTTCATCGACGTCATCGATGCCGAGGGCTTTTCCGCCGCCTCCCGCAAGACCGGCCGGTCCAAGGCGCTCCTGTCGAAATATGTGCGCGAGCTGGAAGACGAGCTCGGAACGCTTCTCCTGAACCGCACGACCCGCCAGTTCTCGATGACCGAGGCCGGCCATACCTATTACCGCACCGCCTCCGACATCCTGAAGGAGATCGACAACCTCGCCGATCTGGTGCGCGAGAAGAACACGGACCTGCGCGGCAAATTGAAGGTCTCCGCCCCGCGCACCTTCGTCGACGCCGATATCGGCCAGTCGCTCATCGACTTCGGCAAGGAACATCCGGAACTTTCCCTGGAAATCGTCTCGGACGACCGCTTCGTCGATCTCGTCGAAGAGGGCTTCGACGTCGCCGTGCGCATCACGCGCCTGGAGGATTCGGCCCTCATCGCGCGCAAGCTCGGCGATTTCTACCTGAAGATCTGCGTGAGCGCGGAGTTCCTGGAGCGGGTCGGCCCGATTAACCACCCGAGCGACCTCGCACGCCTGCCCTGCATCATCGACACCAACGGCAAGTCGCACAGCAACTGGCGCTTCGTCGACGAGAAGGGCAGCGGCTTTTCGGTGCCCGTCAGCGGCCATATCGAGGTGAACAGCCCGACGGCGGCGGTGCGCGCGGCGGCAAGCGGCCTCGGCGTCGCGCAGGTGCCGGCCTTCATTGCCCGCCATTGCCTCGACAGCGGCAAGATCGTCTCGATCCTGGAGGATTATCTTCCAACCGACCGCGGCATCTACGCGATCTACCCGCACCGCCGCTATCTGCCGGCGAAGGTGCGCGCCTTCGTCGATTTCCTGCACGGCTGGTTCCGCCGCAATCCCGGCATAGAGGCATAGGGCACCGCGGCAAGGTCCCAATTCCGACCCATTTGCATTACATTCAGCCGGTCGATCCTGAACGCTGCCGCAAGAGGACATATCCCATGCGCTTCCTCCCCCTCCTCGTTGCCGGAGCAGCCTGCGCCGCCCCGGCTGCGGCCCTCGCCCATCCGCATATCTTCGCGGAAGCGCGGCTGGAAGTGGTGGCTGGCGAGGACGGCACGGTCAGCGAATTGCGCAATGTCTGGCGCTTCGACGAGATGTTCTCGGCCAGCGTCGTGATGGACTTCGACAACAACAGCAATGCGGCACTCGATCCGGACGAACTGGCGGACGTCGGCCGGACCGTTCTCGAATCGCTGGAGGAGTTCAGCTACTACACGACGATCACCGAGGACGGGAAAGCCATCAAGGTCGCCAGGCCCGACGCGATCAACGTCGACTACCAGGACGGACAGCTCCTGATGTTCTTCACCGTCAAGCCGGGCGAGGCCATGCCGCTCAAGGGCAAACTCACCTTCGGCGTCTACGATCCCACCATGTATGCCGCCATGGACTTCGCCTCGGACGACGACCTCATCACCGTCGGCGACAAGTTCGCCGCCTGCAAGCGGACCGTCGTGCGGCCGGACCCGGACGAGGTGCTCGCCCAGAACCAGGACAGCCTGACGGAAGCCTTCTTCAACGATCCGACGGGCACCGACATGTCGAAGCTCTTCGCCACCCGCCTGGAGCTGACATGCTGATGCGCGGCCGGGCTCTCGTCCTTCTCACGCTGACGCTCGTAATCGCCGCGACCGCCGGCCTTGCCCACGCCCAGTCGCCGCTCGGTATCGGCTCGGCCGAACCCGGCTTCAACACGACGGGCACCTTCGGCAGCCTGTTCGGCTGGATCAACGCGCAACAGCAGGGCTTCTACCGCGCCATGACCGGCGCGCTGAAGGAGATGCGCGAAAATCCCTGGGCCGCCTCCACGCTGGTCGGCCTCTCCTTCGCCTACGGCGTCTTCCATGCCGCCGGCCCCGGCCACGGCAAGGCCGTCATCTCCTCCTACATGCTGGCAAACGAGGTCGAGCTGAAGCGCGGCGTCTTGCTCTCCTTCCTCTCCTCGATCCTGCAGGGCATCGTTGCCATCCTGCTCGTCGGCGCGGCCTATCTCTTCCTGCGCGGCACCACGGTCTCGATGACCGATGCCACCCGCGCGCTCGAAATCGGCAGCTATGCCCTCATCGCCCTTTTCGGCGCCTGGCTGCTCTTCAGGAAGCTGCGGCCGGCGCAGCGGCGCGCCTCTACGCTCGGCGCGCAGGCGGTCGAGGTGCACGATCATGGCCACCACGGCCAGGCCCATCACCACGACGCCGGCGAAATTTGCGCGACCTGCGGCCATGCCCATGCGCCGGATCCCTCGCTCCTCAAGGGCGAGCGCTTCGCGCTACGCGAGGCCTGGTCGGCCATCGTCGCCGTCGGCCTCAGACCCTGCTCGGGTGCGCTGATCATGCTCAGCTTCGCGCTTCTGAACGGCCTTTACCTCGGCGGCCTGCTCGCCGTCCTCGCCATGTCGATCGGCACGGCTATCACCGTGTCCACCCTCGCGATCCTCGCCGTCACGGCCAAGGGTGCGGCCGTGCGCTTCGCCGGCAGCGGCTCGGCCGCCGCCCGCGTCGGCACCGCCATCGAGATCGGCGGCGCGGCGCTGGTCATGGTGCTGGGAGTGCTGCTGCTCGGCGCGGCGCTGCAGGGCTAGTTGCCGCGGCTGCGCTGATAGCGCGCCCGCAGCCAGAAGAGCAGGAAGAAGCCGAGCACGAGCAGCGTGCCGAAGACGCCCGCCAGCCACGGCGAGACGTCGCCGAGCGCGATCATCACGCGCGGCAGGAAATAGAACACCACCCCCGTGCCGAGGAGGATGAAGAGCGCCGCCAGCGCCGGCGACCTGCCCTTGCGTTCCGGCTCGCCGCTCATGCCGAAATCCCGGCGCGGATGTCTTCGAGACGGCGCTTCTGCCGGCCCTCGGCATCGAAATTGTCAGGCGACAGCCAGGCATCGAACGCCTTGGCGAGGACCGGCCATTCCCCGTCGACGATCGAGAACCAGGCGGTATCGCGGTTCTCGCCCTTGGAGAGCATGTGCTGGCGGAAGACGCCCTCGAAGGTGAAGCCGAGGCGGGCGGCGGTGCGCTTGCTCGCCGCGTTGCCGTTGTGGCACTTCCACTCGTAGCGGCGATAGCCGAGATCCTCGAAAGCATGTTTGGCGAGCAGGTACTGCGCCTCGGTGGAGAGCGGCGAACGGGACATGCCGCCGCCATGGGCGATGCCGCCGATCTCGACGACGCCGTTCGCGGGATCCGGCCGCATGTAGTGCGCCATACCGACGACCTTGCCGGCCGCCTTGTCGATGATGACCTCGCGCACCCAGCCGGACGCGATCGCGGCTTGCGACCAGGCATCGAAATCCTCGATGCCGGCAAAATCGGCCTGCGTGAAATAGCGCAGCAGCGGATTGATCTCCATGCCGCCGAACGCATCCCAGAGCGCCTGGAGGTGTTTTTCACGCTGATAGGGCTCGATGCGCACGGTGCGGCCTTCGAGAGCGACGGGGGCCGGCGGCGGGCAGCCCTTCCAATCCGTAAGATCGCGCATGAAAATCCTCCTTCGGTCTTTGGCGAAGGGATAGAGCAGGCGGCCTGCGCGCGCAATGTGGAAAGCGGGGAGCGGCGTTCGGCCGCTCCCCGTAAGGTTCAGACCGTGGCGGCGGAAACCGTCGCCTCGATATGGTCGACCAGCGCGTCGGCAAGGCCGAGGCGGCCGGCAAGCAGGTCGAGATAGCCGCGCTCGGCGCGCGACTTCGGCTCGATGGCGAGGCGCGAGGCGGTGTAGAGTTCGACGCGCTGCTCTTCCGTCGTCGCCGCGGCGATGATCGCATCGAGATCGACCGGATTGGCAAGCTCGTCCTCGAGGAACTGCGCGGCATCGGCGCCAAGGCCGGAGACCTTCAGCTTGTCCATGATGCGCTCGCGCTCGGCCTCGTCGATATGGCCGTCGGCGCGCGAGGCGGCGATCATGGCGCGCACGAGGATGAGGGCGAAATCGGTGCTGACGGCCTCGGGATGGAAGCCGGAATCGGTCGGCGGGGGCAGCAGTTCGGGCGTGGAGCCTTGCGCCGTCTCGGCCGGGTTCTGGCCGGCCTTGTAGTTCTTGTAGGCCTGGTAGCCGAGGCCGGCGATGGCGGCGAGGCTGCCGAGCTTCAGCGCGGAGCCGGCGACCTTGCGCCCGCCGTCCGTGCCGAGCAGGACGCCGGCAATGGCGATGGTGGCAAGCGGATTGTCCTTGGCAAGCTGCGTCACCTGGCCGGCGCGATCGCGCACGGATCCACCGGCGCCGGGCACCTGCGAACCGAGGAACTGGTCAAGCAACTTCTTGGCGTCAAACATGGGCGGTCTCCGTTTCGCTTGTTCTCTTGCATCGCAAGGGCCGACTGCGAGGCAAGATAGGAATGCACGACCGCAATTACAAACGCATAACGGGCGACCGAGGGCCGCCCGCCTGCAAATCCGCTGAACCTGCCTGCCTCAGCCCTTCAAGGCCGCGGCTTCCGCAGCAAGCTTGGTGATGCCCGCCCAGTCGCCCTTGGCGACGAGGTCCTTCGGGGCGACCCAGGAGCCGCCGACGCAGACGACATTGGGCAGAGAGAGGTAATCGCGGGCATTGGCAAGCGAAATGCCGCCCGTCGGGCAGAACAGCGTGCCGGCGAGCGGCGAGGACAGCGACTTCAGGTAAGCGGCGCCGCCCGCCTGCTCGGCCGGGAAGAACTTCAGCACCTGGTAGCCCTCCTCGCGAAGGCCCATGACCTCGCTGGCGGTGGCTGCGCCCGGCAAAAGGGGGACTTCCGAATCGGCGGCCGCGTCGATCAGCTCCTGCGTCGTGCCGGGGCTGACGATGAACTGCGAGCCGGCCTCGACGGCCGCCTCGAACTGCGCGGCGTTGAGGATCGTGCCTGCGCCCGCAACGGCGCCCTCGACCTCGTTGGCGACCGCGCGGATCGCCTCCAGCGCCGCAGGCGTGCGCAGCGTGATCTCGATGGCCTTGAGGCCGCCCGCCACCAGCGCGCGCGCCAGCGGAACGGCGCTCGAAACGTCGTCGACGACCAGCACCGGAACCACCGGCTGCAGCTTCAGGACGGAAAGGAGCTTGGCGTTCTTCTCGCTCATGGCACCACCTTTTAAAACGATTGAATTTGAATCCGAATAGCGCGTCTGCGACGTCGTGTCGAGCCTAAAGCACAAAGGCTTGTCTTGTCATGGCAGACTTATCGTGTAGTCTTCCCCTCGCCCAAGCCCATCTCCAACAGCGAAAGCGAGCCTATGGCGAAAGAGATCGAGCGGAAGTTCCTGGTATCGGGCCAGCGGTGGCGCACCTTCGCGGATGACGGCATCGCCATACGGCAGGCCTATGTCGTCGCCCAGGACGACCGGTCGCTGCGGGTCCGCATCTACGGCAACGGGCAGGCGCGCATCACCCTCAAGGTCGGGCATACCGCGCTGGTGCGCGACGAATACGAATTCGAGATCGATCGCGACGAGGCCGAGGACATGCTGCGCCACGCCATCGGCAATGTCATCTGCAAGGTGCGCTATAAGGTGCCGCACGAGGGCCATGTCTGGGAGGTCGACGTCTATGACGGCGCCCATCGCGGGCTGGTGATCGCCGAGGTCGAGCTCGCATCGATCCATGACGACCCGGCGCTGCCGAACTGGGTGGGCCGGGAAGTGACGGGCGAAAGCCAGTATTCCAACCAGTCCATGGCGCTCGGCATGAGCGAGGGCGCGCAGCTGCACCGGCTCGCCTGAGCCGCTACGCCGCATTGCCTGGAAAGCGGCGAGGTTGTATGTGGCGGCCATGACCCAGGAGATTTCTTCCCTCGCCCCGGCCAGCGGCTTCCTCGTCGCCGCGCTCTACCATTTCGTCTCGGTGCCGCGTTTTGCCGAACTGCGCGCGCCGTTGCAGGCGCTCTGCGAAGAAAACGGCGTGCGCGGCACGCTGCTGCTGGCCCACGAGGGCATCAACGGCACGATCGCCGGGCCGGCCGACGGCATCCGCCGGGTGCTCGCCTTCCTGCGCGGCCAGCCGGAATTTTCCGCGCTGGAACACAAGGAAAGCCATGCGGCCGAGATGCCCTTCCTGCGCATGAAGGTGCGGCTGAAGAAGGAGATCGTCTCCATGGGCGTCGAGGACATCGACCCCACGCGCTGCGTCGGCACCTATGTGGCGCCCGAGGACTGGAACGCGCTGATTTCCGACCCCGAGACGATCGTCATCGACACGCGCAACGACTACGAGACGTCGATCGGCATGTTCAAGGGCGCGGTCGATCCGAACACCAGGACCTTCCGCGAGTTTCCGGACTGGGTGCGGGAGAATGCCGGCCTGCACAACAAGCCGAAGATCGCCATGTACTGCACCGGCGGCATCCGCTGCGAGAAGGCGACCGCCTTCATGAAGGAACAGGGGTTCGACGAGGTCTACCACCTCAAGGGCGGCATCCTGAAATACCTCGAAGAGGTGCCGGCCGAGGAAAGCCTCTGGGAGGGCGCCTGCTTCGTCTTCGACGAGCGCGTCTCCGTGCTGCATGGCCTGGAAGAGGGCGAGCACAAGCTCTGCCGCGCCTGCCGCCACCCGCTGACCGCCGAAGAGATCACCTCGCCGCTCTACGAGGCCGGCGTCTCCTGCCCGCATTGCCACGCCACGCGCAGCGAGGACGACCGCCTGCGCTTCCGCCAGCGGCAGAAGCAGATGGATCTTGCGAGGAAACGCGGCGAGCGGCATCTCGGCAAATAGGGGGCAAGGGGCCGCCCCTACCCCGCCCGGTGGTTCCCCTTCGGGAATTCGCCGGCGAGCGCTGCATACCATTTACCGCTCTTCTTGACCGTGCGCACCTGCGTCTCGTAGTCGACGTGCACGATGCCGAAGCGCATCCGGTAGCCTTCCGCCCACTCGAAATTGTCCATCAGGCTCCAGGTGAAGTAGCCGCGCATCGGATAGCCCTCGCCGATGAGGTCCGCGGTGACGCCGAGATGCTCGGCGATATAGTCGAGGCGCGGCTGGTCGTCGACCACGCCGTCCTCGGCGCCCATATTGTAGCAGGCACCGTTTTCCGTGATGTAGCAGGCGGGCAGCGCGTAATCCGCATTCAGCTTGCGGATGAGATCGCCGAGCGCGGGCGCGAACACCTCCCAGCCGATATCCGTCCGGGTGTCGGCGACCGGCGGCGCGGGCACGGTCGCGGGGAATTCCGCCCCCTCCGCCGGATCGTGCGCGACGCGCATCGGCGTATAGTAGTTGAGCCCCCACCAGTCGAGCGGCTGGCTGATCGTCTCCATGTCGCCGGGCTCGATGGCCGGCATGCGATGGCCGAGCGCGGAGAGGAAGCTCTCGGGATATTCGCCCTTGAAGACCGGGCCGAAGAAGACGCCGTTGTGAAAATCGAAGGCCCGCGCGGCCGCCGCGCGGTCGGCCTCACTGTGGCTGCCGGCCTGGATGGAGTGCGCATTGAGGACAAGGCCGGCGGCAAGCTGCGGGCGCTCGGCGCGGATCGCCGCCACGCCGAGGCCGTGCGCCAGGTTGGTGACGTGCAGGGCATGGAGCGCCGCGTCCATGCTGCGCTCGCCCGGCGCGTGGAGGCCGTAGAGATGGCTGAGCCAGACGGAGCACCAGGGCTCGTTGAAGGTCGCCACCGCATCCAGCCGGTCGCCGAGCCGGGCGATCACCGTTTTCGCATAGCGCTGGAAGGCATAGGCCGTCTGCCGCGCCGTCCAGCCGCCATCGCCCGCCAGCATCAGCGGCAGGTCCCAGTGGTAGAGCGTGGCGAAGGCCTTGATGCCGCGGGCCTTCAGGCCGTCGACAAGACGATCGTAGAAATCCAGCCCCTTCTCGTTCACCGCGCCCGTGCCTTCGGGGATGATGCGCGGCCAGGCGATGGAGAACCGGTAGGCCGACACGCCAAGCGACTGGATGAGATCGAGGTCCGCCTCCAGCCGGTTGTAGTGATCGCAGGCCACATCGCCGTTGTGCCGGCCGAAGACCCGGCCCGGCATGTTGGAAAACGCGTCCCAGATCGACGGCTTGCGGCCATCCGTCTTCGCAGCGCCCTCGATCTGGAAGGCGGCTGTCGCCACGCCGAACACGAAGTCGCCGGGAAACCGGCCGGCAAGGGTCTTGGGATCGCTCATTTTCGTCTCTCAGGGTCGGCGCGCGCGAATCTTGTTACTGCAACGTTGCAGTATGAGCATGATATGCAAAAATCAACGGTTTTTCACGCGCGGCCGGATTGCGCCCCGATAACCGGAAGCCGTCTTTAAACAGGGATTGCTTAAACAACGGTTAGGACTTGCCCTTTAGACTGCCGATAGCCCGGGACGGAGGCACTGGCGTGGTACGACGGATTGCAAAGCATCTCGTGCGCAAGGGCATGTTCGTGGAATCGCTGGAGTGCCCGAACGCCGAATTCTCGGGGCGGCGCTTCCTCGTCCAGTCCGACGAGACCGTGCGGGCGATCCTCGCCACCTCCGCCGCCTATGCGCTGGTCAATCCGCAAAAGAGCACGGTGGACATAGACCTCGCCACGGACACGGCCCCGCCGGCGCGAGCCGCCGAGGAGCGCAAGCACACGCTGGAAACCGTCGCGCAATCGGCCCGCTCGCTGCGCAACAGTTTCGACACGGTGCGCAGCGGCGAGCTGGAGATCGGCGCCCTCTCGCCGGTCGCCGACGAGATTTCCGCGCGCATCGACGCCGCGCCCGACGTCTTCCTGAAGGTCACGCGCCTCAAGACGAAAGACGAGGGAACCTATGTGCATTCGCTGACGGTCGGCGCGCTCATGATGCGTCTTGCCCGCCTGCTCGGCCATGGCGACGACGCGGTGCGCGAACTCGGCGTGGCGGGCCTGCTGCACGATGTCGGCAAGCTGATGATCCCCAACACGGTGCTCAACAAGAGCGGTCGGCTGGACAGCGACGAAAAGCGCCTGATACGCGGCCATCCCGAACTCGGATACCGCCTGCTGAAGGAACAGGGCAACGTGTCCGACCTCGTGCTCGACATCTGCCGCTACCATCACGAGATGCTCGACGGCAGCGGCTATCCGCTCGGCCTCAAGGCCGACAAGCTGAGCCCGGAAATCCGCATCGCCACCATCTGCGATGTCTTCGAGGCGCTGACGAGCACCCGCCCCTACAAGCGGCCGTGGACGACGCGCGAGGCGCTGAACTGGATGTTCGACCGGGGCCACATGTTCGACAAGAAGCTGGTGATCCGCCTCGGCAGCATTTTCGCCTGAAGCGCCCGCACGCCGCATCAGGGCGGCGGCCGGGCGATCCGGCTGAAGCCTAGACCTTCACCCAGGCGCCGTTCTTCCTGGAGGACTGCACGCAGGCATCGACGAAGAGCATGCCCTTGAGGCCGTCGTCCACCGTCGGATAGGTGACGGCGGGATCGAGCGGCGTGCCCTTGCGCTTGGCATGGATGGCGCGCGCGGCTTCGGAATAGATGTTGGCGAAGCCTTCCAGATAGCCTTCCGGATGGCCGGGCGGCACGCGGCTGACGCGGGCGGCGGCGGTACCCGACCCCGCACCGCCCCGGGTGATCAGGCGCTTCGGCTCGCCGAAGGGCGTGTACCAGAGATAGTTCGGATCGGCCTGCACCCATTCGAGCCCGCCCCTGGTGCCGTAGACGCGAACCTTCAGGCCGTTCTCGTGGCCGGGCGCCACCTGGCTGCACCAGAGCATGCCCTTGGCGCGCGCGCCGTCCTTCTCCCTGAAGCGCATCATGACATGAGCGTTGTCATCGAGGCGTCGGCCCGGCACGAAGCTGTCGAGATCGGCGGAGAGCTCTTCCAGTTCGAGACCGGAAACGAAGCAGCCGAGATTGTAGGCATGGGTGCCGATGTCGCCGGTGGAACCACCCGCACCCGACTTGGTGGGGTCCGTGCGCCAGGCGGCCTGTTTCTGGCCGCTGCTCTCGATATCCTCCGTCAGCCAGTCCTGCGGATATTCCATCTGTACGAGCCGGATCGTGCCGAGTTCGCCGCGCGCAACCATCTCGCGGGCCTGCCGGACCATCGGGTAGCCGGTGTAATTGTGCGTCAGCACGAAGAGCGCCTCGCCCTCCTCCGCCAGCTTCTTCAGCTTGCGCGCATCGCCGAGCGTCGAGGTCAGCGGCTTGTCGCAGATAACGTGGATGCCGCGCTTCAGGAATTCCTTCGCGGCCTCGTAGTGCACATGGTTCGGCGTGACGATCGCCACCGCCTCGATGCCGTTCTTCAGCTTGGCCTCGCGGATCGCCATTTCCTTGAAGCTGCCGTAGCTGCGCGAGGGGTCGAGCCCCAGTTCGCGCGCCGACTGCTCCGCCTTTTCCGGCGAGGACGACAGCGCGCCGGCGACGAGCTCATAGTGATCGTCCAGCCTTGCAGCGATGCGATGCACCGCGCCGATAAAGGCGCCCGAGCCGCCGCCGACCATGCCGAGCCGGATGCGGGGTTCCCGCGCCTCGCCGGCGCTTCCTTCGATTGCCATGAAAATCCTCCTTGATGTTGTGCGGGAGGCTCACCCCCCCTCTGTCACTTCGTGATCCCCCACAAGGGGGGAGATCAAATCGTGGCACCGCTTCGCTCCAAGCCGCTCTCCCCCTTGTGGGGGAGATGCCCGGCAGGGCAGAGGGGGTATTTCCACCTAGCCTCTCAAAGCCCCAGCATGCGCCGGTTCGCCGCCTGGTCGGTGCCGCCGTCGGCGAAATCGTCAAAGGCCTTTTCCGTCACGCGGATGATATGCGCCTTGACGAATTCCGCGCCCTCGCGCGCGCCGTCCTCCGGATGCTTCAGCGCGCATTCCCATTCGACCACGGCCCAGCCGGCGAAATCGTTGGCCGCCATCTTGGAGAAGACGGCGCCGAAATCGACCTGACCGTCGCCCAGCGAACGGAAGCGCCCGGCGCGGTTCACCCAGCTCTGGTAGCCGCCATAGACGCCCTGCCGCCCCGTCGGGTTGAACTCGGCATCCTTCACATGGAACATGCGGATGCGGTCCTTGTAGATGTCGATATTGTCGAGATAGTCGAGGCACTGCAGCACATAGTGCGAGGGATCGTAGAGCATGCAGGCGCGGGCGTGGTTGCCGGTACGCTCCAGGAACATCTCGTAGGTGATGCCGTCATGCAGGTCTTCGCCCGGATGGATCTCGTAGCAGACGTCCACGCCGCAATCCTCAGCATGGTCGAGGATCGGCTTCCAGCGCTTCGCCAGTTCGTCGAAAGCCGTCTCCACGAGACCGGCGGGGCGCTGCGGCCAGGGATAGACGAAGGGCCAGGCAAGCGCGCCGGAGAAGCTCGCCATGGCATCGAGGCCGAGATGCCTGGACGCCGTCAGCGCGAGCTTGACCTGCTCGACCGCCCATTCCTGACGCGCCTTCGGGTTGCCGCGGACCTCCGGTGCGGCGAACCCGTCGAAGGCCTCGTCATAGGCCGGGTGCACGGCGACGAGCTGGCCCTGCAGGTGGGTCGACAGTTCCGTGACCTCGACGCCGTTCTCGCGCGCCTTGCCGGCGAACTCGTCGCAATAGGCCTTGGAGGAGGCCGCCTTCTTCAGGTCGATGAAGCGTCCGTCCCAGCTCGGGACCTGCACGCCCTTGTAGCCGATGTCGGCGGCCCATTTGGTGATCGAATCCCAGGAATCGAACGGCGCGGCATCGCCGGCGAACTGGGCGAGAAACAGGGCCGGGCCCTTGATCGTCTTCATCTGTGGCGTCCTCCATGGACCGGGCCATCCGCGCGGCCGGTCTGATATATTCTTGCGGTACGTACCGCAGCGCGTGGCAGGCTACCGGTCTTTGGCCGGGCGGGCAATGTGGAAAACCGCCCGGGCCGTCATGGCCCGGGCGGCTCGTTTCCGTCAGATCAGAACGGGGAGTCCGGGAAGTAGAAGTCCTTCGCGTTGTCCTTCGTCACCAGCGTCGCGTCGATCGTGTAGACGCCGCGCACCGGCACCTGGCCGTAGAAGTTGGCGGCCGTCATTTCGAGCGCGGTGCCGACCATTGCCGGCGGATAGAGCACGTCGACCGGGATCATCTTGTCGCCGTCCATGACCTTCTTGATCATGTCCTTCGAGCCGGCGCCGGCCACGACATACTGGATGTCCGTGCGGCCGGCCTGTTCGATGGCCTGCAGCACGCCGACGGCCATGTCGTCGTCCTGGCACCAGACGACATCTATCTTCTGGTACTTGGTGAGATAATCCTGCATGACCTTGAAGGCGTCGTCGCGGTTCCAGTTGCCGTACTGGCGGTCGAGAACCTTGACGCTCGAGCCTTCGATGCCCTTGTCGAAACCGTCCTGGCGCTCCTGGTCGATCGGGATCGGCATGCCGCGGATGACGACGACTTCGGCTTCCGGCGTCGTGGCCTTGATATATTCACCGGCCGTCTGGCCGAGCGCGAAGTTGTTGCCGGCGACGTAGAGGTCACGCACCGAATTGTCGTTGGTGCTCGGCGCACGGTCGACCAGCGCGACGAAGGTGCCGCTGTCCTTGATCTCCTTGATCGCGTTGACCAGCGGATCGGGATCCGTCGGCAGGATGACGAGCGCGTCGATGCCCTGCGTGGCGAGATCCTGCACGGCATTTGCCTGGCTTGCCGGGTCCGGCGAGGTCTTGACGACGACGTTGAGGCCCGGATGGCTCGCCATGAGAAGCTTGGCGACGCGCTCGGCGTGGAAGATCACGCCGGCCGTCCAGCCATGGCTGGCCGCCGGGATCGAGACGCCGATCGTCACCTTCTTCTCTTCCTGTGCGTGGGCAAAGCCGGTGAAGACGGCGAACGCCGCAACCGTCAGGCCCAGTAGTTTCTTGCGCATGAGTTTCCTCCCAAAAGCAGGTCTTTGTTCCGAACCGGGCGACCCGTAGACCCGGCTACTTCCCCGCGGTTCCAGGGCTGGAACCGCCTGGTCTCACGATTTGCGCACCAGCGAGCGCTGGACGAGCATCGCAATGATGATGATCGCGCCCTGGATGGCCCCGATCAGGTATTCGCTGATGAAGTTGGAGAGCAGCATGATGTTGCCGACCAGCTCCAGGATGAAGGCGCCGCAGATCGTGCCCCAGACGCGGCCCGCCCCGCCCTTCAGCGCCGTGCCGCCGACGACGACCGCCGTGATCGCCTGCAATTCCCAAAGAATGCCCGTCGTTGCCGAGGTGGAGCCGAGGCGCGGCACGTAGAGCAGCACGGCGATGGCGACGCACAGGCCCTGGATAACGAAGGCGATGGTGCGCACCCGGTCGACCGGAATGCCGGAATAGCGCGCCACGTCCCGGTTCGAACCGACGGCCACGACATGCCGGCCGTAGCGCATGCGGTAGAGGACGAAGGCGGCGATGGCGGTGACGACGAAGATGACGGCGATCGGCACCGGCACGCCGAGGATCGAGCCGAAATAGGCCGGGCGATAGAGCGCCTGCAATTCCGGCTCGCGCAGCGTGATCGCGCCGCCCTGCGACAGCCAGGTCGTCAGGCCGCGATAGATGCCCATCGTGCCCAGCGTGGCGATGAAGGGCTCGATCTTGCCGACGGTGGTGATGAGGCCGTTCAGAAGGCCGCAGCCCGCGCCGATGACCACCGCAAGCACCATCGCGGCCGTCAGCATCAGCGAGGGATCGGCGATCGCGCCGGAATTCATGAAGAGAATCATGAGGCTGGCGACGAAGGCGACCATGGCGCCGACCGACAGGTCGAGGTCGCCGGACGAGATGACGAAGGTGGCGCCGACCGCGATGATCGCGATGAAGGCGCTGCGTGTCGCGACGTTCGCCAGGTTGGTGAAGCCGATGAAATTGGGATTCACCAGCGCACCGACGACGAGCAGCAGGGCCAGCGCCGCGAAGGGCGCGACGGCCCTCAGATCCACATCCCGCCAGCTGCGGCCCCTGCCCTTCGTTTCGACCGCGTCGTCGCTTGCCGTCATCTTCGTCCCCAACCTGATTTTCGTGTGATGCCGCCGGCGCGAGGCTCAGGCGGCGGTCTTCTTCTTCAATCCTGCCGAATAGCGCATGATCTCCTGCTCGGAGATTTCCTCGCCTTCGAGAATGCCGACGATCCGCCCTTCCCGCATCACGGCAACGCGCGTGCACAGGCCGATGATCTCGGGCATCTCGGAAGAGACGACGATGATCGACTTGCCGTCGCGGGCGAGCGCCGAGATGAAATGGTAGATCTGCTGCTTCGTGCCGACGTCGATGCCGCGCGTCGGCTCGTCGATGATGATGACGCCCGGCTCGGTCTCCATGACCTTGGCGAGCAGCAGCTTCTGCTGGTTGCCGCCCGACATGCGGCCGGCGACGACGCGTCCGTCGCGCACACGGATGTCGAAGCGCCGGCGGGCGCGCTCCAGCGCCTCCGCCTCGCTCTTCGGGCTGAGATAACCGTAATTGCCGTGCTTCTCCAGCGATTGCAGCGTGAGGTTCGCCGTCATGCGGGAGTTCAGGAGCAGGCCCTTTTGCTTGCGGTCCTTGGTCATGTAGGCGATGCCGACGCGGTTGGCGGCATGCACGTCGCCGCCCGGCACGCTCTCGCCGCGCACCGAAACCTCGCCGGAAAGGCGCGGGCGGAGCCCCGCCACGGCCTCCATCAGCTCGGAACGCCCGGAGCCGATCAACCCGGAAAAGCCGAGGATCTCGCCCTTGCGGACTTCGAAGCTCGCATCCTTGACGTAAGGCGTCGAAAGGCCCGCCACGGCGAGCGCCACCTCCTCGTCGACGCTCGGCTCCTGCTTGGACGGATAGAGGCTGGAAAGCTCGCGGCCGACCATGAGCTGCGCGATCGATTCGCCGTCAAGGATGTTCGTCGGCGCCGTCTTCACCCATTGCCCGTCGCGCAGCACGGTGACGCGGTCGGTCAGCTCCATCACCTCGTCCAGCTTGTGGGAGACGAAGACGAAGGAGGTGCCCTGCTCGCGCAGCTTGCGCACCTGGCGGAAGAGGTAATTGGTCTCCTCGCGCGAGAGCACGGCGGTCGGCTCGTCCATGAAGATGATGCGCGCATCGCGGCTGATGGCTTTCGCGATCTCCACCATCTGCTTGTCGGCGATGGAGAGCGAGCTGATCAGCGCATTCTCGTCCACATGGGAGCCGAGCTGGTCGAGCACGCGGCGCGTTTCCGCGCGCATGAACTTGCGGTCGAGCACGCCGTAGCGCGTCACTTCCCGGCCGAGGAACAGGCTCTCGGTGACGGTCAGGTGTTCGGCGAGATTGAACTCCTGGTGGATGATGACGATGCCGAGCTGCTCGGCCTGGCCGTTCGGCGGCAGCCTGACCGGCCGACCGTCGAGAAGAATCTCGCCGGAGGTCGGCTGCTCGAAACCGGAGAGGATCTTGACGAGCGTCGACTTGCCGGCGCCGTTCTCGCCCATCAGTGCATGGATCTCGCCGGCACGCAGCTCGAAATTGACGCTGAACAGCACCTGCACGCCATTGAAAGACTTGGCGATGCGGCGTGTAGCGAGAACGACGGGAGCCCCGTCGGCAGCGTCCGGATTCATGATGTCCTCCTTGCGGCTCCTCGACCGCTTGAGGAACGATGTAAACCTTTACATCGAATATGTAAAGGTTTACATCGTTGGATATCGGGAATTTCCACCAAGCGCCGTTTGACCCCCAGTCCAGTCTGTGTAGTGTCCCCGCACTTCGTTTGTTAATGCAATTCCGGATGCACCGTCGCACCCCCCGCCGGAATAGCCCGTACCGAGTGAGAGCCAGTTTGTCGACGTCCAGCCCTGCCACGATCGAGGATGTCGCGCGGATCGCGCAGGTCTCGATCGCGACCGTATCGCGGGCGATCCACACGCCGGAAAAGGTGGCCAACTCGACGCGGCTGAAGGTCAACCAGGCGATCGCCATCACCGGTTATACGACCAATGCGATGGCACGCAGCCTGCGCCTCGGCCGGTCGAACATGATCCTCGTCGTGGCGCCCGATATCGGCGACCCGAACTTTTCCAACATCCTTGTCGGCCTGGAAAACGAGGCGCGCGCGCATGGCTACGGCATTCTCATCGGCCATACGCAGAACGATCCGCAACGCGGCCTCGAATACCTGAAATTCCTGAATTCCAACCAGGCGGCGGGGCTGATCCTCTTCACGGGCATCCTGCCTTTCGGCCACCAGTCGATGACCGCCCGCCTGCCGCCCAGCGTCGGCGTCTTCGAGCCGGTCTATAACGGCGGCATCCCCTATGTCGGCGTCGACGACATCGAGGGCGCACGCAAGGCGGTCGACCTTCTCATCGCCGAGGGGCACCGCAACATCGCCTTCATCGGCGATTCGCGCACGCGCCTCGCCTATAGCCGGCGCCGCCAGGGCTACGAGGCCGGGCTCGACGCCGCGGGCGTGCCGGCCGGCGGGCGCCTCGTCCTGGAGGGCGACGGGACGATCGAGAGCGGACGCCTCGCGCTCGAACAGCTCTTCATGCGCGACACGCTGCCGAGCGCCTTCATGTGCGTCAACGACCAGACCGCGATCGGCGTGATGATCGGCCTCGGCGCGCGCGGCTACGACATTCCGACCGACTTTTCCGTCACCGGCTTCGACGACGTGCCGCAGGCGAGCTTCATGACGCCCTCGCTCACCACCATCCGCCAGCCGCGCACCGCCATCGGCAAGAGCGCCATGGCGCTGCTCTTCGAACTGCTCTCCGACAGCGAGCCGGCCGAAACGGAAATCCTGCTTCGGCCGGACCTCATCGTGCGCAATTCGGTCTCCGCGCCGGCGCGGCGGTTCTTGAAGCGGTAGCCCTTTCTTGCCGCGTCCGAAGCACGCCCTCATCCCTACCAGGGCCGCAACGAAAAAGGGCGCCGTCCGGCGCCCTCTCCCGATATCGCAATCGCCGTTCAAACGTAGCGGTTGACCACGTTTTCCAGCAGCTCCTGCCGGCCGGAGCGCGGCTGGGGGTTGACGCCGTTCTTCAACACATGGGCTTCCAGCGCCTCCAGCGAGGAGCCGCCGGCAAGCAGCTTCTGCGCTTCCGGCGTCTGCCAGCCGGCATAGCGCTCGGCGAGCGGGCCGGACAGCGCCTTGTCCTCGATCATCTTCACCGCAGCCTTCAGGCCGCGCGCGCAGCAATCCATGCCGCCGATATGGCCGATCAGGAGATCCGCCGGGTCGATCGACTGGCGGCGCAGCTTGGCGTCGAAGTTCGTGCCGCCGGTGGTGAAGCCGCCGCCGGAAAGCACCTGGTAGAAGGCAAGCGCCATTTCCGGCACGTTGTTGGGGAACTGGTCGGTGTCCCAGCCGGACTGGTAGTCGTTGCGGTTCATGTCGATCGAGCCGAAGATGCCGAGCGCGTTGGCAAGCGCCAGCTCGTGCTCGAAGGAATGGCCGGCGAGGATCGCATGGCCCTGCTCGATATTGACCTTCACCTCGTTTTCCAGGCCGTACTTCCTGAGGAAGCCGTAGACCGTCGCGACGTCGAAATCGTACTGGTGCTTGGTCGGCTCCTGCGGCTTCGGCTCGATGAGGATGGCGCCCTTGAAGCCGATCTTGTGCTTGTATTCGACGACCATGTTGACGAAGCGCCCCAGCTGGTCGAGCTCCTGGCCGATATTGGTGTTGAGCAGGGTCTCGTAACCCTCGCGGCCGCCCCACAGAACGTAGTTGTCACCTCCGAGGAGGTGCGTGGCGTCGATGCAGGTCTTCACCGTCGCCGCGGCGAAGGCGAAGACGTCCGGATCGGGGTTGGTCGCCGCACCGCCCATGTAGCGGCGGTTGGAGAAGAGGTTGGCCGTGCCCCACAGCAGCTTGACGCCCGTCGCGGCCTGCTTCTCGGCGAAATAGTCGACGATCTCGTTGAGGTTCTTCGTGTTCTCGACGAAGTCCCTGCCTTCCGGCCTGACGTCCGCGTCATGGAAGCAGTAGAAGGGCACGCCGAGGAGCTGGAAGAATTCGAAGGCGACGTCGGCCTTCAGCTTGGCGGCCTTCATCGTGTCCTCGAACCACGGGCGTTCGAAGGTCTGCCCTCCGAAGGGATCGCCGCCCGGCCAGACGAAGGTGTGCCAATAGGCGACGGCGAAGCGCAGGTGATCCTCCATGCGCTTGCCCGCGACGATCTCGTCGGGATTGTAGTGGCGGAAGGCGAGCGGGTTGGTGCTCTCAGGACCTTCATACTTGATCTTGGCAATATCGCCGAAGAAGCCGGTGGCCATGGATGTCTCCTCTTGTGTGTCCGTTGATCAGTAGGCGGCGCGGATCGCCGGGTAGAGGCGGCGATAGCGCTGGTAGGCGTCCTCGTAGGCGGCCGTGAGGGCCGCCTCCGGTTCGATGGTTTCGGCCGTGGCCGGCGCGCTGCAGACCGCGACGGGATCCG
Organism: Shinella sp. S4-D37; assembly: GCF_040812195.1. Lineage (NCBI taxonomy): Bacteria > Pseudomonadati > Pseudomonadota > Alphaproteobacteria > Hyphomicrobiales > Rhizobiaceae > Shinella > Shinella sp. S4-D37. Next base: position 455,468 of record NZ_JBFNXL010000005.1, on the reverse strand, counting down.
CCCCGGTCGCGGCAACGAGGCCGAGGCGGGCGGCGCCGAAAGCCGCGCCGAAATCGCCGTCCGCCGGCAGGTCGACGGGCAGGCCCAGCGCGGTGGCGATCGATTTCAGCCAGTAGCGCGAGCGCGAGCCGCCGCCGATGGCCGTGACGCGCGAAAGGCTGGTGCCGGCAGATTTCAGGGCTTCGAGATTGTCGCGAAGGGCGAAGGATACGCCCTCCAGCACGGCCTGCGTCAGCACCACCCGGCCGCTCTCATGGCCGAGCCCGAGGAAGGCACCGCGGATCGCCGCGTCGTTGTGCGGCGTGCGCTCGCCCGAAAGATAGGGCAGGAAGGCGACGCCCGTCGGCGCCTTGAGCGCATCGCCAAGCTCCTGCGTGAGATCGGCGGCGGAGGCGCCGGTGACGCGCGAATGCCAGTTCAGCGCGTCGGTGGCCGAAAGGATGACGCCCATCTGGTGCCAGGTGCCCGGCAGCGCGTGGCAGAAGGCGTGAACGGCGCTTTCGGGGTTCGGCAGGTAGCTGCCATTGGCCGCAAACAGCACGCCCGACGTGCCGAGCGAGACGAAGGCCGACCCCTCGCGCACCGTGCCCATGCCGCAGGCCGAGGCCGCATTGTCCCCCGCCCCGCCGGCAACGACGACGCCGGCGCCGAGGCCCCATCGCACGGCAAGCTCCGGCCGCAGGGTGCCGGCAGCCTGCGTGCCTTCCACCAGCGCCGGCATCTGGCGCTCTTCGAGCCCGGTCGCAGCGAGAAGCTCGCCCGACCATGCGCGCGCGCCCGTATCGAGCCAGGACGTACCCGCCGAATCCGACATTTCCGACATATGCTCGCCGGTAAGCCAGACGCGCAGGAAATCCTTCGGCAGCAGCACCCAGCGGACCTTCGCGAAGATGTCCGGCTCGTTGTTCTTCACCCAGGCGAGTTTCGGCGCGGTGAAACCGGGGAAGACGATGTTGCCGGTGATCCTGCGGAACCGCGGGTCGGCATCGAGCGCCGCCGCCTCGCGGTGGCTGCGCGTGTCGTTCCACATGATGCAGGGCCGCAGCATCCTGTCTTCGGCATCGAGCAGGGTCGCGCCGTGCATGTGGCCGGAAAGGCCGATGCCGCGGACGGCGGCAAGCGCTACGGGATGGGCGGCGCGAAGGCCGGCGATCGCCTCCTCCGTCGCGCGGATCCAGTCCGCCGGGTCCTGTTCCGACCAGCCGGCCTGCGGCCGCGCGGTCTCCACCTCTGTGCTGGAGGCCGAGCCGACGACCGTCTGGTCCGCGTCGATCAGCATGGCCTTGACGCTCGACGTGCCGAGGTCGATCCCGAGATACATGGCGTTCTCCTAGTTGCCGTCATCCCCGTCCGGTCCGGCCGGGAGGTTGTCCTTGATGAAGATGTCGAGACGGATGCGCTCCTGCGCCGCGATGACGGGCAGGCCGTCCGCCTTGGCGCGCAGCACGCGGATGGCGCTGCGCACCTCGTGGCCGGCATCCTGGTTGAGCACGGCGTCGATGGCGCCGGTTTCGAGCCCGGCGCGGGTATGGGCGGTCAATTCGTGGGCGATCACGCACATGTCCCTGGCGTGTTCGGCGGCAAGCGCCGCGACGAGGCCCTGATTGCCAGCGCCGAGGCTGTAGATGCCGGCGAGATCTGGCACGGCAGCGAGGCATTCAGAGATCAGCGCGCGGGCGCGGGCGGGATCGTCCTGTCCTTCCAGCACCGGCAGAATGGCGCGGGCGACGGGCATGTCCGCCATCGCGGCGCAAAACCCCTCCAGGCGCTCGCGGTGGTCACGAACGCGCATCGAGCCGGCGAGAACGGCGACGGGGCCGGGCAGGCTGCCGAGGAAGCGCCCCATCAGGCTGCCGGCCGTCCGGCCCGCGGCGATGTTGTCGACGCCGACGAAGTGATCGCGCCCGGAACCGGCAAGGTCGGAGACCAGCGTGACGAGGGGAATGCCGGCCGCCTGCGCCCGGCCGATGGCGTCAGAAACCTCCGGCGCATCCACGGCGACGGCGGCGATGCCGGCGACCTTTTCGGCGACGGCACCGTCGATGGCCTTCGCCAGCGCACCGGCATCGAAGGCGGGCACGGTGACGACGGAAAGGCGGGTGCGCTCGCTCGCCGAATGCAGGCCGGCGCGGCGCACCTCCGCCTCCAGTCCGCGCATGAAGGGATTGTCGCCCTGCGGCAGGATGAAGACGAGCGGATAGACCCGGCTCTTGGCGAGGTTCGCCGCCGCCACGTCGCGCACATAGCCGAGCGCGGCGATCGCCGCCTCCACCTTGGCACGCGTTACGCCGCGAACGCCCGGGCGGTCGTTCAGCACGCGGTCGACGGTCGCCAGGCTGACGCCCGCCTTGTCGGCAATATCGTGAACCGTGGGTCGCATCTCTCCTCCGTGCCGAGACCCATAGAGGAATTTCTGATGTACGTAAATCAAAAATTTCCGACGGGCGGCCGACACCGATCCTTCCGCCGGCAAGACGCCTCTCGGGAGGCATGGGATGAGGGTGTTCGGGCCGCGACGTTCAGCGCAAAACGGCGTCAGGCGCGGACCGGGATCGCCCGTGACGCGGGGTCAGTGCCCGCCGCCGCCCCGCACCGCGCCCTGCGGCTTGCGGATCGCCACGACGCAGACGATGAGCGTCGCGAAAAGGCCGGTCAGCAGCACGAAGACATCGATGAAGGACAGGATATAGGCCTGCTGCTGCACCAAGCCGACCATCTGCTTGACGGCGATGGCGGGCCCGTCGAGGCCGTGGGCGCTGTAATTGGCGGCCATGTTGCCCATGCGCTCGACGGCTTCGGGATTGCCCCACTGCACATGCTCGGAAAGGCGCAGGTAGTGTTCCTGGGAACGCTGGGTGAGGATCGTGTTGATGACCGCCAGGCCCACGGCGCCGCCGAGGTTGCGCGTCAGGTTGAACAGGCCGGAAGCATTGCGGATGCGGTCGGGCGACAGGGTGCCGAGCGCCACGTTGTTGATCGGCACCATGCAGATCATCAGCGACACGCCGCGCAGGATCTGCGGCACCAGCAGTTCGTAGAAATCCCAGTCCGCGGTCAGCTGCGTCATCGACCATGTACCGAGCGCGAAACCGGCGAAACCCATCATCATCATGACGCGCGGATCGAGCCGCGACGACATCATGCCGGCGATCGGCGCGGTGCAGAACATGGCGAGGCCCGAAATGAACAGGGTTTCGCCGATCATCAGCGAATCATAGCCGCGGATGCGCGCGAGATAGAGCGGGTAGAGATAGGTGAGGCCGTAGAGGCCGATGCCCATGGTGAAGGAGAAGATCGAGCCGAAGGCGAAGTTGCGGTTGGCGAAGGCGCGCAGGTCCACCACCGGGAACGGCACCTTGAAGGCGCGCCAGAAGAACACCGCCGCGCCGACCACCACGGCGACGGAGCCGAGAACGATGTGCTCGTCGCTGAACCACTCCTTGTTGTTGCCCTCCTCCAGCACGTATTCGAGCGAGCCGAGGAACACCGCCATGGAGATGAGACCCCACCAGTCGAAGCGCTTCATCAGGCTGAATTCCGGCTTGTCGAAGTCGATGAGGTTCCAGGTGAGAACCGTGACGATGATGCCGGGGATGATGTTGACGAGGAACAGCCAGTGCCAGGAAAAGGCGTGGCTGAGATAGCCGCCGACCGTCGGTCCGATGGTGGGCGCGAGCGTTGCGACGAGGCCGATCATCGGCGAGACGATGTTGCGCTTGGAGGGCGGGAAGATGGTGAAGGCGGCCGCGAAGACCGAGGGGATCATGCCGCCGCCGATGAAGCCCTGGATGGCACGATAGACGATCATCTGGTCGATGTTCGTCGCGGTCGCGGCAAGCGCGCTCGCCATGGTGAAGCCGGCGGCCGAGAAGGCGAAGAGCACGCGCGTCGAGACGATGCGCGCGAGCGTGCCCGACAGCGGGATCATGATGACCTCGGCGATGAGGTAGGAGGTCTGCACCCAGGCAATCTCGTCGGCGCCCGCACCGAGGCCGGCCTGGATCTCCGACAGCGAGGCCGAGACGATCTGGATGTCGAGGATCGACATGAACATGCCGAAGACCATCGCGAAGAACGCGACGACGCGGCGGACGGGAACCTTGTCGGCCTGCGCGGGCGCCGCCATCAGGGCGCCGGCTGCCGGTTGAGCGGTCGCGGCCATGGCCCGCGCTCCTTTGCTGGAGGTCTTACTCGGCCTTGGCGGCGAGCGCCGTGCCGGCCGGCGCCGTGCGGCTGTCGACGTCGACGACGACGCTGAGGCCGGCGCGCAGCTTGCCGCTGTCCAGCACCTCCTGCGGGATGGCGATGCGGACCGGCACGCGCTGCGTGACCTTGGTGAAGTTGCCCGTGGCGTTTTCCGCCGGCAGCAGCGAGAAGACCGAGCCGGAGGCCGGCGCGATCGAATCCACAATGCCGACAATATCGTCATCCTCAAAGGCATCGACATGCAGATGCACCTTCGAGCCCGGCACGAGACGGGCGATCTGCGTTTCCTTGAAGTTCGCCTCGATATAGAGGTCCTTCACCGGAACGAGCGCGGCAAGGCGCTGGCCGGCCGAGACGAGATCGCCGACCTGCACGGAAATGTTGCCGACGACGCCGTCATAGGGCGCCTTCAGCACGGTGAAGCCGAGGTCGCGCACCGCCTTGTCGCGGGCAAGCTCGAGCGTGCGGATCTGGCTCTCGGCCTCCGCGCGCTGCGCCTCGAGCACGGTGATCGCCGCCCTGGCGGCGACGATATTGGCATCCGCGCCGACGAGGTTGGCCTTGGCCTGGTCCAGCGCCACGGTGGCGCTGTCGAGCGAGGCGGTGGTGCCGACGGCCTTGGCGTTCAGTTCCTTGGCGCGCTTTTCGGCGACTTCCGCGCCACTGAGGGCGGCCTGATAGGCCGCCTTCTGGGCATCCGCCTGGGCAAGGCTCGCCCTGGCGCCTTCGATCTGCGCGTCGATGCGGCCGAGCGAAAGCTTCTGCGTCGCGATCTGCGCCTCGGCCTGCTCGCGGGCGAGCCGGTAGTCGCCGTCGTCGAGCGTGACGAGCGGATCACCGGCCTTCACCCTCTGGTTGGCGACGGCATTGACCACGTCCACATAGCCGGATACCTTGGGGGAGATGGAGGCGATGTCGCCCTCGATATAGGCGTCGTCCGTCGAGATCATGAAACGGCCGTTCGTCCACCATTCGTGGGCGTACCACCCGCCAGCGGCGATGAGCGCGACGGCGAGGATCGGCAGCGCAAGACGCCGGCCGCCCTTCTTCTCCTGCGGCGGGGCAACGGCGGGCGCGGCCTCCGCCGGTCGCGCCTCGGCGGTCTCAGCCTGGAAATCGTCGTTGACCGGACGAACCTTCGCTGTGCCGGCGCCATGGGAAGTCGACATGGGATTGCCACCATCTCTGGGATAAAATTCCGAACTGAACCGTTCGGTTCGATTTGACATAGACTCCTTTCTCGCGCATATCAAGTACCAATCGAACCGCTTGGTTCGAAATAGTTGACACTAGGTTTCGAACACGGGAACGGAGATGCACACGACGGAAGACAAGCCGGTCGCCCCCCATAGTGGGCGCCGCATCGCCGGCGAGGACCCCGCCAAGCGCGAGCAGATCCTCGACGGCGCCAAGCGCGTGTTCATGGAAGAGGGCCTCGAAGCCGCCAGCATGAACGACATCACGCGCGCCGCCGGCGTTTCCAAGGGCACGATCTACGTTTATTTCGAGAACAAGGAAGACCTGTTCGGCTCGATGATCGAGCGCGAGCGCCGGCGGATCACCGAAACGGTGCGCCATGTGCTCGACGGCAGGAAGCCGATCGCCGAGACGCTGATGGAATTCGGCGTGTTGTTCGCCACCCACATGACGGCGGACCCGACGATCCGCGCCATGCGCATGGTGATCGCCGCCAACCACCGCCTGCCGAAACTCTGTAGCCGCTTCTTCTCCGCAACGCCGATCAACCCGGTTTCGGTGCTGCAGGAATATCTCGACCGCCAGGTGGCGGCCGGCATCGTCGTTGCGGACGACACGGCCCAGGCGGCCAAGCAGTTCATCGAACTCACCACGGTCGGCCTCTTCAAGCCCCGCATCTTCGGCTCGATGGAAGACGTGCCGCAGAAGACCGTGATCGAACAGAACGTCGCCTCGGCCATAAGGGTCTTCCTCGCCGCCTATGGCGCAAAGCCTTAAGGCCTGGGAAACCGCCGCCCATCAGATGACGAAAGCGTGATATGGGCGCGAACGGCAATCGCTCAGCTTGCCAGCGGTCGAATTCTGCATAAATACGGAAGTCCATTCTCAACCCCGTATTCTGGAGAGGAAGACCGGATGGACAGCATTCTTGCGCTCGTGCAAGACCCGGCCGCCTGGATAGCCCTCGTCACACTCATCGTGATGGAGGTGGTTCTCGGCATCGACAACCTCATCTTCATCTCGATCCTGACGAACAAGCTGCCCGCCGAGCATCGCGAACGGGCTCGCCGCATCGGCATCGGCCTTGCGCTCGTCATGCGCCTTGCGCTGCTCGGCACCATCGCCTGGATCGTCCAGCTGACCACCCCGGTCTTCGAGGCCTTCGGCCACGGCTTCTCCTGGAAGGACATGATCCTGATCGCCGGCGGCCTCTTCCTCGTCTGGAAGGCGACGAAGGAGATCCACCACAATGTCGATCCCATCGACCACAAGGAAGACATGGTCGGCGGCGCGGTCTCGAACAGCTTTACGGCGGCGATCGGCCAGATCCTGCTGCTCGACCTCGTCTTCTCCATTGACAGCATCATCACCGCCGTCGGCATGACGCCGCACCTGCCGATCATGGTGATCGCCGTCCTCGTCGCGGTCACGGTCATGCTGCTGGCAGCGACCCCGCTCGCCAACTTCATCGAGAGGAACCCGACGATCGTCATGCTGGCGCTGGCGTTCCTGCTGATGATCGGCACCACGCTGATCGCCGAGGGCATGGGACTGCATGTGCCCAAAGGCTACATCTATGCCGCCATGGCCTTCTCGGCCCTCGTCGAGGTGCTGAACATGTTCTCGCGCAACGCGCGGCAGAAAGCCAGGGGTTCGGGCACACACTGAAAGGCGACCGGCGGGATCGTCATCCCGCCGGTTTCGCTTTTGAAGCCTGCTGAAGACGCGCCGGACGGGTGGGGAGCTCGACTGCCGTTTCGTTGGCCACGGGAAGAAACCGGAAAAACGCCCGTGTTCTCCATCTCCGTCGCGTCCGGTTGACACGGCCCGCCTTCTCTTGGCAAACCTTGCGGCGGATGGATTGTTCCGCGAAAGTTTGGAACCGGTTTGCGCGGGCCCGCGGGAACCGGTCGGCCCGCACGCAAATCCTGCCGAGCATCCTCCCGGCGTACGGACCACGATATGACCCTTGAGCAGACCTTCGCCTTCGTCGTCATCGCTCTGATGATGGCGGCGTTCATCTGGGGACGGCTTCGCTACGACCTCGTTGCCGGTTGCTCGCTGCTCCTGGCGCTTGCACTCGGCATAGTACCCTTCAACAAGGCCTTTTCCGGCTTCAGCGACGACATCGTCATCATCGTCGGCAGCGCGCTGATGGTGAGCGCGGCCGTCGCCCGCTCCGGCATCGTCAACCTCGTGGTCAAGCGCTTCTTCCCGAACCTCACCTCCGGGCGCGCGCAACTCGCGCTGCTGCTCGTCTCGGTGGCTGTGCTGTCGGCCTTCATCAAGAACATCGGCGCGCTCGCCATCATGATGCCGCTCGCCTTCCAGTTCGCCAAGAAATCCGGCACGCCCGCCTCGAAATTCCTGATGCCCATGGCCTTCGCCGCCCTGCTCGGCGGCCTGATGACGCAGATCGGCACCTCGCCGAACATCGTCGTCTCGCGGCTGCGCCAGGAGATCACCGGCGAGAGCTTCACCATGTTCGACTTCACGCCGGTCGGCGCGCTGCTCGCCGTCTGCGGCATCCTGTTCATGCTGTTCTTCAACCGCCTCGTGCCCGAGCGCACCAACAGAAATGCCAGCATCGAGGAATCGCTGGAGGCCGCCGCCTATTCCTCCGACGCCACGGTGGATGAGGGCTCACCCTCGGTCGGCAAGTCGCTGAACGACGTCTTGAAGCATGGCGACGGCGAGGTGATCTCCACCGCCATCATCCGCGGCCATGTCCATCTCTCCCCGCTGCCCGACGTGCGCCTTGCCGCAGGCGACACGATCCTGATGGAGGGCAAGGCGAGCGCGCTCGACAAGGTCGTTTCCGCCGCCGGCCTCACGCTGTCCGGCAAGCCGATCCGCGCGGGGCGGGGCGAAGCGGGCGAAATCAGCGCCATCGAGGCCGTCGTCGGCAACGATTCCCGGCTCATCGACATTTCCGCGCGCAGCATCGCGCTGTTTCATTCCTACGGCATCAACCTGCTCGCCGTCAGCCGGCAGGGCGAGCGGCTGCGGGAGAAACTCTCAGAAGTGCGGCTTCGCCCCGGCGACATGATCGTGCTGCAGGGCAACAATCGCACGCTGCCGACACTCCTGCCGGAACTCGGCCTGCTCCCCCTCGCCCAGCGCGAGATCCTGCTCGGCGCGCCCCGCCGGGCGATCATCCCCGTCCTGATCCTCATCGCCGCGATGGCGTCCACCGCCCTCGGCTTCGTGCCGGTCGCCACTGCCTTCTTCGCTGCCGCGGTCGCCATGGTGCTCTTCCGCGCCGTGCCGCTGCGCGAGGCCTATACGGCGCTCGACGGGCCGATCCTCATCATGCTCGCCTGTCTCATTCCCGTCTCGGACAGCCTGCGCACGACGGGCGCCAGCGAACTCATTGCCGGCTGGCTGGGTAACGTCGCCGTGCACCTGCCGCCCTTCGGCGCACTCGCCCTCATCCTCTTGACCGCCATGGCCATCACGCCCTTCCTCAACAATGCCGCGACGGTGCTCGTCATGGCGCCGATCGCGGCGAGCTTCGCCGGCGCCCTCGGCTACCGGCCAGAGGCCTTCCTGATGGCGGTGGCGATCGGTGCGGGCTGCGATTTCCTCACTCCCGTCGGGCACCAGTGCAACACGCTGGTGATGGGCCCGGGCGGCTACAAATTCGCCGACTATCCGCGCGTCGGCCTGCCCTTGTCCTTCCTCATCGTGCTGGTCAGCGTACCGGCCCTGCTCTACGTCTGGCCGGTGCACTAGGCGCGGCTGACTTTTTCTTGACGCGCCGGGCTGAATATGGTCTCACCCAGCCCAACGGAAAGCCCTTTCCTGCCGCATGTCCGGCGCAAAACCGGGCTCTCCCTCCCTAAAGTGACGCCTTCGCCGCCGGCATCCCGGCCGAGGGCGTGAAACCATGTCAAGACGGGCCAAACCATGAGCACTTCCGCAACCGCCTCGGGCGTTCGCGTCCGCATCGCCCCCTCGCCGACCGGCGAGCCGCATGTCGGCACCGCCTATATCGCGCTGTTCAACTACCTCTTCGCCAAGAAGAACAACGGCACCTTCATCCTGCGCATCGAGGACACGGACGCCACGCGCTCGACGCCGGAATTCGAGCAGAAGGTGCTGGACGCGCTGAAATGGTGCGGCCTCGAATGGTCGGAAGGCCCGGATATCGGCGGCCCCTACGGTCCCTATCGCCAGTCTGACCGCAAGGACATCTACCGTCCCTTCGTCGACAGGATCGTCGCGAACGGCCACGGCTTCAAGTGTTTCTGCACGCCCGAGCGGCTGGCGGAGATGCGCGAGGCGCAGCGCGCCAGCGGCAAGCCGCCGAAATATGACGGCCTGTGCCTGCACCTTTCGGCCGAGGAAGTGACCCGGCGCGTCGAAGCGGGCGAGCCGCATGTCGTGCGCATGAAGATCCCGACCGAAGGCTCCTGCAAGTTCGTCGACGGCGTCTACGGTCCGGTCGAAATCCCGTGGGATGCCGTCGACATGCAGGTCCTGCTCAAGGCCGACGGCATGCCGACCTACCACATGGCGAATGTCGTCGACGACCACCTGATGAAGATCACCCATGTCGCGCGCGGCGAGGAATGGCTCGCCTCGGTGCCCAAGCACATCCTGCTCTACCAGTATCTCGGCCTCGAGCCGCCGGTCTTCATGCACCTGTCGCTGATGCGCAACCACGACAAGTCGAAACTGTCGAAACGCAAGAACCCGACCTCGATCTCCTACTATTCGGCACTCGGCTACCTGCCGGAAGCGCTGATGAACTTCCTCGGCCTGTTCTTCATCCAGATCGCCGAGGGCGAAGAGCTCCTGACCATGGATCAGCTCGCGGAGAAATTCGATCCGGAGAACCTTTCCAAGGCCGGCGCGATCTTCGATATCCAGAAGCTCGACTGGCTGAACGGCCGCTGGCTGCGCGAGCAGCTTTCGGAAGAGGAATTCGTCCAGCGCGTGCTTTCCTGGGCGATGGAGAACGACCGCGTCCGCCAGGGCCTGAAACTCTCGCAGTCGCGCATCTCCAAGCTCGGCGAGCTGCCCGACCTCACCGGCTTCCTCCTGAAGTCCGACCTCGGCCTGACGCCGGAGGCCTTCGCCAAGGTGAAATCAACCCCTGAAGAAATCCTCGAAGTCCTCAACCAGGTTCAGCCCGACCTCGAAAAGATGCCGGAATGGACCGTCGAGAGCATCGAGGCGGAACTGCGCGCAAGCGCCGACAGGCTCGGCAAGAAGCTGAAGGTCGTCGTCGCCCCGCTCTTCGTCGCCGTCTCCGGCTCGTCGCGCTCGCTGCCGCTCTTCGATTCGATGGCCATCCTCGGCCGCTCCGTCGTGCGCCAGCGCCTGAAAATGGCCGCGCAGGTGATCGCCTCGATGGCCGGCAGTGGAAAGTAAGGAACCAGGAAGAATGAACGAAAAGACAGAAACCGCCCTTTCCTCCGACCCGACGGAAGTCCGCCGCCAGAAGCTCGACCAGTTGCGCAAGACGATCGGCGACGTCTATCCGGCGCATTTCCACCGGACGATGACGAATGCCGAGCTTGCAGCGAAATACGAGGGGCTGGACCTCGACACCGAGAGCGGCGACGTGGTGACGGTCGCCGGCCGCGTCTATTCCTCGCGCAATTCCGGCATGTTCATGGACATCCATGACGCCTCCGGCAAGATCCAGATCTTCAGCCACAAGGACACCACGCCAGAAGAGGCGCGCGCCCTGCTGCCGATGATCGACATCGGCGACATCATCGGCGTAACCGGCGTCGTGCGCCGCACAAAGCGCGGCGAACTGACGATCAACGCACAGCAGATCGTCATGCTGACGAAGACCCTGCTGCCGATGCCGGAGAAGTGGCATGGCGTGGCGGACGTCGAAATCCGCTACCGCAAGCGCCACCTCGACATCATGACGAACGAGGAATCCAAGCTCCGCTTCCAGCAGCGTTCGAAGATCGTTTCCGGCATCCGCCGCTTCATGGAAAACGACGGCTTCATGGAAGTCGAGACGCCGATGCTGCATTCCGTCTATGGCGGCGCGACGGCCGAGCCCTTCAAGACGCACCACAACACGCTGAAGCTCGACATGTACCTGCGCATCGCGCCGGAACTGTTCCTGAAGCGCACGCTGGTCTCGGGCCTGACCGACAAGGTGTTCGAGATCAACCGCAACTTCCGCAATGAGGGCGTGTCGACGCGGCACAATCCCGAATTCACCATGATGGAGTGCTACTGGGCCTATGCCGACTACGAGGACATCATGGACCTCGTGGAACGCCTTTTCGCCGAGCTGGCGATAAAGATCCACGGCTCGACCGAGTTCGCCTATGGCGACAAGCAACTCTCCTTCAAGGGCCCGTTCAAGCGCGTGCCGATGCCCGAGGCCGTCAGGCAAGCGACCGGCATCGACTTCCTCGCCCTCAAGACCGACGAAGAAGCCCGCGCCGCCGCCAGGGCGGCCGGCTTCGAAGTGGAGAAGGACTGGACCTGGGGCGAATGCCTCGCCTTCCTCTTCGAGGAGAAGGTCGAGCCGACGCTGATCCAGCCGAGCCATGTCACGCATTTCCCGAAGGACATCTCGCCCTTCGCCAAGGAAGTGCCGGGCGAACCGCGCCTCGTCGAGCGTTTCGAGACCTATTGCAACACCTGGGAACTCGGCAACGCCTTCTCCGAGCTGAACGACCCGGAAGAACAGCGCGCCCGCATGGTCGAGCAGCTCGAGCAGGCCCATGCCCGCGGCGAGAAGGACAAGCAGCTCGACGACGAGTTCCTAGACGCCATCGACCAGGGCATGCCGCCTGCCGGCGGCCTCGGCATCGGCGTCGACCGGCTGATCATGCTGCTCACCAACGCCCCGTCGATCCGCGACGTCATCCTCTTCCCGGCGCGCCGCGCGAAGGCGGATTGAGACCTACACGCCGCCGGCATGGCCCCTCATCCGCCTGCCGGCACCTTCTCCCCGCAAGCGGGGCGAAGGAACAAGGCTCCATGGTTTCCTAAAATCAGGAAGCCGATTCCGCATATCCCTTCTCCCCGCTTGCGGGGAGAAGGACACGGCAGCGGGATGAGGGGCAATTTCACTCCGCCATCAAAGCTGTTCAGTGTTCGCTCGCGGCAACCTCATGCGAGCCTTCTTCGGCCGCAGCATGCTCGCCACCGCCCTCGCCCTCCGCAGCATGGCCTTCCGCCGGCGCTTCGTGGCCGCCTTCGGCCTTCGCCTCGCCGTGCCCGGCGGTCTCGGTGCCTTCCGCATTCAAGTCGATACAGTCCGCCCGGTCCTCCATCGCGGTGACGATGGTCTTGATCTCGTCCAGCGAAAGCTCCTTGCGCTCGCCGTAGAATTCGCCGTTGCCCGCCGGCTGGCCGGTCGTGTAGCGCGCGACGAACGGTGCCGTCATGCCGGGAATGGCGGAGGGATCGCGTGCGAAAAGCACCTCGGCGCCGATGGCGCGGCCGCGCATGTCGGCCCGGTTCACGGGGCCCGCGGCATCGAGCAGGATGACCTGGTAGAGATCGGCTTCCTCGTGATTGGACACGGCGCCGGCGACGCGCAGCGCCGTCTTGATACGCACGTCGCCGTCCTTGGCGTCCGAGCGCACATATTTGCGCAGCCAGTTCTGGCCGTTGCGGTCGAGGCGGACGGTGGACACCGTCGTGCAGGCCGCGCCCGACACCTGTTCCGCCGGGGGGCCGAGCAGCGCATCGCGCCCGACGAAGATCGCGGCCGCCCCCGAAGCCCCCGTCAGCACGACGACGCCGGCGACGATGATCAGGAGCTTCCGGGACAGGCGGAATGAGGTCGGAAGGAACTTCACGGGCGATGGACTTCTCTTGGAACGCAGGAACACGAACGCGCCGAGAGCACGCGAACTGCGCGCACTCTACAGGGCGGGCGTTTCGGAAGTTTTAAACGTGGCGCGTCCGGTTTCGGGACATTATTGCGAATGATTTGCAATTGCGTTGACAGGGCCAAAACGGCCCTATAGTTTAATGCAACTCATTCGCAAAAGCAGATCCAGGAGAACCGATGCTCCGCCGTTCGTTTCATGCCCTCTTGCTCGGCCTGCCGCTCCTTGCCGCAGGTCCCGCCCTCGCCCAGGAAAAGCCGAAGGTCGTCACGACCTTCACCATCATCGCCGATATCGCGGCGAATGTGGCGGGCGATGCCGCCGTGGTGGAATCCATCACCAAGCCCGGCGCGGAGATCCACAACTACCAGCCGACCCCGCGCGACATATTGAAGGCACAGGATGCCAGGCTCGTTTTGTGGAACGGGCTGAACCTCGAACTCTGGTTCCAGAAATTCCTCGCCAATCTCGGCGACGTGCCGAACGTCACCGTCAGCGAGGGCATCGCGCCGATGAGCATCGTGCAGGGCCCCTATGAGGGCAAGCCGAACCCGCATGCCTGGATGTCGCCGGCTAACGCGCTCATCTATGTCGAGAACATCCGCAAGGCGCTGGTCGCGCTCGACCCCGCCAACGCAGCGACCTACGACGCCAACGCCAAGGCCTACGGCGAGAGGATCACCGCGCTCGGCGCCGAGATGAAGGCGAAGATCGATGCATTGCCCGAGGAAAAGCGCTGGCTCGTCACCAGCGAGGGCGCCTTCAGCTACCTCACCCGCGATTTCGGCCTGAAGGAACTCTTCCTCTGGCCGATCAACGCCGACCAGCAGGGCACGCCCAAGCAGGTGAAGGCGGTGATCGACGCGGTGCGCGAACACGATATCCACGTCGTCTTCTCCGAAAGCACCGTTTCCGACGACCCGGCAAGGCAGGTCGCCGCCGAGACCGGCGCGGCCTATGGCGGCGTGCTCTATGTCGATTCGCTGAGCGAGGCGGACGGCCCCGTGCCGACCTATCTCGATCTCCTGCGCGTCACGTCGGAGACCATCGTGAAGGGACTTTCCCAATGATGATGGGCGGCAGGCCGAGGAAGGTGGACGGCATTCTCGCCGAGGACGTGACCGTCACCTACCGCAACGGCCACACGGCGCTGACGCACGCCAGTTTCTCCGTGCCGAAGGGCACGATCACCGCCCTTGTCGGCGTCAACGGCGCCGGCAAATCCACGCTCTTCAAGGCGATCATGGGCTTCGTGCCGGTCGCCGCGGGCAAGGTGACGATCCTCGGCCTTTCCGTGAAGGAGGCGCTGAAGAAGAACCTCGTCGCCTATGTGCCGCAGGCCGAGGAGGTCGACTGGACCTTCCCCGTGCTCGTCGAGGACGTCGTCATGATGGGCCGCTACGGCCACATGAACTGGCTGCGCATCCCGACGAAGCACGATCACGAGATGGTCGACGAGGCGCTGTCGCGGGTCAACATGAGCGACTTCCGCAAGCGCCAGATCGGCGAACTCTCGGGCGGGCAGCGCAAGCGCGTCTTCCTCGCCCGCGCGCTCGCGCAGGAGGGCCAGGTGATCCTGCTCGACGAACCCTTCACCGGCGTCGACGTCAGGACGGAGGAGCAGATCGTCGAGCTGCTCGGCAAGCTGCGGGAGGAAGGCCGCGTCATGCTGGTCTCCACCCACAATCTCGGCAGCGTGCCGGACTTCTGCGACCGCACCGTCTTCGTGAAGGGCACCGTCATCGCCTCCGGCCCGACGGCCGAGACCTTCACCGAAGCCAATCTGGAGCGCGCCTTCGGCGGCGTGCTGCGTCATTTCATCCTCGGCGGCCACGACCTGCACGACGACGAGGACAAGCGCACCGTCAAGGTCATCACCGACGACGAGCGCCCCTTCGTCATCTACGGCGAGCGCGACCCGGAGAAGACGCCGTGATCGACACGCTCCTCGAACCCTTCGGCTACGGCTACATGGTGAACGCTATGTGGGTGAGCGCGCTGGTCGGCTGCATCTGCGGTTTCCTTTCCGCCTATCTCATGCTGAAGGGCTGGTCGCTGATCG
The DNA here is from genome assembly GCF_040812195.1 of Shinella sp. S4-D37. NCBI lineage: Bacteria > Pseudomonadati > Pseudomonadota > Alphaproteobacteria > Hyphomicrobiales > Rhizobiaceae > Shinella > Shinella sp. S4-D37. Next base: position 440,177 of record NZ_JBFNXL010000005.1, on the reverse strand, counting down.
GCGACGCGCTTTCCCATTCCATCGTGCCCGGCGTCGCCGGAGCCTACATGCTGGGCCTGCCTTTCGCGGCCGGCGCCTTCCTCTCCGGCGGGCTCGCCGCCGCCGCCATGCTCTTCCTCAACCGGAAGACCAGGCTGAAGGAAGACGCCATCATCGGCATGATCTTCTCCTCCTTCTTCGGCCTCGGCCTCTTCATGGTCTCACTCGCCCCGACGCCGGTGAACATCCAGACCATCGTGCTCGGCAACATCCTCGCCGTCAGTCCGGAGGACACGATCCAGCTCGCCATCATCGGCGTCGTCACGCTTATCGTCCTCCTCCTGAAGTGGAAGGACCTGATGGTCACCTTCTTCGACGAGAACCATGCCCGCTCCATCGGCCTCAACCCGACGGGCCTGAAGATCCTGTTCTTCACGCTGCTCAGCGCCTCGACGGTCGCCGCCATGCAGACGGTCGGCGCCTTCCTCGTCATCGCCATGGTGGTGACGCCGGGCGCGACGGCGTATCTCCTCACCGACCGCTTCCAGCGGCTGATCGCGATCGCCGCCGCGCTCGGCGCCGGCACCAGCCTCGTCGGCGCCTATATCTCCTATTTCCTCGACGGCGCGACGGGCGGCATCATCGTCGTGCTGCAGACGGCGATCTTCCTTCTCGCCTTCCTCTTCGCGCCGAAACACGGCCTTCTCGCCGCGCGCCGAAGGGGCCGCCTCGCGCTTGAGGCGCTGGAGGCGAAGCAACCATGAACGAGACGCTCGAACTCGCACTTCTGCCCTTCCAGCTCGCCTTCATGCAGAATGCCTTCCTGGTGACGCTGATGATATCGGCGCCGATGGCGCTGCTCTCCTGCTATCTCGTGCTGAAAGGCTGGTCGCTGATGGGCGACGCGGTCTCGCATGCCGTGCTGCCGGGCGTCGTCATCGCCTATGTCCTGGGCCTGCCCTTTGCCGCCGGCGCTTTCGTCGCGGGCCTGTTCTGCGCGCTTTCGGCGGGCTACCTCAAGGATAACAGCCGGGTGAAGGAGGATACGATCCTCGGCATCGTCTTTTCCGGCATGTTCGCGCTCGGCCTCGTGCTCTATGTGAAGATCCAGCCGGATATCCATCTCGACCACATCCTGTTCGGCGACATGCTCGGCATCGCCGCCGCCGATCTCGTGGAGACGGCAGCGATCGCCGCGGCCTCGACGGCCTTCATCCTCTTCTTCCGCAAGGACCTTCTGGTGCATGCCTTCGACCGGCAGCATGCTTCGGCCATCGGCCTGCCGGTGAAGCTGCTGCATTACGGCCTGCTCGCCGTGCTGTCGCTCGTCGTCGTCGGCGCGCTGAAGGCGGTGGGCATCATCCTCGCCATCGCCATGCTGGTCGCGCCGGGCGCCATCGCCGCCCTCCTCACGCGGCGTTTCGCAAGCATGCTCATGGTCGCCGTCGCCGTCGCCCTCGGCGCCACCTTCTTCGGCATCTGGCTGAGCTTCCTCATCGACAGCGCCCCCGCCCCGACCATCGTGCTGCTGATGAGCACGCTCTTCGCGCTCGCCTTCCTGTGGCAGGTGCTGCAGAGCCGCAAGCCGGCACAGGAGACCTGAGCGGGCTCGGTCGACAGCCGTGTGCTTTCCGTCTATCGTCCGCCGCAACCTGTCGTTCCTGCTTCGCGGAGGGCGGCGCAACGAACGAAAACAACACGCAACGGGACGGCATGGCGCATATCGGTATCGTCGGCGGCGGCCTCATGGGCTGCGCCACAGCGCTCAATCTCCTGGAACAGGGCCACGACGTCACCATTCTGGAGCGGGACGCCGGCGGCCTGCCGGCGTCGGTCGGCAATGCCGGCATCCTCGCCGTGCCGGAAATCGATCCGCTCGCCCGGCTCGACATGCTGCTCTCCGTGCCGAAATGGCTGCTCGATCCGCTGGGGCCGCTGACCCTGCGCTGGCAGGACCTGCCGGCGCTCACGCCCTGGCTCGTCCGCTTCCTGCTCTCGGCCCGCGCCGGCAAGATCGCCGAAAGCCGCAAGGCCATGCTTTCCCTGATGAAGACGGCCGAGGCCGATCATGTGCGCCTCGGCGCTATGGCCGGCATTTCCGGCCATATGCGCGACACGGGCGCGCTGACGGTCTTCGACAGCACCGCGGCCCGCGACAAGGTGTTCGCCCACGAGGTGGAGAATGCCCGACTGATCGGCTGCAATGTCGAGAGGCTGGACGTAGAGGAGGCCCGCCGCCGCGTGCCGGCGCTCTCCGGCCCCTTCGCCGGCGCCATCTTCAGCGACGGCTACAAGACCTTCGAATATCCGCTGACCTTCCTGCGCCGCCTGCAGGCGCTGCTGCGCGAGCGCGCGACGCTGCTCGACGCCACCGTTTCAAGGGTCGCCCGGGCGGAGCGCGGCATCACCGTGACGACGGAGGGCGGCCGCACCTTCACCTTTGATCGCCTTGCCGTCACCGCCGGCGTCTGGTCGCGCCGCTTTGTTGCCGATCTCGGCCTGAAGGTGCTGCTCGAAACCGAGCGCGGCTACAACACCACCTTCATGAACCCGTCGACGACGCTCGAAATGCCCGTCTTCTTCTCCGAGCACGGCTTCGTGGCGACGCCCTTCGAGAACGCGCTGCGCATCGGCGGCGCGGTGGAACTCGCCTCGCCCGACGCCCCCGCCAACTACAGGCGCGCCGCCGCCATGCGCCGCAAGATGCGCCGCTACGTGCCGGATCTCCAGGAGGAAGGCGGCACCGAATGGATGGGGCGGCGCCCCTCCACGCCGGATTCGCTGCCCGTCATCAGCCTGCATCCAGACGACCCGCGCATCGCCTTCGGCTTCGGTCACGGCCATCTCGGCCTCACACTTTCCGCGACGACCGGCCGCCATGTCGCCCGGCTGCTTGCCGGCGAAGGCGAAAGCACGCTCGCGCCCTTCTCCATCGCCCGCTTCCAGTAGGCACGCGACCTCCATAGCGACAAGAAGAAAGATATCCGCAATGCACAAGGTTATTTTCGACACCGATCCCGGCGTCGACGACGCGATGGCGCTGCTGTTCCTGCACAATCATCCCGAGATCGACCTCGTCGGCATCACCACCGTGTTCGGCAACGCCTCGATCGAGACCACGACGCGCAACGCGCTGTTCCTGAAGCGCGAATGGGGCATTGCCGCCCCCGTCGCCCGCGGCGACGGCAAGACCTACAACCCCATGCGCAACCCGGTCGACTGGCCGGTGATGATCCACGGCCATGACGGGCTCGGCAATATCGACGTGCCCGAGACGATCGACCTGCCGCTCGATCCGCGCCCGGCGCACCGCTTCATCATCGAGACCGTGCGGGCCAATCCCGGTGCGGTGACGCTGATCGCCGTCGGCCGCATGTCGAACCTTGCCTATGCGCTGAAGGAAGATCCCGGCATCGCCGGCCTCGTGAAAGAGGTCATCATCATGGGTGGCGCCTTCGACGTGCCCGGCAACATCACACCCGCCGCCGAAGCCAACATCCACGGCGACCCGGAAGCCGCCGACGCGGTGATGACGGCGCCGTGGAAGGTCGTCGTCGTCGGCCTCGACGTGACGATGAAGACGGTGATGACCCGCAAGCGCCTTGCGGAACTCACCGAGCGGAACGGCAGGCACCTGAAGCTGCTCTCCGACATCTCGCAATTCTACATCGACTTCTACGGCCGGCATGTGCAGGACGAGGGCATGGTGGTGCACGATAGCTGCGCCTGCATCTACCTCGTCGCCCCGGAGCTCTTCACCACCCGCCCCGGCGCCATCCGCGTCGTCGCTGGCGGCATTGCCGACGGCCAGACGATCCAGAAGCCGGACACCCGCACATTCCCGCCCGGCAACTGGGACGACCTGCCGAGCCAGCATGCCTGCATCGGCATCGATGCGGAAAAGGTGATGGCGCTGCTCGACGAGACGCTCGTCCGCTGAGGCGCCTGCTCAGCCCGGCGTGCCCGGCAATTGCCAGTCGATCGGCTTGCGGCCGTGTTTCTCAAGGAAGGCGTTCGCCTTGGAGAACGGCCGCGTGCCGAAGAAGCCGTTATGCGCGGAGAGCGGCGAGGGGTGGGCCGAGCGCAGCACGAGATGGCGCTCGCGATCGACGAAGGCCGCCTTCTTCTGGGCATAGGAGCCCCAGAGGATGAAGACAACGGGCTTTTCCTGCTCGTTGACCGCGCGGATGACCGCATCGGTGAACCGTTCCCAGCCGCGGCCCTGATGCGAGGCGGCGCGGCCCATCTCCACCGTCAGCACGCTGTTCAACAAGAGGACGCCCTGCCTGGCCCAGTGCTCCAGGAAACCGTGGCGGGCCGGCGGGATGCCGAGATCCTCCTGCATTTCCTTGTAGATATTGACCAGCGACGGGGGGATGCGCACGCCGGGCTGCACGGAAAAGCAGAGCCCGTGCGCCTGCCCCTCGCCGTGATAGGGATCCTGCCCGAGGATGACGACGCGCACGTCTTCGAGCGGCGTCAGATCGAGCGCGCGAAAATATTCCGCGCCCTTCGGGAAGATGCGCCGCCCTTCCTGCTTCTGCTCCAGGAGAAAGGCCCTGAGATCGGCCATGTAGGGGCTCGAGAATTCCGCCGCCAGCGGCGCCTTCCAGCTCTCGCCGATTTTCACATCCGTCGCCGCCATTGCGCTCTCCCTTCAAGGAAAGGTGAGTTTAACGCCGGATGGCGGCAGGGACCGGCCAAACGGCCGGTCATCCACAGCTAATCTTGCCCGACGCCGAGCACCGTCATCAGGCTTCTCATGTGCGCGGCGGCGAGGTCCGGCCTGTCGAGCGCGTTCGCCCGGTCGGCGAGGCGGAAGACCTCGGCATAGTGCAGGAGGCCGCGAGCCGACTGCATGCCGGCCGGCATGGTGAAATGGTCCTGGTGGCCGTTGAGCCAGGCGAGGAAGACGACGCCCGCCTTGTAATACTGGGTCGGCGCCTCGAAGATCTTGCGCGACAGCGGCACCGTCGGCTCGATGACCGCGCGGAAGGTGGCGACGTCGCCGCCCGCAAGCGCTGCCAACGCTCTGGAGGCTTGCGGGGCGACCGCATCGAAGATGCCGAGCAGGGCGTGGCTGTACTTCTGCCCGTCGCCCTCGATGAGTTCGGCATAGTTGAAGTCGTCGCCCGTGAAGCAGAGCACGCCGTCCGGCAGCCGGTTGCGCAGCGCCACCTCGCAGGCATTGTCGAGCAGCGAAATCTTGATGCCCTCGACCTTGTCGCGGTTCTCCTCGATGATCGACAGGACCGTTTCCAGCGCCGGCGCGAAATCCCTCGCCCCCCAGTAGCCGGCAAGCTGCGGGTCGAACATGGCGCCCAGCCAGTGCAGCACGACCTTGTCCTTCGCCTGGCCAAGGATGCGGCCATAGACCTTGCGGTAGTCGTCCGGCGAGGCCGCGAGGCGCGCGAGCGCCCGGCTCGCCATCAGGATCGCCCGGCCGCCGTGCTTTTCCACGAAGCCGACCTGCTCCTCATAGGCCCTGATGACGTCATCGAGCGAACGCGCGTCGACAGGATTGAGATGGTCCGTGCCCGCGCCGCAGGCAAGGTCGGCGCCCGGTACGGTCTTCGCCTCGGTCAGCGAACGGCGGATCAGGTCCTGCGCGCCCGGCCAGTCGAGCCCCATGCCGCGTTGCGCCGTGTCCATCGCCTCGGCGATCCTGAAGCCGAGCGACCAGAGATGGTGCCGGAACGCCATCGTGCGCTCCCAGTCGACGGCCGGCGCCTCCCAGGGCCGCGTATCGCGCCGCGGATCGGAAACCACATGGGCCGCCGCATAGGCGATGCGGCTGAAGGCCGGCACCGCGGCGGGGCGCGGCGTGGGCGTGCCGACGAGGCCATAGGTTTCGACGCCTCCATCGGCACGCGGCAGGTACAGGTTGAGCGACATGAAATCCTCCCAAGAGTTTTTCAGGCAATAATTTAGATCGTTCCAAATTTCAAGGGCGATTTTTGAGAGCAACCTTCGAAAGGGCACGCCTGCCACTCACCGGAACGGGATGGGAAACCATCCGCCCACCCTCCTCCGTCATCCTCGGCCTTGAGCCGGGGATCCACGTAATCGAGCATTGAGCGTGCCAGATGGATGGTCGGGTCAAGCCCGACCATGACGAAAGGAGAGGGCGCGCATCCAGCCGCAACGCGCGAAAGGGCGAGCGGCCAGACTCCATCATCTCGCCAAATACCTCTTGACAAATTTGGAACGATCCAATTATCTGACCTCAACAAGCGGGTAAACGACACCCCGCACAGGGAGGAATGAGCGTGAACAAGGGCCGGGTGACCGTCGTCGACATTGCGCGCGCCGCCGGCGTGTCGAAGTCGACCGTCTCGCTCGTCCTGCAGGCGAGCCCGCTGGTGAACGAGGCGACCCGCGCGAAGGTGAACGCCGTCATCCGCGAGCTCGGCTATGTCTACAATCGCGGCGCGGCGAACCTGCGCCAGAAATCCGCTTCCTCGCGGATCATCGGCATCATCGTCAACGACCTCACCAACTCCTTCTTCGCCGAGCTTGCCGTCGGCATGGACATGGTCATGCAGTCGGCCGGCTACGTGCAGTTCCTGTCGAATTCGGCCGAAAGCGTCGATCGCCAGCGCGAGGTCGTCGCCTCCATGCGCGAGCACGGCATCGCCGGCCTCATCCTGTCGCCCGCCCGCGGCACGGAGGCGGGCGACCTGAAGCCGCTCGCCGCCAGCGGCATCCCGGTCGTCGCCGTGGTGCGCAATGTCGTCGGCGCCAAGGTCTCGACGCTGTTCTCCGACAATTATGCCGGCGCGAAGGATGCCGTGCGGCACCTCGTCTCGCTCGGCCATACCCGCATCGCCTTCCTCGGCGGCTTCGCCAACACCACGGTCTTCACCGAACGCGTCGAGGGCTGGCGGGATGCGCTTTCGGAAGCCGGGCTCGCGGCGCCGGACCGGCTGGTCATTGCCACGACCGCCTCGCGCGCCGGCGGCGTCGCCGCCATCGAGCGCGCGCTGCTTCTGCCCGAGGCGCCGACCGCCGCGCTCTGCTTCAACGACGCGGCCGCCTTCGGCGTCTGCGACGGCCTGCGCGCGGCCGGCAAGGAGCCCGGCCGCGACTTCGCCGTGGTCGGCTTCGACGACGTGATCGAGGCCGAGACCGCCGTGCCGGCGCTGACGACGGTCTCCGTCGACCCGCAGGGCATGGGCCGGCGCGCCGCGCAACTCTTGCTGAAACAGATCAATGCCGGCCGGGTGGAACCCGAGACCATCGTCAGTTCCGTGCGCCTCGTCGTGCGCCAGAGCTGCGGTGCCGGCCAGACGGACAGGACGAGGAGGATTTCCACATGACAAACTGGGGTTTGATCGGCGCAAGCACGATCGCGAAGGAATGGGTGATCGGCGCGATCCGCGCAACGGGCGGCGAAGTCGTTTCCGTGATGAGCACGAGCGCCGAGCGCGGCCGCGCCTATGCGGACGAACAGCGCATCGCAAAGTCGGTCACGACGCTTGCCGATCTGCTCGACGATCCTAAGATCGACGCCGTCTACATCTCGACGACGAACGAACTGCACCGCGACCAGGCCCTCGCCGCGGCGAAGGCCGGCAAGCATATCCTGTGCGAAAAGCCGCTCGCCCTGTCGCTCGGCGATGCCCGCGCCATGATCGCGGCGGCAGAGGCGGCCGGCGTCGTACTGGCGACGAACCATCACCTGCGCAATGCCGCGACGCACCGGGCGATGCGCGATGCCATCGAGGCCGGGCGCATCGGCAAGCCGCTGTCGGCCCGTGTCTTCCACGCGGTCTACCTGCCGCCGCACCTGCAGGGCTGGCGGCTCGACAAGCCGGAGGCCGGCGGCGGCGTCATCCTCGACATCACCGTGCACGATGCCGACACGCTGCGCTTCGTGCTCGACGACGATCCGGTGGAGGCCGTCGCCTTCTCCCAGGCCGGCGGCATGGGCAAGGCCGGGCTGGAGGATGCCGTGATGGGCGTGCTGCGCTTCCAGAACGGCGTGATCGCGCAGTTCCACGACGGCTTCACCACGAAATTCGCCGAAACCGGCCTCGAAGTGCATGGCACCGAGGGCTCGCTGATCGGCCGCAACGTCATGACGCAGCGCCCCACCGGCACGGTGACGCTCCGCAATGCCGATGGCGAGCAGGACCTGCCGCTCGACCATCGCAACCTCTATGAGAGCGCTCTCGCCGCCTTCCACGCCGCCATTGCCGGCAGGGGAGCGCCGTCCGCCACCGGCGAGGACGGCGCCTGGTCGCTGGCGACGGGCCTTGCCGTCGTCGAGGCGGCGCGCACGGGCCTGGCGGTCCGCATCGAGCCTGGACTGTGAGACCCATGAGCAAGCATATCACGCCCCGCCAGGCCGCCGACCTGATCCCCGACGGCGCCGTCGTCTCGGTCTCCTCCTCCTCCGGCCTCGGCTGCCCGGACCTGATGCTGAAGGCGATCGGCGAACGTTTCGACGAGACGGGCCATCCGAAGAACCTGACGACGCTGCACCCCATCGCCGCCGGCGACATGAGCGGCATCAAGGGCGTCGACCATATCGCCAGGAAGGGCCTCCTGAAAAAGATCATCGGCGGCTCCTATCCGTCCGGCCCCTCCTCGTCCGAGCCGCCGCTCATCTGGCAGATGATCGGTTCGAACGAGGTCGCCGCCTACAACATCCCCTCCGGCATCCTCTTCGACATGCACCGCGAGGCGGCCGCCAAGCGCCCCGGCGTCATCACCAAGGTCGGCCTGGAGACCTTCGTCGATCCGACCCGCGAAGGCTGTGCGATGAACGAAGCCGCCGCGAACGAACCGGTGGTGGAGAAGATCACCTTCGCCGGCGAGGAATGGCTCTACTTCAAGGCGATCGCGCCTCAAGTGGCGATCATCCGCGCCACCACGGCCGACGAGCGCGGCAACCTCACCTATGAACACGAGGGCGCCACTCTCGGCGGGCTCGACCAGGCGCTCGCCGCCCGCAACAATGGCGGCATCGTCATCGCGCAGGTCAAGCGTATCACCAAGAACGGCTCCCTGAAGCCGCACGACGTGCGCGTGCCCGGCGTGCTGGTGGACTACGTCGTGGTCGATCCGGACCAGAAGCAGACGACGCAGACGCTATACGATCCCGCCATTTCCGGCGAGATCTTCCGTCCGCTCGATACGTTCCGCGTGCCCGAGTTCAATATCCAGAAGGTCATCGCCCGCCGGGTAGCCGAGGAGTTGGAGGCCGGCAGCGCTGTCAATCTCGGTTTCGGCATCTCCGCCAATGTGCCACGCATCCTTCTTGAGGAGGGCCTGCACGGCGCCGTCACCTGGGTGATCGAACAGGGCGCCGTTGGCGGCGTGCCGTTGCTCGACTTCGCCTTCGGCTGCGCCTCCAATGCCGATGCCTTCATGCCCTCGCCCTACCAGTTCACCTATTTCCAGGGCGCCGGCTTCGATGCTTCGCTGCTCTCTTTCCTGGAAATCGGCAGGGACGGCTCGGTGAACGTCTCGAAACTCTCCTTCCGCCCGCATGTGACGGCGGGGGCCGGCGGCTTCGTCGACATCACCGCGCGGGCGAAGAAGATCGTCTTCTCCGGCATGTTCAATGCCGGCGCGAAACTCGCCATCGAGGGCGGCAAGCTGGTGATCGAGAAGGAGGGCAAGCTGAAGAAGCTCGTCAACGCCGTGGAACACGTCACCTTCTCCGGCCCGCGCGGCGTCGCGCAGGGGCAGGACATCACCTATATCACCGAGCGCTGCGTCATGAAGCTGACGCCCGGCGGCATCGTGCTCACCGAGATCGCGCCCGGCGTCGATCTCAAGACGCATATCCTCGACCAGTCGGAATTCGCGCTGATCGTTTCGCCCGACCTCAAGGTGATGGACGCCAAGCTCTTCACCGATGCACTGACCGGCCTGACGCTGGCCGAAAAAGCGCCGCGCACGCTGGCGGGAGCCGCCCATGACTGAGCCGCGCATCCGCATCGCCATCGACGGCCCCGTCGCGACGATCACCGTCGCGCGACCGGAAAAGCTGAACGCCTTCGATATCGACATGCTGAAGGAGCTTTCGGCGGCCTGCGACACGGTCGAGGCGAATGCCGCCGTACGCGTCGCCATCCTCACCGGCGAGGGCAAGGCTTTTTCGGCCGGCGGCGATATCCGGGCCTGGGCCGGCATGGAGCCGAACGAATTCGGGCATGCCTGGGTGCGCTTCGGCCACCGCGTCTTCGAACGGCTGGCGACGCTGCGCATGCCGCTGATCGCCGCCCTCAACGGCCACGCGCTCGGCGGCGGGCTGGAGCTGGCGGCGGCGGCCGATATCCGCATCGCAGAAGCCCAGGTGAAGATCGGCCTGCCGGAAGCCGGCCTCGGCATGGTGCCCGGCTGGTCCGGCACGCAGCGGCTGGTGAAACGGTTTGGCGCGCAGGCCGTGCGCCGCATGCTCCTCGGCGGCGAGGTGCTGACGGCGGCGGAAGCACAGGCCACCGGTATCGTCGACCATGTCGTCGAGACAGGCACGGCCGTCGAAGCCGCAAAAGCCTATGCCGCCCGCATCGCCGCGCGTGGGCCGGCGGCGACCGAAATTTCCAAGCTGATGATCGCTGTGGCGAACGGCGAGGACAATGGTGCGGCGGTGGAAGCCCTCGGCTCGATCCTCGTCGCCAAGACCGGCGACCGCAAGGAAGGCGTCGCCGCCTTCACGGGCAAGCGCCCCGCTGATTTCAAGGGAGAATGGTGATGACCGCGCATGTGAAACCCAAGGCGCCGGAAAACTTCAAGGCACGCGATTTCCGCATGCTGATCGACGGCGCCTGGGCGCAGGGCGCCGGCCAGCCGATCGAGCGCACCGCGCCCGGCCACGGCATCGTCGTCAGCCGCTATCCGGCCGGCAGCAAGGCCGATGCCGAACGCGCCATCGCCGCCGCGCGCAAGGCCTTCGACACCGGCCCGTGGCCGGCCATGACCGGTGCCGAGCGCTCCAACATCCTCCTGAAGGCCGCCGACCTCATTGCCGCCCGCGCGGAGGAACTCGCCTTCCTCGACTGCATCGAAAGCGGCAAGCCGATCAGCCAGGCGAAGGGCGAACTCGGCGGCGCGGTCGATATCTGGCGCTACGCCGCCGCGCTTGCCCGCGATCTCCACGGCGAAAGCTACAACACGCTCGGCGACGGCACGCTCGGCGTCGTGCTGCGCGAGGCGATCGGCGTCGTGTCGATCATCACGCCGTGGAACTTCCCCTTCCTGATCGTAAGCCAGAAATTACCTTTTGCGCTCGCCGCGGGCTGCACGACGGTGGTCAAGCCGTCCGAACTCACCTCGGGTTCGACGCTCGTCCTCGGAGAGATCCTCATCGAGGCAGGCGTGCCCTCGGGCGTGGTCAACATCGTCACCGGCACCGGCCCGGAGGTAGGCAGCGTGATGACGACGCATCCGGATGTCGACATGGTCTCCTTCACCGGCTCGACCGGCGTCGGCCGCCTGACCATGGCCAATGCGGCGCAGACCCTGAAGAAGGTATCGCTCGAACTCGGCGGCAAGAACCCGCAGATCGTCTTTCCGGATGCCGATCTCGACGCCTTCATCGACGCGGCCGTCTTCGGCGCCTATTTCAACGCCGGGGAATGCTGCAATGCCGGCTCGCGGCTGATCCTGCACAAATCCATCGCGGCCGATGTGACGGCCCGCATTGCGGAACTGGCGAAAAAGGTGAAGGTCGGCGATCCGCTCGATCCGGCGACGCAGGTCGGCGCGATCATCACGCCGCAGCACCTTCAAAAGATCGGCGCCTATGTCGAGGACGCAACCAAGGCCGGTGCTTCGGTCGCGCTCGGCGGCGCGGCGCTGGATCTCGGCCTCGGCCAGTTCATGGCCCCGACCATCCTCTCGGGTGTTCGGCCTGACATGGCCGTCGCCCGCGAGGAAGTGTTCGGCCCGGTGCTTTCGGTTCTGACCTTCGAGACGACCGAGGAGGCGATCCGCATCGCCAATGCCATCGACTACGGCCTTTCGGCCGGCGTCTGGAGCCGCGATTTCGACACCTGCCTCACCATCGGCCGCAAGGTGCGCGCCGGTACGATCTGGATGAACACGTTCATGGACGGCGCCTCCGAATTGCCTTTCGGCGGCTACCGCCAGTCCGGCCTCGGCCGCGAACTCGGCCGCCATGCGGTGGAGGACTATACCGAGACCAAGACGCTCAACATGCATATCGGCGCGCGCACCGGCTGGTGGGTGCCGCGATGAAAGAGGCTTTCCCGACACCCATGGCTGGGACCGGCGCTGCCGCCCCTTCAGGGCGTCGGGAAGCTGAATTGCGGACTTTGCAGGAGGATGAGATCCTCGACGGGTTCGCCGCCGATGCGCCTCAGGAGCAGCCGCCCCATCGCCTCGGCCGCCGCCGTCAGGTCCTCGTAGAGGGTCTCGACCTTCGGCTGGATCTGGCTGAGCAGCCGCGACGTCTGCTTGGCGACGATGTCGTATTCGTCGCCGAGCGAAAAGCCCCGGTCGCTCATGCCGGTGATCGTGGCGAGCGCCGAGACTTCGCCGGGACAGGCGAACCCGTCGGGCGGATCGGGCTCGGCGCTGCGGCGGCGCACATAGTCGCGGATCATGTCGGCCGGGCTGTCGAGATCCAGCGTCTCGGGGATCTCGTAGGCGACGCCCGCCTCGCGCACGGCGGTCATGAACCCGTGCAGCATGTGCTGGTAGAAGGTAAGGCGCCGTGGCGGCAGGATGATCGTCACCTTGCGCCGGCCCTTGACGATCAGGCGCTTCGTCGCCGCGTAGGCGAAGGCGAAATTGTCGTAGTCGACGAAGGCGTGGGGGGTGGAGAATTCCGTGCGGCCGTGCGTGACGAAAGGAAAGCCGTTTTCCAGAAGCAGGCGCACGCGCGGATCGAAGGGTTCCGTGCGCGAGAAGATCAGGCCGTCGGCCATGCCGTTGCGGATGATGTAGCTGACCGCGTCGACATTGCTGCCGTCGAGGAAATTCGGCGTGACGATGAGGTGGTAGGCGGTGCCCTGGAGGGCACGCGCCAGGCCATGCATGATCGAGGTGCCGAAACCCAGGATCTCCTCGTGCGGATCGAGCAGGACGGAGACGACATTGGTGCGGCCCGTCTTGAGGCGCTGGGCGGCGCGGTCCGGCAGGTAGCCAACCGCGGCGGCGACCTCGTGCACGCGCCTCCGCGTCGCCTCGGAAATCTGCGGCGCGTTGCCGAGCGCGCGGGAGACCGTGGTGACCGCAAGGCCCGTCATTTCCGCAATCGTCTTCAGCGTCGGCTTGCCGGTTCGAAGCGCGTTGCGGGTGGGGTCACTGTCAGCGGGCTTTTCGATGCGGGACACAGGTGCGGTTCTTCGGATGGCGACAGGCGATATGCCGCACCATACCGATGCCCCGCGCCTTCGGCAATCTTGCGCCGCACAGAATTTAAAACGATTTCAGTGCGCTGCACAAAGCCGTTCGAGGCGCTCCGTCCGCCCGGTTTTCCGGAATTTACCGCATTTGCAAAAGCATTTCCCTGGATAGATGGCACGCGCTTGACTCCGCAAATTTACAACGTTTTAAATTGGCACGGCGCTTTGAGCCGCAGATAAACAATCGGCGGGAGGAGGCTCTCGCCCTTCGAACTTGCAAACGGGAGGAATACGATGCGCAAGTTTTTGACGACCACCGCGATCGCCGCGGTGATGATGACGATGGGCGGCCTGTCCGCCAAGGCCGCGGAAGGCGTGGAGGTGCTGCACTGGTGGACCTCGGGCGGTGAAGCCGCCGCGCTCGACGTCTTGAAGAAGGACCTCGAATCCAAGGGCATTTCCTGGACCGACATGCCGGTCGCCGGTGGCGGCGGCACGGAGGCGATGACGGTGCTGCGCGCCCGCGTCACGGCGGGCAACGCGCCGACCGCAGTGCAGATGCTCGGCTTCGACATTCTCGACTGGGCCAAGGAAGGCGCGCTCGGCAATCTCGACGAAGTCGCCGCCAAGGAAGGCTGGGACAAGGTGATCCCGACCGCTCTGCAGCAGTTCTCCAAGTATGACGGCCACTGGATCGCCGCGCCCGTCAACGTGCACTCCACCAACTGGGTGTGGGTGAACAAGGCCGCGCTCGACGCCGCCGGCGGCAAGGAACCGGCGAACTGGGACGAACTCGTCGCGCTGCTCGACAAGTTCAAGGAACAGGGCATCACGCCGGTCGCCCATGGCGGCCAGCCGTGGCAGGACGCGACGATCTTCGACGCCGTCGTGCTCTCCTTCGGCAACGACTTCTACAAGAAGGCCTTCATCGACCTCGACCCGGAAACGCTGGGTGGCGCCCAGATGAAGGAAGCTTTCGACCGCATGACGAAGCTGCGCTCCTACGTGGACGACAACTTCTCGGGCCGTGACTGGAACCTCGCTTCCGCCATGGTCATCGAAGGCAAGGCCGGCGTGCAGTTCATGGGCGACTGGGCAAAGGGCGAGTTCATCAAGGCCGGCAAGAAGCCGGGCACGGACTTCGTCTGCATGCGCTTCCCCGGCACGCAGGGCTCCGTCACCTTCAACTCCGACCAGTTCGCGATGTTCAAGGTGGCCGAAGACAAGGTTCCCTCGCAGCTCGTGATGGCATCGGCCATCGAAAGCCCGACGTTCCAGTCGGCCTTCAACGTGGTCAAGGGCTCCGCCCCGGCCCGCACGGACGTTTCCGACGAAGCCTTCGACGATTGCGGCAAGAAGGCGATCAAGGACCTCGCGGAAGCCAATGCCAACGGCTCGCTGTTCGGCTCCATGGCGCATGGCCACGCCAACCCGGCGTCCGTCAAGAACGCGATCTACGACGTCGTGACCCGCCAGTTCAACGGCGAGCTTTCCTCCGAGGAAGCCGTGGAGGAACTGAAGGCCGCCGTCGAGGCTGCGAAGTAAGCGAACGACGCTCCCCCTCACCCCGGCCCCTCTCCCCGCAAGCGGGGAGAGGGAGACGGAGAGGTCACGGCATAGTCCTTCTCCCCGCCTGCGGGGAGAAGGTGCCGGCAGGCGGATGAGGGGCATGCCTCACCGCCGACAAACACACAACAACGGTGGTATCGACCATGGATAGCCGAAGCCGGCTGCAGGAGCTTTTGCCGAAGCTCGTGCTGGCCCCCAGTTTCCTCATCGTGCTCGTCTTCGTCTACGGCTTCATCGCCTATACGGGCTTCCTGTCGCTGACGGACAGCAAGATGCTGCCTTCCTACAATTTCGTGGGACTGAGCAACTATTCCAAGCTCTGGGCGCTACCGCACTGGTGGCGGGCGATCTCGAACCTTGCGATCTTCGCCTCGCTCTACATCGCCATCTGCTCGGTGCTGGGCCTTGGGCTCGCCATCCTGCTCGATCAGAAGATCCGCGCCGAGGGCATCCTCAGGCCGATCTATCTCTATCCGATGGCGCTTTCCTTCATCGTCACCGGCACCGCCTGGAAATGGTTCCTCGATCCCGGCATCGGGCTGGAGAACACCATGCATCTCTGGGGCTGGGAAAGCTTCGCCTTCAACTGGATCAAGGACCGCAACTACGCCATCTATTGCGTGGTGATCGCCGCCGTCTGGCAATCCTCCGGCTTCGTCATGGCGATGTTCCTCGCCGGTCTTCGCGGCGTCGACAACGAGATCATCAAGGCGGCGCAGATCGACGGGGCCTCGACCGCCACCATCTACCGCCGCATCATCATCCCGCTGATGCGCCCGGTGTTCCTGTCCGCCTTCGTCGTGCTCGCCCACCTTGCCATCAAAGCCTACGACCTCGTCGTCGCCTTGACCGGCGGCGGCCCCGGCCAGGCGACCGAACTGCCGGCGACCTTCATGTATTCCTACACCTTCACCCGCAACCAGATGGGCATCGGCGCCTCCTCGGCGA
This sequence comes from Shinella sp. S4-D37, assembly GCF_040812195.1. Classification (NCBI taxonomy): domain Bacteria; kingdom Pseudomonadati; phylum Pseudomonadota; class Alphaproteobacteria; order Hyphomicrobiales; family Rhizobiaceae; genus Shinella; species Shinella sp. S4-D37. The sequence continues at coordinate 424,356 of NZ_JBFNXL010000005.1, read as the reverse complement.
TCATCATGCTGGTCATGATCTTCTCGATCATCATCCCCTACCTCTATTCCGAGATCCGCGGAGGCAAAGGCCGATGAGCGCGCAAAATCCCGACAACGTCATCTCGCATAACAGGCTGACGCGCGCGCTGATCTATACGGCGCTCATCCTGTTCGCGGTCTACTACCTGCTGCCGCTCTACGTGATGCTGGTGAACTCGCTGAAACCACTGGAGGAAATCCGCCAGGGCGGCATGCTGAACCTGCCGCAGGTCTGGACCATCGAGCCCTGGCTGCAAGCCTGGTCGACGGCGCAGATCGGCGTGCAACCGACGGGCCTGCGCCCCTTCTTCATCAACTCGATCCTGATGGTCGTGCCGGCCGTCGCCATCTCCACCGTCATCGGCGCGCTCAACGGCTATGTGCTGACCAAGTGGCAGTTCAAGGGCTCGAACGTCTTCTTCGGCTTGCTTCTGCTCTCCTGCTTCATCCCGTTCCAGATCGTGCTGATCCCGATGGCGCGCATCCTCGGCCTCATCGGCCTTGCCGGTTCGCTGTGGGGGCTGATCCTCGTCCATGTCGTCTACGGCATCGGCTTCACGACGCTCTACTTCCGCAACTATTACGAAAACTTCCCGACCGAGCTGGTGCGCGCGGCACAGATCGACGGCGCGAGCTTCTTCCAGATCTTCTACCGCATCCTGCTGCCGTCCTCCGGGCCGATCATCGTCGTCTCCGTCATCTGGCAGTTCACCAATATCTGGAACGACTTCCTGTTCGGCGCCTCCTTCTCAGGAGCGAACACGACGCCGATGACGGTGGCGCTCAACAACCTCGTCTCGTCCTCGACCGGCGTGAAGGAATACAACGTTCACTTCGCAGGCGCGATCCTCGCGGCGCTCCCCACCCTCATCGTCTACATCGTCTCCGGACGGTACTTCGTGCGCGGCCTCATGTCCGGCGCCGTGAAAGGATAGTCCCATGTCGTTCCTCAAGATCAGCAACCTGCGCAAGTCCTACGGTGCGCTCGAAATCCTGAAGGACATCAACCTGGAGATCGGCGAGGGCGGCTTCCTGGTGCTCGTCGGCCCTTCCGGCTGCGGCAAGTCCACGCTGCTCAACACCATCGCCGGCCTGGAGCCCATCACCTCGGGCGACATTGCCATCGACGGCCGCTCGGTCTCGGGCCTGCACCCGTCCAAGCGCGACATCGCCATGGTGTTCCAGTCCTACGCGCTCTATCCGAACATGACGGTGGCCGGCAACATCGCCTTCGGCATGGAGATCCGCGGCGTGCCGAAGGAGGAGCGCGACAAGGCGATCAGGCAGGTCGCCGACATGCTGCAGATCGGCCATCTTCTCGACCGCAAGCCCGGCCAGCTTTCCGGCGGCCAGCGCCAGCGTGTCGCCATGGGCCGGGCGCTGGTGCGCGATCCGAAGCTGTTCCTGTTCGACGAGCCGTTGTCGAATCTCGACGCGAAGCTGCGCGTCGACATGCGCACGGAGATCAAGCGCCTGCACCAGCGCATGAAGACCACCATCGTCTACGTCACGCACGACCAGATCGAGGCGATGACGCTGGCCACCAAGATCGCCGTGCTGAAGGACGGCATGCTCCAGCAATTCGGCGCGCCGTCGGAAATCTACAACAACCCCGCCAACATGTTCGTCGCCGATTTCATGGGCTCGCCCGCGATGAACCTGCTCCAGGCCAGGGTCGAGACCAATGGTTCCGGCCTTGCCGTCTCGCTCGCCCGCCATCAGGGCGAACCCCTGGTGCTCGCCGTCCCCAACGCCCCCGGCAACCTGTCGGCCTATGGCGGCAAGGACGTGATCTTCGGCATCCGCCCGGAGGCGCTGACCGACCCGGACGGCGCGGACCGCAACGCCCGTACCGTCGCGGAAGGGGACTGCCTTATCGAGGTGGTGGAGCCGGCCGGCGCCGACACCTTCGCCGTCACCCATCTCGGCGGCAAGGAGATCGTCGCGCGGTTGCGCGCGGATGTGCCCATATCCGCCGGCCAGACGGCACGCCTTGCCTTCAACCTCGACAAGGCCGTGTTCTTCGACCCCGCCAGCCAGCTTCGCATATCCTGAGAGACTCATGACCACGCAGCCGGACATCGTCATCATCGGTTCGGGCATCGGCGGCTCCACCATGGCCGCCGCGCTCGCCCCAACGGGCGCGAGGATCGTCATCCTCGAAGCGGGCGATCACCTGCCCGACCGCCCGGAGAACCGCGACCAGCGCGCGATCTTCCAGCGCGGCCATTTCCGCCCGAAGGAGATGTGGTACGAGGCGGACGGCACCGCCTTCAACCCCGGCAACTACTACAATGTCGGCGGCAATTCGAAATTTTACGGCGCCGTGCTGGTGCGCTACCGCAAGGAAGACTTCGAGGAGCTGCGCCACCGCGACGGCGTCTCCCCCGCCTGGCCCTTCCCCTATGAAGAGCTGGAGCCCTGGTACTGCGCCGCCGAAAAGCTCTACAACGTGCGCGGCACGCTCGGCGAGGACCCCACGGAGCCGCACCATTCCGCGCCCTACCCCTTCCCGCCCGTGCCGGACGAGCCCGCCATCGCCCGGGTGCGCGCGAAGATGAAGGCGAACGGCCTCCATCCCTATTCCCTGCCGCTCGGCGTCGATCTCGACCGCTGGCTCGCCAAGGCGAAGACGCCGTGGGACGCGCACCCGAACTGCAACGACGGCAAGATGGACGCCGAAAGCACGGCCCTTGCCGAGGCGCTGAAACACCCGAATGTCGAACTGCGCACGAATTGCCGAGTGACGCGGCTCGCCGCCGCCCCGCACGGCCGCACCATCGCGACGGTGCACTATCGGCGCGGCGATGCGGCGGAAAGCGTCTCGCCGAAGCTAGTGATCCTCTCGGCCGGTGCGGTGCAGTCCGCCGTGCTTCTGCTGCGCTCGGCCTCGGAAGCCTTCCCGAAGGGGCTTGCCAACAGCTCCGACCAGGTCGGCCGCAACTTCATGAACCACAATTCGAGCGCGGTGATCGGCCTCTCGCCGTTCTACCGCAACACCTCCGTCTACCAGAAAAGTTTCGGCTTCAACGACTACTACCTCTCCGACGGCAACGGCGGGCCGCCGCTCGGCAATGTGCAGCTTCTCGGCCGTGTCTCGGGAAAGATCCTGAAGGCCAACATGCCCTCCGTGCCGGAATGGCTGCTGGAGCAGGTCGCCGCCCGCGCCATCGATTTCTACGCCATGAGCGAGGACCTGCCGCATCCCGAAAGCCGCATCACGGTCGACCGCGACCGGATCGTCATGAAATGGACGCGCACCAACTGGCAGGCCCATCTCGACCTCGTCACGAAACTCAAGGCGGCGCTGAAGCAGGCCGGCTTCCCCGTCGTGCTCGCCCGCGCCTTCGACAAGCGCACGCCCTCGCACCAGTGCGGCACCGTGCGCATCGGCAATGACCCGTCGACCGCGCCGCTCGACATCTGGTGCCGCGCCCACGACCATCCGAACCTCTTCGTGATCGATGCCTCGTACCTGCCGACGTCGGCCGCCGTGAACCCGGCGCTGTCGGTCGCCGCCCAGGCGCTGCGCGTCGCAGACCACATCCAATCGAGGGACCTTGCCGTATGACGACCCCAGCACGCCCCGTCGCCATCGTCACCGGCGGCCGCCGCGGCATCGGCCTCGGCATCGCCAGGGCCCTAGCGGCCGAAGGCTTCGACATCGCCATAACGGGCATCGACGAGGGCGATGCGGCAACTGACGCCATGCGCACCGAGCTTGCCGCCCTCGGCGCCCGCGCCGTTTACCTGAAGGCCGATCTTGCCGACCTTTCCGATCACGCGGCAACCGTCGCGGCCATCGAGGATGCGCTCGGCGCCATCGGCTGCCTCGTCAACAATGCCGGCGTCGCCTCCACCGTGCGCGGCGATTTCCTCGATCTCGCGCCCGAGCATTTCGACACGATCGTCGCCACCAACCTGCGCGGCACGGTGTTCTTCACCCAGGCGGTGCTGAGGGCGATGCTGCAGTCGCGGAAAGCCGCCGGCCCCCGTTCCATCATCAACATCACCTCCGTCTCGGCCGACCTCACCTCCCCCGAGCGGCTGGACTACTGCATGACCAAGGCCGGCCTTGCCGCCTTCAGCCAGGGGCTGGCGCTCAGGCTGGCGGAAACCGGCATTTCTGTCTTCGAGATCCGCCCGGGCATCATCCGCTCCGACATGACGGCCGGCGTCTCGGCGAAATACGACGCCCTCATCGCGGGCGGTCTCGTGCCGATGAAGCGCTGGGGCGAGCCGGACGACATCGGCGCCGCCGCCGCCGCGCTCGCCATCGGCAAATTCGCCTTCGCCACCGGCTCGGTGATCAATCTCGACGGCGGCCTCTCGATCGGCCGGCTGTAGAAGGTGCCAGCAGGCAGACGAGGGCATCCCTCCGGCCACGGCACTGAAACATTCTGAGGACCAAGGCATGACCTACGACTACATCATCACCGGCGCGGGACCGGCCGGCTGCGTTCTGGCGAACCGGCTTTCGGAAGACCCGGACGTGCGCGTGCTGCTGCTGGAGGCCGGCGGCGGCGACTGGAACCCGCTGTTCCACATGCCGGCCGGCTTCGCCAAGATGACCAAGGGCGTCGCGAGCTGGGGCTGGGAGACCGTGCCGCAGAAGCACATGAAGGGCCGCGTGCTGCGCTATACGCAGGCCAAGGTCATCGGCGGCGGCTCCTCGATCAACGCCCAGCTCTACACCCGCGGCAATGCTAGCGACTACGACCTCTGGGCCAGCGAAGACGGTTGCGAGGGCTGGAGCTACCGGGAGATCCTGCCTTATTTCAAGCGCGCGGAGGACAACCAGCGCTTTGCCGACGACTACCATGCCTATGGCGGCCCGCTCGGCGTTTCCATGCCGGTCTCGGCCCTGCCGATCTGCGATGCCTATATCCGCGCCGGCCAGGAACTCGGCATTCCCTACAACCACGACTTCAACGGCCGCCAGCAGGCCGGCGTCGGCTTCTACCAGCTCACGCAAAGGAACCGCCGCCGCTCCTCCGCCTCGCTCTCCTATCTCTCGCCGATCAAGGAGCGGAAGAACCTTACCATCCGTACCGGCGCCCGCGTCGCCCGTATCGTGCTGGAAGGTTTTCGCGCGGTCGGTGTCGAAGTCGTCACGGGCAACAGCGTCGAGACGATCCGGGCGGAGCGCGAGGTACTCGTCTCCTCCGGCGCCATCGGCTCGCCGAAGCTGCTGCAGCAATCCGGCATCGGCCCGGCCGACCACCTGAAATCCGTCGGCGTTGCGGCCAAGCACGACCTGCCGGGCGTCGGCGGGAACATGCAGGACCATCTCGACCTCTTCGTCATCTGCGAATGCACCGGCGACCACACCTATGACGGCGTGGCGAAACTGCACCGCACGCTCTGGGCCGGCCTGCAATATGTGCTCTTCCGCTCCGGCCCCGTCGCCTCCTCGCTCTTCGAAACGGGTGGCTTCTGGTATGCGGACCCGGATGCCCGCTCGCCGGATATCCAGTTCCATCTCGGCCTCGGCTCCGGCATCGAGGCGGGCGTCGAAAGGTTGAAGAATGCCGGCGTGACATTGAATTCGGCCTATCTGCACCCCCGCTCGAAGGGCACGGTGCGGCTTGCCTCCGCCGATCCCGCCGCCGCGCCGCTGATCGACCCGAACTACTGGGAGGACCCGCACGACCGGAAGATGTCGATCGAGGGGCTGAAGATCGCCCGCGAGATCATGCAGCAGGCCGCACTGAAACCCTATGTCATGGCCGAGCGCCTGCCGGGGCCGAAGGTCGTCACCGACGAGGACCTCTTCGACTACGGCTGCGCCAATGCCAAGACGGACCACCACCCGGTCGGCACCTGCAAGATGGGCACGGGGGCGGACGCCGTCGTCGGGCTCGATTTGAAGGTGCATGGGCTTGAAGGTCTGCGCGTCTGCGACAGTTCCGTCATGCCGCGCGTTCCTTCGTGCAACACCAATGCGCCGACGATCATGGTGGGCGAAAAGGGCGCCGACATCATTCGCGGCCTGCCGGCGCTGCCGGCCGAGGTCTTCCAGCATGAGCGCAACGACGCACGTCCGCGCGCCCGCAACCACATCCGATAGGGGGAAGCCATGATCCGCCACTGCGTCTTCATCCACTTCAAGCCGACCATTTCCGCCGCCTACAAGGCCGAACTCTTCAACGAGATCGACGCCCTGAAGGATCGCCTTGCGGGCATGCTCGCCGTCCATATCGGCGTGAATGTCAGCCCGGAAGCGGGCATGGACAAGGGCTTCAGCGACGGCTTCATCGTCGATTTCGCCGACAGCTTTTCCCGCGACGCCTATCTGGAGGACAAGGAGCACAAGGAGACCGGCGCACGCCTCGTTGCGGCGGCGGAAGGCGGCGTCAAGGGCATCCTCGTCTACGACCTGGAGACCGGGGACCGCTAAATCCGCCCCGCCCGGCGCGACAGCACCCGTTCGAGCGCCGAAAAGCCGTCATAGATCAGCACCGCCAGCACGGCGACGACGAGGCCGCCCTGCAGCACGAAGGCAAGGTTGTTCGATTGCAGCCCGGCGATGATCACCTCGCCGAGCGTCTTGGCCGCAACCGTCGAGCCGATGGTGGCAGTCGCAAGGCTGATGGTCACAGAAAGGCGGATGCCGGCGAGAATGACCGGCAATGCCAGCGGCAATTCCACGCGGGTGAGCCGCTGCCAGGCGGTCATGCCCGTGCCGCGCGCGGCCTCCGTGACGGCGGGCGGCAGGGTGGAAAGACCCGTCATGGCATTTTCGAAGATCGGCAGCAGGCCGTAGAGGAAGAGCGCGATCAGCGTCGGCTTCTCGCCGAAGCCGACGGCGGGCACGGCGAGCGCCAGCACCGCGACCGGCGGAAAGGTCTGGCCGATGTTCACGAGGCTGCGCGACAGCGGCAGGAATTCCGCGCCGATCGGCCTTGTGACGAGGATGGCGAGCCCGACGGCGACGACGGTGGCGGCGAGCGTCGCGGCGAAGACCGTGGCGAGGTGCGAGAACGTCAGCGACAGCAGGCTGCCCTGGTTGTAGACGGCCGGCGCATTGGCCTGTACCAGCGGCTTCAGCAGGGGCTCGAAGAGCAGCGGCTGGACGAGGAAGGCGATGAGGACGAGGAGCGCCGCCAGCCGCAGGAGATTGGGCAGGAGCCGCGTCATTGCGGCCTCGCCGCGCGCCGGACAAGGCCGGCAAGCGTGACGCGGCCGAGCCGGGCGCCATCTGCGCCGACGACCGGCAGGGCCTCGCGGCCGGACCACAGCAGCGCAGACAGCGCGTCACGCTGGCTGGACGCCGCGGCGATCGGCTCGCCCTCCGCCTCGCCGGCTTCCGCCGCCTCCGCGACCGCGCCGATCGACAGGAGCCGGAAGGGCCGTTCGCCGGCGCCGATCAGCGTCTCGACGAAATCCGTCGCCGGGTTCACCAGCATCTCCTCCGGCGCCGCATATTGCACGATCCTGCCCTTGTCCATGACGGCGATGCGATCGGCGAGGTGGAAGGCCTCCTCCATGTCATGGGTGACGAGGACGACGGTCGTGCCGAAATACTTCTGGATCGCCAGCAGGTCGTCCTGCGCCTTGGCGCGGATGACGGGGTCGAGCGCGCCGAAAGGTTCGTCCATCAAAAGAATGTTCGGCTCGGCGGCGAGCGCCCGGGCGACGCCGACGCGCTGCTGCTGGCCGCCCGACAGTTCATGCGGGTAGCGCGGGCCGAAGGCGGCGGGATCGAGCTGGAACAGCACCAGCAGTTCTTCCACCTTGGCGGCGATGCGCGATTTCTCCCAGCCGAGCAGGGTCGGCACCGTGGCGATGTTCTCCGCGACGGTGCGGTGCGGGAAGAGGCCGTGGCCCTGGATGGCATAGCCGATGCGGCGGCGCAGCTCGTAGCCGGGGATGGAGCGGTTGTCGGTGCCGTCGATCAGGATCGTGCCGGAGGTCGGTTCGACTAGGCGGTTGATCATGCGCATCAGCGTCGTCTTGCCGGAACCGGACGTGCCGACGATGACGGTGATCGTGTGCGGCGCGATGGCCATCGAGACGCGGTCGACGACCGCCGTCTCGCCGTAGCGCTTGGTGATGCTGTCGATCTCGATCATGCGGCCCTGCCGGGTTTGCGGTTGGAAAGTTCGGTTGCGGCATCGAGAACGATCGCCGCGGCGAAGGCGAGGGCGACCGTCGGCGCCGCGCCGAGCAGCACGAGGTCCATCGCCGTCTGGCCGATGCCCTGAAAGACGAAGACCCCGAAGCCGCCGCCGCCGATGAGCGCCGCGATGGTGGCAAGGCCGATATTCTGCACCAGGACGATGCGGATGCCGGTGAGGATGACCGGGAAGGCAAGCGGCAGCTCGACGCGGAAGAGCCGCTGGCCGTCCGTCATGCCGATGCCGCGGGCGGCATCGTTGGCTTCGCGCGGCACGCCGGCAAGGCCGACCACCGTGTTGGCGACGACCGGCAGCAGCGAATAAAGGAAGAGCGCGATGAAGGCCGGTGCCGCCCCGATGCCGCGGATACCGAGCGCCGCGGCGCCTGGCACATGGACGGCGACCCAGCCCAGCGGCGCGATCAAGAGGCCGAAGAGCGCAATCGAGGGGATCGTCTGGATGATATTCAGCACGTTGAGCACGCCGGCGCGCAGCGCCTCCACCCGGTGGCAGAGGATGCCGAGCGGCAGGCCGACGAGCGTGGCGGCGACAAGCGAGCCGAGCGCCAGCACGACATGGCGGCCGGCCTCCAGCCAGAAGCTGTCTGCCCGGCTGCCATATTCCTTGAGGATCGACAGTCCGTCCCAGGCGCCGGACATCAGAAGCCCCGCGGCGGCCATGGCGACGGCGGCGAGCAGCGCGACCCGGGCAAGCGGCGAAAGCCGGAGACGCGCCAGCGCATCGGCCGTCAGGAGCGAAAAGGCAAAGCTGAGCAACCAGAAGCCGGAAGCCGGCGAGACGCGGGCATAGGTGTTCTCCGGCGGCGTGAGGTGACCGGCGGAAAGGCCGACGAGGATGGCAAGCGCCAGCAGGGCGATAAGCCCCAGCACCAGCCGGAAGACCGTCGGCGTCTTCAGGAGGACAAGAACGATGGCGACGGCGACAAGGCCGAGCAGCGACGCGCCGAACCCGGCGGGAAGCGCTTCCAGGATGCTTCGCGCCTCGCCCGGCACGATGCGGTTGGCCCGAAAGGTAGCAAAGGGCGCGAGGAAGGCGCCGCAGGCCAGCAATGCGGCGATCACCACGCCGAGCTTGTCGATCCGGAACGTCATGAACGCCTTTCGGAAGAAAGGCCCCTCGCCCGGGCAGGCGAGAGGCGGATGCGGCTTACTTGAGGAAGCCGTTCTTCTTCAGGAAGTCCTCGGCAACGGCCTTGGCCGGCTCGCCGCCGACCTGGACGCGGCCGTTGAGGTCCTGCAGCGTGACGAGGTCGAGCTTCTCGAAGACGGGCTTGAGGATCTCCTCGATCTGCGGATTGGCCTTCAACACCGCCTCGCGGATGATCGGCGCCGGCTGATAGACCGGCTGCACGCCCTTGTCGTCCTCCAGCACGACGAGCCCGGACGGCGCGATGCCGCCGTCCGTGCCGTAGACCATGGCGGCGTTCGCACCGTTCGTCTGGTTGGCGGCCGCCGCGATCGTGGCGGCCGTGTCGCCGCCCGAAAGCGTGATGAGCTGCTCCGGCTTCAGGGTGAAATCGTAGGTCGTCTGGAAGGCCGGCAGGGCCGCCGCCGAGTTCACGAATTCCGAGGAGGCGGCCAGTACCACCTGGCCGCCGCCCGCGACATATTTGCCGAAATCGCTCAGCGTCGCCAGCTTGTTCGGCTCGGCGACGTCCTTGCGCAGCGCGATCGCCCAGGTGTTGTTGGCCGGGGACGGCGTCAGCCAGACGATCTTGTTGGCGTCGAAATCGAGCGTCTTGGCCAGTTCATAGGCCTTGGCGGCATCCTTCCAGGCCGGGTCCTCGGCCTTTTCGAAGAAGAAGGCGGCATTGCCGGTATATTCCGGATAGATGTCGATCTCGCCGGCGATGATCGCCTGGCGCACGACCGGAGTCGCGCCGAGCTGCACGCGGTCCGTCGTCTCGATGCCGTTCGCATTCAGCACCGAAAGAATGATGTTGCCGAGCACGCCGCCCTCGGTATCGATCTTCGAGGAGACGACGACCTGGGCCTGTGCGGCACCGGCTGCAAGCCCGAGGGCCAGGGCCGCTCCGAGGAATTTGACGACTGGACGCATGAGATAACCCTTTCGTTCTGTGCGGAAAGCCATGACGGTATTTTCACCACGTTCGGGAAAGCCGGTCCCGGCAAAGCATTTCATATATGGCAGGCAATCGCAAAAAATAGACCGCATCGGCCGGCCGGGGCATGCCGTTTGTTGCGGCGTTCAAAGCGCTTTCGAGATTGGGCGAAGAAGCGGGCTTTTGCAACAGAAACGCGTTGCATTCGCCGGACGCATCCGACACTCTTCCCCCGGCCCGCCTCATTTTCCGATACTGCATTTCACCCCTGCCGGAAAACCATCCCGGGCCGATGTCCGGCGCAGATCCGTGAGGGACAATGAGCATCTACGTTCTCGCATTGCTGATCGGTATCGTGGCGGGGCTGCGCGCGATGACGGCACCGGCGGCCGTCAGCATCGGGGCGGCGCTGGGCTGGCTTCCCGTCTCCGGCACCTGGGCCGCCTTCCTGGCCTATCGTTTCACGCCCTACATCTTCGGCGCGCTCGCCCTCGTCGAGTTCGTCACCGACCAGTTGCCCGGCACGCCGAGCCGCAAGGTGCCGCAGCAGTTCGGCGCGCGCATCGTCAGCGGCGGGTTCTGCGGCGCAGTTCTCGGCACCTTCGGGGGGTCGATGATCGGCGGGCTCGTCGCCGGCGTCATCGGCGCGGTCATCGGCACGCTCGGCGGCTATGAAGCCCGCAAACGCCTTGTCGCAGCCATCGGCGGCAAGGATCTTCCGATCGCGGTGCTGGAAGACGCCGTCGCCGTGCTGCTCGGCCTCTTCGTCGTCTCATCGGTCGTGCCATGAAGCGATTCGACGCCATCATCGTCGGCGCGGGCCAGGCCGGCCCGTCGCTTGCCGGCCGGCTGACGGCCGCGGGAAAATCCGTCGCCCTCATCGAGCGCAAGCATGTCGGCGGCACCTGCGTGAACACCGGCTGCATGCCGACCAAGACCATGGTCGCCAGCGCCTATGCCGCCCATCTCGCCCGCCGCGGCGCCAATTACGGCGTGGTGACGGGCGACGTCTCCATCGACTTCGCCAGGGTGATGGCGCGCAAGGACAAGGTGCGCTTCGATGCGCGCAAGAGCAACGAGGACTGGCTGGCGGGCATGCAGGGCCTCACCCTCATCCGCGGCCATGCGCGCTTCGAAAGCCCGACGGAGATCCGTGTCGGCGAGGAACTGCTGTCCGCCGGACAGGTCTTCCTCAATGTCGGCGGCCGGGCCGTCGTGCCCGATTTCCCGGGCATCGGCGACGTGCCACATCTCGACAATGTCTCGATGATGGAGCTGACCGAGGTGCCGAAGCACCTCATCGTCGTCGGTGGCAGCTATATCGGGCTGGAATTTGCCCAGATGTTCCGCCGCTTCGGTTCGAAGGTGACGGTCGTCGAGAAAGGGCCGCGGCTGATCGCCCGCGAGGACGAGGACGTCAGCGCCGCCGTGCGCGACATCCTCGAACGCGAGGGTATCGCCATCCGCACCGGGGCGGAGTGCATCCGCTTCTTCAAAAGCGGCGAGGGCGTCGGGGTGGCGGTCGACTGCACGGCGGGCGGGCCGGAGATCCTGGGCTCCCACATCCTCCTTGCCACCGGCAGGCGGCCGAATACCGACGACCTCGACCTCGACAAGGCGGGGGTGGCGACGGACAGGCGCGGCTACATCACCGTCGACGAGCGGCTGGAGACGAGCGTGCCCGGCATCTTCGCCATGGGCGACTGCAACGGCCGCGGCGCCTTCACCCACACGGCCTACAACGACTTCGAGATCGTCGCCGCGAACCTCCTCGACAACGAACCGCGCAAGGTGAGCGACCGCATCCAGACCTATGCGCTCTATATCGACCCGCCGCTCGGCCGCGCCGGCATGAGCGAAACGGAAGCGCGCAAGACCGGCCGCAAGCTGCTGGTCGGCACAAGGCCGATGAGCCGCGTCGGCCGCGCCAAGGAGAAGGGGGAAACGCTCGGCTTCATGAAGGTGATCGCCGATGCGCAAACGAAGGAAATCCTCGGCGCCTCCATTCTCGGCACCGGCGGCGACGAGGCGGTGCAGAGCATTCTCGACGTGATGTATGCGGGCAAGCCCTATACGACCATCACGCATGCGGTGCACATCCATCCGACCGTTTCGGAGCTGATTCCGACGATTTTCGGGGACATGCAGCCAGTGGAATGAATGGGGTCGGCGGGCGCCAGCGGCGGCCCCTCATCCCGCTGCCGCAACCTTCTCCCCGTAGCCAAGGAGAAGGCGCCGGCAGGCGGATGAGGGGCATCGCCCGCCGGCATCTACTTACTTCTTGCGCAACGTCAGCGCCGGATTATGGGCGAAGAAGTTGTGCGGCATGATGTGCACGGTCTTCCACTCGGTCGACATGACCGGCCAGTCCTCCATGCGCGGAATGTGGTGGAAGCCGGCGGAGAACCAGGTGACGATGTCCTTGCCCATCAGGCTCTGGTCCTTCTTCACCCATTCGGCGAGCGTATCCGAGCCGTCGCTCTGCATGGCGAACTTGCCGCCGGCATAGCGCTGTTCCGGATCGTACACGGTGTTCCAGACCGAATATTCGATATAGGCGTTGCGCTTCATCGGCGGATCGTTGGCATAGTCGTAGGGGCCGTAGGCGACGCTGCCGTGATGGATCATCCAGCCCGGCTCGTGGCCGAGATAGCCCTCGCGCGACGGATTGGAGATGTGGAAGTAGCGCGGCTGCATGGCCGAGAGCTTGTAGCGCGCCTCCATTTCCGTGTGCGGCATGGTGTGCTCGACCGTCCACATCGACTTGCGCGGGCTCGACGCATCGAGCTTGGCCGGCACGATGTCCATGGTCGAGAAATGGTTCACCGGCTGGTCGATGTCGAAATCGATGCGGAAGTTGAAATAGTGGTCGTGGTTGGCGGCCACAAGGTTCGGCGCGATCAGCGTGCCATAGGCCGTGTCCGCCTTCGCCGTCGCATCCTTCATCGAGGCCGAGGCGACGCCTTTCACCGCATCGAGGCCGGTCGCGCCGACATAGATGTTGATCTGGCCGTTCTGCTGCAGGCGATAGTCGATGAGATAGTCGTAGTTGCCGACCTCGGAGGCCGTACGCACCACGAGTTCGGTCGCCGGGCGCCCTTCTGCCGGCACCGGGGTTTCCGGCGTCTGTGCGAAGACCTCGAAATGGCGCCAGGCCGGATCGCCGATATTGCGCTCGAAGACGCAGATCGCATCCGGGATGACGAGCGGCGAACCCTTGTCGTCGGCGATCGTCGCCGGCAGGAAGGTGGCATGCGCGGGGCAGTCGATGCCGGCGCGCAGCGGGCTGAGGAAGAGGCCGAAGCCGTACTCCCCGCTGTCCATGTAGGTGCGCCAGTACCAGCCCTCCGTCGGGTCCATATAGGGCACGAAGACCTCGGAAAGATGCGCCTGGTAAATGACCGAGCGCCAGGTGCCGTCGTCGTTGACGTCGAGATTGGAGACGACGAGGCCCGGCCGCTTGTCGACGCGGAAGTTGAAGCGCCAGATGTCCCATTCGACATGGCTGCCGTCGATCTTGTAGTTCGGCCCGCCGTCCTGCACGAGCGTGACGGGCTTCATTTCCGGACGCAGCGGCAGGCGCGCGGCGACCTCCTCTTCCGTATAACCCCAGCTATCCTTCGGCGCCTGTTCCACGACACCGGTATCGATGACGCGCTGCACCTCCTTCTTGCCGATATCGTAGATGGCGAAGAGCCCTTCGATCGGCTTGGCATAGAAATTGGACCCCTCCGGCACCTGGTAGCAGGGCACCTTCATCAGGCGGGAGTTCTGGTATTCCTCCGTGAAGAAGTTGCCGCCCGTCAGCGGCAGGCAGAAGGCCTGCTCCGGCTTCAGGCCGCGCTTTTCAAGCCCCGCGATCATGTCCGGATGGCCGAGCGCACCCTCCAGCGCATTCATGAACTCGGTGAACAGCACCATCGGCTGGCCCGCCGTCTTGCCGTTGCTCTCGACCGTGCCCTTGGAGATGTTGACGACCGCCTCGTTGAAGCCGTCGGCACTGGTGAAATAGACCGTCGCCTTGCGGTCGAGGCTGCCACCTTCCTTCCAGGCGAGCACCTCGGCCTTGGCCGGTTCCTTCAGCTCGATCAACGGATAGAGCGTATCGTCGTCCGCGACCTTCTGCTCGCGCAGGATCTGGTTGATCTTCTGGTATTCCTCGGCGGTCAGCCCGTCGAGCGGATGGGCGGCGGCCGCGCCGGCGGCAAGGCCGAGCGCAAGTGCCGTCGTCGCCAGATGTTTCATCAGTCTCATGATCGTTCCCTCTTTTCGTTTGCTTGTGTCAGGCAAAGACCACCTGGATATCGGTGTATTCGGCAAGCCCCTCCTCGGCGAACTCGACGCCGATGCCCGAGGCCTTCACGCCGCCGAAGGGCACATTCGGCTGGATGGCGCCGTGCTTGTTGATCCAGACGGAACCGCAGGCGAGGCGCCCGGCCACCTTTTTCGCGGCCGCGACATCGGACGACCAGACCGAGCCGCCGAGACCGTTCGGGCTGTCGTTGGCAAGCCGGATCGCCTCTTCCAGGTCGGAGTAGCGGATGATCGGCAGCGCCGGCCCGAACTGCTCCTCGTCGACCAGCGGATCGCCGTTGCGAAGGCCGGCGATGATGGTCGGCGGGAAGAACAGGCCCTCGCCCGGCTCTCCGCCGAGCAGCACCTTGCCCCGTTCCCTCGCGTCCGCGACGAGGTGCGAGACCTTGTCGAACTGCATGCGGTTCTGGATCGGCCCGAGGATGCTCGCCTCCTCCATGCCGTCGCCGACCTTGACATTGCGTGCATAGGCGACCAGCGCCTCGCAGACCGCGTCATGGATGGTATCGTGCACATAGAGCCGCTTCATCGCCGCGCAGGTCTGGCCGTTGTTGATGAAGGCGCCCCAGAAGAGGCCTTCGGCGATCGCCGCCGGATCCGCATCGGGCAGGACGATGCCGGCGTCGTTGCCGCCGAGTTCCAGCGTCAGGCGCTTCATCGTGTCGGCGGCGGACCGCATGACCCTCTGGCCGGTGGCGCAGGAGCCGGTGAAGACGATCTTGCGGATATCCGGATGCGCCGACATGGCACCGCCGAGATTGAAGGCCCTGTCGTCGCCGGTCACCACGTTGACAACGCCCGGCGGCAGCACCTCATTCATGATCTCGACCAGCCGCAGGGTGGAAAGCGGCGTATGGGGCGAGGGCTTGACGACGACCGTGTTGCCCGTGCGCAGCGCCGGCAGGATATGCCAGACGGCGATCATGACCGGGAAGTTCCACGGCGTGATGGAGCCGACGACGCCGAGCGGCTTGCGGGTGAGCTCCACCCTGCCCTGCTCGTTGTCCTGCAAAACCCGCGCCGGCAGCGAGAGCCCGGTCGTATAGCCCGCCCAGGCGACGGCGCCGCCGACCTCCCAGCGCGAGCCGAGGCCGTTGAGCGGCTTGCCCTGCTCGAGCGTGATGATCTCGGCAAGCTCGCCGGCATGTTCCTCGATCTTCGCCGTCACCGCCGAGCAAGCCGCCTGCAGCGCAGCATCGTCCTGCGCCGACCACGCGGCGAAGGCCGCCTTGGCGACGGAGACCGCCGCATCCAGCTCCGCTCCGCCCATGTTCGGCGCGCGGCCGACCTCCTTGCCCGTCGCCGGGTTGAGAACGGCGAAGTCCGCGCCGACAGGCGCCGGCCTGCCGCCGATGGTCGCTTTGAATTCCATCATGTCCGCCTCCTCCATGAACGCTCCCGCCTCCTCCGACGGGGATATATGGTGGCAGAGATTAGAGGGGTGCGGCGCGCCGGACTTGGACGGCACCGTCCCGCCTTTTGGATAAAAGCGTCAATGGCAGCGCGCGACGGCGCCCGGCGTCATGCCGTATTTCTTGCGGAACTCGCGGTAGAAATAGGAAAGGTCGTTGAAGCCGCAATCGAAGGCAACCGCCGTGACGCCCTCCGCCGCCTGTTCTCCCTTGCGGGCGGAAAGCCGCGCATGGGCAAGCTCCAGCCGGCGGTTGAGCAGCCGGTGCCCGGGCGTTTCGCCAAGCGGGCGGAAATGCCGCTGCAGCATGCGCTCCGAGACGTTAAGGCGGACGGCCAGCTCGCGCGGCCCGAAGCCCGGATCCGCGCGGTGGCGATCGATCATCGCAAGCGCGCGCGACAGCAGCGTCTCGACGGGCGCGGCGGCGCCCGTCACGCGGGCCGAATGCAGGTAGGCGCCGAGAAGGCAGAGGAAGGCTTCGCCAAGCTGCGCCTGCGCGCCCTCCTCCAGCAGCATTTTCGCAATGACCGCGCGCATGGCGAGCCAGAGGGGATCGTCGCGCGAGATCGAGAGGCCGCCGGTGCACGGCGTGCCGAAGCGGTGGAGCATCTCGTCACGCGGGATGTGCAGCGACACCTGGTTCGAGCGCTCGCCGCGATAGAGGAAGGTCGAGGGCCTGACGGAATCGACGAGGAACATGTCGCCCGGCGAAAGCTCCGCGACCTGATCGCCCTGCTCGACGCGACAATGGCCGGCATCCTGCACCAGCAGGAAGAAATATTCGCCGGGATCCTGCCGGATGGAGCGGGTGTTGCGCGCGACCTCGGAGGCATCGAGCGCGACGATGGCCGTATCGAAGGGGCCGACACGCCGCGTCGTGACATCGCCGTTGACGACACCCGTCCGGCGCATCGGCTCCAGATCGAACGAGCCGCAGACCCTCCTGATCTCCGCCTCGAGAATTTCTACCGGCACCGGCTTGTGTCCCGGCGTCATCAGCGACTGCATCGTGCCCTCCCCGGCTCTAGCAGAAAGCCTGTTCTCCCAAAAACGATCTCACCACAGTCCGCAACGCCTGCCTATCCCCGCAAGGCAGTCTTGCCGGAATCGCCTCAACCGGCAAGCGCGGAAAAGCCGCCGGCCTCCGCCGCCCGGCGCAGGCCGTCGCCCGGCGGTTCGGCAAGGCCTTCCGCCGCAAGACGATCCAGCACCGCCACCACCGTAGAAAGCCCGCGCGCCTCGGCATGGTGCATCGGCCCGCCGCGCCAGCGCGGGAAGCCGTAGCCATGGATCTTCACCAGATCGATATCGGCAGCGCGCAGCGCCACGCGTTCTTCCAGGATGCGCGCCGCCTCGTTGACCATGGGCAGGAGAATGGCGTCGGCGATACCGTCCTCGTCCCATGTCCGCTGCGCACGACCCTCCGTCGCCTCCGCGATGATTGCCGCCACGGTTTCCGAGGGTTTTGGCGCGCGGTCGCCCGGCTGATAGTCGTACCAGCCGCCGCCGGTCTTCTGGCCGTAGCGTTCGAGGGCGCAGAGCCGGTCGGCGACGGGCGCGAAGGGTG
Organism: Shinella sp. S4-D37; assembly: GCF_040812195.1. NCBI lineage: Bacteria > Pseudomonadati > Pseudomonadota > Alphaproteobacteria > Hyphomicrobiales > Rhizobiaceae > Shinella > Shinella sp. S4-D37. The sequence goes on along the minus strand of NZ_JBFNXL010000005.1, from coordinate 406,841 downwards.
TTTCGCCCCGCTCGCGCGCCGCCCTGCGCTGGAAAGCCGCGATGTCGAGGCCGCCGAGATCCTGCGCCTCGAAAGGCCCCATCGGCAGGCCGAAGGCGCGCATGGCGGCATCGACCGCGGACGGCGTCGCGCCCGACAGCAGAAGCCGCTCGGCCTGCGCCCGCGTCACCTTCAGGATGCGGTTGCCGATGAAACCGTCGCAGATGCCGGCACGCACCGGGATCTTGCCGAGCATCCGGGCGAGCGCAAAACCGGTCGCCAGCACCTCCGGCGCCGTCGCCTCCGTCGGCACGATCTCCAAAAGCTTCATGATATGCGCCGGACTGAAGAAATGCAGGCCGAGGAACCGTTCCGGATGGCTGACGCCCGCGCTGATCGCGTCGGGATCGAGATAGGACGTGTTGGTGGCCAGCACCGCATCCGGCCGGCAGACCGCCGAGAGCCTTTCGAAGACGGCGCGCTTGACGGCGAGGTCCTCGAAGACCGCCTCGATGACGAGGTCGGTATCGGCCATAAGGCCATAATCGTCGCCGCCGGTGACGCCGGCCATGCGCTCGTCCGCCACCGCCTGCGCGATGCGGCCGCGCTTCACCGCGCCGTCATAGATGCCCCGCACATTGGCAAGCCCGCGCTCGACGGCCGCCGCATCACGTTCGATGAGGACGACCGGCAGGCCGGTATCGCGCAGTGCCGCGGCAATGCCCGCGCCCATCGTGCCGCCGCCGATGACGGCGGCCGAACGGATGGCGCGCGGCGTGACGCCGGCAAGCTCCGGCGGGCGCGGCGCGGCGCGCTCGGCAAAGAAGACATGGCGCAGCGCCGCCGCCTGCGCCGAGCCGCGCAGGTCGAGGAAGGTTTCCCGCTCGAAGGCCATGGCGCTGGCGAAAACCGTCTCGCTCGCCTTCCGCACCGAGGCGAGCGCCCGGAGCGGTGCGACTTCCCGCTTCGCCTTGCCCGCCACTGCCTTTTCGGCACCTTCCCAGAAACCCGCCTCGACGGGGGCCACGGCACGGCTGGAGATCGGCTGCGGCCGGGCCTTGCCGGCAATGTCCTTCGCAAAGGCAATCGCGCCGGCCCGCAGGTCGCCGTCGACAACGGCGTCGATCAGGCCGAGCGTTTCCGCCTTCTTCGCCCCCACCGGATTGCCGCTCGTCACCAGATCGATAGCGGCGGCGGGGCCGATCAGCCGCGGCAAGCGCACTGTGCCGCCGGCGCCCGGGATGATGCCGAGCTTGACTTCCGGCAGGCCGAGGCTGGCGGAGGCGACGGCCACGCGATACGCGCAGCCGAGCGCCACTTCGAGCCCGCCGCCGAGTGCGCTGCCGTGGATCGCCGCGACCCAGGGCTTTTTCGCGCCCTCGATGGTCGCCACCACATCCGGCAAATGCGGCGGCACCGGCGGCTTGCCGAATTCGCCGACATCCGCCCCGGCGATGAAGGTGCGGCCGGCGCAGATCAGCACGACGGCCTTCACGGCATCGTCCGCGTCGAGCGCCGCCACCGCCTCGGCGAGCCCCTGGCGCAGCGTCTGCGACAGCGCGTTGACGGGCGGGTTGTCGACGGTGACGACGGCGATGGCGTTTTCACGGGCGATGGTGACGGTCATGGTCTCATATTCCCAGGTAAGCGGCGCGGATGCGTTCATCCGCGATGAGGTCGGCAGCGGGACCGGACATGGTGATGCGGCCCGTCTCCATGACATAGCCGCGATCGGCGACGGAGAGCGCGCCGAACGCGTTCTGCTCGACGAGCAGCACGGTGACACCGAGCGCCTTGAGGCTCTTCACCACGTCGAAGATCTGCGCCACGAGGATGGGGGCAAGGCCCATGCTCGGCTCGTCGAGCAGCAGGCAGGAGGGGCGGCCCATCAGCGCGCGGGCGATCGCCAGCATCTGCTGCTGGCCGCCGGAAAGACCGCCGGCTGCAAGATTGCGCTTCTCTTTCAGGATCGGGAACATGGCGAAGGCGTCCTCCCGGTCCCGGTCCACCTTGTCGTCGGAGAAGAGATAAGCGCCGAGGCGCAGGTTCTCTTCCACCGTCAGGTTGGTGAAGATCTGGCGCCCTTCGGGCGACTGGGCAAGGCCGCGCCGCACACGGGCATGCGCCGGCACCGTCGTCAGCGCCTCGCCGCGAAAGACGATGGACCCGGCCGAGACCGGCTGGATGCCGGAAAGGCACTTGAGCAGCGTGGTCTTGCCGGCGCCGTTCGCGCCGACCACCGTGACGATCTCGCCGGACGCGACGTCGAGGTCGATGCCGTGCAGCACCTCGATACGGCCGTAGCGTGAACGCAGTCCTTCAACCGTCAGCATTCTGCACCTCCGCCGCCTGGGCACCCAGATAGGCCTCGATGACGCGCGGATCGCGCGCGATCGCCGCCGGTTCGCCCTCGGCGATCTTCTCGCCATGATCGAGCACCACGATATGGTTGGAAATGCGCATGACCATCTTCATGTCGTGCTCCACCAGCAGGATCGACACGCCTTCGGCCGCGACCCTGGCGATCAGGTGGTCGATCTCCTCCGTCTCGACGGCGTTGCAGCCAGCGGCCGGCTCGTCGAGCAGCAGCACGCGCGGCTTCAGCGCCAGCGCACGGGCGATCTCCAGCCGCTTGAGCGCGCCATAGGAGAGCGAGCCCGCCTCCTGCTCGGCGGCGCGGCCGAGGCCGACGCGGTCGAGCAGCGCGCGGGCGCTTTCCTCCGATGCCTTGCTGCGCCGGCGCGAGGCCGACAGCGCGAGGAGATCGGCGAAGACCGAGCCGCGCTCATGCAGGTGATGGCCGGTGACGGCGTTTTCCAGCACGCTCATCGACTGGAAGATCTGCAGGTTCTGAAAGGTGCGCGACAGGCCGCGCCGGGCCAGCAGGTGCGGCGGCATGCGCGTGACATCCTCCCCGTCCAGCACGACGCGGCCGCGGGCCGGGGCGTAGACGCCCGAGATCATGTTGAACAGCGTCGTCTTGCCGGCGCCGTTCGGGCCGATGACGGAGACGATCTCGCCGGGTTTCAAGGAGAAACTGACATCGCCCACGGCGCGAAGGCCGCCGAAATCGATGCCGAGACCTTCGATCTGAAGCAGGCTCATTCCGCCCTCCCCCGGATGCGGCGCGCCATAGAGGGCAACAGGCCCTCACGCATGAAGATCATGACCAGCATCATGACAAGGCCAAGCAGGAGCTGTTCGTATTCCTGGAAGACCGTCAGCACCTGCGGCAGCGCGGTGAGGATTGCCGCGCCGAGGATGGCGCCGAGCACCGATCCCGCCCCGCCGAGCACCGCCATGGTGACCATCTCGATCGAGTGCATGAAGCCGGCGACATCCGGCGTGATGAACTTGTTCTGCAGCGCCAGCAGCGAACCCGACACCGAGGCATAGACCGCCGACAGGACGAAGGCGACGAGCTTGTAATGCGCGACGTCGATGCCGACCGTGCGGGCGGCGACTTCCGAGCCGTGGAGCGCACGCAGCGCCCGGCCCGTCGGGCTGTGGTGGAGGTTGAGCGCCAGCCAGGCGCCGATGACCAGCACGAGGCCGGAGAAGGCATACCAGAATTCGGTGTTGGAAAGGTCGATGCCGATGGCTTTCAGGACGGCGCGCAGGCCCAGTTCCGGCACCGCCATGCCATCCGGCCCGCCGGTGAGCTGCGCCTCGTTGGAGAGCACCATCGAGACGAGGATGCCGAAGCCGAGGCTGGCGACGGCGAGATAGTAGCCCTTGAGCCGCAGGATCGGCCGGCCGACGAGGAAAGCGATGGCGGCCGAGAGCGCCGCGCCGAGCAAAGCGGCGAGCGCCGGATGCAGGCCTAGATGGACCGGCGCCAGCGCGCAGGCATAGGCGCCGATGCCGGCAAAGCCCGCATGGCCGAGGCTGATCTGCCCGGCATAGCCGATGAGGATGACAAGACCCGTCACCGCAAGCCCGTTGACGAAGATCAGCGAGCCGACGCGGAAATAGTAGGAGGACGGGAAGAAGACCGGCGCGATCGCGATGACCGCGGCGAGGATGAGGAGCGTGGTTGCCTTGCCGGAGAGCCGCATGATCACACCCGATCCGTCGACTTGCGGCCGAAAAGGCCCTGCGGCATGGCGAAGAGCACCGCGAGGATGACGACGAAGGCGGCCGCATCCTTGTATTGCGAACTGAGATAACCGGCCGTCATCGCCTCCAGGATGCCGAGCAGCAGGCCGCCGACGAGGGCGCCCTTCGGATTGCCCATGCCGCCGAGCATGGCGGCGGCGAAACCCTTCAGCGCCAGCGCGAGGCCGACATCGTAGCTCGTCAGCGTGATCGGCGTCACCAGCACGCCTGCAAGCGCCCCAATGGCGGCGGACATGGCGAAGGAGAGCGTCATCACATAGTTCGTGTTGATGCCGACGAGCTGGGCCGCGACGCGGTTGTTCGCCGTCGCCAGCACGGCGCGGCCGATCAGCGTGCGCGTGAAGAACAGCCAGAGACAGAAGAAGACGGCGAGCGCCCCGGCAATCACCCAGAGGCTCTGCGGCAGGATGGTCGCGCCGCCGATGATGATCGGCTGGTCGCCGGAAAAGGCGGGGAAACGGTGGATCTGCTTGTCGAAGACGAGCTGCGCCGCGCCGCGGATGAAGATCGAGGCGCCGATGGTGATGATGATCAGCGAGACGACGGGCGCGCCGCGCGCCGGCTCGATCGCCAGCTTGTTGAGCGCCACGCCGACACCGGCCGTCGCGACGACGGCGATGAGCGCGGCAAGCGGCAGCGGCAGGCCGGCGGCGGAGGCGAAGACGGTGATCATGCCGCCGAGCATGACGAACTCGCCCTGGGCGAAGTTCACCACGTCGGACGCGTTGTAGATGATCGTGAAGCCGAGCGCGACCAGCGCGTAGACAGCGCCGACCGTAATCCCGGAGAGGAGGAATTGCAGGAGTTCGGGCATGGATGCCTCCGCTTCGCGCGCGACGTTTCCGCCGGCCCGCCGCCTGATGGCGCGGGCCGGCGGGCTCGATTACTCGACGATCTTCCAGCCGCCCTTCTCGATCTGAAGCATGCGGAAGGCCGACAGGTCGAGGCCGAGATGGTCCTCCGCCGTCATGGTCACGGTGCCTGTCGTGCCGACAAGGCCGGACGTGCCTTCGATCGCGTCGCGAATCGCCGACGGCTCGGTGCTGCCGGCCCGCGTGATCGCTTCGACGAGGATGCGCAGCGCGTCATGGGCATAGCCGCCGAAGGTCGAGACAGGCTTGCCGGTCGCCTTCTCGTAGGCCTCCTTGTAGGCGACGACGACGGCGCGCTGGGGATCGCTTTCCGGCAGGAGACTCGCGACGAGCAGCGCCGTGCCCGGCAGGCGCACGCCCTCGGCGGCCTGCGCGCCCGCAAGCTCGATGAAGCCGTCCGAGGCAACGCCGTGCGACTGGTAGAGCGGCAGGCCGACGGCGAGCTGGGCATAGTTGCGCGTGACGATCGCCGGGCCCTGGCCGAAGCCGGGGTTCAACACGGCCTGGATGCCGTCCTTGCCCTTGATGTTGGTCAACTGCGGCGTCATGTCGGCATCGGTCGGGCCATAGGTCTCGTCGGCCAGGACCTCGATGCCGTAGTCGCCGATGATCTCCAGGCATTGCTTGCGCATGGAGGCGCCGAAGCCGTCGGAGCCGGAGATCAGGCCGATCTTGGTGATGCCGGCCTTCTTCATGTCCTCGAAAATCTTGGCGCAGGCCATGCGGTCCGTGTGCGGCGTCTTGAAGGTGAAGGGGCGGACGGGATCGATGATCTCGATGGCGCCGGCAAGCGAGATGAACGGGATCTCGGCATCCTCGAAAACCGGGATGATGGCCATGGAGGTGCCCGTCGTCGTGCCGCCGATCACGGCGACGACCTCGTCGTCCTCCACTAGGCGGGTGGCGAAGGTGCGGGCCTTGTTCGGATCGCCGCCGTCGTCATAGACGATCAGGTCGATCTTCTCGCCATTGACGCCGCCGGCCGCATTGATCTCCTCGACCAGCATCTTCAGCGTTTTCGCCTCCGGATCGCCGAGGAAGGAGGCGGGGCCGGTTTCCGAAAGGGTCGCTCCGACCTTGATATCGGCAAGGGTGGGCGCGGCACAGCCGAGGACGAGGGCCAGGGCAGTCGTGGCAAGGGCAAGTTTCATGTCGGTTTCTCCTCCCAACAAAGACAAAGATTGAAGCGTGAACTCCTCATGCCGCCGCGGGGCGGCGCCACATCACCACGCGGAACCGGTTCGCGACGAAAGCCGTATCCGTCAGGCTGGCATTGCCCGCGGGGTTGGCACCGGTGACGTGGAAATCGCTGAAGGCGGCGCTCTGGTTGACATAGATGCCGCCGGTCAGGTTGACAGAGAGATTGACGCCCGCCGTGGCGAAGCGATCGGCGGCCGCAAGGATCTGCGCCGCATCCGTCGCATAGAGCGCGGCCGTGATCGCGCCCTTGCGTTCGGCAAGCGCCGCGGCCCGCTCGACGCCCTCCGCGAGGTCATCGACCGCGACGACGAAGGCGATGGGGCCGAAGCGCTCCTCGCCATAGGCGTCCGTATCCGCCGCATCGACGGCGAGGATCAGCGGCGTCGCCGTGCGCGCGCCGTCGAGACCGTCGACGGGCGCGGAATCGCGCACGATGCGGCCAAGGGGACGGGTCGTCGCGATGCGGGCGAGCGTCGCCGGATTGGCGATGGCGCCGCAGACGCCGGCCGCACGCGCGGGATCGGCAAGCAGGTCATCGACGGCGGCGGCGATGCCGGCGGCGACCGCGTCGAAACTCTTGTGCCCCTCATTCGTCTCGATGCCGCCGCGCGGCACGAAAATATCCTGCGGCGCCGTGCACATCTGGCCGGAATAGAGCGAGAGCGAGAAGGCGATGTTGCCGCACATGCCGGTAAAGTCGTCCGTTGCGCCGATGACGATCGAATTGACGCCCGCCTCTTCGGTATAGACATCCGCCCCGGCGTTTTCACGCACCCAGGCACCGAACGCGCTGGAGCCGGTATAGTCGACGATGGCAACGGCGGAGTGCTGGACGAGGTCCCTGGTGATCTCGGCGCCGGGCGCATCGGCGGCGAGCAGCACGATATCGGCCGCAAAGCCTTCCTCCACCAGCACTTGCCGGGCGATCTCGACGGTGATGGCGAGCGGCAGGATCGCCGCCGGATGCGGCTTGACGATGACGGTGTTGCCGGTAACGAGGCTGGCGAAGAGGCCGGGATAGCTGTTCCAGGTCGGGAAGGTGTTGCAGCCGATGGCAAGCGAAACGCCGCGCGGGATAATGCGCCAGTGCTTTTCCATGACGATCGGCGCGCCCTTGCCCTGCGGCTTGGTCCAGGTCGCCTGCGCCGGTATGCGGGTCATTTCGGCATAGGCCTGGGCGACGGCCTCGAGGCCGCGATCCTGCGCATGCGGGCCGCCGGCCTGGAAGGCCATGGCGAAGGCCTGGCCCGTCGTGTGCATGACGGCGTTCGCCATCTCGAAGCTGCGGGCATTGAGGCGTGCGAGGATTTCAAGGCAGATGCCGGCGCGCACGTTAGGCGAGGCGGCGGCCCATTGCGAAGCGGCTGCGCGCGAAGCCATGACGAGCATGTCCGCGGAGGCGGCGGGATAGGTGATGCCGAGGGCAGGTCCGTAAGGCGAGGCTTCCGCACCGACACGCCCATCGGCCGGGTGATCTGCAAGATCGAATGCCGTATCGAGCCGTGCCCTGTAGGCGGCAAGGCCGTCGTCCTTCGCCGTCTCGCCGTAGATCTTGCCGCTCGGCACTTCGGGATAGACGGTCCAGAAATCGCGCTTGGCGGCCGCTTCGATCGCGGCGGTCAGCGTCGGGCGATGGCGCTCGAAAAGTCCGGTCATCTCTGGCTCCTCCCAGTCAGTGCTTTTATAATTGACTGACCGGTCGGTTTATGCAAGAGTTTTTTTACGGTCGCCGCTGGGAAGGGCGACAGGGAGGAACCATGACCACTTCCGACACCATCCTGTCGGCGTTTGCCGACGGCGTTCTCAGCCTCACGCTGAACCGCCCGGACAAGCTCAACGCCTTCAACGACGAGATGCATCTTGCGCTGCGTGCCGGCTTCGAGCGCGCCCATGCGGACGCCGCGGTGCGCGCCGTGCTGCTGACCGGCGCCGGCCGCGGTTTCTGCGCCGGCCAGGATCTCGGCGACCGCGACCCCAAGAAGGGCGTGCCGGACCTCGGCCACACGATCGAGACCTATTACAATCCGCTGCTGCGTCTCATCCGCCGCCTCGAAAAGCCCGTCATCTGCGCCGTCAACGGCGTCGCCGCCGGCGCGGGCGCCAACATCGCCTTCGCCTGCGACATCACGCTCGCCGCCCGCTCCGCCCGGTTCATCCAGGCGTTCTCCAGGATCGGCCTCGTGCCGGATTCCGGCGGCACCTGGAGCCTGCCGCGCCTGATCGGCGAAGCCCGCGCCAAGGCGCTGGCCCTCACCGCCGAACCGCTGGGCGCCGAAACCGCCGCCGACTGGGGCCTCATCTGGCGCGCCGTCGACGACGACAATCTGATGGAAGAGGCGACCGCGCTCGCCACGCGCCTCGCCGCCGGCCCGACCAGGGGCCTTGGCATGACGAAACGCGCCATCCAGGCCGCCGCCACCAATTCGCTCGACCAGCAGCTCGACCTCGAACGCGACCTTCAGCGCGAAGCCGGCCGCAGCGCCGATTACGCCGAGGGCGTTTCCGCCTTCCTCGAAAAACGCAAGCCGGAGTTTTCGGGCAAATGAGCGCCGCCGGGCTTTCCCCGCAAATGCTCGCCGAAGCCTGCGCCAGGGCGATGTGGGACGACGACAACGCCACCCGCCACCTCGGCATGGAGCTCGTCTCCGTCGCGCCTGGCGAGGCGGTCATCGCCATGACCATCGCCGAGACCATGACCAACGGTCACGGCACCTGCCACGGCGGCTATATCTTCACGCTGGCGGATTCGGCCTTCGCCTTCGCCTGCAACACCTACAACCAGCGCACCGTCGCCCAGCACTGTTCGGTGACCTTCATCGCGCCGGCCTTCCGGGGCGACCGGCTGACCGCGACGGCACGGGAGGTGTCGCGCCGCGGCCGCGGCGGCATCTACGACATCCGCATCGCCAACCAGGAGGGCGAGCATGTCGCGGAATTCCGCGGCCACTCGCGAACAGTCAAGGGCACCCATCTGCCGGAGTGAGGCAGACGGCACCGTCCCGCATTCTCGGAGGAGATTTTCATGGAAGACCTGTCCCCCCGCCCCGGAGAACTCGAAGCGATCGAGACGGCGTCGCGCGACGAGATTTCCGCGCTGCAGCTCGAGCGCATGAAATGGTCGCTGACCCACGCTTACGAGAACTCGCCCTTCTACCGCCAGCGCTTCGACGAAGCGGGCGTGCATCCCTCGGACCTGAAGACGCTCGCCGACCTCGCGAAATTCCCCTTCACCACCAAGACGGACCTGCGCGACACCTATCCCTTCGGCATGTTCGCCGTGCCGCGTGAGAAGCTCACGCGCATCCACGCCTCGTCGGGCACAACCGGCAAGCCCACCGTCGTCGGCTACACCCAGAAGGACATCGACACCTGGGCGACCGTCGTCGCCCGCTCGATCCGCGCTTCCGGCGGTCGCGCCGGCGATATCGTGCATGTCGCCTATGGCTACGGCCTCTTCACCGGCGGCCTCGGCGCGCATTACGGCGCCGAAAAGCTCGGCTGCACCGTCGTGCCGATCTCCGGCGGCATGACGGAGCGCCAGGTGACGCTGATGCAGGACTTCAAGCCGCGCATCATCATGGTCACGCCCTCCTACATGCTCTCCATCCTCGACGAGTTCCGCCGCCAGGGCGTCGACCCGCGCGAAAGTTCGCTCGCCGTCGGCATCTTCGGCGCCGAGCCCTGGACGAACGCCATGCGCGAGGAGATCGAGCAGGCCTTCGACATGCATGCCGTCGACATCTACGGCCTGTCGGAAGTCATGGGCCCGGGCGTCGCCAACGAATGCGTCGAGACCAAGGACGGCCTGCACATCTGGGAAGACCACTTCTACCCGGAGATCATCGACCCCGTGACGGGCGCGGTGCTGCAGGATGGCGAGATCGGCGAACTGGTCTTCACCACCCTCACCAAGGAAGGCCTGCCGATCATCCGCTACCGCACGCGCGACCTGACGCGGCTCCTGCCCGGCACCGCCCGCGCCATGCGCCGCATGGAGAAGGTCACCGGCCGCTCCGACGACATGATGATCCTGCGCGGCGTCAACGTCTTCCCGACGCAGATCGAGGAGCAGATCCTGAAATGCCGCGGGCTGGCGCCGCATTTCCAGATCGAGCTGACGCGCGCCGGACGCATGGACAACATGACGGTCCATGTCGAATGCACGCTGGAGGCCGCCGACGAGGAGGCCCGCACGGGATCGGCAAGGGAACTCGCCCACCACATCAAGAGCGTGGTCGGCGTCTCCACGAAGATCCTCGTGCATGAACCGGGCGGCGTCGCCCGCTCGGAAGGCAAGGCCAAGCGGGTGGTCGACAACCGCCCCAAAGAGTGAAGCGCCGGGATAGCCCGGCACCCGGTTGACTGTGTATAGGGAGGGCGGCCGCCCTCCCGGAAGCGACCGGCAGACAAGCAAAGCAGGATATCATGGCACGCACGCGCGCAGTCGATTTCGAGGAAAAACAGCGTGGCATTCTCTTGAGTGCCGCCGCGGTCTTCGCCGAGATGGGCATGGAGAAGGCCTCCATGTCGCTGATCGCCTCGCACAGCAATGTCTCCAAGGCGCTGCTCTACCATTACTATCCGAGCAAGGACGCGCTGATCTTCGATATCGTGCGCACCCACCTTACCGAACTCGAAACCGCGATAGAGGCTGCCGACCGCCCGGACCTTCCCCCGCAGGAGCGGCTGCGCCTCCTCGTGAAGGCCGTCCTGGCCAATTACGAGGGCCGGGACAACGAGCACAAGGTGCAGCTCAACGGCACGAGCGCGCTCTCGCAGGAGCAGCTTTCCGAGTTGCAGGCCGTCGAGCGGCGCATCGTCAAGCGCTTCTCCGGCGTCATCCGCGACATCAACCCGGACCTCAACAAGGACCGCCCGCTGCTGATGCCCGTCACCATGTCGCTCTTCGGCATGATGAACTGGGTTTATATGTGGTTCCGCCCGAACGGGCCGGTCACGCGCGACGAATATGCCGATATCGCGACGACGCTGATCCTCGAAGGCGTGAAGGCGGTCGCCTGAGGCTTGCCATTCCGCATCAGTCGCCGGAAACGTGCGCGTCCTTGCCCATCGCCGCGACCGCCTCCAGCCGCTCGGCGAACTTGCGCCTGAGCGTGCGGCGAAGCTCGGCGGCCTTATGGCGCCGGATATCCACGGGGGCCGTCGGCTCCAGTTCCGGCACCCGCACCGGCCGTCCGGCCTCGTCGACCGCGACCATGGTGAAATAGCAGGAATTGGTATGCCGCCGGTGGCCGGAGCGGATGTTCTCCGCCTCGACGCGGATGCCGACCTCCATGGAGGTGCGGCCCGTATGGTTGATCGAGGCGCGGAAGGTGACGAGTTCGCCGACATGGATCGGCTCCTTGAACATCACCTGGTCGACCGAGAGCGTTACCGCATATTGCTGCGAATAGCGCGAGGCGCAGGAGAAGGCCACGCGATCGAGCAGGTTGAGCAGCGCGCCGCCATGGACCTTGCCGGAAAAATTCGCCATGTCGGGCGTCATCAGCACGGTCATTTCCAGGCGGCGCGAGTCCTGTTCGATCGGCATGCGGCTGTCACTCCCTCGTTTTGGCCACCATGGTCAACACGTCGTACTGCGCGACCGTGGCGCCCAGCTGGTTCGTCACCCGGCAATCCCAGCGCACCTCGCCGTGCTCGGCATTGGCGCGCGGGTTGATCTCCTTGCAGGTGAGCTGCACCTGGAGCGTATCACCCGGATTGACCGGTGTCAGGAAGCGCAGGTTGTCGACACCGTAATTGGCAAGGACCGGGCCCGGTGCCGGATCGACGAAGAGGCCCGCGGCGAAGGAGACGATGAGGTAGCCATGCGCCACGCGCCCGTCGAAGAACGGGTTCGCCTTCGCCGCTTCCTCGTCCATATGGGCGTAGAAGATGTCCCCGGTGAAGTTGGCGAAATGCTCGATGTCGTCGAGCGTCACCGTGCGCGTCGCCGTGATCAGCTGGTCGCCGATCTTCAGTTCGGCCAGAGACTTGCGGAACGGATGCTCGCCGCCCGCCCGCGCTTCCGCGCCCGGTAGCCAGCGGCCGGTGACGGCGGAGAGCATGGTCGGCGCACCCTGGATTGCGGTGCGTTGCATGTAGTGCTTCACGCCGCGCATGCCGCCCAGTTCCTCGCCGCCGCCTGCGCGGCCGGGGCCGCCGTGCACGAGGCCCGGCAGCGGCGAACCGTGGCCGGTGGAGGATTTGGCGCTGACGCGGTTGCCGATCATCACGCGGCCGTGGAAGGGGGCAAGGCCCAGCACGACCTCTTCGGCGAAGGCCGGATCGTTGGTGAAGACGGAGGCGACGAGGCTGCCCTTGCCGCGCCGGGCGAGATCCACCGCCTCTTCCGCCGTGTCATAGGGCATGACGGTGCTGACCGGGCCGAAGGCCTCGACATCGTGGATGGCGCGGGCCGAGCCCGGCCTGCCGCAATAGAGCAGCACCGGATCGAGGAAGGCGCCGACCGCCGCATCACCGGACTGGATGCTCGGATTGTCGGGATCGCCGGCGACGATTTCCGCGTCGGCCGCAAGATCGCGGATGCGCGCGCGGACCTCCTCGCGCTGGTCGAGGCTGGCGAGCGGGCCCATGCGCACGGCCTCGTCCGTCGGGTTACCGATCGCCGTCTTGGCCAGTCGCGCACGGAGGCTTTCGATGAGGGCCTCACTGTAGGAGCGGGGCACGATGACACGGCGGATCGCCGTGCATTTCTGCCCGGCCTTGACCGTCATCTCGCGGGCGACTTCCCTGACGAAGAGGTCGAATTCCTCCGTGCCGGGCGCGGCGTCGAGGCCGAGCACGGCGGCGTTGAGGCTGTCGGCCTCCATGGTGAAGCGCACCGAATTCTCGACGATGGCCTTGTGCGTCTTCAGGCGCCGGCCGGTCACGGCCGAGCCGGTGAAGGTCACGGCGTCCTGCCCTTCGACATGGTCGAGCAGGTCGCCGACCGAGCCGCAGACGAGCTGCAGCGCACCTTCGGGCAAGATGCCGGTCTCGACGATGCGGCGGACCATCAGTTCGGTGAGATAGGCGGTCTGGCTTGCCGGCTTGACGATGGCCGGAACGCCGGCCAGCAGCGTCGGCGCCAGCTTTTCCAGCATGCCCCAGCAGGGGAAGTTGAAGGCGTTGATGTGGACCGCGACGCCCTGCAGCGGGCTGAGGATATGCTGCGCGGCAAAGGTGCCATCCTTGGAAAGCGGCTCCACGTCGCCGTCGAGCAGGACGCGGGTATTCGGCAGTTCGCGCCGGCCCTTGGAGGCATAGGAGAGCAGCGTGCCGATGCCGCCTTCGATATCTACCCAGCTATCGGCGCGGGTCGCGCCGGTGGCGGTGGAGAGGGCGTAGAACTCCTCCTTCCGCTCCATCAACGCCTGGCCGAGCGCCTTCAGCATGGCGGCACGCTCGTGGAAGGACAGGCGGCGCAAGGCCGGGCCGCCCATATCGCGGCCGTAGGCAAGCGCGGCCTTGAAGTCGATGCCGGTGGAATCGATGAAGGCGACGGGCGCGCCCGTCGAAGCGTCGAGCAGCGGCACGCCTTCCTTCGCCCCGGCGACCCACTGGCCGCAGACATGGCTTTCAAGGCGGCGCGGCCGGTTTGCCATGACGTTCATGTCGCTATCCTTTCAGTTCAATCCAAGTGCAGAAAGCTGCACATCGACCTCCGCCCGCCATTCGGCCAGCAGGGTCTCGTTCTGCGTGTGACGCAAGCCGAAGCGCGACAGCGTCTCGAAGCGGGCCGAGCCGGAATGGCCGAAGCTGGCGGCAACGCGCGGATACCAGTAGGCGACGGAAGCCTTCGCTTTCGCGCGCCCCTCTTCGTCATCGACGATGCGGGCGAGGCCGGCGAGGCCGAGTTCGGCATGGCGCGTCTCGCGCGGCAGGATGGCGCGGAAAACCTCGGCGAGCGGCTGGTAGGAGACGCGTGACAGCTCCTTCAGCTGGACAACGCTCGCCCGGCCCATCAGCACGTTCATGACCACCGCATCCACCCAGCCTTCGAGCGGGTAGTGGAAGACGGAGAGGCGCATGTCGCCCTCCCGCCGCGCAGCGCCGATATCGGCCTCGCGGGAAAGGCGTTCGGCCCAGGGATGATGCACGGCATAGCGCCCGCCATCCGCCCCGAAGGTCTCCATGACCTTCAGCACCTTGCCGGCATGATCGGCCTTTTCCAGCACGATGCGGGCGGCCGAGATGCGCTCCTGGATGCCGGGCGCGTCGTTGATCGTATCGGCGAAGCCGGCGGAACCGGCCAGTTCGCTGTCGACGAAGCTCGCCATCAGGCGCAAGAGTTCGCCGCGATAGCGCGGCGGCACATTGGCGGGCGAGGAAAGAACGCCACCCTTGGCCAGGTAATCCTCGATCGGCATCGTATCGGTCATGGCGGCCTCCCTTACTGGTCGTAGCTGACGACGATGCGGTCGGTGAGCGGGGTGCACTGGCAGGTCAGCACATAGCCCTGGCGCACCTCGTAGTCCTCGAGCGCGTGGTTGGTCTCCATCTCGACCTCGCCTTCCAGAACCTTGGCGCGACAGGTGGAACAGACGCCCGCCTTGCATGCATAGGGTGCGTCCATGGCATTCTCGAGCGCGGCGTCGAGCAGGCTCTGGCCCTGCTTCGGGAACTTGAACGTGCGCGTCGCGCCGTCGAGCGTCACGGTCGCCTCGCAGCTTCCGCCCTGGTCCGCGCCGTTCGCCTGCTCCACCTTGCGCCGCGCTCGGCCGGGCTGCGAGGAGGCGAAGAGTTCGAACTTGATCTGGTCGTCGCGAAGGCCGTGTTCGCGCAGCGCGGCGGCGATGGCCAGCATCATCGGCTCCGGGCCGCAGATGAAGGCGGTCGTCACCGATTTCGGATCGATCCAGTTGCGGAAAAGGGCGGCGCATTTCTCGCCGTCGATGCGGCCGGTGAAGAGATCGATGTCCTGCGCCTCGCTTTCCAGCACATGCAGCACGGAGAGACGGCCGAGATAGAGGTTCTTCAGGTCCTCCAGCTCCTCGCGAAACATGATCGAGCTGATCTGCCGGTTGGCGTAGACCAGCGTGAAGCGGGCGCGCGGCTCGCGCGACAGCACCGTCTTGATGATCGAGAGCACCGGCGTGATTCCGCTGCCGCCGGCAAAGCTGAGATAGTGTTTTGCCGCCTCCGGCTCCAGCGCGGTGAAGAATGCCCCCATCGGCGGCATCGCCTCCAGCGTGTCGCCGGGCTTCAGGTTCTCGTTGACCCAGGTGGAGAAGCAGCCGCCGTCGACGCGCTTGATGCCGACCTTCAGCACACCCTCGTCCTTGCCGGCGCAGATCGAATAGGAGCGGCGCAGTTCCTCGTCCTCGAACCTGCGTCGGAAGGTCAGGTACTGGCCTTGCGTGAAATCGAAGACGGCGCGATCCTCCTCGGCCGGCCGGAGCGTGACCACGACCGCATCGCGCGTCTCGCGGCGAATGTCGGTGACGGTCAGGGGATGAAAACGTGCCATGCGCGGGCCCTCTCCCTATGGGTCAGATGCACTTGAAATAGTCGAACGGTTCCAGGCAGTCGGTGCAGCGATAGCTCGCCTTGCAGGGCGTCGAGCCGAACTGGCTGATCTTTTCGGTGTTCGCCGATCCGCAGCGCGGACAGGCGATGGTCAGGTTCGAGCGGCCGGAAAGCCGGTCGACGCGTTTCATCAAGACGCCATCGGCCGCCGTGCCGTCGATCGGCGGGGCGATGCCGTAGTCGCGCAGCTTTTCCCGACCCTCGGCGCTGATCCAGTCCGTCGTCCAGGCGGGCGAGAGCCGGCGTTCCAGCTTCACCTTGTCGAGGCCCTTCTCGGCGAGCGCGGCCTCGATATCGAGATTGATGATCGTGGTGGCGGGACAGCCGGAATAGGTCGGCGTCACCGTCACCACCAGCGTATCGTCCCGCCAGGCGATATCGCGGATGATGCCGAGGTCGGTGAGCGAGATGACCGGGATTTCCGGGTCCGGCACCTTCGACAGCCAGTGCCAGACCTCGTCGATCGAGGGACGGAGTGCCGGGTCCATGGCCGCCTCCTACCAGGTGGCGCCCGGATAGGCGCGCTGGAGGAACTGCATCTCGGTGAGGATGAAGCCGAGATGCTCGGTGTGCACGCCGCGCCGGCCGCCCTTGTGCATGTAGCCGCCGGCCGGCTTCTTCAGCGTGCCCTCGGCAAGCGCCTCCGCGACGATCTCGTCCCAGCCGGCCTTGAGGCTTTCGGGCGCCGGGATGATGCCCGCCTCGACCAGTTCGGCATCCAGCGCATCGCTCATGAACATCTCGCCGGTGAAGGGCCAGAGTTCGTCCAGCGCCGCCTGCATGCGGCGGTGGCTTTCCGCCGTGCCGTCGCCAAGGCGGATGACGAGGTCGCGACTGCGGTCGAGATGGTAGGAAACCTCCTTGAAGGCCTTTTCCGCGATCTCGGCGATACGCGTGTCCGAAGAGCCTTTCAGCGCCTTCAGGAGTAGGTAGTGCCAGGCATCGAACAGGAACTGGCGCATCAGCGTCTTGCCGAAATCGCCGTTCGGGCGCTCGACGATGAGGATGTTGCGGAATTCGTAGCCGTCACGCAGATAGGCAAGGTCGTCCGCCGTCCGGTCCTTGCCTTCCACCTCGCCTGCAAGGCCGAGCCAGAGCTGCGTCTGGCCGATCATGTCGAGCGCGGTGTTGGCGAGCGCGATATCCTCCTCCAGCGCGGGCGAATGGCCGCACCATTCGGAAACGCGGTGGCCGAGGATCAGCGCATTGTCGCCGATGCGCAGCAGGAATTCGAAGAGCGCGGCCTGGCGGGCCGCAGGATCGAGCGCCGCGGTCGCCATCACATGTGCCCCACTTCGTCCGGAATGTCGAAGAAGGTCGGGTGACGGTAGACCTTGGAATTCGACGGATCGAACAGCGGTCCCTTTTCCGAGGGGGCGCTGGCGGTGATCTCGGCAGATTTCACCACCCAGATGCTGACGCCCTCGTTGCGGCGCGTATAGACGTCGCGGGCATTGTTGATCGCCATTTCGGCGTCGGGCGCGTGCAGGCTGCCGACATGGCGGTGGTTGAGGCCGTGCTGACCCCGGATGAAGACTTCCCAAAGCGGCCATTCGCTGGACATCGTGCTCTCTCCCAAAACTATTCGGCGGCGATCTTGGCGCTAGCGCGGCGCTCAGTCGCCTTTTCGGCATGGGCGGTCAGGCCGTCGCGGAACCAGGCGCCGTCGTCCCAGGCCTTTTTGCGAGCGTCGAGGCGCTCCGCATTGCAGGGTCCGTTGCCGGCGATTACGTTGAAGAACTCCTCCCAGTCCGGCTCGCCGAAATCGTGGCCGCCCTTCTCCTCGTTCCACTTGAGATCCGGGTCGGGAACGGTCAGGCCGAGATATTTCGCCTGCGGCACCGTCTGGTCGACGAATTTCTGGCGCAGCTCGTCATTGGAATTCTGCTTGATCTTCCACGCCATCGACTGAGCCGAATGCACGGAAGCGTCGTCCGAGGGGCCGAACATCATCAGCGACGGCCACCACCAGCGGTTCAGCGCGTCCTGCACCATGGCCTTCTGCGCCGTCGTGCCCTTCACCATCTTCATCAGCACGTCGTAGCCCTGGCGCTGGTGAAAGCTCTCTTCCTTGCAGATGCGCACCATGGCCCGCGCATAGGGGCCGTAGGAGCAGCGCTGCAAAGGCACCTGATTCATGATGGCCGCGCCATCGACCAGCCAGCCGATCGCGCCGATATCGGCCCAGGTCAGCGTCGGATAGTTGAAGATCGAGGAATATTTCGCCTTGCCGGAATGCAGCTGCTCGTACATCTGGTCGCGGCTGATGCCGAGCGTTTCGGCGGCGCAGTAGAGGTAGAGGCCGTGGCCCGCCTCGTCCTGCACTTTGGCAAGCAGGATCGCCTTGCGCTCCAGCGTCGGCGCGCGGGTGATCCAGTTGCCTTCGGGAAGCTGGCCGACGATTTCCGAATGGGCATGCTGGCTGATCTGGCGCACCAGCGTCTTGCGATAGCCTTCCGGCATCCATTCCTTCGGCTCGATCTTCTGGCCGGCGTCGATGCGTTCCTGGAAGGTGCGCTCCACGGGATCCATCTCGTCGAGGGACCGGACGCGGGCGGCATCGGTCTTCACCATCTGGGCATACATGGTCTTTCCTCCTGGCTTTACGCGTCAGACGCGTTCGAGAATGATGGCGATGCCCTGGCCGACACCGATGCACATAGTACACAGCGCATAACGCCCGCCCTGGCGGTGGAGCTGGTAGGCGGCCGTGGTGACGAGCCGAGTGCCGCTCATGCCGAGCGGATGGCCGAGCGCGATGGCCCCGCCGTTCGGGTTCACATGCGCCGCGTCGTCCGGCAGGCCGAGGTCGCGCAGCACGGCGAGCGCCTGCGCGGCGAAGGCTTCGTTGAGTTCGATGACGTCCATCTGGCCGAGCGTCAGGCCCGAGCGCTCCAGCACCCGGCGCACCGCCGGGGCGGGGCCGAATCCCATGATGCGCGGTTCGAGGCCCGCCGCCGCCATGGCGACGATGCGCGCCTTCGGCGTCAGGCCCTCAGCCTTCGCGGTCGCTTCGCTGGCGATGAGCAGCGCAGCGGCGCCATCATTGACGCCCGAGGCGTTGCCGGCGGTGACGGAAAGCTCCGGGCCGTTGACGCCCTTCAGTTTGGCAAGCTGCTCGGCCGTGGTGCCGGGCCGGGGATGCTCGTCGGTATCGACGACGAGCGGATCGCCCTTCTTCTGCGGCACGGAGACGGGCACGATCTCGTCGGCGAAGAGGCCGGCTTCGTGCGCGGCGGCCCAACGGGCCTGGCTGCGGGCGGCGAAGGCGTCCTGGTCGGCGCGGCTGACGGCAAAGTCGGCGGCGACGTTGTCGGCGGTCTGCGGCATGGAATCGACGCCGAAGGCCTTCTTCATCTTCGGATTGACGAAGCGCCAGCCGATCGTCGTGTCGTAGACGGCGTTCGAACGGGAGAAGGCGCTTTCGGCCTTCGGCATGACGAAGGGCGCGCGGCTCATGCTCTCGACGCCGCCGGCGATGACGAAATCGCAGTCGCCGGCGCGGATGGCCCGGGCGGCCATGCCGACGGCATCCATGCCGGAGCCGCACAGACGGTTGACGGTGGTGGCGGGAATGGAGACGGGAAGACCCGAGAGCAGCACGGCCATGCGGCCGACATTGCGGTTGTCCTCGCCCGCCTGGTTGGCGCAGCCGTAGATGAGGTCGTCTACCTTCGACCAATCGACCTGCGGGTTGCGCGCCATCAGCCCGGAGAGCGGCAGGGCCGCTAGATCATCGGCGCGCACCGACGACAGCAGCCCGCCATAGCGACCGATGGGCGTGCGGACGGCATCGCAGATAAAGGCTTCGGACACGCGGCTTCCTCCCTGATATCCAAGGGCCGATCCGCTCCTCCCGAAACATTGACCGACCGATCGGTTATCTATTTAGCACTCGATACGTCACAAATCAATGACGATTCCTCCAATTTATGTGACGTCTCATTGCAGCAGCCGTCATCATAGCACAAACCACGCCTTTCCCTATGGAAAGTCGGCCCGGATCGCCGCGCGCAGCAGCGAAAGCCGGCGCAGCGTCGCTTCGCTCTCGTCCGGCAGGGCGCCGGCCGCGGTGACGAAATGGCGGGCGACATGCCGGTCCGCCTCCGGCGAGAGGCCGAGATAGAGGCCGGCGAAGAGCTTACGCGCCGCATCCCCCGGCCAGTCCGCCGGCAAGGCCGCCTGCGGCAGACGCGGATCGCGCAGCACGACGAGGCGGAACTGGTGCACGAGCACCAGCCGCGCGACGAGGCTTTCCGCCGCGCCAAGCCGCATCCCGCCCGCGAGCAGATCCGCCAGGCGCCCGAAGCGCCGGAGGAACCCCCGATAGGCCTCGGCGTGCAGCGCCAGGTTCCAATGGTCGGCCGCAAAGGCGCCGAGGTCCTGCGCGCCGCTCACCACCTCGCTCCGGAAGACGACGGCCGGCTGCCCGAGAAGCGGCAGGGGGCGCGCACCGACGGCAAGCCGCGGGCCCAGCCGGGCATGGCCCGCCCGCTCGAGGACCTGCATCGCCTCGTCCGGCGCCGTCCCCGTCAACTGCACGAAATGCCAGTCCGCCGGCTCGGGCGGGCCGAACAGCAGGCGGGCCGCGGCGGCAAATTCGGCCCGGGCGGGCGCGGCCAGGCGATAGAAGCTGCGCCGCCCTTCCCGCTCGCCGGAAAGCTGCCCGGCGGCAACGAGACGCGAGACGGCGGTGCGCACGAGCGTCTCGCTGATGCCGACGGCCGCGCAGGTCTCGATGAGGTTGCCGGTCCACACGACGCCGCCCCGCGGCTCCACGACATCGCCGTAGATGGTGACGATGAAGCCGGCGGCCTTCAGCGGGCTTTCCTCGATGATGGCCCTGAGCAGCGCGCCGAACACGCCTTGCGCCCTGTCCTTGTCCGCCGGCAAACCTGCCCCCTGTCCTCGTTCCGCATCGACCGTGCGAAGGACTATCCCAGAATTGGCCGTGTCGGAAAGCCCCGGACGGCGACACGAACGGCTCTTGCCGCCGATAAAGCTATATTCCCGTCAGCAAATATTAAGCTGCATCTGCCATCGTCCATCGGTCACCGGCGCCAGGCAGGCCCTTGCCCGACGCAACCAGGACGCGCGGAGACAGATGGAACGCGATGAACGACCGGCATGCGCAGCTTTCCCTCAAGGGGCTGGGATATTACATCCCCGCCGTCGTCGTCGCGTTTGCCGTGCTGATTGCCATTCTGCTTACCGATTCCCAGAAGCAGCGGCTGGAGGAGGAATATCTACGCTCCTTCACCACGGAACAGCTCGGCGTGCTGCGCTCGCGCCTCGAAGGCAATATCCAGGGCGACATCAATCTCGTGCAGGGCCTCGTCGCGGCGCTCTCGAGCGAACCCGACATGTCGCCGAGCCGCTTTGCCGACCTTGCCGGCCGCATCTTCCACAAGGACACCCAGCTGCGCAATCTCGCCATCGCGCCGGACTTCGTCGTCTCGCTCGTCTATCCGGTCAAGGGCAACGAGCGCAGCATCGGCCTCGACTACCGCAAGAACGAGCGCCAGCGCGCCGCCGCCATGCAGGTCGAGGCGCTCGACCGGCTCATCGTCACCGGACCGGTCGACCTGGTGCAGGGCGGGCGCGGCGTGATCGCGCGCTACCCGATCCATGCGGGACCGAACAATGCCTTCATCGGCATCGCCTCCGCCGTGATCGACCTCGACAAGCTTCTCGCGAACAGCGGCTTCGGAGAGGACCTCGCGGTCGCCGTCTCGCTTTCCAGCCGGCCGCATGTCGGCGGCGAAGCGCGCACCTTCTTCAGCACGGCCGCCCCTGTCGACGCCGATCCCGTGGTGATGACCATCGACATCGGCCACGAAGCCTGGACCATGTGGGCGACGCCGCAGGAAGGCTGGCACCAGCCCTCCGCCGACCTCGCCATCTTCCGCGCCGGCCTGGCGCTGCTGGCCGTCATCATCGTCGCGCCGATGTTCTGGGTGGGTTACCTGATGAAGGACCGCCACCGGCATATCCTGGCGCTCCAGGACCGGGAGGACCGGCTCGAAACCGTCTCGCAGCGCCTGCAGCTCGCACTCGACGCTTCCCAGGTCGGCGTTTGGGAATATGACACGGAAACCGCGACCCTCACCTGGGACGCCCGCATGCGCGCGCTCTACAACGTGACGCCCGACCAGCCGATCTGCCGCTACGAGGACTGGCGCGCCGCGCTCCATCCCGGCGACCTGGAGGAGGCCGAACGCGTCTTCACCAATGCCATCGACGCCGAACGGCCTTATCTTACGGGTTTCCGCGTGCTGACCGCCGACGGCGACATCCGCCACATCCGCGCGCACGGCATGACCTACCGCACCTCGTCGGGCGCAAAACGCATCGTCGGCGCCAATTGGGACGTGACGGAAGACAATCGCCTGCAGGCCGAACTGCTCGAGGCCAAGCTGACGGCCGAGGCGCAGAACCGCGCGCTGGAAGACGCCCGTCTCGTGCTGGAGCACAATTCGCTGCACGACGCCCTCACCCGGCTTCCCAACCGGCGCTTCCTCGACCAGCAGATCGCCCTTGCCGGCACCGGCGAGGATGCCCGCCCCCTGACCCTCCTGCACATCGACCTCGACCGCTTCAAGGACATCAACGACACGCTCGGCCACGCCGCCGGCGACGAGGTGCTGAAACAAGCCGCAGGCGTGCTGCGCACCCATATCCCGGCGGAGGACTTCATCGCCCGCATCGGCGGCGACGAATTCGTGCTGCTGTCGCGCCGCGGCCCGGAGAAGGCCGATTTCAGCGCGCTCTCGGCCCGCCTCATCGCGGCGATCAGCAAGCCGATGGCGATCGAGGGCCACGACTGTCGCATCGGCGCCAGCATCGGCATTGCCACGCGCAACGATGCGGAGGAATCGGCCGAACAGTTGCTCGTCAACGCCGACATCGCGCTCTACGAGGCCAAGCGCCGCGGCCGCAACCGCGTCGAAACCTTCAACGACGAGCTGCGCCTGCGCACCGTCGAGGTCAAGCGGCTCGGCGACGACATCCTGCGCGGCCTAGAGCAAGGCGAATTCCATCCCTTCTTCCAGCCGCAGTTCGATGCCGAGACGCTGGAGATCGTCGGCGTCGAGGCCCTGGCGCGCTGGCGGCACCCGACGCGCGGCATGATCGCGCCGGATATCTTCCTGCCGGTGGCCGAAAGCCTCAATGTCGTCGCCCGCATCGACGAGACGATCCTCGACCAGGCCCTGTTCCAGTCCATGCGGTGGGAGGGACAGGGGCTCGGCATCCCGCGCGTCTCCGTCAACGTTTCCTGCCAGCGCCTGCGCGACGACCGCCTCCTCGAAAAACTGCGCGCCATGAACATCCGTCCCGGCTCGCTGACCTTCGAACTTCTGGAATCGATTTCCTTCGATACGTTCGACGACGGGCTGAAGCAGGCCATCGACGACATCAAGACCCTCGGCATCGATATCGAGATCGACGACTTCGGCACCGGACACGCCTCCATCCTCAGCCTCCTGGAACTGTCGCCGCAGCGGTTGAAGATCGACCGCCGCCTGGTGCTGCCCCTGCTCGAATCCACCGCCCAGCAGAGCCTCGTCCGCTCGATCGTGGAGATCGGCAAGGTGCGCGGCATCGAGACGGTGGCCGAAGGCGTCGAGACGCTGGCGCATGCCGAGCTGCTGCGCAGCCTCGGCTGCCATGTCCTGCAGGGCTATGCCTTTGCCCGGCCGATGGGCGCGGACGACTTCCTCGCCTTCGCGAAGGCGCGGGGGTGGATGCCGGCGGGAAAAGGCGGGGTCACGGCGGCAAGAGCGAGCTGAGCGCATCCGCGACGGCCCGGCCGTCATGCTGGCCGCGCTGCCAGGGGTCCTCGAACTCGCCGATTACCCGCTCGATGCCGAGCCGCGCGCCCACATCCTCCAGCGCGCCGTTGCCCAGATAGGCGAAGGGGCCGACGCTCTTCTCGAAGGGCAGGAGCTGGTGGTTCGCCAGGACATGGGTGAAGGGTCGCGCATCCGCGCCCTCCTGCCGCCGCCAGAGCGCCGCGGCGATCTCCAGCATGCGCGCCAGATCCAGCCCGCGGGTCTCCCGACATTGCAGCATGTTGCCGATGAAGATGCGGCGCGCGTGGACGTTGCGCACAATAGCCGCCACGATGCCCTCGACGAGGAAATGCGGCAGGACGCTGGTGAAGAAGCTGCCGGGGCCGAAGACGATGGCATCGGCGCTTTCGAGGCTTTCCAGCACCGCCTCGTTGGCCGGCACGCCGGCGCCGTCCCGGCCGGACAGCGCAATGTCGCGGATGCCGGTCTCGCTCGCCGCATCGTCGAGCGCCGTCACCCTGTGCTGCCCTTCGACGCGGCTGCCGTCGTTCAGCACGGCCGAGAGGTCGACGCCGTCCGCTGTCGTGGACGGCCAGACATGGCCGGCGATGTCGCAGAGCTTGCGGAAGACGAAGATGGCGGTGTTGATGTCGCTGTTATGGGCGAGATGCGCGCCCGTCAGGATGAAATTGCCGATGCTGCCGTTGCGGAAATCGAAATCCGCGCCGATCGCCGCGCGGAAGGTGCGCAGGTAATTGAGGATCGCGCCGCGCAGACCCGGCTCCATGCGCTCCAGCAGCGGATGGCGGCCTTCGGCATAGAGCGCGAATTCGGTGCGGGCGTCCTCCTCGGCGCCGCTGGTCATGCGCGCATTGCAGACCTTGACGACATCGCCCGCCCGGCCTTCGCCATGAGCCATGGTCATCAGCGCCTGGCGGATATCGCCGACCGCCAGCACGCCGAGGCTTTCGCGGATGATCTTCGAACTGCCGCCGCTGTCCCAGGCCGGCACGATGCGCGTCAGCCGCACCGGCTTGGAAAGCAGCGCCAGATTGGTCGTGCGGCACGCGGTGCCGCCCGAAAAGAGCACGATATGGGGCAAGCGGCCTTCGGCCATCCGGTCTCCTGTTGCTCAAGGCCCGATATTATAGGCCGCGCCAATGAGGGTCTTTGTATAATCCTCCCGCGGCGCGCTGAAAATGGCGTCCGTCGGCCCCTCCTCGACGATCTTGCCGTCCTTCATCACGACCACATAGTCGCTCATGGCGCGCACCACCGAGAGATCGTGGCTGATGAAGACATAGGAGAGGCCGTAGCGGGACTGGAGATCGCGCAGGAGCTCGATCACCTGGCCCTGCACCGAGCGGTCGAGCGCCGAGGTCGGCTCGTCGAGGATCACCGCCTGCGGCTTCAGGATCATCGCCCGCGCGATCGCGATGCGCTGCCGCTGGCCACCCGAGAATTCGTGCGGATAGCGGTTGCGGGCCACCGGATCGAGCCCCACCTCCTTCAGCGCCGCGATCGCCCGCTTGTCGCGGTCGGCCCGTGAAAGCTGCGGCTCGTGCACGTAAAGTCCCTCGGTGATGATCTCGCCGACCGTCTGGCGCGGCGAGAGCGAACCGTAGGGATCCTGGAAGACGATCTGCATGCTGCGCCGAAGCGGCCGCATGCCCGTCCGGTCGAGGCCGGAAATATCCGTCTTGCCGAAGCGGTACGCCCCCTTGCTGGAGATGAGCCTGAGCAGCGCCCGACCGAGCGTCGATTTCCCCGAGCCGGATTCGCCCACCACGCCGATCGTCTGCCCCTCGCGCAGGCTGATGCCGACATTGTCGACGGCGCGGAAGGTGTTGGCGCGCTTCTTCAGGAAACCGCCGTCGATCTTGTAGTCGACGACGACATTGCGACCTTCGAGGATGATCGGCGCATCCTCCGCCGGCGGCGCCTTGCGGCCGGAAGGCTCGGCCTCGATCAGCATGCGCGTATAGTCGGCCTGCGGGTTCTCGAAGATATCCGCCGTTCCCCCCTGCTCGACGATCTCGCCGCGCCGCATGACGACGACCCGCTCGGCAAAATGCCGGACGATACCGAGGTCGTGCGTGATGAGAACGATCGCCATGTCGAAGCGTTTTTGCAGGTCGCGCAGGAGTTTGAGGATCTGCGCCTGGATCGTCACGTCGAGCGCCGTCGTCGGTTCGTCGGCGATCAGGATGTCCGGCTCGTTGGCGAGCGCCATGGCGATCATCACGCGCTGGCGCTGGCCGCCGGACATTTCGTGCGGATAGCTGTCGATGCGGCGCTCCGGCTCTGGAATGCCGACGAGCTTCAAAAGCTCAAGCACGCGCGGCCGGGCCTCCTTGCGCGTGCCGCCGCGGTGATGCACGATCACTTCGGCGATCTGCTTGCCGACCGGATAGAGCGGATCGAGCGAGGTCATCGGCTCCTGGAAGATCATGGTGATCTTCGCGCCGCGGATCGCGTTGAGCGCCTTGGGGGGAAGCCCCACCATCTCCCGCCCGCGATATTTCGCCGAGCCGGAGACCCGGCCGTTCGCGGCGAGCAGACCCATGATACCCATCATGGTCTGGCTCTTGCCGGAGCCGCTCTCGCCGACCACCGCAAGCGTCTCGCCGGGGCGGACGTCGAGGTCGATACCCTTCACCGCATCGACATCCCCGTCCGGCGTCGTGAAGGAGACCTTCAGGTCGCGGACGGTGAGGATCGGTTCCATGGTTTTGCGTGTCTCCGCCATGTCAGCGATCCTTCGGGTCGAACGCGTCGCGCAGGCCGTCGCCGACGAAGTTCAGCGAGAAGAGCGTGACGACGAAGAAGATGGCGGGGAAGACGAGCAGCCAGGGCGCGGACTGGATGTTGTTCGCGCCTTCCGCGATCAGCGAGCCCCAGCTCGTCAGCGGCGCCTGCACGCCGAGGCCGAGGAAGGACAGGAAGCTTTCGAGCAGGATCACCTTGGGCACGATGACCGTGACGAAGATGACGACCGGGCCGATCGTGTTGGGGATGACGTGCCGGCGGATGATCTGCCAGTCCGTCAAGCCCAGGGCCTCCGCCGCGCCGATGAACTCCCGGCGTTTCAGGGACAGCGTCTGGCCGCGCACGATGCGGGCCATGTCGAGCCATTCCACCGCGCCGATGACGATGAAGATCAGCACGAAGCTGCGCCCGAAGAAGACGACGAGCACCACGACGAGGAAGACGAAGGGCAGCGAATAGAGGATCTCGACGAAGCGCATCATCACATTGTCGACGCGCCCGCCCATATAGCCCGAGATCGCGCCGTAGACGACGCCGATGCCGAGCGAGACGAGGCTGGCGAGCAGACCGACCGCGATGGAGATCTGCCCGCCGAGCATGACGCGCGCCATCAGGTCGCGCCCGTTCGTATCGGTGCCGAACAGGAAATATTCCCGGTCGACGACGCCGGACAGCGTAAGCTTGCGGCCCTCGTCCTCGGTCGAGAGGACTTCCGTCTTGTCGAACTCGTTGGCGCGGTCGAAGTAGCGCGTCGTGCGCGGATCGATCGCGTCCTTCGCGGTGACGACCGCCGTGAAGGTCTCGCCTTCGACGGAGAAGGACTGCAATTCGACGCGGGCGCGCGCGGCGGCGCCCTTCATCGCCTCCTCCAGCGATTCTTCACCCGGCCGCGGCTCCAGGCTCGGCGGGATCGTCACATAGGAAGAGAAGACCTGGTCGTAGCTGTGGCTGATGAAGAACGGGCCGAAGAAGGCGAAGCACGCGATCAGTACCAGCATGACGGAGCCCGCCATGGCCGGGCGGTTGCGGCGGAAGCGCATGACGGCGAGCTGGAAGAGGCTGCGCCCCTTCACCTCGCCCCCGGACGCGGGGGAAACGACGGCGTCAGTCATGGCGAACCCTCGGATCGAGCAGGCCATAGAGAATGTCGACCAGCAGATTGAAGACGATGACGAAGATGGCGATCAGCACGACCGTGCCCATGACGAGCGTATAGTCGCGGTTGATCGCCCCGAGCACGAAATAGCGCCCGACGCCGGGAATGGTGAAGATGGTCTCGACCACGGCGGAGCCGGTGAGGAGGGCCGCCGCGCAGGGCGCAAGATAGGAGACGATCGGCAGCATGGCGCCGCGCATGGCGTGCACCACGACCACCGATTTCGCCGGCAGGCCGTAGGCCCGCGCGGTGCGGATATGGTCGGTGCGCAGCGCCTCGATCATCGAACCGCGGGTGAGGCGCGCGAAGACCGCAAGCTGTGGCAAGGCAAGCGCGATCGTCGGCAGGATGAGGAAGCGCAGCGACCCGTCGCCCCAGCCGCCGGCCGGCAGCCAGGCGAGCACGATGGCGAAGATCAGCGTCAGGACCGGGCCGACGACGAAATTCGGCACCGTGACGCCGATCGTCGCTACCGACATGACGGCGAAATCGAGCGCGCTGTTCTGGCGCAAGGCCGCGATCGTGCCGACGACGACGCCGCCGACGAGCGCGAGCAGCAGCGCGTAGAAGCCGAGTTCGATCGAATAGGGCAGGCCCTTGCCGATCAGTTCGGCAACGGAATTGTCCTTGTAGATGTAGCTCGGTCCGAAATCGCCGGTGACGGCGTTGCCCATATAGGTAAGGTATTGTCGCCAGAGCGGCTGATCGAGCTGATAGGCCCGCATCAGGTTTTCCATGGTGGCGGGCGGCAAGGGACGTTCGAGGTTGAACGGGCCGCCGGGCGCAAAGCGCATGAGAAAGAACGAAATCGTGACGACGATGAATAGCGTCGGCACGGCGCTTGCGAGGCGCCGGAGAACGAAGGCAAGCATGACCAGGACTCCCCAGTGACACTGGTGCGCGGCCTCAGGGGGCCGCGCACCGGCGTCGGATCATTCCGAAACGGAGAGGAAGCGGCTCAGGTGCTGGTTGGCGGCGTTGTCATGCCAGCCCTGGACCTTGCTGGAGACGAGCCACAGGTCGGCCTGCGTCAGGAACGGCGCGATCGGCTGTTCCTTCATGAGCAGGGCTTCCGCCTCGTGCAGGACCTTGGCGCGCGCCGCCGGGTCCTGCTCCTCATAGGACTTCTTCATGAGCGCGTCATACTCGGCATTCTCGAACTTGCCGTAGTTGAAGGTCTTGTTGGTGCTGACGCTGAGCGCCAGGAAGTTCTCCGCATCCGCATAGTCGGCAACCCAGCCGGCACGCGCCACGTTGAACGCGCCGCCTTCCTGCAGGTAGGCGTAGTGCGAGGACACGTCGAGGTTCACCATCGACACCTCGGCGCCGAAGGTGTTCTTCCACATGTCGGCAACGGCCGTCGCCACGCGCTCGTGGTTCGGGTTGGTGTTGTAGCGGATCTCGATCTTGAGCGGCTTGCCGCCCTCGCCGTAGCCCGCTTCCTTCATCAGCTTCAGCGCCTCGTCCTCGCGGTCGAGCTGCGAGAGCGCGCCGAAATCGGCAAGCGCCGGCTCATAGCCCTGCATGCCCGGGGGCACCATGGAATAGGCCGGAAGCTGCGAGCCGGAATAGATCTCCGTGGCCAGGAAGTCGCGGTCGACCGCCATGGAGAGCGCCCGGCGCACGCGAACGTCGCTATAGGGCTCGGTGCGGGTGTCGAAGGCGTAGTAGTAGGTGGCAAGCGTCGGCGAGACGTGAACCTCATCGCCGTAGCTCTTCTTCAGGCGCTCGATCTGATCGGCGGAGAAGTTATAGACGAGGTCCATTTCCTTCGCCTCGAAGCGGCGGACGGAAGCCGCCTGATCGTCGATCGGGTAGAAGATCACCTTGTCGAGCTTGACGTTGGCGGCGTCCCAGTAGTTCGGGTTCTTCTCGACGACGAGGTTGTCGTTCGGTACGTGGCTTGCGAGCTTGAAGGCGCCGTTGGAGACCATCGTGCCGGGCTTGACGAAATCCGCGCCATTCTTCTCGACGCTGGCCTTGGAGACCGGCAGCGCCGTCTGGTGCGCGAGCAGTTCGAGGAAGAAGGGCGTCGGGCGCTCCAGCGTCACTTCCAGCGTCGTCGCATCGACGGCCTTGACGCTGAGCTGGTCGAGGCCGACTTCACCCTTGTTGACCTTCTCCGCGTTCTTGATCGGATAGAGGATGTTGGCATAGCCCGCCGCCGTCTTCGGGTCCTCCACGCGCGTGAAGGAGAAGACGAAGTCTTCCGCCGTCACCGGCGAGCCGTCCGACCACTTCGCGTTTTCGCGCAGCTTGAACGTATAGACCGTGCCGTCGTCGGAGACGGTCCAGCTTTCCGCCGCGCCGGGAACGATCTTGCCGGCGGCGTCATAAATCGTCAGGCCCTCGTAGAGGTCCTTGAGGATGAATTCCTCGATATTGATGGAGGTGTGCGCCTGGTCGAGCGTCTGCGGCTCGCCGGCATTACCGCGGTGAAGCACCGTTTCTGCGAGGGTCGGACCTGCGCCAAGCAGGATCGCACCGGCCAGAAGCGCTGCACGAAAGCCAATCAGTCTGTTTGCCATTTTTTGTTTTCCTTCCCCGTTGTTTTTTTGGGTGCCCAATCAATTGTCCCTGTTTTCGCGCTTGGCAAGTCCCCAAAAACAGGAAATGCACACCCGCGGCTCAACTCCCGCGCGGCCCGCCAAACCGGGCAAAACGAGGGCCTGAAGCCCGATCCGTCGAAAAAATTGAGAAGGATATTTCAAATCGCCGAATTTATTCGCAGTTTTCTGCCCATCGTTTTGCACGGATTTCTGCGATCAATCGCCCAATCGAATTCACGCAGAAACGGAGTCCCAAGATGAACTGGTTGAAGACCCTTGCCGCCGCCGCGGCCCTCCAGGCCGCCATTCTCGCCCCCGCCCATGCCGGCGAAAACCTCGCCGCGGTGCAGGCCGCCGGCGCGCTGAAGATCGGCACCGAAGGCACCTACGCCCCCTTCACCTACCATGACACGGACGGCAAGCTGGTCGGCTTCGACGTCGAGATCGGCCAGGCCATTGCCGAGAAACTCGGCGTCAAGGCCGAGTTCCTGGAAGGCAAATGGGACGGGCTGATCGCCGGCCTCGACGCCAACCGCTACGACGCCGTGATCAACCAGGTCGGCATCACCGACGCGCGCAAGCAGAAATACGACTTCTCCGAGCCCTACATCGCCTCCAAGGCCGTGCTGATCGTGCGCGCCGACGACGACAGCATCAAGGGCTTCGCCGACCTGAAGGGCAAGAAGTCCGCCCAGTCGCTTACCTCCAATTTCGGCAAGATCGCTGAAGGCGCCGGCGCCGAGCTCGTCGGCACGGACGGCTTCGACCAGTCGATCCAGCTCGTCCTGACCGGTCGCGCCGACGCGACGATCAACGACAGCCTGTCCTTCCTCGACTTCAAGAAGCACAAGCCCGACGCCAATGTGAAGATCGCCGCCGAGCAGGAAAACGCCGACTATTCCGGCGTCATCATCCGCAAGGGCGAGCCGGAGCTTCTGGACGCGATCAACAAGGCGCTCGTCGACATCAAGGCGGACGGCACCTACCAGGCGATCGCCGACAAGTATTTCGGCCAGGACGTGTCGAAGTAATCGAAAGCCGGCCGCTTTCGCGGCGGCCCGTTCCTGCCTTATAGATGAGACGACCGACTGGCCGGGGATCCCTCCGGCCAGCCGCATTTCGGAGGGTTTCCCGTGCCGCCGTGGCTTCAACTGATGCTGGATTCGCTTGCGCCCCTTTTGTGGGCGGCGCTCGTCTTCACCATTCCGCTCACCCTGGCCTCCTTCGTGCTCGGGCTGACGCTCGGCCTTCTGACGGCCATCGCCCGACTGTTCGGCCCGCGCCCGCTCGTTGCCGTCGCCCGCTTCTATGTCTGGGTGATCCGCGGCACGCCGCTCCTGGTGCAGCTCTTCGTCATCTTCTACGGCTTGCCGAGCATCGGCATCCTGCTCGACGCCTTCCCGGCCGCCCTCATCGGCTTCACGCTGAATGTCGGGGCCTACACGTCGGAGATCATCCGCGCCGTCATCGCCTCCGTGCCGCGCGGCCAGTGGGAAGCGGCCTATTCGATCGGCATGAGCTGGTCGCAGGCCATGCGCCGCACCATCCTGCCGCAGGCGACGCGCGTCGCCGTGCCGCCGCTCTCCAACACCTTCATCTCGCTGGTGAAAGACACCTCGCTTGCCGCCGCCGTCACCGTGCCGGAACTGTTCCAGACCGCGCAGCGCATCGTCGCCACGACCTATGAGCCGCTGATCCTCTATATCGAGGCGGCCCTGATCTATCTGGCGCTGAGCTCCGTGCTCTCGGCCCTGCAGGTCCGGCTCGAAAAGCGTTTCGCCCGCTATGGCGGCTTCCTGGAGGCCCGCACATGATCGAACTCGGCCATATCGAAAAGCGCTTCGGCGACAACCATGTGCTGCGCGACATCAGCCTCACGCTGCCTGAGGGCACGGTGACGGCGCTGGTCGGCCCGTCCGGCGGCGGCAAGAGCACGCTGCTGCGCTGCATCAACCTTTTGGAGACGCCGACATCCGGCTCGATCAAGCTCGGTGACGAAAAGATCGATTTCGCGCCCGGCCGCAAGGTCGGTTGGCCAGCGATCCAGAAGCTGCGCCGCCAGACCGGCATGGTCTTCCAGAATTTCCAGCTCTTCCCGCATCAGACGGCCATCGCCAACGTGATGGAAGGCCTCGTCACCGTCCTGAAATGGCCGGCCGACAAGGCGCGCGCCCGCGCGATGGAACTGCTCGAGAAGGTCGGCATGGCGCACAAGGCCGATGCCTGGCCGGCGACGCTGTCGGGCGGCCAGCAGCAGCGCGTCGCCATCGCCCGCGCGCTCGCCCCCTCGCCGCGCGTCCTGCTCTGCGACGAGCCGACCTCCGCGCTCGACCCCGAGCTTGCCGAAGAGGTGGTCGAGGTGCTGAGCCGGCTTGCCCGCGAGGGCACGACCATGGTCATGGCGACGCATGACCTGCGCCTCGCCTCGCGCGTTGCCGACACGGTCGTCTTTCTCGATGGCGGCGTCATCGTCGAAGAGGGGCCGCCCCGCGCCATCTTCTCCGCGCCGAAGCGCGAACGCACGAAGAAATTCATCGCCTCGCTCAGCGCGCCGCAGAGCTACGACATCTGAAACACACGTCGGCTCACGTTACGGTAGCGAGGAATTCCGGTTCCCGGCAGTTGCATCGGACAGGCGATTCAAGCACAGTGACGAGATACGCGTATCTCGCCATGCCCCGGCATGTCCAACAGGGGAGAAAGCCTCATGACCAAGAAAACACCGAACCCGATCGACGTCTTCGTCGGTTCTCGCGTCCGCCTGCGCCGGCTGATGGTGGGCATGAGCCAGGAAGCCCTCGCCGACCGTCTCGGCGTCACCTTCCAGCAGGTACAGAAGTATGAGAAGGGCACCAACCGCATCAGCGCCAGCCGCCTGCAGGCGATCGCCGAAGTGTTCCGCGTTCCGCCGGGCTTCTTCTTCCAGGACGAGGACAGCGCCATGCCGGCCGCCGGCGCCGGGCACGAGACGGGCGACGTCTCCACCTTCGTCTCCTCCAAGGAGGGCCTCGACCTCAACCGCGCCTTCCTGAAGATCGACGATACGGGCGTGCGCAAGTCGATCATCGCTCTGGCCACCGCGCTTTCCAAGGCCAGCGCCGCCGCCGAAGCCGGCGAACGCGCGGACAGCGCACCGGAACTGCGGATCTGACCCCACATGCCGGCCCGGCTGCAGACGCTCGGTCACCTGCGCCTGCTCGACGAGGGCGGCAATGACATCGTCTTTCCCGAAAAGGCGCTTCTGATCCTCTGCTACCTCGTGGCGCGCGGCATCAACGACATGCCGCGGGCGGATGCCGCGAGCCTCTTCTGGGACGATGCCAACAGCGCCGCCGCCTTCGCCAACCTGCGACAGACCGTTTCGCGGACCCAGAAACGTCAGCGCGAACTGGGCCGGACCTATCTCAGCTTCACCGACACCACGATCGCGCTCGGTCAGGACGCCATCGAAAGCGATATCGAGGCGATGCGCGAGGGCGCGGGTCTTGCCGTACTCGCCGCCGCCCTGACCGACGACTTCCTCAAATATGTGAAAGCCGGCAACCGGGCGCTTTCGAGCTGGATCATGCTGCAGCGGGCCGCGCACATGGCCCTCCTGCGCGGCGCGCTGCTGGAGGGCGGCGCCGGCACACGGCAGGCCCGTGCGGCCGCCGCCCTGCGCCTCCTGGAGAGCAACCCGGACGATGAGGAGGTGCGCGCCGTACTGACGGGCCGGCCGGCAACGTCCGAAAGCCTCATGACCTTGCAGCCGCATACCCGCATGCCGGCATCGGAGGGGGCCGAGGTCACGCTTGCCCGGCCGAACCCGCCGCGCGTCGTGCTGCTGCCGCCGGTCACGACGCTGGCCGCCCGGACCGCCGCCCGCTTCAGCGAAGCGCTGATCGAGGACGTGACGATCGGGCTCTGCGCCCTGCGATCCATTTCGATCATCGCCCCGCACACCGCCGCGCTGATCTCGCTCCAGGCCGACAGGGCCGCCACCTATGAGCGCCACAAGATCAGCTACATCCTGGAAACGCGGCTGCGCGACGAGGGCCATCACCATACGCTCTTCGCCCAGCTCATCTTCTTCGGCAGCGATGAGGTGATCTGGGCCGAGCGCTTCCCGCTCTCCGCCGAGGGCCTTGCCCGTTCGCGGCAGATGATCGCCCACCAGATCGCCGGGGCGATCGCCACCGAGATCGAGCGCAACGAGGTGGTGCACCGCGACTACGAGCAGGATGCCGGCGCCTACCGCAGCTTCCTCATCGGCCAGGGCCAGCTGAAGAACCTCGACCTGCGCGACATCCGCCGCGCCCGCAAGAGCTTTCGCGAGGCCCTGCAGGTCAACAGCGGCTTCGCCCCGGCGATCGGCGGCCTGGCACGCACCTATTTCCTCGAATGGCTGCTGACGGCGCGCGGCGATGCGGACCTGCTGCGCCAGGCCGAGCATTTCGCGGAGGAAACCATCCGCGTCGACGAGCGCCTGCCCTCGGGATACCGCGAACTCGGCGTGGTCAAACTCTATGCCCGCCAGTTCGACGAAAGCACCGCCTATCTCGACCGCGCCGAGGCGCTGAGCCCGCATTATGCCAATGTCATCGCGAGCTATGCCGACACGCTGGTGCAGGCCTCGCGGCCGGATATCGGCCTGAAGAAGATCGAGCACGCGATCGAACTCAACCCGCTGCCGCCGGACGAGTATTTCTGGACCGCGGCGGGTGCCGCCTACGGGCTCGGCAAATATGAGGAAGCCCTGTCCTACATAAGCCGGATGAAGGACAAGGAACCCGTCCACCGCATATCGGCCGCTTCCTGGGCCATGCTCGGGGACCTCAAGAAGGCCCGGCTGTTCGTGCGCCGCACCTACGAGAGCAATCCCAACTTCGATCTCGATTCCTGGATGGCGATTGTCCCTTTCAAGGAGGAATGGCAGCGAAGACACTATTACGACGGACTGAAACGAGCAGGTTTTTGATTCATTGACGATAAGGGAGAACGAATATGGCAAGACTCGTTGTTTTGGGTATCGAGGGAGATGACGGCCTGTGGGTCGCCGATCTCGACGCGGGCACCGTCACGCAGATCGCCGTGCCGGCAAGCGGCCCCCTGAAGGCGGGAGACGACCTGCGCAAGGCCGGTGCGACGATAACGGCGGGCGTCGATTTCGCGGTGCGCGCGCCGGCCAACGCCACGGCCGACAATCTGACGCAGCTGTCGGGCGGCTTCTACGATACGTGATCGGCGGCTTCATGGACACGCAACCCTGACCCGGCTCGCACCGTGACCACCTATTCGGACCGCATCTGCGGTCCCGACGAGACCTGGCGCCGGATCGAGGCCTTGCTACCCCGGTTCGGCATCACGCGGTTGTCGCGCCTGACGGGGCTCGACCGCGTCGGCATTCCGGTCTGGAACGCCGTCAGTCCCAATGCCCGTTCGATCGTCATCAACCAGGGCAAGGGCATCACCGATATCGACGCCAAGGTCTCCGCCGCCATGGAGGCGCTGGAGCGCTCGATCGCCGGCGAACCGCTCGTCCCGGCACGGCGCGCAGCACGACGGGATTTCGTGGCGGCCGGCGAAACCTGCCTGCCGCTCGACATCTTCGTGGCGAGCGGGCAGGCCTTCCTTGCGGAAGACGAAGGCCTCGACTGGCTCGCCGGGCGCGATATCGTGACGGGCGAGACGGTCTGGGTGCCGCGCGAGGCCGTCTGCCTCGACAGGACCGAAACGGCGCCGCGCTTCTGGCAATCCTCCGACGGCCTCGCCTCCGGCAATTCGCAGACCGAGGCGATCCTGCATGGCCTCCTGGAGCGCGTCGAGCGGGATGCCGACCGCCTTTGGCGCCTGCTGCCGCGTGAACGGCGCATGGCAACGGCCGTCGATCCGGCCGGTCTCGCCGATCCCCTCATCGATACGCTCGCCGGCCGGTTCGGCGCGGCCGGGCTGGATCTGCGCCTCTTCGACATCACCAGCGACCTCGCCATCCCGACCTATGCCGCCGTGCTCGGCGATGCCGGCCTTGCCGCGAAGAAGCGGCCGCTGTTCCACGATGCGACCATCGGCTACGGCACCCATCCGGTTGCCGCCCGCGCCGCCATCCGCGCGCTCACCGAAGTCGCCCAATCGCGCCTCACCTCCATCAGCGGCGCGCGCGATGATCTCTTCGCCGAAACCTTCACCCGGCCGCTGCCGCCGGAAACCCTCGCGCTCTTCGAAGCCCGCCCCCGCGCAGCGAAGACCCATCCCGCGCCGGGGGGCGATGCCGCCGCGCTGCTCGCCCATTGCGTGGCAAGGCTCGGCGCATCGGGCATCGCCCCCCTCGTCGCCGTCCCGCTGGGAGACGCGACGCTCCCCGTCTGCGTCGTCAAGATGGTCGTGCCGGCGCTGGAAAGTCCGGAAGGGGCACGCCGCCATGCCTTCGGCCCGCGCGCGCTCTCGCGCATGCTGTTCGCAGCCGCATGAAGATCCTCTTTGCCGGCCCGAGCCTGCCCGATGCCGCCGCCGTCTGCGGCAGTGCGATCGTCGTCCGCCCACCCGCTGCCCAGGGCGACGTTCTTGCCGCCGTGCGTGCCGGCGCTGACGCGATCGGCATCGTCGATGGCAATTTCGAGCATGTGGCCCCCGTCTGGCACAAGGAAATCCTCTACGCGCTGGATCAGGGCGTCGCCGTCCTCGGTGCGGCCAGCATGGGTGCGCTGCGCGCCGCCGAATGCGCCGCGTTCGGCATGGTCGGCATCGGCCGCATCTACGAGGACTATGCCTGCGGCCGGCGCGTCGACGATGCGGACGTCGCCCTGCTGCATGGTCCCGCCGAACTCGGCTATCCCGCCCTCTCCCTTCCCCTCGTCAACGCCGAGGCGACCTTCGATCGGCTGGAGGCGGAGGAAGCCCTTGATAAGCATCGAATATCGATGCTCCGCGCGGCAGCGGCACGGCTCTTCTACAAGGAGCGGACCTGGCTTGCGATCATAAAACAGGCCGAAGCGGCATCGGACCGGAAGGCGCTCCTGCAACTTCTCCTCGCAGCAACGGTCGACCAGAAGCGTGCGGACGCCCTCGCCCTCGTGCACGCCCTCAAAGATTTCGACGCAAAACCCCCTGAAAAACAGGGAAACTGGACATTCCGGGCGACATCGCTCTGGCGCATCCTCGCCGATCAACCCGAAACCTGAAAAGACGGGCAGTTTCCCATTCCGCGTGTGTCACGCTCGAGTCACGCGCGCCGCTTCGGAGTCACGCCTATACTTCGCCTCAGGGGTTGGAAGCGAGCATGGCTCGAGGGGGCACAGGACATGAAAATTGAGACCATCGAAACCGAAGACAGGGGCACGGAACTGATGGCGCTGGCGCGGCTTGTCGCATTCGCGCTGGAATCGGCCAAATCGCTGAATGCCGAGGTCGCCGAATTCTGTCTGGACAAGGCACTGCATGCGGTGCTGGAGCAGATCGACGAGCCTTCGCGCATGGCGCTGACATCGAGCGATATCGTGCTGATGAACCGGTCGCCGCTCTGCTGACCGGGCGGATGAGCCGGCCGACCGGCTGCAAGTCTAGCCGCCGTCGTCCTCCGCGGCGCTGATCGTGCCGGCGGCCCGAACCTGCGGGCCGCCGCCGATCTTCCCGCAATTCTCCGATTGCGAAACGAAAACACACGGTTGCACTGATCGCGGAACTCTGAAAGGTTCTCTTCTCGAAAAACGCCCCGAAAACGGGGCCGACGGAAAGAGGGAGAACAGCATGCGGAAGTTTCTGGCGGGCGGCGTGGCCGCTCTCGCGATCGCGACGGCGGGCGTCGCCCATGCCGAACCGGTGAAGATCGGCGTCATCACCACGCTGTCGGGCGGCGGCGCGGGCCTCGGCATCGACATGCGCGACGCCTTCCAGCTCGCCATCAAGCAATCCGGCAACAGCGAGATCGAACTCGTCGTGGAAGACGATGCGCAGAAGCCGGAACTCGCCGTTCAGATCGCCGAGAAGATGATCCAGAGCGACAAGGTGGACCTGATGACGGGCATCATCTGGTCGAACCTCGCGATGGCCGTGGTGCCGAACGCGGTGGCGCAGGACGTCATCTATCTCTCGCCCAATGCCGGCCCGTCGGCGCTCGCCGGCGCGAACTGCCATGCGAACTATTTCAACGTCGCCTACCAGAACGACAACTTCCACGAGGCGATGGGCGAATACGACAACAAGGACTACAAGAAGACCTTCATCCTGGCGCCGAACTACCCGGCCGGCAAGGACGCGTTGACCGGCTTCAAGCGCTATTACAAGGGCGAGCTCGCCGGCGAGGTCTATACCCAGGTCGGCCAGACGGACTATGCCGCCGAGATCGCGGAGATCCGCGCGTCCGGCGCCGATTCCGTCTATTTCTTCCTTCCCGGCGGCATGGGCATCGCCTTCATGAAGCAATATGCCCAGTCGGGCGTTTCCATCCCCGTCACCGGGCCCGGCTTCTCCTTCAGCCAGGACGTGCTGCCGGCGATCGGCGATGCCGCGCTGGGCGTGAAGAATTCCGGCACCTGGGCGAAGGACCTCGAAAACCCGGCCAACAAGGCCTTCGTCGAAGCGTTCCAGAAGGAATACAATCGCCTGCCCTCGATCTACGCGGCGCAGAGCTGGGACACGGCCAACCTTATCCTCTCGGCCATCGGCAAGGCGAGCGTGAAGGACAAGGACGCCTTCCGCGCCGCCCTGAAGGCGGCGGATTTCGCCTCCGTGCGCGGAAAATTCAAGTTCAACACGAACAACCATCCGATCCAGGACATCTATGTCACCGAGGTCGTGAAGGAAGGCGACGTACTGACCAACAGGATCATCGCCACCGCCTTCACCGATCACGGCGACGCCTACGCCGACAAGTGCTCGATGTAATCCGCGACCGGACATCCGCCCCCGGGCGGATGTCCCCGCATGACCTTCCGGACCGGCCATCTTGTCCCTCGCCCTCCTGATCGAACAGTTCCTGAACGGGCTCCAGCTCGGCGTGATGCTGTTCCTCATCGCCGCCGGCCTGACGCTGATCTTCGGCGTGATGGGACTGATCAACCTTGCCCACGGCGCGCTCTACATGGTCGGTGCCTTCGCCTGCGCCGCGGTTGCCGCCGCGACCGGCTCCTTCTGGCTCGGGCTCGTCGCGAGCCTTGCTGCCGCCGCCGCCGCCGGCGCGCTGATGGAGGTTGCCGTCATCCGCCGGCTCTATGCCCGCGACCATCTCGACCAGGTGCTCGCCACCTTCGCGCTGATCCTCATTTTCTCGGAGGGCACACGCTGGCTCTTCGGCTCCTTCCCGCTCTATCTCGATATCCCGCCGCTGCTACAGGGCGCCGTGACGCTGCCCGGCGGCGGGCAATATCCGCTCTACCGCCTCGCCATCATCGGCGTCGGCATCGCCGTCGCCATCGGCCTCTACCTCTTGATCGGCCGCACGCGGCTCGGCATGCGCATCCGCGCGGGCGAATCCGACCGTGAGATGATCGCCGCGCTCGGCATCGACATCCGCTCGCTCTACACGATCGTCTTCGCCTTCGGCGCAGCGCTCGCCGGCCTTGCCGGCGCGCTCGTCGGCGCGCTGCAATCGGTGCAGGTCGGCATGGGCGAACCGGCTCTGATCCTCGCCTTCGTCGTCGTCGTCATCGGCGGCATCGGCTCCATCAAGGGGGCACTGATCGGCGCGGTCCTCGTCGGCCTCGTCGATACGATGGGCCGTTTCCTGCTGCCCAAGGCGCTCGCTCTGGTGATGCCGGCGACCGAGGCCGGGCCCGTCGGCGCCGCGCTCGCCTCCATGCTCATCTATATCGTGATGGCGCTGATCCTCGCCTTCCGGCCGAGCGGCCTCTTCTCGGCGAGGGCCTGAGGCATGACGGCGCGCGAAACGACGGTCAAC
Source organism: Shinella sp. S4-D37 (assembly GCF_040812195.1). NCBI lineage: Bacteria > Pseudomonadati > Pseudomonadota > Alphaproteobacteria > Hyphomicrobiales > Rhizobiaceae > Shinella > Shinella sp. S4-D37. The sequence goes on along the minus strand of NZ_JBFNXL010000005.1, from coordinate 367,002 downwards.
CTCCTCCTCGTCCTCCTGCTGCCGGCCGTCGCGCTCGCGGCACTCCTCACCGGCGAGGTCTTCTACATCACGCTTGCCACCCGCGTCGCGATCCTGGCATTGGCGGCCGTCGGGCTCAACATCGCGCTCGGGCTCGGTGGCCTCGTCTCCTTCGGCCATGCCGCCTTCTTCGGCCTCGGCGGCTATGCGGCCGGCGTTTTGGCGACGCACGCCTTCAACATGGAGCCTGTCGCCTTCGGCCTGCCGGGCACGACGTCCATGCCGGCGATCTGGCTCGTCGCGATCCTGCTGTGCGGCCTCGTCGCGCTGCCGATCGGCCTCGTCAGCCTGCGCACGTCGGGCGTCTATTTCATCATGATCACGCTTGCCTTCGCGCAGATGATCTACTATTTCGCGATCTCCTGGCCGGCCTATGGCGGCGAGGACGGCCTGTCGCTTTCCATGCGCAACGGCTTTCCCGGCCTCAACACGGCAAGGCCCTTTCCCTATTTCGCCGTGGTGTTCGTGCTGCTGCTCTTGGGCCTTCTCCTCTTCCATCGCCTGCGGGCCTCCCGCTTCGGCGCGGCGCTGGAGGCCGCGCGGCAGAACCCCGTGAGGCTCGCCGCCATCGGCATCTCGCCCTTCACGATCCGCCTCGTCGCCTTCGTGCTCTCGGCCGCGATCACCGGCCTTGCCGGCGCGCTCTTTGCCGATCTCAACCGCTTCGTCAGCCCTTCCATGCTGTCCTGGCACATGTCCGGCGAATTGATCGTGCTGATCATCCTCGGCGGCAAGAGCCGCCTGTTCGGCCCGCTGGCCGGGGCTACGCTCTACGTGCTCTTCGAATATGCGCTGGGCGGCCTGACGGAACGCTGGCAGTTCTTCCTCGGCCTCGTCCTCCTCGCCGTCGTCTTCTTCGCGCGCGGCGGGCTCCTCGGCCTTCTGGCCGGGAGGTCGCGCCATGGCTGAACCGGTGCTCGAAGTCAAAGACCTCGAAAAGTCCTTCGGCGCGCTGAAGGCGACGAACGGCGCCAGCCTCGATCTCAGGCCCGGCGAGATCCACGCCCTGATCGGCCCGAACGGCGCGGGCAAGAGCACGCTGATCAACCAGATTTCCGGCGCGCTCGCGCCTGATGCCGGCAGCATCCGCTTCCTCGGCACGGACGTCACCGCGTTCGACACGGCGCGGCGCGCCCGCATGGGCCTTGCCCGCACCTTCCAGATCTCCTCGCTCGCCCAGGAGTTTTCCGCGCTGCGCAACGTCATGCTCGCCGTGCAGGCACGGCAGGGAACGAGCCTGCGCTTCTTGCGTCCCGTGGCGCGCGACACCGCGCTCACCGAACCGGCAATGCGGATGCTGTCACGCGTCGGCCTTGCCGACCGGGCCAACATCCCCGCCGCGGCGCTCTCCCACGGCGAACGCCGGCAACTGGAGATCGCCGTGGCGCTGGCGATGGAGCCGAAGGCCTTCCTGCTCGACGAGCCGATGGCCGGCATGGGGCCGGAAGGCTCCAAGGCGCTGACCGGCTTTCTCGACGGGCTGCGCCGGGAAGCGCCGATCCTGCTGGTGGAGCACGACATGGACGCCGTCTTCGCGCTGGCCGACCGCGTGTCCGTGCTGGTCTACGGCCGCATCATCGCGACCGGCAGCGTCAGCGAGATCCGCAACGACCCCGAGGTGCGCCGGGCCTATCTGGGAGAACCCGCATGAGCCTGCTCGTGCTTGAGGCGGTCGAGACCTTCTACGGCGCCTCGCAGGCGCTGTTCGGCGTGTCGCTTGCGGTCGGCGAGGGCGAGGTGGTGGCGCTGATGGGCCGCAACGGCATGGGTAAGACGACGACGATCCGCTCGATCCTCGGCCTGACGCCGGCCCGTGCCGGCCGCATCGCCTTCGACGGCAAGGCCGTGACTTCCCTCCTGCCGCACCGTATCGCCCGGCTCGGGATCGGCCTCGTGCCCGAGGGGCGCCGCTGCTTCGCCAACCTGACGGTCGAGGAAAACCTCCTCGCCTCCGCCCGGCGCGGCGCCTGGACGCTGGCGAAGGTCGTCGATCTCTTTCCAAGGCTCGGCGAGCGGCTGGGGCAATATGCCGACACGCTGTCCGGCGGCGAGCAGCAGATGCTGGCGATCGGCCGCGCGCTGATGACCAACCCGAAGCTCCTCATCCTCGACGAGGCGACCGAAGGGCTGGCGCCGGTGATCCGGCAGGATATCTGGGCGGCGATCCGGCGGCTGAAGGCGGAAGGCCAGTCGATCCTCGTCGTCGACAAGACGCTTTCCGAGCTCCTGCCGCTCACCGACCGCTGCTGTGTGCTGGAAAAGGGCCGCACGGTGTTTTCCGGTCCGCCGCCGGCCTTCACCCGGGAGCTGCAGGACCGCTATCTCGGCGTTTAGGAAGGAAGGACCGCATGTTCGGCTACAGGATCACCGACTGGGACGACGCCTATGAGAACGGCAGCAACATTCCGGGCGGCGCCCGCTGGCCCGCCGCCTGGGTGGAGCCGGCAGAGCGGATGCGCGCGGCGCTTGCCGCCGAAGGCCGGACAAGGCTCGACCTTGCCTATGGCGAGGGCGAGCGCAATCGCCTCGACCTCTTCCTACCCGAGGGCACGCCATGCGGCCTCGTCGTCTACGTGCATGGCGGCTTCTGGCTGCGGCTCGACAAGAGCTTCTGGTCGCATCTTGCCGCCGGTCCCCTTGCCCATGGCTACGCCGTCGCCGTGCCCTCCTACACGCTCTGCCCGGCGATCCGCCTCGGCGGCATCGTGCGCGAGGTCGCGGCGGCGATCGAGACGGCAGCAGGTCTGGTCGCCGGCGACCTCCGCCTGATCGGCCATTCTGCCGGCGGCCAGCTCGTCAGCCGCATGGTATCGCAAGCCTCGCCGCTTTCCGCCGAAACGCTCGCCCGCATCCGCCATGTCCTCTCCCTCTCCGGCCTGCACGACCTGCGCCCGCTCATGCCCACCGCCATGAACGAACGGCTGCATATCGACGAGGCGGAGGCCATCGCCGAGAGCCCGGCCCTGCTGCGCCCCGTCACGGGCACACGGCTCACCTGCTGGGCGGGTGCCATGGAGCGGGCGGAGTTCCTGCGCCAGAACGCCCTGCTCGCCAACATCTGGACCGGTCTCGGCGCCACGACGGCGACCATCGTCGAGCCGAACCGGCACCATTTCGACATCGTCGACGGCCTTGCCGATCCCGGGCATCCCCTCACCCGAACCCTGCTTTCGCCCTGATCCGATGGGCACGCTTGCCGCCTATGGCGGGCTCTTCCTCGCCGCGCTCGTCGCCGCCACCATCCTGCCGGCGCAATCGGAAACCGTGCTCGGCGGCCTGCTGGCCACCGCAACCTATTCCCCAATCCTGCTGATCCTCGTCGCCGGCACCGGCAATGTGCTGGGCTCGGTCGTCAACTGGCTGCTCGGCCGCGGCGTCGAGCGGTTCCGCGGCGCGCGGTGGTTTCCCGTCAGCGACGGCAACCTCGAACGGGCCGGTCGGTGGTATCGCAGATACGGCTGGTGGAGCCTGCTGCTCAGCTGGATGCCGGTCATCGGCGACCCGTTGACGGTGGCCGCCGGCATCATGCGCGAACCCTTCCTGCGCTTCCTCGCCGTCGTCTCCATCGCCAAGTTCGGCCGCTACATCGTGCTCGCCGCCCTCGTGCTGCACTGGTTCTGAAAATTTTTCCAGCAGGAGTGGAATGGGCGCCGCCCGGCTTTCGTATACTGGGGTATGAACGGAAAGACACCCGGCTTCAACGTGATCGGACAGCTCGCAGCGCTCAGGCGCTACGCGCTCTCGCTCGTGCGCAATCCGGACGAGGCCGAGGACCTGGTGCACGACGCGCTGGTCAAGGCCTACGAGCGGCAGTCGACCTTCCGCACCGGCGCCAGCGTGCGCAACTGGCTGATGTCGATCCTGCACAACGCGCATGTCGACCGGCTGCGCCAGCGCCGCTCGCAGGAACGCCGGCACGATGCCGCCGCGGAATTGACGGAGGCGTCCGTTCCGGCGAACCAGGACCATTCGGTGCGCCTGACGCAGCTCCGCAACGCCTTCTTCGCCCTGCCGGAAGACCAGCGCGAGGCCCTGCATCTCGTCGCGATCGAGGAGCTTTCCTACCAGGAGGCGGCCGAAACGCTGGGCATTCCGGTCGGCACGCTGATGTCGCGCGTCGCCCGCGCCCGCCAGCGGCTGCGCGCCTTCGAACAGAGCGGCACAGCCGCTCCCGTCACACATCTCAGGCTCGTCGGAGGCACTGGCGATGACCAGCAATGACCCCATTCTCGAAACCGACCTCAACGCCTATGTCGACGAGCAGCTTGCCGTCGGCCGGCGCATCGAGGTGGAGGCCTATCTTTCGGAACGGCCGGAGGTCGCCGCGCAGATCATGAAGGACCTGCGCGTGCGCGACGAACTGCGCCTGGCGCTCGCCGACCACCGCACGGTGATCCGGCAGGAAACGCGCGAGGCCGCGCGGCTCCTCGAACGCGCGCTGTCGCGCCGCCGCATCTTCTCCGTCTTCCGCCGCGCCGCGGCCATCGCCCTGTTCGTTACCGCCGGCTGGACGGCCCATGCCGTGCTCGGCCCGTTCGGCGCCACCGAGGTCGTTGCCTCCACGCCGCCACCCGCCTTCGTGGAGGAGGCGGTGCGCGCGCACAAGACGACGCTGCTGCGCGACACCATGACCTCCCAGCCGGAGATCGAGACCTTCGATCCGGCCGAGATCCGCTCGGCCACCGCGATCGTGCTGCCGGACCTGCCGAAGGGCTGGGGCGTGATCGACACGCAGGTCTTCCCCTCCGCCTATGGCCCGAGCGTCGAACTGGTGCTGGAGCCGCGCAAGGGCGAGCGCCTGTCGCTCTTTGCCGTGCGCCCCGGCTCGTTCGGCGTGCAGCACGTCCTGCTCTTCCACGCCGACAATGCCCGGGCCGCCTACTGGCAGATCGGCGACGTCGCCTATGCGCTGGTGTCGGAAAGCCGAAAGGCCGACGACCTGGCTGAAACCGCGCGCGACCTCTCGCGCACGCTCTACTGATCAACCGCTTCCAAACCGAAGGAGACATTCGATGGACCCCGTACAACAGCGATTTGGCTACGGCGCGCAGGCGCAGTCGGCCGCCCTCTTCGACGAGGGCCTGCGCCAGCACATGCTGCGCGTCTACAACTATATGGGCGCCGGCCTCGTCATCACCGGCCTCGTCGCCTTCATCGTCGGCTCGACGCCGGCGCTCTACGTGCCGATCTTCTCCTCGCCGCTGAAATGGGTGGTGATGCTGGCGCCGCTCGCCTTCGTCTTCTTCTTCTCGTTCAAGATCCAGACGATGTCGGCCAGCGCCGCGCAGATGACCTTCTGGGCCTTCTGCGCCGTCATGGGCCTGTCGCTCGCCTCGGTGTTCCTCGTCTTCACCGGCACGAGCATCGCCCGCACCTTCTTTATCGCCGCCACCATGTTCGGTACGACGAGCCTCTACGGCTATGTGACGAAGCGTGACCTTTCGAAGTTCGGCTCGTTCCTGATCATGGGCCTCATCGGCGTCATCATCGCCTCGATCGTCAACATCTTCCTCGGCTCGAGCGCCCTGCAGTTCGCCATTTCCGTGATCGGCATCGTCGTCTTCGTCGGCCTCACCGCCTGGGACACGCAGAACATCAAGGAACAGTACGCCGAGAACATCGACCAGGAATCGCAGCAGAAGATGGCCGTGTTCGGCGCGCTTTCGCTCTACCTGAACTTCGTCAACATCTTCCAGCTGCTGCTGAACTTCACCGGCGAACGTGAATAGTTTTCGCCCGGGATTTCAAAGAGAACGGCGGGGCAAAACCCCGCCGTTTTCATTTCCCGCACCGTAATATACGTAAGTTATTTTTTACATATTTTACCCGGTTGACAAATCACCACGTAGCGTCTTTGCTTGGGGCATTCACCAGGGGGGTCCCGACAAGGGGCTGAGATACTGCTGGCTTTCGCAGCGCAGTGACCCGTTGAACCTGATCCAGTTCATACTGGCGTAGGGACGGTGCAAGCGCTGTAGAACCCGTAATCCGCAACCCGGATTCCGCCTACGCGTCCTTCCATCATTCCGGCTCTAGGACTGGGTCTCCAACCGCAAACTTGGAGCCTCACGATGAATATTGCCGCCCAGAAGCTCACCCCCACCGTCACGACCGGCGCCCTGCCCGCCTCGCGCAAGATCCACATAGCCGGCGAGCAGCACCCGCAGATCCGCGTGCCGATGCGCGAGATCGCCCTGCATCCGACCTCCGGCGAACCGCCGGTCATCGTCTACGACGCCTCCGGCCCCTATACCGACCCCGCCCATGTCGTCTCCATCGAGGGCGGCCTGCCGCGGCTGCGCGCGGCCTGGGTCGCGGCGCGCGGCGACACCGAGGAATACGACGGCCGCCACATCCGCCCGGAGGACAACGGCTTTGCCACCGGCGAGCGGCTGACGCCGGAATTCCCGATCCGCAACCGCCCGCGCCGGGCGAAGGACGGCAAGGCCGTCACCCAGATCGCCTATGCCCGCGCCGGCATCATCACGCCGGAAATGGAATTCATCGCCATCCGCGAAAACCTCGGTCGCAAGGCCGCCAAGCAAGCGCTCGTCCGCGACGGCGAGAGCTTCGGCGCCCATATCCCCGATTTCGTGACGCCGGAATTCGTTCGCCAGGAAGTCGCGAGCGGCCGGGCCATCATCCCGGCCAACATCAACCATCCGGAGGCCGAGCCGATGATCATCGGCCGGAACTTCCTGGTGAAGATCAACGCCAATATCGGCAATTCCGCCGTCACCTCCTCCATGGCGGAAGAGGTGGAGAAGATGGTCTGGGCGATCCGCTGGGGCGGCGATACGGTCATGGACCTCTCCACCGGCCGCAACATCCACAACATCCGCGAATGGATCGTCCGCAATTCTCCGGTCCCGATCGGCACCGTGCCGCTCTACCAGGCGCTGGAGAAGGTCAACGGCATTGCCGAGGACCTCACCTGGGAGGTCTTCCGCGACACGCTGATCGAGCAGGCCGAGCAGGGCGTCGACTATTTCACCATCCATGCCGGCGTGCGGCTCGCCTATATCCCGCTCACCGTGAACCGCGTCACCGGCATCGTCTCGCGCGGCGGCTCGATCATGGCCAAGTGGTGTCTCCATCACCACCGGGAAAGCTTCCTCTACGAGCATTTCGACGAGATCTGCGACATCGCCCAAGCCTATGACGTCTCCTTCTCGCTCGGCGACGGCCTGCGCCCCGGCTCGATCGCCGACGCCAACGACGCCGCGCAGTTCGCCGAACTCGAAACGCTCGGCGAACTGACGCAGATCGCCTGGGCGAAGGATTGCCAGGTCATGATCGAAGGCCCCGGCCATGTGCCGATGCACAAGATCAAGGAGAACATGGACAAGCAGTTGAAGACCTGCGGCGAGGCACCGTTCTATACGCTCGGGCCGCTGACGACGGACATCGCACCCGGCTACGACCACATCACCTCGGGCATCGGCGCGGCGATGATTGGCTGGTTCGGTACGGCCATGCTCTGCTACGTCACGCCGAAGGAACATCTCGGCCTGCCCGACCGAGACGACGTGAAGGTCGGCGTCATCACCTACAAGATCGCCGCCCACGCCGCCGATCTCGCCAAGGGCCATCCGGCGGCGAAGACCCGCGACGACGCGCTGTCGCGCGCCCGCTTCGAATTCCGCTGGGAGGACCAGTTCAACCTCTCGCTCGACCCGGAGACCGCCCGCGCCTTCCACGACGAGACGCTGCCGAAGGAGGCGCACAAGGTGGCACATTTCTGCTCCATGTGCGGCCCGAAATTCTGCTCCATGCGCATCTCGCACGATATTCGCGCCGAAGCGCAGAAGGAGGGGCTGGAGGCCATGGCGGCGAAATATCGTGACGGCGGCGACCTCTACATGCCGCTTTCCGACGTCGCGGCGGGAGAATGACCATGCGCGTCCTCGTCAAAGGAGCCGGCGTCGCCGGCCTCACGGTCGCCTGGCAGCTCTATCGCCACGGTTTCGACGTCACCATCGCCGAGCAGGCCGAAAAGGTCGGCCTCGGCGCTTCCGGCTTTGCCGGCGGCATGCTGGCCCCCTGGTGTGAGCGCGAAAGCGCGGAGGAACCCGTCGTGACGCTCGGCCGCTCGGCCGCCGACTGGTGGGAGGCGGCCGTGCCCGGTCATGTCACGCGTCGCGGAACGCTGGTCGTCGCCGCCGGCCGCGATGCCGGGGAGCTCGACCGTTTCGCCCGCCGCACGAGCGGCTGGGAATGGCTGGATGCCGCGGCCATCGCCGATCTGGAGCCCGATCTTGCCAGCCGCTTCCCCAGGGCGCTGTTCTTCCGGCAGGAGGCCCATCTCGACCCGCAACGCGCGCTCTCGGCCCTCACTGCCGGGCTGGAGGAGGCGCGCATGCGCTTCCTCTTCGGCGCGGACGGCACGCCGGATGCCGCACGCTACGACCGCGTGGTCGACTGCACCGGCGCCGCGCAGATCGGCAGCCTGCCGGACCTCAGGGGCGTGCGCGGCGAGATGCTCTATGTGGAAACTTCGGAGGTCAACCTCTCCCGCCCCGTCCGCCTGCTGCATCCGCGCCACCCGATCTACATCGTGCCGCGCGGAAGGAACCGCTTCATGGTGGGCGCGACGATGATCGAGAGCGCCGACGGCGGCGGCATCACCGCCCGTTCGCTCATGGAACTGCTGAACGCCGCCTATACGCTGCACCCCGCCTTCGGTGAGGCGCGGCTTACGGAAACAGGCGCCGGCATCCGCCCGGCCTATCCCGACAACCTGCCGCGCGTCAGCGAGCACGACGGCACGCTGCATGTGAACGGTCTCTACCGCCACGGCTTCCTGCTCGCCCCCGCCATGGCGGGCGAGGTCGCGCGGCGGCTCCTCGTAGAGCAGGCACAACCGGAAAGGAGGGCGTCATGACCTTCATCATCAACGGCGAGGAACAGGAGGTCGCGGCGGCGACGCTTGCCGACCTGCTCGCTGCCCTCGACTACGAGGGCGAGTGGCTGGCGACGGCCGTCAACGGCGAGCTGGTGCACCGCGAGGACCGCGCCGGCTTCACGCTCGGCGCGCGCGACCGCATCGAAATCCTCTCGCCCATGCAGGGAGGCTGACATGCTGAAGCTCTACGATAAGGAGGTGCGCTCCCGCCTGCTGCTCGGCACCGCCCGCTATCCCTCCCCCGCGATCCTCGCCGAGGCCGTGCGCCGCGCGAAGGCGGAGATCGTCACCGTGTCGCTGCGCCGCGAAACCGCCGGCGGCAAGGGGGGCGGTGCGTTCTTCGAGCTGATCCATGCGCTCGGCGTGCATGTCCTGCCCAACACCGCCGGCTGCCACAGCGTGCAGGAGGCCGTGCTGACGGCGAAAATGGCCCGCGAGGTCTTCCGCACGGACTGGATCAAGCTGGAGGTGATCGGCCATCACGACACCCTGCAGCCCGACGTCTTCGGCCTCGTCGAGGCCGCCCGCATCCTGACGGGAGAAGGCTTCCGGGTCTTCCCCTATACGACGGACGACCTCGTCGTCGCGGAAAAGCTGATCGAGGCCGGCTGCCGCGTGCTGATGCCGTGGTGCGCGCCGATCGGCTCGGCCATGGGGCCGGTGAACCAGATGGCGCTCAAGACGTTTCGTGCGCATTTCCCCGAGGTGCCGCTGATCGTCGATGCCGGCATCGGTCGCCCCTCGCACGCCGCCGGCGTCATGGAACTCGGCTATGATGCCGTGCTGCTCAACACCGCCGTCGCCGGCGCCGGCGATCCGGCCGCGATGGCCGAGGCCTTCGCGCTCGCCATCGATGCCGGCCGCCTCGCCCATGCCGCCGTGCCGCTGGAGCCGCGCGACATGGCCGTCCCCTCCACCCCCGTCATCGGAAAGGCGGTCTTCTCATGACGCTCGATCCCTTCTACCTCATCGTCGACAGCGCCGACTGGATCGACCGGCTCGTGCCGGTCGGCGTGAAACTCGTGCAACTGCGCATGAAGGACACGCCGGACGATCGTCTGCGTGACGAGATCCGCCGGGCGAAAACCACATGCGCCGAACATGGCTGCCAGCTCATCGTCAACGACTACTGGCGGATCGCCATCGAGGAGGGCTGCGATTACGTGCATCTGGGACAGGAGGATCTGGCGACCGCCGATGTCGGCGCCATCCGCGCGGCGGGAATGAAGCTCGGTCTTTCCACCCATGACGGCGCGGAGCTCGACATCGCGCTGGCGGCGAGGCCCGACTATGTCGCGCTCGGCCCTGTCTGGCCGACGATCCTGAAGAAGATGAAGTGGGCGCCGCAAGGCGTCGAACGCCTCCGGGACTGGAAGGCGCGCATCACGCCGCTTCCCCTCGTCGCCATCGGCGGCCTCAATCCGGATCGCCTGCAAGCCGTCTTCGAAAACGGCGCCGACAGCGCCGCCGTGGTGACGGATATCACGCTGAACGCCGATCCGGAGGCGCGCACGCGCGAATGGATCGAACGCACGGCGCGCTGGCGGTGATCACGCCTTCGGCGCGATCTTCCAGAGTCGCACGGCATTTTCCGAGAGCACGCGGCGCTTGTCCTCAAGGCTGATGCCCGACAGCAGCGCCTGCGTCGCGCCGATCCAGGTGGAAAGCCCGCCGCCGAGCGTGCAGACCGGCCAGTCGCTGCCCCAGACCATGCGTTCGAAGCCGAAATGCTCCGCCACATGGGCGAAATAGGGCTTCAGGTCCTCCAGCGTCCAGTCTTCCGCGCCATAGGCGGGAATGCCGGACAGCTTCACCGTGACGTTCGGCCGGCGCGCAATCTCCGCGACCGGCCCCTTCCAGGCGTCGAAACCGCCGCCCTTGATGTCGGGCACGCCGCAATGGTCGAGCACGAAGGATACGTCGGGCGCAAGGTCCGCCAGCCCGATCGCCTTCCCGATCTGGTGCGGCAGGACGCAAAGGTCGAAATTGAGGCCGGTGCCCGCCAGCCGCCTTATGTTCTCGCGGAAGAGCGCGCCTTCGGAAGCATCGTCCGGCACGACATGCAGCACACGGCGGAAACCTCGCACGAAGGGATTGGCAAGGACCGTATCGAGATAGGCCGGAAAATCCGGCGATTCCGGCCGGCAGGCGGCAATAGTGCCGACGAGCAGGCTGCCCGCTTCCTCCGCAAGCTCCTCGACCATGGCCGTCTCGCGCGCGATATCGCCCTCCGCCACATCCACTTCCATATGCAGCGCCGCGACGATGCCGAGGCGGCGCGCTTCCCGCGCATAGGTCTCCTGCGTGAAATCGGCATCGAGCAGCGGCACGCCGGCAAGCCAGGGATAGGACAGCCGGTCCCGGTAGATGAGATGCAGGTGCGTATCGACGATCATGCGGGCCTCCTCCAAGCACGCGGACACTGCCACAGAAGAATTGTTCATTCAAATACGAATTGAAGAGCCGCAAGGCTTCCAATCCCACTCCACCCTCCTACCTTCCCTTCCAACCACAGGAGGAACCGCATGAAGCTCAGCGCACGCAACCGCCTCAAGGGCAAGGTCGTCGAAGTCGTCCTCGGTGCGACGACGGCCCATGTCCGCATCGATATCGGCGGCTCGATCATCACCGCCGCCATCACCAACGATGCCGTGAACGAACTCGGCCTCGCCGCCGGCCACGAGGCCTATGCGCTGATCAAGGCATCGGACGTGATGGTGGGTATCGACGACTAGTCGTCGATCTTCTTGCACATATGCACCGGCTCGGTCGCGAAATCGCCCTTCTGGGGCGGCGCGATCGGCTTGAACAGGCTGCGGTCCGGCTTCAGGTCGATCAGCGGCGTGCCGTCGAGGCAGTCGAGCCCGCGCACGAAGAGCCGGTTGCCCTCGATCTTCTCCAGGACGACGAGCGATGTGCCGATCGGGTTGGGGCGCACGGGCGAGCGCAGCGAGAAGGTGCCGTGCACCTCGCCGTTCGAGGCGGGGCTTTGCAACACGAGGTCGCGCCGCGACTGGTGCAGCCAGTAGAGCACCTCCAGCCGCTCGAAACGCTCCACCCCCTTCAGCGCCTGTCCCCAGGGCTCGAAGACTTCGATGGTGCAGACCGGCCCGTCGGGGCGCCCCTGACGCGGCGTTTCCATGCGCGATGTCCAGGGCGTCGAAATCCGGCCGATGAAGACGAGCTGCGCATCCGCGGCATCGGGTGGGGTGATGGCCACCTCGTTCTTGCGGATTTCATTCAACCGGACCATGCAACGCTCCATCGCTGTATTTGTTTGTATATGACGATAGCCGCTGGGCATCGCGAGGGAAAGAGGCTTGCAGGCGACAGATCGACACCTGGCACGACGTCTCAGCCGGCACCGGAGGCCTCGGCATTCTGCGCACGCCAGTCCGCCGGGGAGAGGCCGGACCGCTTGCGGAAGAAACGCGAGAAATAGGCGGGATCCTCGAAGCCGATCTCCCGGCCAATGTCCTCCACCGGGCGGATGGTGAAGCGCAGCAGGCGCTTGGCCTCCAGCAGGCGTCGCTCCAGTACCATGTCCTTCACCGTCTGGCCGAAGACCGTGCGCGCCGCCTTGTCGAGCAGGTGCGTCGTCGTCGCCAGCCGCTCGACATAGCGCCCGACCGGCCAGTCTTCCCGGTATGCCGGTCGATGGCGCGGCGCAACTCCAGCCCCAGCGCGACCACAGGCGCGACCGCCGCAAAGCCGCCGGCGCCGCCAAGCCGCGCCATCAGCGAGAGCACGGGCCGATCAGCCCGGCAAGCACCCGCTCGCTCTCCCCCGCTCCGCCGCGACTCCTCCATCAAGCCGACATCGAGCGTGCGGCTCGGTTCGCCATAGACGAAGAAGGCGGGAACATCCTTGCGCGGGGTCATGCCGGAAAAAGCACCAGCGAATTGCCGTGTTTGTCCATGGCGCTCCGGACGCTCCAGACTTAGCGTTTGTCAGGATTTTCAAGGAGGAAGATCACCATGCGCGCGGAAAACCATCGCAGCGACAAGACCTGGCCGTTCACCGGCGCCGAATATCTCGCAAGCCTGCGCGACGGGCGCGAGGTCTATATCAACGGCGAACGCATCGCCGACGTCACCAGCCATCCGGGCATGCGCAATTCGGCCCGCTCCGTCGCCCGCATGTACGATGCGCTGCACGACCCGAAGCGGAAAGAGCGCCTGACGGCGCCGACCGACACCGGTTCCGGCGGCTATACGCACAAATATTTCCGCGTCGCCCATTCCTCAGCCGATCTCGTTGCCCAGCAGGACGCCATCGCCGACTGGGCGCGCATGTCCTATGGCTGGATGGGCCGCACGGCCGATTACAAGGCGGCGCTGATGAACACGCTCGGCACGAATGCCGACTGGTACGGCCCAATGCGCTCTCCTGGCACAAGCGCGCGCAGGAAAGCGTGCTCTTTATGAACCATGCCATCGTCAACCCGCCGATCGACCGCCACAAGCCGGCCGATCCGGTGAAAGACGTCTTCGTTCACATCACGAAGGAGACGGATGCCGGGATCTATGTCTCGGGCGCCAAGGTCGTCGCCACCTCCTCGGCGCTGACGCACTACAACTTCCTCGCCCAGAGTTCGGCGACCGTCACCGAGGACCCGTCGCTGTCGGTCATGTTCATCCTGCCGATGAATGCGCCCGGCATGAAGATGTTCTGCCGCACCTCCTACGAACAGACGGCGGCACTTGCTGCCCATCCCTTCGACTACCCGCTCTCCTCGCGCTTCGACGAGAACGATGCGATCCTGGTGCTCGACAATGTCTTCGTGCCCTGGGAGGACGTGCTGGTGCTGCGCGATGCGGCAAAGATCCTGTCCTTCCACCCGGCCTCGGGCTTCATGCACGGCTATTGCTTCCAGGGCTGCACGCGCCTTGCGGTGAAGATGGACTTTCTCGCCGGGCTGAAGCCGGACCATGCGCTTTCGGAGATCACCTACGAGATCCCGATCCCCACGCCGGAGAAGATCATCTGCGTCGGCGTGAACTTTCCCGATCGAAACGAGGAATACAAGGACGGCCAGGCTGCCCCCGCCAATCCCTCGCTGTTCGTCCGCTTCCCGCGCTCTTTCACCGGCCACGACCGGCCGCCGGAAAGTCCGCAACTCGACTATGAGGGCGAGATCGTCATCGTCATCGGCAAGGGCGGGCGGCGGATTGCCGAAGCCGACGCGCTGAGCCACATCGCGGCGCTTTCGCTGTGCAACGAGGGCACGATCCGCGACTGGGTGCGCCATGCCAAGTTCAACGTCACCCGGGGCAAGAACTTCGACCGGACCGGCTCGATCGGCCCTGGCTCGTACCCTATGCAAACGAAAGCCAGCTCGCCGACATCAAGCTCGAAACCCGCGTCAACGGCGAAGTACGCCAGAGCGACTGCACCGGCCGCATGATCTTTCCCTTTCGCAGGATCATCGCCTATATCTCCACCTTCACGACGCTCGTGCCCGGCGCCGGCGCGCGTTTCGATCGCCGGTCTGGCTGAAGCCGGGCGACGTGGTCGAGGCCGAAGGCATCGGCACGCTCCGCAACACCATCGCCGACGAGGTCTGACCATGATGACGCCAGAGGAGATCCACACCGCCGCCGCAAGCCTCGACGAGGCCGAACGCACCCGCATCCAGACCGGCCTTCTCTCGCTGAAGCACCCCGCGATCACCATGGACGACGCCTATGCGATCCAGGGCGCCTGGGTGAAGAAGAAGATCGCCGACGGCCGGCGGGTGATCGGCTGGAAGATCGGCCTCACATCCAAGGCCATGCAATATGCGCTGAACATCGACATCCCGGATTCCGGCGTGCTGTTCGACGAAATGGTCTTCGAGGACGGCGCCACCGTTCCGGCCGGCCGCTTCATCCAGCCGCGCGTCGAGGCCGAAATCGCCTTCGTGATGAAGGCGCCGCTGAAGGGGCCGGGCGTCACCGTCTTCGACGTGCTGAACGCCACGGACTACGTCACCCCAGCGCTGGAAATCCTCGACACGCGCATCCTGCGCGTCGATCCAGAGACGAAGACGGCGCGCACCATCTTCGACACGATCTCCGACAATGCCGCCAATGCCGGCATCGTCACGGGCGGCCGCGCCGTGCGCCCCGACCGGATCGACATGCGCTGGATGGGCGCCATCGTCAGCCGCAATGCCGAGGTCGAGGAAACCGGCCTTGGCGCCGGCGTGCTCAACCAGCCGGAGCGCGGCGTCGCCTGGCTCGCCAATCGGCTGGCGCAGTACGGCGAGGGCATCGAGGCCGGCCAGATCGTGCTCGCCGGTTCGTTCATTCGGCCGGTGGAGGCCCGGCCCGGTGATACGATCGTCGGCGATTTCGGCCCCTACGGCACCGTCAGCCTGTTCTTCGCATAGGAAACGCCCATGCCCGCTCCGAAAACCGCTTCAAGCAGGCGCTCCGCGAAGGCCGCGCGCAGATCGGCCTCTGGCAAGCGCTCGCCAATCCCTACACGGTTGAGATCTGCGCCGAGGCGGGCAATGACTGGCTGCTGCTCGATGCCGAGCACGCGCCGAACGACGTGCCGCTGCTCGTCTCGCAGCTCCAGGCCATGAAGGGCACGGCAAGACACGCCGTCATCCGCCCGCCGGTCGGCGAGACCTGGATCGTCAAGCAATTGCTCGGCGCCACCTTCGTCGCCATCGGCAACGATGTGACGCTGCTGGCCAATGCCACGACGAAGCTCCTCGCCGATTTCAAGGCCGCAGAGCCCGCCAAGGCCCCGGCCGGCGCCAAGTCTACTGATCCGGAAAAGCCCTATTCCTTGCCGTCGAGCTTGAGGGTGGCGAGTTCCTCCAGCATGTCGAGCAGTTCTTCGACACGGCCTGCGCCGAAGCGGGCGTCGATATCCGCATAGACACGGCGGGAATCGGGCATGACCTCGTCGATGACCGCCTGACCGGCCGGCGCGAGCCGCAGCAGCACGCGACGGCCGTCCTCCTTGTCCTTGTGCCGGGTGATCAGGCCGCGCTCCTCCAGCGACCGCAGCATGCGCGTCAGGCTCGGCGCCAGGATGAAGGCCTTCTCCGCCACTTCCGTCGCATCGAGCGTGCCGGCTTCGAACAGGACGCGGATCACCCGCCATTGCTGCTCGGTCACGTCGTGATCGGCAAGGATCGGCCGGAAATGGCTCATCACCGCCTCGCGCGCCTTCAGGAGGCCGATGGCCAGCGACCGGCGCCGCTCGCGTGGCGGAGCATCCTTCGCTTCGACGGGCGGGGTCGCGCCGGCGGGGACATCGTTCGTCATCCTGCCTCTATTTGCGATTTTTCCGGCCTGCGCAATGCGCGGGAAGCGGTATGAGGCGAGATCGAAGATCGATTGCGGCTGTCTGGCATGCTAGCCTCGCCTGTGAAGCCAACCCAGCGAAAGTGCAACAGCCGATGACGCCTGAAACATCCCTGTCGGACACCCACCATGTGTTCCCGCCCGCCCCCGTTCCCGGCCTGCCGGTCCGGGGCAGCACCGCTGTCTTTCCGGTCCACCGCATCTATTGCGTCGGGCGCAACTTTGCCGACCACGCCATCGAGATGGGCCACGACCCCGACAAGGAGCCGCCGTTCTTCTTTCAGAAGAATCCCGACACGCTGGTGCTGCCGGGCAGCCCCTTCCCCTACCCCGCCGCCAGCCGCGACGTGCACCACGAGGTCGAGCTGGTCGTCGCGCTCCACGACGGCGGCACGGACATTCCCGTCGAGCGGGCGCTCTCCTGCGTCTACGGCTATGCCGTCGGTCTCGACATGACGCGCCGCGACCTGCAGGCGGAGGCGAAGAAACAGGGCCGGCCCTGGGAGGTCGCGAAGGCCTTCGAACATTCCGCCCCCTGCGGCCCGATCCACCCCGTCGCCGATATCGGCCATCCCGAGGAGGGTACGATCCGGCTTGCGGTCAACGGCGCGATCCGTCAGGACGGCAACCTCAACCAGATGATCTGGAAGGTGCCGGAAATGATCGCCTATCTCTCGCGCCTCTTCACGCTGAAGCCCGGAGACCTGATCTTCGCGGGCACGCCGGCCGGCGTCGGCGCGGTGGAACGGGGCGACACGATGCTGGCGCATATCGACGGGCTGGACGAGGTGCGCTTCACCGTCGCCTGAAAGCGAAGGACAGACGGGCTCTCCGACCCGGGGAGCCCGCGGAACCTGCGACAGGACGCCACGCACCATCACCTCGTTGTTTGATTAAAGTCAAAGAACGACGTCTCCGGCGGGTCTACTTCCTTGGTCATGAACGAGAGACGTTCGTCAGCAAGGAGAATTCCAGTGCGTACCATGGCAAAGAGCATCGTCGGCGCGGCAGCAGTCATTCTGGCGCTTGCGCTTCCGGCAGCAGCGGCAGATTTCGAAGTGCATATGCTGAACAAGGGCGCCGAGGGCGCCATGGTGTTCGAGCCCGCCTTCGTGAAGGTCGCCCCCGGCGATAGCATCACTTTCATCCCGACCGACAAGGGGCACAATGTCGAGACGATCAAGGGCATGATCCCCGAGGGCGCGGAAGCCTTCAAGAGCAAGATCAACGAGAACTTCAAGGTCACCTTCGACACGGCCGGCGCCTATGGCGTCAAGTGCACGCCGCATGTCGGCATGGGCATGGTGGGCGTCGTGGTCGTCGGCGATGCGCCGGCCAATCTCGATGCGGTCAAGACCGCCAAGCTGCCGAAGAAGGCACGCGAGCGCATGGACGCCGCCATCGTGGCGGCAGGCCTGTAATCCTCCTTCTTCGGGACGGGGCGGAACCCGGGGCGGAGCGATCCGCTCCGGGTTTTCCATGTCCGGCCGGCACCGATCATGTTCCATCTTCTGCATGATCTGGATTTACACATTTAATTTTCTAATGCCATCGCCCCCTGTTAACGTGCCGGCACGAACCAACGGGAACGCGCATGCTGAAACTCGCCCTGCTGTCGGCCTGGCTCTTCCTCGCGGCTCTCTGCCCTTCCCTTCTCGCCGCCGAAAACGCCATGGATATCCAACTGCACAAGGCCGCCGCCGCCGATGACGCCGCCGCCATCAAGACATTGCTCGCCAGCGGCGCCGACATCGATACGCGGGACGGGAGCGGCGCGACGCCGCTGCTCGTGGCAACGCACGACAACCGGGTGAACGCCGCCCGCGCGCTGATCGAGGCCGGCGCCGACGTCAATGCCAAGGATGCGATCAGCGACAGCCCCTATCTCTATGCCGGCGCACGCGGCCATCTCGATATCCTGAAACTGACGCTGGCCCACGGCGCCGACCTCGGGAGCGTCAACCGCTACGGCGGCACCGCCCTCATTCCCGCGGCCGAGCGCGGCCATGTCGAGACCGTCGCCACGCTGATCGAGGCCGGGGCCGATGTCGACCACGTCAACCGCCTCGGCTGGACGGCGCTGCTGGAGGCGATCATCCTCGGCGACGGCGGGCCGCGCCATGTCGAGATCGTCGCGCTGCTGATCGCCGGCGGCACCCATGTCGAGCTTGCCGACAATGACGGCGTCAGCCCGCTCCGGCATGCCCGCGACCGCGGTTACGGCGCAATCGCCGCGCTTTTGGAAAAGGCCGGCGCGAAAAGATAGGCGGGCGCCGAACGTCCCGCAGATGAACATCGCAAACACCAAACCGAAGGGCCCGAGACGATGCAACGAAGCTACTATTCCTCCCTCGGCGGCCATCCGCCGCAGAGCGACCTCCTGACCGGCCGCGCCGTCTTCACCGAGGCCTATGCGGTGATCCCCAAGGGGGTGATGCAGGACATCGTCACCAGCTTCCTGCCCTTCTGGGACGACACGCGCTGCTGGGTCATCGCCCGCCCGCTTTCCGGTTTTGCCGAGACCTTCTCGCAATATGTCATGGAAGTGGCACCGGGCGGCGGCAGCGACCGGCCGGAACAGGATCCGGAGGCGGAAGGCGTGCTCTTCGTCGTCGACGGCGAGGTGGAACTGACGCTGCCGACCGGCACGCACAGGCTGCAGCCGGGCGGCTATGCTTTCCTGCCCCCGGCCCTGAAATGGTCGCTGCGCAACCGCTCGGGCGCCCATGCCCGCTTCCACTGGATCCGCAAGGCCTACGAGGCCGTCGACGGCCTTGCCCATCCCGAGCCGCTGATCCTCAACGAGAAGGACATCACCCCGAACGCGATGCCCGGCACGAACGGCGGCTGGGCGACGACGCGCTTCGTCGATCCGAACGATCTGCGCCACGACATGCACGTGACGATCGTCACGCTGATGCCCGGCGCCGTCATTCCCTTCGCGGAGACCCATGTCATGGAGCATGGCCTCTATGTGCTGCAGGGCAAGGCCGTCTACCGCCTGAACCAGGATTGGGTGGAGGTGGAGGCCGGCGACTTCATGTGGCTGCGCGCCTTCTGCCCGCAGGCCTGCTACGCCGGCGGCCCCGGTCCGTTCCGCTACCTGCTCTACAAGGACGTGAACCGCCACATGAACCTGCGCCCCTTTGGCGCCCGCCGCTAAGCCGGGGATTTATCGACCGAAACCCGCGCCCATCGGGCACGGGTTTCTTGCGTTCATCGGGCAGGGGCCATCGCCGCCGGATAAAGCTGCGGGTCGAAGCGCAGATAGAGCAGCGCCGTCGCGAGCACGCAGCCGAGATGCAGCGCCCAGCCCGCCGCAAAGCCGCCGGTCCAGTCGTGCAGCAGCGCCATCGCATAGGAGCCGAGCGCGGCGATGAGGAAACCGCCGCCCTGCATCAGCGCGGCCAGCGCCCCGGCCTGCTCGGGCCGCGGCAGGTGGTCGAGCGCCGTGACGATCGCAAGCGCGAAGCTGCCGCCGAGGCCTGCGCCGCACAGCCCGGCCCAAACGGCCGGCGGCCGGCCAGGAAGGGTCGCAAGGCCGAAGAAGCCGACGGCCTGGAGGAGGATCGTCAGCCAGAGCCAGCGGCGGCGCTCGTCCAGCCCTGTGCCTGAGGGCCGGAGATTGAGGCCGATCAGCACCACCAGTGCAAGCATTGCCCAATTGCGGCCGGAACGCGTATCCGTCATGGTTCGACTTTCGTGCTGAAAAGACATGATCGGGCCAAGGCGCAGCGCCGATCCTGACCTATCGCTATCACCGGCTTGAATCATGCGTAAATTAGATGTTTAGATAACTGTCATTCCGATTTCCGATGGAGGCCCCGTGCTCGATCCGCGCCTGCTCCGGGCCTTCGTGGCGATCGCCGATGCCGGCAGCTTCACCGCCGCGGCCGACCGGCTGCACATGACCCAGTCCACGATGAGCCAGCAGATCGCCCGCCTCGAGGAGGCGATCGGCCGGGAGCTGGTCGACCGTGCCGCGCGGCCCGTGCGCCTGACGGTGACCGGCGAGCGCCTGCTCGGCCATGCCCGGCGGATCCTCGCGCTGCAGAACGAGGCACTGACGCTGGTCGCGGAGACCTCCGGCACCACCTCGGTGCGCATCGGCATGCCCGACGATATCGCGACACCCGAAATGGCCCATGCCTTTGCCGCCTTCGCAAGGCGCCACAAGGAGGCGCGCCTCGACGTCACCACGGGCCTGCGCGCCGACCTGACGCGGCGCTACCGCTCCGGCGAACTCGATATCGTCGTGCTCAAGGAGGACACGCCGAGCGCCGACAGCTGGGCGAGCTTCGAGGAGCCGATCGCCTGGTTCACCGCGCTCGATGCGCCGGCGGAGCTGCCCGACCCCGTGCCACTCGTCACCTTTCCGCCCGGCGGCCTCTATCGCGACGCCATGTTCGAACGGCTGGAGCGCGAACGGCGGCGCTGGTACGTCGCCTTCACTTCCGCCAGCCTGCGCAACGTGCTCATGGCGATCGAGGCCGGCCTCGGCCTCTCCATGCTGCCCGTCGATGCGGCGAAGGCGTGGCGGGTGAAGCGCTTTGCCGACTTCCCGCCAGAGCCGCCGGTCGTCGCCTCGCTCTATTCGTGGGAGCAGAGCGGCATCGTCGGCGAACTTGCAAGCGAGGTGCGCGACATCCTCAAGCGGCATTTTGCGCGCGAAGGGCACCCGCTGGGGTAGCATCCGCGGCGCTTCCGCCGCCTCGAAACGCCGTCGAAAATCGCGTTGGAACAAGTAGGGAGGATTTGCGTTTTCTGGCCGAGAAAACGCACACGCCCAGGACCCCATGACCCGCCCTTCCTCAATCTATCGTCTTTCGTTCCGCAATGGCATGGACTTCGGGAGAGCACGAAAACTGGTGCCCTATCTCCAGCACCTCGGCATCAGCCATCTCCACGCCTCCCCGGTGATGGCGGCCGTGAAGGGCTCCTCGCATGGCCGCGATGTCATCGATCCGACCGTCGTCGATCCCGTCCTCGGCGGCCTCGACGGCTTGCGCCGGCTTGCCGGCGATCTCAAGGCGAACGGTCTCGGCCTCATCCTCGATATCGTGCCGAACCATGTCGCCGCGAGCCTCGAAAATCCCTGGTGGCACAGTGTCCTCACCTGGGGCGCGGAAAGTCCGTTTTCCGGGCATTTCGATATCGACTGGTCGGAGAAGCTGGCCTTGCCCGTTCTCGACAGGGATTTCGCGGCGGAAGCCGCCGAAGGCGGGATCCGCCTCGCGCTGGACCCGGAACGGGACGTCCTGGCGCTGTGCCATCGCGGCGCTTTCTATCCCCTGCATCCCGAGACGTGCCGGCAGGCCCTCGAAACGCATGAGGACCTCCTGGTGATCACTGCCCCCGCCACGGCTTTCGAGGGCGCGCCCGGCTCTGGCGGCCCGCTCGCCCGCATGGACGAGCAGGAGATCGTCGCAAGGATGTTGGCCGAGATCTCGCGTGACCCGCGACGGATCGCGGCCATCCACGAGGCGCAGCCATGGCGGCTGGTGGAACGAAAGGCGGGGCGCCCGCCGGCCGGCTACCGGCGCCTTGCCGGCTCCGCCGACCTCGTCGGGCTGCGCCTCGACGATGCCAGGGTGTTCGACGACAGCCACCGGCTGATCGTGGACCTTGTGCGCGAGGGCACGGTGGACGGGCTGGCCATCCTCAACATCGACGGGTTCGCCGATCCGCACGCCTATCTGGAACGGCTGCGCGCTGCCGTCGGCCCCGCCTATCTGATCGTCGACAAGCGGCTTTCGGGCGGCGAGCGGCTGGCGGCGGATTGGCCGGTCCATGGCACGACGGGCGGCGAGATCGTCGATGCCCTTGCCGGCATGCTGGCCGGCGGCGGCCCGCGGGCGGAAACGATGCGGGAAGCCTGCAAGCGGCACATCCTCATGACGGAGCTCGAAAGCGAGACCGCACAACTGACCCTTTTGGCCAAGGCCATCGCCGACCGGTCCGACGCCGACCTCTCCCGCAGTTCGCTCACCGAGGCGATCCGCGCCATGATCGTCGCCCTGCCCGTCGCACGGACCTATGCGACGGCCGTCCATATCAGCGAGCACGATCGGGCGCTCATCGCGACGGCCCGGCAGCACGCGCAGGAGGGCAACCGGCCGGAGGTCCGCGAGGCGATCGATTTCGTCTGGGAACTGCTGGCCGACGACAGGGTCGCGCGCACCCTTGCCGGCTGCGCAGAATTCCGCGTCCGTTTCCAGCAATTGAGCGGCTGCGTCGCGGCCAGGGTGCCGGACGACGCTCTTCTGCCCCACGACGCGGAGCCCAGCCTGCCGGACGGCCCCGCGACGTTTCACGCGTCGATGCGGGCGCGGGCGGAAGCCATGCCGCACGGCCTGTCGGCGATAGCCCCGTTCGGCGCGGCCTGCGGCGGCGATACCAGGGCCCGGCTCCATGCCCTCGCCGAAGCGCCGGACCTCTGGCACAGCGCGACGGGGCGCTGGTCCGCCCTCAGCGCCGGAATGATCGGCGACATGCCCGGCCGGATCGCACCGCAGCCCGGTATAGAGCCGCTGCTTTACAACGCCATCGCCGCCATCTGGCCGATCGCAGGCCTTCAGGACAGCGCGGCGATCCGGTCCCTTGCTGCCGACCTCAAGGTGCTCATCGGGCGCGAAGGCTGGACCGGCGCCTGCTGCGACGCTCCGGACACCGGCCCGACGCCGGCCCTTGCCGGCGTCATCGAGGCCCTGTTCGGCAACGACGCCTTCCTGCGCGACCTCGACGAGACGCTGCCGCCCTTCATCGATGCCGGCCTGATGAACGCCCTTGCGCAAACGCTGATCAAGCTGACTATGCCGGGCGTTCCGAACATCCGGCAGGGCAGCGAACACGGGGACTTCTTCCTCAGGCGGGCGGGTCGCCGTGGGGTCATGCCGCCCTCCCGCGTCCGGCCGGAAAAGCCGCCCGCGACACGCGCCGGTTTCGCCTCCTACAAGCAATGGATGGTGGCGACCGTCCTTGCCACGCGGGCGAAGGACCTGGACGGGCCCTTTGCCGGCCCCTATCTTCCGCTCGGCGTTTCGGACGGCGGCGCACAGGCCCTCGCCTTCCTGCGCGGCGCACCGCAAGCCTTCGCCATCACCGTGGCGCCGCGTCACACCTTCGGCAAGACGCAGCCCGGCGCCCTGCAGCTGACGGAGGACGCCATGCGCGGCGTTTCCATCACGATTCCCGATCGCTTCCACGGACGCACGGTGCGGTCGGTGCTCGACGACCGCCGCCTGGTGCTCGCCGGCGACATGCCGCTGACCGAGGCCCTTGCGGGCGAGCCCGTCGCGCTCTTCACCAGCGCATAGGCGCGCTGGCGCCGCGGTTCGGGAGAGGCGGAGCTACCGTATCTCCCGGGCCAAGGTTTGCAGCCGCGTGAAGGCATCGTAGCGCCGGGCATGCAGGGCGGCGATATCGGCGCCGGCCGGCTGGTAGGCGCGGTCGGTCGCCGAAAGGGCCGCCATCGCCGCACGCATATCCGGGAAGGCGCCGGCGGCAACGCTGCCGAGGATGGCGGCGCCGAGCAGCACCGGCTCCTCCGCCCGCGTCGCGATGAGGGTCTTGCCGGTCGCATCGCAAAGGAGCTGGCGGACCAGGTCGAGCTGGCCCGCACCGCCGCTGATGACGATCCTGTCGATCGGCGCACCGGCGGCCGCCTGCGCATCGATGATCTGGCGCAGACCGTAGCCGATGCCGCAGAGCCCGGCGACATAGAGCGACACGAGATCGGCAAGATCGCGCTCCATGCCGAGGCCGACGATCGCCGCACGCGCATGTGGATCGGCGAAGGGCGCGCGGTTGCCGAGGAATTCCGGCACGACATGCAGGCCCTCCGCCAGCCGCGCGACGGCCGAAAGCGTCGGCGCCTTCTCCACGGCGAGCCCCGCCAGGAACACGGGCAGGGAAAGGCCCTTCGCCTTCGCCAGCGCCGCGGCCTCGCCGGCCGCCGGATGGAAGGACAGAAGCTGCTCGATGGCCGCGCCAGCCGCCGACTGTCCCCCTTCGTTCAGCCACATGCCAGGCACCATGGCGGAATAATACGGCCCCCAGACGCCCGGCACGAAGACCGGTTCGCGGGTCGAGGTCATGGTGCAGGAAGATGTGCCGAAGACATAGCCGAGATTGCTCTCCGGCGGGCCGTCGACCCCCACCGTGCCGATACCGCCCGCATGGGCATCGATCATGCCGGCGCCGACCGGCGTTCCAGCGACAAGGCCGAGTTCCGCCGCCGCGCGCGCCGTCAGGCCGCCGCCGAGCGGCGTGCCCGGCTCGACGACACGCCGGCCGATGCGGGCGAAATCCTCGTCCGCGAGCACGCCGAGGCCGATGGCGCGGAAATAGCCCGGATCCCAGCGCTTCTCATGCGCGAGATAGGTCCATTTGCAGGTGACGGTGCAGGTGGAGCGGGCAAGGTCGTCCGTCGCCCGCCAGGTCAGGAAGTCCGCAAGATCGAAGAACTGCCAGGCGGCGTCGAAAACCTGCGGGCGGTTCTCCTTGAGCCAGAGCAGTTTGGGCGTCTCCATCTCCGGCGAGATGATGCCGCCGACATAGCGCAGCACGTCGTGGCCCATGGCGTTGATGCGCTCGACCTGGTCGACCGAACGGTGATCCATCCACACGATGATGTCGCGCTCGGGATCCTCCGAAGGACCGACGGGCAGCGGCTTGCCCCCTTCCCCGAGCACGACGAGGGAGCAGGTCGCGTCGAAGCCGAGGCTTGCGACCTGCTCGGGCGCGACGCGCGCATCGGCGACGGCTTCGCGCACCGAGGCGCAGACGGCGGCCCAGATTTGCGTGCTCGACTGCTCGACCATCGCGCCCGGGCCGCGGAACAGCGCGATGTCGCGCTTGCCCGAGGCCAGCATGCGGCCGGTCATGTCGAAGAGGCCGGCTCGGGCGCTTCCCGTGCCGACATCGACGCCGACGAGGTAGCGTTCGCCGCCCGCGGGGCGTGCGGAGGAAGGAGTGCTCATGGGTCTACCGCCTGCAATCGGAACGTTCTTCGGGCAGGCGGCCTCATGCCGCCCGCGGGCTTTCTTCAGAGATCGACGCTGTTCGGCAGGATCACCAGGTCGCGGATCGTGACGTTGCGCGGCCGGGTCAACATGAAGAGCACGGCGTCGGCCACTTCCTTGGGCTGCATCAGGCTGCCGTTCGCAAGGGCCTCGTCCATCTTCTCCTTCGGCCAGTCGTCGAGCAGCGCGGTGACGACCGGGCCGGGCAGCACCGCGCCGACGCGCACACCATGCTGCGCCACCTGCCGGCGCGTCGAATGCACGAAGGCCTGCACGGCGAATTTCGAGGCCGTGTAGATCGGCTCCCAGACGACGGGCACCACGCCGGCGATCGACGAGGTGAAGAGGATGTCGCCCGTCTTCTTCCCGATCATGTAGGGCAGAACCGCATGGACCGAGCGGAAGGCGGCGTTGATGTTGAGGTTCAGCATGCGGTCCCAGGCATCGGGATCGCCTTCCGCCACCGGCCCGCCGATATAGGCGCCGGCATTGGCGTGGAAGACGTCCAGCCCGCCGGCGATCTCGAGGATGCGCGGCAGCATGCCGGAGACGTCCTGCGGGTTGAGGAGGTCGACGACGAGCGGCAGGGCGGTGGGGCCAAGCTCGTCGCAAAGCTGTTCCAGCCTGTCCTTCGCCCGGTCGACGAGCACCACCTTCGCCCCTTCGGCAAGGAGGGTCCTGGCGCATTCGAGGCCGATGCCGGAGGCGGCACCGGTGATGGCAGCGATCTTGCCCTTCATGAGGTCGGCCATGGTCTAAAACTCCATTCCAGTATTCTTTAGGCGCGGCCGTGGCTGACGCGCGAGCGTCGGGCGAGCGAATCGACGATGACGGCGATGGCAAGGACCGCCCCGGTGATCATGTAGCGCAGCGACGACGACAGGTTGAGCAGCGTCAGGCCGTTCGAGATCGCCTGGATGACGATGATGCCGAGGAGGGCCGAATAGGCGCTGCCCCGCCCGCCGAAGAGGCTCGTGCCGCCGATGACCGCCGCAGCGATGGCGTTGAGGTTGACGTCGCCCGTGCCGGCCTGCTGGCTCGACGAGGCGAGGCGCGAGGCCGAGAGGATGCCGCCGAGCGCCGCCAGCGTCGAGCAGAGCATGAAGGCGCTCATGTAGATGCGGCGCACATTGATGCCCGAGCGGCGCGCCGCCTCCTTGTTGCCGCCGACGGCGAACATGGAGCGGCCCCATTTCGTGCGCGTCAGCGCATAGTTGAGGACGACGGCGAGCGCGACGAAGAGGGCGAACATCCAGGGAAGGCCGCGGCCGAGATTGAGGTAGAAGACGGCGACTTCCAGCGCGGCCGTCAGCACCACGGCCTTCAGGATCAGCGCCCGCATCGGCTGGGCCGAGAGATTGGCGGCAATGCGCTGGGTGCGGGTGCGAAGCCCCCGGCCGATCATCACGAGGCCCGGCATGAGCGCCAGCGCATAGGACAGCCAGTCGGGCATGATGAGGATCTGGCCGAAGCGCACCAGCGAGGAGGCGTAGGGCAGGTTGATCGAGCCGGTCGGGCCGAGGATGTAGAGTTGCAGGCCGAGCAGCGCGAGAAGACCGGCAAGCGTGGCGACGAAGCTCGGCATGCCCAGGCGATTGTAGAGCATCGCATAGAGGAGGCCCACGCCCGCGCCCACCACGAGGGCGGCAAGAATGGCGCCGACGATCGGCCAGCCCTGGTTGACCCAGAGCACGCCGACCATGGCGGAGGCGAGGCCGCTCATCGAACCGACGGAAAGGTCGATCTCGCCGAGCACCAGCACGCAGACGATGCCGAGCGAGATGACGCCGACCGTGGCGCAGTCGAACAGGAGGTTCACGAGGTTGTTCGGCGCGAGGAAGATCGGGTTCAGCGCGGAAAAGACGACGGAGATGACGACGAGGCCGACGGCGACCGGCAGCATGCCGAGGTCGCCGGAGCGCACCCGGTCGATGAAGCCGCGGGCCATGGCGGAAAGGCTGTCGTCGTGGCGCACGCGCTCGTCGCTGCGGTCCAGCATCGGCTGGGAAGGATTCTGGCTCATGCGGCGCCCCCGTGGTTTTCCTGGACGTGAGACTTGCGCTCGGCGCGGCGCGAGACGGAATTGTCCGTCGCGCCGGTAATGGCGGAAACGAGTTCCTGGTTGGACGAGTCGGGCGTGAAGACGCCGTTGTTGCGCCCGAGGCGGAGCACGACGATGCGGTCGGCGACGGCGCGCACGTCCTCCATGTTGTGGCTGATGATGATGACGCCCAAGCCGCGGTCGCGCACGCGCTCGATGAGGTTCAGCACCTCCGCCGTCTGCGCGACGCCGAGGGCGGCGGTCGGCTCGTCCAGCATGATGAGTTTCGGGTTGAGCAGCAGCGAGCGGGCGATGGCGACCGTCTGGCGCTGGCCGCCGGACAGCGAGGCGATCGGCTCGCGCACCGAAGGAATGCGCGCGGCAAGCTCGCGCAGCAGCGTCCACGCCCGCACCTCCATGGCCACTTCGTCGAGCGCCCAGGGCGACATCTCGTGGCCGAGGAAGAGATTGGCGACGACGTCGAGGTTTTCGCAGAGCGCAAGATCCTGGAACACGGTGGCGATGCCGAGGTCCAGCGCCCTGGCCGGGCTGTCGAGCGTCACCTGCTGGCCGCAGAACTCGACCGTGCCCGAGGACGGCTGGTGCACGCCGGCGAGCACCTTGACCAACGTCGACTTGCCGGCGCCGTTGTCGCCGACCAGCGCGACGACCTCGCCGGCCTTCACCTCAAGCTCGATATCCGTCAATGCGGAGACGGCCCCGAAATTCTTCGACACGCCGCGAAGACGCAGCACCGGTTCTCCCTTGGCGGGAGTATTTTGAAGTATGGCTGTCATGGCCCCGAACCTTCGGACTGACCTTTCGGCGGATAGGAATGTCCGGCCGCGCTTGCGGCCGGACACGACTGGCGTCGCTTACTGGATGATGCCCAGTTTGCGGCAACCTTCAACATATTCGCCGGTGCAGACCTCTTCCGGCTTGTTGATGCCCTTGTCGAAGATCTCGGCCTTGATGTTCTCGGCCGTCACGACCGCCGGGACGAAGAGCTGCGAGGGCGTCTCGTAGAGCTTGTGGGTGGCTTCCGGCGTCTCGCCCTTCAGGAGCTGGACGGCAACGTTCGCCGCCGCGGCAGCGACGATTTCCGAGGGCTTGGAGATCGTGTTGTACTGGTCGCCCGAGATGATGAGCTGCAGCGCCGCGATGGTCGCGTCGTTGCCGGTCACCGGCGGCATCTCCTTGACGCCGGCCGCCTTCAGCGCCGCGATCGCGCCGCCGCCCGTACCGTCGTTCGCCGCGACGATGCCCTTGATCTCGTCGCCGAAGCGGGTGATCTGGCCGGCCGCCCATTCCTGTGCCTTCGGCGGCGCCCAGTCCGGCGTGTCGAACTCGGCGAGCGTCTTGTAGGGCGAGGCGTCGAGGGCGGAATCGATACCGTCGCGGATGAGGCCGGCGGCAGCGTCGGTCGGCGAGCCGTTGATCTGCAGCACGCCCGCGCCGTCCGGAACGCCCTTGGCCTTCAGGTGATCGACCAGCGACTGCGCGATGGCCTTGCCGATGCCCTGGTTGTCGAAGGAGACGTAGTAGTCGGCCGGCTTGGCGGGGATCGGACGGTCATAGGCGATGACCTTGACGTCCTGCGACTGGGCGATCTCGACGAGCGCGGCGGCGGCGGCCGAATCGACCGGATCGAGCACGACGACCTTGGCGCCCTGCGCGATGACGGAGTTGAACTGCTGCTGCTGGAGCGCGACGTCGGCATTGGCGTTCTGGTAGATCACCGTGCAGCTCGGGCACAGTTTCTCCATCTCGGCCTTGAAGCCGGGATAGTCGTGCTGCTCGTAACGGGTCGAAGCCTGGTCGGGCATCAGGAAGGCGACGGTCGCCCCTTCCTGGGCGAAGGCGGCACTGGCGAGCGACAGGACGAGGCCGGTCGAGGCGAGCAGATGGGTAAGCGTCTTCATTGGGTTCCTCCACGGTTGGTTTTCGCCGGTTCCCTCAAGCCTCCAAGGGCGACAGGATCGACGGCTCCGCGCATCGAAACAAGCGCAGATCATCGTTCGCCGCGGCCGCGCCGCAACGTCCGGTTCGTCGATGCTCCATCTGACACCTCCCTTGGGTCAGTCTTGCTGTTCAGGCAAATTCATCGATGGAGCACGCTTGCTCAATCGATGAAGCAAGAATTGCCACCAAACGCCATTGGTGTCAAGGTGGCTCACGAAACGGAGATGACATGTGAAGCGGACGACGCAGACGAAAAGGACGACCATCTACGATCTGGCAGAGCTGGCGGGCACCTCGGCGAGCGCCGTCAGCGCGATTCTCAACGGCAACTGGAAGAAGCGGCGCATCAGCGTCAAGCTGGCCGAGAAGATCACGAAACTCGCCGAGGAGCAGGGCTACGCGCTCAACATGCAGGCGAGCGTGCTGCGCCGCGACCGCTCGAAGATCATCGGCATGATCGTGCCGAAATACGACAACCGCTATTTCGCCTCGATCGTCGAGCAGTTCGAGATGCTCGCGCGCGCGCGCGGGCTCTTTCCCATCATCACCTGCACGCAGCGCGACCCGGCGCTGGAGGTGGAGGCGGCGCGCGCCATGCTGTCCTACCAGGTCGACTGCCTGGTCGCGACGGGCGCCACCGACCCGGACCGCATCGTCGACCTCTGTGCCGCCGCCGGCGTGCGCACCATCAATCTCGACCTTCCGGGCTCGCGCGCGCCCTCCATCATCTCGGACAATTACGGCGGCGCGCTGGAGCTGACGCGCCGTGTGCTCGCCAATTGCGAGCGGGAGTTCGGTGAGAAGAGCCCCCTGCTCTTCGTCGGCGGCCGCGGCAGCGACCACAACACGATGGAGCGCGTGCGAGGCTTCCGCGATGCGCATGGCGAGGCGGGCGTGCCGGTGGACGAGACGCTGGTGATGACCTGCGGCTACGCCCCCGAGAAGGCGGAGAACGCCATGAAACTGCTCGCCGAGCGCAAGAACCCGCTGCCGCGCGGCATGTTCGTCAACTCCACCATTTCGCTGGAAGGCGTCATGCGCTGGATCCGCCGTTCCGGCCACTATGCCGACCGGGTGCCCCAGCTCGGCTGTTTCGACTGGGACCCCTTCGTCGCCATGCTCGGCGATCATATCGAGATGGTGCGGCAGGACGTGCCGAAAATGCTGGAGGCCGTGTTCGGCATCATCGATTCCGGCGCAACGGATCCCACCGTCGTGCAGATTCCGCCCATCGTCGAGAAGATCGGCTGACGCAACCGGCCTCGGCGACGAGGCGGCCAGCGAACCACCCTGCTTCTTTTCAGTTCTTTTTCCGAACGGGAGGGAATAATCCGGCCGGTGCCGGTGTCTTGGCAGGGGCGGCTGAGGAAAGTCGCCGTAACGATGGGAGACGACCATGAAGTTCCTAGTCCTCGTGCCATTCGCCGTCGCGACCCTTGCCGGCACGGCTTTCGCCGCCGAACCGTTCACCACCGTCAAGACCGACAAGGGCGAGGTGCTTGCCGGCGAGAAGGGCATGACCCTCTACACCTTCAAGAACGACCAGCCCGGCACCTCCAACTGCTACGACAAATGCGCGACGAACTGGCCGCCGGCCATCGCCGCTTCCGATGCGACAGCGGAGGGTGCATACTCCCTCGTCACCCGCAAGGACGGGGCGAAGCAATGGGCCAAGGACGGCATGCCGCTCTACTACTGGATCAAGGACATGAAGGAAGGCGATACGACCGGCGACGGCGTGAACGGCGTCTGGGATGTCGCCAAGCCCTGACGCCCACGACGCCGGGGCGGGCAGCGGACGGGAGGGCACGCCCTCCCCGCCCCTTTCCTTCGAGGCCGAGATCCTTGCCCTGCTGCCGCAGCTCCGGCGCTATTCCCGCAGCCTGACGCGATCAGATGCGGAGAGCGAGGACCTGTTGCAGGACTGCGTCGAGAAGGCCCTGAGCCACCGGGCGCAATGGCGCGGCGCGAACATTCGCGCCTGGGCCTACCGGATCATGACCAACCTGCACCTCAATGCCCGCCGTGCCGTCGCCCGCCGCCCCTCCGTCGGCATCGAGGCGGCCAAAAGCGTTGCCGAAAGCGCCCCTCCCTCCGATCCGCTGGCGCGGAACCGGCTGGTGCAGGCGCTCGACACCCTGCCGAAGGAGGCGCGGGCCGTGCTGATGCTGGTCGCCGTCGAGGGCCGCAGCTATCAGGAGGTCGCCGATATCCTGGAGGTCCCGGTCGGCACCGTCATGTCGCGCCTGTCGCGCGCCCGGCAGATGCTGCGCGAGAAGCTGCTGGCCGAAAACGTCATCCACCTGCGGAGCCCCCGATGAGCGAGAGCCGCCCCGTGACCGAAACGGACCTGCACGCCTATGCCGACGGCTTACTGGACGAAGCCGGACGCGCACGCGTGGAAAGCCATCTCGCCCGCGACCCGGAAGCCGCGCGGCTGGTGGCCGACTGGCAGGCGCAGAACGACAGCCTGAGGGACGCCTTCGCTGCCCATGCCGCCGCCCGCCCCTCCGATATCGCACTCGTCGCCGGCCGCCCGGCCGTTGCAAAGCCCGCCGCGCCGCGCCTTGCCCTGGCGGCCGCGGCCATGCTTCTCTTCGTGCTCGGCGGCCTTGCCGGCCATTTCGGCCCGATGCTCCTCGAAAAGACCCCGGCGGTGACGGCGATGGATGCCCTGCCCCGCGAGGCGCGCAACGCCTATCTCGTCTATGCGGGCGAGGTGCGTCATCCCGTCGAGGTCTTCGCCGACCAGGAGGCGCATCTGGCGCGCTGGCTGGGAAAGCGCCTCGCGATCGACGACCTGAAGGTCCCCGACCTTACGGCGATCGGCTTCAGGCTGGTGGGCGGGCGCCTGCTGCCCGTCACCGACAAGCCGGGCGCCCTGTTCATGTACGAGGACGAGGCCGGCCGGCGCGTCACGGTCCTCGTCGCCCGCAACGGCGAGAACCGCACGACGAGCTTCCGCTTCGCCGCCGCCAATGGCGTGGAGACCTTCTACTGGATCGACGGCGACCTCGGCTATGCGGTGACCGGCGACATTTCCCGCGAGCGGCTCCAGCAGATCGCGGAGGAATGCTACCGGCAATTCCCGACCTGAGGCGAGCGCAAATCAGGCCCGGCCGGCGCGGATCATCGAGAAATAGTCGTCGCCGCCGACCTGTCCGCCCTTCAGGGCGATCTCCAGGCCGTCCGCCGCCCCGCCATGGGCGATGCACAGCGGCGAACCCGGCGTCTGCGGCAGCGGCATCTTCAGCGTCAGCGCCGCGATGCCCATCTCGCCGAGCGCATGGCTGGACGTATCGCCCCCCGCCACGACCGCACGGGTAAGTCCGGCGCACGCGACGAGTTCCGACTGGATGCGCCCGAGTGCACGGCCGAGGCGGTGACGGGCGCCCGTCGCGGTATCGAGCTCCCCGCCGCGGTCCGCCGCAGGCCCGAGCGCGGTGTAGAGCACGACGCTGCGCCCCTCTTGCAGGGCCGCAAGGCCGCTCTCGACCGCCGCCACCACCGCCGCCCCGTTTTCCTCGCCCGACAGGGCGAGAGGATCGAGCGTGACGCCGGCAAAGCCGTTTTCCAGCGCATGGCGGATCTGCCGCTCGGTGGTAGGCGAGACGCTGCCCGAGACGACCGCGATGCGGTCCACCGGCCCGGCCGCGGGGAAGGCGGGCCTTTCCCCGATCAGGCCTTCGTCCCGCCAGGCCGGGATCAGGGCATATTCGAGGCCGGAGGAGCCGCAGACAAAGCGGC
Source organism: Shinella sp. S4-D37 (assembly GCF_040812195.1). Lineage (NCBI taxonomy): Bacteria > Pseudomonadati > Pseudomonadota > Alphaproteobacteria > Hyphomicrobiales > Rhizobiaceae > Shinella > Shinella sp. S4-D37. Next base: position 333,981 of record NZ_JBFNXL010000005.1, on the reverse strand, counting down.
TCTCCCCGCGCAGCCGGTTCCAGAGCAATGCGCCGGCGGCGGCCTGCGTCGCCGCGTCGAGCACGTCGATGAGCAGGATATCGGCCTCCTCGGGTGGCAGGCCGGCCGACAGCACGACCGTGTCGAGAAGGGCGGAGGAAAGCGCCGTCTGCCGCGAAAGGTGCAGCAGCAGGTTGGCCTCGTGCATCGGCGTCACCGGGTGGCGCGCCATGACCGGGTGGCGATCGATGCGATAGTTGCGCCCCTGATAGGCCGCGAAGAGCTCGCCGAAGGCCGTGTAGCGCCGGATCTGCGGCGCGCCGACGATGAGCGGCACGCATGCCTTGCCGAAGACGGCGCGGCCGATCTCGATGGCCCGGCCGATATTGCCGACATGCGGGGCGGAATCGAAGGTCGAGCAGACCTTGTAGTGGCAAAGCGCGGCATCGAGCGTCTTCAGCCATTCGAAGGCGGCGCGAAGATGCACGTCCATCCAGTCCGGCGTCTCGCTGCGGCTGGTGCCGGCAAGACCGAAGGCCCGCGCCCCGGCGAACCGCGCCAGGAGGTCGGCATCCGGCACGTCGAGGAAGAGCACGGTCTCCACGCCGTTCGAGGCGAGCGCCTCCATGACGTCGGTCGAGCCGGTGAAATCGTCGCCGTAATAGCTGATGAGGGGTCGTGTCATGCTCTACGCCGCCTTGCCGTCGGCGAATTTCGCTATGGATTGCGCCAGTTCGGGATGGTCCTTGGCATAGGTCTCCAGCGGCACGCCCGCCACGGCCGCCTCCCAGGCCTGCTTCACCGCCTTCACGCCCGCCCCCGGCCCGCCGGGATGGCTGACGATGCCGCCGCCGCACAGGTAGAGCAGGTCCGTCGAGCCGCCCGTCGCCGCGATCGTGTCCGGCGCCTGCCCGCCCCACTGGCCCGAGCAGACGACCGGCAGCGCCACGTCCTTTTGCGAGAACAACGGCATACTGACAGCCTTGTAGGAGCGCACGAAGCTCTCGTCGGGCTCCCAGTATTTCACGCGGATGCCGTTGATCTGGAACTGGTCGACGCCGAGCAACCGCCAGAACTGCTGCCAGAGGGAGAATTCGAAGCCGAGGCCGGCATGGCGCGTCAGGATGTCCCAGCCGTTGCGGTGGGCGTGCAGCACGAGGCCGGAACGCTTACGCAGGAAGGAAAGGCCGCCGAAGCCGATGGAATTGATGTTGACGACGGCGCAATTGCCGCCGGCCGCGAGCACCAGGTCATGGTTGCGCATCATCTCGTCGGGATCGGCATGGCTGATGCCGAAGGCATACATCACCTTCTTGCCGGTCTTCTGCTCATGGTCGAGGATCTTCGGCATGATCGTCGCCACGCGGTCCTTCAGCGGCGAATAGGCCGGGCTCATCAGCTTTTCATCGTCCTTGATGAAATCGACGCCCGCCTCGATCAGTTCGCCGACCATCTCGGCCGTCTCGTGCGGGCGCAGGCCGAGCGCCGGCTTGACGATGGTGCCGATGATCGGCCGGTCTTTCACGCCCGTCAGCGCGAAACTGCCGGGAACGCCGAATTGCGGGCCGGGATGGGCCGCGGCGAATTCCGGCGGAAGCTGCATGTCGACGATGCGGATGCCCGTCAGCCCCTTGATGGAGAAGACGCCGCCGATGGCGATGGTCATCAGCGCCGAAAGGTCGGTGCCGACCGCATCCATCGGGAAATCGATATCCACATCCGCACGGTTGAACTGCGTCGCGCTCCCCGCTTCGTCCGGAAAGGAGGCGCGATCGGCGGGCGGCAGGGGACGGACGGCGGCGACACGCGCCGCGACGCGGGCTTTCAGTTCCTCCGTCTCGCCCGGCAGGGCTACGAAGGTGCCGGTCGACTGGTCGCTGGCGATCTTCATCGCCATCGCCTCGGGCGAACCCGATGTCTCTATCCGATACGTCAGACGGATCACGTTTTCTCCTCCCGTTCGTGCCGCAATAAGCTTGTGAAAGCGCGATAACTGGTATAATGAGTATTTATGTTATTGCAAGCCGGCATTCGCGAAAGCTGTTGCGGCCGGCGAACTTGATGCATATTCAAACCTGTCGAAACCAGGTGTCCCATGAACGTCGCTTCCGAACCGATCGTCCGCAAGAAACTCTCCGACGAAGTCTTCGCCCGGCTGAAGCACATGATCGAGACCGGCGAATTGAAGGCCGGCGACGACATGCCCTCCGAGCGCGAGCTTATGGAGCGCTACGGCGTCGGCCGCCCGGCCATCCGCGAAGCGATGCAGGCGCTCGCCGGCAAGGGCCTGGTCGAGATTTCGCAGGGCGAGCGCGCCAAGGTGCTGCGCATCACCGCCGAATCCATCATCCGCCAGGTCGACCTGCCGGCCAAGCTCATGCTCTCCGGCTCCTCGGACACGCTGGAGCACCTGAAGAGCGCCCGCATCTTCTTCGAGCGCGGCATGATCCGCGAGGCGGCCACCAAGGCGACCCCCGCCCATATCGCCGACCTGCGCGCCCTGCTCGACAAACAGAAGGAAAGTCTTGGCGATGCCGATGCGTTCATCGACGCGGACATGGCGTTCCACCAGTTGATCGCGCAGATTTCCGGCAACCCGATCTTCGCAGCGGTCAGCGGCGCCATGCTGGGCTGGTTGAAGTCCTATCATACGGAAATGCTCATCTGGACGGGCCGCGAGAATTTCACGCTGGCCGAACACGAGGAAATCATCCGCGCCATCGAGAAGGGCGATGCCGACCGCGCCGAAAGGGCGATGATCAAGCATCTCGAACGCTCCCGTGCGCTCTATGCCCTCAAGGGGCACAAATAAGGCTCACCGCAGGATCTCGACCACCCCATAGGGCGGCAGGCCGATCCGCCCGGCCGCCGGCAGGTCCGCACCCTTGCCGTCGATGACCGATACCCTGCACGGCAGCGCCGGAAGGACCACCGCCTGCACCTGCGGCGTGATGTTCGCCAAAAGCAGTCGGTCGGCCGTCGCAAGGCCCAGCACCGCCTCCGGACGGGACGTCTCGACGGCGACCGCCGCCCCGCCCGCAAGGCTGCCGAGCGCCGCCAGCACATGCGCGAGGGGCCGCAACCCGCCCGCGGGCGTCGCTTCCCCCTCGCCCGCCACGAGCCCGAAGGGCCCGGCCAGCGTCGACAGCGCCAGGACTTCCAGGCCGGCCGGGGCGACCGTCGCGGCATAGGCCAGCGTCCAGGCGGCGCCGAAGGCGCCGTTGTGGCGGGGATCGACATTCGCCATAGGGATACGGCCGCCGGCCGGATTGTCCTTGGTCGCGCTGCCATAGGGGTTCTGCCGCATGGCGATCGTCGAGGGGCCGATGCGGTAAGGCTTGTCGCCATAGAGCGCGCGCACCGAGCCGACCACGAAGCGCAGCGCCTCGAAGGTCTGCATGACGGAGAGATCGTCGGCCGCGTGCACGATCGGATTGGTGCAATGGCTGATATAGTCCAGCCTTTCGCCCGGCACGCGCTTGCGGTTGAGTTCGGTGAAATAGCTCATCATGCCGCCGCCGAGGGGCACGCCCGGAAAGGCTGCTCGCGCCGCGGCATAGACCGCCGCGAGCGGCGGGCATTCCGGCCAGGCGCTGCCGGGCGGCGTCGATTGCCGGTCCACGGCGGGGGAGACGAACAGCGTGTCGAGGACAAGCCCTGCCTCGCCGACAAACCCGGCAATGCCGGCCATCTCCTCATCGAGCGGGCCGCGGCACGGCACGGCAAGCTCCAGCGTCACCTTGAGGCCGGAGCGCGCGGCGATCTCCGCATATCCCCGCAATGCCTCGATGCCGTGCCCCGCGACAGGATCGAAATGGGCGATCAGGTGCCGCGCGCCAATCGTTTCCAGCACGGCGAGCGCAGCGCGCTCCCCGGCAAGGCATTCCGGCCGGAGCCCGACGCCGATCTCGGGGAACCGGCGCGTCGTCGGCACCAGTCTCAGCGAAACGGCGTCGCCCGCGCCGGCGGCGGGCGCAGCGCCCGCCTCCGCCTCGATCCTGACGGAGATCGCCTGGCGGAACGGTTCGTTCTTCGGCACGCGATAGGGCCAGGGCAGCGCCAGCGGCCGCACATAGGTCTTGTAGGACCCGTCGGTCCAGTTGCGCTGGTCCTCCATCTCGAACACATCGCCGGAAAAATCCGTCGTCGCCGTGATGCCGGGCGCAACGCGATGGGTGATGGCGGCGATCTCCTTGAAGGGTTGCCACGGCTCGATCCGGTCGGGCCAGCAGGCCTTTTCGACGCTGCCGTCGCCATGGCGCACCTTAACCGGCGCGCCCGCGACGCCGACCACCGGATGCAGCACGACGAAGCCGGCGCGGGCGGTTTCGAAATCGGCGTCGCTGACGCAGTCGGCGGAGAAGGTCACGCCGCCGGCACTGCCGGCGATCGAGATGGCGCAGTCGAGATGGGCGCCGGAGGGCGCGCTGAAGCGGGCGTCGTAGCGAACGGAGAAGCCCGCCGTCGTCTCTTCGACCGCAAGATTGGCGATGGCGGCGCCGCAGGTGCCCCAATCCTTGTCTCGCACGAGGAAGGCGACGGCGCGCAGCACCTCATGGCCGCGAAACCGCAGGGTGCGCAGATTGCCGTCCTGAAGCTCCACGCTCACGTCGCCGGCCGAAAGCGTCCGGCTTTCCGGCTCGCGCTCGCTCGTGCCGTAGAGGCGGAGCAGGTCCCCGCTCATCCGAGGAGATCCTTGAGGGCGACCGTCTCGCCGCGCTCGGCGCTGAGATAGGCCGCCTCGACCAGTGCGAAGGTCTTGAGATTGTCGCGGCCGGACGTGTCCGGCTCCCGGCCCGCGACCAGCCGCTCGGCCCAGTGTTTCTGGATGAGCGCGACGCTCTCCTGGATATTGTGCCAGGGCCGCGACGCCCAGAGCAGAAGGTTCGGCGCGACGATGCTTTCCGTGGTGCCGCCCGGTCCATGGACCGTCAGCCTGTAGCCCTTGCCGAGCCGCAGCGTGCCGTTGCTACCGTCGATCTCGACGAAGGTTTCCGGGAAGGGTTCTTCCGGCAGCTTCGTCGCGTAGCTGACGTCGACGATCGAGGTGATGCCGCCCTCGTGGTCGAGCAGCATGGTGGCCACGTCCTCGCCGGCAATGTCGGGGTTGATGCGGCGCGTGCGGGCGGTCATGCGGTCGGCATCGCCGAAGAGGAAGCGGGCGATGTCGAGGGAATGGATGCCGAGGTCCTCGATGATGAAGCGCTTGCCGCGGGCGAGATAGGGCTGGCCCGAGAAGACGTCGAAGCCGGAGCGGAAGGAGACCCGGCCCCAGAAGGGCGTGCCGATCGCCCCGCTGTCGAGCGCGGCCTTGACGGCGAGGATCGGCGTCTGCCAGCGGAAGTTCTCGTGGATCATCAGCGGAACGCCGGCCGCCTCCATGGCGGCGACCATGGCCTTGGCATCCTCCAGCGTCGGCGCGAACGGCTTCTGGCAGATCGCGGGCACCTTGTGGCTTGCCGCAAGCTCGACCAGCGCGCGGTGGCTGCCGACCGTCGTGGCGATATCGACGAAGTCGAAGCCGCCGTCGGCAAACATGTCGTCCGCCGACCGGTAGCGCCTCGTCACGCCGAACTGGTCGCCGACGATGCCGAGCCGCTCCGCATCGCGGTCGCAGATCGCCACGATCTCGACGTCGGCGAGATCCTGCCAGCCATGCATCTGGTTGACGGCGAAGAAGCCGCAGCCGATCAACGCACCCTTCGTCTTCGCCATGCTCAGCCCGCCTTCGCCATCTGCATCAGGGTGACGCGCTGCTGGAGCCGGCGCTGGGCCTGGTCCACCACCACGGCCACGATGATCACGAGGCCCTTGATCACCATCTGCCAGAAGGAACTGACCCCCATCATCACCAACCCGTCCGAGAGAATGCCGATCACGAAGGCGCCGATGATCGTGCCGCCGATCGTGCCGCGCCCGCCCGACATGGATGTACCACCAAGAACGGCCGCCGCAATGGCGTTGAGTTCGAGATTGGTGCCGGTCGCCGGGTGCGAGGCCATCAGTTCGGAGGAGATGATGAGGCCGACGATCGCCGCGCAGAAGCCGGAGAACATGTAGACGAACATTTTTACGCGGTTGACGCGGATGCCGGACATGCGCGAGGCGCGCTCATTGCCGCCGACTGCGAAGATGTGCCGGCCGAGGGGAACGAAGCGGGCGAAATAGGCAGCGCCCAATGCGACGACGATCAGTATCCACACGGAAACAGGCAGGCCGAGGATCGAGCCGGAGCCGAGATAGGAAAAGCCCTGGTTGCCGAGGTCCTCGCGGCCCGTCAGATTGGGCAGGGTCTGGCCGTCGGAATAGAGCAGCGCCATGCCGCGCGCCACATAGAGCGTGCCGAGCGTCGCGATGAAGGGCGCGACGTTGAGCCGGGTGATGAGCAGGCCGTTGACCGCGCCGATCAGGATGCCGACGGCCATGACGATGATCGCGACCTCGACGATGTTGAAATAGACGGTGTAGCCGAGTGGCAGCGCCACGCCGTACATGATGAGGCCGCCGGCGATCATGCCGCAGAGGCCGACGATCGAGCCGACCGAAAGGTCGATGCCGCCGGTGATGATGACGAAGGTCATGCCGATCGCGAGGAAGGCGTTCTGCGTCGCGTGCTTCGACATCAGGATCATGTTCGCGGTCGACAGGAAGTTCGGCGCGAAGATCGAGAAGAAGATGATCACCGCGAAGAGCGCGATGAAGGTCCTCAGCTTCATGATCGTGAGCAGGGCGGCGCCCGTGGAGAGATGGTTGCCGGCGGCGGCAGTGTGCGTTGCTGTCGTCATCACGCATGCATCCTTTTGGTTTTATGTCCCTCCGCGGAGGCCGAAATCACCATGTCCTCGGTGGCGTCCTTGCGGTCCACCACCATCACCAGCCGGCCGTTGCTCATGACGGCGATGCGGTCGGAGAGCGCCATGACCTCTTCGAGGTCCGAGGTGGAGAAGAGGATGGCGAGCCCCTCGCCCGCCAGCCGCCGCATGGTGCGGAAGACGTCCGCCTTGGCCCCGACGTCGATGCCGCGGCTCGGTTCGTCCATCAAGAGCACCTTCGGCCCCGTCATCAGCGCCTTGCCGATGACGACCTTCTGCTGGTTGCCGCCGGACATGGAGGTGACGTCGAATTCCGGATTCTTCGCCTTGATCGAAAGGCTGCGGATCGCCTCCAGGATCGCCTTCTTCTCAAGCTTCAGGTCGATGTGGAAGCCACCCTTTAAAAACTGGCCGAGGCTCGCCATCGAGAGGTTGTCGGCAATCGACATGGATTGCACGAGGCCCTCGCGCTGCCGGTCCTCCGGGATCAGCGCCAGGCCCTCGCGGATGCGCCGGGTCGTGTCGCGTCCCTTCAGTTCCTCGCCCTCGACGAAGATTTTCCCCGTATAGTGCTCGTGCCGGCCGATGATGCATTCGAAGAGCTCGGAGCGCCCCGCGCCCATCAGCCCGTAGATGCCGAGAATCTCGCCCTTGCGCACGCCGATGGAGACATGGTCGACCGCATAGCCGCCCTGGGCGCGCGGCAGGCAGATGTTTTCCGTGCGGAAGACTTCCGCGCCCGGCTCGTGATCGACCTGCTTGGCGAAGTCCTTGGCGTCGGAACCGATCATCGAGCGGACGATCCAGCGCGTATCGATATCCTTGACCATGGCATGGCCGGTGATCTGGCCGTCCTTCAGGACGGTGATGTAGTCGCCGATGCGCATCAGCTCTTCCAGCCGGTGCGAGATGTAGACGATGGCGACGCCGCGCGCCTTGAGGTCGGCGATGACGCGGAAGAGCACGTCGACTTCCGCAGCGCTCAGCGCCGAGGTCGGCTCGTCCATGATGAGGATGCGCGTGTCGAGCGAGACGGCCCTGGCGATCTCGACGAGCTGCTGCTGGCCGATCGGCAGGTCTTCCGCGAGCGTATCGGCGGAAATGCCGGCTTCGAGGCGGTTCAGGAACTCGTTGGCCTTCTCCACCTGCGCCTTGTGGTCGATGCCGCGCAGGCCGCGGGTGATCTCGCGCGTCGCGAAGATGTTCTCGGCGACCGAGAGATTGCCGAAGAGGTTCAGCTCCTGGAAGACGATGCCGATGCCGTGGCGCACCGCATCGGAGGGGCTATCGAGATGGATGCGCTTGCCCTCCATCCAGATCTCGCCCAGCGTCGGCCGCTCGACGCCGGCGATGATGCGCATCATCGTCGACTTGCCGGCGCCGTTCTCGCCGACGAGCACGTTGACCGCGCCGCGCCGAAGCTTCAGGTCCGCCTTCTTCAGCGCCACGATGCCGGAATAGGCCTTGGTGATGTCTTTCAGTTCGAGGATGACGTCGCCGTCGTCGATGGCGCTCATGTCAGCCTCCGACGGTGATGGTGACGGGCACGAATTGCGGCAACTGGCCCTTGGCCGGCAGCGGATAGGCCCCCGTCGCCGTGATCGTCTTGCCGGTCAGGTTCTCGCGCGAAAGCTTTTCCAGCAGTGAACCGTTCACATGGGTGTTGAACGACTTGCCGTACTGCGCCCATTCGATCTGGTTCTTGAACTCGTTGAAATTCACGAATTTCAGGCTGTCGCGGATCGCCGTGCCGCGGATCGCCGGCCCGATCGAAACGCGCACATCCGCCTTTTTGTCGCCGTCGACGTCCACGTCGACATAGCCCGCCCGCGACTTCGTCTCTTCCGCGACGATCACGCCGTCGACCTTGGCCACGAAGGTCCAGGGCGCATTGCCCTGCTTTTCCTTATGGCCGTATTTTTCCGCGGCGGCATCGAGATCGCTCGCCGCAAGGGCGGAAACCTCCTGGAACGGGCCGGCGCGCTCCGCGATATAGGGCACGACCTTGGCGTCCCATATGTCGGCGACCAGCTTGTCCGGATCGAAGGCATTGGCCGCAGCCTGCCTCTGCTCGTCCTCGGTCTTGACGAACTTGCAGCCGCCGAGCGCCAGTGCGCCGGCAAGCAAAACCGGAAAGGCAGCCTGAAACCTCAGCATTCGCATTCTCCGTCATGAACAGAAATGCGAGGCGGGACCGCACCCCGCCTCGCACCCTCGCGGGGGAGGATTATTCCGCGAGCGCGAAGGTTTCGAGCTTGCCGGCGTTGTCAGCGGTGATGAGCACGCAGTCCATCAGCTGCTTTTCCTCGGCGGGCGCCTTGCCGGTCGTGATGTATTCGTGCGCCTGGGTGACGGCGAGCTGGGCCTGGGCGTAGGCCGGCTGCATGACGGTGGCCTTGATGCCGCCCGCCTTGATCGAGTCCCGCACGTCGTTCGAACCGTCGAAGCCGACGACGATGACATCCTTGCGGCCGGCGGCCTGCAGCGCGGCGATCGCGCCCATGGCCATGGTGTCGTTGCCGGCGATCACGCCCTGGATGTCCGGGTTCGCCTGAAGGATCGTCTCCATCTTGGAGTAGCCTTCGGTCTGGCTCCAGTTGGCCGACTGCTGGGCGACCATCTTCATGTCCGGATATTCGTCGATGACGTCGTGATAGCCCTTGGAGCGGATGCCGGCGTTAAGGTCGGCTTCACGGCCCAGCAGCTCGACATAGTTGCCCTTCTCGCCCATCAGCTTGACGAACTCCTCGGCGCCGAGCTGCGCGCCCTGGTAGTTGTTCGAGACGATCTGCGAGACGGCGACGCCCGTGGCGTTGATCTCGCGGTCGATCAGGAAGGAGGGAACGCCCGCGTCCTTGGCCTTCTGCACGGCGGCGATAGAGGCTTCCGAGCCGGCATTGTCGAGGATGATCGCCTTCGCGCCGCGGCCGATCGCCGTGTCGATGAGCTGCGACTGCTTGTTGGCGTCGTCATCGTGCACGAGGACCAGCGTCTCGTAGCCGAGTTCCTTGGCCTTCGCCTCGGCGCCGACGGCTTCCGCCTTGAAGAACGGGTTGTCGTGGCTCGGCGTGATGATGGCGATGAGATCGGCGGCGAAGGACGGCATGGCGACGCCAGCCGCCATGACGGCGGCGAAACCGACGGTGATCAGTCTACGGGTAATGTTCATCTTTTCCTCCCGGTTAGGCACCGGCGTCTCCAGCGGCCACTCCTCCATTGAAAATGGCCGCCCCGGTGCAAGTCGTTTCATCGGCGGGCGAACCCGCCGGCTATCAGGTGATACGCCGGATGCTGGCGGCGATCTCCTCGGGCTCGAACACGCGCTTCCAGTCGTCCTTCATCAGGACGGGCTTGCCGAACTCGATGGCCTTGTTGCAGGCATCGGAGAAGACGCCGGGCGTCTCCTCGAAGATGACGGCGCCGAGCACGTTCATGTGGCCGAGCAGGAAGTCGCGGGCGGCTTCCTTGGCGACGCCGCGCCGGACGCATTCGTCCATGGCTTCGCGCATGACGACGAGCAGCGAAGCGCAGACCGTCTCGGAAAGGCCGGGCTCCAGCAGCGCCATCTGCTCGACGGTGACGCGGTGCGAACGCATGACCGGCGCCCAGATGACCTTGGCGATCTCCTCGCCGAGCGCATAGGCCTCTTCCGGCCCCTGCATCAGCGCGGAAACGATATGCTGCTTGGCGGCAATGCCGCCGAAGAAATCACGCTTGGCAGCCGGATCCGTCTCGTCGTTGAAGATCGGCGGATGGCAGGGATGCGTGACGAAATAGGTGATATCCGCACGCGCCGGCAGATGGCCGGCGAAGGGCGCCGCGGCGTCGAGCACCACGATCATCGTGCCCGGCTTCAGCTTGTCGACGATGCCGGTCGCGACCTTGCCGATCGCCGTATCCGGAACCGCCAGGACGACGACATCGGCGCCGTCGAGGCCTTCATCGGCGGAAACGCAGGAGAGACCGAGATCGTCGGCGAGCCGCGCCTTGCCGGCCTCGCTCAGCTCGACATGGCGGACCTCGAAACGCGACCCCTTGAGATTCTTGGCAAGCCGATAGCCCATTTTGCCACCGGCACCGAACAACGCGATCGATGTCATCGAAGACCTCCCCTGAATGCGGCAGCCGGATCGCAGGTCCATCCGGCAGAAATTTCCTCCACCGGGCACCCGGCGTGAGCTTGTATCCCTCAACTGGTATAACATGTCAATAACTATGTCTCAGAATATGTGACGTCGAATAGACACGCCAAGGCCCCGCCCGGAAGGGAGCGGAGAGGCCCCAACGCAAGGGTTTGAAAAGGCGTGCTTTCGCGGCGGCAGCGCCCGTCAGAGCCGGCCGGCGACGGTCCGTGCGACGAGGGCCAGCGAGACGGCGCCGGCATCGGGATGACCGATGCTGCGCTCGGCGAGCGGGCGCGCCCGGCCGAGCCGGGGCGAAAGCGGCGCGGTCGCCTCGGCCGCCGCCGCGCAGGCGGTGCTGGCCTTCTGCCAGGCGTCCTTCCGGGAAAGCCCCTCGGCCGCTGCCGTCTCGAGCGCCGTGACGAAGGGCACGAAGGCATCGACAAGGGTCTTGTCGCCCGGCTTCGCCCCGCCGAGGCGCATCACGTCGTCCAGCGCCAGGCGGGCGCCGCGCACGATATCGGCGTCCTGCAAGGCCGTGGTGTCCGAAAAGGCCGAGCTCCAGGAGCGCAGCAGCAGGCCCCAGATGGCGCCGGAGGTTCCCCCGGCCCGGTCCGCCCAGGCATCGCCGGCGGCGGCAAGGGCGCTTTTCGCCCCGGCCCCGCCCGCCACCGCCTGGTGGATGGCATCGCGGGCGGCGGTCGCGCCGCGTCGCATGCCCTGGCCATGGTCGCCATCGCCGGCAAAGGCGTCGATGCGGCCGAGTTCGGCCTCCGCCTCCGCCAGGGCTACCACCATGGCGTCGAGAATGCCGGCCAGGCAGCGGGCGCTTTCGCGCGCGGCGCCGGAGGTCGGGCCGAAGGTCGGCGCCGCGTCCTCGGCCTCTTCCCGGACCAGGGCCGGCTGCGTCTCGAACGCCGCACCGCGGCGGAAGACCGGCGTGTCGCACGGGGCGAGCCAGAAGCGGTCCAGTTCCTCGTCGAGCCACATCACGGTCAGCGAACACCCCTGCATGTCGAGGCTGGTGACATATTCCCCGGCCTCGGGCGCGACGAGGTCGACGCCCTGCGCCTGCAGGCGCCTTTCGACCACGCCCCACAGCACGAACAGTTCCTCGTATTTGGTGGCGCCGAGGCCGTTGAGCAGCACGGCGGCGCGGCGCGCGCCGGCCGGGCGCTCGGCGAGCACGGTGTCCACGAGCAGCGCCGCGAGGTCGCTGGCGGGAACAATGCGCGCGTCTCGGATACCCGGCTCGCCATGAATGCCGAGGCCGAGCGCCATCATGCCTTCGGGCACGGTGAAGAGCGGCCCAGTCGCGCCCGGCAGCGTGCAGCCGCCGAAGGCAACGCCGAAGGAGAAGGTGCGGGCATTGGCAAGCCGCGTCACGCGCTCGACCTCGTCGAGGGAAAGCCCGGCCTCGGCGGCGGCGCCCGCCACCTTGAAGACGAGGAAATCGCCGGCGATGCCGCGCCGTGCCAGGTGCCGGTCCGCCGGCGCGCTCGCCACGTCGTCCGTGACGGTGACGATGCGCACGTCGATGCCTTCGGCCCGCAAGCGCTCCGCCGCCACGCCGAAATTCAGGACGTCGCCGGCATAGTTGCCGAAGCCGAGGAGAATGCCGCCGCCATGGTCGGCATTGCGGCAGACGCGGGCGACGGCGGCCGTCGAGGGCGAGGCGAAGATCTCGCCCGCCACCGCCGCATCCGCCATGCCCGGCCCGACATAGCCGGCAAAGGCCGGGTAATGCCCCGAACCGCCACCGACGACGACCGAGACCTTTCCGCGTGGAACCGCCGTGGAGCGCACGACGCCGCCCGTCACCAGCCGGACATAACGCCCGTAGACCCGCGAAAAGCCCGCGAGCGCGGACGAGGCGAAGCTTTCGGGATCATCGACGATCTTGGTCATAGGCGGTCCTCCTTGCGAGCGATCATGCCGCGAGGATGCAATATCGGCCGGGGAGAGGAAAGGGCAAAGGGCTCAGGCGGAGCGCTCGGCATCCGCCACGACGACGTTGATGCCGGCCGAGCGCATGCGCGACAAATGCGAGATCGGGATATCCTCGTCGACGACGACGGCGTCGAACTCCTGGAGCGTCGCGAAGTGATGCAGCGCGCGCCGTTCGAACTTGGTGTGGTCGGCGAGAAGCACGCGCCTTGAGGCGCTTTCGAACATCGCCCGCTTGGTTTCCACCGTTTCGGGCGACTGGTGATAGACGCCGTCGCCGACGATCGCCGAGAGCGACATGAACACGGTGTCGGCCCGAAGGCGGCGGATCTCGTTGGTGGTGATATGCCCCATGAAGGCATTGCACCAATTGTAGAACTGGCCGCCGAGACAGATGAGGTTGAGGTCGTTGACGTCCTTCAACTCGTTGATGAGCACGAGCGAATTGGTGATGACCGTCAAGGGCACCTTGGCCGGCAGGAAGGCGGTCATCTCGTGCACGGTGGTCGCGTCGTCGAGGAAGATCGCCTGGCCCGGCTCGACGAAACGCATCGCCGCCCGGGCGATCGCCTTCTTCTCCCTCGCCTGCTTCGTGGCGCGGTAGACGTCGGAGGATTCGATCAGGCTGGTGGGCGCCGCGGAGACGATGCCGCGCGTCTTGCGGAAGAGGCCGCGGCTGACCAGCTCGTCGACGTCGCGATGCGCCGTCATCAGGCTGATGCCGAAGCGTTCGGTCAGGTCCTCGATGCGCAGGGAGCCTTCGGCGATGACCGTCTCGGCGATCATCTGGCGGCGCACGAGCTGGCGCGCATGCCGGCTGTCGCTCGGCAGCTCTTCCGAAAGCAAATCCCTGACGTCGACTTTCTTGTTCACGGGGCGGACCCTGCCATGCTTCGAGGATAGCGTTTCGTATCTCGTACCGGGCGGCAAGGGAAATGCCAAGCGGAGCCGGGTCGCCCGCAATGCGAAAGGGAGCGCCCCGCAAAGGGCGCTCCCCGGTTCCGATTATTCGCTGAGGACGAACGGAGCAGTGTACTTGTCGACATTGTCCTTGGTGATCAGCAGGCAATCGAAAAGCTGCTTTTCGGTGTCGACGCCGGTGGAGCCGTTCTTGATCACGCTGTCGGCCTGCTTGACGGCGGCTTCCGAGAAGACGGCGACCGGCTGGAGCACGGTGTACTGCAGTTCGCCGGCCTTAATGGCGGCGACGGCATCCGGCGAGCCGTCGAAGCCGCCGACCTTGACCTGTTCCAGCTTGCCGGCTTCCTTCAGGGCCGCGATCGCGCCGAGCGCCATTTCATCGTTGCCGCTGATGACGCCGATGATGTCGGGGTTGGCCTGAAGCAGCGACTGCATCTTGGCGTGGCCCTTAGTGCGATCCCAGTCGGCGACTTCCTTGCCGGACTTTTCAAGGTCCGGATACTGCGTCAGGACTGTCTCGTAGCCGTTCGAGCGCGTCGCGGCGTTGTTGTCGGAAGGGGCGCCGAAGAGTTCGACATACTTGCCCTTGTCGCCGACCGCTTCGACCCACTGCTGCGCGCCGAGGGCGGCGCCCTGGGCGTTGTTCGAGACGAGCTGCGCCTTGGCAAGGCCCTCCTGGTTGATCTCGGCATTGACGAGAATGACCGGGATGCCGGCCGCGACGGCCTTCTTGACGGCGCCGACGGAACCGTCGGCGTTGGCCGGGTCGAGGATGATGGCGACCGACTTGTTGGTGATGGCCGTGTCGATCAGGTTGCTTTCGGTGTTGGTATCACCCTTGTGCGCGCCGACATTGGCCGTGTAGCCGAGGTCTTCGGCCGTCTTCTTGGCCACCTCGCCTTCCGTGAACCAATAGGGGTTCGACGGATCGTTGACGATGACCGTGATCAGGCCTTCGGCCCAGGCCGTGCTGAACAGCAGCGGCAGCGCGGCGGTCGCAGCGAAAAGTACACGCATTCCTTTTTTGAACATGGTCTCACTCCCTTGTTGAGTCCGGTTGCGCCGATTTTTCGGCAATACTTTCCACCGCCGGGGCTTCGATGATCCGCCTCCCCCAGCCGCAGTCAGTTCCTGTCAGTCGCCGCTTGCCTCAGCGGCGACCGTATTTGATGCTGTTCAACAGAACGGCGGTGACGATCACGGCGCCGGTGAAAACCGTCTGCCAGTAGGCCGAGACGCCGATGATCACGAGCCCGTCCGACAGGAAGCCGATCACGAAGGCGCCGAGCATGGTGCCGATGACCGTGCCGCGCCCGCCCGTCAGCGCTGCCCCGCCGATGACGACGGCGGCGATCGCCGTCAGCTCGTAGGTCGTGCCGGCCGTGGGGCCTGCGGAGGTGAGCTGCGAGGAGAGCACGAGGCCGGCGACCGCCGCGCAGATGCCCGACAGCACGTAGACGGTGATCTTCACCCGCTTGACCGGCACGCCGGAGAGTTCCGCCGCGCGCTCGTTGCCGCCGGACGAATAGAGCCAGCGGCCGAAGGCCGTGCGGGCGAGCAGCACATGGCAGGCGATGGCGAAGGCGAAAAGGACGAGAACGCCGATCGGCACGCCGGCGAGTCGGTTGAAGCCGAGCCAGTCGAAGCCGGTATTGCCAAGTTCAGGACGACCGCCGAGATTGTTGTAGGTAAGGCCGTTGGTCATCAGAAGCGCGACGCCGCGGGCGACATAGAGCACACCGAGCGTCGCGACGAAGGCGGGAACGCGCAGGTAGGCGATCAGCACGCCGTTGACCGCGCCGACGACGGCGCCGAGCAGGCAGGTCAGCACCACCACGACCCAGACCGAGGGATAGAGGATGACGCCGAGCTGCGGCAACGTCACGCCCTGCATGAGGAAACCCGCGACGACGCCGGCAAGCCCGAGCGTCGAGCCGACCGACAGATCGATGCCGCCGTTGAGGATGACGAGCAGCATGCCGATGGCGAGCAGGCCGAAGATCGCGACATGCGAAGCCATGATCAGGAAGTTGTTGACCGTGAAATAGTTCGGCGACATCAGCGAGAAGACGACGATGATGGCGATCAGCGCGAAGAAGGCGCGGCCCTCGAACAGGAGCTCGACGAAGCTCTTCTTGCGCTTGCCGCCGCTCGCCGCCGCCTTCGTCTGGATTGCAGGTGTGACTGACATTGCTTCAGCGCTCCTAGAGCATTTCCAGCCAGAGCATCGCTTCGGCGTCGGATAATGCGGTAAAACAAGTATCTAGAACAGTTCCGGCACGCCGGACCGTTCTAGTGGGCATGCACGGCTTCGCCGGAGGCGGCCATGATCTGTTCCTTGGTCGCGTCGGGACCGAATTCCGCGGAAATGCGGCCGCGCCGCATGACGATGATGCGATGGGCGATGCTGAGGCATTCGCCGACTTCCGACGTGGTGTAGACGACGGCGAGGCCCTGCCTGGCGCGCTCGGCAAGCAGCTTGAACACCTCGGCCTTGGCGCCGATGTCGATGCCGCGGCTCGGTTCGTCGAGCAGGATCACCTCGGGGTTCGTCGCCAGCATCTTGCCGATGACGACCTTCTGCTGGTTGCCGCCGGACAGCGAACCGATCGCCGCGCCGCCCCCATCCGTCTTGATATGCACCTTGCGGATCGCCTCGCCGACAAGGCCCGTCTCGCGCGCGGTCGAGGTGAAGAGGCCGCGCGTGAAGGTGCCCAGGCTGGCGAGCGACAGGTTGCGGCCGACCGTCATGGTCTGCACCAGGCCGTCGCGCTGCCGGTCTTCCGGCACGAGCACGAGGCCGTCGCGAATGCAGGCCGCGATGGACTGGCCGGTGACGTCCCGGCCCTTCAGCACGACCCTGCCGGCCGAGGCCGTCAGACGCCCCGCGACGGTTTCGAGCAGTTCCGTCCGCCCCGCGCCCATCAGGCCGTAGATGCAGACGATCTCGCCCGCGTGCACCGAAAGCGACATGTCGTCGACGACGGAATAGCCCGCGCCGCCCGGATCGGGCACTGTCAGGCCCTCGATGGAGAGCGCGACGTCGCCCTTGTCGTAGCCGACCGGCGGTGAGCCGAGGTCGAAATTGTCGCCGACCATGTGGCGCACGATCCATTCGAGGTCGATGTCCTTGCGCTCGGCATAGGCCGTCATCGCCCCGTCGCGCAGGACCACCGCGTGATTGGTGATCTGCAGGGCCTCTTCGAGATGGTGCGAGATGTAGACGATCGAAACGCCGCGGTTCATCAGGTCGCGGATGACCTTGAACAGCACCTCGACTTCGGAGGCCGACAGCGCCGAGGTCGGCTCGTCCATGATCAGGATGCGCGAATTGACCGAGAGGGCGCGCGCGATCTCGACAATCTGCTGCTGGCCGAGGCGCAGGTCCTCGACCGGGGTGAGAGGATCGATGTCCTCCTCGAGTTCCTCCATCAGGAGCCGCGCCTGGCGCTCTTCTTCCGCGAAGTCCACGCCTGTCGCCGTCATGATTTCGCGCCCCATGAAGATGTTGTCGCGAACGTTCATGTTGGGCGCCAGGCTGAGCTCCTGATGGATGATGGAGATGCCGCGGTCACGGGCTTGGGAGGATGACGCGAAAACGACCGGCTCCCCATCTAGAATGATTTCACCGGACGTGGGCTGCACCACGCCGGACAGGATTTTCATCAGCGTCGACTTGCCGGCGCCGTTTTCGCCGAACAGCGTCGTCACCTGGCCGCGATGAATGTCGAAATTGACGCCCTTGAGGGCATGGACGCTACCGTAGGACTTCGCCACGTTGCGCGCGGCGAGCACGACTTCCCCCGTCCGGCCAGTTTCAGCGGATACGCTCATTGGACGTCGAGCCTCACCGGCGTGACGATCCAGCTCTTCGGGTTGACCAGCTTGACGACGCCGATCACCGAAACGGTCTTGCCGGAGAGCGCCGCCGGGTCGATGCCGGCGAGCACGACCTTCTTGACCTCGTTGTTGATGGCCGAGCCGGCATCCTGGTATTCGATCTGGTTCTTGAACTGGCCGAACTCGATCTGCCCGGTCGCATCGCGCAGGTCCGTGCCGTTGAGCGCCGGGCCGGTCTGCACGCGCACGGTCAGCTCGGCCGGCAGGCCCTCGACCGCGACGACATTGTAGTTCGCCTTGCGCTCGCCGACGACGCCGGTGAACTTGACGGGGATGACCGGGCCGACCGACGTGGCGACGCCGTATTTCTCGCCCGCGGCCTTCTTGTCGGCGGCAACCGCCTGCGACAGCTCGACCGCGTCGACGGCGCGCGTCTCGACATTCTGCTTGATGAGCGGGAACTGTTCCGCGCCATAGGCCTCCGGCGAGAATTTCTGGACCCGGACGTCGGCCTCCGAGCCGATGCGCACGATCGTCGTGTCGAGGGCCATGGCGCCGACGAGCACGACGGCGGCGGCAACGCCGATCCAGCGGTAATTCTTCGCGGGCGGGGGCGAGTTTACGAGCGTAGCGTCAGTCATGTGGGTTGGCCTTGCGGTTGAACGAGGAAAGCTGCGAGCGGAGGAGCCGGCCGGGTGCCGACGCAGGGTCCATGCCCGGAGCGACCTTGCGGCCGCGCGTCGATCTCTTTCGAACGGAACATGTCATGACATCCTCCCCATGAACGGCGCCGGCCCGGTCTCCTCACCTGCCTTGCGCTGCGCTGCACATATCTTCGCAACTGCGGTATATACGTGTTATATGTCCCAATATATATGTTAACTTAACACAGGCTGTCAATCAGCCATTTTTAACAAGATCGTGTACGGCTACCACCTCGACCTGCCGATCGGCAGCCGGGGACGAGAGATCTGCACGCCCCGCCCGGCCTCGACCATGTGGATCATCGGCATTGCAGAGATTGGTCGAACACTCGCGCAAACTAATGATATCTCATCATAAAACAACGAACCTCAAATCCGGTGGAAGGTCGGCGTACCGACATCTCCCCGTCAACCGTGCGGAAAAAGGCCCTGCCGTCGCGCAAAAGGCGCCCGCCACCCGCCATCTCCACTACCATCCATCATATCTGAAAAAAAATTCGTCAGGCGAAAAATTTTACGAGACACATGGTAACTTTGTGTTATGTTTCCATGTGAAGTTCGGGAGGGTCGTGCTAGGGTCCTGAGGCAGGTCGGCTTGATCGATCTGGAACCACGCACATTCCAAAGAGACCGTCGGGAGGATCGAATGCTCTGTATTACGTCGGGCAAGGCGATGCTGGCTGCCGCAGGCGCCGGGGGCGTCGACCATGGTTGAGGCGGATCTGATCATCGGCGTCGATGCCGGCACCTCCGTGATGAAGGCGGTCGCCTTCACGCTTTCCGGCCGCCAGATCGCCAGCGCCTCGGTGCGCAACACCTATACGACGGCCGAGAACGGCGCGGTCACCCAGTCGCTCGACCAGACCTGGCTCGATTGCACCCGCGCGCTGCGCGGTCTTGCCGAAAGGCTCGAAAACCTTGCGCATCGCACCGCCGCCATCGCCGTCACCGGCCAGGGCGACGGCACCTGGCTGGTCGGCGCGGGAAACCGCCCGGCCGGCGACGCCTGGCTCTGGCTCGACGCCCGCGCCGCGCCGACCGTCGAGCGCCTCGCCGCCTCGGATGCCGACCGCGCGCGGTTCGCGGCGACCGGCACCGGCCTCAACACCTGCCAGCAGGGCACGCAGCTCGCCCATATGGACCGGTATTTTCCGGAACTGCTCGCAGGCGCCGAAACGGCAATGCACTGCAAGGACTGGCTCTACCTGAACCTCACGGGCATTCGCGCCACCGACCCTTCGGAAGTGAGCTTCACCTTCGGCAACTTCCGCACCCGCGCCTATGACGGCGACGTGCTCGCCGCCCTCGGCCTCACCCATCGCCGCAGCCTGCTGCCCGAAGTGATCGAGGGCACCGAAACCGTCCACCCGCTGACGGCGGATGCGGCCGCCGCCGCGGGCCTCAAGCCCGGCACGCCGGTCTGCCTGGGCTATGTCGACATGTGCATGACGGCGCTTGGCGCGGGCGTGCGCAGCGAGGGCCGCAACGCGGCCTGCTCCGCCATCGGCTCCACCGGCGTGCACCTGCTCGCGAAATCCGTT
The DNA here is from genome assembly GCF_040812195.1 of Shinella sp. S4-D37. Lineage (NCBI taxonomy): Bacteria > Pseudomonadati > Pseudomonadota > Alphaproteobacteria > Hyphomicrobiales > Rhizobiaceae > Shinella > Shinella sp. S4-D37. The sequence continues at coordinate 314,116 of NZ_JBFNXL010000005.1, read as the reverse complement.
TCCGAGGTCGTGTTGAACGCCGAGCGCACCGGCTATGTCATCGCCCTGCCGATCCCCGGCGTCGTCACGCAGGTGCAGACCAATATGGGCGCGACGATCAACCTCGACTGGCTGCTCCAGCTCGGCGCGGATCTTCTGGGCGAATTCGGCGTCACCGCCAGCCTCAACGACATGATCGGCCGCGTCGACCAGTGGTTCGCCACGAGCAAGCCCGGCAATATCCTCTACCACCCCTATATTTCCGAGGCCGGCGAACGCGGCCCCTTCGTCAATGCGCGCGCCCGCGCCAATTTCACCGGTCTTTCCAGCCGCCACCGCTATCCGGATCTCGTGCGCGCCGTCGTCGAAGGCCTCGGCATGGCGACGCGCGATTGCTATGCCGCCATGGGCGCGCTTCCCTCCGAGCTGCGCGTTTCCGGCGGCGCGGCCCGTTCCGCGTCGCTGCGCGGCACGCTCGGCGCGGCGCTCGGTGCGCCCGTGCGGGTCTCGACGCGCGAGGAGGCGGGCGCAGCGGGCGCCTCCATGATGGCGGCGGTCGCGATAAGCGCCTACCGCACGATGGACGACTGCATCGCCGACTGGGTGACGCCCGAGCTTGGCGACGCCGAGCCGCCGAAACCCGAGGAAATCGAACGCATGACACGCCTCTTCGCCGCCTATTCGGACGTGCGCCGAGGCATCGCGCCCGCCTGGGACATCCTGGCCGCGCGCTGAAGCAAGGAGATTGAGATGAACGAGCCCGAGCGTATTGACCTCTTCGTGATCGGCGGCGGCATCAACGGCGCGGGCATCGCGCGCGATGCGGCCGGCCGCGGCCTGAAGGTCGTGCTCTGCGAAAAGGACGACCTTGCCGAAGGCACCTCCTCGCGCTCCGGCAAACTGGTGCACGGGGGCCTGCGCTATCTCGAATATTACGAGTTCCGCCTGGTGCGCGAGGCGCTGATCGAGCGCGAGGTGCTGCTGGGCGCCGCCCCGCACATCATCTGGCCCATGCGCTTCGTGCTGCCGCACAGCCCCGAAGACCGCCCCGCCTGGCTCGTCCGCCTCGGCCTCTTCCTTTACGACCATCTCGGCGGGCGCAAGAAATTGCCCGGCACGCGCACGCTGGACCTTTCGCGTGACCCCGAGGGCACGCCGATCCTCGACCAGTATATCCGCGGCTTCGAATATTCCGACTGCTGGGTGGACGACGCCCGCCTCGTCACGCTCAACGCCATCGGCGCTGCGGAAAAGGGCGCGCTGGTGCTGACCCGCTCGCCGGCCGTTTCCGCACGTCGCGAGAACGGCGCCTGGATCGTCACCACGAAGAACAGCCTCACCGGCGAAAGCCGCAGCTTTAACGCCAGGTGCCTCGTCAACTGCGCCGGCCCCTGGGTCTCCGACGTCATCAACCGCGTCGCCGGCTCCAACTCGACGCGCAATGTCCGCCTCGTCAAGGGCAGCCACATCATCGTGCCGAAATTCTGGGCGGGCGCGAATGCCTATCTCGTGCAGAACCACGACAAGCGCGTCATCTTCATCAACCCCTATGAGGGCGACAAGGCGCTGATCGGCACCACCGACATCGCCTATGACGGCCGTGCCGAGGACGTCTCGGCCGACGAGAGCGAGATCGACTACCTGCTGAAGGCGGTGAACCGCTATTTCAAGGAAAAGCTGCGCCGGCAGGATGTGCTGCACTCCTTCTCCGGCGTGCGCCCGCTGTTCGACGACGGTAAGGGCAATCCCTCCGCCGTCACGCGCGATTATGTCTTCGACCTCGACGAGACCGGCGGCGCGCCGCTGCTCAACGTCTTCGGCGGCAAGATCACCACCTTCCGCGAGCTTGCCGAACGCGGCATGCAGCGCCTCCGCCACATCTTCCCGAACATGGGCGGCGACTGGACGGAAAAGGCCCCGCTGCCCGGCGGCGACATGCCGAACGCCGACTACGAGACCTTCGCCGACGCCTTGCGCGAGGCCTATCCCTGGATGCCGCGCAAGCTGGTGCACCATTATGGCCGCCTTTACGGCACCCGCACGAAGACTCTCGTCGCCGGCACGAGCGACCTGCAAGGCCTCGGCCGGCATTTCGGCGGGCAGTTCTACGAGGCGGAGGCGCGTTACCTCATCGCCCGCGAATGGGCGCAGACGCCGGAAGACATCCTATACCGCCGCACCAAACATTACCTGCACCTGACGGAGGCCGAGCGCGCGGCCTTCGCCGACTGGTTCAACGCGGCCCGCCTCGCCGCCGCCTGAGGATCGCCATGCCGCTGACGCTCTCGCTCAACACCAATCCGCTGGTCAACCGCTTCGCCAATCCCGACGACCTGATCGACACCGTCGCGCGTGACCTTCGCCTGCGCGACCTCCAGCTCACCCATGAATTCATCAATCCGAGCTGGAACGCCGCGACGATCCGCCGGCTGACGCGGCAGATGGACAAGGCGCTCCAGCGCACCGGCGTGCGCGTCACCTCGGGCATGACCGGGCCCTACGGCCGCCTCAACCATTTCGGCCATCCGGATGCCGATGTGCGGCGCTATTATGTCGACTGGTTCAAGACCTTCGCCGATATCATCGGCGATCTCGGCGGCACCGCCGTCGGCACCCAGTTCGCCATCTTCACCTACAGGGATTACGACGATCCCGCCCGCCGCGAGGAGCTGATCCGGATCGCCATCGACTGTTGGGCCGAGGTCGCCGAGCACGCAAAAGGCGCCGGCCTTTCCTATGTCTTCTGGGAGCCGATGAGCGTCGGCCGCGAATTCGGCGAGACGATCGAGGCGTGCCTGTCGCTGCAGGACCGGCTGACCGCCGCCGACATGGCGATCCCCATGTGGATGATGGCCGATATCGACCACGGCGACGTCACCTCCGACAATCCGGACGACTTCGACCCCTACGCCTGGGCGCGCGCGGTGCCGAAAGTGTCGCCGATCATCCACATCAAGCAGAGCCTGATGGACAAGGGCGGCCACCGGCCCTTCACCGCGGCATTCAACGCGAGGGGCCGCATCCAGCCGGAGCCGCTGCTGCAGGCCTTCGCACAGGGCGGCGCCGCCGACAACGAGATCTGCCTCGAACTCTCCTTCAAGGAGCGCGAGCCGAACGACCGCGAGGTCATTCCGCAGATCGCCGAAAGCATCGCCTTCTGGGCGCCCCATATCGATACCGGTGCGGCGGACCTGAAGCTGGGCTGACCATTCCGTGGGCGCTTGCTAAGACTGGCCCTGAAGACCGCTTCCGGTTGCAAAGCAGGACTGGACATCGCCGATGACCGACAATGAAGATTCCCTCGCCGTTCGCGCCGCCTGGCTGCACTATGTCGGCGGGTTCACCCAGGCCGCGGTCGCAAAGCGGCTCGGCGTGCCCTCGGGGAAGGCCCACCGGCTGATCGCGCGGGCGGTCGCCGAGGGCGTGGTGAAGGTCAGCATCGACGGTGAGATCGCCGAATGCGTCCAGCTCGAGGTCGATCTTTCCACCCGCTACGGGCTCGACTATTGCGAGGTCGCACCCGATGTGGACGACGACCCGCTGGCGCTGACGACGCTCGGCCATATCGGCGCGGATTTCCTCCGCCGTGAGATTGAGCGCGGCGAAGCCGCCGTCATCGGCTTCGGCCACGGCCGCACGCTGTCCGCAGCCGTCCATCACCTGCCGCGCATCGGCGCCGGCGGAACGCGCTTCGTTTCGCTGCTCGGCGGCCTCACCCGCAACTACGCCGCCAACCCCTATGACGTCATGCATCGCCTTGCGGCCAAGACCGGCACGCAGGCCTATGTGATGCCCGTACCCTTCTTCGCCAACACCGAGGAGGACCGCGAGGTGCTGCTCTCGCAGCGCGGCGTCAGCGAGGTGTTCAACCTCGCCCGCAGCGCCGACCTCAAGATCGTCGGCATCGGCACCGTCGACAACCAGGCCCATCTCGTCACATCGGGCATGCTGCAGCCGGACGAACTGGCGGAGATCGCGGCGCTCGGCGGCGTCGGCGAATTGCTGGGCCATTTCTTCGACGGCAAGGGCCGCATCCTGGAAACGTCGGTGACGGCGCGCACCCTCGCCGCCTCCTTCTCGGCGGACGGTGCGGACCGCATCGTCGCCATCGCCGGCGGGTCTTCCAAGACCGAGGCGATCCGCGCCGTGCTGCACAGCCACAGGCTCCACGGCCTCATCACCGACGAGCGGACCGCGCGGCGGCTCCTGCAAAGCTCGACATAAGAAAATCACAAAATCACATTTTATGTGTTATAATTTACCAATAATGATGTTATAACCGTTCGGCAACGCGGCGGAGGATGCGGTGAAACGGGAAGAGCGCAGGCAGGAGATCATCAATCTTCTGGTCGAAAGCCGGGCCGTCGAACTCGACGACATCGCAGCACGCTTCGGCGTCTCCAAGATGACCATCCACCGCGACCTCGACGACCTGGAACGGGCGGGTGTGCTGCGCAAGGTGCGCGGCGGCGCGACGATCGACGCCGGCACCCGGTTCGAAAGCGACTTCCGGTTCCGCGAATTGCAGGAGGCCGATGTCAAGCGGGCGCTCGCCGAAACGGCCGCCGAACTGGTCGAGCAGGGCATGACGGTGATGATCAACGACGGCTCGATGGCCGCCGTCCTCGGCGAGGTGCTCTGCGAGAAGAAGCCGATCACCATCATCACCAACAATGCCGCGATCATGGAGCGTGCGAAGGGCCTCTCCGGCGTGACGCTGATCGGCCTCGGCGGCGTCTTCTCCGCGAAGTTCAACGCCTATTTCGGCATCGTGACGGAAGAGGCTCTGTCGCGCCTTCGCGCCGACATCGCCTTCGTCTCGGCCCCCGCCGCCTCGGGCCGCCTTTCCTATCACATGGACGAGGCGGTGGTGCGAACCAAGCGGGCGATGATGGCGGCAAGCCGCCAGAAATGCCTGCTGATCAACAGCCGGCGCTTCGGCCATACGGCGCTGCATGTGCTCGCCGACCTCGCCGAATTCGACACCGTGATTTCAGACAAACCCCTGCCGCACGACACCGCCGCGGACCTCGGCGGACGGACGACGGTCAGGATCGCAAGGGAGACGCTTTCATGAGCCGCAATTTCTGGGTCGGAACCAGCTGGAAGATGAACAAAACGCTGGCCGAGGCGAAGGTCTTCGCCGAGGGCCTGAAGGCCGCGGACGGCGGCCGTAACGCCCGCATCCAGCGCTTCGTCATCCCGCCGTTTACGGCCGTGCGTGAGGTGAAGGCGCTGCTCGCCGACACCTCCGTCAAGGTCGGCGCGCAGAACATGCACTGGGCGAACGAAGGCGCCTGGACAGGCGAGGTCTCGCCGGTCATGCTGAAGGACTGCAACCTCGACCTCGTCGAGCTCGGCCATTCCGAACGCCGCGCGCATTTCGGCGAGACGGACGAGACGGTCGGCCTCAAGACGGAGGCCGCTGTGCGCCACGGCCTCGTGCCGCTGATCTGCATCGGCGAAACGCTCGCCGACCGCGAAGGCGGCCGCGCCGCCGAAGTGCTGGCGCAGCAGGTGCGCGGCGCGCTGTCGCGGCTCGACGCCACGCAGAAGCACGCGGAGATTCTGCTCGCCTACGAGCCCGTCTGGGCGATCGGCGAGAAGGGCATTCCGGCGACCGCCGACTACGCCAATGCGCGCCATGCGGAAATCGCCGAGGTGGCGGAAAAAGTCCTCGGCCGCCGCATTCCCTGTCTCTACGGCGGTTCGGTCAATCCGCAGAACTGCGAGGAACTGATCGCCTGCCCGGACATCGACGGGCTCTTCATCGGCCGCTCAGCCTGGAAGGTTGAAGGCTATCTCGACATCCTGGCGCGATGCGCCGCCACCATCTGAAAGGAGATTTCCCATGAAACTCGCTATTGCCGGTGACAGCGCGGGCGAAGGCCTCGCAAAGGTTCTCGCCGATCACCTGAAGGACCGCCACGAGGTGCACGAAGTCTCGCGCACCGACGCCGGCCCGGACGCCTTCTATGCCAACCTCTCCGACCGCGTCGCCTCCGCCGTCGCCGCCGGGCAATACGACCGCGCCATCCTCGTCTGCGGCACGGGCATCGGCGTCTGCATCTCGGCCAACAAGGTGCCGGGCATCCGCGCCGCGCTGACGCACGACACCTATTCGGCCGAGCGCGCCGTGCTTTCCAACAACGCCCAGATCATCACCATGGGCGCGCGTGTCATCGGCTCGGAACTGGCGAAAGCCATCGCCGACGCCTTCCTCGCCCAGACGTTCGACGAGAACGGCCGCTCGGCCGGCAACGTCCAGGCGATCAACGAGGTCGACGCAAAGTACAACGCGGGCAAGTAAGCTGGTTCAGGAAAGCGGAATGCGGCTCGGCCGCGTTCCGCTCTTTTTGTAAGCGAATACTAACCGAGAGCCGCTGCAAGCTTGCCGGGCGGCGGCGGCGCGTAGCCGCCGAGACGGGACGTGCGCATGTTGAGGCCGCCCATCGCCTCGGCCAGCTTGACGGCACAGGTCACGCCGTCGAGCACGGGCAGGCCGTGCTCATCGGCAAGGTCGTTCGCGAGGCTCGCCATGCCGGCGCAGCCGAGCACGATCGCCTCCGCCCGGTCCTCGCTGACGGCAAGGCCGATCTCGGCACTGATCTTCTGGCGTGCGTTGGAGCCCGGCTGCTCCAGTTCCAGCACCGCCACTTCCGAGGAACGCACCCGGGCGCAGCGTACCGACAGGCCGTAGCGCGAGAGATTGTGCTCCAGCGCCGGCACCGAGCGGGCGAGCGTCGTGACCACGGAGAACTTGTTCGAGATCATCGAGGCGAAGTGATAGGCCGCCTCGCCGATGCCGATGACGGGCTTGTCGGTAAGGCAGCGCGCCGCGTCGAGCCCGGTATCGTCGAAACAGGCGATGACGACGGCATCGCAATCCGGGTTGTTCCTGATGACGCCGAGCAGGCCGGCAAGGCTCATCGCCTCGTCGAAATAGCCTTCGATGGAGATTGGCCCGTCGACGGGATTGAGGGCGACGATCTCGGTTCCGGCAGAGGCGGCGCTGCGCGCCGCCTTGCCGATATGGTCCGTCATCGATGCTGTGGTGTTGGGGTTGATGACGAGGATTTTCATGTCAGAGTTCGCCTCCGAGGTAGGCAGCTTTGATGCGGTCGTCGTTCATCAGGTCCTTGGAATTGCCCGATAGCGCGATCGACCCGGTGGAAAGCGCATAAGCGCGGTTGGAGATGGAGAGCGCCATGCGGCTGTTCTGCTCGACGAGGAGGATGGAGACCTTCTCGTCGCGGCTGATGGCGACGATGGCGCGGGCGATGTCCTGCACCAGCTTCGGCGCGATGCCGAGCGAGGGCTCGTCCAGAAGCAGGAGTTTCGGGCGGGCCATGAGGGCGCGGCCGATCACCATCATCTGCTGCTCGCCGCCCGACATGGTGCTCGCCTGCTGGTGATAGCGTTCGCGCAGGCGCGGGAAACGCGTCAGCACGTTCTCCAGCGTCTGCTCGACCTCCGCCTTGTCCGTGCGGGTGAACGCGCCCATCAGGAGGTTGTCCTTCACCGACATCAGCGGAAAGGCGCGCCGCCCCTCGGGCACCATGGAGATGCCCTTGCGCACCACGTCCGACGCCGACGTGCCGTCGAGGCGCTGGCCCTGATAGAAGATCTGGCCGGATTTCACCGGCCGAAGGCCGGTGATCGCCCGGAGGATCGAGGACTTGCCCGCCCCGTTCGCGCCGATCAGCGCGACGGTCTCGCCCTCGTCCACGTCGATCGAGACGCCCTTCAGCGCATAGATGTGGTCGTAGTAGAGTTCGATATTCTCAACGCTCAATATCTTCGTCATGGCTTACATCCCGATCGCCGCATCTTCGGAGCCGAGATAGGCTTCGATCACCTTCTCGTTCTCGCGGATTTCCTGGGGGGTGCCCTCGGCCAGCTTCTGGCCGAAGTTGATGCACACGATGCGGTCGCTGATCTTCATGACGGCGGGCATGTCGTGCTCGACGAGGAGCACGGTGACGCCGCGCTCGTCGCGCAGGCGCCGCACGAGGCCCACCATCTTCATCGTCTCGTCATGGTTCATGCCGGCGAAGGGCTCGTCGAGCAGGATGACCTTCGGATCGGTGGCAAGGCCGATCGCCATACCGAGCGCACGCAGATGCCCCTGCGGCAGGTTCGAGGCGAGTTCGTTGCGGATGGCCTGGAGGCCGAGGAAGTCGACGATGTCGTCCGCCGAGGCCGCAAACGCCGCCTCGTCCTCCTTCGCCTGCTTCGTGCCGAGGAAAAAGCCGAAGAGGCTGGCCTTCGAGCGCAGGTGATGGGAGACGATGACGTTCTCGCGCACCGTCATGGAGCGGAAGATCGTCGTTTCCTGGAAGGTGCGCACGACACCCATGCGGGCGACCTTGTGCGGCGCGAGGCTGGAGATGCGCTCCCCGTTGAACAGCACCTCGCCGCTGGTCGCCGGCACGAAGGAGGAGATCAGCTTGAACAGCGTCGATTTTCCCGCACCGTTCGGGCCGATCACCGAGAGGATCTCGCCCTTGTTGACGTCGAAGGAGACGTCGTTGACCGCCGTCAGGCCGCCGTAGCGCTTGGTGATGTTCTTGATTTGCAGGATGGTGCTCATGCGCGTCCCTCCTTCTTGTCGAGAAGGCTCAAGACCCCGTTCGGCAGGACCAGCATGAGCAGGATCATGACGCCGGAATAGATGAGAAGCTGGTATTCCCTGGCAATCGACAGCAAGTCCCAGCCGAAATAGAGCAGCAGGGTGCCGAGCATCGGGCCGAAGACGTATCCAAGCCCGCCGAGGAAGCAGTAGAGCATGAAGTTCACGCTGTCGGCGACGACGAAGGACGACGGATAGATCGACTGCGCGATGGAGGCGAACATGGCCCCCGCAATGCCGCCGAAGAACGAGGAGATCGCATAGGCGAGCAGCCGGAGATAGGCGGTGTTGACGCCGATCGAGGCCGAAAGCTCCTCGTTCTGCTGGAGGCTGCGGCACAGGTGCCCGAGCCGCGAGTTCACGATGCGCCACAGCACCAGATAGGTGACGACCATCAGGGCGGCGGCCATCATGTAGAAGCCGATGCGCGGATTGGCGAGCGAGCCGAAGGCCGGGATGATGGTCAGGCCGAAAAGCGAGAGTTCGCCGGGCAGCGGGATCGAGGTGATGCCTTTCGCCCCGTTCGTGATCGGCAAGGCGAGGGCGGAGAGGCGCGCGACTTCCGTCAGCACCAGCGTCACCATGGCGAAGTAGACACCCCGCAGCCTGAGGATCGGAAAGCCGATCAGCACGGAGATGAAGGCGCAGAACAGGCCCGCCAGCGGCAGCGTCAGCCAGAAGGGGACGCCGGCCTGGGTGACCAGGATGGCCGAGACATAGCCGCCGACCAGCGCATAGGCGCCCTGGCCGATATTGATGCGGCCGATATAGAAGGTGAGCCAGACGCCGGCCGCACCGACGGAGAGCAATGCGACCGAGGTCAGCGTGTAGAAGAAGTCCACGCGTCCGGTGGCGCCGATGAACAGCGGCACGAGCACGAAGACGGCGAGAAGGAAGACGGCGAAGCCGAGCAGTTTCTTCGTGTTCATGGTCTCAACCCCACGGCTTGCCCATCAGCCCCTGCGGGCGGACGGCCAGGAACACCATCAGCGAGGCGAAGATGACGAGATAAGTGATGTCGCCATAAGCCGACAGCACGGTGAGACCCACGCTCTCCATCATGCCGAGGATGAAGCCGCCGGCGATCGCCCCGGAGATCACGCCCGCACCGCCGATCATGATCATCAGGAAGGCCTTGATCGAGGTCGGGCCGCCCATGCCGAGATTGACGCCGGTGATGGTTACGAGAAGGCCCCCGACGAGACCGGCCAGCATCGCGCCGAGCGCAAAGCCGATCATCGAATAGCGCGCAACGTTCACGCCCATCAGCTGGGCAGCCATCTTGTCCTGCGCGAGCGCCCGCATGGCACGTCCGGTCCTTGAATAGTTCATGAAGGCGATGAAGGCGACGATGAGCAGGATGGCGAGCACGCCGATCAGGATGCGATCATAGGGCATGATGATGCGCATGTCCCAGTTGAAGACGCCGCTGACGATCTTCGGCACGCCGCGCTGCTTCTCCCCGAAGAGCAGGAGAATGACGGCATCGAGGAAGAAGGCGACGCCCGCCGCGAGCAGCATGGTCGATTCATCGCGCTTCGAGCGGCGCACGACCGGCGCGAACAGGAATTTCTCGATGGCCGCGCCCATGATCGCCAGGATCACGGCGGAGGCCAGGAGGCCGACGATGAAGGGCAGGCCGAGCTGGACGACGACGGTGTAGGTGACGAAGCCGCCGAAGACGTACATCTGCCCGTGGGCGAAGTTCAAGACGTTCATCAGCGAGAAAATCAGCGTCAGCCCGAGGGCGATCAACGCATATTGCGCACCAAGGTAGAGACCGTTGGCGATTATCTGTTCCATCGTGAGCCTCCAATGGAAAGAAGGTTCAGGCAAGGAGGAATCCGGCCGGACGACAGGCGCCGCCCGGATCCCCCATGGGTAGATGCCCGGGCTCGGATCAGTCGACCTGGCCGACGAACAGCGTCTCGAACTTGCCGTCCTTGTATTCGTTGACGACGAGCGGGACGGAAACCTGGCGCTTCTGGCCGAAGGAGGTCATGCCGACATATTTCAGCTTGGCGTCGCCCTTCATGAAGGGGTTGGCGGCTTCGAACGTGTCCATGGTCTTCTTGTATTCATCGACATTGTCGATCGCAGCGGGGTTCGCCTTGATGGTCTCGATGATGTATTCGAGCGCATAGACCTTGGTGTTGGACTCGTCATTGTATTCGCCGAACATCTTCGTGTAGCGCTCGACGAATTCGTTCATCGCGTCGCTGGCCAGTTCCGGCGTGGATGCGCCACCGACCGAGATGAAGCCTTCGGCAAGTTCCCCGGCGCCTTCCTGGAGCACGGTCGCATCCTGCGCCGTTTCCGTCGAGATGAGGCCGGTGAAGCCGAGTTCGCGGGCCGAACGGATGAGCTGCGGCGCGTTCGCCGGCGAAACGCCCGAGAGAACGAGCAGGTCCGGCTCGGCCTGGATGACCGGCAGCAGGACCGGCGTGAAGTCCGTCGTGTCCACCTGGTAGGTCACGTTGCCGGAGACAACTTCAAGGCCGAGCGCCTGGGCGGCGGCAATGCCCGATTCGCGCTGGCTCAGCGGGTCGGATTCGTTGGCGGCGACGAAGGCCACCTTCTTCACGCCCTTGTTCTCCATCAGGTACTTATAGATGGCTGGGCCCGACTGGTAGTTCGCCACCATGCCGAGGATCGCGTTGGACGCCGGCTTGGTATAGAGCTCCTTCGGGAAGGCGTAGGGGAAATACATGATGCCGTTCTGCTCGGCGACCGGGCGGACCGCGGCCGCGCCGTCATCGACGTTCGGGCCGACGACATAATGCACGCCGTCCTGCGCCATCTTCTCCATGCCGGCAATGGCGCGCTTGGGGTCCTTCTGGTCGTCGAAGGGCACGATCTCGATATTGTAGGTCTTGTCGCCGATCTTCACGCCGCCGAGCTCGTTCAGCCAGGCCGCGCGCGCCTCCATCGAGCGCTGGTTGGAAATGCCCCAGGCCGCCGCCGGGCCGGAGGTGACGCCGACGAAACCGATCTTCAGCGTGGCGTTCTGCGCATGCGCCATCAGCGGCAGGGACAGCATGGTCGCTGCGGCGAGGGCGGAAACTTTCAGGAATGTGCGCTTGTGCATGGTGTTCTTCCTCTGGGCCATTGATCTGTTTTTGATGGGCAAGCGGGCCGCAAGATGCGGTCACGACAGCCTGGCCAGGGCATTGAGCGTATTGTTAACGATCTTGTCAAGTACTTGTGAACAAGGTGCGCTACGCCATGTCGACGAAATAGACGCTTGTTGGTCAACCAAATCGGCCCTATTTAGGGCTTCAGCAGACTGCGTGTCAGGGTGAGTTCGGTGGTTGATGTAGGCAGGGAAAATCTGGTTGAGGCGGAAGAGATCGACGAGAGCGATATCGTCGATCGGATATTCGAAGCGGTCATCGAACAGAGATTGCCGCCGGGCACGAAGCTTTCCGAATCCGCCCTGTGCGATGCCTTCGGCGTCGGGCGCATGCGCATTCGCCGCAGCCTCCTGCTGCTGGCCAGCCGCGACGTCGTGGAACTGCATGCCAATCGCGGCGCCTTCGTCGCCTCGCCGACGCCCGAGCAGGCCCGCGAGGTCTTCGAAGCCCGCCTCGCGCTGGAGCCCAACATCGCCCGCCTCGCCGTCCAGCGCGCGAACGAGGAGGATATCGCCGCGCTGACCCGCCATCTGGAGATGGAATACGTGGCGCACAAGGAGCGCCACCGCCACGACGCCATCCGCCTGTCCGGCCAGTTCCACACACTGCTGGCGCAGGTCGCCGGCAATGCCATCCTCATCCGCACCATGAAGGAACTGGTGACCCGCACCTCGCTGATCATCGGCCTCTTCGGTGCGCCCGGCGTCAGCAATTGTCGCGACGACGACCACGCCGCCATCGTCGGCGCCTTCCACACGCGCGATGCGGAAAAGGCGGCCTGGATGATGACGCTGCACCTCCGCCACATCCAGGAGCACCTGGAAGCCGGCGCGAAGACCTCCGACAGTGTCGATCTCATGGCCCTGTTCGGCAAGGCCTGATCCGGCGCGATCAGCTTCGCTCGATATCCCGCCGCAGCACGATGGAGGTCGTCAGGTCCTCCACATTGTCCATGGTCGAGACCTCGTTGCGCAATTCGTTGAGCGCATTGATCGAGCCGACCTCCACCTCCACCACCAGATCCAGCTGGCCGCTGACCGAGGAGACCTTGCGCACGGCGGAAAAGCCGGCGAGGCGATCCAGCACGCCGATCGAGGGCGTGCGCTTGAGGGTGACGAGCAGGAAGGCCTGGATCTGTCCATCGTCGAGCTGGCCGATATCCGCCCTATAGCCACGGATTATGCCGGCCTTCTCCAGCCGGCCGACGCGTTCGGTGGTGGCGCTGCGCGAAAGGCCGATCCGTCCTGCCAGCGACTTCATCGGAATGCGCGCCTCGCGGGAGAGGATGGCGAGGATCGTGCGGTCGATGGCGTCCGTATCCTGCATGACCCCTCCTCAAATCGCGCCGACAAGATGACGGTTATTACAAACAGAGTGCCGGCACAACCGGCATAATGCCGGGTGCGTCGCCCCGCCGCCCATGCAACTCTTCCGGCAGGAACGAGGATGACCATGAACGACACGCTGAAGACGACCCCGGATTTCTCCACCAGCGCCGCCGCCGCATTGCTTGCCGAGCACTACGGCCTTTCCGGAACGCTTTCGCCGCTTGCCAGCGAGCGCGACCAGAATTTCAAGGTGGAGGCGGCGGAAGAAACCTTCATCCTGAAGATCGTCAACGCCGCCGAGCCGGAGGTCGAGAGCGACTTCCAGACGGCGCTGCTCGCCCATCTCGACACCCATGCGGGCGACCTGCCGGTGCCGCATATCCGCCCGACACTGTCCGGCGCGAGCCTCGCCTCCGCCACCAGCCGACGCGGCATGCGCCATCGCATCCGTCTGGTGAGCTGGGTCGAGGGAAGGCCGCTCGCCGAGACGGACCGCAGCGATGCCGCGCTCCGCTCCCTCGGCCGCATGCTTGGCCGCTTCGATGCGGCGCTGAAGGGCTTCCTGCATCCGGGCGCCCTGCGCGATCTCGACTGGGACATCCGCCATGCCGGCCGCTCCGCCGGGCGCCTGTTACACGTTGCCGATGCCGAGGACCAAGCGCTGCTCGAACGCTTTCTCGCGCGTTTCGCCGCCATTGCCCCGCGCCTTGCAACATTGCGCGCCGCCGTCATCCACAATGACGCCAACGATTGGAACGTGCTCGTCGACACCGGCAATGCCGACCGGATCTCCGGCCTCATCGATTTCGGCGATGCGCTGCATGCACCCGTCATCGCCGAGGTCGCCATCGCCGCCGCCTATGCCGGTCTCGACCATGCCGATCCGATCGGCGCGGCCGCCGCCATCGCCGGCGGTTTCCATTCCGAATATCCGCTGCTGGAGGAAGAGGTCGACCTCCTCTACGATCTCATCGCCATCCGTCTCGTCACCTCCGTGACGATCTCCGCCTCCCGCCGCAGCCATGCCGAGGACAATCCCTATCTCGCCATCAGCGAGCGCCCGGCCTGGACGCTGCTGCGCAAGCTCGACCGGATGAATCCGCGTTTCGCCACCGCCATCCTGCGCAAGGCCTGCGGCTTCGAGGCCGCGCGGGGCGCCCGCGCCGTCGCCGGCTGGATCACGGCGAACCGCAAGACGCTCGCCCCCCTGCTGGAGCGCCCGGCGGCGACCTATCCGGCGGCCCTTGTCCCCTATGGCAACCCGGCCCATCCGATGACCGTCAAGTCCGCAGCGGAACAGCCGGACGCGGCGCAGGCGATCTGGGAGGCTCATTGCCGCGAGAACGGCATCGAACTCGGCATCGGCCCCTTCGGCGAGGAGCGCAGCGTCTATGCAGGCGAGATGTTCGTCTCGCGCTTCATCGAGAAGACGCGCCGCACCCGCCATCTCGGCCTCGACCTCTTCATGGCCGCCGGCACGAAGCTCTTCACGCCGCTGCCGGCGACCGTCGTCAGCGTCGAGATCGAGACGGATCCGCTCGGCTACGGCTGCCTGATCGCGCTCAGCCACGAGCCGGAAGGCTGCCCGCCCTTCGTCAGCCTCTGGGGCCATCTCGCCCACGAGGCAACGGGGCGCCTCACGCCCGGCGAACGGCTGGAGGCCGGCGCCCTCGTCGGCGAGATGGGCCTACCTACGGAAAACGGCGGCTGGGCGCCGCATCTCCATCTCCAGCTCTCCACCGACACCACCCTCTCCGCCACCGAGATCCTCGGTGTCGGCGAGCCGCGCTATCTCGACGTATGGGCGGAGCTTTTCCCCGATGCCAGCGCCTTTGCCGGCATCGCGGGGGAATTCTACGAACGCCACGGCCGCTCGCACGAGGAGATCGTCAGGCTCAGGCGCGACCTGCTACTGCCGAACCTTTCCATCTCCTACGACAAGCCGATCAAGTTCGTGCGCGGCGACGGCGCCTTCCTGATCGACGACGGCGGCCAGGCCTATCTCGACTGCTTCAACAATGTCTGCCACATCGGCCATGCCCATCCGGCCGTGGTGGAGGCGATGGCGAGGCAGGCGGGAACGCTCAACACCAACACCCGCTATCTGCACGACAACATCGTCGCCTATGCCGAACGCCTGACCGCGACGCTGCCGAAGGAGCTGACGGTCGCCGGCTTCGTCAACAGCGGGTCTGAGGCCAACAGCCTGGCGCTCCGGCTGATGCGGGCGCATACCAGGCGCGAGAACGTCATCACACTCGACTGGTCCTATCACGGCACGACGCAGGAATTGATCGACATCAGCCCCTACAAGTTCCGCCGCAAGGGCGGCAAGGGGCAGAAGCCCCATGTCCATGTCGCAACCGTCCCGGACGGCTATCGCGCGCCCGGCGACTGGCCGGTCGAGGAGCACGGCAGGCGCTTTGCCGAGAGCGTGGCGGAACGGATCGCCGACATGCAGGCGAGAGGCGAAGGCCCCGGCGCCTTCATCGCCGAATCCATTCCGAGCGTCGCCGGCCAGGTCCTCCTGCCGGAAGGCTACCTCAAGGAGGTCTATCGGCTGGTGCGCGAGGCGGGCGGCGTGTGCATCGCCGACGAGGTGCAGGTCGGCTTCGGCCGCGTCGGCAGCCACTGGTGGGCCTTCGAGACGCAGGGCGTCGTGCCCGACATCGTCACCATGGGCAAGCCGATCGGCGACGGCCACCCCATGGCCGCCGTGGTGACGACCCGCGCGGTGACCGACAGCTTCGACAACGGCATGGAATATTTCAACACCTTCGGCGGAAACCCGGTCTCCTGCGCCGTCGGCCTCGCCGTGCTCGACGTCATCGAAGGCCAGGACCTGCGCGGCAACGCACTGGCGATCGGCACTTATCTCATGGACGCCTTCTGCGCGATGCAGACGCGCCACGAGGTGATCGGCGACGTGCGCGGCCTCGGCCTCTTCCTCGGCATCGAGCTCGTCGCCGACCGCAGGACGAAGGCGCCCGCCACGGATTTCGCCCGCGCCGTCTGCAACGGCGTCCGCCGCCGCGGCGTGCTGATGGGGACGGAAGGGCCGCATGACAACGTGCTGAAGATGCGCCCTCCGATGATCTTCTCGAAGCGGGACGCCGACCATCTGATCGCCGTGCTCGAAGAAACCTTCGCCGACGTCACGCGGACCTTGGGCTAGGAGAAAGCGCCCGCGAGCGGCGCCTATTCGCGCGCGCCCTCGGCGAGGGCCGAAAGCCCCGCCATGTCGCGGATCAGCAGCTTCTGCCGCCCGCCCTCGACGAGGCCGCGCGCCTCCCAGGCGCTGAGGATGCGCGAGACCGTGTGCAGCGTCGTGCCGGTCATCTCGGCGATGTCCTGCCGCGAGATCGGGAAGTCGATGCGGATGCCGGCCGCCTCCTTGCGTCCCGCCTGCTGGGACAGGCGGAGCACGGCATGCGCCACCCGGCGCTCCACCTCCTGCGTCGACATTTCCCGGATGCGGGTATGGGCCTCCTCCAGCCGCTGGCCGATCGTCTGCATGGCCGTGACGGCAAGGCGCGGGTTCTGCTCGACGAAATGCGGCCAGAGATCGGTCGGCCAGGCAAGGATGACGCTTTCCGTCGCCGCCCGGGCCGTACCCGGATAGTCCGTGCGCTGCAACGCCCTGGCGAAGCCGAAGAGGTCTCCAGGGTGCACGACGCGCACGATGATCTGCTGGCCGTCCTCCGTCACCTGCGTCACCTTCAGCCGGCCGTGCAGCAGCAGGAAGAAGCTCGCCGCCTGCTCGCCCTGCTCGAAGACGGCATCGCCCTGCGCCACGCGGCGCGCCGCCGCATGGGTCAGGAGCCTGTCGAGGTCCTCGTCGCTCATCCTGTCGAACAGGGCGAGCGAACGGACGACGGTCCGGTCGATCTTCACAGCCAATTCCCCTTCGCGTGAAAGCTACCGGCTTCTATCACGCCATCCCGTCCCCTGAAAGTTTGAACATCCTCCTCAGAGCAAAAACCCTTTTTCCTTCAAGGCGACGAGCAGCGGGGCGTACCAGCGCGTATCCTTGACGAGCCGGAAACCGACATTGTCCGGCGGCACGCCCACGGCGCAGCCGCCGCCTTTGGGGTTGCGCACGAACGAACTCATCGCCGCCCGGTGCTTGCCGCTGGCGATGTAGATGCCGCACGACGACACGTCGTTCAGCACTTTGCCCGCCTTGTCGACATTGACGCGCCGATGGCAGGTCGCCGTCCATTCCCAGACATTGCCGGCGAAATCGGCAAGGCCGTACTCGTTCTCGCCGAAGCGGCCGGTCGGCTGGGGAACGGGATCGCGCGAGGCCTTGCGCGCGGCCTCGCGGCGATAGTCCGCAAGCCAGCGCTCGGCCGGATTGGTGCTGTCGATATCGACGCCGAGCGCATCGTCGGGAAAGCGCGAGCCGGCGGCGAAGGCCAGGTCCTCGTCGCTCGGCAGGGTCCAGACCTCGCCGGTGCGGGCGCTCAGCCAGCCGGCATAGGCCATCGCATCGTCGTAGCTGACGCCCGTCGCCGGCGCGGTGGCCGTTTCCGCCGGCACATAGCCGGGCTCGGCGGGCGCGCAGGCGCCGTCGGCGACGCAGCGCCGGTAGTCGGTGGCGGTGACCTGGTATTTCATGATGGTGAGCGGGCGTCGCACGGTGACGGCCTTGACAGGCCCGTCGACGGCAAAACCGTTGCGGAAGAATTCGCCGCTCTCGCGATAGTCGAAGCGGCGCGGCGCGATCTCCACCGTCATCGGCTCATCCAGCACGGGGCCGGCGGGCGCCGCGCCGATGAGGTCGGCCTTCAGCGCGATCCCGCCGGCAAGCGCGGCGAGGAGAAGTGCGGGAAGGGCAAGCGTTGTCCAGGCAATACCGGGTTTCGAAGTCAGCGCAGCCATGACGGCCTCCTTGCGCATCGCCCGGACGATCGTTCGACGTCCGGGACGGGCGCCGATTTCAGAACGGACCGCCACCGGCGGCCCGCAGGACGCGCCCGCCCTCGAAGGCGGGCGCGTCGATGGCAGGTCAGACGCCGCTCGGCGGCGTGACCGAGGTCATCAGGTCGTCGTTCCACTCACCCGTGACCGTGAAGTGGGCGGCGGCGCCCAGTTCGAAGGCCTCGATCAGGTTGTGGTTGACATAGGCGTAGATGCCCGGCTGCTCGAAGGTATAGAAGGCCGCACCCGCCGTTCCGCCCGGGATGAACCAGGTCTCCTGGTCGACGTCGGGCGGGTTGCGGAACTTGCCGGTCGCCCAGACATAATCGCCATGCCCGCCGATGAGGTGCGGCCGGGTATCGCGGTTGGCCTGCGAATGGACGATCAGCACCTTCTCGCCCACCTCGGCCTGCAAGGCGGCATCGCCGGTCAGCGCCCCGACGGCGCCGTTGAAGACGATGTGGCTCGGGGTCAGCGTGCGCATGACTTCGAGCGTATCGGCATACGATTCCCCGACGCTCGCATATTTCTTGTAGTTCCCTTCGGCATCGCGCGGCACGTAGAAGTCCTGCTCGCCGACATAGTAGACCCGGTCATAGGTCAGGTCCTTGCCGTGGCCGTCCGTCAGGCCCTCGCGCGGCAGCACCATGATGGCGCCGTTCATGCCCGAGGTGACGTGCCAGGGCACCATTCCGGGAGGTGCGCAATGGTAGACGAAGACGCCGGCCTTGGTGGCCTTGAAGCGCAGCACCGTGCGCTCACCCGGGTTGACCACGGTCAGCGCGCCGCCACCGAGCGCACCCGTCGCCGAATGGAAGTCGATATTGTGCTGCAGCTCGTTGGTCTCGGGGTTGATCAGCGTCAGCTCGACATAGTCGTTCTGGTGCACGACCATCAGGGGCCCGGGAACCGAGCCGTCGAAGGTCATCGCATGGACCTCGGTGCCCTTGTCGTCGAGGATCATCTTCTTTTCCTCGATCGTCATGGTGAATTCGTAGACCTTCGGGCCGCCCTCGGCCTTCTGGGTGTGGGCGTGAACGAAGGGCGGCTTGACCAGCTCGACCTTCACGCGCTCCAGCTTGGCGATGTCGGCCGCGGTCGCGGCTGCGTTCGTCTCGATGGCGCCGCCTTCCGCTCGCGCCACCGACGCCGCAATGATCGGCGTCAGGACGCCGGCAAAGGCGGCTCCGCCCAGGATGGTGCGGCGCGTCATCTGAAACTGCTCGGTCATTGTTTCTCTCCTTTTGAAAGGACGGAGCGGTGTATCGCCCGGTCCTCTCTGTTCTAGGAGCATTCGCGCCGACCTCTTTGAGATGGGACAAACAGGCCTTTCCGAACGCTGCGGCATTTTGGCAGATGCTGATTTGCTCTTTGCCATCTCGCAAAGAAGCGCCCCCGCGACTGGCCTAGAAAGAGCTGACAAATGCAAAGGAGCACGATCATGAGTGCAAGCCAAACCACGGCGCGCGTCAGCCGCGCCGTTCCCCGCGGCCTTTCCCGCACGGGCCCGGTGCTGTTTTCCTACGGCTTCCGGCCGTTCTTCCTCGGCGCCGGTCTGTGGGCCATCGCGGCGATGAGCCTGTGGATCGCGGCGATCACCGGGCATATCGAGATTGGCGGCGATTATGGCGCGCCCAACTGGCACGCCCACGAGATGCTGTTCGGCTTCGCCTCCGCCGTTCTGGCCGGGTTCCTGCTGACCGCGGTGCCGAACTGGACGGGCCGCCTGCCCGTCTCCGGCTGGCCGCTCTTCGCACTCTTCTTCCTGTGGTGCGCCGGGCGCATCGCCCTCCTTGTGACGGACATTGTCGGTGTGACGGCCGCCGCCGTCGTCGACGGCCTCTTCCTGCCGGCGCTCCTTGCCATTTGCACGCGCGAGGTCGTGGCGGGGCGCAAGTGGAAGGACCTGAAGGTGCTCGGCGGCCTGCTCGCCCTGTCCATCGCCAACGCCGTCTTCCATGTGGCGGCGATCGACGGCGAGCATGACCACCTGGCGATCCGCATGGCCGTCGCCGCCTATGTCGTCTTGGTGATGATCGTCGGCGGGCGCATCCTGCCGAGCTTCACGCGCAACTGGCTCAACAAGTCCGGCCGCACGGATTTTCCCGTACCCTACAACCGCTTCGACATGGTCGCCATCCTTGCCGGCGTCGGCGCGCTTGGCGCCTGGACGCTGGCGCCGGAGCAGCCCGCGACCGCCGCGCTCGGCCTTGCCGCCGCCGTCCTGCACTGCATCCGCCTTCACCGCTGGCGGGGCTGGACGACATGGCCGGAATGGCTGCTCGTCGTCCTGCATGTCGCCTATGCCTTCGTGCCGCTCGGCCTTCTTTCCATTGCGCTCAGCGCACTCGGCTATCTTGAGGAGCGCTCCGTGCTGCATCTCCTCTCGATCGGCGCCATCGCCTGCATGATGCTGGCGGTCATGACGCGGGCAAGCCTCGGCCATACCGGCCGCCCGCTGAAGGCCACGGGTCCCACCATCGCCGCCTACTGTGCGCTGATCCTGTGCGCGCTCATCCGCCCGCTCGGCGAGATCCTCCCCGATGCGAGCCACCTGGTCTACGCCGCCTCCGGCCTCCTGTGGATCGCGGCCTTCGGGCTCTTCTGCCTGGAATATGCGCCGATCCTCGCGCGCAAGCGCCGCGCGCCGCTGTGAATGCGAAACGGCCCGGAACTGCTTCCGGGCCGTTTTCCTTTCCTAGACTTCCGCCGTCATCATCTCCGGCGTCCAGGGCGGCTCATAGGTCATCCGCACCTCGGCATATTCGACGCCCGGCACGTACCAGACGCACGTGCCCACCGCATCCTTGAGATAGTCGCCCGCCGGGCAGCCCCGCGTCGTCGTCGTCATGGTGACGCGCGCAATGCCGCCCTCCTCCACCCTGATCTCGTAGATCAGGCCGAGATCGACGATGTTGCGGCCGATCTCGGGGTCGATGATCGTGCGCAGGGCCGTGCGGATCGCCTCGGCCAGCGCGGCCTTCTCGTCCTTGTCCATGAGATCATCCCTTTGCCCGGCCCGCCCGCACGAGGATGCGGTAGGCCGAGCCCGTCTCGTCGAAATTGCCGGCCCACTGGTGGCCGCGCTTCGTCAGTTCGGGAAACAGGAACAGCGGCTCGCGGAACAGGACCGCGAAAAGCACCTCGCCCGGCTCCAGCGTCTCGGCCGCCGAAAGGATGCGGACCATCGGCTCGGGTGGATCGAGGTCGCTGAGGTCGAGATGGAGGGACGGATCCGGCCAGGTCTCCGGACGCTCGGCGTCGACGGAGGTTTCGACGGGCGCGACGGCCTGCTGCGGGGTGAAGAGAACTTCCCAGTCGCCGCCCTCGATCTCGTTGGCCTCGTGGTCGAAGCCGCGGTTCGCCATGACGCGGAAGAGCGGCTGGGGGCGGAAAGTGGCGAACAGCCGGAGCCCCTGCCCGGGCTCCAGCGCCTGCACCGCCTCCATGATCGCCTGGAACGGCTCGCCGCCGCTTTCCAGGATCGGCCGCACATCGAGGGTTCTGGGGGCGATCGTGCTTGAAACGTCGGACATCGGTTATCTCCTTGAAACAGATGAAGGCAGGAAAAGACGGGGGCGCACCATGCCGGCCGGCGCGCGCAGCGCTTGCGGGACGATGCGAAGCCGCCGCGCGCGGACGAACTCTCCCATCAGCCCCAGCGTCGCGGCAAGTTGCACGAGAACCGCGCCGCGGAAGGCCCCGGCCGCGCCCAGGAAAAGCGCGAGCGCCGCCGCCGCCACCGCGCCGTAGTAGAGCCAGAACAGGATACGCCCGCGCCGCTCATCGACAAGGTCCTGCACGCGCGGCACCGGCGCGCGGCCGAGCACCGGCCCGTAGGCCTCCAACCATGTCAGAAAGGCGACGATCTTGTAAAGCTGGGCAAGGCCCAATCCGGTCAGCCAGCCGAAGACGAAGAGATAGACGGTCGCGGCAAGGCCGTCCCCCGCGCGCACGGCCGGCACGTTCAACAGGACGACCGACAGGATGAGCGCGCCGAAGGCCGCGAAGGTGGCGCGGATGTTCAATTCCGCCTGCCTGCGCTTGCGCGCGCGGTAGAGGTGGACGACATCGCCGCCATAGAGAAGCGCGGCGGCCAGCGCGAGAAGAAGGGCTGCGGCAGGCAGCACCGCCGCGTCGGGAACGGAGAAGAGGACGACGGGAAGACAGGCGGCGAAAAGGCCCATGGCAAGGCCTGCCGCCCACCAGACGATGCGGCTCGACCGCCGCTCGGTCTCCGGTGCCAGCAGGAACATGGCGAGCAGGCGATAGCTGACGCCGACCGCCGTGATGCTCAGCCAGCCGCCGAGGCCGAGCGCCGCATGCAGGTCCACGCCGCCGGCGACGAGCCGGGCAAGCAGCGGGCTGTCGCTGAGACCGGAAAGCGCGAAGGTGAAGGCGAGGCCGACAAGGACGGCCGCGACGAGCGCGGCGAGCCCGACGGCGACGAAACGCGCCGGCAGCGGCAGGGGCCGCGCGGCGAGGAGCGTGGCGGCAAGGATGGCCGCGAGAAGGCCGAAGCCGGCAGACAGCAATACGCCGCCCAGCGGCAGGAGCGCGAGCGGCAGGTCGATAGCACCGGACAGCGCCACGAAGCCGCCGACCAGCGCGCAGAGCCCCGCGACGAGCAGCACCAGGGCGGGCGCCGCGAACCGCCCGCCGACCAGCGGGCGGGCGATCAGCACCGGTACGAATTGCAGAAGCGCCCCCGCCATCAGCAGGCTCAGCCAGCCGATCGCCAGGATATGGACGAGCACCAGCGTTTCCGGCGCGCTGATGGCGACGGTCGGATAGCCGTAGCCCGCCAGCATCAGGCCCTGCCCGGTGACGAGCATCAGACAGGCCAGAGCGAAATAGGACATGGTCCAGCGGGAAAGCGTTGCGCCCTGCATGTGGTTTCCCCTTCGCCGCGTGCCGTTTGCCGTCTCTTGCTAGTGGTCAGAGCCGCAGCAGCAATCGCAGCCGCTCTCTTCCAGTCGGTCGATCTCGACGCGCCAGACCTCCGGGCCCTGTTCGAGATAGTCCCAGCCGAACTGGCCCGGGAAGTTCGTCTCGAGCTGGTAGTGCAGCGGGCGCGGATCGTGGTCGCTGGTGATCAGCATCGAATTTCCCGGAAGCAGCGCGCCGAGCATGCCGAAGATGCGCGGATGGCGCTCGCGCGGCGGGATGGTGCGGACATCGATGGAGGGCTTGGCCTGGTCGTCTGACATGTTTTCTGTTCCGTCCCGGCCGCTCCGATCCCGTTCCGGAGGGCGCGGCCCGACCGACCGGAACCACCCGACGCTACCCTCGCGACCTGCCGGCCACTTTGACGTTGCGCAAACAATTCCGGAAATACGCGACCGCGATGCCCCCCTGCTTGATTTTTCGCAAAGAAGACCGCCGGCCCGGCCCCTAGGCTTTCCCCATCATCCACCCGGGACAAAGGAGGGCGCAATGCAACAGGCCCTGATCGAAAAATACGGCGAGGCGCGGCTGCCGCGCTATACGAGCTACCCGACGGCGCCGGCCTTCTCGCCGACCGTCGGCACCGGCACCTATGGCGACTGGCTCGCCGCCATCAAGCCCGGCGCCGATGCGTCGCTCTACCTGCATATCCCGTTCTGCCGCTCCATGTGCTGGTATTGCGGCTGTCACACGACGATCACCCAGCGCGACGAGCCGATCCTCGATTATATCGACATGCTCCGCAAGGAGATCGACCTCGTCTCCAAAACGGTCGGCGGCCGGCCGACCATCCGCCACGTCCATTTCGGCGGCGGCACGCCCACCATCATGCAACCGGAGGAGTTCCGCGACCTGATCGGCCTGCTGCGCGCACGCTTTTCCTTCGCGGCCGGTGCGGAGATCGCCGTCGAGATCGATCCGCGCACCCTCACCGCCGAGATGGCGACCGCGCTCGGCGAGGCGGGCGTCACCCGCGCGAGCCTCGGCGTGCAGAGCTTCGATCCCGTCGTGCAGAAGGCGATCAACCGCATCCAGAGCGAGGCGCAGACGGCCGAGGCCGCGGAGCGGCTGCGCAAGGCCGGCATCGGCGGCATCAACTTCGACCTCATCTACGGCCTGCCGCACCAGACGGTCGCCTCCTGCATTACGACGGCGCAGGCGGCGATCCGCATGCGGCCGGAGCGTTTCGCCGTCTTCGGCTATGCGCATATCCCCTCCTTCAAGAAGCACCAGCGGCTGATCGACGAACGAGCGCTGCCCGATGCCGCCATGCGCAGCGAGCAGGCCGAGGCGATCGCCGAGACGCTGGCCGCCGCCGGCTACGTCCGCATCGGCCTCGACCACTATGCCCTGCCGGAAGACAGCCTCGCCCTTGCCGCAAAGCGCGGCCGGCTGCGCCGCAACTTCCAGGGCTATACGACGGATGCCTGCACCACGCTGATCGGCTTCGGCGCCTCGTCGATCGGCCGCACGGCGGAAGGCTATGTGCAGAATGAGGTGCCGCCCGGCCTTTATGCCCAGCGCGTCGCCTCCGGCCGCCTCGCCACCGCCAAGGGTTACCGGCTGACGGCGGAGGACCGGCTGCGCGCCGAGATCATCGAGCGGCTGATGTGCGATTTCCGCGTGGACGTGACGGGCATCGCCGCGCGGCACGGTTTCGATGCGGCCCCGCTTCTCGACGGCAATGCCCGGCTGGCGGCGCTTGCGGAGGACGGAGCGATCGACATCCGCGGCGGCACCGTCACGGTGCGGCAGGACCACCGCTTCATCATCCGCGCCGTCGCCGCCGCCTTCGACGCCTATATCGACCAGTCGGTCCGCACGCACAGCAAGGCGGCCTGAAGCCGAAACAAAAAAGGGCCCGGCATGGTGCGGCATGCCGGGCCCTTCCTCGCAGGTCTCGCGCCTCTATCCGACAAGACCGCGATAGATCGCCGGCAGCGCCGCAGGCAGCCGGGCGATATTGCTGACGATGGCATAGCCGTTGCGGCCGAAGATAGCCGGCACATAGGCCTGCGCCTCCCGGTCGACCGTCACCCCGAACACGCTGACGCCGGTGCGCCGCGCCTCGTTCACAGCTCTTCGGCTGTCCTCCAGCGCGAAGCGGCCCTCATAGTGGTCGACATCGTTCGGCTTGCCGTCGGTGAGCAGCAGGAGGAGCTTTCGCCGGTTCGGCTGCTCGCGCAGCTTTGCCGCCGCATGGCGGATCGCCGGGCCGATGCGGGTGTAGAAACCCGGCTTCAGCGCCGCGATGCGCGCTTCCACGGCATGGTTCATCGTCTCGCCGAAATCCTTCACCGTCTCGACGCGCACCCAGGAGCGCCGCCGCGAGGTGAAGGTGAGGATCGAGTGGCTGTCGCCGCAGGCGGCAAGACCGTGCGCCAGCACCAGCAGCGCCTCCTTCTCCACGTCGAGCACCCGGCGGTTGTCGAACCAGGCGTCCGTCGAAAGCGAGACGTCGACGAGGATGGTGACGGCAAGGTCGTGCGCCTGCGGGCGGCTCATCAGGTGGATGCGGTCGCTGCCCTGCCCGCCGGCGGCAAGGTCGCTGCGGGCGCGCACCACGGCATCGAGGTCCAGCTCCGCCCCGTCGATCTGCGCGCGCAGCATCTCGTGGCGCGGCCGCAGCACCTCGAACTGCCGGCGCACGCGGCGGATCAGGCTCTTGGTGTCGGCATCGGCCTCGGGCACGGCGGCCGTGTCTGGCGCCGGGGAAGCGAGCACCCGGCAATGGTCGGGCAGGTAGGTGCCCGTGCGGAAGTCCCATTCGGGATAGGTGTGCTCGCCGGTGAGCCGCGTTCGGTCGAGCGCCTCCGGCGGCAGGTCGAGATCGAAATGGAAGCGGGCGGACGGGCGGCCCTTGCGCTCGCCGAGCGTCATGTCGTCCAGTTCGTCGGCGGCGCTCGAATCGTGGTCGTCGCTGTCGTCGCCGGGGCGGTCGACATTGACCATCTCCGCCATGGCGAGGATCTTCTCGAAACGGTTGAGGATGAAGGGGCTGCGCTCGTTCTTGCGGTTCTCGGCCTTCTCGCGCAGCGCGACATGGCGGCCGGTCTCCGGCGTCTGCGGCGCGCCGCCCGTCGTCGGCTGGTCCTCCTCGCCGCGCCCGTCGCCCTCCTCGCGCAGGAGCGCATCCGGCCAGAGCGGCACCGGCAACATCGGCAGGTAGCCGGCGGGCGCCCGGTGCGGGAAGATAACCGGCAGCGTATCGTCCGCAAGGCCGGCACCCTTCCTCAGGAGACTGAGGATGCGGTTCTCCACATGCCGCTCGATCGAGGGCAGCGGCCGGCTGCGGCGCGCCGAAAGCGTGGCGGCCGAAAGCCGCCGGTAGCGCCGCGCAAGGCCCGGAAAGGCAGAGAGCACCGCCTTGACCGTCGCCTCCGCCCGCTGGAGTACGGCAAGGTCGCGCTGGAGCGGATCGCTCTGCGTGACCGGGTCGAGCGGCATCACCGCCATCGCCGCCGCGAGCCAGACATAGAGATCCCGGTTGAGGCCGCGATCGGCGAAGAGGTCGATTGCGCCGGGCAGCATCAGCGTCGCGTGGTCGCGGCCGGGCTGCACCAGCTTCTCCTCGCCGAGCCCCATGCGCTGGCGCAGGCTGAGGCGATGCGCCGAGGTGCGCCCGCGGGCGGGCGCGATCTGCACCGCGCCCTCGCCGCCGAAGCCGCGGAAGCAGACGGCGAGAACCGGCCGGACATCCTCCAGCCGCACGGCATGCTCCGGATGGCGCGGCCAGGTGCCGGTATTGCCGACGAGCCGGTGCCAGGCCCGGCCGACCGTTTCCTCAAGCTCCAGGAAATCCAGCATGGCGGTTCCTCAGCGGATCATCGCGTCGGCGATTTCGAGGAGGGCGGCCCGGACATCCGGCTCGTCGGTCAGCGGTTCGATCATTGCCGCCCGCACCGCCTCGCGCATGGTCATGCCGCTGTCGACGAGGCAGGCGCAATAGACGAGGAGGCGGGTGGAGACCCCCTCTTCCAGGTCGTGCCCCTTGAGCGCCCGCAGCCGGTGCGCCAGTTCTATCAGCGGCGCGACCTGCGCTTCGTTCAGCCCGCTTTCACTCGCGACGACGGCGATTTCCCGGGGCTTCGGCAGGAAATCGAACTCGATGGCGACGAAGCGCTGGCGCGTGGAGGGCTTCAGCGCCTTCAGGAGGTTCTGGTAGCCGGGATTGTAGGAGACGACGAGCATGAAGCCGGGCGGCGCTTCCAGCACCTCGCCGGTGCGCTCCAGCGGCAGGATGCGCCGGTCGTCGGTAAGCGGATGCAGCACGACGGCGACGTCCTTGCGCGCCTCGACGATCTCGTCGAGATAGCACACGCCGCCCTGACGCACCGCCCGGGTCAGGGGTCCGTCCATCCAGACCGTATCGCCACCCTTTAGGAGGTAGCGGCCCGTGAGGTCGGCAGACGACAGATCGTCATGGCAGGAGACGGTGGAGAGCGGTAGGCCGAGCCTTGCGGCCATGTGGCTGACGAAGCGGGTCTTGCCGCAGCCGGTCGGCCCCTTCAGAAGCAGCGGAAGCTGGCGCGTCCAGGCCGTCTCGAACAGGGCGCATTCGTTGCCGGAGGGGCTGTAGGCCGGGATATCCGAAGCGGGACGGGGCGTATCCTTGAGGAGGACGTTCATTCTGATCTCCGAGAAACTTTTAAGAAAAGGTGCCGGCCCCGTGGGATGACGGGGCCGGCCAGCGCTCACTCTGCCGGTTGGACCATGCGGGTGAGGCTGTCGCTACGCTCCCGGCCGGGCACGAGCACCGCCCAGATGAACATCAGCGCCGAGACGAGCACGACGACGCCCGAGCCGAGGCGAACCCAGTAGAACAGCGCAAGCTGGTCCTGGACGTCCATGAAGCCCTCGCCGAGCACGCGCTGCAGGTGGACCTGCACGACGCCGGCGAAGGTGAGCGCGAAGGTCATGACCGACATGGCCGTGCACATGATCCAGAAGCTGGCGATCGAGAGCCACTGGTTGAACGGTGCGCGGCCGCGGATTTCCGGGATCGCATAGGCCATCATGGCAAGGTTCAGCATCACATAGGCGCCGAAGAAGGCGAGGTGCCCGTGCGCGGCGGTGACCTGCGTGCCGTGGGTGTAGTAGTTCACCGACGACAGCGTGTGCAGGAAGCCCCAGACGCCCGCGCCGAAGAAGGCCATGACCGAGCAGCCGATCGACCACAGGAGCGCCGCCTTGTTCGGATGGTTGCGGCCGGCCTTCCAGGTCATGACGAAGGTGAAGATGACCATGGTGAAGAAGGGCGCCACTTCCAGTGTCGAGAACAGGGAGCCGATCCACTGCCAGTAGCCCGGCGCGCCGATCCAATAATAGTGGTGACCCGTGCCGAGGATGCCCGAGAAGAGCGCGAGGCCGACGATGACGTAGAGCCACTTCTCCACGACCTCGCGGTCGATGCCGTTGAGCTTGATCATCAGGAAGGCGAGCACCGAGGCCATGATCAGCTCCCAGACGCCTTCGACCCACAGGTGGATGACGTACCACCAGTACATCTTGTCGAGCGCCAGGTTGACCGGGTTGTAGAAGGCGAAGAGGAAGAAGAGGGCGAGGCCCCACAGGCCGAACAGCAGGATGTTAATGACCGTGGTCTTGCGGCCCTTCAGCGCCGTCATGGTGATGTTGAAGAGGAACATCAGGACGACGACGACGATGCCGACCTTGGCGATGAAGGTCTGTTCGAGGAATTCGCGGCCTTCATGGATGCGGAACATGTAGCCGACCACCGTCAGGCCCGCCGCCACGAAGAACATCCAGAACTGGAGGACGGCGAGCTTGGGGCTGTAGAGCTCCGTCTCGGTCTCCTCCGGGATCATGTAGTAGGTTGCGCCCATGAAGCCCATGAGCAGCCAGACGACGAGCGCATTGGTATGGATCATGCGCACGATGTTGAAGGGCAGCAGTTCGGAGAGCGTGTTCGGCAGCACGTAGATCGTGCCGGCGAGGACGCCGAAAGCCACCTGGGCGAGGAACAGGCCGAGCGCGCCGTAGAAATACAGCATGGCGACCTTTTGCGTTTGATATTTCATCTCTTGTCTCCTGAACGCCGGGAGCAATTCCAGCAAAAGTGCGACGCGGCTTTGCGTCCGGAATCGCGTAAGAACGGAAAGGCTTCAGCCGGCATCGTTCGGCGGCCAGTTCTGGGTGTTGATCTTGCTCGTCCATTCGAGGAAATCGGCGAGATCATCGAGTTCCTGTTCGGTGAGGTTGAACTGCGGCATCTGCCGCCGGCCTTCCGCGCCGCTCGGCTGCGCGGCCATCCAGGCCTTCAGCGCCTCGCGGGCGCCCTCCGGGTCGTCAGCGCCGCCATAGCGCTTCCACACATTGCCGAGCTCGGGCGCGAAATAGGCGCCTTCGCCGAGCAGCGTGTGGCAGTTGATACAGGCATTCTTCTCCCAGACATGCTTGCCGCGCGCGACGCCGTCGGTCAGCGTCGTCTCGTCGGTGGCGGTCGTGCGCATGTAGTAGTGGGAGTGGGCGGTCAGCCCGACGAAGATCGTGAAGAAGAAGATGGACCCGCCATAGAAGACGTTGCGGGCCCCGGTCTTGGTAAGGCGCTCTGCCATCCCATGGTCCTTTCCTTGCCGGAAACCCCATGGCCCCGGCGAAAACCCCCGCCGACTTTCTGCCGGCGATCCCCTCGCCGGCACTGCGGGACGTCCTTGTTCTAGCGGCAGGGGAAAAGCCTTCTTTGCGCATTGGCAAAGAGCGGGGCGGTTCGTCAGCCGATGAACGCGACGAGGACCGAGCGGGCAAGCGCCAGCGACAGGAGCAGCGCCGGCCAGGCGAGCAGAGCCGGCCGCAGCGCGCTGCGGCTCGCGCGCAGTTCCATGAAATCGAGGATGACGAAGCGGCCCTTGGCATAGGCCATGATCAGCACCGCCGTGACCGGCACCAGCAATCCGCCGCTGAGCCCGCCGACGAGTGCGCCGCCGACGGCGAGCGTCAGCAGCATGGCGAGGGTGGCGATGAACTGTTCGCGGGCTTGTCGGGTCATGGTTGTCTCAGGTGAGGTAGACGATCGGGAACATCACGAGCCAGACGAGGTCGATCGCGTGCCAGAGCGTCGCGATCATCACGACATTGCTCCGCGACGGCCGCCAGGCGACGAGGAAGAGAATGGCCGCGCCGAAGACGACATGCAGCAGATGGAAGCCGGTGACGAGGAAATAGAGTTCGGCGAGCGCGCCCGCCCCGCCGATGCCGGAGCGGACCTCGATCCCGTATTCGGTGAGCTTCACCGCCGCGAAGGCAAGGCCGAAGAGGCCCGCAAGGACGAGGGACCGGCGAACGCCCGGAAGATCCGCCCCGCGGCGGACCGCCAGCGCCGCCTGCCAGCCGCTGAGAACGAGGAGAACGGTGTTGAGCGCGGCAAGGCCGGGATGGAGATGCGCGCGCAGGAACGCCGCATTTCCGACGTCCACCAGCGTCATCACCATGAAGGCGACGAGCAGCGCGCCGAAGGCCGCAAGTTCGCTCCACACCAGGATCCAGAGAAGAAGGCAATCGCCCTCCCCGCTCTCCGCCTTCGCAACCGCCGTGCGCATATCGTCCATCGTTGCCATGGCCCAGCCCTAGCCCATGAAGCCGCGGGCTTCTTTGCGCCGGCGCAAAGAGCGGCGATGCCGGACGCGGCATGATGGCGGCAACGAAAGGATCTTCCCATGACGGATGCACAATTCGGCCTCCTCGTCGCGGCCCCGGTCATCGCCGGCTTCGCCCTGATGCTCTACCGCATGGGCGTGCTGCAGGGGGCGGGGACGATCTCCGCCGTCGGCGCCTCGGTGGTCATCGCCGCCGTGCTGTTCTTCGGCCAGTAGGAGGCGGCGATGGAGGAGACGACCCTAGACGCCGCCGATATCGGCCGGCTGGAAACGCTGCACCAAACCTTGCTCGACCTCTGCCTGCGTCTCGAAGAGATTGCCGGCGAGCCGGGCACCGCCGGCGAACTGCATGCGCTCGCCGGCGCCATTCCGCCCGCCCTCGAGGCCGTGCACGAACTGGAGGAGCGCCTGCTCTTTCCGGATTTCGACCGGCATGCCGGCTCCTGCTTCGCCGCCCTGGCGATCGAGCGCCTGAAGGCGGAACATCGCTGCGACCGGCTGGCGGCCGAGGAACTCTCGCTGACGCTGAAGGCCGTCGCCGACGACCGCTGCGCGCTTTCGCCCGAGACGGTGTCACGCATGATAGGCGGCTTCCAGGAGAGCCTGCGCCGCCATGTCTTTTCCGAGCAGATGATCCTCGAAACGCTGATCGCCGCCAAGGCGGAGGCGCGCGACGTCTTCGCCTGAGCCTCGTCAGTCGCGCCCCGTCGTTGCGTTCCGCCCGCGCGCCACCCAGGCCGCGCCCTCCTGCCGGTGCAGGAAGCCGTTGGAGAAGCGCACGCCGGGATAGACCTTCGCCAGGTCCGCGATCGCCTCCTCGCCGTCGAGCCTGCCGTCCAGCACCGCGCAGTAGAGGCTCGCCACCTTCACCATGTCGCAATCCTGCGGCGAGAGCCGCACGCGCGACAGGCCCGCCTCGACGAGCGGCGCGAGGTCGTCAATGAGCACGACGCAACTGTTCGACATCGTCTGCACGCCGTTCAACACGAGGAAGGACTGGCGATCGAGCGTGCGCAGCGGCAGGCCGTCGGGCTCCTCGCCGCAGACGAACTGGCAATTGTCCTTCGTCAGCCCCTTGGAGCGCGCATGGGCGCAGCGCGCGGAAATGGCGAGAGGCATGCGGCCGAAGGCGAAGACCTCGAAGGAGAGATCCGGCATGGCCTCCAGCATCTGGCGGATGGAGCTTGCGGGCAGTTCCGGCGGCAGGCAGATGTTCTCCGCCCCGCGGGCGGCGAGCGTGCGGGCCGTCGCCGCATTGTAGACATTGACCAGCGGACCGATCGAATGCGGCCGGCCCTTGAGGAGGCCGAGCGCGGAGAGATCGTTCGCCTCCACCGGATGCAGGCTGTCGGCGATGAGGTCGCGCACATGCCGGCTTTCGCGCGGCAGCGTGACCATGGCAAGCGTGGAGAGCGTCACGCGCTTGCCCGCGGCCTCCAGCCGCTCGACGACCTCGGCGACATGCGGCTCGCTGAAATGCTGGCGCTTGGAACAGACCGTCTCGCCAAGCGTGACATGTTCCACCGCCGCCTCGTCGGCGATGCGGAAGTAGAAATCCCGCCATTTCGGCCCGTCCCAGAGGAAATAGACCGGCCCCAGGCTCAGCGCCGGTTTGCGTATCGTCGCCATGGCCTTCTCCTATCGCCAGCGTTTGTCATAGGCGCCGGTCGTCGTGCGCTGGCCTTCGCTCATGGCGCGCAGCCGCGCGACGAGCGCTGCACGCTCGCCGGGCGAGGCGACGAGCGCCTTCTTGAGGGACGACACCACCTCGGCGACATAGGCCTTGCCGCGCTGGCGTCCCTCGATCTTCAGCGCCGAGACGCCGGCCTCGCGCAGCGCGTCGATCTCGTCGATGACGTCGAGCGAGACGGGATCCTCGAAGGCATAGCCCTCCACGTCGCCGATCTCGAAGCGCCCCTTGCAGAGCGTCGGATAGCCCGACGCCTCGCCGGGGCCGAAGCGGTTGATCGTATAGGCACCGAGCTCGGAGACGAGGTCCGCGCCGTCCTGCCGGTAGCGCACATGGCTCGCCGGCGAACAGACGCCGTTCATGTTGGGCGACTTGCCCGTCGCATAGGAGGAGAGCGAGCAGCGCCCCTCCGCCATGACGCAAAGCCCGCCGAAGGCGAAGACCTCGACCTCGCAGTCGATCTGCCGCGTCAGCCGGGCGATGTCCTGCACGGTCAGCACGCGCGGCAGCACGACGCGTTTCGCCCCGAAGGCCTCGACGAGGAAGCGGATCGCCTCCGCATTCGAGGCGGAGGCCTGGACGGAGACGTGCAGCCGCTGCTGCGGATACTTTTCCGCGACATAGGCCATCAGACCGAAATCGGCGAGGATCAGCGCATCGGCGCCCATCGCCACCGCGTCGTCGGCGGCCGAATACCACAGCGCCTCGTCGCCCGCGCGCATGAAGGTGTTGAGCGCGACGAAGGTCTCGACCTTCTTGCGATGGGCGAGCGCGATCGACTGGCGCAGCTCCTCGCGGCTGAAGTTGAGGCCCGGGAAATTGCGGGCGTTGGTCTCGTCGCGAAAGCCGCAGTAGACGGCATCGGCACCGGCCTCCACCGCCTCGCGGAAGGCGGCGGGCGTGCCGGCGGGGCAGATCAGTTCCATGTCGCGTCCCTTCCTTCGAGCGCCTTGCCGCGGATGTAGCGCGCCGTGCCGGCGACGAGCGGCGAAAACGGGCCGGCCAGCGCGCCGATCTCACGCGGCAGGTCGATGGCGCTGTCGTCGAGCGCATTGCGCAACGCCAGCATCGCCTCCATGTCGCCGGTGACCGAAAGGTCGCGCGAGAAGAACAGCGCATCCGCATCGCAGCGGCCTTCGAGCAAGCCGAGAAGCAGCACCAGTGGCCCCTCGATGCGCGCATCGACGGGCGGCGGCGTGCCGCGCGAAACGGTGAGCATCTTCATGGCCGGCACGACGGTGAAATGCAGCGGCAGATCGACGGGCGAAAAGCCGTAGCGGGTCTGGCGATAGTCACCAAGCCGTTCGAAGAGATCGGGATGGGCCTTCAGCACACCGGAAAACAGGTGGCGCGCCACCCGTTCCACCAGCCAGAGAGGCGCAAGATCGACCGGTTTGACGAGAAGGGGCGGAAGCGATGGCATGCGGGACTTTCCAGAAACGAACGGCCGGACCCTAGGCAGCGTTGCGCCGCAAGAGTTTGCGCCAGCACAAAGACCGCGACGTTTTTCCCCGGCAAGGGAGCGTCATGAAAGCCGATGCCCCCGTTCCGCGCCGTTTCGACGGCCTTCAGGATTTCGTCGCCCTCCTGGAGCGGCGGGCGCGGCTGACGCGCATTCGCGAGCCGGTCTCGCTCGTCCACGAGGTAACGGAAATCCACCGCCGCGTGCTGGCCGAGGGCGGGCCGGCGCTGCTTTTCGAACGGCCGGTGGATGCCGCGGGCCGCATCCAGCCCATTCCGCTTCTTACCAATCTCTTCGGCACGCGCGAGCGCATCGAATGGGGCTTCGGCCTCGAGACCGGCGGCCTGCCGCACCTTGCCGCCTTCCTCGCGGACCTGCGCGACCCGCAGCCGCCGCGCTCCCTGCGCGGTGCCTGGCAGAAGCTGCCGCACCTGAAGGCCGCCCTGTCGATGAACCCGCGCACGGTCCGCCGCGCGCCCTGCCAGGCCATCGTCTGGCAGGGCAAGCAGGCCGATCTGGACCGCCTGCCGATCCAGACCTGCTGGCCGGGCGAGCCCGCCCCGCTCGTCACCTGGCCGCTCGTCATCACCCGGGCGCCGGACGACCCTGCGGACATCAATGTCGGCATCTACCGCATGCAGAAGCTCGGCAAGGACCGCCTCATCATGCGCTGGCTCGCCCATCGCGGCGGGGCGCGCCACCATCGCCTCTGGCAGGCGGCCGGGCGCGACATGCCGGTGGCGGTCGTCATCGGTGCCGATCCGGCGACGATCCTTGCCGCCGTCATGCCGCTGCCCGACGGCATGAGCGAACTCAGTTTCGCCGGCGTGCTCAGCGGCCGGCGGCAGGAGACGGCAAGCGGCCTCACCGTGCCGCTTCCCATCCCCGCCAGCGCAGAGATCGTGCTGGAAGGCACGGTCTCGGCCGGCGAGACGGCGGAGGAAGGCCCCTATGGCGACCACACCGGCTACTACAATGCCGTCGAGCCCTTCCCGGTCATGACGCTCTCGGCGATCACCCTGCGCAAGGACCCGCTCTACCTCTCCACCTATACCGGCCGGCCGCCGGACGAACCGTCGACGCTCGGCGAGACGATGAACGAACTCTTCGTGCCGCTGGTGAAGCGCCAGTTCCCGGAAATCCTCGACCTGTGGCTGCCGCCCGAGGCCTGTTCATACCGCGCCATGGTGGTTTCCATCGACAAGCGCTATCCCGGCCAGGCGCGGCGGGTGATGATGGGCCTGTGGTCCATGCTGCCGCAGTTCAGCTACACCAAGCTGATCATCGCCGTCGACGGCGACATCGACGTGAGAAGCTGGCCGGACGTGATCTGGGCGCTCTCCACCCGCTTCGACGCCGCCCGCGACCTGATGCTCGTGGAGAACACGCCGATCGACTATCTCGACTTCGCCTCCCCGAAATCCGGCCTCGGCGGCAAGCTCGGGCTGGATGCGACCCGCAAGATCGGCACGGAGAGCGAGCGGGAATGGGGCCGGGTCCTCGCCATGACACCCGAGGTCACCGCCAGGGTGGACGGCCTCTGGGCTTCCCTCGGCCTTTCGGAGCCGCTTGCATGAACACGGAACGGGTGATCGTCGGCATCACCGGCGCCTCCGGCGCGGCGCTGGCCGTGCGCATCGTCGAACAGCTTACCGCGCTCGGCGGCGTCGAGATCCATCTCGTGGTCTCCGATGCCGCGCGCCGCACGCTGGACCTCGAATGCGGCCCGGACGCGCTGGAACGCCTGCTGCCGCTCGTCCATCGCCATCATCCGGCGGGCGATATCGGCGCCTCGATCGCCAGCGGCTCGTTTCCCGTCCGCGGCATGATCGTCGCGCCCTGCTCCATGCAGACGCTTTCGGCCATCGCCACCGGTCGCACCGACACGCTGATCGGCCGCGCCGCCGATGTGCAACTGAAGGAGCGCCGCCGGCTCGTCCTTCTGGCGCGCGAGACGCCGCTGCATCTCGGCCACCTGCGCAACATGTGCGCCGTGACGGAGATGGGCGCCATCGTCATGCCGCCGGTGCCGGCCTTCTACCATCGCCCGCAATCCGTGGCCGACATCGTCGACCACCTCGCCGCCCGCGCCATCGATCTTTTGGCGATGCCGCACCCGTCCCTTGCCAAGCCCTGGGAGGGGACCGGATAGTCGAAAAACGAAGCCGGGCCGCTCGAAGGAGCGGCCCGGGTTTTTATGATGACTAGCCGATACTCATCAGGCTGGCATTGCCGCCGGCGGCGGCCGTGTTGATGGAGGTCGAGACCTCCTCCAGAAGCCAGTTGAGGCAATAAGCCTCGGCTCCCCCCCGGATTTCCGTCGTGGTGGCGGCCTGGGTCAGGACCAGCGGGCCGGGCAGCGCGGCGATACGGCGGGCGGCCTCGACCACCCTGTCCCCGTCCCCTTCGATGAGCGCACCCGCATAGGGACCATCCGCCGCCCAGTCGGAGGACCAGGAGATCAGGCCCGCAAGGCTCGCGGGAAGGCCGGCAAGGGCGGGCTGGAGACCGGAGGCGGCGTCGATCACGGCCCTGTTGCCCGTGGCGAACACCGCGCCGAGCTGCGCCAGCAGCCCCTCTTCCGTCGCCGGCGCGAGGAGGATCCGGCCGCGCGGGTGGAGCGCGTAGAGGTTCTTCTCACCAACGGGGCCGGGAAGCTCGAGGTCGAGCCCAAGCGCCGAATTGCTGCCGAGATCGCGGACCTGATCGGAAAGTTCGGCCTTACCCTTGCCGCGCAGCCACTGGGCGAAATCGAGCACCGCCGGCTGGATATGGACGGAGCTATGCTGCGGAGGAACCGGCGGAACCTGCACGAGGCGGCCGATATAGAGCGGGCCGCCCGCCTTGGGCCCGGTGCCCGAGAGCCCCCGGCCACCGAACGGCTGCACGCCGACGATGGCGCCGATGATGTTGCGGTTGACGTAGATATTGCCCGCCTTCACGCGGCTGGTGACATGGGCGATGGTCTCGTCGAGGCGCGTGTGCAGGCCGAAGGTGAGGCCATAGCCCGTCGCGTTGATGTCGTCGATCAGGCGGTCGACATCCTCGCGCTTGTAGCGGATGACATGGAGGACCGGACCGAACACTTCGCGCTCCAGGTCGGCAAGCGACTGCAGCTCGATGATGGTGGGCGAAACGAAGGTGCCGCGGGCGGCCTCCGCCGGCAGCGCCACCTGCTCGATCTTGCGGCCACGCGCGCGCATCTTCTCGATATGCGCCTCGATCGTCTGCTTGGCTTCCGCCGTGATGACGGGGCCGGTATCGACATTGAGCCGGTCGGTACGGCCGATCGTGAGTTCGGCGAGCGCCCCTTTCAGTATGGTGAGCGTGCGGTCGGCGACGTCCTCCTGCAGGCACAGCACGCGCAGCGCCGAGCAGCGCTGGCCGGCGCTGTCGAAGGCCGAGGCGATGACGTCGAACACCACCTGTTCGGCAAGCGCCGAGGAATCGACGATCATCGCATTCTGCCCGCCGGTCTCGGCGATCAGCGGGATCGGCTTGCCGGCGGACGAGAGGCGGCCGGAGAGTTCTTTCTGGATAAGGCGGGCGACTTCCGTCGAGCCCGTGAACATGACGCCCGCCGTTTCCGGCGCACCGACAAGGGCGGCGCCGACGCGGCCGTCGCCCGGCAGCAGTTGCAGCGCGCCGGCCGGAATGCCGGCCTCGTGCAGGATGCGCACGGCTTCTGCGGCGATCAGCGGCGTTTCCTCCGCCGGCTTCGCCAGCACGGGATTGCCGGCGACGAGCGCGGCCGCGATCTGCCCGGAGAAGATCGCCAGCGGGAAGTTCCACGGGCTGATGCAGACGATGGGGCCGAGCGGCGGATGGCCGGCGCCGAGCGTGCGCCGCGCCTGTTCGGCGTAGTAGCGCAGGAAGTCGATCGCCTCGCGCACCTCGGCAATGGCATTGGCGGCGGATTTGCCTGCCTCGCGGATGGCAAGGCCGATCAGCGTCGCGATCTCCGCCTGCATCAGGTCGGCGGCACGGTCGAGCCGGTCGCCCCGCTCGCGCGGCGACACTGCCGCCCAGGCCGGGGCCGCTTCGAGCGCAAGCCTGGCGGCCTTCGCCACGCCCGCATCCGTCGCCTCGATCACGGTGCCGACCATGTCCGTGTGGTCGGCCGGGTTGAGCACCGGCCGCCGTTCGCCCTCGCTGGAGCCGTCGGCGATCTTCGGCATGGCCTGCCATTCGACGGCGGCCGTCTTCGCAAGGTCCGCCGCAAGCTTGGCCAGCACCGTCTCGTTGGAAAGGTCGAGGCCGGCGGAATTCAGCCGGCCCTTGCCGTAGAGTTCCGCGGGAAGCGCGATCTTGTCGTGCTTGCCGCCCGGCACCGGCATGGCGCGCACCACGGCGGCCGGATCGGCGATCAGCTCATCGACCGAGACGGCGGGATCGGCGATGCGGTTGACGAAGGATGAGTTCGCGCCGTTCTCCAGCAGGCGGCGGACGAGATAGGCGAGCAGCGTCTCATGCGTGCCGACCGGCGCATAGATGCGGCAGGGGCGGTCCAGCTTCTCTTCGCCGACGACCTCGTCATAGAGCGGTTCGCCCATGCCGTGCAGGCACTGGAACTCGTAGTCGCCGACGCGGAAATCCGGACCGGCAAGCTGGTAGATCGTGGCGAGCGACTGGGCGTTGTGCGTGGCGAACTGCGGGAAGACCACATCCTTCGCCGCCAGCAGTTTCCGGGCACAGGCTATGTAGGAGACGTCCGTGTGGATCTTGCGCGTGAAGACGGGGAACTCTTCCAGTCCGTCGAGCTGCGCGCGCTTGATCTCGGCATCCCAATAGGCGCCCTTGACGAGGCGCACCATGATGCGCCGGTTGGCGCGGCGGGCGAGATCGATGATGAAATCGAGCACGAAGGGGCAGCGCTTCCCATAGGCCTGCACCACGAAGCCGACGCCGTCCCAGCCCGCAAGGGCCGGATCGTGGCAAAGCTCTTCCAGAAGGTCGAGCGAGAGTTCCAGCCGGTCGGCCTCCTCGGCATCGATGTTGAGGCCAATATTGTAGGACTTCGCGATGGCGGCCAGCGCCTTCACCTTGGGCAGCAGCTCGCCCATCACCCGTTCGGCCTGGGCGCGCACGTAGCGCGGATGCAGCGCGGACAGCTTGATCGAGATGCCGGGACCTTCATAGATGCCGCGGCCGGCCGAGGCCTTGCCGATGGCGTGGATGGCGTTCTCGTAATCGCGATAGTAGCGCTCCGCATCCGCGGCCGTCGTCGCCGCCTCGCCGAGCATGTCGTAGGAATAGCGGAAGCCCTTGCGCTCCAGGGCGCGCGAATTGCGCAGCGCCTCGTCGATGGTCTCGCCGGTGACGAACTGCTCGCCCATCATGCGCATGGCCATGTCGACGCCGCGGCGGATGACCGGCTCGCCGCAACGAGCGATGAGGCGCGTGAGGGCAGCGGAAAGGCCGCGGTCGTTGACGGTGGAGGTCAGCTTGCCCGTGACCACGAGGCCCCAGGTGGCGGCATTGACGAAGAGCGAGCGGCCGCCCCCCATATGCGACTTCCAGTCGCCTTCCGAGATCTTGTCGCGGATCAGCGCGTCGCGCGTGGCATTGTCGGGAATGCGCAGCAGCGCCTCGGCAAGGCACATCAGCGCGACGCCCTCCTGGCTGGAGAGCGAATATTCGTGCACCAGTCCCTCGACGCCCGAGCCCTTGTGCTTGGCGCGCAGCGCGACGATCAGCGTGCGCGCGGTCTCGCGGATGCGCGCGGCGACATCGGCCGGCAGGGTGGCCTTTTCGAGCAGCGGCCGGACCGCGTCCTCTTCCGGCGTGCGGTAGGCGGCGGTGATGCGCTGGCGCAGCTCGCCCTGCGGCCGGATCGGCGGCGCAAAGTCAGCGAAAGCGGAGATTTGTTGTTCGTTTGCAGACTGGACCATTTCCATCACCATCTCGGGTTCGGCCACTGGATGCGAGGAGAGGATACACCGCTTGCCGATGCATTCCAGCCTCATGGCGCTGGCGCGGAACATAGTCGATTGCCGTGCGACTTTCTCACCATTATATGCTTATAGACAGGAGCTATCTCCATATATTGGCGCATTAGGTGAGACAAATGTCCAAGATAAAGCCATTTCCTGGCGAAATCGACGCAATCGACCGCAAGATCCTCGACCTTCTCGTTGAAAATGCTCGGATTTCCATTACCGAAATGTCCGAAATCGTCGGGCTTTCGAAGACGCCCTGCACGCTGCGCCTGCAGCGCCTGATCAGTGACGGCTATATCGACGGCTTCCGCGCCGTGCTCAACCCGAAGAAGCTCGGGCTCGACCATGTCGCCTTCGCCGAGGTGAAGCTTTCGGACACCAAGGAAGCGGCGCTCAACGCCTTCAACAGCGCGGTGCGCAAGATCAAGGAGGTCGAGGAGTGCCACATGATCGCCGGCCGCTTCGACTACCTGATCAAGATCCGCACCGCCGATATCCGCCGCTACCGGGAGGTGCTGGGCGAGAAGATTTCGAGCCTGCCGAATGTCGCCAGCACCTCGACCTCCGTCGCCATGGAATCCATCAAGGAAGGCGGGCGCTGAGCCCGGTCAACCGTTTCGGCGGAAGCCTTCGCTGGCCGTGAGCAGGCTGCGCGTATAGTCCTGCGTCACCCGGTGCGCCGCAAGGTCCGCGGAGGCGAGCTGTTCCACTGCCTGGCCGTGCTGCATGACCATCAGCCGGTCGCACATATGGGTGACGACGGCAAGGTCGTGGCTGACCATGACGAAGGTGAGCTTGCGCGCCGCGCGCACCTGTTCGAGCAGGTTCAACACCTCGGCCTGCACCGAGGCATCGAGCGCGGAGGTCGGCTCGTCGAGCAGCAGGATGGAGGGTTCGAGGATCAGCGCCCGGGCGATCGCCACGCGCTGGCGCTGGCCGCCGGAGAGCTGGTGCGAATAGCGGAAGCGGAAGCTCGCGCCGAGCCCCACCTCATCCAGCGCCCGCACGATACGGCTTTCCGAATTGTCGAAGCCGTGGATGGCGAGCGGTTCCAGCAGCAGCCGGTCGACCGTCTGGCGCGGGTGCAGCGATCCATAAGGATCCTGGAACACCATCTGCACCTGTCGATAGAAGGCCTTGTCGCGTTTGTCGCCGAGCGGCTTGCCGTCGACCGTGATCGTGCCGTCGGAAACCGGCGCGAGCCCGGCGACCGCCCGCAGCAGCGTCGACTTGCCGGAGCCGGATTCACCGACGAGCCCGAAGGATTCGCCGGGCGCCACCGTGAGGCTGACATCCTGGAGGGCGACGAAATCGTCGAAGACGACGCTGAGGCCATCGATGGCGAGAGCGGCGGTCATAGCGCCCACTCCGGCTTGCGATCGAGGACGGGCAGGGGATGCCGGTCGACCCCGATCTTCGGCATGCAGTTGAGCAGGCCTCGCGTATAGGGATGCTCGGCCTCGGAAAGCCGGGAGGCCGGCAGCTCCTCGACGATGCGCCCGGCATACATGACGATGACCCGGTCGCAGAAGGACGACACGAGCCGGAGGTCGTGCGAGATGAAGATCAGCCCCATGCCGCGATCGGCGACCAGCCGGTGAAGGATGCCGAGCACGTCGAGCTGCACGGTCACGTCGAGTGCCGAGGTCGGCTCGTCGGCGATCAGAAGCTCCGGGCCGGCCACCAGCATCATGGCGATCATGGCGCGCTGGCCCATGCCGCCCGAGACCTCGTGCGGATAGAGGTCGAAGACGCGCTCGGGATCGCGGATCTGCACGGCGGCCAGCATGTCGAGCGCCCGCCTGCGCGCCTCCGCCTTGCCGACGGGCTCATGCGTGCGCAGCGTCTCGATGATCTGGCGGCCGATGCTCATGACCGGGTTGAGCGAATATTTCGGATCCTGCAGGATCATGGCGATGCGCTTGCCGCGCAACGCCCGCCGCTCGGCCTTCGACGCCCGGGTGAGGTCGATGCCATTGAACTCCAGCTTCTCCGCCGAGATGCGGCCGTGCTCCGGCGTCAGGCCCATGATGGCGCGGCCGGTCTGCGACTTGCCCGAACCGCTCTCGCCGACAATGCCCAGCCGCTCGCGGCCGAGCGTGAAGGAAACACCGCGCACCGCCTCCACCACGCCGGTGCGGGTGGGGAAGGAGACGCGCAGGTCCTTGACGTCGAGAAGCGCGCTCATTGG
The DNA here is from genome assembly GCF_040812195.1 of Shinella sp. S4-D37. Taxonomy (NCBI): domain Bacteria; kingdom Pseudomonadati; phylum Pseudomonadota; class Alphaproteobacteria; order Hyphomicrobiales; family Rhizobiaceae; genus Shinella; species Shinella sp. S4-D37. The sequence goes on along the minus strand of NZ_JBFNXL010000005.1, from coordinate 272,275 downwards.
CTGCTCCCGCGCGGGTCCAGCGCATCGCGCAGGCCGTCGCCCAGCAGGTTGAAGCCGAGGCTGACGACGAGGATGGCGAAACCCGGCATGGCGGCCACCCACCACTGGTCGAGGATGAAGCGGCGGCCGGAGGCGATCATCGCGCCCCATTCCGGCAGCGGCGGCTGCGCGCCGAGGCCGAGGAAGCCGAGGCCTGCCGCCGTGAGGATGATGCCCGCCATGTCGAGCGTCACGCGCACGATGAGCGAGGAGATGCAGAGCGGCATGATATGGCGCAGCACGATGCGCCAGGGCGAGGCGCCCATCAGCCGCACGGCCGAGATATAATCGGAATTGCGCACCGTCAGCGTCTCGGCGCGGGCAATGCGCGCATAGGGCGGCCAGGAGGTGATGGCGATGGCGATGATGGCATTGCCGATGCCGGGCCCGAGCGCCGCGACGAAGGCGAGCGCCAGCACCAGCTTGGGAAAGGCGAGGAAGATGTCTGTGATGCGCATCAGCACCGCATCCACCCAGCCGCCGGCATAACCGGCGACCGTGCCGACCAGAAGGCCGAGCGGCGCGGCGATGATGGCGACAAGCACCACGACCTGGAGCGTCAGGCGCGAGCCGTAGATGAGGCGCGAGAGGATGTCGCGGCCCTGGTCGTCCGTGCCGAGCCAATGGGCAGCGTCCGGCGGCAGCAGGCGGGATTTGGCGAGATCGCCGACATAGGGCGAGTACGGCGCCAGCAGCGGCGCGAAGAGCGCGAGCACGATCAGCCCGAGGATGATCAGCATGCCGATGACGGCGAGCCGGTTGGCGGCAAACCGCCCCCAGGTGACATAGGCGCGGCCGAGCCGGGCCTGCAGGCGCGATTGCGGCCGGTCGGTCAGAAGCCATTCGCGGCGGGTCATGGCGGTCTCGTTCATCGTGTCCTCGTCCGCGGGTCGAGCATGCGGTAGAGCACGTCGGAAAGTAGATTGATGGCGATGAAGACGGAACCGATGACGATGGTGCCGCCGAGAACCGCGTTCATGTCGGCATTCTGCAGCGAATTGGTGATGTAGAGGCCGAGGCCCGGCCAGGCAAAGACGGTCTCCGTCAGCACCGAGCCTTCCAGCAGGCCGGCATAGGAGAGCGCGATCACCGTGACGAGCGGAACGGCGGCATTGCGCAGCGCATGGCCCCAGATGATGCGGGTTTCCGACAAGCCCTTGGCGCGCGCCGCGACGATATATTCCTGGCTGAGCTCGTTCAGCATGAAGGACCGCGTCATGCGGCTGATATAGGCGAGCGAGAAATAGCCGAGCAGCGAGCCCGGCAGCACGATATGCGAGACGATGTCGCGAAAAGCCGCCCAGTCACGATTGAGGATCGCGTCGAGCAGGAAGAAGCCGGTGATCGGCGTGAAGGTATATTCGAACACCACGTCCATGCGGCCCGGACCGGAGGTCCAGCCGAGACGGGCATAGAACACGAGGAGGGCGAGGAGGCCGAGCCAGAAGATCGGCACCGAATAGCCGACGAGGCCGACGATGCGCACGATCTGGTCGGCAAGGCTGCCGCGCCGGACGGCCGCGAGCACGCCGAGCGGGATGCCGAAGGCGGCGCCGATCACCGTGCCGACGGTGGCAAGCTCCATGGTCGCCGGGAAGACGCGGCGGATATCGGTCATCACCGGATTGGTGGTGAGCACCGAGGTGCCGAAATCGCCCTGCAGCACGCCTTTCACATAGAGGAAGAACTGCTGGTAATAGGGCAGGTTGAAGCCCATTTCCTGCCGCACGCGCTCAACGACATGGGACGGTGCCCGGTCGCCGACGATCGCCAGCACCGGATCGATCGGCACGACGCGGCCGATGAAGAAGGTCACGGCGAGAAGACCGAGATAGGTCGTGGCGACGACCACGACGAAGCCGGCGATCGATTTGAGGGTCGCGAAGGCGCGCCTGTTGGCGCGCCTTGCCGGCATTCGTCTTTCAGCAGTGCTCAAGGGACCGGTCCTTCAGACTTAGTCCTTGGTCACGGGCGCGAGGAAGTTCGTATCGAAGTTCGGCCCGAGCTTGTAGTTCTTGACGTTGCCGCGCATGCCGGCCACTTCGGTCTGCTGGAAGATCATGACGAAGGGGCTCGTGTCCAGCGCCTGCTGCTGCAGCTTCTCGTACATCTCGGCGCGCTTGTCGTTGTCGCGCTCCAGAAGCGCCGCTTTCACCTCTTCCGTCAGCTCGGGGATGTCCCAGGCGTTGCGCCAGGCCAGGGTCTTGACCGAGGCCTCGTCGCCATTGTCGGGGTTCGATGTGAAGGCTTCCGCGTTCGAGTTCGGATCCCAGTAGTCCATGCCCCACTGGCCGATATACATGTCGTGGTTGCGGGCGCGGTATTTGGTCAGCGTCTGCTTACCATCACCGGGAATGATCTCGACCTTGACGCCAGCCTGGCCGGCGGTCTGCTGGAAGGATTCGGCAATCCCGGTCACGGGCTGCGTGTTGCGCACGTCGAAGGTGACGGAGAAGCCATCCTTCAGGCCCGCCTTTTCAAGAAGCTCCTTCGCCTTGGCGACGTCGAACGTGTAGGGGCTCGCATCGAGCGCGCCGAGCACGCCCTTGGCCTGGTAGGTCTGGCGGATCTCGCCGATGCCCTTGATCAGCGTGGCGCCGATCGCATCGTAGTCGACGAGATACTTGAACGCCTCGCGCACTTCCGGCTTGGAAAGGTTCTCGTTCTTCTGGTTGAGGCTGATGTAATAGACCGTACCCTTCGGCGCGCTGGTGGTGGCAAGGTCGGCATTCTTGGAAACCGCCTCGAGATCACCCGGTTCGAGATTGCGCGCGACGTCGATGTCGCCGGCCTCGAGCATCAGGCGCTGGGTCGCGCTTTCCTTGACATGGCGGTAGATGACGCGGGTGAGCGCCGGCTTCTCGCCGTAATAGTTGTCGTTGCGCTCCATCACGAGGATTTCGTTGGCGCGCCAGTCGCGGATCTTGAACGGGCCGGAGCCGGCATAGTTGGTCTTCAACCATGCATAGCCGAAATCCGTGTCGTACTTGTAGTCGTCGCTCGGCGTCCTGGCTTCGGCGTGCTCCATGACGAGCTTCTTGTCGAGCACGGCGCCCACTGTGGCGGTGAGGCAGTTGAGCACGAAGCTCGGCGCATAGGCCTTGTCGACGGTGAAGACGAACGTGCCCTCGTCCACGGCCTTGGCCTTTTCGGTGACATTGTCGCCGTTAAGGCCGAACTGGGTGAGGATGAAGGCCGGGCTCTTGTCGAGCTTGACGACGCGCTCGAAGGACCAGGCGACATCCTCGGCGGTGACCGGATTGCCGGAGGCGAACTTGATGCCCGGCTTCAGCTTGAACGTATAGGTCAGGCCGTCCTCGGACACCTCCCAGCTCTCGGCGATGCCGCCCTTGACCTTGGTCGTGTCGTCGATATCGAGACGCACCAGCATGTCATAGCCGTTGCCGAGGAATTCGGCGGGGCTCAGCTCGAAGGATTCGGCCGGGTCGAGCGTGATCGTGTCGTCGATCGCCCAGGCCTGCACCAGCGTGTCGGCCGGCGTCTCGGCAAAGGCCGGCGCCATGCCGCCCGAAGCAAGCAACAACGAAAAGGCCACGCCGGCAAGCAGCGGGCGAACGCGTACGGTGATGTTTTCCCTGTTCATTCCAGTTCCCCGTTTTCCACGATTTTCCTCGGCGCCCCATGCACGCGCGTGCATCGATGCCATTTTTGAAATTCAATCACGATATCGACCGCAAAGACAATCCCCATTCGGGACCATACAGGGGAAATCATTCCACGCATACCCGCAGCGGGATGGCCCGTTCCGGCACAGCCGGTAACCGGTCGTTTACCCTTCGCGGAGTCGGGTGGGCCATACAATCAAAAGTAGGTAGGCCCCTGCGAATGGCTGGGTAAACGTGGCCTCGCTCCATGAGGGAGCCGATTCGAGGTGCCATTTCATGCCCATGCAGACCCTTCATCGTCTGGCCAACGACCTGACACCCGCCCAGCGTCTCGCCCGCGCCATCAAGGATATAGACAGCCGGCTGGACTGGGTCCGCCGGCACAACCAGCCCGTTCCGCTCAACGCCTATCGCGCCCGGCGCATCCTGCACGAAGCGCTCGCCCGTTGCCGCGAGCGCAGCAGCGTCCTCCCGCCGGTTCGCTGACGGGAGACACTGCGCGGGCGGATGCGATCCCCAAGCCGCACCGCTCGCACAGGGACCCGGTCGAGCGACACGAGGCGCTCCCGGGTCGTTCTTTTGCAAGGTCACGGCGGCAAGGCGCGACCTGCCGACCCTCTCCGCCCGGCTCGCCTTTCTAAGGTTTCGCGATGGAGCCGGATCGGCTAGAAGGGGCTGCAAGAAGGAGAGACGGATGGCGAACGCGCCCGACATGACGAAACATCGCGGCTTCCCGTCCGGCATGCCGGGCACGGGCGTCCAGTTCACCATCAGGCGCGCCAATCCGCGGGGCGTGACGCCGATCAAGGCCCTGCCGCGACGGGCACGGCCGGGCACGGCCGAGTACCGCATCGATGCCGCCTTCCTCCATGCGCTCTGGCATCATTTCGGCGCGGAGCCCTTCGAGCGCGGCAATCTCGACGCCGCACGGCTCAACCTTCTCTTCGGTCGCGAGGTCCTGCCCGCCGGGAAGGATTTCGACCCGCTCTCCTACGAAGCCCTGCTCGTCATCAACGAGAAAGCCGCCCGCCAGACCTTCCCGGAATCCTTCGACGACGTCTTCGAAGTCTGACGGCGCCGAGGGCTTGCGCCGGCCCGGCCCGGGGTGAAGACTGGAAGCATCGGAACGAGCGCCTGGGAGGGCATCGATGAAGGTCGTCGAAGCGTCGATCGGCAAACTGCGCGAAGCGCTGCGGGCGGGCGAGGCGACAAGCGTCGGCCTGGTCGCGGCCTATCTCAACCGTATCGCCTGCTACGATCGGCACGGCATGACGCTCAACGCCGTGCCCGTGCTCAATCCCGATATGTTCAGCGAGGCGCGTGCTTCGGATGTGCGCCGTGCGCGCGGCGAAAGCCTCGGCCCGCTCGACGGCATCCCCTATACCGCCAAGGACAGCTACAAGGTCAAAGGGCTGAGCGTCGCGGCCGGTTCGCCCGCCTTCGCCGACCTGGTCGCGACCGACGACGCCTTCGCGATCGCCCGCCTGCGCGCGGCGGGGGCCGTGCTGATCGGGCTCACCAACATGCCGCCGATGGCCAATGGCGGCATGCAGCGCGGCGTCTACGGGCGCGCGGAATCGCCCTACAACGAGAACTGGCTGACGGCCGCCTTCGGCTCGGGCTCCTCGAACGGGTCCGGCACCGCCACCGCCGCCAGCTTTGCGGCCTTCGGGCTCGGCGAGGAGACCTGGTCGAGCGGGCGAGCGCCCGCCGCCAACAACGGCCTGTGCGCCTATACGCCGAGCCGAGGCGTCATCTCCGTGCGCGGCAACTGGCCGCTTGTGCCGACCATGGACGTCGTGGTGCCGCACAGCCGCTCGATGGCGGACATGCTGGAACTGCTCGACATCATCGTCGCCGACGACCCGGAAAGCCGCGGCGATCTCTGGCGAAGCCAGACCTGGATGCAAATCCCGAAAGCCTCCGATGTCCGCCCGCCCTCCTATGTCGCGATCGCCGAGACGGCCAGCCTTGCCGGCAAGCGGTTCGGCCTGCCGGCAATGTATATCAACGCCGATGCCGGGGCGGGCACCGGCGACACACCGGGGATCGGCGGCCCGACCGGCCGGCGGATCGAAACCCGCGCCTCGATGATCGCGCTCTGCGCGCAGGCCCGCACCGCGATCGAGGCGGCGGGCGCCGAGGTCGTCGTCACCGATTTCCCGGTCGTCAGCAATTACGAGGCGGACCGGCCGGATGCGCCGACCATCGCGACGCGCGGCCTCGTCAGCCCGGATTATCTTCGCCGCGAGATCCTCGATCTGTCCGCCTGGGCCTGGGACGATTTCCTCGCCGCCAACGCCGATCCCACCTTACGGCGGCTGGCCGATGTCGATGGCACGCGCATCTTTCCCGCGCCGGAAGGCAGCCTGCCCGACCGCTACCACGGCTTCGACGATCCCCTCGCCGCCTATCCGGCCCACCGGCGCGATCATCCCGTTGCCGCGTTCGAGGATATACCGGGCCTTGCCGAGGGGTTTTGCGGGCTGGAGGAGACCCGGCGCATCGATATGGAAGACTGGATGGACCGGCTGGAGCTCGATGCGGTGATCTTCCCGGCCGTCGCCGATATCGGCCCGGCCGATGCCGACGTGAACCCCGCCTCGGCGGATCTCGCCTGGCGCAACGGCACCTGGGTCGCCAACGGCAACCTGGCGATCCGCCATCTCGGCATTCCGACCGTGACCGTGCCGATGGGCATGCTGGCCGATATCGGCATGCCCGCGGGCCTGACCTTCGCCGGCCGGGCCTTCGACGACACGGCGCTCATCGCCTGTGCCGCGGCCTTCGAGAGGACCGGCGCCTACCGCACCGCACCGCCGCGGACGCCCGAGCTTGCGGACCTGCCCGACGCCGCCGGAGCCCATCCGCCGGATGCCGCCGACCTCAGGCTGGCCGCTACGATCACGTCCGGCGGCGACGGACGCCAGCGCCTGTCGATAGAGGCGTACAGCGCGGCCCCGCTGCTCTGGCTGACGGTGAACGGCCGGCCCATCGCGTTCCGGCAGGAGGACGGACGGGCGAGCGCGAGCCTCGATATCGACGAGAACAGTCACGTCCACAGCGAATGGCGCGCGCCCTACGGCCATATCGTCATCGCCCGCTCGCAAGGTGCCGCCGCCTACGCCATCGTCGGCGGCACCGCCTGAGCGGCGCCCAATGTGAAGCGCGTCACTCGGACTTGGTGATGCCGTAGGCGAAGAACTGCGAATTCAGGCCGTTGAGCGGATAGCCGGCGACGGTGTTCTTCGACACCACGATCTGCGGATAGAGATAGAACCAGTTGCTGGCCGCGTCTTCCGCGATGAGCGTGTTGGCCTCCTTCAGCTTCCCGGTCTGCTCGTCCTCCGTCGCGCTGGCCTCGGCCTGCTTGATCAGGTCCACAACCTTCGGGTTGTTGTAGCCCCAGTAGAAGTCCGGGTTGCCGTAGAAGACGATGTCGCGGTGGTTGACGTGCTCCTGGAGCGTCGCCTGGAAGTCGTGCGCCTTGTAGATCTTCGTGTACCACTCGTTGGCCGTGATGACGTTGATCTCCACCTTCACGCCGATCTTGGCGAGCTCGCTCTGGATGAACTGCGCGGCGATCGGATGCGGATCGTAGTTCGGCGTGTCGATGGTGAAGGTGAAGCCGTCCGGATAGCCGGCCTCCTTGAGCAGCGTCTTGGCGCTTTCCGGATCGTAGGCATCGGTCGCAGTGAGATCGACATACCAGGGATCGGTCGGCGGCACGAAGGAGCCGATCAGCGTACCGTAGTCGCCCCAGACGGCCTTCAGCAGCTTTTCGTCGTCGACGGCGCGGGCGAGCGCCTTGCGGACCTTGACATTGTCGAAGGGTGCGACGCGGTCGTTATAGGCGAGCAGCAGCTTCGTCGTCGACTTGCCCTCGCTGACCGTGAATTCCGGATTGTCCTTGAACTGCGCCAGCGAATCCGGGCTCTGCACGGAGGTGATGATATCGACCGAGCCGGTGAGCAGCGCATTGTTGAGCGCCGTCGCCTCGGTGAAATACTGGAAGACGACCTCGCCGTTCTTCGGCTTCTCGCCCCAGTATGTGTCGAAACGGGCGATCGAAAGCGACGAGCCGCGGCGCCATTCCTGCAGCGCATAGGGGCCTGTGCCGTCTTCCTTCGCCTGGAAATCCGTCGCCTCGTCATTGGCGATCCAGACATAGCTCAGGTTATAGGGCAGCGAGATCGAGCGGGAGGCGAGCTTCACGACGACGGTCGCATCGTCTGGCGTCTCGATGCCGGCGATGGATTTCAGGCTGTTCTTGCGCGAGCTCTTGGAGGCCTCGGCGGTCACGCGCTCGATGGAGAACTTCACGTCCGCGGCGGTCAGCGGCGCGCCGGAATGGAAGGTGACGCCCGGCTGCAGCGTGAACGTATAGGTAAGGCCGTCCTCGCTGACCTTGGTGTCCTTCGCCAGCACCGGCTCGACGGTTCCCGCATCTGTCAGGCGGAACAGCGCCTCGTAGACATTGCCGTTGAAGGCCTCGTTGATGCCCTGGCCGGCCCCGGCGGTGTTGTCGAGGTTTTGCGGCTCGTAGAGCGAGCCGATATTGAGCGTGGCGTCCGGATCGACGTCCGCGGCCAGCGCAGAACCGGAAACGCCCATGGCGAGCGCGACGGCGAAGGCCGCCGTCAGAGCCCGGCTGCTGCGGGGGGTGATAGCACTCATCTCGTTCTCCTGTTTCGATGCGGCCGCGCTCGCGTGCCTTCGTCACGACGATAGTATTGATCCTGACGGGGCAAAGGTATGCGCTTCCGCTCCAATTTACGGAAATTAAAAGGAATTGCCTTCCAACGGCAACAAAATCCGTGGATAGTTTTCGCGCCTGCGAAACAGGCCGCACGGAATGAAGCGAGGAACCGATGGGCGACATCGACCGGAAGAGGGCCGAAGCCCTGCTTGCAGCGGAAGGGCTGGACGGCATGGTGCTATTCCGCCCGGAAGCGTTTCGCTATGCGACCGGCCTTGCGGCCGGCGTCGCGACCATGTGGGGCCGCGCCGGATCGGCCATCGCCGTTGTCCCGGCAGAGGCTTCCGCTCGGCTCGCCGCCGTCATGAGCGACCACGCCGCCGGCAGGCCTGCCGGAACGATCGACCTCCGCACCCATCGCATCTGGATCGATGGCGTGACGGTCGGGGAGGCCGGCACGATCGCGGATGTCGACGCGGCCTATCGCGCAAGCGGCAATGTCGGCCCCCGTCCGGAAACCTTCGACCAGGCGGCCTGCTTCCGGCTTCTCGCCGACATCCTCGCCGAGCGCGGCCTGTCGAACGCCGTGCTCGGAGCCGATCTCGATTTCCTGCCCGCCGCCGATTTCGCGGCACTGAAGGCGGCAATCCCCGGCGTGGAATGGCGCGATGCCTCCGATCTTCTCCGGCGGCTTCGGCTCATCAAGAATGCCCGCGAGATCAAGCGCCTGCGGCAGGCGGCGCATTGCGCCGAGGCGGGGCTGGAAAGCCTCATGCGCGCCGCCCGCCCCGGCGTGCGGGTCGCCGCGCTGTCCGACGCCTGGCTTGCCGGCGCGCGCGAAGCCGCCGCTACAGGCGGCTACGGGCTTACCGGCCACTGGGACTACATCTCCATCGGCCCCGACCTGCGGAACCCCGCGGCGACGCTCGGCGAGGGCGACCTGATCAAGGCCGACGTCGGCACCCTCGTCGGCGGCTATTCGTCCGACGGCGCGCGCACCTTCGTCTGGGGCAAGGCCTCGCCGCTCGCCCTGGATATCTACGCGACGCTGCTCGATGCGTTCCTTTCGGGCGTGGCGGCCCTGCGGCCGGGCAACACCTTCGGCCATGTGCACGAGACGATGCTGTCCACCATGCGCCGGCATGGCTTCCATGAGTATTACCGCGGGCATTTCGGCCATTCCGTCGGCGCTGCCGCCGGCATCGAGGAATGGCCCTTCCTCTCGCACGGCAACCGCATCCTCATCGAGCCCGGCATGGTGCTCGCGCTGGAAGCGCCCTTCTATGCCGACGGGCTCGGCGCGCTGATGATCGAGGAACAGTTCCTCATCACCCCGGCGGGCGCCGAGACGATGAACAGGCTGTCGCGGGATTTGGTCGCGCTGGGCGAGGCCTGAGCGCCGCGCCGTTGAAAGGACCGGCCGGCCTCATGCCCGCTTCGGCATGCGCGGCGTGCCGGCGAGCAGCTTCTGCGTATAGGGATGGGCGGGACGGGCGAGGATGTCGCGCGTTGCGCCCTGCTCGACGATCCGGCCCTTTTCCAGCACCACCAGCCGTTCGCACAATAGCGCCACGAGGGCGATATCGTGCGAGACGACGACGAAGGTCGTGCGGGACGACAGGGTGCGCAGCAGGTCGATGATGCGGGTGCGCGTCGTCAGGTCCAGCGCGCTCACCACCTCGTCGGCGATGACGAGGCCGGGATCGGCGACGATCGCCCGGGCGATCGCGATGCGCTGGCGCTGGCCACCGGAAAATTCATGCGGATAGCGCCGTACCGCATCCGCCGGCAGGTCGACGTCGCGCAGCGCCCGGCTGACCGCCTCTCCCACATCGGTACCGATCCTCAGCGAGCGCAGCGGCTCGGCGATGATGTCGAAGACCCGCTGGCGCGGATCGAGCGAGGAATAGGGATCCTGGAAGACCGCCTGCACGCTGCGGCGAAACCCGCGCATGAAGGCGCGGTCGCCCGTCTCCAGCGGGGCGCCGCGGAACGCGATCGCGCCGGAGGAGACGCGCTCCAGGCCCAGCAGCAGCTTCAGCAGGGTCGTCTTGCCGGAGCCGGATTCACCGACGATGCCGAGATTGCTGCCGGCCGAAACGGTGAGGTCGATGCCGTGCAGCACCGGGATCCCCTTCGCATAGCCGAAGGAGACGCCGGCAAGATCGAGAAGCGTCATAGGGCGGCCTCCAGGGCCTCGTCGAAGGCGCGGGCGGCGGCGACCAGCCCCCGCGTATAGGGATGGGCGGGACGGTCGAAGAGCGTGCCGACCGGCCCCTCTTCGATCAGTTCCCCCTGGCGCATCACCAGCGCCCGCCCGGCAATGGCCGCCACCACGGGCAGGTCGTGGCTGATGAAGAGAAGGCCCATGCCCTCGTCGCACACCAGCGTTTCCAGCAGGGTGAGGATCTCGGCCTGCGTCGTCACGTCGAGCGCCGTGGTCAGCTCGTCGGCGATCAGAAGTTTCGGCCGACAGGCGAGCGCCATGGCGATGGCGGCGCGCTGGCGCTGGCCGCCGGAAATCTCGTGCGGAAAGGCGCGGGCGATGCGGGCCGGCTCCGGCAGCGCGACGCGCTCCAGAAGATCCAGCACCGCGGCCTTGACCGCCGGCCGGGCAAGCCCGGCACCGTCCCGCGCCGCCCGCCGCCGCACCGCCTCGCCCACCTGGTCGCCGATGCGCATCAGCGGGTCGAGCGCGGTCATCGGCTCCTGGAACACGGCGGCGACGCTGCGGCCGCGCAGCGGGACGAGATCGCGGTCCCGCGCGCCGACGACCTGGTGGCCGTCGAGCCGGACGGAGCCGGACACGCGCATCGTCTCCGGCAGGAGGCCGAGCACGGCGAGCGCCGTCAGCGACTTGCCGGAACCGGATTCGCCGATGAGCCCCACCCTTTCGCCCGCCGCAAGCGCGAAGGAGACGCCGGAGACCAGCACCCGCGCGGCGGTGCGGATCTCCAGGTTTTCGACGGACAGCAGCGCGGTCACCGGCTTCTCCTGCGGGTTGGGTCGGCGACGTCGCGCAGGCCGTCTGCAAAGAGGTTGAGGCCGATGACCAGCGAGACCAGCGCGAGGCCCGGGGCTATCGCCCCGAAGGGCGCGGTATAGACGGAGGCCTGCGCCTCCTGCAGCAGCCGGCCCCAGGAGGCATTCGGCGGCGGCGCACCGAGCCCGAGATAGGAGAGCGATGCCTCCGCAATGACCGCAAGCCCGAACTGCAGGGCGAAGTTGACGATCAGCATCTGCCAGATGTTCGGCAGGACATGGATGCGCACGATGCCCGGCCAGCCGGTTCCGGCGACCCGCGCGGCCGTGATGTAGTCCATCGCCAGCACCCGCTTGGACAGGATGCGCGTCAGGCGCGCGACGATGGCCGAGCCGGCGATGCCGATGGCAAGGATCGCCGTCGCAAGGCTCGCCCCGTCGCTGGAGGCGACGATCAGCATGGCGAGCAGCAATGTCGGGAAGGCGATGAGGATGTCGAGCCCGGCGGCCAGCACGTCGTCGAGCGTGCGTGCGGCGAAAGCGGCGAGCACCCCGATGGAGACGCCGATCAGCGCCCCCAGCGCCACCGCGCCGCAGCCGACGAGAAGGGCGATGCGCGAGCCGATCATGATCTGCGTCATGAGATCGCGGCCGAGCCGGTCGGTGCCGGCCCAATGGGCAAGCGACGGCCCTTCGAGCCGTCCGCCCGCCATGTCCCCCACCCCGTAGGGCGTCCACAAAAGGGAAAGCAGCGCGACGGCCACATGCAGGCCGACGAGCAACCCGCCCACCGCCAGCGGCCAGGGGAGCGACACTTTCTGCGCGCCGCCGCTATCGGTCGCCATCGTTCCCTGCCCGCTCATGCGCCGCCTCCCGCGACCCGGCCGCGCAGGCGCGGATCGACGAGCCTTTGCAGGAGATCAGCAGCAAAGCCGACCAGAAGAACCAGCAGCGTGGAAACGAAGAGCACGCCCTGTACGTTGGGATAGTCGCGCTGCTCGATGCCGAGCAGCAGCATGGAGCCGAGACCCGGCAGGGCGAACACCCGCTCCACCACCACCGCGCCCAGCAGCGTCGAGGCCAGTTCGATGCCGAGGATGGAGATGACCGGCACCGCGCCGTTGCGGATGCCGTGGCGCATGAGCGCCTCGGAGAAGGTGGCGCCGAGGGCGCGGGCGGTGCGCAGGTAGTCGCTGCCCAGCACGTCCTGCGTCGCCGAGCGCACATAGCGGATCAGCCCGGCGGACATGACGATGGCGATGGTGGCGACCGGCAGGACGAGGGTCTGCAAGGCCGCGCCCGGCGTCTGCCAGCCGCGCGAGGGGAAGCCGCCGGAGGGAAACAGCCTGAGGTTCACCGCGAAGACCGTGACCAGCAGGATGCCGATCCAGAACACCGGCACGGCGATGCCGAACTGGGAGACGACGGCGATCAGCCCGCCGTACCAGCGGTTCTGCCGCACGACGGAAAGAATGCCGAGCGGCACGGCAAGGGCGATGGCGACGGCGAAGGCCAGCAGCGTCAGCGGCACGGTGACGACGAGGCGCTTGCCGATCTCGGCCAGCACCGGCGCGCCGCTGACGAAGGAATTGCCGAGATCGAAGCGGGCAAGGCTACCGGCAAAGCGCAGGAACTGCTCAAGAAGCGGCAGGTCGGAACCGACCTGCTTGCGCGCGGCCTCGATCTGCGCGGCGTCAGCGCCGACGGAAACGAGCGCATTGGCGGGGTCGCCCGGCAGGAGGCGCAGCAGAACGAACAGGATGACGGCGGCAATGACGACCGACAGCACGAGAATGGCGGTGCGGCGAAGCATGTAGGAAAGGATGGTATCTAGCCCTCGTGGAGACGCCGATCGACCATAGTTCAGGCGACGTTTCAAGTCGAGCATCCGATCCCGGGATTGCCAGGCTGCACGCCGGTCCGGTCGCTAGGACCTGCCCTCGATGTCGACAAGCAGCTTCCTCAGAAGCCCGGCAAGCACGCTGCGCTCCGTCGCATCCAGGGCCTCGAGGAATGCGAAGCCGTTCGTCACATGCGCCCGGCAGGCCTCCTCGACGCGCGAGAAGCCGGCGTCGGTCAGGGCCACCAGCAGGCTGCGCCCGTCCTGCTCCGACTTCTCCCGGCGCACGAGCCCGGCCTTTTCGAGCCTGTCCAGCCGGTGGGTGAGACCGCCGGAGGAGATCATCAGCGACGTATATAGCTGCGTCGGCGTCAGGCGATAGGGTGGCCCCGAACGGCGCAGGGTGGCGATCACGTCGAACTCGCCGCGGTCGAGGCCGAACCGCGCAAATATCGCCTCCATGCTGATACGGTGCAGGTTCGTCAGGCGGGACGCCCTGCCCAGGATTCCCATCGGCTCCGTATCGACGTCGGGCAATTCACGCGCCCATTGCCCGCGCAGGCGATCGACATGGTCGCCCTCAGCCGGATTTTCGTGTTGCATCGTTCCTGCCGCCATGCCGGCCTCCTTCGCCCTGCTATCGCTCGTCCACACATCCTGTGCCGCAAACGAGATATCTCGACAAGAAGATATTTATCTTGACGAGAAGATAAATCCGACATATATATCTTCTCATCAAGACATCTCGTCCGACGGGCAATCCGCGAAGGAGCCCCGGACCGCAAGCCGATGCACAAGACATCCAATGGAGAGCCGCGATGACGAAGACGATCTACATAAACCTGCCGGTGAAGGACCTTGCCGCCGCGACCCGCTTCTACGAGGCGATCGGGTGCAAGAGAAACGAACAGTTCAGCGACCACCAGGCCTCGAGCATGGTCTGGTCCGACACCATTACGTTCCATTTGCTAGTCGACGACTATTTCGCCACCTTCACGCCGAAGACGGTCGCCGACGCCCGTGCGACGAGCGAGGTTCTGCTCGCCTTGTCCCGCGACAGCCGAGAGGATGTCGACGCCATCGCCACGACGGCCGCCGCCGCCGGCGGCAAGGCCGACATTCGCGAGCGCGTCGACATGGGCTGGCTCTACAACCGGGCCTTCGAGGATCCCGACGGCCACGTATTCGAGGCGGTATGGGCGGACATGAGCGCGGCATAACCGGAATATGCAAGACAGGCGGCCGTTCGCCGGGCATGTCCCGGCGGGCAGGCCGCCCGGGAGCGAAGGCTCCCCTGCTTCCTCTCCCATACTCTGCGAACCCTCAGCCTCGTTCGAGGTAGAGCTGGCATCTTTGCTGGGTCGATTTGCCGGTGATCGTGTTGCCGTCGACAGCGACGATATAATCGAACGTATTCGCCTTGGCGGTGACGATGGTGTAGGCGGTCGGGGTCTCTTCGGTCGGCATCGGGCTGATCTGCGCGTCATCGACACCGGTGGCGGCGCCGGAAAATTCCCATTTGCCCTTTCCGACCCGACCGAACTGTTCGCTGACGGAAAAGGTGATGGTGAACTGGCGTCGGCCGCAGGAAACGTTGCCCACCCAAACGCCCTTGAAGTCTGCCTTCTCCGCGGAGGTTTCCGGCGCCGCGCCCGCCTTCCGGAGGTCCGAAATCTCCCCTTCGAGTTCGCGGATGATGGCGCGCAGGCGCGCGATCTCCTTTTGCGCATCTTCCTGCAGGGTTCTGGGGACATCCGGGCCGCCGACCTCCTGTGCCATGGCGCCGGTGACGGCGGACAAGGCGGCGAAAATGGCGAAAAGACCAGCAAGGCGCATCGGCTTGCCCTCCAGCAGCGGCCAAGATTGACGCATCCGCGCCGGCAAGTCGATCCTCTCCGAAAGCATGAACCTACCTCCTAAAGCGAGCTTGTCTCCCGGTGGCATTGCGTTACCCTCAAGGGCAGTCGGGCACCGCGGATGGACCGGGCCCGCCCTATTGCAAAGGCCGGGATCGTATGCCCGGCCTTTCGCTTTTCACGTCGATAAACTTGCGCGTGTAAGCCATTCGGTGAGGATTGAGACCCTTTCAGCCGCGTTGCCTCACCGGGCCGGAACCCTACGATAGGAACCGTTCAGTGATCTGGCCCCGTCAGAAATTCGGCTGAGCAGAGCTGCACCGGCATCCCCAGGTCCCCATCCTTGCCGGCGCGGTGGAGACCCGGAGGCACCCCTGAACTCGCCTTCCGGGTCTCTGTGTATTCCTCCTACGCCCGCTTCCCCCAAGGTGGTACGCCGGGCGCCGCCTCTCCTCCTCTTGTTCGGCTTTCGAATCCGGCCGGAAGGTTCATCCTGTTGCGGATGGAGGTATCTCTCATGGAGAAGAAAAAGCAGCGCAAGACCGCCTGCCCGCATGAACAGGGCGCGACCGACGGGGCGATGGAAAAGGCCGACAAGGGCGCCGCGACGCTGGCGGACCTTTTTCTGCGCTACCGGCGCGAAGGCTGGAGCGACAGCGAGATCGAAATGGGCATAGCCGGCCAGTGACCGCCTCACCGACGCCCTCTCACGAGAAGGAGCCAGTCGCGGGCCCCCGAAGCGTTGTGCAGGGATGGGGGGTGTAGCGTCCGGTCGTCTGCACCCAGCGTGGCCGAAAGGCGGAGACGGCCGGTTGAAGGGTCGTACCATTCGACGATCGGGTCCACGGCCGTGATTTCGCGCCTGTCGATCTCCACGGACGTCGCATCGTAGAGATAGGCAACGGCAAAGGATCCATCCTCGGCAAGGGCGGAAATCGCCGTCGCCGTCGGCAACCCCTTCGCCCCGAAGGCGGTGGCGGGCCTGAGCCGCCACCAATCCAGATCAGCGAAAAGCCCTGCGAGATGGCCGATGCTTTGCGCGCCGTCACTCGCCAGCGCCTTCCGCCAGTCCGAGGGAGCGTCGAAAAGCCCCGGCCCGCTGAAATGCCAGACGGGATTGTTGCCGTAGACCTGCCCGCTCGCCCCGGAGAGCAGCGCGCCATAGGCCATCTTGCGAATTTCCGAGGCCCCGACGCCATGCTCGTTTTCATAACGGGATTCGATGAGGAAAAACGGCCGGCGCGGGCCGGAACGATAGCGCGCCAGCGTGGCCGTGGCCGTGTCCTCATAGGTATAGACGGTGTCGAGCTTCAGCCAGCCGGCATCGCCCCAAAAGACGTCCGTCACCGTGTCGCGAATGCCGTGCACCGTCTGGAGGGCGCCGGGGCTGGTCTCCTCGATCCCGGCCGCCAGCGCCTCGACCAGAGCTTTGTCCGGCGGATCATAATCGCCGCCCTGCACCCAAACGATATTCGGGTAGCGGGCAAACCGTTTGCCGAGATAACGACCATAGGCCTTGAGCGCGTCGGGCCCGGCAGCGGCCATTTCGCCATACCAGCCCTGCGGGCCGCCATTGGCGCCCATATAGGCCGGGACCAGCAGGACCAGCATGTCCGCCGCGAGGGCCTTGTCGAGGATACGTTCGGCCGCGGCAAAATAGCGATCGTTCGGTTTCGCGAAATTCCCCGGTTCGAGGAAGGGGGCGTCGCCTTCGATGTTGCGAGGGGCGTTGCGGGCGAATTGATGCTCGATCAGCGAGACCAGCAGCGTGTTGAACCCGCGCGCCTTCCGGTCGGCGATATAGAATTCCGCCTCGTCAGGCGAAAGCTCCGCGATCATCGACCAGGCAGAATCGCCGGTGATGAGGAATGGCTTTCCCGCATTGTCCTGGAGATACCGACCATCGGGCGCGATGGCGAGGGGAAAGCGCGAGCCCTGCCCGCCCGCGCTTCCCGGCAGAAGCAGACAGGCCAGGAGGCAGGCACTAAGGGCGAGGCGGACGGGATGCATGGCGTTCTCCTTCGGCGGATGGCGTCAGACCGGCAGCCGCTCGAGAACCAGGCGCAGCCAGTTCTTCACCGGACGGGGGAGATAGGTCCTGAGGCCCGGGCGCAGCCCCTGCGGCAGCGACCAGGCTTCGATCGGCAAAGCCGGCGCGGTGGGCGGCGGGTTCGCCGCCGTCCGGCGAAGCACCTCGGCATAACGCATCGCCATGCGCGCCACCGTGAAACTCCCCGCCACCTTTGCGCGGGCGGCAGCGGACAACCGGCTGAGGCGGGAGCGGTCACCGTCCAGCGCGCATAGCAGATCGGCCGCCTTCTTCCTGTCGCCGACCGGAAACAGCAGGCCATCGAAACCATCGTCCACGACCATGTCCGTGACGCCGCGAAGGGCGGAGGCGACCGGCACGCAGCCTCCTGCCATCGCCTCCACCAGCGCCATGGGCGATCCCTCATAGCGTGAGGGCATCAGGAAGATGTCGTGCCTCGCCATCAGCGCCGGCACCGCCCGGGGACCGACGGCACCCAGGAAAGTGATCCGCGGCGAGGCGGGCAGCACGGCTTGCAGGCGCGGAAGATCCGGGCCATGGCCGACGACCGTCAACGTTGCGGTATCCGGCGCGCGGGCGAGGATCTCGGGAAGCCAGAGCACGCCCTTGGACGAATCGTCGATGCGGCCGAGGAACAACAGGCGAAGTCCTTCCGTGCGTGCCGCGCGCTCCTCGCGCTGGAAATCGTCGAGCGAAACGGCGTTCGGGATGACATGAATGCGGCCGGCCGGAAAACCGTGGCGTTCGACAAGATCGTCACGCGCCCGCCGGCAGACGCAGATGGTCGCGTGCACATGCGGCGCTATCGCGCACGCGGCGGCATAGGTGCCGGGCGTGATCGTGTGCACGACCATGAAGCGCAGGATTTCCGGCGGCAGATAACGCACGATATTGGTCTGGACCCGATCGCTGAGCACATTGACGACGACCCCGTCGAACCCTTCCGCCAGAAGGATATCCGCAAGGCGGCGGACCATCTCCCGCTCGTCCGGAAAACTGGCCATATCGAGGCTGGTGCCCAGCGCCGCCTCCTCCGCCAGCGCCGGATCGAAAGCGCCAGCCTCGTGGCGGAGCCCGAGCCAGCGCAGGTCCACGTCATAAGGTGCTAATCCTCGGCGCAGTTGCCTGAAGACGGTATAGGTGCCGCCGAGATGCGGGAGGACGAAATAGGCAAGCTTCATGGCCACCTCCATTCCCCTGTTCTCAAGCCTCGGGGGCGGCTTTGGAATCCGCACCTTCGGGCCGCTGCAACCCTCTTTTGCAAAAGCCCCCCATCGCCCTACTCCTTCCGGATGAGGCCGGGGGACGAAGAGCGACGTTTTCCACCCTCTCTGCGGGCGCGATAATCCGGCCGCTATCGCGCTCCGGATGGGACCTACGGATGAAGATCGGCCTCTTGGGACAGTTCGGATCCGGAAACTCCGGCAATGACGGCTCGCTGGAAGCCATGGTCCGCTTTCTGCACCGGGCCCGCCCAGAAGCCGAACTGCTGTGCATCTGCTCCAATCCCGCGAAGGTCCGCAACGACTTCTCGCTCAGTGTCGTCAGCATCCGCGGAAAAACGCTCGAGCGCGCGACCCGCAGCAGCAGGCTCTGGCGTCTGCCGGCCAGGCTCGGCGGCATGATCTCGATCTTTCACGCGCTGGCGGGCACCGACATCCTCGTCATTCCCGGCACCGGCATCCTCGACGATTTCCAGGAAACGCCCTTCGGCTGGCCGTTCATCCTCTTCTGGTGGTGCCTTGCCGCCCGGCTGCGCGGCATCCGCATCGCCTTCGTCAGCATCGGCGCGGGGCCGATCCACAATGCGCTGAGCCGCCGCTTCCTGAAGGCGGCGGTGCAGATGGCGCAATACCGTTCCTATCGCGACGATTTTTCCCTGAACTATGTCAGGAACATGGGCGTCGACGTTTCGCGGGACCTGCGCTTTCCCGATCTTGCCTTCAGCCTGCGCACCCCCGTGCGCGATCCCGTCCGGGACCGCCGGCCGGTCCACGCAGCCATCGGCATCGGCGTCATGCTCTATCGCGGCTGGAAGCGCAACCAGGCGGACGGTGACGCGATCTATCGCACCTATATCGACAAGATCTCGACGGTCATCATCCGACTGCTGGAGGATGGACATCGGGTCCATCTGTTCATGGGCGACAAGGCGGACGAGAAGACACTCGACGACATCTGCAACGGCCTGCCGTCCCGCCCTGCGGGCGCAAGCCACGCCTTCGTCTCGGCTGCACGCACGGCCTCGCTGGAAGAGGTGATGGAGGAAGTGAAGAAAGTCGATGTCGCCATCGTCTCGCGCTACCACAACCTGCTCTGCTCGCTGAAGACCGGCCGACCGACCTTTTCGCTCGGCTATGCGCAGAAGAACGACGAACTGATGGCGGAATTCGGCCGCGGCGCCTTCTGCCAGCATATCGAGAATTTCGACGTCACCGTCCTCATCCGGCAGGTGCGCGACGCCCTTGCCGATCTGGACAGCGCCGGCGAGGCGATCGAGCGGCACAATGCATCGATCCGGCAGGCGCTCGCCCGGCAGGAGGAATTGCTGCTGTCAAACGTGTTGCAGGAACAGCCCCTCCGGCACCGCACGACGGTGAGAACATAAACCCGCCGGCAGGCCGGGCCTGCCGATACCAGAAAGCGTGACCCGCATGGTTCGCCGCGCCTATCTCATGGCCTCGCTCGAGCAATATCTCGCGCTCATCATCAGTTTCGCGGTGCTGGCATCCGTGGCGCGCATCCTGACGCCCGGCGAGATCGGCGAGGCCGTCACCGGCCTTGCCATCGCGGTGGTCGCCTTTTCCACGCGCGAATTCGTCACGGCGGAATTCCTCATCCAGCGCCACGCCATCGACCGGGCGGCGCTGAGCACGTCGCTGACGCTGCAGGTCCTCTGCAGCACCGTCGTCGCGCTCACTCTCGGCCTTGCCTCGGGCGTCATCGCCCGGTTCTACGGCACGCCCGATCTCTCGTTTTTCCTGCTGCTGGCGGCGATTGCAGGCCTCACCGAGGCGGTCGCCCAGCCCGTCGTCGCGATCCTGCGCCGCAACCTCAGTTTCGGCGCACTCGCGGGCATCCGTACCGGTGTTTCCCTGGTCAGCGGGGCGACGACCATCCTGCTTGCCGCCCTCGGCTTCGGGCCGATCAGCTTTGCCTGGGGCATGCTGGCGGGAGCGGTGATGCTCGCCGGTCTTTCCCTCACATTCTCGCCGGTGCCGATCCGCCAATTCCTTCGCCCAAACCTTACGCGCTGGCGCGAGGTGCTGGCCTTCGGCGTGTTCAAGGGCGCGGCGCTGATGGTGGAGCGCATCCAGGAGACCGTGCCGCAACTGATCCTCGGCCGGCTTACGTCGATGACATCCGTGGCGCTCTACAACCGGTCGAACGCGCTGTGCGGCGTGCCGGATCGCATCATCATGTCCGCCTTCTACAGCATGGCCTTTCCGGCGCTGGCAAACTCCGTGCGGGAAGGCCAGGACATCGAGAAAACGTATTTCGGCGTACTCGCCTATCTCTCCGTGCTCTACTGGCCGGCCGCGCTGATGGTCGGCCTCATGGCGCCCGAAATCGTGCTCATCGTGCTCGGCCCGCAATGGGAGGCAGCCGTTCCGGTCGTGCGCATCCTGTCGCTCTCGGCGGTCTTCTGGGTGCCGGCGATCGTCACCGGGCCGCTTCTGCTGGCACTGGGGCACAATCGCGATTCCTTCCTCGCCAGCCTGATTTCCCGGGTGCTTGCCGCCTCGATCCTCTGTGCCGCCAGCCTCTACGGGGTGATTGCCATGGCGCTCAGCCAATTCATCGCGTTGCCGCTGCAAATGGTCGTCGCCTTCGCCTTCGTGCACCGCCATGTGCCCTTCTCGTTTCGCGCCTTGATTTCGGCGCTGGCGCCGAGCGCCGTCGTCACGCTTTTCGCCCTCGCCGGCCCCATCGCGCTGCTGGCGCTGAACGAACAACCCCAGTCGGCTCTCCTCACCTTCGCCGCCTCGGCCGTTCTTTCCGCCATCGGCTGGCTCGCGGGCCTGCACATCACCCGTCACCCCTTCCTGGTCGAAACGCAGATCGCGTTCCGCCTCGGCCGCAACCGCTTCGATCAGCTCCGGCGGTTCCTCGCCGCGGGGGCGTAAGCCATGGTGAGCGTCGATATCGTCATCCCGAACTACAATTACGGCCGCTATCTCGAAGCCTGCGTGACGAGCGCCCTGTCGCAGGACGTCGAGACCCTGCGCGTCCTCATCGTCGACAATGCTTCGACGGACGACAGCGTGGCCGTCGCCCGCCGCCTTGCCGCCGCAGATTCGCGCGTGGAATTGCTGCTCCGGCCGGAAAACCTCGGTCCCCATGCTTCCTTCAATGCCGGCATCGACTGGGCCAGCGCCGATTATTTCCTCCTGCTCTTCGCCGATGACTTTCTGGTGCCGGGGGCGCTCCGGCGGGCGACCGCGGTCATGGAACGGGATCGGACGATCGCCTTCTGCTACGGCCGCGACGTGCCGATCCGCGATGACGCACCGCTGCCCGATCTCCCGGCACAGCCCGCCCTGCCGCCGATCACGCTCTCCTCGGGCCGGGCCTTCATCGAACGGTTCTGCGATCTCGGCGTCTTCCATATTCCCGGGCCGTCCATTCTCGTGCGCACCAGCGTGCAGCACCGCGCCGGCCATTACCGGCCATCGCTTCCCCATAGCGACGATTACGAACTCTGGCTGCGGCTCGCCATGCACGGCACCGTCGCCTCGCTCGATTGCGTGCAGGCCGGCATCCGCACCCATACGGAAAACCGCTCGAAGGATCTGTGGACGCATCAGAGCGTGAACCTCCAGCATACGGTCGCCGCGGCGGAGAGCTTTTTCCACCACGAAGGCCGCTGGCTCGACGGTGCCGAGGCGCTGCGCAAACGCGCAAGGCGGGGCATCGCCCAGCGCGCCTACTGGTCGGCCATCTCCCATGCGATGCGGGCAAATCCGGAGGCGTTCCGGTTGCTCGGGCTAGCCTTCCGGCTTTCGCCCGCGACGATCTTCCTGCCGCCGCTCGGCTACCTGTTGCGCCGGCGGGACCGCATGCCGCGTCTCATGCTGCGGTGACGGTTACCGACGCGCGATCGCTTCTTCCGCAAGCACGATGCTCACGCGCAGGATATCGCCCGCCAATACGGGGTCGGTCTGGCCGACCTCGACTTCCTGATATTTGCCATCGACAAGCCGGATGGCGGAGAAGCGGAAGGCGATCTGGCGGCTGCCGTCCTTCTTCTGCAGGGCGATCCCGGCTTCGGCCATGGACTGCACGGTATAGGCCAATTTGCGGCGCAGGCGCAGGATATCGATGTTCACCTCACGCAATTCGCTCGCCGCATCGCCGCGGCGCTGGCCGCGCAGGGAAACCAGCCGGCCGTCGATGACCGTCAGGTTCTGCCGCGCCCGCGCCAGGAACGAGCCGAATTCCAGGACGTCGCGATTGGTCGAGGAGATTTCCCGCTGTTTTTCGCGAAGCTGGGTTTTCGAGGTGAGGCCGCGCTCCACCATGGCGCTGGCGACCTTGACGTCCTCGTTGAGAAGGGCGAGTTCCCCGTCCCGCAGCTTGCCGCTCTTTTCCAGCGTGTCGATCTCCTCGACAAAGCCGACCCTTTGCTGCTCCAGGCTGTTCAACTCGGTCTCGACGGCCTCGCGCCTCAGTTCGTACAGCGTGCGCTCCGCCTCCACGACCTGCTGGACGATACGGGCATCGGGCGTGCCGATCTCGTCGCGCGCCACGTAGGAAAACGGCCGCCCGTCGAGTTCGGCCTCGAGCCGCGCCCGCTTGACGTCCTGAGCAAGGAGCTGCACGCCGAGATCGGCATATTCCTGCCGGAGGCTGGCAAGGCGCGTGGAGCCGCTTTCGCCCTCGGCGATCGCCTCCTTCTGCCCCCCGCCGAGCGCGAACAGTTCGAGCGCGATCATGCCGGGGCGGAATTCGTATTTTCCGGGCTTCTGGACCTCGCCGACGATATAGACCGGTGCATAGATCTCCACCGCCACGGCGACGGACAGGTTGGCGACATGCACCTTCAGCCCGTCGTCGATGACCTTGCGGATGTCCTCGATGCCCTTTCCGGCCACCGGAAGATTGCCGAGCAGCGGGTAGCCGATCGTCCCGTCTGCACCGACGGGGAAGGAGCCGCTGAGGCCATTGTCGCCATAGACGGTTATGCGCAGCACATCGCCGCTCGCCACCGGATATTCCCCGCCGCGCGCCTCGCCGGTCAGAGCAAGCAGCAGGGCGCCGAGGACGGCGGCGAACCGCAGCGTGCCGCGCCTCGGTCCGGCAGTGGGAATAGCCTGTTCCATCTGTTTCAAGCCTCACAATCCCGCAATCGACGGCATGTCGACGGATGCATCGCTTCGTTTCCTGCTTTCGTTCGCGGCGTAAAGATCCGCCGTCGTGCTCGCTCGCCGGTTCAGCGTGCTGCGCGCAGCCTCGTTGACCACGATGCCATCAACGGCGACGCCGGCCGCCGCCAGCTTGCGCAGCGCCGCGGTGGTCTGCAAAGGCTCACCTCCGGCGGGAATGACGAAGACCGTCGTGCCGACCAGCGCGGACACGAGCAACGCGCCCGATCCGCTCGACACCGCCACGCAATCGACGACGACGGCGTCGTAATTGCGCTTGAGCGTGGCGAGCAGCCGGGCAAAGGCCTCATGGCCGAGAACATGCTCGACAGGCCCTTCCGCCACGCCCGCGCAGACGAGATCGACGCCGGAGACATCGCAGCGCACGACATCGTCGAGCGACGTGCCGTCCCGCCCCGCAACGAGGTCGACGACGGTGCGGGCCGGCTGGATCGAAAATTCCCGCGCCACCGCCGGAGCGGAGAGGTTCGCCTCCAGCAGCACGGTGCGCAGGCCCGTCGCGGCCAGTGAGCGGGCAAGACAGGCGGCAATGAACGTCTTGCCCTCGCGCGGCCCGGCCGAGGTGACCGAAAGCGTCAGCACGCCGCCCGTGCGGGCGGACAGTCTCAGACGCCCCTGAAGATCGGCAACGGCATGGGCGACGGGCGCATGGCCCTGGCAGATCAGTTTGGCGATGCCCGAGCGCTGGTGCTGCGACAATTCCGGAATGCGCCCGATGATCGGAACACCCGCAGCTCCCTCGTCGGGATGCGAGCGACGCAGGAAGAGCGAACGCAGTTCGAGAAGGACAGTAACGAACAGCCCTGCGGCAAGACCGAACAGACCCCCGCCGAGCAGCCAGGCCGGGCCATCCGGGCTCGTGCGCGAGGAGGAAGGCATGGCCCGCGAAATGATCCGGGCCTCTGCCATGGCAATGCCGTCCTGCTCGATCGTCTGCTTGTAGCGGGCGAGATAGCTCTCGTAGATCGCGCGGTTGGCGCTCGCCTCGCGGTCGAGCTGGTCGGCCTGGACGATCGCCCCGTTGGCGGCGGACATCTCCTTCTGCATCTGCCTGAGGCTTGCTTCCAGCCCGGCCTGCTGACGCTTGGAGACCTCGATCTCGTTGCGCAGGCTTTCGACGATCTGCGACACCTCCATCGAAATCTGCGCCTGGATCGTTTCGAGCTGCGACGTCAGTTCGGGGATTTGCGGATTCTTCACCGCGCCGCTTTCGCTGATCGTCGCAAGCGCGCGCTTGAGGCGCGCTTCCTCCGTGCGCAATTGCTGGATCGCCGCCGAATTCAGGACTTCCGAAAGGGCAAGGCTGCTTTCGCCCTCGGAGACGTCGAGCGCGGTTTCGAGCCGTGCGGTGGCGCCGGCGACCTGCGCCCTGAGCTTTGCCAGTTCCGTATTGAGGCCGCCGATCTGCTGCGACAGCAGCGTCGTGCCGTCCGATTTGACGATGCCGGATTTCTCCCGGAAGGCCGTGGCCGCATGTTCGGAACGCTCCAGCTCGCTGCGCAGGCTGACGAGGCGTGTGCCGAGCCAGTCGCTGACATGCCGCGTCGCCGTCGTCTGCACATCCACCTGGTAGTCGATGTAAGCTTCCGCATAGGCATTGGCGACGACGGCGACGAAATCCGGATTGATGCCGGTGAACGAGATATAGATCGTATAGGACCGCCCGTCATTGTTGACGCGCACGCCCGACAGGAGCTGTTCGAGCAGGACGCGGTCATCGATGACCGGATGGGCCGTCGATTTCGCACCGGCGCCCGCCTCCCCCGCCAGGCCCAACCCTCTGGCGACATCCACGCCCGCCTTCCGAAGCTGCACCAGGACCTTTTCGCCCATGGAGCGCGAGGTCATGATGTCGATCTCGGTGCGCAGCGCCGGGCTTTCCTGCGGCAGAGGCGAGATGACCGATTCCGTCGGAAGCGCCTGGAACTTGCGCACGTCGAGCGCCAGAACCGCCTCCGAGACGTAGCGCGGCGTCTGGTCGAGATAGCCGACCGTCGCGGCGGCAAGGCCCGCCGCGACGCAGGCGAGGATCAGCCATTTGCGATTCAAGATAGCCGCTATCGCCCGAGGAACGGCAAGTTCCTCGGAGAAGCCCGGGTTCCCCGACACGATCATGACACACGTCCTGTTGCGGGGCGCTCAGGCCCGGCCGAGATGGCGCCCGGCGTCGGGCAGGAGTTCGCCGACCTTGCAGGCGACTTCCGTGCGGTTTGTGGCGCCAAGCTTCTTCATGATGTTGCGAATATGGACCTTGACGGTGCTTTCGCACAGATTGAGTTCGCGGGCGATCATCTTGTTCGCCTTGCCGCGACGCAGTGCCTCGGCCACGGCCGTCTGGCGCACCGTGAAGGCGGAGCGGACGGCCTTGCGAGCAACGAAGCCGCCAAGCAGCCCGCGCATCGCAAGAACGCTGCTCGCCGGCACGAACTGGCCGCCGGCAATCGCCAGCCCGATCGCCTCGATGCACACATCGACATCGACGGAACTGGGAATGAAACCCTGCACGCCGAGATCGATGGCCTGCAGAACGTGGTCGAGAGTCTGACTGTTGGAGAGCACCACGACCGGCACCGGTTCCAGCGTCGTCACCAATTGGGTGATCTCCTGCCGGATCGCGGAATCCGTGATGTCGGTGCTGCCGATATTGATCAGCGCGACACGCAGCGTGCCGAGTGTCGCCTTGCATTGTTGCCAGCTTGCAAGGCCGGAAAAAGTAAAGATGCTGATACCGATATGATGCGAAACAAGACTATTTGCGAGACATTCCCTGTCCAGATTCCGTTTGTCGAATATAGCCAGATAGTCATTTGCTGCGTACTTCAGAGGTGGATCTTCAACCCGCTCGTTCACGGCTTCCCGCCGTTCGACGCCGAGCGAGTTCCCCGATCGAAAGATATCGATTGACTGCCTCTCCAAAAGTGATCCGTCTTTCGCCATGACAACCCTCACTAATCCTGGTTCGAAATATTTGCCCTGCGCTGATGTACCTCCAGCATATTTTTTCAAGCTTTATTAGCGTTAACGTTTCAGATCGGCAAATCAATCTACATGATCGCCAGTTTTCTTACCGAGAACGCCTCCGCGAAGAACGAGGGCGAACGGCATTCCATTCCGCGGATACGGGCGAGCCCTCGGAAAACATCCGCATGAAACCAGTCCTTTGATCTCTGCGTCGCAAAATGCTCCATAAGCAGATCGATCTTCCGCTCGATCATTCCCGGCAGGAGCGGCACGTAGGTATTGCGTTCGCAAAGATCGCCGTCCCATTTCGGGATTTCGTATTCCAGCACGAAATGATCGCGAAAGACGTTCGTGGTCAGCGCATTCAGCTCGCGATGATCCTGATGGGCATCGAAGCGGCTGTGCGTGAAAATCACGTCCGGCTCCATCCGGCCGCGCAGGCCGAGGAGGAACTGCTTGATCTCCCGGCTCTGGCTGGGAAAATAGCTGTCCTCGAAAGCGCAGACCTCCACCATCGTGGCCGCCGCCCCCTTGAGGAAGGCCGCGGCCGACCGGCGCGTCTCGGCCGCCCGCTCGGATGTCCCGCTCATCACGCACCAGTGGACGTCGAGTTTCACGCCGGCTGCGACAAGCCCCAGGATCGTGCCGCCGGCACCGATCTCGATGTCGTCGGCATGGGCGCCGAGGCAAAGGATCTTCAACGGTTGCCCGGCCGGGGCCATCGAAAGCACTTTCATGAGCCGCCTACCCTTCGAAGGCTGGAAACCTGGCCGCCCGGCACACGGCGCACCCACGGCATCTCGCCGCGCTCGACCATTTCTTCCAGCATCTGCCAGTCGCGCAGCGTATCCATCGACCGCCAGAAGCCTTCATGCTTGTAGGCCATCAGCATGTCGTCCTTGATCAGCCGCGCGAAGGGTTCGAGCACCAGCTCCTCGCCTTCGCGCATGTAATCGAAGATCTCGCTGCGCATCAGGAAATAGCCGCCGTTGATCCAGATCTCCGACGTATCGGAGGAGCGGAACTCCACCACGCGGCCCGTTTCGTCGATATCGGCGAGATGATAGGTCAGCGGCGGCCTGACCGCGAGGAAGCAGGCGATCTTGCCGCTGGCCTCGAAGCGGGCGACCATGTCGTCAAGATCGACATCGGTCAGGCCGTCGCTGTAGTTGGCGAGGAACATTCGCTCACCCTTGACGTGCTCGCGCACGGCCCACAGGCGCTCACCGATATTACGCCAGATGCCTGTGTCAATCAGGGCGACGCGCCACTGCTCCTGGACCTCGCCAAGAAGCTCGACCCGCTCGCCCGAGACCACGCAGTCGGAGAAGGTTTGCGGGCGGCAGTTGAGGAAGAACCCCTTGATCACATCCGCCTTGTAGCCGAGGCAGAGTGTGAAATCGTCATGGCCGTAGGAGGCGTAGTACTGCATCACATGGCGCAGGATCGGCTGCGTGCCGAGCGGGATCATCGGTTTCGGGATGCTTTCGGAATATTCGCGGATGCGCGTTCCCCGGCCACCGCAGAAAAGCACGACTTTCATGACCAGGCCTCCGAGGGATCGACGATGCTGACATCGGGGATGGGGACGATGAATTTCGCACCCCAGTGGCCGACATGGCGCATCTGGGCGACGATCTCGTCCTTCAGGTTCCAGGGCAGGATGAGGATGTAATCCGGCTTGTGCCGGTCGATCGCGTCGACGGGCAGGATGGGAATGTGCATGCCCGGCGTGTAGCGGCCATGCTTGTACGGATTGCGGTCGACGGTGAAATCCAGGAAATCCGTGCCGATACCGCAATAGTTGAGCAGCGTGTTGCCCTTGCCTGGCGCGCCGTAGCCGCAGATCCGCCCGCCCCGCTCCTTCACGCCGATGAGGAAGGACAGAAGGTTGCGTTTGGCCTTCCGGGCCCTTTCGGCAAAGGACGTGTAGGCCTCCACGGTGTGCAGCCCGTCACGTCGCTCCCGCCCTAAAAGCTCGGCGACACGCGGGCTGATCACGCCGCGCGCGCCGGCATGGCTAAGATAGACCCGCAGCGAACCGCCATGGGTCGGCAGTTCCTCGACGTCGAACACCTCCAGGCCATGCAGCCGCGCGGCGATCTGCACCGTGATCAGCGAGAAATAGGAAAAATGCTCATGGTAGATCGTGTCGAACTGGTTATACGCCATCAGCGTCGCGACATGGGGAAACTCCAGCGTCACCACGCCGAGCGGCTTGAGGACACGCTTCATGCCGGCGATGAAATCGTTGAGGTCGGGCACCTGCGCCAACACATTGTTGCCGACGATCAGGTCCGCCGTCTCGCCGGCCGCCACCATATCGTCGGCCAGGCGCTGCCCGAAGAAGGCGACCCTGGTCGGCACGTCGCGGGCGATGGCGGCCTTGGCCACATTGGCGGCCGGCTCGATGCCGAGCACGGGAATGCCACGCGCGACGAAATGCTGAAGCAGGTAGCCGTCATTGCTGGCGACCTCCACGACGAAGCTGTCGCGGCCAAGGCCGAACCGGTCGATCATCTCTTCGCAGTAGCGTTTGGCATGCGCGACCCAACTCGTGGAGTAGGACGAGAAATAGGCATACTCCTCGAAGATGCTTTCGCGGCTGACATACTCCTCCAACTGGACGAGCATGCACTCTTCGCAGACGCGCACATGCAGCGGATAGTATTCCTCCATGCGGCCGAGTTCGCCTTCCTGACGAAAACTCTCGCACGGCGGCGACATGCCGAGATCAACGACAGTATGCCGCAGCGGCATTCCGCATAAACGGCAGGTCGGCTTTACGGAAAGATCGGGAGAATAAGCAAGCGAAGGACTGACCTGAGAGTTCATCTACCGTCTCCACAGTACAGTTCGTTCGGATCCTCACGAAGATCCGAGCAGGGATACTTTTGAAATTGAAATCGTCTCTTGGCCCATTGTCAGATTAGGCGAGCAATCCTACACTTACGATACTGCCATGCGAACACACCCCCTGTCTGAAAGGCGTAGCATTACGATATGGTGGTAAGCTCATCTTAACTAGAGACAACTTGGAAAGAAAAAATACATCGGAAGTAGCACTTGGCAGCACCGCCTCATACGGCAGGATAACCGCGAACGGAGAGGCGTTTTGTAATGCAATTCACCCGGACTGATCTCGAAGGCGTATGGTTGATCGAATGCTCGCCGATCGCGGACGAGCGCGGCTCCTTTGCGCGAACCTTTTGCTTCGACGAGATGGAGCGGCACGGGCTGGAAAGCCGATACGTGCAGCACAGCCTGTCGCGCTCGCGCCAGAAACACACGCTGCGCGGCCTGCATTTCCAGAGCGAGCCGCATGGCGAAGGGAAGCTGGTCTCCTGCCTTGCCGGCGCGATCTGGGACGTCGCCGTGGACCTCCGTCCGCAATCGAAAAACTATCTGCGCTGGACCGCCGCCGAACTCAGCGCGGAAAACATGCACCAACTCTATATACCCAAGGGCTTTGCGCATGGTTTCCTGTCGCTGACCGAGGATGCCGCGGTCGGCTACCTGATCTCGACGCGCTATGAGCCGGCGGCAAGCCGCGGCGTGCGCTATGACGATCCGAAGATCGGCATAACCTGGCCGGCTGAGCCGGCTGCGATATCGGAGAAAGACCGGAGCTGGCCGGCGCTTTAGAGTGTTCCCGCATTTCCGGATGCAAAACCGCTTCGCACTTTTGCTGGAAATACTTTAGGCCGCCTCGGCGAGCAATCCGCTCTCCTTCAGTCGCGCGGCGGCATGGGCGATATCGCGGAACGAAAGACCGGAACGGCGGGCGATATCGAGCAGGGAATGCTCGCCATCCGCCAGATTGAGGACCCAGAGATAGCCCATCGTGACGTCCGAGGTGACCGTATGTCCGCCGGTCGCCGAATAGAGCCCTCGCCGCCCGAGCTGCGGCTCTCCCTTTGGCGAAAGGTTGAGCGGCACCCAGTCCGACTCCAGGACATCGACGATATCGAGCATCATCCGAAAGGAGGAGGCAAGGTGTTCCGGCCGCACGAAATCGAGGTTGTCCGCCGAGGTGTGATATTGCGGGAAGGTGCCGAAGGCACTGCGTTGCAGGAGGCCGATGGGGAGGTTGAAGCCCGGCGAACAGAACTGCCGTTCGTCGTAGCCGTAGGGGCTGAAATCCACCATCGCCGCCCGCCGGCCGTCACAGCGTACAGCCTCCATGACGCGGTCGATCGTCGCATCGCCGCGCCGGCTGCGTTTGTAGACCGGCCCGCCGCCATCGCCGATGCAGGAAACGACGAGGCCATGGTCGACGCACCGAACCCTCTCCTCGTTCGCCGCAAGCCAGCAGAGCGCCCCGATCGTGCCGGGCGCGAAGAGGAAGCGGTAGCTGAACCGATTGCGCCGCTGCGACAAGGCTTTCGCCAGCATCGTCAGCACGGCGAGGCCCGAGCAATTGTCATTGGCAAGCGAGGGGTGGCAGATGTGGGCGGAGAACAGCACCTCGCGCTCCGTTTCCCCCGGCAGGAAGACCTCGCCATAGGCAAGCGCGCCATCACGCAATTCCGTGTCGATGAAGACGTCGTAGTCTTCGTCGGGAAGCGCCAGGTAGTCGCGATGCCTCAGGCAGAAACCCCAGTCGCGACGATAATAGCTCGTGCGATAGGGGATGAGGTCCGGCTGGTCCGGCAGCGTGTGCAGGTGGGGCTTCAGTTCCTCGAACGACAGGCGGCGCGAGACAGGCTCGCTATAGCTCACGAGGTGAAGGTTGCAGGCGGCAAAATCCGCGACCGTCCGGCCGCTTGCCGTGCGCAGGGTGGCACAGCGCACGCTCCATTCCTGCGGCACCGTCCAGTCGAAGACCTGCGTGCCCGTCGGCACCTCCCGCACCGCCATATCGATATGCTCGCGAAGAATGGCAAGGGTCTGGCGTACGCCCTCGCCGGTGATGCTGCGGCAGATCGGAAAAAGCCGGACGACGAGCGCAAGAAGCGCCCGGCCGGGATCGGCCGTATCGTCCGGCAAGGCTCCGGGGCAAAATCGTGTGGCCTCGTCCATGGATTGTCTCAGGCCCGCGCCGTCCGGGGCGCAACGGCGTCGGCAACCGCCGGACGCCACCTGAGATCCGCATCGATCGCGCCGGTCTCGAGGAGGTCTCGGATCTGGCCGATGCGCTGGTAGCGCGGCCCTTCGAATTCCGCGAGGCTGAGGCCGGCGCTGGAATAGGCCGCATAGAGCTGGCGTGCGCCGGCCACGACGTCCCATTGCGGGCGGAACGCCGGCAGCACGCGGGCGATCTTGCCGAAATCGACACGATAGGAGCGCGCATCCGGCCCCGCCTCCGCCGCATATTCCAGCCGGCAGCCGGGAACGATCCTTGCGACGACATCGGCGATTTCGCGGATCTGGTAATTGTGTGCGGTCTGGCCGACATTGAACGCCTCATTGAAGACGCTTTTCACCGGGGCTTCCAGCGCAGCGAGGAAGGCGCGGGAAATATCCTCGACATGCACGATCGGCCGCCAGGGCGTGCCGTCCGATTTGAGGAGGATCAGGCGCTGCGTCACCGCCCAGGCGACGAGATTGTTGAGGACGATGTCGAAGCGCAGCATCGGCGACAGGCCGTAGGCGGTCGCCGGCCGCAGGAAGATCGGGCAGAACCGGGCATCCGCAAGCTCGGCGATATCCGCTTCCGCCCGCACCTTGGAGATGCCATAGGCCGAGACCGGGTTGAGCGGCGCGTCCTCGTCGACGAGATCGGCGCCGGCGAGGCCGTAATTGCTGCAGGAGGAAGCGAGGAGGAAGCGCGAGACGCCCGCCTGCTTGGCCGCCTTCGCAACCCGCACGCTGCCCCGATGGTTGATGTCATAGGTGACTTCTGGATCGAGATTGCTCAACGGATCGTTGGACAGCGCGGCGAGATGGATGACCGCATCGAAACCGTCGAGGTCGCGCGGCGAGATATCGCGCACATCCTTCAGCATGGAAGGCACATCGAACATCGCCCCGCCGGGCGCATAGCCGCAACGGCGATAGAGCCGGCTGTCATAGCCATGCACGTCATGGCCGGCGCGCAAGAGGAAGGGCACCATCACGGCGCCGATATAGCCCTGATGTCCGGTCACAAGCACTTTCATGTCCAAATCCCCCATCCGGTGTGGCGAAAATGGTAGGCGCGGGGGGACGGGATCGCGATTGAGGACAAAGACGACATCCCCTGCCGGAACGGTGCAGCCGGCGCGGCGCCCTACGTCTTTCGGCCGATCAGGCCTCCGGCGCGGGGCCGTTGTAGCGCCGGAAGACGACCGCCGAAGGCCGCCCCACGAGGTAGCGCTCCACTCCGTCCTCCAGCGCCTGGCGATAGACGCGCAGCGCCCCGTCGAAGGCATCGACGGTCTGGTCGATATCGTCGTCGCCATGCGAATAGCTGACCACCAGCGAGGGAGCGAGCACGCCGCGCCGGATCGTTTCCTGCAACAGCAAGGTGCGGAACGCTTGCGAGGGGTTTCCCACCCTGTCCCGCGTCCCGTAGGACAGGCAGGCCGGGTGCCCGGCGACGTTGACGTGACGTTCCAGCCCATGGCGGGCGATGACCTGGCCGAGCCCCGCCTTCAGCCGCAGGCCCTGGCTGCGCAGATGATCGATGACGGGTTCCTGCGCATAGACGTGCATCGTCGCCACCGCCGCGGCCATGGCATGCGTCTCGGCGCCATGCGTCGTCGACAGCAGGAAGACCCGCGGCTTTTCCACCTGCTCGATACCGCCGAGCATCATGTATTCGCGCTTGCCGGCAAGCGCCGAAATGGCGAAGCCGTTGCCCAGCGCCTTGCCGAAGCAGGAAAGGTCGGGCTCGACACCGTAATGCGCCTGCGCCCCGCCACGCGCCCAGCGAAGGCCGGTGATCATCTCGTCGAGGATGAACAGCGCGCCGTTCTCCTGGCAGAGGTTCCGCAGGCCCTGGAGATAGCCGGGCGCGGGGTCGTCGCCGCGCGAGGCTTCGAGGATCAGCGCCGCAATAGTGCCGGGATGGCGGGCGAAAAGCGCGCGCGCATCGTCAAGATCGTTGTAGCGGAAGCCGAGCGTCAGGTCGCGCACGGCCTGCGGAATGCCGGCATTCATCTCCGTCGTGCCGATGAACCAGTCGTCTGTCGAGAAGAACGGATGATCGCTGCAGCGCGCGATGAAATCCCGGCCCGTCGCGGCGCGCGCAAGCCGCACCGCCCCGGAGGTCGCATCCGATCCGTCCTTGCAGAATTTCACCATGTCGGCGGTCGGTATCATGTCGAGGAAGGTCGAGGCGCATTCGACCTCGATATGGGAGGGCCGCGTGAAATTGCAGCCGAATTCGAGCTGCCGCATGACGGCATCGAGCACATGGCGATAGGCATGGCCGAGGCCGACCGCCCGGTTGCCCATGCCGTATTCGATATAGCCGTTGCCATCGACATCCCAGACGTGGCAGCCGTAGCCGTTGACGATGAAGCCGGGGGAAAGAACAGGATACTGGTCGTCGCCCTTGGCATAGGTATGGGCGCCACCCGGGATCATCGAATGCGCTAGATCGCGCAGCCTGTTCGAATTGTCGAAATTCTGGATGAACCCGGCCATTGGCTATCCCCCGCTCGGTTCTCAAGACCTATCACCGCCGGGGAAGCGCGCCATCGGGGCACTTGGGTTAGACGGACTGCCCGATAGGAGTAGACCTATTCTACTTCCGCAATTGCGGACAAAACCGCTTCGCACTCTGCTCTAGTTGAACAGTTCATTCAGCTTGAAGATAACCTCCGTCCGATTATGGACCTTCAGCTTCTTCATGATGTTTCGGATGTGTACCTTGACCGTGCTTTCCCTGAGAGCAAGCTCATAGGCGATGATCTTGTTGGCCTTGCCCAGCTTGAGCATGGAAATGACCTCCTCCTCGCGGCTGGTGAAGACTTCGGCGCGCTTGCGCTCCTGCTGGTCGGCGACGGACATCAGCCGGCGCAGTTCCGGCAGGCTTTCGGTGGAGATGAAGATGCCGCCGGACAGCGCCAGCGAAATCGCCTTCACGCAGACTGCGATGCCGACCGCCGAGGGGATGAACCCTTTGACACCGAGGTCGAGCGCCGTCAGCACCTGGCGCAGGTCGTGATTGTCGGAGAGGATGATGACCGGCAGCTCGGGAAATTTCGCCACCAGCAAACGGATGGATTCCTCGATCCCGGATTCGGTGAAATCATGGCTGCCGAGGCTGATCAGCAGCCCGCTCGAATGCCCGGAATATTTCGCCATCCACGCGTCGATGGAATTGAACAGCACGATCGTCATGTTGAGACCGTGCGAGACGAGGCTTTGCGAAAGGCATTCGCGATCCAGTGCCCGCTCATCGATGATATCGAGCACGGGCGCCCGGTTGAGCATTGGCTTCATGGCGACAGACGAGGGAAAAGCAGAGGACGGGGCCAACCCGTTCACACCTTTTCCGGCACCTGACCCGACTATTCCCCTGACATCAGTCACAGTGAAACTCCTGGTACACTACGCGCACGTCTGAATCTTCTCTAGTCGCCCGGGGCGAGCACATTCAAAAGCGTGTACAACGTCCAAGGGTGACATCAAAAAAAAGCAACCCGCCGGCATCGTCCGCCACTGCCAGCTCCGGGGCTTTCCATTCTCGACTATACACCAACAAAATGCACTCAAGACAGATTCGGAAAATACTTAAAGATCACGATACTCTATTTAAGGCAACAGTGCCTTTATCAAGGTTCCGTCGTTGCTGGATTGCAACAATCGACCACACCTTATGGATAATCATGTCGTCCCTGCACACTGCGGCTCGTGCGCTTCCAGCGGTCGTACAACTCCTCTATACCTGCTCTCAGTCCGATGCGGTGCGACCATCCCAGCGCATGGAGTCGTGTGCAATCGAGCAGTTTTCGCGGGGCACCGTCCGGCTTCAGCGCGTCGAAAACGATGTGGCCGCGAAAGTCGACGACGTCAGCGATGAGGAAGGCAAGCTCGCCGATCGTGATTTCCTCGCCGGAGCCGACATTGATCGGTTTCGGGCTTTCATATTGTTTCATCAGGAACACGCAGGCATCGGCGAGATCGTCGACATGCAGGAATTCCCGCCGGGGCGTACCCGTGCCCCAGACGACGACACTGTCGCGATGGGCAATCTTCGCGTCGTGCATCTTGCGGATGAGCGCCGGGATGACATGGGAATGATCGAGATCGAAATTGTCGTTCCGCCCATAGAGATTGGTCGGCATGACCGAGATGAAGCGGCTGCCGTACTCCTCCGCATAGGCGGCGGCGAGTTTGATGCCGGCAATCTTGGCGATGGCATAGGCCTCGTTCGTGGGTTCGAGGCTGCCGGTCAGAAGCGCGTCCTCGCGGATCGGCTGCTCGGCATGCTTGGGGTAGATGCAGCTCGAGCCGAGGCACATGAGCTTCTCGATACCGAGTTCCGATGCAGCCTTCAGGACGTTGACGAGGATCAGCACGTTCTCCACGAGGAATTCGGCGGGATAGCGCGCATTCGCTGCGATACCGCCGACCCGCGCGGCAGCGATGAACACGGCTTCCGGCCGCGCCTTGCGCATCCAGCTTTCCGTATCGGCCTGGGAGATGAGGTCGACCTCGCTGCGCGAGACGGTGAGGAGATCGCAGTTTTCCCCCTGCAGGCGGCGCATCAGCGCCGAGCCCACCATGCCGCGGTGTCCGGCGACCCAGACGCGCTTGCCACCGAGGTCATAGGGCATCATCGCTCCTTCATCCATGGAGGTCATTGCGGCCCCTCTCCCTCATCATGACATTGACATCCGACATCACCATTTCCGTCACGAGATCGCTGAAGGAGATGGTCGGGCTCCAGCCGAGCCGCGCCCGGGCCCTGGACGGATCGCCGAGCAGGAAATCCACCTCGGCGGGCCGGAAGTAGCGCGGATCGATCTCGACGAGGCACTGGCCGGTCCGGCGGTCGTAGCCGACCTCGCCGGCCCCTTCGCCGTCCCATTCGACGGTGCGCCCGACGACATCGAAGGCGCGTTCCACGAACTCCCGGACGGTATGGACCTCCCCCGTGGCCAGCACGTAATCGTCGGGCACCTCCTGCTGCAGGATGCGCCACATGCCCTCCACATAGTCCTTGGCATGGCCCCAGTCCCGTTTCGCATCGAGATTGCCGAGATAGAGCTTGTCCTGCATGCCCCATTCGATCGCCGCGACGGCGCGCGTGATCTTCCGTGTGACGAAGGTTTCGCCGCGCCGCGGGCTCTCGTGGTTGAACAGGATGCCGTTCGAGGCGTGATAGCCGTAGGCCTCGCGGTAATTGACCGTCATCCAATAGGCGTAGAGCTTTGCCGCGGCATAGGGGCTGCGCGGATGGAAGGGCGTATCCTCGCACTGCGCCGTTTCGCCCAGACCGCCGAACAACTCCGAGGTCGAGGCCTGATAGTAGCGGCAGCGCCCTTCGAACTTGAGGATGCGCATCGCCTCCAGGAGACGCAGCGTGCCGAGCGCATCGGTATTGGCGGTATATTCCGGCGTCTCGAAGCTCACCTGGACATGGCTCTGCGCGCCGAGATTGTAGATCTCGTCCGGCTGGACCTCCTGGATGACGCGGCACAGGTTGGTCGCGTCGGTCAGGTCGCCGAAATGCATCTGGAAGCGCACGCCGGGCGTGCGCGGATCGACATAGAGATGGTCGACGCGGGCGGTGTTGAAGGACGAGGACCGGCGTTTCAGGCCGTGCACATGGTATCCCTTTTCCAGCAGCAACTCCGTCAGATAGGAACCGTCCTGGCCGGTTACACCGATGATAAGGGCTGTCTTGTCGCTCATGGTTCGCGTCTCCCTCTGCATGCGACAGTCGGCGACGGGGCGCCGGACCACAAGGTGACCGTTCGAGCAAGGAGACCGGTTCGCCCTCCTCCGATCAGACCTCGTCGCGGGAATGAAAGCCGAACGGCTATGCACCCTCTCAGGAAGGCGTAGGGCGGATAGGGGACAGGCATGCTCCCTAGCGCCTTTGGAGAGCTTGCCGGATGCGCCACGGCTGGCAGGATCGTCTCCAAACAGGGGCGGCGCCATGCGAGTGATCTTCGTCAATCGCTACTTCCATCCGGACCAGTCGGCGACCAGCCGGATGGTATCCGCACTGGCCTTCGGTCTTGCGAAACACGGCACCGACGTCGAGGTCATCGCCAGCCGCACCCGGCACGACGATCCGGACAACCTGCTTCCCGGCATGGAAGCCTGCGCGGGCGTCAGGATCGCAAGGCTTGCCACCACCCGTTTCGGCCGCCACACCCTGCCGGGCCGCGCGCTCGACTACCTCTCCTTCCATGTCATGGCCTTCTTCTGGCTGCTCAGCCATGTCGGGCGCGGCGACATGGTGGTGGTCTGCACCGATCCGCCGCTGATTTCGCTCGGCTGCGGCCTGCCGGTCCGCCTGCGCGGCGGGCACATGGTCAACTGGATCATGGACCTTTTTCCCGAAACCGCGGTGGAACTCGGCCTTTTCCGCAAGATGCCGTTCCTCGGCCGGCTCGCCGCCACCCTGCGCGACCGGTCCATCGCCCGCTCCCGGCTCAGCATCTGCCCGACCGAAAAGATGGCGGATTTCTTGCGCACACGCGGCCTGCCGGCCGAACGCATCAAAGTGCTGCATCACTGGTCGGATGCCGCCGAGATCCACCCGGTCGCCAGGGACGAGAACCCTCTGCGCATCGCCTGGGGCTACGGCGGGAAATTCGTGGTCGGCTATTCCGGCAATTTCGGGCGGGCGCACGAATTCACCACGCTGATCGATGCCGCCACCTTGCTGAAAGACAGGACGGACATCGCCTTCCTGATGATCGGCGGCGGTTACAAGCTGGCCTCGGTCGAGGCCGCCGTGCGTGAGCGAAATCTTACCAATGTAACATTCAAGCCGCTTCAGCCGGCAGACCGCATCGCCGAAAGCCTCGGCGTACCGGACCTGCATGTCGTCTCGCTGCTTCCCCATCTCGAACATTGCATCATCCCGAGCAAGTTCTATGGCATCCTCGCCGCCGGCCGGCCGACGCTCTTCATCGGTTCCCCCAAGGGCGGCGTCGCCGCCGTCATCGACGCCCATGGCTGCGGCGTCACGGTGGAGATCGGAAAGGCCGGGCAGCTCGCCGAAACGATCTCGGCGCTTGCCGCAGCGCCGCAGCGCGTGGCGGCCATGGGCGTGGCGGCAAGGGCGGTGCTGGAGGCGGACTATGCCTATGAGCGCGCGCTCGCGAGCTGGCGCAGCCTGTTTCTCGCGCTTTCCGGTGGCGAGCCGCTGCCCGTCCGCCCGCGCCTCGTGGAACAGGAGCCGTCATGAACGAGACGATCGTCGTCAGCCAGCTCGGCGCCCGCATGCACTATGCCGTGCCGAAAATCCTGGCGCGGGAAGGCCGGCTCGGCCATTTCTTCACCGATATCTGCGGCACCAAGAGCTGGCCCGCCCTCCTGCAAAAGCTGCCGCCCGGCCTGTTGCCGCAGGCGGTCAAACGCCTTGCGGGACGGGTGCCGAGCGGCATCCCGTCCGAACTCATCACGGATTTCCCGCTGTTCGGCCTGCGCTCCGGCATCCGCCGCCTGCGCATCGAAAACGCCATCGAGGAGACCTCCCACGCCGTCTGGGCGGGCAGCCGGTTTTCCAGCCTCGTCGCCAGCCGCGGCTTTCACGATGCCGCCGGCCTCTACGCCTATAGTGGCGACGCGCTGGAACAGATGCGCATGGCCAAGAGCCAGGGCCTGTGGACCGCCGTCGAACAGATGATCGCACCGCGAACCGTGGTGGAATCGATCATGGCGGAGGAGATGCGACGCTTTCCCGACTGGGCCGGCCCGCCGGCGCACAATCCCTTTGCCGACATCTTCGCCGAGCGCGAGCGCGCCGAATGGCAGCTCGCCGATTGCATCGTGTGTCCCTCTGAGTTCGTGCGCGACCACGTCGTCAAGGAAGGCGGACCGGCAGAACGCTGCATCGTCGTGCCCTATGGCGTCGATACCGAGGAGCGGTTCGGTCCGGCGGGCCGCACGCCAGGGCCGCTTCGCGTCCTCACCGTTGGGGAAGTCGGCCTGCGCAAGGGCTCGCCCTATGTGCTGCAAGCCGCCGAACGGCTCGGCGCCAGTGCCCGCATCCGCATGGTCGGACCCGACCGCCTGCCGCCGCCGCTGCGCCGCAGGATGGGCCGCTCGGTCGAATTGCGGGGCATCGTGCCACGCCGGGAGATCGCCGCGGAATATCATTGGGCCGATGTCTTCCTGCTGCCCTCGCTCTGCGAAGGCTCGGCCACCGTCGTCTACGAGGCGCTGGCCGCAGGCCTGCCCGTTATCACCACCTACAGCACCGGCAGCGTGGTGCGCGACGGCGTGGAGGGCCTTGTCGTGCCCGAGCGCGATCCGCAGGCCATCGTCGAGGCCATCCGCCATCTCGCCGAAAACGAGGACCTTCGCACGCAGCTCTCCGAAAACGCCCGCCGCACCGCACGGGAGCATACGGTCGAAAAATACGGCCGCCGGCTTCTCGACGTGCTCGTCCGCCTCCATCCCGGCCGGACGCCATGAAGATCGTACACGTCATCACCACGATGGATCCGGACAAGGGCGGACCGCAGGCGGTGGTGATGCGTCTTGCCGCCGCGCAGGCCGATCTCGGCCATAGTGTCCATGTCGTCAGCCAGGTGGATAGCAACGTCGCCGCCCGCATGGTCGCGCTCGGCCGGTTCATTCCCGGCTTCGAGCAGATCCGCTGGCACCTGCTGCCGCCGCCGGGGCGCGTCGAGGCGATCCTCTGCCGCCGGGCCCGTCCCCTCATGGCGCACGTCTTCGCCGATGCCGACCAGCTTCACCTGCACGGCGTCTGGGAACCCATCCTCGCCTCGGCCGCATCGATCGCAAGGCGCATCGGCCTGCCCTACTGCGTGTGCCCCGCCGGCATGCTCGACACCTGGAGCCTTGCGCAAAAGCCCTGGAAGAAGAAGCTGGCGCTGGCGCTCGGCTGCCGGAAGATGCTCGACAACGCCGCCTTCATCCACGCATTGAACCGCGACGAGGTGGAGTTGATGCAGCCCGTCGGCCTGCATGCCCCCGCCGAGATCATCCCCAACGGCGTCTTCGTGGAAGAGTTCGAGCAGCTTCCCCCGCCCGATCCGTTTCTCGACCTGATCGCCCGGCCGCCCGGCCGGCGCTACGTGCTCTTCCTCTCGCGGCTGCACTACAAGAAGGGATTGGACCTCCTGGCCCATGCCTTCCGGCAGGTCGCGGAGGAATGCCCCGACGTCGACCTCGTCGTCGCCGGGCCGGATGGCGGCGCGGAAGACGATTTCCGCACGCTGGTGCGGCGCTTCGGACTGGAGAAACGCGTGCTGATGGTCGGCCCGCTCTATGGCGAGACGAAATTGCAGGCGCTGGTCGCCGCCGCCTGCTTCTGCCTGCCGAGCCGGCAGGAAGGGTTCAGCATCGCCATCACCGAAGCGCTTGCCTGCGGCACGCCCGTCGTCATCACCCATGCCTGCCATTTTCCGGAAGTGGCGGCCGCCGGCGCCGGCGCCGTCGTCACGCTGGAGCCCGCGGATATCGCGGGCGGCATGATCGGGATCTTGCGAAACCGCGGCATGGCCGAGACCATGGGGCGGAACGGCCGCCGGCTGGTCTTCGAGAACTACACCTGGCCGCGCATCGCCCGCCTGACGACCGGTCTCTACGAAGCCTATTCGCAGGCCGATCCGCACGCCGCGGCCTGATCAGGCGTCGCCGTCCTCATGCCGGCGGCCGGCGACGGCGCGGGCGGGATTGCCGACATAGACCGTCCAGGGCGCCAGCGGCTTTGCCGCCACGCCCCGCGCGCCCAGCACCGCCCCCTCGCCCACCACCGTCCCCGGACCGACGAAGGCTTCGGCGGCGATCCAACTCCTGCGTTTGAGAACGATCGGACGCGAGACCAGCGGAAACGCCGCGCGATGGATATCGTGCGTGCCGGTGCACAGATGCGCGCGCTGGGAAACGATCGCCAGCGCCTCCAGCGTGACAGGCGCCACATTGTAGCAGATCACGCCCGGTCCCATCGAGGCGTTCGCCCCCATGGTGAGGTTGCCCGGCCACCAGATGGTCGTGGTGCCGTGCACGACGGCCGTCGGATCCAGCTTGGCACCGAAGAGGCGCAGCAGGAGGTTTCGCCAGGGATGGAACGGCGAGGGCGTCCAGGCCGCCAGGCACCGCCAGGCGATAAGCCAGGCGAGCCGCATCAGCCGGAACCGCAACGCAAAGGTCGGTCCGCCGAGCAGTGGAGACGCGCGGGCCCTATCGTCGAAGCGGCGATCGTCATAGCGGGATTTCATGGGTGAACGCACCTCCTCAAAAAACCCGACCGTCGGGAGCCGAAGCCTCGTTCCTCCCACTCCCGACGGCGGCCATAGGAGGCGGACACCTCCCTTGACCTTGGAGCATTTCCAGCAAAAGTGCGAAGCGGTTTTGCGTCCGGAAATGCGGCAAAACGCTCTGGGTCAGACCGGAAGGCCGCTTTCCCGCCGCCGCAGTTCCTCGGTCTTGATGACGATCATGTATTCGTAGGCCGCCAGCAGCCGGCAATAGTGGTAGCCTTCCTTGCCGTCGAGGAAGCCGCCGCGCACGACATACATGTAGATGAAGCGGGCGGCCGGGCGGAACGGCAGGCGCATGGCGAGCTCCTTCAGCGCCCGGCGGCGCGTCTCCGGCACCCGACTCAGCACATTGCGCCATGGCACGCGTTTTTCGCGCAGGCTTGTCACCGTCTCGCGCGCCTCGGAGGAGGAGTAGCGATTGTGCTTCTCGTACCAGGCGGTCATGCCCTTGTTGAAGCTGTAATGGATGAAATGTGCGGTGACGCGCCCCTCGGGCCCGTCGGAAAAGCAGCGCGAATGCGCCTCGCGCTCGTAGCGCACGCGGTCGGGCCGTACCAGCCGGGTGATCCAGGTCGGGTAGAGGCTGCTGTGCTTGATCCAGCGGCCCATGAACATGTTCTTGTAGCGGATGCGGAACGAAGCCTCCGGCCGCGTCGGGTCACGCGCGATCGCCAGCATCTCGTCGCGCAGGTCCGGCGGAGTGATCTCATCGGCATCGGGCGTATAGACCCAGGCATATTTGTAGTCGATCTCCTTCAGTCCATAGGTCCGCTGGCCGGATTCCGTATCGTGCGCCCGCTGGTAGACCCGGGCGCCGGCGGCCCGGGCGATCTCCACCGTCCGGTCCGTGCTGTAGGAATCGAGCACCACGATATCGTCGCACCAATCCAGCGAGGCAAGGCAGGCGGGCAGGTTCTTTTCCTCGTTCAGCGTCATGATGAGCACGGAAATCGACATGGCATGCGCTCACAGATTGAGGTTGATCGAAGGCCGCGCGATACGATGGAGGCGATGGCGCGCGGAGGCTTCGACGGAAAGCACGAACCCCGTATGGCCGAACACGACGAAGACGAGGCCGACCGTCATCACCGAGGCCGGCAGGCCGGCCATGACGCCGAGATAGCCGACGCCGCCGCACAGGAACGACACGGCGATGATCGTGTAGCTCGCCGCAGCCGGCGAAAGACCTGCATCGATCAAGAGGTGATGCAGATGCCGCCGGTCGGCCGACATGGGGCTTCGATGGTCGAGCAGGCGGCGCACCATCAGGCTCAGCGTATCGACGACCGGCACGACGACCAGCCACAGGAGGATCGGGAACGGCACCCCTTCTGCCCCATCCGAAAGGCGCAGGATCAGATAGGCGATGACCGCCCCGAGCGTCGTACTGCCGGCATCGCCGAGATAGACCGATGCCTTGGCGCACCAGGGGCTGCGCGCATTGAAGATCAGGAAGCCGCCGATTGCCGCAACCAGCATGGTG
Organism: Shinella sp. S4-D37; assembly: GCF_040812195.1. NCBI lineage: Bacteria > Pseudomonadati > Pseudomonadota > Alphaproteobacteria > Hyphomicrobiales > Rhizobiaceae > Shinella > Shinella sp. S4-D37. The sequence continues at coordinate 229,006 of NZ_JBFNXL010000005.1, read as the reverse complement.
ACGGGATAGACGAGCCCTTCCTCGCCGAGATGAAGCGCGAGCAGAACGATCCAGATCAGCGTGGCGGCGGCGCTGCCGCCGGCAAGGCCGTCCACGCCGTCCAACATGTTCCAGGCATTGACCAGCCCGACGATGAAGGTAGTGGAGAGAATGAAGAGGCCAACCGCCCCGCCGATCGCCTCTGTCGGCAGGAGATCGCCGAGAGCAAGTTGCTCGAGCCCCTCCGTGAGAATGAGGGCAAGTGCGATCAGCACCTGCGCAAGGAAGCGGGCACGCGCCGGCAGGGCAAATCGGTCGTCGGCTATGCCAAGACCGATGATCAGGACAACCGCCATCCAGAAACCGGGCCCGAGGCTCATCGGGCTGCCGAAAAGCGTGATGCCGGCAAAGGACAGGAAGATTGCGATGCCACCGCAAAGCGGTATGGCGCCTTCGTGGATCTTGCGATGATCGGGAAGATCGATCAGGCGCAAGGGAACCGCCAGCCGGCGCAGGAAAACGACAAGAAAGGCACTCAAGGCAAGGGAGGCTGAACTCTCAAGCAGCAGGAAAACCATCGGATCCCCCTCATTGCGACCATAACCCTTGGTCGCCACGATTTTTGGCCGGAAACAAGCATAGCGAGAGAGCGCGGGCGCTGAACATTTGGGCAAAGGGGGAAGGAAAGCATGCAAAACGCGCGAAGAAACCCGGCCGCCTCCTCCCGTCTACCCCCGTTTTCCACGCGCTCTCCGCCTTTTGGGCGAAGCCGGCGCCTGGATGGACGATACGGCGTAGGCCTGCCGCCCGGTCCCGCTGCATCCAATGGACAACTTGGCCCGTCCCGACCGGCGAAAGCATGCTCCGCGCATGGAAACGATCGAGAGCCAACGCACCTTCTGGAACATGTGGAACGCCGAAAACCGCGAGGCGAGCGTCGGCGAGATATCGCGTCGCCAGGCCGAGATCGTTCTCGACTGGCTGGGCGGCTTGCGCCGCAACGGTCTCGACATCATCGAAGTCGGCTGCGGCACGGGCTGGCTGTGTCCACACCTTGCCCGCTTCGGCCGGGTTACCGGAACGGATCTTTCCGATGACGTACTGCGGCGGGCGCAGGCCCGCTGGCCGCATATCCGTTTCGTCGCCGGCGATTTTGCCGCCCTGCCGCTCGCCGCGGAAGCCTATGACGTCGTGGTGAGCCTGGAGGTGCTGTCGCATATCGCGGACCAGCGGGCCTTCATTGCGCAGATCGCAAACCTTTTGAAGCCGGGCGGCCTCCTGCTGCTCGCCACGCAGAACAGGCCGGTCCTTGCCGGGCACTGCCGTATTCCGCCTCCCCAACCCGGCCAGTTGCGCAACTGGGTGGACCGGCATGAGCTGCAGGAATTGCTCGAAACCCGCTTCCACGTCGAACGCCTCGTCTCCGCCAGCCCCGTCGCCCACAAGGGCCTGCGACGCCTTCTCACCGGCCAACGGCTGAACAACGCCTTGCGAGGCATCGCCGGCACCCGCTGGCGCGATGTCATGGAACGTCACGACTGGGGCTGGACGCTGATGGCAATGGCCCGCAAGCCTGCACGTTGAGATGCCGGATAACGAGATGGTCTGCCGTCTCCGAACCAACACGCCTGCGCCTCTCGCACCAAGGCTCATCCAGTCGACTGTTCCCTGACGTCATACCTCCATCAATAGCATTAGAGTACTTCAAAGAGTTACATCGCTTACCCACTTATTCAATTGACCAAAATCAAAGAAAATTCTGAATTATTTCCAGTTACTAAGTAGTAACAGGAGGAACAGATGCCGACCTTTACAAGCGAAATTATCGGCTTTGCCGACGCAGGCGACTCCCGCAACAAGGTCATTGTCGATACGATCATCAATACACCCACGGCCACCGTCGGCGATGCAACCGTTTCGTTGGATTTCATCGGCGACTTCGGCGACCTGCATGGCATCGAAGCAAACGAGTGGTTCAGCGTGTCCATCGAAGGATATGCGCTGGGCGGACAGTTCCAGGCTCTCGAGTATCAGCCGACAACGGTTCCGTTCACCATAGCGGCCGTCGACTGGGCCGCCATTATTGCCGACGGAAAAATAGAAGTGACCTATACGATGGGTCCGGAAGTCGACAATCTTGCCGCCGCCGCCGAAGAGCTTATCCGGCTTGCCTTCACCTGGGATACGCCTGTCATCCACCATCCCCCATCAAAGCCCGATCCTCTCTTGTTGACCGGCACTTCCGGTAACGACGTTTTGCCTGGAACCGCCGGCGAGGACATTATTGACGGGGGAGATGGAAACGACATTCTTTTCGCCCGCGGCTCCAACGACACGGTGAAAGGCGGCCTAGGCGCCGACAAGATCGGTGGGGGAGATGGAAACGACAACCTGCAGGGCGACGAAGGGAACGACATAGTGTTCGGCGGCGACGGCGAGGACGAGATCCATGGCGGAGCGGGCAATGACGCCATTTTTGGCGGCTCCGGCAATGACGTCATCTACGGGGATGAAGGTGATGACAACGCCTGGGGTGGCGGTGGCAACGACCAGCTTAAAGGCGCCGGTGGAAACGACATGCTCGGCGGCCGCGACGGGAACGACAGTCTCTCCGGCGGAGCCGGCAAGGATGTGCTCTACGGGGGCGTCGGCAATGACCGACTTTTCGGCGATGAAGGCAGGGATATCCTCTTCGGCGGCGCGGGAAGAGATATTCTGAGCGGCGGCACGGGCAGCGACAGTCTCTCCGGCGGGGCGGGTGTTGATACCTTCATCTTCGCAGCAGGGGATGGCAACGACGTCATTACCGACTTCGAGGTCGGTATAGATCGCATCGAGCTCAGCGGGCAGACTTATAGCGTCTCGGCGAATGCGGACGGTTTCGCACTGCTGACGCTATCCGGTGGCGGCACGGTCCTTCTCGAAGGCATCATCATGGCAAACCTGACTGACGACTGGTTCCTATCAGCCTGACCCCATGGCCTCCGTGATGTTGGCGATGAACGAGGCAACGTTCCCGCGTTGCCTCGTCGCACGGCGGAACCGAACGAGGCTTTGCCATGTGGGTGAATGTAGCAGCAACGCAAAGAGCATAAGGCCCTATCCGAAAGGATGCGTCAAAGCCGCCGCGCAACGGCCATAGGATGCAGAAGAGGCGGCGCACCGACGGGCGGGGGCACAATGCGGATCGTCAACATCATGCAATGCACGGAACTCGGCGGCATGGAGCAATCCTCCTTCCGGCTCATGGCCGGGCTGCAGGGTCGAGGACACCGATGCTCCGTCGTTTCCCTCACGCCGCTGGGAAAACTCTCCCCGTATCTGGAGGCGGAGGGCATTGCGGCGCTCGGTCTTTCCTATCGCGGCAAACTCGGCTGGCGCAGCTTTCCCGATCTCCGGCGCGCCTTGAGAAAAGAAAGCGCGGATGCCCTGATCATGACCGGCAGCAACCTCCTTGCCATGCTCGCCCTCGGGCGTCTTGCGGCGGGCAGAAGGCTCCTGGCCATGCACTTCCACCACGGCGTCCGTCCGGCCTGGCAATGGCGCCTGTTCTATCGAATAGCCTGTCGTCGCTTCGACGCGATCAGCTATCCCTCGGATTTCGTTCGCACGGAGGCGGAGGACATCGCCCCCTTCGCTTCTCCCCTCTGCCACACCGTCCGCAACCCTCTCGCCGCCCCCGTACCGCCCGACCAAGCACAAAAGCAGCACGCACGCAAGGCCCTCGGATTACCCGCCGATGTGCCGCTTGTCGGCAATGCCGGTTGGCTTATCCCGCGAAAACGGTTCGACGTCTTCCTCGACGTCGCCGCCGGCGTGGCGAAGGCAATGCCGTCCGCAAAATTCGCGATCGCCGGAACCGGCCCGCAAGAAGATCGCCTGAGAGCGCATGCCGAGAATCTGGGCATCGCCGACCGGGTGATCTGGCTCGGCTGGGTGGAGGACATGCAGAATTTCCACCTGAGCCTCGACACGCTTCTCTTCAACTCGGATTGGGATGCCTGGGGCAACACGGCCGTCGAAGCCATGTCCTTCGGCGTGCCGGTCGTCGCCTCGGTGCTGAATGGCGGCCTCAAGGAAATCATCGACCAGCCGGCCTACGGCACGCTTCTCGATACCCACGACATCCCCCGCCTCACCGGTGCCGTGCTCACCCAGCTTCAAGGACGCGGCGGCCACACGGGCGCGAACGGCCGAAAACGCTCGATCGACATGAGCGATCCGATGCATATCGTGGATCAGGTTGAGATGCTGCTCAGGCTCGCCTGCTGAGGATGCCCCTCGTCACGCGCCCGAATGCGCGCGAAAAGGAGGCCCGGTACCATGAAGAACGAGATATGCACCCAGGCGATGACGATCTCGTTGGTGAAATGCGTCACCACCAGCATAGCCGGCATGACGGAGAGCATGTACAGCAGTTGCATGACGGTATTGCCACGCATCGCACGAGTATAAATACCCGCGAGCAGGGCTGCGACCAAAGCAAATTTCAAACAGCCAAAATAGGAGAATGACGAAAAGGCATCCATCATTCCCGTCGGTGTGGTGCCCGGCGCGGGTTTATAATCGATCGAATATTGCAATGGAGTGCGGATATAAAGGGAATCCTTGTACGCAGAGCCGATCAACTGCGCCGGGACATAGGAATGAACAAGCGTGTTCCAGTGCGTCACGCCGAAATCATAGGCATTGTTTTCGGAGACATAGGAAAGCGAAAAGGCGAGATTGCGGAATTCCGGACCGCCCTCCTTGAGCAGCTTGTGCCAGTTTTCCGCCGGGTTGATGTTGAGAACCGCCTGCCAGTCCGGCCGCCCGCCACCGTAGTAGGTAGCGTTGCGATATTCCCCGGCGGTCAGCAGGCCAATGACGGTAAAAAACAGGCTCGCGGCAACGACGAAGCGGGGCACGACGTAGCGCCGCTGAAACCACAGCGCGAGAGCGACCATCAAGGCCAGCTCTGCGGCGTCGCCGCGGCGCCCGGCGATCACGATGCGGTCGAAATAGAACACTCCGTCGAACAGGATGATCCAAAGTGCCATCCACGAACGACGGCGCGCAAAACAGAGAAGCGCGATCGCCAGCCCATAGGTGAGCAGCTTGGCGAAGAAGAGATAAGCGACCGCGGTGCCGGTCAGGAAGCCGCGCAGGCGCTGGTCGTCGTCGAGCTGGCCGAACTTATGGAAGAAATACGCGCCGGTCAGCGACAGCACGGCCGAATAGACAAGCAACCGCCCCTCGCTGAATGAAGGATCCCAACGGGTTCCGGACTGCCGACCGAGCGCCCAGCCGACCGCACACATCACGAGGCACAGCCAGGAAAAGAACACCGCCCGCGTCAAGGCGCCGTCCTGCGGCATGAAACGGTCGTCGATGAGACCGGGAATCTGCGGCAGGACGAAGGTCAGGAACATGGCCGCAGCAAGAAACGGAAAGCTGTAGAACCCGCCACGCCGCCAAAATCCGCCGGCCAGAAGGATCAGCGACGTCAACAGAAGAAGCACAGTGCAGATCCATACCATGGGCGGACCTCCGGCCGTTGGCATGGACATGATTGCGGGAAGACCGGGCCTGCACAACGCAGCCGTTCGACGTAGCGCCTATATTCCACGCCCCCAGTTAGAACATCTCCACCTTCCTTTCATGTCCGGTCGGCTGTATCTTTGAAACCGGTCAAACCTGTCCTCCCGATGACGCCCGGGTTGGCGTCGCGATGGAAAGCCATGCCGGTGCGCGATATACCCGGATTCCAGGGACGCCTCCTTCAGGCGATCTTTTCACGCCGCTTCGAAGGAACGGCCGGGTACAGATTGGCGCTGCTATCGGTGGCGAGCATTTTCGGCGTCCGCTGGCTGCTTCACGGCGTGCTGGGCAACACCGTGACGTTCATTCTCTTCATTCCCGTCATACTCATCGCCGCAATATTGGGCGGCATGGGGCCAGGTCTTCTCGCTCTCACGCTTTCAATCGTAGGTGCGACCTTTATCGCCGGCCCCAACGGGACAATCTGGCTTCAGGTCGGGGTCTTCGCTCTGGTCGGGCTGGCGATCACATGGATGGGCGAGATGCTGCACCACGCGCGCCGGGCCCTTGACCGAACGGAAAGGGCGCTCAGGATACGCGAAGCGCATCTTCGGTCGATTCTCGACACCGTGCCCGACGCGACTGTCGTCATCGACGAACAGGGGCTGATCACCTCCTTCAGCGCCGCGGCCGTGCGGCAGTTCGGCTACACGGAATCCGAGGTGATCGGCCACAATGTCAACATGCTCATGCCCGAGCCTTATCATCGCGAGCACGAAGGATACATCGAGCGTTATGTCACGACCGGCGAGAAGCGAATCATCGAGATCGACCGCGTGGTCGTGGGCCTGCGCAAGGACGGTTCCACCTTTCCCATGAAGCTCGCGGTGGGGGAGGTTCGGTCGGGTGGTGGCCGGTTCTTCACCGGTTTCGTTCACGACCTGACAGAACGCGAGAAGTCCGAGGTACGGTTGCGGGGAATCCAGAACGAGTTGGCACGGCTCGCGCGCCTCAACGAGCTGGGAGAGATGGCCTCCACACTAGCGCATGAGCTCAATCAGCCCCTCGCGGCCATTGCGAACTATTCGCAGGGCTGCGTCCGGCTGCTGGAGAGCATGGCGGAGGCGCCGGCCGCCCAAATGCGGGAAGCCCTGGAGGATACCGCAAGGCAATCGCTGCGCGCCGGGGAAATCATCCGCCGTCTACGCGAATTCGTCACCCGCGGCGAGACGGAGAAAGCCCCCCATGATTTGCGAAAGCTGATCGAAGAAGCCGGCGCGCTCGCGCTTTTGGGCTCCAAGGAACTCGGTGTCCGATCAGTTTTCGCTTTTTCGCCTGGTACCAAAGAAGTGCTTGTCGACCGCATCCAGATTCAGCAGGTTCTCATCAATCTGATGCGCAACGCCATCGAAGCCATGCGCGATGGCGAGCGCCGAGAACTCATAGTGCGCACGCTGCCGGATGGCCCCGATCAAGTAATCGTCGAAGTCGAGGATACGGGACCGGGCATCTCCGACGAGATCGCAGCCCGCCTGTTCCAGCCCTTCGTCACCAGCAAGGCAAGCGGCATGGGCATAGGGCTATCAATATCCAAACGTATCGTGGAGGCCCATCGGGGCGGTATTTCGGCGCGCCGCAACGAGAATGGGGGGACGACGTTCCGGTTCTCGTTGCCGATCGCCGGGCAAGGGGAGAAGCATGAAGCCTGACAGCTATGTCGTGCATATCGTCGACGATGAAGAACCGGCCCGCAAGTCACTGGCCTTTCTTCTCAGCATATCCGGTTTTACCGTGCGGGTGCACGAATCCGCCACAAGCTTTCTCGCTGCCGCGCCAACGCTTGCCAACGTCTGCCTGGTAACAGACCTGCGCATGCCCGATATGAGCGCCATCGAACTGCTGGAAAAGCTTGGAGCAATCGGCGTCCTCCCCCCGACGGTCATCATCACGGGGCACGGCGATGTGCCCATGGCGGTATCGGCGATGAAGGCCGGCGCGGTCGATTTCATCGAGAAGCCGTTCGAGGACCAGACCCTGATTGATGCAATCACACGGGCCGCAAGCCGGCTGGAGGGCACGATCGAAGTCTCCGCCGACGATAGACTGTTGCGCGCGCGTCTGGACAGCCTTTCGGATCGCGAGCGTCAGGTTCTGTCCGCAGTGGTTTCAGGCCTGCCCAACAAGACGATCGCCTACGATCTCGACATCAGCCGGCGGACAGTAGAGGTTCATCGCGCCAACATCATGTCGAAGATGCAGGCCAAAAGCCTGGCGGAACTCGTCCGCATGGCCATCGTCCTCAAGGTCGCCAGCGCTCGTCACTGAGACCTGCCGCAGGGCAATCCAACTCGTTCGGTTACCATTGCCTTCGGATCTGGGGCGGTTCAAAACGTGGCAGGAACCAGTGCAAGGGACTGTAAGCGAATATCGCCTTCCAATCGTGTCGATCCCGGTAGGGCAAATGTTCAGCGGGATATTTTCATAAGCAATTGATCCCAATGCGGGATCACGATAAGGTTATTTAATGAGAATTATTGCCCGTCGGACCTTGCGGGAGTTTATCGAAAGCCTTGCGGGGCAGAAAGATCAACCCGCCGCAAAGGCAGCACTCGATGCCTGGTTCGATGAAGTCAGCAAGGCGGAATGGGCAAGCTCCGCCGATGTGAAGCGGCTCTATGCGAGTATCGTCAGTTCGGAGCGGATCGTCTTCAACATCAAGGGCAACGATTATCGCCTCGTGATGGCGGTCGATTTCGAGAAAGGCATCGTCTGGATCAAGTGGATCGGCACACACAAGGCATATGACAGGATTGACGCAACAGAGGTGAAGCATGGCGATTGATCTGAAGCCCATTCGCACCGAAACGGATTATGAGGCCGCACTTGCCGAAGTCGAACACCTGTGGAGCGCCAAGAGCGGCACGCCGGACGGTGACCGCCTCGATGTGCTGGCAACGCTGATCGAAGTCTATGAGGCGAAGCATTGTCCGATGGACCCACCGGACCCGATCGAGGCGATCAAGTTCCGGATGGAGCAGCAGGGGTTGACCCGCAAGGACCTCGAACCGATTTTCGGCACCCGGAACCGCACATCGGAAATCCTCAATCGCAGGCGCGGCCTGTCTATCGAGATGATCCGGCAATTGCATGATCGTCTCGGAATATCGGCGGATGTCTTGATCCGGCCAAGCCGTCTCGAAAAGGCCGCCTGACGCGAAAGGACAGCGGATGACTCGCGTTGCGATCTACGCTCGCTATTCCTCCGACAATCAGAGCGAAGCCTCGATCGAGGATCAGTTCCGCATTTGCCGTGAGCAGGCGAAACGCGACAGGTGGAGGATGGTCGGAACCTATAAGGATGCGGGCATTTCTGGCATAAGCATGATCTTGCGGTCGGGCATCCAGTCGCTACTGCAGGACGCTCAGACGGGCCAGTTCGACGTAGTCCTTGCCGAGGGCTGGACCGTATCTCGCGCGACCAGGCCGACGTGGCGACCCCGTTCAAGCATCTCAAGTTCGCCGGCGTTCCGATCGTTACGCTGGCTGAAGGGGAAATCAGCGAACTGCATGCCGGCCTCAAGGGCACGATGAACGCGCTGCTCCTCAAAGACCTTGCCGACAAGACGCGACGCGACCTGCGCGGTCGTGTCGGGGACGGCAAATCCGGCGGTGGCCTCTGCTGCGGCTACAAGGTCATCAAGAAGCTGGACGGACGCGGCGAGCTCGTCCACGGTGACCGGGAGATTGACGAACAGCAGGCCGAAATAGTCCGTCGTGTCCTTCGGGAATTTGCCACCGGCATCAGCCCGCGCACCATTGCCAAGGCGCTGAATGATGAAGGCATTCCCGGCCCGGAAGGCAAGCTGTGGAATGACACGACGATCTGCGGCAATCCGAAGCGCGGCACTGGCATCGTCAACAACGAGCTTTATATCGGCAAGCTGATATGGAACCGGCTCCGCTACATCAAAGACCCTTCGACCGTAAAGCGCGCCTCCCGGCTCAATCCGGAATCGGAATGGATCGTCGAGGACGTTCCAGAACTGCGCATCGTTGGCGACGAACTCTGGCAGGCCGTGCGCGCCCGTCGAGGCGAGATCGCCGAGAAGCTCACGAAGGTCACCGGAGCCGTGCGCGCACACCAAAAAAAGAACCGGCTGAACGGAGCGCGGCGGCCTAAGTCGCTGCTGTCGGGATTGGTGTTCTGCGGCGGCTGCGGTGGCCTCTACTCTCTTGGCAGCGCCAACCGTTTCACCTGCTCGAACCACATCCGCAAGGGTTCTTGCTCAAACAGCCGCACGATCCCGCGCGGGGAGCTGGAGCAAGAGGTATTGGCTGGCCTCAAGGACCGCATGACGTCGCCAGAGATCGCGGACGAAGCGATGCGCCCTATGCGGAATACGTGAACCGGCAGAACCGGGAGCGCCGCTCCAATAGAGGGACGTGGAAGGCGGAACTCAAGAAAGTCCAAAAGCAAATCGCGGAGATCGTTGAAGCGATTGCCGATGGCATGTACCACCCGTCGATGAAAGAGAAGATGACGGTTTTGGAGGCTCGCAAAACCGAATTGACGGCTCTCCTTGTCGATGTTCCTGACGACGTTCCCGACCTGCTGCCGAGCGCTTCGGCGATCTATGCTAAGAAGGTTGCGAAACTGACGGAAGCGCTGAACAACCCCGAAGAGCAGGTACAGGCGGCGGAAGCCCTGCGGATGCTGATCGAGAAGATCGTACTCACGCCAAGTCCGAACCGTGGTGAGATCGATGCGCTTTTGTACGGCGAGCTCAGTCAAATTCTGAATTGGGTCGAGCGTAAAGCCATTGGAAAGACTTCGAAAACGAGAAAACCCGCCGCAAGTGCGACGGGTTTGTTAGAATCAGTGGTTGCAGGAGGGCGAGTTCAACCGGGACTTCACTTCGAGCCAAAACGGCTCAGAAGCGCTGGTTGCGGGGGCCTGACTGCACGGAGACTTGTAAATTCAGCTAGATAGCTCCCGCATTGGCGACAACTATTTCCGCCCATATAACATACCCAGCAGCAAGTGGGCAGCCGCACCGTCGATGCCGGATGATGCGGCTGAGTTGGAGATGCACTCTGCATCACACCGCTCAAAGACCGAGCCAGTCCTTAAAGCGATCAATGAAGCCCTTCCTCTTTCCTGGAACCTTGGGTGGCGCAGAAGAAGTGGCGGGCGGCGCGGTATTGACCTGACCGTAGTATCTCTGCTTCGCGCCACGGTCACGACGACGTTCTGCCTCGATTTGTTCATCGCTCCACGCGCCGGCTTCGATGACGTTACCGCGCCTTATGATGTAGTGTGATCGACACCGCAAGGTCCAGCTACCAACGGAAGGGCTGAGCGAAATAGTTTCTCCGTCGAAGTCCATGTGCCAGTCAGTCGGAGTGAACGGCGTGACAACCTCTTCGCCGCACCCGCAGCAGCAGCTATGGGCCGCCGTCGCGTATTCCATCGAAATGTAGAGTATTCCGGGCTCCAACTTGTCCGGAATGAGAGAGTTGAAGCGGTGCTTGAGACGTCTATGGAACATTACGACCGGTCCTCGTTGAGCAGCATGTTGCCATCCGTCGTAAACGTGCTGTGGTGTTCATTCTCTAGGTCGCGGTAAAAGCCGCGCAGTTTCTTCCACTTCATGACAGCTAAGGCTGCATTGAGCATGTTGAGGTCGGCGACCTGAATGTTAGTGGCATAGACGGCATCGGCCGGCGCGCTATGGAAGGAGATACGCCCATTGTGAACGTGATCGCGCTTGGCAGGCGTGCTGGCGGTGACGCGGAGAATGCCACCGAGCGAGCCATCAACCAGTTCGAGGCCCATCCCGACGTCGATGAACGAGACGCCCATCGCCTCGAGCTTAGCCACCACTGCTCGCTTTGCATCGCCTGCATCCATCGAGAGAAAGGCGAAGGTGATGCCATCCAGCAAATACACGTTGCTTGCGCCGAGGTCGACGACATGAGGGACGATCCCCCTATGCATATGTGAGTAGATCGAGGCGAAATATTCCACCTTCGGCGCTGCCGCCCGCAATTGGTCTATCGAAGGTGCTCCAGGCGCACGGAATGCGTTATGCTGCAGGAAGGTGTCGCCATCGAACAGGTGAATCTGATCAACGGGCGTCTTTGCCGTTTGATCCAGGATGTAGCCCCCGGTTCCGCCGAGCCCAATGATGCCTATCTTTTCGCCTTCCAGGCGTTCGGTGAGGGCACCGATACCGGCACGATCTGAGGCGGTCTCGGTATAGTGGAATGGCGAGACCGCCTGATCTTCGGGAACCTGGAAAACCCGCGGGCTCAGGCCCGGCTGCAGAACCGCTGCAGGGCCGGCGACGATGTTCGCGTACGCGGTCATCTTCTTATGGTAGTCCGAGTACCCTTCGGCCGGCTTGCTGGAAAAGGCGTGACGTGATGTTAGACCGTGCCCCAATTCCGACGTCACACTCTGATGCATGATCGCGGAAATGGGGCGGCCATCGGCGTGGCACGGATACTCACCATCGAAAAACATCACGTGCGTGTCGGGGCGATGGGTCCGGTCCCCAGCCATGGTAAGGCTGGAGATCAACTTGCCCATTTTCACCTGGCGGGAAGCGTTGACGTAGGGCACCTGGTGCATGACCAGGTAACCCCCGCGCTGCTCCACGACATAGCCTTCGTCGCGAAGCTGCTTGAGATCGGGGTTAAGACTGAACGGTGCGGGTGACATTGAATATTGTCCCTTTCTTGACCGTTACGACACCGCCGATGCCCAGCTCACCTTGATGGGGCTTGGACTTCGCATGGCGATAAGTCATGGAGAACACTACGTTGGCTTCCGGGGCACCCGGAAAGGCCAGTTGCACGATCTGCTCGAAAGTCACGTCCGGCCCGTCGACAATGCGTGGGCGGGCATTGACGATGATCTCAATCTGAGAACGCGGCTTGGGAGCAGTAATGAAGTGCTCGATGCCAAGCTCGTCGAGGTCGACGAGATCTTCGGGCTCGATCAACCGGTCGGTGCCACCCGGTACCTCAAGGAAAACAGCTTCGTCAGCACCGGGTTCCGCGAGGGCGTAGAGTGTTGATTGCCACTGAGAACTGACCCGGCGTTTCCACCGAGAATTGACCCGCCTGTTAGGTATGTTTCGGGTCTGCGGTCGTGGTCAAGTTCCTCGTTTTCTCCTTTGTCGTTTTGGTGTCGTGCGCAGAGCTGTTCTTGAAGCGGAAGCTGTCGTTTCCGGTTTCAAGGATGTGGCAATGATGGGTAAGCCGATCGAGCAATGCCGTGGTCATCTTGGCATCACCGAAGACGCTGGCCCATTCGCTGAAGCTGAGGTTCGTCGTGATGATGACGCTGGTTCGCTCGTAGAGTTTGCTGAGCAGGTGGAACAGCATCGCACCGCCCGACGCGCTGAACGGCAAGTAACCGAGCTCATCGAGGATGACGAGATCGGAGTGGACGAGCCGATTGGCGATCTGGCCGGACCGTCCTTGCGCCTTTTCCTGTTCCAGCGCGTTGACCAGCTCGACCGTCGAGAAGAACCGGACCCGCTTATGGTGGTGCTCAATGGCCTGGACACCGATCGCCGTAGCAATGTGCGTCTTGCCCGTGCCGGGACCGCCGACCAGGACGATGTTGTTGGCATCGTCGAGGAAGCCGCAGCCATGGAGTTGCTGCACGAGCGCCTCGTTAATCTCGCTGCTGGCGAAGTCGAAGCCGTTCAGATCACGATAGGCTGGAAAGCGTGCTGTCTTGAGCTGATAGGCCGTCGATCGGACCTCTCGTTCGGCCGTTTCCGCCTTGAGAAGCTGGGACAGGATCGGAATGGCCCCCTCGAACGCCGGCGATCCTTGCTCGGTTAGTTCGCCGACAGCTTGTGCCATGCCGTGCATCTTCAGTTGCCGCAGCATAATAACGATTGCGCCGCTTGCTGGATTATGACGCATGGCGAGCCTCCGTCTTTCTCAGGGCATCGTATCGTTCGACATTGGCCTGAGGCTCGTTGATGAGCGTCAGGGCTTGCGGCGCATTGATGGTCGGCGGCGTGAAGGATTTGCCGTCGACAAGTCGATGCAGCAGGTTCAGCACATGCGTCTTGGTCGGAACGCCGGACTTCAGCGCCATTTCGACTGCCGACAGGACGGCCTGTTCATCGTGCTGAAGGACGAGCGCCAGGATATCGACCATCTCCCGGTCTCCGCTTGGCTTCTTGAGCAGATATTGCTGCAAGGTCCGGAATGCATCGGGGAGCTCGGCGAACGGTGCGCCATTGCGAAGCGCACCAGGCTTTCGCTGCACCACCGCCAGATAATGCCGCCAGTCGTAGATCGTCTGCCCTGGCCTGTCGTGGGAGCGGTCAATGACGCGACGATGCTCGCAAACGATTTGTCCTTCTGCGGCGACCACAATACGGTCTGGGTAAACCCGTAGGCTCACCGGCCGATTGGCGAAGGATGCCGGGACGCTGTAGCGATTACGCTCCAGATGCACGAGGCAGGTCGGAGAAACACGCTTGGTGTATTCGACAAACCCATCGAAAGGTCTGGAAACAGGCATAAGCGCGGGTACTTCCTCCGCCCAGATGTCGGCAATGGTGCCGCGCATCTGACCGTGGGGCGTCTTGGCCCAGAACTCCTTGCAACGCTGCTCAAGCCAATCGTTCAGGGCCTCCAGTGATGGAAAGCGCGGGATCGGTTGAAAGAAGCGATGACGCGCATCCTGCACGTTCTTCTCGACTTGTCCCTTCTCCCAGCCGGAAGCCGGATTGCAGAACTCGGGTTCGAACAGGTAGTGGCTGGCCATCGCCTGGAAGCGGACATTGACGTCACGCTCTTTGCCGTGGCCGACCTTGTCGATCGCGGTGCGCATGTTGTCGTAAATGCCACGTCCCGGGATACCTCCGAACACGCGGAATGCATGATTGTGGGCATCGAACAGCATCTCGTGCGTCTGCAGGAGATAGGCCCGCACGATGAAGGCCCGGCTGTAGCTCAGCTTCGTGTGCGCCACCTGCAGCTTGGTGCGCTCATTGCCGATGATCGCCCAGTCCTCTGACCAGTCGAACTGGAAGGCTTCGCCGGGGTCGAACGCCAGGGGCACATATGTCCCGCGGCCGGTCGTCTGCTGTTCCCGCTGTCGATCATCACGCCATTCCCGAGCAAATGCTGCCACGCGATTGTAGGACCCCTCGTAGCCGAGGCTCACCAGATCGGCGTGCAACTGCTTCATCGTCCGCTTCTGCTTGCGGCCCTTTTTGGATTCCGTCTTCAGCCAGGCCGACAAGCGATCCGCAAATGGATCAAGCTTGCTCGGCCGCTCAGGGACCTTGAACTTCGGCTCCACGCCGTCCAGGCGCAGGTATTTGCGGATGGTATTCCGGGATAGGCCGGTCCTGCGGCAAATCTCCCGGATCGATAGTTCTTCTCGAAAATGCCAGCGTCGGATCACGCTCAATAACGCCATGTCGATCACTCCATAGCCCCCGCTGAAAACATGCGAGGGAAGGTTGGAACATGGGTCAATTCTCAATGGAAATATCAGGCCACGCCGGGTCAGTTCTCAGTGGCAATCAACAAGTTCAGCACCGTTCTGTCCGACGCGCCCGTCCAATTCCCCACAGCGATCGCAAAGTCCGGCCTTCCCATACTTTCCTGCTTCAACGCAACACTGATGACTTCAGGATAGTTGAAGCGTGTCCGGCGACCTTTTCCATCCCGGATATTATTTCCGTTTTTCTGCAACATCCTTCCAAACGGCTCCCATAAGTTGAAGACGTCGAAAGATTAGGTGACCGGTAGTTACAAACATCCGCATGGACCTGATCGTGTTGCTTCAGGGGCGTGCATGATTGGACTGATCGATAATACATCCGCCGTTTCGGCAAGCGCTCCGATACGCGCAGCCCAGTATCTTCGGATGTCGACCGAGCATCAGCGCTATTCCACTGAGAATCAGGCAGGCGCGATTCAGGACTATGCTGCGAAAAACAATATCGAGATCGTGCGCACATATTCCGACGAGGGCATCAGTGGCCTTACATTTGAAGGTAGGCCGGGCATCAGGAAGATGATTTCCGATGTGGAAAGCGGCAACGCCGATTACGAACTGATCCTCGTCTACGACGTGAGCCGCTGGGGTCGCTTCCAGGACCTCGATGAAGGCATCTATTATATGCACCATTGCAAGAAAGCCGGCGTCCGCGTGGAGTTCTGCGGAGAGCGGTTTCAGAACGGTGGCGACATCGGTTCGAAAATCCAGCTTCTCGTATCGAACAGTTCTGCGAGCGACTATAGCCGGGTACTTTCAACGAAAGTGCATATGGGGCAAACGACCCTTATCAAAAAAGGTTTCCGGCAAGGGGGACCGGCAGGATTTGGTTTGCGCCGGCTTCTCGTGGATGACTCCGGCAATGCGAAGTTCCAGCTTCGTCGCCTCGAACACAAGAGTATCCAGACGGACCGAGTGGTTCTCGTACCAGGACCACCTGAAGAGATCACCGTTGTCAGGCGCATCTATGCGGACTTCATCGAACGCGGCTTGACCGAACAGCAGATCGCAAACCGCCTGAACTGGGAAGGAATTCACACCGACCTCGAACGCCCCTGGACGCGCAGTACCGTTCGCCAGGTTCTCACCAACGAAAAATACATTGGCAACAACGTCTGGAACCGGCGATCTTTCAAGCTCAAGACCAAGCGCGTGCAAAACGATCCTGCACTTTGGGTCAGGGCCGATGGCGTGTTCGAATCAATCATTGATCCGAAGCTTTTCAATGCGGCGCAGAAAATTATCGCTACCAGGTCGCACCGGCCCGACAACGAGGAGATGTTGAACGCGCTGCAACGCGTACTGCAGCGCCACGGCTACCTCTCCGGGCTGATCATCGATGAGGCGGATAGTTGTCCCTCCGCCGGCGCCTATCAAAGCCGTTTCGGCAGCCTGCTACGGACGTATAAACTCATCGGATATCAGCCGGATCGCGACTATCGCTATGTCGATATCAATCGCCGTCTCCGCCAACAGTATCCCGACATAATAACGAGCGTCATCTCGCGAGTGCACGAAACAGGCGCGAGGGTCAGAAATGATGGCGCCAGCTCCATGTTCATCGTGAACGAGGAAATCCGCGCGTCGCTGGTCTTGAGCCGCTGCCACATTAGCACAGCCGGCCGAAAGCGGTGGTTCATTCGCTTCGATACCAGCCTCTGTGCGGACATTACCATCGCCGCAAGAATGGAACCGGAGGAAGCCTGTATCAAGGATTTCTACATCCTGCCTGCGCTCGACTGTTCCGGCGAGAAGCTACGCCTCTTCGAAAACAACGCCAGCGAACTTGACGTTTACCGGTTCGACACCCTCGACGCCCTGTACCACCTCGTCAAGCGCACTAGGATCAAGGATATCATCTGATGGCAACACGTCCGACAGAGCATCATGCTGGCCACGCACAGCAGATCGTTTCCATTCCCATTGATAGAATACGCATTCTCAATCCCCGGGCGAGAAGCAAGAAAACCTTCGCCGGCGTCGTCGAAAGTATCGCCACTGTGGGACTGAAACGCCCGATCACGGTTGCGGAAGCCGGCATGGATGAACAGGGGCAGCGATACGAGCTCATATGCGGCCAAGGCCGGATAGAGGCCTTCAAGGCGCTCGGCGAGACCCATATTCCAGCGATGATTATAGCTGCTCCTGAAACGGACCGCTATCTGATGAGTCTCGTCGAAAACCTGGCCCGCCGGCAGCACTCCAGCCAGGATCTCCTGAACGCCGTTCAGGTGCTTTCAGACCGGGGATACACCAATGTGCAGATAGGCCAGAAAACCGGGCTGGATCCGAGCTACATCCAGGGAATCCTCCAGTTGCTGCGAGCAGGAGAAGAGCGCCTCATAACCGCCGTTGAAAAAGGATGGCTGCCGCTTTCCCTGGCCGTCGAAATCGCTCGATCCAGCGAGGCCGACGTCCAGATCGCTATGATGGAAGCCTACGAAACTGGAACTCTAAAGGGGGACCAGCTTCTGAAAGTCCGGCGGCTGATCGATAAACGCAAGGCGTTCGGTCAAAAATACCAAAAGGTGATTCAGCGCAACGAGAAGCCCATGACGGCAGCAAGACTCGCGCAGACCTTCCAGGAGGAAGTTCGGCGCCAGCGCCTCGCCATCCAGAAAGCGGATGTAGCGGAGCAGCGGTTGCTCTTTGTCGTCTCCGCCATGCGCAAGCTGCATTCGGAGGAGCATTTTCGGACGCTGTTGCGAGCGGAGGGGATCGTCGATATGCCCAAGCCGCTCGCCGATCGTATTTCCGGAGGGAAAAACTGATGAGCCGCTCCACCTTCGAACAGCATACCATTACGGTGCTTGTAAACGACATTCTGCCGACGCGCACATTGTCACCCAGTCTGCGGTACTCCTCAAAGTTCAAGACGATTCTCGCGTCGATACAGGAAGTTGGCATCATAGAGCCGCTGGCGGTGTTTCCCGAAAAGGGCGGGAAAGATGGGGGCAGAAAATACATTCTTCTCGACGGCCATGTGCGGCTCGAATGCCTGAAGGTTCTTGGCGCCACGCATGCCGTTTGTCTTCTTTCGAAAGACGACGAAGGC
The DNA here is from genome assembly GCF_040812195.1 of Shinella sp. S4-D37. NCBI lineage: Bacteria > Pseudomonadati > Pseudomonadota > Alphaproteobacteria > Hyphomicrobiales > Rhizobiaceae > Shinella > Shinella sp. S4-D37. The sequence continues at coordinate 210,908 of NZ_JBFNXL010000005.1, read as the reverse complement.
TTCACGTTCAACCGGCAGGTCAATCGGCTGAGTGCTGTGCAGGAGCACCGCATGATCATGCAGGCAATAGCCAAAAAGGTTCCTGCGGAACGCATAGCCAAAGCCCTGAGCGTGAATGTGGAGCGTATCCGCGAACGCCAGCGCATGCTGGACGGTATCGCGCCCGAGGTGGTGGAATTGCTAAAGGACAGGCTGGCGGCGCGCGGCGTGTTCCCTATCCTGCGCAAGATGAAGCCAATGAGGCAGATCGAAGCCGCCGAAATGATGATCGCGGCAAATCGCTTTACAATCACCTATGCCACTATGATCCTCTCGGCGACACGCCCTGATCTTCTTCTGGAGCCGAAGAAGCCTAAGCCGATAGAGGCCTCTGCGGAAGACATTGCCCGCATGGAGCGGGAGATGGAAAGGCTCTATCACGACTATCGAACCGTTCAGGATACGCTTGGCGACACGATGCTCGTCCTCGTCGTTGCCAAAGGTTACGTTTCCCGCCTGCTAAGAAATGACGCCGTTGTGGACTATCTCCTGCGATACCATGCCGATTTGGCGGGAGAGCTCGAAAAGGTCATGGAAGCGATCAAGGCGGACGCCATGTCCTTCGAAAGAGAATGACTGCTTGAAAACATCTTCTTTCGCGGGGTTTGCTGAACTGTTTCAGATCAAAGACGGCACAACTATCAGGCACCCTGGATGGCGAGGGCATGCACGCTAGTCGGACAAACACTCATGCCCTCGCCAGCGCCCTGCCTCGACGATGACGAAATCGCCATCCGTGAAAGGTGTGCGTGGAGCTGCTCCTGAACGGCGCGGCAAGCCAGTCATGACTGCGGTTCTCCTTAGGGGCAGCAATGATCGGCCACCATTGTTTTGGCCGGAGAGTGTCGACGCGCCGCCCACAGAAACAGTGAACGATGATATCGGCGATGCCTTCGTATCGGTCGGCTGTGTCTCAGGCCCTCTGCTCTTTCGTGCAGGAAATGCTCTCGGTTTTTTCATGGCACCCCCTACCGACACACCGGCCGTAGTACACGTAGTACAATAGACACCGTTGAGCACGCCCGCTTAGCGCGCCTAGCTGCGCTTTCTCAGCGGCATCCTGACGATTTCTGCAGACAGAATATCCGGTTTCATCTTGTCACCGGGTGCGCCGTCGATCTCCTCACAGGTGATCGCTTTCCTCATTTGCTCGACCCCAGACCAAGTCGGTGGCGGCGTGAATATCCCGAGCAATTCCGCACGCAGGCCGTCACCGCGTTGCGTGGTGATGGAATGCAGGCTTTGCAGTAAGGTTACCATGGTTCTTCCCTCCGTTGCCATTCGACGTCCGCCTCTTCAGACTGCGTTGATGTGTCTCAGCGCTGTAGAGTGCCCCCAGATGCGATAGCGCGACGGGTCGCCCTTTGGATCGTCGAGGGGATCAACGTCCGGAAACAGCTCGCGCTCCAGCAAGGTCTGCTCGATCCTCTCTGGGTTCAGAATGCGCTCGAGATCATCTAGCTGCGACGCGGCCCACTCGACCATTCGCCTCAACGCGGGACGCGACTTTTCATCCGCTGGGCTGTTGTAGGCGCTGATCCAGCGCTTCAGTTCGTCTGATCCGCGTTATGCATCGACGAGTTGCCCGAGCAGCGCCAACCGCTGACTCTCTCGCTGGCGGCGTGCCGCCGCCAATTGCTGCCGGCGGCCGAGACCCTGCGGATCGAAGATGTCTGGATCGGCCATTTGCAACTCCATCGGCACTATTGCCGACAACAATACGACTGCCGAACAGACGTGCGCCCTCCGAATATTGCTTTCAAATCGAAAACAGCCAGATGGCAAAACCGATGGCTCTTATTTCGATTTGAAAGCAAGGACCGGAGAGAGACGCACCGCATCGACTTCTATGTTCGACCGACGCCGAACCTGGAAGGAAAAGACGATGCGTGAGACTATTCGCTTTGCATGGGGGATCAGCTCCCTTGGCGACTTTGTGGTCGCCATGTCCGAGAAGGGTACACGACGTTAATCTCCGCCCGCGATTGACAATCTCAATATATCCGATAATCTGGATATATGGATAACAACACAGCAATTGCGGCGCTCGGCGCCTTGGCACAGACCACGCGACTGGAGACCTTCCGCCTTCTTGTCCGGCACGAACCCGACGGCATCCCGGCCGGTGAGCTCGCCCGCCTCATCGACGTACCGCAAAACACCATGTCGGCGCATCTCGCAACGCTTTCGCGGGCAGGCTTGGTGACGAGCGAGCGGCAGAGGCGGTCGATCATCTACCGGGCAAACCTCAACGGCCTGCGTGAGCTGACGCTATTCCTCCTGAAAGACTGCTGTGGCGGATCGACGGAGCTTTGCGCCCCGCTCATCGCCGAGTTGACGCCCTGCTGCGCCCCGGAGGCGAAGCTGTCATGAGCGCGATCAGGTTGGAGCGGATTGAGGGCAACGACGCTGACCTCAAGGCAGCCTTGACGGACGCGCATCTGCCAACTGATGACATCGAGGATCACGGCCGCACCTTCTTCAGGGCGCAGTCATCGGATGGCAGGGCTGTCGGTTTCATCGGTGTCGAGCGCTGCGGCGACGATTTTCTCCTCCGTTCGGTCGTCGTGCTTCCCGATCATCGAGGGCAAGGACTGGGGAGCGCTTTGGTCGAGCGGGCGGTGGCGGGTCTCGACCATGCCGGCGACGTCTTCCTTGCCACGACGAGTGCAGCACCGTTCTTCACGCGCATCGGATTTCTGAAGTCCAGCGGAACAGCGTTCCCGCAGCCGTGCTGGCGACCCGCCAGCTTTCCTCCATCTGCCCATCATCGGCGACCATCATGAGGCTTATCAAGCCGCCGACCTAACCACGGACCACGACCATGACCGATAAGACCTACAACGTGCTGTTCCTCTGCACGGGCAATTCCGCTCGTTCTATTCTCGCCGAATCCATCCTCAACAAGGAGGGCGGCGGACGATTCAAAGCCTTCTCCGCCGGCAGCCAGCCGAAGGGTGAGGTCAATCCGCATGCCCTGAAGGAACTGGAGGCGCTCGGCTATCCCTCGACGGGTTTCTCGTCGAAGAGCTGGGACGTGTTCGCAGAACCCGGCGCACCGCAGATGGATTTCATCTTCACCGTCTGCGACAGCGCCGCCGGCGAAGCCTGCCCGGTCTGGATCGGCCATCCGATGACCGCCCATTGGGGTGTGGAGGACCCTGCTGCCGCTGTGGGCTCGGACGTCGAGATCCAGCGTGCCTTCGCTCAGGCCGCACGTTTCCTCAAGAACCGGATCGCGGCCTTCGTCAACCTGCCGCTGGCCTCCATCGATCACATGGCGCTTGAGACGAAGCTTCGCCAGATCGGCGCGATGGAAGGCGCGACGTCGCCGCAGGGAAAGTCCGCCTGATGTCCACGTTCGAGCGCTATCTGACCATCTGGGTGTTCCTGTGCATCGTCGCCGGTATGGCCCTCGGCCATTTCATGCCCGGCCTCTTCCAGATCGTCGGCGCGACCGAGATCGCCAAGGTGAACATCCCCGTCGCGATCCTGATCTGGCTGATGATCATCCCGATGTTGCTGAAGATCGATTTCCGGTCTCTCGCGCAGGTTGGCACTTACTGGCGCGGCATCGGCGTCACGCTGATCATCAACTGGGCCGTCAAGCCGTTCTCCATGGCGCTGCTCGGCTGGCTGTTCATCGGCTGGCTATTCCGCCCCTACCTGCCTGCCGACCAGATCGACTCCTATATTGCCGGCCTGATCATCCTGGCCGCGGCGCCCTGCACGGCCATGGTGTTCGTCTGGAGCAACCTGACGCGCGGTGAGCCGCTGTTCACGCTGTCGCAGGTGGCGTTGAACGATGCCATCATGGTCGTCGCCTTCGCGCCGACTGTCGGCCTGCTGCTCGGCCTCTCCGCCATCACCGTGCCGTGGGATACGCTCGTTCTTTCCGTCGCCCTCTATATCGTCGTGCCCGTTATTATCGCGCAGATCATCCGCCGCCGGCTCACGGTTGACGGTACGACGCGGGCACTGGACGGCGTGCTTGCAAGATTGCAGCCGGTCTCGCTGGTGGCGCTGCTCGCGACGCTGGTTCTGCTCTTCGCCTTCCAGGGCGAGCAGATCATCGCCCAGCCCGCCGTCATCGGCTTGCTCGCCGTGCCGATCCTGATCCAAGTCTATTTGAACTCCGGGCTCGCTTATCTGCTCAATCGGATGACCGGCGAGCGGCATTGCGTTGCCGGGCCATCGGCTCTGATCGGCGCCAGCAATTTCTTCGAACTCGCGGTTGCCGCCGCCATCAGCCTGTTCGGCTTCCAGTCCGGCGCGGCACTCGCCACCGTCGTCGGCGTTCTCATCGAGGTTCCGGTCATGCTCTCGGTCGTCTGGATCGTGAACCGTTCGAAGGACTGGTACGAGGCCGCCCCCGCTGTTTCCAGAACCACCGCCACCGAAAAGCACTGACCATGGACGCGACCATCTATCACAACCCCGCCTGCGGGACGTCCCGCAACACGCTGGCGCTGATCCGCGCTGCCGGCATCGAACCTGTTGTCATCGAGTATTTGCAGCAGCCGCCGACGCGCGAGCAGCTTGCGACGATGATCGCGGACGCTGGCTTGAACGTTCGGGAAGCTATTCGCGAGAAAGGCACGCCTTATGCCGAACTCGGTCTGGACAACCCAGACCTGACTGACGAGCAGTTGCTCGACGCGATGATCGCAACGCCGATCCTGATCAATCGCCCCTTCGTCGTGACACCGCTCGGCACCCGGCTCGCCCGCCCGTCTGAAGCGGTACTCGACATTCTGCCCGACACCTTCAAGGAGCCGTTCTTCAAGGAGGACGGTGAACAGGTTCTCGATCAGGAAGGAAAGCGCATTGCCTGACACATTTCCCGCATTGCAGGGCGATCACCTGCACTCGACCGATCTCGACGCCCTGCGTCCGGCATTCTCGACGCACAGGCCGCGCATCCTGATCCTCTACGGTTCGTTGCGCGAGATATCCTATAGCCGCCTGCTCGCATTCGAGGCCCGCCGGCTGCTCGAACGGCTCGGATGTGAGGTTCGCATGTTTGACCCGAGGGGTCTGCCGCTGCCTGACGAAGCGCCGGTAAGTCATCCGAAAGTGCAAGAATTGCGCGATCTTTCGCAATGGTCGGAAGGGCAGGTCTGGGTGAGCCCGGAACGCCATGGCGCGATGACCGGCATCATGAAGTCCCAGATCGACTGGATTCCACTCTCGGTCGGATCGGTCCGGCCGACGCAGGGCAAAACCCTCGCCGTCATGGAGGTCTCGGGCGGCAGCCAGTCCTTCAATGCCGTGAACCAGATGCGCATTCTCGGCCGCTGGATGCGGATGGTCACCATCCCGAACCAATCCTCGGTCGCCAAAGCCTATCAGGAGTTCGACGCCGATGGCCGGATGAAGCCCTCGTCCTACTACGACCGGGTGGTGGATGTCTGTGAGGAGCTGGTGAAGTTCACCGTCCTCACGCGCGACGCCTCCGCCTACCTCACCGACCGCTACAGTGAGCGCAAGGAACAGGCGGCCGAGCTTGAGAAGCGTGTATCGTTGCGGTCGATTTGAAGGGCTTCGCTCATGTCGGATGCGCGAACGTCATGCCTCGTGCCACAGCCAGAATGCTGACCGAAGCCTGCGCTTGCAAAACTTGACGTTGGAATCCGTCGATCGGGAGACGCAAGTGCCATCACATACATGCCGGTGTGCCCGCCGACCAACAGCCGTTGCGGTCAATACGGCCCGTTAGCCCCCACCAACGGAACCATCAAAATCCAAGCGCCCATGGTTGCAATCGCTTCTTATCCAGAGCCCGGGCACGGTTCATCCGCCAAATACCAGAATGGCGCGGCGCGACAGGGGTAGAACACCTCTTGCCTCCATTGGGACCATCGTGAAGATTACCGTTCCTACGCAGGGTTTGCTCTTTCCATAGAGTTCCAGGGAAACATTCCATGAGCCGACAGACAGATGCGATCCTCACCCTTTGCCGTGCGCTGCCGCCCACCCGTATCGCGATCGTGCATCCGGTAAAGGCCAATGTCATTGCCGCCAGCTTCGAGGCGGTGCAGGAAGATCTGGTAACGCCGGTGCTCATCGGCCCGGCGGCGCGGATAACCGACGCGGCCAGAGAGGCCGGGGTCGATATCGCGGGGTGGGAGATCGTCGATACCGAGCACAGCCATGCGGCGGCGGCCAAGGCGGCGGAACTGGCCGCGAGCGGCCATGTGGGTGCCATCATGAAGGGTTCGCTGCATACGGACGAGCTTCTGGGCGAGATCGTGAAGGCCGGCGCGGGGCTGCGCACGGAGCGGCGCATCTCGCACTGCTACCTCATGAGCATCGCATCCTATCCGAAACCGTTCATGATCACCGATGCCGCCGTCAACATCCTGCCCGATCTCGCGGTGAAGGCGGATATCGTCCAGAACGCGGTCGATCTCTGGCGCGTGGTGTTCGGCGAGGCGCGCGCGCCGAAGGTCGCCGCTCTCGCGGCGGTGGAAACGGTCAATCCCAAGATGCAGGCGACCCTCGACGCCGCAGCACTCTGCAAGATGGCGGACCGCCGGCAGATCACCGGCTGCCTGATCGACGGGCCGCTTGCCTTCGACAATGCGATCAGCCCGCAGGCAGCACGGGAGAAGGGCATAGAATCGGCCGTCGCCGGCGATGCTGACATCCTTCTCGTTCCCGATATCGAGGCCGGCAACATGCTGGCGAAGCAGCTCACGTTTCTTGGCAGCGCTGAGGCGGCCGGCATCGTGCTGGGCGCCCGCGTCCCCATCGTTCTGACAAGCCGGGCCGACGACCAGCGCACGCGCCTCCTGTCCTGCGCGCTTGCCTGCCTCCTCGCGGATGCCCGCGCCAAGGGCCGCATCAAATGACTGACGTCCTGCTCGTTCTCAATACCGGTTCGTCGAGCCTGAAATTCGAAGTTTTCGGCTATGAGGCACTCGACAAGCTCGCCAAGGGCAAGGTCACCGGCATCGGCACCGAGGCCAGGCTGAGCGCGACGGTCGTGGCAAGCGATGTCCATGTCGACAGGGCGCTTGCAGCGAACGACCACGAGACCGCCATGGCCGCGGTGATCGACCTCATCGACCGATACGACGACGCATGGCGCATGGTGGCGACGGTACACCGGATCGTGCATGGCGGCGCCGATTTCGTCGCGCCTGTCGTCGTCACGCCCGGGATTCTCGATCGGCTTGCGGCGCTGGCGCCCCTCGCGCCATTGCACCAGCCCTACAATCTCGCGGGCATCGCGGCGTCGGACCGCCTGTCGGACGCCCCGGACATCGCCTGTTTCGATACCGCCTTCCACGCCGGCCATGCACCGCTCTTCCAGGTCTTCGCCGTCGATGCGACGCTGCGGGATCGGGGCATCCGCCGCTACGGATTCCACGGCCTGTCCTACGAGTGGATTGCCCGCGTGCTCGCAAGTGAACACCCCGATCTTGCGCGCGGCCGGGTCGTGGTCGGGCATCTCGGCAATGGCGCAAGCCTGTGTGCCCTGAAGGACGGCGCAAGCGTCGACACGACCATGGGCATGACCGCGCTCGACGGTCTGCCGATGGGGAGCCGCACCGGTGCGATCGATCCCGGCGCGGTCACCTACATGCTGCGCAATCTCGGCATGGGCATCGACGATGTGGAACATGCGCTCTACGAGCGCTCCGGCCTGAAGGGCCTGTCCGGCCTCAGCAACGACGTGAAGGCCCTGCTCGAAAGCGCGGATCCGCGCGCCGGCTTCGCCCTCGACTATTTTGCCCTGAAGGTAGCGCAGTTCGCGGCCATGATGGCAGTGTCCATGGGTGGACTCGACGCCGTCGTCTTCACGGGGGGCGTCGGGGAAAATGCGGGACCGGTTCGCGATGCGATCCTCGCCCGGCTGGAATTCCTGCGGCCGTTCCGGACCTTGATCGTCCCGGCGAACGAGGAACGCATGCTTGCGATCCACGGCAAGGCATTGCTGGAGGCAGGACGGGGCGGCTGATCCGGTCCTCGATGGCGAGGCCCCGCGCAACACTTGACCAGGATCAATATATGCCGCGTTATCGGCGCTATGCTTCCGACCGCTTGCCTGGAACGGAAGGAATGTACGCGTGTTTTATCAATCCATTCTCGTCAATCTCGATATCGAGCGGCCGGTCGAGCCGATCACGGAGGCCGCGGTCGATCTGGCGTCTCGCTCGGGTGCTCGGCTCATAGGGCTTTGCGCCGCCGGAACGCTCGCAGAGCGCATGGAGGAGGCTCGCGCCACGTTCCTCCATCTGGCGGCAAACAGGATCGAGGCGGAATGGCGCGGCGAAACGATGGCGCCGACCGAGGCGGTCGTGGCGGCCGCCCGTGTCGCCGATCTGGTGCTGATGGCGGCCGGAGACCGCGCGGACCCGGCGACCGTCGTCCTGCGTGCCGGCCGGCCTCTTCTGGTGGTCGGGAGCGACTGCGACACGATTGCGACACGAAAGATCGTCATCGGCTGGAAGGACACCCGCGAGGCCCGCCGCGCGATTGCGGATGCGCTTCCCCTGCTCTCGGTCGCCTATGACGTCGCCGTCGTCTCCGTTTCCCCGGAGCCCGCGCCGGCCGAGAGGCAGAGCCTCTCCGATATCGTTTCCTATCTCGCCCGGCACAATGTGAAGGCCAGGCCGCAGATGATCAAAAGCGCCGACGAAACGATCGGCTTTCTGCAATTCGTCGACGAAAGCGACGCCGATATCGTCGTCACCGGCGCCTATGGTCATAGCCGCCTGCGGGAATGGGTGTTCGGCGGAATCACGGGCCTGCTTCTCGAAGAGAACACGCGCACCCGCTTTCTTTCCTGTTGATCCGCGGAACGCGACCGGCGCCTACACCGGCGTGTCGGCCGACGACGTGGCCGCAACCGGTGGCGACGTCTCCAACCCATCCTCCGGCGCACGGACGGATGCGGCCCTGTCCACTGGCCGCCGGATCGGATCCGACAACAGCGGAAGCCGTTGAGGACCACGAGCACGGTCCCGCCTTCATGTCCGACCACCGCCAGCGGCAGAGGCAGAGGCAGAGGCAGATCGAAGAACAACCCGCCCGTTACCAGCACCAGCATGGCGCCGATCGCGACGACGAGGTTCTGCCGGATGATCGCGGCGGTCCGGCGCGCCAGATGCTGCGCATCGGCCAGCTTCTTCATGTCTTCCGACAAGAGGGCGACATCGGCGGCCTGAAGGGCGACCTCCGAGCCGGCCGCGCCCATGGCGATGCCGACATCGGCGCGGGCAAGAGCGGCCGCGTCATTGACACCGTCGCCGACGAAGGCCACGGTGCCGCCACCCGCCAGTTCCCCCACATGACGCACCTTGTCTTGCGGCAGCATTTCGGCATGAATCTCGTCGGGAGCAAGGCCGAGCAGCGCGCCGATCCGCAAGGCCACCGGCCGGCGGTCTCCGGTCATCATGACGATGCGGCACACGCCGCCGGCCCGCAGCGCGGCGAGCGCCGGGGCCGAGCTCGCCCTCGCCTCGTCCGCCACGCCGACGGCGCCGAGAACGGTCGGTCCACGTCCCAGATAGACGACGGTCTCGGCGCTGTCGGTCAGTTCCCGAAGCCGGGCGTGGTCGACGGACGCCCCCATGTCCCGAACGAGATGAAGATTGCCGGCCCAGAGGACACCAAGCGCATCCGACCCGACGATCCCTGCGCTTGGGCGCGCGCTGACATCCACGACATGCGCCGGCGCGATGCCACGTGCAGCCGCCTCCCGGCGTATGGCCGCCGCGACATGATGCTCGGAATGGGCTTCGAGCCCGGCGAGCAACGACAGGAAGCCGCATTCGTCCGCGTCCAGCGCGACGATCCGCGTCACGGCCGCCCGGCCGTTGGTGAGGGTGCCGGTCTTGTCGAAGGCGAAGATATCGACGGCGGCCAGTGTTTCGAGCGCGCCGCCGAGAGCGCAGACAGGATCGCTGCAGGCACCGATATGACGATCGCACAGGGGCTGGCCGCGACCAGCAGCGTCGCGGCCCGATAGAGCGCCTGCTCCCAATCGCGCTCCACCCCGTAGAAAACGGCGAAGGCTAGAGCGGCGCCGAGGAGCACCGCGACGATATAGCGCTGTCCGAACCAGGCGCTGAAACGCTCGGAGGGGGCCTTGGCCTCCTGGGCTTCCGTGACCAGCCGGATCATGCGGGCGATCGTGCTGTCGCCGATCGTTCTTGCGACCGCCACTTCCAGAATGCCGTCCAGATTGACGGTGGCCTCGAACACCTGCTGGCCCGGCTCTTTGGAAACGGGCATGGATTCACCGGTGATATTGGCCTCGTCGATACCGCCGCGTCCCTGCAGGATGACGCCATCGGCCGGCACGCGGGCGCCGGGCCGCAGGATCACGACATCCCCGACGACAAGCTCCGCTGCGGGAACCTCCAGCACCGAGCCATCGGCCTGCCAGCGGAACGCCGTTTCGGGACGAAGCGCCATCAGCGCCTCGACGGCGCGGCGCGCACGGCCGAGCGCCTGGTGCTCAAGCGTCGTCGACACGCTGAACAGCGTCAACAGCACCGCGCCATCGACATCGCGCCGGCCACCAGCCCGGCGACACCGGCGACGAGGATTTCCTGCGATGCAGCGGTCGCCGCCGCGACACCGACGATGAGGCTCGACGTCGAGATCAGCCCGTCATTGGCACCCAGCACCGCCGCGCGGAGCCAGCCGATACGTTCGATGAGTTGGCTTTCCCTGTGGACGGCGCGCATGGCATCTCCGATTTCAGCAGATCGGCTGTGGTTACACGACTTCAGGCAATGGATTTAGAATTATTCTAAATGTATGCCATAGAGACGGCAGCACATCAATCTTCGCGGCGCTTTCTTCCCGTCACCATGGCGCGAACGAGGTTTTCCCGGTGCTCGACGCTGGCTAGAACAACGCCGGCGATATGCAGGGCGACCAGCCCGATGGTCGAATAGACAAGGGCCTTATGGACATCCTCCACCCAGCCGACACCCCAATAGGCATCCGTGGTCATCATATAGCCGGTGGTCACGATGCCGGACACCGCCGCGAGCAACAGAACGACCATGGCGCCCCCCGCCGGATTGTGGCCGAGATACCGCTTGGCGCGGAAGGCGAGGCTGTCACGGAGGAACGCGAGAATCGTCGTAGGGGCATAGAGGAAATTGGCGAAGCGGGCGTGATGCGGCCCCAGCAGCCCCCAGACCAGGCGCAAGGCGATCAGCCCGGCGATGGCATAGCCGGAGAGGATATGGGCCTTCTTCCATTCGTCGCCGGTGACGAAGGAGAAAACGAAGAGGCAGACCAGCGACCAGTGAAAGACCCGCACGAGCGGGTCCCACACCTTGACGCTTTCCCCCGCCCCGCTGGTTAGGGAGAGTGGCGCCATCATTCCGCTCCTTCCGAGCCGACCGGCTCGCCGGTCTGCGGATTGAAGATCGTCTCGACCTTGGCGCCCTTGGCATCGATCGCATAGACTTCGTAGCAGCCGTTCTCGACCTTTATCCGCCGGACGTCGAGGCCCATCGCCTTGGCCTTGTCCTTCATGGCATCCTCGGTCATCCATTTGTCCTTCGGCACGTCGCAGCTCTTGCCCTCATCTTCGGCACGGGCCGCACCGGCGGCAAAAAGGCCGAGAAGGGCGGTTGCGAGAAGGATTGTCTTCATGGAATTTCTCCTTGTGGCCGGCCGGAGCACCCTGCCCCGACGCTGGACGCACCATAGGCAGCCGTGGCTGAGCGATGGCTGACGGGAAATGTCAGCAAAATTTCAGCCTCGCCGTGCTAGGCTTCGAACATGCGTGTGCTCTTCATGTCCGTCATCACCCTTTCCCTTGCCGGGCTCCTTTCGGCCGGCGCAATCGCTCATGCAGACGATGAGGGGGACGACGCGGACGGACGCACCCTCGACGCCGTTCAGGAGGCGGTCGAGAAGGGCGCGATCAAACCGTTTTCCGAGTTGCGCGACATCGTCAGCCGGCGTTTCCGGGGCGATATCGTCCGCGTGGAACCACGCCGGAAGCACGGGATCTTCCTCTACAAATTCAAGGTTCTGTCGCCCGAAGGGCAGCTCGTCGAAATAGAGATCGACGCAGCGAGCGGCACGATCCTCGAAGTCGAGAACGAATGATGCGCATCCTGCTCGTTGAAGACGACCGGCTGATCGCCCGCGATCTCATCGCCCATCTGGAGCGGGCGGGCTATGTCGTGGACCATGCCCGCGACGGCGAAGACGGCTGGTATCGCGGCGACAGCGAGGATTTCGCCGCCGCCATCCTCGATCTCGGCCTCCCCTCCATGGATGGCATGACGATCCTGAAACGCTGGCGCAAGGACGGGCGCCGCTTCCCCGTCCTCATCCTGACGGCGCGCGGCAATTGGGAAGAGCGCGTGGAAGGCATCGATGCCGGGGCGGACGACTATCTCGCCAAGCCCTTCCAGATCGCGGAAGTCCTCGCCCGCCTGCGCGCTATCCTGCGCCGCTATGCCGGCGAGCCGAGCCCCGTCCTCAGCGCCGGCGGCCTACACCTGGACCCGCGCGTCAAATCGGTGACGCTTGGGGACCGGCCGGTCGACCTGACGCCGCTCGAATATCGCTGCCTGCACCATCTGCTCCAGAACCGCGAGCGCCATGTCAGCCAGCAGGAACTGACCGAGCAGCTCTACGCCCAGGATTTCGACCGCGACAGCAATTCGGTGGAGGTGCTGATCGGCCGGCTGCGGCGCAAGCTGGGCAAGGCTTTCATCGAGACGCGCCGCGGCTACGGCTACCGGATCGCCGCCGCATGAGATGGCCAACCTCCATTCGCAGCCGCCTCCTGCTGATTTCCGCGTTGACCGTGAGCCTCGCGCTGACACTGACCGTCACCTTGCTGGTCTCGCTCTTCTCCAGCAACATCCGCAACCGCATCGATGCGGAGCTGACCAGCCATATCAACACGCTGGCCGGCGCGCTGTCCTTTGCCGCCGACGGCACGCTCCAGCGCCCGGAAAGCCCGCTCGACCAGCGCTTCGCCACGCCCTATGGCGGGCTTTACTGGCAGATCGTCGACGATGCGCGGGGGCAGACCGTCCGCTCGCTGTCGCTGTTCGACACGGCCCTTGCCCTGCCCATGGACAGGCACGCCGAGGGCACGGTTCATCGCTACCTGCTGCCCGGCCCGGCCGGAAGTTCATTGATCGTCCTCGAGCGGCTCGTGCAGGTCGCTGCACCGGAGGGGAAACGCGCGCTGCGCATCGCGGTCGCCATCGACGCGCAAACGCTGGAGGAGGCCGGAGCCGCCTTCATCCGCGACATCCTGCCGGCCGTCGCCGGGCTCGGCGTCTTCCTCGTCGTCGCGTCGATCCTGCAGCTCACCCTCGGGCTGCGGCCGCTGGCGGCGCTGAACGAAGGGATCGTGCGCATCCGCGAGCGGCGTGCCAACCAGTTGACCGGCGCCTATCCCAGTGAATTCCAGAGCACCGTGGCGGCAGTCAATGCGCTTCTGGATACGCAGGAAGCGATGATGGGCAAGGCGAGGAAGCGCGCGGCCGACCTCGCCCACGGCCTGCGCACGCCGCTGACGGTGCTCTCGAACGATGTCCTCACTCTGCGCGACAAGGGTGAGGCGGCCATGGCGGACGAACTGGAGCACCTGGCGTCCGTCATGCGTAATCATGTGGAACGGGAACTGGCGCTTGCCCGCATCGCCGCCAGCGCGGACCTGCGCCGCTCGGACGCCGACGTAGCCATGATCGTCGGCGAACTTGTGCGCATCCTCAAGCGCTCCCCTTCCGGCGAGCGGCTGCGGTTCGAGATCGACGGCCCAAACACCGAGACCGTGCCCATGGACCCAGCCGACTTTCGCGAACTCATCGGCAACCTGCTCGAAAATGCCGTCAAATGGGCGACGGCCGAAATTCGCGTGCGCTGGAAGCGCAACGAAGACGGCCTGCGTCTGACGATCTCGGACGACGGTCCGGGCGTGCCGGAGCAAGAACTCGGCAATCTCACCCGCCGCGGCTGGCGTCTTGACATGGCATCCCCCGGCTCTGGCCTCGGTCTCTCCATCGTTCGTGAAATCGTCGATGTCTATCGCATCGGTTTTATGCTGCGGAACAGAAAGGCCGATAGCGGGCTGGAAGCCGAGCTTCTGTTCGCTCATACATGATGCAAACCGTCACGCAGATGGACGCCCCCCATCGACTCTCGCGCTTCGGCGTTGCATCCTGCCCTACAGAAACGACACGCGGTTCGTTCCCCACCGCATCCATAGCAATGTAAAATCGAAATGCTCATCCAAGAAGGCGACAAGAGGACTCCGGCAACAGACCTGATGCTGGCTTCAATTCTGGCGTTCGTCGCAGGCGGCGTGAACAGTGCCGGTTACCTTGGCTACCGCTATTTCTCAGCCAACATGACCGGCAATGTCTCGATGGCCTCCGATTTCCTCGCAGTCTCCCGGTCCGACCTGGCACTGGGATTCCTGACGATCGTCGTGATGTTCATCCTTGGTGCCTTCATCGCCTCGTGTCTCATCGAAGTCGGCAAGCGGCAGCTACGTCGTAACATCTACGCCCTCACATTGATCGTCGAAGCCGCGCTTCTGATGCTTGTCGGGCTTTTCATCACCCTGAGCGCACGCTCCCCGAATGGTGTGCTGGTGGTGGGCCTGTTGAGCCTGACCATGGGATTGCAGAATGCGGCATCGACGCGGATTTCCGGCAGTCGCGTAAGAACGACCCACGTTTCGGGTGTAGCAACCGATATCGGGGTGGGCATCGCCATGCTTCTGGGAAACAATTCCAGCTCCGACAGGCTGGCCATCGTGCTGCGCTTGAAACTCCACCTCGTCACGATTGTCTTCTTCGCACTCGGTGGCGTATTTGGCGTTCTTGGATACCAGCACCTCGGGGGATTATCCTTCTGCGCTTTGGCGATGCCTCTACTCCTGCTAAGCATCAGATATCTCCGGTAATGCAGATGGAGAAATGCTGCCCGCTCTGCCGGACGGCGCGCACTTGCAAATTGAGCAGACTGTCGGCTTTGAAGTGTCACAACTTTAGACTGAAGGACCATAATAAAGGCGCAAATATACCTCTACCCCAGCCGGATACCGGCCAGCACCGACACATCGCCATAGCAACCGTCGACTATCCCAAGAACACAATTCAAATCCGAATCTACTGTTATTCTGGCCCACGATCACCGTATTTGAGCAGCCCCTTCACCGCCTCGCCATCCAAAGCCTGCGCATCGAACAGCGCCGTGGTGAGCGCGTCGAGCTTGTCGCGGTTCTCACTGATGATTTCGACCGCCCTCGCAAATGCCCTTTCCAATCCCGCATGGATGCGGGCTGCGAGATCGGGATTACCGTCGAGCACGGCGGTCGGGTCCTTGTCATCGCGGTAGAGCAGCGGCTGAATCGCACCGAAGCCGAGGGAACGCTCCATGGCGAGCGCCATCTTCGTTGCCCTGGCGAGACCGCTTTCGTCCGAACCAGCGGACCCGGCGGACACCTTGCCGACCACGATCTGCTGGGCGGCGCGCCCCGCCATGAGCATGGCAAGCATGTCCTTACGGTACCCCCAGCGTATCAGCATTTGCCTAAACCCGCAATCTTCCAACCTATCGGTCCCACCAATTGTGGGTTGCTATGATCCGGGCCGACTTCATGGCCTGAGTAAAGTCGTAGGAGCTACGGCGGTTAAGAAATTCCTACATTAAGCAACCTGTGATGAAATAAACAGCAGAGAGATCAGAAATTAAACTTGATAAATTTCAAAAGGTTAAGCGTGCAAATCCGCGCCTCTCACGTTCTGGCGCATTCTCCACATCAACTGTCGCGATATGAAATCTTGGGTTGAATGGAATTTGGAAGCCGATACGGGGTCCCGTTACAACGTCGATTGACAAGAATAGCTGGCCAAAGTCCAGCCACCACCAGGAGGCACGGCCATTTTCCGGTCCTGTCAGTCCGAATTGTGCGATTGCTTCAAACTTTGCCCATAAACCTCAGGAACCCTTCGACAGGTCTCCCGGCCTGCCGAAAAAAGAAGTCCTGTCGCTATCGGCCGGACTCCGCCCGAGGCGTCTCGCAGAAGAAACAGCACGTCTAGGCCAAGGTGCTGGGCAAGCTCGGTCCCGGACGTCGGACCGAGAACCGTCAACGCGGTCGCCCAGGCATCGGCTTCAGCGCAGGTTCGCGCGACGACCGTGACCGAAGCGGGCGACGACAGTAGCGGCGCACCGCGGCGCGGATTCATGGTGTGCGAGAGACGGCGACCGTTCACGACAGTCCAATGCCGGTAATCGCCAGAGGTGGCGACCGCAGCCTCCTGCAAGGCGAGGACGGAGTGCGGCACTCGACGGGCCGCGTCGGGACCTTCTACGGCAATGTTCCACGGTTCACCATCGGGGCGCAGACCGAGCGCCCTCATCTCGCCGTCAATTCCCACGAGGCCGGAAGTTATGCCGAAGCGCCCGAGGATCGCGACCAGCCGGTCGACGCCATATCCCTTGGCAATGCCGTTGAGGTCGATCGTGATCGGCGCGCGCTTGCGCACCGCCGCGCGAACAGGATCGAGCTCGAGCGCCACATGGGCGGGTTGGCGCGATGTCGCGAGTGCCTTCCGGATCAGGGCCCGGTCGGCCGCTTGCGGGCCAAAACCCCAGGCAACGACCGCATCGCCCACGCCGATATCGAAAGCTCCGCCCGACGCACGGCCGATTTCGAGCGCAAGATGCAGAACGTCTGCGAGACGCGCCGGCACATCGATCCAGTCGCCGACGGGACCGGCGTTCAACCTCATCAGAGCGCTGTCGGGCTTCCAGGTGGACATCTGCGCGTCCACCTCGTCCATTTCCGCCTGAAGAGCGTGTCGAACCGGCTCCGGATCGAACCCTGCCTCCGTGTAGAACAGCGCGGACCAGCGCGTTCCCATGGTCGGTCCGTTGAGCGCGTGCCTCATCGGATCAGTAGACGTCTTCGACATAGCGTCCCTCCGCCTTGAGCAGGGCCGGCGTCAACCCTACCGGCGCGAGAATCTCGGCAAGCGCCGCCGAAACGCCGACGGCCATATCCCGCCCACCACAGACCATGATGCGCGCGCCGCTGCGGATCAGGGCTGCGATCTGGGCGGCATCCTCAAGAAGAGCGTGCTGGACATAGCGCGGCATCCGCCCGCGCGAGCAGGCCCCGACGAGCCGGTGAAGGCGCCCTTCGCGATGCCAGCGCGTCAGTTCGTCCTTGTAGAGGAAATCGCTGGCAGGATGACGCATTCCGAAGAACAGGTGGATCGGACGGCGACGCGCATTGGCGCGCACGAAGCCCGCCAGCGGCCCTATCCCTGTTCCAGCTCCGATCAGGATCAACGGTATCCTGCTCCTGCCGGCATGGAAGCCGGGATTGGTTCGGATGAATGCGCGAACGGCACATCCTGGCTCCAGATTGAAGAGCTGCCCGGAACAGAGCCCCGCCGGATGCTTCTTCACGACGATCTCGATGAAGCCATCGCGCCGTCCCGAAGCCAGCGAGTAGAACCGTGGAACGGACGAGCCCTCGGGCAGCACGCCGAGAAGATCGCCTGCCGAATATCGACCGAAGCCACGCCCGGCCAACCGATGCCAGAACGGGACTTTGGGCAGCACGAACCGCAGGATCACTGTCGGAGCTTGCACCTCCGCGCCGTATTCGCGTCGCGAAACGAGGGTCAATGGGGAGGCCGCCAGCAAGGCTGGCCGATGGACAAGCTCCAGCCCGATCCCTATTGCCTCGCCCAGCGATCGTCCCCAACGGGCAAAATCCTGCGGCGACTGCCGGTCGACGGTTTCGTATGGGATGAGCGTGCTCCACCCTCGCGCCTCGGCGGCCCTCGCAACGACCTGGGCAAAAGCGCAGTAGGCCGGGAAGCTGCGGTCACCGAAGCCGAGCACGGCGATCGGAATGGTTGGCTCTACCGGCAGGGTTTGCAGGCGATCGAGAAACCCCCGCGCCGAAGCGGGCGCATCGCCATCGCCATAGGTTGCCGCAAGAATGAGAACGCGCCGGGCATGCCGGTAGCGTTCAGGATCGAATGACGACATCGGCGCGGTGTGAACCGCCTGCCCGAGCTTCGTCAGCGCGGCGTGCAGTGTCGCAGCGAAGCTCCATGTGCTGCCGCTCTCGCTGCCGACAAGCAGGATCGTTTCCGCACGTCCAGCCGTTACATTGCCGTGAATCCGTGGCCGCCCGCGCCGACCCGCCAGCCACAGGATGAGGCCGGTGCCCGCCATCGCCGGCACGCCGAGCGCCATCATGCCGAGCACGAGGCCCAAGGTGGCCGCGCCTCGACCGGTATGCAGCATATAGATAGTCTCCGAGAGACGCTGCCATCCGGTCAGGTCGCTCCAGGCCAGCAGCACGCCGGTGCCCTGATCCAGATAGCCCGTGCCGCGATCCGTCTTCAGCGTGAAGACATCCGTCGCATCGGCCAGATCGGGAAACGCCAGGCTGCGCAGTTCGGTGACCGGTGTCCGTTTCAGCAGATCCATATGCGATGCGGCCATGCCGGTCCGGCCGCTCGCCTCGATGTGGGCGACGGGAGATGTGGCCGCGTCGGGAAGGAGATCGAATGTCGACGCCGTCATCCACAATGCGGTGGCCGAGGACAAGACGAGGCCTGCGACGGCGACGCGCGCGATCTCGACATGCAATCTTCCGGCGAGCGGCCCGCGTATCGGCGCGAACCATCGCCGCCAGCCGCCGGCCCTGCGGGCGACGAGCATAGTGCCGGACACAGCCAAGACCAGCATGGCGGCAGCGCCCACTGCCGCTGCGATACGCCCGCCGTCACCGAGAAAGAGCGACCGGTGCAGACCGGTAAGCCACTGCTCGACGGCATTCGGATCGCTGGAGGCGACACCCAGCCCTGTTGCGGGATCGATGATGGCGGCCTGAGGCGCCCCACCCTCAAACCAGTAGGCGGTGATCTTGCCGGAGGGCGCGCGACGTATCTGTTCTATTTGAGGGTGGATGGCGAGGATACGTCCGGCCAGCGTCCCGACGGAAAGCCCTGCCTCGGCCTGCGGGGCGGACAACCGTTCGGCGGCGGGAAACAGCGAGAGTGCTGCACCGCTAAGGCTCAAGACCAGCAGAAAAAGAGCGGCCAGAAGGCCTGGCCAGCGATGGATGACACGGATCATGTCGTCCACCGCCTAGAAGGAGTAGGCAACGGTCGAGACGTAGCGTCGACCGCGAACGGTCGTCTTCGTGCCCGCAGTGGTCAGGGGAACGGCGACCTCGTTGGGGCTGTCACGCATGTCCTCCACGGCTGCGTCGACATGCAGCGTGTAACCTGCGTCGAAAAGCGCATCGGCAAGGTCGAGCGAGATCTCCAGCGTGCGCCCCGCACCGACGCTAGCGCCGGTAATGCCGTCGATACCGGCGCGGCCGCCAGTGGCGCGATACCAGCCCGATAGATGCTCGTAATATTTGGACTTGCCGCCAGCGACCCAGAGCGTGCCGGCATATTTGCCCTGGGGATCGGTGACGTAGAGCGCGAGATAGGCGCCGTCGCCGCCATAGTTGGTCAGCGTTGTGGTCAATGTCACCGGCCGGGCCATGGCGAGGCCAGGGAACGTGAGGGCGGTTGTCATGGCGAGAGCTGCGAGAAGCGATTTCATGTCGGCTTGCCTTCTGCGAGGAAACGGTGTCCGGGTCGTCGCAGAGCGCCGACCCGTCCTCGTCACTGTGGCGAAGCCGCCTGAGGGCTGCCTGACGGCCATCGGGATTTTCCGTCAGCACTTCGTCAGGAAACATCGGACACGGTCAGGTCCGCAGCAGATGCAGGAGCGACCGGCCTGTCGGCAGGCCAGCCGCGAAAGCTCCGGGGACTGAACAAGACGGCAGCCAGCCACGCTCCGCTCAGGCGCGTGGCTGGCTGCCGCTGCGTTAGCGCGGAGACATCCGCTGCAACGTCCCGTCGCGCAGGACGTACTGGTGCCAGACCGCCATCGCGGCATGCAGTCCGGCAAGGTAGAGGATGATCGTGCCGGCATTCTCATGAATGTCCGCGATCAGGCCCGGTGCGCCCTGCACCCGCTCGGTGATCGCCGGAAGCTGGAAGCCGAAGAAAGAAACGGGAACACCGAGGCGCGACGCCGCGTACCAACCGCTCAACGGCAGGGCAATGAGGAACAGATACAACAGCACATGTCCGGCTTTGACGGCAAGGGCGAGACGGCCATTGGACTGCGGCGCGTCCGGGGTTCCGCCCGCAAGGCGCAGGATCAAGCGCGGAAGCACCAGGACGAGCACGGCCAACCCGAACGAGAAATGCAGCAAGGGCGGGTTTTCGGCCATATGACGGCCTCCCGTCGAGGTCAGCCAGGCCCCGAGGATCAGCAGGGCTGTCAGCCAGTGGATGACGATCATGCTTCTGGAATAACGGGCCGGATCATGAGGCATGGCGGGATCTCCTTGCGACGGTCGCAGCGCTTGAGCGATAGCGAGATGGGATTGCTACTTGATGGTGGTCTTGGGCCGCACGGTCGTCCCGAGCAGGGTGTTGGAGGATGTTCCGCCTACGGTGTCGTTCTGCGAGGCTGGCGGCCGCTGACGCCTCGATCCGTGACGGTCGTCATCGCGATCCCTGTGCCGGAACTTGACGATTTCGAGGGTTTCCGGATCGACCTTGGCCTTGAAAGCCAGGCCATTCCGGTCGGTTCCCCGGATTTCGTAACAGCCGTCATCGATCTTGATCCTGGCAACGGTCCAGCCTTGACTGGCGGCCATTGTTTCGACCGCTTCCCGCGGCTTCCATCGATCCATCGAGACATGGCAATCGTCGTCGTCAGCCTTGGCGATACCGGGACCGGAAAACGCCAGAACGAGGATCGCGGCCAGCAAATGTTTCATCGTTTCATTGTTCCTGATCAACGCGCTTTCGGGGGGAACCATGGCACGCTCTCCTGACGAACGCCTGAAGCAGCGATGGGGCGGTCTTCAGCAAACCGACAGCATCGGACGCTAGGCAGGAGGATGGCGAGACGGGTGACCCTGGGATGAGAGTTCTACTGATCGAAGACGATGCTATTCTCGGAAAGGCCGTGCGCGAGCAGGTTGCCGCCCTCCACTCGGTGGACTGGGTGACACGGCTCGATGCGGCGCGCGAACATCTCCAAAGCGCGGCATACGATCTCATCCTGCTCGATCTGATGCTCCCGGACGGATTGGGCATCGCCTTTCTCAAAAAGCTTCGAGCCGAGGGCAGCGTGACGCCGGTCATCATCCTGACGGCGCTCGACCAGATCTCCGACCGCATCGCGGGCCTCGATGCCGGCGCCGACGACTACATGATCAAGCCGTTCGATCTGTCGGAACTCTCCTCGCGGCTGAATGCGGTGGCGCGGCGATACAGCGGCAACCCGAATCCTCTCATCGAGATCGGCGACCTGCGCATCGATCTCGCCGCCCGGACCGTGATGCACGGCGCGCGCCCTGTTGAGCTTACCGGTCGCGAATGGGCGCTGTTCGAAGCATTTCTGCAGCGGCCCGGCATCGCGATGACCAAGGCGCAGCTCGAAGATCGGCTCTATGCATTCGGCGCAGAGGTCGAGAGCAATACGATCGAGGTTCACGTCAGCAGACTGCGCAAGAAGCTCGGCCACGGCGCGATCGATACGGTGCGGGGCATCGGGTATCGTCTTGGAACGGCAAGATGAAGCGGCCCAGGAGCCTGCAAAGGCGGCTCTCGCTATGGCTGGGGCTAGGGCTAACGGTGTTATGGGCACTTGCCGCGGTCGTGACCGCGCAGATGCTGCGCCACGAAATGGACGAGGTGTTCGACAGCGCCCTCGAAGAGACGGCGCAACGCATCCTGCCGCTTGCGGCGATCGAGATCATCGGCCGCGATGCCGACGACACCGAACAGCGCGTTGCCACGCTCCGCCAGCACGACGAGTATTTCACCTATGTCGTGCGCGATGCCGCGGGCAAGGTTCTGCTGCGATCGCACAGCGCCGATCTCGCGGCATTCCCGCCGTTTTCCGGAATGGGCTTTGCCACGACGCCGACGCACCGCCTCTACTCCGACGCGACCCTCCAGCAGAATCTGACCATCACCATCGCGGAGCCCCTGTCGCATCGCCGGATGACCGCCGGGCGACTGTTGCTCGGGCTGAGCCTGCCGCTGGCCGTCATTGTCCCGCTCGGCTTGATCGGCATCTGGGTCATTGTCCGGCTGTCCATGACCCCGGTTCGGACCTTCCGCTCGCAGATCGAGGCGCGCGGCGGCGGTGATTTGACACCCATCGACGCGGAGGACCTGCCCTCGGAGATCGGCCCCGTCGCCAAAGCGGTCAACCACCTCCTGGACCGATTGACGCGTACCTTGCAGGCCGAGCGCAGCCTGGCGGCCAAATCGGCCCATGAGCTGCGGACACCGGTGGCTGCTGCACTGGCGCAGGCGCAGCGCATGATCGCGCAAGCGCCGGACGACGCCACGCGCGAGCGCGCCGAGGATATGCAGACCGCCTTGCGGCGCCTTTCCCGCCTCACCGAGAAACTCATGCAACTGGCGAGAGCCGAGGGCGGACGCCTTCTCGCCGAGGCGCCGGTCGAGATCGGCGCCATCCTGCGGATGGTTGTGAGCGAATTCGACGGGCAGGCCGAGACTGCAGGGCGCATCGACCTGACACTGCCAGACGCGCCGGTATTCGCAAGCATCGACGCCGACGCCTTCGCCATCCTGGCCCGGAACCTGATCGAAAACGCCCTCAAGCATGGCGTGCGGGACGAACCGGTCGCCGTCACCTTGTCGGCAGACGGCTGTCTGCGCGTCACGAACGCCGGCCCGGTCGTGCCTTCCGCAGTGCTTGCGCGGCTGAGCGAGCCCTTCGAGCGCGGTCAGGCTCTGGTGCGGGGGGCCGGCCTGGGGCTCGCCATCGCCCGGACCATTGCTGCCGGAACAAATGGACGGATAGAACTCCAATCTCCCGCAAGCGGCAGGATTGACGGGTTTGAGGCAAGGTTCTTCATAGACAAATGATCATCGACATCGACGCCAGATGCTGAAAGGCAACTCGGGAGACCATGGACACTGACGCCCTGCTCAGCCGCCTTGCGGTATCGCTTTCGATCGGTCTGCTGATCGGCCTGGAGCGTGGATGGCGTACCCGCAACGAGGAAGACCATCTGCGCGCGGCAGGTCTACGAACGTTCGCGCTGACCGGTCTCACCGGCGGCATTACCGGCGCCCTGGCCCGGCAGTTCGACTCTGGCCTCGTGATCGGTCTTGTTTTCCTCGGGTTCACCGCGGCATTCGCCTCCTACCACTGGCTCGAAGCGCGGGCCGAGCGAAATTACAGCGCGACATCCGTCGTCGCCGGCATAGCCACGTTCCTGCTGGGAACGCTTGCCGTCGTCGGCGACCTTGCAGCCGCCATCGCCGGGGCTGTTGCCACGGCTGTGCTGCTTGCCCTGCGCGAGCCGTTGCATCGTTGGGTCGCGTCGCTGAGCTGGAATGAGATCCGGTCGGGCCTGACGCTTCTGGCAATGACCTTTCTCATGCTGCCGATCCTGCCGAACAGGCCGGTCGATCCCTGGGGCACCGTCAATCCATATGAGATCTGGTTGCTGACCATCCTGATCGCCGCGGTCTCCTTCGCCGGCTACGTCGCCGTCCGCGTGTTCGGGGACCGGCTTGGCGTTCTGATGACGGCGATCGCGGGCGGGCTCGCCTCTTCGACAGCGACGACCTTGACGCTGGCAAGGCTTGCCCGCCGGCACCCCGAGTCCAGCACGCTGCTTTCCTGTGGCGTGCTTCTTTCCGGCTTGACCATGATCATCCGCGTTGCAGTCGTGGCGACGGCCTTGAACCCAAGCTTGCTTCCGCATCTCAAATGGCCATTGCTCATCGGCGGTGGCGTGCTCGCCATCGGCGCCGGGCTCCTGCTGCTACAAAGTCGCGGCTCCTCCGAACAGCCGGAACTTACGATCACCAACCCGCTGGAATTGGCGCCTGCCCTGAAAATGGGGACACTCATCACCGTGGTCATGGTGGTGTCGCATCTGCTTCAGCAGTCGTTCGGGAATGCGGGCGTTCTGGTGACCGCCGCCGCTTCGGGCATCGCCGATGTGGATGCGATTTCGATCTCCATGGCCCGCCTGGCGTCGCATTCGATCGAGCCCGGTCTTGCGGCAGATGCGATCCTGATCGCCGTGGCCATGAATACACTTGTCAAAGCCGTGATGGCGGCATGGGTCGGAGGCTCAAGGATCGGCGGGCCCGTCAGCGCCCTTAGCGTGCTCGGCCTTGCGGCCGGCATGGCAGCGTCTCTGTATCTTGGCCGTTCGTGAATTGAGGGGGAGATTGCGGCCGGGCATGCGGCCACACTCGGGCCTTGATGGGTCGGTCTGGTCGGCTGTAAGCGATGGTTTCGGGGAGAGTGGTGTCGCTGATCTCCCCGAAATCGGGTAATGCAAGCGGGGCAGCAAAACGCGGCCTCGCAGTCCCCTCACGCGTTGCGGAGCGATGCCACGATCTTGTCTTTTAACATCAGCCGCTGGCGGCGCAGATCGGCCTCGGCTGCTTCGGAAATGGCGTCGAGACGTGTCTCGGACCGATGAATCTTGTCGTTCACCGCGTCATATTCCGTCAAAACATGCGCAAACTCCGGGCTTTTCGCCTTCAGGGCATGAATGGCGTCCATCTGGTCTGGGAATTCGTCGCCAAGAGTGTGAGGTGTATTCGACAAGGTTCTTTCTCCTTTTCTGCAATTTCGCCCCGGCGTCAGGGCTTTTCGACGCGCGCGACCTGATAGGTGACAAACGCGCCTTCCCGCCCGACCGAGATGTATTCGCCAAGACGGAAGCACTCCTCGCCCAGGCGGAAACCGATCTCGTCGTCCCGATCACCCGGCTCGTAATCGAAATACCACTGCCCGCCGGGCTTGCGCCGCAACAGCCCGATGCGGGCCGTCTTACCGTCCCGAAAATATCGGACGCGACAGGCGTCGCGAGATTTCTTCCATTCCAGCGGATCAAGGAATCCTTCGTGGTTGAGCGGAACCAGAAGATCATAGCCTTCTTCCCGATCTCCCTCCGGATGGTCTTTGCCGCGAGCGAGAACCAACCGCACGTGGTGGAAACTTGAGGGTAGTTCTTGTGCCTTGACCACGATCCGATCCTTCATTTCCCCCCCTGATACACCATTGGCAAAGGAACGTTCTTGATCTGGCGCAAGTGAGACGAGGCATGTGTTATCCGATGCCGGCGACTATCCGGAACGGTCGAGATGGGCCTGCGTCAGGATGACCGCGCCGATCGCCGCAGGCTGAACCGGAAGCTTCTCCCAGTTAAGCTCGCGCAGGTTCTTGAGCCCCTGGAACAGCCCGCAGTCGATAAGGATGCGGTGGCGCGCCGAGCGATGTCAAAGTCAGCATCGGTGTCCCTTTGCGGTTTTTAGGACAGGGAAGGTCCGGCTGCCGCCCAATCAGCACTGGGTCCAATCATGGTGTGGTGGGCGAGGTCGCCCGCGATCCGGACGTGCTGCCCGTTTGATCCTGGAACTCATATTGACGAGAATGGTGGAGATAGCCGTCGGTGGCGCGGATTCGGTCCGACAGGAGGCGTAGGCCATTCAGCACGACCAGAACGGTGCCGCCTTCGTGTCCGATCACCGCGAGCGGAAGCGGCAGGTCGAAGAACAGGCCGCCGGTCACAAGTACCAGCATGGCGCCGATCGCGAGGACGAGATTCTGTCGGATGATGACGGCCGTCCGCCGTGCAAGCCGGTGCGCATCGGCCAGCTTCTTCATGTCTTCCGACAGCAGGGCGACGTCGGCGGCCTGCAGTGCGACGTCCGACCCCGCCGCGCCCATGGCGATGCCGACGTCGGCGCGAGCCAATGCGGCGGCATCGTTGACGCCATCGCCGACGAAAGCGACCTTGCCATCACGCGCGAGGTCGCCGACCTGGAGCACCTTGTCCTGCGGCAGCATCTCGGCATGAACCTCGCCGGGCGCAAGGCCAAGTTCCGTACCGATGCGCAAGGCCACCGGCCTGCGGTCGCCGGTCATCATCACGATGCGGTTGACGCCACCGGCGCGAAGCGCGGCCAGCGCCGGGGCTGAGCTGGCTCTTGCTTCGTCCGCAACACTGACCGCCCCCAGAACGGTCGCACCGCGCCCAAGATAGACCACGGTCTGAGAACTGTCGGCGAGTTCACGGAACGCCGGATCATCGACGGAGGCGCCCATGTCCTCGACGAGGTGAGCGTTGCCGGCCCATATCGGGCCGAAGGAATCGTAGCCGACGATGCCGGCGCTCGGATGCGACGTAACGTCCACGACCGCCACCGGCTCAACGCCATGAACCAGGGCCTCACGACGGATGGCGGCAGCGATGTGATGCTCGGAATGCGCTTCCAGCCCGGCAAGGAGCGAAAGGAAACGGCGATCCTCACCATCCAGGGCGACAATGCGCGTAACCTCTGCACGTCCATTGGTCAGGGTCCCGGTCTTGTCGAACGCGAAGGTATCGACAGCGGCGAGCGTTTCGAGCGCACCGCCCCCCTTGAACAGCACGCCGCCTCGCGCCGCGGCGGAGAGCGCCGACAGGATCGCTGCCGGGACTGAGATGACGATCGCGCAGGGACTGGCGGCGACCAGGAGTGTCGCGGCCTTGTAGAGGGCCTGTTCCCAGTCGCGGCCAAGCCAATAGAAGACCGCAAGGGCCAGAGCGGAGCCCAGCAGGACACCGACCGTATAACGCTGGCCGAACCACGCGCTGAAGCGCTCGGACGGCGCCTTCGCTTCCTGCGCCTCGGTGACGAGCTGGATCATGCGCGCGATCGTGCTGTCGCCGACCGTCCTGGTGACGGTCACGTCAAGGACCCCGTCAAGATTGACGGTCGCCTCGAAAACCTGCTCGCCCGGTTCCTTGGAGACCGGCATCGACTCACCGGTGATATTGGCTTCGTCGATTCCGCCACGGCCATGCAGGATCACACCGTCGGTCGGCACGCGTGCGCCCGGACGCAGCACCACCACATCGCCGACGGCAAGCTCCGCAGCAGGAACCTCCACCGTGGTCCCGTCCTCTCCTTTGCGGAAAGCCGTCTCCGGCCGGAGCGCCATGAGCGCCTCAACAGCCCTGCGCGCGCGTCCCAATGCCTGGTGCTCAAGCGTGGTCGACACGCTGAACAACGTCAGCAACACCGCGCCTTCGAACGGCGCCCCGACGATCGCCGCCGCCACGGCCGCGACGACCATCAGAAGATCGATGTCGAGGATATGATCGCGCCACAACGCCGTCAGGGCGCTCCAGGTGGCGGGAAGCCCTCCGGCCAAATAGACCATCGCCAGACCGGGAGATCTTAGAATGGAAAGGCCTTCCGCCGGCGGCCAGGTCCCGGCGACGGCCAGCATCATCCCGAGGACCGCAATTGCCGACATGACGGTCTGGAAATCGAGCGACAGACGTTTCATCGTCACACCGCCCGGCCGATCACGGAGCCGATCAATGCGGTCGAGGCCATCGCGACAGCGCCCCAGAACACCACCCGGATAGTCGGTTTCCAGATGCTGGCGCCGCCCGCCCGTGCCCCGATTGCGCCGAGGATGGCAAGACCGATGAGGCAAGCAAGGGACACGGTCCATGCAGCCGTTCCGGCCGGCGCAAGCAGGGCGACGATCAACGGCAAAGCCGCACCCGCCGCAAACGTGACCGCCGAGGTCAGCGCAGCTTGAACCGGTCTTGCCATCACATGGCTCGCCAATCCGAGTTCATCCCGCGCATGGGCTTCGAAGGCATCCTTCGCCATCATCTGTTCGGCGACCTGCCGGGCCAGCTCTGGGGCCACGCCGCGCTGCTCGTAGATTGCCGCGAGTTCGGCCAACTCGGCCTCCGGCTGCGTCGCCAGCTCGTGCCGTTCCCGCGCCATGTCGGCTTCCTCGGTATCGGCCTGCGAACTGACCGACACATATTCGCCCGCCGCCATCGACATCGCCCCGGCCACCAGACCGGCAACACCGGCAACAAGGATCTCATGCGAGGCGTTGGTCGCCGCGGCGACACCGACGATCAGGCTCGACGTCGAGATCAACCCGTCATTGGCACCCAGTACAGCCGCCCGAAGCCAGCCTATCCGTTCGATGAGATGATTTTCCTTGTGAAGGGCGCGCATGAATGGTGCTCCGAGCAGTGATTGTGTGTGCAGCGGGATGATGCTGCGTCGACGCAACCTCATTCCGTGATGGAAGGAAAACGCAGAAAAATGTTCAGTTTAGAATTATTCTAACTAAAGGACTAATTCAAGATACAACCGGCCTTTGGAACCTCACTAGCCAACCACACGGTCTACGGCCATTGGGCGATCACCGGATCCCGGCAGGTCTGCGATCAAGACCAAGATCGCTCGCCCGCCGGACGACCCGGTGTCACCCACAGATAGACAGCTTCGAGGCTAAGCCTACTCGCAAGGCAACCATCGCTAGTCCAATTCCGTCTCCGGCGACGTACCGATGGTACTGCCATCGCCGAAGCGCTTGACGCTGCCATCGACGACCTCGAGCGTTGCGGGATCGATCTTCACCTTGAGGACGTTCCCGCTGGTGTCAGTGACCCGAAGTTCGTAGCAGCCATCGTCGATCTTCATCTTGTCGATGGTCCATCCGAAGTCGCCCGCAAGCTTCCCGAGAGCTTCGAAGGATTGCCTCTTCTGAGGCGGAACGTCGCACGCCTCTCCAGCAAACGCAGCCGTTGCCGGAAGCACCGCGAGCAATGCAAGCACTGCCAATGTCTTTCTCATGATTTCTTCTCCTGGGCTGTGTTGTCGATGGAGGAAATCATGCACAGAGGGACTGACGGGCTACTGAAGATCGGCAGAAATTGCCGTCAGCTTCCGGTCAGCAAACACCGCCATCGTTGCAGCGGAAAGATAATCGTTCTCACGGGCCCGTTTCGAAGCCGCGCCCTTCGCCTGCTTCTTCGTGGGTGACCCCGTCGCGGATGTGGTAGATGCGCCTGAAGGTGGGGATGATCTTTTCGTCGTGCGTGACGACGATGATCGCCGTTCCGAATTTCACGGCCATGTCGTTGAGGATCCGGATCACGGTCAACGCGCGCACACTGTCGAGCGGGGCGGTCGGCTCGTCG
Source organism: Shinella sp. S4-D37 (assembly GCF_040812195.1). Classification (NCBI taxonomy): domain Bacteria; kingdom Pseudomonadati; phylum Pseudomonadota; class Alphaproteobacteria; order Hyphomicrobiales; family Rhizobiaceae; genus Shinella; species Shinella sp. S4-D37. Next base: position 181,792 of record NZ_JBFNXL010000005.1, on the reverse strand, counting down.
GCAAGAATGACAGGCGGCCGGTTGACCAATCCGCGCGCGATGGCAACGCGCTGTTGCTCGCCGCCGGAGAGCTGCGATGGCATCGCATCGGCTCGGTGCTCGACATCGAGTGCTTTTAGAAGCTCTCGCGCGCGTTGGCGTGATTCATGATTTGGGATGCCGGCAAGCATGGGAAGCAGGGCGACATTGTCGGTCACGTCCAAAAAGGGAATGAGGTAAGGCGCCTGGAAGACAAAACCGATCTTGTCGCGCCTCAACGCACGCAGATCGCGGATCTTCCATCCATCGTCATAGATCAGCTCGTCACCAAGGGTCATCCGCCCACCGCTCGGGTCGATGACCGCCCCCAGAGCTTTGAGTAAGGTACTCTTCCCAGAACCCGACGGTCCAATCAAACCGACGACCTCGCCGGGCGCGACCCGCATATTGACGTCTTTGAGGGCATCGACGGCGGTGGAGCCGCTGCCATATCGCTTGCGGATTTTCTCGATCAGTATCCCGCCGCCCATCTCAGCCACCGATCGCCTCGGCGGGGTCGACCTTCAACGCCATCCGGATCGCGACGATGCTGGCGAGCGCGCATATGGCGATGACAACGATAACGCCGATGATCGTATCGGCGGAAAGAAGAAGGACGAATTTCGGAAACAACGGCGCTGCAAAGGTCGCCGTGATCTTGCCAACGACGAAGCCGATCAGCCCGAGCACGATTGCCTGCTGCAGGATCATGGATGCGATCGTGCGATTGCGGGTACCGATCAGCTTCAGCACAGCGATCTCGCGTATCTTGTCCATTGTCAGTGTGTAGATGATGAAGGCGACGATCGCTGCGCTGACAACGGCCAGGATCGCGAGGAACATGCCGATCTGCTTGGCCGAGGTGGCGATCAGCTTACCGACCAGAATCTCCTCCATCTGCGGGCGGGTGTAGACCGTCAGTCGCTTCCACCTCGCGATGTCTGTCGCGATCCGGTCCTGGTCGTATCCCGGTTTGGTGCGCACCAGAACGGCGTTTACATAAGGGTTGCTGTTTTGCGAGGCGATGATGGCGTCCAGCAAGCCGGGAACGCCCGGCCGATTGAACTCGGGATTCTCGCTAGTGCGCCGGCGCTGACGGACAATGGAGTCGTTGTCCTTGAGGAATTGCGCTTCCTGCGCGTCCTTCAGCGGGATGAAGACCATCGGGTCGCCGCCCGACGACACCGTCCGTCGCGTCAAACCCACAACGGTAAAATGGTTCCTTCGGACAACGATCCTGTCTCCCAGAGAAAAACCAGTGGCGACATCGGCAACCGCCTCGTAGTGGCTGCGCGTGATGTGCCGCCCGGCGACAAGGAAGGGCGGTCGGCCAGGTGTCGCCATGTCCCCTGGCGCAACGCCCACCACCATGGATCGCACGTCGGAGGTTCCTTTGCGGACCTGCATTGTAAGATAAGTCACGTTGGCGGCTCGCTCGACACCGGGGATCGCCAGGATCATGCGGTAAATGTCATCGTTGATGCTCGAGGACTCGGCGTATGGACCGAGCGTGTTCTGCTGGACAACCCACATATCGGCGCCACTATTGTCGAGCAGCACCTTGCCGTCATCGACCATCCCCCGATAGACGCCTGCCATGGTGAAGGTCACACCGATCAGCAGACCCAGACCGACACCCGTGAAGACAAACTTCCCCCAGGAATGCAAAATGTCGCGTCCGGCAAGACTGATCATTTGAGGAGCTCCGCCGGATTGTCAGCGACACGAATGCGGCTCGTGCTGAGCAATTTCGAGGCGCTGTAGACGACAATCTCGTCGCCAATTTTCAGACCCTTCGTGATCTGCACGGTTCCTTCCAGGTCGGCAGCCCCCAGTTGGACAACCGTAAACCGGATCTTCCCACCTTCGATCTTCCAGACACCCAACTTGCCGCCGAGGTTCTGGACCGCGGCATTCGGAATGGTCGGCGAGGCGGCGATCTCGGGCAGGGCGACCGATACTTCGGCCAACTCGCCAATTGAGGGCAGCGGCACGGGAAGCGTGTCGAAGTTCACCTTTGCAAGATTTTCTTCCGTCACCGCATCCGCAAGGACTTCCACCCGCGCAACGCTTCCCGGTAATCCCTCGCCGGCGCGTGAGCGCAGCGCGATCGTGGCGGGCAAATCCTGCCGCAAGCCCGTGGCGGCAATCTGATCGAACCTGGCATTGATCCAGAGATTTTTTGGATCAATCATTTCCACGACCGATTGGCCTGCGACCACGGTCGTTCCCGGTTCTGCTTTTCTTGCGGAAACGACACCGTCTACCGGCGCAAGCAGAACCAGGTTCTCCCGCTGCTTGACCAGACCGTCACGGTCGGCGCGGTTACGATGGAGATCCTGCTGCGAAGCGAGAAGATTGGACTGAGCGGCCGAGAGAGCGGCCTGCGCCACCTCGCTCTCTTGCCGCTTCGTTTCGACTGCGACCTCACTCACGGCGCGGGTCTTCCAGAGTTCTTCATACCGCTTCGCCTGAGCAAGTGCGTAATCCTTGCGCGTCCTGGTATCGACCACCTGCGCTTCGGCGACTTTGATCGACGCTTCCGCTCGGCCGATCGCCGCTTCAAGTGCCGCGATGCGGGCATCAAGGTCTACCGGGTCCATTTCGGCCAGGGTCTGGCCGGATCGAACCTGATCACCCACATCAACAAGAATCCTGCCGATACGTCCCGCGCTGGTGGGGCCGATCTTGTAGGAGAAACGCGCTTCGACAGTGCCAATGCCGAACAACGCCGGTGAAATCGAACGGGCCTCGACGACGGCAGTCGTAACGGACACCGGCGCGAGAGGGCCGGAGCGCAGGACCACATAGCCAAACAAGGCCGCGGTCACAGCTCCAACGCCAATGAGCAACAGTGTGCGGCGCTGCAATGAAGGCAGTTTCATCGACCTGCCTCCAGGCAAATCTGCGTCATTGAATGATCTGCGATGGGGGTGACGCGCCTCGCTGACGTCGTCTTGATCGAGCGAACGGGAGATTTCGTCGCCGAGGAATGCCGATCGATCATCTCGGCACCTCGACAGCGCGCCGATACAACGCAAAAACACCTGGGGCGATTGCACGTATCTGCGCAACATCGCCAACTAGCAGGGATTGCATGACAAGACCCTGGATCGCCCCGATGAAGAGCGCTACGGCGGCCTTGTCATCCAGCGTGTCGGCGAATTCACCCTGCTCCTTGCCGTCCGCGATGAGCCGCCCGAGACGCTCGCCGTAGCGTTGGATCAAAGTATGCGCCATTCGCTTGGCAAGGGTCTGCTCCGCGCGCTGCAGTTCGCCGAACAGCATCCTGGGCACACCGGGATGTTCCATGATGAACTCGATATGCGCGAAGAATGCCGCTTCCAGTGCGTCAATCGGAGAGGACGTCGCGGACGTGGCCTTGTCGATGCGCGCCAGAAGGCGCTCCGCTACCCACTCCATAACCGCCTGAAGAATGGCGTCCTTCGATGGGAAGTGCCTGAACAAGGCGCCTTGTGTCACACCCATGCGCTGCGCGATCGCTCCGGTCGTAATGTCCGCAGGGTTTTGTTCGGCCGCCAGATCGATGACGGTCTCGACGGTCACCCTGCGTCGTTCTGGAGCTGAGAGGTTGGTCGAGCGCGGCATCAGCGGTTACCCCAAAGATAGTAATTAATTACTATCTTACAATTTAGACCATTTTTCAAGAGGCTATGCAAGCGCCGATCATTTCAGCGCCACATAGATCGCCGGAATGACGAGCACCGTGAGAAGCGTCGAGGAGACGAGACCGAACAGCAGCGCGATGGCGAGCCCCTGGAAAATCGGGTCGGTCAGGATCACGCCCGCGCCGATCATCGCGGCGAGCGCGGTCAGCAGGATCGGCTTGAAGCGGACGGAGCCGGCCTCAAGCAGTACATCGACCATTGGCCTGCCCTGCCCCCCGGAATGGCGGATGAAATCCACCAGCAGGATCGAATTGCGCACGATGATGCCGGCAAGCGCGATGAACCCGATCATCGAGGTTGCCGTGAACGGCGCCGCGAACAGCCAATGCCCGAGCATGATGCCGATGAAGGTGAGCGGGATCGGCGTCAGGATGACCAGCGGAAGCTTGAACGAGCCGAACTGCGCGACCACAAGGATATAGATGCCGAGGATCGCCACCATGAACGCCGCGCCCATGTCGCGGAAAGTAACCCAAGTCACCTCCCACTCGCCATCCCAGAGCAGGATCGGGCGGGTTTCGTCATCGGGCTGACCGTGGAGCGCGATCACCGGCTTCGGAACATTGCCCCAATCCGCCTTGGAAATCGCATCGTTCACGGCGAGCATGCCGTAGATCGGCGCTTCGTAAGCGCCGGCAAGCTCTGCCATGACCATCTCCGCCGCCCGGCCATTGTGCCGGAAGACAGGATACGATGCCGGCTGCTCGGAGACCGACACGACGTCGCCGAGTTCGACGACACCAAGGCCCGCCGGCAGCGCGTTGGCCGGGACCGGCGTGGTGAGCGCGCGTTCGTCGATCACCTTCTCACCCTTCGGCAGGGCGATGCGGATCGGGATCGGCTGACGGCCGCCGCCGCGATGCGAATAGCCGACCGTGGTGCCGCCATAGAGATAACGCAACGTGTCATAGACGTCGGACTGCTCGACCCGATAATAATCGAGATTGTCCTGGTCGATCGCGACACGCATACGCTGCGGCTGATTGTGGTAGCTGTCGTCGACGTCAACGATGAAGGGCACGCTCTTGAAGGCCTCGCGAACCTTTCCGGCGACGGCACGGCGCGTCTCGGCGTCCGGTCCGTATATCTCAGCCAGCAGCGTCCCCAGCACAGGCGGGCCAGGCGGCGGTTCCACCACTTTCGCCACTGTTCCCTGCGGCAGCGCAAGGCCCTCGAGGCGCTTGCGAATATCAAGGGCGATCGCATGGCTCGCGCGGCCGCGCGAGCCTTTGGGCAGAAGGTTGACGACGATATCGCCCTGCTGCGGTTCGGCGCGCAGATAATAGTGCCGCACCAATCCATTGAAGTCGAAAGGTGACGCTGTTCCGGCATAGGTCTGGAAGGATACGATCTCCGGCATGTCGCCCAGCCGCTCCACCATTTGCTGCAATGTCCGGTCCGTATCCTCGACCGAAGAGCCCTTGGGCAGGTCGACGATCACTTGAAGGTTGGTCTTGTTGTCGAAGGGCAGCAGCTTGACGGTGACGTGCTTGGTGTAGAGAAGGCCAAGCGACGCGATCGTGGCCATGCCGACGACCAGCAGGAACGCCCAGGCCCGGGCGCGGCTCCGCAGGACAGGCCGCGCGACCATCGCGTAAATTCTGCCGAGACGCCCTCCATCGGCCGCGGCATGAGCGTGTCCGCGCACTGCCTCCTTCCGGCCGAGCTTCATCATCAGCCAGGGCGTAAGGATCACCGCGACGAAGAAAGAGAACAGCATCGCTGCCGAGGCGTTCGCCGGGATCGGGCTCATATAGGGTCCCATCATCCCCGACACGAACAACATCGGAAGGAGCGCAGCCACGACGGTCAGCGTGGCGACGATGGTCGGGTTGCCGACCTCGGCAACGGCGTCGACAGCGGCCGCGCTGCGCGATCGGCCGTCCTGCATGGCCCAGTGGCGGGCGATGTTCTCGATGACGACGATGGCGTCGTCGACCAGGATGCCGATCGAAAAGATCAGGGCGAACAGGCTGACACGGTTCAGCGTATAGCCCATGAGCCAGGACGCGAAGAGCGTGAGCAGGATGGTGATCGGAATGACGACCGCGACCACCATCGCCTCGCGCAAGCCGATGGCAATGGCGACCAGGAAGACGATCGAGACGGTTGCGAGCCCAAGATGGAACAGGAGCTCGTTCGCCTTCTCGTTGGCGGTCTCGCCGTAATCGCGCGTGACCGTCATCTCGACATCCTTCGGAAAGATCTGGCCGCGGGTCTGCTCCAGACGCTTTACGATATCATCGGCAATGACCACGGCATTGGTGCCTGGCCTCTTGGCGATCGCAAGAGAAACCGCCGGAACCCTTTGCAGCCCATCTGCTGTCGAACGGACATCGGTGACACGGGCCTCCGCCGGCGAGGTGGCAAGGACCGTTTTTGCGACATCGCGCACATAGACGGGCCTGCCGTCGCGCGCGGTGAGAAGGATGTTGCCAATTTCGGAGAGCTCCTGCAGCGTCTGCCCGGCAACAATCGCGCGCTGCTGGCCGCCTTCGCGCACCGTGCCGACGCGGAAGGAACGGTTTGCCCCCTCGATCTTGGCGGCGAGTTGCTGAAGGGTGATGCCATAGAGCGAGAGCTTTTCCGGATCTGGCTCGACCTCGAACTGCTCGGGCTGCTCGCCAGCGATATAGGTGAGGCCGATATCAGGCAGCTTGGCGACCTCGACCTGCAGCTCGCGCGCCAGCCTTGTCAGCCCGTTGGCGGTCCAGTGCCCGGCGCTCTTCTGTGTTGGCCGCAGCGTAACGACGACGATCGCCACATCGTCGATCCCGCGTCCTACGATCAGCGGATCGGGAATGCCGACGGGGATGCGGTCCATGTTCGCCCGGACCTTCTCATGCACCCGCAGGATCGCGGCATCGGCATTGGTGCCGACCTTAAACCGCGCCGTGACGAGCGCACCATCATCCTCGGTCTGGGAATAGACGTGTTCGACGCCGTCGATCGCTTTGACGATGGTCTCGAGCGGTTCGGTTACGAGCTTGACCGCATCCTCGGTCTTCAAGCCGTTCGCCTGTACGCGGATATCGACCATCGGCACCGAGATCTGCGGCTCCTCCTCGCGCGGCAACGATACCAGTGCAACCAGCCCCAGGACGAAGGCGGCCAGCAAGAAGAGCGGCGTTAGCGGCGAGCCGATGAAGGCACGGGTCAAGCCACCGGCCAGACCGAGATTAAGTCTTGGCGGCGTCATGGCAGCACGATCCGATCGCCGTCATGAAGGCCGGTGAGGATTTCGATGCGGGGCTGGCCGTTATCTTCGAAACGCTCGCCGATGATGACAGCCACATCGATCGCGCCCCCTATTCCAGCGACACGTACGTAGTCGATCCCATGCAGCGTCCGCACCGCTTCCGGCGGCACAGCAAGCACGGAGCGCTTGCCCACCGGGATCGATACGAGGGTCCTCTCATTGACGAAATAATCGCCGATGCCGGCGACCTCGACATCGGCGGTGACACGTCCATCGACGATTTCTGGGTAGACCTTGACGATCCGACCCGGAAGCCTCGTTTCGGATTGATCCGGCGACCGTTTCAGGCCGCGCTCGCCGACTGTGACATTTGCTCCCTGCACGATATCGGCCGCATGGCGCTCCGGCAGAGAAAGACGCAGATAGTAGGGGCCGGGAGCAATGCGCGCGATCTCCTCGCCCGGCAGGACGACCGAGCCGAGCGTCACCGGCACGGTCAGGACACGGCCTGTGGCAGGCGCGACAACGGTGCCTTCCCGAGTGCTTTGTTCGATAACGGTCTTGTCGGCCCGAGCCGCCACCACCTGATTGGTCGCCACCTCGAACTGCATTCTGGCCTGATCGAGGCTGGCTTGCGTACCGGCGCCGCTTGCCCTCAATTGCTGCGCCCGCTCGAGTTGCAATTTGGTATTGTCGAGTTGGGAACTGAGAGCATCGATTTTGGCCTGGGCGGCGTCGAGTTGGAGCGAGAGCTTGTCATCGACGATGACAGCGATGGCGTCGCCTTCCTTGACCTCGTCCCCCTGGCTGACGCGCAGTTCGCGCACCGAGCCGCCGGTGCGAACCCGCGCCGGCAGCACGATACGGCTCTCGACCTGCCCGAACACAGCCTTCATGTTCGGAACAGTCGTCGTTTTCACGATGAAGTCGGCTGCGTATGCGCCATGGCTCGTAAAAGCCACGAGCAGGGCGAGCATTGCCGCGCGAGGGTAAGGGGTCGGACGATACATGAAGGGATTGCTTCCAAAGAAGACCGGCGTTCCACGCGACGGTCGTTAAAAAGAAAACCTGACGGCTATTTGAACGCGACACCCGCCGGACAGCCGAGCTTCCTGAACAGGATCGCCGCAGGGCAAAACCCGGTGAGCGACGATTGGATCAGATTGAAACCGACGAAGACGTTCAGCAGATACCACCATGGTGAGACATAGAAGCCGAGCGCGAGGGACAGCAGGACCATGCAGCCGGCAAACATCAATACGGCGCGATCGATCGTCATTTTGAATACTCCAGTGTGTTTGAAACCGAGGGGTGTGACCTACTCGGCGGTTTCGATGCGGATATCCTTCAGCTTCCCGACGCCCAGCATGTTGAGCACGAGATTTTCGTAGAACGTGTCGGCCTTGCCCTGCCGCACCTTGAGCAGGAAGTATTTCTCAAACCCGATCTTGGCGGCATGGACCCATTTGCCGCGTGACGCCCAGTTCACGTTGCGCGGGGGAATTTGCGGCTGCGCGACGAAGGCAATGCCATCATCGCCAAAATCGGCGAGACAGACCGCGTTCCAGGTCGCGACGGCCCTTGGCTCCTCACCCTTCAGCAGAGCGGCAATATTTTCGGCCGTCGCTGTCACCATGGATTCGATCATGAAGCCGGTCTTCGGCACGCCGACCGCGAGCGGGCTCTTGCCGACCGGCGGAATGGCAACGCAGACCCCGATGCCGAAGACATTCGGGAAAGCCGGATTGCGCTGGTGCTTGTCTATGACGACGAAACCGCGCGGATTGGTCAGCCCTTCTATACCAGCGATCGCCGGCACACCGCGGAAGGCCGGCAGCATCATCGAGAAGGCGAAGGGCAGTTCGTGGGTTGCCTTGACGGTGCCATCGTCGTGGACCTCTTCGGCGATCAGCTTGCCAGGCTCGACCGTCGTCGTCCGGGCATTGGTGATCCACTTGATATGACGTTCGCGCAAGGCGCTTTCGAGCAGCCCCTTGGTGTCGCCAACGCCATCAAGCCCGAGATGGCCGATATAGGGCTCGGGCGTGACGAAGGTTATCGGAACCTGATCCCGCACCCGCGCATTGCGCAGCGCCGTGTCGAGGATGAAGGCATACTCGTAGGCCGGACCGTAGCAGGAGGCGCCTTGCACAGCTCCAACGACGATGGGACCGGGCCGTTTCACCAGTGCGTCGAATGCGGTCTTCGCTTGGGTCGCATGGCCGATCTGGCAGATGGATTGGGTATGAGCATCGGGTCCCAGGCCCGGCACCTCATCGAAGGCAAGGGCGGGGCCGGTAGCAATGATCAGGAAGTCATAATCGAGAAGGGAGCCGTCATTGAGTTCGACGCGGTTTTGCGCGGGCTGGACCCGACGTGCTCCCTCGGGCCTGAGTGCGATTCCATGCTGCTTCAGAACGGGAACGAGATCGACGGTTATGTCCTGCGGCTGCCGCCAGCCAACCGCGACCCATGGATTGGAAGGAACGAAGGAATAGCTGGAGCCGAGATTGACGACGGTCAGGCGATCTTCACGCCGGAGCTTGCGTTTCATCTCATAGGCCATGATGATTCCACCGAGGCCTGCGCCGAGAATGACAATATGAGTCATGGCTTTCGCTCCGCTGTTTCTATGATGGGTCTGCCCACTTCTGGTTGCCGGAGGCCATTCAATTCAGACGCTTCCAGGCTTTATGGCTTGCATCTAACATTCAAAGGTTTTAAATTCAAGAGTATGAATGTAGAGGAAATGATACCGGCCGCCGAAAAGGCCGCCGAATTGATGCGCAGTCTGTCGCACCCCCAGCGGCTGCTCGTTCTGTGCGCGCTGGTCGATGGTGAACGATCGGTCGCCGAACTGCGACAAGGACTGGCAATCGAACAAGTGCCGATGTCGCAACAACTTATGCGGTTGAGAGCGGACGGGCTGGTCGAGGCGCGGCGCGAGGGAACGACTGTCTATTACTCGATTGTCCGACCGGAAATCCTGACTGTCGTGCAGGCTTTGCACGACGCGTTCTGCCCGCCGAACAGAGGCAAGTAGCCGCGAAACGGTCGTGCGAATGGAGGAAATGATGGTGGAGCAGCGAACGGCAACCCAGTTCGAGAAAAGCGATCCCGGCACGCCGGATCGACCATCCTTCCTTCCAGACCTTCGACGCATTTGCCTTGCGCTGCCGAACAAGGATGAAGCTGCGGCTTTCCTGAAACTACTCGCAAACGACAAGCGCTTGCTCATTCTTGACTACCTGCTGACAGGTGATGAGCGCTCGGTAGAAGAAATCGGGATCGACCTCGATATCAGGCAACCATCGCTCTCGCAGCATCTGGCGAAACTTCGTAACGCGGGATTCGTTCGCCCGCGTCGCGATGGGCGACATATCCTTTACAGTATTCCTGACGATCCTTCGATCGTGCGCTCTTTGAGAGGCATTGATCAATTGCTGCGACAGAAACATCAATGATAGCCAGTGGCATTCGAAACAGGCCGCACGGCTACCCTTTACCCATTTGGCGCCCACGTCTTTTCAAGTTTCAAGCCCCCGCAAACGGCAGAATTGATGAGTTTGAAGCGTGCCGCCACGACCTTGATCCCCGTCAATGTGGAGGGAGGGTGACCGGCATTTTCTGGGGTCCCTGCCCGAGCCCGTCACCGGTAAACAACCTTCGGCAGAAGGCAGCGCCCAACTGATTCAAGATCGGGATGGCCGGCTATGGTGAGGATCCAGCGCGGCATGGCGATCTCCTTTACGGATATCATCAACCATTGCCGCGCACATGCCTTATGCGGGTCAAAGACTACGCTTTGCGTTGCCATGGTGGCGCTCGTGCGCGAAGAACCAGTGCTTTGCCGTTTCCGAAGCCGCCAGGTAGGCAAACGTGATCGTGACCAGGCCACCAAGAACCGGTGAAGGCAATGCAACGAAGCCAAACCAGCCCACACCCGGCAAATAGGGAATTGCAAGTGCGAGGAGCCCGATGACCAGTGTCAGACCGGAGAGCAACTTGCTCGGCCGACTGCGCCAGAAGGAGACCCGGGTACGCACGACCAATACGATAGCAAGCTGCGTAATCAGCGATTCGACAAACCAGCCCGTCTGGAAGAGTTCAGCCGTTGCCCTCGCGACAAACAGCAGGAAGGCGAAGGTCACGAAGTCAAAGAGTGAACTGACCAGCCCGAAGGTCACCATGAAGCGGCGCACGAAGGCGATGTCCCAGCGCCGGGGCGTTCGCACCTGATCGGGATCGACATTGTCGGTGGCGATGGCGAGCGAGGGCATGTCCGCCAGGAAATTGTTGAGCAGGATCTGCGGCGCGAGCAGCGGCAAGAACGGAAGGGCAAGCGAAGCGAAGGCCATCGAGACCATGTTGCCGAAATTCGCACTGGTGGTGATGGAGATGTATTTCATCGTGTTGGCGAAGGTTTTCCGGCCATCATCGACCCCGCGCAGCAACACGCCGAGGTCGCGTTGCAGCAGGATCATGTCGGCGGCCTCGCGCGCCACGTCCACCGCGCCGTCCACGGAAATGCCGACATCGGCCTCGTGCAGGGCGGGCGCGTCGTTGATGCCGTCGCCGAGATAGCCGACCACGTGACCGTGCCCGCGCAACGCCGCGATGATGCGCTCCTTCTGGTTCGGGTCGATCTCGGCGAAGATGTCGTTCTGCGTGACGCGGCGGACGAGCGCCTCCTTGGTCAGGCTGTGCACCTCCTCTCCCGTCAGGATGCGGCGATGCGGCAGGCCGACGATCTCGGCCAGATGGGCGGCGACATGGCGGTTGTCGCCGGTGATGACCTTCACCCTGATGCCGCGCACGGCGATGGCCTTCAGCGTTTCCGCCATGCCCGCCTTGGGCGGATCGAGGAAGAGCAGGAAGCCGGCAAAGGCAAGCCCCGCCTCGTCCTCGGCTCGATAGGCATCCTTCCGCGCAAAACGCTGCACGGCGAGCCCGAGCACGCGATAGCCCTTCCCGCTCCAGGCTCGCACCGTCTCGTCGATCCTGGCAGCCTGCACCTCGTCAAGGGGAACAGTCGCGCCGGCCTCCATCACGGACGAGCAGGCGGCGACGACGGTCTGCACCGCCCCCTTGCAGATCACGAGATCCTCCGCCTCGCCCGGCCGGCGGACGACGACCGAAAGCCTCTTGCGAATGAAGTCGTAGGGGATCTCGTCCGCCTTGATATAGCCGGCAAGGTCGTCTTCCGGCCGCTTACCGGCGGCGATGGCCTCGTCGAGCGGGTTCGCCATACCGGTCTGGAGGGTAGCGTTGAGGAGTGCCCAGAGCCGCACCTCCTGCGCCTCGGCCCCGGCAACGTCGAGGCAGGCGTCGAGATGGATGACGCCCTCGGTGAGGGTGCCGGTCTTGTCCGTGCACAGGATGTCCATACTGCCGAGATTCTCGATGGCCTCCAGCCGGCGCACGATGACGCCGTTCGCCGCCATGGTACGGGCGCCCCTCGCCAGCGTCACGCTGATGATCGCCGGCAGCAGCTCCGGCGTCAGCCCCACGGCGAGCGCCAGCGAGAACAGCAGCGAATCCACCGCCGGCCGGTGCAGCAGAAGATTGGCGAAGAAGACGAGGATGACGATGACCAGCATGATCCTCGTCATGAGATAGCCGAAGCGGCGGATGCCCCGCGCGAACTCCGTCTCCGGCGCGACATGCGCGATGGCCGCGGCGATGGCCGCGAATTCCGTCTGCCCGCCCGTCTTCACCACGGCCATCGTCGCCGTCCCGCTGCGCACGGAAGTGCCGGTGAAGGCCGTGTTCGTGCGTTGGCTGACCGTCGCCGCCGGCGGGCACACGCCTGCAGTCTTGACCACCGGAAAGGTCTCGCCCGTCAGCGCAGCCTCACTGACATTGAGCTCGCGCGTCTCCAGAAAAATGCCGTCGGCCGGGATAAGATTTCCCGCCGAGAGCCGGACGATATCGCCGGGCACGACCTCCTCGACAGAGATCGACGTCTCCCTGCCGTCGCGCAACACGAGGACCTTGCGCCCGATGCGCGCGGTCAGAGCCTCCATCGCACGCGAGGCGCCATATTCCTGCGTGAAGGAGAGGATGCAGCTCGCCAGCACGATGACGGCGATGATCGCCGCCTCGCTTCCCTCCCCGACAACGGCCGAGACGCCCGCCGCGAAGATGAGGATCAGCACCAGCGGGCTGCGGAACTGACGCAGGAAAGCCGCGATGGCCGAGGCGCCGCGCCGTGCGTGGATCGCGTTGTCGCCGAAGGCGGCAAGACGCGCCGTCGCCTCGTCCGAAGAAAGGCCGTCCGCGCGGCTTTCCAGCCCGGTGAGAAGCGTGTCGGCGGGGATAGACCAATACGCGGCATCCACGGTCTTCGGTGAGAACGTTTCCGGCTGCATATGCATGTCTCCGCTCCTGGCCGCCCCGATTGATGTCTGTCAGTTCGACATGAAGCGGTTGAGCCGGATCTCGTCGAGCAGCGAGCGCGTCACGCCGCCGAAGGCCCATTCCCTCAAACGGCTGTGTCCATAGGCGCCGGATACGACGAGATCAGCGTCGTGCCTGTCGATCAATTCGACCAGGCTTTCGCTTTCCCGGTGGCTCTCCACGGTCTCGCTGCGCGACGCAACGCCGTGCCGCGCGAGGAACGAGACCACGTCGGCGATGCCCTCGCGGGCCCATTGGTCGATCGTGGAGGCGACGGTGGCGACGACGACGTCGTTTGCATCCTGAAGCAGCGGCACGGCATCGAACACCGCCCGCCGCGCCTCCTTCGTGTCTTTCCAGGCGACGACGACCTTGCGGCCGACGCGCTGCTCCGTGCCGGCCCCCACCACCAGGAGCGGCCGGCCCGCCTGCAGGGCGACGCTTCCCGGATCAGCGGCGCGCGCCCGGTCGCCCGTCGTCGCCCCGCGCCGTGCCTGGGTAACGATGAGATCTGCCGTCCGCGCCATCTGCACGAGCGCATAGGTCGGTCCTTCCGTGGCCTGGCGCCATCCGGTCTCGACCGCGCCGGCGACCAGCCTCTCGAATTCGGCACGCAACTCCTTGAAGCGGCGCTCGTCGTCTTCCCGCATCTGCTGCATCACTTCGGTGGCGAGCGCCACGCCTTCGGGGCCCGTCACCGGCAGGTAGGCGTCGGCGGCGCAAAAGCCGATCAGGCGGGCGCCGGAGCGCTGCGCCAGCTCGCTCGCCGCCTTGACCACCGGCTCGGCCGGCCCGTCGATATCCAGGTTCACGAGAATGGATTTGTAGCTCATGGGACTGTTCCTCCGTCCTGTCTGTCGCGGCAAAGGATAGCCCCGCCGGGGGACGGCGCCTTGACGCGGATCAAGGCCCGGTCGCGGCGGCGGGCGCACAATGATAGTATCGATCCAGACCCTTGCGAAGGAGAACCGCGATGACGGATCCTCATCATGACCAGCCGGAGCGGGCGGACGCCTCCGCCGCGCTAGAAGCCGCCGACCTCTGGCGCTGCGATCTGGTGACGCGTAGCGGGCTCGTGCTGCGCATTCGCCCGGTCCGCCCCGAGGACGAGGCGGCGCTCGGCGATTTCTTCGCCCGTCTGGCGCCCGCGGACCTGCGCTTCCGTTTCCTCGGCGGCGTGCGCGAGGTGAGCCATGAGCGCCTCGTCGCGATGACGCGGGTCGATCACCGCGCGACCGAGCACTTCCTCGCCTTCGCCGAGGACAGCGGGACCATCATCGCGGCGGCGATGGTCGCCTGCGACCCGTCGACGAAAAAGGCCGAGGTGGCGATCTCGGTACGCGCGGAGGACAAGCACAAGGGCGTCGCCTGGGAAATGCTGCGCCATGCGGCCCGCTACGCGCAGGCTCGCGGCGCCGAGGCGCTGGAATCGCTGGAAAGCCGCGAGAACCGCGAGGCCATCGAGCTGGAACGCGAACAGGGCTTCCTCGCCGTTCCCTATCCCGACGATCCGACGCTCATCCTGATCCGCAAGGACCTCCGCCTCGCCTGAGCCGGGCCTTGCGGCTCACAGCTCGAATTCCTGGTCGAGACGTGGCACCACGCTTTCCCACCCGAGCTCCCGCCCGATGCGGATGCGCAGCGCCTCTGAGGCTTCCGGCTCACCGTGCACGATGAAGACCTTGCGCGGCGGGCGCGGGCAGGTGGAGAGCCAGCGCATCAGCTCGCCGGCATCGGCATGGGCCGAGAGCATGTCGAGATGCGCCACCTCCGCATTGACCGGCACCCAGGAGCCGTGGATCTTCAGTTCCCTCGCCCCGTCCTGAAGCGCGCGCCCGCGCGTGCCCGCGGCCTGGAAGCCGGCGAGCAGGATCGTGTTGCGCGCATCGGGCGCAAAGGCTTTCAGATGATGCAGCACGCGCCCGCCCGTCGTCATGCCAGAGGCGGAGATGACGATCTTGGGGAAGCGGCTGGCGCTGATCGCCTTCGACGCCTCGACGTCTCCGGTGCAGCGGGCGATGGAGAAGACGTCCCTGCAGGTCTTCGCGTCGAGGCGGTGGTCCGGCAGGTGCCGACCCATGAGCCCGGTCGCCTCGATGGCCATGGGACTGTCGAGGAACAGCGGGATCTCGCCGAGATGCCCCGCCCGCTTCAGCTTCCAAAAATAGTAGAGCAGTTCCTGCGCGCGGCCGACCGCAAAGGCCGGGATGACGAGCGTACCGCCGCGCGCGATGGTCCGCTCGGCGACCACCCGCAGCGCCTCGGCCGGGTCGCTCCTGTCGTGGATGCGGTTGCCGTAGGTGGATTCGACGAGGATATAGTCGGCCTCCACGGTAGGGGCGGGATCGGGCATCAGCGGATCGCCGTAGCGGCCGATATCGCCGGAAAAGACGATCTTTCGGTCACCCCACTCCAGTTCCACCCATGCCGCGCCGAGAATATGGCCGGCGGGATGGAAGCGGAACGACGCATCCCCGCCAAGCCGCACTCTCTGACCGAACTCGGCGGTCGAGAAATGCTCCACCGCCCGCTGCGCATCCCCGACGCCATAGAGCGGCAAAGCCGGCTGGTGCCGCGACAGCTTGTGCCGGTTGAGGAATTCGGCGTCCTTCTCCTGAAGATGGCCGCTGTCCATCAGGATCAGTTCGGCGACGTCGCGAGTGGCGGGCGTCGCATGGACCTTGCCGCGATAACCCTCGCGCACGAGGCGCGGCAGGTATCCGCAATGGTCGAGATGTGCATGGGTGAGGATCACCGCGTCGATGTCGCGCGGCGCCACCGTCAAGGGCGCCCAGTTGAGCTCGCGCAGGTTCTTCAGGCCCTGGAACAGGCCGCAATCGACAAGGATACGGTGCTCGCCGAGACGGAGGAGATGCTTGGAGCCGGTGACGGTCCCGGCACCGCCGAGCGATTTCAATGACAGCATGTCCTGCCTCCCCTTCCCCGATGTGCTCCTCGATCCGCTAAGGCGCTTCCGGCCGCGGATAGGGCCACTTCCAGTCGCGGATCTCGGGCATGTCCTCGCCGTGCTCGCGCACATAGGCATGGTGCGCGTCAAGCTTCGCCTCCAGCGCGGCGATGAGGCCGGGCCGGCGCGCGGCAAGGGTCGGCAGGCGCTCTATGGCCTCCATGGCAAGATGGTAGCGGTCGAGCCGGTTCATCACGGCCATATCGAAGGGCGTGGTCGTCGTGCCCTCCTCGATGAAGCCCCTGACGTGGAAATTCGGATGGTTGGTGCGTTTGTAGACCAGCCGGTGGATGAGATAGGGATAGCCGTGATGGGCGAAGACCACGGGCCGGTCGCGGGTGAAAATCCGGTCGAAGGCCGCATCGTCGATGCCGTGCGGGTGATGCTGCGGCGATTGCAGCGCCATCAGGTCCACGACGTTGACGACGCGGATGCGAAGGCCCGGCACCGCCTGGCGGAGCAGGTCGACCGCCGCGAGCGTCTCCATGGTCGGCACGTCGCCGGCCGCCGCCATCACTACGTCGGGTTCGAGCCCGCCTTCCGTGCCCGCCCAGTCCCAGATGCCGAGCCCGGCCTCGCAATGGCGGGTAGCCTCGTCCATCGCCAGCCATTGCGGCGCCGGCTGCTTGCCGGCCACGATGACGTTGATGCGGTTCCATGTCCGCAGGCAATGGTCGCCGACCCATAGCAGCGTGTTGGCGTCCGGCGGCAGGTAGACGCGCACGATATCCGCCCCCTTGTTGGCGACGAGGTCGATGAAGCCGGGGTCCTGATGGGAAAAGCCATTGTGGTCCTGCCGCCAGACATGGGAGGTGAGCAGGTAATTGAGCGAGGAGACGGGGCTGCGCCAGGGCAGCTCGCGCGCCACCTTCAGCCATTTCGCATGCTGGTTGAACATCGAATCGACGATGTGGATGAAGGCCTCGTAGCAGGAGAAGAAGCCGTGCCGGCCGGTAAGCAGATAACCCTCCAGCCAACCCTGGCACAGATGCTCGCTGAGCACTTCCATGACGCGGCCTTCCGGCGCGAGGTGGTCGTCCGTCTGCAGCGTCTTGGCCATCCACACCCGGTCCGTCGCCTCGAAGACGCTGGAGAGCCGGTTGGAGGCCGTCTCGTCCGGCCCGAAGACGCGGAAGTTGCGATCCGCCGCGTTCAGCTGGATCACGTCGCGCAGGTAGTCGCCGAGGATCTTCGTCGCCTGTGCCTCGACCGCGCCGGGCCGCTCCACGGCGACCGCATAGGCGCCGATATCGGGCGTGCGCAGCTCCTTGCGAAGGACGCCGCCATTGGCGTGCGGACTGGCGCCCATGCGGCGCGCGCCCGTGGGTGCCAGCGCCCGCAGCTCCGGCTTCAGGCGGCCATCCGCATCGAAGAGGTCTTCGGGATCGTAGCTGCGCATCCAGGCTTCGAGGATGTCGCGGTGGGCGGCGTTGGTGCGGCACTCGGAGACGGGCACCTGATGGGAGCGCCAATGGTTTTCCACCATCTTGCCGTCCACCTCCTTCGGCCCCGTCCAGCCCTTGGGGCTGCGCAGCACGATCATCGGCCAGCGCGGCCGGCGGGCGGGCTCGTCCTTCACCGCGGCGCGGATGGCCGCGATGCGGTCGAAGGCGGCGTCGAGCGCGGCCGCCATGGCCCTGTGCATCGCCTGCGGCTCATGCCCCTCCACGAAGATCGGGTCGTAGCCGTAGCCGGTGAAGAGATGGGCCAGCTCCTCGTCCGGCAGGCGCGCCAGCACGGTCGGGTTGGCGATCTTGTAGCCGTTGAGATGGAGGATCGGCAGCACCGTGCCGTCGCTGACGGGGCTGAGGAACTTGTTGGAATGCCAGGCGGCGGCGAGCGGGCCGGTCTCGGCCTCGCCATCCCCCACCACGCAGGCGACGACGAGGCCCGGATTGTCGAAGGCCGCGCCATAGGCATGCACCAGCGCATAGCCGAGTTCGCCGCCCTCATGGATGGAGCCGGGCGTTTCGGGGGCCGCGTGGCTCGGAATGCCGCCGGGGAAGGAGAACTGCCGGAACAGCGCCTTCAGCCCCGCCTCATCCTCGCCGATCTCGGGATAGACCTGCGAATAGGTGCCTTCCAGATAGGTATTGGCCACCATGCCCGGCCCGCCGTGGCCGGGGCCGCAGATATAGAGGACATCGGCGTCGCGCGCCCGGATGATGCGGTTGAGATGGGCATAGATGAAGTTGAGGCCCGGCGTCGTGCCCCAGTGGCCGAGAAGGCGCGGCTTCACATGCTCCGCCTTCAAAGGCTCGCGGAGCAGCGGATTGTCCATCAGGTAGATCTGGCCCACCGAAAGATAGTTGGCCGCCCGCCAGTAGCGGTCGATCAGCGCGAGGTCTTCGAGGTCAGGATCATTCGCCATGCATTCTCTCCCTGCGGCCGGATCGAAAAGGCCGACGTTCGCATTCGAGGAGATTGCGCAAATAGGCCTAATGGTCCCTGAGCAACCACGACGCCGCGTCCGACCAAGGCCGATACAAGGTCATGCGGAGCGAACTCCTGTCTTCCGTCCGATATGGTCTCACCCTAGACGTTTTCGCGCAATGGATCTTGATTTAGCTCAACGAACGGCGAGACTCGCCAAAACGTCCTCTGTCCAAGCGCGCCGCCTTACCCCGTTTGATGGCAAACTGACGTTGACTCAACATCGGAGCAATCACCGACGGCAATCGATGCTCGCCCGAATCACAGTCTACACGGAAGGCGGTCGATCACCGTCTTTGAGGAGGCGTCTTACGGCCTCGCCATCCAAAGCCTGCGCATCGAACAGCGCGTTGGTGAGCGCATCAAGCTTATCGCGGTTCTCATTGACAATCTCGACCGCCCTCGCAAATGCCTTTTCCAAGCGCGCATGGATGCGGGCTGCGAGATCGGGATTAGCATCGAGCACGGCGGTCGGGTCCTTATCATCGCGGTAGAGCAGCGGCTGGGTCGCCCCGAAGCCGAGGGACCGCTCCATGGCGAGCGCCATCTTCGTGGCCCGTGCCAGATCGCTGTCATCGGAGCCACCCGATCCGGCGGACACCTTGCCGACGACGATCTGCTCGGCGGCGCGCCCCGCCATGAGCATGGCGAGCATGTCCTCACGGTAGCCCAGCGTATCGCTGCCGGATGCGGTGAATCCGAGCTGGCTGTAGCCGCCGCCTCCGGGCGCATCGATGTTGAGCCCATGGATCGGCCCCAACCTCAAGGCATGATGTACGACTGCGTGACCAGACTCATGGATGGCGAAGCGCCAGCGCAAATCATACGGCACCTGCGGCCGGTCCATCCGGATACCATCCTCGAGATCTTCATACCGGATCGACCGCTTTTCGCGGCGGGCCTTCAGCCGCGCCTGGCGAACGATCCGCTCGATATCGGCGCCGGTCAGCCCCATCGCCCTCGTTGCCAGCCGCTTCAGAAGGGACACGGCCGCTTCAAGCGTACCCGGTTCAATGTGCTTCGATGTCATTGTCATGTCGCGGCTCCTTCCCGAGCGTCCCTCAAGGTGTGTTCGTCGCTGTCCCGATCGGCCTGGATGTTGGGTGCTTCTGCCTCGTCGGCACTCATCCCCGCGGCCTCGGAACCCACCTCATCGGCCTTGGTCTCATCCGACGCCTTTCCATCGACCAGCGATGCGAGATCATCGCCGAGATGGTGAGCGAAGATTTCCGTGAGCGTGGCGATATCCGGCAAGGAGATCTCGATATGCGTCTCCAGGCGTCCGGAGCGTTTCAGCGCATCATCGATCTCCTGGGGCCGGTTCGTCGCGCCGACGATGATCAACCCCTCGCTCTTGACCGCCCCGTCCAACAACTCGAGCGCCTTGTTAACGATGGTGTTCCAATAGTCGGCATATTCCCGTTCGGCCGGCTGCCGCTTGCCGATGCCATCGATCTCGTCGATGAACAGGATCGCCGGCGCCATGGCCCGGGCCTCGACGAAGGTCTTGCTCATCCGGTCGATGACGTCGTTGAGATGCCCGCCCTGCAGCCAAGTCGATACGGATGTGACGACCAGCGGAATCTGCAGGCTGTTGCAAAGCGCCCGAGCAAAAGTCGTCTTTCCGGTCCCGGGCGGTCCATGGAGCAGAAGTTTGGTGCTCATGTCCGACCAGGCGAGAGCGCCCGCCCTGTGATCGGCCAGATCAGCCTTCAGATCCAGCGCCCAGGTCTTGGCCTTGCCGTAACCGGCGAGCGTCTCGACCACGAGCGACGGACGATCGTTTTCTCCCGGTCCCCATGGCTCCGGCTGGATGACCTCGGCGCCTGACAGCTTGTCGCGTTTCCATCCACCGCCGCTATCTTTTCCGGATGAGGACTTCTCCGACGATTTCGCATCCTGCTTCGACTTCGATGATTTGCCAGCGCCTTTGGATGCCGGTTCGTCGTCATCATCGTCATCCTCCCGAGCGGCAACACGATTGCGCTCGGTGAGGGACGCCAGCACGGCAATGACCTGGGATGCGCTGCGCCCCGGCCGGAACGCCAGCACGACATCATCGATCGTCAGGTAATGCGCGTCGTAGGCCGTCGACCATTGCTCCAGCGCCGTGATACCGTTGGCACCATGCATCGCCTCCACCATGGCACTGAGGAAGGGATAGTCCAGCCTGCCTGCCGCAAGGCCGATGTCGGCGGCAATGGCGATGTCGGACGGGATGGCCTCCGCCTTCTCGCTGATCGCAACGACAGGATAGTCACGCGTCGTCGCATTCACCAGCCGGCGCCGAAGCGTGGCGCCGGCGATGCGCGCGATGCTATGTCCGAGGAACTGAATGTACGTACGGCCTGCACCCTCGGGTCCGGCAAAGGTGCCGTCATCATAGACGTATTCTCCATCGATGCCGCTCAAGGCGCCGCCCGGCACGAAGCCCGGTGTCTCGATGAGGCGGCGCATGGCCTGCTCAAAGCCGACGATCGGCCCATGCAGCGCGACGACAGGCGCCGACATGGCGGCAGCACGGACGATCCTGGCAAGCGGCACACGACCGTTCTCGATCGCACGGGCCAGCACGAGGGCCGCGACGATGTTGCTGATCAGCGGCGCCTTGCCCGCCCGCCCGACCAGACCGACGGCATAGGCACGGCGTTTGTGATCGATTGCCGCGACATGATCGCTGGCTGTCACTTGACCGAGCCGGTAGAGAGACGGCAGGAAAGATGTCGGCGACTTACCTTCAGTCGTTACAATGTCGGACTGCTGAGGCGGCGGCAGAAGGTAGCCGCCGAAGTTCCGACGAACCCACGCCACGTCGCGGTCGTGGTCTCCGGAAAGAGACGCGGTTTCGAAGGCTGGCGAGTAGCGCCGCAGAACGTGCCCGCCCACTTCGACGATTTTCAACGACAAGAGGCCATTGAGATGGGCGTTGCGCTGGGCTTCGCGCCGGGCGATGCGTTCGAGGCGACGCAGGAACAGGCGGGACAGCTTATTCATCGATCCGCCCCTCCGTCATCGCGGCAATAATTGCCGTTTTGCCGCTGGGCGGTTGCCCCTTGGTCGGCCATCGCTTCTTCAGACTGCCCGGTCTTGCCTGGCGACGCTCCCGGATCAGGCGGCGAAGAGGACGGGGCTTGGCCGAACCCGGACTGCCCGCATCCGGCTGAGTCGAGACCGCCAGATCGCGATTACGGCTGGAAAGCCAGTCGAGCAGCAGGCGGCAGGCCGGGTTGCCTGTATCGGCATGGGTCTGCAATCGGCCGATGACCGTATCCGGTACGAGGCCGGTCAAGCCCGTACCCTGCCGGACATGGCCGAGCGCCAGGCCGATCAGATGCGCGGGATCGTCGCCGGTCGGGCGGCCAGCACCGTATCCGAGATAGCGCAGGACAGTGCCGTGCGCACGATGGCAGACGAGGTTCTGGGACGTCGAGGACGGCGGGATCGCCTCGCAGCGGATGCGTGGCGGCACATCCGGATTGATGTCGGAAGTCATGGGAACTCCTTGACCGGACCACATTCGGGCCCAGCGCTCATAAGAAGAACAGGATGGGAAAGCTGCGGCCTTGACGCGAGGGATCACCACGCGACACCTGACGACAATCGTCAGGGCGTGGCGGTCAGGCCATCAGGCAGTAGCGAGCAATGTGCGACGGGGCTCAGTGCCTGGCAGGGCGCCGGGCAAAGCCGATCCGGATGAAGGCCGGTGTCGGCTCATCCTCATCGGACCCATCATCGAAGCCCCGTTCGTCGCGATCGTGATCATCATCGTATGAGCGCGCCGCCTGGTCTTCTTCGTAAGTCCGGCTCGGCCCGTTGAGATTGATCCGCGAGCACATGGGTGCAGGCGCGACGATCGTATTCGGCGCGAAGACAGGCTGCTCCATGTCGCCGAGCGCCTTGCGCGCCTCCGCCTCGAGAAGCTGCTGCACCCGGATGGCGAAGCGCTGGCGCAGTTCGGCCATGCAGGCGGCAACGCCGTCGATCTCCAAGAGGTCATCGAGTTCGGACAGCGCCCAGACACCACTGGCATGATCGCTCGGGCGGCTGGCGCCATCGACGATCGCGACTTCGACCGCATCCACCATCAGCCGCTTCTGGTTCTTGTAGAGCCAGTCCGGCAGGACCATGGCCGAGGCCATCATTTTGAGCTTCAGCTCCTCGAGACGGCTCGTGTCGCCATAGGATGCGAGCGACCGTTTGACGTCGAGGATGTAGGCCGTGTGCCGGGCGCGGTTCACGACGATCAGGTCCGGCGTGTAGCTGCCCTTCGCCGGTGCCTCGCAATCGAGTTTGATGCCGTCGAGGCTCGACCAATCATTCCCGGCAACAGCCTCCACCGCGGCCTTTACCAGCGGCAACTTCAGTGACTGGGTCAGGACGATGATGCTCGGGTTCGCTTTCGCCAGACGCTCGACCGCATGCTCCAGCAGCTTGCCTTCCCTGAAGGACACTGCCCGGACGAGCGAGGCGATGTTGACGTAGTGACCGAGGATCTCGTCCTCGGCCGGCTCGCCGTCGGCGATCGCGGCAATCGCACGATCAATGAGCAGATCGAGATCGACTTCGACATCGGCAAAGCGGACGAGATGCGGGTGACGGCGCAGCACTGCCGGTCCGCAACCCGCAGCCAGAACCGCATTGCGGCCGAAGCCGAACGGGCGCGGGCGGGACCCGGAAGCTGCGGCAGCTTCGGCCGCGTCGATCATGGAACGGAGAACTTCCCCATAAGGGACAGAAACGGTATTCGTGCTCATAGCCCGATTCCTTCTTACCAAGGTTGACGGTCAGGCCCTTGTCGATGTTGGCGCATCGGCTTGGGCCGCTTTGTTCCGGCCATCCGGAACAGCCGCAACCTGGCAGGACCGGCGCTCGGGCTCAAGGACCCCGGGGCCAAAAAATGAGAACGGGACCGGAACAAGGTTAACGCCGGGCTCACGGTCGCTTCGATCTGGCCATCCGCTGAGGCTCGAACGCCTGCCCGCGGCCAAAACATCTCGAGGCCGAAGCCGGGCAAGACAAAGGGCCGACAAGCGGCCCTTGAAGGTTTGGCTGGAAGGCCGACCGATCGACCTTCCAGCATGTCGAGAGCTTTACGCGGTCAGTTGCGGTGCGGATGCGCCTTCATCCAGGAGCGTTTCGCCCAAACCGTCTGCCGCCTCGTCGGCTGCCAGCGGCGGGACCGCCACGACCTGCTTGCGGACCTTGGATGTTTCGCGGCTGACGACCATCAGCCCGCCTGTCGCCTGCTCAAGCGCTTCGCCGAACCGCTCCGTGAAGCGATCCAGATCGATCTCGACCGAGGCTTCGGCCTGATCCTTGCCCTGCTCTGCTTCCGCTTCAGGGGTCAACTCGACCACATCGTCGACGGCGACCATCTTTTCTACCGATTGGGCCAGCGGCCATTTCGGCTTGCGCTCCTTCGAGATCGCCCATTCGAGGACCGGCAAGACCTCATCGCGAAGCCAACCGGGCAATTCCTTGGACTTCGGCCAGGTATCGAAGAGCCCAAGCTTCTGCAGCGTTTCGTTCACCACCGCCCACTCGGTCTTCTTCGGAAACTGGGTCGAGCGCGGATGGCGGCGCAGGTCGCTGTCCGGTTCCACGAACTGCGCCAGGCTTTCAAGTTCCATACGCGCGACACGGGCAAGATCTTCAACCTCCCTGGCCAGCGCCTCCTTGATCACCCGCTTCTGGTCCAGCGCCGCCTTGATGGCCTGCACAATGACCTCGATATGGACGATGAACAGTTTCACGCCGTCGCGGATCTTGACCGCGATCAGCGCCTTCAGGCCGGTCACACCCCCTGCTCCATGGAGGTCACCCCGGGCAGTCTTGTCCTTGGCCTCATCGCCATCGCCCAGGATGGTTTTCACATCGAGCACACGGAGACGGCCATGCTCCTCGCCATGGGCGATCGCATCGCGGATCTTCTCATGCGGCGCGTGCGCCAGATGGAACATGACAGTCGGGCTGGCCGACAGGTCGACCAGATCATCCCGGTATTCGCCGAGATTGCGCGCGACGGACATATAGGCCCTCGCAGTGCGGGCGGCCAAGCTGCACCGCCTCTTGACCCATTTGTCGAAGAGACCGTCGGCGAGCAGACCAGAAGCGGAAACAAGATGCTCCCCGAGCAGGAAGCTCTGCTCGGTCGTGCGGCGGCCGAGATCAGAGATATTCCCGGCAGCGATTTCGAGCTGGTCACGAAGAACCGCATCCGCGATCCCGAGCTTTTCATAGTGATGGGCGAAGGCGGAAGGCAGGACAAACTTGGATGCACTCACGATAAAACCTCACTGGTTACTGATAATATACGTTCGACACAAACATCGAACACACATATGGTCACCGCAACATCAGTAATTGTCAAATCGGCCATCAAGTGACACCCAAGTAAAGCCTCATTATTTACTTTCATATATACAATTAATATTTCAATTATTTCTCAAATTAACCATATTCCAGCATCACAAAATTATTTTCTACTTTTATTGATACTTAATCACCGTTTCTCCCGGATTCAGACCGCAATCAGTCGCTTCAGGCCTCGGACAAACACTTCCGTTAACAGGGCGTGGCAGGAACCGCCGCCTGGCGCGGAAAGCCCGATACGGCGGCAGTTGAGCGATATCCGGCGAAGCAGACAATCTGGCAGGCATCGTCTCAATGTGCCGGTATGTCATCTCAGCGTGCCCGCACATCGAGACAAATTGCGCATTTTTGATTCCGGTTTCCGGATTTCCGATTCAGAGCTGTGAAGCTTTGATTCCGCAAACGCCGTTTCGTCTCCGCACGTCATCTCGATCTAGCTCGACGTGCCCGCAGGCCATCTCAAGTTGCGCATCCGCGATTCCGAACCGTGGATTTCCGATTCACGAGCCGGGATTTCTGATTCCAGCACAAGCGGCGTTGCCGGTAAGGCGCTGGTCTGGCAAGGAGGCCGCAGGGCATATGGGAGTGGCATCATGGCCAGAAAGTCAGAAGAGGACCGCAATCGCGAGCAGCGCGAACGTCAGCAAAAGCTGCGTGACGCCGATCGCAAGGCAAGGCGTCCTAACCGGGACGATATTGCCCGCACGGCGCTCTTCATGACGATTTCCAGCATGGCGGCCAGGGACGCGAAAGAGGTGCTGGAGGATTTTCAGGACCGGGTGGTCAGGATGCTTGTAGAGCAGGGATTTGACGAGCGGGAGTCCGACATCGTCTTCGAGGAACTCGTCGCCAAGTATCGCACAGGCGACTGGCCGTTTCGTCGCAAGGTCCACCTTCTCCATCCCGAGGATCCCGATCGGGACGCTTGAGGCGGCGTCGGCCCGCTCTGCGCCGATCTCGACCTTTCCATCAATAGGTGCCGGTCAACGCCTGACGGCGTTTGCAGGTTCTGACACGTTTCCCCCCCGTTACTTCATAAAACGCCGTTCGATTCTGAATCGGATTTCCAGAGGTTTCACGCGCTGGGCCTGATGCTGATCGGCTTGTGCGATCGGCGCCTCACTTCAGATGTCGGCTCTAAACCGTTGCATTTTCGCAACACCAAACCGAATCGAGTGGTTACCAGTGCGTAAGTGCCGATCGCCGCTCCGGAGCAAGTCTCGACTTTTCAACGAGATGGCGTGTCCCATTTTGAGAATGCCCCCTGAATTCACTCAAATTACCTCAACGATTACAGATACTTGCTAAAAGATAACGCCTGTGATTAGTGGCAGGCAGCGATGTTCAACCCAGGCCAGTCCAAGGAACGGAAGGAGGCGCCCATGTTCGATTACCGTCATGTTGATGGCGCCATTATGCCGCCGTCAGGAGACCTTGTGTGCCGGACACCCACCTCGGGGTTCTGCACCGGCCGCATGCGCGATGACGCCCTGCGCGCGGATCTTCGTCGACGACGACGAAGATCTGCTCACGAAAGGAGTCATCATGTCGCATACCCCTACCCCTCCCTCGCAGGAAGAGACCTCCAAGCGCGCGCGCTCTGAGGGCGATCGCCAGAACAATGTTCTGGCGTTCCCCTTCGACAAGACGAGTGCTGCCCGCAGCATTCAGGCGGAACTCGCTCGGCGCGCAAGTGCTCCGGTAAAACCGGCGGCGACCAAACCCCTACCCGATGTCGGAGCGATCAAGACCCGCTACCTTCACGACGTCGTCAAGGATACCAGGTCCCGCCTGTATGACGGACTGTGCGTCATCGCGTCCATCGCCGGCGTGACCGTGTCTCAGGCCGCCGATGCGATCCGCCAGGTGCGGTACGGCGCGCGCTGGCTCGACTTCTCGTACACACCGCCTGTCAAATGGGTGAGTGCTCACGAGATCGAGCAGGCCCTGCGCCTGGTCGGATATGTGGGAAAGTGGCGCTACGTTCCCGACCGGCCGACGCTTGCTGCCTACCTGAATGGTCGCACCGGAATGGAGCGTGACTACCCTTGCGTCGTGTCTCTCAGCACGCACTGCGTTGCCGTGAGCGGCGGTGTCTTCTGTGATGTCTTCAGCGGCGGAGTCGTCGTCGACATCGATGACGCCGAAGGTCGCCGCAAGAGGGTCGGCCGCGTTCTGGTGCTGACCGAGCGGATCGCGCCCTCGGCGATCGCCACCAGGGACCCGGCGCCGAAGAAGGCGGGTGAGAACGGCAAGGCGATCCGCCTTTTGCGCGAGGCAATCAAGGCTGAGACGGGAGCAACCCGTATCAGGCTCACCCCGAACGAGGTCTTCGTGACCGGCCCGGCCGAAGCCGGCTGGCACTGGCTGGGCAATCGCGACAGTATCGAGGACCAGATCCTCATGCCGCGACCCGACAACCGTCTCGCCGGCAATACCGGGGCAGCCGCGGCCTACCGCGCCGTAATGGGTTACTAGCCGCGTCCGTGCGGCCGGCGTGACCGCGGCAATTATTGCCGCGCGCAATCACCCTCGGCGCCGCCCCATCACGCACCACCGCCAGACCATGAAGGACTGGCGGCTGGCGCGGGCTCCCAAGCGATCCGCGCCAGGCTAACATGTCCCCCAAAATCATTTCTCAAGCTCCAGGAGCCCCCATGACAAAGAAAGTCCTGCTCTACCTCCGCAACTCGGCCGATACGCTGCACACCGCCTGCGCCGATTCGCAGCGTTATTATGCCGAGACCTTCATCCGGAAGAACGGCTGGAAACTGGAACTGACCTGCCGTGACGAAGACATCGGCGGGGTCGTGTTTACCGCACAGCCCGGCATCCACAAGCTCCTCGAAGAGGTCGATATCGGATCGATCGATATCGTCCTGTGCCATACGCTGGACCGCTTGTGCTCGCGCTTTGCCGTCGCGGAACGGCTGCTGCATGAACTCGAAGCGAAAGGCATCGAAGTCTGGGCCGCCGATCCCGGTGTGCGGATCAAGGCCGCAGATCTCATCGACCACTACTACAACAACCCCGACGGAACGCTCGCACGAGGGCGCCGTCGTTCGCCGATGCCCGATGACCTCTATGAGGCCGAGCACCTTGTACCGCTGCCCTACGGCTACCGCTACACCGGAGCCCACAATGCCGATGGGACGTATATTTTCGGGTTCAGGGTTCTCGAACACGAGACCGCCGCAGTCGTCCTGCGGATTTTCCAGATGTATGCCGACGGAATGTCGCCGGCAAAAATCGCCGACGCCCTGAACGCTCAAGGCATTCCCGGCCCCCACGGTAGGATGTGGCGTGACGCCACCATCCGCGGCGGCCGCGATCGGCGAACCGGCATCCTCAATGACGAGATCTATATCGGCCGGTCCTGGGTACCGGGCCGTGAGTACGATTTCGCGCCTGCCTTGCGAATCGTCGGCGACGAACTCTGGAGGCGCGTGAAGCTGCGCCAGGATTTCGCCTGCCGGCGTGCTGCGGCATCGCCGTAACGCCCTCGCCGAGACATCAGACTGGCCGGCGCTGCCGGCCAGTGTTCCCCACGATATTGTTTGAGATGGAATTCAGACCGTGACCAAGAACGTCCTGTTTTATGCCCGCTACTCCACCGACCGCCAGCACGAAGTGTCGATCGAAACGCAGATCGAGCTGGGCGAAGCCTTCGTCAAGCAGAAGGGCTGGAAACTGGTCGCCACCTATTCCGATGCCGCGGTCAGCGGCACGAGCTATCAACTCCGCCCTGGCATCCAGAGCCTGATGGCGCATGTGAAGCGCGAGCGCATTGATGTCGTGCTTTGCGTCACGGTCGACCGCCTGTCGCGCGACATCGAGCACAGCGCCAAGATCCTCAAGGAACTGCGCTACCGCGACGCCGACATCTGGACCGTCCATGCCGGCACGCCGGTCACCGATCTTGAGATGGCGCTCAGAGCCGCACTCAGCCATGAACTGGTTGAGCAGATCCGTTACCGCACCCGCGAAGGCATGAAGACCGCCGTGAAGAAGGGCAAGGCGTCGACCTGCCTCGCTTACGGCTACAAGCTGTCGCAGCAGCGCGATGCCAATGGTGACCGCATCCGGGGTCTGCGGGATATCGAACCGGTCAAGGCGGAAGTCGTTCGCCGCATCTATCAGCTCTATGCCGACGGGATGTCTCCGCGCGACATCGCGCACCTCCTCAACAATGAAGGCGTCCCCGGCCCGCGCGGCCGCAAGTGGCGCGATACGGCGATCCGCGGCCATGTCCGCCGTGGCAGCGGCATTCTCAACAACGAGAGCTATATCGGCCGCATCGTCTGGAACAGGCGCCAGTACCGCAAAAATCCGGAGACCGAACGACGAACCGCCCGTGCCAACGACGCCACCGAGTGGGTATTCAAGGACGTCCCGGAGATGCGCATCGTATCGGATGAGCTGTGGCAGCGCGTCAAGGAGCGGCAGAGGCAAGTGGGCGAGCTGTTCGATTTCGGGCAGAGCAACCGGCTCAATGCGACGCACCGGCCGGAGTATCTTCTGAGCGGCATGCTCGAATGCGCGGAATGCGGCGGTCCCTACGCCATTTCGGGCAAGGATCGTTATAGCTGTACGAACCGGAAGAAGCGCCTGCCGATCGACGACCTCGGCGGCGCCTGCTGCGGCAACAGCAAGACGATCACCCGCCACGAACTGGAAGAGCGTGTCCTCAACTGCATTCCGGCCGCCTTCTACTCGCTCGACATCTTCGACCGGATTTCGCAGAAGATGGTCGCGCACGAGGTGAGCAAGCTGGAGAGCGCTCCCTCCCGGAAGAACCAGTTGACCGCCGAGCTTGCGACCATCAAGTCGCAGCAGGCAAGCCTGATGCAGCAGATCCGGGACCGGCATGCCGAAGGCCGGCCGCGTCTTGCGATCCTCGACGACCACCTGGATGAGCTGGAAGTCAATCGTGAGAGGCTGGTCATGGAACTTTCCGCGGCCGAAGAGCCCGCTGCGGAAGGTTTTCAGGAGAAGATCGCCAGGCTGAAGGCGCAGTTCAATGCGGCCAACACCGAGATCGCCATCCGCAAGCTTCTCTTCCTCGCCCGCAACAATGCCGACGAACAGGCCAAGCGCCGGCTGATGCCGATCGTGCGGGACCTGATCCAGACGGTCGTCATCGGCAAGACGCCGGGTCACCAGCCGGCATCCCTGCAGGTCCATGGCGACATCGCCAATATCATGGCCTCGATGGATGTGATCGACATCATGCAGCAGCAGTTCGTCGCCGCCGCCCAGAACGATCTGATGGCCCGTATTGCTTCGGGTGAGATCGACACGGAGCACAAAAAGAAAAAGCTCCTCGAGGCTTACGCCGAGGAGCTTTTGCGCAAATATCCCGAATGGGAGAATTTGCAAGTCTCAGTGGTTGCGGGGGCAGGATTTGAACCTGCGGCCTTCAGGTTATGAGCCTGACGAGCTACCGGGCTGCTCCACCCCGCGTTATTGTTTTGTTTTTGCTTATCACGCAAAAGGGCCGCTTTGAGGGCGGCCCGCTTTCGGCTTGGGCCGACGTTTGTTTGGAGAAGATTGTTGATTGCCTTTAGCAGACCTGGCAGCGACCTACTCTCCCGCGTCTTGAGACGAAGTACCATTGGCGCTGGGGCGTTTCACGGCCGTGTTCGGAATGGGAACGGGTGCGGCCACCCCGCCATGACCACCAGGTCGGCTAAGGGCAATCAATTGAGAAGCTGGTAGAAGGCAGAGCCTTCGTTTGTCTTAATTTTGTGAACACGTCTTGTTTGACCTTGCCAGACGCCTTCGGCCGGGGGCCGCAAGCGCAGAGCGCGTCGCCAATCGTCTGGCGCGCCGTCCGCAGGGCAGCGATCGTGAGATCGCGGTGCGCCCGTGAGGACATAAGATCGGCATCATCAGTGCAGCGATGCTGCGCTGATGAGCATGAACAATGAGAACGATCAAGCCAATCGAGCTATTAGTACCGGTAAGCTTCACACATTGCTGCGCTTCCACACCCGGCCTATCAACGTGGTCGTCTTCCACGGCTCTCAAGGGAATACTCGTTTTCAGGTTGGTTTCCCGCTTAGATGCCTTCAGCGGTTATCCATTCCATATATAGCTACCCTGCTATGCCCTTGGCAGGACAACAGGTCCACCAGAGATATGTCCATCCCGGTCCTCTCGTACTAGGGACAGATCCTGTCAATATTCCTACACCCACGGCAGATAGGGACCGAACTGTCTCACGACGTTCTGAACCCAGCTCACGTACCGCTTTAATTGGCGAACAGCCAAACCCTTGGGACCTGCTCCAGCCCCAGGATGCGATGAGCCGACATCGAGGTGCCAAACAACCCCGTCGATATGGACTCTTGGGGGTCATCAGCCTGTTATCCCCGGCGTACCTTTTATCCGTTGAGCGATGGCCCTTCCACGCGGGACCACCGGATCACTATGACCGACTTTCGTCTCTGCTCGACTTGTCAGTCTCGCAGTCAGGCGGGCTTATGCCATTGCACTCGACGACCGATTTCCGACCGGTCTGAGCCCACCATCGCGCGCCTCCGTTACTCTTTCGGAGGCGACCGCCCCAGTCAAACTACCCACCATACACTGTCCCGGACCCGGATGACGGGCCGCGGTTAGACATCCATGACGATAAGGGTGGTATTTCAAGGATGGCTCCACGCAAACTGGCGTCCGCGCTTCAAAGCCTACCACCTATCCTACACATGCCGACACGAATGCCAGTGTAAAGCTATAGTAAAGGTGCACGGGGTCTTTCCGTCTAACCGCAGGAACCCCGCATCTTCACGGGGAATTCAATTTCACTGAGTCTCTGCTGGAGACAGCGGGGAAGTCGTTACGCCATTCGTGCAGGTCGGAACTTACCCGACAAGGAATTTCGCTACCTTAGGACCGTTATAGTTACGGCCGCCGTTTACTGGGGCTTCGATTCAAAGCTTGCACCT
Organism: Shinella sp. S4-D37; assembly: GCF_040812195.1. Taxonomy (NCBI): domain Bacteria; kingdom Pseudomonadati; phylum Pseudomonadota; class Alphaproteobacteria; order Hyphomicrobiales; family Rhizobiaceae; genus Shinella; species Shinella sp. S4-D37. The sequence goes on along the minus strand of NZ_JBFNXL010000005.1, from coordinate 149,764 downwards.
CTCCTCTTAACCTTCCAGCACCGGGCAGGCGTCAGACCCTATACGTCGTCTTGCGACTTCGCAGAGCCCTGTGTTTTTGATAAACAGTCGCTACCCCCTGGTCTGTGCCACCCCACTCCACTTGCGTAAAATGGGGTCACGCTTCTTCCGAAGTTACGCGTGCAATTTGCCGAGTTCCTTCAGCAGAGTTCTCTCAAGCGCCTTGGTATGCTCTACCTGACCACCTGTGTCGGTTTCGGGTACGGTCTATACGGTGGAGCTATTTCCTGGAACCTCTTCGCCGCACAACCAATCCAATAAGGATGTACGACATACGAGATCCGTCACTACCACCAGGCCCACGAATATTAACGTGGTTCCCATCGACTACGCGTGTCCGCCTCGTCTTAGGGGCCGGCTAACCCTGCTCAGATTAACTTTAAGCAGGAACCCTTGGTCTTTCGGCGAGAGGGTCTCTCACCCTCTTTATCGTTACTCATGTCAACATTCGCACTTCCGATACCTCCAGGGCTCCTCACGGATACCCCTTCGCAGGCTTACGGAACGCTCCGCTACCACTTGCAGTAAACTGCAAATCCTCAGCTTCGGTGCATGGCTTTAGCCCCGTTACATTTTCGGCGCAAAGACCCTTATTTAGACCAGTGAGCTGTTACGCTTTCTTTAAATGATGGCTGCTTCTAAGCCAACATCCTGGTTGTTTTGGGATCCTCACATCCTTTCCCACTTAGCCATGACTTGGGGACCTTAGCTGGAGGTCAGGGTTGTTGCCCTTTTCACGACGGACGTTAGCACCCGCCGTGTGTCTGCCGACTAGTACTCCTCGGTATTCGGAGTTTGGTTAGGATCAGTAAGACGGTGAGTCCCCATAGCCCATCCAGTGCTCTACCCCCGAGGGTATTCGGTCGACGCTCTACCTAAATAGATTTCGCGGAGAACCAGCTATCTCCGAGTTTGATTGGCCTTTCACCCCTAGCCACAAGTCATCCCGATCTATTGCAACAGATATGGGTTCGGTCCTCCAGTTGGTGTTACCCAACCTTCAACCTGCTCATGGCTAGATCACTCGGTTTCGGGTCTAATGCGTCGAACTGAACGCCCTGTTCAGACTCGCTTTCGCTGCGCCTACACCTACCGGCTTAAGCTTGCTCGACACACTAAGTCGTTGACCCATTATACAAAAGGTACGCTGTCAGGCTTGCGCCCTCCAACTGCTTGTAGGCAACCGGTTTCAGGTTCTATTTCACTCCCCTTGTCGGGGTGCTTTTCACCTTTCCCTCACGGTACTTGTTCGCTATCGGTCATGCACGAGTACTTAGGCTTGGAGAGTGGTCTCCCCATGTTCAGACAGGATTTCACGTGTCCCGCCCTACTCAAGGACAATGCCTGTTCTACGTGTACGGGGCTATCACCCGCTGAGGCCGGACTTTCCATTCCGTTCCACTTTATTCAGCATTGCCACTGGCCTGGTCCGCGTTCGCTCGCCACTACTTACGGAGTCTCGGTTGATGTCCTTTCCTGCAGGTACTTAGATGTTTCAGTTCCCTGCGTTCGCTTCTTACCCCTATGTATTCAGGATAAGATACCTTATTTCAATGCTTGGAAACCTAAGCCGTACCGAAGTACAACTTAAATTCTCCAAGCATTTAAGGTGGGTTTCCCCATTCGGAAATCCATGGATCAAAGCTTATTCGCAGCTCCCCACGGCTTATCGCAGCGTATCACGTCCTTCATCGCCTGTGCATGCCAAGGCATCCACCAATTGCCCTTACGACACTTAATCGTTCTCATTGTCTATGCTCACCATCTATTGGATTTGGAATTCCTTGCCCCTTCGCTTGCGCTCAGGGGGTTCCAAATCTGACCATACGGACAAGCCGCATGTGCCAGACCCAAAGATCGGGCTACCTTTTACAACCCAATCCGATCAATGATGCCATCGACGTGTTCGACAGACCGCTTTATTGGAGCTACGCCGAGCAGCTCGCTTGCAGCCTGTCATTAAGACCAGCTTCTCGAGATCAAATCCGGTACCGTGCGGTTAGACAACAGTAATCCGATCACCCGTCAGAAGCAGCACAAGGCTGCCAACAACGAACGATCTAGAGCGACAAGCTTCCTTCCTCCTCCAATCCCTCACCAATCTCCGGCCGGCTAGGCCATCGAAAGGTTCACCGGGAAAGGTCTCGGACGCCTTGGGTCAAAAACCCAAAACACCTGGAAGCCTCCAGATCAATCTTCTCTTCACAATGTATGCAGAACAGGCG